>OZ245000.1:1782500-4705282 GCA_965223375.1 Candidatus Rariloculaceae bacterium
GCGCGATCAGCTCGTCGAGACGCAACACGTCTTCGGTGCCGCGCGTTAGCTCGGCCAGTTGTTCCGTTGTGTCGATCATCAGATGCCCGGCGCGACAACGTGCCGCGCGGCGGATTATCAGATGGATGCCGATCTTCGGCAACGCGACGGGCCGGCTGCGACAATCGCGACTGGTTCTCAGCGCTTTGACCCGCATATCGCTTATCGTTAAATTAAGCGCGGCTTGCAGCGCAGGTAGCACGTGAAGTCGTATCCAGGTGGCGTACGCCACGACTACAACGAACCCCAGCCCGAAGCCGGCACCAGTCCACGTCACTGGCCCTGGTTCGTCGTGGGCCTGATCGTTCCCCTGCTGCTCGTCGGCGTCGTGCTGCTGGCCGAGCGATCCGACTCGCAGGTCGCGCGCGCCACTGCCGCGCCGGTGGAGCCGGTCGTCAACGCGACCACCCTTGCACTCGCTGAGGTGGTCGTGCCGGCGCCGGAACCTGCAGCGATCGACCGCGAGTCCGCCAGCGCCGAGGCCGCATCGATCAGCGCCGACCTTCAAGCCACCGCCGCGGCGTCGATCGGCGAAGCGATCGAGATCGAGATTCGCCGCGGCGACTCACTGGACCGCTTGTTCCGACGCAACGGCCTGAGCACCGCCGACCTGGCAGCAATGGTCGCTCTGCCGGATGCAGGCCACACGCTCGCCAGGCTGCTGCCGGGCGACGAGATCAGAATCGTTCACGACGAGGGCGAGGTTCTGACGCTGCGCCGCGAATTGAGCCTGACCGAGGAGCTGCTGATCACGCGCGCCGACTCGGGCTTCGAAGCGAACACGGTCGAGCTGCCGCTCGACACGCGTCTGACGACGGCCAGCGGCGTCATCTCGACGTCGCTGTTCGAGTCCGGCATGCAGGCCGGCCTCACCGAGGATCTCGTCATCAGAATGGGGCATATCTTTCAGTGGGATATCGACTTCATTCTGGACCCGCGCGTCGGCGACACGTTTACCGTCATCTATGAGGAGCGCTGGCGAGAGGGCGTGAAGCTGCGCGACGGCCATATCGTCGCGGCCGAATACGTCAACCGGGGCGAGTCGTTCCGGGCTGCGCGCTACGTCGGGCCGGACGGCGAGGAAGGCTACTTCTCCCCGGATGGGCGCAGCGTCCAGAAGGCCTTCCTGCGTGCACCGGTGGAGTTCACGCGTATCAGCTCCAACTTCAACCCGAATCGCCGGCATCCGGTCCTGAATACCATCCGCGCGCATCGCGGCGTCGACTACGCCGCACCGACCGGTACGCCTGTGATGGCGGCCGGCGACGGCACGATTCGCACGCGGGGCCGCAACGGCGGGTACGGCAACGCCGTGGTGATCCAGCATGGTGGCGGCATCACGACGCTCTATGGCCATCTGTCGCGCTTCGGAAAGTTTCGTCAGGGCACACGAGTCCGGCAGGGCGATGTCATCGGTTACGTCGGCCAGTCGGGGCTCGCAACGGGGCCGCATCTGCATTACGAATATCGCCTGGATGGCGTACACCGCAATCCTCGCACTGTACCGCTGCCGCCAGCGGAGCCCGT
Organism: Candidatus Rariloculaceae bacterium; assembly: GCA_965223375.1. Taxonomy (GTDB): domain Bacteria; phylum Pseudomonadota; class Gammaproteobacteria; order Steroidobacterales; family Rariloculaceae; genus CBDCWM01. The sequence continues at coordinate 1,784,067 of OZ245000.1, forward strand.
CCCGGCCGAGCAGCACGACGACTTTCTCTCGAGCACCGCGTCGCTGTGGCAGCAGCTCGACCTCTACGTCACCGAACCTCTCGCGTCGAACATCAACTGAGCGGCGCACGCGACCAGGAACTATCGATCAACGCCGTACCGACGAGCCCGGGTAAAGGCGCGACGCGCGGCACGTCCGGCAGGCCAACGGGATGTCCAACCTCTACCTCGGAATGATCTCCGGAACGAGCGTCGATGGTGTCGACTGCGTGCTGGCCGATTTCGGCGATCGACGATGCGAGATCGTCGCCGCCCGAACGCACGCTTACCCGCCGGCTCTGCGAGATCGAGTCGAGTCGCTGATTCGCGCGCCGCAGGCCAGCCTCGCCGAGATCGGCGCGCTCGATGTCGCCTGCGGCCGGTTCTTCGCCGAGTGCGCGCTGACGACAATCGCGGAGTCGGGTCGCGATCGCAGCGAGATCGACGCGATCGGCCATCACGGCCAGACGGTCTTTCATGCGCCGGATGGCGACGAAGCCTTTACGATGCAGCTTGGCGATGCGAGCACGGTGGCCGCGCTCACGGGCATCACGACCGTCGGCGACATACGCGCGATGGACATGGCCCTCGGGGGTCAGGGCGCGCCGATGGTCCCGGCCTTCCACGCATGGCTCTTCAGCGATCCGGACGAAGCGCGCGTCATCGCCAATATCGGGGGCATCGCGAACGTAACGACCCTCGTGCCGGATCGCGCGCCGACCGGCTTCGACACGGGTCCCGGCAACACGCTGATGGATCTCTGGATCGAGCGCTGCCTACAGGAACCGTTCGACCGCGACGGTCGCTGGGCGGCGAGCGGCACGCCGGTTCCGGCGCTGCTCGAGAGCATGCTGGCCGATCCGTACTTCGCGCTCGAACCGCCGAAATCCACCGGGCGGGAGCGCTTTCACGCCGAGTGGCTCGACCGGCACCTTGCCGGCCTCGCGGGGCAAATGCCGGCGGGCCCGGCCGATGCCGACGTCCAGGCCACTCTCGCAGAAGTTACGGTGGTGACGCTGACGTCGGCCGTAACAGAGTCGCAACTTTCGGCCGCGAGTCTGATCGTTTGCGGTGGCGGCGCCCACAACGGCTTCCTGCTCGAACGGCTGGCGGCCGTGCACGACGGTACGGTCACAACGACCACACAGCTCGGCCTCGAGCCCGATTGGGTCGAAGGCGCGGCTTTTGCCTGGCTCGCTCACGCCAGACTGCATGGAATCGCGGGCAATGTTCCGACTGTGACCGGCGCCCGCCAAGGCGCAATGCTCGGGGGGATATACTCGCGCGACACGCCCTAGATCGGCCGATGTCGTGCAAGCTCTCGACCTCCAGCACCCGGATTACTACATCAATCGCGAGCTGTCCCAGCTCGAGTTCAACAAGCGTGTGCTCAGGCAGGCGATGGACGACCGCCTGCCGCTGCTCGAGCGACTCAAATTTCTGTGTATCTCGTCTACGAATCTGGACGAATTCTTCGAGATTCGCGTGGCAGGTCTCAAGCAGCGTGTCGAGGTCAGCTCGACACCTGCCGGCCCGGACAACCTGCCGCCCGCCGAAGTGCTCGACCGGATCGCCGCTTCGACCCGTGAGCTGGTCCACGAGCAGTACCGCCTCCTCAACGACGAGCTGATTCCCCGCCTCCGGGATGAAGGTATCGAATTCGTCCGGCGCGACGATTGGACGACCGAGGTTCGCAGCTGGCTCGAGTCGCATTTCCGCAGCGAGATCGTTCCGGTGCTGAGCCCGACGACACTCGACCCGACCAGGCCGCTGCCCCGAATCCTGAACAAGAGCCTGAACTTCATCGTGACGCTGAAGGGTCGCGACGCTTTCGGCCGCGAATGCCGCCGGGCGATCGTCCAGGCGCCCCGCTCGCTGCCGCGCGTGATTCCGCTGCCGCCGGAAATGTGCGCGGGCGCCGGATCATCGTTCGTGTTTCTGTCGTCGATCATTCACGCGTTCATCGGCCAGCTGATGCCGGGCATCGAAATCGTCGGCTGCTACCAGTTTCGCGTGACGCGGAACAGCGACCTCTATGTCGACGACGAAGACGTCGATGATCTGATGCGGGCGCTCGAAGGCGAGCTGTTCGAGATGCGCTACGGCGACGAGGTGCGCCTCGAGGTCGCCCACGAGTGCCCGGAGGACGAGGCCGAATATCTGCTACGGCACTTCGAGCTTACCGAGCAGGACCTGTACCGCGTGTCGGGGCCGGTGAACCTGAACAGGCTGCTGGCTGTTTACGACCTCGTCGAGCGCAACGATCTGAAGTTTCCTCCGTTCACGCCGGGCGTGCCGAAGGCGCTTCTGAGCTCGAACATCTTCGAGGCGATGGCGGAGCGCGACATCCTGCTGCACCACCCGTTCGAGTCGTTCTCGCCGGTGATGGACTTCGTCTACCGCGCGGCGAGCGACCCGGACGTCCTCGCTATCAAGCAGACGCTTTACCGGACGACGCCGGATTCGCCGCTGATCGAAAGCCTCGTCTCGGCCGCGAAGGCCGGCAAGGAAGTCACGGTCATGATCGAGCTTCGCGCCCGCTTCGACGAGGCGGCGAACATCGAGCTCGCGAGCAAGCTGCAGGAAGCCGGCGCCCATGTCGTTTACGGCGTCGTCGGCTACAAGACCCACTGCAAGATGATTCTCGTCGTGCGCCGCGAAGGCGGCTGGCTGCGACGCTACGTCCATCTCGGGACCGGCAACTACCATCCGAAGACGGCCCGCGCGTACACCGACTACGGGCTTCTGACCACGAACGAGCAGATCGGCCGTGACGTGCACGAAGTCTTCATGCAGCTCACGAGCCTGATGAAGACCGAGCCGCTCGCACTACTGAGCCAGTCCCCCTTCACGCTGCACGATCGCCTGATCGAGATGATCCGCCGCGAAGCCCGAAACGCCCAGAGTGGTGGCACGGGACACATCATCGTCAAGGTCAACGCACTGATTGAGCCTGCGATGATCGCGGCGCTCTACCAAGCATCGAACGCCGGGGTCTACATCGACCTGATCGTACGCGGGATCTGCGCGCTGCGTCCGCGCATTCCGGGTGTCTCCGAGAACATCCGCGTTCGCTCGATCGTCGGCCGTTTCCTGGAGCACACACGCTGCTACTACTTCCACAACGCCGGCAAGGAGGAAGTCTATTGCGCGAGCGCCGATTGGATGGACCGCAACATGTTCCGGCGCATCGAGGTGATGTTTCCGGTGCTCGATCCGGAACTGAAGCGCCGGCTGATCTCGGATCTCGATGTCTACCTCGCCGACGATTCCCAGGCCTGGAACCTCGACGCCGACGGCACTTACAGCCTGATCCGCTCGGACGACGGCGAAGCGACCTCGGCTCAGGACGCGCTGCTCAGGTCGCTTGCGGAGTCGGCCCCGTAAACGGTTCGGTCGCGACGACCAATTCGAAGTCACAACTCGAGAGATAGTCACGTTCCTGCGACAGATCCGCGTCGGTCAGCGGATTGTCGGCAAACCAGCGATCATCCAGCCACAAGCCGAGGCGCTGCTCGTCTGCGACGAGCCGCAGCGGCGGGAGCGGCTCCGCGCTTCTGCCCCGATGCAGCAGCACGGCGAGCCGGAGCAGGACCGTCAGACGAAAGATCGGCGTGCGCCATTCCTCCGGCGCCGAGTGCAGACCCGCCTCATCGAGCTTGCGGCGATGATTCGCCACCAGCAGCGCCAGCAGTTGCTGCTCGGTCCAGGTGAAACCGGACAGGTCGGCGTTCGCGAGCAGATAACCGCCGTGCAGGTGATACTTCGAATGCGCGATGTCGAGCCCCACCTCGTGCAGCCGCGCGGCCCAGCTCAGCAGCTGCGCGTGGCGCGGGTCGTCGAGCCCCCAGCGGCCGGCGACCGTCGACAGCAGGTGAGCGGCCGTCGCGTCGACCCGCTGCGCCTGCCCTTCGTCGATGTGAAACTTGGCCTGCATGGCCCGGATCGTGCGCTCCCGGGCGTCGTGGTGGTGGCGCCGACCGAGCATGTCGTAGAGCAGGCCTTCGCGCAGCGCGCCGTCACTGACGACCATCGCCTCGATGTCGAGATTCGCGAGCACCTCGACCAGAATCGCGACGCCGCCGGGAAACACTGGCGTTCGATCGGGACCGAGCCCCGGCAATGCAAGCGCGTCGATCCGGCGCGCTGCGATCATCGCTTCGATGGCTTTCTCGACCGCCGGTGCAGTCAAAGTCCCGTCGCTGGCCCCGAGCTCCCGAACGACGCGGGAGGCGGCGCGAATCGTCCCGGAGGAACCGATCGCGCGGCTCCATCCGGAACGAGTAAACGACGTTACGATCGGGCGAAGCTCCAGGCGGGCCGCGAGCCTGGCCTTCGCGAAACGCTTGGCCGACAGTCGGCCGTCATCGAAACAGCGGCTGCTGAGACTGACGCAGCCGAGCCACAGGCTCTCGAGGCGCAGCGGGTCATAACCACGCCCGATGATCAGCTCGGTGCTGCCGCCGCCGATATCGACGACGAGATCCTGTTCATCCGAGGACTCGACACTGTGGCTCACGCCCTGATAGATCAGGCGCGCCTCTTCGATGCCGGAGATGACCTCGACCGGATGGCCGATGGCGGCCTCGGCGGCCTCGAGAAATTCCGAAGATCGTTGCGCTTTGCGCAGCGTATTCGTGCCGACGACGCGGACCTGGTACGCCTGCATGTCGCGCAGCCGCTGGCCGAAACGACGCAGGCAATCGAGCGCCCGCTCCTGACTCGCCGGGTCCAGCCGCCCTGTGCGCGTCAGGCCCGAAGCGAGGCGTACCATCTCGCGCAACCGGTCGATGATCTCGAGCTGACCATGGCGGTCGCGCGCAACGACCATGTGGAAACTGTTGGAGCCGAGGTCTACCGCAGCGATGACCGCATCGGGGTCGCTGTCGAGCGCTGAATCGGGAGCCGACGACACGTTGACGGAGCGCGGAGCCTCTCAGACCGAAAATGACGACCCGCAGCCACAGGTAGTCGTGGCATTCGGGTTTCTGATGATGAAGCGCGCGCCGGACAGGTCTTCGCGGTAGTCGATCTCGGCGCCGGTCAGATACTGCGCGCTGAGCGGATCGACCAGCAGCGTCACGCCGCCATTCTCGACGCTGGTGTCGCCGTCCTGTACTTCCTCGTCGAACGTGAAGCCGTACTGGAATCCGGAACACCCGCCGCCCTGAATGTAGACGCGCAGCTTCAGTGACGGATTGCCTTCGTCCTCGATCAGTTGCCCGACCTTGCGTGCCGCCGCGTCGGTGAAATTGAGGGCCGCCTCGCTGCCCTCCCAGGTTGGCTCTGACATCTGCTACTCCCCGACAGCGTTGACGCTGCGAATAGGCTCGACGACGTCCGCTTCGGCCGGTCGAGTTTCCGGTTCCGGCGCCGACTCGCTCTCGTGGATGAGCTTGCCGTTGACCTCGGCCCCGATGGCCATTTCGATCAGACGATACTGCACGTTCCCGATCACGCGCGACTCCGGTCCGAGCTCGACGCGATTCACGGCAATGACGTCGCCACGCACGGTGCCGTTCAGGAAAACGTTCGGTACGCGCACCGCGCCTTCGACGGTGCCGCGCTCGCTGATCGTCAGCGTCGCGCCGGCATCGTCGACCGACTTCACGTTGCCCTTGACATAGCCGTCCACGAGACAGCCGCCCGTGAACTCGACGTCACCGTGAACCCGCGTCTGCGGACCGACCAGCGTGCTGATGGCCGCCTGCTTCGGCTGCTTGTGCGGCCTCGCCTGTCTTTGCTGCTTATCGTGTTTTTTTCCAAACATTCGCCGTCCTCTGGCAACCGGCCCGCCGTGGCCGATCAGTTACCCTGAATCTGTGCCCACTGAAAAACCTGCGTCACCGCGTCGCCACGCGGTCGATCAGGCTGAATCTCCACCTCGAGCTGCTCCGGCACGAGACCTTCCGGCAACGCGAGGTCCTGCTCGATGCTCTGAAAGTAGCGGAACCCGTACGGGATCGCGCTCGCCTCTCCGGCCGGCGCCAGCTCGTCGAGCCCCACGGTAACCGCCGTGTCATCTCGGGTGCCGCTGATCCGTAGCCGCACGCTACCCGTGACGCGCTCGTTGTGTACGATAGACTGCACCAGCAGCAGCTGCAACGTGTGCACCCCTGCGCCGGAACTGGCAATCTCGACGTTCTGAATTCTGAGCCCGGACGCCCCGTCGCCCGGCGCGACGATTCCCTGATAGAACGCAAGCTGTTCCTCGAGTCCCTGAATCTGCCCCTGCAGGTCCGATAACTGCGCTTCGACTGCCGAGTAGGTCTCGGCATCGATGTCGCCCGATGTCTCCAGGATCGCAATCTGCCGCTCCAGGGCCTCGATCTGAGAATCCCGCTCGCCGATTGCCTCGACCAGCGCGTCGATCCGCTCACGTTCGTCGAACAACGAGTAGCCGGCCTGATAGCGGCCAAGCTCGAAGCTCAGATACAGACAGGCAGCCGCGATCAGCCCGACACCGAGCAGCAGAGGCAGCGAAAATCTGGAGCGTGTCTCAACCATCGCGACGTTCGACCGGCAACGGCCCATTGTGACAGCGCGCCCGGGGCCGCTCAGCGATCGGGTTCACAGCCATTCAGTCCAGCATCCGGACCCAGCGTCTGGGCCACCAGGCCGGGCGCGGAGGCGGCCCGTCGCCCGGGAAGGCCAGCGGGCCTAGTTCCGCGAGTGCCCGGACATAAACGTGACGCTTGAAGTAGATGACTTCCTTGACCGGCCGCCAGTAATCGACCCATTGAAATCGGTCGAACTCCGGCGTGTCGGTTGCATCGCAGCGCAGCTTGCCGGCGTCGGTCAGGAGCCTGAGCAGAAACCAGCGCTGCTTCTGGCCGATGCAAAGCGGTTTACTTTCGTGTCTGACGAAGCGATCCGGCAGCCGGTAGTGCAGCCAGTCACTGGTCACGCCCGTAAGCTCGACATCGGCTTCCGACAGCCCGACCTCCTCGTGCAGCTCCCGATACATCGCCTGCTCCGGCGACTCGGACGGCTGTATGCCGCCCTGTGGAAACTGCCAGCCCGACCGGCCGCGTCGGCCGGCAATCAGCACATGGCAATCCGGATCTAGCAGGATGATGCCGACATTGGAGCGGAACCCCTGCTGGTCGATCAGATCCACCATAGCCGGTCAGCCGTCCTTCTCGAGATAGCGGCGGCCGGCGCTCATCAGTTCCACGAAGCCATCTTCGTCGCCCGTGGCCACGAGGTCGAGCACACGCTCGGTGGCCAGCTTCAGCGCTTGCAGCGACGTCTCCCCGTACTCGTTCAGCTGCTGGATTTCGAAGTAGAGTCGGGGGTTGTCGTTGGCGACGAGGCTCGCAACCTCGAGCTGCGCATCGAACGTGGTGCTCGACATGTTCTTGAGTCGCGGAACGAGCTCGCCGCTCGCGGCCAGCGCGGTAAAGAATGCGACATTCAGCGCGTGTGACAGGCCGAGCACATAGGCAATGAGCCGGTCGTGCTCTTCGAGGCTCATTTCCGTCAGCTCCGCCATCGTCGAGGCAAAGATCGCACGGGCTTCCCGCGTCGCCTGCGGACTGCCCGCATCGACGAAAATGACGTGCCGGCCCGATAGCAGCTGCGTATCCGGCCCGAACATCGGGTGTATCGAGCTCACTCGGCAGCCGGCGGCCGCGAGCCGCGACAGTGCCCCGCGCAACGGCGTTTTCAGGCTGCCGATGTCGATGATCAGCCCCGCCGGACGCCGCTCGGCCAGCTCGTCGAGCACGGCGCTTGCGCGCTCGATCGGCGTTGCAACGACGACGAGATCGTGATCGACATCCAGTGCCTGCCAGTCGCCAACGGCACCGGGGCCGTCCGCCGCCGGATCGGCCACCTGGACGGCGTAACCCTGGGAAGCGAGAAAATCGACGAACCAGGCGCCCATCTTGCCGGCACCGCCAATGACGAGCGCCCGCTTGCCGGCACCGCTGCCGGACGCTTCGACGCGGGTTCGCTCCTGCTCGGTCAGTGAGGAACGGATCAGAACCTGCATGATCGCCTCGGCGACCCCGGGCTCGAGCCCGATCCCGGCCGCCGATGCACGTGCACCTTTCAAGACCTCCCGCTCACGCTCATAATCGCGGGTGGGAATGCCGTGCTCGATTTTATGCGCGCCGATCTGAGCCACGATCCGCTGTCTTTCTGCGATCAGCGCAATCAGTTCCGTATCGGTCTGCGTCAACTGCCGACGCAGGTCGTCCAGTTTCATCTCGTCCTCCGTGGAGGTCGTTTTGTACTCGCGTCAGGACAGTGACGCAAGACGCGCGCCGGGCACGGCAGTCGCGGCAAAGAATTCGACAGCAGGCATCGAACGGGAGAACGATCGACAATGAAACTCGAAACGGTCAGCGAGGCACGCTGCTTCGGCGGACGACAGATCACCTACCGGCATCGGTCGGACGTCTGCGACTGCGATATGCAGTTCGCCGCCTTCGTGCCGCCGCAGGCCGAGTCGGCCTCCGTGCCGGCCCTCTACTGGCTCTCCGGCCTGACCTGCACCGAAGAGAATTTCAGCGTCAAATCGGGCGCTCAGCGGTACGCAGCCGAGGCCGGCATCGCGCTGATCATCCCGGACACGAGCCCGCGCGGCGTCGAAATCGCCGGGGAAGATGAGCAGATGCACGTGGGCAGCGGCGCGGGATTCTACGTGAATGCGACGCAGGCACCGTGGGCGGCGCACTATCGCATGTACGACTACATCGCGTCGGAGCTGGTGGCGGTCGTGAACGCGAACCTGCCTGTCGACCCGGCGCGCAAGTCGATCAGCGGCCATTCGATGGGTGGCCACGGCGCGCTGACGATCGGCCTCAGAAATGCCGACGCCTATCGCTCGATATCGGCATTCGCGCCGATTTCGAGCGCCGGCGCCTCGGCCTGGGGCCAGGACGCGCTGACCGCCTATCTCGGCGACGACCGCACCGGGTGGGACGATTACGACGCGGCGTCGGTCGTACGGCGGATGCCTTCCCGGCACACACTGCTCGTAGATCAGGGCGGCGCCGACCCGTTTCTCGATCAATTGCGCCCCGGCGATCTGCGCGCAGCCGCCGAGGCCTCCGGCCAGAAGCTCGAGTATCGGGAACGCGCCGGCTACGATCACGGCTACTTCTTTGTCGGCACGTTCATCGGCGAGCACATCGCATTTCACGCAGAGGCGCTCGAGTAACGCCAGCATGGCATCCGCACCGGTCGCGCCGCCCGATCCCCTGCCGCTCGCCCGCGCCTGGCTCGAGGAGGCCGCGGCGGCGGTGGACCACAACCCGTGGGCGATGTCGCTCGCGACCGCGGACGGCACCGGGCAGCCAGGCTGCCGCTTCGTGCTGCTGAAGGAACTCGACGTCGACGCCGGTTTCGCCGTTTTCTACTCTAACTATGCGTCCCGCAAGGGCGCAGAGCTCGTCCGCAACCCGCGTGCCGCCGGCGCGCTCTACTGGCCACATGCCGGCCGCCAGCTGCGGCTCGAAGGTATCGTGCGGCGCTCGCCGGCAACCGAAAGCGACGCCTATTTCGCTGGCCGTCCGCGGGCGAGCCAGCTCAACGCCTGGGCAAGCGAGCAGAGCAGCGAACTGCCGGCCGACGGGCTCGGCCCGCGGCTGCGTGCGCTCGAGGACCGCTACCCGGCGTCCGCTCCGGTGCCGCGACCCGAAGGCTGGGGCGGCTATCGGATCTGGCTCGGGGCGCTCGAGTTCTGGACGTCCGGCGACGACCGCTTCCACGACCGGCTGCGTTACGATCGGGAACTCCACCCCGCCGGAGCCGATACGTTCGTGGCCAGCGACTGGCGACATGTCCGACTACAGCCTTAAGCCCGGCACTTCGGCGCTGGCCGGCACCGACGCCGTCGAGTGCCCGAGCTGCGGTGAGCGCGTGGAGCTCGTCGTCGACCTGTCGGTGCCCGAGCAAACGTATGTCGAGGACTGTTACGTCTGTTGCCGCCCGATGGTCGTGCAATGCTCGACCGACGGCGGCGAGCTGGTGGCAGTCTCGGTTCGGGCGGAGAACGAATGAGTCGCTCCCTGCGGCTGTCGGGCACGGCGCTGCTGGCGCTCGGCGGTCTGGCGCTCGGCAGTCTGGCGCGGGCCGATATCGTCGACGTCCGTCAGGGCACCAACATTGCGGTCGCAGTCGACCCGGGCGGCAGCTCACTGATCGTGGATCTGCTCGGCGGCCTCTGGCGGCTGCCGGTCAGCGGTGGCGGGGCGACGATGCTCAGCCCGCCCGGCAGCGGAATCGCCCACCCACGCTTCAGCCCGAACGGCGAGCATATCGTCGTGGAGCGGCACCACGACGGGCAGTGGGACCTGTGGATCTACGAATCGGCCAGCGGTGACTGGCGGCAACTGACGGATACGCCGCAATCCGAGCGCCATCCGGATTTCTACGACGACGGCGCTGCGGTCGTCTTCGCCTCGGATCGCAGCGGAAGATTCCAGCTCTGGACGCTGGACCTTGCAACGGCCGCGCTGCGGCAGCTTACCGACGAGCCGGGCAACAACGACTTTCCGGCCACGGCAACCGACGGGAGCGTCGCATACGTCAACCGCCTGGGTCGGCGCTACTCACTGCGCGTGACATCGACCGGCCCGACAGGCGACGCCATCGACTTCCGCGATGCACCGATTACCGCGCCGAGCTGGCGCCCGGAGTCGCCGGGTCCGGTCGTCGTCTTCAATACCCAGCGCGGGGATGCAAGCGACCTCGAATTTTTCGTCGATGCCGACATCGAGATCGCACGCACGCTGACGCAGGACGAAGACGTCTTTCCCGGCCGCGTCGCCTGGCTCGGCGCCGCCGAGTTCATCTACGCGGCAGACGGGCAGCTGTGGCGTCGCACGATCGCGTCCAGCGAACGCCGGCCCGTGCATATGTTCGCGAGCGTTTCCACGGACCGGGCGATGCCTGAGGTTGTGCCTTTGCCGGCCGGCGGCGCCGCCACGCCTGTGCGTGGCATCCGCGACATCCGCGGAGAAGATGCCCGAAGCGGTCTGCTGTTCGCCGCACTCGGTGACATCTGGCGCGTTCGCGGACGGAATCTCGATCGATTGACCGACGATCCGTCGGTCGACGTCGAGCCGACGTGGCTCGCAGATACCGACGACATCCTGTTCCTCAGCGACCGCGGCGGCAGCTTCGACGTCTGGCGCCTTTCCTCAGGCTCAAGCGTACCGGCGCAGGTGACGTCACTCGGCGAAGATGTATTCAGCCTCGTCGTCAGTAGCGACGGACAGACGCTGTACTTCCTTTCCTCGGCTCTCAACGATGCGCAACGGACGACGCTGATGCGCGCGCCCGCGTCCGGTGGCAACGCCACCGCGATCGCGGGCCCGTTCACCGGACGCGTGACGCTGACCGCGCCGAACGGTGTGCTGACACTCGCCGGCAACGATGTCGACCCCGACACGGCGGTACGTCTGAGCGACACTGTCCGCAACCTCGAATCGACCCGCGTGCCGGCCGAACCGCAGACGATCGAAGATCTGCCCGAGATGCGCTGGTCGGCAGCGGTCGGCGCACCCATGGTCATCCAGGTCGGGCGCCTGTTCGATGGAATAGGCAACACCTACCGACGCCACGTCGACATTCACGTCGATGGCGGACGCATCGTCGAGATCGTTGGCCGCGACAGACTCCCGGCCACAGGCACCATTGTCGACCTCAGCGAGGCGACGGCACTGCCCGGGCTGATCGACGTCCACGTCCATCACCCGGACAACACCGGCATCGACGTCGGCGACGCATGGCTCCGGGCCGGAGTGACAACCGTTCGCGAGGTGTCCGGAAATCTGCCGGCCGCGCTCGAGCGCGCCGAGGCGTGGGCGAGCGGCCGGCGCCCCGGCCCGAGACTGATCGTCGCAGCGCGGGCACAGCGCGACGCCACAGCCGGATGGCCACTCGCGAGGAGCCCGGTCTCGGGTGGCTTCGGTCACGCCCGTCTCGCGGAGCCGCTGACGGTTGCGACGCCGATCGTCAGTGACGGCACGACAGTCGCATTGTCGCCGCGACTGGACACATATCAGGACACGCTGGCGATGCTCGACGGCAGCGGCAGCTGGCTCGCAACCGGCGTGGTCGCCGGCCTCGCAAGCCTGGGTGCGCGTGAGTCGGCCGCACGCGCGCAGCGTCTGGGCGCGATCGTCGAGCGTGCCCAGCGCAGTTTCGGCCGCGTCGCCATAGGCAGTGATGCACCCGCGGTACCTTTCGGCACCGGCTTCATCGCGGAGCTCGAAGCGCTCGAGCGCGCCGGTGTTCCGCCGGCCCAGATCCTGCGCTGGGCGACTGCCGGCGGGGCGATGGCGCTCGGCCTCGACCGCGAGCTCGGGACCGTGGAAGCCGGCAAACGTGCCGATCTCGTCATCGTCGACGGCGACCCGCTGGCCAGCATCGGCGAGATCCGCCGGGTCGAGCTCGTGGTCCGGAACGGCCTGAGCGTGGCACCGTTCGCTGCCGGAAACCAGACGACGGCGGATGCCCGCTAGCGACCCGCCGGCACGCGGGCGCTGAGCCGCGGTCGGGCAGCACCGGGCGTGCACGGGGGCAACGCGACGCTGGTGTTGTGCAATACGCGGCCGGCAAATCTGCGCAGCCCTTTAAATCAATGACTTATGATTTTTTTAGAAAGCGGGCAGTGAATAGAGCCATGTAAGCTCGGCGTCGGAAAAATTTACAGGTGCGGCGCTCATGCTCCGAAGCAGCCGGATTTGTCGTCCCTATCTGGCTGTTTTTAAAGGATAATAATTTCGTGGCACAGCTCTTGCTTCTTAGCCTCTGCCTCTGTGTTGAGGTAGTGAGTGCGCAAACAAACAGAAAATTGTGCGATTTCGCATGAGGTTCTGTTAAATTTAAGACACATAGAAGAATAAGAAAGAATAAGAAGAAGAAAAGCGAAACCAACGGCTGAAGAACAACAACAATATCTGCACGTCGCCTACGGGCTTTGCGCAGCAGCCGGGCCGCATACTTGAAACCGTAAACTCCGATAATAAGAAGAGTCTGACCCGGCGTTCCCACCGCCGGGTTTTCTTTTTCCGCCGACAAAACACCTGCCATCACCGACGGCCCGCTCACCGGCGGCCGGCTCACAAAACTGTGACGCGAAGCCTGAGTATCCGCACGCTGCGCTGCTGCAATAGCGGTTCCGTTTCCTCAGGCAATCACCGATGTTCCGGAAGCTCCGCATCGCGCTGCTGCTCTACGTACTGTTGTTCGTCGCGGTTGGGCAGTACCTGACCCGCACCGGCACGACCGACTGGGACCGACCGTTGTGGGTCAGTGTTTACCTGGTAAACGCAGACGCCAATCCGGCGACCGATGAGTACCTGCAATCCTTCGATCGCGAAACGTTTCGCGAGATCGAAACATTTTTCGCCGAAGAGGCGAAACGACACGGCGTACCTCAGTCCAGGCCGTTTCGCCTGGAGCTCGCCGGCACGATTGCCAACGACCTGCCGCGCGTCCCGCAGCCGGGAGACTGGCTCGGCACGCTGGCGTGGAGCCTGAAGATGCGCTGGCAGGTGCTGAAGCTCTCGTGGGACAGCGATCTTCCGACACCGGACATCACGCTGTTCGCCGTCTATCACCCAACGGACGCCGCGGTAACGCTCGACCGATCCACGGCGTTGCGCAAGGGCATGATCGCAATCGCCAATGTCTTTGCGAGTCCCCGCATGAGCGGCTCCAACCGCGTCGTCATGGCGCACGAGTTGCTCCACACGCTCGGTGCGACCGACAAGTACGACCCGGCGACGACCTTGCCGCTCGTACCCGACGGCCTCGCCGCGCCCGACCGCGCGCCGCTCTTTCCGCAGACGCACGCCGAGTTGATGGCGGGGCGCATTGCACTCTCACCGGCGACGGCCGAGATTCCCGAGAGCCTCACTCTTGCAGTAATCGGCAACGGCACTGCCGCCGAAATCGGTTGGTAGCCGTACGTCGTTCCGGCAGCTTCCGGGGCTCGCGGTCGACTCGCGCAATCGTCGCGCGATCCCCCTATCATCGAGTCTGGCAGTGGCCCCGAGAGGGTGGGCGCGTGGGCAATCGGCTGAGCAAAATAGTTACCCGCACCGGTGACGCCGGAGTGACCGGTCTTGCCGGCGACCGGCGCGTGCAGAAGTTCCATCCGCGCATCATCGCGATCGGCGACGTCGACGAACTCAACAGCGCGATCGGTGTCGTGCTGGCCGAGCCTGTCGTCGACGAAGATCTGCGCGCGCTGCTGACCGGCGTGCAGCACACTCTGTTCGAGGTCGGGGGCGAGCTCGCCATGCCCGAATACCGGAATGTCGATGCCGACACCATCGAGGCGCTCGACTCGAGCCTCGAGGCGATGAATGCGATGCTGCCGCCGCTCGCCGAATTCGTTCTGCCGCGCGGCACACGCGCGGTCGCAACCTGTCATCTGGCGCGCGCCGTATGCCGGCGGGCCGAGCGTTCGTTGTGGCTGCTGTCCGACAGCGAAGACATTCGCCCCGAGCTGCCCCGCTACCTGAACCGCCTTTCCGACGTCCTGTTCGTCGCCGCGCGCTGGCTCGGCAAACGCGCCGACGAGGAAGAAGTCTCCTGGGATCACCTGCGCGGGAAGCCCCCGCCGGTGGACCCGGAGTGAACGGCGTTGCTGTCCGCTGACCCCGGTTTCGTCAGAGCGACAGCCCGAAGATCGTCAGTAACGCGATCACCGTGCCCCAGACGAACAGCGTGCGCCACACCAGCCGCATCGAGTTCCTCGCCGCCGCGCTCGAGTTTCTCGGTTCTTCCAGCACACCACTCATCGCCGCCTTGCCGACCACGGCAACGAGCTCGTCGTTCCAGCGATCGATAGGCAGGCGTTCCACAACAGCATGATTGCGCCATGCGAGCCAGCCGGCGTCGAAATTGCCGGTCAGCAAATAGCCGAGCATCGCGAGCCGGGCGGGAATCCACTTGAGCAGCCCGTAGATCGCCTCGATTACCTCGAGCGCCTTGCCGCGTGGCCTGTCGTTACGAATCGACTCGAACACTGCCCGCCTTCGCAACAGATCGCTGACCCTGAAGGCCCACGCGCCGACCGGCCCGAGCACGATGAACCAGAAAACGACGCCAAAAATACGATTCGTCGCCTGGATGAAGATGGCGTCCTCGACGACTTCGATTTCGCTGCGGTGCGGATGCTCGGCTTCGGACATTTCGAAGAGCGCACTGGCGGCCGATTCGCTGTCGCCGGCATCCATCGCGCGGCAGTACTCCTCCACTTCTTCGGTCAGATCGCGCGGTCCGAGGCACAGGAAGACGACGAGCACCGCGAAACTCAGATAAGCGACGTCCCATAAGATGTCAGGCCGCTCGAGCGCCCGGCTGACCAGCCAAACCGGCAGGGTCAGCAGCACGATCGCTGCGATCAGAACCGGATAGATGAGCCACCGCGGCAGTCGACCGGTCAGCCGCAGGCAGAAGTCGTAATAGGCATCGAAAACGCGCAGCTCGCGCAAGTGCAGAACATGTGTGGCGAAGCGCTCGAGCAGCAGGCCGATGATCAGTGCGAGCAGTTTCACGGGCGCCGGTACCGCTCAGCAGCCTTCGACCCGGGACCAGTCGAATGCCGGACCCGGATCGGTCTTGCGGCCCGGCGCGATATCGCTGTGTCCGACGATCTCAGCATCGTGCAGGCTAGGATAGGCGCGCCTGAGGGCACCAACAAGCGCAACCAGCGACTCGTACTGGGCCACGTCGTACGCCGTGTCGTCCGTCCCCTCGAGTTCGATGCCGACCGCGAAGTCGTTGCATCGCCGTCGGCCGCAATAGACAGATTCACCTGCATGCCAGGCACGGTTGGCGAACGAAACGAATTGCGTCAGCGAGCCGTTTCTCCGGATCAACACGTGCGACGACACGCGCAGATGGTGAATCTCCCGAAAGTACGGGTGCGCCTCCGGATCGAGACGGTTCGTAAAGAGCTCATCCACGTGGCGGCCACCGAACTCTCCGGGCGGCAGGGAAATACCGTGAACGACGATCAGGTCGATCGCCGCGTCGGCCGGCCGTTGATCGAAATTCGGCGAATACACGCGCTCGACGCCGAAAATCCAGCCGCTCGACGAGTCGACGTCCAGTTCCATCACGATCCCGCTGCTCCGCGCCCGCTGCGTTCGCAGGTTACACTCCGACGCATCGTCAGGGCGATCGATCCGCGCCGACCGACCTGACGCACTGCCGTATATTGCCGCGGAAGCTTCCAGCGATGACCAGACCCGCTCCCCGACTCTTCGTCGAATCCCCGCTCGATGAACCGCAGCTGCGCCTCGACGACAGACGAGCGCACTACGTTACGCACGTGCTGCGGCTTCAGCCGGGCGCGGCGGTAACCGTTTTCAATGGGGCCGGCGGCGAGCGCGAAGCCACGGTCGCGAAGGCCGGGCGTCGCGACTGCGTGCTCGAGCTCGGTACACGCGTCGAGCCCTTGCCCGAGCCCGTTAGGCGTATCTCGCTGGTCCAGGGTCTCGTGAAATCCGACCGGATGGACCTGATCGTCCAAAAAGCAACCGAGCTCGGTATCACCGGAATTGTGGCGACGAAGACCGACCATGCCGCGATCCGGCTCGGCGGCGACCGCGTCGAGCGCAAGCTCGAGCACTGGCGTCGCGTCACGGAAAGCGCATGCGAGCAGTGCGGCCGGCACTACCGGCCCACGATCGAGCATGCGACCAGCCTCGCAGACGTCATCGGCAGTCGTTCCCGAAACGAAGCGGCGCTCGCGCTGCACGTCGATGCCGTCGAAGGCGCGCGACCGCTGCCCGACACAATCACCTCTCTGACGATCTACGTCGGTCCGGAAGGCGGGTTCAGCGACGCCGAGATTGCGTTGCTGGTCGCGAGCGGTGCGGCATTTCTGCATCTGGGCCGGCGGGTCCTGCGGGCGGAGACCGCCGCCATCGCGGCCTGTGTCATCGCGCAGCAGCGCTGGGGCGACCTCAGTTGACCCAGTCGGCCGTATAGGCCGCCAGCTGCCGCTCGATCGCCTCGAGATCCGGTATCAGCGGAAATTCGTGAATCATCCGAACGCGGCACAGCACCGGCTGATCGCCGTTCGCCCGGCCATCGGAATCGAGTGTGACGACGTCCCGGTTGACACGGACGAGCTGCGGGAAACCCTGCGTCAGCATGCCGTAGTGGCGAAGCTTCGAATCCTCGCTGATCGCGTGAAAGATCACTACGCGGGAGCGCGACCCCCTGCGCTTGTCCGACGGCGGTGCCTCCTGAGCCTCGTCCCTGTCGAACGATACGACCGGCAGGCGCCGACCGTTCCATTCGATCGAGCCGATCAGCCACGCCGGCGCATCCGGGTCGTCCGTGCCGACCGTTTCGACGAAGGGAATCACCTCGGCCACACACATCCGCGGGACGAGCAGCCGCTCACCGCGCAGGGGAATCAGCAGGCTGTAGAGCTCGTTCGTTTCGGTCATAGCTCGGTCCCCAGCAGCGACTGCACGGCGTCGATCAGCTGGGCTTCCTGATAGGGCTTGCTCAGGTAGTCGTTGACGCCGAGCTCGATCGCCTTGGCACGGTGCTTCTCGCCGGAGCGAGATGTGACCATGATGATTGGCGTGTCTTTCAGCACCGCATCGTTGCGGACGTGCGACGCGAACTGATAACCGTCCATCCGCGGCATCTCGATGTCGAGCACGATGATGTCTGCTTCGTGCTCCTGCAACACCTCGATCGCATCCAGGCCGTCCCGAGCCGTCAGCACTCGCATGCCGCGACGCTCGAGCAGTCGCTGCGTCACGCGCCGCATCGTGATGGAATCGTCGACGACCAGCGCGGCAAGCTGGCGCTCCACGGGCTCCACCGCTGCCGCCGGCTCCTCGGGACTGTCGGCGCCCGCCCGCACCAGAGTCGGCGCGTCGAGAATGATGCACACGCGGCCGTCGCCGAGGATCGTCGCGCCGGAAACGCCGCCAATACTCGCCAGGTGCGGGCCGAGCGTCTTGACGACAATTTCGCGGCTGCCCTCGAGCGAATCGGTCAGCAAGGCAGCCGAGTTATCACCCGCACGAACCAGGACCAGGGAGACCGCCGAATCGTCCTCCGGAAGCGCGGACGGCGCGCCGCCGACGAGACTGCCCAGATGCTGGACGCGATAGTTCACGTCGCCATAACTCAGAATCGGCTCGTCGCGGGTCAGAATCTCGAGCAGTTGCTCGCGGCGAACCCGCGTAATTCCCTCGACGGTCGGCAGCGGAACGGCGAACGTTTCCTCGCCGACCCTGACGATCAGCGCGTGCGTGATCGCAAGCGTAAACGGCAGGCGAATGACGAAGCGGGCGCCACGGCCGCGTTCCGTCTCGATCCGCATCGAGCCGCCGAGTTTCTTCACCTCGTTGTCGACGACATCCATGCCGACGCCGCGCCCGGCCGCCTGTGTCAGGGTCGCGGCCGTCGAGAAACCCGGCCGCAGAATCAGATCGATCGCCTCGTCGTCCGAGATTTTCGACGGATCGGTCACGAGCCCCTGCTCGAGCGCACGGCGCCGGATCGCGTCGGTGTCGAGGCCCGCGCCGTCGTCTGAGACGACGATGATCACCTCGGCCCCGTCGCGTCGGACGTTCAGCAGGACGGCGCCGGCCTCGGGCTTGCCGGCGGCGCTGCGCTCCTCCGGCGTCTCGATGCCATGTGCGACTGCGTTTCGCAGTATGTGCTCGAGCGCCGGCATTATCGATTCGAGCACCTGCCGGTCGAGCTGACTTTCCGCGCCCTGCACTTCGAGCTCGGCCTGCTTGCCGGTGTCCGCGGCCGCCTGCCGAACGATCCGGCCAAGGCGCGGAACCTGGCGGCTCATCGGCACCATTCGCGTGTGCATCAGGCCGTCCTGCAGATCCGATGTCACGCGCGTCTGCTGCGTCAGCAGCGTTCCGGTTTCCGACGTCAGGCCGCCAAGCAGCTCGTTGATGCTTGCTACGTCGCTCGATGTCTCGGCCAGCGCGCGCGACAGCTGCTGAATCGTCGAGTACCGGTCGAGCTCGAGCGGATCGAAATCGGACTGGCCTTCCGCGTCCTGGTGCACGTGCAGAATCTGCGCTTCGGTCTCCGTCTCGAGGCTTCTGAGCTGCTCGCGCAACCGGGTCACGGTCTGTCCCAGCTCGCCGAGGTGAAACTCGATCGACTGCATCTGCTGGGCGAGCCGCGACTGGAAGATGCTGATTTCGCCCGCCTGATTCAGCAACTCGTCCAGCAGGTCGGCATTGACGCGTGCCGTGTCGACCTTGTCGACGGGCCGCGCCTGGCGGGCCGCTTCGTCGCTCGCGAACCGGGGCGTCGCTGCGGCGTCGGGCTCCGTTCCAACCGGCTCCGTTTCGACGTCGGGCGCCTTTCGGTCGCCGGACGCCGTTCGGACGCCGGGCTCGGTCGGCACGTCAGACGCCGTGGCCGGCACTTCGCCCGCCTGTGGCCCGCGCTCGTCGGCAACGCGGGCATCGTCGACCGCCTCACCGTCGGTAGGCCCGGCATTGTCGACCGCCCCGTCGCCGGTAGCCGATTCGACCGAGATGCGTTCCCCCGGCGACGGCAACACATCTTCGAGCCCGGGCGCAGGCGCGACGACCTCCGGTTCCGGTCCGGCTGCCGCCGGCTCGGGCACGGCGCCGCGGGCGGCTGCCTCCGCGCGCTCGACCAGATTCGGCGCAGGCTCTGCCGCCTGCCCGGCATCGACCGCGTCGCGCATCAGCTGCAGACGGTCGACGCTTTGCCGGATCAGGCCGAACACCAGCGGCGAGAACTCGACGCCGCGCTCGACCAACCCGACCAGCAGCGATTCGAGCGCGTGGCTGAGGTCGCCCATCGCCGCGATACCCGCCATGCGCGCGCCGCCCTTGATCGTGTGCAGCTGACGCTGCAGATCCCGCAGCCCGGCGTCCGGATCGACCCCGCTGCCGAGCTGCTGCAGAACCGTCTCCGCCGCCTCGAGCAACTCGCTCGCTTCGGCCGCGAAGATGGCGGCGATATCGGGATCGAACGCCGGATCCTGCGGTGCCGAATCGTCGACCGAAGCAGGCGCAACGGCGGATACGACAGGCTCGACGGCCGGCGCAGCATCGCCACTCGCAGACGCAGACGCCGCCGATGCGTCGTCCCCGGAAGCATCGATCTCGGCCAGCGCAGCATCGAGCTCGGCGGTCATCAGCGGCGCCTCGGCGGCTACCTCGAGCTCAGCCACGATGCCGGTGTCGGGCTCGAAAGGCGCGTCGGTATCCAGTGCCTGCGCGAGTCGCTCGAACTCGGCCGCTGCACGCACAATCAGGCCTGCCAGGTCAACGCTCGGTGCCGCGCTGTTCTCGTGCAGGCGGCCAAGAAGACGCTCGAGCGGCGCGGCGACAGCCATCGCGGCCGGCACGTTGGCCATCCGGGCGCTTCCCAGCAAAGTGTGGCTGGCCCGATAAACGGTATCGTCCACGGCAGGCAGCGGGACGCCGGCGTCGATGCCCGACGCATAGTCGCGGAGCGTTTGCAGGTGTGTGCGGACCTCGCGGGAAAAGATCTCGCTCAGCACCGGATCGATGCTGCCGCCGGCGTCGGACTCCACGGCCGCTGCGGCCGCGGCCGGCTCGCCACTCGCGAGGGCATCGGCCGTCGCAATCAGTCTTTCGACGTCGAACGTCGGCGGCGTCCCGATCTCGAGCTCTTCCAGCAGCGGTTTCAATATATCTACGGTGCCGCCGACGAACTCGAGAATCTCCGGCGTCGGCGAGAGCGTCTGGTTGATGACACGGTTCAGCAGATTCTCGACGCCCCACGCGTATTCGCCGATACGCTGGGCCCCGACCATCCTGCCGCTCCCCTTCAGCGTGTGAAACGACCTGCGTACCGCACCGAGCGCGTCGGTCTGTGATGTATCGGCGGTCCAGACCGGCAGCAGCTTCGCAACGTTGGCGATCTCTTCCCGCGCTTCCTCGATGAAAATCTCGACGAGTTCCGGTTCGGAGTGGTCTTCATCGACTTCCATGACAGAAAGCGGTTTGGTCTCGGCGGACCCTGCGTCGGGATCGGGCACGCCGGCCGGCGCCTCCGGCTGGACGTCCTCGCCGACGTCCACATCGACCGTGCTCGTCGCGATGTCGCGCGCCTCGACCATCGGCACGCCCTCGGCCGCCCCGTCGATCGCGCCGGCCTCCGCGGTCCGGCTCATCGCCGGATCGCCAGGCAGGCGCTCGAGCAGATCGAGGCAGCGCTGCGCATTGTCGAGCATGTACCACGGATCGGCACGGCCGACGCCCAGTGTCTCCAGGTAATACTCGACGCTGACGATCGCGTCGGCGAGGCGCTCGAGATGCGCCTGCTGCAGAATCCTGCCCTGATGCGTCAGCCGCGTCGTGACCACCTGGCCGATGCGCTCGACGACGCGCACGGCCCGCGTCTTGTTCAGCATCAGGAGCCCGGCCGTGATCCCGCGCAGCTGCGGTCCGATCTGATCGAGTACACGCACGGACGACGGATCCTCGACGACGCGGACGACCACTTCCTTGATCTTGGCGAGATTGACGATGCACTCGCTGAACACGGCCTGCGTGACGTGGCGGTAATGCGTCGAATCGTCTTCCTCGGTCGGCTCGTCCCCGGCATGATCCTGGGGCGCGGCGATGCGAACGAGTTCCTGGCCGAGCGTGTCCTCGACGTCGAGCAGGGCGGCGGCGGTGCGCTCGAGCACACCGGACGTGCGAATATCGCCCTCGGTGAGTGCGGCGTCCAGGCCGTCGGCCTCGCGATGAATCTGTGACTGCGCCTGATCGAGGCCCAGCACTCCGAGCGTATCGCCGATTTTGCGCAGCAACTCGACCTGCGCGGACAGGTCGCTTGCATCTTCCATCCCGGTCCGGACGAAGATATCGAGCGCATCCTTCACGGCGACCAGATCTTCGGAAATCGCCAGCGCGACAGTTTGCATCAGGCGAATACTCGGTCCCGACAGATTCTCGCGTGCCCTTTCGATCTCCGCCTCGTTCGGCACGAGGTCGGCGAGTTGGAACTGTTCGCGGATCGCGAGCACCTGCGGCGCCTCCGTCTTCGCGCGCGCAATGTAGTAGAGCAGCGAGTTCTCGAGTTCCTTAGGCGGGTTCGCTGCAAATTCGTCCTCGCCGGCATCGATCAGTCGCTTCAACTGCCGATCCGCCTGGCCGATCAGCCGCTTGACCGTCACGCTCGCCTCGAGCCCGCCGCTGCCGATCGCCGTGAGCATGCCGCTGACGACGGTCCAGAACTCGGTCGCGGCTGCCGAGCCCGCCGCCTCGGCGAGCCGGTCACAGATGCTGACCAGCGTTGCGAGGCTCTGCCTGTCGTCCGCACCGCGAATCCACGCGAGCAACGCTGTCTGGAACCGCGGCCGCAGCGATTGGGCAAGCCTCGCAAGACCCGGCCCGAAACCGCTTGCCGTCGGGTCCGCAGCATGTCCGGCCGGGCGCTCGAACGGTCCGCTGCTCAACATCAGCAGCGTGCCCTCGGACATGGGCTGCAGGCCTCTGACCTGGCGCAGCTCATTCAGAATCGGCAACAGGACCAGCGCGATGTCGCCGCCACCCGCAAGCAGCCGATCGAGATAGGCCGGCAACTCGACCATTGCCCGGGTCAGCGCGCCGACGCTGCGCTCGACCGACTCCTCGTCACCGTCTTCGGTCAGGCTCCGGCAGACTTCTTCCATCTGCTCCGCGAGCATCGCGGCACCATGAATCTCGACGAGTTTCATTGCGCCGGCCGCGAGGTGCAGCATCGATGCGGCGCGAATCAGAGCCTCGCCGTCGGCCTGCCCTTCGACGTAGTCCTCGATCTCCGCCCGCGCGGACTCGAGTGTCCGGCCGAGTTCCTGACCGACGAGCTCGAGCGACTGGCTCGCGAGCTCCGTGATACCGCCTGAGTCGACCATCGCGCCCGCCACGTCGGTCAGCCCGACTGCCGCTGCTTGTCCACACCGAGCGGCGGGTTGACCTCAGCTTCCTGCCGAAGGCTCCTCTCGACTTCCGCCCGCGACAGAATGCCGGTCGCCGTTACGTCATCGGGCAAACGGAAACCGCGGACCGTTTCCCTGAGCTGCGACGCAAGCTCGGAGAGCCGCTGGATATGCCCCGAGGCGGCCGCCGTGGCCTGACGATTCCGCGCGCTGATCTGGGTCAGGACGTCCATGTTCTTGCTGATCGCGGACGACACCCGGCTCTGGCCGCCGGCCGTCCCCGAGATGTTCTGTACCAGGCTCGCGATCTGGTGTGACACCTGCTCGATTTCCTCGAGCGCCGCGCCGGCATTCTCTGCGAGCAGCGCACCGCCGACGACGTCCGTCGTGCTGCGCTCCATCGACACGACGGCTTCATTCGTGTCCGACTGAATCGTGCTGACCAGCACCTCGATCTTGCGGGTCGCATTCGTCGACCGCTCGGCGAGCTTCTGAACCTCATCGGCAACGACCGCGAAACCGCGACTCGCTTCGCCGGCGCGAGATGCCTCGATCGAGGCGTTCAGCGCGAGTATGTTCGTCTGCTCGGCGATCTCCTCGATCAGCTCGACGATATTCCCGATCTCCTGCGAGCTCTCGCCGAGCCGCTTGATTCGCTTCGACGTATCCTGAATCGTCTCGCGGATCGTGTTCATGCCCTCGATCGTTCGCCGCACTGCTTCCCCACCCTTGTGCGCGATGTCGACCGCGTATCGAGCGACATCCGCACAGCGCTCGGAATCGGCGGAAATTTCCTCGACCGAGGCAGCCATCTTCGATACGGACTCGGATGCTGCTGTCGCCTGTTTCGCCTGCAGGTCACTGGATCGCATCAGCTGCGATGCGGTGGATGCCGTCTGCTTGGACGCCGCGTCGACCAGGATCGCCGACTCATTGACTGTCGTCACGAGATTCCGCAGCGCGTCGATCGCATAGTTGATCGAGTCGGCAATCGCGCCGGTGATGTCCTCGGTGACGGTCGCCTCTACCGTGAGGTCGCCGTCGGCGAGGTTGGCCAGCTCGTCGAGCAGCCGCAGGATCGCCTCCTGATCGCGCTCTGTCTGCTCGGCCTGCAACTCCGCGGCCCGCCGATAGTCGCGCGCCTTGTAATAGGCAAACAGGATGCCGAGCATCAGCAGGCAGGCAGCGACTGCAAGATCGCGAGAGAGGCCCGGAAACGCCCCGGCAACACTTCCCGGTGCCGCGGCCTCATGCAGTGCGACCGCCGCGGCCGAATAGTCGTCGGCAAGCCCCGCGAGTTCCTGCATGCGCCCGGACTCGGCGATCAGCTCACCAAGGCCGTCAATCACGCCCGCGAACCGGGCGGCGTTGGCTGCAATGTCGTCCTGCGAGGCGGC
The DNA here is from genome assembly GCA_965223375.1 of Candidatus Rariloculaceae bacterium. Classification (GTDB taxonomy): domain Bacteria; phylum Pseudomonadota; class Gammaproteobacteria; order Steroidobacterales; family Rariloculaceae; genus CBDCWM01. The sequence goes on from OZ245000.1 coordinate 1,808,388, forward strand.
GCCGGCGACGGAGGCCAGGTCGAGATCGGCACCGTTACCGCTGAGCGACTGCACGAACGTCGTGAGGTAATCGCGCGCATCGGACATCTGGACGGAGCTGGCGGCAAAGTCGGCACCGGGCCGGCCGAGTTCGCGCAGCACGCTCCCGCTGACCTGAACGCGCGCCTCGAAGCGCGCGAGCTCGGCCCCGCTCGCCTGCAGCGAGGCCGGCGGCAGCGCGCTCATCAGCCCGCCCACGCTGACCAGCAGATCCGGCAGCGACTCGACGACCCCGGCCCGCTGCGCGTGAAACCGACCGATCTGGTCGCCGGCCCCGACGAGCGCCGACAGCGCGCCGTCGAGCGCGCGCCACCGGGCACCGCCGACCAGGCCGGCCGCATCGTAGCCCGCCAGCTCCGACCGGATGGCCTGCAGGCGGCCAATGCTGTTCGCATCGCCGGCGAGCGCGCCGGCAACGTCGGCGCGACCTGCCTGAACCGCTGCATCGACGCGCGTCCTCGCGTCTCCCGAGCCGCTGGCACCGAGATACTCGAGGGCCAGGATCGCGACCAGAACGACGGCGAGAATCAGGCCCAGCGCGGGCAGGGATTTCGCCCAGAAGCTCTGCCTGATCAATGCCATCTACGCAACCGCCTTTTCGCCGGCCCGCTGGAACAGCTCATCGTCGAGGAGCCGTGAAAATCCGAACAACGGCCAGACCTCGCCGCCGTGCTGAAAGCGACCCGACAGATACCGGTCCGTGCGCAGCGCCGTATCCGGCAGCTCCCGATCAAAGCCGGTCGGGGGGAAGCGCCGGAAGCCCAGCACCTCGTCGACGATCACGGCCGTGGGCAGCTCGCGACTCGCCAGATGCAGCACTCGCGTGTGCCGATCCGGATGGCACCGCCCGCCACCGAGAAAACTTCTGAGGTCGACGATCGTGATCAGTTGCCCGCGGACGTTCGCGACACCGCGCAGCCAGGTCTTCGCGCCTGGCACGCGCGTAATGTGCTCCGGAACCGGCAGCACTTCACGGACGTCGGAGCGCGCTGCGACGAAGTTTTCGCTGCCGAGCCGGAAACCGATGCCGATCCAGACCTCATCGGCGGCATCAGTACCCTGCTGACGCACGACGCTGGCCTTCGCGCGGCGCTCCATTTCGAGCAGCAGCTCGAATGGATCATCGATCAACCCGGCGAGACTCAAGTCTCCGGACCTTCCGAACGGCCGAGTACTTCCTGAGCCTTCGCGATCAGCGCGGACTCACCGACGGGCTTCACGAGATAGTCGACGGCGCCCTGACGCATGCCCCAGATTCGATCCGTTTCCTGCCCCTTCGTCGTAATCATAATGACGGGGATCGACTTCGTCTGCGGGTCGCTGGTCAGCGAGCGGGTCGCCTGGTAGCCATTGACGCCGGGCATGACGACGTCCATGAAAATCAGATCGGGCCGCATCTCGCGCGCGAGGCTGAGGCATTCGGAGCCGTCGGCCGCGGACATCGTCTGAAAACCGTGTTTTTCGAGCGCAGTCTTCATGACGTGCACTTCGGTCGGGGAGTCGTCGACAATCATTATCAGCGCCATGGTCCCTTCTCCGCAAAGCTATCGCCCGACGTGGTTCGATATGGCGCCTAGCAGCTCGTCCTTGGTGAACGGCTTCGTCAGGTACTGCTCCGATCCGACCAGCCGGCCCCGGGCGCGGTCGAACAGGCCATCCTTGCTCGACAGCATGATTACGGGCGTATCACGGAAGGTCTTGTTGTGCTTGATCAGGGAGCACGTCTGATAGCCGTCGAGCCGCGGCATCATGATATCGACAAAGATGATGTCCGGATTATGGTCGGCGATTTTGGCGAGCGCATCGAAACCGTCGACGGCAGTGAAAACTTCGCAGCCCTCTTTCGATAGCAGCGTCTCAGCGGTCTTGCGTATGGTCTTGCTGTCGTCGACAACCAGGATTTTCAGGCCCTGAAGACCGTCACCGACACTGGCCGCATTTGGTGCTGACACAAATCCTCCCCGTAGCCCTGCTCATGCGGACGACCGTGGCACCGGTACGCAGTGAGAGACAACCGGCCTTTTAACATATTGGCCTGGTACCTGCCATCGGTCGCCGCCAGCCGATCACCGGCCCGCGACAGCGCGAGCGTCCGACCGCGGAGCGCCCTGCCGCCGTCCGCAGCGCGCCTATGGTAGCCGCGCCGTCAGCCGCTAAACTGCGAACCAGCGCAAATACGAAGAGGCCGCGATGGCAGGCTCGCAACGAACACTCGGCGTCGTCATGGATCCTATAGAGAGCATAACGCCGAAGAAGGATTCGACGCTCGCGATGATGCTGGCCGCGCAGCATCGGGGCTGGCGACTGGCGTACTTTCGGCAGCGGGATCTGTCCATCCGCGACGGCCGCGCGCTCGGCGACGGGGCGCTGGTGACGGTGGCCGACGACCCGGAAAACTGGTTCGAGATCGGCGAGCGCTGGACCGGCAGGCTCGAAGAGCTCGACGCACTGTTGATGCGCAAGGATCCACCGTTCGATATGGAGTTCGTCTATACGACTTACATACTGGAGCTTGCGCGGCAAAAAGGCCTCCTCGTCGTCAACGCGCCTTCGAGCCTGCGCGACATGAACGAGAAGGCGTACACCGCATGGTTTCCACAGTGCACGCCGCCGAGCGTCATCTCCCGCGACGCCGAGACGCTGCGCAGCTTCGTCCGCGAGCACGAGCGCGTCGTCTTCAAGCCGCTGGACGGAATGGGGGGGAAGTCGATTTTCGTGGTCACCGAAGGCGATCTGAACACGAACGTGGTGATCGAGACGCTGACCGACTACGGGCAACGCTTCGCGCTCTGCCAGCGGCACATTCCGGAAATCAGCGACGGCGACAAGCGCATCCTGCTGGTTCGAGGCGAGCCGATCGACTATGCGCTGGCCCGGATACCTGCCGTCGGCGAGAGCCGCGGCAACCTCGTCATGGGTGCAACCGGCGTCGGACGCGAGCTGAGCGAACGCGATCGCTGGATCTGCGAGCAGGTCGGCCCGACGCTGGTAGAGAATGGCGTTCTGTTCGCAGGGCTCGACGTCATCGGCGACTATCTGACCGAAATCAACGTCACCAGCCCAACCGGTATCAGAGAGCTCGACCGCCAGTACGGCATCAGTATCGCCGACCGATTGCTGATGGCGATCGAAGCCGAGCTGTGAGATCCGTCTGCGGACTCCATATCCTGTCGCTTTTGCTGCTGTCCACACTGATCGGCTGCACGGCGCCCGCCCCGCCGGTCGGTGTGCGCCTCTACGCGATGGCGACCTGGGTCGACATCACGGCAGCGAACGTGCCGGACGCGGCCCTCGATGCCGCGGTGTCCGACATCGAGACGTTCCTCCGCGATTTCGAGCGTGACTACTACGCCTGGGGAGACGGCGAGCTTGCCCGGCTGAATGCCGCGCTGGCCGAGGACGGGTCTTTCGAGGCTTCGCCGGCGCTCGCGGACCTGATCCGCGAGGCGCGCGCCATCTCGATCGCAAGCGGCGGCGCGTTCGAGCCGGCGGTCGGTGCGCTCGTCGAGGCCTGGGGCTTTCACGACGCAGCCGTCGCCGCAGCCGGCGCACCGGCTGCCGACACGCTGACCGGTCTGCTGGGCGCGCTTCAGCCGATATCGACGCTGGTCATTGACGACACGCGGATTGCCTCCCCGGCCGGGCCGACGACACTCGATCTCGGCGGCATTGCCAAAGGGCGGGCCGTCGACCGGATCATCGCCATTCTTCAGCGTCACGGGATAAGCGACGCGCTCGTCGAGGCCGGCGGCGATCTCAGGGTTATCGGTCAGCCTCCGGGCCGACGCTGGCGAATCGGCGTTCAGGACCCGCGTGGCGACACGCCGCTCGCCACGCTGCCGCTCACGGACGGCGAATCGGCGTTCACTTCCGGCGACTACGAGCGCTACGTCGACACGCCGGCGGGCCGCGCGCACCACCTGCTGGATCCGGCGAGCGGCTACCCGGCAACGCATACGCAGGCCGTTACCGTGCTCGCAGAAACCGGCACGCTGGCGGACGCGGCCGCCACGGCGATTTTCGTCGCGGGCCCGGATCGCTGGCGGCAGGTCGCCAGGGCACTTGGCATAAGCCGGGTCCTGCGGGTCGATGGCTCGGGCCTGCTCGAAGCGACCCCGGCAATGCGTGACAGGCTTCAAATTTCCGACCCTGGGGCCACGGATATAATCGAGGCACCTCTTTGACGGCCAGTCAACATCTTGAGCAACATCCTCGCGACAGCCAGCGTTGCGGACCGGCTCAGCTCGACACTGTTCGTGGCTGCGCTGGCGCATGGCGTCGTGATCCTGGGCGTGACGTTCACCGGCGATCCATTCTCGGCCGCTGACGAGACGCCGCCGCTCAGCGTGACGTTGCTGGTCGACGCCGATGCGCCGGCCGAGTCGGAGGCCGAGCTGCTCGCATCGCGCAATGCGCTCGGCGGCGGCCCGGTCGACGACTCGAACCGTCCCACGACGCTGTTGTCCGCCGACGCCCCGCTGACGCAGGCCGGCGAAGCGTTCGGCGCCGATCCGTCGCACGCCCGCCCACGGGAGGCTGCGCCGGAGGCCCAGCAGGTTGCGACGAGCAGCCCGCAGGAGCGGCGGATCCAGGCCGTGCCGGACGCCACCGACTCACCGGCGACCGAGCCGCTCCGCGCTGCCGCGCTGCTGGATCAACCGGTGCCGAAGACACTCGCAGCAGAGCTCGATGACACGCTTCGCAGCGGCAACAGCGACGACGGCGCCGACCAGAACGGCCCGAGCGCGCGCCGCTCGATCGTCGCGGCATATCTGGTCGGCTGGCGGCAGAAAATCGAGCGCATAGGAACGGCCAACTTTCCGCGCGAGTATCTGTTGCAGGGGGAGCCGGCTGCGAAACCGGTGCTCGAGGTCGAGATCGGCGCGGACGGCGATCTGCAGGAAATCGTCGTACGGAAGTCATCAGGCAGCACCGGGCTCGACCAGGCGGCTCTGCAGATCCTGCGAATGGCTGCGCCTTTCGCGCCGCTGCCGCCTGAAATACTCACCGATCGCGACTCGCTGCGCGTCGTCTACGAGTGGGACTTTTCGAGCTGAGCCGGCCCGTCACACGGCTCGCGATCGAATTCCGGCACGGCCGGGTTTTTCCGGAGATTCCCGGGCTGCGATAGAATCGGCCCGGTTAAACCGGATCCAGCCCCGATGAACTCCCTCGAAGGTCATTTCCTGATCGCCATGCCCGGCCTGCGCGACCCGAATTTCAGCGAGGCCGTGACCTATCTGTGCAAACACGATGCCGAGGGGGCACTTGGGATCGTCATCAATCGAGAATCCGGGATGGTGCTGCGCGACATCTACGAGCAGCTAGATCTCAACACTGCCGAAGACGCGGACGCGGGCGAGAGCGTCTTGTCCGGCGGGCCGGTGCAGCCCGATCGCGGCTTCGTCATCCACCAGTCGGAGCTCGAATTCGACTCGACGGTCGATCCCGCGGCGCCGATCAAAGTGACTGTGTCACAGGACATTTTGCGCAACATGGCAGCCGGCCGCGGACCGACACCTGCAATCGTCGCTCTCGGTTATGCCGGCTGGGAGGCCGGACAACTGGAGTCGGAGCTCGCCGCGAATTCCTGGCTCAGCGCCCCGGCGGATCCCGATATCATTTTTGGCACGCCGCTCGGCGACCGCTGGAAGGCCGCGGCAGCCCTGCTGGGCGTCGACCTCCGCAACATCGCGAGCTACTCCGGCCATGCCTGACGATGCAGGCGGGGACGCCGAGTGAGCCGAGACGGCGACCTCCTGCTCGCTTTCGATTTCGGCCTCGCACGTATCGGTATCGCGACCGGCAACCGCCTCACCGGAACGGCAACGCCACTGAGCACGCTTCGAAGCCGCGGCCGCCTGCCCTGGCAGGAGATCGATGCCGTGGTCGACGAATGGCGCCCCGCAAGAATCGTTGTCGGGCTGCCGTCCGAAGACGACACCAATCCGCTGGTTCAACGCATCCGCAGCTTCGTGAAGTCGCTGCAGTCGCGTTACGCCGTGCCTGTCGAAACGATCGACGAGAGCCATACGTCGGCCGAGGCGACGGCGAGGCTCCGCGAGGAACGCTCGAGCGGCGCTCGCCGCCGCGTCACCCGCGGGACGATCGATCGACACGCGGCCTGCCTGATAGCCGTCCGATGGATGCAGAGACGTACCGCCGATGAATGATGTAACGCCCCGGCCGAAGCCCCTGCGACACCTGATAACGCTGGCGAACCTCGAGAAGTCGCAAATCGAGCAAATCCTCGAACGCGCCGCCGAATTTGTCGCAGCGCCCGGATCGGAGCCGCCGCGCGACCGGGTTCTGCGCGGCCGTACCGTTGCCAACCTGTTCTTCGAGGCGAGCACGAGAACACGGGCGTCGTTCGAGATCGCGGCCAAACGGCTCAGCGCCGACGTGCTGAATCTCGACGTCAACATGTCCTCCAGAGCCAAAGGCGAGAGCGTGATGGATACGATCTACACACTCGAGTCGATGCTGGTCGACATCTTCGTCGTTCGCGACGCAAGCACCGGCGTGCCTGCAATGATCGCCCGCCAGGTCGAGCCGCACGTCTGTGTGCTGAACGCCGGCGAATCCGATACCTCTCATCCGACACAGGGCCTGCTCGATCTGATGACGATCGTGCGCCACAAGGGCGACGACCTCTCTAATCTGAAGGTAGCAATCGTGGGCGACATCGCGCACTCGCGGGTCGCGAATTCCGCCTATGAGGCACTGAGCAAGTTCGGCGTGGGGCAGCTTACGCTGGTCGCGCCGGACGAGTTGCTGCCAGAGCGCGACGCCTTCCCGGACGCAGAAAGGGCAACCAGCATGTCCGCCGGGATCCGCGATGCGGACGTCGTGATGGCCCTGCGGCTGCAGCGGGAGCGATTCAGTCAGATGTCCGACATTCCCGATTCGCAGGAGTACTTCCGGCGCTATGGCCTGACGCAGCAGCGCCTTGCCGCGGCCCGACCCGATGCCATCGTGATGCATCCCGGTCCGATGAACCGTGGCGTCGAGATCGAAGGCGCCGTGGCCGACGGGTCGCAGTCGGTCATCCGCGAGCAGGTCGGCAACGGGCTCGCCGTAAGGATGGCCGTGCTGACGCTCGTCAATCGGCACATAGAACAGACACGCGGGAGCAACCCGAGCGGATGACGTCACACCGGGGCACACTGTTCCTCGAATCGGCCGAAGTGCTGTCGCATACCGCCTTCGAGGGCGATCAGTTCATCATCCGCCTGCAGGCACCGAAAGCCGCGGCCGCAGCGGTGCCCGGCAGCTTCGCGCATCTGCGCTGCGGTCCCGACCGCCCGATGCGCCGGCCGTTGTCCATCATGCGGAGCCACGACAGCGAGGGCTGGATCGAGTTGCTCTATAAGCCGGTCGGCGCGGGCCTGCGAGAGCTGACGGAAGCGGCCCCGGGGACGACGCTGAGCGTTCTGGCACCGATCGGCAACGGCTTCAGCCCGGATCCGGCGCGTCGGAATGTGCTCGCCATCGGCGGCGGCGTCGGCATTCCGCCGATGGTTTTTCTGGCCGAGACGCTCGCCGCCGGGGCGGACTTCGAAACGCTGGTCCTGATGGGCTCGGAGGTCCCGGTGCCGTTCGCGACGGTCCCGACGCGGCTCGCGCTCGATCGGCTGCGCGAGGCAGGGCACGAGACGGACGCGCGCTCGATCGCGGACCTCGAGTCGGCCGGCATCCCGTCCCTGCTGGCGAGCAACTCGGGTCTCCCGGGCGCAATTGCCGGCTTCGTGCCGGACCTTGCACGCGACATCCTGAAGACCGCGTCCGATTCGGTGCTCGCCTCAACCCAGATCTGCGCCTGCGGGCCCGAACCGATGCTGCGCGCAACGGCCCGACTCGCCGCGGATTTCGGGCTGCCGTGCGAGCTGGCACTCGAGGAGTACATGGCCTGCGCAACCGGCGGCTGCGCGGGCTGCGCCGTCGCCGTTCATCGGGACGGACAGGTCATGATGAAGCGCGTGTGCGTAGACGGCCCGGTCTTCGCCGCGAAAGAGATCTACCCCGCCTAATGGGGAGTTTGGGGACAGTGACCTAAATTCGGAGTTTGGGGACAGTGACCCCAATTCAGCGAATTAGGGTCACTGTCCCCAAACTCCGCCGTCCCCAAACGCTAGCCGAAGTTGATACGGGCTTCCAGGTCGCTGCGCGAATCGGCGTTCGACAGCGCTTCCTCCATGCTGATCACACCGGATCGGTAGTGGTCGAACAGTGCCTGGTCGAAGCTCTGGTTGCCGGGCTCCTGGGTATCCTTGAAGGCTTCCTTGATCGCCGCGATGTCGCCCTTCAGCATCATTTCCTGCAAGTGGGGCGTGTTGCGCATCACTTCGACGGCAGCGACGCGCTTGCCGTCTTTCGTCCTGACGAGCCGCTGTGAGATCACGGCTCGTATGTACTGGGCAAGGTCCATGAAGACCTGCGCGTGCTGCTCGTTCGGATACATATTGATGATCCGGTCGAGCGTTTCCGGCGAGTTATTCGCGTGCAGTGTCGCAATGCACAGATGGCCGGTGCCGGCCAGGTCGATCGCCGCCTGCATTGTGTTGCGGTCCCGGATCTCGCCGATCAGAACGACATCCGGCGCTTCGCGCATCGCACTGCGCAGTGCCGCTTCGTAGGAATGCGTGTCCAGTCCGACTTCGCGCTGATTGACGATCGACTTCTTGTTCGAATGCAGAAACTCGATCGGGTCCTCGATGGTGATGATGTGCGATGCGGAATTCGAATTTCGATGATCGATCATCGCGGCGAGGGTCGTCGACTTGCCGGAGCCGGTGGCGCCGACCATCAGAATCAGGCCGCGCCTCAGCATCACGAGGTCTTTCAGATTTTGCGGCATCCCGAGATTATCGAGAGTCGGCAGTTCCGGCGTGATGAAGCGCAGGACCATCCCGACGTTGCCGCGCTGATGAAAAATGTTCACCCGGAACCGGCCGAGACCCGGCTCGGAGACTGCGAAGTCGATTTCGAGCTCCTTCGTGAACGTCTCGAGCTGGCTCTCGTTCATCAGCTCGAGCGCGGCCTGACGAACCATCTTGGGCGTCAGCTCCATTTGATTGACCGGCACGATCTTCCCGTCGATCTTGATCATGACCGGCGCGTACGTCGTGAAAAACAGGTCCGACGCCCGCTTGTCGACCATTAGCTTGAACAGGGGCTTTACATTCATCGATGGTTGCGAATTCGCTCGTTCACACAGCCGTCAAAAGGTATGACCGGCTTCCTCTTCCTCGGCCAGCGCCAGGCTCTCGGCGTGCTCGCCGGCGTTGTCCGTCTCCCGCTTGCTCTCGAGCTTGATTCTCAACCGCAGCTCGTTCTTCGAATCGGCGTTGCGCATCGCCTCTTCGTACGAGATGGCGCCATCTTCGTAGAGCAGGAACAGCGCCTGATCGAACGTCTGCATGCCGAGCCGCGTGGACTTGGCCATGATGTCCTTGATGGCGGCGACCTCGCCGCGAAATATCAGGTCACTGATCAGCGGCGATGCCAGCATGATTTCCATCGCAGCGACACGGCCCATGCCGTTCTCACGCGGAATCAGGCGCTGCGAGATCATCGCCGTGATGTTGAGCGACAAATCCATCAGCAACTGGTGGCGGCGCTCCTCGGGGAAGAAGTTGATGATCCGGTCGAGCGCCTGATTGGCGCTGTTGGCGTGCAGCGTTGCAACGCACAAATGTCCCGTTTCGGCGAACTGAATCCCGTACTGCATCGTCTCGCGATCGCGGATCTCCCCGATCATGATGACGTCCGGCGCCTGGCGCAGAGTGTTCTTCAGCGCGTTGTGCCAGCTCTCGGTATCGACGCCGACTTCGCGATGCGTGACGACGCAGCCCTTGTGCGGGTGCATGTACTCGATCGGGTCCTCGATCGTGATGATGTGCCCGCGCGTGTTCTCGTTGCGATGCCCGATCATCGCCGCAAGCGTGGTCGACTTACCGGACCCGGTGCCGCCGACGACGAGGCAGAGGCCGCGCTTCGTCATCGCGACTTCCTTCAGCTGCGTGGGCAGATCGAGCTCGTCGAATGTCGGAATCTTGGTGACGATCGTCCGGAGCACGGCGCCGACCTGACCCTGCTGGATGAATGCACTGACGCGAAACCGGCCGATTCCCTGCGGGGCAATCGCGAAGTTCGACTCCTTCGTCGCATCGAACTCCTTCGCCTGGCGGTCGTTCATTATCGAACGAACGATCAACGAGCTTTGCGCCGAGGTCAGCGGTTGATCTGCAAACGGACGAATCGTCCCGTCAATCTTGATTGCCGGCGGGAAACCCGCGGTAATGAAGAGGTCCGATCCCTTGTTTTCGACCATCTTACGCAGAAGGTTCTGCATGAGACGGACTGCTTGATCACGTTCCATACCGTTGCCGCCCTGCCGTCAGGCGCCGTGACTCAGAAGTTCTCTTTGTTGACGGCGCGGAATCGCGCTTCTTCTTTCGTGATCAGCCCCTTCATCATCAGCTCCTGCAGATTCTGATCCAGAGTCTGCATGCCCTGTGCCTGTCCGGTCTGAATGGCCGAATACATCTGGGCAATCTTGCCTTCACGAATCAGGTTTCTGATCGCAGGCGTGCCGATCATGATCTCGTGAGCCGCAACCCGGCCACCGCCGGTCTTCTTCAGAAGGGTCTGCGAGATCACGGCCCGCAGCGACTCGGAGAGCATGCTGCGCACCATGTCCTTTTCGGCGGCGGGAAAGACGTCGACGATACGATCGATCGTCTTGGCCGCCGAGCTCGTGTGCAGAGTGCCGAAGACCAGATGGCCCGTCTCCGCCGCAGTGAGAGCCAGCCGAATCGTCTCGAGATCGCGCATCTCGCCGACCAGAATGACGTCGGGATCTTCACGAAGAGCCGAGCGCAGGGCTTCGCTGAAACCGAGCGTATCGCGATGCACTTCGCGCTGGTTGATCAGAGACTTCTTGCTTTCATGCACGAACTCGATCGGATCCTCGATCGTGATGATGTGATCCGGCTTGTTGTCGTTGACGTAGTCGATCATCGCGGCGAGTGTGGTCGACTTACCTGAGCCGGTCGGCCCGGTAACGAGTACGAGGCCGCGCGGATGCAGCGACACGTCCTTGAAGATTCTCGGAGCCCCGATGTCGTCGAGCGTCAGAATGTCCGACGGAATCGTCCGAAACACCGCTGCGCAACCACGATTCTGGTTGAACGCGTTGACGCGGAAACGGGCGAGATTCGGGATTTCGAACGAAAAGTCAGTCTCCCAGAACTCCTCGAAGTCCTTGCGCTGCTTGTCGTTCATGATGTCGTACACCATGCTGTGCACTTCCTTGTGCTTCAGCGATGGCATGTTGATTCGTTTCACGTCGCCGTCGACGCGAATGATGGGCGGGACGCCGGCGGAGAGGTGCAGGTCGGACGCGTTGTTCTTCACCGCAAATGCGAGCAATTGGGCAATGTCGACCGCCATGTCAATCCTTCGGGCTGAAACTGCCGTCCCAAGCCGGGACAGGCACTAAAATCCGGCGATGTTCAGTATAGCCACGGGCCGGAAGCCAAAGCGTGACTGATATCACGGACCACCTTGCAGTTATTGAGCGCCGCGTCGCGAAGGCACTGAGTCGCGCCGGACGCGAAAATGAGCGCGTGCTCGTCCTCGCGGTGAGCAAAGGGCAGCCCACAGCGGCGATCGCCGCCGCGATCTCTGCCGGCATTGTGGACTTCGGCGAAAACTACGTCGATGAAGCAGTCCGCAAGATGGACGAGCTGAGTGAGAAGCCGGTCAACTGGCACTTCATCGGCCGCGTCCAGTCGAACAAGACGCGCACCATCGCCGAGCGTTTCTCCTGGATCCATACGATCGACCGGCCGCGGATAGCCGAGCGTCTCAATGTCCAGCGACCGGAGACGCTGGCGGCGTTGAATGCCCTGATCCAGGTGAATCTGGCCGGCGAGAGCCGCAAGGGCGGCGTGCCGGCCGCCGACGTGGAGCGACTCGCGGACCTGATCGACTCGTTGCCAAACCTGCGGCTCAGAGGCTTGATGGCGATTCCGCCGGCCGGGCTGACACCGTCTGAAGCACGCAGACATTTCTCCGACATCGCCGCCCTCGCGCATTCGTTGCGAACGCCGTCACGCCCGCTCGACGTGCTGTCGATGGGTATGTCCGGAGACTTCGAGATTGCCGTCGAATGCGGCGCGAATTGTGTTCGGATAGGAACCGCGCTGTTCGGTGAGCGACGCGCCGGCGGCGTCGCTCAGGTATGATCGTGCACAAGCGCATCGGGTGTAGCCGCTTTGAACGTTCTGCTATTTCTCGTCAAGACCTTCACGGACCTCTATCTGCTCGCCGTGCTGCTGCGCCTGCTGTTGCAGTTCGTCGGGGCGGATTTCTACAACCCGTTTTCGCAATTCGTATTTCAGGTGACGGAGCCGCTCGTTCGTCCGTTGCGACGAATAATGCCGCGCGCCGGTCGGCTCGATTCGGCGACACTGATATTGCTGATCCTGCTCGAAATCGCCGTGACGTGGCTGCTGATCGCGCTGCTTGGCGTCTCACCCCCGGCAGGCCTGCTGCTCTGGCTATCGCTGCTCCGCCTGGTGAGCCTCGTGATCTGGGCCTATACGCTCAGCATTCTCGTGTACGTCATTCTCGGCCTGATCGCGCCCGGCACTTACAATCCTATCGGCGCGGTTGCGGCGCAGATCGCCGACCCTGTCGTGCGCCCGTTCCGACGCGTCATCCCGATCATCGGTGGCCTGGACTTCTCGCCGATGATCGCCCTGATCTTGCTCTTCGCGGCATCGATCGCGCTCGGCGATCTCGGCCTCGACCCCCGGCTCAGGTGACCGCGCGGCGCCGTGGCGGCGCTGCCAACCCGCGGCAAATCGTATATATTCTGAAGCGTCTGCTGGAGAGCCTAATGACCAGATCGATTCTGACCGGCGTGCTCGCGCTACTGCTGTTGTCGGGCTGCGGCGAACAAACCGCCGGCACCGACGGCGGCGGCGTGCCGGCCGACGTGCTCGACGCCACCGAGAGTTCACGAGACTTCGGCGACTATGTCGTTCACTTCAATGCCCTGACGACCGACCAGCTGACACCCGAGATCGCCGGCGAATACGACATCGTGCGCAGCAGGAACAGCGCCCTGCTGAACGTCAGCATTCTGCGCAAGCAGAGTGACGGCAGCACCGTGGCGGTGGGCGGGGCGATAGCCGCCACGGCGGTCAACCTGACCGGGCAGCTCAAGAATCTGCTGATTCGTGAGATTCGAGAAGGCGACGCCATCTATTACATCGCCGTGACGCCCGTTGCGAACGGCGAGTCGCTGATTTTCACGCTCGACGTTACACCTCAGAACGAGGCCAGCCGGTTCACGGTCAGGTTTCAGAAGCAGTTCTTCAGCGACTAGGGAGAATTTGGGGACAGAAGAATTTGGGGACAGTGACCCTAATTCTGTGGCCGGCGGCACTCGCAGCGCCGGAGTCAGGGTCACTGTCCCCAAATTCTTCTGTCCCCAAATTCTTACCGCCCGCTCTCGTGAACCCGGTTTCTGATCCGAATCAGATCCGAATGCGAAACGTAGAGTAGTCCGGCGATGCGTCGGATCAGATGATCCTCGTGCTTGTCCAGATGCCGGTCGGCCAGCGCAACGCGCCATAGCATCTCTACGATCGTATGCTTTTCCGCGACAGAGAGCGTGTCGTGGAGCGTCCGCGTGAATTCCTGCAGCGACGCCGAATGGTCGGCCTCACGTCGCGCCTCGTCGAGCAGGAGACCGATCTCTGCATCGTTCAGATCGAAGTGCTCGCGCAGCAGCGACTCGATCGTATCGACCTCGGCGATATCTTCGCTGTAGTCTGCGCGGGCAACCTCGACGAGCAGCAACGCCGTCGCGAGATTCATCGCGTGCTCCTCGTCGACTCCTGCAGCCTCCTCTCGCCCGCCGAACACCTGATCGACGAGATCGGTCAGTGCTTTGAGCATCAGCCAGCCTCCGATGTCGAAGTCGAGTCGATAGGGTCTACGTGCTCGCGCATGAATGTCTCCGCGATATCGGCGAGCCGATTCAGGTTACCGTGGAAGAAGTGCCCGACCCCGGGCACCGATTGGAGCAACGGGGACGGATCCAGCGATTCGGCCCAGGCACGCACGTCGACCGGCGCCACGACGTCATCGGCATCTCCCTGTACGACAAGCCAGGGACAGGCCGGCGGCTCGAATGACGGATCGATGGACCGAATGGCCGGCGCTACCGTCAGCAGGGCGGCCGGCGGGCGACTTGCGGTGACCCGTATCGCCACCATGCCGCCGAAAGAGAATCCCGCCAGATAGAGAGCAGCACCCGGCCAACGTGTCCGAGCCCAGTCGACGGCCGCGACCGCGTCCTGCACTTCCCCGTCGCCTTCGGCGTATTCGCCGGCCGACCGGCCGACCCCGCGAAAATTGAACCTGACGGCCGGCACGCCGCGCCGGGCGAAGAATCGCGCCAATGTGTGCACGACCTTGTTGTGCATCGTGCCTTCCTGCAGCGGATGCGGATGGCAGACCACGGCGACCGCGGCCGCTTCGGTAACCGTCGCTGCGGCAGGTCCCGGATTCGAAGCGTCAGGGTCGACACGGCGGGAGTCTACGACGGCTTCGAGCTCGCCCTCAGGGCCCGCTATCGTGAGCGGTCGGGAAACGACGGCAGCAACCCGCCTGGTCGAACCATGTACGGCCGTCACCGGACCGATCCCGATCCGCAGGCCCCAAGGTCGTCGTCAGGAGGGATCATTCGCAAAGAGAAGCTCGTTCATCCGTCTGACGAAGCCGCCGGGATCGTCGAGCGGGCGGCCTTCGGCGAGCGCGGCCTGCTCGAACAGGAACGATGATAGCCGATCGAATTTCCCGGTGTCGTCTTCGCTCGACAGTCGCGCCAGCAACGGGTGCTCGAGATTCACCTCCAGGCTCGGTTTCGCCTCGGGAATTTCCTGGCCCGCCGCCTTCATGAGCTCGCGCATCTGAAAGCCGACATCGGCCTCGGCAAGCACGAGGCAGGCAGCCGAATCGCTGAGCCGTTTGCTGGCACGCACTTCGTCGACGTCGTCCCGCAATGCACGCTTGATTCTCTTCAGAAGGTCCTTCTGATCCTTGTCGGGCTCGCTCTCGACGAGCGTCTCTTCACCGTCACCGGGCAGGTCGAGTTCGCCGCGAGTGACGTCGCGAAGCTCCCTGCCGTCGAACTCGGTCAGATACTGAAGCAGCCATTCGTCGAGCCGGTCGGTAAGCAGCAACACCTCGATACCCTTCTTTCGGAAAACCTCGAGATGCGGGTTCGAGCGGGCAGCCGCGATCGAATCGGTAATCAGGTAGTAGATCCTGGTCTGACCCTCGGCCGAGTCGGCAACGTAAGCCTCGAGGCCCCGTGACTGAACGCTGTCCTCGGACGACGTGCTCGAAAAGCGAAGCAGCTTCGCAAGCTTCTCGCGATTGCCCGAATCCTCGGCCAGCCCTTCCTTCAGCGTGGTGCCGAACTGTTCCCAGAACGTGGCGTACTTGTCCGGCTCATCGTTCGCAAGCCGGCTCAGCATGTCCAGTACGCGCCGGGTCAGAGCAGCCCGGATGCCGGCGACGCTGGCGTCCTGCTGGAGCACTTCACGCGAGACGTTGAGCGGCAGGTCTGCGGAATCGACAACGCCGCGGACGAAGCGCAGATACAGGGGCAGGAATTCGGCAGCCCGGTCGGTGATGAAGACACGCTGCACGTAGAGCTTCACACCGCGTGGCGATTCCCGGTTCCAGAGATCGAACGGCGCAACGGAGGGGATATAGAGCAGGCTCGTATAGTCGCGGGCGCCTTCAACACGGTTGTGGCTGTGGCAAAGCGGCTCGGCGAAATCGTGCGTGATGTGCCGGTAGAACTCCAGATACTCCTCGTCCTCGACCTCTGCGCGCGGCCTCGTCCATAGCGCTTTCGCACGGTTGACCGGGTCCGTCGCCGGGTCCTCGCCTGCCACGTCCAAAAAAATCGGGAACCCTACGTGGTCCGAGTACTTCAGTATCAGGCTGCGCAGACGAACGGGATCCAGAAACTCGTCGGCATCGTCCCGGAGCGTCAGCTCGATCTGCGTGCCGCGCGCCTCGCGCTCCAGATCGCGGAGCGAGTATTCGCCGTCACCGCCCGAACGCCACTCCACGCCCGCGGCAGCATCCAGATCGGCGCGGCGCGACTGCACGACGACTTCGCCGGCAACGATGAAGGCCGAATAGAAGCCGACACCGAACTGACCGATCAGCTTGCTGTCCTTCTTGCGATCGCCGGTCAGCTGTTCCAGAAAACGACTCGTGCCCGAGTGAGCAATGGTGCCGAGAAACTGTGCCGCTTCTTCGCGGCTCATCCCGATTCCGTTATCGGTGACCGTGAGCTTTCGCGCCTCCTTGTCTACGCTGACACGAATCTCGAGCGCCGAGTCGGACGGTAGCAGCTCGGGGCGCTCGAGTGACTCGAAGCGGAGCTTGTCGTTGGCGTCAGAAGCGTTCGATATCAGCTCACGAAGAAAGATCTCGCGCTCGCTGTACAGCGAATGCACCATCAGGTGCAGCAGCTGCTTGACTTCTGCCTGAAAGCCGAAGGTCTCGGCGCCGGCGGCCTCGCTCATTCTTATCCCCTGTCGAACGGTCTGATCGGGCAGCAGATGAGGGCGCCCGGGGGGGATTTCAAGTCGCGGGCGACGTCCTGTGCTGAAAAGCGATCGCCAGCAGACCGCCGCAGCCCCATGCAAGGACCGAGCAGAGCGCCAGGCCTGCCATCAGCATCATCGGGAAGTCTGCCGGCAGCTCGCGGCCGGCGGCGCCGACGAGCAGCGCTGCGCCGAGGCCGAACAGCAGGCAGCTCCGGCGGACGGTGACCCAGGAGATGAGCGCCAGCGCCACGAGGTCGTCCACCTCATCGAGCCATTGCAGGACGATTTCCATTGGCTAAAGCCCGACCAGCTTCTCGGAGTAGAAGCTCGAGTAGTCGAGAAGAAACTTGCCCGTGTCGTCGCGCTCGGCAACGCTCTTGGCCGCATCTGTAGCCAGCGCGAACCACTCGAGCGGACAAAGGACATGCGTGGTTCGATCCGGCGTGCCGTGGTCGTTCGTTTCCATCCCTGAAAGCGTTCAGCACTTCGTTTCCAGGACTATAGAAGACCCGCGGTATCGGTGCTGTGAGTAGCTTCTCAGAAGCTGCACGTCGCTGCCACGCAAGGTTTGACTTATTGTATTTGCCCAAGCCTCTGGCCTAAGCTCTCGCCATCGCAACCGGCAGGCAGAGAATGCAGCGGATCGTCATCGTCAATCCGAAAGGCGGCTCGGGTAAGACAACGATCGCCACGAACCTGGCGGCGATGCATGCTGCGGAAGGTCGAAGTGCGACGCTGATGGATCTCGATCCGCAGGGCTCGAGCACTCGCTGGCTGGCCAAACGCGACAGCAGCTACCCCGAGATTCACGGCATCGCAGCATATGAGCGGACTGCCGCCGTCACCAGAAGCTGGCAACTGCGCGTGCCGCCCGGTTGTGACGCGGTGATCGTCGACACGCCGGCGGCGCTCGAGGCCCAGCGTCTGCCCGACATCACGCGAGGCGCCAATGCGGTTCTGGTCCCGGTCATGCCCTCGGACATCGATATTCACGCCGCCGCCCGATGTATCGCCGATCTCCTGCTGGTCGCGAAAATCAAGCGCACCGATGGTCGACTCGGAATCATCGCGAACCGTGTGCGGCCGAACACGAAGATCTCGCAATCGCTGCTGCGATTTCTGAACAGCCTGGACATTCCGCTCGTGACGACGCTGCGCGATACGCAGAACTACATTCACGCGACGCAGAACGGCATCGGCGTTATCGAAATGCCGCAGTGGCAGGTGAAGAAGGATGTCGAAGACTGGCGCAAGCTTCAGGAGTGGCTGCAGGTGCGCCGGTCCGATCCGCAGCAACCGCGCGGTCCCGCGATTTCGAACGTGTCTTAAGCGCCTGCGGGGATGTGGCTCGTCGCGCGCCAGGCGGAGCCAGGTGTCGTGGCTGCGTGAAACTTCTTAGTCGTGCGCGAGGCCCGACTACAGGCTCAGCTGTCTTCGCTCTTCCAGGACTGGCGCACGCGATCGGCCCAGTTCTGATAGCCCTTCCAGCTGTAAATCGAGGCATCGACCGGCACGCGCTCAGATTTCGCCTTGCCGCTGACGGAGCTCAGCCACTTTCGGTAGGCATCCCAGCCTTTCTGCTCCGAGGCACCCTGAGTCGAG
This sequence comes from Candidatus Rariloculaceae bacterium, assembly GCA_965223375.1. Lineage (GTDB taxonomy): Bacteria > Pseudomonadota > Gammaproteobacteria > Steroidobacterales > Rariloculaceae > CBDCWM01. Next base: position 1,826,681 of record OZ245000.1, read on the forward strand.
CGGCGCTGCGCAGGCCCGTTGCGGGACGCCTTGGCGTTTTCGCCCTGCCCGTCGCGCTCCCTGCGACCTGCTTCCGACCGCTGCGCTACGTGATATAGCGGAGGCCGAAACTGGTGAAACTTGCCGTCGCTCATGTGATGTCCGGATTGCCGAATTACGGGGCACTCTACGCGCCAACACGACGGAATCACAGGAACTGAGTCACAGGCAAAGACATATTTTTATTATTTAAAACAGGTATTTGCGAGCGAATTTACGTAATTTCAGATTACGTTATCAAGCGACGATGCGAAAGCTCGGCTCGTAGCTGGCGGGATCCGACAATCGCATTCGACGTTGCGCGATGAATCCGTCGAGCAGCCGCTGCAGGGCCTCGACAATCGCCGGGTCGCCGCTGAGCTCGAACGGACCGCGCTCCGCGACCAGCCTCACGCCCTCCGCCCGAACGTTGCCGGCCACGATGCCGGAGAACGCCCGGCGCAGATTGACTGCCAGGTCCTTAGTCGACTGGTCGTCCGACAGGTCGAGCGCTCTCATCGTGTCGTGGGTTGCCTCGAATGGAATCTGAAACGCGGGATCAATCTGCAGGCGCCAATTGAAGAAGAAAGCCTCGGCCCGGCCGCGGCGCGACTCGCGAACGCGCGACAACGCGACCGACATTTCCCGGGCGACCGCATCGGCATCGTCGATGATGACCCGGTAACGGCCCTCGGCCCGGGCACCGAGCGTTTCCGAGACGAACTCGCTCAGCAGCTCGAAGTAGCCGCGACTCGATTCCGGGCCGGTGAGAATCACCGGCAGCTCGACGTCGGCGTTGTCCGGATGGAGCAGGATGCCGAGCAAGTACAGAAGCTCTTCTGCAGTCCCGACGCCACCGGGGAAAATCACGATGCCGTGGGCGACTCGCAGGAAGGCCTCGAGACGCTTCTCCATGTCCGGCAGGATCACGAGCTCATTCACGATCGGGTTCGGCGCCTCGACGGCAATGATCGTCGGCTCCGTCAGACCTACGTAGCGGCCGTGTGCGCGTCGCTGCTTCGCGTGACCGAGCGTCGCCCCTTTCATCGGCCCCTTCATGGCACCGGCACCGCAGCCGGTGCACACGTCGAGTGCCCTCAGCCCGAGGCCATAGCCGACCAGCTTCGTGTAGTCATACTCTTCGCGGCTGATCGCATGCCCGCCCCAGCAGACGACTAGGTTCGTATCGGTACCGGCTTTCAGAACCTGTGCGTTGCGAAGAATCCGGAAAACGGCGTCGGTCAGTCTGCGTGAATCGTCCTGTGAGCCGTCGGGCCGCGGAACCGTACCGTGCGCGTAGAGCAGATCGCGCAGCACGGCGAACAGGTGCTCACGTATCCCCCGGATCATGCGCCCGTCGACGAACGCGCTGTCGGGCGCATTGGTCAGATTGACCGCAATTCCGCCCTCCTCGCTCTCGATCGAGATACTGAAGTCCCGATGGCGGCTCAGGATCTCGTGGACATCGTCCTCCTCGGTCCCTGCGTTCAGCACAGCCAGCGAGCATTGGCGCCAGAGGTCGTAGAGCCCACCGGCGCCTGCGTCGCGCAGCCTGCTGACCTCGCCTCGAGACAGAATATCGAGGCTACCCTCGGGAAGAATTCGGGCGTCCATTACCAGTCTGTCGGATCAGTTCGCGAAAACGGTCAACGCGAGGGGACTCATGGGCGAATTTCGATTGGCGTGGCGACGCCGGTCATCAGCCACAGATCGATCATGTCGGAGTTCGAAACGGCGATGCAGCCGTCAGTCCAGTCCATGCCCTGATACCGGCTCTCGGAGTACCGCGGCTCGTTCGGCAGGCCGTGAATCATGATCTGGCCGCCGGGATCCACACCGAGCTGTCGCGCCCGGGCGCGATCAGCCGCGTTCGGGTAGGAGATTTTCAGCGACAGAAAATAGTCGCTGTCGGGATTCTTCGCCTCTATCAGGTATTCGCCTTCCGGCGTTCTGAAGTCGCCCTCCTGGACCTTGTGGCCCTCGGGCACCAGACCGAGCGCGATGGCCATCGTGCGGACGATCTCGCCGTCCGATAGCAGGTACAGGGATCGATCGGACTTGTCGACGATGATGCGGTCGATCGCAGCGCCAGTCGATACGTCTTCTTCGGCAGGCACCGTTCCCGCAGAAAGCAGGCCGGTCAGAAGTGCGACGACCGCCGCGCCGCGCACCGCGCGCGGTCCCGATGCCGATGTTCGAGCCGTATCCGCCACGACGCGGGACTGTAATTGAATTTCCGACGCCGTGCCAGCACGGCACCGCCGTCATGCGGGCGGCGTCACAATGTCGTGTGAGCGCCTTCGTGCAATGCGGCAATTCGCTGCTCGAGCGGAGGGTGCGTCATGAACAGCCGTCCGAAACGGCCGAGCCCGCCGGAGATCCCGAAAGCCTGCATCGACGCCGGCAGTGACGACGGCTCGTGGGCGCGCCTGAGCGCCTCGAGCGCCCCGATCATCTTGCCGCGCCCGGCAAGCCTCGCCCCACCGCTGTCGGCGCGAAACTCGCGGCGGCGCGAGAACCACGCGACAATCATCGACGCGAGTATCCCGAGCAGCACCTGGGCGACGAGACTCGCGATCAGGAAACCGGGGCCGTAGCCGCGCTCCGTTCTGAACACGACGCGGTCCACGACGAACCCGACGACCCGCGAAAGAAACACGACGAACGTATTCACGACGCCCTGAATCAACGCCATCGTCACCATATCCCCGTTGGCGACATGACTGACCTCGTGACCGAGCACGGCCTCGACCGAATCGCGGTTCATGCCGTGCAGCAGACCGGTCGATACGGCGACGAGCGCGCTGTTGCGTCGCGCGCCGGTCGCAAACGCGTTGAGATCCGGCGAATCGTAGACGGCAACCTCGGGCGGCTCGATACCAGCCTCGGTCGCCTGGCGCCGCACCGTCTCGACGAGCCATGCTTCGACGGCATCGCGCGGCGAGTCGATGACACGGGCGCCCGTCATCCGCTTCGCGGTCCACTTCGACATCGCGAGCGAGATGAATGAGCCGGCGAAACCGATGACCGCGGAAAATACCAGCAGCGCCTGCAGGTCGAGGTCTGTGCCCGCCTCGTTCAGGATCGACTCGATCCCTAGTAAATTCAGCACGACGGCCAGAACGAGCATCACAGCGATGTTCGTTGCCAGAAAGAGAGCGATACGCTTCATTTGCGCTTCCCTGAGCGGCTCGAATGAGACCTATTTTGGGCCAAACGGCGCACTCTTCAACCGTTAACGGAACGGTAGAATGCCTGCGGCAGCAAGCCGGGAACGGGAAATGTCCGCCAGCCGCAACTTCTGGGCGAAACCGCTCGCCCCTTTCAGATACCTGGCCGTCTGGCTCCTGTACGCCCTGATGCGCACCCTGGTCCTGCTCCCGTGGAGGTGGCAGATCGGGATTTGCAGCGCGGGCGGCGCGATATCGCGACTGCTCGCACCCCGGCGGCGGCGCATCGTGGCAACAAACCTTGCTCTGTGCTTTCCCGAGCTAGACGACGCGGAACGCGAGCGCCTGGCGCGCGCCCACTTCGAGGCACTCGGGGCGTCGCTCGCCGAAATGGCGATGGGCTGGTTCGGATCGAAGAAGCGCATCAGGCATCTGGTGAGCATCAGCGGACTGGAGCACCTCGAGGCCGGTATGGCCCGCGGTCGAGGCGTCATTCTGTACTCGGGGCACTTCACGAGCTTCGAGATATTCTTTCCCGCGCTGAAGCCGCACATTCCGAGGCTCTCCGGCATGTACAAGTCGCAGCGGAACCCAGTCATGAACGAGATCATGACCGCGGGCCGTTACCGCAGCGTGGACTTTCTCTATTCGAAAGACGAGGCGCGCGGCATGCTGCGCGAACTGAAGAAGAACGCGGTGTTCTGGTATGCGGCCGACCAAAGCTACGCGAGCAAAGGCGCCGCGCTGATTCCGTTCTTCGGCGAGCCGGCAATGACGAACACCGCGATCAGCCGCATTGCGAAAATGAGCGGTGCCGTCGTGCTTCCGTACTTTCCCCGCCGACTGCCGGGGAAGAGCGGCTACGAGTTGACGATTGCACCGCCGCTCGAAGGGTTCCCCGGCGACGATCCGGCCGCCGACACACGACGGCTCGTGGCGGTGCTGGAAGATTTCGTCAGAGTGAGCCCCGAGCAGTACTGGTGGGTGCACCAACGCTTCAAGGGCCGCCCGGCGCCGTTGCCCGACGTCTACGACCGCGTGGCGACCGGCGCGGACGCCGGCGGCCCGAACGGTTGAGCGTCGTGCAGCCACCGCAGTTTCGCGACTTCCCGCAACCGCGCTACTGGCCAACCTGGTGCGTGCTGCTCGCCATGCGCGGCATCGCGAAGCTGCCGTTTCGGTGGCAGTTGCGGCTCGGCCGTGGCGTCGGGCGAATTCTGCTGCGACTCCAGAGGCGACAGCGCCGGATCGCGGCAAGGAACATCGATGTCTGCTTTCCCGAACTGAGCGATGAAGCCCGCGCGGCGCTGCTACGGCAACACTTCGAATCTCTGGGCCTCTCGATCGTCGAAATGTCGCTCGCCTGGTTCGGCGCTTCGGCCATGCTCAGGCAACGCGTTTCCATCTCGGGCCGAGAGCATCTGGATGCCGCGCTCGCATCCGGCAATGGCGTGCTGCTGGTGATGGCCCACTTTACGATGCTCGAGCTCGGCGCCGCCGCGCTCGAGTCGATTGACGCCCCGATCACTTGTCTCTACCGCCCGCAGGGAAACGCGTTGATGGACGCGACGATCGTTGCCGGCCGCGCGCGCTTTTCACGCTCGCATATCCCGCGCGACAACGTCCGCGCGCTGCTCAGGCGCCTGCGCGCCAATGACATCGTTCTCTATCTCCCCGACCAGACACACATCGGCAATCAGAGCATGCTGCTGCCGTTCTTCGGTGAGCCGGCACAGACGAACATCGCAACCTCGAAACTCGCTGCCATGAGCGGCGCGCACGTGCTCACCTACTTTTTCCGGCGACTGCCTGGCGAGGCCGGCTATGAAGCCGAGATCCGGCCGCTCGACGGCTTTCCCGGAGACGATGCGCAAACCGACGCGGCACAACTGTTCGGGAGGCTCGAAGCATTCATCCGCGTGGCGCCCGAGCAGTATCTATGGACCTACAAGAAGTTCAAGCGGCGCCCGCCGCCGCTGCCTGACATCTACGCGGAGCCACGGTAGGCATCCAGCAGCGCGGTCCATGCCGCCTCGTCGAAGCTCGTTCCCGTCTCCATCGCGACCTTGTTGAGCGAGCGCTTCAGGCGCATCAGTCCGGCCTCTTTCCAGCGACCATCGGGGCGCAGCTTCGCGTTGTCGAAATCGAGCAGGTGCGTCTGCGAATCGGCGTCCACCAGAATATTGTGGGCTGTGAGGTCCGGATGATCGACGCCGGCGTCGTGAAAGCGCGCGAGCATTCGGCCGATTCGCGGCCACATCGCCGGCGTGACTGCAGCCGCGGCGATATCGCTCGACAACGGCCGCGTCGCGGGCAACAGCACTGTGATCAGATCGGCGCGATACGTCAGCACACCGCGAACGATCCGCCCGGCGACGGGCGCCGGCACGGGCAGCCCGAGCTCGCGCATCTTCGCGAGCAGGCGAAACTCCCTGAACGGGCGGCTCTCCTCCACACCGCTGAAGTAGTAGCGATCGTAGATGAAACGGGACACCGCCCCGCCACGGTGGTAATGGCGCCGGACCCAGGTCTCGTCTCCGGCCTTTCGCATGCGAACGCCGGCGCGACCCGTCTTCGCGTGGGCTCGGCTGCGATCGACATGCCAGTCGGATGCGTCGAAACATGCCGGATCGAAATCGGGATAGCCACCGGCATCGAAAATTGCGGCGACGCGGCCGGCAACGATCGTTCGTGTCTCGTTCATCCGGCCTGCGCCCGCGCCGCATCGAGCACTTCCGCAACGCCGATACCGTTCAGGCAATCCGTGTGCCCCAGGCGGCAGTGGCGCGCGAAACACGGGCTGCACGACAGCCCGCGATAGAGAATCGTCCGCCTCGCAGTCAGCGGTGGAGTAAATGACGGCGACGACGAGCCGTATATGCCGACGACGTGCACACCGACGGCCGCGGCGACGTGCATCAGGCCTGAGTCGTTGCTGACCGCCACCTTGGCAGCCGAGAGCAGATCGACGACATCGGTCAGCGATGTCCGCCCGGTCAGGTCGACGACGTCTTCGAGGCCGTGAGCAATCCGCTCGCCGAGAGCGCTCTCGCGCGGTCCGCCGAACACCCAGACCCGCAGCCCGGAAGAGACAGCCTGCTGTGCGAGCTCGCGAAACTTTTCGACGGGCCACTGTTTCGCAGGGCCGTATTCGGCACCGGGCATCAATGCAACGACAGGTCGATCGGTAACGAGTCCGTGCCGCGCAATCAGCGCCTCGCGGGCGGCCGGATCGATACGCAGTACGGGCGCCTCGAAGGCCGGCAGCGCGGCTGCCGCGTCCGCAGTGCCGAGCGCCCGAAACCGCTTGACCGTCTGATTGAGCACGGCAGCATCGAAAGGCCGCATGTCGTTGATCAGGCCGTACCGATACTCACCGCGAAACCCTGTCCGCCGCGGAATGCGGGCGAAAAATGGCACGAGCGCGGCCTTGGCCGACCTCGGCAGCACAATCGCCTGGTCGTAGCGCTTCGCCCGCAGTGCCAGACCGACGCGGCGGCGCTTGCCGATGGCAAGCTCCCCGTGCGCGACGTCGAGCACGAGCCCTTCGTCGACCTCCGGCATTCGGCCGAGCAGCGGAACGGACCATGCCGGCGCGAGCACGTCGAGCCGTTCCACTTCGTTACGCCGGCGCAGATCAATGAGCAGCGACTGCGCCATCACCATGTCACCGACCCACGACGGCCCGACGACGAGCAGCCGGGAAGCTCCGCTCACGGCGTGCCGTTCGTCCGCTCGAGATACGCTCTGACGCCCGCCGCCACATCGCGGAACTGAGTGTCGCAACCGACGGCCCGCAGCGCCGACAGATCGGCCTCGGTGAAGCTCTGGTAACTGTCCCGCAGCGCATCGGGGAAAGGGATATAGCGAACCGCGCCGCGGCCGTGCCAGTCGAGAACGGCCCGGGCGAGATCGTTGAAGCTCGCGCTCGACCCGGTCCCGACGTTGAAGATGCCGCTGACGTCCCGGTGCTCGACGAACCAGGCATTCACGGCGACGACGTCGTCGACGAAAACGAAGTCACGCCGCTGCTCACCGTCGGCATACCCGCCACTGCCTTCGAACAGCCGCACCTCGTCTTCGCTCGCGAGCTGGCGGCACAGATGCAGCACGACACTCGCCATCCCGCCCTTGTGCGCCTCGCCAGGCCCGTAGACATTGAAGTAGCGCAGGCCCGCGATCTGCGCACTGCTGTGCGCAAGCCGTCTTCTTACCTGCCTGTCGAACAGGAGCTTCGAATAACCGTAGACGTTCAGCGGCTGCTCGGCAGACCGATCGTCCTCGTCGAAGCTGCGCCCGGCCCCGTAGACGGCCGCCGATGACGCATAGATAAGCGGAATTTCACGCTGCTGCGCATAGTCCAGCAGCTCGACCGAGTACGTGTAGTTTCGCGACATCATGTAACGCCCGTCGCACTCGGTCGTTACGGCGCAGGCACCCTGATGCAGGATCCCCTCCGGGCTCAGCGCACCGAGTCTTGCGATGCCGTCGTCAACGTCCAGGTAGTCGGTGATGTCGCAATCGACGAGATTGCGAAACTTGTGGCCGTCGGACAGATCGTCGATGACGACGATGTCATCGAGACCCCGGCGATTCAGTTCCTTGATGAGGTTGCTGCCGATGAAGCCGGCGCCACCGGTGACGATCCACATCGGCTAGGCGTCGTCGATCAACCTGTAGGTGGCACTGCAGTAAGGGCATTTCGCAGTGCCGGTCTTCTCTATCGGCAGATAGACTTTCGGGTGGGAGTTCCAGAGATAACTGTCCGGCATCGGGCAGTGCAGCGGCAGATCGCCTCTGCTCACCTCATAGACCTTGGCCGAGTTGGCCGGGTTCAGATTTTGCTGGCCGGCACTGCCCTGTCGCTGGCGGGTCATCATCGATCGCCTCCGCGGCTCCCTGATCGGAACGGATTATAGAGCCTCCGCGGGACCGAGAGCCGCCTCCCAGTAGCCGAGAATTGCGGCTCGTTCCGCCTTGAAGCTCGAATCGGGCGTCACCTTGCCGTCACCGGCAAGCGCGAGCTCGTGGATTCGTGAGCGGTATGCCAGATAGATCGACCTGATCGCATCGCAGTCGGCAGCGGGCAGAAGCTCGGCGGCCGCGAGCGCCTCGAGCTGGCGGACGTTGTCCGGATACTCGATCAGCGCCGGATGCTCGGCTGCATCCCTGAGAACGAGGAAGTCGATCAGAAACTCGATATCGGCCAGCCCGCCGGCATCCTGCTTGATGTCGAACTCGCCCGTGGCACTTACGCTGAGCTCTGTCCGCATACGCGCGCGCATGCGCGATATCTCGCCACCCAGATCCTCACGCCCGACGTGATGCATCAGCACGTCGCGACGCTCGTTCTCGAAGGCCTCGCAGAGCGGACGGTCGCCGGCAACGGCTCGGCTGCGCAGCAGCGCCTGGTGCTCCCAGGTCCACGCCTGCTCGCGCTGATATTTCCTGAAGCTCGCGAGGCTCGCCACCATTGCGCCGGACGCGCCACTCGGCCGCAGGCGCGTATCGATTTCGTAGAGCCGCCCGGACGTCGTCTGGATCGACAGGAAATGGATCAGCCGTTGGGCCAGGCGTGCGAAGAAACGCTGATTGTCGACGACCTTCGGGCCCGCCGTTTCCTGCACGCTGCCCTCCGAGCTGTGCAGGAAGACGAGGTCGAGATCCGATCCGTAGCCGAGCTCGAGTCCCCCGAGCTTGCCGTATGCCACGATCGCGAAGCCCGACTCATCGAGCGTTTCGTCAGAGCCGTGCATCGGCTGCCCGTAGGTCGAGGTGAGCTCGTCGGACGCTACTTGCAGCGCCGAATCGAGCACCAGCTCCGCAACGTCGGTCAGTCGGTCGCTGACTTTCATCAGCGGCAGGCCGCCCAGCCGGTCGGCAAGCGCGATCCTGAAAACGGCTGCCCGCTGAAACTGCCGAATCGCCTGAATGTAGGCCTCGGAGTCGTCGTCCGTCCCGGCCAGCCCCTGAGCGAGCGTCCGCTGCAATTCCTCGCGGGACGGCGGCGAATCGAAGAGGCGCGGATCGATCAGCTCGTCGAGCAACGCCGGATGTTCGGCCATCTGTTGGGCAAGCAGCGGGCTGCTGCCGGCGATGTCGACCAGTCGTGACAGTGCGGTCGGGTTCTCGATCAGCAACGCGAGATAGGCGCTGCGTCGGCAGATCGCCTCGAAAACCGGAACGGTGCGCCCGATGGCTGCTACCGGGTCCTCGCGGCCCTCGAGTAGCGGCAGCACGCGGCTCATGACGCCGGCGAGGCGCCGCCGACTCGGCTCGTCCATGCGCCGATAGAGGCTGCCGTTTCGAAGGCGCGAGAACACGCCGGCGAGCTCGTCGTTGCGTTCGAGCGACGTCGTGTTCAGAAAACTCTCCAGGTCGCCGACTTCCCATGCATCGAGCGCCGGGCTCGTTGCAGGCTCCGCTTCCCGCGGCGCAGCCAGCCAGGCAACGTCGGCGAAACAGCCGGCGACTTCCTGACGGTGTCGATCGATTGCATCGGCGAGTAGCGGCCATTCGGGCATCCCGAGGGCGAGCGCGAGGCGAGCGCGCGGCTCGGGGCTCGCCGGCAAGTCGTGTGTCTGCTGATCATCGAGCGCCTGCAGACGATTCTCGACGACGCGCAGGAAGCGGTAAGCATCGATGAGTCGCTGCGATTCGTCGGGTTCGAGCACTTCGAGATCGGCAAGTGTCGGCAACACGTGCAGCAGGCGACGCTCTCTGAGACGCGAATCCTGCCCGCCGCGGATGATCTGGAATATCTGTGCGATGAACTCGATCTCGCGGATGCCGCCGGCACCGAGTTTGATGTTTGCCTGCATTTCCTTGCTGGCGACCTGACGCTCGATCAAAAGCTTCATCTGGCGCAGCGCGTCGAATACGCCGAAATCGAGATATCGACGGTAGACGAACGGTGTCAGGATACCGGCGAACACTTCGTCGGCGTACCGTTCGCCGGTGATCAGCCGCGCTTTCACATAGGCATAGCGCTCCCAGTCGCGGCCGTGCTGGACGAGGTAAGACTCGAACGCCGACAGGCTGACGGCGAGCGGGCCGCTTGCGCCAAATGGCCGCAGCCGTGCATCGACACGAAATACGATGCCGTCTGCCGTCTTCTCGTTCAGCAGCCGGATCAGCCGCTGAGCGACGCGGCGGTAGTACTCCTCCGCCGCATCGTCGGACTTGCCGAGCGCGACATCGTCCGGATAGACGAAAACCAGGTCGATATCGGACGAGAAATTGAGTTCCCGGCCGCCGAGCTTGCCCATGCCGAGCACGAGCAGCGGCGCCGGATCGCCCGATGCCGTCGCCGGCCGTCCGAATCGCGGCTCGAGATCCCGCATCGCGCGTTCGACGGCCAGACGGACGGCAGCATCCGCGAGCGCCGAGAGATCGGCGAGCGATTCGTCGAGATCGGCCCAGCCGGCAATGTCCCGCCAGGCGATTCGCGCCATTTCGACCTGCCGATGGCGGCGCAGCCGCTGCATGGCTTCGGCCTCGGTGCAGTCGAGGACTTCGGGTGCCGGAGCGACAGACTCCGGAGATGCCAGGCGGTCAAGCAGCCGATCCTGCTGTTTCTCCAGCACGCCGAGCACGAATTCGCTGACCACGCAGACCCGTTCGGCGCTTTGCGAGATGTCGCCGTCCGGCAGCCTGCCGATCGTATTCAGCCGCCGGGCGACGGTGGCCCGACGCTCGGCGAGCTCCGGAAACGCACCCGCATCGACGTCAGACATTGAGCCGTGCCGCGATCAGCCAGAGGAAGACCCCGGCGACCGTGCCGAGGATGCCGAGTACGATTCCGGACCATGCGAGCAGGCCGCCGCAGCGCACCGCGCTCCGCCCGGTTCTGATGCGCTGACCTTCGACGACCCAGGCACCTGGCGGCGGCAACGAACGCGCCCGGACTGCGCGCTTGCCGAACGAGGCAAGGACTGCGCCAGCGATGACCAACGGTATCGCCTGAACGACCGCGAGCAGACGCAAGTGGTCCGCCAGCATGGCTCCCGCTCTCTCTCGAGGCTGTGCCAGCAGCCACTCACTGTATCTGGCGAGCAGAATATCCGCGGCCCAGACCACGGCCGCGCCGATCAGAGCGAGCAGCAGTACGGCCACCAGCGCGAACCGCTTGCTCAGCAATCGAAATGCCGGCTCGGCTTCCATAGACAGATGAACTCAGGCCGCGACCAGGTTCATTCGAAACTCGAGGCCATAGTTGTCGAAGCCAAGCCTCTCGTAGAGGGCATGCACCTTCGGCCGCGAGGCGCGACTCGTCGCGATCAGCTTGTAACAGCCCGACTGCCTCGCACAGTCGATGACCTCGTTGACGAGTGCCGTGCCGATACCGCTGCCGCGCACGGATTCATCGACGAAGACGTCCTCGAGAAGGCCGAAGGGCTCGCTGTGCAAGTCGTTGCTCATCAGGTACAGATACGCGCGACCGACCTCCGTGCCGTCCACGCTGACCGAGAACCTGGTCCCGTGTGCCATGCGGACTTGCCTGTCGATCTTCATGCGCCTGACTCCTCGGGAAAACGTCGAACGTAGCCGTTCATCGGTTGCTTCGTGAAAGATTCGCCAGCTGCTCGTACGCACGTTCCTTGTCGGCGGCCGGATAGCCCTCGTAGTAGAGATCGACGAGGCGCCGCACCACTTCGACCTTGACGGCGCGGGCATCGGCAGGGGGCTCGAAAGACGTGTTATCGAAAGCCCGCACCAGCGCAAACAGATGCTCGAGGACCGGCTCCGGCACGCTGGCTGCCGCGATTTTCTCGCGGACACGCTCGTATACCTTGACGACGTAGGTTCGTCCGATATTCGATGCCACCTGCCCGACCCGGGGATCGCGGTCGAGCGACGCTTCCAGCGCCGCGATGCCTTCCTGCAGATGGAATAGTCCGTTTGCGCTCATCAGCGTCGCTTCCGCCTCAGCGAGATGTGCCCGCGCATCCCGGAGCGCATCGGGCTCCCGCCCGTCACCGCCGCGATGATTGTCCTTCGCCGGCACTTATCGCCACTCCCGATCGAGCGTCTGCACAGCGGCCAGCACGCCGCCGAATGGCGGACCGACCGCGGTGGCATCCTCACCCGGAATAGCCAGCGTCAGTCCTCCCATTCGCTCACCACACGCCGATCCGTTCCTCCTGCTCGAGGATGATACGGCGGACCCGCTCGGGCATCGACCGGAGAATCAATCGTCCGGTCGCCGTCCGGCGCAACTCGTGCGCTGGGACGAACGCCGTCGCCACCGCGTTACCGATTGTCTCGATCGCATCAGGCCGGTGAAGCACTTCATCGAGAAATGAGAGAATCTCCAGCGGCATTCGCGTTTCCCGGGACTCGATCGAGGCGCAGAGCGCATCTGCGAGCGTCTTCATCTGTGGATGCAGCAGGTCTGCATCGGACTCGAGCGCATCGCGCAGCTCGGGAAATCGCTCGATCGCATCGCGACTGAAACGGGCACTGCCGTAGTCGCCACGCGTCATCCGTTTGTACGGTTCATGGTTCGGCGCGCTTGAATCGTCCGTCGCGGACGAAGGCAACGGCCTGCTCTATGACCACCGGCATACGCATGATGAACGGGTGGGAATGCGGCACTGTCAGGAAATCGGCCATCCCTTGCACCCTCGCGCTCTCGACGGAGACCTTCCCGTCGTCGGGATTCGGGAGTGATTGCGACAGAATCGGATTGAACGTCCTGGTGCCGGCTATGACACCGACCTCGAAATCGACCGGTCCGAGCTGCTTCGGAACGCTGGCGTCGTCGGTGCCCAGCTGCATGCCGGCCGGGCCGTTCAGAAACCTGAACCCCGGCACGTTCCGAAAATCGTCGACGACTTCGCTGCCCTGATTCGGCGGTGCCAGCATCACCACACGACCGAGGCTGGGCAATTCGTGCATCTCGAGAAAATAGCGGACCAGGATGCCGCCCAGTGAATGCGTGACGAAATGAGTAACGGCGTCGTCAGGGCACTTTGCGATTCCGGCCTCGATTGCGAGCGGGGCCAGCGTCTCGATCGGATGCTCGCGCGACGGATAGCCGAGGTTGACGACCGAGTAGCCCTCGGCCTCGAACACATCGGCAATCGTCTGCATCGATGCCGCCGTCCGGGCGAGTCCGTGCAGAAATACCACGCACTCGCCGGCTGCAGCGGCCGGCAACGAGGTCCCGAAGAGCAGACAGATCGCAAGAATTCGCGCGCGGGAAGCCATGGTCAGTAGTTGTAGAACACGCGAATGAAATTTCCATCCGGGTCCGCGGCTACGAATTCATGCAGCCGCGACCAGGGCTTCGATTCGGGAGGATGCACGATTCTGGCCGCCCGGCGCCGCCAGTCTTCATGCAGAGCGTCTACCGCGGCCTTGCTATCCAGATTGAGCCAGATGACGACCGGCGCCTCGTTCCGGAAATGTTCGCGAATCGTCACGGTCGTCAGAAAGATCCTCGACCGCCCCTGCGATATCCCGGCGATATCGTCATCTGGTCCACCCCAATCAACCGTGAAGCCGAGGCAGTCTTCGTAGTAGCGCAGCGCACGGGCGAGATCGTCCACCGGAACCTCGGGAACTGCGGCCGGAAAGGGCTCGACGTTGTCAGGCGTATCGTTCATCGCCGGCCCTGCGCTGACTCCCCGGCCTGTTCGATCCCGAAGACGTTGCCCTCAGGGTCGAAACCGAGAAAGAAACGGGTACCAGGCTCGGCCCACGGCGGCGGGGAATCGTCGATGCCGCCACCGAGCGATGACGCCCGATCCCGACTCGTCGCTACATTCGCGACGCGAAAATCCAGCCGCATCGAGCCGCTCTCACGGCGCACCGGCGGCGAGGCGATCTTCACTTTCGCAGCGATGTGTTGGGGTAGCTGATGAACGATGAGGTCGAACCCAGGCTGTCGGAGTACGGCATGGTACTCGTCTTCGTGCGACCGCTTCATGCCCAGGACGTCCAAATAGAATTCTGCGAGCTTCGCGCTGTCGCTCGCGAACAGCACGGCTCGAACGATCGGCTCGGCGGATTCCGGCGGCATCGCCGCTCCGTTTTCGGCCGCAGCGCGATCAGAGGAAGACATGCCAGGCAACGCGCAGAACCATAAACCACAGCATCACGGCAGAGACCGCGTAAAGACCGAAGCGCAGGGGCACGAGGTTGAACGTGCAGTGGACCGCCGAGTGGAGCACGCGGAAGGCGAAGAAGAGCCAGGCCGCCCCGAGATAGAGCGGATCGACCTGAGATGTGACGTAGAGATAAAGCACCAGCGCGTAGAAGACTACCGGCAACTCGAAGAGATTCTTCAGATTGTCGGACGGGTTTGCCACCGCCGCCGGTGACAGCCTGGCGAGCTCGAGCGGTGTCAGCTGCGAGGGTTCGAGATTGCTCCGCATGATGAACGGTATGCGCCGCGCATACATGTGGACCCAGACGACGATCGTCAGCAGCAGCATCGCCACGAAGGGTTCGAAGATTCTCGTTTGATCCATCACGTCTTCCTTCCGTATTGCCGCGACTCTTCAGCCGTCCGCCATTCGTTGCTCCAGCGTTCGCCTGACGGCCGGCCACTCGGTGCGGAGGATGCTGTGGATGACGGAGTCGCGCAGCCGTCCGTCACGCATGATCATATGATCCCGCAACACGCCCTCTTCGCTGGCCCCGATGCGCAGGATCGCCCGCCTCGACTGCGTGTTGAGCGCATGTGTCAGAAATTCGACGCGATTGCATCCCCACACGTCGAACGCATGGCTGAGCATCAGATACTTGGCCTCGGTGTTGACATGCGTTCGCTGCCAGCTTCTTGCGAGAAACGTGAAGCCGATTTCGACCCGACCATTGATGCGGCTGATGTTCATGAACCTCGTGCTGCCAACGACTGTGCCGCCGCCGAGCTCGATCACAGCGAACTGCCGCTCGAGCTGAGCCTCGTATTGCGCCCGGGCGTCGGCGAGGAAATCCGGGAGCTGCTCCGGGCGCGGGACGAACGTAACCGGAATCGCCCAGAGCTCGCCGTCTGCAACCGCTAACTCGAGTCCGGGCAGATGCTTCTCGTGCAGCGGTTCGAGCAGGATCCTCCGTCCGCGAAGGGTGACTCGCTCGACCGGCCTCGCAGGATCGAGTGTTCGGTCTTCGCCCGCTGTGCCTTGCATGATGGCGCTATTCCTGTTCTGCGAAAATACCGCGAGCGGCCGAATCCGGACCGCCGTCCCACGGCCAGACGAGCTCCATCCGGCTGCCGCGGGGTGTGCCTTTCCAATGCCCCGTGATCCGCCGCACTCGCTCATAGACACGGTCTGCCAGATCACGGCCCTCGCCGTCCGGCGCGACGTTGCGCAGTATTCCGAAATAGGCATCCGGGCCGGCCTCGGTGCGCATCAGTGTCTGCACCGGGCCAGCCAGTGTCTCGGCGATCATCGCGTCTCTTCCGGCCACGCCGCTGCCGTCAAGCGACGCGCCCGACGCTATGCACCCCCAGTAGCCCATTCTGATCGGCACCTCCACCTCGACGCAAAAATGCGCCAGATCATGGCGCAGAAAGGATCGGGATTCGAGCTCGATACTCTCCGTCGTGCCGTCGGCCCGCGAGACCGCTACACGATGGCTCAGATCGGATATCTTCGTGAAGTAGACTTGCATCGCGGGCCACACGGCGTCCTTGCATCGGCTAGAGATAGGAACCGCGCGTCTGCAGGGGATTCGACCTGTCTTCCTTTATCACGCGGTAGTTTCCGGCGAACACTCGCTGGGCGAGCCACCGGGACCAGGGCTCGACGGCTTCCGTCAGATCGGCAAGTTCCGCCTCGGAGTAGTACTGAGCCGCATCCGTCTCCCGATCCATCGGCGCCGGCACGCCACTGGAATGGTGGCACAGATAGGCCAGGCCGATGCTACCCGACTGCGGCCGCGGCAGCTCCTGAATGCCGAGCAGGCCCTCGACGACCGCTTCGACACCGCCCTCCTCGCGAACCTCGCGTATCGCGGCGGCCGCCGGCGATTCGCCGTCTTCCACCCTGCCCCAGGGCAGCGTCCACTGTCCCCCAAGGGGGTGCCCCGGGGACTGCCGCACGAACAGGAGCGTATCCGCTCTTCTGACGACTGCACCGACGTAAACAACGGTCTCCGACATGACCGGGCTCTCGTACCTCTTATCTCAGACCTTCTCGTCTCCGACCTTTTTGTCTCAGACGCACTTGTCTCAGACGCTCTGCTCTCTGATCTTCTGAAGATAGGCATCCGGCAAGCCCAGCCTGTTCGCGAGGGCGAGCAGCGACTTCGCGTAGGGCCCGTCGGTCCCCTCGAGCTTGCCTGCGGGGAGGTTGTAACAGACTGCCCGCTCGCTCGTACCGTCGGCCAGATGCACGGTCACGGATTCAGCGATGTAGTCGGTTACGCTCTCCTCCGAATATAGCGCTTGCACCTCCTCCTCGGGGATGCTCATCAATATCCCGTAGGCACGGTTGGTTGCATCGGGAACGAGGGTTGCCCGCCTGCCTATCCGTAAGCCGTAGCCGTCGACGAATCCCGGCGTCGCTGTCGACGGGAGGATGCCCTTCGACGCAAGCAACGCTTCATCCATGAAGAGGCCGTAGAAGAACACGGCTACGTTTTCGGACTTCATTCCGGTTTCGGCGCTCCTGTCCGCATTTCCCATCCTCTTCCATCACCGGCGGTACAACCGTATTTTGTCCCGTCCAGCATTGACATAGCGACTTCGGCGAATGCGATCCAGCCGTGACCTGCCGCGACCAGGCCATCGTCTTCCAGTTCCCAGATTGCGGCAAGCACCGCCTGTGCAAACCCCCACGCCAGGATTCGACGTGGGTCCAGAGAGAGCCGTTGCGAAAAGCACGCAATGCGTTCTTCGATGATTTCCGGCCTCGCGAACAACTCCGGCCGTTCCGAAGGATTCCTGAGCGCCGCGCCCGTCTCATACGCTAGCTCACCAACGACGCCTTTCGGATCGATCGCAACCCAGCCGAGCCGCGCATCCGACAGCACGTTGCCATGATGCAGGTCGCCATGGAGCAGGCGTGTTTCAGTCTGGGTCGCACACAAGTTCATGTAGATTCGGTGCGCCACCTCGACGAGCGAGCGTGGAATCCCGGAGAGTCCGTTAGACGTATATCGCTCAAATCCCCCACCCCACGTTTCGACGGTCGGCGTGTCGGCCGGCGGCGAGCCGGGGCTCATTCGGGCGATTACATCGGCGATAGCCGTAGTGGCATCCGAATCGCTGAGCGCTTGCCTGCCCAGCTCCGCGCCGGGGGATAGCCTTTCGAGCAAAGCGGCGCCGTCCGCGCACTGCAGCGACCGCACCGTACCTCGGCCCGAAAATGCTTCCAGAACTTCTCCGGAGCGCCACTCGTCCCCCCGGCGGCGGACGAACTTCAGGACGACGGCCCGACCGCTGCAACGCCCGAAGGCCACGATCGATGAATCCGTATGTAAGGAATTCTCGACTTCGATCTCCCACTCGCGCACATGCAGCCGGAAACGCATCAATTCCGAACTCGGTTCTCGCGTCGCTTCAACCGAACGCATTCGGCTCGTCGGCAGCGCCAGCCTTGCGGTGTTGCATGGGTATCCGTCGCAACTGCTCGGCCAAATCCGGACAAGCTCCATACCGACGGCCTGATAGAGGGCGAGGGCGGGCAGGTTCTCGGGAATCGTGTTCGTCCATGCGTCGGGACCGATTCGTGGCAATGCAGCCTCGAGTAGACCACGTCCGATCCCCTGCCGGTGGTGCGCAGGATCGACGTAAAGCCACGTCAGATAATCATCATTCCAGGAAACGAAGCCGACAACGTCCGGGCCGATGCAGAACACCAGTGTCTCTGACTCGAAGAATTCGTCCTCCGCCGCAGCGTCTGCCATCGGCCTGAAAGCTCGCGGATCAATGCCTGCCTGGCGCAGCTCGAGGCGGCGTGCGTGATCGTGAACGCGACAGACGGCAGGCCAATCGGCCGGCTCGTATCGACGAATCGACTCGGGCGACTCCAAGCTGCTACCTACCGGGTTCCGCGTGGGTCACAGGTGGCCGCAGCGCGCCGCTAGTCGGCTCTCTTTGCGCGATGGCGTTGCCTGCCGTTCCAATACTCGCCGCACAGCAACACGACAACCCCTGCGAGAATAGCCATATCCGCTATGTTGAAAATGCCAGTCCGTATCGGGCCGATACCGACGTTGAGAAAATCGACGACCCTGCCGTCCGACAGACGATCCACCCAATTCGAAGCGCCGCCCGAAAAGATCATGCCGAATCCGAGGAGATCTGCGGAAGACCGGCCGCGCCGAACCGCATACGCGATGAGAGAAACGAGCAGGATGCCCACGCCGACCGTGAACACCGCGAACCGAACCGACGCAGGCAACTCCGCGCCCAGGCCCAGGAATGACCCCTGGTTCTCGGTGTAACCCAGGCGGATGACGTCGAAGAGCAGTGACTGCGTCGGTTGACCCGCGAGTGCTTCGGCTGCGACGTGCTTGGAAATACTGTCGCAGCCGGCCACGCCTACGATGGCGGCCAGCAGCACGAGACGCTGCGAGAGCGCCTTCGCCACAGCCATCAGAACAACCCCATCAGCAGATAGCTCGCCATGCCGTACATCGCGAGCAGACTCAGGGTCATGAACAGGCCGCGCAGACTCGTGTTGCCTGAAAGATAGCCGAATGTATGACCAAGTCTCGCGACGCCGAAGCCGATAATCCATACGCCGGCGGCGGCTGGTGAAGGTGAAACCAGCGAAAATACGCCAACCAGCAGACCGAAATAGACCGTGTTCTCGGTCGCGTTTCTGTGCGCATTGTGCCGTCGTTCCAGCTCCAGCCAGCCTTTCTCCGGGACGTCGGCTCTGGACGCCTCCGCCGCGTTCCATTCCTCAGGTGCGGCATACATCCCGAAACGAAGACGCGAAAGCTCGGTAGATGTCATCAGCCACGTGTGGTTCGCCACCAGCAGGACGCTGGCCACGATGACGAACACGAGGAGCTGATGCGAGGGCAACGCGATGTCGATCGGACTTACGCCGAGCAGGAAGCGATTGAGCAGCACACTGGCAACGAACACACCGATCGGATAGACGCTGACGATCGTCCCCGTCGAAACCCATGAATCCGAGTTGTCTGCTTTCGCCAATGTCGCACCGCTCAGAGGTTGCCTGCGACCACCTGTGCACCCACGAGCACGAGCCCGAGCGTAGCAAGATTCCAGCTGAACGTCCTGAGCCATGGAACGCCCCATGCGTACAAAGGCAAGAACAGAATTCTGCCGATGAGATAGATGACGGATCCCCAGTAGCTAAGCGCACCACCGGCGTTCGTCAGGTGTACGAGTAGTACGCACACCGCGAAAATCGCGAAGGTCTCGAGGAAATTCTGCTGCGCTCGATAGAGTCGGCCGGCCACGCCTGACGGCTGCAGGTTGTCGTCTCTCGGACCCACCGAATAGCTGTTGCCGACCTGAGCCTTGAAAGAGAACGACGCCGCCGACAGGTGAACGACACCCAGCAAGGCAGAAGCGAGAAGAATCCAGAGCTCGGCCGTCACGCGCCTACACCCTCACCGGCCATGGTGGGCGGCGATCTCTTCCTCGGTGAGCCTGAGAAATCTCGCGGCATTGTTGTACAGGATGTCGCGTTGCTGGTCCTCGTTCAGGAACGGCGCCTCCGTCACGGCTGCGATCGACTTCGGGATCATCCCGGGCCACACCATCTGATCCGAGCCGTACATGACTCGAGATCCGAAGCCCGCTTCGACGATCCGCCGCAGATAGCGGTGAAATTCTAGCCTCGGCAGAGCCCAGTCGATCACTGCCAGATCGATGTACACGTGCGGATGCGCCCATAACAATGCCAGCAGATCGTCGAGCATCGGCCAGCCGGCATGGGATATGTAGACACGCAACGCCGGATGTCTGATCAGTACCTCTTCGAGCGTCAGGGCGCTGTGCAGGCGCGCCCGATAGCCCGCTGCGCCGAGATAGGCAACCCCGGGCGGCCCCGTACCGATGTGGATTCCAACGGGCAGGTCGAGCTCTTCGGCGAATGCCCAGAGCGGCTCCAGTCGCTCGTCGTCGGGCGAAATGCCTGCGTACTGGGTCGTCAGCTCTCCGATAACGCGCAATCTTCCCTGATCGTGCAGAGTTCGCAATGCGTCGATCGACTGCGGCTCAGCGACTCCGGGCCCGCCGAGCAAGATCGCCTGAATGATGCGAGTCGGCACCGCTTCCTTATACGCAGCGACCAGATGTTCAGGCCCGCTTGTCACGCCGATGATGTTGTACTCCTCGAGCATCGCAAGCGACGCCGCCATGAGCTCGGCGTCTGATGTCGGGGACCAGACGGGCTCGTCACATGGCGGCTCCTTCAGCAGGGACAACCATTGAGCGGCGTATGTATCCGCGGACGCGCCCGTCGGCATCTCGCGAAATGGCGAGCATAAACCCAGAGGCGGTGGACCCTGGCTATCGACGGCGACCGCATGGAAGTGCATGTCGATAATTGGTGCACCCGCACCTTGCGCGAACGTCGGGTCATCGGCCAACAGGAAAATCGGAAACATCAGCGCTGCAGCCCGCGTGGCGAAACGCCTGCGGATATTCGTCTGTGCTGCAACCTGGCGGCCGGTCCTCATGGCTGCTTCGAGCCCTTCTGCACGAGCACATCCCTTGGCGGCCACTCGTCGAACCGGGGCAGCTCCCCTTCGATGTTGTCCCACGATGCCTTGTGAGATACGAAAGTATGCGCTTTGGCCCGCTTATCGATCGGCGTGTCGAGCGTCCCGAGCCTGATTCGAATGATGTCCGGCGAAACAGTCCGATAGGCAAATATCGGCGAGCCGCAACGCGAACAAAACGTTCGAATCATGCCGGGCGACGATTCGTATTCCCGGAGGTAGCTTCCTCTATCCGAAAGCGACACGTTGGCGCGATCCACACCACTGTTCGCAGCATACGCCGTACCACTGGCTTTCCGACAACTTCTGCAGTGACAGTAGCCAAAGTCGCTCAGCTCGCCGTCAATTCGATATGTAATGCCGCCGCACAGGCAGCTTCCCTCGTGCATGTGCCACCCCCGCGTAGCTTCGGAGCCGCTCCCGCTGCGACCGGTTGCATCAAATGACGACGCTGCCGGCCCGAATCCTGCGATCCACGACGAAATGCACTGCGGCCGTGTGGACAGCCGTAAACAGATTGGAAGCGACCCAATAGACGGCGAGCGCCGAAGCAAACTTGAGCGCAAAAACGAACGCAATGACGCTCGGCAATACGATCATCAGCATTCGCGCTTGCTCCGGCAGCTCCGGATTGGCCGCCATCATCATTGCCGTCGTAATTCCCGCGACTATCGCAATCCAGAAGTCGGGCCTGGACAGGCTCGAAATCCACAGGAACCGGGCGGCAGACGTGCCCTCTCGCAGAATCTGGAACATGCCGAGGAAGACGGGCATCTGCGCAAGAGATCCGAGAAACGCGCGTCCCTCGACAATGGATAAGTTCCTGGCCCGGTAAAGTGCGAGCGTTCTTTCGGCCCGAACGTGCGGGTCGCTACGAAACCGTTCCTTCAGGCGCTGGAGCTCCGGCTGCAGCTTCCTCAACTTCTTCTGGTGGATACATCCACGATAAGCCGATGACCAGGAAAGCGGCAGCAGAGCCACGCGCAACGTGATCGTGAGCAGGACTATCGCTGCGCCGACACTCACGCCGAAAGTCGACGAAAAGAGCTCCAGTGCGGACTGCAGCACTTCGAGCCAAAACGACCAAAACTGCATTTTCACGACTCCCGTATGACGCCGCCGGCAACGGCTGGGTGATCAAACGGCTCGATTCGAGCCCTTCTCCTCCGCAGTGTACTCGCTGATAGGGCCTTTTTGCCGGGCCTTTGCGGCGCCGGATACCTGTCGTACCGGACCGTTGCACCGGCCGACGCCGGAGCGAGCTGCCGGGCAGCTCCTGACCCGGATCCGTCCTTCAGACCGGTTGCAACGACGCGTGATGCTCGGGCTTGCGCACGACCGAGATCGGGTCACCCGGCCGTACGGTGCCGTCCGCAAGCACGATCCCCATGACGCCGGTCTTTCTCAGGACAGAGCCGTCTGCCGCTCGATCCAGCACGGCGGCCAGGAGGCCGGGCCGAAATGCCTCGATCTGGGCACACGGGTTTCGCAGCCCGGTAACCTCGACGACCGCCTGTGTCCCGAGGCGCAGCCGCGTTCCGCGCGACAGGCCGAGCAGATCGAGGCCATGCGTCGTTACGTTTTCACCGAGCTGACCCGGTCCGAGCGAGTATCCCTGCGCGCGAAGCTCTTCGAGCAGCTCATCGTGCAGCAAGTGGACCTGACGGAGATTCGGCTGCGTCGGATCCCGGGCGACGCGCGAACGATGCTGCACCTTTGCACCGAAATGCGCGTCGCCGGCGACACCGCGCCCCGAGATCAACTCGATCGAGGTAACGGACTCTTTCGAGAATGTGTGTTCGGACGAGGAATGTACGGCTGAAACGTGCACGATGTCAGGCCGCAACAATGATGCTGGTCGGTGTCCAGACGCGCTTTCGCCTGGCGATTCGCCCGGCCTCGTCCTCGCCGCCGTAACTCACCGGCTCCGCAGGGAAATTCACTGCGCTCAATCGAAGGTTCACTGTCGACCAGATGCCGTCGGCGTCCGAAAGTACCGCGCCGAGATAGCTTCCGCAGGTACGGCAGATGTAGAAGTCTGCCGTCCTGAGCGCGAATCGGTACTTGTGCAGATTCCCCCCGACGGCGATTCGGATGACCATCTCGCCCTGTGCATCCGACCAGTTCTTTGCGGCGTGTACGCGGCAGAAGCTGCAGTCACAGGCCCGCGCAAGAATGTTCTCCGGTCGGGCCGAAGTTGAGAGCTCGAACGACAAATTACGGCAGTGGCATGCGCCTGTGATCGCGTAGGTCACTATCGAGACAACCCGGCAACGTGCTTCACACGCATACCGGATCGGGCCGCGACAGAGTACTCCGCATCGGTTCCTGGCGAAGCGGAACCCGGAAGCTCACTTGCGTCTCAGGATCAGCTGCATCCAGAACGCCAACTCGAAGGCTCCGCCGACAACGATGAGCAACCAGAAACCGGCGATGAATCCGACGGCGTAGCTGGCAGCCGCAGCTACCAGCAGCAGGACGAGAATGGCGTAGCGATTCATGGATATGGCCATAGTCGGTCTCCGTCACGCATCAAGGTCGGAAGAAGCTTCGCAGCCGCTCTCGAGTTTACCAATCGTAACGAAACTTCGGCTGCTATTTATCTTGGCGTGGTATTCGCAGCTCGTAACACACGCTGGCCGGGTCGCCGACGTGCTCCCCGAATGGCCTGATCTTCGAGAATCCGAAACGCTCATAGAGCTCCATGGCAGCCAATTGCCGCGTCCCGGTTTCCAGCCGCATGAGCTCGTAACCCATGCGCCGCGCTTCCTCATGCAGGTGAGACAAGATTCCGCGAGCCACGCCCTGTCGGCGATACTCGCGCAAAACGAAGACCCGGTGTACCTCGCAGGTTCGGGCGTCCAGCTCGCGAAACGCGCCGCACGCTATTGCATCTTCGCCCTGATAGGCCAGAACGTAAGTGTCACGGGGCCCCAAGGCTGAATTCGTTGGCCAGGGCGGTCCCGGAATTTCGCCGTATAGCGGACGCACTTCGATTGCCGCATCCCGAAGAAGAGACAGCGCCGCCTCGCTCTCCGGATCGACATTCGCGATGCGCACACACATCACGCTGCTCGCGCATCACGCTGCACGCGCGACTGCTTCGCGCCCGGTCCCTCAAGAGACAACGACAACCTCGACGGTCTGGATACGCCACCCATCATCGCGCAGGCATTCGAGAACCTGAAGCGTCGCCAGCGCGATGGTTGGTCTCACCCTCGCCACACGATCTGTTCGGGCGGCTTCCAAGACACTGGCGCACGCACGTGCCGCCCGCAACAAATCCTGATAGCTTGGCGGCACCGAGCTTCCGCTATGTTCGTACACTATCCCGTACTGCGCCCCCAACGGCAGACCATGCGGAAAAAGCTGACTGACCGCTTGAGCGTAAATGCTCCCGGACGGGCGTTCTGCCTGCGAGAAGCAGCCCGAGATCCCTACCACGACAACGGCAAGGACGGTCAACGTCTTGAGAGGCATCCGTCAGCTCCGGCGCCGACGCACGGCGGCCCGTACGAGCAGACCCCCGGCTACCCAGAGGATCAGTGAGGATGGGATTTGAATGGAAAGAAGAACGACATCCGCTTCTGCCGCCGACGGATCCGGCTCAACATGAGTGTTCCGGTACCAAAGGCGGTAGTTGGCGTGAGCCCATGTGGTCATCAGGCTCGCACCCGAGAAACTCAGCACAGCAAGTACGCCAAGCAGGAACTTTCGAGAATTCACGATGACGGCAATGTGGATTGCCGATTATCGTCGGGTTGCATGCGATGCCCTGCCTCGCGGTACGCTATCAGCCCATCGGCACTTTCATTGGCCGCAACTACCCTCGCTGAAAGCCGACGAAGTCGCAGGATGCGCATGACCAGGCGCTGACGACAGCCTGACCACCGGTATCGGTGAGACTTATCCGGCTCAAATCGATTTGCTGCAAATCCCGACGCGACAGGACCCGGGTATCGCGGCGCGTGGACCAATGCAATGAAGCCCCGATGCCGCGAACATACAAGTATCCGGCCTCGAGGTCTTGGGAACACACCGGGCACTTGTGAGACTTCGACGATGTCATATCCGTCCTCGATCAAAAATCGGGAGTCGCAAGTGAGTCGTCTTCCTGAGGCGGCGCACGAGCTCAGGATTCGTTCCGACGGCGCACGTCCCACATGAATTTCAGAGATGCAACGACACCTCCGAAAAGAAGAATGAAAAAAACGGGCGCACCGAATCCGGGCAGCGCTGCTGGCGCACCGTCCGAAATCGTTTCGAGTTGCGCCGACAAGCGAAAAATCTCTCTGCTGCGAACGTACATCACGCCCACGAACATGAATGCAGCCACTACGAACAAGGTGGAAACGGTAAGGGCTTGACTGCGATTGAGCTGCTTTCCCGCGAAGAAAGCGATTACCAGGTACGCGCTGACAAGAGAGAGGTAAATCGCCAGTGCGGCGTTCACTCCGGCCTGTTGTGTAAGTATGAGGTCGTAGATCTCGTATTCCGTCACTTGCCTGTGCCCGCGATCTGAGTGTTGGTCGAGGACTCCGGGATTATGTGCGTCCGGAAGTCCGGATCTCGGACGAGCTTAGCATGCGTCTCAGACGCCGCCCAACAGTCGACCTCCGCCGTGTAACGAATCGGCAGTTGGTTTCTCTCTTGCGGGCAACCCGACTTCTTGACCGATCCGTTGCGGTGCAGTGTCAGGCAGCGAGTTCCGTCAGCACGTCCAGAGTGAATTCTTCCCAGCCGACGGCTGACAGTGCGAAAGACCTGACACGGCGAACTTCGCGAATGGCTTCCCGCGGCGGCAAGGCCTCCGTCTGACACAAGAAATAACATAGAAACATTCCCGTTCTGTCCTTGCCGGCGTTGCAGTGAACGAGCACGGCATTGCCGCTGCTGATTTCCTGTCGCGCGAATGCCAGCGCACGAGGTAGTGCCGCAACGCAATGCTCGAAGTCTCCGGGCTGCGGAGGAGCGTCTTCGGACAAAGGCACGCACTCATGTCGAATTCCCACCGGGGCCAGGTCTTCCGGGTGAACCAGTTCACCGTCGTTTACCGACAAGACGGCACCGATGCCGTGGGCCTTCAGTTCAGCGGGATTCCAGGGTTCGCGATTCGGTCCTCTACGCCCGCCGATGATGCCGTCTCGGAGCCAGAAAACGTGCTTCACAGTACGCCGTCCAGTTCCAGCTCCATTACGAGATCACGCTGAGGATCGCTGCCGAACTGATACGGATGATCGCCGACAACCTGGAAGCCGAACTTTCTGTAAAAAGACAGCGCTCTGCCATTAGGCTCCCAGACACCTAGCCAGATTCGATCGCTGCCAGCGGCTTTCGCCGTGGCCAATGCTCTCTGCATCATCTCCTGGGCGACCCCTCGTCCATGCCATTGACTCAGTACGTAGAGCCGGAACAGCTCAGAAGGATGTGTTGCCGATACGCAATCTACGGCTGAAAACAGACGAACCTGCGCGAAGGCTATTGGCTCACCCTCGAATTCACCTATCAGCGTCACCAGAGAAGAATCTTCGATCTCGCGCCGTTGAAGGTCCGGGCCGAAATTCTCGGCGCAGTGGATCTCCATATCACCCGCGTCACTGCCTGCGGTGAACGCATCTCGAAATGTCCGTTCGGCCAAGACTGCAAGTGCTGCAGCGTCTTCGACCCGGGCATGCCTGACGGTTAGCACCTTCGCCTGCCTCTGCCCACCGGCGCCGAGCACGGAATGCAGAGTTCCGTGCGCTTCTCAGGCGAGCAGCGATTGAACATAGGCGATCGTAACGACGGCGAGGAGGGGTAGCGCCACGATCATGAGGGGCGTGACGAAGCACAACAGCACAGCGATCGTCCACGAGGAATTGGCGATCCATGTCCGATGGAGCCAGCCTGACAAGGCCAGCAGGGCAGGCACGACCATGAGCACCAAATTGGCGTCGCTCATTCGCAATAGGACAAATCCGACCGGGAACCAGATCACCCATTCAATCAGGCTGAGAATCCACGGGCGAAAGCCCGCCAGGTCGCCTTTGAACAAGCGGATGATCCCGACCTTGATCGGAACGGCGATGAATGGAGCGAGCAGCCCAAGGCCGGCCGACCACACAAACTCGACCGGAATCCTCTGGGCGTGGGCATCATCTGTCCAGAAGAGGGCCACCACGAGACAGGCGGAGAAACGGCACGCTCGCTCACCGAACAGGCTCAAGCGAACGACACTTTGGCAGGTCCGCTCCTGCCCCCTTTGGGCGGCGCTGCGCCATGAGTGGCCGGCTTCATTCACCGAAACGAATTTGGTATCCGCGTTTATCAAAGGAAAAACCGCAAGATTCATAGAATGCGTGATTTCTCTCGCGATCCATTCCAGTCTGCAGCATGACCTTGAAGCATCCCTGCTCGATAGCATAGGCCTTCGCATGCTCCATGAGTCGAGTCCCAATCCCCTGGCGACGAACCTCCGGAGCACAGATCACGTTTTCGATGACCGCGAATGGCTTTGTGGCGTGCGTGAGATTCTGACAGATATGAATCGTGTACGTTCCAAGAAGGTCAGCATTCCGCATGGCGGCGAATACCTCCCCACTCTGCTCTCGAATCCGCGCTAATACACGTCTGGCGGCCTCTTCCGTCACGGCTTCGGCCCTGGGGCGGTTGTATGCGTCATACAGTCGGAAGACATCTCCTATGCGCGCCGGATCTAGCGGCACGATTTCCATGCCGGTCAAAGAACCAGCTCAGCTGCGCGGCAGCTTGGCACTTACGTTACTCTTCTCCTGGCAAAGCGAGTGACAAGTTGGCGTGTCAGCTGCAATGCGCTTCTCTTTACAAGTCAAGTGACAATTTCGATTGTCAGCTTCCCCCTGTACCTATCTACTCATTGGCTCACATTGGAAGCCGGAGTGTCATTCCGCATGGAGCTCGACCTCCCCTTCTATTTCAACCGGGATTCCGAAGGGTAGTTCGGCAAGCCCGACGGCGCTGCGCGCATGGCTCCCAATCTCAGACCCAAACACATTGACTATTAGGTCGGTAAATCCATTGATCACGGCAGGCTGTTGATCGAAACCCGGTGCTGAGTTCACCATACCGAAGACTCGGCTCCAGGCGGCAATACGATCGAGGCCACCGATCTCGCGCTTCAGGCTGCCGAGAATGGCTAGTCCCGTAAGTCGGGCAGCTTCGTACCCCTGCTCTAACGTAACTTCGGAGCCAACCTTGCCGAGCGGCTCTGCAACTGAGCCATCGTAGTTTGTTGGGCCGTGTCCGGAAATCAGCAACCGGTTTCCAACCTTGCGAACATAGGGGAAAGGGAGAACTACGCCTGGTGGCAGCCGCAAAGGCGCGGGCAGTAGGTACCCAAGCTCCTTAAGCCGCTGCTCTGGTCCATTCATCACCCTTCCCCCAAACGGATCGCGCTAGCGCCGCCGAAGAACTCAGCTGCGCGACAACCAGGCGCTCGCCTTGCTCCTGGACTTGCAAGCCGCAGCGCCATGTTAGGCGGCGATATGTCGCTTGCCCAGGAACCACGGCGTAACCGCATAGATGATGAGCATAACCACATAGACAACGCCTGCAACCGGATCCCTCTGTGCCAGATATTCGCGAATACTCAGACCCTGAAGTGCCAGCACGACTGAAAACTCCACGATAAGGAGAATACTGAGTGCCATCACGCCTGAATAGAAGTACTCCACGCTGCGTGACGCCTTGAATCGCTTAACAACAAAGCTTGCAGCGAAATATATCGCGACCAGCATCAGTGGGGCTTCGATGAGCTCGGCTGAACGCTGACCCAGCTGAGGCTCGAGCCAAAGAACCCGGATTGTCCCCAGAATGAAGCCGACGCCGAATACCACTGCGAAGTATGCGACGCCCCGGACCACGCTGCGTCTCAATGCCGCCTAACGTCTGGGTTGGGCTGCCCGGCGAACTGGCGCGAGCCCTGCTCTTATACCTGCGAAGCGAGTGACGCTTTGGCAGGTCAGCTCCTGCCCATTGTTAGCTGGCAAGTCACTGAAGCCACGCGAAGATCGGACGACGAACGGCGCTGGGCTCGTGAATTTCATCTGCGACCTCAAACGGAAGCAATGGTGCTAACGAATCCCGACACATGCAGGATCCACGGTCAGTTTTCGGTGCACGTCAACATGTTCGCTTCTATTCGATCGCGGCCGCGCCGGCGCGAGCGGCAATCCCGTCCTGCTCCCCGCTGCCCCCCGAAATACCGATACCGCCGACCAGCTCACCATCCATAATGATGGGAATACCGCCGTCCAGCGGTACAGCGCCGCGCAGGTTCAACAGCCTGATTCCCTGGCCACCTTGTGCCACTCCGTCCTCGAACACCTTAGTCGGACGACGGAACAGGGCCGCCGAACGTGCCTTGTCGATCGCCACCTCTACACTGCCTGTCTGCGTACCGTCCATCTTTTCGAAATAGACCAAGTGTCCGCCGGTATCGACGATGGCGATCGCCATCAGCCATCCGTTCTCCACCGCCACATCAATCGCGGCGGCTGTTACGGTCTTTGCTTCCGCCAAACCGACTGAGCGCCCGTAAGGTATCTGCGGCGGTGGCGCGAAGCCTTCCTGCCCCAACACGACCGGAGGAGCACTCAAGCACAACACGAATCCGCAGACGAGAGGAAACAGCATCCATTTTGTTCTCATTGATTTCATTCTCTTGTCGTGGGATCTAGTGACAAGAATGATAAGGATGAATACCGGAATTTTCGAGAGCACCTGGAGCCACCAGGCGTCCTCGGCTAGAGGCCGTGTTCGATGGCGCCACGTCTAAACTTCCCCCGGTCCTGATGACTGCCCGCACCGCTTGCACGACATGCGTCAAATCGATTCCTACGTCGCGGCTCGCTGAGGAACTCACTTGTGGGCTTCATCGGTTTGCCCGCACCGTTACCTTCTCAGCGCCGCCTAACGACCAAACTCAGCTGCCTGTTGCAGCGCGATGGTGGGCAGCGCACCGTTAATCGGAGCCACGTGACTTACTGAGTACATTATTGAGCGACCAGAGCGCAAGCAATGCCATTGGGGCGTATGCAAGCGTCAGATCGATAGCTACATAGGTAACTGGCGCCGGAATCATGAAGGTGGTCAAGACGCCTCCCGCGAAGAACAACGCTGCAACACACCACACCAACACCATGCGGTTCTTCCACCCGAGGTAACCTGCAACCAAGCCACCAAAAAAGGTACCCAGAGCGTGCGCAAGAAACGGGAAAACGAAGTGCTTCGCTTCAAACAGATGAATTGAGTTCGCTATGGATTCAGCGTCGTTGGCGTCCAGGCCCGGTGGTGCAGGTACCAGAGCAGAGCCGCTGGCCAACAGCGCCATATTCACTACGCTGCCCAGGACAAATCCGACCACCACGAAAAGAACGTTCTTTAACATCGCCATCGTGTCTGCCTCCCGTGCCACCTGGCAGCCAAGCTCAGCGGCCTGGTGGCTTGGCCTACCCTTGCTTATGCAAGGCGAGTGACAAGCCGCCGGGTCCGTTGCAGTGCCATGTTAGACGACGCTCTCAAGACCGCTTGCTAGAGACCAGCCGATTGAGGCTGACACCAGACTCGGCAGCCTGTATCGCCAACAGCCGGTGAATCTCAGGCGGTACCCGAACCATCCACTTGCCTTGCTCTTCGAGTTGCAAGGGAAGTGACGAGTTGAGGTGTCCGCTGGAGCGCCATGTTAGGCGGCGCGCCGCCGAAACCAAACGAAGGTCTCGCACTGACAACAAGAAGATTCGTTCGGCTCATCATGAAACTCGAACAGGGCCAGTCTTCACGCAACTTCTACCACGACTTCCGGGCATCTCTCGGCGATTCGAAGCAGTGTTTTCGCCGCACCAGACGGCTCCCGACGACCCTGCTCCCATTGCTCGCGCGTACGCTTCGAAACTCCCAGGACGGCAGCGAACTCATTCTGCGATAGACCACTGCGGATACGCACGCGCGCAATGTGCGATTTGGGGATGGCTTTCTTGCGCTTACCACCACCTGCCTTGATTTCGCGCACGCCTTCCAGCACTTCTTGCCACACGTCACGCTCTGCCTCGAATTTTTCAAGTGCCTTGCCTTTCAACTTCTTACTCATTGCGAAACGTCCCAACAGTGCCTTGAGTGTCCGAAACGGTGCTCTTCTTCGACTTCCAGCTCATCCCCCCTGCATTCTGGCGTTCAGTTTCCATGGCCTTGACCGCTCCCACTCGTGGGGCCCGACCGACTACCAGTAGTAGATATGCGGCTTGGAGTTGCCGAGGGGAAACGTAAGCGTGTCTGCAGCAACTCCCCTCTCAATTAAGCGGCAAAGCTCCCGATTTTTCCTACGGCGAGGACGGGTCATACGAAGTTTCCGCCACCACTTAGGTGTTCCACGCGGAAATCGCACACCACGTTGCGGATGCCTGTACTTTCGGCGCAGCTTCCCGTCGGCGCCGCGGTCTCGAAAACGATGTGTCCTGGACACTTGTCCTCTCCCAGCAATTGAGTCGCTGGAAGATGTCCAGAGAGAAATAAAATACCGCGTTCATGGCTGGAGATTATAGGGGCGCATGGATCGAAAGGGGCCTAAGAGCGATTCACCAGACCTGTTCCTGAAAGGTCACCGAATCACTGACCAGCCGCCCGACAACCACTCAGCTGCGCGACAACTCGGCGCTTGCCTCGCTCTTCCTCTTGCAAGGCAAGTGACGAGTTGACGTGTCAGCTGCAGCCCATGTTAGGCGGCGCCTTGTCGCCCATGACGAAATAACGCGTGGTATGTTGCGCACATCTGCCTGAGCTATCGAATCCACTGCCTGGACGCACCGAACGCTCGTCTCCGATTCCTATTGACCGAGACCATATCTGTCTTCCAAATGCGTAACGACCGAACTCGTAAGAATGCGTCGATATACAGGCCACTGCTCTTTCACGTAAGGCATACCAAAACCAGAGTGTCCTGGGAATTCGTCGAGCGCAGCCGGATCAAGAATACCTGACTGAACCTCTCGGTAAAGCTGTTCGTAAATCTGCAGCGCTGAGACGAGAAACGAATTCGCCAACGCTCGCTCATCCTCGTTTAGGTCTGCCTGCAAACTCCCTCCGTGTAGCTTGGCCATCGCATGATAGAAGTCGGTGTGTACACCATACGCCGCATTGAGGCTTGTGAACTCACTGAAGCGAGATCGCCA
Organism: Candidatus Rariloculaceae bacterium; assembly: GCA_965223375.1. GTDB lineage: Bacteria > Pseudomonadota > Gammaproteobacteria > Steroidobacterales > Rariloculaceae > CBDCWM01. The sequence continues at coordinate 1,858,713 of OZ245000.1, forward strand.
TGCCTCAGCCTTCGCGAATTTGTTACTCATCGCGATTTGTCGGGCGAGGTATACGAGCGTAATGATTACGGCGATCGCGCCAACTATTTCACTCACAGCCGAAATAGGTTCCCAGTTCATCGTTTCTCTTGAACGAAACTCGTTCGCGCAATTCTAGCGACAATTCAAGCTAAGCAGACAACCGGCTCGCCCACCGCATCTTTTCGCCTCCCAGTGCCGCCTAACGTCAGGCATCAGCTGAGTGGAAAACTGGCGCTTGCCTTGCTCTTCCTCCTGCAAGCGACGAGTTGACGTGTCAGCTGCAGCGCCATGTTAGGCGGCGCTCTCAGGACAGCTTGCTCGAGACCAAGCGATTGAGACTGATGCCAGACTCGGCAGCCTGAATGGCCAACAGTCTGTGAATCTCCGGTGGCACTCGAACCATGAACTTCCCGCTATACGGGCGCGCAGAAATGGGCTCGGGTACGGCCTCCTTCTTGCGCTTAAGGTCCGCGACCACCTTCTTTACAAGAGAACGAATACCTGAGAGCGCGGCCCCCGGTGTCGCCTCAAGCCAACTCAAGCTGGGAAACTCGGCACAGAGCCCGACATATTCACTGTCTTCCTCTGACCACGTCACTCGATACGTATAGCGATCAACTGCCTTTGCCATTTTCCTTCTCAAGTCGGTCTATTGCCCACAAAGCCTGCCGCACGTGGTACGCCTTGGCTTTACCTTTCGCATTCTGATATTGACGCGAGGATCACCTTGCCAGGGCGTGCGGTACACTCGGTGGCTGGAACCTCGGGATCGAGGCTTACCGAAATAGTGATCGCAGACCTTCGGACGTGCGATTCTCGCCTCTGACCGCCTGGCGATCAGCGAGCCGTCGCAGCTTATTGCTCTCGTGCTTCGCAGCACGCTTCCGACCTGCATAACCACCGCGGGAGCGTTTCGCTCCTGCGTGCTCTGTCTTTTTCGCATTGTGAGCCATGTCGCACCTCGAAAGTTGATTGCCAACTTACGGGCGGGGAACGCCCAAATCCTTACAGATTTTTCGGCACAAGACATCGCTGATCTCAGAATGCCGAGGCACCGCCGACCGCTTCGAGTTTCCCGGATTGCCCCACCACGAATGCCGGCCGCCTTCTCGGATCAACTCGCAGCCGTTTCGTCGCAGATGGGCAAGAAAAGCCCTTCGCTTCACGCCTGAATCCGAACTTCCTCAAATCCGTCAGCTGCGGCCTGGCGAGCATCGGAACGATTCATTTCTAGGGCCTCAACGAGCGCAGACTGGAGATTTTCCATAAGCTCATCACGCGTGCTTCCCTGGGAATTCACGCCGGGGATTTCTTCAATCCACCCGATCCACCAAGGGCCGTCCTGCTGTACTACCGCTGTGTACTCGTTCTTCATACGCCAGATTGTACGCCTGCGCTCAAGATCCGCCTAACAACCAAGCTCAGCTGCGCGACGACTCGGCGCTTGCCTTGCTCTTCGGCTTGCAAGGCAAGTGACGGGTTGGCGTGTCGCTGCAGCGTCATGTTAGGCGGCTTTGCGCCTCACCACGAGGTCAACATCGCAATCGAGAACGTGTAGCAGTGCCACCAGCTGATTCATGGACTTGTTTGTATTGGCCGGATCCAGCAAGCGATAGAGCTGCGGTACCGAAGTATTGAGGCGTTTGGCGAGCTGGCGCCGGCTAAGCTCACTGGCCTCGATTCGCTTCTGCGCTTCGATCGATAGCCGGTACGTCAACATATCGGCCAGGTATTTAGGATCCTCGTTGTACTCAAGCACCTGTTCGAAATGAACGGAGCCCTCTTTTCCGGACTTCAGCCTATACGTGAAGGCCTCGCTTCCGAGTTCTTTGTCGACGTAGACCTCTTCGATCGGGTCTTTCGCACTGGGTCGCGGCGCAGCCTTCGAATAGGGAAATGAATACTCAGTGCCAGACCGATTGACCACCGCAAATTCACGCTTCCGGTTATTCGTTGAGACCTTGCGGATCTTCATAATGCGCCTTCCTCCTCCAGTTCCCGGATCAGTTCACGGAGACGGCGGCCCGCTTTCCCTTCCATCGGCAGCCAGTTCTCCAGATCCCACTTCACGACTAGCTTCGAATCTCGATAGACGTGAACGTGGCGGGGAGAGTGATCACCTTTCCACGTCAAGAAGACGTGGTTCCCGCGACGCACCTTTCCCATCTATATATGTTACCGCTACCGGTAACAGTTGTGAAGCGCCGCAATGCCGCCTAACAACCAAGGTCAGCGGCAGACCAAGCTGGCGGTTGCCTTGCTCTTCGACTTGCAAGGCAAGTGACGAGTTGACGTGTCAGCTGCAGCGCCATGTTAGACGGCGCGTGCGCTAGGCTGCGTTTACTTGCCTGACGGCCAGAATGTCATGGGAGCCAACCGGGCGTACGTCTCCCGTATGCAGAGTAATGAGCGCCTGTGTGTGACCCGAGCCTGTAGAGAGGGTCCCGCTTTTTCGGACAGTTTTTCAGCGTTCGATAAGTGATTGGCCTTGCGGTTTTGCCATCACGCAGCCGACCTGATCGGCAGCGCGCCAAAGTATGCCGCATCGGGCGTTAAGTCGTCGTTCGCGGTGTGCGGACGACGAGCATTGTAGAACGCCAGATATTTCCTGATCGATTCCCGGGCCGCCGAGACGCTCTCGTAGGCTCGCAGATACACCTCCTCGTATTTCAGCGTGCGCCAGAAGCGCTCGATAAAGACGTTGTCCTTCCACGCACCCTTGCCGTCCATGCTGAGCGCGATCTTGTGGCGATGCACGCAGCTGACGAAGTCCGCGCTCGTGAACTGGCTGCCTTGGTCCGTGTTGACGATTTCAGGAGCGCCGTAACGGTTGATGGCTTCCTCCAAGGCTTCGACACAAAAATCTGCTGTCAGTGTGTTTGAGAGCCGCCAGGACAGGATTTTTCGGGTCGCCCAGTCCATCACGCCGACGAAGTAGACGAAGCCCCTCGCCATCGGGATGTACGTGATGTCGAGCGCCCAGACTTCATTCGCCGCGGTGATCGTTCGGCCTCGCAGCAGATACGGGAAGACTTTGTGCCCGGGATGCCGGCGCGACGTGTTTTTCTTCCGGTACAGCGCCTCGATGCCCATCTTGCGCATCAGCGTTCGGACATGCCGCCGCCCGACCTTGAACCCCTCGGCCATCAAGAGCTTCTTCATCATCCGACTCCCGGCAAACGGCGCTTCCAGGTGCAGCCGGTCGATCGCCGCCATGAGCTCGAGGTCTCGTGGCGACGGTGGCCTCGGCCGGTAGTACACCGACGAGCGAGAGATCTCGAGGATCTTCGCCTGCCGAGAGATCGAAAGATCGTGATCCGGATCGATCATCGCTTTGCGCTCAGCATGCCGGCCTTGATGAGCGCGCCTTCTAAAAAATCGTTTTCCAGCGTCAACTCGCCGATCTTCGCGTGCAGCGACTTCAGATCGACTGGCTCTTCCGCCTCAGACTTCCCGCCATTGAACACCGACGACGCCTGCTCCAGGAGCTGGCTTTTCCATTGCGTGATCTGGTTCGGATGAACATCGAATTGCGAGGCCAGCTCGGCCATCGCCTTCTCGCCCTTCAGCGCTTCCAGCGCCACACGCGCCTTGAACTCCGGGCTGTGATTCCTTCTCGGTCTTCTCACTTTCACTTCGCTCCGTCTGACGGTTCCCCCGCCTCAGGGCAAAGCCTACACTTATCTCTGTGTCCTAATGAGCGGGACCACCTCTCAACTCACAACCAAGACCCCAGCCTAGCTGGACAATCACGTTTGCTAGTTCTAGTCATGATCATCCGATTGGCGATCCTGCCCATGGGCAATGAGAACGCCACCAAGTCGAGAGCCTCCCTCTGAGGTCCTATGGGTTGCCTCCACTTCACGACTTATGCGGTCCATACGCGCACGCAGCTCTTCTTGGAACTCTTTTTCAATTTCTAGATCAGTCGCGACTATGGAGCGCCCGATCTTGCTACCGTAAAACTCTGATAACGCCGACAGTTGCTTATTCGAATAATGCGCGAGGAACAGCTCAATCCAAACTTCTCTCTGCACGTCTGCTAGCTTCGCTGCGATCTTGCGCCCAAGCTCTGAATTCACTCGGTCGGCAGCCGTGAAGTGCCGAATACGGATATCGGCCAGTTCTTCTGCTAAGGCTACCCGATCTACTCGCGCGGATGGCTTACCAAAGATCATATGGCTCGTTCCGAGTGTTCGCGGACATTGCGAACGAATCTAGCACATCGACTCGGTCGATTCGTTCGGTGGAGCAAGGCTTCACTCGTGCCGTCTAACAACCAAGCTCAGCTGCGCGACAACTCGGCGCTTGCCTTGCTCTTCGACTTGCAAGGCAAGTGACGAGTTGACGTGTCAGCTGCAGCGCCATGTTAGACGGCAGCGCGCTACCCTCCGATGACGCGATTTGCGATTCGCCCGAAGACTCGACCAGCCTTCCATGCGGGACCACGATCAAGGGCTCCTGGCAACGAGCCATCTATGGTGGGTTCCACATACGTCAAAGTGATATTCGGCGGCCAAGTCACTCCCGTAAAATCGCAGACGGTACGAAGGATAGCAACCGCTTGAGCCGGGAAGGTCGGGTCGGACACAGGCCACCATGGCATACACTGGCTGACAAGCTTGCGCTTGCTGCTTCTTCTCACCCAGAAATTCTGCTCAGTATCCCGAAGCAGCGCATAGATTTCGTCCAAAGCAACGCGGCCAATCGAGCTGCTCCGGACCAAAAGGCCTAGCTGATCTGGTTTACGCTTATAGGTTCGCCGCTTTACCGGGATTTCGAACGGCGAATCCCCCAACAGAATATCCGCTCGGTTGCTCGAGACCCGTCCGGATGCGATGTAGCGAAAATGAGAGTGAAGGTCCTTCGGGGTAAGCTCTCTGAATGCTGATCCCATCGGGAATGCCGTCTAACAACCAAGCTCAGCTGCGCGGCAACTTGGCGCTCGCTTTGCTCCTCTCTTCGCAAAGCGAGTGACAAGTTGACACGTCAGCTGCAGCGCAATGTTAGGCGGCATTGCGGCGTCGAAGGGCGCTATCCAGCCCACTGGCGCAGCCGATCGAGTGTTTCTTTGACCTCAGCCCTGCTCGGAGCCATCGCGCCCTCGATGACTCGAGACGAGCTGCACGTTCCGATCTGTGCCGTGCCGCCCCGCCCAGAGAACACAAGCAAACGATCGCCAACAGAAATCGATACGCCTCCGCAAGAAATCTCTTCTAGCTCGGATCGCCAGTCGTCGATGACTCGCGAGCTAAACACTCGCGTCACAGCTCTGCTGCTGCCCTTGATTGTCTCCTCTACTCGTAGGTCATATTCGATCTCGTCTAGACCTTCGACAAGTTGGCTCGCCACGACCAGTCCCACGAAGATGTCCGATGACTCGGCCCATGATCTCCGATCAAATTCCACTTCCGACAGGATGTCCTTGATGCAGGCGCTGCAGGCGAGGGCGAATGGCGTCGCACCGCTAAGAGCCAGAATGATTGCTGCACGGAACCCGCTGCTATTCATGGCGCTCTCCTCTTACAGTCAAACGCTTCCGGTATTCGATACGTCGAACATGCCGCCTAACAACCAAGCTCAGCTGCGCGACAACTCGGCGCTTGCCTTGCTCTTTGACTTGCAAGGCGAGTGACGAGTTGACGTGTCAGCTGCAGCGCCATGTTAGGCGGCGCCGCGACAAGCTCAATGAATCGAGGTTCGAAGATGTTTCGGAAGCCGCTCACGTGACTGCCGATTGCCACAGCCCTGAGTTACGCAGCGCCAGCGATCGACCGCTCGACTTCAAGCGGAAGCTCAATCGCTCGAAAATACTCCGCCGGATACAAATAGTCTTCGCCCGACTCATCCACAACGCGAAGCTGACCGTGGCGCTCAGCATCGGAATCAGGAATACGCGAATAGAGCTTGCGGACTTCCAAGGAGGCTGGATAGTCGTCGTTCTTTATGCAGACTACGAAGTTGCTCGCCATGCTCAATCCAGGTATCGCTTGATCTTGAATTCCTTGCGGCCGATGCCAGAAGCCTCATACCAGTGTAGTTCGGCAATCTGCTCGGTGCCATCCGAAAGCCGGATCGTGGCTCTTCCCTTGCGCTTGCGCCAGCGACCACGCCCGTAGATCCGGTTAAGCCGCGCCAGCTCTCGTATCCCGCGACCTGTGGCGAAAGTCTCGATCTCCTCGATATCGCCAACGATTTCGAAGTTCACGGTCTTCCCGGCTCGATTACGTTAAGAAAGCCGCCTAACAACTGGCATGAGCGGCGTGTGCACGCCAGTAACCCGGCGCAGCCGAGCGGGCGGTAAAACACGTCCGCTCGATGCCATGGTTAGACGGCTTGCCACCACTCATTGCCGAAGCTACCTGTTTCCGACACCCCGACTCTAAACCCGAGGCCCCCAGCGAGCAAAGGGTCCGCCGACGAGAACTTTGGCGAGAACTGTATCTGCGATGCCACGAGCGGCTTACGCGCGGCGCCAGGCCCGTTGAGCCTTGAGGCGTAACAACTGGACCTGTTGGCCCACCCAGCCGGCGACGATGCAACAGAACCTTGCCACCCGCCGAACACTCGCCGGCGACAGGCCGCTAAAACAGTGACCGCATGATCGGCGATTGCCCGCAACCGGACTGCTTCAGCTCCGCCGCGACTCGACGGCGCCTCTTGCTGACCGGCTTTCAGACCGAGCAGCCATTGCTGCTCGAACGAGCCGTAACGAAGGGGTCGGCGGCAAGCGAAGACTCTTACCCGCGACAACCTCGTAATAATTTCGGATCAAGCCGTATAACAACCAAGCTCAGCTGCGCGGCAACTCGGCGCTTGCCTTGCTCTTCGACTTGCAAGGCAAGTGACGAGTTGAAGTGTCAGCTGCAGCGCCATGTTAGACGGCAACGCGTCGTGGCTTTGCGAAGATCCGACGCGGCGAAATGCGGAGCGAGAACTAATCACTGCTTCCCCGAATTCCGATGCAATTACCCCAAGGATCGCGGACCTGCGCCATAGCCTGACCTGTCTCGATGTCTATTGGCCCCCGATACACCTTGGCACCCAGCTCAACGAGCCGATTCAGCATGCCCTTGAAATCCGCCACGCTCCAATACACCACAGACCCGGCCGGACCGCTACCAACCTTTGAGTCGGCAGGCGCAAACTCAACCATGATCCCGCCCACATCAAGATATTCGACATTCCAAGGCTCACCAATTTCGCATCTCTTCGCGCCCGGTAGTGCCTGCTCATACCAGCTCAACGCTTCCGAAACCGACGAGACGTGGATCAGAACAGCAGCTATCGGCTCTTCGTTGCGCATGATTCATGATTCGCTGTTTCGGTGACGTCTAACAACAAGTAGACCCAAAGATGCAGCAACCCACCACGCTACTCCTCCGCGTCCGAACACGCTACTCCTGCGTATAGCATACAGTCGATAGCCGACACACAGAACTTCGGCCCTCGCTGGCGCGCGAAAAATCCACGCCACCACTCGCTATTCGCATTTCCCCAGCGGCTGCTCCAACGCTTCAAGTGTCATAACACGCGATTCGTCCGTGATATGCCGCGCCACTCTTGCGGGACGCTGACCCACGATCCTGTGTATGGTCCCAGAGCATCGGCAGTCCCCGTTCCTGGAGCAGGTTCGAGCCGCAATCCGCGTTCGGCACTACAGTATTCGCACGGAGCGTGCCTATGTCGGCTGGATTGTGCGCTTCATTCGTTTCCACGGTAACCGTCACCCGACCGACATGGGGGAGCCGGAGGTGAGCGCATTCCTGACCCATCTCGCCTCCAACGAAGACGTCGCCGCCAGCACGCAGAATCAGGCTCTCAACGCCCTGAGCTTCTTGTACGGCGCCGTGCTCGAGCGCCCGCTGCGCGGGTTGCAGAACGTCGTCCGCGCCCGGCGCCCGGCACGGCTGCCGGTCGTCCTGACCACCGACGAGGTCGCCCGCATTCTGCGCCGCATCGACGATGCCTACTGGCTGCCCGCCTGCCTGATGTATGGCTCCGGGTTGAGGCTGATGGAGACTCTGCGTCTGCGAGTCAAGGACCTCGACTTTTCGCATCGCGCGGTCGTCGTCCGCAGTGGGAAGGGTGGCGGCGATCGTGTCGTAACGATGCCGGACGAATTGATCGTTCCATTGAAACGTCACCTCCAGTCCGTAAAGCTCACGCATGACAGGGACCTGATCGATGGCTATGGAGAAGTCAGCCTGCCGCACGCACTCGCGCGCAAGTACCCGTCCGCAGCGAGCCAATGGGCGTGGCAATACATCTTTCCCGCCAGACGGCGCAGCAAAGACCCGCGCGGTGGGCGTGAAGGTCGGCATCACATCGCGGAGAGCGCGATGCAGCGGGCCATGAAACTCGCCGTGCGCGCGGCCGGAATCGACAAGCCGGCATCCTGCCACACACTGCGTCATTCATTCGCCACACATCTGCTCGAACGCGGCATGGACATCCGAACGGTCCAGGAACAACTCGGCCACCGTGACGTGCGCACGACACAAATCTACACGCACGTCCTGAAGCTCGGCGGCGCGGGCGTGCTGAGTCCACTCGGGAGCGTTCTGAAGCGCGAGTGAACCAAATACGCCGCCGGCACGCCTGCTGACCTCCGGCCGGACACTACCGCTCGCGGTCCCGTCACTATCGGGGTATCTTCGAAGCAGCAAACGACCCGGAGCTCGCATGCGCATCTTCCCCGCAGTCCTGGTGCTGGCCGTGGCGCTCGTCGGCGGCGGCGCCGGCCGCAATGCTTTGGCCGAAGTCCTCGATGCCACGCCGCTGGGTTTCACTGTATCGAATCGAGTCGCGGTGCCGGTAACCGCCGCCGAGGCATGGGACGCGCTCGTCAACGACATCGACGCCTGGTGGCCCCGTGACCATACCTGGTGGGGCAGCGACTCGACGCTGACGATCGATGCCGTGGCCGGCGGATGCTTCTGTGAGCGCACCGGCGACACGACCGACGATCGGCAGGCAAGGCATCTCGAGGTCGCGTTCGTCGACCCGGAACACCTGCTCAGGCTGCTCGGCGGCCTCGGTCCGCTGCAGGGCCTCGGCCTGCACGGCGTGCTCGAGTTTCGACTCGAACCGGCCGGTACCGGCACGTCGATCGAAATGTGGTATCGCACCGGCGGCTACGTTGCGGAGGACCTGGTCGCGCTCGCACCGATCGTCGATGCCGTTCAGGCGCAGCAGGTACAAGGCCTGGCCGACTTCCTCGACGACAACGCCGACTAGCGACGAGGCCAGCCAGTAACGCCGCCAGCCGGTAGCGTCGCCAGCCAGCAACGCCGCCAACCGGTAGCGCCGCCAGCCGGAACGCCGCCAGCCCTGCAACGCTGCCAGCCAGAGAACGCCGCCAACCAGAAACGCCGCCCGGCACCGAAAAAAAGAAGCCCCGCCGAAGCGGGGCTTCCTGTCTCGACAATCGCACTGCTGCAAACAGCAGTGCAGGCAGGCTTACATCATGCCGCCCATGCCGTGGTCGTGACCGCCCGGCATCGGAGGAGGATCGTCCTTCGGTTGCTCGGCAATCATGGCCTCGGTCGTCAGCAGCAGGCCCGAGACGGAGGCGGCGTTCTGCAGGGCCAGACGCGTCACCTTGGTCGGGTCGATGATGCCGGATTCAACCATGTCGCCGTACTCGCCGGTCGCGGCGTTGAAGCCGTAGTTGCCGCTGCCATTCACGACGGCATTGAGCACGACGGATGCATCGTCGCCGGAGTTACCGACGATCTGACGCAGCGGCTCCTCGATGGCGCGACGCAGGATGTTGATGCCGACGTTCTGATCGTCGTTATCGCCCTGGAGATTCTCGATTCCCGTGCGTGCACGCACGAGCGCGACACCACCGCCGGGCACGACGCCTTCCTCGACGGCCGCGCGCGTGGCGTGCAGCGCGTCCTCGACGCGAGCCTTCTTCTCCTTCATCTCGACCTCGGTGGCAGCGCCGACCTTGATCACGGCAACACCGCCGGCGAGCTTGGCAACCCGCTCCTGCAGCTTCTCGCGATCGTAATCCGACGTCGACTCCTCGATCTCCTTGTTGATCTGGTTCACACGACCCTTGATGTCGTCGGCCTTGCCGGCGCCATCAATGACAGTCGTATTCTCCTTGCTCACCTGGATCTTCTTGGCTTCGCCGAGATCCTCGAGGCTCGCCTTCTCGAGCGAGAGGCCCACTTCCTCGGAGATCACCTGGCCGCCGGTCAGGATCGCGATGTCCTGCAGCATGGCCTTGCGGCGGTCACCGAAGCCCGGTGCCTTGACGGCCGCGACCTTGACGATGCCGCGGATGTTGTTGACGACGAGCGTGGCAAGCGCCTCGCCCTCGACGTCCTCGGCGATGATCAGCAGCGGACGGCCGGACTTCGCAACGCCTTCGAGCAGCGGCAGCAGATCGCGAATGTTCGAGATCTTCTTGTCGTGAATCAGAATGTAAGGATTCTCGAGCTCGGCCGACTGGCTCTGCTGGTCGTTGATGAAATAGGGCGACAGATAACCGCGGTCGAACTGCATGCCCTCGACGACGTCGAGCTCGTTCTCGAGTCCCGACCCTTCCTCGACTGTGATCACGCCTTCCTTGCCGACCTTGCCCATCGCGTCGGCAATGATCGAACCGATCGCCTCATCCGAGTTCGCCGAGATCGTGCCGACCTGCGCAATCGACTTGTCGTCTTCGCACGGCTGCGACAGATTCTTCAGCTCTTCGGTCAGCGCGATCATGCCCTTGTCGATGCCGCGCTTCAGATCCATCGGGTTGAAGCCCGCCGCGACGGCCTTCAGGCCCTCGCGAAGAATCGCCTGTGCCAGCACCGTGGCCGTGGTCGTGCCGTCACCGGCCGCATCGGAAGTCTGCGAGGCGACTTCCTTGACCATCTGCACGCCCATGTTCTCGAACTTGTCCTCGAGCTCGACTTCCTTCGCAACCGAAACACCGTCCTTCGTGACGGTCGGCGCGCCGAAGGCCTTCTCGAGAACGACGTTGCGGCCCTTGGGACCGAGCGTCACCTTGACCGCATTCGCCAGGACGTTGACACCGGCCAGCATGCGCTGGCGGGCTTCGTCCGAAAATTTGACTTCTTTAGGAGTCGCCATCGACTTAGTCTCCCTACTCTATATATATGTCAGAAATGATTGGTTGATTGCCGGTCGCTCAGGACTCGACGACGGCCATGACGTCGTCTTCGCGCATCACGACCAGTTCCTCGCCATCGACCTTGACTTCCGTGCCGGAGTACTTGCCGAACAGCACCTGATCGCCGACCTTCAGGTCCAGGCCGCGAACTTCCCCGCTATCGAGAATCTTGCCGTTACCGACGGCGACGATCTCACCGCGGATCGGCTTTTCGGTCGCCGTATCCGGAATGACGATGCCGCCGGGAGAGGTTCGCTCTTCCTCGGTGCGGCGCACGACGACGCGATCGTGTAAAGGACGGATCTTCATGGATGGGTCTCCCTTTCCAAGCCTTTGTTAATCAAAGAGAATTGTAAAAACCTGGGCATTTTTGTTAGCACTCGCCCCAAGTGAGTGCTAATCATAGGGCCGCGCGCCGGATTTTCAAGGGTTCGCGACGGTCGTCATGACAGGAAATGCCAAGGGTTTGTATCCTTGGCGCTGGAGCGGGACTGCGAAGGACGCTGGTGCCTATGGCCGTCCAACCCGGAATGCCGGCTGCGGGCGGGCAATGCCTGCTGATCATGACGACCTGCGGGAACCGGGTGGCTGCCCACCGCCTGGCCGAAACGCTGGTCGCCGCGCGCCAGGCCGCCTGCGTCAGTATCCTGCCCGGGGTAGAGTCGGTTTACCGCTGGGACGGTGATATTGAGCGCTCCGGCGAGGTCATTCTGATGATCAAGTCGACTGCCGAGCGATTCGACGCCGTGGCCGACTCGATCCGGAACGCATCGGACTATGAACTGCCGGAGGTTCTCGCAGTCCCAATCTCGACCGGGAGCGACGATTACCTCGACTGGCTGAGGTCAGCAGTGACAGAAAATGAATAGCAAGACCAGCGCCGCAGGATGTTTCCAAGCCGCCGCTCCGGCGCGAGCCGTCGCACTGACGCTCGCGGCCGCCGCACTGACGTTCGCTACGGCACTGTTGCCTCGGGCGGAAGCCCAGGACGTCGTCCGACCCGAAGTGGCATTCCCCTACGAGCTTTCCGCCACCGAGGACCGCCTCCAGATCGATTTCGCGCTGCTCGACGGCTACTACCTGTACCGCGAGCGTTTCGGCTTCGAGAGCCAGACGCCTGGCGTCACGCTCGGCGACCCGGAGTTCCCGGTCGGTGAGATGCACTCGGACGAATTCTTCGGCGAGCAGGAAATCTACCGTCACGACTTCTCGATAACGATCCCCTACACCGCCACGGCCGCCACAACCGACGTCGATCTCGGAATCCGCCTGCAGGGTTGCGCGGACATCGGTCTGTGCTACCCGCCGCAACGCTGGTCGCGCTCGGCCGCGCTGCCGGAAGGCGCCGTTGCGCTGACCGGCGCGGTGGAAAGCGCGGGCGGCAATGCCGGCTCGGTCCTCGATCGCGTGCTTGGCGGCGCTGGTGCGAGCGGCACGGACGATCTGCTGCCTCCGGAGGAAGCCTTCGATCCGAACATTCGTTTCGACCGCGCCGACGAGATGACGGTGGCATGGCAAATCGCGCCGGACTACTACCTCTATCGCGACAAGTTCACGGTCGAGGTCGACGACGGCATTCAGCTCGGCACCGCGCGCCTGCCGGAAGGCGTCGACCACTATGACGAGAATTTCGGCGACGTGCAGGTGTATTATGACTACGTCGAGATCGTCGTGCCGTTTTCGCGGTCGAGCGGCGATGAGATTCCGGTAACGATTCGAGCCGGATATCAGGGCTGCAAGGAAGACAGCATCTGTTACCCGCCGGACGTGCGGACGCTCGCAATGGTCGTGCCGGAGACCGCGCAATTCGATGCCACGGAAGTCGCGCCGCCGGCCGGCGCGACACCGATGGTGTCCGAGCAGGACCGGTTCTCCGCGCTGATACTCGGCGACTCGTGGCTCGCGTTCCTCGGCGCCTTCTATCTCGCAGGCCTGGCGCTGTCGCTGACACCCTGCGTGTTGCCGATGGTGCCGATACTGTCGAGCATCATTGCAGGCCAGGGCGGCACGGTCTCGGCGCAACGCGGCTTCGCGCTCTCGGTCAGCTACGTGCTCGGCATGGCCGTCACCTACACCGCGGCCGGCGCCCTTGCCGCTCTCGCGGGCGGCCAGATTCAGGCGCTGTTCCAGAAGCCTTGGATCATCGCGTCGTTCGCCGCGCTGTTCGTCGTGCTCGCGCTCGGTATGTTCGGCATGTTCGAGCTGCAGGTTCCGGCGGCCGTACAGACCCGCATCACCGCTCTCGCCAACCGCCAGAAGGGCGGCACGTTCGTCGGCACCGCCATCATCGGCGCGTTGACGGCGCTGATCGTCACCACCTGCGTCGCTCCGCCGCTGGTCGGCGCGCTGGCCGTCATCGGTCAGACGGGCGACGTCACGCGCGGCGCCACGGCGCTCTTCGTGCTGAGCATCGGCATGGGAACGCCGCTGCTGCTGGTCGGTGCATCGGCGGGACAACTGTTGCCGCGCGTCGGGCCGTGGATGAACACGGTCAAAGCTGCTTTCGGCGTCATGATGATCGGCGTCGCCATCTGGATGCTGGAACGCGTATTGCCGGGCGGTGTCGTTTTGACGCTGTGGGCATTGCTGCTGTTCCTGACCGGCGTTTTCCTCGGCGCATTCGAGCCGCTGCCCGCCGGACCGCCGCCCGCCCGCCGGCTGGCGAAGGGCCTCGGCGTGCTCGCCTGCCTCTACGGCGCACTGATGCTGATCGGCGCGACACTCGGCGGCGAGAACCCGCTGCGTCCGATCCCGACGGCAGCGCTCGGCACGGGCGCCGCTGCCATCGAAAGGGAAGAACTCGAGTTCGTCGCGGTGGAATCGGTCTCGCAGCTCGACGGGCTGCTGGCCGAGGCGCGCGACAGCGGCCGTCCGGTCATGATCGATTTCACAGCCGACTGGTGTGTGTCGTGCAAGGAGATGGAGGCATATACGTTTCCGGATGCCGGCGTCATCGCCGCGCTCGAGCCGTTCCTGCTGCTCCGCGCTGACGTCACCGCGAACGACGACGACGATCAGGCTTTGCTGCAGCGGTTCTCGAGCTTCGGTCCGCCGACCATCGCGTTCTTCGACACGGGCGGCCGGGAGCAAAACGCCTACAAGCTCGTGGGCTATGTGCCGGCCGACGAGTTCGCCGCTCACGTCTCGCAGGTCGCGTTGCTCTAGCTGTAACTAACCCGGCTGCTCGTCGCAGGTCGTCGTGCCGTAGCTGACGCAGCTGCTGCGCGCCGAGAGCCGCGCACGTTCACTCCGACGCGCGATCGGGCGCGGCAGCGAGCGCCTCGGGTCCGTGTCAACAAAAGCCGCCGTGTGCGCGGCACGGTCTGTACAATTCCTCGAATGAAGCACCCGAGTCCGGTTCAGCTGACGATCGCCCTGACGGCAACCACGCTGCTGGCGTATGCCGGCGTCCGTCTGCTGGCACCGGGGCCCGCGCCTTCCGCAGGCGTTTTCGTGCCGGACGCTGCGGGTACGGACGGGGCAATCGACCCGCTCGCGAATCTGCCCGACGCGCTGCCGGAGATCTCGCTCCACGACATCGACGGCACGCTGACGTCGCTCGCGAGCTGGTCCGGCAAGCCGCTGATCGTGAATTTCTGGGCGACGTGGTGCGCCCCGTGTCTCCGCGAGATTCCGCTGCTGAAGCAGCTGCAGGCCGACCGGCCGGACCTGACCGTCATCGGCATTGCCGTAGACCGGCCGGAGCCGGTCGCCGACTTTGCGGCCGAAATGGAATTCAACTATCCGGTCCTGGTCGGTCAGGCCGATGCAATGGATGCCGCGTCCGCCTTCGGGCTTGAGGTCTTCGTGCTGCCGTCGACGGTTTTCGTCGCCGCCGACGGCGCGGCGGTCGGCCGCCACGTCGGCGAGCTGCATACCGAACACCTGGACAACGCGACGGCCGCTTTCGATGCGCTCGGCGCGGGCTCGGTCTCGCTCGGTGAGGCCCGCGCGCAGTTCGCCGGCCACCGCTGACCTGCCCGAATCGCCCCGGCCGACCGCTCAAGCGGCACGCCAACCTCGTCGCCCCGAACGCTCCGACCGACCCGACGGCGCCTGCTGACTCCGCGGCCCACTGCCGGACCGCCCCGGCGGCCCCGGTCGCAGAACGACCGGAATTCGCGAAATTGGCGCGATCTGTCGCGATCGTGGGCAATCTTGTCGATATTTTGCTAACGTTCGCGAATGGCGCGCATTCTTTTGTTAAATGGGCCGAACCTCGGGCTGCTTGGCAGCCGGGAACCAGACATCTACGGCCATGACACTCTCGCCGACATCGAGGCGCGCCTCACGGCGCAGGCGCAGGAGCTCGGGCATGAGCTCGACGCGTTCCAAAGCAACGCCGAGCACGGGCTGATCGAGCGGATTCACGCTGCCGCCGATACCGACTTCATCCTGCTGAACCCGGCCGCGTTCACCCACACCAGCGTCGCGCTGCGCGATGCGCTTCTCGCCGTCGGCATCCCGTTCATCGAGCTGCATCTGTCGAACGTCGCAGCACGCGAAGACTTCCGCCAGCGCTCGTTCTTCGCCGACATCGCGGTCGGCACGATCGCCGGATTCGGTGTCGGGAGCTATGAGCTGGCGCTGGAGGCGGCCGGCCGGTACCTGGCTCAGGGGGGCAAATGATGGACATACGCAAGGTCAAGAAACTGATCGAGCTGCTGGAAGAGTCCGGTATCGCCGAAATCGAGATCTCCGAGGGCGAAGAGTCGGTGCGGATCAGCCGCTACCCGCAGGGCGGGGCGACCACCGTGATGCCGCCTGTCTACGGCGCGCAGCCCGCAGCCGCGCCCGCCCCGCCACCGGCACCGGCCGGCGCCGAGGCAACCGCGACGCCGGAGCCGAGCCGTGGCACCGAGGTAACCGCGCCGATGGTCGGCACGTTCTACAGCGCCCCGAACCCGGATGCCAAACCGTTCGTCGAGGTCGGCACCAGCGTGAAGCCGGGCGACACGCTCTGCATCATCGAGGCAATGAAGATGATGAATCAGATCGAGGCCGAAACGGCCGGAAAGATCACCCGTGTGCTCGCCGAGAACGGAGACCCGGTCGAATTCGGCCAGCCGCTGTTCGTCATCGAGTAGGCCGGCATGCTCGACAAAGTCCTGATCGCGAATCGCGGCGAGATCGCTCTGCGCGTTCTGCGCGCCTGCCGCGAAATGGGCATCACGACGGTCGCGGTCCATTCGACTGCCGACAGCACGCTGAAGCATGTCCTGCTGGCCGACGAAACCGTCTGCATCGGCCCGGCGCCTTCGAACCTCAGTTACCTGAACATGCCGGCCATCATCGCGGCGGCCGAAGTGACGGACGCCGTCGCGATTCATCCGGGCTACGGGTTTCTGTCGGAGAACGCCGATTTCGCCGAGCGCGTAGAGGAAAGCGGTTTCCGGTTCATCGGCCCGCGACCGGAAACGATTCGCCTGATGGGCGACAAAGTCTCGGCCATCCGGGCGATGAAGAAGGCCGGCGTTCCCTGCGTGCCCGGATCGGACGGCCCGCTCGGTAGCGACGCGGAGACCAACACGCGGCTCGCGCGCGACATCGGTTATCCCGTGATCATCAAGGCAGCGGGCGGCGGCGGCGGACGTGGCATGCGTGTCGTTCACAGCGAAGCATCGCTGGTAGGCGCGATCTCGATCACCAAATCGGAAGCGCGCGCAGCCTTCGGGAACGACCAGGTCTATATGGAGAAGTTTCTGGAGCAGCCGCGCCACGTCGAGTTTCAGGTCTTGGCCGATGAGCACGGGAACGCCGTGCACCTCGGCGAGCGCGATTGCTCGATGCAGCGTCGCCACCAGAAAGTCATCGAAGAAGCACCGGCTCCGGGCATCACGCCGGAAGTGCGCGAGCGGATGGGCCAGGTCTGCGTCGATGCGTGTCTCGAGATCGGCTATCGCGGCGCCGGAACATTCGAGTTCCTGTATGAGAACGACGAGTTCTACTTCATCGAAATGAATACGCGCGTGCAGGTCGAGCACCCGGTGACCGAAGCGATCACCGGCATCGACATCGTCAAGGCACAACTCCGGGTCGCGGCTGGAGAGCCGCTGGGCTTTCGGCAGTCGGACATCGAGCTGCGCGGCCATGCCATCGAGTGCCGCCTCAATGCCGAGAACGCGCAGACGATGGTGCCCTCGCCGGGCACGGTCTCGCTGTGGCATACGCCGGGCGGTCCCGGTATCCGCGTCGACAGTCACCTCTACAGCGGCTATCGCGTGCCGCCGAATTACGATTCGCTGATCGGCAAGCTGATCGCGCACGGCGAGACACGCAGGTCGGCCATCGCACGCATGGTGACGGCACTCAATGAGGTCGTGATCGAAGGCATTGACACGAACGTGCCGCTGCATCAGGAAATCTTTCAGCACGCCGCCTTCCGCTCCGGCGGCACCAACATCCACTACCTCGAGAAGCGCCTCGGGCTCAAGTAGCGTCCGTGGCGTATCAGCAGATCACGGTGACGCTCGAGGCGGCAGCGGTCGCCGGTGTCGATGCCGTGCTCAGGCTTGCAGGCGCCCTGTCGATCGTTCTCGAGGACGCCGCCGATAACCCTGTGCTCGAGCCTGCCCCGGGGGCGCTCGAAATATGGCCGCAGGTTCGATTGTCGGCATTGTTCGACGCCGCGGTCGATGCCGATCGACTGGTCGAGCTGGTAGGCAACGTCAGCGACGGGACGGCGATACGGATTGAACGCATCAGCGAAAGCGACTGGATCGATGGCTGGCGGCAGGCCGTCCGGCCGATCACGATCGGTGAGCGTCTGCGCATCGTCTCGCCGGACGACCCGACCGCGGACCGCGGCGATCCGCTGCTGCTCAACATGGGACTCGCGTTCGGCACCGGTCAGCATCCGACGACCCGACTGTGCCTCGAGTGGCTCGCCGAATCGATGCCCGACGCCGCGCGCGTCCTCGACTTCGGCTGTGGCTCCGGCATTCTGGCGCTTGCCGCGCTGAAACTGGGCGCCGCCCACGCGTATGCAACGGATAACGACGAGCAGGCACTGACCGCCGCAGCCGACAACGCGCAACTCAACGGGCTGACGGATCGGCTCCGCGTTGGCGCGCCCGAATCTGTGCCTGCCGACCGGTTTGACGTCGTGCTCGCCAACATCCTCGCGGGTACGCTGATCACACTGGCGGACCGGTTCGCGGCCTGTCAGCCGGCCGGCGGGCGGCTGGTGTTGAGCGGCGTGCTTGCGGCACAGGCCGAGTCTGTCGTCGCAGCGATGATGCCTCTGTACGAGAACTTCGAAATTGCCGAGTGCGAGGGCTGGGTGCGAATCGCAGCACACAGAAGCGTTCGCAGTGTCTCGCAAAGCGAGAGCCTGCGTAATCGGTGAGATTTCCGGGCTAGAATCATGGCTGCCGACACGGGCGCGAGCATGCTCTATACCCACTGCCCCGAGTGCGAGACCACCTTCCGTATTTCGGATAGCGCGTTGCAGCAGGCCGACGGGCGGGTGCGCTGCGGCCGTTGCTCGCATATCTTCGATGCGCGCGCGTCGCTGACCGACCGGATCAGCGACGCGGAGCTAGCCGAACCGCCGGTGACGTCGGCACCCGATGCTGAAAATCCGGTGACGTCGGCACCATCGCCTGCGGCGGGATCGATCCCGGAAGTGCCGCAAACCGAATCCGCCGAGTCGGACGATCCGGCGAGCCCGACGGACACGCTGCGAAGTGAAGTGGATGGCAGCGGGGCCGATCGCAGCGCAGCCGAAAGCAATGCCGCCAGTCACACCGCGGCTGATCCCGGTGCCACCGAACTCAGCGCGACGGAAGGCAGCACGGCAGAACACGACGCCACCGATCGCAGCACGGACGATCGAACGGCGGCGGGGCCGGAGGCCGACCTTCCGCCGGCACCGGCAGGCGCTGACGCCGGTCCGACCGTGACGCCTCTGCCGACCGGTGCGGCAGCGGCCGCCCCTGCCGGCGAGAATGCGCCGGCGACGACACGGGCAGCTGAGGCGCACGGGCCGGCGCAGGCGCAGCTGCCGGCGCAGGCGCAGGGGCCAGCGCAGGCGCAGGGACCGGCACTTGCGCAGGCAACCGCTGATCAGACCGCGGCGCCGAAACCCGCAGCGGGGGTGCTCGAAGCCGATGCCGTGCAGGCGGTTCTCGATACGGACACGCCGGACCTGCCGCGATGGATGCGGGCGAACGTCGAGAACGTTACGCCGGAGCAACGCCGCAACTGGTTGATCGCTACCAGCGTTGCACTGGCATTGCTCGCGCTGCAGGCGATCCACCACTTTCGCGGCGATCTCGCGCGCGTCGGCGTGATCGGCCCCGTCGTGCAGACCGGATACTCGCTGTTCGGCTCACGGGTGATCGCCGACTGGGACATCTCGAAGTATCAGCTCTTTGACTCCGTCGCAATTGAGGACACGTCGCCGTCCGGTCAGCGCAACCTGATCATCCGCACGCGACTGCGAAACATCGGCGACGCCGACCAGCCATTGCCGATCGTGCACCTGAGTCTGCTGAATCGCTGGGAAGATACGGTTGCTGCAAGACTTTTTCAGCCGGACGAATACCTGACGAGCAACAGCGACGCAGACGACGATCGAGGAAACGGCGTGACAACGCTGCGGGCTGCGTCCACCGTTCCCGCGGAGCTCGTCATCGTCGACCCCGGCAACGACGCTTACGGTTTCGAGCTTGCCGTTTGCCTGGAAAAAATGTCCGGCGTCGTCTGCGACACCGATACGAGTTTCCGGTAGCGTCGTCGAATAGCGACGGTCGAACATTCGCGCGAAGTGCGTGCTATGATCGAACCCGTTCTTATCGGCAGTTCCTGTCGAAGAATAATCGCTCGGCAAGCGTAACTTGCAGGCAGCTCTCAACAGCCGTCACGGGTTTCGTTTCCGCGGAAAAACGTTATCGCTGTCGGGCAGAACGAAAAGAAGGTGGGGCACGCGTCGCCGATCGGGGTCGGCCGGCGCAGGATCAGGGGACAATCGGGGTGAAAAGCGCGAGCAGGAAACGCACTCATTCGAAAAAGAAGCGAAGCATCTCTCAGGTAGCCATTCGCAACAAACCACTACGCGTACTCACGGGTGAGGCGCTGCACAGTTACTTCAACCGTCTGAACGGTCACAAGCCGGGCGATCTGTATCAGCTCGTTCTCGGCGAGGTCGAGAAACCGCTGTTCGAGGCGGTGCTCGACTATACGAACGGCAACCAGAGCGAGGCAGCCGAAATTCTCGGCATCAACCGCGGGACGCTGCGCAAGAAACTCCGCAGCTACAATCTGCTGAACTGATGGGCCAGGCGCAGCCGGGTCGGCGCCGGGCGCTGTTGAGCGTCTCGGACAAGAAGGGCATCGTCCCGTTCGCCGAATCTCTCGCGCGACTCGACTTCGAGCTCGTCTCCACGGGTGGCACGGCCGCGTTGCTGCGCGAAGCCGGGCTCACGGTCACCGGCGTCTCCGATGTGACCGGATTCCCGGAGATCATGGATGGGCGGGTCAAGACGCTCCATCCGGCGATCCACGGCGGCCTGCTCGGCCGGCGCGGAATTGACGACGCCGTTGCCGGCGAGCACGGCATCGACTACATCGACCTCGTCGTAGTGAACCTGTACCCCTTCGAAAGGGTCTCCGCCGATCCGGCCAGCAGCTACGAGGACGCCATCGAGAACATCGACATTGGCGGGCCGGCGATGATTCGCGCAGCGGCCAAGAATCACGAGCGCGTCAGCATCGTGGTCGATGCCCGCGATTACGAGATCGTTCTCGAGGCGTTCGAGTCCGGCGAGCCGGACGCGGCGCTTCGCCGCCGCCTGGCAATGAAGGCCTATGCACATACGGCGGCTTACGACTCTGCCATCACGAATTATCTGGCGGGTCGGATCGGGGATGCGGATGGCCCGCCGGACCGCCTGAGCGTCAACCTCGGCCGCAGCGCCACGCTCCGCTACGGCGAGAACCCGCATCAGCAGGCCGCCGTGTACCCGAACCCGACTTCGACGGCACCAGGCGTCGTCGGCGCACATCAGCTGCAGGGCAAAGAGCTTTCGTTCAACAACCTCGTCGATGCGGATGCGGCGCTGCAGTGCGTCCTCGCATGGTCGGAACCGGCCTGCGTCATCGTCAAGCACGCGAATCCTTGCGGCGTTGCCGTCGGCGACGAGCCGATCGACGCATACGATCGCGCTTACGCCTGCGACCCGACCTCCGCGTTCGGCGGCGTCATCGCCTTCAATGTCCGTGTGGATTCGACGACGGCTGAGCAGATCGTCGAAAACCAGTTCGCCGAGGTCATCGTTGCGCCGGCAATCGACGATCTGGCGCTCGACATTTTCGCGGCCAAACCGAACATCCGCGTGCTGCAGGCGCACGGGCTCGGCGGCAAGCCGGACCGCTGGGAGATCAAGGCGATCGCGGGCGGTCTGTTGCTGCAGGACACCGATGGCGCGGAAGCATCGCTGGACGAAGCCGCGCTACGCGTAGTGACCAGCGCGAAACCGAGCGATGCACAACTTGCCGACCTCAGGTTCGCGTGGTCGGTCGTCCAGTTCGTGAAGTCGAACGCGATCGTGTTCGCACGCGACCGGCAGACGATCGGGATCGGCGCCGGCCAGCCGAGCCGCATCATGAGCACGCGGATCGCGGCAATGAAGGCTCAGGACGCAGGCCTTGCCACCGGGGGCGCGGTGATGGCTTCGGACGCGTTCTTTCCGTTTCCCGACAACGTCGAGGCCGCGGCCGAGCACGGCATCACGGCAATAATCCAGCCGGGCGGCTCGATGCGCGATGAGGAGGTCATCGCAACGGCGGATCAGCTCGGCATCGCAATGGTTTTCACGGGCAGGCGGCATTTCAGGCACTGACAGGGCGCGCGCAATGAAGGTATTGATCGTCGGTGGCGGAGGTCGGGAGCATGCGCTTGCCTGGAAGGCTGCCCGGTCGCCATTGGTGAGCGAAGTAATCGTCGCACCCGGCAACGCGGGCACGGCGGGCGAGCCGGGCGTCAGGAACGCAGCGGTGGCAGCCGAGGACATCGACGGCCTGTTGGCGCTCGCACGTTCGGAGGGCATCGATCTGACGATCGTCGGACCGGAACAACCGCTCGTCGACGGAATCGTCGATCGCTTCGATCAGGCAGGCCTGCGCTGCTTCGGGCCGACCGCGAGCGCTGCGCAACTGGAAGGCTCGAAGTCTTTCACGAAAGAGTTTCTGATTCGTCACGGCATCCCGACCGCCGCCTATGCCCGCTTCGACTCGACCGCGCCTGCGATCGCCTACGTGCGGGAGCGGGGCGCGCCGATCGTCGTTAAGGCCGACGGTCTGGCGGCCGGCAAGGGTGTCGTGGTTGCGACGAGCGTCGCGGAAGCCGAAGCGGCGATCGATGACATGCTGACGGCCAGCGTTTTCGGTGCAGCCGGCAATTCGATCGTCATCGAGGAATGCCTGGTCGGCGAGGAAGCGAGCTTCATGGCAATCGTCGACGGCACCGACATCATGCCGCTCGCAAGTTCGCAGGATCACAAGGCGCGCGATGATGGGGACCGCGGGCCGAACACCGGTGGCATGGGCGCCTATTCACCTGCGCCGGTCGTCACCGCCGCGATGCACGATCGCATCATGCGGGAGGTCATGGAGCCGACCGTCCGTGGTTTGGCGGCCGATGGCATTCGCTACCGGGGTTTTCTCTATGCCGGGCTGATGATCGATGCCCACGGCACGCCGCGGGTGCTCGAGTTCAACTGCCGCATGGGCGATCCGGAAACGCAGCCGATACTCACCCGTCTGCGGTCCGACCTGGTTGCGCACTGTATCGCCGCGGTCGACGGCAAGCTGAGTGGCGAGCAGGCCGACTGGGATCCGCGCGCCGCGGTCGGTATCGTCATGGCAAGCGGCGGATACCCGGGGAGTTACCGCAAGGGTCTGCCAATCGCCGGGCTCGCGTCCGCCTCGGCCGACGATCTGAAGGTCTTTCACGCCGGCACGGCAGAAGCGGACGATGACATCGTCACGAGTGGCGGTCGCGTTCTGTGTGTTGTCGCGCTCGGCGACAGCGTTGCGAGCGCCCGGCAGCGCGCGTACGGCAGCATCGAGCAGATCGACTGGGACGGCGCATTCTATCGCCGGGATATCGGCTACCGCGCGGTAGAGCGCGAACAGCAGGTCGCAGCGACAAGCGGCTGAACCTCGCTCGATGCCTGCTACCTGGAGAGCCGACTGGCTCGGCGGATACGCCGGGCTGCCGCGATTCGGCCCACCGACGATTCGGGGCTGAGGCGATTCGGGGCTGAGGCGATTCGACGGGGAATTTGGGTCACTGTCCCCAAACTCCGCACCCTGCCGAGTTTAGGTCACTGTCCCCAAATTAGCGTTTCATCGCCTCGAAGAACTGGGAGTTCGTCTTCGTGTCCTGCAGCTTGCTGAGCAGGAACTCGATGGCGGCGAGCTCGTCCATCGGATGCAGCACCTTGCGCAGGACCCACATCTTCTGCAGCTCGTCCGCCTCGGTCAGATACTCTTCCTTGCGCGTGCCGGAACGGTTGATGTTGATCGACGGGAATACACGCTTTTCGGCGATACGGCGATCCAGATGGATCTCCATGTTGCCGGTGCCCTTGAATTCCTCATAGATCACGTCGTCCATCTTCGAGCCGGTATCGATCAGCGCGGTGGCGATGATCGTCAGGCTGCCGCCTTCCTCGATGTTGCGGGCGGCGCCGAAGAAGCGCTTAGGTCGCTGCAAGGCGTTCGCGTCGACACCGCCTGTCAGGACCTTGCCCGATGACGGCACGACCGTGTTGTAGGCGCGAGCCAGACGCGTAATCGAATCCAGCAGAATTACGACGTCCTGCTTGTGCTCGGTCAGGCGCTTGGCCTTCTCGATCACCATTTCGGCGACCTGCACGTGGCGCGTGGCCGGTTCGTCGAACGTGCTCGAGACGACTTCGCCGCGCACGGTTCGCTCCATCTCGGTCACTTCCTCCGGACGCTCGTCGATCAGGAGGACCATCAGCGTGCAGTCCGGATTGTTCGCGGCAATCGCCGCCGCGATGTTCTGCAGCAGCATCGTCTTGCCGGCCTTCGGCGGCGAGACGATCAGGCCGCGCTGACCCTTACCGATCGGGGCGCACATGTCGATGATGCGGGCCGTCAGATCCTCGGTGCTGCCGTTGCCCTGCTCGAGCTTCAGGCGCTCGTTCGGGAACAGCGGCGTCAGGTTCTCGAAGAGCACCTTGCTCTTCGCGTTCTCCGGCGCATCGTGGTTGATCTGGCCGACCTTCAGCAGCGCGAAGTAGCGCTCGCCGTCTTTGGGCGGCCGGATCATCCCGGAAACCGTGTCGCCCGTGCGCAGATTGAAACGCCGGATCTGGCTGGGGCTCACGTAGATGTCGTCGGGCCCCGCCAGATAGGAACTGTCCGCGGACCTGAGAAAACCGAAGCCATCCTGAAGAATTTCGAGGACGCCTTCGCCGTAGATATTCTCACCATTCTTCGCGTGCGCCTTGAGCACGGAAAAGATGATGTCCTGCTTGCGCGAGCGGGCCAGATTGTCGAGCCCCATCGACTCGGCAAGCTCGACCAGCGCCGATGCCGGTCGCGTCTTGAGCTCCGCAAGATTCATTGCGGTCTCGGACTGCGCGAGCTCGGCTGCTGGAATGACGTCGAGATCCTCGTCGTCCGGAAATTCCTCCCGCGTTTGTCTCTTGCGGCGAGGCTTCTTCGTGTTGCCGTCTCGCGGCTGCCGCGGGCCGTTCTTGACCCTGGCGCGTGCTGAATTACCCAAGTATCCCCTCACGAGTGTGTTACCGGAACGCCGTCGGCCGTATCAGGACGCTGCCGGCGATGCGGCGGACAGGCTGGAGTTGACGAATGATTCGAGCTGCGCTTTCGAAACGGCGCCGACCTGCTGCGCGGCAACGGAACCGTTGTTGAAGAGCAGCAAGGTCGGAATGCTGCGAATGTTGTAGCGGGGTGGCGTTTGCGGGTTCTCGTCGATGTTGAGCTTGACGATCTTCAGTCGGTCACCGAAATCATCGGCAAGCTGATCCAGTATCGGGGCGATCATCTTGCAGGGCCCGCACCATTCGGCCCAGAAGTCGAGAAGAACGGGCACGTCCGAGTTGATGACGTCACGTTCGAAGTCGTTGTCGGTGGTATGCAAAATCTGGTCGCTCACATCATGAACCCTCTCGTTCAAACCGAAACCCGCGCACGCGAATCGATGAAAGCCGGGATTGCTGGTCCTCTGTGCGCAGGCAGTGACGTGGCCCTGTTACTCAGGCACAATGTCGCTGCTGATCGCTTTCGTCGAGGCTCGCAGGATATCGTGGGTATCTGGGGAAGCGAGTGTCCTCGCCAGTAACCCTATTTTGAACCCCAGCGAACGGAATTTGCAAGTACCACCCTCCAGTTCCGCGAACCCGCCGCCGGCGGCGCCGGCAGACAGCGGGCTCGCTTTCAGCGAGCTCACGCTGGCCGGGCCGCTGATGGAGGGCATAAGGGACGCGGGTTTCAGCCATTGCACGCCCATCCAGGAACAATCCCTGCCGCTGGCGCTGGCCGGCCGCGACGTCGCGGGACAGGCGCAGACGGGGACCGGCAAGACGGCCGCCTACCTGATCGCGCTCTATCAGTTTCTGGCCGATCGGGAACCGTTGCAGAGCCGTGAACCGGGGCCGCGTGCGCTGATACTGGCCCCTACCCGGGAGCTCGCGGTGCAGATCCACAAGGACGCCGAACTGCTCGGCAAGCACCTCGGTCATCCACTCGGGCTCGCTTTCGGCGGCACGGATTACGACAAACAGCGCGACACGCTGGCCGCCGGTGTCGACGTGCTGATCGGCACGCCGGGCAGGACGATCGACTTCTTCAAGCAGGGCGTTTTCGGGCTGCGGCGCGTGCAGGTGATGGTGCTCGACGAGGCCGATCGCATGTTCGATCTGGGCTTCATCCGCGACATCCGTTATGTGCTGCGACGGCTTCCTGAGCCGGCCAAACGCCTGAATCTGCTGTTCTCCGCAACACTCAGCCATCGCGTCCTCGAGCTCGCCTACGAGCACATGAACGACCCCGAGCTGATTCGCGTCGAGCCGGACAAGATGACGGCCGATCGTGTCCGGCAGGTCATTTACTTTCCGTCCAACGAAGAGAAGATCGCACTGCTGCTGCACCTGTTGCGGCAGATGGATGCGCGACGCACGATGATATTCGTGAACCGGCGCCGGGAAGCGGAGCGCCTGCGCGATGCGCTGAACGTGAACGATATTCATGCGGAGGCGATATCGGGCGACGTGCCGCAGCGCAAACGGTTACGAATGCTCAGTGACTTCCAGGAAGGCTCACTGCCGGTATTGATCGGCACCGATGTCGCCTCACGCGGCTTGCACGTGCCGGGCGTCAGCCACGTGTTCAACTACGATTTACCCGAGGACATCGAGGACTACGTGCACCGGATCGGCCGCACGGCACGGGCCGGCGAGAGTGGCGACGCGATCAGCTTCGGCTGCGAGGACTACGTGATGTCACTGCCGGACATCGAGGAGTACATCGGCCACAAGATCCCGGTCGCGGAAATTGACCGCGAAGCCGTCGACGCGGTCGCCGCCACGGTGAAGCGCGCGCCGCCGCGGCCGAGACGTCCGCGCGGCCAGCGCCCCGGGGGCCGCCCGGGTGGCCGCGGCAACGGCAGCGGCTCGGGCCGCAAGGCCGCAGGCGGCGGGCGGCGCAAGACGGGCGGCGGTGACGAAACGCAGGGCAGCGGCAGCAAGAAACGCCGACCGCGGCGACGCCGGAAGAAAGAGTAGCCGGCGGCCGCGATCGTCAGATCAGCTCACCGACGTGCTCGACCGCGTCGAATTCTTCGACCTCCCGCCGGCCGTGCCGCGAGTCCGGCCTGCTGATCGCGACGATATGGGCAATGCCGAAAGCCCGCGCGGCAGCAAGCACCGGCAGGCTGTCGTCGAGCAGCAGACAACGCGCGGGATCGATTGCGTGATCACGGACGAGCGCCGTCCAGAACGCCGCAGCCTCCTTCGGCGCGCGGTAGTCGTGCGATGACACGACCGTATCGACCCACCGATCGATTCCGGTTACCGCTGCCTTGATCTCGAACGTCGCCCGATGCGCATTCGTCACGAGAATGAGCCGGGCGACGCGTTCGCGGGCCGAGCCGAGAAACGCCATTGCGGTCGGCAGATAGGAAATCCGGTGGCTGTTCGCGCGCTTCAGTGCCCGAATGTCGATGCCGAGCTCATCGGTCCAATAATCCACGCAGTACCACGGCAGC
Organism: Candidatus Rariloculaceae bacterium; assembly: GCA_965223375.1. Lineage (GTDB taxonomy): Bacteria > Pseudomonadota > Gammaproteobacteria > Steroidobacterales > Rariloculaceae > CBDCWM01. The sequence goes on from OZ245000.1 coordinate 1,886,138, forward strand.
GTACCGATGACCTTTGCGTACCGGCCGTGCACATCCTCGCGGGCACGCGCCACCGGCATCCCCTGCATCGCGGCATAGCGCTCCGGCACGACATCGAGCCAGAAGTGATTGTCGAACGCGAGGTCGAGCAGCGTGCCATCCATATCGAGAAGCAGGGTGTCGATATCGGACCAGGGAACTTGTAACGTGGAAGCTCCGGGCATCGTGGCCCTATCTTAGCGAGAGATTAATGACGATCGCCATCGATCAAACACTGCTCGACGCCGTCAGGAAAATTGCCATCGAGGCCGGCAAGGCGATCATGGAAATCTACTCGACCGATTTCGACGTCGAGATCAAGGACGACCGCTCACCGTTGACTGCCGCGGATCGCGCGGCACACGACATAATCATTGCCGGCCTGACGCGGCTGACGCCCGAATTGCCGCTGTTGTCCGAGGAGTCGCGCGACATCCCGGCCGCCGAAAGACGCAGCTGGCAACGCTACTGGCTGATCGATCCACTCGACGGCACGAAGGAATTCATCAAGCGCAACGGCGAGTTCACGGTCAACATCGCGCTGATCGATGACGGCGCGCCTATCCTCGGTGTCGTCACGGCGCCGGCGCTGGGCATCGACTACGCGGCCGCGCAGCCGCTCGGCGCGACGAAATACGCGGGTGGCGCGGCCCGGCGCATCGCGGTCAGCGCAATTGCGAACCCGCTCAGGATCGTTGGCAGCCGCAGTCACGCGGACCCGACCCTGACTGCCTATGCGCACGCGCTCGGCGAACACGTGCTGAAGCCGATGGGCAGCTCGCTGAAGATCTGCCTCGTTGCCGAGGGCGAAGCCGACATCTATCCCCGCCTCGGGCCAACATCCGAATGGGACACGGCGGCCGCGCAGGCTATCCTCGAATGCGCGGGAGGGAGTATGATCGGGGTCGATGGTCGGACCATGGTCTACAACTCGAAGGACGAGCTGCTCAATCCCCACTTTCTCGCCTATGGCGATGCCTCGAGGGACTGGCTCAGCCTTCTGAACGGCGGCTAGTGGACGACGAAAACATCGAAACCGGGGTGTTCAAAAGCGTGGAGCGTCTAAGGGAGCTGCGCGTTGAGCACCGGGACCTCGATCGAGTCATTGCCGAGCTCGCGGACGATCCGAAAGTGGATCAGATCATGTTGAAGCGCCTGAAGAAGCGCAAGCTGATGCTGAAAGACATGATCACGCAGCTCGAGAGCGATCGGATCCCGGATCTCAACGCCTGACGGCAGGACGGCGACGAGTCTCATTCTCGGCCGGCCCGGCCGACCGGAGACGTACGACCTGATCTCGCAATGGACCTGATAGCGGACATCGGTGCAACCAATTCCCGCTGCGGGCTGGTCGGCGCCGACGGTCGAATCGACCATCGCGAAACTTTCGAGAACCACGCGTTCGCCGACCCGGCCTCGCTGCTCCAGGCGTTCGTCTCGAAACACCGGCTGTCCGAAAGCCTCGAGCGCGCCGCCATCGCGATTGCGGCACCTGTCACCGGCGACCGGATCGAGATGCTGAACCGCGACTGGCATTTTCGTCAGTCAGCGCTCGCGCACGATCTCGGCGTTGGGCAACTCGTGGTCGTCAATGACTTCACGGCGCTCGCCTGGTCGCTCCCGTGGCTGGACGATGCGGCGAGGTTGCAGGTCGGCGACGGCAGGCCGGCGGAAGGCTGTGCGGTCGCGGTCATCGGCCCCGGGTCCGGTCTCGGCGTCGGCGGCCTGATTCCGTCGGCCGACGACTGGGCTGCGATCAGCGGTGAGGGGGGCCACGTATCCGTCGCACCGGCGACGCCGCTCGAGGCTCGCATCGTTGAGAGCGTGCGCAGCGAGTTTGGGCACTGCTCCGCGGAACGACTGCTGTCGGGACCCGGCCTGGTGCGGCTGCACCGCGAGCTCGGCCGCATCCGTGGCGACGATCGGCCCGCAGACGAACCTGCCGAGGTGACCGCGCGCGCGCAGCAGGGCGATGCGCTCGCCAGCGAAACACTGGAAGTCTTTTTCGGCCTGCTCGGCGCGGCCGCCGGCGACCTGGCTCTGACGCTGGGGGCGCGCGGCGGCGTATTCATCGGCGGCGGCATCGTGCCGCGCATTCGGGCCGAGTTCGTCCGCTCGCGATTTCGCGAGCGCTTCGTCAGCAAGGGCCGCTACCGAAGTTACCTGGACGCGATTCCGACCTGGCTGATCACCGACCCGATACCGGCCTTTACCGGTCTCAAGATCCTGCTCGGCTACCCACGCGCCGCAGCAGATCACTCCATGGCTTCGAGCTGACGACGCCGGGCCTGCTCGGCCTCGCGCAGCGCGTCCTCGGCGCCCTGCGCCCGGTCGATCGTGTCGGTCATCGGGTCGAAGACACTGTCGGCCGTATCGTCGGCTACCGGTGGGGCCGGCTCGTCACTGCAGGCAGTGAGCGCCCATCCGGCCAGCAGGACAGCGAGCACCGCAGTCGCGCGCGATGTTCCAGCCACCCGCAACGTTGCCGCCACGCTCCCGGCAGCACCCCGCCGCGCAGGCCGCATCCCGATCTCTCTCATGTCCATTGCTTCTCCATCTCGGATGTCTCCGCAATAAAAAGTCGCTCGCCATCGAAACCTTCCGCGATCCGAGCCTGCGGTTACCGGGCCATTCCGCTATCGGGCATTCCGCAATCGGGTCATTCGGTGATCGCGTCACTCCGTTATCAGGGCCATTCCGCTGATCAGTACAGCTCCCGCAGATAGATCTGCGACCCGTGTCCGCCGAAGACGCCGAACGTTGCGATGCCGGAGGGATTCTCATCGCCGGCAGTTGCGGCGTCCCAGTCGAAACGCAGCCACGTCGGCACGACGGCATCGACGCGAACGCTGCCTGTGTTGCCCACGCCCGGCGCGGCGAGCCGCAGACCGAAATCGCCACCGACCGGCGGGGCGGTGAATCGGAGCGCCAGCGGTGCAGCAACCGTGCAGCCGGCGCCGCTGAGCCCCGGTGCGCCGGCATCGAGCACGCAGGTCTCCCCGGGATTGAGCTGCTCGGTGTAACCGCTCAGCGAGATGCTGACTCCAGTCGTGCACGCATCGTCGCCATTCGCGATGAAGCCCGTGGCGGGGCCCGCGAAATATTCGCTGAACAGCGGCACCGGCAGATCGACCAGCTCGGAGCCGGCCGCGTTGACGAAACGCAGGCGGCCGTGGCGAATCTCGCGGCCCAGCGGCTCCGCGGTGAACGCAATTCCGCCGGCGCCGCCGAACACGGCCGGATTCGAGGCTCCGGCCACACCGTCCGCGTCCAGCACATCGACGGACAGTGCGATGTCCGCATCGAACGGCGCTTCGGGCGTCGCTTTCAAGAAGGCCAGTTGTGTCGAACCGGATGCATCGAACCGAATCTCGGCGATGCCGGCACCGATATCAGTGACGGTCGGGTCACCGGGGGACGTTGGCACACCGCTCAAGTCGAGCGTTCCGGCTGCGGCCGTGTATGCGATGTTGTCGAGCGTCGCAGTCGTCATTCTGAAGAAGCTGCCCGTGTAGTTGAGCGTCGTCGTGCCACCCACCGCCCTTGCCGTTGCAGTCAGCAGCGGCGCCGTCGAGTAGCCGAAGGGCTGCCCGGCATACGTGAAGAAGACGGGTCCTGCCGTGCATTGCGTCTGTAGCATCGGCGTGTTCCGGGCAACGTCGAAATGGTCCGGAATGAATCGACCGACGGTGCCCGAATCAGTGCCGACGACGTCGCCGGAGCCGAGGTAATCGCCGCCGAACACGGACGGGCGCAGCTGCACGATGCCGACCTCGGGCCAGCTGAAATCGTTGCCGGTCGCAGTGCCGCCCGCGAATCCGACGAATCCCGTGGGGGCGGAAACGGCCGGATTGGCACCGGCAGCCGGCGCCACGAGCAGCGTTTCTAGCTCGACCGATGCGGCCGGCGTCTCGCGGCCGAAGTTCGGAGTCGGGTCGCCATCGGCGTCGAGCGCGGTAACGGTCGCGCGAAACGGCGCGCCAGCGGCGATGAATACGGGCCCGCTCGCATCGACTGCCGCCGGATTCGCCACGGCGCCGCTCGCATCGGCGATCGACGACAAGGTGAAGTCGGCCGGCCGTGAGACGAACGCCGCCGTCGCTCCCTGAATTCCGGCCGGCAGCCCGGGGTCCGCTGCAGCGACGTCCTTCATCGCAAGCCTGATGGCGCCGGCATCCTTGTATCGCACGGTGACCTGCCCCTGGCCCGCAGTGAAGCTCACTACCTGGTCGACAGCGGTCGCCTCGGTCGCGGCCGCGGCCGCGCCGTCTACCGTGACCGGTAGCGTGCCGGTACCGGGATTGACGTATTCCGACCAGAACCGGAGATTTCGATCGTTCGTGTAACTCTCTATGACGCCGCAGGCGGGATCGGAAGGCATCGTGCCGTAGGCGGTAATGTAGACGTCGAACGGCACGGCAGCCGTCTGCGCGGCAGCGAACGGCACGATGACACCGGGCGGATTCGCGACGGGCACCGCCGTAACCGTAAAGCCGCTCGGCGAAAACACGAGCGCGCCTTCGGCGTCCGTATCCCGGATGCCCGGATCGCTCACCTGCACCGCATCGATATCGAGAACCGGGTTGCCTTCCGGATAGTAGAGCTCGAGCTGCACCTGCGACTCGCCCAGCGGCCAGTCGTAGGTCGCGACCCCGTCGTTCGCGACGGCGTCCGTGAGCGCACCGCTGCCGGCAACCAGTGCCCAGCTGCCGAAGCCCGATTGCGTGTCGATGGTGACCTGGGCGTTGTAGCCGATCAGCGGTGTTCCGGTGACCGTATCGACGACATCGATCGTAATGACCTCGGGCAGGCAGTGAATTCCCTGCGTGTCGTGGTTGATCGTGAACTGCGCCGCAGCGAGCGTGCATTCGTGCATTGCGTCGCGAACATCGCGCGCTTCCTGCAGCGACATCGCCTCGCGCGTGATGTAGACCTCGTCGATGAAGCCGTCGAACGGGCTTTCGGCCGTATTGCCGGCACCGATCACGAGCGGCTGGTCGTTGCGCGCCAGTCCGTCAAGATAGCGCTGCGAGGCCCAGGGCACGCCGTCGACGTAGATCACCTGCCGGCGGCCATCGTAGGTAATGAGCAGATGGTACCAGCGCCCGGTCGCGACGCTTTGCGAAGTCGTCAGCGCCTGCGCTGCACCACCGGAATCGGTCCAGCGCCAGACGATCCGACCCGCCGCGTCGAGGCTCACTTCGTAGTTGCCGGACTTCGACAGAATCGTCTGGCCGCTCCCCGACAGGCTGCGGGCGTTGATCCACGCCGAGACCGACAACGACGTCGACATGTCGAGCGCGTCGTTATCGGGGACGACGATCGAGTCGTCACTGCCATCGAGATCGGCATAACGGCAGGTACCGGGATTCGTCGCAATGGCCGGGAACAGAAACGGATTGATCGCACCGCCCGCGACGGTGCCGCCAATGCCGCTGCCGTTCGTGTCCTCGACCTCGCCGGCCGCGCCGGTCCAGACGAGCTCCTCGAAGCTGAACAGGAGCGGAGTCCCGCCACTCTCGACGATCGCCAGATCGTCGATGTGCCAGTAGTCCTCGTCGACGCCGCTGCCGCCGCTCAAGCGGAGGCGAATGCTCAGATTCGCGTGCAGCGCCGGCACCGGCAGTGAATAGGTCGGCGTCAGAATCTCGCCGGGCGTACCGTCGCCCGGGTGGCTCGCTATCACGTTCCAGTTGCCGCCCGCATCGCGGTACTCGATCACGAGGTCCTCGCCGGTTTCCGGCGGATCGCTGAAACTGCTGTCGCCGCGGCGTATCCAGAGGCTGAGATCCGCACCCGGCACGTCGGCCGCGAACCCTGTCGTTGCGATGCTGACGGGTCCCCAGCGCAGCCTCAGCGACTGCCCCTGGCGGCGAGTCTCGGTACCGAGGCTGGCATCGCCACCCGACGAGGCGATCGTGAAGTCGTTCAGGTTGCCGTTCAGATCGTCGGCAAAGAGCTCCGTGCCGGGTTGCGCACTGGCCGTCGACGACAATAGCGCTGCCGCTACGGCAATGAGCCCGCAAGTGCGCTTCTCAGCCATCGGTCACTTTCGCCTGGATACGCCGCGAGACGTAGTCCGGACCTCCGTAGACACCCGCTTCGGCGAGCGCGGTGATCGTGTAGATGTTGATCGTTGCCCCGGCCTCCGTGTGCAGCGTTTGCACGCATGCGACTGTCACATCGAAACCGAACGTGCCACCTTCGGTGAGACTGAGCGTCTGATTCCCGCACCAGCCGCCGTTCAGCGCCCGGTGCGCGGCCCAGCCGATACCGGCTTTGGCCGCCTGGAAAGCCTGCGTTGCCGCGAGCTCTGCAGCGACCGACTGCTGTTGTGCCGTCGTCAGCCGCACTGCTGCAGCACCCATACCGGCAATGACGACGACGAGAAAGATCGCCGCGACCAGCGAAACGCCGCGCGCTGGCATCGCCTTGTGCACGGGCGTTCTCATGGGACGTTGTCCACGTGAACCTGCGACAGCAGCGAAACCGTCTCACCGGATTCCGCTACGGTCAGCTCGACGGACAACAGACCCGCCCGCTCCGCCGTGCCGGGCGTGTAACTGAATGCGCAGCCCGATACCAGGTTTGCGAGCAGGGCAACGTTCGCACCGGCGCCGGTCAGTTCCGCATGCGTATCCCGGTCCGCCTGATTCGCGGCGATTGCGTAACCGCTGTAGCGCCGCAACGTGCCGGCGACCGGGTCGCACAGATAGCTGATAGCGCCATCGACCAGATAGACGCGCCGGCTCGGCGAGCCGTAGGCGAACTGAAACGGGGGGGACAGGGTGACGCGGTCCTCTCCGGCGAACGTATCGGTCGTGATATCGATCTGCGTGCCGGCCGGCGTGATTACGTTGCCGAGCTCATAGGCGTTCGCGCCGGGAACGCCAACGTTGTAAATCGACAGGTAGTGCGTCGTCGAACTGAACGGCTTCGCGATGCCGGTAAACCCGCCGATCGCATTGAACGATGCGTCGGCGGTCGACATGTCGAGCTGTCGCGGCGCTCCGCCCGGCGGGTTCTGGCGATAGCGCGCCCCGTCCACGGTGCTGAGCACCTCAAGCACCGCGACGCCACCGGCTGCAGTCGTGCGCACACTGTTCGGCAGCGCCCGGCGCACATCCCTGATCAAGCGGTCCACTGCCGAGTCGGACGCATCGACGAGGCGAGCGCGACGGGACTGATCGACGAATCCCTGCACGGGCACGCTGATGAATACGGCCGCGAAGGCGACGACGATGACGCTGAGGGTCATCGTCACCGCAAGCTCGATCAGCGTGAATCCGCCCACCGGGATGTGCCGCGGCGCCAGCCGTGGGCGCAGCGCAACGTCTTGCTCGAGTAGCCGTAAACGGGGCATCGCAGCCATCGTTCAGAGCCTCGTCCGATAAGTGCTGAGCGTGAAATCGAGATACGGCGCAAACCGCACTCTGACGTCCACACGCAGGGCATCGCCCGCTGCTACACCGGGAAGCGCCGCGCTCGGCTGCACCGCGACATCCACGGTGTATCCGGCGAGCGCTGCAATCGGGTTGCCGAACTGATCGGCGGCTCCTGCATCCGACAGGCCGTGGTAGTCATCGACATCGTCGAAGTCGACGCGTGCGGTCTCGCCGTCGATGCCGTCCGGATCCAGAAAATCCTTGAGCGAGATTTCTTCTATGTACGCCTCGGCGATCGAAACGCCCTGCCGAACGATCATCGGATCGGCGCTCCGGCCGACGTTGATCGCGAACAGCCCGAGCACGGCGCCGACAGCGATCGCAATGACGACGATCGAGATGATCACCTCGATCAGTGTCATCCCCGCCTGCGGCTGCAATCGATGCGTGCTCGCGGCCGGGCGCATGCTCAATTGACCTCCACGTAGCCGGAGGCCGCCTGCAGCGTCAGCGAGTGGACCCCGACGGCCAGTGTCCGGTTGGCAGGGAGGTCGGTCGCACCGAGCCCGTCGAAGATCACGGTAAATGCCGCCGATGCGCTGACGCCGACCGGGGCCGATCCTGCCAGCGCCTGACCGGCCATCGTCTGCACGGGCATGGACCAGGTGGTATCGCCTGGCGCACAGCGGCTTCCGCTCGCCGCCTGCTGGCGAGCCTCGTAAGTCGTTGCGGCAATTGTCATCCGGACCGGGCACCCGCTCGCAATTGCGACGTTGCGCGCCAGACTGAGTCCCGCGGCGAGCTCCTCGAAGTAGCTGCGCTCATCGAAGAGGCGATTGTCGAAGAACTTCGGCATCGCAACCGCAGCGAGGACGGTAACTATGACGATCACGACGACGAGCTCCACCAGCGAGAATCCGCCGGCACGCCCGCCGCCCGGGAGATAGTGGCGCTCGTCAGGCCGGCAACGATGCGCCCCGTGTGTACGCAGTCGGATCATTGCCTGTCCCCGTGACGAACGAAGGCGCCATGTGGCGCCTTCGCTCAGCGGGTTTCATGCGCGTCGGCGCGACGGTCGGCCTGCTTCAGCAGCCGGTCACGTCGACGGCAACCGTCGGCGCCGTGCCTGCCCCGGCAGCTTCGGCATAGGTCACGGTGCAATTCGCCGTCGTGCCGTCCTTGCTGAATACGCCTGCGCCGTCGTAGCTGAACCCGCTCAGATCCGACAACGTATCGTCGATCGTCGCGAGGTTCGGGTAGCCGTTGGCCATCGTGATCGTCGCGCCTTCCATCGAAACGGTGGCCGGCTGGCTCTGTGCGAGCCACAGCGCATGTGACAGGGCCGAGCTCGACCGAACGCTGCCGGCGAGGGCCTGCGTCGCTGCCGATCGTGCCTCAACTTCGAGCGAAGCGAAGCGCGGTACCGCAAACGCCGCCAGAATGCCCAGAATCGTAATGACGACCACAAGCTCGATGAGCGTGAAGCCGGTCTGTCGTCCATGTCCTCGCATCTGCGAATCCTCCAGTTCCTCTCCATGGTTCCGGACGCGGACTGGCGTCGAACGCACCCGCGCCGGATCGAAAACCATACGCGGCGAGCGCCCGGACCGCCGTGATCTTCGCCACAATCCGGACCATTCCGGCCGCTGCCGCTCAGGCTTCGCGGCATACGTCACTCGCGGCCCCAGCGGTAATCGGCGTGCGGCTCGAGCCGCAGACCGTCGAAACGGTCGACCGACGGATCGAACCGGCCATTTGCATTCCGGTCTGCGTAGATGAAACGCACCGACAGCCGCAGATCGCTGGCGGCGCCTTCGGGGGTCGTCACGTTCACACCACGACCGGGCCGATAGACGAGCGCGCCATCATTCCCATCGAAGTACCAGACACGCCGCGGCAGCCGCGCCAGCGCGCGACCGTGCGGCACACCTATGTAATTGCCTGGCGGGTCGAGCAGCAGCTCGATCGGGTTACTGCCGTCGAGCTCACGCAGCGTCTCGGACTCGCCACGAACGACGCGCTCCGCCGCCTCGAGCAGCAGGGCGCTCGCGAGCTCGCTCGTGAGCCGCTCGTACGCCGTCTGCTCCGCTCGTGCCAGCAGCGGCACGACGCGCTGCAGCATCAGACCGCCGAGTATCCCGCAGCAGCAGACCACCACGGCGAGCTCGACCAGCGTGAATCCGCGTTGGCTCAACCGGGGCCACCCTGGCTCAACCGAGGCCGCCACCGCTCGCCGCCATGTCCCACAGAGGCAGGAAGACGCCGAGCGCGAGTATCAGCACCATGATGCCGACGGTGACGATCAGGATCGGCTCCAGTGCACCGCTGATGTTCTCGAGCTCGTAATCGACCTCGCGCTCGTAGAAGTCCGCAACTTCGACCAGCATTTCGCCCAGCGATCCGGTCTCTTCGCCGATCTTCACCATCTGCAGGGCAAGCGGCGTGAAGAGGCTCCGGGACTGTGCGGCGCGCCCGAGAGATTCTCCACGCTCGACGCCGTCGCGCAGCCGCAGCACGCCTTCCGCCAGATACTCGTTGCCGGCGGCGCGCGCGATCAGACTGAGGCCCTGCACCACCGGGACGCCGGAATCGAATGTCAGCGCAAGTGAGCGGCACACTTTGGCGAGCGCTGCCTTTTCGGCGATGCTGCCGACGGCCGGCAGCTTCAGCTTGAGCCGGTCCCAGCGGTAGCGCCCTTCCTCGGTCTTGAGGCAGGTCCGAATGCCGAGAATCAGCACGCTGATTACCGCCAGAACGACATACCAGTACTGCGCAGCGAACGACGACGTGCCGAGCAGCACGCGCGTGGCCCACGGGATGTTGTCGCCAAGCGATGCGAAGATTGGCGCGAACTTCGGCAGGACGAACATCGTGATGATGCCAATCGCGATCGCGATCGCAGCCACAACCGTCGCCGGGTAGCGCATCGCAGCCTTGAGCTTGTCGCCGATGCGCTTTTCCATCGACAGGTATTCGTACATCCGGAGAAACGCGGTCGGCAGATTACCGGTGCTCTCGCCGATCCGGATGACGCTCACATAGAAGCGCGAGAAGATCTGCGGATGTCGCGCCACAGAGGAAGCGAGATCATGGCCTGCCTGAAGGTAATCCATGATGTCGCCGAGCGCTTCACGCAGCCGCCGGTTCGGTGTCGACGCAGTGAGGCTCGCCATGCCGCTGAGCAGCGGCAACCCCGCCTTCGTCAGCGCATACATTTGTCTCGAGAACATGATCAGATCGCTGCTGGTCGGCATGCCGCCACCGAACCGATGCCAGATGTCCCGCACGGCGTCTTCCGAGCCCGACCCTGCGGGGACGATCTCGGTCGGCGTAATGCCGCGCTCGAACAGGTGGTCGGCGAGCGAATCGGACGAATCGGCCTCGAGCACTCCGCCGACGGCCTCGCCGCTCGCGTTCCTGCCCTGGTATCGAAAGGCAGCCATCAGCCGGTGCGAAGCGCCGAGTCGTCGTCGGCCCCAGCGCTCCCGGCCGCCCGCGTCTCGGCAACCAGATCGTCGAGCATGTCGCCTGAAGGATCACGCTCTTCGAGCCCCGTTGTCACGCGAACTGCCTCCCGCAGCGAGGTCGCATGCTGCGCGGCGAGCGCCAGCGCGTTGCCTGCCAGCGGACGAAAGTCGGGCTGCTGCCGGGCGATGCGGGCGAACAGCGACAGATCGCCGCGGCGAATCGCCTCGGCCAGCGGCGCGTCGATCTCGATCAGCTCGTAGATCCCGACGCGCCCGCGATAGCCGGTCATGTTGCAGTACGTGCAGCCGCGGCCTTCGACGAACTCGGTGCCGTCATCGACCGTGCCAGCCGCGTGCGTGGACAGCCAGGCCTGCTGCTGTGCAGACAGCGCGGCCGGCTCTGCACAGCTCTCACATACGCGTCGCATCAGCCGCTGGGCAAGCACGCCGTTCAGAGCGCTCGCCACCAGAAAGCCGGCGGCGCCCATGTCGAGCAGTCGGTGAACGGTCGCTATCGCATTGATCGTGTGCAGCGTGGACAGAACCAGATGACCGGTCATCGCCGCCCGCAGGCCCATCTGCACGGTCTCCGCATCGCGCATCTCGCCGACCAGCACGATATCGGGGTCCTGACGGAGCGCCGTCCGCAGCACGCTCGGAAAGTCGAGGCCGATGCGAGGGTTCACCTGCACCTGGTTTACCCGCTCGAGCCGGTACTCGACAGGGTCTTCTGCCGTAATGATCTTGTGCTCAGGCTTGTTCAGGTGATTCAGCGCGGAATAGAGCGTCGTCGTCTTGCCGCTGCCGGTCGGCCCGGTGACGAGAACTAGCCCGGCGGTTCGTTCGACCAGTGCAATGAAACGCTCGGTGATCCCCGTCGGCATGCCGAGCTCCGCGAAGCTCATGCGGCCCGCCGCCTGATCGAGCAGACGCATCACCATGGCTTCCCCGGCGTGGATCGGCAGCGTCGACACACGCACGTCGAGTGCCTTGTCGTCCACCTTGATACTGAAGCGCCCGTCCTGGGGCTTGCGCTTTTCCGCAATGTCGAGGCCGCACATCAGCTTCAGGCGCGTCACGAGGGCCTGTCCCACACGCTGCCCCTCGATGATCTGCTCCTGCAACTGGCCATCGACTCTAAGTCGCACGCGCAGCAGCCCGTCCTCGGGCTCGATGTGTATATCCGATGCAGCAACCCGAACCGCGTCGTGAAACATCGACTGGATCAGTTTGATGACCGGCGCGTCGGGCGAGCCCTCCTCTGCGGACAGCGAATCCAGATTTACGTCCGCCTGGCTCAGCTCTTCGTTGAGCTCCTCGGCCAGCGAAACGATCTCGTCGGTGCGACGGTAGACGATGTCTATCGTCCGCAGCACGGATGCTTCCTTCGCGAGCGCCAGACGAACCGGTTTCGCCAGAAGCCGGGACAACTCGTCGAACGCGAAAATGTCGGTCGGATCGGCCATCCCGACGAGCAGGCCCTGCTCGTCTTCCTTCAGGACGACCGCGCGGAAACGTCGGGCATGCGTCTCGGGCAGCAGCTTGACGGTATCCGGGTCCAGGTTCATCTGACCCATGTCGACGAACGGGATGCCGAGGTACTCGGCGAGGCAATGGTGCAGGTCCGTCTCGGAAACGGCGCCGAGATCGACGAGCACGCGACCGAGCTTTCTACCCGTGTTGCGCTGCTCGACCAGCGCCGCTTCGAGCTGCTCGCCGGTGACCAGCCCCTTGTCGACGAGGAGCTCACCCAGCCTGACGCGTTGGCGTTTCACGTCGCGGTCCTCGTCAGCGTGGCTGACTGCCGAGCTGGGTCAGGCGGTCGGTCGCCGGTTGAATGACGCGCGGCCAGTCTGCGTCGTCGTCGATGACGACCGGACGAAGCAGGATCACGAGCTCGGTCTTCGACTCGACCTGACGCGTGCTGCCGAACAGGCGTTTCAGCCCCGGCACGCGACCGAGCACCGGGGTCGAAAACTCGCTGGTCCGGCTGCTGTTCCGCATCAGGCCGCCGATCGCGATGATCTGCCCGCTGCGTGCACGAACGATGCTGTCCGACTCCCGGATCTCGCTGAACGCGAGCGGCAGCTGATCCGTCTCGCCGGACACCGTCAGCGCCTTGGTCTGATCGGAGACTTCGCTGACTGTCGGATGGATGTGCAGTATGACCTCGCCGTCGGCGCTGATCTGCGGCGTCACGTCCAGCGCGATGCCGGAAAAGAAGGGCGTCAGCGTCACGTCCCGACTCGTCGTGGCCGCGGTGCCGGTGACGGTGTTGCTGCTGATGTCGGTTACGAAAAACTCGTCGGTCCCGGCCTTGATGACGGCTTTCTGATTGTTCAGAGTGGCGACGCGCGGGCTCGACAGCACGCGTGTTTCGCCTTGCGTTTCGAGCAGCTCGACCAGCGCGTTGAAATCGCCGACGTCAAACGCCAGCGCGAATGCCGCGCCAATGGTCTCTGTCGCGAAGCCGGTGACCGGATTGCCCGGTCCGATCACGACGTCGCTACCCGACGGCGGCTCACCGCCGCTCAGCGCAGTGCCGCCGTTACGCAGCCCGCCCGAAAACGTGTCGCCGCCGGACGTGGTCTGCACTGCAGCCCAGTTGACGCCGGACTGGAACCCCTCGTCCAGCGTCACTTCGATGATCTTCGCCTCGAGCACCACCTGGCGCTGCGCGGCCTCGTGGATCCGGTCGAGAAAATCCTCGACAGCGCGCAGCTCGTCGGGCAGCCCCCTGACGAAGACGACGCCGGACTGTGCATTGACGACAACCTGGCGATCCTCGCCGGCGCCGAGGATCTGTCGCAGCGTGTTGCCGAGATCCGCCCAGAAATCGGTTTCATTCCACGACTCGATGACGGAGCCGGTCGTTTCGCGGCGCGTTGCTTGTGCATTCATGTCGTCGTTCGCGCCGGCAACGGCTGCGCGCGCGCGCCCATCGTCCGCGCTGCCGGTCTGGCTCACCTGGCCGGAGCTGACACGCGTGCGGGACAAACCGCCGCGAGTCAGATTCAGGTAATCGATCTCGAAGACGCGCGACTGCAGGGTTGCCGGCAGGACGATCGTCCCGCCGCCGGTCTCCCGGAAGCCGTACCCGTAGACATCGCGGACGATCTGCAGGACTTCGGGCAGCGTCACCTGCTTGAGCGACAGCGATATCTGGCCGGTCACGTCCGGATGCACAACCAGGTTGTCGCTCGTTCCCTCGACGAGGCCGAGAAAGAAGTCGCGGGCGTTGGCGCCAACGACGTTCACGTCGAAACGCTCACGCGCTGTCTGCATCGGCGGCGGCGGGGCTGCCGGCGGCACGACGGCAAACGCTGCTTCGACATTCGGATCGGTCGCCTCCCGAATCACCGCGTCGATGGCCTCCTGCGTGGCGGATCCGGACTGCGACACGCAGGCGGAGAGCGCGCAGGCGCCCGAAATCACGATCACGGCGTGTAATCGGCCTGACAAACCTGGATAACTCATCTGCTGGACTCTCCGTCTTCCGTGGGCACACCTGCAGCTGACGGGTTCAGCGGAACGATCTGAATCTCGTTGCCGCGCGCCAGATGGATCGAACGCGCTTCAATGCGAGCTATTCGTGCGCCTGCGACTTCATCGCCGACGCGATAGAAGGCGCCATCGATCACCGCGATTCGTCGCTCGGACGAAATCAGCACGGCAGTCAGTGAGACGTCACGCGACACGGATCCGTCCGTGCCGGCGGTTACCGGGGGGCTGTACGGTCGCATCGGATCGCGGATCGGGCGATCCTCGCCCTGCACGATCGCCGCGACGAGAACCGATCCGCAGAGAATCGGCAGCCAGAGTCGAATGGCGATTCGCAGTTCGTTATACACCGATCCACTCCTCGTCTAGGCTCAGCGTCTGGACCTCGAGCAGGATGTGCAGCCATGGATACTCGATCGTCTCCAGCGCGACACGGGACCAGAACAGTTGCCAGGGGAGACTTTCGACAGCATCGAGATAGGCCAGCGTTTCGAGATAGCTGCCCTCGAACTCGAGCGTCACACCGTGCCGGAAGACCAGCGGCTCGCCCGAGTCCTCGCTCGCCGTCGAGTCATCATTCGGCTCGATCAGCGGCCGCGCATCGAGATTGGTCGCGCTTACGAGCTTCAAGCCATCGTGGCGTCGCAGCAGATCCTCCAGAACGAAGCGCATCTGGTCGGGCGCAACCAGGTCGCTCGTATAAAGCCGCATCGTCTCTTCGCTCTGCGAGACGCTTCGGCGCAGCTGCCGCAGACGCTCGGCCTGGTCGCCGACACCGGTATCGATGCCCTCGACGACGAGCGCGACGGATTCGTTCAGCGATCGCAAGCGCTCCTCGGCCGCCTCGATCCGCGCCCGCGCCTCTGCCTCGCGCGCTGCGAGCGCCGAGCCGAGCACACCCTCGCAGGCGCCGCCGATCACGACGACCACGGCGGCGAACAGCGCCAGCCGTTCGCGCAGACTCAACGCATCACCGGTCGCCGCCAATGCGCGTAGCCGTTCGCCGAGCTTCATCGCGCGCGCCCCACGCCGGCATCGCCGTCTATCGCCCTGCTGGCGACACCGAAAGTGACCGATTCGTCGTCGTCGCGCTCGATGCGAAAGCGATCGAAACGCAACCCGGCCAGGGCCTCCTCCTCGCCGAGACCCAGCAGAAATGCCGGCACGAGCTCCGGAGCGATGCTGCGGCCGCTGAGCGCAATGCCGCGCGCGGCCCCGTCGATCTCAATACGCGTAAGCCACAATCCGTCGGTTCTGCTGCGCCCGAGCGCCGCGAGAAAATCGCCGAACCCGGAAACCGCCCCGAGCGGCCGATCCTCGAGCACCTCGATCAATCGCTGCTGCTCGGCGAGCTTGTCGCTCAGGCGCGCAAGCTCCGCTTCGATCTCGGCTCTGCGCCTGGCGCCGGATGACGGATCCAGGCTCGCGAGCTGAGCTGCCTGGGCCCGCTCCCGACCCTCGAGCAACACGACCTCGCCCTCGAGCCCTGCCACCTGCCAGTAGCCCCATGAATAGATAGCCGCGAGCGAAACGACGAAGACGCCGAGTATCGCAAGCAGGGACGCGATCGAAAAAAGCTGCTTCTCGCGGCGGAAGCCCGCCTGCAGCAGATTGACCTGCTGGAAGGGTCGCTCGGTCATGCTGCCGCCTCGCGACTGCGCAAAGCGGCGCCGATTGCCGGCAGGCAGCGGCGCTGCTCCTCCGGCGACAACGTGAGGTCGCCGCCGAGGCAGGTCGTCACGTCGAGTTGCCGAACGGAGATGCCGAGGCTTGCCGTCAGCTGGTCCAGATCCCAGGTTTCGAGCCCGCAGGTGTATACGGCCCCGATACGACTCTGCTCATAGTGGCTTTCGAAGTAGTCGAGCGAGCGCCGAATTTCGAGTGCAAGCCCGTCGACGAGCTCGGACCGCAGCCCGCCGCCATCGGCGAAGGACTCGGCCCCGGTCTCGATGCGGCGGGTCAGATAGAGAACCTGCTGGCGGACGAGCAATAGCGTGCTCGTGCGCTGACCGACGTGCAGCAGCGCAACGCCCTCGCCGTCCACTTCAACCAGTGCGGCGACGTTGCGGAGCGCCAGATCGAGCACATCGATCGCGTGTAGGTTGAGGCCCGCGGACTCAGCGTCATCGACCTCGCCGCGGACCCGCTCGGCGCGCGCCGCAACCGCATACATCATCTGGTTCGGGCCGCCGCTACCGCGCTGTGGCATGTGAAAAACGTCGATGACGGCGTCGTCGATAGGAAACTCGAGCAGATCCTTGATGCGCCACCGCACCGCTGCCTGCAGCTCGTCGCGTGGAACGTTCGGCGCCTCGACCAGCATGATGCTGTACTCACGCTGCGGCAGGACACTGACCGCGCGATGCCGGCGCCCCGGCAACCGCCTGGCGGCGGCCGCAAACGCACTCGCGTCGCCAACCGGCACTGCGCTGCAGTAGTCGAGTATCGGGCGCCCGTCACCTGCCGCACGGGAGACGACGTGCGCGAACGCACATTCGTCGCCTGAGCGGTAGTAGCCAAGCTGCCCATTCGCCTTGTCACCACGGCGAAGAATGCCCAGCATGTCGTCTTTTCCTCTCCATGCACCGCAATCATCGGGACGCGGCACGTTGCGCGGCCAGCCGTCGGCCTGCCGCGAGTGGTTAAACTTAATGTCCGCGGATCTGCCGCGTACCGAAGCAAGTCTCAGTTTTCACCGCAGTCCGCGAGGCCGGCCAACTTGTTCAGCTCAACGTGATCGGCGTCACAGATCGCCCCGCAGGCCTCGACGGCTGGCAGTTCTGGATCGACCGGGGCGGCACGTTCACGGACGTCATTGCCGTGTCGCCTGATGGCGGCGTCGAGACGCTGAAGCTCCTGTCCGACGCTCACGGGCAGTACCGCGACGCGGCCGTAGAGGGCGTGCGCAGACTGTTCGAATCCCGCGCCGTCCCCGGCGACCGGATCGCAGCCGTTCGAATCGGGACTACGGCCGGCACGAACGCACTGCTCGAGCGGCGCGGGTCGCCAACCGTGCTGGTGACGACCGCCGGCTTCGGCGACCTGCTGCGCATAGGCACCCAGCAGCGGCCAGCGCTGTTCGAGCTCGACATTCGGCTGCCGGAGCCGCTCTATTCCGAAGTGATCGAGGCGCGGGAGCGCATTGCCGCCGACGGCGCCGTCATCGAGCCACTCGACGAAAGCGAGCTTCGGGCGAGCCTCTCCGCTGCCCGCGAACGCGGCATCGAAAGCGTTGCAATCGCGCTGTTGCACGGCTACCGGCACATCGCCCACGAGCAGCGCGCGGCCGAGATCGCCGCAGTCGCCGGATTCAGCGACATCAGCGTGTCGCATGAAGTCAGCCCGCGTGCGAAGCTCGTCGAGCGGGGCCGCACGACAGTCGTTGACGCGTATCTGAGCCCCGTGGTCCGAGGTTACGCGGCGCAACTCGCGGAGGGACTGGGCCGACGCAATCCGGGCATTGCGTTGTCGTTCATGCAAAGCAATGGTGGCCTGACGGACGCAGCAGGATTTCGCGGCCACAACTGCATCCTGTCCGGGCCCGCCGGTGGCGTGGTCGGGATGGCCGACACGGCGTCGCGGGCCGGCTATCGCAGCGTCATCGGCTTCGACATGGGCGGGACATCGACCGACGTCTCGGTCTACGCCGATGGCTTCGAGCGCGCCGACACGACCGAGGTTGCCGGCGTGTCACTCGCGATTCCGACAGTACGCATCCATACCGTTGCCTCGGGCGGCGGCTCGAAGCTGTCGTTCCGTGACGGTCGTCTGACCGTGGGTCCCGAGTCCGCTGGCGCCGCGCCGGGGCCGGCTTGCTATGGCGCCGGCGGACCTGCAACGCTGACCGATGCGAACGTTTATCTCGGCAGAATTCAGCCCGACTACTTTCCCCGGGTATTCGGCGCGGACGGGCGCCAGCCCGTCGCTGCGGATCTGGCCCGAAACGCCATCGAATCGCTGGCGGCAGCCTCCGGGGGCGGAAGCACTCTGACGCCCGATCAGGTGGCCGCCGGCAGCATCTCGATCGCCGTGAATCACATGGCAGCGGCGATCGAGAAAATCTCGGTGCAGCGCGGGCACGACCCCCGGGACTTCGCGCTGGCCTGCTTCGGCGGCGCGGGCGGCCAGCACGCCTGCCTGGTTGCCGAGTCCCTCGGCATCGACTGCGTGTTGATCGACCCGCTCGCGGGCGTCCTGTCGGCCTACGGCATCGGGATCGCCGACCGACGGGCGCTGCGCTCGGCTGCAATCGAGGCCCCGCTCGACGAACCGGCCGTCGCCCGCGCGGCCGATGCCGCAAGACGGCTCGCAACCGAAGCCGCCGGGTCCGCACAGGCCGGCACCGACAACCGAAGCGAAACACGCGTCCGGTTGCGCGCCGGCAGCAGTGAGACTGTTCTCGCCGTACCGTTCCCGCCGGGGAGCTCGGCCGACTCGCTTCGCGCGGCATTCGTGCAGGCCTACCGGAAGAGTTTCGGCTTCGATCCACACACGGCCGAGGTCCGCCTGGACGCCGTCGAGGTCGAAGCGATCGTCACACTGCCGCGACCGGAGCGACCACGGCTCGCGTCATCGACCGAAGCGCCGGCACCACAGGCGATTCGCCGCGCATGGATTGCCGGGGCGTGGCAGGAAACGCCGGTCTACGAACGCGATCGACTCGGTCGGGGGACAGCGATTGAGGGTCCGGCGATCATCGTCGAAGCGAATGGCACCACGGTCGTCGAGTCGCATTGGCGCGCGCGCATCGATGCGATCGGCACGCTGATCCTGACCCGTTCCCGGGCGGGGGCCGACTTAGGCACTGGCAACGGCGACGGCCCAAGCGATCGCGATGGCCAAACTGATCGTGAAGGCCGTGGGGATGGCGACGACCGTCCCGATCGTGGTGGCCGTTGGGATGGCGATGCCCGCAACAACCGCGATGGCGCCGCTGCCGGATCGCCGGACCCGATCCTGCTCGAGATCTTCAATCGCCAGTTCACGCACGTGGCGGAACAGATGGGCGTGATCCTGGAACAGACCGCCGAGTCGGTGAACATCCGCGAGCGCCTCGACTATTCGTGCGCGCTGTTCGACTCGAGCGGCTCACTGATCGCCAACGCTCCGCACGTGCCGGTGCATCTCGGCTCGATGGGCGACAGCGTCCGGGCCGTGCTGGCCGCTTTCCCGCAGGCAGCAGCCGGCGATTCGTTCGTCCTGAATGCACCGTACGACGGCGGCACGCATCTGCCGGACATCACCGTGGTGACACCGCTGATTGCGCCCGGGGAGAGCACGCCTGCTTTCGTCCTGGCGAGCCGCGCACATCACGCGGACATCGGCGGCGTCACGCCGGGCTCGATGCCGGCGCGCAGTCGTTCGATCGACGACGAAGGGGTCGTATTCGCGCCGATGAAAATCGTCGCCGGAGGAAAGTTTCTCGAAGCCGACGTTCGCGCCCGTCTGACAGCGGGACCTCACCCGGCCAGGAACCCGGATCAGAATATCGCCGACCTGCGCGCGCAGCTCGCTGCCAATACCCGAGGCATCGCGGAGCTCGATCGACTGATCGAGCGTCACGGCAGCCAACGCGTCGATGCCTACACGAAATTCGTTCAGCGCAACGCCGAAAACTGCGTACGCGAGGCGCTCGGTACACTCGAGGGAGGACAGTGCACCGTCGAGCTCGACGGGGGTGAGCGGATCGCGGTGACGGTCCGTGTCGACCGGCAGGCGCGCAATGCAACCATCGACTTCAGTGGCACATCGGCTGCGAGCCCGGGCAACTACAACGCACCTGCAGCGATCGCGCGCTCGGTTGTCCTGTATGTCTTTCGCTCGCTGATACGTCACGACATTCCGCTCAACGCTGGCTGCCTGGTCCCCCTCGAGATTCTTCTCCCGCCCGGTAGTCTCGTCGATCCGCGGCCCCCGGCAGCCGTCGTCGCCGGTAACGTCGAGACGTCGCAGTGCATCGCCGACGCATTGCTCGCTGCCGTCGGCGCACAGGCCGCGTCCCAGGGAACGATGAACAATTTCACGTTCGGCGATGAGACCCATCAGTACTACGAAACGATTTGCGGCGGCTGTGGGGCGGGGCCCGCGTTCGACGGTGCGAGTGCCGTCCACTCGCACATGACGAATTCGAAGCTGACCGATCCGGAGATTCTCGAGCAGCGCTTTCCGATCAGGCTGCAGCGATTTTGCGTACGCACCGGAAGCGGTGGTGCGGGGCGCTGGCACGGCGGCGACGGCGTGGTCCGGGAGTTCGAGTTTCTCGCACCGCTGACCGGCAGCATACTTTCGAACCGGCGCCGTACCGTGCCTTTTGGTCTCACCGGCGGTCATGCCGGCCTGCCGGGTCGCAACACGATCGTCACAGCCGATCACACGCAGATCGAGGTGGGCGCGACCGCCGAGATGCGCTTTCGGCCCGGCGACCGTTTCATCATCGAGACACCCGGCGGCGGCGGCTACGGCCGGATCGACCGCAACGAAGACGACGAGTCCTAATCCGGGCCAGCCCCGAAATCTCTCCGATTCGCGGGAGAGGTTTCCGGGCTAGATCAGCATCCGGTCGACTTCGAGCCCTGCAGTCAGCTTCGCGACCTGGGCCCCGTCCGTGCCGACCACGGCCGCGTTGATGAACTCGCCCGGACGATCGAGTGCGAAGCCGAACCGGATCGCGGCACCGGGATCCGCGTCGACGCGTGGCAAATCGACGAAGTACGCCTGATCCGGTCGCGCGCCGGCCAGCACGCCGCGCTCATGCAGGCCGCCGAGGAACTGCTGCAATTGGTGCCGGAGGGCCGGTAATGCCGACTCACGATCCAGCCGCTCGAACGCGAAGCGCACGGCTTCTTCGACCGAGTTCAGAATGAAATCGACGAGGCGCCCGTGGCCCAATCCGAAGACGGCCGAACCACCACGCTGAGCGCTGCCGAGAAAGAGCTTACCGGCCAGCACGACCGCGCCCGCGGCGCCACGCGAAAAGATGTTGATGCCGCTTCGCTCGAGCAACGCCGCCTGACCGCGGGTCAGCTCGCAGACCGAAGTCAGTGACGCCTTCAGAGTCAGCGGCGCTTCTTCCCAGAGGCCTCTTGCATCGCGCTGTGCCAGCAGGCCCGCGATCGCCCCGCATGCCGGCAGGCCCTTGCCGGAACGCGCACGATCACCGCGCGTCCGAATGCGCGGATAGTAGGCAAACACGTGCCGGCTGCTGCTCGCGATCGAGCGCGCGCCCGCTATCGCCTGCTCCGGCGTCTCCCATGACGCCGGCGGATCGAACACGAGCATCATGCGGCGCTCGGCACACACGCGCTCGGCAGCGGCGAAAACGGTCAGGCCGAGGTCTTGCTCCGGCGGCGGCGGGATGCAGAGAAAGTCGATCCTCGGTCCGCGATCGAACGCGAACAGACCTGTCTTCTGTGATCGGGAACCGACGATGTCATAGTCCGTCAACGCTTCGCCATCGCTGCCGAGACGGTCCATGCCGATGTAGCGGATCGGATCGCCGGGGCGCTCCGGCGGGGTGGCGTCCGGACGCTGCGGCGGCACGGGCAGGATGACCGAAATCAACCGAGAATCGCGCAGCGCATCGACGATGAAATGATCGTCCGCCGGATCCACCGACACGGCGGGGAACAATTCCTGGTCGGCAATGATCGTGGACTCCCCGCGGCGCAAGCGCTGCACGACCAGGTTGAACCTCGTGGGATCTTCGTCCAGACGATCGTAATCGATGGATACCCTCAGCACCTCCTCGCTGCCCGGGTATCTCGCGGCGAACACCAGCGCATCGCTGCCGGCGGGGCAACGAATTTCACCGCGGGTGGCGCGGTTGGCAACTCTGACGACGATCGCGGAGGACCCGCCGTGCAGGAAATAGTCCTGAACTGCCTGGGCCAGGCAGCTCGTCGCAACCTTGCCGCCGAAATGCTGATAAAACTCTGCGAAGCTTCTGACGAGCACCGGTTCGTTGACCGGCCCCCTTTCGGCACCTCCGAGGAATCCCGCGACGGACGCGCGCAGCAGCGGAATCGGATAAGCACCCGTGAACATGCCGTCTGACGCCGGCATGCCGATCAGCGACTGGCCGTCGACTGTTCGGAGCTGACCGGCACGAGATTCTCGACAACCCGCACGGCCGCGAGATACTGCTCCGGCGGGGCCGCATTCTGCAGCACGGGGAACGGGACGCCGCGCGCCGCGGCAACGACTTCTGCGACGCGCATCCAGTCGACATCGGCAGCCACGAAAGGCGTCTCCGCGAGCGCGGCCTCGACCGCCTGCCGCGCAAGCCCCGTCTGGTCCCGCTCGTCTTCGGCCAGTGGCGGGTGCGCTTCCAGAAACAATTCCCCGCCACGCCACCCGGCGAGCACCGGCTGATCGACGATGTGCACGGCCGTAGTCAGCGGCACGCGGTCGTAGAGAGCCTCGATATCCTCGGGATAAAGGCGGATGCAGCCATGGCTGACTCGCATGCCGACGCCGGCCGGCTTATTGGTGCCGTGAATCAGATAACCCGGCATCGACAGGCGCAGTGCAAACTTGCCGAGCGGATTGTCGGGGCCCGGCGGCACGATGCTCGGCAATGGGTCGCCAAGTGCCTCGTGCTCGGCGCGAACGGAAGCGGGCGGATACCACGTCGGCTCACGTGCCTTTTGCGTAACTGTCGCATCGCCGATCGGCGTGGCCCAGCCTTCGCGACCGATACCGATCGGGTGGCTGGTCACGCTGATGCCGCTCTCTTCTGCTTCGGCCTGCGAAAAGAAGAACATCCTCATCGCCGGTAGGTTGAGCACGATTCCGTTTCGCGGGGCGTCCGGAAGAACACTCATCGTCGGCAGGAAGACCGGCGTCTCCTCACCGGGCAACCAGTGATCGACCTCTGGATTCGCATTACGCAGCGACTCATAGCCGATGTTATAGCGCCTCGCGATCTGCACGAACGTGTTCTCGTAACGGGTAAAGATCACCTGCACGTCCCCGACGATTTCCTGCTCCGCCTGCACATCGGAATAGTGCATGGTCGGCAGCGGCTCGAGTCGCGGCGCGGTCGGATCCGGTTGTGTCGGAACGGCGGCAGTGAGGATTTCCGACGGCTTTATCCCGGTGAAGAACGAACAACCGGTCAGCAGAACGGGCAGCAACGGAAGGACGGCTCGACGAAGCGAAACGTTGCCGGTATTCATGGGGCGGCTAGTATAACTTGAACCCTTCCCGAAATACGCATACCGCTTCTCATCGGTTGGCTGCGCTTGTCCGGCAAACTCGCCCCCGATTCACGGCCCTCACTCGAGCGCAAGCAACCGGATTTCAGGATCAGGGATGCGAATAGCGCCGGCCCTGGCGCAGCTCTACGACGCCGCCGTCGGTGGCGAAGCGCGTCGGAACGGATTGTAGAGCGCCGTCAGCGACCGTCATGTAGACACCGAAATGCAGATGCGGCGTCGTCGACATGCCGGTGTTGCCGGAAAGGGCGAGCAGCTGGCCGCGAGAAACGTGCTCTCCGGTGACGACGACGACACTGCCGGGCGCCAGGTGAAAATAGCGGGCGACGCTGCCGTCGTCGTGTCGCACGACCACCCGGTTGGCAAGCCAGGCACAACCGCCGGACGCACACGCAACGGCATGGTCGCTCTCCACCTCTGTAACGACACCGGAGCGGGCCGACAGAACACGGCTGCCTTCGGGCAGACCGAAGTCGACGGTGAAGTGCTCGGTGCCGCGGTGGCTGAAGCGCGACCCGTAGCCCTGCAGCACGGCGATGTCGCTGTCCCCGAACGGCAACCGGTAGGTGTACGCGTCGTCGTGTCCCGCGGCGTCGACGCGCCGGACAACGGCGGAGCCGACCGCACCCGCGACGACCGTTGCAGCGTCTCCGTCATCGGCGGCAGCGGGCATCGAGTGGAAGAGCGCGAGCAACGCGCAGCCGAGCGTGATCAGTATGTCGGTTATCGCAGCATCGCGCTCAGCGACGCCGGGGCGTCGGGGTCCAGCCTGCATGAGCCATCGTTCTTTTTGTTATTCGGCCTGTAAGGATTATGCCGCAGTACCGGCGCGGGCCTCGCGCCAGTGGACATAAGTGTCGGGCCCGGTCAGCCGAGCAGCAGTGATTCAGCCCCGCCCATCACCCTCTCGGGCAGGCTGCGCCGGCGCCTGAACGAGACGGAGTAGAGGTCGGCATCGCGGGCCGCGTCCCGGATCAGATCGTCACTGGTCCCGAGCTCATCGACGAGTTGCAGCTCGAGCGCCTGCGCTCCGTACCAATGCTCGCCGGTAGCAACGGCGTCGAGATCGATCTGCGGGCGCTGCGCGGCGATCTGATCCTTGAACAGGTCATGAACCTCCGCCAGCTCTTCGCGGAGCTTCTCGCGTCCTTCCTCGGTATTCTCGCCGAACATCGTCAACGTTCGCTTGAACCGCCCGGCAGTCAGCTGCTCGAAGTCGATGCCGCGCTCGTCGAGAAAACGGTGAAAATTCGGCAGCTGCGCAATGACGCCGATGGAACCGATGATTGCAAACGGCGCCGCGACGAGACGGTCGGCGACGCAGGCCATCAGATAACCGCCGCTGGCCGCAATCTTGTCGACGACGATCGTGAGCTTCACGCCCGCCTGTTTCAGGCGCAGCAACTGCGATGCGGCAAGGCCGTGCTCGTGCACCGCACCGCCCGCGTTTTCGAGCTTGAGAAACACCTGGTCGCCGTCGCCCGCGACGTTCAGAATCGTCGTAATCTCCTCGCGCAGTGAGGCGGTTGCCGTCGCTTTGATATCGCCCTTGAATTCGAGCACGAAGATCCGGCTGCGCGCATCGCCGGCCTGCTTGCGCTGGCGCGCCTTACGCTCCCGGTTGCGCTCCTTGCGGAGTTTCTTCGCGGAATCCTTGTCGAGCAGCTGCGCCCTGAGACTGTCGTCGCGACTCTGCATTTCGTCGTTCAGCCGCCGGATCGTGATGCGCTCGCCGGGACCGGACTTCTTCGATGTCGCTATCAGAAACAGGGTCGCGCCGCCGACGATTACGACGAAGCTGAGCAGCTTCAGCAGAAACATGCCGTACTCGGCGAGGAACGCGCTCATGGCACGGCAGCCCTGCTCATCCGAGCCCGACGTTGTTCTTTTCGAACACGCGGTCGGCGCGATAACTGGAACGGACCAGCGCGCCGGAGACAACCTCGAGGAAGCCCCGCTGCAGGCCCAGCTGACGATAGCGTTCGAACTCTTCCGGCGTCACGAAACGCTCGACCGGCAGGTGATTCCGGGTCGGCTGCAGATACTGGCCGAAAGTAACGATGTCCACGTTACGCGCTCTGAGATCGTCGAGTGTCGCGACGACTTCGCTCTCTCGTTCACCGAGCCCCAGCATCAGCGAGGTCTTGGTGAGAATTTCCGGCCGGTGCCGCTTCGCGTGCTCGAGCACATCCAGCGTCAGCCCGTAACCGGCGCGGGGGTCGCGGACGACACTCGTCAGGCGCTCGACGGTTTCGACATTCTGCGCAAAAACATCGAGCCCCGAGTCGACGACGGTTTCGACGTCCGCGCGCACACCGCGAAAATCCGGCGTCAGTGCCTCGACTGCGGTTGCCGGGCAACGCGCCTTGATCGCCCGTATGCAGGCGGCGTAGTGCCCGGCACCGCCGTCATCGAGATCGTCTCGATCGACGGACGTCAGCACGACGTAGTCGAGCCCCATCAGCTCTACCGTTGCGGCCGCATTATCGATTTCTGCGGGATCGAGCCAGCCCCGCGGGTTGCCGGTGTCGACGGCACAGAACTGACACGAGCGCGTACAGACGGCGCCCATCAGCATCAGCGTGGCGGTGCCGTTGTTCCAGCACTCGCCGATATTCGGACAGATCGACTCTTCGCAGACGGTTGCGAGACGATGCTCGCGAACGACATCGCGCAATGCCGAGTAGCGCTCGCCGGAAGGTATTCGTGCCTTGAGCCAGGGCGGTTTCTGCGGCGACGGGCGCGCCTGCCGGTCCGGCCGCTGCTTGACGCCGTTTCTGACGGCCGAGAAGCCTTGCTCCGTGCGGTACTTGGTGCCGGTCATGACGACCGGGATGCCGCGAAACTGGGACACGCTGGGACCGGAATGCCTGAAGTGGCCGCGATTATCTCATGGATTCCCGCTCGGCCGGATGTGCGCGTGGCTGCAAAAAAAAGCCCGGTCACCAGGACCGGGCGAATCACAGGGGGAAAACGAAGGGCTACTGCAACCTGGACCAGTTGATCAGGCGAATATCCTGGGACGCGAGGTCGAAATTGCGTGCCAGGAGTGCCTCGATCTCACGCGTCTCGTAAGCATCTTCAGTCGGCCGGTTCACCTCGACGACGCCGCTGAATTCCTGATCGGTACCCTCGACGGCGTCACCGGTCAGAACGAAGTGCGTGTAGTACTTGATACCCATGGGCGCGAGTCTAGGTGCGGGTATCCGAAGCGTCTGTGATTACCTCCACAGTTTGTCCCGTTCGGCGTGAAAACCGCGTGCACACGGCATCGCAGGCGGTTACGCTTTTCGCTACGATTGGCTGGCAGGCGTTCCGATTGAACAGAATGCCGGACCGAGTACCCGACCCGAGGACTGAGATGCGCAAGACGCTGCTCGTGATACTGCTGTTCGCCGCCGCCGCAACGCTGCATGCACAGGACCTCAGAGCGACGCTCTTCACCGACGCCGAGCTGGCGCACGAGGCAGCGCTCGCGGCCGATGCCGACCAGCTCTCACCGAATCGCTTCGAAGATGCGCTCGAGGCGCTCGAGCAGGCCCGCGAGGATTTCGACCGCGGTCGCAACATCGACAGAATTCGCAACCGGCTGGCTGCTGCGGAACAGTCGTTCCGGCAGGCGATCGAGTCGGCCGAGATCGCAACCATTACGCTTGCCTCACTGCTGAAGACCCGCGACGACGCGACGAACGCCGACGCGGCCACATTCGCGCGGGAACAGTGGGACGAAGCGGGCGAGAGTTTCGCGGCGACCACCCGTCAGCTCGAAGCCGGGGACATCCGCGACGCGAGGCAGCTGGCCCAGGAAACGGAAGCGCTCTACCGCGACGCGGAGCTCACCGCGATCAAGGCCCAGTATCTCAGCCAGACACGAGCCTTGCTGGCCCAGGCCGATCAGCAACGCGTACCCCGCTACGCACCGGTTACCTATGCACGGGCGGTCGGCCTGTTGCAGGAAGCCGAGCGCGAGCTGAATGAGAACCGCTACGACACCGACCGGCCGCGCAGCCTCGCCCAGCAGGCCAACTACGAGGCACGGCATGCGATCTATCTTGCGCAGATGATCGAGCGACTGCGCGACGAAGACGTGCCGATCGAGCAGATCGTCCTCCGCTACGAAGCGCCGCTCGCCAGGATCGCAGCGGCTGCCGATCGGGTGGCCGCGTTCGATCAGGGCACGGAGCCGGTCGAGCGCGAGCTGACGGCGCTCATCGAAGACCTGATCGCGCAGTCACGCCAGAGTGAGATCGACCTTACCGAGAGCCGTGCGCGAATCGCGGAGCTGGAGGAGGAGATCCGCGCGCTCGACGAGCAGCTCGGCGGCGTCTCGCAGGAACGCGTCGCGCTGGTGCAGCGGCTCGAGGCGGAAGCGCGCATCCGGGAGCAATTCGAGTCGATCGAGACGATGTTCGCGCGTGACGAGGCGCGGGTCTCGCGCGAAGGCAACAATATCGTCCTGCGGCTCGTCGGTCTGACGTTCTCGAGCGGCAGTTCCAACGTCGACGAGACGCACCGCTCCCTACTCGAGAAAGTCGCCCGCGCGGCCGCCGTGTTTCCCCGATCACAGATCGTCATCGAGGGCCACACCGACTCGTATGGCAGCGACGACACGAATCTCGGACTGTCACGGCAACGCGCCGATGCCGTCAGCACTTATCTGTCATCGGTGCTTGGCGTGCAGGCCTTCAGGATAAGCGCCGTCGGCTACGGCGAAACACGCCCCATTGCGAACAATGAAACCGAGCAGGGGCGTGTGCGCAACCGCCGCATCGACGTGCTGATCGAGCCGCAGCTCGAGTAAGCCGGTAACAAGGTAGGCCGGTAGCGCCGCCGGCAGGCTGGCGGGCTAGCCGCCGGGTCCATCCCCGTTGATACCACCGGTAAGCGCGGCGGCGACGACCGGATGGTGGAGGTAGCCGTACGACTTGTGCACGTCGAGCTCCCCCTGCGGTCCGCGAAAGTGGTTGTAGATCTGCCGGTCGACCAGTGACTCGAGGAGATCGAGTTTCGCCATCCCTTTGAAGAACGGTGCGATGCGGGCCTGCAGCGCAACCAGCTCGCCGCGCGCCGCGACATTAAGCCACCGGCGAATGTTGCCCGGATAACGCTCCGGGCCGCTCAGACCGGCGCCCTTGAGCTGCAGCCGGATGAACCGGGTTGCGATCGGGCTGCCGAGCGAAAGAAACAGATCGACCTTGCCCGGCTCGTGACCGCCACGTGACAGTTCCCACAACGTGTCGTAGGCAATCACCGATCCGAGGCTGTGACCGACCAGCAGTACGCGGGCGCCGGCACGCCAGGCGTCGACCAGGGGCTCGCGTACGAGTTGTCGGATCCGACCAGCGATACCGCCGCGGTCGTCCAGGTAGCGGTGCACCTCTGCGAGCGTTTCCTGCAGAGCATCGGACGCGACGATGCGTGTAAGGAACGGAAACGAATCGCCAAAAAGGTGCCACGCGCGCTCAAAGTGGCGGCCGAGTCGATCGATGTCGCCGATATCGTCGGGACTCGGCTCCGGTCGCGCCAGCAGCTGCTCGATGCCGGGCAGATCGAGCGCGATGTCGCGGCGCTCGGTGTACAGCAGCGACGTCCACGATACGAGCGTGAATGCATGCGGCGCATGATCGAGCCAGCCGTCGAGGCGTGCGTCCTGACGCTTGAGCGCCGCGCCCAGCACTCGCACCAGCGCTTCGCGATGTTGCGCGGGCGGCGGCTTCGGCTTCATGCCGGTGATGTAAATGATGCGGACTTCAGTCAAATCGGCCGGGCTTCAGGAGCGACAGACGGACGGGTTATAGTCCGGCCCCTGCGTCAGGAATTACGCCAGGCTGGAGGATAGGCGGTGCGTTATTTACACACAATGGTACGCGTCAGCGATCTGGACGAGTCGCTCGACTTCTATTGCAACAAACTCGGTCTTAAGGAGGTTCGCCGCTACGACAGCGAAGCCGGGCGATTCACGCTGGTATTCGTTGCCCCGCCCGGTCAGGAAGACAGGACGCTCGAGCTGACGTACAACTGGGATCCCGAGAACTACACGGAGGGCCGGAACTTCGGGCACGTCGCCTACGAGGTCGACGACATCTACGCGACTTGCCAGCAACTGATGGATGCGGGCGTCACGATCAACCGACCCCCGCGCGACGGCAAGATGGCGTTCATCCGGTCGCCCGACAACATTTCGGTCGAGCTGCTGCAAAATGGCGAGGCACTCGCACCGGCCGAGCCATGGGCGTCGATGGGCAACACCGGTCACTGGTAGGCGCTGCCCTGACCGGCGGCGCTGCTCGTCTCCGCCGGGCCGACTCGCCCGGGCTGCGGCTGGTCCTGCAGCGGATAGTCCGGCAGCGGCTAGTCCGGCAGCGCGCGCACCGGCGCGCGAAAGTTGCCGGTCTCGATTTCCGACTCGCTCGCGTCCCGATAGACCACGCAATTGCGGCCCGACTGCTTCGCCTCGTAGAGCGCCTCATCGGCCGTCTGAATCGCCCCGGCGAGGCTCCGCCCCGAACCCGGATCGGCAAGCGCGACGCCAATGCTGACTGTCACGACATCGGAGACGTCGGATCCCTCGTGCTCGATGCGCAGCTCCATCACGTCCCGTCGCAGCTGCTCGGGCAGTGACGCGAAGTACTCCCGCGGCGGGCCGTAGAGAACCAGAATGAATTCCTCGCCGCCGTAGCGGGCGCAGAAATCGAACGGCCGCTTCGCGGAGCGTGAAATCGTCTGCGCAACCGCGCGCAGGCAGTCGTCGCCCGCCTGATGACCGTAGAGATCGTTGTAGATCTTGAAATAGTCGATGTCGAGCAACAGGATTTGCAGCGGCTTCTTCTCGCGCCGGGCCTGACGCCACAAACGCTTGACGTAGTCGTCGAAGATGCGCCGGTTGTAGATGCCGGTGAGCCCATCGCGCTGCGCGAGCTCATTGAGCAGTCGCGTTTCGAGAAACGAGGTTCTGAGCGCAAGCTCAAAGTAGTAAGTCGAAATCGAGCCCACTGCAGCGGCACCGAAAGCGATAGCCGTCGAGTAGAGCAACTGGTCCACCGGCAGATTTACCACGATCCCCGTGACCGTATGTGCTGCGATTAGCGTCACGGTCAGGCCTACCGCCCGGTAGAACTGCTGCCCGACGAAGAGACACGCATACAGGATCGCCAGCACCACGCCGGCCAGTTGGTACGGCGCACCGTTCAGTGCCGCATAGTGGCTGACGTAGATGATCGCGAGCCCGATAGCACCCACAGCGACGGATGCGATCAATTCGTAGTGCGGATTCAGCACCCTGATTGAGCACGCCGCAATGATGGCGCCGAGTGCCGGGCACAGCACGAGGATCCGCACCAGCGTGCTCGTCAGCCGGTCCGGGTAGTCGGAGAAGGCAAAGTCGATGATTGCTGCGGCGAGTATCAGCAGCAAAGCGACGAAAGCGGACAGCCGCACGCGCGAGCGATTCTGTTCCACGTAATAGTCGCGGAAGTCTTTTTCCAGAGGCCCGGCGAATCGAAGAGTCGGAAATCCGCGCTCGAGTTCCTGAGCGTACGGCGACTCCAGACCGGCGCGATTCAGAAGCGGCAGCACCATACGAAAGCGGAAGCGCGAGATTTCCGGCAGGATGGCCGAATACGGCCTCGTTGTCGCGGGCGCAGATCACAGCTTGGGCGTTGCACGCAGCGTGAATCAGCGGTAGAGCGGCTCGAGCGCCTCGTCCTTCCCTGCCGGCTTCGCGACCTTCTCACGGCTGCTCTCGGCAATCGCCGCCGCAAGCGCGCCACCGCTCCAGGCGTCCGCCCGGGGCCCGTAGAGATGTCCCTCGAGCGCGCCGACGGCCGCCGCGGCATCGCCGTCGAGCAGATCGACGAGAGCGCCGAGGCTCGCCGGCGGCGACGCCGGATAACGCCGCCGGCCCCATTGGAGCACGAGCGTCCGGGCCCGTTCCGCATCGCCTACGGCACAAGCGGCCCGTAACTGCTTCACGAGCGATCGTTGCGACGGCATGGTCGGCCGCTTCGAAGGCGCGGCACGCCGCAACGGCGAAGCGCGGGCAGCCGTCAGCCACCACGCGAGGCCGGTCAGCAGCCAGCCGGCGCCGAAGGCGAAGGCAAGCCACGGCCACCAGCCCGCATCGCGCGAGACGACTTCCGGCGCCACGGCCGGCGCAACCGGTGCGTCGGAAGTCTCGAGCGTCCCTTCCCCGGGCAGCACGGGCACGACCGTGCCTTCGACTCTGGCGATCTCCCAGCGCTCTTCGCCGACGTTCCACCAGGGAATCTCGGCCGCCGGTATCGTCGCCTCACCGGCCGTCTGCGCCAGCACGGCGTAACGCTGCGTGCGCGTGGCCTCGAGCCCGGCAGCGACGATCTGCCGTTCGAGCTCCGGCTGATCCGGGTACTGCCGTATACCTTCGGCCTGACCCACCTCGATCTCCGGCAACTGTGTCTCGAGCAGGCCGTCGGCGGTAATCGTCAGCACGCGGGTGCGGGGCACGCCGAGCACGAATGAAGTGCCGGTATCGGTCCAGCTCTCCGACAACTCGAGTCGCCGCGCCGGCAGCCAGACTGCATCCGGATGGCTGGCCGGCGGCCCGACGGCAGGCATGACCTCGACGGTCAGGCTGTCGGAACGCAGCCGCTGCACGCGTGAGAAACCGCGATTCGGTATCACCATCGCCTCGAACGCGGACGGGCCGATCGTCAGCGTGCCCGCTTCCTGCGGGAAGATCGCGTAGCGGCGCTCGCGGAC
The DNA here is from genome assembly GCA_965223375.1 of Candidatus Rariloculaceae bacterium. Taxonomy (GTDB): domain Bacteria; phylum Pseudomonadota; class Gammaproteobacteria; order Steroidobacterales; family Rariloculaceae; genus CBDCWM01. Next base: position 1,918,460 of record OZ245000.1, read on the forward strand.
CGTAAAGCTGCGGGCATCGCGGACCGTCTGATACTGGCTGTCCTCGCCCAGTCGCTCGACGATGGCCTCGCCGCCCGCAATGACTGGCTGGGTCAGCGTCGCCCGTCCGACGCCGACGCCGACGAAGAGCCTCAGCGTATAGACGATCTGCGCCTGCACGTAGGTCGTCGCAGCATCCACTTCGACTTCCATGAAGATGTCGGCCGGTGCTTCGGTCGAGACCACGGCCTGCTCGACCTCGATCGTCAACTCGTTCGACGCGCGTCCGCCGAAAGTCACCGACGGTAACGTGAAGTTGCCGGCGGCCCGCGGCATCAGCTCGTAAATGTATTCCGCAACCTGCTCGGTTCGGCCGTTGATCGTCTGAATCCGCGCGCTGGTCGTGCTGCCCAGGACGTCGAAATCGCGCTCGAGCGGGCTGATGTCGGGCTGGCCGGCGATGCGTCCCTCGGCCCGCAGCACGTAAGTGAACGACTCGTTCTCACGAATCGTCGTGCGGTCCACCGAGGCGGTCAGGTTTTCGTTCTGGGCCGCGGCCGTCGATGCGAACAGCCACAGCAGCACGGCAACACGGCTGCCGGTCACCAGGGTGAGACCTCGTCGCCGGGCCAGACATAGTTGCCTTCCTGGTCGACGCCGAGGCGTTGGTACTGATAGAGAAACTTGCGCCGCAACAGGCCGCCGGGGTCCTGCGGTATCCGGCGCAGCCACTGGTCGGCCGCCTGCTCGGACGCCCACTCCTCGATGTCTTCCGGAAGCGCGGACGCCTGCAGCTCCTGCTGCTGCTGATCGCCCGGGTCGGCCTCGGGCTCGGCATCGTTCTCGGACTCATCGGGATTCTGCGGGTCGGAGTCGCTGTCACCGGGCTCGTTGTCCGCCTGCCGCTGCTCGCCGCTGTCGGACGACTGGTCCTCGGTCTGCTCACTGCCGTTCGACTGCGTTTCGTCGGACTGCTGACCCTGATCATCACTGGCCTGCGCTTGCTGTTGCCCGGAATCGTCATTCTGCTCAGTCTGATCCTGTTGCTGTTCCTGCTGTTGCTGCTCGAGCAACTCCCGAACCAGATCCCGGTTGTATTCTGCGTCGGCATGCTCCGGGGCGATCTCGAGCGCGCGATCGTAAGCGTCGATCGCGCCGGCCAGATCGCCTGATTTCGCAAGCGCGTTGCCGCGGTTGTAATGCCCATCGGGGGTTTGTATACCCTCGAGCCGACGAGCGCTCGACTGGAAGTCGCCGGCCCGATAGCTCGCCGCGGCACCCCACTCGGGGTCCTCGAACAGCGTCGCCGCGCGCTGCGGGTCCTCGGCCTCCAGTGCGGCGACGCCCTGCTGATCGGGTCGTTGCCACAGATCGCGCCAGCCGAAAGCCTGGGCCTCCGGTCCCGGCAGCAACACGAGGCCCGCGAAGGCATAGACCCAGCCGCGCCGGAACCCTAGCGCGAGCACCGGCAGCAACAACAGCGTCAGCCAGACGCCGCGGTCGCGCCAGACGTCGGCTTCATAGGTTTCGTTTTCGTCGTCGCTGCGCAACGTCCCGACATCGCTGCGCGCGAACAGCAGGTCGAGATCACGGTCGTCCGGTGTCAGCCGCGCGAAACGGCCGCCGCCGATGGTCGCGAGCCGCCGGAGCCCGTCGAGGTTCAGCTGCGGGACCACGACCTGTCCGCGGTCATCGGTCAGAAACCCGCCTTCGTAACGCGGAATCGGCGCGCCCTCCTCGGTCCCGACCGCCAGCACGCTGGTCTCGTAGCCGTCGCGCCGCAAATCGCGCGCGGCGTCCAGACTCTGTGGCGACACTTCCGAGTCGGTCACGAGCAGTATCGTTCCAGCCGTCATGCCGGCCTGCTCGAGCAGGCTCGCGGCGCGCGTCAGGCCAGCCTCCGGGAAACTGCCCTGGCTCGGCATGATGTCGGTCTGCAGGGAGCCGACCAGCGCCGCGACGGTCGCGTTGTCGGTCGTCAGCGGGGTGACCGTGAACGCATGCGCCGAAAACACGACCAGCGCCGTCTGGCCGTTACCGCGCCGCTCGAGCAACGTCAGTAATTTGAGCTTTGCGAGCGCGAGGCGACTCGGCTCGACGTCCCCGGCATCCATCGACCGCGACAGATCCATCGCAACGACCAGCGCCTCGTCGGTTCGAAAGGCCGGCACCGGCAAACGGTCCCAGGCGGGACCTGCGAGTGCCAGCGTCAGAATCACGGCACCGACGATGCCGAGCAGCGTCGGCAGCCGCTGCTGACCGAGCGTCCCCGGCGCGGCCAGCACATGCGGTCGCAGGGCCGGATCGACGACCGGCTGCCAGCCACCACCGCCGGCTCGTCCGGACAGGAGCCGCCAGGCGACGAATGCGATGACCGGCAGCAGCAGCAGCCAGAGCGGGCGCAGAAAGTGAAACTCAGCCATGCGCGCCGACTCCCTGCCGCGTTCGCTGCCAGCCCGGCACGCCGCCGAGCGCGCGTGCGAGGCCCGCCGCAACGAGGATCAGTGCCGCGGCACCGAGCGGCCAAAAGAATAGCTCCGTCACGGGCCGGTAGCCCTGCTCATCCGACTCGGCCGGCTCGAGCTCGTCCAGGAGCGCATAGATGCCGGCCAGCTCATCGGTATCGCGGGCGCGGAAGTAGCGACCACCGGTCGACTCGGCCACGGCGCGCAGCGTCTCCTCATCGAGATCGGCGGACGGGTTGATCTGTCGCAGCCCGAACAGCGAGCGGACGGTCAGCGCGTCGGCACCGATGCCGATCGTATAGATCACCATGCCGCGCTCGGCAGCAAGCTCGGCGGCCTTGAGCGGCTCGACTTCGCCCGCCGTGTTCGCACCATCGGTCAGGAGCACCAGCACGCGCCGCCCTTCCTCGATCCCAGCGTCGTCGAGCGTTCTGATCGCGAGTCCGATCGCATCGCCGATTGCCGTCTCCTTGCCGGCGAGGCCAATCGCCGACTCCTCGAGCAGAATACCGACCGTGCTTCGATCGAATGTCAGCGGCGTCTGCAAATACGCCTCGCGACCGAACAGAATCAGTCCGAGTCGATCGCCGACCCGGTTCGCGATGAAGTCGGAGGCCACCGCCTTGGTCGCGGTCAGACGGTCGACCCAGCGCCCCTCGATCTGAAAATCCTGTTCCTCCATGCTGCCGGAAAGGTCGACGGCCAGCAGCAGGTCGCGGCCGCTGACCGGCAACGCGACTGCGTCGCCGACGTACTGCGGGCGGGCCGCCGCCAGCACACAGAGGGTCCAGACGGACCACAGAACCACAACCCCCCAGCGAACGCCGAAATCGAATCGCGGGCTGCTGCCGGCCAGCGCCGCGAACGAATGGCCGGGCGGCGCCTTCAGAGCCGGACTGACCTCGAGCGGATCGGGGCGCGCGTAGCGGCGGACGAGCCACGGCAGCGGCAGGGCCGCGAGCATCCACCACCAGGCCAGCGTCCACATGTCAGTGCCGCCTCCGCTGCGCTGCAACCCACTCGATGCAGAGCGCGTTGAGCGCGCCGACGTCCTCTCGAGCGATTCGGTCGGGTGGCGCGTACGGCCCATAGATCATCAAACGGCCGGCCCCCTGCGAGAAGGCATTGCGGTCCCAGCAGCCATCGAGAAACCTGAGCCACTGATCGCCGGTCAGCCCGGCAACCGGCAGTCCGCTCGCCATGGACATCGCGAAGCGACGTATCACCATCGAAATGCGCTGCACGCAGTCGACCGGCAGCTCGCCCCGGTCGAGGGACGCCTGCACGGACCTGAGCTCCCGGAGCGCGGCACGCTCCAGAAACCGGCGGCGATAGAGCCACAGAAAGAGCAGCAGACCAGCGACCGCAAGGCCGAGCAGCATCCACCAGCCGGGGGCCGGTGGCCACCAGCCGATCGCGCCTGGCAGATGGATGTCCCGCAGCGGGAGCTGGCTGTAGTCGATGCCGTTCATGCCTTCGCGAAATTCTGCAGCAACACCCGATACGGATCGTCGTTGGTCGCGCATTCGATCAGGCGGACGCCGGGCATTCGTGCAAGCGCGCGGAGCCGCCGACGCTTCGCAGTGAACGCCTCTTCGTGCCGCTCACGCAAGCCCCGGTCGCCGGTATCGATCGAAAAAGTTCGCTGACCCACTCTTATTCGATAGCGTCCGGGGGGCGGCAGTTCCGCGTCCACCGGATCGTACAGGTGCACGAGAAACACGTCGCTGCGGGCCGCGAGCTGGTGAACGTGACGCTCGGCATCGTCGTCGACGAATGAGAAATCGCTGAGCAGGAACAGCATGCTGCCCGGCCGGGCGACCCGCGTGAGTCGCTGCAATGCCCGACCGGCGGCGCCGGAGACGGTCGTCTCGGCGTACTCCCAGCGGCTCGCCTCCTCGATCAGACTCAGCAATCGCAGCGCCGAACGGCGACCGAGCCGCGGCCGCAGCTCCTCGTGTCGATCGTCCGAGAAAATCAGCCCACCGAGCTGGTCGCCGTTACCGACCGCGCTCCAGGCCAGCAGGGCCGCGGCTTCGGCCGCGACCACGGACTTGAAGGCGCCCTGCGTTGCGAAGCGCATCGACGCGCCCACATCGAGCCACAGAAAGACCGGCCGGTTGCGTTCCTCGCGAAAAACCTTCGTATGTGGCTTGCCGGTCCGGGCCGTGACGCGCCAGTCGATCGTGCGCAGATCGTCGCCGGCCTGATAGGGCCGCGACTCGTCGAACTCGACGCCGCGACCCTTGAATGGCGACAGATGCCCGCCGATGGCCGTTGCGCGCACGCGTGGCGTCGACAAGCGGATCGTTTCGCCGGCTGCCTTGAGCCGAATCAAGCCTGCCAGCTCGACGTCGACCGGCGAGCGTTGCGCGGATCGGACCGCCGCGGCCACGGCTACGGCACCCCGACCCTTTCCAGAATCGCGTCGATGAGCTCGTCAGGCGTCTTGCCGGCAGCCTCGGCCTCGAAGCTCAGCAGAATGCGGTGCCGCAGCACGTCGTGCGCAACGGCCTGCACGTCCTCCGGCGTGACGAAATCCCGTCCGGCGAGCCAGGCATGCGCCCGCGCGCAGCGGTCGAGCCCGATCGTCGCACGCGGACTCGCGCCGTACTGCAACGAATCTTTCAGCCCCTCGTCGTAACGGCCGGGATCGCGCGTTGCGACGACGACCTGCACGATGTATTCCTCGAGCGGCTCGGCGAGATGCGTGTCGAGCACCTCGAGCCGGGCGGCCATGACTTCCTTCTGGGAAAGCTGCTCCGGCGCGCTGAAAAGCGCCGCATCGTCGGCCGACTGCCGCTGCTCGGCGCGGTTCAGCTCGAGGATCGCGCGCTCGCCGTCCGCATCCGGATAGTCGACCAGCACGTGCAGCAGAAATCGGTCGAGCTGTGCCTCGGGCAACGGATAAGTGCCCTCCTGCTCGATCGGGTTCTGGGTCGCCATCACCATGAAGAGCGCCGGCAGCGGATAGGTTACGGAACCGACCGTGATCTGCCGCTCACCCATCGCCTCGAGCAGCGCCGACTGAACTTTCGCCGGTGCCCGATTGACCTCGTCCGCCAGAACCAGGTTGTGAAACAGCGGTCCCTGACGAAAGACGAACGAGCCGTCTTCCGGACGATAGATCTCGGTGCCGGTCAGATCGGCCGGCAACAGATCGGGGGTGAACTGCAGGCGGTGAAAGTCGCCCTCGACGCTATGGCTCAGGACCTTGATCGCTCTGGTCTTGGCGAGCCCGGGCGCACCTTCGACCAGCAGATGGCCGTCGCAGAGCAATGCCGTCAGCATCCGGTTCAGCAAATGAGTCTGGCCGACGACCAGGCGCTTCAGGTGCGCCTCGAGCCCGAGGAATTTCTCTTGCAGGGACATGCGATTCTGCTTGACCAAAAGGAGTGCATTTTAGCGACAGGCTCGGATGACGGCGAGCGCGAGCCGGCTTACGGCGAGTTAATCCGGCGCGCGCAGACCGGACGATCGATTGCGGTGCTACCCCGGTCAGGGCCCGCGCCGGAAGCCGCGCCCGCCGGTGATGCCGAGCGGCCCCCGGGGCAGATAGAGCTGAATCGTCTGCCCGTCGCGAACGACGTCGACGGCCACGGCCTGGCCGGCACTGCCTTCGAGCGTCAGCCGCGTGAGCTCGTTCATGCCGAAGACGCGGGTGCCCGCGTAGCTGACGATCCGGTCGCCCGGCCTGAAGCCCGCCTGCGCGGCCGGCGAATTCGCGAGCACGGCGTTGACCGGAATGTCGGTCGGCCGCCCGAGTGCGGTGAGATAGCGCGCGTAGTCGGCATCACCGAGCTCGGCGCGCAGCGTCTCGTTGACGTTCGGCAGCTCACGGCCCGCGAATCGCTCGCCGTCCCGCTGCGCCTGATACCGGGCATTGAGCGCCTCGAGGCGCAGCTCCTCGGTGCGGCGGTTGATGAAGGCCGCGAGCTCCGGCGCGAGCCCTTCGGCAACGAGCCGTTGCTCGAGGTCGAGGCCGGTGCCACGAGCAGCGGCAAGCGGTGCCGCACGATCGGCCTCGGCGTTCGCCGGCTCGCCGGGCAGACGCTCCGCGTCCGCCGTCGTCGCGACCGCTGCTTCCGCAACACCCGCGGGCAGCGCCTCGATGCGCTGCTCGAGGGCCAGCCTGGCCTGCGTTTCGGCCGCAAGCGCGGCCTCGAGATCGTCGATGCGGCGTTCGAGCGCCACCGTTGCCGAGCCTGACGACGACAGGGCCTGGCCGCCATCATCGGCCGGCCCGCGGTTGCCGAGCATGATGACGGCAACGCCGGCGACCGCACCGAGCAACACGAATGCCACAGTTCGAATCATCTCTCTCTCCGGACGCAACGGCGTCGACGGCACGGCGTTGCGGTCACGCTGCTATCTTAGACCCCATTCAGGCGCGTGCGGTTCACGCGCGAGCAGACGGGAACACCTGTGCGCATCGTCAGAGCTGTCGGAATCACGGCTGCCGCCGCCATCGCGCTGGCGGCCGGCGGCGCGTGGCTGATCGTCGCGGCATCGCTGCCCCGCGACACCGGCACGGTGCCGGTACCCGGGCTAGACGACGCGGTCGAGATCCGGTTCGATGCGCGCGGCATTCCGCAGCTTCATGCCACGACAATAGACAGCGCGTTTCGGGCCCAGGGCTTCGTGCACGCTCAGCAGCGCTACTTCCAGATGGACCTGATCAGACGATCCGCCGCCGGCGAGCTCGCAGCGCTGTTCGGAGATCGTGCCCGCAGCCGCGACCGCACCCAGATCGCGTTCGAATTTCGCCGCCGCGCGCGTGAGCACCTCACGCGCCTGCCGGCACGACATCGCGCGTGGCTGGTCGCCTATTCGGAAGGCGTCAATGCGGGCCTCGACGACCTCGGCGCGCGCCCGCCGGAATACTGGCTGCTCGGCCAGCGGCCGCAAGCCTGGCGCCCGGAGGACAGCCTGCTGGTCGTTTTTGCGATCTACACGATGCTCTCGAACAACGAAGCGTGGGAACGGTCGCAGGCAGTCATGGCCGCGACCTTGCCCGCCGAGGTCGTGCGCTTCCTGACGCCGACCACGTCACGCGACGACCGGCCGCTGCTGGCCGGAGCCGCAGACCCGACCGGCGGGTACACGCCACTTGCCGTTCCCGGCCCCGCAGCGCTCGATCTGCGGCTCGAGCGGGACACACCGCCACCGGGCATCGTCGACCCGCCAATGATGGGCCCGGCCGCCTCGAATCAATGGGCCATCGACGCGCGGCGCAGCAGCACCGGCTACGCGATTCTCGCGAACGACCCGCACCTCGGCTTCCAGCTCCCGAACCTGTTCTACCGGGCGGAAATCCACCTGCCCGCGCATGCCGTGCGCGGCGTCTCAGTGCCGGGACTGCCGGGAATACTGATCGGGGCGAGCGACGCGATCGCCTGGGGCGCGACGGTGAGTTATGCGGACCAGAGCGACTGGGTCGTCATCGAGCCCGATCCCGACGATGCCGGGCGCTATCTGACGCCGGACGGCAGCGAAGCGTTCGATGCAGAGACGATCCGGCTGCCCGGTGACGACGAGCCGGTCACGATCCGCCGCAGCCGCTATGGACCCGTCGTCGCAACCGACGGCCTCGGCCGGCCGCTGGCGCTGAAGGCCACCTGGCTCGAACCGGACGGACTGTCGCTCGATCTGCTCGAGCTGAACCTCGCGTCGTCGTTGACGGAGGCGCTCGACGTCCTGTCCCGCTGGGCCGGACCGGCGCTGAGCTGGAGCCTGGCCGACGACGACGGTGCGATTGCGTGGACGCTCAACGGCCCGTTACCGCTGCGCACCGGCTTCGACGGCTCCACGCCGGTCGACTGGCACCGCGGCGAGCGCTACTGGTCCGGCTACGCGGAGCCGCCGGTGGTGACGAGCCCGGCAGACGGCATAGTTCGGAACGCCAACGACCGGGCCCTGCCGATGCCGGCTGCAGCCGCGCTCAGTCGCGTCTACATGCGTCCGCACCGCGCGGCCCGGATCGACGCTCTGCTGGACGGCACCGCGGGCTTCGATGAAAACGACCTGTTCCGGATGCAGCTCGACACGTCGGCGCCTGCCTACGAGCCGTTGCGTCGGCTGATCCTCGAGATCGTTGCCGACGATGAGCCGGATGCAGTGCTCGCCGCTGCGCGGCGGGCCGCCGCGGGCTGGAACGGGCGCGCCGACACGGACAGCGCCGCCTTCCCGTTGCTGCAGCGCTTCTTTCGCGCGCTGCTCGGCCGCAGCCTTGCGCCGCTGCTCACGCCGGCACTGCAGGCGGACCCGAACTTCGTCTACAACTGGCCGCTTGCAGAGGAAGCGATGTACCGGCTGCTCGACGAGCGACCGGCGCATCTGTTGCCCGCGACATTCGCCTCGTGGCCCGACTTCCTGCGCGACGTCCTGCGCGAGGCAGAGCAGCGCACCGGTGAGCGCGGCTCATGGGGTGCGATCAACCGACTGGACGTCGGCCACCCGTTTGCCGGCCTGCCGCTCGTCGGTCTCCGGTTGCGACTCGCGGCGAGCGAGCAGCCCGGCTCGCCGGTGTCGTTGCGGGTAGCGACGCCGACGCGCGGCGCCGTGTTTCGCATGGTCGTATCGCCGTCATCGCCGGAAAGCGGCATCCTGCAATTGTTCGGCGGCCAGAGCGGCCATCCGCTGTCACCGAATTTCGCCGATCAGCAGGAAGACTGGGCGGCGGGCGTGCCAACGCCGTTCGTCGCAGGGCCGGTAACCCATTCCTTCACACTGACGCCGACGGCACGATGAACAGGCGAACGCGCCGCGACGCGGCACGGCCCGGAAACTGCGGGCTAGAAGATCGCGCGCAGAATGACCGGCTGTTCCGGACCGGTGAACTGCGGCTGCACGACGTAGAACTCGTCATCGACACGGGTGCCGGTCGTGGCCTGGCCCTCGAACGTCGCGGTCCCTGCCGTCGTGGCCGATGCCCAGCCATCGGTGCTGTCGAGCAGCACGACGCTGCTCGTGCTGTTCGACGTCGACGCGAGTTGGCCGTCGGCGGTCCAGTCGAGCCCGTCAGCTCCGTTGACCGGCTGATCCAGCGCGACGGCAGCGGCCCCCGACGGATCGCCGAGCGGCACCTTATAAAGGACTCCATTCTCGCCGGACGCGACGACGATCAGGTAACCGTCTTCGTGGGCGACGATGCCATTGAGGCCCAGACCTTCCATCGCCTCGAAGCGATAGAACAGCGACGGCTCGTAATCGGTCCCGACCCGGTAGATGACATTGCGCATCGTATCCGTCACATACGCCGTACCGTCGACGGTGACCGCGACATCGTTCGCGAAGAAGGCGCCCTCGCCACCGCCGGCCAGCGGCCCGAGGTCAACCATCGCAATTCGCTCGCCGCTCGTCAGGCTGTAAACGCCGAGCTTCGCCTGGCCCTGGCTTGCGCCGCCAAACGCAGCGCGATCGGAGTTTGCGACGAGCAGCCGGTCCCGCGGCTCGTCCACCTCGATACCGACCGACGAGACCAGCTCCGGATCGAGGACGACCGGGCTAAGGCTGCCATCGGTACCGATTTCGAAGACCGTGCCTTCAGCGAGCGAGCCGGTCAGGATGCGTCGGTTCGCGTGGTCGAACTCGATGCCTTCGGGGATGAATTCCCCACGTTCGGCGACGATGCGATCCGGCAGGCCGCTGTCCGAGGCGGCCGACGCGGCAGGCGCCGCCGGCGGCGGTGCGGGTTCTTCGGCCGCAGGCTCAGGCGGCGGCGCCGGCGGCTCGGCCGCCTGCTCCTGGCCGCAGGCCGACAACAGCAGCGCGCTGCCGATCAGCAGCCCATGCTTCGTATCGATCGGAAATTTCTTCGCCAGTGTGCCCGTTGCGCCCATTGTGGCTCTCCTCGTGGCTCCGCATGCCGCGGACGTCGAATGGCCGCGATGTTACCACGCAGGCTTCGTCACACCGGGTGGCGGCCGGCCGGCGGATAAAGCTCGTCGAGCGGAATCGATCGCGCATCCGCGCCGACGATTCGGCAATGCCGACGCTCGAGCAGCCGCGGCTCGGTGACGCCGCAGGAATGCGCAATCATCCCGACTTCCTCGACGAGGTGCCGCACGTAGTTGGCGACCCGCTCGCTCTTATCCATAGGATCGAGACCGCGCTGCAATCTCGCGTTGTGCGTAGTGACACCGGTCGGACAGGTATTGCGGTTGCACTGCAGTGCCTGAATGCAGCCGAGCGCGAACATGAAACCGCGGGCGGTCTGCACGAAGTCGGCGCCTACGCAGAACGCCCAGGCAACTTCGGACGGAATGATCATCTTGCCGCTCGCGACGACCCTGATGCGACCATCGAGACCCGCAGCCGTCAGCCGATCGACGACGAGCGGCAGACTTTCCCGGATCACCATTCCGACGCTGTCCATCAGCGGCATCGGTGCGGCCCCGGTGCCGCCGTCGCCGGAGTCGATCGTGAAGAAGTCGGGCGCCGACTCGAGCCCGCGGCGCAGAATGGCTTCGCACAACTCGTCGACACCTCGCAGCGAACCGATGACCGCCTTGATACCGACCGGTTTGCCGGTCGCCGAGCGAACGAGGTCGATCATGTCGAGCAGATCGTTGGCCGTCTCGAGCTCCGGGTGTCGATTCGGGCTGATCGAATCGACGTGCACGGGGATGCCACGGATCCGGGCTACCTCGTCGGTCACTTTGCTGCCCGGCAGGATGCCGCCCTTGCCGGGCTTCGCGCCCTGGCTCAACTTGATCTCGAACATCCGCACGCTGTCGTGTGCGGCGATCTCCTTCAGCCGCGCCGGCGACAGACGGCCGGAGTCGTCCCGCACGCCGTACTTCGCCGTGCCGATCTGAAACACCAGATCGGCGCCGCCCTCCAGGTGATACGGCGACAAGCCGCCCTCACCGGTGTTGAGCCAGATACCGGCCATCTTCGCCCCGCGCGACAGCGCCTGCACGGCGGGCCGGGAGATCGCCCCGTAGCTCATCGCCGAGACGTTGATCAGTGAGTGCGTCGCGAACGGCAGCTCGCAGTCGGGCCCGATCGTGAGCAGCGCCGGTTCGGCAATATCGGCGTCGAGCAACGGCCACGGATCGTTCAGGTAGATGACTGTTCCCGGCCGGCGCAGATCCCGCGTAGAGCCGAAGGCGATCGTGTTTTGACGGCTCTTGCACGCGCGGTAAACCCACGATCGCTCGGCCCGATTGAATGGCAGCTCTTCGCGATCGAGCGCAAAGAAGTACTGCCGAAAGAACTCACCGAGATGCTCGAACAGATAACGGAAGCGCCCGATGACAGGGAAATTGCGGCGTATCGCGTGTTTCGTCTGCGTCACGTCCAGAATGAACAGCACGACGACGACGAGCGCCAGCGCGCCGATGACCGACACGAAGGCATAGGTCAGAATGCCGAGAATCTGCAGCGCCTGATCCATTCACGCTCCTGTTACGCTTCGCTACCGTACCGGACCGTGGACGGCGGCGAATCATTTCGCAGATTCAGCCGAATACGCCGGACGGCGTCAAGAAAGCGTGCCGTTCCTCAGTGGCAGCGTCAGCTCGAACGCTGCGCCCGGCGACGCGTTGCGCGCCTCCACCGCGCCACCCATGCCGACGACGAGCTCACGCACGAGGGCGAGTCCGATTCCCGTGCCACTGACCGGGTTGCCGGCGGCAATATCAGTCGGGCGATAGAACAGATCGAACAGGCGCTTGCGCTCGCTCTCGGCGAAGCCCGGCCCGAAGTCGCGAACGACGAATCCGACCTGCGCCGGCCCGGTCCTCTTTGCCGCGATAACGATCCGGCGCGGCTCGGCCGCTGCAGCGAACTTCAGCGCATTGTCGACCAGGTTGATGAATATCTGCGCGATGCCGTCAGGGTCGATGTCGACTTCCGCATCCGCCAGTGACGCGTCACAGTCCACCTCGAGCTCGAAGCCGGACTGCTGTAACGCCGCAGCCGTCTTCGAGCGAACCATGTCGAGAACCTCAGCGACGCTGGCGGGCTCGAGCGCCGGCGCCTCGCGTCGCTCTATGCGCGCGAGCGCGAGCACGTTGTCGATGAGTCGCGACAGCCGCTCGGATTCCGTGTAGATGAAGTCGTAGTAAGTGTTGCGCTTCGCTTCGTCAGCCCAGCCGGACCGCAGCAGCTCTCCATACATGCGAATAGACGTGAGCGGCGTCTTCAGCTCGTGGCTGACCGCGGATACGAAAGTGCGTTGCTGCCTCGCAAGCGCGATCTGGCCGACACCGAAACGGTAGATCGCATAGATGCCGCCGGCGAGCATGACGAAGAAGGCGGCCGCGGACCAAAGGAGCGCAGCCCGCAGCGGGCCCGCCGGCAGTCGCGAGCCGCTGAACGTCAATGCGATGTCGCCCAGCGGTGGCGACAGCCGCGTCCGGACGATCGGCCTTGCCGACCGGTCGGGCGCACCCGCGACCGTCGTGCCGGCGACGTCGACCGCAAGCGCGACACCGGGATCAAAATCCGCAGCAGCAAACGGCGCAGCAATCGCGTCCGCTACGAAGAGACCGGCATCGATCAGCATGCCCTGAACGTCCCGGCGGCCGTCGCGCCAGGCGTTGCGGAACAGCACGTAGTGGCCGGTCTCCAGTCGCGAAAAGACCAGCGGCTCGACGTCGGTCGCGAACGTTCCCACGGCGCGCCGCGTTTCTTCCGCAGCAACATCTTCGGCAAGATCGTCGACGGCGACCGCAGCTTCGGCGGCCGCCGACCCGAGCTCAGCGGCACCGCGCCCGGCCGTATCGGTGTCGAGAGCAGTGCGCTCGGCAACGGCCGTACGCCCAGCATCCGACTCGGGGCCAGCAGGGCCAGCAGGGCCGGCAGTCGGCGCTGCCGGCTCGACACCGGCCGTCCGAGCGTTCGCCAGCGCCTGCGCCTCGGCCGACAGCTGATCGAACACTGCCTGGCCAATCGCGGCAGTCGCCAGCGGCTGCGATCTCGCGGACGCTGGCGCCTCGTCCACGGCGCCGCCACCGTCCCGTCGGTCGGCGACCTCGTCCACTGCCGGCGCAGCCACGGCTCTACGGCGCGGGGCCGGGCTCTCGAACCGCTGCGCCGCGGGCGCAGCGGCAGGGGCGACGGCGGGGGCGACGGAGGTCGCGACCGAGGGCGCGGCAACGTTCACAGCGGCCGCCTCTTCGGCCTCCGCGAATTCATCGGCCGATCCGGCGTCCCGCAGGACCGCCGAAGATGCGGCATTGGCGCGCTCACGCTCAACCGCTTCGGCCGACTCGAAGACGCCGTTCGCGGAGGCGGGGGCGACCTCGATAGCTCTGCTCGCGGCTGCCGGGGCGAACACGGGGCCGGGCTCGGATACGGACTCGGAAACGGCTTCGGGGGCGGACCCGGGGCCGCGCGCGGCGGCCGGCGCCGCCGGCACCGGGCGGCCGACCAGCCGGTTGTCGGCCAGAATGCGCCGCAGTGTCGCTTCGCGCAGCTGCCGCGCAGCCACGTCCGCCGGGTCGTCCAGATCGTACGAGCGCAGATCGTCGTCCGGTGGCAGCAGCGGCGTGGTCAGCCGGCCGTCGGCATCGACCTGAAAGTAAGCAATCAGCCCCGGAAGCGCGTCGGGCGGATCGAGCATCGACAACGGCGAGCGCCGCGACGCACCATCGGCGTCACCGGACCCGCCGCCCAGGAGGAACGTGTAATGCCCGGGCGGCCGCGCCTCCTCGCGAGCGATGATCGTGCCCAGTCGGCTGTCGAGTCGCGACGTGAAGCTCTCAGCAGCGAGCTGCTGGCGGCGCAGCGCCTCGAGATCGAGCTGGCCAAAGCCCAGGCGGACGAGCACCACGGCCGGGAGTGCGAGCGCAATGAACAGCAGTCCGAGCAGAACCGCGAGCCGGCGGTGCGTCATCGAGGCCGGGCGCAGCCAGCGCAGCGCGCGTCTGCCGGTCGCGGTGTCAGCCGGGCTCACGGAGGCCCACCGCTGCACCGTGCGCAGCATCCGCTGTCGCCCGGACGAGCCGGTATCCGGCACCACGCACGGTGACGAGGCACCGTGGCGACTTCGCGTCCGCCTCGATCTTGCGTCGCAGCTTGGCAATGTGGATGTCGACCGTCCGCGTCTCGATCCCGGCGTTGCGGTCGTAGCCCCAGACCTTCGCCAGCAATTCCTCGCGGGTCACGGGTCGATCCGAGTTGGCGTAGAGATAGATCAGCAGCTCAGTCTCACGTCTGGTCAGTCCGATCGCCGTCCCGTGCGCGGTTCCGTTCAGTGTTTCGACATCGATCGTAACGCCGCCCGCGAGCTCCAGTATCCGGGTATCGTCATCGATGCCGGAGCGCCGCAGAACTGCCTGCACACGCAGCACCAGCTCGGCAACCGAGAACGGCTTCGAGACGTAGTCGTCGGCACCGAGCGACAAGCCGGTGATGATGTCCTCGTCAGTGGTTCGCGCGGTCAGCATGATGACCGGCTGCCGCCGGTCTGCGGCGCGAATGCGGTTGCAGATCTCGAAGCCGTCGAGACCCGGCAGCATCACGTCCAGCAGCACGAGGTCGAAACGGCCCGACAGCGCGAGGGTGAGGCCGGTCCCTCCGTCGCCGACTGCCTCGACGGCGTAACCGTGAAAGACGAGTGCGTCCGTGAGTCCCGTTCGGATCGCCGGCTCGTCCTCGACTACCAGTACCTCGAGCTGTCGCATGCGCCATCGTGCCCAGTTCGCCAATGCAACAAGGCTAACAGCTGACCGCCGTTGCGGCGTGTAAACAGTTTGTAAATCGGCAGGCCGGATTTTTACCGTTTCGGGCCTGTTTCCCGCCCCACTGCTGCCTGACGATGGAGCCATCGATCACTGTGAGGACGGGACATGGCTCTGATTCGAAGATTCTCGCGACTATTGACGGCCGACGCGCATGCCGTGCTCGACCGGATGGAAGATCCGCTGAGCGCGCTGCGGCAGTCGATTCGGGAAATGGAGGAAGCACTCGGTGCTCTGGAGGCACGAATCGCCGGCACCGAGAACGAGATCGCCGCATGCGGCAAGCGCGAGACGACGTTGCAACAGGTTGTCGCCGAGTGCGACGCGCAACTCGACCTCTGCTTCGCCGAAGGCAATGACGGGCTGGCCCGTAATGTCGTTCGGCGCAAGCTCGAAGCGACGCGAGCGATCGCATGGGTCCGCGAAACCAGGGAACATCTCGCTGCCGAAGCGACCGGTATGAACGCGCTCGCGGAGCAGCAGCGTGAAGAGCTCGCAAGCCTGCGGCTCAAGGCGGAGCTGGTCGTCGACAGCGCAGATGCCGGCACGGCCGAAGCATCGGCAACCACTCCGAACGCCGCTGACATCGAGATCGCCCTGCTGGCCGAAAAGCAGGCGAGAAAGCAGACGGGGCAACCGTCATGAGCGGCGGGCATCGCACGCCGGCGTCAGCGCCGTCGCTGCTGCACGAGGCCGTCTTCGCATTCGTTGCGAGCGCGATTGCGAGCGTCGGTGCGACTGCACTCGGACTCATACTGCCCGCCGCCACGGCCGGGCGCACCGTCGTCGTCGGCCTCACACTCGTGTGCGCACTGCGCAGCTTCAGCCGCGAGCCGGTGACGCGCGGGATGACCGTTGCATTGTCGGCCCTTGCGATCGGCACAACGCTCGCGTGGTGGTTGGCGCCGACAGTGCCGCTGTTCGTCGCTGCCGAAGCGGCGATGCTGTGGCTCGTACGCTGCACGGCAGGCAAGGTGAGCCCCGCGCGCGCCGGTATCGATCTCGGCGCGATCGCCGCAGCGGTGTCGTTCGGCGCCTGGACGGCGCTCCATACCGGCAGCGTGTTTCTGACGTGCTGGTCTGCATTGTTGACGCTCGCACTGGCCGACTGCATCGCGTGCCGGCCGCGCGGCCGGCGTAGGCCAGGGGCCGTTACCCCACCCACAGGCTTTGCCGCCGCGAAACGCGGCGCCGAGGCAGCCCTGGAACGGCTGCAAAGCACCCGACCGAATATCCACTAAGGAGCAAATCGCCAATGACTACGAAGAAATTCGCCGCAACACTCGTGGCGGCAACACTGACCGCGGTCCTTTTCTATCCCCATGTTCGCGAGGCCTTCGCAACGACCGACCGCGAAGACCAGCGCCTCGCCATGCACGGAGCGCCGGCGGTCGAAGTCGTCTTCGTTCTGGATACGACGTCGAGCATGAGCGGCCTGATCGCAACGGCCAAGGAGAAGATCTGGTCGATCGCGACGACGATGGCGCAGGCCAACGAGAATCCGGACATCAGGATGGGCCTCGTCGCGTTTCGCGATCGCGGCGACGAGTACGTGACCCGGGTGGTGGACCTCAGTCCGGACCTGGATTCGATGTACGGCACGCTGATGCAGTTCCAAGCCGTCGGCGGCGGTGACGGACCCGAGAGTGTCAACGCTGCACTCGGCGATGCGTTGAACCGCATTTCCTGGAGCAACGATCAGGATACGTATCGCGTCATATTCCTCGTCGGCGATGCCCCGCCGCATATGGACTACCAGGGCGAGACCCGCTATCCGGACATCGTTCGGGCAGCCGCCGCACGCGGCATCCGAGTCAATGCGATCCAGTGCGGCAACGTGCAGGAGACCGTGGGGCACTGGACGGAAATCGCGAGGCTCGGTGGCGGGCGCTACATGCAGGTCGAGCAATCCGGTGGCGCGTTCGCGGTTGCAACGCCATACGACGACGCGCTCGCGACGCTTTCCGCCGAGCTCGACGCAACTCGTCTCTTCTTCGGCGATGAGCGCGCGCTGGCGGAAGCCGAGCGCAAGGAATCGGCAACGGCGGACCTGCACGCCGCCGCCTCGACGGCTGCCCGGGCCCGCCGCGCCGTCTTCAACTCGACGACCGCCGGCCGCGCCAACGCTTTCGGGGACAGTGACCTCGTCGCCGAGATCGAGTCGGGCCGCGCCAGTCTCGAGGAGGTTCCGGAGGCCGCGCTGCCGGCGAGCCTGCAGGCGCTGTCACCGGCAGAGCGCGAGGCCGAGATCGCCGGGATCGCCGAGCGGCGGCGCGCGCTGCGCAACGAGATCGATGCGCTCGGGAAGGCGCGTGCCGACTACATCGCCGATGAGGTCGCGGCTGCCGGCGGCGCCGGGGACTCGTTCGAGCAACAGGTCTTCGACGCTGTCCGCGAGCAGGCTGGCGACCTCGGCCTGACTTACGAGAGCGGTCCGGCGTTCTGATCGGATCAGTCCCGGCACGCCTCGAGGCGTGCTGGGATCGAGCCCGGCCAACCGGTAGCATCGACTCTACGACGCAACCAGTGCGCTGCCCTGCCGGGCGACCGGCGGGGCAGCTGCCGAACGGGAGGAATCGATTCGATGAACGCAAGCGGACGGTGTCTTTGTGGAGCTGTGACGTTCAGAACAACCGGTGTCAGCAAGGAAGTGCACGCCTGTCATTGCGGCACCTGCCAGCGCTGGTTCGGGGGACCGGCGCTCGGCATCGAAGCCGGCGGCGTCGAGTTCGAAGGCTACGACAACGTCGCGACGTACGACTCGTCGGAGTGGGCGGAGCGCGGCTTCTGCAGCCGCTGCGGCTCGAGTCTGTTCTACCGCCTGAAAGAGCCGGGCAAGTACATCCTGTTTCTCGGCTCACTCGACGAGCCGGGCGAATTCACGCTGAACGGCGAGATCTTCATCGACTCGAAACCGCCGGGCTACGACTTTGCCGGCGACCACGCCCGCCTGACCGGCGAGCAGTTCCTCGCGTCACTCGGCTGACCCGGCGCAATTTTCGCCTGCGCCTGCGCCTGCGACTGCGACTGCGACTGCGGTCAGCAGAAGGCCATTGGCGGATAATTCCGCATCGTTGGCGGTGACCCGGACCTGCGGACGCGGCGTCTCAGAAGATCGCGTCGATCGCGTCGATCTGACTCCCGAGCAGCGCCGCCAGGCGCGACGTGTGCGACGGGAAGACATGCCTCGGCAGCGGGCCGAAGTCGATCGCCGCCGGCGTCGCGCCGACGGAACGCGCGAGCGCCTGCAGATCGGCGACCAGGAACTGTGCGAGGTGGTAGACCTCGCCTGACTGGACGTCAATCGGCACGTTGCGCCTCGAGCTGAGCGTCAGCATCGGGACCGACAGGCGACGACCGATGTCGGTCAGCAGATCGATCGACTCCAGCAATTCCAGATAGACGTCGGACGGCAGCCTCGGTGGCTCGAGCGCCGGGAGTGCCGGCGGGGCCTGACCGTTGCTGCGCAGAATGCCTGCGGCCAGCGTCGTCGCAACGACGAGCCGGCTGTGCACGTCTGCCGAATCGAATTCGTCGCCGATCAGCAGATTCAGCTGACGGTTCGCACCGAGGACGACGGAGAAAACCCCGGTCTCGGCGATCGGTGTGTCCCGATCTTCACGCAACACGGACTCTGTGATTCCGAGCGCCGCACGCACGAGCCGCACGTCGGCCAGCGCCCGCTCGACCTGGCGCAACAGATCCGCGGGCTCGATCGCACCGTCCGGTGGCGGCGGGGGATAGGCGAGGGTCGCGTCGGCGTACTCGTGCGCGAGTCGATTCGAGGCGACCACCAGCGTCTCGATCTGATAGTAGAGCTCTATCGGCGTTACGCCGGTCACCGGCAGCCGCGCGGTGTCGTCGAAACGCTTGCCCATGACCTCGCGGATGAGCTCCACTTCGTCGGCGAGTTCGGTCACTGTCACATAGACGTGCGCGTTGTCCGGTGCAACGTCCTGCGCAGACGAGGTAAGCGGCAGCGCGGCACAGAGCGTGGCACAGAGCCCGGCGAGCAGCCCCGCCGCTTTCGGACATCGCCGTCCCTGCATCGTCGTCTCCAGATCGGGGATGCCGCAGCGTATCATGGCGGCCCGCTTTCAGGTCGTGCTGCTGTGACAGGCCTCTCGTGAGCACGGAAACCAACTGGCTGCTGCTCGCCGCTGTCCCGCTCGTCGGCTTCGTTGCCGGCTTCATCAACACGCTCGCGGCCAGCGGCTCGCTGATCACGCTGCCTGTGCTGATTCTGCTCGGACTGCCGGCCAATGTCGCGAACGGCACGAACCGCGTTGGCATTCTGATTCAGAACATCGTCGCGGTCGCCACGTTCCACCGCCGCGGCGCACTCGATTCCACGGGCAGCCTGCGGCTGATCGTGCCGGCATCGCTCGGTGCCGTCGCCGGCGCGTCGCTCGCGGTCGACCTGGACGAAGCCATCCTGAATCGCACGATCGGCATTCTGATGCTGGTGATGCTCGTGATCATGCTGGCCCGACCGCGGCGGTTCATCGAAGCACACGCAACCGGCGAGCGCGCACCGTACTGGGTGCAGGCTATCGCGTTCTTCTGTGTCGGTGCCTACGGCGGTTTCATTCAGGCCGGTGTCGGCGTGTTTCTGCTCGCGAGCCTGGTATTCGCGAGCGGCTACAACCTCGTCGGCGCGAGCGCGGTGAAAAACCTGATTGTCCTGGGCTTCACGGTGGCGGCTCTGGTCGTCTTCGTCCTCAACGATCAGGTGCGGTGGGGACTCGGCCTGCTGCTCGCGCTCGGTAACGCCGGCGGCGCTTTTCTCGCAGCGCGAATGGCGGTCGAGCGCGGGGCGGGCTTCGTTCGCGGCGTGCTGATCGCGATCCTGCTGCTATCGGCGATCGCAATGCTGGGTGACTACCGCCTCGTTCAGCCGTAATTCGGTCGCTCTCTCGCGAGCCAGTCCACGTCGACGGCAAACGACGCGGTGAGCAGCAGCAGCGTCGCGAGGCCGACGGCGGTGCTCAGCGGCACCGGGAACAGCGGCGAAATCACCGCGAGCAGACCGCTCAGCTGGACGACGCAGATCGTCTGACGGCGCCGTGAGTACGGCAGCGGTCTGCCGATCCATGGCAACATCCAGGCGGCCGCCACGAAGCCGTAACGCATGAGGCCCACGGCGAGAATCCACTCGCCGGCCTTGCCGAATTGCCAGCAGAGCATGGCCAGCACGAGCGTGAACGCGGCATCGGTTTCCATGTCGAAGCGCGCGCCGAATGCCGATGCAAGACCGCTGCGGCGCGCGAGCCTGCCGTCGACGCCGTCGAGAATCAGCATCGCGATGGCGAGCGCGACCACGGTCCACGCAACCGCGGGCCCGCCGCTTTCGCCGACGAACGCGGCGAGCAGCGCAACGCCGAGCGCTCTTATCGTCGTGACCCGATTCGCCACTCCGAACGGTCGGGGCGCAAGCCGCGTCCGCTCGAGCCAGCGAATGACTCCGGCCGTAAGGAACGCGAGCAGAGCTGCGCGCGGCACGAAGTTCGCCGACAGGTCGAGTGCAGCACTCAGTAACGCGGCAGCCACGACGGTTGCTGCGGCGGCGGCGAGCAGCACGAGCAGCGCCTCACTGCCATGGTCCGCCTGATGAGCCGGCGGGTCCCCCGTGGTCACCGGAGCGCCGATTCTGCGATCGGCTCGATCTTCCATGCCCGACACGCTTGCATGTTTACCGACCGCTTGCAAGCATCGCCGCGATGACGACCGCACGCGCATTCTGGATAACGGGCGAGCGCCAGGCAGAGATCCGGACGACGACGCTTGCCGGCCCGGAAGCCGACGAAGTGCTGATCGACACGCGCTATTCGGCGATCAGTCGCGGCACGGAAACACTGGTCTACGATGGCCGCGTTCCGCCGTCAGAGTATCGCCGGATGCGCGCACCGTTTCAGGAGGGCGCGTTCCCGTCGCCGATCAAGTACGGCTACTGCAACGTCGGTGTCGTCCGCGACGGGCCCGACACGCTCGTCGGTCGCACCGTGTTCACACTGTTCCCCCATCAGACGGCCTTCGTCGTGCCGGCCGCCGCCGTAACGCCGGTGCCGGCATCCGTACCTGACACCCGGGCCGTGCTCGCGGCGAACCTCGAAACTGCCGTCAATGCCATCTGGGACTCCGGCGTCTCGATCGGGGATCGAGTCACCGTCGTCGGTGGCGGCACCGTCGGCTGCCTCTGCGCATGGCTCGCGGGCAGGATTGCGGGAACCGACGTCGAGCTGGTCGATACCGACCCCGCCCGCGACGCGGTCGCCCGCGCGTTGGGCGTCGGGTTTCGTCTTCCCGACGATGCCGGCAACGACCGCGACCTGGTCCTGCACGCGAGCGGCTCGGACGCAGGGCTCGCGACAGCGATCGGGCTGGCCGGCTTCGAGGCGACGATCGTCGAGCTCAGCTGGTACGGCAGCGGCACGAGCCAGGTACCGCTCGGCGGACGCTTTCACAGCAACCGGCTGACGCTCAAGGCATCGCAGGTGGGACACGTCGCTGCCAGGCAGCGCAGCCGCTGGGATCATCGCAGACGGATGGATCTCGTCATGCGCCTGCTGGCCGATCCGGCGCTCGACGCGCTGGTGACCGAGGAATCGCACTTCGACGACCTGCCCCGGACGATGGCCGCAATCACCCGCGCCGGGACAGGCGCGCTTTGTCACCGAATCAATTATCGTTGAGCCATGTACTCAGTCAGCGTTCGCGACCACTTCATGATTGCCCACAGCTTCGCCGGCGAGACTTTCGGGCCTGCCCGCCGCCTGCACGGGGCAACCTATGTCGTCGATGCGGAATTTCGCCGTGAATCGCTCGACGATGATGGCGTCGTTGTCGACATCGGCAAAGCGGCCACATTGCTGAACGAAGTGCTCGCGGCGCTCAACTTTCGCAACCTCGACGATGACGACAGCTTTCGCGGCAGCAACACGACGACAGAGTTCCTCGCGCGAGTCGTCTTCGACCGTCTCCAGGAACGCATCGCAGATGGCGCGCTCGGCCCGAAGCGTGCGGGGCTAGCGAGCATGAAAGTCACGCTGCACGAGTCACACATCGCCTGGGCTGCATACGAGGGCGCACTCGGCGCCTGAAAGAGCGACCCGGAGCGGCAGCCACACAATCGGAATGGGCGCGACAAATGAACGGGCTGTCGATCTGCTCGTGCCCGGGCCGATCGATCAGCGCACCGGTGGCTACCTGTACGACCGCCGGATTTTCGCCGGTCTCGAGGAGCTTGGCTGGCACACGACGATACAGGCGCTCGACCCGACCTTTCCATCGCCATCCGCAAGCGCGCTGGCGGATGCGAAACGGCAGATCGCTGAGCTGCCCGGTGGACGGCTCGTCGTCATCGACGGCCTCGCGCTGACCGGGCTGCTGCCGCTGCTCGACGACATCGCACATCGGCTCGAGCCGATCGCACTGATCCATCATCCACTCGCTCTCGAGACCGGCCTCAACCCGGCCCGCCAGGAGGCGTTGCGGGTCGGCGAGCGAGAAGCGCTGGCGAAGGTCCCGCGGGTCATCGTGACGAGCCACTGGACGCGTGAGGTGCTCGGCGAGTACGGGGTCGAGCCGGCGCGCATCGCCGTCGTCGAGCCGGGCGTCGACCGCGCAGCTGCCACCGTCAGGCCCGAACGCCCGGCTGAAGCGGGGCTCGGCCTGCTCAGCGTCGGCAGCGTGACGCCGCGAAAGGGACACGGGCTGCTGATCGATGCGCTCGCGACGATCCGGGACCGCGACTGGTCGCTGCGAATCGCCGGAAGTCTCGAGCACGATCCGGCGACTGCGGCCGCGCTCGAGCGACAGATCGCAGCGCAGGGATTGAGCGATCGCGTCGCACTGCTCGGCGAGCTCGGGCCCGACGGAGTGCGGCAGGAATACGGGCGCGCCGACCTGTTCGTCCTCGCTTCGTTTCTCGAAGGCTACGGCATGGTCGTCGCGGAAGCCGTGGCCCATGGACTGCCGGTAGTAGCAACGTCGGCAGGCGCCGTCGCCGGGACGCTGCCGGCCGGCGCCGGTATTCTCGTGCCTACCGGTGAAGCGACGCTGTTTGCAACCGCCGTGGCCGGGCTGTGCGATGACAGAGCGCAGCTTCGACGGCTCGCTGCCGGTGCGCAGGCCGCGGCCGACACGATCCCGGACTGGGCCGACTCGGCGCGCCGGTTTGCCGCCGCGTTGTCCGGCCCGACCCGATGAGCGGCTTCGATGCCGCCTGGCTTACGCTGCGCGAGCCGGCCGATGCACGGGCGCGCGACGAGGCGATCGCCGCGGATCTCGCCACGGCGCTGGCGGCCCGGCAACACGATGCGGTTGGCAGACCGGCCCGGATCATCGACCTCGGCGGCGGAACAGGCGCAAATCTCCGCTGGCTTGCACCGCGCCTCGGTTTGCCACAGCACTGGACGATCGTCGACGACGACCCGGCCTTGCTCGATGCGCTGACGCAGCTGATCCCGGTGCACACGGGCATCGAAGCGCCCGCGCCGGATCGGGGACCGGAGGTGCGTGTCGCGGCAGGCGGTGTTGACCGCCATCCAGCCAGCGGTCCGGTCACGTTCGAGCGGCTCGAGCTCGACCTGAGCAGTGGCATCGATACGCTTCACGCGGCCGCGCCGGATGTGCTGACGGCCTCGGCGCTGCTCGATCTCGTCAGCGAGCAGTGGCTCAAGAAACTGGCCGATGTCGCTGCCCGAACCGGGGCGCTGGCCTGCTTCGCACTCACTTACGATGGCCGGATCTCGGTCTCGCCGGATCACCCGCACGACGCGAGAGTCGCGGAGCTCGTCAATCGCCACCAGCGCGGCGACAAGGGCTTCGGGCCGGCGCTCGGGCCGACCGCGGTCGCAGCAGCCGAGCGAATATTCGGCCGCCGCGAGTTTCGCGTGACGCGGCAGACCAGCGATTGGCGTCTGCGCGCGGCGCATGCGGAACTTCAGACCGCACTGATCGATGGCTGGCGCGAAGCCGCACTCGACATCGATGCGGGCGCCGACGCATGGCTTCGGGACTGGGTGGCGCTGCGCCGCGTTCAGTGCCAGCGCGGCGAGCTCGCGATCGACGTTGGTCACGAAGATCTGCTGGCGGTACCGGTCAGCGGACCCGCCTGAGCACCGGCGCTTCGGCCGCGGCGTCGCGGTCGGACGCCGCGGCTCGCAGGTCGCAGTCGAAGAGAATGTCGGCACCCATCGCGAAGACAGCGGTGCGCGGCCGCAAGCACTCGGCCATCGTCTGGCGTGCCGGCAACGCGAGGCCGGCATGCCCCGCACCGATGAGCAATGGCGCGAACGCGAGCTGGAGCCGATCGACCAGACCGGCGGCAACGAACGCCGACACGGTCGCGCCGCCGCCTTCGACGAAAACCGCGTCGAGCCCGCGCGCGGCAAGCAGATCGAGCAGAGCCCGTAAGTCGATGCCGGTCCCCGACCGTGGCACATCGAGCGTATCCACGCCGGGCGAGCGAGCGGCCGCGCTTAACTGGCGCTCCGTTGCTGCGGACCTCCCCACGGCGCCTTGGTTAACGACACCGGGGTTTACGACACCAGGGACCGGCCGGCCGATGTCCGCGGCTGCTTCGCTGCTGACGGCGTTTGTCTGATCGGCTATCCGCGCCGTTGCGTGAACGACGAGGGTCGGCGCCTCGCCGTCGGCGAAAACCCGCGCGCCCCGATCCAGACGGCGCGCCGGGTCGATGACGACACGCACCGGATTCGGTCCCTCGACCCGCCGCGTCGTGAGTCTCGGGTCATCCGCCGCGATCGTGCCGGCACCGACGACAACCGCGTCGGCGAGCGCCCGGAGACGATGCAGATGGTCGAGATTCGCGGCGCCGGTCACATAGTTCGAGTCGCCACTGGCTGTTGCAATCTGGTTGTCGAGGCTCTGCCCGAGGTGGGCAAGGACGAACGGGCGGGCCGGAGACGCTGCACAGATCGGCAGATAGAGCGCCAGATTCGCGGCCACGGCCTGATCGTCCGTGTCGAAAGACCAGGCGCCATCCCGAAACGCGATGCCCGCGACGGACCCGGCTCCCGGAGTCTCGCGAATGCGCCCGTCGGCGTCTATGGAAAGCGCCGCATGGGCATCGGTGTCGAGCCCCCGCGCCAGCCGGCGCGCGGCCAGCAGCAGCTGCCAGGTCGCTGCGACGACGTCCCCTCGAGCTTTCGCGTCCCGCCGACCGCTGCCCTGTGCCTCGTCCAGTTCGAACTCCGTCGCGTGCCTGCCTCGGACCGGGCCGGTGATCTGCTGCTATCCTAGCATCATGAAAAATGGCCAGGACCCGGCATTCGGACCGGGCACGGCACTGAACGGTGACTGCGCGACGCGCGCGGCAGACCGGGCCGTCAACGAGCTACAGCACGGGCGCTTCATCGCCGTTTGCGATGGCGACAACACGTTTGTCGTCACCGCTATGGAAACCATGGACGCAGCGGCACTGGACCGGTTCCGGATGCTGACGGCCGACGCTGCGCTGTTGCTGACGACCGAGCGCGCAGCGGCGCTGCGAACGAGTGTCGTTGGTCCGATCCGGATTCCGCTGGGCGAACTCGACGCCGACGCCCTGCGCCGGCTCGCCGGACTCGACGCGAGCGTCGAGGCGCTCCGGGATGTCCCGGCGGCGCCATGGAGTGGTTCTCCGGAGCTGCTCGCTGCGGCGTTCCGGCTCGCGAAGCGGGCGCGGCTCGCGCCTGCGCTGATCGGTGCCGATTTCACAGGCGGCTTCGTCGAGGCGTCGGTCGATTCCTTTCCACTGGCCGCGATCGAGCCGGTGGCACGTGCACCCATTCCCGAGTTGCACCGTATCGGCACGGGGCGCGTACCGCTGCTCGAAGCAGAGGCGAGCTTCGTCACGCTGTTCCGCGATCCGGTCAGTGCCGCTGAGCACGTCGCCGTCACGATCGGCGACCCGCAGCCGCGGTCGCGGTCGCGCGATGGCGTGCCGGTGCGAATCCATTCCGCATGCCTGACCGGGGATGTTCTCGGCAGCCTGCGCTGCGACTGTGGCGAGCAGCTGCGAACCGCCGTTCGACGCATTGCCGAATTCGGCGGCGGGGTGCTGCTCTATCTCGATCAGGAAGGCCGCGGTATCGGGCTCGCCAACAAACTGCGCGCCTACGCCCTGCAGGACGTCGGCCTCGACACGCTGGATGCCGACCGTCATCTCGGTTTCCGTGCGGACGAGCGCAGCTACGGGCCGGCGGCCGCGATCCTGAACGACCTCGGTATCGGCCGCATCCGACTGCTGACCAACAATCCGCAAAAAATCACCGCGCTGCGCGATCTGGGAATCGACGTCAGCGGCCGGCTGCCGCTGTTGACTGAATCGAACGTGCACAACGAGCGCTACCTGCGCGCGAAGCGCGAGCGCGCCGGACATCTGAACGAGGTCTGAGGCCGGACCGGTCGGGTCGCGTCGAGTCGCGTCACCTCATATCGCGTCGCGCTGCGTCATATCGCGTCGCGCTGCGTCACGTCACCTAATGTCACGTCACGTCGCGAACCGGGGAAGATCATCAGCGATCGGCGATGATCCCGTGCGGCGTGTCGGCGATTTCCCTGAGCAGCGTCGCGAACGCAGCAGCAAGGTGTGCCAGCCACGCCGCGCCGCGATCGGCATCCGCGCGGCTGGCGCGCCCGACGACACCCGCGGCGTTAAGATCCTGGGCCTTCCAGCCAATCCCGATCGGCTTCTCGACCCCGAGCCATGTCGCGCTGCCTGCCAGATGCTGTCCGAGGCTGTCGAAATCGTCGAGCCTGTCGCGCCTGACGAGCTCAGGGTGCAGACAGAGCATCAGCGAGGTCTCCGCTTCGCCGCCGTGGATGCCATGGCGCCACTCGGAAGCATCGAACAGGCCGTCCGGAGCGCCGAACGAGAAATAGTTGCAGCGGGCGACGAGCAGATCGCAGTCGATGCGCAGGCGTAATGCCGCCAGATCGACGATCGCACGCTGGCCTCCATGCGAGTTCAGAATGACGAGCTTGCGCACGCCCGCGCGGGCCACCGACCGACCGATCTCGAGCCAGGCAGGGAGCAGATGCTCGGCGCCGATCGACAGTGTGCCGGGGAAGTCGCGGTGCTCGTCGCTGCTGCCGACATCGAGCGCCGGCAGCACGATGACCTGGCAGCCGGCGATCCTGCCGCGTGCCGCGTCGATGATCCCGCGATTGATCATTGCGTCGGTCCCGAGCGGCAGGTGCGGTCCGTGCTGCTCGGTCGCGGCGACCGGCAGCACGGCAACCGTGCGCTCCGGATCGAGCTGCCGGAAATCGTCGGTCGTCAGGGCCTGCCAGTCGACGCAGGGATCCATGTGCGTACGCTTGCTGCCTGGCCGCTAACCGCTACTCAGGCGGCTGCGCCGCCCGGCCGGCGCCCAAGCTCCTCCGGCGTCGGATCGCGCACCTCGACAACCTCGACCTCGAACACGAGTGTCTGCCCGGCAAACGGATGATTGAAGTCGACGTCGACGTTGAATTTGCCGACCTTCAGGACGACGCCGCGGACCTCGCCGCGGTGCGTGTTGACCAGGACGAATTGACCGACGCGGGGGTTGGCCGGGCGCACCAGATGCTTCTTCGGGACGCGCTTCCTGCCCGAGTCGTCGTACATGCCGTAGGCGTGCTCGGGGGCGATAGTCGCCGTGAACTTGTCACCCTTGCTGTGGCCGCGCATCTTGCTCTCGAGACCGCGAACGATGCTGCCGCGGCCATGCAGATAGACGGCCGGACGCTCCGGCGGCGACGAATCCAGCAGCTGGCCCTCCGGATTCGTCAGGCGATAGTGGAACGCAACGACTTTTCCTGGCTCGATTTCCATTCCGGCAACCCCTCGGCCGATGCCCGAATTATACTGAGGGGAGGAACCGAAAGCGCCGGAGAACACAATGAAGACGTGGCGTATGACGACTTTCGCGCTGATCGGCGCCGCAGCACCGCTGCTGGTCGCGCATTCCCATCACAGCAACTCCGCCTATCGGGTCGACGAGGTGATCTCGCTGACAGGCACCGTTCGCGACTGGCAATGGATCAATCCCCATACCTGGCTGATCATGGCCGTCGAGGATGAAGACGGCACGGTGACCGAGTGGGCCGTCGAGGGCCGCGCCCCGGGCATACTTTCCCGCGCAGGGTGGAGCCGCAACGTCTTCGAGGCCGGCGAAGAAGTGCAGGTCTATGCGAGCCCGTCCAAGGACGGCAGCCCCGTCGGCATCATCGCCCGCGTAACCAAGACCGACGGGACGGTGCTCGGCAATCGCCCCGATTTCGATATCGACGTGGCGGCAGTCACCGACCGACGCGGCACGCCGGCGCCGGCCGACGTACCGGACTTTTCGGGCGTCTACTATCCATTCAATCCGAACGCACCGACCGCGCCGCCGACCCGCCCGGCGGACGGGCCGCTGCCGCCCCCGACGCGCACGGGCCCGACCTCCGATGGCTCACTCGGCAGGCGACCGCAGGATCCGAAACTCACGCCCGAGTATCTCGCCAGATGGCAGGTCGTCGCGGATTCGCGCATAGGCGGCTCGTACGAATACGACAATATCGCCAACTGCCTGCCGCCCGGCATGCCGGCGATGATGGGCATGGCGTACGGCATGGAGATCATGCAGGGTGACGATCGAATCACCTTCTTCAGCGAGCATCAGGACGCGCTGCGTCGGGTCTATCTCGACGGGCGCGAACCGTCCGAACGCGTGCTGAACGATCCGACCTATGCGGGTTACTCGACGGGGCGCTGGGAAGGCGACACGCTGGTCGTCGACACTGTCGCGATCACGACCAAATCGTTCATCGACAGCTCATCCCCGCACAGCGAGCAGATGACGGTGCACGAGCGTATCCGTTTCATCGAACCCGGAATTCTCGAGGACCAGATCACGGTCCGCGACCCGCTCGCGCTCGAGGAGCCGTGGCAGATCACGCGCACATATCGCAAAGCCGAGTACCCGAACGACGAGCTGCGCGAGTTTGCCTGCGCCGAGGGCCTCAGAGATGCGCCCCATCACTAGAAAAGTGGACAGTGACGCTGAGGAGATAGGGGACAGTGACCCTAACTCCGCGGTACGTGGGATGCGTTCCATTCCGGCGAAGTTAGGGTCACTGTCCCCTATCTCGATCCTGTTGCTGCTTGCGGGCCCCTGCGCCGCGCACCACAGCTTTGCGCCGCACTTCGATGCCAGCAAGCCGGTGACGATCACCGGCACGATCGTCGAATACGAGCAGCGCAACCCGCATGCCTATCTGCACGTCGAGGCGACCGACGAGAACGGGCTCACGCACGACTATGTCTGCGAGTCGCACGGCGTGACGCAGCTCGCGCGCAACGGTATCTCTCCCGAGCTGCTGACTGCCGGAAGCCAGATCACGCTGACCGGATCGCAGGCACGACGCGACCCGTACATGTGCTTCTTCGATACGGTCGAGCTCGCCGACGGCATCGTACGCAGCGTCAACGGGCCTGGCGGACGCCCTCCTGTCGCTAGCGGCGCACCGCAGCCCCCGGTCGACGAGGAGATGCGCAGTGACATCTTCGGAACCTGGCTGCTGGTGCCGGCGCGCCGTAGCACGAGCGGGCCGCAGCCGATGATGAACTTCCTGACGGCCGCCGGGCGCACCGCGGTCGAGGCCTACGACCCGTTCGTCGACGACCCGACGTTCCGCTGCGATCCGGTCGCGATCCGGCGCGTCTGGTTCGCGCCGGGCACGCCGCTGGCGATCGGCCGCCGGGGCGATGACATCGTCTTGCAGCACGAATGGATGGACGTCGAGCGGGTCGTCCACATGGGTCTCGATGCGCATCCGGCAGACGGACCAAGGACGTCGCTCGGCCATTCGATCGGCCGCTTCGAGGGCGACACACTGGTCGTCGAGACAGCGAATTACAGCGCCGGCGTGTTGCGCCAGTATGTCGAGATGCCGGGCGAACCGACCCGCGGGCTGTTGCACTCCGATGCTCTGACCTCCGTCGAGCGAATCCGCCTCGACACCGCGACGAACCGCCTCGTCGTAACGATTCAACTGTCGGACCCGGTGTTCTTCTCGCGCGAGTTTGATCCGGTCGAGGCGCAGTACGCGCCGAGCGATCTCGAGATCCGGCCTTTCGGTTGCCGACCGGAGAACCCGGACCAGACTCTGATCGAGTAGCGCACTGCGGCCATCGCAAGCGGTTCGGCCGGCGCAACCGTTTGCCAGACGCACAAGCTTGCAACCCCCGCATCCGCTTCAAGCGATGCGCAGTCGCGAGCGATCACCATCGTGTCGATGTGACCTCGATGCACGACAGCGTCGCGTGGCTGCCGGTACAATGTTTGTGTAGCAATCCACAGGAATTCAAGGGCAAGTCATGTCAGGAAACGACACGGAACGCAGCAACGCACAAAAAGCCAGATTCGAAGCTGGCTCGGGCGCTTTCATTGCAGCGCTGGATCAAAGTGGCGGCAGCACGCCAAAGGCGCTGGGCCTTTACGGTGTCACGCCTGACGCGTGGTCGAACGACGACGAGATGTTCGCGATCGTCCATGAGATGCGCACGCGTATCATCACGAGCCCTGCATTCTCCGGCGACCGCATCCTGGCGGCCATCCTCTTCGAAAACACGATGGATCGCGACATCGCCGGCAAGCCGACCGCAGACTATCTCTGGGAAGACAAAGGCGTCGTGCCGATTCTGAAGGTCGACAAGGGCCTCGCGGACGAAAACGACGGCGCACAGCTGATGAAGCCGATGCCCGATCTCGACGCGCTGCTGGCCAAGGCCCGATCGAAGAATATTTTCGGCACGAAGATGCGCTCGGTCATCAAGCAGGCAAGCGCTGCGGGCGTCGCGGCGAACGTCGAACAGCAATTCACTATCGGGCGCCAGATCGTGGCGGCCGGTCTCGTGCCGATCATCGAGCCCGAGGTCGACATACACTGTCCGCAGAAGGCCGAAGCGGAAGGCATGCTCCGCGAGCAGATCCTCTCGCAGCTGAACGCGCTCGATAGTGGCGATCTCGTGATGCTGAAGCTGACACTGCCGGAAGAGGACAATCTCTACCGGGCGTGTATCGAGCACCCGAACGTCCTGAAAGTGGTCGCGCTGTCCGGCGGCTACACGCGGGAAGAGGCGAATTCCCGACTCGCGCGCAACAACGGCATGGTTGCGAGCTTCTCGCGTGCGCTCGCCGAGGGCTTGACGGCGCAGCAGACCGACGACGAATTCAATGCGATGCTGGATGCATCGATCGCGAGCATCTTTGAAGCCTCACGGACCTGAAGTGGAAGAGAAACTTCAGCGCCAAGAGACGCGGGAAATTCCATTGGGGGAACACGATGGACTACCAAACCGAGAAGAAGAGATATCTGACACCCGAAATTGAGGCTTTAGAACTTCGACTACGTTACGCAGATCGAGCCAGACGCCAACGTCTCAGCGGCTTGATCGGCGTAATCGGTACCCTGGGAGCGATTTATGCCTTTGCCAACGGGGCTGACCTCGAAAGCTACCTAATTCTAAGCTGCGGGATCGCCCCCATGGTATCCGCACGGTTCTGGCCGGGTTCGTAACATCCTCCGAAAATTCGCGACGTAGATATTCTGAACTGCATTGGGCGCCTCCAAACCGGGGCGCCTTTGGCGTACCCATCGCGACTTGCCAACCGGGTCGCCGCCGTTATAGTGCAAATAGCCTCGCACGGAGCGAAAAACTAATGACTGACAAAGAGCGCAACCTCGACCGCCGATCGTTCGTCGGCGCGGCAATCGGCACGGCCGCCGGGCTCGGAATCGCCGGCAGCGTATCGAAGCAGGCGATCGCACAGCCGCCGGGCGGGCCGCCGCAGGAAGAATTGCGGCCGTCGATGCGAACGCCCACGTCGCTGTTCCGGCTCGAAGCCGACGTCAGCGATTGCCAGGTCACCGGCGAGATTCCGTCCGATCTGAACGGCGCGTTTTATCGCGTCGGCCCCGATCCTCAGTATCCGCTGCGACCGGGCAACATTCCGTTCGACGGCGAGGGCCACGTCGGCATGTTCCGGATCAAGGATGGCCGGGTCGATTACCGTACGCGCTTCGTGCGCAACGAGCGCTGGCTCGCGCAGAACGAAGCCGGGCGGCTGCTGTTTCCGATGTACCGTAATCCGTCGATGGACGACCCGAGCGTCCGGGGACTGAGCCGCAGCACGGCGAACACGCACATCATCAATCACAAGGACATGCTGCTTGCGCTGAAAGAGGACAGCCCGCCGTCGGCGATGGACCTGCTGACGCTCGAAACGGTCGTGCCGAGCTTCACGTTCGACGACCAGCTGCCGAGCCGCACGTTCACTGCGCACCCGAAGGTCGACTCCGAAACCGGCAACCTCGTCGCCTTCGGTTACGAGGCCGAGGGACACGGCAGTGACGTCGTTTCGATGTTCGAGATCACACCGGACGGCCGGATTCCGTGGAACGCAAGAATCCAGGTGCCCTACGTCGGAATGCTGCACGACTTTGCGGTCACGACGAATCACATCGTGTTCTACGTCATTCCGATGGCGATCGACGAAGAGCAGATGCGTAATGGCGGCGTGCACTGGTCCTGGGACGGTACGAAGCCGACGTTCTTCGGCTTCGTACGGCGCGGGGGTGACGGTTCCGACGTGCGCTGGATCCAGGGGCCGACGCGCAGCGCCACGCATATCATGGGCGCTTTCGAAGACAGCGAGCGGCTCTACATCGACGTCGAGATGTCGATGTCTAACCCGTTTCCGTTCATGCCGATGCACGATGGCAGCCGCTGGGATCCGGTCGCGGGCACGAGTCACATGACACGCCTGTCCGTCGATCTCTCGCGGCGGCGCCCCCGCGACTACAACATCGAGCAGCTGTACCCGCATGTCGGCGCCCTGCCCCGCCAGGACGACCGCTACAACACGGTCAACTACCGCTATGGCTTTCTGAATACGTCAGACCCGGAGCTGCCGCGCGGCCAGGGCGGCGCCTGCTTCGCCCGCTTCGACAATCAGACGCGAACCGCGACGCTGTGGAACCTCGGCAACGAGAGCTCGCTGGCCGAGGTCTGCTTCGCACCGAAACGCGACGATGCGCGCGAAGGCGAAGGCTACCTGCTGGGTGTGGCGACGCGGCACACCGAGAACGGCCGCGGCGACCTCGTCATCATGGATGCCGAGCACCTCGAGGACGGACCGGTCGCAACGGTGCACCTGCCGATCCGCGCCACGGGCCAGATTCACGGCTGGTGGGTGCCCGAGTCGCAAATGCCGCAACGCGCCGGATAGCGGCAGGCGCCGCAGGATCGGCGCCAAGGCAGGTCTGAGTCAGATCTGCGTATCGAGCCAGCGGAGCACGGCTTCCTCGAACTCCTGGCCGAGGCCGCGATGGGCGTCGGTCGCATTCGCCATGATCGCAAGCACATAGGTGCGGCCGTCGGCCGCGTGGGCGTAGCCGGCGAGCGCGCTGACGTCGTCGAGTCGACCCGTCTTCACGTGCAGCACCGTATCGTTGCGCTCGAACCGGCCGCGCGTCGTGCCGTCCTCGCCCGCGAGCGACAGTGACGCGATGAATTCCGCGGCATAGGGGCCCTTCGCTGCTGCCGCAAGCATGTCGACGAGCATTTGCGCCGACACGCGCGCATCGCGCGAGAGCCCGGCGCCGTTGTCCATCGCGAGAGTGCCGTCGTTGACGCCGCGCTCCGTCAGCAGACTTTCGATTGCTGCAACCCCCTTCGCGACCGTGCCCGGCGGCTCGCTCCGCTCGGCACCGACGGTCAACAGGAGCTGCCGCGTCATCACGTTGTTGCTGTTCTTGTTGATGCTGCGGATGATTTCGCCGAGCGGCGGCGACTGCCACGTCAGCACGAGGCTGGCCGACTCCGGTATCTCGGCGCTTTGCACGTCGCCGCGAATTCGTCCGCCCACCTCGCGCCACAGCGACTGAAACACGCCAAAGAAAAAGGTGTCGTGATTCAGAACAGTGCGACTCAGGCCGAAGCCGCTGCAGCGGTCGGCGAAGTTACCGTCGAGCACGACCTGGCTCATTGCAGCGGGGTCGACGATATTGAAAGCGACGCCGGCCTGAAATGCCCGGCACGGCCCCGATGTCAGTCGCAGATTGTTCCGGATCTGCAGATTCCCGAGATCGGGCTCGGTCGTGACCCGCACGCCATTGTTCGCCGGGTCGGCAAAGAACTGAAAGCGCGCAGCCTTGAAGTTCGCGAGCAGCGCGGAAGGCGGGACGTTGTACGTTCGGTACGGCTGGCCGTCGAAATCGCCGGGATTGCCGGCGGCGACATCGAAGTGGGTAGCATCGAGCCAGAGATCGCCCTGAATCTCCTCGAGGCCCAGGCGGCGCAATCCGCGCAGCAGCTTCCACATCTCTTCGACGACGAGAAACGGATCGCCGTAACCCTTGATGCCGAGATCGCCGTGGAGCGCCCGGCCGTCGAAATCGTCGAGAAAGTAGATTTCGGTAGGCCAGGTATAGGCAGGGCCGAGCAGCTCCAGTGCCGACCAGGTCGTCACGAGCTTCATCACCGAGGCAGGATTCCGCGCGGTTGCCGGCAGATGGCTCAGCACGGGCTCGGCAGATTCGAGCGGGCGTATCAGTACGCT
This sequence comes from Candidatus Rariloculaceae bacterium, assembly GCA_965223375.1. GTDB lineage: Bacteria > Pseudomonadota > Gammaproteobacteria > Steroidobacterales > Rariloculaceae > CBDCWM01. Next base: position 1,953,194 of record OZ245000.1, read on the forward strand.
GACGTCATCCGCCGACAGGCCCAGCGAGTCGAGCGCGCGCAGGACCGAATCCGGCAACTCGTCGGCAACGCCGCGCGTGGCGAACAGAAGGAAAAAGAAAACGAGCAGAACCCGCATGGCGGGATTCTGCCCGAATGGAAGCGTTTCAGATAGAGCGCAGTCGCCGGCTATCGATCAGGGCTTCGCCGCCCAGGCCGAGCACCAGCCGGCACCGGCGACCGACTTGCCCGGAAACAGGTTGCACGGCCGCCATTCGGCGCCGTCCGGACCCTGAATCTGGACACAGTTGTCACAGGTCTGGCCGGCTTCGTAACGCGCGGCGAGCGGATTGGAGGTATCAACGTCGGCAGCATCGTGCACGTAGAGAAGCGCCTGCGCCGTCGGATCGTCGAGCTCTACCGGCGGCAGATCCTGCGCTCGGGCCTGGCGGAACGTGATTGCGGTGACTGGAACTGCGACGGCGACATTGCCGAGAAACCTGCGGCGGCTGAGTTTGCGTTTGTCCATGAATCAGGAGTCCTTTCGGAAAAGCTTGTCTGGTGAATCGGTGTATTAACGGATGATCGTGCTGAATCCAGCCTGAACCCGGGGCGATCGTGTCGCCGCGTTCGGGCCGGATGTCGGACCGGAAGCCCGGTCCGTCGAACCGCTACTCGTCTCCCATCAGGCCGAACAGATGCAGCAGGCTCGTGAAGAGATTATAGAGCGCGACGAACAGCGTGACCGTCGCCATCACATAATTCGTCTCGCCACCACGGATGATCTGGTCGGTCTCGTACAGAATCAGGCCGCACATCAGCAGCACGAACATGCCGGAAACGGCGAGCGCGAGCGCCGGGAACGAGAAGAAGTACGCGGCAAGACCGAGGCAGAACGCAACGAGAATGCCGACGAACAGAAAATTGCCGAGGAAGCTGAAGTCTCGGCGCGACGCCAGCGCGTAGCCCGACAGGCCAAGGAAGGCGACGCCGGTCGTGCCGAGCGCAAGCGCGATCAGCTCTCCGCCGTTCGGCAGCGTCAGGTAGACATTGATCAGCGGGCCGAGCGTGTAGCCGAGAAACCCGGTCAGCGCGAAAACCAGCAACAGCGACACGTTGCTGTTCCGGAACTTCGTCGTCAGGAACAGCAAGCCGAAATAGACGACCAGCGTGATGACGACGCCCGGATACGGCAGATTCAGCATGGCCGAAGCGGTCGCGGTCCCGGCACTGAACAGCAGCGTCATCGACAGCAGGATGTATGTGTTGCGCAGGACCTTGTTGGTGGCGAGTGCGCTGCTTCGCTCCGCGGCAACGGCGGACGACTGTTGTGGATAGGCCATCGGGAACTCCTGTATTTGCGGGTCGCCGTCGTCAGACGCGCGCCCGGTCCGAATCGTCGGGCTCTACCGCGATTCTAGCGGAAGCCTCGGACCCCCGCAGCGAGCGGCCGCACGCGCGACCGGTCCGTCAGGCGCTGCACCGGATTGGTGCATTCGAGCTGCGGGCGTGCACCAGCGCGAGACGCACGTCTGTCCGCGATCCGGTCAGATGCCTGTTTTACAAGTATTTTTTCGGTTGGCACGCTTCATGCTACCGATGCGGTCAGGTATCGGTGCCAACGCGCCCGGTGCGGCTTCCAATTCAAGAAAACGGAATTCAAGGACACAGATCATGACAAATCCAAAGCTGATCGGGGCAGCAGCCATCCTTCTGCTAGGCGGCAACACGGCGCTTGCCGAGGTTACGGCCAACGGCTCGGTGACCAACAACTATTTGTGGCGCGGCCTGACCCAGTCGAACAATGAGGCCGCCGTGCAGGGCGGTATCGACTGGGCCGATGACAGCGGCTTCTACATCGGCACATGGGTGTCGAACGTCGAGTACGGCTCCGATGACGGCTACTCGTACGAGCATGACGTCTACTTCGGCTATTCCGGAGAAACCGACGACTTCACTTACGACGTCGGTTACCTTTATTACAACTACGACGACAGCCAGAAATTCGATTTCGCCGAGATCTACGGCTCGATCGGCATCGGCGGATTCAGCGCAACATTGTCGATCCTCGCCAACACGGAAGCCGATGAACCATCGCCGGCAGTCGACTATGGTTTCGGTGAAGCCTATTACCTGTCGCTCGACTACGGTCTCGAGCTCGAGAACGGCATGGGCCTCTCCTTCCATGTCGGACAGCACGACGGCGATTTCGTCGATGCGTTCAACGGCATCGCCGTCAATGGCGATGCGAGTTACATCGACTACAGCGTCACGCTCTCGATCGACGCCCTCTCGTTCACGATTTCGGACACGGACCTGCCGTCCTCGGGCTGCTTCGCCTGCGGCGGCTATCTCGACAACGGCGAGATGAAGTTCGTCGTTTCCTACGGTATGGAGTTCAGCCTCTGAACTGCAGGTTCCTGACGATCGGCCCGACTCCCTGAGAGACCTCCTCCACGGCCGATCTCTCCCCCGGGGCTCGTCACGCGACACCGGGCAGACGAGCCTTGAAGGACGCCCCTCCCCCTGGGGCGTCCTTCTTTCTTTCTGACAGCGACACGCCTCGGCAATCGCCCCGGGTCGGCGGTCGCAGCGGGATGTTCGGGCAGCGTCGGGGGACGTTCAGGCCGCGCCGGTCTGTACCTTCCACAACGCCTCGTAGATGCCTCCGGCACCGGCGAGCGCCGCATGCACTCCCGACTCGACGACCCGGCCCGCATCGAGCACGAATATTCGGTCGGCATGAACGATCGTCGAGAGCCGATGCGCGATTACGATCGTCGTCCGCGATTGGGAAATCTTCTGCAGGGAGCGCTGTATCGCAGCTTCGGTCTCGTTGTCGACTGCCGACGTCGCTTCGTCCAGCACCAGGACCGGAGGATCCTTCAGCAGCGCCCGGGCGATGGACAGGCGCTGCCGCTGACCGCCGGAAAGCCGGACGCCCGCCTCGCCGACCAGCGTGTCGAGGCCGTCCGGCAATGCCTCGATGAACTCGAGCGCCTCGGCCGACCGGGCGGCGTCCAGAATCGCCGAGTCGGACGCGGCCGGCGTGCCGTAAGCGATGTTGTCGCGAATCGAACCCTGAAACAGGAAAACATCCTGACTGACGAAGCCGACGCAACGGCGCAGATCGCGGACCCGAAGCTCGTCGATCGGCTGGCTGTCGAGCAGAATGCGGCCGCTGTCGGGCAGGTAGAAGCGCAACAACAGCTTGATGATCGTGCTCTTCCCGGAGCCGGTAGGCCCGACGATCGCAACGGTCTGACCGACTCCGACGGAGAGGTTCAGGGAGCGAAGCACCGGCCGGTCCGGGCGATAGGCGAAGCTCACATCGACGAATTCGATCGCACCGGCAACGGGGCCCGGCGCGCGGGCGTCCGGATGCTCGGGAAGCCGTGCCGGCGATTCGATCAGGTCGAGGATGCGCCTGGACGACGCCATTGCCCGCTCGAACAGATCGACCGTCTCTGCAAGCCCCGTCAAAGGCCACAACAGGCGCTGCGTCAGAAATACCAGAACGCCGTAGGCGCCGACGTTCAGCGTCCCGTTCAGCACGAGCCAGCCGCCGAGCAGGAAGGTTGCGACAAACCCGGCCAGGATCGCCATCCGGATGATCGGGATGAACGCCGAGCTGATGGCTATCGCGCGCCGGTTCGCCTCGACGTAGGCATTGCTGTCCTCGCGAACGCGTTCCGCCTCGAACGCCTCTGTCGCGAAACTCTTGATCGTCATGATGCCGGATATGTTCGCGGCCAGGCGCGCGCCCATACGCCCCACCCGCTCGCGAACCTCCGCATAGAGTGGCTGCGCGCGGCGCTGGAAGTAGAAGGCGCCGAGCACGATGACCGGCGTCGGGGTGAACGCCACCAGCGCGATCAGCGGGGAAATGACCAGGAACACGCCGCCGACCAGAATGAGCGTCGTGCCGACGTGGATCAGGTTGTTTGCGCCGCCGTCGAGGAACCGCTCGAGCTGGTTGACGTCGTCGTTCAGCACCGTGGTCAGATTCCCGGCACTGCGATCCTCGAAAAACGCCAGGTTCAGGCGTTGCAGATGCTCGTAGGCGTCGAGCCGCATCGCGTGTTGCAGATCCTGCGCGAGATTCCGCCACAGAATCATGTAGAGATACTCGAACACCGACTCGAAAACCCAGACCGCAAGCGTCAGCACACCGAGCAGACCGAGCTGCCAGGCGGGGTCCTCGATGCCGGCGCCTGCCAGAAACGAGTCCTGCTGCCGAACGACGACGTCGATCGCAATGCCGATCAGGATTTCCGGCATGACGTCGAATACCTTGTTCAGGACGGAACAAAGCGAAGCCAGAACGATCCGGCGGCGGAAGCCGCGCGCATAGCGAAGCAGACGCAGTAGCGCCTGGAATGAGGATTGAGCTTCGCCGGCCACGGCGGGAGCTTACCAGCGCGCCGGCGGGTCGCATTCGGGAAACCGCGCACTCGGCGTCGAATGCACGCTAAAGTGCTCGCTCGGGTGAGCAACGGGACGGCCGCGATGGCAGCCAAACTGAGTGTCAATCTGAACAAGGTGGCATTGCTGAGAAATCAGCGCGACGTGGGTTACCCCGACGTCGTCGGCATGGCCGAGCTGGTGATCGGCGCGGGCGCCGACGGCATCACCGTTCACCCACGGCCGGACGAGAGGCACATCCGGCGCAGCGATACCACCGCGCTGGCCGAGATGATCCGCGCGCGGCACGCCGGTCGAATCGAGTACAACATCGAAGGCTACCCGAGCGATGAGCTGAACGCGCTGGTGATGGCGGCCCGGCCCGATCAGGTCACGCTGGTGCCGGATGCGCCCTATCAGCGCACGTCGGATCACGGCTGGGATTTCGCCGCCGACGGCGCAATGCTCGCGCCCATCGTCGCGCGTTTCCGCGAGGCCGGCATTCGGGTCAGCCTGTTTGTCGACCCGAACCCGGCAGCGATGGCGGCAGCCCATGAGACCGACGCCGATCGCGTCGAGCTTTACACCGAGCCATACGCTGCTGCACATGCCCGCGGCGATTTCGCCGCGACGCTGGACGAGTACGCCGACGCTGCCCGTGCTGCAGCAGACCACGGCCTCGGCGTCAATGCCGGCCACGATCTGAATCTCGACAATCTGCCGGCCTTCGCCGCGGCCGTCCCGCAGCTCGCCGAGGTCAGCATCGGCCATGCGATCACTGCGGACGCGCTCCGCATCGGCTTCCCGGCTGCGGTCGCCGCCTACCTGGCGGCACTCGCACACTGAAACCGCGCCGGTGCCGGGCGGCAGTAACCAGCCCGTGCAATCGATGAGATTTCCGGCTAGCAGGCGCCGCAGCGCGCCGCCAGAGACCTTTTCAACAGCCTGCTAAGCCAACGGCGGCTTCTGCGCCCCCCACCCGGTCGCCTGCTCATAGGCATGCGCAACGGCGAGCACCGGCAGCTCACCGAGGCGGGGACCGCTGATCTGAATCCCGATCGGCAGGCCGAGGCGCGTGAAGCCGCAGGGCACGGTAATCGTCGGAATACCCCAGATATTGAACGGCGCCGTGTTGCGAACGCTCGACTCGGCGCCGGTCGCGGTTTCGGGAATCTCCGCGTTCTCGATCGTCGTCGGCATGACCGGACACGTCGGTGTCACGACGACATCGACCTGATCGAAGACTGCGTCGATCCGGCGGCGCGCCAGCTCCAGAGCACGGCGCGCCTCGATGTAATCGGTAGCACTGAATGTGCCGGCGGCGACGATACGCTCGCGAGTCACCGGATCGTAGAGCGCGCGCCGCGCGTCGGCCAGATACGGCGCATGATAAACGTGCGCTTCGGCGAGCAGTGCTTCGAAACCCGGGGCCGGTGGCAGATCGATGTCGCGCGTTCCGCCGGCGAGCCGACCGAGCGTGTCCACTGCCGCGCGAGTCGCCGAGTCGACTTCGGCATCGAGGTTTTCGAACCAGAAACCGCGCGGCACACCGACCCGCAGCATCGAAATGGTTGAATGAACCGCGGCGACCAGATCCCTGGCCGGCGTCCGTATCGACACCGGATCGCCGGGATCGAAGCCCGCGATGGAGGCCATCACCAGAGCGGCATCCTCCACGGAATGCGTGATCGGGCCGACGTGATCGAGCGTCTCGGCTATCGGAACGATGCCTCTGATACTCGCGAGCCCGTGCGTCGCCTTGAGGCCGGTAACGCCGCACCAGGCGGCCGGCAGTCGAATCGATGCCAGCGTATCGGTGCCGAGCGCGGCCGCACAAAGACGGGCCGCGACGGCTGCCGCGGAGCCGCCCGACGAACCGCCCGGCACGTAGTCGAGATTCCAGGGGTTGTGGACCGGGCCGAAGTGCGAGATCGCCGACGTGCCACCATAGGCGAACTCGTGCAGGTTCAGCTTGCCGAGCAGGATGGCGCCGGCCTGCTTCAGCAGACGATAGACCTCCGCGTCGACAGGCGGAACGCGATCCGCAAACACGGCGCTGGCCGCCGTCGTTCGAATCCCGGCCGTGTCGATGTTGTCCTTGAGCGCAATCGGAATGCCGTGCAGCGGGCCGCGCCAGCGGCCGTCGTCGAGCTCTGCCTCGAGCAGCGCCGCCTGTTCCAGCGCAAGCGGCGCCGTGACCGTCGCGAACGCGTTGACGCGCTCGTTGAGGCGCTCGATGCGCTCGAGATACGCGCCGGTGAGCTCGAGCGGCGACAACGCGCGGCTGCGTATCAGCCGCGATGCCGCGGCCACGCCCAACTCGGTCGGATCGCTTGCCTGCGCCCGCAGCCCGCTGCCCGACATGGCGGCCAGAAAGCCCAGGCTCGCGAAGACGTCGCGGCGCGAAACCGTGCCGCACGTGCCGGCAACGGAACGCCGTAACTGACGGACCGGAAGCGTCATGGTTGTGAGGATACTACGGGCGTATTGCCGGCACGATCGATATCTGCCGGAACGCCGCTGTGGAGGCGCAGCTTGTCGTCGGCGGATTCGACGAGCACGCGATCGCGATCGAGGAAACGGTCCAGGCGGTCATCGATGTCGGTGATGGCGGCACTCAGGGCCGCGCGCTGCGCGAGTCCGATATAGGCCTCGTAGTGGCGCGCTTCGGACTTCGACAGCGAGTTGTAGAGTGCCGCAACGGCGGGCTCACGCCCGGCAAGCGCCGGCAACAGACTGAGAAAGCGCTCACAGGAACGCGCCTCGATTACGGCGCCGGCGAGCAGGCTGTCTATCAGGGCGCCCGGCCCGTCACGTGAGACGAGCTGATGCAGCCCGGCCGCATATCGGGAGGCCGGCACGGGCTGCCAGGCAAGCCCGCGCGCGGCGAGCAGCTTCGTCACCTGCTCGAAATGCCGCAGCTCTTCGCGTGCAAGGCGCGACATCGTTTGTACGATCTCCGCTGCGATCGCTGCCTGCTCGCTCCCGGCGATGCCACGGCCGCCGGCATGGTTCCGGATCAGCTTCTGCGCCTGTTGGGCGGCCTTGAGCTCGAGCGCCGCATGATCCTGCAGGACGAGGTCGATATTCGCGATGGCAGCGTCGACCCAGGCAGCCGGCGTTCGACAGCGCAGGAACGCGAGCACCGGCGATTCGCTGGCCGCACTCATGGCGCGTCGTCGCCGAACATGAGATGCGCGGCGAGCAGATCCTCGAGTCGCTCCGGGTCGCCCCGGCCCATGCCGCACTCGGTCGCAACGCCGTCGACGCGAACGAAGCGTTGCGCGGTCGCCAGGCGGCGGCGGTTGCCATCTGCGTCGGCATGATGAATCAGGCCGAGGTAGCGCTCCGTGTGCTCGTCGATCTCGAGATCGCGGAACGGCGCGAAGTACGCATCGTCGCTGCGCCCCTGCGGCACCGGAAAGTGCACGAAATCGATCGGCCGATAACTACCGGCCGCAACGGCGTTGATCAGCCCCACCATCACGCCGGCATCCTGCGGCTGAACGATGTGCTCATCGAGCGGGCTGCCGTAGCACAGATGAATGCCGAGCTCGGCCTCGGCCGGCACGGCGGCGCCGACATTGACCAGCGTTGCCACGGCCTCCGCCTCGAATGCGACAGGTCCGGGTTCGTAGCAACCTTCGAGCGCGAGCACTTCCTGACAGACATCCCACTGGATCGCGAGGGACGCAGCAGGGATTACGCGCGCGAGCCGGTCTACCTCGGCAATCATGTGTGCGGTGATTGCTGCCAGGACCACCGGCCGGTCAGCGGGCACGACGTTGTTGTACGTCGGTGCGATCGGCGACGGCAGCGAAACCTGGAAACGCACGTCCGGCGGTATGCGGCCCTGCTCACGGAGCCCCGAGAAGACGGTCCAGGATTCGATCGCCATATCGGCGTAGCCGGTCCGGAAAGCGGCCGGATCCAGGCGCTCCGGTGCCGTGACGCGCAGCCGGGGAATTTCGCGAATGAGCTTCCCGTCCCACTGCGTGAAACGGAACGGCGGCACGTCGGCGGCGATCTCCATCGCCGGATGGGCGGCCAGCACGTCCTGCAGGAAGCGGATCCAGCTTTGCCGAATGCCGGTCTCCCCGTCGGGCATCCGCGCAAGCCGGCCCCCGAGTCGGTCGACGAGCGTCGTATAAACCGTGGCCGCATCCGGCAACGGCACGCTGCCGACCAAATGGGCGCGAAGCGGCTGCCGCGCGGTCGTGCCGGTCGTGCCGGTCGTCATCGGGTGTCGACGAGTCGATACTTGCGGACGGTCTGACCCCAGACCTCGGCGCCATAGACATCGCCATAGGCGTCGACCGCGATGCCGTGCGCGCCGGTTTCCTGATCGCGCGCCGGGTCGAAATCCGGGTCCGGCAGAAACGCCATGACCACTCCGCTCGATGCCTTGCCGACGCGAACGCCGCGGGCAACTCCCGGGTTACGGTCGTCGTTCGACTGATTGTCCGACACGTAGACGGTATCGTCGGCAGAGATGGCGATGCCGCTCGGTCGGCCGAACTGCGTCCACGCGTCGATGAAATTGCCGCTCTGGTCGAAGATCTGAACGCGGTTGTTGTCTCGATCCGCGACGAAGAGCCGCCCGCCGGAGTCGATTGCAATCGCGTGCGGCACGTTGAACTCGCCGGGTGCATCGCCGAAACCGCCGAAGCTCAGCAGAAACTCTCCGTCCGCCGAGAACTTTACGATGCGGTGATTCGAGTCGGTCTCGTGGCCGTCGGCGACGAAGATGCTGCCGTCGGCTGCCACCGCAACGTCAGTCGGCCCGCTGAACCGATCGGGCCCGGCCCCCGCCTCGCCGGCGGTGCCGAGGCGCAGCAACTCTCGACCGTCCGGGCCGTACTTGATGACCTGCAGGCCCCGGCCTCCCGCGCCGCGGCCGTCGGTAACCCAGACGTTGCCGTCAGCGTCGACATGAATACCGTGCGGCCAGACGAAGTCGCCGCTGCCGTAGTGCGCGCGCAGGCGTCCGGTGGAGCGATCGAGCGCGATGATCGGTGCGTCGCTCGTGTTGTCGGTGCAGTCGTTCGCGCCGCAGCGCGCGAGCACCCAGACGGTTGCCGACTCATCGTCGACGGCAACGCTGCTGACATTACCGGGCGCGCGATGGCCCGAAAAATCGGCCCAGCCGGGCGATTCGACGAACGGGTTCGGCTGGCCGACGGCAGGCAGTGCCGCAACTACGACGAGCGCCGCAGACGCATACGGCGCGGCACATGCAAGGCGCCGCGCGCTCATTCCGCCGGTCCGATCCTGAGCAGCGCACCGGGATTCTGATCCGTCAGCACGTAGATCAGCCCGTCAGGTCCCGCCTGCACGTCGCGGATACGCTGCCTGAGCTGACCGAGCATCGGCTCGCGATTGATCGACAGGCCGTCGACGAAGGTCAGCCGCTGCATGTGTCCGGTCCAGCGGGTCCGCCCCTGCATCAGCGAGCCGACGAAGGCATTGCCCTGCCAGTCGGGGAACGCGTCGCCGGAGTAAAACCCGAGGCCCGAGATGCCGATAGACGGCACCCAGTACATGTAGGGCGGTTCGAGCCCCGGCAGCATCGTCTCGCCCGTGTCGGTGATCTGCGTGCCGTCGTAGTCGGTGCCGAAGGAAACGAGTGGCCAGCCGTAGTTCGCACCCGGCTTCAGGATGTTGATCTCGTCGCCGCCGAGCGGGCCGTGCTCGTTCTCCCATATCTCGCCGGTGTCCGGGTTCAGCGCGAGCCCCTGAATGCTTCTGTGCCCGAACGTGTAGATTTCCGGCAGATGGCCTTCGAGGCCGACGAACGGGTTGTCGTCGGGTGCCGTGCCATCGTCGTTGAGCCGTAACACCTTGCCGCTGTGGTCCAGCATGTCCTGCGCGCGGTCCTGTTCCTGCCGCTCGCCGACCGTCAGGTAGAGCTTGCCGTCCCGCCCGAACACCATGCGCCCGCCAAAGTTCGTCGGCGACAGGCTGCGTGTGCTGGCGACGAAGATCTCCTCGACGTCGGTCAGCGCACCGCCGTCGAAGCGCCCACGCGTCACGGCAGTCGTCGATGCCGGCACGCCGTTCGTCGATGACGTATTGTCCGCGCCGGGCGCGTTCGGCGGATCGTCAGTGGCCTTCGCATAGCTCAGATACAGCAGCCCGTTCGACTCGAAGTCCGGGTGCAGAACGATGCCGAGCAAACCGCCCAGCACCGTCGTATGCACAACGGGGACGCCCGCCACCGGTTCCGGATCCAGCACGTCGCCGCGGATGACGCGCAGGCGACCCGGACGCTCAGTCACCAGCAGATCGCCGATAGGCAGGAACGCGATTGCCCATGGATTGGCCAGCTCGTCGGTGATCATCTCGACACGGATCGTGTAGTCCGATGTCTCGTACGTCTGCGGCAACGCCGGCAGCGGCGGCGACGGCCGCAGGTCCTGCCCCAAGGCGGCGCCGGCTGCCGCAAGCTGCGACACGATCGCAATGACGCTTCGACATCGACGAGATTTCATTCGGCTTCCCCACGGCGGCTGTTGCCGCGAGGATACGCAATCGTGGCTGTAGGGCCAATTGCGGACGAACCGGAAACCCATCGGCACGCACAACGTGCGGCGATTCACCGTAAGCCGCGACCGCGCGTGGCATCATCGCCGACTCGAAGGGAACCGACAGGAAACGACCTTGCGCATCGAAGCCATATCGATCGGCGACAATCCGCCGGACGACGTCAATGTGATCGTCGAAGTGCCGCTCGGCGGCCAGCCGATCAAGTACGAGCTCGACAAGCAGGCGGGGACGCTCGTCGTCGATCGTTTCCTCTATACACCGATGGCCTACCCGGGCAACTACGGCTTCGTGCCGCACACACTGTCCGACGACGGCGACCCGATCGATGTCCTGGTGTGCAATACGCGGCAACTGGCTCCCGGCTGCGTGATCAACGTACGGCCAATCGGCGTGCTGATCATGGAAGACAACGCCGGGCAGGACGAGAAAATCCTCGCCGTGCCGTCGCCGCGCCTGACCAGGCGCTACGACAACGTCACGAGCTACTCCGATCTGCCGGCGATCACGCTGCAGCAGATCGAGCATTTCTTCGAGCACTACAAGGACCTCGAGGACGGCAAGTGGGTCAAGGTCGAGAGCTGGCGGGGCGTGGATACGGCCCACCGGCTGATTCTCGAGGCTATCGACCGCGAGCAGTCGGGCGGCACTTCTGCGAAGTAGGTCCGTGCTTTGTCGGCCGGGACGGCTATCGTGGTCATCTGGCTACGGAGGGCCGGAGACGCACATGACTGACTTTCGCAAACTACTGCTCGCCGCGGCACTGGTCGGCGTTTCGACGACGGCGGGCGCGGCCGGCCAGAACGTCGGTGCCGATGACCCGGAGGCGCTGGCTGAGATCATCCGCGACATGGGGTACAAGGCCGCCGTCGACGTCGACGATCTGGGCGACCCGATGATCCGGTCCAGCGTGAACGGCTCCGACGTCTACGTGCTGTTCTATGGCTGCGAAGACGGCGAAGACTGCAAGACCCTGCTGTTTCGCGTCGGCTACGACCTAGAGAACGGCACGACACTCGACGTCGTCAACGCGTGGAACAAGGACAAGCTCTACAGCCGAGCCTACCTGGACGACGAGCAGGATCCGTGGCTCGAGATGGCCGTGAACCTGTTCGGCGGCGTCAGCCGGGAAAATTTCGCCGACACGTTCGACTGGTGGGACGTGATGGTCGGCGAGTTCGAGGACTACATCGACTTCTGACGCCGATTCGGCGCGCAGCACTCCAGCTCAACCGGCACGGCGAGTCAGCTCTGCCGAAGCGGCTCAGCGCGCACCGGCGTCTCAGCACATGCCCGCGTCTCGGCGCATGCCGGCGTCTCCGCGTGCCGGCGTGTCAGCGCATGCCGGCGACTCAGCGCGTATTGGCGTCCGCGGCCGCCGGCGACCCGCCGAGCAGCATGGCCATTCCCTCCGAAACAGTGTTGTCCCGGCCGCCGGTGCGACCGAGGGCCGCGTCCAGCGGCGACATGCCGCGGACATCGACGACATCCACGCTCGCGCCGTTGTCGAGCAACCAGCCGGCAACCTGCTGCCAGCCCCATTTCACTGCGCCGTAAAGCGCCGTCTGACCTTCCCTTTCGGTCATCGTGCTCGGCCGCGCGATGCGGCTGGTGCGATCGTATTCGGCAACGATTCGGGCATCGATGTCGGCGCCGGCGTCGAGCAGCAATTCGAGTGCGGCGATAGAGCGGCGCTCAACGTCGCCGCTGTAGTCGAGCCGCCGGTCGCGCTGCGAGACACCGACCCCGGCGGCCGCCATCAGCGGTGTGACGCCCATGACGTTCGGCAGATCGACCATGGCGCCGGCCGCGAGCAGCAACTCGATCGCTGCGACATCGTGACCGATCGCTGCCCGCAGCAGCGGCGTCGCACCGGTAGTCAACAGATCGTCCACGAAGCGGCTGCTGTTCGCGCCGCGGCCGGGGCGATGCATGTTGAGCTGCGGATCGGGATTCACGCCGGCGCCGAGCAGCCGCGTGACGAGATCGATCGCCGTCGCTTCGTTGTCGACGCCGCGGCTGCGCCGGCGTGCGAATGAATTCGTATCCACCGCAACATACAACGGTGTTCTGCCCCACCAGTCCCAGACGTGCGGATTCGCACCACGGTCGAGCAGCACGGCGGCGGCATCGAATCCGAAGTTGTCGAGCGCAATCAGCAGCGGTGTCACACCGTCCGGGTTCGGCAGGTCGGGATCGGCGCCGGCATCGAGCAAAGCCCCGACGCAGCCGGCGCAGCCGGCGCGGGCCGCATAAAGCAACGGCGTGAGTCCGCCGGTCGGCCGGTACTGCGCACGCGGCTCCGACGTGACCTGCACACCCCAGTCGTTCGCCATTGCGCGGGCCTCGACGTCGGCACCGTGATCGATCAGGAGCCGCACCAGGTCGGGAAATCGCGCGTCGGCCGCCCACATCAGCGCGGTCTGGCCGCGCCATGTTTCGCGTGCGTTGGCGTCCGCCCCGGCATCGAGCAATGTCTCGGCGATCGCTGCCGAGCCCGACCGTGCCGCGAGCATTAATGCGGTCTGCCCGTCGCGGTTGCGCGCCTCGATGTCGGCACCGGCTGCAAGCAAGGTCGTGACGAGACCGGCATGCGCAACACGGACGGCTTCGGTCAGCGGGCTCGCGCCGTAGGCATTCGTCACGTCCGCCCTGGCCCCGCGCGCGATCAGTTGATCGACCAGTTGCGTATCGAGCTGATAGACGGCCCAGTGCAGCGGCGTCGTACCGTCGCCCTGCGCGGCGTTCGGATCGCTGCCGGTGGTAAGCATGCTGCGAGCCCGGTCGAGCTCGCCGTCCATGATCGCGTCGGCCAGCGGGCTTTGCGCGGCCGCACGACCAACTGCGCCTGCGGCAAGCGCCGCGACAAACGCGAGTGGGACGATGGTGGATCGCAGGCTGGCGGCAACCGTCGTCATACGATGTCGTGGGAAATCGTGTTGTGGTGCGCCCACATGCCGCGATACGCCGAGTCGAGAAATGCGCCCGGGTCGTCGAAACGACGTGTAAGCCCGTCCATCACACCGTTTGCCAGCATGTCGCGCGCGCTCATACCCTGCCGAAAGAGCGCCTGAACACGATCGTAGAGCGTCGTCATCAGCGCGTGCTCCGCGTCGAGGTAGTCGCGGTCGACGACCGGGCCGTACGCCGGCACGAAACGTGTGTTCGCATCGCTCAGCGTCCTCAGCCGGTCGAGCGAATCGGCCCGCCCGCCGAGCCAGCCGCCGCCGAACCAGTCGAGCACCGGATCGCGCAGCGGCGACAGCGCGTCGCCGACAGCGATCAGATTGGCGTCGCGGAAGTGCAGATACAGGTCACCATCGGTGTGGGCCTGGAGCAGATGGCCGTATTCGATTGCCTCGCCGGCGAATATCGTCTCGCCCCGATCGAAGAAGCTCTCGGCCGGCTGTGCCTCGGGAGGCAACGCCGGCACGTAGCGAGATTCGGTGGCGACGTAGTAATCAGTGGACAGCCGCAGACGCGTCTTCTCGTGCGCAACGATGACCGTGCCCGACCGCCCGAAGGCCGCGTTGCCGCCGGTCTGGCCTGCATGCCAGTGGGTATTGAAGAGCCGAGCGACCCGGCCCTGGCCCGGCAGCTCGGCAAGCGCTGCCTGCAGGCTCGCGAGCCCTGCCTCGCTGCCGCTGTCGACGAGCAGCTGCTGATCCGGGCTTGCCAGGACGACGACGTTGCCGCCGACGCCGCCAACGACGTGCAACTGCCCGGTCACGGCCTGGACTGTCGCGCCCGGCCGGCGTCCCTCCTGCGCGCGCGACGGGGCGGGCAGGGCCGCGGCGAGCGCCGCCGCCGCAGTCGACCCGATGAAGCCGCGCCGCGAGCTCAATCAGACGCCCGCAATTTCACCGGTGCTGTCCGCGAAGCTATCGCGTTCGAGGCCTGCCTTGTTCAGCACCGTCAGCAACAGATTCGACATCGATGTGTATTCCGGCAGATCAATGTGCTGGCCGCCCCGTACACGGCCCGCGCCACCGCCCACCAGGATGTTCGGCAGCGGGTAGTTGTTGTGCCGGTCGCTGTTGCTCATGTTGGAGCCGTAAAGGAACAGCACGTTGTCGAGCAGCGTGTTTTCGCCGTCCGGAATCGTCGCGATCCTGGCAAGGAAATCGGCGAAACGCTGCATGTGATAAGTCTGGATACGGACCAGCTTGTGCAGCCGCTCGAGGTTGTTCGCGTGATGCGACAGCGGGTGGAACGCGTCCGACACACCGATATGGTTGTAAGTGCGGTTCGTGCCTTCGGCCACCATCACGTACGAAGCAACCCGCGTCAGGTCGGCCTGGTAGGCGAGCGCGATCAGGTCGAACATCAGTTTTACCTGCTCGTCGAACGTGTCGAGCTCGCCGATCGGCGCTTCGGGCACATCGATGCCGGACAGGTCCCGCTGCTCTGCGATTTGCACGCGTCGCTCGATTTCCCGCACCGTGTCGAGGTAGCCGTCGAGCCGCTGCCGGTCGCCCGGGCCGAGCTGCCGCTTGAGCGCGGTAGTCCGCTCCGAAATCAGGTCGAGGATGCTGCGCGTCTGGCGCGCGATCGCCTCGCGCTCCTCGGGTGTATCGCCTTCGCCGAACAACTGCGCGAAGACCTTGCGCGGATTGAACTCCATCGGCAATGGCGACGACGCGTTCCGGAACGACAGCGTCGAGCTGTAGTAGCAACCACCGCTGCCGCCCGAGCAGGCGGCGACCTGGATCGTCGTCTCGGACGCGACTTCGAGCGACGGCAGCGCAGTCTCCTGCCCGATTTCTTCGGCAATGAGCTGATCGATCGTCGCCGTCATGCTGGCGCCCGGCGCATTCAGGTCGGGCCTTGCGCCGCTGAGCCAGGTTGCCGGGTTCACCGAGTGCACCGAGTTGCGGCTCGCCTTGTTCTCGAGGTTCGAAAACGAGGTCACGTAGTGCTTGAACGGCTCGAGCGGCGACATGATCGGGCTCAGCGTAAACGCGGGCCCGGCGCCGCTGGGCGTCCAGTGGTCCATCTCCGGCCCGTGCGGCGTGTTGTTCATGATCGCGCCGTGCGGGATATAGAAGAACCCGGCGCGGAGCTTCGGCGCGGCTGCCGTCTGGGCGAGTGCCGTCGCCGCCGGCACCATGGCATCGAGCAGCGGCAGACCGACGGATACGCCTGCGCCTTTGAGCACCGCACGCCTCGACAGGTGTCTGCGTGTCAGAAACATGGCTCTGTCATCCTCGTCGTTGCCACGACAACATATACCAGCGGCAGCCGGGCGCAACAGGAACCCGGCGCCGCAATGGCGGCGACGACCGGTTCGCTGGCCCCGGTGGCCCCTGCCCCGGTCGCCCCGGTGGCCCCACTTGCCCCGGTCGCCCCGGTCGCCCCGGTCGCCCCGGTCGCCCCGGTCGCCATCGGCATACCTCTCCGGAGCCTGCCATCATCGGCAGGCGCCGCCGCGGCCTCAGCCGTCATCGCCTCTTTCTGCGTCATCAGGCGCCTGACGGCGGAACGCGTCGCTCGCGACGACGCCCCGCACGAGCGACGCGAAGCGGTAGTCATCGGCGGCGGCCGCCCGAACGATCGCGCGCACCTGCGGCATATCGTGATACTCGAGCTCGCGCCCGACCGCGTACATCAGCAGCTTCTCGGTCAACGCCTGCACGAACTGATCGGGGCGCGCCAGCAGGGCCTCCCTGAGCGCCACCGGGCCGCTGATCTGCCTGCCCCCCGGCAGCGCCGTGCTCGCGTCGATCGGCGCGTCCGCCAGCCGATCGACGTCCCGCCACCGCCCGGTCACGTCGAAATTCTCGAGCGCGAGACCGTACGGATCGATGACACCGTGGCAGCCGTTGCAGGACTGGTCCTCGCGGTGCTGCTCGAGCCTCACGCGAATCGTCTTCGGCTGCTCGCCGTCCGGGGTCGACAGATCCGTCTCGACATTCGGCGGCGGAGGCGCCGGCGGCGTGCCCAGCAGCTTCTCGAGCACCCAGGCGCCGCGCAGCACCGGCGACGTACGGTCGCCATACGAGGTACGCAGCAACATCGCGCCCTTGCCGAGCAGGCCGAAGCGGTTGTCGTCCGTCAGGGTCACCCGGCGGAACTGCGCTCCGCGGACCGCGTCGAGGCCGTAGTGCGCGGCGAGGCGCTCATTGACGAATGTGTGATCGGCTGTCAGCAGCGACCGAATGTCCGCATCGCCGAGCAGCACGCTCGCCAGAAATAGCTCGATCTCGATCGAGAAATCGGTGCGAAGCTCGTCCTCGAAGTCCGGAAACAGCGCGTTGTCCGGGTCGACCGCATCGAGCTCGTCGAGATTGAGCCAGGCGAGTGCGAAGCCGGTCACCAGTGCGCGCGCACGCGGGTCCGCCAGCATGCGCTCGACCTGCGCATCCAGCACGTTAGCCTGCGACAGGCGCCCGGACTCGGCCAGCGACAGCAGCTCGTCGTCGGGCGGCCGGCTCCAGACGAAATACGCCAGCCGCGACGCAAGCGCGAGCTCGCTGAGCTCGAAGTCGCCCTCCGTCGCGCCGTGCACCGCGTCTGCGGGCGGCTCGATCGAGCGGTACAGGAAATCCGGGCTCGCGAGCACCGCGGTCAGCATGTGGCCGATGCCGGTGTCGAACGCAGCCGCCGTGCTGCTCGCCTCGGCGTAGCCCGCGTCGAAAAACGTCATCAGCCGCTCGAGATCCTCGGTGCCGACCGGGCGGCGGTAGGCACGCCGGGCAAGCGTGGCCGCGATCTCCCCGGCGCAGTCGCGCGCTGCCGAGGGGGCACGCCGCGATTGGGTGGCACCCGCCGCCGGATCCGCGGCCCCACCCGGCGGCGAAGCCGATGCAGCGGCCGGAGCCGCTGCGGCAACCACCGACGGAGCTGCTGCGCTGCCCGCTTCCGGCGGCCGGCAGACGAAAATCTTCTCGCGGCTAGCGGTCATGGACAGGCCCGATGATTCGAACGGCCCGACGACCTCGACGCCGCCGATTACACGCGGTACACGCATCTGTCCGCGGAAGCTGAACCCGCCGTACGGCGTGAAGCCGTGGATGATGCCGTCGGTCGCGGCCCTCGAACGTTCGATGAACGTGACGACGATCTCGTGCACGCCAGCGGGCACCTGCAGCGGAATACCGCTGAAGCGCTCCATGATCTCGGCCCGTGCAGGTGCGCCCCCCAGATCGACGAGCGCGAGGTCCGCCGGTCCGCCGAGCGTCTCGCGGAAGACCTCCCGGCGATCGAGCAGGACGACGAGCGTCTGCTCGGTCTCGATCGCGCGCGGATAGAGCCCGACGTCGAGGTCGGTGATGTTGATCCGGTACTCGCCGTCGGCCGGAAAGTTGTGCGCGAAACGCACGCCACCGCGTGTGCCCGGCGGCATGCCGGCCGCGTAGCCATCCTGATCGCCCTCGGGCGGGGGGAAGTAGGCACTCGCGAGCTTCGGCTCGGGCTCGCCTATCGCGAGGCGCGCCACCTTGCGCGCAACACCGATGTACTGCTCGAGGAATGCCGGAGAAACACTGAGAGCCGCCGCGACATTGGTGAACCCGTCGACTTCGATCTCGGTCGGCAGATGCTCCTCCGGATCGATCGTCACGCCGACCAGATCCTCGACCGCGAGCGCATACTCGGTCCGCGTCATTCGCTGGACCGGCACGTGCCCGGCCACCGGCCCGGTCGCCTGCGTATCGATCGTGTTCTCGACCCAGGCGACGAAGTCGTCGATATCGGTCTGCGTCGGCTGGGGATTGCCGGGCGGCGGCATCAGCCGGCCGCGGAGCTTTCGCACGGCGCGCTCGAACTTCCCGGGATCGGCCGCGACACCATCCGCACTGAGCCCGTCGAACGCGATGCCGCCGTCGCGGTCGAGCGGATTGTGGCAATCCGTGCAATAGCGGTCGACCATCGACCAGTGTGTCTCGGCAGGCGGCGAGAAAGGGTTCCCCTGCAGAGCCAGCCAGGCCCCGGCGCCGGCGACCACCAGCAACGAACCGAGCGCGATACCTGTCCTTGTCGACCTGCTGCTCAACGCTCGCTCCGCTCTATTGCTCCCACCCGGCCCGCACTCCTGCGGGCCTCAGAACAGCCGCGCGGCGAATGTCTGCAGGTAGTCCCGCCAGTTCGTCCATGTGTGACCGCCGGCACTTTCGACGTACTCGACGTCGAATCCCTTGTCTTCGAACATCGCAACGGTCGCTTCCGTGATGTCGAGCAGAAAATCGTCCCGGCCGGTGGAGAACCAGAACAGCTCGAGGCCGCCGCGCAGTGCGACGTCGTCCAGCGCGTCACTATGGCGCGTCGCCCACTCGTCGTTTTCGGTAATTCCGAAAACGCCGGAGCTGAAAACGCCTACATAGCCGAAGTCGGCAAGCGCATTCATTCCGATCTCGAGCGTCTGCGCACCGCCCATCGACAGGCCCGCCAGCGCCGTATTGCCGCGCCCCCTGGCAACTCGGAAGCGCGCCTCGACATGCGGCCTGATATCCGCCGCAAACTCCTGCGCAAATGTGTCGAGCGGGAGTCGGCCCGCGCCGCGCACGAAGCGTTCAGTGTGACCGTCCGGCATGACGACGATCATCGGCTTCGCGGCTCCGGTTGCGATCAGGTTGTCGAGAATGAAGTTTGCGCGACCGACCGTCGACCAGGAATCGTCGCTGTCCATCGCGCCGTGCAGCAGATAGAAGACCGGATAGTCGCGAGTGCCGTCTTCGTAGCCGGGCGGCAGATAGACGTGCATGCGGCGCGTGCGCCCGAGCACGGTCGACTCGTAGTAGACCTCAGCGACGTCTCCGTGCGGCACCTGCCGCGTATCCATCGTTTCCGATCCGGGCATTGCAAACAGGCTCCACGCGTTCGAGTTCGATTCGCTGGTATGCCGATTGGCCGGGTCCAGCACGGCAACGCCGTCGACGTCGAAAACATAGCGGTACGCCCCGGCGGGCACGTCGCGCACCTCGAGCGTCCAGACATCGTCTTCGCCTCTGGTCATCTCGAGACCGGCGCCGAAAGGCACCATCGGCAGGTCGCCGGGACTGGCGAGGCTGACCTGACCCGCGGCCGGCGCGCGAATGCCGAACGTCACCGTGCCGTCCGCGCGGACCTCGGGCGAGATCACCGGCTCGTCGGCGGCTTCCTGGGCGAAGCCCTGCGACACGAAAATGATCAGACCCGCGACGAGGCTGCCGAAGGCCACCGAAAATCGACTGCAGACAATCATCATCGAAACACCATCCAGAAAAATCGTTAGCCAGAAGTGCGAGACTCCGTCCGGAGTCGACGCCGCGGGCGCGTCAGTCGAGGTCCAGATCGCCGCACATCATTTCGTCGACGAGCGCGCGCCTGACTTCGAGCTGGCCAGCAATCTCGGCCAGCTGCTCGCGTGACGCCTCTGAGCGGTTGCCATCCGCGCGCGCCATCAGGCACAGATCGCGGAGCACCTGCATGCGCTGCGGCAGACTGGTCTTGTCGTTGACCTGCCGAACCCGCTCGGCGAGTTCCTCGCCGAGGCGTTCAACGTCGATGCTGTCCTTGTAGGAGCCCGGTCCGAAGAATTTCTCGAACACGGCGATCTCGGCTTCGGACACCTCGTCGTTCGCATTGGCAATCGCGATCGCACCGGCGAACAGCAAACGGCGCATCGCCTCGGCCGCGTCCGTATGCCCGTCGACGTAGCTCGGCTCCATCAGCATCATCAGGTTCTCGACGCCGAGCTCGAGACGATCGACCGATGTCCCGCCTTCTGTGAAAAAGCTCGACTGATAGAAAAGCTGGAGCGCCTTCACGCGCAGCGGACTGAACGGATGCGTCGAGAACCAGTCCTGCTGCTCGGCCTGGGTTCTGGGCTCGTCGTCGGTCGGTTTCATCGCATCCACCTGACCGACGAACTCCTCGACGTCGAAGTGAATCGACTTGCCGGTCAGGCCGGACGCGAGCTTGAAGAGGGCGAGACCGACGGCACGCTGATCGTGCGCACACAGGGCGCCCGCACGATCGGCCGAGATTTCCGCATAGCGTGACCAGGCGAACAGGTCCAGCGCGAGCCGGGGCCCGGGCCGTGCCTTGCCGCGGAGCACGAAGCCGACCGGAATGTCGTGATGCCGATACAGGTGGTGGCCGAGCTCGTGCCCCATGACGAAGCTGAGCTCGGCCGCATCGAAACCTTCCAGCAGGCTCGAGGAGAACATGATGAATAGCTGGCCCTTCTCCGGCGCAAAGCATGCGGCGTTGTAGGTCGGGCTCGAGTAGACGTAGAGCTCGAGCGGAATCCCGATGCCCAGCCGATTGACGCAGTCCGCCGCTATCTCGTGGAGCTGAGGCGCCATCGTCGGGCTCAGGCGGACGGAAGTGGCCAGCAGGCGCCGGCGGACGCCAATGTGCCCGTCCTCGCGGAGCTTCTCGATATGCTCGTTGGCGTCCCGGATCTCGCGACGCTCGCGCAGCGATTCGTAGAGCTTCAGGTCGTTGGCGCAGCGAATGTCGTTGGCGTCGGTCATCGTGTCGTCCGTGGGCTCTGCCGATTACTGCACGGGCTCGTTGCCCGGAATGAACTCGAACGTGAGCTCGTCACAGGGGTGCGCTTCGTACGGCACGTCGGCGACGAGCAGCGTGTCGGAACCGACATAGTGGTCGGTGAAATAGACCGGATCCTCTGCGACGAATTCGCGATGCAGCGCCAGCGGATCGGTGCCGAGTCTGAAGCGCTCGACGATGTGCAGCTGCTCGCTGTTCCTGACCGGCGGCGCGATCACGCCGGGCTCGAAGCCGACGGTATCGACGACGAGCACGTCGTCCTCCCAGCGGCCGATCGAATGACCGGCATAACTCGGCTCCACGTCGTCGGGATGCTGATCGAGGTCCATGTGGATCACGCGCTCGAAGCTGTAGAGCCCGTAGTTGATGACGATGCGGCCCGGCTCCTGCGTGATTCGATTGACGGCGCCGTCGAAGACCCAGTCGAATATGATGCTGGTAGGACGGCACCGCAGCCGCGGATTGTCATCGGGCGACCACATTTCGAAGGCGTCCGCCTCCGCCTGGCCGCGCGCCGTGAAGCTCACCGGACGCGGCCCCCAGCCCGATGGCGGCACGTCGTCCATCGACAGCGTGCCGGCTTCGATGCCGGGCTTCATGCTCTTCGGCACGAGACCGCCGCGGCTGCCATCACGCGGCACGGCAATCACGTACTGCTCCTGCGCCCAGTCACCGGAAATGTTCGGCTCACCGGAAGGCAGCCGCTGCGGCCGATCACCGACATCGACGATACCGGAGGTCAGCTGATCGTTACGGTTGAGGCCGGGCGCGTCGCCGATCGTGATGTCCTCGAGATAGCACGATGCGGGATCGTCCCGATGACCGAAACCGAAAATGCTGGCCTCAGCGCCGAGCACGAACATTTCCTCCGACCAGCCGGACCGGCGCATAAGCGTTGCCGCGCGCATCTCACAACGCATCGGGATCGTCGCGCCGTTGACATCGACGGCATCGAAATAGAGATATGCGTGCGGATTGACGAAGTCGATGCCTGTGATGACGCCGTTGAATTCGACTTCCTGAGAGCGATCGAAACGGCCGAAGCCGTGGTGGCCGAAAACCAGCGGTGACATGGCGAGCCCGGCGATCAGCACGACTGCCCCGCGCCGGAGAGATTTGTTCTGCATGTTGTACCTCGCGATCAGACCGGATAGTGGCATAGCCCCGACGGAGAGCGCCAGATTCGCACCGACGACGGCCGATTTCTGACATAAGCTCGCGTCGGTAACTGCCGACAGCTCCGCGTTGCCGGCCGGGCTTGTTATTGTGACAGCCAGGCAGTCAGGGAGGGCGGACGATGCAAAGTGCGGACACGGCGGTCAGGACGCGGCTCGCGCCGCTCCTGCTCTCGGCCTGGCTTGCGGCCTGGCTCACGGCCTGCGGCGGATCGTCCGACTCCGGCAGCGCGCCACCGCCGCCGGCCGACCCCCCACCCGGCGACCCGCCGGCCGGCGGACTAGACATGCGGCCGGTGAACCTGACCTGCACGGCACCGGCCCGCGAAACGACGACTGCCGGCGTTGCACTGACCCGCGTATTCCCGAACCAGACGTTCAGTCAGCCTCTCGGCATGCTGCAGGCGCCCGCCGACGACAGCCGCTGGTTCGTGCTCGAGAAGGGCGGCCGCGTCATGGTCTTCGACAACGATGCGGGCGTCTCGACGGCTGCCGAGTTCATCGACCTGACCGAATTTGGCAGCGTCGACACCACCAGCGAAGGCGGCTTACTCGGGATGGCATTCGACCCGGACTTCGCAAACAACGGGCAGGTCTTTCTGTCGTGGACAAGCGGCCCGCCGATGGTATCGGTCATCGCCCGCTTCACGAGCAACGACGGCGGGGCGACGCTCGATCCCGGCACGCAGACGAACCTGTTGACGCTCGAGCAGGACTTCAGCAATCACAACGGTGGGCAGATCGCTTTCGGCGCCGACGGGCTGCTGTATATCGGCTTCGGCGACGGCGGCAGCGGCGGCGATCCGCTCGACCGGGCACAGGAAACGCGCAACCTGCCCGGCAGCCTGCTGCGGATCGATGTCGACGGCTCACCCTACGGCATCCCGGCCGACAACCCGTTCGCCGGCAATGCGGCCTGCCCGGCCGACCCTGACGTGCTGATCGACGACTGCCCGGAAATCTACGCGTGGGGATTGCGTAACCCCTGGCGCTTCAGCTTCGACCGGGCCACGGGGCAGCTCTGGCTCGGCGACGTCGGGCAAAACTCGCTCGAGGAAATCGACATCATCGAGCGCGGTGGCAACTATGGCTGGGACTGCCGCGAAGGCACGAGCGCGTTTTCGAGCCCATCCGCAGCCTGCGGCACCGTGACCGGCCTGATCGACCCGGTGCACGCTTACCCGCGCAGCGCGGGCGCCTCGGTTACCGGCGGCTATGTCTATCGCGGCAGCGCGATTCCGTCCCTGGCTGGCGACTACGTCTTCGGCGACTTCGTCAGCGGCAGAATCTGGCGCCTCGTCGGGGACGGTCAGGGCGGCTACCTGAGCGAGCAGCTGCTCGACAGCGGGCTTTCGATTGCCTCTTTCGGCGAGGACATCGACGGGGAGCTCTACGTCGTCGACCTGGGCGGCGGACTCTACCGGCTGGACGACGCCGGCAGCGGCAACGGCGCCGATCCGGTGCCGGACCAGCTCTCGGCTACCGGTTGCGTGTCATCGATGGACCCGGCTGCGCCGGCCGCCGGACTGATCCCGTACACGGTGGCGGCGCCGTTCTGGTCCGATGGCGCCACGAAGGAGCGCTGGATTGCGCTGCCGGAGAATACGACTATCTCGCGCACGGCCGACGGCGACTTCGATCTGCCGCCGGGCGCGGTGGCAATGAAGCACTTTCGCATCGGCCAGCAACTGGTCGAGACGCGACTGCTGATGCATCACCCCGACGGCAGCTGGGCCGGCTACAGCTACGCCTGGGCCGCCGACGGCACCGACGCAAGCCGTGTACGCGGCGGCCGCGTCGATCGGGTCGGCGGACAGGACTGGATTTTTCCTTCGGAGGCCGAGTGCGACGCCTGCCACACGGCGGCAGCCGGCTTCAGCCTCGGACTCGAGACGGCGCAGCTCAATCGCGAGTTCAGCTACCCGGCAACGGGCAGAACCGCGAACCAGCTGACGACACTGGACGCAATCGGTCTGTTCGATCTGCCGATCGGCGACGCGGCCTCGCAGCCGGCACTGGCCGATCCCGCCGACACTGCAGCGACGCTGGCCGACCGTGCCCGAGCCTCGCTGCACACGAACTGCGCGCAATGCCACCGGCCGGGCGGGCCGACGCCGAGCGACCTCGATCTGCGGGCGACGACGCTGCTCGAGGCGACGATGGCCTGCGATGTCGCGCCGAACGCCGGCGATCTCGGCCTTGGTCCCGACGCCCGGATCATCGCGCCGGGCGAACCGGCGGCTTCGGTGCTGATCGAGCGCATGGCGCGACGCGACGCTCAGGCGATGCCGCCACTCGCTTCGGCGCTGGTCGATGCGCAGAGCGTCACACTGATCTCGGACTGGATTGCAACGCTGACCGGCTGTCTATAGCCCGGAAATCTCACCGATTCGCGGGTGAGATTGGCCGGACAAGGGGGAAGCGAGAGCCCCTCTAACCGGTGAGGTTTCCGGGCTAGACCCAGGCGGCGACAGTCAGAACGATCGGTCGTTCAGCCGGTTGCCGGGCAGGTGGCAAAACGCCGGCGCCCGATCATTCGAGCCCGGCGAGCACTGCGTTGGTGAAAGTCCTGGTATCCGCTGTCCCGCCCATGTCGCGCGTCCTGGCCGAGCCGTCGCCGACGACGCGGTCGAGCGCTGCCCGAATCCGTCGCGCGACATCGTCCTGACCCACGTGCTCGAGCAGCAGGCAGCCCGCCAGCAGAAAGGCCGTCGGGTTGGCGACACCCTGGCCCGCAATGTCGGGGGCGGAGCCGTGCACGGCTTCGAACATCGCCACATCGGTGCCGACATTGGCGGCGGGCGCGAACCCGAGGCCGCCGATCAGGCCGGCAATCTGGTCCGACAGGATGTCGCCGAACATGTTTTCCATGACGAGCACGTCGAACTGATAGGGATTCAGCACGAGCGCCATCGCCGTCGCGTCGATGATGCGATCTTCCCATTCGATTTCCGGATACTCGGACGCGACTTCCCGGCCGACCTCGAGAAACAGCCCCTGCGTGTACTTCAGAATATTCGCCTTGTGCGCGAGCGTGACCTTGCTGCGACCATGCCGCTTCGCATAGTCGAGCGCGTAGCGGCAAATACGTTCCGCGCCGAAACGCGTGATGATCATGACGGACTCCGCAGCCGCCTTCGGATCGCCTTCCATGCCGATGTAGTGCTCGACACCGACGTACAGGCCCTCGGTGTTCTCCCTTATCAGAACCAGGTCGATATCGTCATAGCGGCCGCCCGGAACGATCGTGCGGGCCGGACGAACATTGGCGTAAAGATCGAATTCCTTGCGAATTGCGACGTTGATGGAACGGAACCCCGTCCCTACCGGCGTCGTCAACGGGCCCTTCAGCGCGAGCCCGGTCCGCCGTATGGAAGCGAGCGTTTCCTCCGGCAGCGGATTCGATACGGACTCGAGTGCCGCGACACCCGCGATCTGCCGGTCGTACTCGAGCTTCGCGCCGGCCGCATCGAGAATCTCGAGCGTCACCGCACAGACCTCGGGACCGATGCCGTCGCCCGGAATTACGGTAATCGTCGCAGTCATCGCGCGACGTTAGCACATTGAACGATCAGCGCTCGGCCGCACTCGCGACCTCCCGCGACTCTGCGTGCCAAGGTCAGAGGTTTCGGTTAAGCTCGCCGCAAACGGTCGCTCCCGGAGCCGCATCCGGTCGATCGTACCCAACAACAGGAGATCGGATATGAGTTTTCTGGATTTCGCGCGCGACATGGGCGCCAAGCTGTTTTCGCGCGACGACGAGGCAGCGAAGAACATCAAGCAGCATCTCGACGCGTCTTTGACGGACGCCAGCGGGATCGATGTCGAATTCGACGGCGGCACCGTGACACTCAGCGGTGAGTGCAACAACCAGAAAACGAAGGAGCTCGCGACGCTGATCTGCGGCAACGTACGCGGCGTCGAGCGCGTCGTGGCAGATGGCCTGAAGCCGGCAGCCGCTGCACCGGCGGCACCGGCCGCGGCAGAGCAGCCGGCGGCGCCCGCCGCGGTCGAGCAGGTCGAGTATTACGAGATCAAGAGCGGCGACACACTGTCCGGCATCGCCAAGCAGTACTACGGCAAGGCGAGCGCCTACATGAAGATCTTCGAAGCCAACCGCGAAGTGATTCAGGACCCGGACAAGATCTACCCGGGCCAGAAGATCCGGATTCCGATCGACAGCCCCTGACTGCTGGTCGCCGGCAATTCCTGCCGTCGGCGGTAACCGACGTCGGCGCTTGCTGACGTGGACGGTTGCTGCCGGAAGCGGCCGCGGCCGACCGGCTGCCAGCAACGCTGCTTGCGGACCCTCGCGGTCCCGCAGAGGTGACGATGAGCAGCAAACACCACACGGGCCGCCCCGGGGCCCCGCGCATCGCGATAGTCGGCGCCGGACCCGGCGGGTTGACGGCGGCTATGCTGCTCGGTGCACGGGGCTTCGACGTCACGATCTTCGAGAAGGGCCCGCGCGTGGGAGGCCGGAACGCGGCGATCGTGCGCAACGGCTACACGTTCGACACCGGCCCGACCTTCCTGATGATGAAGTTCATCCTCGACGAAGTCTTCGAGGAGGCCGGCCGTGTCTCGCATGACTATCTCGA
The DNA here is from genome assembly GCA_965223375.1 of Candidatus Rariloculaceae bacterium. Classification (GTDB taxonomy): domain Bacteria; phylum Pseudomonadota; class Gammaproteobacteria; order Steroidobacterales; family Rariloculaceae; genus CBDCWM01. Next base: position 1,980,389 of record OZ245000.1, read on the forward strand.
TTTCGTCCAGCTCGAACCGATGTATCGGCTCGCTTTCGACGACGTCACGATCGAGCCGACGACCGACCGCGAAGCCATGTCCGCGGAGCTCGAACGCTGTTTCCCGGGCAGCAGCGGCGCCTATGTGAAATTCATGGAGCGTGAGTCGCTGCGCTTCGCCCGCATGTACCCGTGCCTGCAAAAGGACTACTCGACGATCCGCAGATACCTGTCGCCGGAGCTGCTGCGCGCCGTGCCGCACCTCGCACTCGGCAAGTCGCTGATCGGCGTGCTCGCCGACTATTTCGACGACGAGCGGCTGCAGCTGTCCTTTACGTTTCAGGCCAAGTATCTCGGCATGTCGGCATGGCAATGTCCGGGCGCGTTCGCGATCCTGCCCTACGTCGAGCACGCTTTCGGGGTCTATCACGTCATGGGCGGACTCAGCGAAATCTCCGAAGCGATGGCGAAGGTCTGCGCGGAGCTCGGTGTCACGATTCGACTCGAAAGCGCCGTACGCGAACTGATGCTGGACGGCCGCCGCGTGCTGGGCGTCCGCCTGGAGGACGGCAGCGAATTTCACGCCGACGAGACGATCGTCAACGCGGATTTCGGCCATGCGATGAAGCACCTGGTCCCGCCGGGCGTGCTCGACAAGCATCGACCGGAGAACATCGACTCACGCAAGTATTCCTGCTCGACGTTCATGCTCTACCTCGGGCTCGACAAGATCTACGACCTCCCGCATCACACGATCCGCTTCGCGGGCGATTACCGTGGCAACGTCGACGACATCTTCGACCACAAAGTCCTGTCGAGGGACGTATCCCTGTACATACGCAACGCGAGCGTGACCGACCCGTCACTCGCGCCGGCCGGCCATTCTGCCGTCTATGTCCTCGTCCCCGTCCCGAACACCAGCGCGGAGATCGACTGGGACATCGAAGCGGACTCGTTCCGCAAGACCGTCATAGCGACACTCGAAAAGAACGGGATGCCGGACCTCGAGTCGCACATCCGGGAAGAAATCGTGTTCACGCCACGGACCTGGGAGGACATGGGCATTCAGTTCGGTGCAACCTTCAACCTCGCGCACTCTTTGGACCAGATGCTCTATCTGCGGCCGCGGAACCGCTTCGAGGAGCTCGCCAATTGCTATCTCGTAGGGGGCGGAACCCACCCGGGCAGCGGTCTGCCGACGATCTACGAATCGGGCCGCATCGCCGCCAACATGATCGCCCGCGGCCACAACATTCCGTTCGAGTCACGCAACAAGAGCGTCTGACCGCGAGTTGCAATGAACTGGCTGCAGTTCGGGCGCTTCATACATGCGATCTACCGGCGCGGCGGCCCGTTGCCCGACCTTGCCTGGATTGAAAGTCTCGGGCTCCTGGCCGTCAAGATCGCGCAGGTGCATGCGCTGCGCATCGACTTTCTCGATCGCGGGAAATGCGAGCACCTGGCGAAACTCTACCGGCGTAACTCTCCGCTGCGGGGATCGACGATTCCGGACCGCCTCGATCGGATCGGGATCGAGGAATTTCGGCAGGCCTTTACCGAGATCGACACAACACCGCTGGCGACGGCATCGGTTGGGCAGGTGCACCGGGCCGTCTCGACAGCCGGGCGACAACTGGTCATCAAGCTGGTCAAGGCCGACGTGCGCCAACGTTTCGAGGCCGATATCGCGAGCCTGAAGCGATTGCTGAGGATCGCGACCCGCGTCTATCCGCCACTCGGGCGCGTCGGCGACCCGATCGGAATCGTCGAGGACATCGAAACGTACACGTCGAGCGAGCTAGATCTGCGCAACGAGGTAGCGGGGCAGGCCCTGCTGCGCAACATCCGCGATCGGTATGCCGACCGCTTCGACCTCAGCGCGCTCGAGTTTCCGGAGATCCTGCCTGAGCTGTCGAATGATCGAGTCATGGTCTCGGCTTACGTCGAGGGCGAGACGATCGACGAGCTGCTCGATCGGCGGGCGCTCTCGTACGAGCGGCTGCTCGAGCTGTTTCGCCTGCACGGCTTCTTCATGTTCGTCGCCGGGACTTTTCATGGCGACCTGCATCCCGGCAACGTCATCGTCAGCGGCGAACAGTTCTTCCTGATCGACACCGGCTACGTCGCAACCGTCGACGACAGGCTTCGCGATGGCCTCTTCGACTACTTTGCGGCGTTGTCGGAGTACGACTATCCGGCCTGCGTCGAAGCGCTGCAGTCGATGTCGACGAGGACGCTCGATCCCGAGCGCTTGCGGGCATTCCGCAACGACTTCATCGATCTTTACGCGGATTTCGCGGGCTCGACGGTCAGCGACGTCAGCCTGACTCAGAAAATGATGCGCACGATACGCATGAGTGTGCTCGCAGGCATGAGCTTCGACCGCGGGATGTTCTCGATCATCCGCAGCCTGATGTATATGGATGGCATGGTGCTGCGCTGCAATCCACGCGCCGAGCTCGTCCGCGACATGCGCCCGATCATTGCGAGCATGACTGCAGCTCAGGGCTAGCTGTGAACTCCACGAAGGTTATTCACAGCTAGCCGGCGTCGCGCTCGGCCGCGCGCTTCTGCGACAGGACCGCACGGGTGCAATGCCGCAGTTGCTCTGCCCAGCGCCGAACGCCGTCGTTGCCCGTCACGAACGGGTGCGGGTCGCCCCGGCCCCGTTCCGCGAGCGCGTCACGCTTGGCGAAGGTACCGTCGCCCCATGGGTGATTGGTCAGCTCGACGTCGATGGCCGGATCCGCGTTCTCGAGCCGATAGGTCGAGCTGATGTACTGCTCGAGCCCGTCCGGCGGCAGGAAGCTCATCGACGGACCGCCCCAGTAGGCGGCGAGGTGCCACTCATCGCCGTCCCTGAGCGGAATCAGCGACGATATCGTGCCGGGGGTATGCCCGGGCGTTGCGACGAACCGCACCGTCGTGTCCCCCAGGGTCAGCGTGTCGCCGTCGAGGAGACCACGATCCTTGTGCGGAATCGGCGCCGGCGTGCCGATCTGCGGCCAGGTCAGAATGTGATCCCAGTCCGGCTCGCCCATCAGAATCTTCGCGCCGTAGCGTTGCTGGAAGAACGCGGCCCCGCCCCAGTGGTCGTTGTGCGCATGACCCAGGACGACATACTCGATGTCGTTCGGATCGAGGCCGAGCGTGCCGAGGCCGTCGACCACCGTGCGCTCCCAGTTCGCCACCATCATCGCCTCGAACAGGATGATTCCCTCCGACGTCGTCAGCGCCCACGCCGAGATGTTGTCCATACCGACGAAGTAGAAATTGTCGAAAACCTGAAACGGCTCGACACGGTGCGCCTCGTAATCGTCCATCGCCGGGCCGCCGGCTGCCTGGCTGCTGGCGGGTTGCGGGCACATGGCCGCTTCGATACCGGCGAATTCCGCCGCGAGCACCGCATCCATATCCATCTGGGCAGCGGCTACGGCGGGGAGCAACGCAGCGGGCAGCAGGCCGACTGCGCGGGCGAGCGGAGCTTTCATAATGCATCTCATCGGGAATCGGAGCGCGCCAACATACCAACGCGCCGGGGCCCGCGAAAGACCGCGCAGCCAGGCGGCCCGTCCCGCGCAACGCTGCGGCAGCCAGACGGCGCGGGACGACCCGAAAGCGCGCGAACGGGCGACCGAAATTCGTTGCTGGAAACCGAAAAATGCTGCATTATCAACGTATAAACCGCAGCCAGTGCCACCCCGAGGGGAGAGTCGGAGCTGCGGAACGGTCGCTGAGGAACGCGGGGAAGCGCGTTCCGCTCATGATCGGCGCACCGAACCACCAAATGATCCTCCGGGAGAATATCGAGTGCATACCACGATGCGAACGCTACTGCTCAACGTCGCGATGCTGGGCGTCGCGGGACAGGCTGTCGCTGCCGAGCTCGCAAATGTCGCCGAGCGCGGCGACTGGGACGAGGTTTCGGCGCTGATCGCGGCAGGAACCGAGGTCGACGCGGCGCAGACGGACGGCACGACGGCACTGATGTGGGCGGCGTATCACGGCGCGACGGATACCGCGCGGGCGTTGCTCGAGGCCGGTGCCGCGCCAAACGCCAGCAGCCGGCTCAGCGTTTCGGCCCTCTCGATAGCGGCCGGTAACGGCAGCGGCGAAATCGTGGCACTACTGATGGATGCCGGCGCAGCGCCGGACACACCGATGCCGAACGGTGAGACCGCTCTGATGCTCGCTGCGCGCAGCGGCGACCTGACCGGAGTCGAGGCACTGCTCGCGGCCGGCGCCGCCGTCGAGGCCGCCGATCCCGTGCAGGGCGAGACGGCTTTGATGTGGGCCGCCGCACAGAATCATGCCGAAATCGTACGGGCGCTTGCCGAAGCGGGCGCCGAGGTCGACAAGGCATCGACCGAATTCTCCTGGGAAGACCTGACGCAAACCGGTGTCGCCTCATATCTCCCGCTCGGTGGCCTGACGGCGTTGCAGCACGCCACGCGCGAGAATGCGATCGAGGCGGCGCAGGTGCTGCTCGAGTTCGGCGCGGATCCGAACGCGACGAACCCGATTGGTATCAGCACGCTGCGGATCGCACTGACCAACGATCACTGGGACCTCGCGAAAGTGCTGCTCGACGCCGGCGCCGACCCGACCGACGGTGCCATAGTCGAAGCGGCACGCACGCGCGCGTGGCCGTTCGTCCGCGCGGCGAACAATCGTCCGGACCGGATCGACAGTCTCGATCTCATCCGCGAGATGCTCGACCGCGGCGCGGATCCGAACGGCGTGCCCGAAGAACCGATGTCGATGCAGTACTGGACGATCGGCCAGCTGCGTAACGATCCCGCACTATATCTGGCTGCCCGCGAGGGCGATCTGGAATTGCTCGACCTGCTACTCGAGTATGGCGCGACGCCCGACAAGGCGATCAATCCTGAAGGCGCCAACCTGCTGATCGCCGCGCTCGGCTTCGGGCCGCACAATCTCGGCGGCGGCGTCGAAGCAAAGCCGCGCGATTTCGACGAGGCCCGCCGTATCGCCGAAGCCGTGCTGGAGCTCGACATCGATATCGACCGGGGACGCAACGACGGGATGACCGCCGTCCACCTCGCCGCGCTCGAGGGCCGTAACGACATACTGACCTATCTGATGGAGATCGGCGCCCGCATCGACATCAAGGACAAGAGCAACCGGTTGCCGATACACGTGGCGCAGGGCGTGCCCCGGGCGCCCCTCCCGGATGCGCCACCGATGCCGAATCGGCCGCCACCGGTGCACGCGAGCACCGTCGAGCTGCTGCGCGAGGCAATGCAGGCGGCCGGCATCGAGGAAGAAGCCTACGTTGCGCCCCCGCCCGCCGAAGACGAGACCGAGGTTTCGGGGTAGGGATCGCGGCACGACCGAACTGAAGATGAAGAAGTACGCATGAAGAAAGTGTTGCCAGTCGCGCTGCTCGTGATCGTTGCAATCGGCGCCGCACTCTGGTTCGCCGCACCGGCACAACCGGCTCTCGACGAGCAGATTGCGATGCTCGATCAGTACTGTGTCGATTGCCACAACGATGCAGAATTCACCGGCAACGTCTCGTTCGAGCAGATGCACGCCGACGACCCGCGACTCGATGCCGCCCTCTGGGAGCGAGCGCTGCGCAAATTGCGGGCAGGCGCGATGCCGCCGCGCGAGGAATCGAACCAGCCCGAGGCAGAGCGGGTCGCATGGCTGATAGGCTCGGTCGAGCAGACGCTCGATGCGCTGTTTACGGACAATCCGACGCCGCCGGCACCGCTGATCCATCGGCTGAACCGGACCGAGTATTCGAACGCCATCCGCGACCTGCTGGGCGTCGAGATCGATGCGTCGACGCATCTGCCGCCCGACTCCGTGGTCGACGGCTTCGACAACGTCGCCGAAGCGCTGACCGTATCGCCGGCGCTGCTCGAGGGTTATCTGGCCGCATCTGCCGACGTGGTCTCGCTCGCCGTCGGCGACGAGGACATGGGCGCCGCTGCGAAGACCTACCGCGCCCGGCCCGATCACTCACAGAACGCTCACGTGCCTGGCGCACCGCTCGGCACGACCGGTGGCATCGTCGCGGAGCATTACTTCCCCGTCGACGGCACCTATCGAATCCAGCCACGGCTTTATCGTCAGATTCTCGCCAGTATCCGCGGCCTCGAATTTCCGCGTGCGCTCGAGATCAGCATAGACCGCGAACGAATCCACTACGCCGAATTCGGCGGTCCCGAAGATCAGAAATACTCGAACGAGGTCAATGCGTTCGAAATGGCCGAGGAGATCGACGCTCGTCTCACTGCCGAAGCACAGGTTCCCGCCGGCATGCATACGGTCGCGGTCGCCTTCGTCGGCCAGGCGCCGATCCTGACGCCTGATGTCTGGCAGGAGTTCGAGCGCGAGCTGTTCGACAGCAATGAGGACAAGGGCCTGCCACATCTCGACCAGCTCGACATCGTGGGACCCCTGCAGGTCAGCGGTGTCGGCGACACGCCGAGCCGGCAGAAAATATTCACCTGTTATCCGCAGGCCGAGCAGGACGAGCCTTTCTGCGCGACCGAGATCCTGAATCGACTGGCCCAGCAGGCGTATCGCCGACCGGTCACCGAAGAAGAATCGGCCGATCTGATCAGCTACTACGAGGGCGGCCGCGAAGCGGGCGACTTCGAGGACGGCGTCAAGATGGCGCTGCGGCGCATGATTTCGGGCCCCGAGTTCATCTTCCGCGCCGAGCGGGACCCGGACAACGTGACGCCGGGCAGCGCGTATGCGGTCGACGATATCGAGCTCGCGTCGCGTCTGTCGTTCTTCCTCTGGAGCTCGATCCCGGACCAGGAACTGCTGGATGCGGCAATCGCTCGGGAGCTGTCGACGTCCGACGTGTTCGATGCGCAAGTCGCTAGAATGCTGCGCGACCCTAAGTCACGCGCCTTCGTCCGGAACTTCGCGGGTCAGTGGCTCACACTGCGAAACCTCGACGCGATCATCCCGGACCCCGAGGTCTATCCCGACTTCGATAACAATCTGAGGCAGGCGTTCACAACGGAAACCGAGCTGTTCTTCGAGAGCATCGTTCGCGAAGACCGTAACGTCCTCGACCTGCTCGACGCCGACTACACGTTCGTCAATGCGCGACTCGCCCGTCACTACGGTATTCCCGACGTCTATGGCGAACGTTTCCGCCGCGTCGAAGTCAGCGATCCGGCGCGCCGCGGCATTCTCGGGCACGGCAGCATTCATACGCTCACGTCGGTCGCGACCCGGACTTCCCCGGTCACGCGCGGCAAGTGGGTGCTCGCGAATCTGCTCGGCATGCCGCCACCGGATCCGCCCGCGGATGTCCCGGCGATCGAAGCGAGCGCGACCGGTCAGCCACAGACGCTGCGTGAGCAGATGACGCGCCACCGGACCGACCCGGTCTGCGCGTCCTGCCACCAGATCATGGACCCGTTCGGCTTCGTGCTCGAGAGCTTCGATGCCGTCGGGCGCTGGCGGGTCGAGGACGGCGGCAAGCCGATCGACACCCGCGATTTGATGTTCGACGGCACGGAAGTCGCCGATGTCGAGGGTTTGCGGGCGTTTCTGCTCGACAAGCAGGACCTGTTCCTGCAAACCCTGACCGAGCGGCTGATGACCTACGCGCTCGGCCGGAGCGTCGAGCCGTCCGACATGCCGGTCGTACGTCAAATTCTGAGAGAAGCGGCAGCCAACGACTACCGTTTTTCGTCTATCATTCTCGGGATCGCCAATAGCGCGTCTTTCAGGATGCGGACCGCGGGGCCCGCCGAAGACGGCGAGACCATGGCCATGACAGCCCCCGCCGCGGCGCGACGATGACGGGGCCTGAGAGCTCCAGGAGGCAGCAGACAATGTTCGTTTCGAAGAAGCACATCTCCCGAAGGACCTTTCTGAGCGGCTCCGGCGCCGCCGTCGGGCTGCCTTTGCTCGACGCGATGATTCCGGCTGCCGTCGCTCAGGAACTGACCGCCGCATCCCAGCTACGCTACGGCTTCGTCTACACGCCGCATGGCTACATTCTGAAAGAGTGGGTTCCGGACCAGGTCGGCCGCGATTTCGCGCTGAAGACGATAATGAAGCCGGTCGAAGCCTTCCAGGACCAGATGGTCGTCGTCAGCAACCTGGCGATGCGCCCGGACAATACCGCCGGCTCCGGCCACGCCACGTCGAGCTCGACCTATCTCAGCGGCGCCGTCGCGAAAGACACGCGCGGCGCTGACGTCGAAGCCGGCACGACGATCGACCAGATGCTGGCGCAGCGCTTCGGTCAGGACACGCCGCTTCCGTCGCTCGAGCTCGCGATCGAGGACAACTCGAACATGATCGGCATCTGCGACGGCACCAGCAGCTGCGCTTACCTCGACACGATGGCATGGTCGTCCCCGACGACACCGTTGCCGATGCAAATCAACCCGCGCATCGTGTTCGAGCGCATGTTCGGCAGCGGCAGCACGGCCGAAGAGCGGCTGGCGCGCCTCAACAGCGACAAGAGCCTGCTCGACGGCATCATGACGGCAGCCGCCGATCTGAAGAGCGGTCTGCCACAGGAAGATCGCCGGCGGATCAGCGACTATCTGGAAAACCTCCGTGAGGTCGAGCGCCGGATCGCCATTCTCGAGCAACGCGCGACCGACACGCGCCTCGACGTGCCGGATGCACCGGTCGAGATTCCGGAGCTCTACGCAGACCACGTCGGTCTGATGTTCGACCTGCAGCTGCTCGCGTTCCAGACCGACACGACGCGCGTCACGACTTTCATGATGTCGCGGGAGCTGAACAACCGCTCGTACCCGCAGATCGGCGTGCCGGAGCAGCACCATGCGATCTCGCATCATGGCTACGCACCGGACAAGGAAGTGCAGCACGCGCGAATCAATACCTACCACATCTCGCTGTTCGCGAATTTCCTCGAGAAGATGCGCAACACGCCGGACGGCGACGGCAGCCTGCTCGACCACACGCTGCTGTTGTTCGGCAGCGGCATGGGCGACGGCAACGTGCACAGCAAGGATCCGATCTCGAGCATGCTCGTCGGCGGCGCCAACGGCCGGCTCGCCGGTGGCCAGCACATCCGGATGCCCGAGAGCACGCCACAGTCGAACCTGCTGCTCGCGATTCTTAACCTCGCCGGTATTCCGGACGAGAAAATCGGCAACAGCACCGGAACGGTACCGATCGCCGTCTGAGCGCTCGCCGGACCTGCCACGCACGACTGCCCGCCGGCGCCTGCCGGCGGGAGTTTAGGGACAGTGACCTTAGAGTTTGGGGACAGTGACCTTTTCTCCGCCTCAGCGAATGGTGCGCGGGCCGCAGCAGTGGAGAAAAGGTCACTGTCCCCAAACTCTAAGGTCACCGTCCCCAAACTCTCAGACCCTTCCGCCGATTTCCCTTAGAATCCGGTAAGGCTCGCGAAAACCGCCGCCAGTGCCGGTGAGCGCGGGCGCGGGGGAAAAATATGAGAAGTATTACCGGGGCGGCGCTTCGACGCTGCCTTGCGCTGACCGTCATTGCGTTGCCGCCGGCGGCGAGCGCACAGATCGACTTTTCCGGCAACTGGGCGCCGCTCTATCACGAGGACCACCCGGAGCGCCTGCCGGGTCCCGAGATCGGTGACTACTCGGGCATTCCGGTCAACGAGGCTGCGAGGCTCAGGGGCGACAGCTATCAGGCCGACCGGATCTCGGCGGTGCAGCAGTATCAGTGCCGGCCGCATGGCGGTGACTACTCGATGCGCGGGCTCGCAAACATGCGCGTAGAGCAGTTTCTCGACCCGCTCACCCAGGAGGTCACGGCGATCACGCTGCGAATGAACTTCCAGGAAATGGAGCGGACGATCTGGCTCGACGGCCGCGAGCATCCAGGTCCGCTTGCACCACACACGTTTGCCGGTTTCTCGACCGGAACGTGGGATCGCAACATGCTGAACGTCCGGACGACGCATCTGAAGAAGAACTATCTGCGCCGGAACGGATTACCCCGCAGCGATCTGGCGACCTTCACGGACCACTGGGTCCGGCACGGCAACTTGCTGACGATCACGACGACGATCGAAGATCCGGCGTTTCTGACCGAGCCGCTGGTGCGCAGCCAGACCTGGATGCTGGACCCGGGTCAGCACCTCGGTCGCGACGTCTGCGAATACGTGCAGGAAATCCCCGGGGCGCTGGATGTCGTGCCGCATCACCTGCCGGGCGAGAACCCGCTGCTCGACCTGTTCCCGAGCTGGTACGGCCTGCCGCGGGACGGCGCCCGGGGCGGCAGCGATACGCTGTACCCGGAGTATCGGGACCGAATGACGCTGCCTGATGACCGACCGCAGGTCTGCGAGCTTTATTGCGCCTGCGGTCAGGGCAATTCGACGGCCTGCGGTGACTCGCTGTGACGAGCTTATCCCGTAACCGGATCACCAAATCCGGCAGCCCGATCGTGGCGGTCATTCTTGCGGCCGTGTTGCCGTCGCCCGATGGTGCCCTGGCCCAGGTTGACGATTTCTCGGCTGTCGAGATCACGACGCTGCATGTCAACGGCAACGTCTGGCTGCTGAACGGTGCCGGCGGCAACACGACGGCGCAGACGGGTTCGGACGGCCTGCTGCTCGTCGACAGCCAGTACGCACCGGTTGCCGAAAGGCTGTTCGACGCCGCGCAGGCTGTGGGCGACGGGCCGCTGCGCTACGTCATCAACACGCATATGCACCCGGACCACATCGGCGGTAACGCCTTCCTGCGGTCCGCTGCACCGGGGACGACGCTGGAGCCGTTTCGGCTGATCGCACATCTGAACGCGCTGACTCGCCTCATTGCACTCGAACGTGACGATCCCGACGCTGTGCCGGAAGGCACGCTGCCGGTGGACAGCTACGACACGCCGACTCGCGACTTCCATTTCAACGGCGAAGCCGTGTATCTATACCACGCGCCGAACGCCCACACCGACGGCGACACGATCGTGCATTTTCGCGGCTCGGACGTCATCGCCACCGGCGACATATTCGTCTCCGGCGGCTACCCATTCATCGACATCGAGCGCGGCGGCAGCGTTCAGGGTCTGATCGACGCACTGAATCATGTGTTGTTTCTCGCGGTACCGGCGAAAACCCAGGAAGGCGGCACGTACATCGTCCCCGGGCACGGCCGCATCTGCGACGAAGCCGATGTCGTCGAGTACCGGGACATGGTCGTGATCATCAAAGAACGGATCGAAAACATGATCGCAAGCGGCATGTCATTGCGGCAGGTTCTGAATGCCCGGCCGTCGCGCGACTACGACACCGAGTACGTCAACGAAAACAGTTTCGTCACGGCGGATGCTTTCGTGGAAGCCATCTACCGCAGCCTGACGGGGGACGAGTAAGAATGGCCGTGGAAATGCGTGTCGATAAGGCCTGCCTCTGCACTCTGCTGCTGACTGTGCTCGGCGGCGGGCTCGCGTCGAATGCCGGCGCCCAGGAAACCGCGAGATCACAGGCGCCCGTCGATCTGACCGGCATCTGGGTGGCGCCGGTCATGGAGGACTGGCGATGGCGCATGGTGACGCCGCTGAAGGGCGACGCCGCGAGCATTCCGCTGCGGCCGTCGGCGCGCGCGGTCATCGACAGCTGGGATCCGGATGGCGACGAGGCGGCCGGCTTGGCCTGCAAGGCCTACGGGGCCCCGGGCCTGATGCGCCTTCCGGGGCGTATCCGGATCGAATGGCAGGACGACGACACGCTGCGGATCGACAAGGACTACGGCGAGCAGACCCGGCTGCTCCGCTTTCGGCCCGGCGAGGCCGGGCCCCCGAGTCGTCAGGGACATTCGGCTGCGCACTGGGACACCGGCCTTCCGCCCGGCCCGGCGGGCCTCGGTTTCGTGGGCGGAGCACCGCGCGTCGGTACGCAGAGCAAGACGCTGATCGTCGAGACGACGAACCTGCTACCGGGCTACCTGCGCAAGAACGGCATTCCGTACAGTGAGCAGACGACGCTGACCGAGTACTTCGACACGTTTACAGCCATCGACGGCACGGAGTGGTTCACGATCACGACCGTCGTGAACGATCCGGTCTACCTGGCGTTTCCATTCATCACCACCACCGACTACAAGCGCGAGCCCGACGACGGCGGCTGGCGCGCAGAGGCCTGCTCGGCGCACTGAGCGAAACCTCTACTGCGAAGATATGACCCAGAGGACGATCCCTTGAAGAACAAGAATGCGACTTTTCTCGCGACTGCCGTTGCCGCTGCCCTGTACGCCGGATATTCCCACGCCCAGGTCGAGTCCTTCGTGCCGGTCACCGACGCGATGCTCCAGAACCCGGACCCCGACGACTGGCTGATGTGGCGCCGCACGCTCAATACGTGGGGACACAGCCCGCTCGATCAGATCAACCGGCGAAACGTTCAGAACCTTCGAATGGTCTGGACGCGCACGCTCGGCGAAGGCATTCAGGAAGGCACACCGCTCGTCTATGACGGCGTCATGTACTTTCCGAACCCGAGCGACTTCATTCAGGCCTTCGATGCCGCCACCGGTGACGTCATCTGGCAATACCGCCGCTCGCTGCCGGACGATCTCGAGGACTACTTCCCGGTGCCGTCGATCAACCGCAACCTTGCGATTCACGGCACGTCGATCATCGACACGAGCTCCGACGACTATCTGTTCGCGCTCGACGCCCGCACCGGCGAGCTGCAGTGGGAAACGAAGCTGATGGACTATCAGCGCGGCGCGCAGCATACGTCCGGCCCGATCATCGCGAACGGCAAGATCATTTCCGGTCGCGGCTGCGAGCCGGAAGGGAGCCCGGCCGCCTGCGTCATCATGGCGCACGATGCAACGACCGGCGAGGAGATCTGGCGCACGCGCCTGATTGGCGAACCCGGCACGCCGGCCGGCGACACCTGGGGCGGCCTGCCCGACGAGGAGCGCTGGCACGTTGGCAGCTGGCTCGTGCCGAGCTTCGATCCGGAAATGAACATGGTCTTTGCCGGCACGTCGGTGACGTCACCGGCGCCGAAGTTCGCGATCACCGGCAATGACAACGAGTACCTCTATCACAACTCGACGCTGGCGATCGATGCGGACACCGGCGAGATCGTCTGGTATTACCAGCACATCGTCGACCACTGGGATCTCGACCATCCGTTCGAGCGCCTGCTGGTCGAGACCGCCGTCGCGCCCGACCCGGACAGCGTCGAGTGGATCAACCCGCGCATCGAGGCCGGTGAAGTCAGAAAGGTGGTGACCGGCATTCCCGGCAAGACCGGCGTGGTCTACACACTCGATCGCGCAACCGGCGAGTTCCTGTGGGCCAGGTCGACCGTCGAGCAGAACGTCGTTCAGGAGATCGACGGGCTCAGCGGGCAGGTCACGGTCAACCCGGAAACGCTCTATGTCGAGGTCGGGCAGACGAATTTCGTCTGCCCCACACCGCTCGGCGGCAAGAACTGGCCGTCGGGCACGTACAGCCCGCTGCGCAACACGATGTACTTTCCGCTGCAGAACACGTGCATGATGCAGACGGCAATGCTGAGCCGGCCGGACCCGGACGATCTCTACGGCATCAGGGGCCAGAACCAGATTTCGGGCGACGGCGAGAACCTGGGATCACTGCACGCGATATCGGCCGAAACCGGCGAGACCGTCTGGCGTTACGCGCAGCGCGCAGCCATGGTGTCGCTCGTCTCGACGGCCGGTGGGTTGATATTCAGCGGCGACGCGAATGGCCGCTTCCGCGCGTTCGACGATCGCACCGGCGACATTCTCTGGGAGATCAACATCGGCTCACCGGTAACCGGCTACCCGATGTCGTTCGCCGTCGATGGCAAGCAGTACGTCGCGGTCAGCACCGGCTCGTCGCTGACGACGCTCGGCGCCACCGCGATGACGCGCGAGCTGCAGCCGAGCAACGGCAACAACCTGTTCGTGTTCGCGCTGCCTTAGCCCGGAAATCCCACCGCTTCGCACGCCTCGCAGGCTCTCGCTTGCCCGGCAACGGCGCGGGCATATTCTGGGGCGTGCCGGGGCCGCGGTTCGCGCCCGCGCGGCGGTCCGTGCCTGCGCGGCGGTTGCGCCCGTGCGGTGGATCGCGTCTGCCTAGCGGGGCGCGAATCGAACGGCTGGCTCAGTCGTCGACTTCGGTGCTCGACCGAATGCCGCGGTCGAGCCACGCCTTCCACTTGTCGATGGTTTCCTCGTCGCCGTCGCAGCCGCCATCGCTGACGTCGAGAAAGTCGCCGTCGCCGATTCTCGCCCAGCCGATGTGGCCACCGGGGCGGCCGTCACGGAGCGGGCAATGCATCAGCGTGACCGTATCGCCGGGCCGGAACGTGCTGCCGTCGATACGGCGCCTCAGGAGATTGATCGGCCCTGAGCCCTCGAAGCTCCACAGCGTCGTGCTGCCGTCGTCATTCGCAACGTCGATGTAGAGCCAGGCGTGCGGGTTGTTGAACGCCCAGCGCGCGACGACGCCGGAAATGACCTGCTGGGTATCGCGATCGAACTGCGCGAACGAGTGGTGTGCAGGCGTTCGCGCGGTCACCAACGCGGCCGTCAGCGACAGTGCCAGCACCGTAATGCGACTCCGATTGAATCTCATATCGTGCTCCCTGTCATCGGTATTTCATTGCGTGCGGCCGCGGCCGATCTCTATTCGAGAGTCGTCTCGAACACCGGATCCCGCGACTGCCCCGGCAGATCCGGGAAGAGACTGGAGCCGCGCGGATCCTTGTAAGCCTCGTCGCCGGGCAAAAAGAAATTCGTCGAGCCGTCTTCGGTCAGATAGGAGTTACTGCTCGTCTCGCATTCCCAATACCGGATACGCATGTTGATTTCCATCAGCTCGGTCGCCGGTACGAAACCGTAGACGGCGCTGATCGGCCGGACGAGCGAATGCGGATCGTAAAAAGTCGCCTGCACCTCCAGACGCGGCGTGCCGTCCTCGAGCGTCTTGAGCTCCCAGACCTCGACAGATTCGAACTGATTGCTGGTCAGGGGCTCCGACCGGAAGTAATCCACCGGCAGCAGATCGACCGTATGTGTAACCAGCCGGTCGCCGTCCCAGAATCCGATCGTGTCGCCGAGCCACGTGTGCGTCCCGAAATTGTTGACGTGCTCGTCTTCGATATAGATTCGCCGCGTCTCGTTCATGAAGTCGTTTAGCTGCCACGACTGGTTCGGCAGATTGACGAATTCGCGCGTATACGGCTCGCGCAGATGCCGCGGATAGCCCGGCGGTTCGCAGTGAGTCAACCGGTCGTATTGCTGCTGCCCGGTCGAGTCGATTTCGCGCCGACGCTCGCGGAATTGTGCTTCGTATGGCGGCGTCAGCACGCCTTCCCTGACGTTGCCATCCTCGTCGAGAAAGATCCCGGTGATGTTGTTCCCGGCGCGGTCCCAAAGACCCGGCCACTGCGGCACCGACTCGATCGTATGGGCGGTGCCGCCGCCCGCCTGCTCGCGAAGGTAGCTGTAGTGCTCCGTTGAGGAGGCGAATTCCCGCGGCGGGGGAACGGCGATCAATTCCTGCGCCGCCGGTGCCAGCGGCAGGAACGCACACTGCGCCAGAAGCGCAGTGCGCAGCACTCGTCGTGGCAGCCCGACGGACGGGGAGCGCGAGCGCGCGATGCGCCCGGTGCGCGGCTGCGCGGCGCACCCGGAGCACGGCTGTGCGACGTTGCAGCCCGCCATCGGTTTCACAGGCCTGACCAGCCTTGCCTACGACTCAGCGCATCCGGCGCGGCGCCACACACGCACCCCGAAACGCGGGGCGGCTGGCGAGTTTCCCCCCTGCGCCAGCCGCCTGCGCCAATCGACCATACACCGGCTACGACGGCTTACGGTCAGTTACCGAAGTAATAGTTGAACTGCACGCCGACCCTGCGGCCCCGCTCGATCGTGCGGCTGCCGGCATCGAAATCCACATTCACTGTCCGGTGCTGGAAGCTGTTCTGGCCGCCGCCCAGCACGTTCTGTTCGTCGGTGATGTCGCGTGCGTACAGGCCAATCTCCCAATTGCCATCGACCGGTCCAACTGCGAAATTCAGGTCGAAGCGATGGAAATTGCCGATGATGCTGATTGGATCGAACTGCGGCGTTGCCGACATCTCGTAGCCGTCGCTGAAGAACAGGTTACCGGTCAGGACCGCCTGGTAATTGTTCCCCAGGTTGAAATTGAACGTGGGCTGCAGACCCAGAGTCCATTCCGGGAAATTACCGAGCGCAACGCCGGTAAGGTCCTGCCGACAGGGGCCGGTCGTATTCGGGTCGAGGTCCCACAATTTGTCATCGCGCGAGTTACATTCGGCACCGTCATAGTCGGTAAACATGCCCTCGGCGATCGAGCCGTTGAACCCCAGCAGGAAGTTGTCGGTAATCGCCCAACGGCCGTCGAACTCGAAACCCTCGCTATTTGCCGCCGCAGCGTTCGTCGTCAGGAAGAACCCTTGCGGATTGTTCGCGTCAACGATGAACACACTGACCTGCAGATTCGTGTAGTCAGTGTCGTAATACGCGACGTTCAGCTCGAGCGCACCGTCCGCGAGGAACGACTTGAAGCCGAGCTCGGTTCCTTCGGCCTCTTCCGGCTGATAGATGCTCTGATCGACCGAGCCGCCGATCGGCGGCGCGACGACGAATCCACCCATCTTGAACGCCTCGGAGTACTTCGCGTACAGCATGAATTCATCGTTCATGTCCCATTGCACGCCAACTTCCGGCAGGAAATCGTCGAACTCGATGCGCTGGTCGATACTCTGAAACTGAGTCCGGGAACCGTAGTTCGTGCCGGTCAGCGTCAGATAAGCATCGGTGCCGATCTGAGTGCCGGTCTTCGTCGTATCCTGGTAGCGGCCGCCGGCGTTGATGCGAAACGAATCTGACACATTGAACGTGCCGGCCAGAAAGTAAGACTGCCACTCGCTGGTCTGCAAGAGCTGAACACCGTAAGAAACGGCCGCGATGTTCGGGTCCGGGTTAGACCTGAGCGTCGGCATGGCACCGAGCAACGAGCCCAGATAGACGTTCAGCGTCGAATCAAGATCGCTCTCCTGCCAGTACACGCCACCCATCCATGAGAACTTCTGGTTTGGGTCTGACTGGAAACGAATTTCCTGTGACACCTGCTCGAACGTCTCGAGACGCAGGTCGGTAAAGACCGACATCGTGCTCGAGTCAGGATCGAGCCAATCCTGCTTATCGTAGTCGAGATAACCGGTCGTCGATGTCAGCGTGATGTTGTCCGACAGGTCCCAGTCGATCTTCGCCGTGTAAACGTTCGAGTCGAAGAAACGCTCTTCCGGTTGCGTCATCTCAAAAACGTCGTTCAGATTTGCGCGAAGGAAACCCGAGTCACAACACCCGGGTGCGCCCGGCCCCGACCCGGGATTTGGCAGGAACCCAATCGGAACGACGTTGCCGGTGGTCGCAAAGACTGCAGCGCGGTATGTGCCATCGGCGATGTAATTAGGGTCGCCGAAAACCGCGCCGCTCGCGGCGTTCAGGGAAGCGACACGATCGTAGATGTCGATCGGGCCCTGCTGGCCTTTCGCACCATCGAGCTGATTGATATCGATTACGCCGGCCCAGTGATCGAGCGCGCACAGCGCATTGAAGCCGGACGTGATCGCGGCGTTGGAGACGCTGGTCTGCGGATCGAGATCGCATCGGGTGAACTCGCCGCCGACGCCCTCCTGCAGGACGTCCTGATACTCGTACTTCAGGCGAACACGCACGCGGTCGGTTGGCTCCCAGAGACCGAGCAGACGTGCCGACGTGTTCTCCCTTGTCGCCTGGTCTCGACCGGTTATCGGATTGAAGTAGTGATTCGTGTCGAGCTGGTAATGACGCATTGCGAAGCGCAAACCGAACTCATCGCTGACCGGGCCACCGATTCCGAACTCGAAGTTCAGCTCCTCATCGTCGCCGTAGGCGAGCTGCAGGTTGCTCTCGAGCGTGTCACCCGGTGTCCGGCTCGTCACGTTTACGGCGCCGGCTGTCGCGCTCTGGCCGAAGAACAGCGGCTGCGGACCACGCAGCACTTCGACCCGCTCGAGGTCGAAGAACGAATTCTGTCCGAGGTTGTCCCGGCCGTAGTAGATATCGTCGTGGAAGATCGCTACCGCGGATTCGAACGCCTCGTTACCGGCTGTCGTGCCGATGCCGCGAATCGCGAGTACCTGGCCCGTAAACGTATCGCGCATGTGCAGATTCGGCACGAAGACCGAGAAGTCCTCGAGATCCGAGAAACCGCCACGGCGGAGGTGATCGCCGGTCACGGCCGTGACCGAAATCGGGACGTCCTGGAGGCTTTGCTCCCGGCGCTGGGCGGTGACGACGATTTCTTCGAGCTGAGCCAGTGCGGGTGTGCTCAGCGTTGCAGCAATAGCGCCGGCCAGCGCGGTAGGCAGTGTACGTTTCATGGAACCCCCTAGGATGACGAGCAAGTGCTCTGCAATCCACGATTGCAGACTACCTTCGTCCCTGAGGGTCCCGTCACGTTTTTTTGGCTGTTGCTATCCCGCAACAACCGCTAAGTTCTCCCCTCTTGGGGTTTATAGCGCAGAAGCCGGCACGGATCAAAGGGTGACGCAAGAAAGCCGCAAACGAATCCGGCTCACCGCATCGGGCATGCGACGGGCGCAGCCATAAACGCGCGGGGGGCGTGGACCCCTACCCCTTATCGCGACGGTCGCCAGCCTGGATCCAGAATTCCGGCGGCGCATGGCACTCCGTTCAGCAGCGCCTATGAACCGCAAAGCGAGCGCCACCGGACCAGGCGGGCGTGAACCGGGAGGCCTACTGGTCGAGACCCTCAGTATTGCCGAAAGTCTCGCCCTCACTCGACAGCGCACCGGCCAGATGGCCGGCCGGGCGCCCGTCTTTCAGCGGATTCGTCTTGACGGTCACCTCGTCGCCGGGCTCCCAGAACCGCGGTGACACGCCGAGCCTGCGAAGGCGCGGCGGCGCATCGAGCTCGAAGCCCCATTCGGTCGTGCTGCCGTCGTCGTTCTCGACCTCGACGTAGAGCCACGAGTGCGGATTGACGTAGTCGAAGCGCGTCACTGTGCCGCGCAGCTTCACCTCCTGCTCGAAGTCGAACATCGCAGCCGAATGGTGCGCCGCGGCCGGGAGCATCACGGCCACGCCGGTTGCCAGGCCGAGAAGGGTCGCGAGCGCTTGAGTCCTGATCATCGGTTTCACTCTCCTAAATTCCGATCGTCGATTTCAGCCAGGCACCGCGGCTCACTGGTGCACGAGATCCTCGTTGAACCAGAAGTCCGGGTTGGTGATGTCGGGCTTCTCGCCGGGCGCGTACTGACTGACGACGCCATCATCGGTAATGAACCACTGCGAGCCCTCGACGCAATCCCACTGATGTGGCCAGACGATTTCCTTCGACTCGGGGCTCCGATCGTCTTCCTTGTAATAAGCGACGACCGTGTGCCACGGCTCGACGAAACTCGGGTCGTACATCGTGACCTCGATCTCGATCCGCTCACTCGGAATGTAATCGGCACCGAGCGTGTTGGGCTCGAGATCGACGCCGGCAGCGACCGGGTCGACCTTGCGCCACCGCTCGATCGTCTGCATCTGACTGGACTGGCGCGGCATATTGCGCTGCAGGATTCCTTCCTTCAGGCCCTTGGTCCAGATCGTCAGGACATCGCCGTCCCAATAGCCGATCGAATAGCCGAGCCACTCGTTCGTCATCCATTCGTCGGAAGGATGCGATCGCCCGTCGGTAAAGACCCGCCGGAACTCGTTGACCATCTCGCTGCCGAGCAGCACCTTGTCCGGCGTCATGAACTGCTCACGGTAGCCATACTCGGTAAACCAGCGGGGAAAATTGGGCGGCAGGCAGAACGAGATCGGGTCGATCGCATGCCCCTCGTCCCACATCCGCTTATCGAACAGGAAAACCTCGCGGGCGTCCGGCTTCAGCCGCATCGCCATGCCTTCCGGGCTCGAGTTGCGGCCGACGATCGCAAGCTCGCCGGTGTTGTTCTCGGTGCCCCAGTGACCGCTCCAGTCCGGCAGGCTGTCGAGCGTGTGGCGCGTCGGTCCGCCGCGCTCGCTCGCCGCCTCCAGCAGCGCGTTGTAGTGCTCCTCGGCCGAGGCGTAACCGCAGGGGCCGCCGGGCAGCTCGAACGAGCCCCAGACGGTCGTGAACTCCCGGTTCGCGGAAATGCTCTGCGCGGTACCGAGGTCCGGATGCTGCTCGGTCAGCGGCACACAGTCGCCGCTTTGCGCGAACGCCGATGTCGACAGCAGGCCCAGCACACAGGACGACGAAACGGCCGCCGTCAGTCGCCAGTTTTTCATAACGTCTCCCCCTTCTCGATACTCGCCAGATTAGCAAATTCGGTGCGAATTCGGTGACAGTGACCCTAATTCAGCGGCGGTCGGGAGGCTAATTCTGCACGGACTGGATGAAGCTCACCTGAGGCGGGACCGGCTCTGCCTGATCGAATCCGGTCTGTCATGGCTGCGCGCCTGGCTTCGCAATCACCTGACGGAAGAACGGCAATTTGGGGTACTGTCCCCAAATCACCTGGCACCCGCGAACCCGAGTTAGGGTCACTGTCACCGAATTATCGGGGGAGCTCGAAGACCCAGACAGAGGAGCTCTGAGTGGTCGGCAGCGCGATTTCCGGCACGAGCCGGGGGAACGTCGCGACCTGGGCGCCGCCGTAGCCGACGACGATCGCCAGATACTGCCGGCCATCCACCGCGTAGGTGATCGGATTCGAATTCGGCACATCGTTGAGGACAGTGCTCCACAGCGTCTCGCCCGACGCGTCGTCGTAGGCGGTCAGCCGCCGGTCGAGTGAACCCACGAAGACGAGCCCGCCGTCGGTCGACAGCACACCGGTGCTGAGCGGTGCACGCTGCCGCTCGGTCCAGAGCATCTCGCGCGATTCGACATCGATGGCCTGCAGGTGCCCGTAGCGGCCGTCGCTGTCTGGTCGCGGCCGCAGGCGCCACTGGTAGCCGGCGGCGAGCGGCCCCGGTCCGTCCACCGGCACGTAGTCCATGCAGGACTCGACAGCCGGCACGAACATGATCATCGTCGCGGGATTCAGCGACCCCGGAATCCAGCTCCGCCCGCCGCCCGGAAACGGGCAGACGAGCTTCGGCTCGCCGTCGAGCGGCAGCAGACTCTGATCGATGTCCTTCTCGCCGGTCTCGCGATCGACCCCGAGAATCACGTTCTGGATGCCCATGTCGTACGAAAACAGATACTCGCCCGTTGCGGCATCCATCGCGTCGTAAAAGCCGTGTTTGCCCGCCGTCAGCGCGATCCGGCGGGGCACCCCGTTGACCTCGAGATCGAGAATCATCCGCTCGAACGCCCAGTCGAGATCGAACGGATCGTTCCTAACGTGCTGAAAATGCCAGGCGATCTCGCCCGTCTGCGGCACGATCGCGACGGTCGCATTGGTGTAGAGCGCATCGTTGGTCGTGCCCGGAATCCCGGAAGGAACCAGCATCGGTCCGGTGTCATAGGTCGGCGCGGGGCCGATATACATCAGGTTCGTCACCGGATCGTAGCTGCCCGAGGTCCAGATCGACCCGCCGTTGCGCGCGTCGAGCGGCAGCCCGTTCCAGGACTCGCCGCCGGGCTCGTCCGGCCGCGGAATGCTGTTGAAGCGCCACATCGGCTCGCCGGTCTGTGCATCGAGCGCCTGCAGATAAGCCCCGCCCGGCATTCGGCCCACCACGCCCTGCGTGACGACGCCGCCCGCGACCAGCGGTCCACCGGTGATACGTACGCGTTCGCCGTCCTCGGCGATCCGGGTATCCCACACAACGGCGCCGGTGCGGGCATCGAGCGCGACGACGTGCAGATCCGAGGTGCCGGCATAAACCTTGCCGTCGTAGAGCGCGATATTGCGCTTGACGCTCGGCTGCGAGCCCTCGGCCAGATCCCGCGAGTAGTGCCACAGCTCGTTGCCGGTCTTCGCATCGAGCGCCTGGATGTTGTCCCCGAAGCTGTGAACGAACATCACCCCGTCGTGCACGAGCGGCGTCGACTCGTTGGGGCCGGGCGGCAGGCTCAGCGTCCACGCCACACGGAGCTGATCGACGGTACCGCGATCGATATCATCCAGCGGGCTGTGACCGAGCGCATCGTAGGTTCGGCGCCAGTGCAGCCACGCCTCGGGCGGCGGATCGCGCAGGAGCTCATCGGTGACGGCGCTCATACTCTCGATCGGATCCGGCGGTGCCGGCCACTCGGGCAGCGGGACTCCCTCGGAAATCGAGCCGCCCGGGCCGAAACTACGCAGCCGGGCCTGACTGGACGCACGGGCGCCGGGCACAAAATGCGCGGCCAGCGTCTCGTCGTCGGACAGCAGCTCCATGTTGCCGGCCGGGGCTCCGTTCGCGCCGATCAGCAGCGCAATCAGATCGACGTAGTCCTGCCGCGACAGCAAGCCCGTCTGGCCCGGCGGCATCGTCTCGCGCATCTGGTCGAACAGCGTGTCGACCGTATGGCCGGCCCAGCGATCGCGGAAGTAATCGCCGACCAGAGGCTGACCGAAAGGCCCGTCGTTCAGATTCTCGCCATGACAGAGCTGGCAGTGCTCGCGATACAGCGCTCGCCCACGCTCGGCCTGATCGCTGGTGTGCGGCGCCGGGCTCTGGGCGCTTGCGGTCGTAGTACCGCCCGCGAGGGCCGAAGCTACGAGGACCGGAGCGATCAGAGTGCGAAGCGGCGCGTGTCGATCGGTCATCGGAATGAACTCCCCGAAATGATGTGCGTTGCAGGCGTTGGATGCTGCGATTGTATCGCGTCCCAGAGGCCGGCCCGTCGGGCGACATCGGCGTGTCTGTAGTAGACTCAAGGGGAAAACGAATGATGATTCCTTAGGACGCATATGAGCCATCGACTCACCGGCCTGTTCGCTCTTGGCGCACTAATTTCGTTCAGCACAGCTGCACAGATTCCCGAAGACGGTCAAACGTCGCGGCAACTCGGCATTCTTCTCGAGGCACCGAGTTCCCGCGAGGCGCTGATCGAACGCGGTGAAGCGGTCTATGAGTACTGGTGCAATTCGTGCCATGGGCCGGAAATGCTGAAGCCCGGCACGGCCGCGCTGGCTATCAAGTACGACGGGACGCTACCGGCAGCGTTAGCCGAAAGAACGGACATGGTGCCGCCGTTCATCGAACTCATGGTCCGCCAGGGCATTTCGATGATGCCCTTCTTCCGGCCCACAGAGATCAGCAACGCCGATCTCGATGCCCTCACCGCATATCTGACCCGCAACTCCGGAGACTGATCATGGCAACTCCTCCAGGCGTCAGCGAAAGCGACTGGACCGCCGCTCTCGGCGAATTCGACAACATCATCGGGAGCGACTGGGTATTTACGAAGGACGAAGACACGCGCCTGTTCCGCGACGCCTACTCTCCGGTACAGAACGAGCCCGAAGAGATTCTGGTCTCGGCGGGGCTCGCGCCCGATAACGTCAATGAAGTGCAGGCAATCGTCCGCACGGCGAACAAATATCGGATTCCGATATATCCGGTATCGACCGGGCGTAACCTCGGTTATGGCGGATCGTCACCCGTGCTCTCCGGGAGTGTCGTCCTCGACCTGAAACGTTTGAATCGCGTGATCGAGGTCGATGACAAGCGTCACTTCGCGATCGTCGAGCCAGGCGTCGCGTATTTCGACTTGTACCGCTACATCGAGGAACGTGGTCTGAATGTCATGATCGATTGCCCCGACCCTGGCTGGGGTAGCGTCGTCGGAAACTCGCTCGATCATGGTGTTGGATACACGTGGGGCACGTACCGCGACCACTTTCACTCTCATTGCGGCATGGAGGTCGTGCTGCCGAACGGTGAACTGATGCGCACCGGCATGGGAGCGCTACCGGACTCGAACACCTGGGCGGAGTATCGCTACGGGTTCGGTCCGAACGTCGATGGCCTGTTCTCCCAGGGTGGATTCGGCGTAGTCACCAAGATGGGGTTTCATCTGATGCCGCGTCCGGAGGCCTACCTCGCAGGTACGGTGACCGTTCCATCGCGCAAGGACATCATCGAGCTGGTCGAAATCGTCAACTCGCTCGAACATCAGGGGCTGATCGGGCATCCACGTTACAACACACCACTGCAGCCGCACTTCGGCAATCCCGATGTCACAGCGATTCTCGATCAGCCTTTCGCCGCCGCGGCCCGCGATCTGGAACGCTGGTCCCAGCGCAACGATGTTGGCTATTACAACTGCGAGCTGCAGTTCTACGGCCCGAAGGAGACTGTTCACGCCAACTGGCGCTACGCGCAACGGCTTTTGAGCGAGATCCCGGGCGCGCAGTTCAAACTCGAGCACGACGTCGACCTGCCGGTCTCGGCGGAGCAGGCCGAGGGTATGCACAAAGTGGCGCTCGGTATCCCGAATCTCGAGATTTTCAACATCGGTCGACGCCAGTCACGTGACAATCACGGCTGGGACGGCGAGATGTGGTTTGCACCGGTGATCCCGAAGACCGGCGAAGCAGTGCTCGAAGCGCAAGAGGTGTTCACAGACGCGCAAAAGTCGCTGGGAATGCAATCCTTTACGAATCCGGCGAGCACGCCGCAGACGTGGATGTACAGGGTATTCATCATGATCATGGGGTTTGGTGTGTCACGGACCGATGTCGAAGCGAATCGTCGGGAGCGGGAGCGTTTCGTGACGCTCGCCAACATAGGCGCCGAACACGGCTGGGGTGAGTATCGCGCTCCGCCGATCTTTCAGGACCTGATCATGAGCCACTATTCGTTCAACGATCACGCGCTGCGCCGCTTTGCCGAGACGCTTAAGGACGCGATCGACCCGAACGGCATCATTTCGGCCGGCCGGATGGGAGTCTGGCCGAAACATATCCGCGACCGGAACGCCTGAGCGCCGACACGCGGCCACAGGCAGGAGTGAGCAACTGATGATCAAGCGCCGCGCTGTGTTGCAATCCGGTACGGCATTGTCCGTGGCCGCCCTTCTTCCGGCGCCTTCCCGACCCGCCGAGACCGCACCAAGCCGGATCCCGCTAACCACACCGTTGGATCGGTTCGTTTTCGACAGCCGCTTCTCGGAATCGCTCGATGCAGCGCGCGAGATGGCCGTCAACGGCATCGACGTGTCCGGGATCACTGGTGACCTGACGTCGCTTTGGTACGACGATCTGAATTTGCGCTGGCAGCGCCAAACGATGACGATCGCCGGACTTACGGCCGAGGACGCATTATTCGTACTCGGAACATTGGCGCCGGGATTTGGGATGCGGGTCATTCAGCAAACCGAAGTCGGCATCCGGCCGGTGACGGGTGGTTCTGCCGGCAACGTACTGCCTCTTTACTACTGGGTGATTGCGGCGCGCGATCGTGCCTGAGGCGAGGCGCTCGCGGCCAACAAGAACCAGCAACTTGCTGTATGCCGGGCGCGCCACGGCTCTTGTACTCGCTACCGCGACACTGACAGCCGGCTGCAGTGATTCCGGTTCGGTGGCTGTGACGCCGGCTGTGGAGACCCTCCCGGCGCTCCGGTACCAGGCCGCGGCCGACTACAGCGCCGCCCACGACGGCGTGTCGCTGCTGGTCATGCAGGCGGGGGAAATCGTTTTCGAGGACTACCCCAACGGCGGCGGGCCCGAAGAGGCCTGGATCACGGCCAGCGGCACCAAAAGCTTCTGGGGTGTGTTGCTTGCCGCGATGGTGCAGGACGGCATCGCAAGCCCCGACGAGTTGGTCGCCGACACGATAACCGAATGGCGCGGCGACACTCGCAAATCGCGGATAAAGGTCGGTCAGCTGCTGTCGATGACCGACGGGCTGGCCGGTCAGGAAGCCGGGCCCGGGCCGGTCGAGACATACGCTGAAGCTGTCGCACTGCCCGCCGTCGAAGAACCCGGCGCGACGTTCCGCTACCGGCCCGCGCCATTTCAGGTTTTTGGCGAGTGGGTCCGTCGCAAGATGGCGCCCGATCATGCCCATGCCGTCGACTACCTGCAGCACCGGCTGCTCGAGCCGCTCGGGGTGGCACCGGCCGATTGGCCGGTAGAGGCCGACGGTTACCCGCGGATGCCGTCGAGTGCGGTATGGACCGCGCGCAACTGGGCGGTCTTCGGCGAGTTCGTCCGCCGCGGCGGCGAGTGGGACGGCCGGCAACTGGTCGACCCGGCGGCACTGCGTACCTCACTCACTCCCGTGCCGGCGAATGCCGCTTACGGTCTCGGCTGGTGGCTTGCGCGGGTCGCCGATCCGGCAACGGAGATCGGTGACGCTCGGCGCGCCTTCCTCCACTACCTGGCCACCCATCCGCAGGTTCCGCCCGGCA
This sequence comes from Candidatus Rariloculaceae bacterium, assembly GCA_965223375.1. Classification (GTDB taxonomy): domain Bacteria; phylum Pseudomonadota; class Gammaproteobacteria; order Steroidobacterales; family Rariloculaceae; genus CBDCWM01. Next base: position 2,006,657 of record OZ245000.1, read on the forward strand.
GTTTCATCGCCTGGGGCGGCAACAATCAGCGCATGTACGTCATTCCCGACTGGGAGCTGGTCATCGTAAGGCAGCAACGGATAGCGCCGGGCGCCGGCGAAGGTTTCAGCGATCTGGCGCTGTTTCAGCGGCTGCTGGCTGAAGCATGACTATTGCCTTGAACACACGCGTGAACATCGGAGTCAGCCAGTGAAACTGAGAAATATGCGTTGGGCGAACGAGAGGGTAACGGGAAACCGAATCGGTGACGGATGCAGGCTGGTCGTGTCGCTTGCATTGCTCGTCGTGTCGCCCGGCGCGTTCACCCAGGATCTGGTCATCACCAACGCGCGCATCATCGATGGCACCGACCAGGTCATCGCCGACGGTTCGATCGTGATTCGCCACGGACAGATCGCAGACGTCGTCGCGGGCCCTGCGCCGACCGGCGACGTGCGGGTGATCGACGCGCAGGGCATGACCGCAATGCCCGGCTACATCGACGCGCACCGCCACATCATTCGTGGCGATCCCGACGCATGGATGCGCGACACCGCCGAGAGGAACATGCGGGAGTTTCTCGAGGCCGGCTTCACGACTGTGCTGTCCGCGGGCGATCCGCTGCAGCACATCCTCGAGCTGCGGGCACTGACGGAATCCGGCGACGTTGCCGGCCCGCGTATTCTCGTCGCCGGCCGCGTTCCGCTTGCAGCACCGTCCGGATCCGGCTTCCCGGCGGGCGTCGATCCCGCGCGCATCGACAACTCGCGGCCTCCGCACCGGCCGACCGAGCCCGCGCCGGCGATCCCCGAGGAAGATACACGCGCACTGGTGCAGCAGCATGTCGCGGCCGGCGTCGACGCGATCAAGACCGTGATCATCACGACACCCGGCGGCCCGGAGCAGAACACGCTGTCTGTCGTCGCCGACGAGGCCGAGCGCGGCGGCATTCCGTCGATCACACATGCCGTCACGGTGCAGGACACGCTCGCTGCGGTTCGTGCCGGCACGCACACACTGGTGCATTCGCCGCACATCGGAATGCTGACCGAAGCCGAGACGCGGGAAATCGTCGAGTCCGGTATTCCGATGACGTCGACGCTCGCGATCTTCATTCCGACGTTCGCCGAAGACAATCGCAATATTCGCAACCGCACCGGCGAAGACAATCTGCCCCGCTTCCGCGATCTGGATCCGTTCCCGATGGACACGATCTCGAGTGCCGGACAGGGGCCGGTCAACGCCCGGCTGCTTTACGACGCCGGGCTCGTCTATGGATTCGGGACCGACACGACGTTTCATCCCGCGGATTCGTTCCGGCACGAGCTCCGCGCATTGCGGCTGGTATTCTCGCGCCGGGATATCCTCACGATCATGACACGCAACGCTGCAGCTGCAATTCTGAGGGAAGACGACTACGGCACACTCGCTGCCGGCAAGGTGGCCGACGTCGTGCTGATCGACGGCAATCCGCTGGCTGATATCGATGCGTTGCGCGAAGTCCGAGTCGTCATCAAGGGCGGCAACGTTGTCGTCGACAAGCGCTGAGGTAGGGCATGCGGGCTTTGCGACAGTTTGGGCGATGCTGCGTGATGCTTCGGGGCCAGGTGACCACGCCCCGCGCGGTCGGCGCGCAGTAGCCGAAGGCGAATTCGCTATTCGAAAGATTGAGGAGTAACGATGGACAGAAACGATGAAAGCACTCGCCGCGGCCGCCGTGAGTTGCTGACGGGCGCGGCAGCCACACTCGTCGCGGGTACGGCAACCGCACAGGTAACGACCGGGGCAGCGGCCGTGACTTCGCCAATGTCGGATCGGATTCCGATCGACAGCCCGCGCTCCGAATTCGTCTACGAAGCCATCGTCGATATCGCACCATCGATGGACCTCGGCACCGGACCCCTCGGCAAGCGCGCGATGGTCCCGATCACCGGCGGAACGTTCGAGGGACCGAACATCCGCGGCCGCGTGCTGGCCGGCGGTGCCGACCGGCAGCTCGTCAGAGACGACGGTTTTCGACTGCTGGATGCACTGTACGAGCTCGAGACCCACGACGGCGCCGTCATCACGGTTCGCAACCGCGTCATGATTTCCCCGGATTCAGCCCAGCGACGGCTGTCGGCGCTCGAGATCACAGCTCCGGCTGGCCCTTACGAGTGGCTCAACCACAGCGTTCACGTCGGCACGCTGGACAGCCTCCGCCCGGATCGGGCCGCCGTGCTGATTCGCGTGTTCCGGCTCGTCTGAGCATCGGCGAAAGCTCGGTTCCGACAGACATGCTCAATAAACAGGTCAGGGATGACCGGATGCCGCTCGGCGAACAGCTGCACCGGAAAAATCACCGATTGCACGGGCGCTCGCTTGCCAGAGACCGATCTCACCCGCGGATCGGCAGGATTTCCGGGCCGGCACTGCTGTTACTGAGCATCGGGATCGCGGGCCTTGCCAACGCGCAGCAGGCGATCGAAGTTGTCGACGTGGTCGGCCAGACGCCGCTCGGCGGCCGTATCGATACGGACCGGATAGCGTCCAACGTGCAGTCCGCGACCGGCGACGAGTTGCGTGAGCAGCGGGCGCTCGATCTCGCCGACTTCATGCGGCGCAACCTGGCGAGCGTCTTCGTAAACGAAGCGCAGAGCAATCCGTTGCAACCCGACGTTCAGTATCGCGGCTTCGTCGGTTCGCCGCTGCTCGGCTTACCGCAGGGTATCGCCGTCTATCAGGACGGCGTGCGCGTCAACGAACCATTCGGCGATACGATCAACTGGGCGCTGATTCCGGAATCGGCCATCGAAGCTGTGCATGTGATGCCAGGCTCGAACCCGCTGTTCGGCCTGAATGCGCTCGGCGGCGCAATCGTGATCGACACGAAAGACGGCCTGTCGAGCCCCGGAACACGCGCCGAACTGACCGCGGGCTCTTTCGGTCGGCTGCAGATCGAGGCGGAGACCGGCGGCAGAGCGACGGATCGTCTCAACTATTTCGTCACCGGCTCATACATAGACGAAGACGGTTGGCGGGATTTCTCGCCGACAAAGGCGACCCGATTCTTCGGCAACCTCGGCTGGCAACGCGAAGCGACGAGCATCGATCTCGGGGTCACGCTCGCCGACACGGATCTGATCGGCAACGGCGCGGCGCCGGTCGAGCTGCTCGCATCGGACCGGGACGCGATCTTCACGCGCCCCGACCAGACCGAAAACGATCTCAGCCTCTTGTCGATAACGGCCGAACACATTGTCTCCGAGCACCTGTCGCTGACCGGAAACGCGTATCTCCGCACGAGCGACATCGCGACGCTGAACGGCGACGATTCAGACTTCGAGGAGTGCGAGGACCTGCCCGGGTTCGTCTGCGAGGAAGATGACGACGAGGAAGAACTGGTGCTCGACGGCGACGGCAATCCGGTGCCGGCGAGTGATGCCGTCGAAGGGGCGACGACAAACCGAACGCGAACGGACCAGACCACGGCCGGTTTCGGCATTCAGGCCAGCTGGACTCTCGACGTCGGCGGCCGCGAGAACCAGCTGATCCTCGGCATCGCCTACGCCGACAGCGACATCGATTTCGCTGCCGACACCAGGCTCGGCAGCCTCGATCCGACACGACTTGCCATCCCGAGCGGTTTTTTCGTCGGTGAGGCGTTCACCGATCTCGACGCGGAAACGACGACATCAACCATTTATGTAACGAACACGCTGGCGCTGACGGACGCGGTCACATTGACGCTCTCCGGGAGCTTCAACGACACGTCAATCACGCTCCGCGATCAGCTTGGGACTGCATTGAACGGCGACCATGATTTCGACCGCTTCAATCCGGCCATCGGCATCACAGCGGACGTCTCCGACCAGATCGCCTTCTATGCAAGCTACAGTGAATCGAACCGCACGCCGTCCCCGGTCGAGCTTACCTGTGCGGACGAGGACGATCCGTGCCGGCTGCCCAACGCATTCCTGGCCGACCCGCCACTCGAGCAGGTTGTCGCGGAGACGCTCGAAGCCGGACTTCGTGGCGAACTCGCGGGGACGCGATGGAACGCGAGCGTCTTCAGGACGACGAACGAGAACGACATCCTGTTCATCAGCGCCGGCGCGCTGACCAATCAGGGCTACTTCGACAACGTGGGCGAGACGCGTCGCGACGGCGTGGAGCTCAACATCGCCGGTGAGGCCGGCAATGTCTCATGGTTCGCGAACTACACGTGGCTCGATGCGACGTTCAGAGAAAACATCGTCTTCCCGAGCGAGAACAACCCTGCCGCCGTGGACGGGGAAGTGATGGTTCGCCCTGGAGACCGCCTGCCGCTGATACCTGACGGCATCCTCAAGGGCGGCGGACGCGTCCGGGTCGGTGACAGGCTGACGCTCGGCGCCAATCTGGCTTTCGGCACCGACTTTCATATGCGCGGCGACGAAGGCAACGACCTGGGCCGCATCGGAGACTACGTCGTCGTCAACCTGAACGCGGCGTACCAGGTCGGGGCGAGAGCCCGCGTTTTCCTGAGCCTCGACAATCTCCTCGACGAGGAATTCGAATCGTTCGGCCTGCTGGGCGAAGCCGACGAGGTCCTCGGCGACGCGTTCACCGACAACCGGTTCCTGTCACCCGGCGCCCCGCGCGCGGCCTGGGTCGGGGTGGAACTCGAGTTCTGACGGGAGTTTGGAACTCCATACCCCCTACAGCAGCGACTGAAAGCTGTCGTAATCGATCACGCCGCCGTGCCCACCGGCGATCATGTTGACGTCAAGTCCCGCGGCTTCGATCACGTTCTGCACCGCCTGACCGCCGGGGCCGGCCGGCGCATTCGGGTTCGGACTATAGATGTCGGACACGAACGCCACGCCCGGGCCCCGCACATAGATGAGCACCATGTCCCCGGCGTGGTCGTTCGGGAGCGGATAGACCTCGACAGCGCGATCGTCGTCTGCGATCGAATGCATCCCTCCGTCGGGCACGGTATCGATCGAGGCCGCCCGTGGGTTGCGAGCCAGCGCGTCAGGCCGGAGCGTCGACGGACGGGTGAAGATCTCGGCGAAGAATCTCTGCGCTGACTCATGCACGACAGCCGTTGCACCACGCGCAACGTAGGTACGCATGCCGGCCGAATGGTCCGTGTGGTGATGCGTCACAAGAACATGCGTGATCGGCCTCCCCGGGAACGCTTCTTCGATCCATTCGATCACGGCTTCACTGCGCCGCTCCTGCTGCGGCGCCTCGGCAACGACGAGCCCGCCGGCCTGCTCGATGACCATCGAATGATGCGAACCGCCCGTGACATGATGCACGCCGGGCGCAATTTCCGTCGCCTCGACATTCTCGCTGGTCCCGGCGTACGGGAAACCCACGTTTGCCATCATCTGATTGATCTGATGGCCGCTGCGGCCCCACGTCGCCAGCTCCTCGTCATAGCCCGGAGTTACGCCCTCGGGAAAGTCGAACAAGCCGGGCGCGAGGGAACCATTGACCACGAAGGAAGAACGCGTTTCCTCGTGCATCGTTTCGCGGTCCACAGTGAGCGCCACCTCAGCCGGGTAGGCAACACCACCGTCCGACATCGTCCAGTCCTCGAAACTGACTTCGATTGTGACGTCGCGCCGCAGGTTCTCGGTCTCTTTCGTCACCAGCTTCGTCAGATTTCCGGTATCGGCGTTCACATAGAGACTGATCGGCGCGACAGGCGCATCGACGACGAGCACATGATGGTCGACGCCTTCCAGGACCGCGTCGCCGGCATCGGTCACGTCACCGCTCGTCAGCTGCTCGCGATAGGCGATATGCGCGTTCAGCAGCCCGGCTTCCTTACGGATGCTCGCCCATCGATCCGAACCCATCGGCATGTCGCCCGGCGGCGCGAACATCGCGTCCTGCCCGGAGATCACCCCGCGCTGGCCGACGATGATGTAGCTCGCAGACTGCTCCCCGGCGTCCCGGCCGCGCGTGATGTCCAAACGCAGGCTATCGCTGGCAGCATCGTAATAGCCGCTCGTCGCGATCGAGATCGGCGTGGAATCCATGTCTTCCGGCATGAAGTGCTCGTCGATTTCGAAACGCTGGCCGGTGGATTCGACCGAAACGGTGCGAATGCCGCTGAGAGCGGCAGCGCCGCCAAGCGCATCGAGCAGCTTTCGGAGCGCCTCCGGTGCATCGGCAAGTGCCGACTCTGCGGTGGCTTGAGCCGATTCGGCTGCGGCCGGCTCCGGCACGTCGGCGGACGCATCCGAATCCATCTGTGCATCCTGGCCGCAGGCCGAAAGCGCAGCGGCGCAAGTTATGACTACGAGCCTGATGTTGTAGCCCATCGTGATCTCCCCCGAGGTGCGGACGTGCAAGAGTGCCACTTTAGCCCAAAAATGCAGATCACACGCGTAAGGCGCCTGTGTCGACGGCTTGCAGGTGCTGGTTTCCGGTTCCGGAGTGGCCACCAGGCAGCAGCCATGGCAGCATTGATTCGAGAACCCGGTTTCGCGCATGACTGGCTAGCCCGGGAATGGCAAGCGGAACTGAACGAACAAGGGGAACACTGATGGCACTGCCACCCGGGTTGTCGGAGGGACAGTTCGCTTCCGCGCTCGACCGTATGCGCACGATGGTCGGCAACGAGTGGGTTTTCTCGTCTGACGAAGACATCCTGCTCTACCGCGACGCGTACACGCCATTCGCGGGTGAGGACGAGGAGCTCATCCCGAGCGGCGCCGTAGCTCCGGCCAGCGTGGAAGAGGTCCAGGCGATCGTCAGAGTCGCAAATGACGCGGGCGTGCCACTCTGGCCGATTTCCACCGGGCGTAATCTGGGCTACGGAGGCGCCGCACCGCGCATGAGCGGGACTCTGGTCCTCGACCTGAAGCGCATGGATCGCGTCATCGAGGTAGACGAGGATCTGGCCTACGCAATCGTCGAGCCGGGCGTGAGTTACTTCGACTTCTACCGATATCTGCGCGACAACGACCTGAAGGTCTGGCTCGATTGCGCGGACCCCGGTTGGGGGAGCCTGGTGGGCAATGCCCTCGACCACGGCGTCGGCCACACACCGCACCGGGATCACTTCGATTCACACTGCGGTATGGAGGTGGTACTCGGTTCCGGCGAGATTATGCGGACCGGCATGGGAGCGTTGCCGGATTCGCCGAACTGGGCAACGTACAAATATGGCTTCGGCCCGCATATCTCGCCGATCTTCGGACAGTCAAATTTCGGCATCGTCACGAAGATGGGGTTTTGGCTCATGCCCGAGCAGGAGGCCTCGAAGAATTACGTGATCGGCGTGCCGCGCAACGCAGATGTCGTGCCATTTCTCCGGATCCTCGCGAATCTGCAGAACTCGGGCATTCTGCAGTCGTCCTGGCAGCTGGTCAGTCCGCTGATGAGCTCGCAAGACCCCGAGATCGCTGCGCTTCGAAATGAGGGGGCCGACGATGCGACGCTCGAAGCCATCGGAGTACGCAGGAACGCGCCCTATTGGCAGACACGCATCCGTTTCTATGGCCCCGAAAACGTAATCGACGCGAAATGGGAGTACGTTCAGGGCCGACTCAACGAGATCCCCGGTGCGACAGGCCGTCTCGGCGCTACCTACACCTTTCCGGATGCGTATACCTCCGCTGTGGATCCACCTGACGACCTGTTCGCCACCGCCGCGCTCGGCATACCGAATATGTCGATCTTCAGCTTTGCAGGTGCATCACGGAGTCTCGGGCATATCTTCTTCTCGCCAATCATTCCGATGTCGGGCACAGAACTGCAGCGAGCCCAGCGCGTCTTCACGCAGGCGTTCGCCGATCTCGGCATGCGTTCGCCAGGAGCGATAGGCGGCTGGAGCTGGTACGAGCGCAACCTGGTGCTGCTGTTTCCGCTCGGTATTTCGGACGACATAGAAACAAACCGACTGATGCGGTCCAATTATCGCGAGCTCGTAAGGATCGCCGCTGCGAACGGCTGGGGAGAATACAGGACGGCCCCTGCGTTCATGGATGACATCATGGCCTCGTTCTCGTTCAACGATAACGCGCTCCTGCGGTTTCACGAAACAATCAAGGACGCGATCGACCCGAACGGGATTCTCGCACCGGGCAAGAGTGGCATCTGGCCGCGTCGTTACCGCGGAGAGCGAGCATGACCCGCAGGTTTTCCGGAGCCGCCGCGCTCGTGCTGCTAGCCGCCAATGCGTATGCACAGGACGCGCCGACGCCGAGCGGAGAGGAAGTGTTCGGGAAATGGTGCGCGATATGTCATGGAGAGGGCGTATACATGGGCGGAACGCTTGCGCTTGAAGCCAAGTATCGCGGCGCGTTACCGGCATTGCTTACCGAGCGCACAGACATGACACAAGAGTTCGTCAGGCTCTTCGTTCGAACCGGTGTGGGAAGCATGGCGCCGTTCAGAAAGACCGAGATTTCCGATGCCGAACTCGACGCCCTTGCACATTTCCTGGCGACGAGCGAGTAGTCCGATGCTGGGAAGTCCGATCACATGCTGACCCGGCGCGACGCCATCAGGAGGGGCGTGTCCCTCGGCCTCGCTGCCGTGCCGCTCGGCACAAGTATGACGAATGCCGGCGAGACCGTTTCGCTCCACACGTTCGTCTACGACAATCGCTTCGCATCGGGCAGGCGTTGCGGCACGCAGGCGGCGCAAGCCGGGTGTCCCGTGTCTCCGATCACCGGCGACGTCACCCGGCTGTGGGTGGATGATCTCTCCCGCCGGTGGAAGCACGCGCGCGTTCCGATTGCCGGCGTGACGACCGAGCGGTCCTGGTTCTGCCTCGATCTGATGGCTCGCGGCTACACGATGAGAACCGTTGTGCGCCGCAACGTCAGCGGGATCAATGCTTACGACTTCGACGCGCTGGCGGATCGCATTGGGCTCGCCGTTTCCATCTCGTTAGCCCGAGAGCGGGTGGCTGACACGCCGATGTGGCGCGGTCCGCTCGACCTGCAGTCGCAGGCTGAGGAAACTTTGATGTTCTGGATGATCGCTCCGCTACGAGCCGTGTGACGCGCTGTGCGGTGCGGCCAGTCGGGGCTGACCGAGCTCGGCCGGATGGGTCTTCGGTGGAAGAGCGGATGGTAGACGAACCGTGATGTCGTCCGCGCGCAGCCGGTTCAGAGCGTGCCGCCGAGCCCGAGATCATTCACAAGCCGCCCCCACTTCTCCGTTTCGGCGCGAATGTACTGTTGTGTTTCTTCCATTGCCGGCACTTGCTGAGGAAGCAAGCCAAGCTCGGCGATTCTGCCCACGATCTCATCGTCGTGCATCAACTCAGCCAGCTCGGCGTGTAGCAGATTCAGAATCGGGCGAGGCACTTCGGCGCGCGCAAACAATAGGTGCCAGGATACTGCTTCGAAGTCGGCGGCCCCCGAAGCCGCGGCGAAAGTTGGAACCTGAGGCAGGCTCGGAAGCGGCGTCAGTGAGCTAACGGCCAGTGGTTTCAGGCGGCCGTCCCGGATCAGCGGCAGTGAAGTCCCGAGGTCGGCGAATCCCAGCGGCACGAACCCGGCAGCGATATCCATGAAGGCCTGGGGGCTGTTTCTGTAGGGCACGTGCGTCATGTCGAGACCAAAATGCTGTGCCATGAACTCGGCTGCCAGATGCGGCGGCCCCCCAACAGACGACGAGGCGAAAGTCACGTCCCCCGCGTTCTCGCGGATGTAGTTCACGAGTTCGGGGACGTCAGAAACCGGCAGGTCGGGATTGACAACCAGCACGAACGGCGACTTCACGTAGTTTGCTATTGGCGTGAAGTCCGTGAGTGGGTCGTAGGCCGGCCGCCTGAACATACTCGGCCGGATCACGATCGCCGCGCTCGTAGACATCCCGAGCGTGTACCCGTCGGCCGGTGCCTGCTTGACGGCCGTGATGCCGAGCAACTGGGCGCTACCCGGCCGATTCTCGATGATGAACGTCTGACCGAGCCTCTCGCCCAGACGCTCGGCCAGCATGCGCATGACCACATCCGGTCCGCTCCCGGCCGCCATGGACAGTATGACCGTGACGGGTTTGTCCGGATAGTCCTGCGCTGAGACATTGGCCGCCGACCACACCATACCCAGCGTGGCGAGCCCTATGATCGTGCCGCGGCAGTGCATTCGAAATATCTTCATCCGGATTGCATTTAACTGTCTATCGCAGCGATCATGCAAGCGACGGAAGCAACGCTTGTTTCCGAGCAGCCAGTAATACATTGCTCAAGTCGATAAGAATCCGCGGGCCCAGGGAGTTCTATGGGGGTCTCGCGCTGGTTAGTCTCGGGATATTCGCGTTCTGGGCTCTGCGGGATCTCGAGGGCGTCCGCAACGGTATGTTCGGGCCGGGCACAGCGCCGCGGCTCTTCGCGGGACTGCTTCTCATGCTGGGCGCAGCTGTGACGGCAACTGGCCTCGTCGCCCGCGGCCCGGCGATTGAGCCGTATGCCTTCAGAGGTCCGGCATGCGTATTCCTGTCGATCGTCTGCTTCGCGCTGATGATCCAGCCGCTTGGGCTCGTGATCACCGGTTTCGCGACCTTCCTGATAGGCGCATGCGGCTCGAAAGAGACACGTTGGATCGAAGCAGTCCTTGCGTCGATCGTGCTGACGACCTTCTGCTCGATCCTGTTCGTTCGTCTTCTCGGCCTGCCTATGAGCCTGTGGCCGGATTTCCTGGTCTGACCGGACCGTGACCGAGCTGCTCGAGAACCTTGCGCTCGGCTTTTCCGTTGCAGTGACACCGCAGAATCTGATGTTCTGCCTGATCGGAGGACTCGTGGGCACGATGGTCGGCGTGCTGCCCGGCCTCGGCTCACTCGCGACGATCGCGATGCTCCTGCCGCTGACGTTCGGGCTTCCGCCAGAGGGCGCGCTGATCATGCTGGCAGGTATCTACTACGGTGCCCAGTATGGCGGCTCGACCACGTCGATCCTGGTGAACATCCCCGGCGAAGCAACCTCGGTCGTAACCGCGCTCGACGGTCACGAAATGGCGAAGCAGGGGCGTGCCGGCCCCGCCTTGTCGATCGCAGCGATCGGCTCTTTCGTCGCTGGTTGTGTAGCGACCGCACTGGTGGCCGCGATCGCGCACCCGCTGACCAGTCTCGCCTTGCTGTTCGGGCCGGCGGAGTACTTCGCCCTGATCGTGCTGGGTCTGGTGTTCGCCGTCGTGCTCGCGAAAGGGTCCGTTCTGAAGGCTGTCGCGATGATCGCGGCGGGCCTGCTGCTTTCTTCAGTGGGCTCCGATATAGAAAGCGGGGCCGGGCGAATGACCTTTGGGCTGCCGGAACTGTTCGACGGGATCAGCTTCGTCGATGTCGCGCTTGGGGTATTCGGTTTCGCGACGATCATCTACAACCTGGAAGTGCATCGATCCCGCAATTTGATCCTGGGACGGATTACGAATCTGATGCCGTCCCGGTCCGACCTGGGTCGCGCGGCCCCGGCGATCGGTCGCGGGACGTTGGTGGGGTCGTTACTGGGTATCCTGCCCGGAGCTGGCGCCGTGATTGCTGCGTTCGCCGGGTATTCGCTCGAAAAGAAGGTATCCCGGCATCCGGAACGATTCGGAAATGGCACGATTGAGGGGGTTGCGGCACCTGAGAGCGCCAATAACGCGGCGGCACAGACGGCATTCGTGCCATTGCTGACGCTCGGGATACCGCCGAATCCGATAATGGCGCTGATGGTCGGTGCAATGATCATTCACGGCATCGTGCCGGGGCCTCAGGTGATCAGCAATCAGCCGAACCTGTTCTGGGGGCTCATCGCATCCATGTGGATCGGCAATCTGATGTTGCTAATCATCAATCTTCCGCTGGTCGGTCTCTGGGTTCGACTGCTGAGCGTACCTTATCGTCTGCTCTTTCCGTCGATACTGCTGTTTTGCTGCATCGGCGTATATTCGATAAACAATTCCACGTTCGACCTGCTGGTTGCTGCGGTTTTCGCGCTGGTCGGATACTGGATGATCAAACACGCTTTCGAGGCAGCGCCGCTCGTGCTCGCATTCGTTCTGGGCCCTCTGATGGAAGAGAATCTGCGCCGTGCGATGCTCATTTCCCGCGGAGACGTGACCGTCTTCCTTAGCCGGCCGCTGTCGGCCGGTCTGCTTGCAGTCGCGATGGTCCTTCTGGCCTTCGCGCTGATCCCCGTAATTCGAGAGCAACGCAAGAAAGTCTTTTCGAAATAGTCGGAATTACACTGATGGATATACCAACCCCTGTTTTCGATCCTCCTTTCCGCTTCACGCGAACGAGTCATGTCGTGATGACAAGCGGCGATCTAAAGGCCAGCAAGGACTTCTACACGGAAGTAATCGGGCTCGTGCTGACCGAGGAAACGAGCGATACGCTCTACCTCCGCGGCGTCGAAGAGGCATGCCATCACAGTCTCGTAGTCAGAAAGTCCGCCGTCGCGCAATGCGAGAGGATCGGGTTCCGTGTCCTGACGGAGGACGATCTGGACAAGGCGCACGCGTGGTTTGCAGAGCAGGGAGGCGAGAGCCGGTTCGTTGAGGTACCTCGGCAGGGCCGCACGTTGCACGCCACAGACAACGCCGGCACTCCGCTCGAGATCTGCGCGCGCATGCCCGCCGTGCCGCGAATGATTACGAAGTTTCATACACATCGCGGTGGCCGTGCGCAGCGTATCGATCATTTCCAGATACTCACACCCGACGTGCGGGTTGCCTGCCAGTTCTACATGGCGGCGGGCTTCAGACTCAGCGAGTTCATCGGCGAAGACGGAGACTTCGACCCCATTGCCGTATTCCTTCAACGGAAGGGTAATCCGCATGACATCGCACTCTTCAACGGAAGAGGTCCGCGAATCCATCACTTCGCATACCTCTGCACCGAGACCAGCAACCTGCTTCATGCCTGTGATGTGGCGGGCGAGCTCGGCTACGGGCTGGAGGTCGAGCGTGGACCCGGGAGGCATGGCCCCGGCCATGCTCTCTTTGTCTATTTCCGTGATCCGGATGGGCACCGTTGTGAGCTATTCAACACGCACTACCTGATCATGGATCTCGAAAACGAGCCTGTGCGCTGGGACCCGAAGGACAAGAACGTCGCATATCCCTGGGGTATGCCCGCGCGCCGTCAGTGGTTCGAGGAGGCGACGGAATTCAGCGGCGTCACGCAGCAAGAGCCTCGAATCGAGCGCGTACCCGTCACACTCGAGACATTTCTTGCGAATAGTTAGCCCGGCGTCTCGTATGCTCGATAGGCACGAAAGACCACGCAACCGACGGCTACCGGCTGGCTAGATCAGCGCCGGATACGTGCCTCCATCCAGATGGATGTTCTGGCCCGACATGTACCCCGCGTGCTCGCTGCACAGGAACGCGCAGACGGCCCCGAATTCCGCAGGCAGACCGAGCCGCTTCGCGGCGATCGACTCAACCTGCTTGTCACGCGCTTCGTCGAAGCTGATTCCTTCGCGCTCGGCTGTCCTATGGGCCATGTAAATCTGGCGGTCCGTGTCTATTCGCTCAGGCAGCAGGTTGTGGATCGTAACGTTGTCCTTCGCGACCTCGAGAGCCACGCCTTTCATGGCTGCGACAAGTCCCGTTCGCGGTCCGGATGACAGTGTCATGTGGGGACGCGGCGTCGTAACGAGCGCCGAAACGATATTGATGATGCGACCGAATTTGCGTTCACGCATACCCGGCAGGACGGCGCGAACGAGCAGAAGCGGTGCGATCATGTTGGCATCGATTGCCGCTGCCCATTCCTCGCGGCCGTAATTCATGAACGGGCCCGGCGCCGGTCCGGCGTTGTTGTTGATGAGAATATCGGGGTCGGGGCATTGTGCCAACAGCGCGTCATGCGTGGCATCGGTGGTAACGTCGCCTACGATGCCGTGAACGGTGCCGCCGGCCTCGGCGCTCAACTCGTCGACAGCTGCCGCAACGTGGGATTCGTTGCGACCGTTGACCACGACTTCCACCCCCTCACGGAGGAGCGCCGCAGCGCAGGCGCGGCCCAGGCCTCTCGTCGAAGCGCAGACTATGGCTTTTCTGCCCTCGAGCCCGAGATCCATTCCGCATCCTCGCGTGCAACATTCCGAGAACGATCGAGACTATATCAGTGCTCGCCGGCGGGCAGGCATTCGCGTCCGGGCTAGCGCCTGTTCGGGCTATAGAAAACCGGCGAGCTCCACGCGCGCTCCTGGAGCGTGGCCGGCACGGCCGCCGAAACCTCCAGTCCGTTGCGGACCGCCAGGTAGGTCGACCAGCGCGGTGTCGGGATCTCGAGCGCGCGTGCGTAGTAGATGGCCGGCACGGCCGGATCGAAATCGTCGTCGACCCACTCGGCTTTCAGCTCCACTGCGCCGATGTCGTTCGAATACGTCGCCGACGACAAATCGACCGTGTCGCCAACGGGCGGCAGACGGCCGGTCGACGGATCGGGCACGCGCCCATCGGACCAGGCGACATCGAAGATCTCTTCGCGTGGCATGCCATTCGCGCGGGAGATCTTGACGATCTGGATCCGGTCGAGATTGGCTCCGTCCGGATCCTTCACCGCCTGCACGAGCAGACGAAATGGCGCTGCAGAGTCCGCACCGCGATCCGGCAGATCAGCCCCCATCGCATAACCCGCCTCGTAGGCCTGTTGGACCCAGTCGTCGGTTTCGGTCAATCCGGCCTCGAATTCCCAGCCCGCGAACATGCGCAACCTCAGACGCGATCCGGACGTGGCGAAAGCCTCTCGACGCTGAAGCGCCGCGAAAATCGATTCACGCGTATTGGCTTCGGCCCAGACGCCGGTCAGCGCCCCGGCCGTGAAGATCGTCGAAGGCGCGCGGGCAATCGGATTGATCTCATTCAGCACTCGCTCGGGATCGGCGATGTCATCGGAGCGGCCGAGACCACCGGGAAAATTGTTCTCTTCGGTTGACGACACGCCGGAGTGAAAATCGGTGCTTCCAATTATGCCGAACACGAACGGGTTGACACCGATCTGCTCCTCAATCTCAAGCCCACGCGCCAAAGCCTGCCGCAGATAGCCGCCCGCGGGATCGGCGCCCTCCTCGGCCGCAAGGTCCAGCAGCTCGAATCCGGCAAACTCGTCCGCGGGCGAAAACTCCGGGCGAGTCTCGCTCGTGCCCTTGTTCTGGGCGATTTCGACGAGCCGTTCGTTCAGAATCCGTCGTTCCGCGTAGGCCGCCGTGATCGGGTCGCCGAAGGAATCCGTCGTTGCGAACATCAGCCCCTGGCTCATATTCGAGTTGTGCGGGATCAGCACGCTGTCGATATCACCGGCCCGCAGGGTCTCGACATAGCTCCACAGATCCTCCGGTCGAGCCGAATCCAGCGCGCTGTACGGCAGCAACGGATAGTCAGGCCCCCTGAAGATGACGTTGCGATGCAGGTGCGCGCCGCCCGGCATCGGCGACCACTCGAACCCGACCAGCGTCGTGAACGTGCCTGGTTCGTAGTAGCGCTCCGCGGCGTCGATCTGCCGCTGCCAGTTCGTGCGAATCAGTTGATCGTCGAGGAACTCGTCGATCGGCGGGGCCGAGCCTCTGAACGCGCTCGGCGAGAACAAGCCGAGGTAGCCGAGTGTGTCCTCCGCCACAGCGGCGAGTCGGGCCGGCCATTCGCTGTTGGCGAAGCGGCCATCCGGATCCGCGACCTCGTTCGCGACGCCGAGATACTCCGCGTGATCGGTCACGGCAAGGAAATCGAGGGGTATCAGGCGCTGCACGTCCCGGCCCAGATATTCGACAGACTCACCGCGCGCGTACCGATACGCGTCGTCCGGCGTCGTATTGGTTCCCGAGGCAGCCGCGTCGAATGAGTAGCCCGTGTGCAGGTGCAGGTCGCCGAACCAGGCGAACCGACTCGCAGGCGCCGGTTCGACTGCGTCCCGGGTGGGGTCCATGCTTGCTGCTGTGTCACCGCCCGTGGCTGCGCCCGTCGTCGACACCCCGCTCGTCGTGGCACCGGATCCTCGATCGGTTCCGCCGTTACAGCCGGTAAGCACGCCGGCTCCGAGCAGGGCGAACAGCGCCGGAAGCTTCCCGGTGTTCACCGGGCTATGCCTGAAAGCGTGATTTCTCATTCCGTCAACTCATTACTCTGCAGACTGATCAGCCGCTGAGTAGTCTCGTTCGATTTCGTATCGGTCGCGCAGGTCTTCAAGCGCGCGCTCGGCCGCGTCAATCGCCCTCGCAGACAGCATCGCATCGAGCACGCGTTCTCTTGCAGACTCGAACGTCGGCCTGACAGGCTCGAGCACACTCTCGATGCGAACCAGATGAACGCCGTAGCCCGATTCAGTCGGCCCGAGCCAGCGATCCGTCTCGCCTGAGAACAGCAGATCGACGATGGGCTGCCGACCGAAAACGCCGACGAGCCGGCTGCGAGTGCCCGACGATAGCTCGTCTGAGAGAGGAAACGCTCGTGCGCCGGGCGGCCATCCGGCACCGGTCGCCAGCGCCTCGAGTGCCTGCCGCGCACGCGCGACAGCGGCGTCGCCAGACCCGAAATAGACATGCTCGAACGAGACCAGTGGCTCGGATCCGAAATCGGCGACGTTGGCCTCGAAGTACGCCCGGAGATCCGCCTCGGCGACCTCGTCCTCTTCTGGCCCCCCGAGCAGAAACTCGGCCTTCTGAATCAGGCGCCGCCGGACGACCTCGTCACCGCGATCGAGACCGAGCCGCAGCGCCTCGCGATACAGCAACTCATCGCGAATGTAGGAGTCGACCAGACGGCCGCGTTCCGCCGGGGTGGGGTCGCGTCCGACCTGTCTATTGAACTGGCGTGCCAGTCGATCGACGTGTTGCTGATCGACAACGATCCGGTCATCGACGGCGCCTTTTCGATCGGCGAACCAGCCGACTGCGACGAAAACGAGCAGTCCTGCCAGGAAAAAATGCACCAGCGGCTCTCGCACCGCCGTTCGCAGTATCCGCAGCGTCTCGCCCATGGTGTTCGAGTCTGACGCGGCGGACTACGGTCCGCAAGCTCGGAGAATCGCGGCTTCAACCGGTCTGCAAGCCTGTTGAGTCGCGCCGCAACGTTCGGCGTTTTGCCGAACGCGAGCTGCTCCCGCCCAATACCGGCAATGTCTAGGAATAAGTACTGCGGCAACGCGAAAAGTGTTGCGGGAGTCCGGACGATACCGCTCCATGCTCGCGATCTGCCGGTCGCAGATCCGCCGGCTGCTTGCCACGCCGGACACACCTCCGTACGACCATGTGAAACGTTCCACCCACGCTTGGCGACCGTACACCTGTGATACGCTGACGCGCTGATTTTTCGACCAACGTGGTCAGGAAGAAGACTTGAGTCAGCCCGCCAAACGCCTGAAAACGAGGGCCGCGTTCCGTGACGGGCCGTCGACGCGACGGCGGCTTCTTCAGGCAGCGCTCAAGTGTTTCGCGCGTCACGGATTCGATGCGGTCTCGCTGCGCACGATCGCGGACGAGGCCGGGGTCAATCATCAGCTGATTAGTCATCACTTTGGATCGAAGCAGGACTTGTGGAACGCGGCACTCGATGCGCGGCTGGAGGAATTCCGGAAATTCCATGAAACGCTGGGCGCTGCAAGCCAGCTTTCCGATCCGCGGGAAAAGTTCCGAAGCTGGGTGAAAGCCATCGTCGAGTTTACGATCGCATCTCCGGAAATACCCTGCATCCATTATCACGAAGCTCTGATCAATCGCCCCGCCAGGAAGAACTCCGACCGCTACCAGCGGTTGCTCGAGAATCAGATCGCAGGGTACCGCGCCACGATGAAGCGACTACTGTCGCAGGCTCAAAAGGCCGGTGTCGTCGCACGGATCCCCTTCGATGACTTCTGGTTTGTGTTTCAGGGAGCCATCCTGCACCGGATAATCGTCGCCAAAGAAAGCGAACACTTTTCCGGAAAGTCGATCGAGAAGATCGTCGACGCGCATACGGACGCGATCGTCCAAACCTTGACCAGGTAGAAGACTGAGGTAAGCCCGGCGCGCTCAAAGCTGTCGGCGCTGAGCGCGGCGCGTTGGCGCCGAATCAGATATTTAACTTTACACCTGTCAAATTATATACTCGGGCCGTCCAGCCAATTCCGGGGGCCGCATGAACTACAAGCAACTGGAAATTTTCCGCCGCTTTACGGTCGGTGAGCTCGACCGGCGCAGCTTCGTAAGCCGGCTCGTCGGCCTGGCTGGCGGAACGGCCGCGGCGACGGCCGTACTACCGGGCTTGACGACTGCGGCGCTCGCGCAGCCCGGTGCCGGCGAAGCACCCTCGGGTTTGTCACTGGCGGAGCGCGACAGACGCCACGCGGTTTCGCGGCAGCTGATGGAAGAGCTCGGCCTCGACGCCCTGCTGATTCCGGGCAATGCGGGCGGCGTCGGCCAACCCTTGTACGCCTATTGGTTCTCCGATATGCGCTCCAGAAATCCCTGGGCGGTCATTCTGCCGCGAGACGGTGAACCCGTCGTTCTGGGCGCCGGTGCCGGCGGTCCGGGAGGACTCGGCGGTCCCGCATGGATAACACAAGGAGGACGACGCGGACCGCCACTGAGCGATTGGCTCGTTGACACTTTTCGCGAGTTGGATCTCTCCAACGCGTCGATCGGCACGATCGGCGTCGAGCCCAATACATTCGGGCTGAACGAGTTCTCGGATCAGGGATTGATGCTCTACTCGGTCTATTCGAGCCTGCTCGAAAACCTCCCGCGAGCGGAGTTCGTCGATGTGACCGGACGGCTGACGGAGATCATGCTCGTCAAGAGCGCCGAGGAAATTCCCCACTACGAAGCTGCAGCTGCTGTCGGCGAAGGCTTGCACCGCCTGATGGTCGACATGGCGCGGCCGGGCGTCTCACCACTGGACTACCGGGCGGAAATCGCGAAGTACTTCGTGCTCAATCGTGCGGAACCTGACGTTCAGGCACTGCAAATGAGCCGGCGTCGTATCGCGAGCGGCGATGTCATTAACTCCGAGTACGGCATCACACACGGTAGTGCCTATGTCCAGGTCACACTCTGCATCGCCGTCGGCGAAGTGAGCCGGCAAACCGAGGATCTGGCAGCGATCGCGCATGAGTGTTATCAGATCGGGATGGACGAACTCCGCCCGGGGCGAACATTCCGCGAGGTAATCGAGCCGATGGAGAAGGTCATCGCTGACGCAGGTTACTGGCATGGCTTCCCGGTATTGCACAGCGTTCGCCCGGTCTCACTCGTGGGTCCGGTCGGCATGGGTCCGCCGCCCGCAGGCTACGCGGAAACACTCGGCGGCGACGTCGAGATCAGAGCGGGGATGCCAATCAGTTTCGAGCCGGGCGCGCGTGTCGGGCCACAGGCTCAGGTGAAGGTGGGAGGTATGAGCTTCGTCCGGGATGACGGCGTATACATGATGAATACGCTCGGCACGAGCTTACGGCGCGTCTAGCCTGCCGAAAGCGATCCCAGGCGAAAGAGTGGAGCGGCCAAGAGCGATGATTGACAGGCGCCGGTTTCTTACGCAGGGCGCGGCAGCGCTGACAGTGCCCGTATTCGTGGATCACGCCACGGCGGCTGCTCGGCAGATCCAGCTCCCGTTCGATACTGTCGTTGTCGATGGGAGAATCGCGAGTAGCGAGGCACTGGCTCGGTTCGAGAGCGCGTCGCAAGTACCGCATCTGTCGATACGAGGAAACCTGCCCAAGCTCTGGTTCGATTCGTTGCGCAACCAACTGCTGGAACGCGACAAGACGATTGCTGGTATTACCTCCGATCTCGACTCCGAGATTATGCGCGCGTTCGCGCGTGACGTTGGGTACGGGCAGGCTCAACGAATCGACGTCACCGTCGATCATGACGCGAAGCGCAGGACGATTCACCGACCGATCCGGGCCGAAGCCTGGCAGACCGCCTGCACGAGTGGACTCGAAGAAATGCTCGATCACTACATGAGCGTCCCGCTCGCCGCGACGGCGGGACACGCCGCATATCGATTGACTGCATGGGTCGTCGCACCGATGCCGGGCTGACCAGCCAGCCCTGTATCGACGCAAACGGCCAACACGGAACGAAGGAACAAGACAATGCCGCTGCCGCCAGGACTTTCGCAACAGGACTTTGACGACGCAATGGCCGAATTGCGCGCGGTGGTCGGCGCTGACTGGGTGTTTACGAGCGATGCGCACATCGACACCTATCGCGACCCGTATTCCCCGTTGCAGGGAACAGAAGACGAGCCGATCCCATCGGCGGCCGTGGCGCCCCACTCGGTCGAGCATGTACAGGGCATTCTGCGAATTGCGAACGATTACGGGATTCCGACCTGGGCGTTCTCGACGGGCAAGAACTTCGGCTACGGCGGCACGGAAGCGCGCGTTCCCGGATCGATCATGATCGACCTGAAACGGATGAACCGCATCCTGGAGCTGAACGAGGCGAACGCAACGGCCATCGTCGAGCCCGGCGTCAGCCAGTACGAGCTCTGGCAGGAAATCCAGCGTCGCGGTCTGAACCTCTGGATTGACGGACCTTCTCCCGCTTACTCGAGCATCGTTGCGATCGGTCTCGAACGCGGAGTCGGATACGGACTCAACGGCGAACGTTATCGGGCATTGTCCGGGCTCGAGGTCGTGCTGCCCACCGGCGACGTCGTCCGCACCGGCATGGCCGCAATCGAGGGCTCGGGCGCGTGGGCACAGTATCCGTATGGCCTGGGCCCCCACGTGCAGGGCATGTTTTCGCAATCGAACTACGGCGTCGTAACGAAGGTCGGCGTACGCCTGATCCCGCATCCGCCGGCGTTTCGGTCGAGCCTCGTCATTGCGCCGAACAACGAAGACATTGTGCCAATGATCGATACGCTCAGGAGACTGCGACTCGGTGGTGCGATCAGCAATGCGGTCAGTCTCGGGCCACACGTGCCGGGACGTGACCCCTGGGCCGCCGCGCTCGCAGCTGGAGGCCCACCCAACATCGGTGGTCCAGGTGGGCCAGGAGGTCCGGACGGTGCGCCGCCCCGGCCACCGGGCTGGAGCTTCCGCCTGGGGCTATATGGCTACGACCGAGTTGTCGAGGCGAACTGGGAGGAGATTCAGGATGAATTCAACGCGGCGATTCCAGGTGCCAGTTACGAATCGGAGAAATTCGTCGCACCGTACAATGACCAGAACGACTGGGAGAGCCGACACAAGATGCTCGCCGGTATTCCTTCGTTCCAGGAAACGCCCATCTGGAACCATGGGGGCGCGTTCATCTCGATGGTCCTGCCGTTCGACGGGCAGGCGTATTGGGAATTTCGGGAAGTCTACGATCGAGTCTACCAACGATACGGGCGTCGTTACCTGGGCGGTCCCTTGCACAATCACTCACCCTGGGGCCTGATCGCGCTCGGTGCCGCGCCGGTGGGTCGCAACGATCCGGAGGCAAATCGACGCTCGCGGGAAATGGCGATCGCGCTGATCGAAGAAGCTGGCAGGCTCGGATATGGCGAGTATCGGGCGCCGACGCCGTTCGCGGACGAAGCTGCTGCCGCGTACGGCTGGAACGATCATGCGCTGATGCGTTTCTATGAGACGCTCAAAGACACGCTGGATCCCAACGGGATCCTGGCCCCGGGCAAGAGCGGCATCTGGCCGCGCCGCTACAGGGAGGACGAAGCATGAGCCGGATTCTTGCGATGGTCTCACTGCTTGTGCTGCCGCTCACACTCAGCTTCGTGCTCGCTCAGGAATCCGCGGTCGAGTCAGGAGCGAGGATCTTTGAAGACAAGTGCCTCTACTGTCATGGTGACGGCATTCAGAAGGGTGGAACGTTTGTGCTGCAGGCGCGGTATCAGGGTGCCCTGCCCGCCTTGCTCTCAGAGCGCACGAACCTCACGCCCGAATACATCCGAACCGTGGTTCGCACATGGACGAACGGGATGGCGCCGTTTCGACCGGCCGAAATTACGGATGCGGAGCTCGATACCCTGATTGCTTATCTGACTCGAAACAACGACTGAGACGGAGACGGCAGGCACTGGCTGCCGTCTCGGCTGGAACAGCGATGGAAATCATGCCTGAGCCGCGAAAACTTGCCCTCGTGCTGTCGATGGTCATCGTTTGTGCCTGTTCAGAGCAGACAGCTCGGGAAAACTCAGCAACTACTCGCCCTAACATCGTCCTAATCGTTGCCGACGACCTCGGCTTCTCGGATATCGCTCCGTACGGCGGTGAAATCGAAACACCGACTCTGGCGATGATGGCCGGGCGCGGCGTGCGCTTCTCACGCTTCTATGCGGCCAACACCTGCGCGCCGACGCGCTCCATGCTGATGTCGGGAATCGACAACCATCTCGCCGGCATCGGATCACAGGGCAATGCACCTAATCAGCAGGGCCGGCCGGGCTACGAAGGCGTGTTGAACGAGCGGGTCGCGGCTATGCCGAATCTGCTGCTCGACGCGGGCTTTCACACGTACATGGTTGGCAAATGGCATCTCGGCGGTGCGCCGAACCAGTTGCCCGGTGCGCGTGGATTCGAGCAGACGTTTGCCCTGGCCGATGGAGGTGCAAGCTACTTCAGTGACATGACAGCCCCGACCGGAGCAGGCAAGTCCACCTACGTGGAAAACGGCCGGCAGGTCGAATCGCTCCCCGAGGATTTCTACGCAACACGCTTTTATACCGATAGAGCCATCGAGCAGATCGAATCGAACATCGATGATGGCCGACCGTTCTTTTCCTACATCGCCTATACGGCTCCTCACTTCCCGCTGCATGCCCCGGAAAGCACCATCGACAAGTATGTCGGCCGGTACGATGGAGGCTTCAATCAGCTGAAGCAGGAGCGATTCGCGGCATTGAAGTCAGAAGGCCTGATTCCTCAGGACGCCACCCTTCCATCAGACAATCCGGAAACGGACCAATGGGATCAGCTGACTGAGGAAGAGAGGCGATCCGACGCACGCAAGATGGAAGTCTACGCGGCGATGGTCGATTACCTCGACCAGCAAATCGGCCGGGTCGTCGACTATCTCAAGCGAAAGGGCGAGTACGAGAATACCGTTTTTATCTTCATGTCCGACAATGGAGCAGACCCGACCTCTGACCGTGTCGGGATGACGATGTTCGCGCGCATGTTCGATCGCTTCGACAACAGACCCGAGAACATCGGCAGACCCGGATCATCGATCGCTTACGGCCACAACTGGGCGGAGGCATCCATGGCTGCGTTTAGGCTGTATAAGAGTGAATCGGCAGAGGGAGGCATTCGCGTCCCAGCCATCGTGCATTGGCCCGGTGTAACGACGGGGGCCGTGACCAATCACAGCCTCGTCGGCGTCATGGACGTGCTGCCAACCATCCTCGATCTTGCGAATCATCGACATCCCGGCAGCTCGTACCAGGGCCTGGAGGTCATTGAGCCGCAGGGCAAATCACTTCTTCCGATTATTACCGGTAACGCACAAGCGGTCAGGACGCCCGGCGAGTTCATAGGGATCGAGCATTGGTCCAGTCGCGCGCTCATCCAGCAGGACTGGAAGTTACTCGGGCTCTACACAGCTCTGGACGGTCGCAGGGACTGGGAGCTCTACAACATTTCCGAGGATCCCGGCGAAACGAACGATCTCGCGGAGCGCAACCCGGAAAAACTCGAGGAAATGATTGCGCTCTGGAATGAGTATGTTGAACTCAACGGCGTGATACTCGCAGAGCCCGGTGTTCCGGGACTTATGCAGAGCGCGGGCATCGCTCCGCCACAGTAGTGGTCGTGGGCGCTTCAGTCCGCATCTTTCCCTCAAGGCACCTGGCAGAGGAAATTCGCCGCGTCGTCAACGCTGCCGGAACCATCGTGGCGAGCAACCAGGGGGTACGGACACAACGGTCGCGAACGCGACACTTCGCCGTCGTCGAACTTCCGAGCGACGATCCGAGCCGGCGCGACCCCGCGTTCGACCCAGTCGATGATCGCTGAGACGGAATCGAACTGATCCGGCCCCGTGCCCCCTGCGCAGTGCGTCATGCCAGGCGCCATGAAGAGCCGCATGAAGTCTTCGCCATCGGGTCCATTCGCTGCGACAGCCTGCTCGTAGTAGTCGACGGCCATCATCGGCTGCAGCACCTGATCGGACCAGCCATAGGTCATGATCAGTTTGCCGCCGCCGTCGCGAAACTCACGCAAGTTGATATCCGTCGCATCGGCGAGTCGGCTCCAGCGATCGAGCAATTCCGGGTCGCTGTCGAAATCGAACGTACGGTAATCCCAATCCGGGCGCGGCGGCTGAAACACCATGTACTGCATGATGCCCTGAGCGAGATTGAAGTCGGCCGCCATACCGTTGTCACCGGGCACGACGAGACCCATCCACGCCACTTCGCTGCCCGGCATGAAGCCGGACATCAGCTGCCGGCCGCTGCTGTCTCGCGGACCATCGTAGACCTGCTGCACGGCACCTGCCTGATCCGCCGTCAGGCAGGCATCGCCGCTGTCCGTGCCTGTGCAGATAGGCACGATGGATGCGACGTCGACATCACACGCGCGCGGATCGTCGATCAGGCCATCGTCGAGACCATCTATCGCATCGCATTGCTGCATGACGGCGTCGTGCACGAGCGCCACCTTCCCGGCCGTCAAGCCGGCATCGTCCATCGCCTGCTGATTCCAGATCGCGCCGATCGCGAAGCCGGTCTGATCGACCCACGGCGCGTTCGCGATGATGCCGTCGAAGTCCCGGGGGTAGCGCTGCGCTTCCAGCATGCCCTGCCGACCACCGTTCGAGCATGAATTCCAGTACGAGTAGCGAACCGGTTCGCCGTAGTATGTATCGGCGATCGCCTTGGCCGTCACGGCCGTCAGATGCACCGCGCGATAGGCATAATCGATGGCCTTCTGTCGATCCAGACCGAAAGTATAGCCAGGTTCGCGCGTGCCGTCGTGACCGGCGTTCGTCGCACCCATGACGAAACCATGTTCGAGCGCCTGCGCGCGTGCCGCCGTCTGTGTATCCGGGTTCTGTCCTGCGGGACCACCGTTCCCGACCATGTAGTAACGCCCGTTCCAGCGAGCCGGAAGGTTGACCTGAAACACGATCTCGGGCTCGATCGTCCCGTCGAAGCGGCAGTGAGCGGGCACGTTGCCTTCCGCCGGAATCGCCTGCGTGCTGGCAGCAATCAGGTCCGGGAACTCGACTCGAGCCAGCGCGTCGCAGGCCATCGCCGGCTCGATCGTCGCGACCGAATATCCCGCAGCCGAAAACTCGGCGTCCGCGAATATCTGCGGATGAACCGACGGGCTGGTCAGCACGGCCGTCAACGTCAGCACGAAGCTTAATGACTCGACTCGCGCGCTCCGAGATGCCGATTTGAGCCCCCGGTCAGCACGCCCGACCATGCGGCCGAGCCGCACCATGCTGTCGATCTTCGGTAGCGATAGTTTCTGCATTTATCTGGCTCCGTGGTGTATTTACGACTCTCCGGCCGATCTCATCGCGTCCGGCATTGTGCTTCCGGGGGCTATTCGGGGAGGAGGGGGGGTAGCGTGTGGTGAACGGGCGGCAACAGCGGCCCGATCTCGTGCCGTGCCGTCGCCGAACAAGGGGCAAACGAGAGAGCGCGCAGTCGGTGAGATTTCCGGGCACGGTGCTTTGCGCTTGCATCGGCGCAAACAACCGGCCACGCTGGAATCGCGCAGTGAACGATAAGGGGTGGATACGATGAAACGCTTTCTGGCCATCTCAGTCATTCTGATCAGTCCGGCCTGGGCACAACAACACGACAGCTACGACTACCGCCAGTTTAACCGCGAAGTCGTCTGGCGCGGTGTCCAGGCTTTGTTCATGTGCAACGGGCTGTTCGCAACGGATCGCACGCTGGAGCAGGTGTTCGATCAGGAACTCGCATACATCCCAAACCCGATAGGCACTGCTGAAGGTGGCGACTACGAAATCGACTATGCCCGTCGCGCAGTTGCGGTAGGCGCGCCCGGCTACGTGCCGGTCATGCGTGCTGCATTTCGCGAGGGCGTCAGCTGCGTGATCATGCCGCCGGATCAGGACTTCGATGACATCGATGCGCTGCCCGAGATCAGGATGCCACCGCCGCCCGGGGACCCGGCGCGCATCCCGTGGCCGGACGGCGATCTGGTGGAGTCTACCGCTCTGCCCTCCCATATCGATGAATCGCGCCTGCAGGCAGCGTCAGACTGGGCGTTCGATCGCGACACGCCGGAGCAGGACACGCTGAGCCTGCTGATCGTGCATGACGGCAATCTGATTCATGAGCGCTACGCGGATGGTGTCGACATGATGACGCGCACGCGTACCTGGTCGACAGCAAAGAGCATCGCAGCCACGTTGATCGGCATTCTCGTGGACGGCGGGAAGCTGGAACTCGACGATCCGCTGCCGATCGAATGGCTGCCCGAGATCGGCTCCGCCGAGCATGATCCGCGTTCAGCCATCACGCTGCGTCATGTGCTGAACATGTCGAGCGGTCTCAATCCGATCGACAACAACGGCTACGAATACGCGACCGGATCCGGGCTCTCCTACTGGACCGGCCGCAGTTCGACCGAACAGATGAGACATCCCGGCTTACTGCGTGAACCGGGCACGTATTGGGATTACGAAAACTACGACACGCTGCGTGCGGTCTATGCAATGAAGCTTGCACTGGGCGAAGAGGCCTATCACGAGTTTCCGCGCCGTGCGCTGTTCGATCGCATCGGCATGCGCAACACGCTCGTCGGCATGGATCGCTTCGGTGACTTCATTTTTAGCAGTCAGATCTACACGAACGCGCGCGACCTGGCACGTTTCGGATTGCTGTATCTCAACGACGGGGTCTGGAACGGCGAGCGGCTGATTTCGAGAGAATGGATCGACTTCGTGCGTACGCCGGCACCGGCACTCAGCGATCTCGGGAACTATTACGGCGGCCAGTTCTGGCTCGTGCCGGACGACCGTACCGATGTGCCATCGGATGCTTATACAACGAGAGGCAATCGCGGCCAGTACGTGACGATCGTCCCGAGTCACGATCTCGTCATCGTGCGCCGTGGCCTCGACTACGGTCGTCAGGGCTTCGATAACTGGGATCTGGCACGCGAGGTGTTGGCTGCATTCGACTAGTAATTTGTGCGCTCCTGCGAGCATGACAGGGAAGACTCGCCGATGATGCCGCAGATCAGCTCAAGCCGACAGTCCGGCGGTCTAAACACCCTGGAGTTATGATGTGAGCGTTCAACCTCGAAGCGCGTAGCCAAACCGATCCTGGGGGCGATCACAGAATGAAAAGAACCGGAGTCGAGTTCCCGAGCGAAAATCCCGCGGAATTCATTCGCGCCGATCTTTATACGCCCGATGAAGGCGAGGGGCCCTGGCCCGTCGTGATCATGGGTGGGGGCTGGTGCTACGTCAAAGAGCTGATCATGCCGGAATACGCGCGCTACTTCGTGAGCGCGGGACTGGCGGCGCTGATTTTCGACTACCGCCATCTCGGCGCCAGTGATGGCGAGCCGCGGCAGCACCTGGATCCGCGCAAGCAGATTGCCGACTATCGCAGTGCCGTCGATGCCGTCAGCTATCTCGACACGTTCGCGGACGTCATCGACAGCGACCGAATCGCCGTCTGGGGCATCTCGTACAGCGGCGGGCACGTGCTGGCGGTAGGGGCGCTCGACAGTCGCGTGAAGTGCATCGTCTCGCAAATCCCGATCATCGAGGGGTGGTACAACTCGATGCGCGCCCATGGCTCCGTCGGTTTCCGCGAACTCACCGCTCTGGTCGCCGAGGAGCGACGCAATCGCTACCTGTCCGGAGAGCATGGCCACATACCCCATTCCGGCGACCCGAAGACCGAGGTCGTGACCTGGCCGCACCCGGAGACCAAACCGGTGTTCATGAAGATCAAGGCGGAGTCCGCACCGCGCCATGAGCACTACAGCACGATCGAATCGACCGAACTCGTCTGGACCTACGACGTCCGGCCCTATCTGCCCAGAATTCTCGATACACCGACGCTGATGATCGTCGCGGAAGGTGATGACCTGACGATGTGGGAGCGGGAGATCCCGGCCTTCGGCGAGATCGCGACGCAGAAGAAGAAGCTGTTCGTGCAGCAGAAGAGCACGCACATGAGCATGTACAGCAATCTGTCGCACCTGGAAGTCGCGGCGAACGAAGCAGCCGACTGGCTGAGCGAATGGCTGCTGTGACAGGGGGCGCCGCTGAACTTCGTAACCAGACGAAGATAACTCAAGCTCTGCTTGCCGATCTCACCGATTGATCGCGCCCGGCACGATGCCGAGCGCTCCGTCGTAGCGTGTGCCGATCGAGCCGACGATCGCATGGTCCTTCCCGAGTCCCACGAGTTCACGAATCGTGTAGACGCTCTCGAATCCCGTACAGTGAGAACCGATAAAGTTCTTGAGTTCAATGTCTGCCAGCATCTCCGAGGTCCAGCTCAGCGTTTCCGGCGTCGCGGAGTACAAGTGGAACCCGCCGATAGCTGCCTGTGGCGCCATTGGGCTGATGGCCTCGCGAATGTACGTAAGTGAGTTGATCAGACCGGCGTGGCCGCAGCCCGAGACCATTACGGGACCACCTTCACCTGCGACGATGAGGGACTGACTCTCGGGAATGACGTCGGGGACTTCCGTTCCGTTCGAGATGAGCACGGCATCCGGGCCTCGGCCGTAGTTGTGTTCGTCATGTATGCGCGGCACCGGGCCCGTTACCCAGACGCCCGGAGCGATTTCGGCGGGCTGGTCATGAACGATGAATCTCGACCCCAGGGCCTCCATGCGCTCCTGCAATGCCACCATCGGATTGAGCTCTTCTCCGGTCGGGCTCGGTCGGGGAGCAAAGATGCCCTCGGCCACATGAATCCGAATCAGGGCATTGGGATTCTGCCTGGACAGCTCACGTCGAAGGGTCTCGATTCCGCCGGTATGGTCGGCGTGGTTATGGCTCAACACGACATCTTCCGCGGCCGACAGATCGATGCCCATCGCGCGCGCATTGTTCAAAACGTTGTCCGAAGACCAGCCCGTGTCGAACAGGAACTTTCGATCGCCAACTTCGACCCACGCCGCGAAGCTCCATTCGCCCTGGGTAATGCCGTCGAAAGCACCGACATCGGCCGTGTTGGTAGTAAGTACGGTGACATCGATGTGACTGTCAGGAACGAGCACTCGAGAACCCTGAGCCCAAGCCGATTCGGATGCGAGACTGGCGGCGAGCGCGCTAGTGAGCGACATGATCAGAACCAGCGGTTTTTGCATCAGACCCTCCCCGGCCCGGCCCGGCCCGGCCGCCCCGAGCATATCATCGCGCAAACGACCGGCCGGTCTCTAGCGCGCTGCCGGTGGCTCCTGGTCCATTCTCAACCCGGCAATATAGCGGAAATATGCCGCTGCGCGGTTGAGGTAGTTGGCAGCAGACGTGCCACCGAGGCTGCTTGCTGCACCCATACGAACCAGGCTGTAGTACCGCCAGCTGTCATCGGTCTCCCGCTCGATGTAGTAGAGCTGACGGTATTCGCCGGCCGCGGCAATCTCGGGCCTGAAGAAAAGTATCCTGGCTTTCAATGGAGTGAGATTGACGGTTTCGAATACCAATCGTTCCGGCGTTCTCTCGTGGACCAGCAGTTGGTAAACGACACCGGCAGTCGGATTGTCTTCCTCCAGCCAAAAGTAGAGCTCGGCATCGGGAACGAGATCGCTTTCGACGAAATCGGCGCGATTTGCGTTTCGATCGGGCCGAGACAGAGCGGCAGCTTCCTTGAACAGATTTCGCCACGTGCCTCGCGAAGTCGACCAATAAACGACGCGCGTCAGCGAAGAAACGCTCGCGAGTCGCCGAACCAGATCCGCGCTGTCACCGGCCATGCTGAAGCGCCCTGCCGCCGCGAGCAGTACCTTAGTGGGTCCCGATTTCCATCCGGTGCAGGTCGGCGGCGCCCATTCGACGGGAAGTTCGCCCTCGGTCCAGACGAACTGATTCAGCGACTCGCCTACGGCGCCGGCAGCCGGAACAGGCGGACCCGCGCAAGGCGGCACGGGCGCGTCCTGAGCCATCGCATCGATGCTCGACACTGATACGACCGCAAGAAGAGCGATGACTCTCCGCACTCGAAAACAGCCGGAAGTGACCAATGGCTACGTCCCGGTTGGGCCAGAACCCGACGCCATGATCTTTCCCCCGTTGTTTGTATGGAAGCGAGCAGACCTGGTGTTTGTTCGGCACCCGGCAGATTCCAGCGCAGCCGCTCTTATCGTACCGAAGCAGCTCAGCAACGTCACCGCGAGCGACCGGTACGCGACTCTCCCCGGGGCGTAGCAACGTCACGGCTCCCGCCTGGTCCGGCGGGCCATCGGCTATACTCGATGATCGTTGGAAACCCGATAGGAATTCCGGAGTTAGCCATGCGCCTGCCGGTATCGATGGCGCTCATGTCGCTCATCGCCGGCGCAGCCGGGGCCCAACCCGACCAGAGTCCGGGTAGCCGGACCGTGCTCGGCGTTCCTGTGAACGAGTCCCTCGCTGCCGGTTCAAAGTCCATCGATGCCGGCGATTACGACCGTGGCATTGAACAGACACTGCTCGGGCTCCGGGACCGGGGGCTTTCGGCCTCCGAGCGCTCAGCGGGACTCTCGAACCTGTGTGCGGCGCATGCGGGGAAACGGCAACCCGAGACTGCTGTCCGTTACTGCACCGAGTCGTTGAGTCTGATGCCGGAGAACTGGCGCGCACTCAGCAATCGCTCGTATGCGTACTGGATCATGGGCCGGTATCCCGAAGCGCAAGCCGACCTGGACGCTGCGAGCGCCATAAACCCGCGAGCAAGGCAGATAGCGCAAATCCGCGGCATGATCAACGAGAGAACGCTGCAGCCGAGCGTCGTGATGGAGGACCTGCAGTAAGCGGCGACCCGGCTGTGCGCCCCGCGACCCAGCCGATCGCCGTGCAGTAACCCGGCGCCGCGTCGGTGCGGCCAGGGCAGACGGTACCGTCTATCGAACCTCGAGAGACGGCTCGCGAACAGCAGAACCGGGAGCTTCGGACGGAACGATCCCTTCCCGGCTTCCAAGCACACGGTAAAGATCGAGCACATCGGAAAGCCCGTTCAATCTGTGCTCGCCGAGGTTCACGCACTCGAAATGGTCATCGATGAGCCGACGCGTAGCCGCGCTGATGACGACAGTATCCGGATCTGCAAGCCCCTTGAGGCGCGCCGCGACGTTCGGCGTCTTGCCGAACGCGAGCTGCTCCCGCCGTTCTCCGGCACCGACGGTCCCTACGACCGCAGCACCCGTGTGAACCGAAATCCGCACGGCCAGACGGATTCCGTACGTCTCGCTGACGCGGGCATTGATCGTTCGCAGCTTCTCGATGATGCCGAGGCCGGTCCTGACGGCGCGTGCAGCATCGTCTTCCGACACCCTGGGATATCCGAAATAGCACAGTAGGCCATCGCCGAGGTGCTGCGCCACGTAACCTTTGAAGTTATTGATCACGCTCGTGCAGGCCGCGTGATAGGCATTCAGGACATCGCGCATTTCCGCGGCATCCAGATCGCCACTGAGCGACGTTGAATCGACCAGATCCACGAACATCACGGTCAACTTGCGCCGAACCGAGCGGGTTCTGCGCGGCTCGATCGACGGCATTCCCGTCCATCGGATTCCCCGCTCGTCGGCCTGCACCGACGGTTCGTAAACGTAGAGCAGGCCCTCCTTCAAGTCTTCGACGTAGTCGTCGTCGAGCTCGAACTCACGTTTCAACGCGCCGTAGGATACACGCGTATCCTGCTGCAGCCACTGAACCACTTCCGTGAGGATATCTCTAAAACTCATCTCTAGCCTCAGCCACCTCATCGCTGCGTTGCAAACTAGTCATCGGTTTATTGAGCCACGCCCTTCTGACCGGAGCGCGGTCTATTCGGATCAATGAAGCGCTTCCAGGACCTTGTTCACGAGGGTCTCGGCCCCGAACGGCTTCTGCACGGCACCGCAAAGCCCGCCGCCGCGGAAGCGATCGAGAACCTCCTGCTCCGTAAATCCGCTGGTGAGCAGCACACGTACGTCCGGTCGAATTCTCTTCAATTCGCCGAACACCTCTTCGCCGTCCAGTTTTGGCATGTTCAGGTCCAGCAATACGCAGTCGATAATTCTCGAGCGTTCCCGGAAGGTCTCGATTGCCTCCAGTCCGTCACGTGCGGGAAGCACGTCCATGCCGGCGCCTTCCAGAATCCTGGTGACTATCTTCAGCACGCCCGGTTCGTCGTCCACGACCAGTACCCGGGCGGATTCAGGCGACGCGAGCCTGATCGGCGCGCTCTCTATTGATTGCTGCAGGGGCCTTCGTGGCAGCAGCAGCGTGAACGTCGTGCCCTCGTTCGGCACGCTGTCGACGCTCAGTGACCAGCCATGGGCCTCAACGATTCCCTTGACTGCGGCGAGACCGAGTCCTCGCCCATCGGCCTTGGTCGAAAAGAACGGGTCGAAGATCTTCTGACGCGTTTCCGAATCCATGCCGACGCCGGAGTCACGCACCGAAATTTCCGCGTAGTCGCCTGGCGACAAACCGTCGGGCAATTTCCCTTCGGCAATGAGATCCGGGGTAATCGTCAGCTCGCGACTCGAAACGAGCACCTCGCCCGGCGCGTTACCGATTGCCTCGGCCGCGTTCGTGATCAGGTTCATCAACACCTGACGCAGCTGCCCACGATCGGCGAGCACGCCGAAATCACCGGTCAGGTTGAGTCGCAACTCCGCCTTCTTCGACAGTGAGATGTTCAATAGCTTCGACAGGTCTCGAATCAAGGCGTTGCAGTCCACGATCTCGGTGCTGAGGGCACTTCGGCCGGCATAGGCGAGCAGTTGATTGCACAGCGCCGAGGCACTTTCGGAGGCAGCGACGATATCCGTGAGCATGTCTCTGGTCGTGGCGTTCTCACCCGAAGCAGCCAGCGCGAGATCCGCGTTGCCGAGGATGACACCGAGCAGATTGTTGAAGTCGTGCGCGACTCCTCCGGCCAGAACGCCAAGCGCTTCCATCTTGGCCGCGTGGCGCACCTGGGCCTCGAGGCGTCCTCGCTCGATCGCGAGTCCCACCATGCGGGCGGCAATCGCGAGCCCGTCCATCTGGTGACGCTCCGGCGTCGACGGACAGGTGTCATAGAGCGCCATCGCGCCGAGCACCTCGCCGCCGACCGTCCGAATCGGTTGCGACCAACAGGCCTCGACGCCCGCTAGCTTCGCCGCACCGCGCAGATCACGCCACAGAGGATCCGTCTGGATGTTCGACACGACGACCGGGACATTCCAGTAGGCAGCGGTGCCGCACGAACCGACACTCGGACCGATTTCCAGGCCCTCGACGGCTGCGTTGTACTCCGCCGGAAGGCTCGGCCCCGCCCCGACCGTGATCCGCTGCGTCTCCGGGTCGACGAGCAGGATCGAGCATCGCATACCCGGGTTTTTCGATTCGACGATCAGCGCCATCGCCGTCAGCGTTTCGCCCATCGACTCGTTCTTGCCGCGAATCGAAGCTCGTTCCGCGGCGCTGACCGACCCAGGAACGGACGGCTCTCCCAGAGCATGGAGGACGCCGTCTTCCGTCTGCAGCCGCCAGGCGAACGGTACCCAGTCGCCAGACTTCGTTGCGTGCCGCCCCATGGCAATGCCGTTGCCCGCGCGCAGAGCTTCCTCCAACCGGTCCCGATCGTCGGGATGTATCCAGTCAATCAGTGGTTTCGCGGCCAGTTCGTCATCCGACAGTCCGAGTAGCGCCATCAGCGCGTCTCCGGATCTAACGAAGCCCGCCGCATCGGCGGACCTGATGAGAAGCGAATACTCTCCACTCATCGTTCTCCCCCCCGAAAGAACTCGTATCGAGATTGGTCGCTGCCGGCAGAAGTATATCGCGAATTTCGCGAAAAACGCTAAATCCATTTGAACCGCAACGGCGATGTAGGAGAATACAGTC
This sequence comes from Candidatus Rariloculaceae bacterium, assembly GCA_965223375.1. Classification (GTDB taxonomy): domain Bacteria; phylum Pseudomonadota; class Gammaproteobacteria; order Steroidobacterales; family Rariloculaceae; genus CBDCWM01. Next base: position 2,040,519 of record OZ245000.1, read on the forward strand.
CTCAAGCGATCGCCCTGCCGCCTGCTCATGTCCAGATTGACGACTTCAGACAAGACCTACCTGGCACCTCGGCACGTCGCCGAGATGCTCATGGTCTCGCCGGCAACCGTGAGACTCTGGGCCAGCCGTGGCGAACTGCAGTCCGAGACGACGCCCGGGGGACACCGGCGATTCATGTGGCAGGAGATCGAGCGCTTCGCCCGCGAGAAGGGCCTGACGCTTCGAGTGCCCGACGACGGTATTCAGCGAGTCCTGATCGTCGACGACAACAAACCGCTGGCGACAAGTCTGGCGCGCCTGCTGGATACACGCTCGATCGCGACGATGATCGCAAACGACGGGTTCAGCGCCGGCCGAATGGTTAGGGATTTCCGACCACACGTCGTGTTGCTCGACTTGCTGATGCCGGGCCTCGACGGGTTCGAAGTTTGCGCGCAAATAAAGGCAGACCCGGCTTCCCGGTCTATTCGTGTCATTGCGATGACCGGCTACTGCACAGCCGAAAATGTGCGGAAGGCATTGAGCGCCGGTGCGGAAAGCTGCATCGCGAAACCGATCGACCATGCCGAGCTTCTTCACTGCCTGGGCCTTGCGGAGATGCGAGCCCAAACCTAGCCCGAAAAGCTCACCGATTGCACGGGCTCTCGCTTGCCCCTTAACCGATCTCACCCGCGAATCGGTGAGATTTCCACGCTGGCGCGCATCTGGTCAGTTGCTCTGTATCCGGCGTAGAAAGTCGATGAGCTCATCGATTCGGCGCGCAGCCGGGTCTGCCCCGGGCACGACATCCGACGTGGCGTCGAATACGTCACCCCAGACCGGCATCACGCGGTCGCCATGGGCGGCAGGCAGGTCGCGGCCGTCGATGTAACTCGCGACGGAGTCTGCCGGAAAGCTGCCTCCATTCCGCTCGCTCAACAGCCGCAGGTTCGGCACCGTTCCTCTCAGCGAGTTCGCTACCGGTCCGTCGCCCTCGCCGAATGTGCCATGGCACGCCGAGCAGTGCGTGGCATAGGTCTGAGCTCCGGTCGGCTGCACGACGGACGCGGCGGGGTCGTGCGCGCACGCCGCGACCAGCAGCAGAAGTGCGGCTGAGAATATGACTGAGACAGTTCGGCCGGGCATGAACTGACTATGGGCGCGATCCGGCGTCCCGGATATCCGTGTTTTCCGCGACACGCCGTGATGGGCTTGATGAGGCTGCCGGGCAGCTTAGCCCGGAAATCTCACCGATTACACGGGCTCTCGCTTGCCCCTTAACCGATCTCACCCGCGAATCGGTGAGATTTCCGGGTTAGGACGGAGGTCTTGCCGCTGACCACCCGGTTGATCGATGCCGCCTCGCTTCGCATCCGGGCAGCGGCGGCATGCCGCAGCTCGAGTCAAACTCCGACGTCAAGCCAGCTCAGAGCGCGCCGGTCAGGTTCAGGAACGTGCCCTTGTGGTCGAAATCGAAGTTCGTCAGGTCGTCGGAGAAGCTCGTGAAGTTGTAGCCGAGGCCGATCTTGACGCGTTCACCGAGGTAGCGCGAGACGACCAGCAGCGCGCCGCTGCGGGTCTCGTCGAGGTCGGTCATGTCGAGCACTCGGGCCTCGAGCAGCGCCTCCCAGTTCTTTTTGAACTCCCAGTCGGCCCGCAGGATCATCAGTCGGGCGCCGTTGTCGAAGAACTGCGGGTTCTCGCGATCCAGGCTCACCTCGGCGACGCGCTGCGCGAACTTGCCGCCGATCGTCCAGCGCGGCTTCAGGTCGTAGCTCATGTCGACCGACGCGATGTGGGTGCGCTGAATGAACTCGGATGCCGTGCCGGACAGCGTGATCTGCTCCGTCGTCGGCAGATTGTAGAAGTACGTGTACTTCGCCATCGCATTGAAGCGGTCGTGATTCACGGGTCGGTAAGCCGTGCCGAAGACGGCCTCGGTGAACTCGCCGCTGTAGAACGTGCCTTCGGTGCTCTCGCTCTCGGAATGGTTCAGCTTACCGAGCAGCCGCAGTGACGGCGTGAACTGATACTTGAAGTTGTTGCGGAAGAGCCAGGTGTCGCGTGTCAGGATCGACAGATCCGGCTGCTGGACGTCGTCGTTGCGAAACTCGACGCCGCTCGAGAACTGCACGGCGTCGAAGCCGTAACCGAACTGCACACCTGCCGCCGTACGATCGGTTTCGGCACCGGTTTCGAGGTTCGTCAGCGTACCGATGTCGGTGTTCGCCGAGAAGTTCATCCGCTCCCTGGCCGCGAAGCTGATGCCGAGCGAATGCGTGATGCCGGACATCGCATCGTTGCGCTGGTGGCGTTCCTCGAGGAACACGCTCGTGCTGTCCGAGAAGCGCGTGCGCGCCCCGGCCACGAAACGCCCTTCGCTGCCACGGCCCGAAAGCAAGCCGTTGTCGGTCCGCTCGTTCTCGAGCGCGTAGTTCATATACAGGCTCGTGCGGTCGGAGTGAATGTAGTTCGTGCCGACCTTGCCGCCACGGCCGAGATCGCCATCCGATACTTCGAGGTCGAGTCCGATCCGCTCGGATACCCGGTAGGCACCGCCGACGCCGAACCGGCCGTTCTCTTCCATCGTGCCGACCGTGTCGACGGTCTCCTGCACGAAGCCGTAGGTGCTCCACTTCTGACCGGAGTCGTAGCCGGCCTGGACGATTGCGTCCTGCCGCTCGCCTTCGCTCTGCGTCAGCGGCACGATGACCGAGTCGTCGCGGCGCATGTCCTCACGAACGCCGGCGCTGAAGTTCCAGGCTTCGTTGATCTGCCAGCCGACATTCAGCTCGCGGGCATCGGTCTCGATACCCTGCTCGTAGATGCGATGGTCGTTCTTCAGTGTCAGCGCGATGTCGTCCGTCACCGGCATGCGGAACGAGCCGCCGTAGTTCTGGGTGTCGGTCAGTGTCGACAAGCCCGGCGCTGCGTAGCCGGCGCCGACTTCCTGGCCGTAGAGGATCACCCGGCCGGACTGCTGCTCGAAGAAGTCATTCAAGCCGACGCTGATGTCCATCCGCGTCGCGCTCGCATCGGCCGTGACGAACGACAGATCGTCCTGGCCGACAAAGCCGAAGCCCCCGTCGTCCGAGCGAATCGTGCTGGTCAGGAAGCCCTCGCTCTGCCCCGCCTGCATCTTGAACCATGTCTGCTCGCTCTTGCGCAACGTCAGATCCGTCGCGTTTAGCTCGCTGTCGATATCGCCCTGCTCGTTGGAGTTCGCGGTCAGGCCGACCTTGACGTAGTCGTTGATCCAGTACTGCACCTGACCGCCGACCGACAACGCGTCGAGCTCGTCGAAGCCGGGCGAGTACTCGTACCGCACCACGAGATAGGCCTCGTCGCCGTTCAGCGAGTCGTTGCGGACCAGCAGGCCGTCGTTGACAGTCGAGCTCAGCGGCTCGGCCAGCAGGATGCGGCCCTGCAGGTAGTCGATGTCGTAGTCGAGCACCGGGCGCAGGTTCAGGACACCGGTCACGATGCCCGACGCCTTGTCGCGCACTTCGACCCGTACCCGCTCGGAGCCGAGCAGGATGTCCTGCTGCTTCAGAAAGTAGAGCGAGCCGCCGGTGCCGCGGAACTCCTCGCGGCTCGCGATCGTGCCCGGCTCGGCCGCGAACGTGTCGAGCGACAGGCGGCTCTCGCCGAAGCTGGTCAGCTCCTGCTGCTCGAAGTGGAACATGCCGCCGTGCAGCGCGCGATCGATCTGTGCGAGCTCATTGTTCATGTAGCCGACGTTGAAGCTGCCCCACTGACCGTAGTTCTCACCCTTGTCGAGGCGAACGAAAAAGCGGCCCAGCGTCGGCGCGCCTTCGGTAACCGTGCTGTCGTCACCGAAAGTCGGGTAGTAGTAGTCGGGATCGATGCGGCGGAACAACGAATCCGGCGACTTGCTCATGAAGTTGCTGAACAATTCGTCGAGCGGCTCCTCCCGCGTGTCGGCACTGGCCGAGAGCTTCCAGCGCTCGCCGAACTTGCCGTTGACGTAGAAGGCGAGCCGGCCGTACGACGACTCGTCGAGCGCGAGCGAGGAATTCGTGCCCTGCAGCGCTTCGAAAGCGCCGGTCGTATCGTTCTGCGCGATCGTCACGTCGGCCATGCCGACGTAGAACCAGTCGTTGCGCTCGAACTCGAGATCGCGCAGGAAGAGCTCGCCGTTGCCATTCTCATCGAGCACGGCGACTTCGACCGTGTGCAGGCCGGTCGGCAGAATGGTCTCGGCAACGAAATTGCCGCTGCCGTCCACCGGCACCTGCTGGCCGGCAATCCAGACCGTATGACCCGGCGGAATGCTCGCGCCCTGCACGGTGACCGTGCCGCTGCTGAGCTGGATGTTCCGGCGGGCAAGCTCGTTCTCGCCGTAACCGTCGAGCAATCGGCTGTCGAAGGCTGTGACCTCGAGCGGCTTGCCCGGGTCCGGCTCGGCCATCTCGCTGTCCCCGCTATCCGCCGCCGACTCCCCATCGCCTTCGTGATCTGCTGCTGCTTCAGCCGCATCGGGCTCCGCGGCGGGGTCCTGGGCCGGCGTCGCGTCAGCGGCACCGCTCTGTGCACCGGAGGCCGCGTCGCCGGCAGCGCCCGCCACCAAACCGGCGGCGCCGAAAGACAGACCCTGGACGAACGACTGCACGGCTTCGTGCTGCGCGTCCCAGGTCCGGTACAGCCAGTTCGGAATGTCGGCTTCGTCCATCCAGGTCAGCCACAGCGGCTGCGCCGTCGTCTCGTCGAAGGCGCCGTCAGCGGCATAGGCACGCAGCACGAACTTGAGCTCCTGCAAAGGCGCGCGGAAGCGCTCGACGGAAGGCGTCCAGTCGGCGATGCCGCCGACCTCGATCGGCAGAACCTCGAGCGGCTGCTCGCGGACGGACTGCTCTGCATCGAATACGCGAACTTCGGCGCGCTCGATGAAGTGCGAGTAGTTCGTGTACATCGCGAACTGCACGTCGGAGCCCGCAACGACCTCGTCACCGGCACCGACGACCGGCACGGTCGCAGGCTCCGCCGAAACGCTGAGCCGCGGGTTCGCGCGCAGGTTGTCGAAGCCGAAGCGGATCTCCGCGGTTTCGAGTGCAACGTCGGTGCAGCGCTGGATGTCGGCGAAACTGCGCTGCGGATCGTCGATCGGCTTGCCGTCGACCGTGATCCGCATCAGGTTCAGGCCAAAGGGATTCTGCGGCATCAGCTCCTGATTGAGCGGCGTGATGTCGACGCCGTCGAGATCTGTCGGCGCCGCGGTCTCGTCGTAGACGACCTGCGCAACGACGTGCGACGTGTCGCCCTGAATGAACCCGGCGTTGACGACGTCGTCCGAATGCACGAAGCCCCGGCCTTCGAATTCGACCTGCCCGGGTGCGAGTCCCATGTCGGCCGCGACGACCTCCATCGCGCGACGCGCCCGGGCGGCCGACAAGCCGATGTCGTCGCCGTAGACCAGCGCCGTGCGGCGATCCAGGCGCTCGTTTCTCGTATAGCCGACGAAGCGAACGCGAACGTTGCGGCGTCCCGCGACGTCTTCCATCGCGCGACGCAGATCGCCCGAAAGGGTCGGCGGAATCTGCGGCGCGCCGTCACCGATAGCAATCTCGGCGATCTCGCCCCAGGGCGGATCGTAGACCTGAGTAACACGCGTGCCGTCGCCCTCGACCGGACAGAGCTGTGGCTCGTCGGGCAGCTCCTGTAACGGATCGTCATACCAGAATTCGATTTCGACCCGGCGGTTGAGCGCCCGGCCCTGCGGCGTCTCGTTGGAGGCGAGCGGCGCCTGGCTGCCGCGTCCGGCGCTGTCGACAGCGGCGGTCGGCAGACCGAGCGCATCCTGCACGGCCAGTGCCACGCGGCGGGCGCGGGCGGCCGACAAGCCCATGACGTCGCCGTAGATGCGTTCGTTCCGGCCGGCCAGCGGGCGGTTGTCGCTGTAGCCGACGAAGCGAACCTGGACATTGCTGCGATCGGCGACGTTCGCAAGCGCGTTTCGGACGCTCTCGATGAAGTCGTCGCTGACGTCGACACCGGAGTCATCGTAGCGCAGCGGCGGCAGCACGTTCTGCACCCGTGCGCGGCGCTCGTGGCCGTCCACATAGCGGAGCTTGCAGACCGTGTCCATCCGGCAGACCTTGACCCGGTTGATCGGCTGCACGACGCGGAAGTCCTCGAGCGCGATGCCCTCGCCGACTTCGTCGTACCAGATCTCGACCTCGACGCGACGATTCTGCGCCCGGCCCGCAACCGTCTCGTTACTCGCAACCGGCTTCGAGTCTCCGGCCCACTCGTAGGAGATGGAATCCGCGCCGAGTGCCAGCGTCTGCTGCAGAAACTCGGCAACCTCACCGGCGCGTTCGCGCGAGAGACCTTCGTTGTCGCCGAAGACCTCGGCCAGCGCCGGCGACAGCGGCTGATTGTCGGCATGACCGACCAGGTGCAGCCGGACGTTTCGCCGGTGCTCCATGTCGACCAGGATCTGCCTCAGCTCGGCCACCGTGCTGTCCGGTATGTCGGCAACACCGGTCTGAAAATAGATCGGCGGCACGAGGCCCGTCAGCTTCACCGTTTCGAGCTCCTCGGTCGCCACCTCACGCGTCTCGACCCGGTCGCCCTGATTCACTTCGATGTAGTCGGCATCGAGAACCCACGGCGTCAGCGGGTCATCGCCGGTGATGTGCTGCTCGACCGCCTCGCCACGCGAAGGGTCGTCGAGCAGCTGCGCCACCGCCGACGTGCAAAGCGCGGCCGCGAGCGGCCCCGCGAATGCGATTCGTTTCGTCATTGCGCTCATCGGGCGTCCCTCCCGTCAACGGAAGGCCGCTCCCGCGGCTTACCCAGCCGCCAGAACACCTCTGTCTCGATTTCGAGCTCGTAGCCGGCCGACTCTTCCCAGCCCTCGACGATCAGCCGCTCGATTTCGGCCACGCGGTCGTCGACCAGCGCCGGCGCTTCGACATCGGCCAGGTAGGACAGCCGCAGAATCGCCGGCGCCGTCTCAAGTTCGTCCAGCAACAGCGCGATCCGCGGCTGCCACTGCGGCCGGAGCTCGACACTGCCCGGGACGAAGATCGGGTCGGAGATATCGAGGCCGATCACGCGATGGATCGACGCGCCGAAATTGAACCGCAGCGCCTTACCGCGCGTCGCGCGGGCGATCTTCACGGACTCCCCGGCGGCACGGAATCCGGCCGGCAGGGTCCGGTCGTCGAGCTTCATCACGAAGTTGCTGCCGCGCGCCTCGTTCGGCACGGTGGCACAGGTGATGTGGTAGCGGCCGTAACCATCGGTCGTGACCGAGAGACCGTTCGCCGTGACCAGCCGCACACCGGGGATGCCGATCTCGCCCGCATCCTGGAAGCCGTTGCGATTGACGTCGTCGAAGACCTTGCCCATGACATCGGTGCAGTCGAAATCCGGATCCGGAACGAGGCGAACCGTGGCCGTCGCCTCGCTCGAAAGGACGTTGCCGGTGACTTCATGCGTGACGAATGCGCGGTTGACGAACTCGCCCTCGCTGATGCCACCACCAACGGCGAGCAACAGCTCGATGCGGTGCGTGCCGGCCGTCGTGATCAGCAGATTGCTCCAGACGATCTCGTTGCCCGTTACCGTCGTGTCGACGTCCTCGCCGTTCAGCCGCGACGAGCCCTCGACATACCGGAAACCCGGCGGGAAGCGGTCGACGATGTTGACCTCGGTCAGGTCGAAGCCGATATCGTTCGTCACTGTGATGACGTAGGGGACGAGCTGGCCGCGGCGCACCGACAGCATCGGCGACGTCTTCGTGATCGACACCGAGTCGGCGAGATCCGGGTCGAGCGGAATGTGGTTGTTGAAGATCTGCCGCGACCCTGGATTGCTCGAGTTGTCGAGCGTCAGGTGCAGGTAGTAGGTCGTGCCGGCCGAGCCCGCTGCGACACCCTGCGCCGGCAGCAGCTCCGAAGTTGTCGCCTCACAGAACAGCGTCGTTGCCGGGATCGCGTCGCCGACTCCGCCCTGCAGACAACCGGGGACCGACAGAGGATTCGTCGTCGCGCCGGTCGTCGGCGGAATGATCTCGGACGGGCCGGCGATGAACGTCGCTGACGGCGGCGTCGTGACAATCAGGTAATCGGCGCCTTCCGGGCACGCCGGGTCTGAAAAGTTGATGTCGAACTTGTAGAAGCCGTCGGCGAGCGTCACCTGATCCTGCTGCGCGGTATCGTCGAAGCAGCCGGCCGGCAGCGCTGCGCCGCTGACCGCGTCGACCATCGTCAGCGTCGCACCCGGTACCGGGATACGCCCGACCGCGTTGTAGACGACACCGTTCGGGTCGATCGGCAGATGCAGCCCCGCCACGACCTGGCCCATCTGCACGGCGATGTCGCTGATCCTCTGCAGATCGTTGACGTAGTCTGAGAACGCGTAGCCGAGCAGTGCCGTATTCGGTCCGGCGCCCGGCGCACTGAAGCGGATTTCGTAGCGATCGTCGATGGCCGACGTCGGCGCAACACCGACGATCTGATAGTTGCCGTCGGCGTCGGTCGCCGTCGTGTGAATGAGGTTGCCGACCTGATACAGCTCGACCGTCCAGCCCTCGAGCAGGCGCTCGGCGGCATCCGCGACATCGTCGAAGTCGGCGTCATGCCAGACGGTACCGCTGAGGCTAGTGACGCCCGGCGTCGCCCCGACGGTCACACTCACACTGGCTTCGGCCGTCTCCGGCGGATCGTTCCAGTTCACGAGCGCCGTGTTCGTCACGATCGTGCCGAGGTCGAGATCCGCGTCGAGCTCGGCCTGAAAGCGCAGCACGATCGTCCCGCCCGGCGCGAGCGGACCGTAGGTCGCGTCGTAGTCGGCGGTCAGCGTCGTGCCGCCGAAAACGACCCCGTCCGGCGAACCGTTCATCGTGGCCGAACCGTCGACGTATATCAGCTGACCGGGAACCGGCACGTCCAGGTCGTCATAGATGATCACGTACTGGGCGGGCACCGGCGAGATGTTCAGCACCCGAACGGTATATTCGAGCGTCGATCCGGCGAGCGCCGGGCCGCCGCCGACGACGGCAACCTGTTTCGATATCGCGAGCCGTTGTGCCGGCCCGACGACGACGACGGTCGGCTCGGGGCCGGTCGCGGGATCGCCGTCGCCATCGGTCAGCACCGGCGGCAGCTCGAGGCTGGCCGCGGTAGCCTGATTGACGATCAGCGTACCCGGCGCGAGGCCCGCATCGACCAGCACGTCGAACTGAATCGTGGCGGATTCGCCGGCCGTCAGCGTGCCTTCGCCGGGCCCCGGCAGCGGCGGCGTCAGATCCGACGAGCTGACCGGCAGGCCGGCGATCAGCGGCGAGACGCCGCCGTCGGCGCCGAGCGAAATACCGTTGACCGTCGTCGAATCGGCGACGTAGGTGGTGTTGGTCGGCACCGCGTCGGTCAGCACGACCTCGGTCGCAGGAATCGGGCCGTTGTTGAAGATCGTGATCGTGTAGCGGAGCGTATCGCCGGGATCGACGACGCCCGGCGTACCGAAGTCGACCTCGAGCGCCGCCGACTTCTCGGCATAGAGCAACGGCAGATTGCCGACGATGTCGCGCGTCGGATCGTCGACGATCGGCGTGCGTGGATCATCGGACGGCTGGTCGACGACGCCGCCATCGAGCGCCGTGACGAACGCCTGATTCGAGATGATCGTGCCGTCGATCAGGTTGCCGTCCGTTAAGACCTCGAACTCGATCGTCGCGACGTCGGCATCGGACGCATAGACGGGCAGCGTGCCCGGCGTGCCGGACGACGGCGACGTGATCGAGATGCCGGCGCTGAGCGGAAACTCGCCCGGCGACGGATCGGCCACGGGAGCGCCGTTCAGCGTCGTGCTGTTGGCAACGTAGGTCGTGTTGGCCGGGACCTGGTCGCGGATCGTCGCGTCAGTCGCGTCCTCGGTACCGGTGTTCGCGATCGTGATCGTGTAAAGGATTCGTTCGCCGGCCATCAGCCGCGCCGGATCGCCGTCCGGATAGGCAGAAATCTTGTCGACGTCGAAGTACGGCGCCGAGACGATCGCGATCGTCGTCGGATCCTCGTCGCCGACGACGTCGGGGCTCGCGACACCGTTGACGGTCGGGTCGTCACTGAGGCCGGTCACCGAGCCCGCGGCCGTGAGCTGCGCCTGATTCGTCGCAATCGTGCCGTCGGTCAGCGCCGCAGCCAGCGTGATCTCGAACTCGAGCACGATCTCGGTATCTACGGCCAGGTCGAAGCTGTTGATTTCGAGATAGCCGGTGCCGTTCGAGCCGCCGACCGGATCGGTCGCGCTCGTGTCCGCGCCTGCCGGCAGCGTCCCCTGATCCCACGCGAGCGTACCGGGTGCGAAGACGGCCGTCGGGTTCAGCGCGCCGAGATCGTCGACGATCCGGATGTCGGACAGCGGCGTATCGGTGCTCCGCAGGCGGAACGTATACCGGAGCTGGTCGCCGGGCGATGCGGTCGTCGCGGGGCTCTGGCCGGTCGTGACGTTCGAGACGATCTTGCTGAAGAACGAGCCGAACAGCGCCGCGGCCGTCGTGTGCTGATCCTCGTGATCGAGCGTGCCGGGCGTGCCATCCGTGATCGTGCGCGTGTATGTCTGGCGGCCGGCGATCGACGGATCGCCGTTGAAGAACTGCGTGACGCCCGCGATGTTCGTCAGGTTGACGCCGTTCTCGGTGTCGACGTCGAGCTGGGTCTGATACGTGACGATCAGCCGTTCGCCGGGACCGATCGTCCCGGCGGCCGACAGCACGGTCACCGTCAATTCGCAGAACGGCGAACCGGACCACGTGACGTTGATGTCGGCGCCGATCGTCAACGGGCCCTTGCCCGGCACCGGAGTGACCCCGTCGGCCGCGAAAACCTGCGCGGACTGCACCGTCGGCACTGCGTCGCACATACCGCCCGATACGGGGCCGGTCAGGCGCGGGAGCTGATCCTCGATCGTGACGTTCCACGCGTCGGTGTCGCCGGTGTTCTGAACGTCGAGGACGAACGTGCCGGTCTCGCCGACGTTCAGGAACGCGGACCCGCTCTTCGTCAGCGTGACATCGGGGCCCGAAATCGTCAGCGGCGGCGTAATGCCCCACTCGCCCGGCAGCGGCTCGTAGAACACCCCGTCGATCAGCCGGCCGAACTGCCACTTCGCCGTGTTGAAGAACGTCGTGCCGTTTGTGTTCGCCGGCGAGTTGTCGAGCACGACGGTAATCTCGATGACGATCTGCTCACCGGCCGGAATGATCGGAAACCCGTCAAACGTCAGCAGCCCGCCGACGTCGGTAAACGTGTGCGCCACCGGCTGGCCGTCGCTCAACCAATAGGCTGTGTGACTGACGTAGCTCAGATCCGCACCGGTCTCATTCAGATCGTCGGTCAGCACAACGCTGTGCAGATCGTTCAGCGAGCCCTGATTGTTGATTACCGTGCCGGTGCCGGCGTCGAACAGTACCGGCATCGTCAGCGTGTACGTGAACGGCACACCCACGGTCGCCGTCGTCGTTCCCGCCGGGTTGTCCTTCTCGATCTTCTCGACCGGAATCAGCAGGTTCTGACAGCCCTCCTGAATCGTCGTCGACGAGCCGTTGGTGAACCAGATCCTGTGCTCGAGCACCGAGTTACACGACATCTGGCCCGTGTGAACGACGTTGTCGAAGATGATCAGCCAGCGCTCGTCGTTCTGACCGGGTTGCGTGAAAAAGCTGAAGTTCGTGCGCAACGGGTTCGACGCCGGGTAATTCTGAATCCGGCAGTTCTGGTCGATCTGCAGCTGCGAGGGCGCGATGTCGCCGGCGAAGCCGTCGAGCACGCCGCCAAAATCGGAGCAGGCCTGGGCCTGCGCTGACTGCGCGGAGAACAACGACAGGCCGACGAGCAGCAGCAGCAGGCTGCCGGCCCTGGCTATCGTTCGCAGAATGGACTCGCTCAGACTCATAAGTTTTCTTTCCCGAGAACGCTGACGATGCAGCGTGTCCGGCAAGGGCGAGCCGATTTGCGCGTGGCAGATTCGGTAGTGCCGCCATCGTGGGGCGTAAACGCCCGTTAGACCGGTCACTTTGCGTCGCCGCCTTTCGGAGGCTTTGCCCTTGTCGGAATCTCTGGTCTTTCTGCTCCGTTACTCCGTTGTCTGGTCGGGGCCTGCCGGCATCATCAGCCTGCCGGCAGGAAATCGATCGGGTACAGGATCGTCACGGCCGCGATGCCTTCCTTCGCACCGAAGTCGAACGTCTTGACGCGGTCGGCGATCTGTTGCTCGAGAACCGGCGAGCCGAGCGTCGAGCTCTGCACGACGCAATACGACACGCTGCCGTCCGGCTCGATCGTAAGGTGCAGGACGACTTGTCCGCGCAGCGTCGGATCGTTCCGCAGCTCGCGGTTGTAGAGCCGGTAGAGCGCCGACTTGTAACGATCGAAGACGATCTGGATTTCCTCGTCGGTGCGGCCGGCGGTCCCGCTGCCGGCGAGCGGCCGGTCACCGTTGCCGCCTGGCCCGATAGAGCTAGCGACGCGGGCGAGCTCAACGCCACCCAGGCCCTCGCCTGCCGCGCCACCGCCACCAACGTCGCGACTGATCGCGGCCAGATTGATGCCGCCGCTCGACCCCGGCTCGTTCGACGTGATCATCGACCGCTCGGTTCTGCCGACCGCGGCTTCGCCCGCGTTGTTGATTCGCGCCTGACCACCGAGCGCCGACGGTTCCCGGGCCTCGAGGCTCGCGAAGCTCTCGCGGAAGGCCAGAATGCCGGCCGAGCGCGGTTGCTCCTGCGGCGGCGGCTCGGCCTGCGCGACAGCAGGCTCTTCGGACACCTCTTCCGGCAGCTCCTCGGCGACGATCGGCTCCTCCGGCTCGACGATCTCGGGCTCGACAATTTCGGGCTCCACCTCTTCCGGTGGCGCCTCTTCGACGACTGCCGGCGGCGGGGGCGGCGGCGGCAGCTGCTCGATCAGACGTGCAAAGCGATCCGGCACTTCCGGAATCAGCTCGAACTCGGGGATCGGCAGATCGATCATCGGCACGACCGTACCGAGCAGGATTGCGGCCAGCAGCGCGATCGACGCGGACTTCCGGAAGCGCCGATCGTCCTCGCCGTTCGCCCACGGCATCAGGCCCGTGCGCTCGGGTTGCTCGAAGTCGCGTTCGACGACCCACTCGTTCAGCTTCTCTTCCTGCTCGAGCTCGATTTCGAACAGATCGCCTTCGAGGATGTCGATGACGTCCTGGCCCTTGCGGATCTCCTGCTCGAGCTCGAGTCGCCGCTGCTCGATCTCACCGACCCGCGACAGAAACTCGCTCGAGCTCGCCCGTGCGCGCTCCAGCCGCTGGGCGGTCGATTCGCCCGGGGCCGTCTCGCCCCAGAACAGCTTCGCCGCGCCCAGCTCCTCGAGCCGCTGCAGCGTGCCGCAGGTCTGCTCGAGCAGGTCGTAGACCTCGCGCTCTTCGCCGAGATTGCTGAGCTCGGCATCCACCGCTCCGAGATCGCGCTCGAGAACACTCAGCTTCTCGCGCGACTCTTGCAGTTCCGCGCGCAGCCGTTCGTCTTCGGCGGGCTGCATGGCTTCCAAAGAAGTTGCCATCGTTTAACTCTCGCTGCTTTCAGCGCCTTTCTGCATGACGGCCAGTGAGACGTTCGTATATCCCTGCGCTGTGCAGGTGGACAGCACTCGCCTGATCACGTCGAAAGGAATGGATTTATCGGCCAGGACCGTGACTTCCTGGCTCGCTGCGACGACTTGCGTGCTGCGGCCGATCACCGTGTCCTTCAGTGCCGCGAGACGCGCGCTGACGGGCTCGATAGCGCCGGCCGAAGCGTAGACATCGGCCATGCTGACCACCGGCTCGCCCTGCACGACCACCTCGGTGGGGCTGACGAAAATCACGACGGTCTCCCGCGGCCGTGACTCGATCACGGATTCCGGTAGCTGCACCTGCTTCGGCGTCTCGAGCAGCTCCGACTGCCCGGAATTGACCAGCAGAAAGAAGACCAGAATCGTGAACACGTCCATCAGCGACGTCAGATTCATCTTCGGGATGCCGACCTTGTTGCGCGACATCCGCTTGATGCGGCGGCTATCTCTCATGGCGCCTCTCCGATTGATATGTCGGGAAACAGCGCGGCGTACGCCACTTCCTGACCGCCCTCGGCCGTCACTTCGACGCTTCTCACCGTGTCCATCACCTGGACGAGGTAGTCGTACGGAATATGCGGCTCGAGCAGCACGGATGCCGAGTCGATGTCGGAGTACTCACGCTTCAGCGCGACCACGTAATCCGACAGGCTCGGGAAGTCGTACTCGTCCTCGACATTCGGAATCGTCGCGATGACCTGCGAACCGTTTCCGATCTCGATCAGCTCCTCACGCACGATCACCTCCACCCGAAACCGCGGCGACTCGGCTGCGGCACCGCCGGTGTTACTCGGCAGATTGAGCTCGATGATCGCGATCCGCGAGAACACCGCCGTAATCAGCAGGAACGGCACGAGCACGACCATGAGGTTCAGAAAGGTCGTGACCTCGAGCTCGACCGGCTGCTTGGATCTCCGGCGGTAGTGGTGGCGGCGCGCCATTGGCTCAGGCCTCCGCCTGACGCTTCGACGTTGCCGTGATGACGTTCAGCACCTTGACGGTCGCCATCTCGAGGTTGTCGACGATCTGGCCGGTCTTCGAGGTCAGAATCGTGTGCGTGACGAGCAGCGGAATCGCCACCATCAGGCCGAAAGCCGTCGTGTTCATCGCGACCGAGATACTCGCGGACAGCAGGTCCGCCTTCTCGGCCGGATTCGCATTGGCGACTGCGGTGAACGCCTGAATCAGGCCCATGATCGTGCCGAGCAGTCCGAGCAGCGTCGCGACATTCGCGCCGAGAGCCACATACGGCGTCCGCTTCTCGAGCTGCGGAACGATCTCCATCATGCTCTCTTCCATCGCGATTTCGATGTCGTCGCGACGACGAACGGCGCCCTGCCGGGCGAGACCCATGCTCAGCACCTGCGCAATCGTCGACTCATCCTCGTTCGTGATCTGACGAGCCTTGTCGAAGTTGCCCTGATTCAGCAGGGGCTGAATGCCTTCCCAGACACTCTGATTCTTGTTCCGGATCATCGTCAAAGTGACATACCGCTCGACGGCAATTGCCGCGCCGATCGCGAACACGATCAGGATGGGATACATGAAGAGCCCACCAGTGGAGAAGAAACCGACGATTGAGTAAAAGATGTCCATCATCCAACCCTCTTTGCACAAACCTCGTTAGAACGAGTACCTGAAACCGAAAGAACCCTGAAACCGTTCGAAAGTCGCGCTGCGCATCCGTCTAATCCGCCCCGCCGGAGCGAAGCTCGAAGTAGCGCAGCTCGCGCATGAAAACGTCCCTGTCGACCGCCCGTGGCGTGTCGTCCAGTGCATTCGAGACCCCGAGACCGTCGCCGAGCCTGGAACTCTTCCACGGCACGATGACCAGAGACTTCGGTGCCTCTTCGTTGCCGAGAATCGACATGCCGGACATCGTCTTGACGCCGCCGCCCTCTTCGGTGGCAACTTCGGTGGCAGCTTCGGCGGCCGCCGGATCGACGTCCTGTCCGTTCGCCTCGTCCCCTTCCTGGGCCACGGCGAAACCAGCGGCGAGCACCGTCAGAAAGACCATGATGCGCATCTACGATCCTCCGTCCTGTCCCAGTCTGTTCCTGATGTCGGCAACCCATATCTCGACTTCGCGGTCCTCACCTACGGCGTCGAGATAAGCCTCGTAATGCTCGAGTGCACAGGCCGAGTCGGCGAGGTAGAGATCGCAGAGAACAGCGAGATTGCGTCGGGCGAAATGAAAGCCCGAATACACGGCGAGCGCCCTCTCATAGCTCGCGCGCGCGTCGGCGAAGCGGCCGATGCGGCGATACACGATGCCGAGCTCGTTGTGCACCAGCGGATGCTCGGGGCTCAGCAAAGCAGCCGATTCGAGCGTCTCCCGGGCGCGTTCCAGGTCGCCCGTGTTGCCGTAGGCGATCGCAAGGTCGACGTATGGTGTCGTGACGCCGGGGGCCATCTCCGTCACTTCGACCAGCAGCGGTATCCCTTCGGCATAGCGCTCCTGACTGAGCAGCAGCATCGCGCGGTCGTAACGATCGCGCGCGTCCCCCGCGATGCGCACCTGCTCGGTAATGGTGAAACCGGCTTCGTCGGCCTCGATCTCCGGGTAATCGCCCCGGCGCCGGTCGGCGAGCACCTGGTCGACGAGCGACATGGCCTCCGCCGGGGCGTCGGTATCGACTGCTGCGTCGGCGTCCGAAGAGTCCGCCTCCCGGGAGTCCGGCTGCGCCCGACCGGTATCGGCAGCGCCCTGCCCGGCGCTCCCGTCTTCGGCTCGCGGCGTTTCCGCGCGAGTGGACGACGCACCACCGTCGCTCGACGGCATCGAGCTGCACGCCGCCAGCACGAGCAGTGCTGTCAGTATCGGCAGAGTCTCAGCGCGCCTGTGCATTCGACTCTCCCATGTCTATTTCGGAACCGTCGAGCGCCGGTGCGCCCGGCGACCGATAAGCGTAGAAATCGATCGAGCCCATGTAGCCGCCGCTGATTTCCGCCTTCGCATATCGGCCCGGCATTGCGACGGCCAGCTTGTCGAGGCTGCGCTGCACCCACTCGTTGAAAACGCCCTGCGAAATCAGCGCGAAGTTCTGCTCGTGAACGTCGATCGATCGTTCCTCGAACGGGAACGCTTCTTCCTCGAGAGCGAGCTCGTAATCCGCGAGCGATCCCGCCGACAGGTCGGTGGGTCGCTCCGACTCGAGCAGCGAGCGGCTGAACTCGAAGTAGATTTCGCCGATGAAATAGGTCGCGGCCGCCGTCACCTCGCCGACTTCGTAGCCGACCAGCCCCTCGAACGCCTGCAACGCCACCTCCATCCGCTGCTGCTTTTCGGCCAGATTTCGCTCGAAGGGCTGCACCAGCTGCACGTCGGCAAAGCTGTCGAAATGCGTCTGCGTCAGAACGAGCGCCGACTGGGCGGCCAGGAAGCGGCTGCGGTCCGTGCGATCCATACCGGAGTCGGCATCGCTGTCGACGACCTGCTGCAGCATCTCTCTGTAACTGACGACATCGCCGCGGTTGTCGTACATGCCGGCGACCTTGAAGCGCGTCTCCTGGGCCATGTCCAGCGGATACGGGAACGCGTCGATGTAACGGAGGTAAACCCCCAGAGCGCTGTCGGTCTGACTCGCCTCCTCATAAAGCTCGCCGGCGAGCAGCAGTGCTTCCTGCTGCAGCAGCGGATCCTCGGCCTCGGCCGCCACCCGCTCGTACTCGCTCGCCGAGCGATCCAGCGCGCCGGCCTGCCGGTAGACGGACGCGAGCTGACGTGTCGCCTCCTCGTTCAGCTCATGCTCCGGAAACGCGGCGCGGAAGTCCTCGAGCACGTCGCCGGCCATCGTCCAGTCTTCGAGGCGAATCAGCGCGGCGGCGGCGTCGTATTCCGCAGAGGAACGGATCGTCGACGTCGGCGCCGCATCGCGAATTCTCAGGAAGTGATCGGCGGCGGCGCGAAAATCCTGCGACTCGTTCGCCTGCTCACCCTGCTGATAGATCGAAGCCGCCAGATTGTCGACGAGACTCGCATGCTCCTCGTCGTCCTCCGGCACGAACCGCAGCACGTTGGCGTATGCCTGCTCCGACTCGGGATAGAGTCCGAGCTCGAACGACGAATGCGCGACGACGGTCCACGCGGCACGCAACAGCGTCGGCTCCGACGCGGGATAGCGCTCGATCAGCATGGTGCCTGCAACGATCGCCATCTCGAAATCGTTCAGGTCGTAGAGATCGTCGGCGGCGGCGCCGAGCACGACGGGCGCGTGCTCGTGATCCGGAAATACTTCCGCAAACCGCAGCGAGCTGTCCACGGTTGCGCGTTTGACCTCGGTCTCGGCGAACTCGTCGACAACCTTCAGATGCTCGCGGTGCGCGAAAATCGCTGCATAGCCGGCCTCCGACGCCCGCTCGTGCGGCTCGTATTCATAAGCCGTACGCTCATATTCGAGAGCGGCCGGCCCGAAGTCGTCGTTCTCGAGCAGCAGGTCGGCAAGCTGGTAGTTGATCGACGGGCTTTCCGGATCGGCCGGAAACGACGTCAGAAATTCCCGGTACCACTGCGACGCTTCGGCGAAATTCTGCGGGCGCTCGTCGACGAGCGTCTCTTCCTGATACAGCGCGTGATAGTGATTCGCGAGGTCCGTGAGGTTCGTCTTCAGAAAGCTCAGGACTTCCGGCGTCTCTGCCGAGTCGAAATAGTCCCAGTACTCGCTCTGCAGGCCGTACTTCGTCGCGAAGTCCTTCTTCGACTCGACGACCAGGATCGGGAAGCCGCCCTGATCGTAGATATCGACGATGCGCATGCTGAACTGCGGCGAGACACGGTGATACGGGTAGAGGTCTACGAACGACGCGTAGACTTCGGCCGCATCGTGGTAGCGGAGCTTCTCCAGATAGAACTCGCCGAGGTTCGCGTAGATGCGGTCCTCATAGCTGCGCACACCGTTATCGGCAAAGTACTCGTTGATGACTTCCGGGCCGCCGAGGTTCGAAAAGCTCAGGCTGATCACGCGGAACGTATCGGCGACCCTGCGCTCCTCGTCTTCCTCGTGCGTCTGATCGAAGTCGTAGCCGATCGCGAGCTTATGGTCGAGCAGCGCCATGAAGCGGTGCAGCGCCAGGTCATAGAATTCCTGCTTGTAGAGCGCCCAGCCGAGCTTGTAGAGCGCGAGCTCGTAGTAGCTAGACGACGAGCCCATCGCGATGATTGCCTCGTAGGCACCTTCCGCCTCGCGGAACTGCCGGCGGGTAAACAGATACTCACCGCGCCGGAAATGGACCTCGTCGAGATAGTCCGAATAGCCGTACTGGCCGACGAGCCGTTCCATGACGTCCATCGCCTCATCGGGGCGACCGATCTCGTCGTAGGCGCGGGCCATCTGATACAGCACCTGGTCGGCGCGTTCGTAGGACGGGTACTCCTCGAGTATCCGCTGATAGATCTCGATTGCCTCGAGCGGCCCGCTCAGCGCCGTGTCGCTGAGCTGCTGCGCTTCGGAGAAATCGGCAGGGCCGGCCGCGAAATCGAACTGACTGGTCGCGCGTGCCTCGAACGCTTCGTCCGTCTCGGCCGACCCGGCGGACCCTCTGTCAGGCCCGCGGTCGGACACGCTGTCAGACCCTCTGTCGGACACGCTGTCGACCGCTCCCTCGGACCCGCCGTCGACCGACCCGGCGGCCGGGCGAGACCCGTCAGCCGTGATCCCCTGCACGGCGCCGACCTCGTAGGCCGGCAGCTCGACGATTTCGCCCGTGCCCTCAATGCCGAACTGCTGCTCGATCTGCAGGTCGGCAAGCCGGCGCATCGCCTCCGGCGCCATCGTGCTTTCCGGCGTCTCCTGCAGGAAGCGCCGGTAGCTCTGCATCGCGAGCTCGAGGCTGTCATCGACTGCCACCTCGGCCGTGTCGGGTTCGACCCGATGCAGCTGTGCGAGCGTCTCCCTGTCCGGGTTCGATGAGCAGGAGGCGAGGCAGGCCGCCACGGCCGCTGCAAGAGTCGTCGCTCCAGTGCGGCGGGCCCGGCTCACTGATCTTCTCCGAGCAGGTCTTCTTCGATCAGCATGGCCTGCTCGTTGGCGAGCTCGGCCTGCTCGGCGATCTGGGCGGAACGAGCCTTGGTCGCGCGGTCGTAGCTGTCAGCGAGCGCGTAACGCGCCTGATCGCGATACTCGTTGAGCCGTGCGCGGCGGGCGGTCAGCTCGTCGACGGCGACAAGCTCCAGAATGTGCCCCTGGCGCGCCATCAGCAGGCCGACCCGGGAGCTCGCGCTCTGGACACGCGTACGCAGCCGGCGGATCGGCACTTCGTAGCCTTCATAGCTGTGGACTGCCGCCTGGCGGACCCGGACGAAGCTCTCGTATTGCGCCGTCATCGTGGCAATCGCCGCCTCGAGCTCGCGCAGGTTTCGGTCGAAAGCCGTCAGCCGCTCGTGATATTCCGTCTCGAGCGTCCAGATCAGCGCACCGCGCACGCGGGCGATTCGCTCCCGGAGCGCATCAGCCTGCGGCCGCGTATCACCCTCGAGTGCTGCTTCGGCAGCCGCGATTCGCCCACTGAGCTCGCGTTCCTCGGTCGTCGCAAGAAACTCGGGGCGCGGCGCAACCAGCAGGTCCTGCAGCCGCCGGCTCAGCAGCGCATGCTGCTCCCGACGCAGTCGTTTCCGCGAATCGAGCTCGCGAAAGGCCTGATCGATCTCGGGCAACAGCGGTTCGTAGTAAGCCCGCCGCAACGCGATCATGTCTTCGAACGATGCGAAGTCGCCGTCCCAGCTATCGAGCCGGTAGCGGAGATCTTCGAGGTCCAGATAGTTCTGCAGCGCGGTCTGAAAGTCGTGCGACGCCAGCAGCTCCATCAGGTAATGCGTCTCCGGGGATTCGGGCAGTTCGCGCAGCTGAATTACCCAGTCCGGATTCTGGCGGATCTCCTCGCGAACGAGCGCTTCCAGAAAGTGGCCCTTTCGGATGCTGTCGATCGACTCCTCGAGCCGATCTACTTCGCCGTCGAACGCCTGCAGCGCATCGCCATAGAGGATCGCTGCGCGGCCGTGCACGTCGAGCTGCCCGTAGGCATACGGCAACGCGAGCTTCGCTTCCTGGACCGCCGGGTCGGTCCCGTTGCGCTCGGCCAGAATGCCCCAGGGAACAATCGCGCGTTCGTAGCGCTCGGCAGCGGCTTCGGCCCAGCCCGCGCTCAGCAGCGCCCGGTTGGACAGCGGCCCTTCCAAACGAACGCGATCGAAAGCAACCTGCGCGTCCTCGAACGCACCGTCCTCCATCAGCAACGAGCCGAGCACGAGATTGGCCTTGTCCCGAATCGACCGGCCAGGCTGATCGGCCAGGCTCAGCTGACCGGCACGGTCGAGCTGCTGAATGGCGTCGCGCCGCTGACCGTCTTCGAGCTCCGCGATGCCCATGTTGTAGGCGACGAAGCCACTCAGCTCTTCGGAGCGCTGCAGACGGCGCAGCGTATCGGCTGCGTCACGGGGACGCTCCGTTGCGAGATAGACGTTCGCGCGCAGAAACTCGATGTCGTCCGCGACACTCTCGGGGATACGCCCGTCGATTCTGTCGAGCGCGTGCTGCGCCTCTTCGAACTGCGCTTTCTGAAAGTGAATGCGAGCGAGCCGGAAAGCTGCTTCGTTGCGTACTTCTTCGGCAACGTCGCCCTCGAGAACCGCCGTGATGGCTCGACCGGCGCGATGGTGCATTCGATAGTTGAGCTCGAAATCGCCGACGGAGAACTCGGCGTCGTTGACGTGAAAGTGCAGCGTATCGAGCGCCGGCTCATCCACGCCGTAGTGCTGCGCGAGCTCGATATCGAGACGCTCGAGCGCATCGAAATAGAGCCCCTGCTCGGCGTGGAACAGCGCGTCACCGAAATACAGATCGCGCATGCCGTCGTCGCCGGTCTGCGCCATCGCGGACGCCGCCAGTGACAGGCCGATCAGAGAGGCTGCTGCCTTCATCGATAGATTCCCGGCGGACTACCAGTTTCCCAGTTCGACGGACGCGCCGCCGGCGCTCGCCGACAGCGTCAGGCCGAGCAACTTCGGATCGACACCCTTGTCGAATCCGAAATTTTCCGTCGTGGTGAATTCGCGGCCGTTGTCGAGCTTGCCGTTGACGACTACCGTCAGTGCATGCGCGCCCGTAGGCACGTTGCCGGTATAGACGCGCTGCACGCCGCCGTTCTGCAGCGCTTCCAGCTCCTTGAAGTCATAGATGTAATGGGTGACGAGCTCGTCGTCGACTTCGAGCCGGACGGCGTCGAGCCTGAAGCCCGACTCCGCGTTCAACGCGACGAAGATGGCGACCTGTGTATTGGATGGATACAGCAGTCGCTCCTCGAGCATGCTCAGATCGCGCGCGATACCGAGAACGTCGGACTTGATCTCCTGCACCTGCGCGTCGAGGCTTCGCATCTCTTCCTGGTTCGCACTCTGTGCGAATGAGAGAGTCGATACGAGCAACGCGGCGACCGCGAACACCGATGTCCGTATTACTCTTGGCATAGTGCGTGTTTCCCGCTTTCCTGAATCGAAACCCGACGTTTCCTATGGAGTGAATATGCGTCGGTCCGTACTCATCATGAGTTCGTGGCGGAGCATTGATGAATCGATATCGGGCATACGTGACGTGCCGCCCAATTTCATTCGCCTGCGGAATTGGAGGCCGATCGGCCGCAGCTTCAACGCCCGAAGAGACCGTCGGAATGTGACTTAACGGCCGCTCGGCGCGCCGTCGCCGTCATCGGTCACGGGCGTCTTATCTTCTCGCGTCACGTGACAAAGCGCGCGCGCTCGACGGCGCAACGACTGACGCGCCTCGACGCAACTTTCGTTTCCCGCCCGGACGAGCACCCGCGAATAACTCGCTTATTTTGCTGAATTTATTTTCTTAGCGACACGATGCTCATCGAACGAGCTGCAGACCACACTGATGGACAGGACGCGACTTCTAGAAAAGTTTGCTATACGAACTATGTTTGCGTTGCAGTCGAAATCGTCGTGGGGAGAGCGCTTGCACAGCGCGAATTATGCAAAGGAAGAGACGCCGCTTTTCGATACGCGATTCGGCCGCAAGAATTCGCGCCGCGATGAGAGACCCGTCCGTCAATTATGGCGAATCGTCCGATTATGACCGTCTGTCTCCGACAACAGACATCCGGAACGGCAAACCAGACGGGCCGGATGCGGCGTCCGGACAGAAGTAATCACGGAAATCGCATCATCGCGTTGCATAACGTGCGACGACGGTCGGGAATTCAGCCTCTGCCGGCGCACCACGTCGGCCGACGGCGACAGTGGATCAGCCGGCGGCGACAGGGGATCGGCGGCGACAACGGATCGGTTACTGCCGATCAGCTCCCGATCAGCTGCCGAGGCCGAGCCGCTCCCGCCGATAGCCATCGGCGGTGACGAGATCTATCCAGGCCGGATTTGCGAGATACCAGGCGACGGTCTTGCGCAGGCCCGATTCGAACGATTCCAGTGCCTGCCAGCCGAGCTCGTTCGACAACCTGGAGCAATCCGTGGCATAGCGACGGTCGTGCCCCGGGCGATCGTCGACGAACGAGATCAGCTCGCGTCGCGGCCTGCCGGCCGGGCGCATCTCATCGACGAGATCGCAGATCATCCGCACGAGGTCGAAATTGGATCGCTCGCTGTTGCCGCCGACGTTGTAGACCTCGCCGACCGTGCCGCGCTCGAGGACGGCTCGCATCGCCCGGCAGTTGTCATCGACGTAGAGCCAGTCCCTGATGTGACTGCCGTCGCCGTAGACGGGCAGAGGTCTGCCTTCGAGAGCGTTCAGTGTCATCAATGGAATCAGCTTTTCCGGGTATTGATAGGGCCCGTAGTTGTTCGAGCAGTTGACGGTCAGGACCGGCAGGCCGTAGGTCCGGTGCCAGGCTCTGACGAAGTGATCCGATGCCGCCTTCGATGCGGAATAGGGCGAGTTCGGCGCATATCGGGAGTGCTCGTCGAAGCGTCCCTCGCTGCCGAGCGAGCCGTAGACCTCCTCTGTCGACACGTGCAGCAGCCGGAACTCGGCCCGGCCGACCGGATCCAGCTCTCGCCACCACGCGCGGACAGCCTCGAGCAGCCGGAAGGTGCCGACGACGTTTGTCCGAATGAAATCGTCGGGGCCGTCTATCGAGCGATCGACGTGCGACTCCGCCGCAAGATTGACCACCCACTTCGGCCCGAAATCCCCGAGCAACCGGGCGACCAGCGTTGCGTCGGCGATGTCGCCCTGGACGAGCTCGTAGCGCGCGGCGTCCGCCGCCGGAATCGATTCCGGATGCCCCGCGTAGGTCAGCTTGTCGAGATTGACGACGAAGCAGTCGGTCTCGGCGAGCAGTTGCCGCACCAGGCAGCTGCCGATGAACCCGGCGCCGCCGGTGACGAGCACGACTTCCCGCTCGCTCATCGCGGCACCCAGTTCCGCATCGCGTCGTCGAGCGCTTCCTCGACCGGGTCGAGGCGCAGTCCTGCGTCGCGCGCCTTCGTGTTGTCGAGCACCGTGCTGGAACGCGGCGCTCTGGCCGCGACCTGCATGAACTCGGCCTCGCTGCCGAAGAACCGGAATGTCTTGTCTGACAGCCCGTGATCACGGATCAGGCGTGTCACCTCGCGGGTCGTGATGCTGCCGGTATTCGTCAGGTTCCAGATCCCGAAAGGCAGGCGCATGTGCCAGCACTCCCAGCAGGCACGGACGAACTGATCGAGCGACGACAGGCTGTTGCGGGCGTCGAGCAGCCGATCGTAGTGCATCAGCTTGGAGATGTAGTTGCGCGGCGAGTCGATGTGGCTGAATGGAATCCGCGTCCTCCATATATATATGTCTCCGGCGCCAGCCAGGCACTCCTCACCGAGCGCCTTGCTGCCGGAATAGAAGCTGCAGTTGTCCTGGCGGAACGAGAAATTCGGCCGATCTTCCTCGGTGAAACCGCGGCCGCCGGGGTCGCCTGTATAGATGCAGCCGGACGACACGTGGCCCCACGGTATGCCATGGCGCCGGCACGCTTCGGCAACGATCGATGGCAGCACGGCATTGGCGAGCAGGCACGCGGCCTTGTGGTCCTCGCAGGCATCGACGTTCGGTTTGCCGGTGTAGCCCGCGCAATTGATCAGAAACTCGGCGCCGACGTCGGCCAGCGTGCCGGCCAGCGCGCGCGCGTCATAATAGTCACACGCCGGGCGGCCGAGCGCGGCGCAAGGGACGCCGAGCGTCTCGAGGTAGCGGGCGAAATGCGAGCCGATGAAGCCGCTTGCCCCGAGGATGGCGATCAATCGAGTCTCCCGGTCCCGAGCATCGACGCCGGACGATGCAATCGACGAGGCCGGCAAGCTTACCGTAGAACCCGTCCCGGAACTGCCCGGCGGCGTCGACGCGCGCCGCGCGGCGCCGGCTGCGCCTGGCGCCCGGCCCGTGCAGGCGCCGCCACCGGCAAGCGTTTCCCTGGCAGGCACGCGGTCGGGACAGTGCTGAGCGTTCGGACGGCCCGCTCATCGCATCGCCATGCCGGACCCCGCGTCGCTCACCCGCAACACTTCGGCGCTTTACCAACAGGGAATTCACGTGATAGTCTCGGTCTCGCAACATACTAGCAGCGGAAGTAACAGCTCATCGGCAGGCGCCACACGGGCAGCCGGCGGCTGAGATCTTCGCAGCATCTTTACACCATGCTTCAGGGGGGCAAAAGTGTATGAGTGTTGATACCGTCGCGTCGGGCGTTCGCCCGAAATTTCACGTTCTTTCACAGCGAATCGGCGAATTACTGAATGGTCGGCAACCGCCCGGCCGCAATCCTTCGACAATAGGCAGACACGCGATCGCGATCGCTTCCGGCGGCGCGCTGCTGGGCGCGGCGCTCGCCATCGCCCCGACGCCCGCGTCGGCGCAGGACGACCAGCTGCTCGAGGAGGTCACGGTTACCGGTTCGCGTATTCCGCGACGGGACTTCTCAGCCAACAGTCCGATTACGACGGTCGGCCAGGAAATTTTCGAGACGACGGCGACGGTCGGCGTCGAAACCGTTCTGAACCAGCTGCCGCAATTCGTCCCTGCGGTCACGCAGTTCACGACAACGGACGTCCAGCAGACCGCAACGAACACGGTCGGCGCATCGACCGTCAGCCTGCGCGGACTGGGGCCGAATCGTAATCTGGTGCTGATGAATGGCCGCCGGGTCATTCCGGTCGACGCGAGCATGGCCGTCGACACGAATGTCATCCCCCCTGCGGCCATCTCCCGCGTTGAGGTGATCTCGGGCGGCGCGTCCGCCGTCTACGGCGCCGACGCGGTCGGCGGCGTCGTCAACTTCGTGCTGAAGGACGACTTCGAGGGCGCGCAGGTCGACCTGCGGGTCGGCGACACGTTCGACGGCGGTAACCAGGAGATCACGATCTCCGGGCTCATCGGCGCCAACGTTGCCGGCGATCGCGGCAACGTGATGCTCGGCGTCGAGCGCTCGACGCGCTCGGTGATTCAGCAGTGGGAGCGCGACTGGCGGGTCGAAGACATGCGCAACCCCAACACGCCCGCGACGGCGTTCTTCTGGGGCACGGACACCTGGATCAGCACGAACGCGTTCAACTTCGGCTCGCTGCCGACACAGGCGGCGGTCGATGCGCTGTTCGATCAAGCCCCTCCGGGAGCAGTCTCCAATGGCGCCCGGTTCCTGATCAACCGTAATGACGGCACGCTCTACACGGGATTGATGAACGACGCGGGCAACGCCGGATCGTACCGCTATACCGGCCCGCTGAACGGTGACTACAACGGCAATTTTGCCGGTCTCCCGTTCCGCGTTTTCGAGCCCGATGGCGGCATCAAGGAAAACAACTTCTGGCAGTGGTCGTCTATCCCGCTCGAGCGTCTGTCGGCGTTCGCCAACGGCCATTTCGACGTCAGCGACAACATCAGGGTAACCGCCCAGGCGCTGGTTTCGCGCAACGAGAACCAGACGAGCCTCGGCCTCACCGCTGACAACATCACGTTCTGGGGCGCGCCGATTCCTTTCGGCATGGACCCGTACGTGCCGCAACCGGGCCAGCGCTACGGCGTCGACATCCCGAATCCGTTGAACCCGGACGGCACGACGAACGCCGCCTATCTGCCGGGCGGCCGCTTCGGCGTGAATTGTGAAGCCGATCCTGCCGTCGTGCCCTGGTCGGACGGTTTGCCCGGCTGTACGCAGACAGAGGCGTTCCCGGTAACGCCCGAGATCTGGCAGCTCTACTACGACGGGCGCATCGCGGACGGCACGCAGGACGGCGATCTCTGGGCCAACCGGCCGCCGGACTATCTGCGCGACGCGCTCGGCGCCGCCCGCTCGAGCACGAACACGACCACGACGATGCAGCTGTCGCTCGGTGTCGAGGGCGAGCTTGCAAGCGGCGACGACTTCTGGGACATCACGTTCTCGACCGGCCAGACGGACAACCTCGCGATTCAGCGTGGCTCCACGCGCCTCAGCACGTACCGCGCGCTGATGGCGTCGCCAAACTTCGGCCGCAACGCGATCTTCGACCCGAACCCGTTCATCGCCGGCTTCGCCGAGAGTATCGGCACCTGCACGAGCGGCTTGCCGATCATCCAGGATTTCGCGGTCAGCGAGGACTGCGCCGTGATGATCTCGCCGGATCTGAAGAACAAGCGTGAAGTCACGCAGACCATCTTCGAGGGCAACATCGTCGGCGATCTGGTCGACATGCCTGCCGGCCCGCTCGGTTACGCGCTCGGTATGTCGTATCGCGAGAACTCGTACACGTTCGAACCGGACAACCTGAGCCAGAACCAGAACTTCATCGACCCGATTGCGGGCCTGTTTCCCAACGAGGACAGCGGCGGCGAATACGATGCAACCGAGATCTACGGTGAGTTGCTGATTCCGCTCGTGTCGGACAGCGCAGTGGGCGATTTCAGCCTCGAGCTCGGCGGCCGTATCTCCGACTGGAGCATGCCGCAGGTCAACTCTGTCGAGACTTATAAAGCACTGATCGACTGGGCGATGACACCGCGCTACCGGCTGCGAGGCGGCTACAACCGCGCGCTGCGGGCGCCGAACCTCGGTGAGCTGTTCAGCGCTCGTACGCAGATTTTCGGCGGCGTCTCGAACGCATTCGGCGATCAGTGCTCGGAGCTCAACACCGGCGCGCCTTTCAGCCCCGCCGTTGGTGGCGCTCAGGGCGCGCAGTCGCGGGCGATCTGTGAATCGCTGATGGGAACGCTCGGTGCCGAGCAGTACTACGTCGTCAACGCGCTGAACCAGCCGAACCCCGGCGGCGTTGGTATCCAGAACGGCACCGGCAACCCGAACCTGCGTGAGGAGACCGCGGACACGTTCACGATCGGCATGGTCATGGATTTCGCCGACAACTGGACGCTGACCGTCGACTACTACTCGATCGAGATCGAGGACATGATCGCGATCGAGAGCGGCGATGCGGTCTATGAGCGTTGTCTCAGCCTCGACTTCAACCCGAGCGGCGACCCGAACTCGCCGGCCTGTCAGCTGATTTTCCGCAACCCGTCGACCGGCGGCGCGGCAAACATCGACCTGGCCTACTCGAATCAGGGACGTGCACTGATGGAAGGTGTCGACCTGCAGCTCAACTGGTCGCGGATGCTCGCGAGCGGCGGCATCAACATGAACATGGTCGCCAACTACGTGCTGAAGTCGGAAACCCAGGACCGATCGGATCTCGATAAGACCGACTGGGCCGGCACCGATGGCTGCTCGCTGCAGATCGACTGTCAGGGCTACGACTACCGCATCTTTACGACGTTCAACTACTTCTTCGGCGACTGGAACCTGTCGCTGCGGCACCAGTACTGGCCAGCGCTCGATGACAGCGTGTGCCTGACGGCACCGACGGCGGGCGCCTGCCTCTACGGCGGCGTGCAGGAGAGCTTCCAGCTGCTGGCGCTGAACGCGTCGTACAACATCAACGACAACCTGACGCTGCGCTTCGGCATCGACAACCTGCTCGACGAGGAGCCGCCGTGCACGAATGCGAACCCGCTGAATCCGGCCTTCCCGGTCGCCTGTCAGCGCGGCCAGGGCTTCGGCTTCGACGGCGCCACGTACGACCCGCTGGGTCGCCGCGGCTTCCTGAGCCTGTCGATGAATTTCTGATTCTCTGAGCGAATCCGTAAACTCGAGCGGCGGGGTCATTCCCGCCGCTTTTTTTTGCGCCGCAAATACGCGGCCGGGACGTCGAGATGACTTCAGTTCGGCTCGATCCGAAATTACGCGAGGCAACGCCGGTCGTGGTCGTCGGCATGCACAGGTCCGGTACGCGGCTGCTCGCCCAAACGCTCGAGGCGCTCGGCGTCTTCATGGGCAACGATCAGCAGGCAGACTCGGAATCGATCGCCTTCATGCTGCTGAATGAATCGATCCTGCAGCAATGCGGCGCGTTCTGGTCGGAGCCGATGGCAGCCCACTTTCTGCTGTCCCAGGCCGAATTCACACGGCAGCTCGCCACGCTGACTGCCGACGCGCTGGCAGAACGGCTGGATGCGTATTTCGGCGGCGCGGCAATCCAGGCGCCGCACGCCCCCGCCGGGCGCGGGGGCCGCTCGGGCGGAGCAGCCGGCGCCGGCGCTAGCGAGCCGACGCGCCCGCCGTCAGTTGGCGCGCAGGCAGCCTCATTCGGCTGGAAGGACCCCCGCAACACATTCACGCTGCCGGTCTGGAGAGAGATTTTTCCCGAGCTCAGGACGATTCACATCGTGCGGCACGGCGTGGACGTTGCGGCCAGCCTGTCGCGGCGGCATGCCGCCGCGCTGCGCGCGGCCAGCGGCGATCAGGATCCGCCGGCGCTGACAGTGATACGGGATGACGCGATCGGAATTCTCTCGTCCCGCCGGGGCTGGACGCTGGCGGAGGCCTTCACGATGTGGGAGCAGTACGTCGAAAAGGCCCGGCTCGAAGCCGCCGCGCTACCCGGCCGCTCTCTCGAGGTTCGTTTCGAAGACCTCGTGGCCACGCCCGCAGAATCTATCGCCAACATCGCACGCTTCTGCGGTATCGCGTCCGTGCCGGATGCCGCCGCACTACCGAACCCGCAGCCGGAGCGGGCGTTCGCGTTCCGGCGCGACGATGAGCTTCGCGAGTTTGCCGCGTCGGTTGCCGCGCGGCTCGAGCGCAACGGTTATCCGGGCTGACCGGCGGTCGGGTCGGGTCGGGTCGGGTCGGGTCGGGTCGGGTCGGGTCGGGTCGGGTCGGGTCGGGTCGGGTCGGGTCGGGTCGGGTCGGGTCGGGTCGGGTCGGGTCGGGTCGGGTCGGCAACCAGCCTGCGCGCGAGCCGGTTGGATTTCCAGGGCAGCAGGCTAGCCTGCTAGCTGCGCTCGGCCGCACCGCTGCCGGACCCGGACGGCGCCGCCTCCACCGCGTCGCCCGCCTGCTGCCGCGCCGCGGCCTGGCGCGTCCTCATTTCGTTCAAGAACATCGAGTCGAAGTCGAGCGGCTGTATCAGCAGCTGCGGATATCCGCCCCGATCGGCGACACCGGAAATCACTTCGCGGGCGTAGTTGTAGATCGTGGCCGGACACACCGTGCCGAGCAGAGTGAAGCGCTCCTCCGGCGAGAAGCCGCGGATTTCGAAGATCCCGGCATGGGTCAGCTCGACCTGAAATATCAACTTGCCGTCCTGCTCGGACTTGACCGTAACGGTGAGCGCCACTTCGACCCGCTCGGCCTCGAGGTCGTTACTGACCGAACGGATGTTCAACAACACATCGCCACGCGGCCCGGTCCTGAATACTTCCGGAGCGCCGGGGGACTCGAACGACAGATCCTTGATATAGATCTTCTCGAGATTGAACGTCTTACCGGCGCCGACGTCTTCGTTCGCCATTGGATTCTCCGTCATTCCTTCCCGTCATGTCCTTGGGCACACCAGCGCCGCCACATCGCCCTGAACGTCGCCTCGAGACCGCGCGTGAATTCCGGCGCGTTCATGACCGGCGACGATTCGAGCCGGCCGCGCAGCTCCCGGCGCAGGTTAGCGAGTTCTGCGCCGTCGCGCAGCAGTTCCGTGGCGAGCCGAACGTATTGCTCACCGGTGCGTGCCACCAGATGGCCGAGCCCGGCGTGTGAAAGCAGGCTCGAGCCGGCCCGCGACACGGCCGTTCTGCCGGCGAGACTGATCACCGGCACGCCCATCCACAGCGAGTCGCACGTAGTCGTGCCGCCGCCGTATGGCGTCGGATCGAGTGCGACGTCGATACGGCGATAGGTGCGCAGATAGTCGTCGAACGATTGCCGGCCAACCGGGTCGAGGCGCGCCGGATCCAGGCCGGCACGCTGCATTGCGTCCTTGACGCGCTCACGATGCCGCTTGGCCCGCGTGTACAGCAGCAGGCGTGCATCAGGCACGCGGCTCAGTATCTGCATCCACAGCTCCAGCGTGCGATCCGTTACCTTCGCAAAGTTGTTGAGGCAGCCGAAAGTCGGATGCGGGGCGTCAGCATCGCGTTCCGGTGCGGGCCACTCGCTCGCGGGGCCTTCAGGCGGCGAGTAGCACCAGTAGCAGCCGGGCAGTCGGACGGTCTCCTCGGAATAGTGAGACAGATCTTCGTCGTCCGGGTCGAGAAAGCGGTCGCTCAGACGATAGTCGATGGCAGCGAGGCCTGTCGTGCTGCAGTAGGCGAGCCAGGTCACCTGCACCGGCGCGGGCTTCCGGGCGAAGACATCGAGCCGGTTGCCGCCCGAATGGGCCGCGAGATCGACCAGGATGTCGATCCGGTCATCGCGCACTGTGGCCGCCAGCCGATCGGGATCGAGTCCCGCGACATCGCGCCAGACATCGACTGCCGCGCGAACACGCCTGGTCGTCGCATCCGGCCGCGGTGCGTCGGAGTAGGCGAAGACTTCCACGTCCCGACCGTCGTGCGCCTCGAGCACGGGCAGGATGAACCGCGCGATCGCATGCTCGCGGAAGTCCGGCGACACGTAGCCGATTCTGAGCCGCCGCTCGGGGCTCGCGTCATTCGCGTGCGGACGAGTGGCGGCGTCGTGCGGGGCGGCGTGGCGTTCCGCCCAATGCCGGTGTTCGGCCGCCAGATCGCGCGGGGAAATATCGCTGTGATAGTGCAGCGTCAGCAGCAGATTGCTGTGCAGCGCAGGCAGATCGGGCCGCAGCGCGATGGCTCGCCGATACGCAGAGATCGCCTGATCCAGCGAACCGCAGTCCTTGAGGACGTTGCCGAGATTCGTGTGCGCTTCTGCGTACGACGGATTCAGCCGGATCGCGGTCTCGTAGTGCGCCTGGGATTCAGTCAGGCGATCCTCGCGTTCGAGCACATGCCCGAGGCTGTTGAAGCCTTCGGCGTATTCCGGGTCGAGAGCGACTGCCGTTTCGTAGCTGCTGCGCGCGTCGGCGAACCGCCCGAGCCGTTCGAGTACCTGCCCCCGACTGTTGTGATAGATCGCGCCGTCGGGCCGAATGCGCAGCGCCCGTTCGATCAGTTCGAGCGCCGGTTCGAAATTGCCGGTCTGAAAGGCGACCAGCCCGAGCAGGTGCAGGGAATCGGAGTCGTCCGGATGCTGCTGCAGGATGGCTCGATAAGCCTGTTCTGCGTCGCCCAGACGGCCAGCCTGATGATGCCCGAGCGCTACTCCGAATGCCCGGTCCCGATCGGTAGCAGACAAGCGCCTTCAGCTCACTGGATGCGTCGCACCTGGATGTGCCCGTTGAGATCGACGCCGGTCAGCCGCCAGGAGTCACCCCAGCTCGTGGGATAGATCCGGACCTGAAGCCCCGGCCGCAGCGGATAGCGCTTCGGCATCGTCTGCTCCCAGATCTGGCCGTCCTCGAGCGTGATCACGAAGCTGTTCGGGATGCGCTGGCGCATCGCGGCGATCGTGCCGGTGACCTCGTCTCCTCCATCGCCGGCCTCCGCTTGAGCGGCTGCTGCGGCCAGGCCGGCTCGATCCTGCTCAGCCCGCTCGGCGCGGCGCATCGCACGACGCTCGCGGCGCGACGGCGGCTCGCTCGCCGGGGCCGATTGCACCACCGCGGCAGGTTGAGCCGGGCTGACCGCCGCCGGCTCGGACGGTGGCGTGGCCGGATCCGGGACCGCAGCGCGGGCGGGCCGTTCCGGTGGTGCCGGGGCGTCCGGCCCATCCGAGGCATCCGAGGCATCCGGGGCTGACGGTGCGGCGGGCGCTGCTGGCGCTGTCGACGCGATCGGCGGCGTCGGCGGAGCGCTCGCGGCTGGCGGCAGCGACTCGGCGGGCGCAGGCGGAGCTGACGGGGCCGCCGGCGGCGCGGGCGCTGATTCATCCGCCGCACCGAGAGCCGCGTCGACCCGTGATGCGAAACAGGCGAGTCGATCCGCTTCCGACTCGAGCGCGACGCACTCTGCGACGTCGACAGTGACGTTGTCGGCCGCCTGTGCCAGCGCCGCGCCAGTGCCGCAGACGCCTGCGGTCAGCGCGACCGCCATCGATATACCGTGCCTCATATCCGCACCGTCTCTTGTTTTTTTCCGATCACGCCGGCGGCACCCTCGGGCGCTGCCGGCCGCCACCGTTGTCAGAGCTAGGATACCGACCGCCGACCGGCGGAATCAAACGCGACTACGCCGGGCGAGACCCTCGCGAACGCGGTGCGCTGCTCAGCGCCCGTAAGCCGCGAGTATCGTCCCGAACACCGGAATCGCGTCCCAGAAGTTCTGCAGGCGCAGATTCTCGTTCTCCGCGTGCTGATTGTTGTCGTGATTTGCGAGCGGCAGGATCACGATCGGCGCGGACAGGCGCTCGGCGAAGCGGTAGAGCGGCAGGCTGCCGCCCATCGTCGGCGTCAGGATCAGATCCGGCGCAATCTCGCGCATCAGCCCGGCCAGCCGCTGCGCGGCCGGCTCGTCCATGCGCGTGCGAAGCGCGGGGTAACCGGAGCGCCAGTCGAGTCGCGCGACCTTTTCATGTTCCCGCAGGAATTCGCTGGTCGGTGTTTCATAAACGATCTCGAAACCCTGCGCCGCGACGTGTTCTTCGATCAATTCCCGCACCCGCTCCGGAGTCTGATCCGGAACCAGACGGAGATCGAGGGCCAGCGTCGCGCTCGCCAGCACGATATTGCTCGCCTTGTCGGCCACGCCGCCGGCGACGAAGCCCCGCGCGTTGATTGCCGGCAGCGTGATCAGCTCTTCGAGGCGAACCCCGCCGCCTTCGGGGGTATGAACCGAGAGCTCGTCCTGCAGCGCGGCTGTCATGTCCGGCATCGCCTCGATCGCCAGTCGCTCCGCCTCAGTCAGCGGAGCGACGTCCGCATAGTAGTTCTCGACCAGAATGCGCCCTTCCTCGTCCCGCATCGACGCCAGCAGGTGCGCGAGTTGCATGATCGGGTTCGGCGCCCAGTTGCCGTAATGCCCGGAGTGCAGCGGGCGGTTGGCGCCGTACGCGGTGATATCGACGCCGGTATTGCCGCGCACGCCGAACATCAGCTGCGCCTGTCGCGACTGGTGCATAGGCCCGTCGCAGAACAGCATCAGATCGGCATCGAGCAACGACGCGTAGCGGTCGAGCAGCGGGCCGAGCGTCGGTGAACCCTGCTCCTCCTCGCCGTCGAGCAGCAACTTGACGTTGATGCTGAGCGGCAGACCGGCCGATTCCAGCGCGTCGAGCGCGTAGAGCAACGCAATGATCGGCATCTTGTCGTCGCCGGCCGAGCGAGCGTATATCCGCCATTCGGGATCGAAATCGCCCTCGACGGTCGCGATATCGATCGGCTGCCCGCCAAAATCAAGCGCGCCGTCCAGCAGCGTAGGACTGAACGGCGGATACGCCCACTCGTCCTCGATGACGGGCTGGCCGTCATAGTGAGCGTAGAACATCACGGTCTCGCGTGACGGGTCATCGCCGAGCTCCGCGAACAGATAGGGAGAACCGCCGGCGGACAGACTGCGAACGGTAAAGCCGCGCGATTCGAGCAGACCCGTAATGTGGCTCGCATTGCGCTCCATATCCTCCGGAAAGTCGGCGACGTTCGGCAGCGCCAGCAACTCGACGAAGTCGGCGATGATCCGGGCCTCGCGCTCACGGCGATAGTCGTCGACCAGCGCGAATACCCGATCCACGTCTGCGCTCGGTTGCGCCCCAAGTCGTGACGGAAGGGCCAGAAAGGCGCCGATGAGCAGAAGGCTCAGCGCGGAAAGTAATGAGGTCGGGGCCCGACGGCGTGAGCTGCGGCGTGCGGTGGCTGTCAGTCGTTGCATGTCTGTGTTGCCCTCGTTTCCGTCGCCCCGCGCCCAAGCACAAGCCCGGGCTCAGGCCCAGGCCCAGGCCCAGGCCCAGGCCCAGGCCCAGGCCCAACAATTAGGGTCACTGTCCCCAAACTCGTGTCCCCAAGCTCGTGTCCCCAAGCTCGTCGCGGCCGGCAATTGAGGTCACTGTCCCCAAACTCCGGTCACGCGAGTGTGACGATCGAGAATAGTACGCCGCCGAGGGTCGTCAGCAGAAATGCGCAGAAGTAGAGACCCGCCAGGCAGAAGTACTTGAATATCGACGCGATGCGCGACTGGCCGTAGACGACGCGCAGCGACCGATAGACGTAAAAGAACGTATACAGCCACAGACCGCCGACGAGCAGGCCGAGCCCGGCTGAAACGTAAGGAATGTTCCGGATCCACGTGGCAATGGCGCTCGCCAGCACGACGAAAAAGACGAACGAATGCAGATGAAACAGGTGGATCAGGTGCTCGATGTAGAGCCGGCCGGACAGCGGGTAGAGGACTTTCAGAAACAGCGCCATCAGCGGAAACAGCACGAACAGCAGAGTCGGTATCAATTCGACGATCGCTTCCCCGAAAGCACCGGGGTCAGCAACGATACGCTCGCACCGCTCGAGCAGACCCGGATACCGGGCGAGCTCGGGTACAAGGGCGAGCGCATCGCCACACGACTCGATGGTCGATGGTGCAGGCGAACTGGCCGTCGATTCAGGCTCGGGCGTCGCCGCCGTTGCTGTCGATGGAGCCGTTACGCCGGGCTCCGGCGCCACGGTCGGCGCTCCCGTCTCTGGCGGCGCCGTCGCCGCGTCGGAGTCGGCAGACTGCGGCGGGCCGTTGACGCTCCCGCCGAATTCCTCGGCGATGTCGGCACGGATCTCGGCACCGATTGCCGACACCACCTCGCGCGGGTCAGCCTCGCTCGAAGGGCCGAGGTCGAGTGACTGCAGAATGAAGAACGTCAGGCTGATCGACAGATACAGCTTGAACGGCGCGACGTAGCTCGCCCGCCGGCCGGACAGATAATCGACGGTCAATCGCCCCGGCCGGGTGACGAGGCGTATCAGCGTTCGCCAGGTGCGCGAGTCGAAACTGAAAAACCCGTCGATGAATTCACCCAGCAGACCGGGCACGGTCGGAATCCGCGTCTGACCGCTCTGCCCGCAGGCGTTGCAGAAGTCACCCGCCAATGCGGCGCCGCAATTCAGGCAGCGCCGCGGCTCATTTCCCTCGACAGTGTTCGCTTCGACCACGCGTCACCGCTCCCCGGTACCGGCCGGAAGCGGCCGGCCACCAGAGTGTCGGCGAATCGCATGGCCCTTGCCAAGCCGCCCGACGGCGCGGCAGGCCGGCCCGTGTGCACCCCCAGGGGCACACGGGCCGCCGGAACTGCCGCTGATCGCCTCAGGGATTCAGCAACGGCGTGATGAGCTCGGAGCAATCGGTGATCGCATCGGCCTCAGCGCGCGAGATGTGGCCCTGCTTGCGCAGCCCGTTCGTGACCTGGACGATGCAGGTCTGATACTGCCCGCCACCGCCGTTCGCATCGAGCAATGGCGTGCAGGCATTGACGACGTCCTGCACGTAGCAGCCGCCCGCGACCGAACCGCCCTGGGCCGCCGGCAGCCAGGCCTTGCTCGGCAATACCGTAAACGTGCCCTGATAGTTCGGTACGCCGGTCGGGCAGAAATCGAGCAGCGTGACGGTTGCACGTGAATCGGCGTCGACCGCGCAGCTCACATTGCCGTTCCAGCCGATGTCGTTCAGCAGCTCGTCGGTCAGATCCACGCCGCCGGCCCCCGTCGGCGCCAGATCGTCGTTGATCGCGGGCTCCATCAACAGGTTCGGCGAGGCAGTCACGTTGAAGTGCGCGACGCTCGATCCGGGCTCGGCGGGATTTGGCGCATAAAGCTCGACGAAGCCTTCCGGGCTGACGCCGGCGAGGCTGCCATCGCTGGCGAACGCCCCGATCGTGACGTTCGTGCCGGCGTTTTGCCGCAGCAGCTGGCCGCCGCCGAGCGTGACGCTGACGGTTGGTATGCCGACCGCACCGCTGCCGCCGAGGCCTGGTGGCGTCGCTCCGCCGACGTTGTTGGCGATGATCACGCCGATAGCGCCGGCCGCTTCGGCGTTCTGCGCCTTCGACACGAATGTGCAGGAACCCCGATCGATCAGCGCGATCTTGCCGGTCAGGTCGTTGGTGATCTGCTCGCAGGCATCGCTCGTAACCCCCACGCCGTCGTTGGCCAGTTCGATGTCCGCGGTAAGGCCGCCCGGCTGCACGGCCGGGCCGAAGCTCGCGGTGCCGAAAGGCAGCTCCGTTCCGGCGACGGCCGCCGGCGCATTGACGAGCACGACGAGGGCGGGCCCCAGCACGGACGGCGCTGCGGCGGTTACCGCGGGACCGGCCCAGACCAGGTTCGGGCCGTTGACCGCCGAGAAGCTGCGCTCGAGATTCAGCATCTGGTCCCAGTGCTTGCCGAGCAGATTGTCACGCTGAAATCGCGACCACTGGTCCGGGTAGCCGAGAAAGTTCTCGCCCGTAACATCATCGGCGAAGTTCTGGAATCCCAGACCGTGGCCTACCTCGTGCAGCAACACCGTCAGGAAATCGATCGTGCCGGGCGGATTGTCGTTGTCGAGCCCGTAGTACCAGCCGCTGTTCTCCAGGCAACCGGCTTTGCCGAGTTCGCTATTGAAGAAGGAGACAATCTCGTCATTGAATGGCTCTGCCAGAAGCGCAGGATCCGGATCGGTCCCCTCGAGATCCTCGCCGGCCAGCTCGTTGGCCAGGGCCGCGCCATACCAGGTGCTCGGAAAACTGGGCCCATCGAAATCACGGAACACGGTGAGTGCGCCGGCCGCACCCAGCACGCCGGCATCCGCTTCGCAGGTCAGCGGGACGAATGTCGCCTGGAGCACGATACGCACGTCGATCGCGAGCGTTTCCTGCCAGATTTCGGCGGCCCGCTTGTAGGCCTCGAGCCGCTGATCGCCAATCGTCGTTCCTGGGTTGCCACCGACCGGCGCGGCCGGCGTCGGATCGCTGAAACCGAGTACCGGCAGCGGATCGACGACGTTGATGACGAAATTTGTCCCCGGGACGTCGACGGGGCCATTGGCGGCAATCAGCTGCCGGGATACGAGACCGAGTCCGAGCAGAAGTGCTGCCGTAAGAAACTTGTTTTGCATCGCTTATTCCTCCGGCAAGTTCGATTGGACCGGTGCGCCCGACGCATCAGCGTGAGCGAGCTCGGGCTTGCCGTCCGCATCCATCCGCAGCGTGAGAAACCGGAGACTGCGCGCGCCGACGACGGCGGTGACGGCACCGCTCGATGCCCGTCGCGAGCCGGCAGGAATCGATCGCCCCTGCGTCAGCTCGGCAAGATCCCGACTGAACGCTTCTGCCAGCGCTTCGCGTTCCGCGGCGCTTGGTGCACGGGCGTTGCCCTGCGCATCGTTGAAACGAATGCCGGCAGCAATGCCGGCGAGCGATGGCGTCGTCGATTTCGAATTCGGTGCTTCATCGGCGGTCGCTGCTGAGACTGCGAGCGACGCAGCGACGACTATCGCTGCAGCCTTACTTCTGCTTCGGTAGATCATGCTTACTCCCCTGTGAATCGAGCGGATTCCGTCTGCCGCAGCGGGCATCCCTTGACGGAAAATCCGACAGTCGAGTCTAAACGGGCGCCCGCCCGGCAACGCAAATCGGGAGCGCAATCACAAGCAACGAGGGGGCGCTGCGGCAGGCGCGCGTGCGGAAACGCGCATGTTGTTTTACATAAGCAACGAGCTTAGCCGGGCATTTCGCCGGTCATCTCGAAGAGCATCAGCGGATTGCCGTCCGGGTCGTGAAAGCTCAGCAGATCGACCATGTTTTCGATCGAGATGATCTCGCCGTCAATTGCGACATCGTCCGCCTCGAGGCTCTTGCGTGCGGCGCGAATATCGGCGACACCGAAGGTCGGCGTCACGCTGCCCGGATCCGCTTTCTCTACGACACTGAGGCCGACCGACACGCCCGCAATCGGCGTATCGAGCTCACACCAGCCGATGTCGTCCATCCGATAACGAAGCACGAAGCCGAGTACGCGCTGGTACCACGCAATCGACCGTTCGAAGTCGGTTACCGGTATCGAAATCGTCACCCCATCCTGAAACCCGATCTTGCCTGCCACAATCGCCACCTCGCATGTTCGTGCTGTTTGGTTCCATTTTTATACTTGCTGTATTATCAGTCAAGTGACGACCGTTTCGGATCAGACGGCTTTCGACCCGCTCGTGCAGCTGGCCCATCACCGCTGGAGCATTCCGCTCGTCGCGGAGCTGCATCGGCGGGCGGGCGCGAAGCATGTCACGCTTCTGCATGGACTCGGCATCAGCCGCAGCATGCTCGGGCGCTCGCTGCAGGGCCTGGTGGCGCTGGGGCTCGTGACGC
Organism: Candidatus Rariloculaceae bacterium; assembly: GCA_965223375.1. Lineage (GTDB taxonomy): Bacteria > Pseudomonadota > Gammaproteobacteria > Steroidobacterales > Rariloculaceae > CBDCWM01. Next base: position 2,079,743 of record OZ245000.1, read on the forward strand.
GCAATACCGGCCACGGTCATCCGATGCGGCCGGAGTATCTGCTGACGGCCCGCGGCGCCCGCCTCGGCCCCGCCTGCGGGCGCCTCGTTGCGATCATCGAACGCCGCGACGAGTCGGACCTCGCGTTTCGTAAATGGACGCTGCCGCTCGTCGCGGCAATCGGCAAAGACACGCGCCGCTTCAGCGAAATCGGCAACGCGCTCTGCCAGGCGTCGCCACGTGCATTGACGCTCGGACTAAAGTCGATGTTCGAGCACCGCTGGCTGCGGCGGACGCTGATCGACGACTACCCGCCGAGCGCCGGCTACGAGCTGGCTCGCCCGGCCCTGCAGCTACTGCCGCACGTCCTGGCTCTCAGCCGTTAGTCGCAGGTCGCAGGTCGCAGGTCGCAGACCACGATCGCCCGAGTCCGCGGTAGCCGCGCCGTTTCTTGCAGGCCGGCAACAGCGCGCCTAGCATCATTGCTGCCCGGCCAGCGCCGACCGTGAGCGCATCACGGAACCGCCGCGATCTACACCCGGGTGCCAGCACCGACAGACCACAGGGAACCAGCATGAGCAACGACCGCGACGCAACCGGCAGGCCCACCACCGCATCGACCCGGAATCCGGCACCTGAGGCTGCCTTGGACGAAAACCCGAGTCCCCAGCCGGACACGCTGGATCGACGCCGATTCTTCGGTGGCGCAGCGCTCCTGGCCGGCGGCCTGAGCGGAGGCTTGAGCGGAGGCCTGAGCAATGTCGCCGCAGCGCAGGATGCCCCCACGCCACCGGCTACCGGCGCGGGACCGGGGGGCACACCCGGCGCGGCCGCCACTAACGCGGCACGGCTCGCGGCCGAAGCGGCCCGGGCTCAGCGGTGGGGCGGACGCGACCCGGCGGACTGGGTGCGGCCGCGCGACGGCGCCAATCACAACGTCGTGATCGTCGGCGCCGGACAAAGCGGGCTTGCGATTGCCTACGGCCTCAAGCGCAAGGGTGTCGGAGGCGTCGAGCTGATCGACCGGGCGGAGCCGGGCAGTGCCGGCATCTGGCGGAACATCGCGCGCATGCATCAGCTGCGGACGCCGAAGACTCTGCCAGGGATCGAGCAGGAAAACCCGACGCTGAGCTTTCAGGCCTGGTTCGAAATTCAGAACGGGCCGGAAGCCTACGACGCGCTCGACCGAATCCCGCGGCTCGCCTGGGCCGACTACCTCGACTGGTATGCACAGGTGACCGCCGCGAGTGTCAGGTATCTCACGCGCCTCGTCGAGATCGAACCCGATGGGGACCTGCTGCGCCTGCATCTCGAGCGTGAAGGTATCCGCAGCACGGAAACGACCCGCAAGCTCGTGCTTGCCAACGGTTACGCCGGCGCGGGTGGCGCAAACCTGCCGGGTTTCCTGAGGTCGCTGTCGCCGGATTTCTGGACCCATACGTCTAGTCCGATCGATTTCGATGCGCTGCGCGGCAAGACGGTAGGCATCGTTGGTGCCGGCTCATCGGCTTTCGATGCGGCAGCCGTTGCACTCGAGAATGGCGCCGACCGCGTGCACATGTTCAATCGCCGATCCTACGTCGACTATCCCGGCTCACGCCCCGGTAACCGTGCAGACCGCGGCCATGCCAACGTGCTGTCGCTGTCGTATGAGCTTCCCGACGTCGTGCGCTGGCGCAACTTCGTCGCGCGCGACCGCGGGGTCGCGTCGGTGCCGACCGATTCACTGCAGCGCGTCATGGTCTTCGACAACTTCCGACTGCACCTCGAAACGTCGTTGTCCGGCGTCGAGATTCGCGGCGACCGCATCGCCGCGAACGCGAACGGAGAAGCACTGAGCCTCGACCACCTGATCGCCGGTACGGGATACCGCATCGACCTGTCGACCCAGCCCGAACTGACGGGCATTCAGGACCTTATCGCCCGCTGGGCGGACCGCTACGATCCGGAACCCGGCATGCAGAACGAGGGCGCGGCGATTCATCCTTATCTCGGCCCCGGATTCGAGTTCCTGGCTCGCAGCGGCGATGGCCCGGCATTCCTGAAGAATATCCACTGCTTCAATCTGTCCGGCGCGCTCAGCTTCGGCAAGCCGGTCGGTGACCTGCCGAGCGCGGCCGATCATCCGCGCCTCGTGAACGCGATTGCGACCGATCTCTATGTCGAAAGCGTCGACACGGACGTGCACCGGCGCTTCATCGACCTGCCGGTCGCACCAGCCGACCCGGCGCCGTATGAGCGCGCTGCCGACAGGGCTCGGGACGCTGCCTGAAGACGATGAATCGGCCTCTCGGGCGCTTCGGACTACCTCTGTTTCTGGCGCTGACCGCCTGCGTTGGTGGTAGTGGCGGCGGCGGTGGTGGTGGCGCCGGCGGGCCCCACTTTGCCACCTCCGCCGGAATCGACCGGTATCCGCGGCTGCGCGAGTTGATTCTTGTTGACGATTCCGTGCTGAGGCTCGATCTGGACTCAGACTGAATCACCGCGCAACACGTCGAGAAACTCGTCGCCATACTTCTCGAGCTTCGTGCGGCCGACGCCGTTCAGCGTGAGCAGCTCGCTTCCCGTCTGCGGTTTCTCCTCGACCATCTGCAGCAAAGTCGCATCGTGAAAAATCACGTAAGGCGGGAGACCGTGTGCTGACGCGATCCGCCGGCGACACTCGCGGAGCGCTTCCCATAGCTCGCGGTCCTCGTCGCTCAGCGCATCGACCGTACCCTCCGTTCGGGCCTTCTTCCTGATCGCGGGCTCACCGGGATCGATGCGCAGCCGGATGCTCGTCTCACCGCGCAGCAGCGGCCGGCTTTCCCCGGTCAGCGTCAGCGCCCCGTGGCGTGCCTGATCGACGCGCAAAAAGCCCTGCACAACCAGCTGCCGGATCGCCGACCGCCAGACCGATGCCGACACGTCGCTGCCGATACCGAAAACCGACAGGCGGTCGTGTCCGTTGCGCGTCGCCTTTTCCGTGGATTTGCCGAGCAGCACATCGACGACGTGCTGCGCCCCGAAGTACTGGTCGGTCCGATAGACGGCTGACAGCAACTTCCGGGCTGCTTCGGTCCCGTCTTGTGTCTCGGGGGGCGCGAGGCAGTTGTCGCAATTGCCGCAGGGCTCACCTGGCTCGTCGCCGAAATAGCCCAGCAGCGGGCGGCGGCGGCACTCGGTCGTTTCGCACCAGCCGAGCAGCGCGTCGAGCTTGTGGCGCTCGCGGCGCTTGCGTTCCTCGCCACTTTCCGACTGGTCGACGAGCTGCCGCAGCTGAACGACATCGGCAAGCCCATAGACCATCCAGGCATCGGCCGGCTCGCCGTCCCGCCCGGCCCGGCCGGTTTCCTGATAATAAGACTCGATGCTCTTCGGCAAATCCAGGTGCGCTACGAAACGCACGTCCGGCTTGTCGATTCCCATGCCGAAAGCGATCGTTGCGACGATCACGACCGCGTCGTCCATGACAAAGCGGCGCTGGTGCTCGGCCCGGGTGCCGGCATCGAGCCCGGCGTGATACGGCAACGCATCGAAACCCTCGGTCGCGAGCCAGCCGGCTGTCTGCTCGGTGCGCTTGCGTGAGAGGCAGTAGACGATGCCCGACTCCCCGCGGTGGCCGTTCAGAAACTTCAGCAGCTGGCGCTTCGGCTCGGTCTTCGGCCGCACGCTGTAGCGAATGTTCGGCCGGTCGAAGCCGGCGACGAATACGCCCGGCTGGTCGAGCGCCAGCCGCTCGACGATCTCATCCCGCGTTTCGGGCGTTGCGGTTGCCGTGAGCGCCATTCGCGGGACGCCGCGGATCGCATGTCGGAGCTGATCGAGAGCGAGATACTCGGGCCTGAAGTCGTGACCCCATTGCGAAACGCAGTGGGCCTCGTCAATCGCGATCAGCGAGACGTTGACGTCCGCCAGCAGGCTGAGCATCCGCGGCTGCATCAGCCTTTCCGGCGCAACATAGAGCAGATCGAGCAGACCGCTCTGCAGTCGCTCGACGATCTCGCGCTGCTCTTCGGCATTTAGCGTCGAGTTCAGATACGCCGCATCGATCCCGAGCTCGCGGAGCGCCCCGACCTGATCCTCCATCAACGCAATCAGGGGCGAGACGACGACACCGGTACCCTCGCGGAGCAGCGCGGGTATCTGGTAGCAGAGCGACTTGCCGCCGCCCGTCGGCATCAGGACCAGAGAGTCGAGCCCCTGGAGCGCCGCTTCGATCACTTCGCGCTGACGTCCGCGAAATTCCGCATAGCCGAATATGTCACGAAGTATCTGATCGGCAGCGGTACCCGTGCCGCCGGTACGCAATGCCGGCTGCAACCGGGCCAGACCGGGGCTGCTTTCGCTCATGCCGGAATCTTGCCAGACACCGCGCTCGCCGTCAGCGTAATCGTCGCATCGCCGCGCGATGCCATGTCGGACCGGCACCAGCCCGCAGTCCGTAGCGCGGATCTGCGGAACGGATACTGGAAAGCGAGTGCATATCGGCGTTAAAAGTCCAGATACGGCGATCGACAATTCGCCGCTGGAGACAAGAGATGACCGACAATCCATACGCACCGCCCGGGTCGCCGGTCGATCTGCCGCCGTCGCCGGTCGACCTGACGCTGCACGAGCCACGGGCCGTGCCGCCAGGCCACGGCATCAAGTGGGTTGCCGAGGGGTTCGATCACTTCCGGTCGGCCGTCGGGCCGTGGTTCCTGATCTGCCTCGTCGGTTTCGCCGTAACGCTCGCGATCGGGCTGGTGCCATTGGCGAACCTCGCCAACAGCCTCATAACTTACGTGTGGATCGCCGGCCTGATCCTCGGCTGCAAGGCACAGGACGACGGTGACGGCATCACGGTTTCGCACCTGTTCGCCGGTTTCCGGAATCACTTCGGTGAACTGGTGTTGCTCAGCGTTATTGTCTCGGTGCTGAGCTTCGCCGTGATGTTCGCCGCGATGAGCTCGGTCTTCGCCACGCTGATGAGCGCAAGCCTCGGCAACGAGGAAGCCCTTCAGGAGCTCACCACGATGATGACGGACGATCTGCTCGGATCGTTCCTGATGCCAATGCTGATCGGCATGCTTTTCGTCATTCCGATCATCATGATGGCGTGGTTCGCGCCGGCGCTGATCGTGTTGAACAACGTCGGCGTCATCCAGGCGATGCGCATGAGCTTCATCGGCTGTGCGAAGAACACGCTGCCGTTTCTGCTCTACGGCATCGTCTTCCTGGTGCTGTTCGTGCTCGCCATGATCCCTCTGATGCTCGGCCTGCTCGTGGTGACGCCGATGTTCTTCGGCTCGATCTACCGATCGTACAAGGATATCTACATCGCGCCGTAGCGGTCTCGCCTTAGCAAAGGCATCCGGGACGTCACGTCATCGCCTTGCGCGGATACTCGGCCGGGGACGACTATTCGCTCAGATAGTGCCCGGCGGCTTCGAGGTCGCATTCGACACTGCTGGCGACCACGTCCGGCCGATGGTGCCAGACGAACTCGTTGCTCACCGGTTCCCGCAGGTAATCCGGATCCTCGAGCCGAAATTCGTAGCGTAGTCCCAGCCCGCCGTCCACGAGTGACAGCCTTTCAACGAGCCGCTTTAGCGGTCCTGAAGCAACACCGAAGGCATTCCCGATCGGGTTGTCGCTGAAGTTCGTCGTCTCTATGACGAGAGCGTCTTCCTCCCAACGGCCGACGGAATGCCCGTGCAGAAACCGCTCTCCGACGGGCGGATGGTCGCGACCGTCGACGAATACCGTTCTGGTCGCACCCATCCAGTCAGCGTCGATCGTCAGGTGATCGCCTTGCGACTCGATGACGTTCGCCGTCGGATAGAGCATCAATGTCGGCGCTGTGGCGGGCGTGCATTCCGAATGCGCGAACGGCATGTTCACGTCGTAGCGATCCATCGATGCCTGACCTTCAGCAGTCAGCGACCACGTTGCGCGCCATGGGACGAACTCGAACAGCGCGCCGCGGTCGGGTACCCACGTTCCGATGATGCTATCGGCCGGCTCACCGGGCACCTCGCGCTCGCGCGCGTAGCGGACTGATAACGCAATGACCTCGCCGTCTTCCCGAATCAATTCGCGACCCAGCACGGCATCGCTCGCCGGGCGACGGCTGGGGCTGACGTACACCAGTACACGGTCACCGGGGCTCAGCGAGTCGGCGCCGACGCCAAGCGGCTCCAGTAACGACGGGCCGTCGGCCTCGACCTCGATGCGCCGCACCTCGCCCCGCTCTCCCCGCGTTTCGATCAGGACGAAACTGTGCGGATTCGTCCAGCGATACTCGAGCACGACGCCGTCGAGCGTTACGATCCGATCGCCATCGAAACCGAACGTCCCGTGATGCGCATCGAGCGGCGGCGACAGAAAGGCTGCCAGTGCAAAACAGCCCGCCGGACGACAACGAATCCGCCTTATCGGCCGACCGCCTCCCACAGCATCTCCTTCGTCTGCGGCTCGGCCGACGCGTGCGTATTGATGTAGCGGTCGAAGTCCGTGATGCCCAGCTTCTCGAGCGCCGGTACCAGCGCCTTGACGTGATCGTTACCCTCCTGTCCGGGAGGCGGCAGCGAAAAGTCGCCCTGGTAGAGAATTCGCTCGCGCGGGATGTAGGCCACCAGCAGGCCGTTCGAGTGCGGCGTCGGCCATATGTGATACATCTCGACCGTGCGGGTGCCGTCGGTATAGACCTTCATGTCCTCGACCGGATCGACCCACGCCGGCCGCGGATTGCGCGCCAGCACGTCATCGAGGAGTGTCCGCGGCGTATTCAACGCCCGTTCGAAGAACTCCTGGTTGTTCCTGTGCGTGATGATCGTGGCACCTTCGGCGATCAGGACCGGCATGCCGCCCGTATGATCCGCGTGCGCATGGGTATTCATGATGTAGCGGATCGGCTTGCCCGGGACGAGACGCTTCGCTTCCTCGACGTAGGCCGTCATCCGCACCTGGCTCTGACCCGCCTCGAGCATCATGATGTGATCCTCGAACTCGATAACGAGCGAGTCGTAGCTCCCGGGGCCGGTCGTCAGTCGCCACAGGCCTTCACCGAGCTCCTCGACCATCGGCTCTATCGGCCCGCGTGGCCCGCCGCCGAAACCGGCCGGCATGTCTTCCGGCATCGGCGCAATCTCATCGGCGTCGGATGGATTGGCAGCAGCGGCAGTCACATCGACTTCGAAGAACGGCCAGCCGCCGCGCGTCTGCACGATTCGGGTCGGCGCCATGAAGCCGCCCCAGTCACGCCAGTCCTTATACGTCGCGACAATGTGCATGTCGCCCATGATGTTCTCACCGAGCCACGTTTCGACGCGCTCGACGAGCCCGCCATCGCCGATGTAGCCGTTGATTACGTAACGCGCACCGGACGGCGCGCGCACCGCCGGGCTCCAGCTCAGCACCGTATACCGCTTGCCGTCGACGGTACCGGGCCGAACGCTCGCATCGTTGTCGGCGGCGCCCCGCAGAAAGCCCCACGGTGTCAGGTAGAGCTCGAGCGAGCCGCCCCAGGGTTCGGAAACGTCCGCCTGCTCAAGTGTGACCTGCTGAAAGAATACGCCCGGCGTCACCGTCGTCGAGCCGCCGCCACCGACGTTCACATGGTTGCCGCGATGGCGTGAGTACGGCCCATCAAGGTCGATGATCCGCTCGTAACTCATCAGTGTACGCATCGGATCGTGAGTGCCGTGACAAAGCATGTTGGTGCCGTTCGCACCGCACTGCTGAAAAGAAACGTAGTGCGCGGAGCCCGAATAGGTCACCGCATCGACATCGCCCAGGGCTGCCTGCGCGTCGGCGATGACTTCGCGTGCATCCTGCGCGCCGGCCGCTGCGGCAAACGTCAGCAATGCCGTGGAAAAGACGGTTCGAAACTTCATGGCGACCCCCTGCTCGATCGAAGCGATAAGCAGGGATTCTAGCCGGATGGGTCGGCGGCCGGCCATTAGGAGTCAGCTCCGACGTCTTCGAATCCGATGGCACCGATCGCAGACAGCCCCGGGGCGCACGCAGGCCTTACAATGGTTACCGGGTTGCCAGCGCGCCGGCCGAGCCGGCCAATGAGAGCCGCTCGAGCAACGGCGCCACGTCCAGAATCCCGAGCGTGTCGCCGCCCGGCGCCGCGCTTGCCGCCTGTGGCCCGCGCAGCATCAGAAAACCGTCGGGGCGGTGCTCGCCGCTGCGTCCATATCGATTGGTGCCGGTCAGCGTGCCGATCGCCGGCGAGGAAAGCCGGACGTGCCCGCTGGTGCCATCGCCGAGCGCCGTGCTGCCGGTCGGCACTGCGTCATTCCAGTGCACGAGCAGGTCCGGTAATGCGTCGAGCCGATCTCCCTGCGTGACGTCGCTCGTTCTGACCACACGCTTGACGGCCTGCGCGCCCGTCTGCTCGTCGACGATCTCGGTCAGTGAGCGCGCAAGCCCGTCGCAGAACGCATCGGCCTCCTGCGGGTCGAGGCGGCCATCCGGCTCGCGGCCGCGAAGGTTGAGTCTGATTCCGCTGACCGGCATACCGTTATTGAGCGGAAAGCAGAGGCTGTTCGCCGCATCGGCGTTCAGGCTCGGCGGTGCCGCTTCCTCGGGCGCGGCCGGACGCAAGGCGTGGAGGACCGGCCTCAGGCGATCCCGCAGGCCGTCGGGCAACGCCTGCCACACGCTGTCGGCGACGTTACTCAGACGACTGGCCGCGCTGCGTATCTCGACCGGGCGCGCTGTTACGCCGAGAGCGAACAGAATCTCCGGCAACATGAAGTTCAGGCCGTACCAGAAATTCATGTCGTGCGCGGAAAGAATGCCGACCGTCGTGTCATCCGCTACCTCGTCGAGAATCTCACCGATCGCAGTGTCGATGGCCCGATACACGTCCAGCAGCGGATCGCCGATCGCCGCGCTGACGGCAACGTCGTGCGCGGGATGAGACGCATCGTGCTGATGCCAGCACTGGTGCCCGCCACAGTGGGCCTCGGTAAAAACCTGTATCGCGAAATCCCACGGCTGCCGGGCGAGCAGGTGGCGGGTCAACTCGCCTTTGAGCCTGGCGCCTCGAACCAGGCGGTCGACCAGCAGCTCGTAATCGGCAGCAGTCTCGCGTCTGCCGTCGCAACTCGGACCGAGCGGGTGTGCGCCAAAGCGGCCGATCAGCTCCGCTGCGAGCGGCTCGGGATGGGCCTTGAAACCGTAAAGCGCATCATGCGCGCCCCACTCGACGGTCTGGATACCGTTCAGCCCGGCATCGAGCTCCGTGAGCGGCACGTCGAGGATCGCGACATCGCGGCCGGCCGCGGACAGGCGGCGCCAGAACGGCTCGCCGTTCAGCAGCGGTCCGTCGGCCATCCAGCGCAGCCGATAGGACCCCGGAACCAGCTGAGCGAGGCTGTGATGCCCGTGCTGGCCGGGCTCGAGACCCGTGTATAGCGACGGCCAGGTCGAACCGATGAAGAAGTGCTCGAGTCCCCGCAGCCGGTAGCGCCTATCGGCCGAGTCCGCGAAACCCGACAGCGTCGGCAGCGCGTCCGACCACGCCTCGATCAGGCCGGCGCTGCCGGCATCGATGCCGAGGATCAGAAGGCGGCTCACGGCAGGCCGACCAGCTTCCGCGTGAATGGCAGAAAGCGCAGACCCCCACGCTGCCGCATGCTTGCGACATGCGCCTTCCAGGCGTCGCCAATACGGCGTCTGTCGAGCTCGAGCAGCGCGACCCGATTCCAGGCGCTTCCCAGCTCGGCCTCGAAATGCTCACGAACGTCGGCGCGCAACCGCATCCGCAGGATACGTGACAGAGCAGCCGGTTGACCCCGCACATAAGCCTCGGAGTTACTGATCGACCCGGGCGTGTTCGCGCTGTAGACGAACGTCTCTGCATCACTGAACGCGATCCGGTAGTCGCGTCCCAGCCGCAGGGCGAGAAAAGTCCATTCGAGATACCTGGGAATATCGTCGAACAGTGCCAACGGTATCCGTTCGGCCCGAAACAGGGCGCTGCCGGGCGAAAGCCAGTTACGTTTCTTGAGGCTGCCGAGAGGATCGTCCGCGAAAACGCTCATCGTTTTGGCGCACAAGTGTCGCGCCTTGCCGTCATCGATGTAGCCGTTCGTCACCAGCACGTCGGCGTCCGGCAGCGCGGCCAGCTCCTCGATCCGAACCGCGAGCGATCCGGGCAGCAGATAATCGTCGTCGTCCAGGATCGTGAAGAACGGTGTCTCGACGGCCTCCCGCCCTGCTCTGATCGCGGCGGGAAGGTCGGGCGGCGAGTGATGCACGACTACCGCTCCCTCGGGCACGTCGAATTTCGCAAAGTCGGTGTCCGACCCATTGACCACGAGCAACGGCACCGCGTCGACGTCCGCCTGTTCGAGCACGCTGTCAATACAGCGATGAATCAGGGCGTGACGACCTGGGTGAGTGATCGTGGGTATGACGACGGTGACCCGGGGCTGCATCGACCATTTGACATCGGCGAAGTGCTCGCGGATAAGACCACAGTCGCCGTAGGCCGGCAAGGAACGCGCCGTCAGTAAACGAACGACAGAAACCGATGTCTGCGTCGTCGGCGCCGGACCCGCAGGCCTCGCCGTCGCGAGCCGTCTGGCCGCCGGCGGCCGCAGCGTCACGATTTTCGAAAGTGGCGGTGGCCAGACCGGCGAGGTCGGCCAGAGCCTGAACGCCGGAGTCAGCAGTGGCGATCCCTACGCACCGCTCGAGACGGTTCGGCAACGCGGCGTCGGCGGAACCGTCGGCGGCTGGAACACGGAACTGCACGGCGCCCGGGCCGCGAAATACGTCCCGCTCGATCCGATCGACCTGGAGCGCCGGTGCGACGGCGAGCTGCCGGGCTGGCCGCTCGCGTGGGACGATCTCGTGCCCTGGTACGAACGCGCGCAGCGCCTTTGCGGCCTCGGCCCATTCCGCTACGGCTACCGCGATTGGGTGACGGACGATCGCGCCCTGCCGGACTCGCTCGCGGACGGGGACACGCTGATCGCATCGATTTATCAGTTCGGATCGGCCGCTCGCATCGAGAGCGAGTTGACCGCGTCGATTCTGGCAAGCGATGCGGCTGCGCTCGAAACCGGCGCGACCGCGCTTCGAATCAATATCGACGACACACACGCGCATTCGCTCGACTACGCCGTGGCCGGCGAACGGGAGACCCGCACCATGCGCGCGCGCACCATCGTGCTCGCGGCCGGCGCGCTCGAGAACGCCAGACTACTGCTGCTGTCGGATATGGCCGGAATCGCCGGACCCGCGCTTGGCCGCGGTTTGATGGAGCATCCGCGCGACTATTCGATGCGGCTCGTGCCAGCGAACGCATCGGCCTGCACGGCGCTGCGATTCTTCGATCAGCATGCCGGCATTGGCGGCACGACGGTCATGGGGCGCCTCGGCCTGCAAGAGACCGCGCTGCGTGAGGCCGGCCTGACGCAGGTCTCGGTATCGCTGTTCCCCCGTCTGCCGCCGGCGACGGCGGCCGTGCAGCTCGTCCGCAACACACTGAGGCGCGTCGGACTTGCTCCGCGCGGCGGCCAGCCGCTCGATGGCCCGGGCTGGAGCGACGCCGGAATCGATCCACGGCGCTTCCGTTTCGTTCAGCTGCTCCTCAACCTCGAGCAGCCGCCGCATGCGGAAAACCGGCTGCGACTCGACGATTCGACCGACCGGTACGGGCAGCGCCGGCTCCATATGCACTGGCGCTGGCGCGCCGCCGATCAATCCCGCCTCGAGCGTCTCCGCTCGACGCTACAGGATGCCCTGCACGGCACTGCGCTCGGCCGCGTTGTCGTCGATCCGGGCATTACGGTCGATCCGAACGCGCATCACCACGCCGGCACGACACGCATGTCGTTGCACCCGTCCGACGGCGTCGTCGATCCGAACGGCCGCATGCACGGTGTCGACAACGTATTCATCGCCGGCGCCTCGGTGTTTCCTTCGGCCGGTTTCGCGAATCCCACGCTGACGATAATCGCGCTCGGCCTCCGCCTCGGCGCCTTCCTCACGAACGACGACACCAATTGAGGCGCGTTAGACTAGCAGTCTCCTAATCCCATGATGCCTGCCGAGGAGCGAGCGATGCCTGCCATCAACCGTCCGCCTTCGTCCGTCGGTTCCACGTTGCTGGCCTTGATGCTGGGTATCGGCGCGCCGGCGGTCGCACAGGCCCAGGCCCTGCCGAACCCGTATCGCCTCGTCGACGGCTGGGCCAGGTTTGCCGACGGCCGGGAAGTCGGCGCCGTCGGCGACACGATCGTCGACCCGGACGGTGAGCACATCTGGGCCGTAATCCGCTGCGATGCGCCGGGTGAATTATTCGGCTGGGAATGCCTCGACTCCGAGCTCGACCCGGTCGTGAAGTTCGATGCGAATGGCAATGCCGTCGAGAGCTTCGGCGGCGGGATGTTCATCTGGCCGCACGGCATCGACGTCGACAGCGACGGCAATGTCTGGGTAACCGACGCGGTTCGCAGTCGCCACATTCCGGATGGCGACCCGCGCGGCCATCAGGTCGTCAAGTTCAGCCCCACAGGCGAGGTGTTGCTCGTGCTCGGCACGCCTGGCGAGGCGGGTAGCGGCCCGGATCACTTCGATTCACCGGCGGACGTCGTCGTTGCCGAGAACGGCGACGTCTTCGTGGCTGACGGGCACGAACCGGAGTCGAACAATCGAATCGTCAAATATGCGCATGATGGCACCTACATCGGCGAATGGGGCGGCACTGGCTACGCCCCCGGCCAGTTTCGCGGCGTGCACGCGATTGCGATCGATCTGCAGGGCCGCGTGTTCGTCGCCGACCGGTGGAACAATCGCGTCCAGCTTTTCGACCAGCAGGGCGAGCATCTGGCGAGCTGGACCCAGTTCGGGAGACCGAGCGGAATCGCATTCGATGAGCACGGCCGGATCTACGTGGCGGATTCCGAATCCGACGACGAGCAAAATCCGGGCTGGGAAATGGGCATCCGAATCGGCGATGCCGCGACTGGCTGGGTCGAGGAGTTCATTCTCTTTCAGTGGGGCGATCCGCGATCACCTGCGGGCAACGGCGCCGAATTCGTCGCGGTGGATAGCGCGGGGAACCTTTACGGGGGAGAGCCGCGGCCGCGAAAATTGCAGAAATACGTGAGAGTTCGACCCTAGTTCGAACTTGCGACCGTCAGAACCCGGCACAACTAGCAATACGAAATCGCTGACCAACCCAAGCTCGATGCCATCGCGAATAATGATTTCATACTGCGGCGCCGATCGCGAAGCGGCCGAAAACGTGTGCGCCTGGCTCGAGTCGGGCGACCATGCGTGCTGGATAGCCCCACGTGACATCAGACCCGGCGTCGCCTGGATGACCGCGATCGTCGCGGCGATCAGCCAAGTCGAAGTCGTCGTGGTGATCGTTTCGCCGAACACGTTTCAATCGAAGCATGTGGCACGGGAAGTCGAACGTGCGGACAGCCACGCCAAGACGATAGTTCCGTTCTTTATTCGCGAGGCCGAGCCGTCCGGTCCGCTCGAATACTATCTGGGCTCGATTCAGCACATCCAAGCTTTTCCGGGGCCCATCGAACAACACATGGAATCACTGCGAGTGGCGATTGATCGGACCGCCGCAGTCGTTCGACCCTTGACGCCGGCCGGTTCGCCCGCAACCACCCTGTCCGACGACGACCTCGTAGCACTCGGGCGCGCGATTTGCTGGGACGTACGGGAGGAACTTGAGCACGAGGTTGATTCAGAGGCAGGTCAGACGATCTCCGAGCCACGGCACGGGCAACAGGTCAAGTTGATCGATCTCGCGTGCAACCGACGCGCACGAAGAACGATCGCCCAATGGACGGTTCGGCTCGGACACGATGCCCTGCTGACCGGCGAGGACCTGGATCCGGTCGACGTCAGCGCTTCGCGTCCGCGTGTCGTCTGCGTTCTTGACAGCCTGGACGGCACGCAACACTGGCTACGCGGTCGCAATCTCTATTGCACGGCGCTGTCGATATTCGCACGCGGCGAAGACGAAACCGAGCCGTATCGTCTTCGAGTGAGCATGGTTCAGACCGCGGACTCCACGGTATTTCTGGCCCGCGAGGACGTGCAGGCTGCGTTCATCGATGGTCACGATGCGCCTCTGACGGTGGCGAACAGCAGCACAGAGGACATCGCTGGCGCTCAAGTCTGCACGGTCTGTCGCAGACCGGAACACTGGTCGGTTCTTGCGCCCTACGTCAGCCGAGGCGTTCCATTCGCGGCACTCTATACGTTCGGCGGTAATCCGATTCTGGCCGAACTTGCACGCGGCCACTACGACGTCGTCTTTCAACCGGACGCCTCTTCGATAGACGACAACCAGGAACTCTGGGACTGGCTCCCTGGCGGGCACATTGCATACCGAGCCGGCTGTAGCTTCCTCGATATGAACGGACAGTTGTTCGATATCCCTGCGGCTGCCGAGCGATGCCTTTCAGGCGGATCGCGGGAATTCCCGTTCGTCGCCGCCGGCAACGCAACACTCGCCGAAAGGATAGTGCAGTGGCTTGCGGACGGTAGTCTCTAGGGCGCGGACAGCAACGTCTCCGGCCGAAGCACCCTGCCCGACCCGTTGAAGCTCCGGCCGGTCGGCGAGGGTTGCCGGTGTCACGAGTCCGATAACGAGTCCGCTCCGCTCCAGCAGTTTCAGGACCCACCAGCCGGGATCCCACTGTCCCGCCTCGAGCCCGAGCTTCGCCGAACCGGGGAAGGCATGGTGGTTGTTGTGCCAGCTTTCACCCATCGTCAGCAGAGCCGCAAATGGCACATTGAAGCCCTGCACGGCGGCGCCTTCTACGTGCCAGTGCCGGTGGCCGCTGTTGTGCGCGAAATGGCCGATCAGCCAGTGCCCGACGACCGAAACGCTGACGCGGCTGCAAATACCCCAGCACACCCAGCCCCAGCCGCCGACTGCGAGGAACAGCAGAGCCCATGGCAGTTGCTGCAGCATCCAGGTCCTTTCCATCAGCCGGTGGACAGAGTCGTTAGCGATGTCCGGCTCGATCGTGATCACGGGTGGTCTGGCGAGCCTGATCGAGCAGAACAGCTGCCACCAGAAGTCGCGATACCAGGCCTCACGATGCGAGAAGTAGCTGTGGCACTGTGGCTGTCGCTGTGCCCAGTCTCTGACATCGTGCGTCCGCAGCATTCCCAGCGGTCCGGCGAGCCCGACGAGCACGCCGAAGTGCACGAACAGATATTCGAGCCATGCCGGGCAGCGATAGCTGCGATGGATGAAGCGACGGTGCATCCCCAGGGAGTGCCCGAGGCACAGCGTTACGGCCGTTGAAGCGACGAATAGCAGCAAGGCGCCGACTGTGAAGCTCATCGCGCTACCGATCGTGCCGAACAGCACCATCGAGCCGACCCAGGCGATTTTCACCGGGTCTGCATGCACCTCGCCATTAAGCGCATCGGCACGTTGCGCCGGTCGATCGATTCTCGGGTTCGAATACTCATAGGGTTTATTGGTCACGGATCAGGATCTCCTGAATGAGGTGTGCGGCCATCGCTTCGATCGCGTGCCGCTGAATCGGCCCGAAGTACCACGCCGGATCGAGGCAGCGCTCGTAGCTGACAGTCAGCTCGATCCGGGTTGCATCGTTCGCGTCGGCCACGAACCGAATTTCGGAGCCAATCAGATTCACGTAGGTCGACAGATAGCTCGTGTCGTTTAGGAACGTTGCGGCTACACGCTCTGGACCGGCAGCGTCGATGCGCAGCTCGATCACGCCTTCATGCGTGTTCGTGACGAACCAGCGGTGATAACGCATGTGCACGCGATGCACGTCACCGACCTCGAGCGAGCCGGCCTCGATCAACCAGGGCATCGGAAACAGGCCCAGCATCCAGTCGTCGCCGGCGGGCAGGTCGAACGGCCTCGCCAGATTCTCGAGCAGCTCGTCCGGTGAAAGTGTCGTGGTGTCCGTCGCGGTCGCACTGTAGCGTCGGTCGAACGTCGTCAGTTCCGACGTTCCTTCCAGAGAGAGAAGAGCAACGAGCAGCGGTATGGCAGTCACGTACGTCCGGCCACCACGATCGGGGCGCAGGGTTGAAAGCCAGCCGGCGATGAAGGCGATCGTGATGAAGAGGAAGTAGATCGGCGCGAAGAACAGCACGCAGATGAAACCCTCGAACAGCACGACAGAGCTACCGAGAAATACCACCAGGGCCGATACCGCATGGCTCGCGTACTTGCGCCACCATTTGTCATGCTCCCGGTAGGGGCGCAGCGCAGTGATCTGGATCGCAATGAGATAGGGCACGGCCAGGTACAGCATCGCCGTATGGCTGATGTCATGCCGGATCAGTAGCTTGATCGTGAGCGAGGCGAGCCCCGCGATG
Source organism: Candidatus Rariloculaceae bacterium (assembly GCA_965223375.1). Classification (GTDB taxonomy): domain Bacteria; phylum Pseudomonadota; class Gammaproteobacteria; order Steroidobacterales; family Rariloculaceae; genus CBDCWM01. Next base: position 2,096,054 of record OZ245000.1, read on the forward strand.
GCGAGGAGCCCGAGCGCGGTGACACGCTTCCGTCCGTATTTCTCATCGAGCCGCGCCCGCCGCTCGACCCATCGCTCCCATAGCGACACCGGAGTCTCCTGTTGCAGATCCGGTGACGAGCGTAGGGCCAGGCCTGCCTGGTCCGCTTCCTGTCTGATCGATCAGGATAGGAAACTCTTGAAACGCTTGATTATCAGACCGTTGGAGAACTACGAAATGATCAGTCAGGAGCGTCGCGATACTGCCCGGGCGACACTCCCGCGATTTCCCGGAAAGCCGCGTAGAAATTCGACTGCGAGCGGAAACCGGTTGCCATGCTGATCGACAGTATCGACGCTGCCGGGTCTTCTCTCAGCAGGCGCTTGGCCTGCACGATCCGGCGCTCGCGGACATAGCGGGAGAAGCCGACATTGAATCGCGTATTGATCAGCTCCGACAGCTGATGCCCGGAAAGCCCCACAGCCTCCGCGAGCATCTTCAGGTTGAGAGCCTCGTTCTGGTAGAGACCGTCCGTGGTCATCGCTCGCTCGAGCTCCTGGACCTTTTCCTCCACGTCCACGTCCCTGAGCGTTGTCTTCGCATAGGCGATCTGTGCAATGTCCGTGATGTCGCCGAGCAGCTCGGGAAAGACAATCAACGTTCCAACGATCAGAACGAAAGCGATGCCTGTGAAGTTCGCGTACGCGATATAGAACACCGCCGCATCGAGGTATGGCACCAGCACGAAGAGCGCGAGCACGAGAATCGCGAGAACGGCGAAAAAACCAAAGAAGAAGAACTCGAAACGGAACCGCCGAACGTGGCGGCGCATACCGTGCACGATCCGAACGAACCAGATCGAGTAGCCAGCACCGATAACGAACGCAACTGGTACGACAATGTCGAAGGGCAGGATGAAGCTCATCGCGGTCGGGGTCACATGCAGCCACTGCCTGAGTGACCAGTCAGGGTCGGGAAGCAGCAGCTCGCGACTGAAGAAATAGAAGGCCGAGGGTGCTGTCAGCAACAACACTACGTACGAACGGTGTTCGAACAGGTCGCCCAAATCGAACAAGAGGTACGCGCAGTGGTACAGCTGCAGGCCAGAGAGCGAGACGAGTAGCGCTGCGCAGGCCGATTTCCCCGCCTGTGTCTTCTGCATGTTCTCCAGGAAGAACAGGTAGCCCACGAGCAGAATCGCAGCGGCGAAAACGGAGAATCCGATCATCAGCAACGTGACGATCTCGATCATCGGCGGCGACATGGCCCTCAGTCTAGCGTAAGTCGGCGGCGTGACAGCCAATCGGACTTTGCATGGCCGGATCAGTCCGCAAGTGCAGTGACACTCCATGCTATCCTCGAAAGAAAAAGGAGGGGGAAGCGACATGTCGGAACTCGCTGCAGCGGAAGATCCCCGCCCGAGCTGGCACTTCTGGGCAATCGCCGTCGTCGCGCTGATCTGGAACGCTTTCGGTGCGCTCGACTACGTCATGACGCAGACCCGTAACGAGGCGTACATGGCGCAGTTCACTCCGGAGCAACTGGAATACTTCTACGGATTCCCGACGTGGGCCGTGGCGGCCTGGGCCATCGCCGTATGGGCCAGTGTGCTCGGCGCAATCCTGCTGCTGCTTCGCAAACGCGCGGCTGTTTGGCTATTCGCAACATCGCTCGTCTGCATCTTCATTACGAGTGTCTACAATTTCATCCTGTCGGACGGCCTCGAGCTGATGGGCGGCGCGGCGGGACTGGCGATTTCGCTGGCCGTCATCGTGATCGCGATACTTCTGCTGGCCTACGCGCGCGCGATGAGTGCGCGCGGTGTCCTCGTCTGACGCGGGCGAGAGGCCCGCGCAGACCTGCCACGATGCATCGGACGGCAGCTACCGCAGAGCAAGCCCGCGGCGATCTGGCCCCGAAGTTCCACCGACTAACCGGGCCCTCGCGAACCGGTGAGATTTCCGGGCCGGGCCATCCGCCGGGCGTTTCGCGAACCGCACGACTGGCGGCACTGGTTTCGCTGGCCGCCTGGCTGGTGGCGTGCAGCGCGCCGCCGGCCGGTAACACCGACACAGCCGAAGAAGACGGTTCTCAGACCGTCCTCCAGGTGATTACCTCGGGCGGCTTCTCGGCCGCGTACGACCTGCTGGCCGCGGACTTCTCAGCGGCAACGGGTATAAGGCTGGAGACGGCGCGCGGTGCGTCCTCCGGCGGCGCCCCGGACTCGATCCCGGTCCGGCTCGAGCGCGGTGAGACTTTCGACGTCATCATCCTGTCCCGGCCTTCGCTCGACCGCCTCAATGCCGAGGGATGGGTGCGCGACGGCACGGTGGCCGACCTCGCGCATTCGTCGATCGGCATGGCCGTTCGCGACGGCGCGCCGGTGCCCGATATCTCGACGCCGGAACGTTTCGTCGACGCGATCCTCGCCGCCGAGTCCCTTGGCTACTCGGCGAGCGCAAGCGGCACGTATCTGTCGACCGATCTCTTCCCGCGCATCGCCATCTGGGATCGAATCGCATCGAAAAGCCGACGGATCGAGAGTGAGCGCGTTGCAGCCGTGGTCGCGCGCGGCGAAGTCGAGATCGGTTTTCAGCAGATCAGCGAGATTCTGCCGATTCCCGGTGCCAGCTTCGTCGGTCCGATACCGGACGCGTACCAGCGGGTAACGACCTTTTCCGCGGCGGTAACGATGGCCTCGCGCAATGTCGACGCGGCCCAACAGCTGATCGCGTTTCTCTCATCGGCGGACGCCGCGGCGCGCGTCGAGGAGACAGGACTGCAGCCGGCAGCGCCGGGTGCTGCCGAAATCCCGACAGAACCGGTCGTGGGCGACAGCTACCCGACTCGCCCGATCACGATCGTCGTCGCTTTCGGCGTGGGCGGCAGTGCCGACCGGATGACCCGAACGATGGCGCCGTACCTCGGCGAGGCGCTCGGCCAGCCCGTGCAGGTCGTGAATCGTGAAGGCGCCGGCACGCTGCTCGGCGCCAACTACGTCCTCGACCAGCCCGACGACGGCTACACGGTGCTTGCATCGGGGTTTTCTCCGTATCTGTCGAATACGATTCTCGAAGGCAACGCCGACTACACGATCGACGATTTCGCCTATCTGAATTTTCAGTGGTACGACGAAGATCTGATCGCGGTCAACGCGAAAACGCCGTACACGAGCCTGCCCGACCTGCTCGACGACATCCGGGCGCGACCGAAGAAAGTCCGGGCCGCGGTCGTGCGTGGCTCAGGCGGCCATCTGATGGCGAGGCTTCTGCTCGAGCTTTCCGGCATACCGCAGGAAAATCTGAATCTCGTCGCCTACAACAACGGCGGAATCGCCCGCGCCGCCGTGGCGGGCGGCGTCGTCGACTTCATCGTGATCAGCGCACCGGGAACGGAGAGCATCAGTGAGTACGTTCGACCGCTCGCGATCTTCAGCCACGAGCGAAGCCCCGAGTGGGACGTTCCGACGCTGAACGCGGCGATGGCGCCAACGGGCATCCGCGTACCGATCCTGCCGGGCTCGATACGCGGCTTCGCAACGACGGCGGAGTTTCGGCGTAGCCACCCGGAACGCTTCGACGTACTCGCATCCGCAATCGAAACGGCATTGTCCGATCCGCGCCTCATCGAACGACTCGATGACGGCTCGATCGGTCGGCGCTGGACCGGCCCCGACGCCTCGACGCGGACGATGCGCGAGACATTCGAGATCTTCGAAGACTATTCGTACCTGCTCGATTACTGACAGGCGCGGCTGAGCAAGCGTAGCAACACCAGGATGACGCCACCGGAACCAGGAAAGCCGGAACGAGCGAAGCCGGCACGAACCACACCGGCACACGCGCCGCCTGAACGAACTTCAACGGAGCGAGCCACGTCGGAGCCCGCGACACCCGCATCGGCGGCCGGCGACCTCGTCCTGCTGTCCGCGCTGGCCGTCTTCGTAATCGTCTACTGCGTCGACGCGATCAGAGCCTCTACTGACATCCTTAATCTGATCCTGGTTTTGCCCCTTGCCGTCGCGCTGGTCGCGCTTTGTCTCGTGCAGGGCGCGATCACGCTCAGAGAGAGGCGAGGCATCGGCAGCCCGGGCCCGCCGGCCGAGGCAGGCCGCAAACCCGCGGTCGAGCCGGCAGCGGCCGACGCACCACCACCTGCCGCGGTCTTGCCGATCATCGGAATCTTCACGGCGTACGTGCTGACATTGCCATGGCTCGGCTTCGATGTCGGCAGCTGTCTGTTCCTGGCGGCGTTCCTGTGGATGAACGGTGAGCGCCGCTGGATTCGCCTCGCCGTCTACTCGATCGGCTTCGGGCTCCTGATTGCCGCGTTCTTTTCGCGAATGCTGACGTATCCGATGCCGATGCTGCTGCTCGGCGGAACCTGAGACCGGGCATGATCGACGGCGAAGCCCTCCAGGGCGCACTCAGCCTGCTGTTCTCGAGCCCGGTCCCGTGGCTCATCGTCGTCCCCGGCATCCTGATCGGACTGCTGTTCGGCGCGATCCCCGGACTGCAGACCTCGATGGCGATGGCCGTCTTTCTGCCGATGACGCTCTACATGGACTTCATGCAGGCGATGCTGTTTCTGACGGCGATCTTCACGGGCGGCGCTTTCGGCGGCAGCATCCCGGCGATCCTCATGAACATCCCGGGCACGTCCTCGTCGATTGCCACGACATTCGACGGCTACCCGATGTCACGGCGGGGCGAGCACAACGTCGCGCTCGGAGTCGCGCTCGGCGCATCGTGCATCGGCGTCATTCTCGGCTACTCGATTCTGTTACTGATAATCAGCCCGATCTCCGAATTCGTGCTCAGAGTCGGCCCGGCAGAAATGACGGCTGTAAGCCTCTGGGGCATCACGATGATCGGAGCGCTGTCGAGCGAGCGGCTCCTGAAAGGCGTGATTTCGGGGCTCGCGGGCCTGCTGATTGCGACGATCGGTTTCAGCGAAGCGGGCGTCACACGCGGTACGTTCGGCAGCGCCTACCTGCTCGACGGCATCCCCGTCATCCCGGCGATGATCGGGATGTTCGCAGCCTCGGAGCTTTTCCGGCTGGTGCGGCACGACTATCTCGTTGCCAGCGACGCGGCGCGCCGGGTCAGCATCCGACAGGTCATAGCCGGTTTTCGCCGCGCGCTCGCGCGGCCGCGGATACTGCTGCGGGGCAGCCTGATTGGCGTCTTCGTCGGTGCCGTCCCCGGCGTCGGTTCCTCGGTAGCCAATCTGCTCGCCTACATGGTCGCGAAGCGAAGCGCCGCCGAACCGGAGAGCTTTGGACGCGGCAACAGCGACGGCGTCGTGGCATCCGAATCGGCGAACAGCACCTCCGAAGCAGGCTCAATCGCCACCCTGCTCGCCCTCGGCATTCCCGGCGGCGCTGCGACCGCGGTCATGCTCGCGGCTTTCGCGATGCACAACATCACCGGCGGCCCGCAATTCATCCGCGAGGAAACCGACGTCGTCTACGCGATCATTCTCGCCAATTTCGGCCAGGCAGCGCTGCTGATCGCGCTGGGTCTCGTGGTCGTGCCGCTGCTCGCGCATGTCGTCAAGGTACCGATGAGCTATCTGGTGCCGTCGGTGCTGGTGCTAGTTACCTTCGGCGCATTCGGCCTGACCGGAGATCTGACCGGGCCGATCACGGTGGTGATCTTCTCAGGCCTGGGCTGGGCATTCAGGCGCTTCGGCTACTCGGTGCCGGCGGCGGTCGTCGGACTGCTGCTCGGCGACATGGCAGAAAGCTCGCTGATCTACTCCTGGCAGATCAGTGGTGGACAGTGGAGCTATCTGCTGGAGCGGCCTGTCGCTCTGCTGATCCTCGCATTACTGCTTGCATCGCTGTTCGGTAAACGTCTGATCGGTCGCCTGATGCGTCAGGCACGAAGCTGATGCCGGTCGATTGGTCGCGCGCATGACCCAACGCCATGTCGTCGTCGTCGGCACCGGTAACGCAGCACTGTGCGCGGCGATCTCCGCGCTCGATCGCGGCGCACGCGTAACGTTGATCGAGAAGGCCGGCGAGGACGAAGCCGGCGGTAACAGCCGCTACACGGCCGGTGCCATGCGCTTCGCCTACGACTCGAGCGAAGACATCGTGCCGTTGCTACGCAACCCGAACGACGAGCGGCTCGCGTCGACCGATTTCGGCAGCTACCCCGGGAGCCGGTTCGAAGCCGACCTGCTGGCGTTCAACGGCGGCGACCCCTTGAACGCGCGACAGCGATTCCTGATCGACGAGAGCCTGACGACGCTACGGTGGCTGACCACGCACAATGTGAAGTTCGATCCGATTTACTCGCGGCAGACATTCGAGAAGGACGGCCGGCTGGTCTTCTGGGGCGGGCTGACGCTCGAATCCGCCGGCGAAGGCGTCGGCCTGGTCGACGCGGAGATGGCCGAAGTCAGGCGTCTCGGCGGCGATATACGCTTCGGCACGGCCTGTATCGGGCTCAACAAGGTCGATGACCGCGTCGTCGGCGTCGAGGTCGACGGTGACGCCGGTCCGGAGACGCTACCCTGCGACGCCGTGGTCCTCGCCTGCGGTGGTTTCGAGGCGAGTGCTGCCATGCGGAAACGGTTCATGGGCGACCTGTGGGCGCGAGCGAAAGTTCGCGGCACGCGACACAACACCGGCGACGGTCTGACGATGGCGCTCGAAGCAGGCGGCGCACTGGCTGGCAGACTGGACGGCTGTCACGCCGTGCCGATGGACTACCACATGCCGGACTACGCGAACACCGACCTGCCATTCATCGAGAGAAAGCAATATCGCAAGATCTGCTATTTCCTCGGCGTCATGCTGAACGCCGCCGGCGAGCGATTCGTCGACGAAGGAGAGAACTTCCGAAATTACACGTACGCTCAGTTCGGCCGCGCGATCCTCGAGCAGCCGGGCAGCTGCGCATGGCAGATCTTCGACAGCAAGGTTCATGAGCTGCTCTACGAGGAATATCGGTTCGAGCATGCGTCGTTTGTCGAAGCCGACTCACTGGACGTGCTGGTTCGAAAGCTCGACCGAATCGATACGCGCAGAGCGCTCGATACGATCACGCGATTCAACGCTGCCGTGGATGACACTGCTCCATTCGATCCGGCTGTGCTCGATGGACGCCGAACGCGCGGACTCGCTATCGACAAGACGAACTGGGCCAACCGACTCGAGGCACCGCCGTTTCGGGCCTACCCGGTTACCTGCGGCATCACGTTCACCTATGCAGGCGTTCGCATCGACGCTTCGGCTGCCGTGCTCGGCGAAGACGGCCGCCGAATCTCCGGACTCTTCGCCTGCGGCGAGATGGTCGGCGACGTGTTTCGAGACGGCTATCCGGGCGGGGCCGGGCTGACTTCGGGCGCCGTTTTCGGGCGGCTGGCGGGGCAATCGGCGGCAACGATCGCCGCAGTCACCTAGCGTCGAAGCGCACTCTGAAGAAGAGCGCGTACAGCACCGGCACGATCCCGAGCGTCAGCAAAGTCGCAAAGGCGAGCCCAAAGATGATGCTGATCGCCATCGGCTCCCACATCGGCCCGCCGCCGAACCACAGCGGCAGCAAGCCGCCCATCGTCGTTGCGGTCGTCAACAGGATAGGACGAAGGCGCTGCCGGGCCGCCGAAATGATTGCATCCGCAGGTTCGAGTCCGTTCACGGCAATTTCGATACGTATGCGGTCGATCAGCACGATGGCGTTGTTTATCACGATGCCGGCCAGTGCGAATATCCCGAGCAGCGTCATGAAGCCGAAATAGGAACGCGTAACCAGCAAGCCGAAAATCACACCGACCAGCGCGAAAGGAATCGTCAGCAGGATGATTGCCGGGCGTCGGAAACTGTTGAACTGCGCCACCAGCAACAACGCGATGATCATGAAGCCGATCGGCATGACGGCGTTGATCGACGCGTTCGCATCGCCCGAGCTTTCGGCCTCACCGCCAAATTCCCAGGAGTAGCCGAAAGGCCAGGTCGCCTGTTGCTGATCGAGCCACGGCTCGATAGCCGCGTTTACCTCGGCGGCCGTGTAACCGGCTTCGAGCTGCGCCTGAATCGTGACCGTAGGCTGGCGGTCGCGCCGCAGTATCTCCCCGGGCTGCCAGACGATACTGGGCGTCGCAACCTGCGCCAGCGGCACTGCCACACCTCCCGACTGCGAGTAGACGTTGATCTGCCCAAAGTCCGACGGGTCGATGCGGCGCTCGCACGTTGTATCGGCGACCTCACAGCCGATTCCGGACGCCGATCGCATCACGACCGGTATCAGCTCGTCTCCCTCGCGATACTCGGTTGTCTCGAATCCGCTCATGAAAGTCTGCATCGATATCGCAACGTCCTGGTTGCTGACACCTGCCAGGCGGGCGCGCGTCGCGTCGATGTCAACCATGATCTTCTTGGTTCGCGGCCCCCAGGTGTCGGTGATCTGACGCGCCCCCGGAGTCTGGCTGAGCTGCGCGACGGTGGCATCGACGATGTCGAATAATGTCGTCGTGTCGCGCCCGGACAGGCGAATCTCGACCGGGCTCGTTACCGGCGGCCCCAGCGGCAGCGGTTGAACCTTCGCGATCGCGTCCGGAAAGTTGTCGCGCACGTAGCGTTCGATCGGCGCGATCAGGTCCGTTTCGATGGCATCGCGTCTCGACGTGTTCACGAGCATGTAGGCAAAAGCCGGATTGCTCGGTTCCGGGTTGTACGAAAGCAGATACTTCGGCGCTCCCTCGCCGACAAACGTGCCGAAACTCGTGATGCCGTGGGATTCTTCTGTCGCAAGGAGGCCGCTGGCAGGATCGAGAATGAAGGCTTCAAGCGACCGCGCAACGGAATCGGTCAGGGCAATCGGCGACCCCGATGGCAGCTCGAGCTCGACAGTGAAAGCCGGCCTGTCGTTCGGCGGGAAGAAGATGTTGTCGACATAATTGAAACCCTGCAAGGCCACGATCAGCAAGCCGATAGCGCCGGCCAGCGTCTTCCAGCGATTGCGCAGCAGCGACCCGAGCACGGACCCGTACCACCTGTAGAACGGACTGTCGAACTCCTTCTCGGCCGCAACCGGCTCGACTCTGAGGAACCGCACGCACAGCAGCGGGATCAACGTCAATGCGAGCACCCACGAGCAAAGCAGCGTTATCGTTACCACCTTGAACAATGGCGACACGTATTCGCCGGTCGCCGATTGAGCAATCGAAAACGGCAGGAACGCGGCGGCAGTCGTGAGTGACGACGTCAGCAGCGGTACCCGAAGCTCCTTCGCCGAGGCGATCGCCGCGGCGACAGCGTCCTTGCCGCGCTGCATCTGAACCATGATCGATTCGGACATGACTATCGCGTTGTCCACCAGCAGACCGAGCGCGATGATCAACGCCGCCAGAGACATCTGATCGAGCCCGATGCCGAATAGCGACATCACGAGCAGCGCAGCGACGATCGCCGCCGGAATCAGACTCGCCACGACGAACCCGGTTCGCAGCCCCAGAAACAGCAGCATGACGAGCGCGACGATACCGATCGCCTGCAACAGATTGCCGACGAAGTCGCGGATCTTCCGGTCGACCGCATCGGCCTGGAACTGCAGGATGTTGAAGTCGATACCGATCGGATAGACCGACTGCGCGCGGTCTATGACGCGCCTGATGCCGCCCCCGAGCTCGATGATGTTGCCGCCTTCACGCAGGGAGATGGCGAGAGTCAGGGCGCGCTCGCCGTTGAACCGCATCCGGTTGTCCGGCGGGTCGACATAGCCGCGGCGAATCGAAACGATGTCCTGTAGGCGCACGACTTCCCGCCGCCCCGGCAGATTGACGATCGTGTTTCTCAGATCCTCGACGGACTCGAAGTTTCCGCTCGGCTCGAACACGATCCGCTCGTAGTTCGTGCTGAAATCGCCACCCGGCAGGATGATGTTCTGGCTGTCGAGCACTGCGCGCAGCTGCAGCGGCGACAACCCGAACTCGGCCAGTCGCGCGTTGTCGTACTCGACGAATACGCGCTCGTCCTGCGAGCCGTAGATCTCTACGCGAGCGGCGTTGGGGACGAACAGCAGCTCGTTGCGCACCTCATCGGCAATAGCCTTCAGCTCGCGGTATTCGAAGTCCTCACCGGTAATCGCAATCAATGAGCCGAAGACGTCGCCAAAGTCGTCGTTGACGAAAGGGCCCACCACGTTGTCCGGCAGATCGCCCCGCGCCGAGTCGATCTTGCGCCGCAGATCGTCCCAGATCGGACGCATGTCGTCGTAGCTTTCGCTGATGTTCACGTAAATGATCGAAGTCCCGACCATCGAGCTGCTGGAGACGAAATCGAGCTCCGGAATCTCCTGAATGACCTCTTCCAGCTTGTCCGTGACGAGCATCTCCACGCGCTCGGGACTCGCGCCCGGAAAAATCGTCTGAACGAGTGCCGTGCGGACGATGAAGCCCGGATCTTCGTTGCGCGGCATTGAGCTGTAGACGGAAAGGCCGCCGATCAGAACCACGGCCAAAAGCGCGATGAAAACGCGGTTCCGCTCGATCGCAAAGCGTGTCAGGTCCACGATCGCTACCGCGGGTCTTCAGACGACTCGCGGGCCAGCAAACGAACGCGTTGATCGGCTGCAAGCCGCCTCACGCCGGCCGTCACGATCAGATCGCCCTCGTTCAGGCCGTCGAGAACGACCAGGCCGGTCGTTGTCGGCTCGCCCAGCTCGACGACTCGGCGACGGGCGTTCCAGATGTCGCCATCATCCGGCTCGAGGACGAACACGATGTTCTCGCCGGTGTCGCGGTCTTCGCCGACCGAGACGAACGGCACGACGAGCGCGCCGGCGGGTCCGTCGCTTTGCAGCTGGAACTCGACTTCGGCCGCCATCCCGGCGCGGACATCGGCGCACCGCTCGCTGATACCGATCACCACCGGATAGGTCGTGCCGGTCGCCCCGGTATCGACGCCTACCTCTCTGACGAAGCCGGAGAGCTGCCGGATGCCGAGCGCGCCGATCGTTACGCGGACCTCGTCGCCTTCGCTGATTCTGCCGATATCGACTTCCGGCACGCTAACCGCGACTTCGGCGCACTCGCCGCAGTTCAGGCGCACGATGGCCTGACCCGGCACGACATTCTGATTGATCTCGACGAGAGTCTGCGCGACGGTGCACTGCCGTGGTGCGGTCAGCTGCGTATACCCAAGCTGCAGGCGCGCCACGCTTAGTTGCTGCTCGACTGCGGCGAGCTGCGCCTGGGCGGAATCGGCAGCCGCGATCGCGGCGTCGTACTCGCGCTGAGAAACGGTGTCGTTCTCGTACAGCCCGCGCACGCGCTCGAGGTTCGCCTCGGAATTGGTCACACCGGCGCGCGCGAGATCCCGCCCGGCGGCAGCTTCCTGCACACGCGCCTCATAGTCGGCCGTGTCGAGCTCGCCAACGAGGTCGCCCGGCTCGACGAGGTCGCCAATGTCCACGGCACGGCGGTCGAGCCGCCCGCCGACCCGAAAGCTGAGATCGATCTCGAGCTCGGCCTGAGTCGTGCCGGAGTACGTCCTTCGTTGCTCGCTGTTCGCCGCCCGGACCTCTTCGTAACGCACCGGCCGGATGATCTCCTCGGTGGCCGGCGGTTCCTCACAGGCGCCGAGCGCGACCAGTAGCGAAACTAACGCGACGGATCGGAGCCCTGCTCGCGAAAGTAGGTTTCGACCTTCTGAAACCATGCCTCAGTACTCCCGGAATCGAGGAATATCGAAAAATCCGCTGTCGATCGAAACACGTCGATGATGTCGATCAGCGCGGCGTAGCGGGTGTCCTCGACGCGCAGATTGGCCACGTTGGCCGCTCTCTGGGCATCGATCAGATCGGTGACGGATGCCGCGCCCTGCGAGTAGGCGTCCGTCACCAGTTGCAGGTTTTCCGTCGCGGCAGCTGCGGCGTTTATCGCAGGCTCTATCGCCGGATAGCTGCCTGACGCACGCTGCAGCGCAAGACGGGTGCGCGCTTCGATTTGCACCGCAAGCGCCGCCCGGGTCTGTTGCAGTTGCCGCAGCTGATAGTCAGCGGAGTCGATTCGCGCCCTCAGAGCGCCGCTGGTCAGCACGGGAAGCTGTGCCGAGACCTGCAGGCTCCACGACTCGTCGTCGATGTTCAGGCCATCGAGGTTCGAGCCGGCTCCGCCGCGACTGAGTATCGAGCCACGCGTACCACCGAGCACGAGCTCCGGCAGCCAGCGTTTCCGCTTTGTCGCAAGGAGCAAGCGCTCCTGCCCGTTGATCAGCTCGTCGAGCCCGCCCAGCTCCGGCGATGCGTCGATTGCGGCGCTGACCGAGTAGTTCTGAAAAGTTTCCCAGGCAACGGCGTTGTCGATGAACACCTGAAACCGCGGATCGTCGAATATCGCGATCGAGCCTGCCACGTCCGCCTGCGGTGCCGTGAAGTCCTGATTTTGCGGGCGGTTCAGAATCTGGTTCAGTGCCACGAGCGCGCTGCGCCTGTCGGCTTCCGCGGCTATGACATTTTGCAGATCGGTCGCGAGCTGCGACTCCCAGCGCAGACGGTCGCCGCGGCCGGAGAACCCGATGCGCTCGCGAATTCGCGCAAGCGCCAGATTCTCGCGCGTGACCTCGAGATTCTGCCGCTGCACGACCTCCAGGGCACGGGCACGCAAGACCGTCAGATACGCGCGCGCTGCCGACTGTGCGGTATCGAGCTCCGCCGTCTGATACTGGAGCCCCGCGGCCAGAACGGATTGTTCGGCCGCTCGCAGGTTGGCGCGTACATCGTCGGAATAGATCAGCTGCGAGCCGCTGAGTTGCGCCTGACGGGTGCGCTCGGACTGGAACAACGGATTCGCCCGATCGGCGTCGATCGCGGTCTGTTGCAGCGCAATGCCCAGCTGGGGACGCAACGCGGCGCGTACACCGTCAGCGGCCGCCTGAGCGACCAGCGGATCGTAGCTGACGGTGCGCAAAGAGAGGTTGGCTTCAAGTGCCTCGACCATCGCGTCGGCCAGGCTCAGCGGATCGCCGCTCTCGATGGGCACTTCGGGAATCTGCACCGCATCGGTAAGAACGGCATAGGCAGGCACGAAACCGATCGCTTCGGCCGTCTGCATGTTGATGATGCGGCGCTGCGACTCCTGAAACACGACGTCGAGTGTCCCGGCGTTTTCACCGCGCAGAATCCGCTGAATATTCAGCGCAATACGCCGAGTGAGCCGTATCCGGTCCGCCTCCTGCCCGCCCGTTGCCATCAGCAGGCCATAGTTGACGACTTCCGCGAAACCGATCAGCGAGAGGCTCGGAAGGCGGCGCTCGATCAGACCGGCTGCGAGCGTATTCATGCCTTCACCGGTAATACGCATTAGCGGGGTCACATAAACCGCGTCGGCGTCGTTCGGCAGGCGATCGAGCGCCTGATCGGGCGAGTCGGTCACCGAAACGATCGTGATCCGAACGTCCAGCTCGGCGCTCAGCTGATCTGCCTTATCGCGGGCGAGCACAGGAATTGCCTCGAGCGTCAGCGCATCGATCAGCACCGCCAGATGCTCGAAGCCTATGGCGGTGTGAAAACTCCGGATCTCGTCGTCGATCGTGTTGAAGTCGGAGACATAGACGAGATTGTCCTTGCCGCTGACTGCGGAAACCTCGTCGCCGACGTAAGGAAAGGCCTGCAGCTCGGAATCGGCAACCACAGCAACGACCGCGGGCTTGGTCAGCGCATCGGTCTGTGCGAGCTCGCTGCCGGCGACGAGACCTGTCGTCAGGATGATGTCGACTTCCGGGTCATCGAGCTGCTCTCGTACCGCTGCGCGAACGCCGTCGAGCGTCCACCCGCCATCCGAGCGCTTATCGTCCGGAAACAGAACGTTGAACTCATCGCCGACGAGCCCCGCGACCTCCGTGCCGATCGACGCCAGAGAGACGGCAGAGCGCTCCGGTGCCGCCGGGCCATCGGCAACGACGCCAACGACCACATCGCGCTGCGCGTCAACTGCAATGGGCAGGATGAACAGCAGAGAAACCAGCAGGCGCGTGACGGATCTCATCGGCATTCTTCTTGTTCGAGCGTTGCCGCAGCCGGGCCAAGCCTAGACTAGCGAATCCGCGGTGCGCCTTAAACCCCGAGCCAGCGCAGGCGATTGTGCTCAGCCGATGTTGGCTACACCGCAGCCAGATCTCCCTTGGTGATTCGGGCAAAATGAAGTCTCTCCACGCCGGCCCGGGAGATCGCTGAATGCCGAAGACGATTCTGATTACCGGTTCGACCGACGGGATCGGCCTGGCGACGGCGAGAGAACTCGTCGGCAAGGGTCATCGTGTGCTGCTTCACGGGCGGAACACGCGAAAACTCGAACAGGTGAGAGAATCCCTAGCCGCGCTTGCGGGGAGCGATGGTCCGGAAACCTGTTCGGCAGATCTTTCGCGGATGCGTGAAGTCGAAGCGCTTGCCGCAACCGTCGCGCGCGAACATCAGAGCCTCGACGTGCTGATCAATAACGCCGGTGTCTACAGCGCACGTGAAGCGGAAACGTCAGACGGTCTCGACCTGCGGTTTGCAGTCAACACGATCGCGCCGTACCTGCTCACACAACGTCTACTGCCGACACTCGGCAAAGCAGGCCGCGTGATCAACCTGTCGTCGGCGGCGCAGGCTGCAGTAGACATTGAGGCTCTGGCGGGAAAAGGCAGACGTTTGTCCGACGACGCGGCCTACGCACAGAGCAAACTGGCTCTGATCATGTGGTCGCGGAGCCTTGCCGGGTCACTCGGCGCCAACGGTCCGGCTGTGATCTCTGTCAATCCCGGCTCTCTGCTCGGCACGAAGATGGTCAGGGAGGCTTACGGCATGTCGGGCAAGGACATCGGTATTGGCGCCGACATTCTGGTTCGCGCGGCACTGGACGACGAGTTCGGCAAGGCGTCGGGACAATACTTCGACAACGATGCTGGAAGCTTCGCATTACCTCACCGCGATGCGCTCGACGCACGAAAGTGTCAACGGGTCGTCGACGTAATCGAGCGGGTTCTGAGCACCGTCGCGGACGATTGAGCGATCTCCGCACGGAGCAAGGTAGAGCGAAGTCGACATTCTCCGCTCATCCGACTGCATCTTCTATGCGAGTTGCGGCTCCGGCTGATCATGGTCTTCCCGCAGGACTTCGTGGAGCGCCGCGCCCTGCAGCAGGTCGATCAGTGCATGCGCGATGATCGGTAACCAGATCGAGCCCGTCACGACATACAGAACGCCGAAAGCGAGTCCGGCCAGGCCGGCTCGGAGCATGCCGCTCCTGCCGAGGTAACTGTGAGCGATACCGAAAGCGGCCGACGAGACCCCTACGGCGACCCAGATCGGCATGTACTGAGCCAGGTACCAGATCACGAAGCCGCGATAGACGAGCTCCTCGACGATCCCGGCTGTTATCGACACACCGCAGAAACTGCGTAGCTCCGTTCTCGTATGCGGAAGGAAAACGACCAGATCGCCGAGCGAATTCGTGTACTCCGTCTTCTGCGCAGCGCTCGCGGTCTGCGCGCTTCGCCAGTAGTACAGCAGAAACCCGACGAGCCCGACGCAAAGCGCCGTTCCGGCCCAGAAGCCGGCGCCGCCGGGTGTGACGAGTCCGAGATCGGCAACCGGCCGGTCGAAGTCGAGCCACACCGCGATCAGCACCAACAGGAAAACCCACTCGATCAACGCCGTCTGTCGATAGAAGCGAACACGCTCCGCCGGCAGACCCGCTCTGCTTCGCGCGATGTAGTAGCGGGCGTCGAACGCACCACAGACGGGCTGCAGCACGAACAGCAGCAGGATGAAAATGTGGTCGATAAAGTGCATCGATTTGGCTATCCTGAATATTCACCTGATCGTGAATAATAATATTCACGTCTATGTGAATAATCAAGCCCCGGTCCGAGGCAGCTGGCGACGAGAATGAAAGACATCCATAGAATCAAGGACCTGGACCAGGTGCGTCTGTTGTCCGATCCGCTGAAACTCAGGCTCCTGCAGGCGTTCGCCGAGTCGGCGAAGACGACCAAGCAGGTGGCGGCCGAGCTTGGGGAGAGCGTGACGAAGCTCTACCGCCATGTCGATGCCCTGCACGACTCGGGTCTGGTCGAGGTCGTCGAGGAAAGACAGAAGCGCGGCACGATCGAGCGCACTTTTCGGGCTGTCGCCCAGCGATTCGAGGCCGATCATTCGTTGTTCGGCGCCGCGGCCGGGGGAGCGGGCATCGATGCGGCGCGCGACATGCTGCGCATCAGCGAAAACGAAATTCTGGATGCTATGGCCAACGCTCGCGATGACGACGACGAGCAGATGCTGGTCATGCAAATTCGCGGCCGGGCGACGCCGGAGGAAATCGCCGAGCTGCGTCAGACGCTGAAGGCATGGCTCGATGCGCTACCCGGCAGCGAGCAGACGCCTGATGAGAACGCGAAGGAGTTCGGCGGGCTGATTGCGTTCTACGAGATCGATTAGGGCTTCTTCCCTGTTCGCGGATGGCGACCCTCCGCGGTGCGTCGATCGAACGACGCGGCGGATCAACCGGCAGCCAGTGTCCGGTCGGCGACCACGGCAGGCATTTCGATGCCGTGCAGCTTGTGAATCAGCTCGGCCTCGACACGAGTGACGCCGGTCTGCTCGATCATCGAATCGACTGAAGCGCCTTTCTCGGCAATGCGAACGGCGCGAAAGTAAGGTCCCGTCTCGGCGTCGCGCAGCATCAGTTGCTCGTACTGGCGGACGAGCAGATCGACGCGCTCCTCGAGCTCGCGCTCGCGGGTGTCGTCATTCTCGAGGGCCTGCAATACGCTGAGCCGACCTTCCGCTTCCATCATCCGTGTGGCGAGCTCGTCGTAGCGTCGCTTCAGCTTGAGATCGACGCGGAGCAGAATCGCAATCAGCACGAGCACGCCGGGCCCGAGCACCAGATAGATCAACTCCGCAGAATCAATGTTCATCGCGCCCCGGCCTCGATATGAAACCCGTCCGTATGATAGCAGCGCACCATCATGCCTCCGAATCCGACTCGGCAAGTTGCAGAGACGGGCGGAATACTTCACCGCCTTCCGTCTCGCCGTCGGAAGTGACGATGATCACGACTCGCCGGTTGGCCGAGCGGCCGTCTTCCGTGCCATTGTCGGCTACCGGTTGAAATTCCCCGTAGCCGACCGCAGCCATCTTGCGCGGATCGACACCGGTATCGGCAAACAATTTTACGACCGTCGCCGCTCGCGCCGATGACAACTCCCAGTTGGAGCGGAAAGCCTGGGTCGCGATAGGCACGTCGTCGGTATGTCCCTCGACCTGAATACGGGCATCGGTCTCGGCCAGAATCTCGCCGAGACTGTCGATTATCGGCACGGCCTGAGCCGACAGGTCGGCGCCGGCCACCGGGAACAGCAGACTGGTATCGACTTCTATCTCGAGCCAGAAACTGTTCGGACGGAGCTTTACCTGATCCACGGCGATCCATTCCTGGAGCGCGTCCCCGATCAGATCGTTCAGCTCACTGATCTCGGCCATCGTCTCGTCGATCTCTTCCGGCGACATGCCGAGCTCGCGCATGTACTGCCATTCGCGGCTCTGCTGCAACTCCTGCAGCTGCTGGTCGACCTCGAGCGGCACCAGCGTCCGCCGCTGCGCAACCTCGATGCTTCCCTGCGCGCGAGTCGGTTCGCCGATCTGGATCGGCTCAAGCGACTTCGGTGCGGACCGAAACGCAGCCACCAGTGAATCGGACAGCACGCGATACTTGCCTTCGTTGACCGATGACAGCGCATACATGACGACGAAGAATGCGAGCAGCAGCGTGATCAGGTCGCCGTAGGGAATGGCCCACGCCTCGTGATTCACGTGGTCCTCATGCTTGTGCTTTCTGGCCAAGCCGAGCCTGCCTCAGACGAGATAGCCGCGAAGCTTCGTCTCGATGTTGCGCGGATTGTCGCCGCGCGCAATGCTGACGAAGCCATCGATCAGTAGTTCGCGCTGCACATTCGTCGCCTGGATCACGGCCTTCAGCTTGTTGCTGACCGGCAGGAACAGAACGTTGGCGAACGCGATTCCGTACACGGTGGCGACGAAGGCCGTGGCGATGCCACTACCGAGATGCTCCGGTTCGGCCAGCTTCTGCATGACTGCCATCAGACCCAGCACGGCACCGATGATGCCGAGCGTCGGCGCATAGATTCCGAGGCTCTCGAATACCTTCGCGCTTTCCTTGTCGAACTGTTCGCGGCTTTCGATCTCGACATCCATGATGTGCCGGATCGTTTCAGGCTCCGCGCCGTCGGCCAGTAGCTGCAGACCCTTTCGAACGAATGGATCGGTTTCGCGCTCGGCGATCGACTCGAGGCCGAGCAGGCCTTCGCGCCGCGCGACCTGACTCCAGTCGATGACCTGCTTGATCAGCTTTTCGCCGTCCATCGTCGGCGGCAGCAGCACCCACCTCGAGATGCCGATTGCATGCAGAAATACGCGCAGCTGAACCTGCAACAGGACCGCCGCGAACGTCCCGAGAATCACGATCACGAACGCGGCCGGATTCCAGAGCGCGGCCAGACCGCTGCCCTTCAGGATGCTGCCACCGAGAATCGCAACGAGGCCGAGCAGAATGCCGACGATGCTGAGGATATCCATCTCAGTTCGATTCGTTCGTCAGACCCGGCACTTTCGACCCGGTCACGCGGCGGATTCCGTCGGCTGTTCGAGCAACGCCGTGATCCTGGCCTCGAGCGTCTCGGCGGTCAGCGGCTGGATCAAATAGCTGTCCACCCCTGCTTCCGCGGCAGCGATGATCTGCTCGCGCGTCGCCTCCGCCGCCACCATGATCACCGGGATGCCCTTTAGCGCATCATCGGCGCGAATGCTGCGTACGAGCTCGACACCGGACAACTTCGGCACATTCCAGTCCGTAACCAGCAAGCCGAACTCGCCGTCCCGCAGCGCCGCAAGAGCCGCCTCACCGTCTTCGGCCTCGGCGATGTTTTTGAACCCGAGCCCGTCGAGCATTTCCTTGACGGCTTCACGCACGGTCGAGTCGTCGTCGACGAGCAGGATCGAGATGTCAGTGCTCATCGCAACCTCCGGGCACGCCGCGCAGCCGGGCGAGCCATCGGGCTTTCCCGCGCACGATCCCGGCAGTCGTCAATTCGCGCTTTCAGAGCCCGGCTCCCGATTCCAGTCCGTCAGGCGCGAACGCAACCGCACCAGCGCCTGGCCATGAATCTGACAGACCCGCGATTCGGTGACGCCGAGGACTTCGCCGATCTCGCGCAGATTGAGTTCTTCGTCGTAGTAGAGCGCGAGCACGGTGCGCTCTCGCTCGGGCAGATTCTCGATCGCGGCGCCCACCGCCTCGCCGAGGCTTTCGAATTCGTACTCGGCCGCCGGATCTCTGGCATCGCCCGGCAATGCGTCGCCGTTGCCGGCATCCGGGCCGAGAACATCTTCGACGTTGAATACCTGGCTCTCGGTCGCCTTGCGGAGCATCTCGTGATACTCCTCGAGCTCGATGCCCATCTCGCCGGCGATTTCCGTTGCCGACGCGCTGCGCCCGAGACGTCCTTCGACGACACGCACAGCGGCACTGATGCGCCGCATGTTGCGATGCGCCGACCGGGGACTCCAGTTGTGACGTCGCACCTCGTCCAGCATCGCACCACGTATCCGGATTCCGGCATAGGTCTCGAAACTCGCCCCGTGGCTCTGGTCGTAATTGCGTGACGCTTCGATAAGTCCCATTGCTCCGGCCTGCATCAGATCCTCGATCTGCACGTCTGCGGGCAGCCTGCCGATCAGGTGGTGCGCAATACGCTTGACCAGATCCATATGCTCGCGCACGAGGATCTCGGAATCCGCGTATGACTGCGCAGCCCCCATCTCAGCGCCCCCCCGGAGGTGGCGGGGCGCCCGCGGCCGCCAGCGTGCGCTCGACAAGGAATGTCGGCCTCCCGACAGACGCTTCGAGTACATTCAGTTTGTCGGCACGTTCGGCCAACTCTTTAAACGCGGCACCCGAGGGGCTCGAAGGTCGGCTCGTTACGACCGCGGCGCGCTCCTTCAGCGCAGCCTCGAAAGCCGGATCGTCCGGGATACTGCCCAGGTGACATAAGCTGACATCGAGGAACCGGTCGCAGATCGCAACGAAGTGCTCGAAGAGCGCCCGCCCGTGCAGGCCGTGCCGAACACGGTTGCAAAGGATCTGGAAGCGCTTCACGCCGCGCTCGCGCGCCAGCACCTTGATCAGCGCATAGGCATCGGTCAGCGCGGTCGGCTCATCGCAAAGCACGATCAGCACGTCGCTGGCCGCGGCGCAGAAGCTCAGGACACCGGGACCGATACCGGGCGCCGTATCGATCACCATCGCGTCGAGGTCATCGGGCAGCATCGAAAGCAGCCCGAGCATGCCGGCAATTTCGCCGGGCGACAGGTCCGCCAGACGGCTGACACCGGTGGCCGCCGGCACGATCCTGAGACCGGCGGGACCATCGAGCAGGATATCAGCGAGCTCCCGGTCGCCTTTCAGCACGTGGTCGAGGTTGCTGACGGCCTCGAGCCCCAGCAGGACGTCGACATTGGCGAGCCCGAGGTCGGCATCCAGCAGCACGGTCGATTGGCCACGGCCGGCCAGCGCGACGGCCAGGTTCATCGCGACCTGGGTCTTGCCTACACCGCCCTTACCCGACGTCACGGCCAGAATCTTCGGGCCGCGCCGGCCGCCGGCGAAAGCGCGGCGCCAGACTTCAGGACTTGCGGTCATCTGCGCACTCCGCGGCGAATTGGTCCGTTGTGTGCAGACCGAAGGCCGGCACCTGCGGGTCGGTCACCGAGTCGGTCACCTGAGCAGCCGACTCGAGCAGATCGTCGACTGTGGCGAGCCGCAGATCTTCCGGGATCCGCTGGCCGTCGCTGAGCCAGACGGCCGGCAGCCCGGCTCCCACCAGAACCGAAACGGCGCCGCCCAGGCGTGCCGCCTCGTCGATCTTGGTCACGACGATCCCGTCGAGCGCCGATCCGCCAAAGGCATCGACGGCGTCATGCATCACACCGGCCTCAAGGTTGGCGGCCAGCACGAGAAAGCGCCTCAGGCTGACTCGGGCTGCGATCTGATCGGCGAGCGCGGCTACGCCGCGGCTGCCCTGCGCCGAACCGGATGTATCGATCAGGACCAGCCGTCGGTCACCCAGCTCGCGGATCAGGTCGTCGAGCCCGGCCGCCGATCCCACGGTATGGACCGGAACACCGAGCATTGCACCGTAGGCTGCGAGTTGTCGCTGTGCTCCGATTCGATCGAAATCGGTCGAGATCATCGTGACCGAGTCGCGTCCGTAGCGCAGGCTGCAGCGCGCCGCGAGCTTTGCGATCGTCGTCGTTTTGCCGACGCCGGTCGGGCCCGTCAGCATGATCACGCCCGGCTCGTCGATTGGATCGTTGCGCACGACGAGCAGACGTCGCCTGAGCGCCGCGACCAGTTCGGTCCAGGCACGCTCATCGACTGCCGGGTGCTCGACTTCGCTCAGCAGCGTATCCGCCAGTCGCGCGGTCAGGCCAAACTCCTCGGCGCGGCGCATGAGCCAGCACCGCTCCGGAGTCCGGGCACGCAGATCCGACCAGGCAAAGCGTTCACGCATCAGGCCCTTCAGCGCGAACAGATCTTCGTGGATCGCGCGAAGTTCGCGGCTCGCATCTGCATCCTGACGAAGCGCCGGCACGCGGGGCCCGGTTTCGACGAGCTTCGCTGCCGTGATCTCGACATCGTTGTTGCGGATGCCGTCGTCTGCCGCTCTGCTCTCGAGCAGCGCTCCGGTAGCCGGGTCCCGCAAAGGATCGTGTCCCGCCGCATCGGCCTGCTCCGCCGGAGCGACCCGGTCTGCGTCGGGATCGGCCGCAGAACTTTCCCTGGCGACTGCCACGGCCTCAGCGACTGTATCGACGTCGGCGACTGCATCGGCCTTTGCGACCGTATCGACGTCGGCGACCGTATCGGCCTCGGCGACTGCATCGGCCTCGGCAGCGATCCCGGTCTCCGGTTCCGCGCCCGGCCCACCAACAGCAGCCTGGCTGTCGCGCGAGTCCGAGCTTTCCCGATCGGCATCCGTCTCGCGGAGAACAGAGGCTTCGGAATCCGCCTGGGTTTCTGTATCCGTTTCCGGATCGGTGGCCGTTTCGTCACGGGAATCCGAATCACCGTCGCGACCGGCCGCGCCGAACAGCGAGGCAGCCTGCGACATCGTCCCGAGCTCGCTCATCAACGTCGCGTCGTAATCGGCTGCGACGATCACCTCGACGCCGCCTTCTACGGTCGCACTCGACAGGATGACGGTGTCAGGCCCGTGTTCGTCCCGCACCTGATTGATCGCGCGGCGCATGTCTGGCGCGAAGTAGCGCTTGATGTTCATGTTCAACTGACTCCCTTGGCTGCGGGCTCATCGGCAATCGAGCTGTTGCCGTCCGGCAGAGCCGCCGGCCCGATTGACGAGACAACCTTGATCTTTCGGTTGTCTGGTATTTCCGTGTACGAAAGAACGTTCAGACCGCTGACCGATGCTCCGAGCCACGCCGCGACCCAGGGCCGAATCTCGGGAGAGACGACCAGAATCGACGGTGTGTCGTCGCGCTCCTGTTGCTCGATGATCGTCTGCAGGGCCTGCACGACGCGGGCGGCCAGATCAGGCTCGATCGTCGTCGGGCCTTCGTGCTGCACGGCCTTCAGAAATATCTGCTCGAGCGAGGCATCGAACGTGATCAGCGGCACCTCGGAGCGGGAGCCGGCAATCTGCTGGACGATGGATCGGCCGAGCGCGACGCGGACGAAAGCGACCAGCTCGTTCGGATCGCGCGTCGTCGATGCGTGCTGCGCCAGTGCCTCGAGTATCGTTCGCGTGTCGCGGACGGCGACCTGCTCGGCCAGCAGGCTTCTCAGAACGCGCAGCACCGCGCTCAGATCCAGCACGCCGGGCACGAGGCTTTCGACGAGCTTCGGATGCGACTGCGCCAGCGCGTCGAGCAGCTGCTGCGCCTCGTCGTGACCGAACAGCTCGTGAGCATGCTCTTTCAGCACGCGACTGAGGTGAGTGGCAATGACGGTCGCCGCATCGACGACCGTGTAGCCGGCCGACTGCGCACGCTCCCGATGCGCCGGATCGATCCATACGGCCTCGAGACCGTAAGCCGGATCCCGCGTCGCCTGGCCCTCGACCGTACCGTAGACACGCCCGGGATTGATCGCGAGATCGCGGTCCGGCATGACCTCGCCCTCGCCAACGACCGAGTCGAGCAGGTTGATGCGATAGGCCGTCGGTGACAGCTCCAGATTGTCGCGAACGTGCACGGGCTGGATCAGGAAGCCGAAGTCCTGCGACAACTTGCGGCGAATCCCCTTGATCCGCGGCAGCAGCTTGCCGGCCTGTTCCTTGTCGACCAGCGAGATCAGCCGATAGCCGAGCTCGAGACCGACGAGATCGACGGGTGGCACATCGGCCCAGGACAGTTCCGGGTCAGGCGCAGCCGCCTGCGCTTCGGAATCGGTGGCGGTCGCCGACTCGGCTGCCTGCTGCCGCGTTCGAATGACCCAGCCGCCGCCCGCGCAGGCGGCAGCGAGCATCAGGAATACGAAAGTCGGCATGCCGGGAACGATGCCGGTGGTTGCGATGATGCCGGCCACGGTAAAGAAGGCGCGGGGATTGCCGAACAGCTGCGACCGCACCTGCGCGCCCATGTCGCGCGCTGTCGAGACTCGCGTCACGATGATCGCAGTCGCCGATGACAGGACCAGCGACGGAATCTGTGCGACGAGGCCGTCGCCGATCGTCAGCAGCACGTAGTTCTGCGCCGCATCGGCCAGCGCCATGCCGTTGACCGCCATGCCGATCGCCAGGCCGCCAAGAATGTTGATGAACAGAATCAGAATGCCGGCGACGGCGTCACCGCGAACGAACTTGCTGGCACCGTCCATCGATCCGTAGAAGTCGGCCTCCTCGGCCACCTCGGCGCGTCGCCGCCGGGCGTCTTCGGCCGACAACAGCCCCGCGTTCAGATCGGCATCGATGGCCATTTGCTTGCCCGGCATCGCATCCAGCATGAAGCGCGCGCTGACTTCGGAGACGCGGCCGGCGCCCTTGGTCACGACGACGAAGTTGATGATGACGAGAATCGCGAATACGGCGAGGCCGACCGCCCAGGTGCCGCCCATGACGAAATCGCCGAAAGCCTCGATGACCCGGCCGGCCGCGTCGGTGCCCTGATGGCCGTTCAGCAGGACGATGCGCGTCGACGCAACGTTCAGCGCGAGTCGCAACAACGTCGCGACGAGCAGAATGCTGGGAAAGATGCTGAAGTCGAGCGGTCGCTGCGTGTAGATCGCCATCAGCAGGATGACCAGCGACAACGCGATGTTGAACGTAAAGAAGACATCCAGCATGAACGGCGGTATCGGCAACACCATCATGCTGAGCAGCGCCAGCACGAGCAGCGGCGTGCCGAGGCCGAGCCAGCGCTGGCCGTCGGCGCGTCCCGCCGGTAGCGTCAGCTCGCTCATGTCGGGTACCTCGGCTCAGTGACGAACTCATCCGGCACCGGCAGCTCGGTCGGAAACTCCGGCTGCGGGCCATGGTCGCGCCTGGCGGCCTTGACGTTCATGACCCAGACCAGAACCCTGGCAACGGCCAGATAGAGCCCGGTCGGAATGTCCTCGCCGACCGCGGTATTGAAGTAGATCGCGCGTGCCAGCAGAGCCGACTCGCAAACGAGAATTCCGTGCTCTTCGGCGACCTCGCGAATGCGCACCGCGACGAGGCCCTGACCCCTGGCGACGACGCGCGGCGCCCGATCGGGCCGGTCGGTGTAACGCAGCGCGACTGCGTAGTGCAGCGGATTCGTGATTACGACATCGGCCAGCGGCACTTCTTCCATCATGCGCCGACCGGCCATCTCCTGACGGATCCGGCGAATGCGGCCGCGCGTCTCCGGACTGCCTTCGGTTTCCTTCTGCTCGTCGCGCAGTTCCTGGCGCGTCATTCGCAGCTGCTTCATGTGGTTCCACAGCACGAACGGCACGTCGATCAGCGCGATGACCAGCAGACCGGTAAGAATGACGACGAAGGAGCGCCTGATGATCGCGCCGGACTCGCCGATCGAGTCGAGCGCCTCTCCCCGGCCGAGCATCAGAATCTGATCGGTCAATGACCACAGCAACGCGGCCGCAATGCCCGCCAGCAGCGAGAACTTCAGCAGCGTCTTGATCAGTTCCATCGCGCCCTGAGCCGAGACGATGCGTCGCATTCCCTGCAGCGGACTCAACCGCGACAGCTTCGGGCGCATCGCCTCGGCGCTCAGCGTGAATCCGCCGAGCAGGACCGGACCGGCGATTGCCGCTACAACTGCACCGAGCATGACCGGGGCCAGAATGCCGAGCGAAGCCGCGATGCCGCTGCGCAGTATCTGCATGACACCGCCGACATCGACCTGACCGAAAGCGGCCCGCGCAAAGCCGTCCATCATCAACAGGCGAATCGAGTCGACGGCCCAGCCGCTGGCAAACAATGCTGCCGAGCCACCGGCCAGCATCACGACTGCCGTATTCAACTCTTTCGAGCGCGCGACCTGTCCGTCACGCCGCGCTTTTTCCAGGCGGCGTGGGCTCGGTTGCTCGGTGCGTTCCTGGGCCTGATCACGATCGCTCATCGCGCTATCTCATTGCCAGGCCAGCACGACGGCCTGACCCGCGGCCAGGACCTGCGCGAGCATCTGCTCGAGCTGCGGTGCGAGCAGCGGCAGACTGAACAACAGGGCGACGATGCCGAGCATCAGCGTCATCGGAAAACCGACGGCGAAAATGTTCAGCTGCGGCGCACTACGCGCGATCAGCCCCATCGAGACGCCGGAGACGAGCAACGCCGTCGAGGCCGGCAGCGCGACGAGAACGGCGCTCTTCAGCGCCTCACCCATCCACAGGGCGATCTCGGCGAAGCCGTTCGCACCGAGACCGGCCGTGCTCGGCGGCAGCCAGACGAAGCTCTCGCCAAGCAGCAGGAGCAACGCCAGATGACCATCGAGTGCGAGAAAGATCAGTGTCGACAGCACGACGAAATGCTGGCCTACGACGGGTACGCTGGTGCCGCGCTCCGGATCGACGACGCTCGCGAATGCGAGTCCCATCGACAGCGCGACCAGCTCGCCGGCTGTCGCGACGGCCGAGAACACGAGCTGAACGAGAAAGCCCAGCGAGACGCCGATGAGTATCTCTCGCCCGATCATCACGGCGGCTGCGGCGGAGACGAGGTCCAGATCGGCGGGCGGGGTAACGGACGGAAACATGACGAGCGCGATCAATGCGGCGAGCGCGATGCGCACCCGGACCGGAACGGTCCGCGCACCGAACATCGGGGCCGCCACGAGCAAAGCGCCGATCCGCACGAACGTGAACAGCAGGGCCGGCAACTGCGGCCAGACCTGATTCGGCAGAATGTCGGTCAGCAGAAACATGCTCGGTGCCGCGATCAGCCGAGCAGCGCCGGAATGCCGAGGACGAGCTCGCGCACCCAGTCGATGATCAGGGTCAGCATCCACGGCCCGGCAATCGCGATTGCCGCCAGCACGCCGAGCAGCTTCGGGATGAAGGAGAGCGTCATCTCCTGAATCTGCGTCGCGGCCTGAATGACGCCGATCAGCAATCCGATGCCGAGCGCAGTCAGCAGGATCGGCGCGGACAGCAGGATCGCCACCCACAAGGCGCCCTGGCCAACCTGGATGACGTCATCGGGGCTCATTCGCGCATTTCCCTGGCTCAGGCCCCGAACGCGAAGCTGGTGGCCACGGTCGTCATGACCAGCGACCAGCCGTCAACCAGCACGAACAGCATGATCTTGAACGGCAGAGAGATGATCAGCGGCGACAGCATCACCATGCCGACCGACATCAGGACGCTCGCCACGACGAGATCGATGATCAGGAACGGAATCAACAGCAGGAAGCCGATCTCGAAGGCGGTCCTGAGCTCGCTCGTCAGGAAGGCCGGCAACAGGAGTGTCAGCGGGACCTCGTCCGGACCCTCGAGCTCGTCCTGACCGGCGAGGCCCGCGAACATGACAAGGTCGGCCTCGCGCGTATGGTCGAGCATGAAGGCTCTGAGCGGATCGATCGCCGCATCCAGCGCATCCGGACCCGACAGCGTTTCCTCGACATAGGGCTGCACGGCCTCTTCGTGGATCTCGACCAGCACCGGCGTCATGATGAAGGCCGTCAGAATCAGCGCGATGCCGACGAGTATCGTGTTCGAAGGCGTTTGTTGCGTGCCGAGTCCCTGGCGCAGGATGGCGAGCACGATGACGACGCGCGTAAACGATGTCATCGTCATCAGCAACGCCGGCAGCACGCTCAGGACGGTCATGAAGAGCAGCACCTGCATGCTGACCGACCAGGTCGCCGACTGCTCGGCGCCATCGGTAACGGTCAGCAACTCGAGCGCGGGCTGCGCCTGCAGCGGAGCCGAGACGAAACTCAGCGCCGCCAGAACAATCCAGGCGGCACCAGCCGCCGTGACGAGTCGCTGGCGATGCGCTGAAGTCCTCATGCGGCCCGCCCGAGCACCTTGTCGACCCAGGGACCGGCGGCGCTGCGAACGGCACCCGCGTGCCGCAGCTCGAGCGGCTCCTCGAGTTGCTGCAGCAGGGTGACGCGTCCAGGTGCGACGCCGATCATCAGCTGGCGCTTGCCGGCCTGCACGACGACGACTCGCTCCTTCTGGCCTACGGCCAGCGTCGCAACGAGCCTGAGCGGCGACCCGCCGTGCCCCGTCGCGCCACCGAGCCGCGGCAGGACGCGGACGGTCAGCAGAAAGATGCCCAGAGCGACAACCGTGCCGAGCAGAATCCGCCAGAGGTTCGGGCCCGGCAGCGAGTCACCCGGACCTGCCGCGACCGCGAAGGCTGCACAAACCAGCGCTGCCAGCGCGGCGACGCCGAGCAGCCCGGCCCGAAGCGGAGTGCCGAAGCGGGGTGTGCTCATTTCAGCTTGCGCACCCGTTCCGCGGCACTGACGACATCGGTGAATCGAATGCCGTAACGCTCATTGACGACGACGACCTCACCGTGCGCAATCAGCGTGCCGTTGACGGTCACGTCCAGCGGCTCACCGGCTAGACGATCGAGCTCGACGACCGAGCCTTGAGTCAATTGCAGAAGGTTGCGAATCGGCACGCGGACGCGACCGATTTCCATCGATAGCGTCACCGGCACATCGAGGATCAGCTCGAGATTCTTGTCGGCATCGCCGATCGCCGCCGCGGACGCGGACAGCTCCGGCATTTCGGCCGACTGATGCTCCGACGGTTGTTCGGCCTCGGCAGCCGGGGTTTCGTTTTCGCTCATTTGCTATCTCTCCGGAGAACTTGCGGGCACGGCGGCTGCAGGGCCCCCGATGCCAGGTGCTTGTGCGGAGCCGGCGCCGACGGCCCAATCCGGCGTCTTGTTGGAGGCGGTCTCGACCGGGCGAATCAGCTTGACCGCGTTGCTGCCGTTGGCCGTTCCGAACTGGCCGCGGAACAGCGGTATGCCCTCGGCGCACAAAACGACGTCTTCCGGCATGTCGACCGGGACGATGTCGCCGGGCTTGAGGCGCATCAGCTGCTCAACGGACACGCTGGTTTCGAGTAGCTGGGCGCTGAGCTCGACCTCGGCGTAGCACATGTCGGTTCGAATCGCGTCGGTCCAGCGATCGTCGGTGCGATCGCGATCGCTCTGCACGCCGGCATCGAGCAACTCCCGGATCGGCTCGAGCATCGCGTAAGGCAGCGTCACGTGAAGCTCGCCGCCCTTGTCGTCGAAACTGAGCGAGAAGCTCGAGACGACGACCAGCTCTGTCGGACTGACGATGTTTGCGAACTGCGGATTCGACTCCGAATTGACGTATTCGAAGTCGAGTGCCATGGCGGGCGACCAGGCGTCCTTCATGTCGGCGAAGCAGCGATCGAGCAGGAGCTGAATGACGCGGTTCTCCATCGCCGTGAAGTCACGGCCGTTGATCCTCGCGTGCGCCTTGCGGCCGCCCCCGAAGTAGACCTCGACCAGCGAGGAAACGAGACGGGAGTCGAGGATGAACAAGCCCGTGCCCCGCAGTGGCGGCACCCGGACGATGCTCAGACTGGTCGGCACATCGAGCATCTGCAGCTGCTCCGAGAACTGCACGAGCTTGATTCCCTGGGACGAGATCTCGACCGCGCGCTGCATGAAATTGAACAGGCTGACACGCAGGTTGCGGCAGAAGCGATTGCCGATCATTTCCAGCGTCGGCATCCGGCCACGCACGATCCGCTCGTGCGCAGCCAGATCGACGACCTGCGCCGCGCGCGGACCGGCCCCGGCGGCGCCTTCGCGCCGGACGCGGTCGAGCAGCGCGTCGACCTCTTCCTGCGACAGTAGTTCCTGACTCATCCGAGCTACTGCATGACGAAGTTCGTGAAGAAGACGGACTCGACGACGGGGGAACCATGCAGCTCCTCCATCGAGTGCCTGATCTCGGCGAGCGCCTCGTCGCGCAGCGCTTCCTTGCCTTCCCGCGTCAGCAGCTCCGCCTGTGTCTGATCGCCGAGCAGCATGATCAGATTCGACTGCAGGACCGGCGCATGTACCTCGAGCGCATGGGCGCCGTCCGCGTCATAGGTCATGACGTCGATTCCGACCTGCAGGAACCGCGCGCCGCCGGTCGCACGAAAGTTGACGACCAGGTTGTCGGCAAGCGTGAAATACAGTGGCTCCCCGTGGCTCTCACCATGCTCGGCCTCGGTCTCTTCGGCGCTGCCCTCGGCATCCGCCTCACCCCCGGGGGCGAGCAGGAAGTACCAGGCACCGCCACCGGCCGCGCCGAGCACGACCAGTCCGATCAGAATCATCGGCAACAGGCTTTTCTTCTTCGCGGGTGCGTCCGCTTCCTGATCTGCCGCTTTCTCGTCTGCCATCTGCGTCTCCTCCAAAGTCCGCTGGCAGTGAATTAGCAAGTCCCATGCCAGCAACCGCGCTGACTAGGGTGCCGGCGCTAAGGGCTTGAACGGGAAAGGGAAAAGGTGGCGAGCCGCGCGCCGGCCGACGGCGTCCTGCGAATGACGGCGACGGAAATTTGACGCTCCGGCAAGGCGGTCCGACGGCTGACCGTCACCGCGCCGGGTCGGCCGGTCGCGGGACGTCGATGGATCAGACGAAAGTGTCGACGAGATGCAGCGATTCGGACGTCGGGCCGCGAACCTGAGTTGCCGGGGGATCGTCGGCAGCCGGCAACGACGTCGATGATTCAGACCTCGATGCCGCGGACTCGCGCTCTCGTGAGCCGGCCGACTCGGCCGTTTCGGCACCGACTTCAAACTGACCGAGATTCAGACCGGCACCACTAAGCATGTCGCGCAGGCGCGGCACGGCCAGCTCGAGCGCATCGCGCACGGTGCCATGCGGAGATGTGAAGCTCAGATGCGCGTCGTCGCCATCGATGCTGACCTTGATGTCCAGATGACCCAGTGACTCGGGCTTGATCTGAATCCTTGCGTCCTGCTTGCCATGCTGGATCAGCCACGCGAGTCGCTCCCCGACCGCCTGGTCGAGCGGGACAGGCTCCGCCCGGGTCAAACCGATCGCCGTCGGTTGCGACTTTGCCGTCACTGCAGGCGACGATGGCTCGGGCTGCGCGAGACGCAGCGATTCCTGGCCGCTCGAATCGAGGACCTCGAGGCGCCGGGCCGCCGATCGCGCATCGAGTTTCGCGGCGCCGGACCTGATTGCATCGAGCGTCGATGCGCCGGCCGGAGTCGCGACCCCGGACCCGGACGCTGCCAATCCCGATGCCGCGAACCAGCCTGTGCCGAAACCTGGCGCCGTCGGCGACAGCAACGCAGCCCGGTCCCGCGACATCACATCCCGTCGCGCAGTCGCTTCGACCTGCAACTCAGGAATCGCAGTACCCGATTCACCAGCCTCGGCCCGCTGTCCGATTGCACCCGATCGACTCGCGCCGAGCCCGATGAGTGACAGCGTGCCTTGATCGCCGCCCGCGGCGACCGTCAAAGCCCCGGCTGCCGTCGTCGCGGCGGCGTACGCTGGCACCGGGTTCGAGCCTGAGCTGAGCAATAGAACCGCTGCCGCATCGGTGGCCGCGGCGGAGACATGGCCGAGCGGCCCGCCGGCCTGCGCAGCCGGCGCCGCAGCGTCGGCCCGAGCCGTCGCAACCGTCGAATCCGGCGGCTCGCGCGTGCCGCTTGCCGGCAAGCCGTTGCCGGCCAGGCCGTTCGGCGTAGTCGCCCCGTGACCCGGCAGCGCGAGCCTGCTCATTGCCTGCGACAATGCACTGGCTGGCCCGACGCCGCGCGGCTCCGTCGCCATCGTGCCGGTCGAAGCCGGCGCCACACCCGGCCGAGCCATCGCGGCGGCAGCGCCCTCGGTCAGCAGCACGGCCGTGAAATCGTTTTCCGGCGGGGCCTCCGGGCCCTTTGCCCCGGCTCCTGCCGCGCCTGAAGGCGCCCCGGAAACGGCGCGCGCCGGCCCGGAATCGCGTCCCGGCAGGGTCCCGCCGGAACCCGGGCCGAATGGAGCGACGTTGGCAAAGAGGTCTGGTGCGGCGTGCAAGTCTGACTGTTCCTTACGATCGGCCTCAATGGGCCGCGATCATCGGATACTGAATTTGCAAGCTGCGTGCCAATCCTGGCTGCGGCGATCCGCTCAGGCGTGCCCACCGCGCTCCGATCTGACTGCAGACTGCAATGCCTGCTCATCCGAGCGGCGCTGCTCACCGGCGCGCTCACGCTTGCGGTCTTCGACGCGGCGTTGCTCGACGAGCCGGTTGACGGCCTCGCGCTCGGCGCGAATCGATGCCCAGCGCGTCTGCGCGGTCTCGGCCTGCCGCGTCGCCTGCGCGACGGCCCTGGTCTGCGCGTCAACCGTCTGTTGCAGCTTCTGCCGAAACTGATGCCCCTCGGCCAGCGCCCGCGGCCGCGTCATTGCGGTTGTGTCATGGGCCAGGTATTCGGCGAGATAGCGCTCCAGGGTCGTCAGGTTTTTCTTTTCGTGATCGAGCCGTTCGCGCGCCTCCGCCAGCCCCCTGGCCGCGGCCTGCTCCTCGAGATCCTTCATCCGGATCAGCGTTTCCAGACCGTCAGTTTCGCTCTGCTTCACTGGCTTGCCTCGGAGGGCTGCTCCGGAGCAGCCAGTAATGTCCGCAGGGCATCGAGACTCGCATCGAAAGGCGCCGACAGTTCCGGCGGCTGGCGCAGAAACGCCTCGAGCGCCGGATACAGGCGGATCGCTCGATCAACGGCCGGGTCCGTGCCGCTGCGGTACGCACCGACACTTATCAGGTCGCGATTCTGCCGGTAACAGCCATAGACCTGCCGGAACTGCTGGGCCAGTTCTCTATGCTCGGCGGAAACGATCGAGTTCATGACCCGGCTGATCGAGGATTCGACATCGAGCGCCGGATAGCGGCCCGTCTCGGCAACGCGTCGCGACAGAACGATGTGGCCGTCGAGCACGGCCCGCGCCGATTCGGCCACCGGATCGTCGGCCTCGTCACCCTCGATCAGAATCGTATAGATGCCGGTAATCGATCCGCCGGCCGAGCCGACGTTGCCGGCGCGTTCGAGCAGCTGCGGCAGCTGCGCGAAGACCGACGGCGTATAGCCGCGCGTGACCGGCGGCTCGCCGATCGCGAGCCCGATCTCACGCTGGGCATGCGCGAAGCGCGTCAACGAGTCCATCAGCAGGAGCACGTCGAGACCCTGATCGCGAAAGTATTCGGCAATCGCGGTTGCGGCGCGTGCGCCCTGCAGCCGCATCAGCGGCGGCTCGTCGGCCGGCGCAACGACGACGACCGATCGGGACAGACCGCTCCTGCCGAGTGTCCTCTGGATGAATTCGTTGACTTCCCGGCCGCGTTCGCCGATCAGTCCGACGACGATGACATCGGCCTTCGTGTGTCGCGCAATCATCCCGAGCAGCTGGCTCTTGCCCACACCGCTGGGTGCGAACAGGCCGATGCGCTGGCCGCGCCCGATCGTAAACAAGGCATTCAGGCTGCGAACGCCAACATCGAGTGACTCCGCGATCGGGCGGCGCGACAACGGGTTGACCTTGCGTCCTAGCAGCGGCGCTCGCGCTTCGCAGCGCGGCGGCTTGCGTCGATCGAGCGGCGTGCCGATCGGGCTGATTACCCGGCCGAGCAAGGCGCTGCCGGCTTCGATTGTCTGCGTTGCCGAGATCGGCACGATGCGTGCGCTGGGTGTGAGCCCGCCGGTGTGGCCGACCGGCATCAGGTACACGCGGTCGCCGGCAAAGCCGACGGCCTCGGCTTCGACCGGTGCATGGCCGCGCTCGACGATCCGACAGCGGCCGCCGACCGGAATCTCGCAACCCACGGCCTCGAGCGTCATGCCAACCATCGACACGAGCCTTCCCTGGGCGGCCAGCGGCGCGCCAGCCTCGGCGGCCCGGCGCCACTGCTCGAGCCGCGCGCGCGCATCGGCGCGGCGATGTTCGAGGCCGGCCGTGGCCTTCACGGCTGCCCGCCGACCGGATCGGCCGTTAGTGCCACAGTGCCGTGCTGGTCGCCGTTCGCTTCGCGTTCGTCGCCAAAGATGCGGGCCGCGATGGCGCCGATTCGGGCCTCCACCGTCGCATCGACGACCGAGGCATCGGTCTCGACGCGGGCACCGCCACGCGACAGGCTCAGATCCTCGACGAGTCGGACGGTCCGGGCGCGCGAGTCCGGCTGCAGCGACTCATCGACCAGTGTCCGGTCATCCGGGTGCAGCGAGATCGTGATTTCACAATCGGCTGCCGGCAGTGCGGCGATCGCTTCACGGACGACGCGGACGATTTCGCCCGGCTCCTGCTGCAATTGCCGGCGCACGAACTGCCGGGCGATGGCGATGACCAGCTCACCGAGCTGAGCGAGCAAAGCCTCATCGACGATTGCCGATTGCGGCTCGATAGCGGCGATCAGCGCGTCCAGTTGCTTCTGCCGTGTCAGGGCCGCTTCCTGCCCCTGCCGCATTCCATCGTCGAGACCGCGTCGCAGGCCTTCGGCATACGCCTCCTGCTCGATCGCAGCAATCCGCGATGCCGTCGGCGGGCCCGAGGCCGGCGTTTCATAGGTCGGCGCCTGCCAGCGTTGAACGTCCGCGACGGCCGGCACTTCGCCTTCGGAGTCAGACATAGTCTTCGCCACCGAACGCGATCTCGCCTTCTTCGCCGAGCCGCCTCAATGTGGCAAGAATCGCCTTCTGCGCGGCCTCGACTTCTGAAACACGCATCGGCCCGCGCGTTTCGAGGTCTTCCTCGAGAACTTCGGCGGCCCGCTTCGACATGTTGCGCACAATGAGATCCTTGATGTCCGGCGTCGCCACTTTCAGCGCCGCTACGAGCTCCTCACTGGAGACTTCGCGCAACAGCCGCTGAATGCCGCGGTCATCGATGTCGAGCAGATTCTCGAATGTGAACATCAGCTCCTGAATCTCGGTGCTGAGCGCCTCGTCCTGTTCGCCGATCTTCGCGATCAGCGCTTCCTCGGTTGCCGTGTCCATGCAATTCAGAATGTCGGCGGCGCGCTTCAATCCGCCGACGACCGACGCCTTGCTCTCGCTGCCCTGGAACTGCCGCTCCAGAACGACGTCGAGCTCCTGCAGCGCGCTGGGACTGATTGCCTCGAGCGACGCAATTCGAACGACCACGTCGCAACGCGCCTCCTCGGCGATGTTGCTCAGAACTTCGGCTGCATGGTCGCTGTCAAGGTACGACACGACGATGGCGATGATCTGTGGATGCTCGTTCCGGATCAGGTCGGCGACGGCGCGGCCGTCCATCAGCTTCAACGATTCCAGCCCCTGCGAATCGCCGCCGATCGCGATGCGATCGATCAGACTGCGCGCCTTGTCCTCACCGACAGCGTTGACGAGCAAGTTGCGCATGTACTCCTCGCTGCCGACGCCGAGCGTCGCCTGGCTCTCGACGACCGAATTGAATTCGTTGACCAGCGTTTCGAGCTGCGAGCGCGAGACGGAAGGCATCGCCGACATCGCGCGACCGACGCGCTGCATGTCACGTGGCGTCATGTGTCTCAGAACGCTGGCGGCCCGCTCTTCGCCGAGTGTCATCAGAAATGCCGCGGCACGGATTGTGCCGCTCAGGCCGGAATGCTCACTCGCCATCGCTGTCTATCCATTGCCTGACGACGTGCGCGACGAGTTTCGGGTCGTCCTCGGCAAACTTCTGCGCCCGGCCGAGCGGTGTGGCCTGCTCGCGGGCCCGCTGCGCCTGCAGGATCGCGGCATCGTCGATGTCCGGGCCCGTCAAGCCCCCGGACAAGGCCGGTGTCGCGGGCAGCGATGCGAGATTCTTCAGCGTCGGTCGCAGCACGAACAGCAGCAGAAACAGGATGCCGAGCCCGGCCGCCACGTAGCGGGC
Source organism: Candidatus Rariloculaceae bacterium (assembly GCA_965223375.1). Classification (GTDB taxonomy): domain Bacteria; phylum Pseudomonadota; class Gammaproteobacteria; order Steroidobacterales; family Rariloculaceae; genus CBDCWM01. Next base: position 2,131,419 of record OZ245000.1, read on the forward strand.
GATCTCCAGTACCCAGGGTTGCTGCCAGAGGGGAACCGGCTCCGGCGGGGGCGGCGCTTCGACCTCGCGGAAGGCCTGATTGCTGACACTGATCTGGTCGCCGCGAGCCTCATCGAACCCGACCGCGTCGCGGACCAGCGTTTCGAACGCGGCCAGCTCCGTCTCGGTGCGCCCGACACGACTGCGCTCGCCAGCTTCGTCGACGACGATCCGATCGTCGATGACGACCGCGATCGACAGGCGGCTCAGTGACGCCGGCGCCTCGCGCACATAGTTGAGCGTTCTGTCGTTCTGGAAATTGCGCACGCTGCTGCGGTTGACGCTGGTCGGCGGCGCCTCGACGACCACACCGGCAACCTCATTGTCCGGCGGGGGCGCGACCTGCCCGCCGGCTGGCGGCTGATTCGAGAGCGCACCCGGAACGCCGCCGATCTGGCCGGTGTTCGATTCGTTTGAGGTGATCGATTCGCTGACCACAGCCGGCTCATCGGCACCATAGCTTTCGGTTGCCGTCTCCGATTGTGTGAAGTCGACCTCGGCCGTGACCGATACGCGCAGCGATTCCTCACCGACGGTCGGCGCGAGCAGGTTCTCGATCCGCGCCCGATAATCCTGCTCCAGCCGACGCGTATAGTCGCGCTGCTCGAGCGATATACCGACCAGGCCGGCCGTGGCGTTCCGGCTCAGCACCTGGCCGTTGCTGTCCATGACCGCGACGTTGCCGGCGTCGAGACCCGGCACGCTCATCGCGACGAACTCGGCGATCCCGGCTATCTGGTCTTCATCCAGCGTGCCGCCACGGACATCGAGATAGACCGACGCCTTGGTCTCGTCGCGATCGCGCAGGAACACGGACCGGTCCGGCAGCGCGAGCAGCACCTGCGCCGAGCGTATCGCCCGCGCCTGGGCGATCGTGCGACCGATCTCGGCGGCCAGCGCTCGGCGGACGGCCTCGTTCTCTATCGTCCGACTCGTGCCGAGCGGCAGACCCTCGGTCAGGAACTCGAATGCAAAGGCGCCCTGGCTCGGCAGGCCTTCCTCGGCCAGCGCGATCCGCGCCTCGCGGACGCGATCCTGGGGAACCATCAACGCGCCGCTCCGCTCGCTGATCTGATAGGGAATCGCGGCGCGGGTCAGCATTGCCTGCGCGTCGGCGTAATCGCGCTCCGCTTCCTCGTTGAGCAGCATCACGAAACCCGGCTGCATCGCCCAACGCAACGCGAAGATCGCGAGAGCGGCGACGACTGCGAGCCCCAGCACGAGACCAAACTGACGATGCGCCGTGAGACGCGAGATCGCAGCGAATTGAGAACCGAATTTTCCTGCAGCAGTTTCAGCCATCTTTGCTTGTCACATCGGGTCCGCAGACTAGATCTGCATGTTCATGATTTCCTGGTAGGCCGACAGCAGGCGATTTCTGACCTGAGTCACAGCCTCGAATTCGAGACTCGCGCGCTGCATCGCAATGACGGCCTCGGACAGACTGACGTTCTCGTCGCCGGCCGCAAAGCGCGTCGTGAGGTCGGCGCTGCGCTGCTGCGCCGCATTGACTTCGTCGAGCGACTTCTTCAGCAAAGATGCGAAATCGCTGCCGCCCGCAGCCGGCGTCTCCTGGCCGCGAACCGCCTGTTGCAGCGATCGAATCTGCGACAACACGGCCTGAATTTGCATGTCACTCATGGAACCTCTCCGTCAATCGACCGGCATCGTCCCGCGCACTAGGGCAGAGTCACGCCGTGTTCGCGCAACCGGGCGAGCTTGTAGCGCAGTGTCCGCGGGCTGATGCCGAGACTTTCCGCGGCATCCTTGCGCTTACCGTTGGCGGCGCGCAGCGCATCTAGAATCAGCGTGCCCTCTGACGCGATCAACGATGACCGCAGGCCGGATTGCCCGTCATCGCCGGCCAGGTCATCGAGCGACTCCTCGATCCGCAGGTCAGCAAGAGCGATATCGACGCCGGACCGGAGAATCAGCGCCCGCTGCAACACGTTGTCGAGCTCACGCACATTTCCGGGCCAGCGATGCGCCTGCAGTCGTTCGCCAGCTTCGATGCTGAGGCCGGGCGCCGGCCGCTGGCCGCCGGCGTAACGCTTGAGCAGGTGTTCGGCGAGCGGCAGGATGTCGGCCGGTCGATCCCGCAGCGGCGGGACGACGAGGGGGAAGACATTCAATCGGTAATAGATGTCCTCCCGCAGGATGTCTTCGGCCACCGCCTGCCGCAGATCGCGGTTCGACATCGCGATGACGCGCACATCGACGGCCAGCGTCGTCGTGCCGCCGAGCCGTTCGATTTCGCGCTCCTGCAGCACGCGAAGCAGCTTGGCCTGCAGGCCGAGCGGCATTTCCGTGATCTCGTCGAGCAGCAAGGTGCCGCCATCGGCCTGCTCGAACTTGCCGCGGTGAAATTCGCTGGCGCCGGTGAATGCGCCTTTCTCGTGACCGAACAGCATCGCCTCGAGCATCGACTCCGGAATCGCGGCGCAGTTGACCGCGACGAGCGGCCCGTCGCGGCGACGTGATTCCTGATGGATGAAGCGGGCGAAGACTTCCTTCCCGGCTCCGGACTCGCCGGTCAGCGTCACGGTAATGTCGGCCGCAGCGACGCGTCGCGCGAGCTCGAGCAGACTCCGTGTGGCGGGATCCTCTGCGACGAGGCGAACTGAGCCTGCAGCCGGCCCGGCACTCGCTTGCGTCATGTTCATCGGTCTCCAGTCCGCGGATCGACAGCGACCCTGGCGCTACCGTTGCAAGGTCCATACCAGCTCGGGAATGCCGCCGGAAAAGAGGGCTCCAGGCGCCCCGCCGGGGCTGCGGCGTCAGAATTCTGACGCCCGCCGCGCAGCGCTCCGTTACCAGGTGTCAAACTTCCGGCGATGTGAGGGGCTGCGGGCGTTCGATCCCGAACTTGCGGATCTTCTCGACCAGCGTGGTCCGGCGCAGGCCCAGACGCTCGGCCGCCTGAGCGACGACGCCGTCGGACCGGTCGAGCGCCTGGCAAATGAGCCGGGTCTCCATCAATTCGAGCAGACCCTTGAGCTCGATGCGCTCGGAATCGATCTGGCCGAGCCCAAGGTCGATTAGTGTCGCGTCGGCAAGAGTCAGCGGTACGTCGCCTGTGCCACCCGCCGCCGCGCGCATCCGGGACGGCAGATCGGCGGGCTCGATTTCGGCGCCGGCGCTGAGAATCGAGCAGCGCTCGATCAGGTTGGCCAGCTCACGCACATTGCCGGGCCAGTGGTAGGCCAGCATTGTCTTCAGTGCCCGATCGCCGACGCGCTTCGGATCGAGGCCGCGCGCCGCAATCCTTGCGTTCAGCTCCGAGATCAGCAATGGAATGTCCCCGCGCCTGTCGCGCAGGGGCGGCATCTCTATCGGCACTACATTCAGGCGGTAGAACAGGTCCTCACGAAAGGAGCCGTCACTCGTCATCGCTTCGAGATCGCGATGGGTCGCTGCGATGATGCGTACGTCGGCCTCAATGCTCGTCGACCCGCCTACACGGTCGAAACAGCGCTCCTGCAGCACGCGCAGCAGCTTGACCTGCATGTCGAGGCCCATGTCGCCGACCTCGTCCAGGAACAGCGTGCCACCATTGGCCAGCTCGAAGCGTCCCTTGCGGGCAGTCACGGCGCCGGTGAAGGCGCCTTTCTCATGCCCGAAGAGCTCGCTCTCGAGCAAGTCCGGCGGGATCGCGCCGCAATTGATAGCGACGAACGGCTTGTTGCGGCGCGCCGAAAGGTGATGAATGTTGCGGGCGACGACCTCCTTGCCGGTCCCGGTCTCGCCGAGCACCATCACGGTCGCTTCGGTCGGCGCAACGCGCTCGATCAGACGCCGCACATGTGAAATGCCGGCGCTCTCACCGACCAGCGAACGGAACAGCTCGGGATTGCCCGATTCGCACTGCACCGAACTGACAGGCTGCGCCTGATCCTCGAGCTGAACCACACCCATCGTTGCCATCGACCGTTACCTCCGACAGAACGAACTTACAGCTCGGCCGCCAAGGTCGAATCCGCATTTCTACGGAATTTCCGGTAAGTGAGAGGTGCGTCTCACGGGCGCGCTAAAGCATCGGCGGGCAAGGCCGGTTCGCGAGGAACTCGACGCGAACGGGAGCTCGTCGCGCCGCAAGACGGCCGATTCAGAGTCGCCGTCGTTGCGCGACCATGCGTCGATGGCGCCTGAAGACCATCTTGCCGAACCAGTCGCGGCAGACGCCGCTCAGCCCCTCGAGCCGAGTGCAGACCCTGAATCCATCGCCGGACGGCGTGCAGTCGACCACCCGCGCGTAGAGCTTCAGCGGCAACGGCCACTGCATGAGCAGAAAGCACTCGATATCGAGCAGCGCATTGGCCTCTACCCGCTGCTCGGAATCCCAGCAGAAGCCGCGCGAATTGAACCGGACCTTGCGCATGACCGCCGGCTCCTGCCCCTCACGGCAGAGCGCCGTCACGAGCGCCAGCAAGACGTCGATCTTGCCTTCGAGCCGATGCACCTCGGCCCTGTCGGCATCGTCGGACTGCGTCTCGTCGTGCTCTTCGGCAAGTGCCATCGCCCGCAGGGTTTTCTCATTCGTCTGGCTGCGCCGCGTCAGCTCGGGTTCGTCGGACATCGCCTCTATGACCCGCCAGTTGAGGCTGATCTCGTCGTCGCAGAAGACGGACTCACCGAGCACCTCGAATTCAGCCGGCGAGACCGCCGGCAGATGCGCCGAAGTCGAAGCCGTGTTCACGACGAACCCGGGCTCGACGTGTCGAGATAGGCCCGGACGGCCCGCTTGCCGAGGCGCAGGTCGGCCAGCTCCCGCGCCACCTGCTCGCGCGTAGAGCGCGCCTGGCTGACGAGCTGCCGATGCCGGTCGCAGACAGCGACGAGGCGCAGCACCAGCACCTCGATCTCGGCGTCCGGGATGCCACCGTCCCGCTTCGACAGCAGCGCATCGATCTCACGCAGCCCGGATTGCATTTCCATATCGAGACGCACAGCCGTCGTAAAGTCTTCCGTCTCGATCGACTCGGCGAGCCTTGTCAGGTCCGCCTCGACGGCCATCAACGCCTCATCGATCCTTGCCGGCACCGGACGGATCTCAGACGGCTGCGGCCGACGGCTCGGCTGCGGCTGCCGCGTTCAGCAATTCGCCCAGTTCCCGCCAACCGGTCTGCAGCTCGCGCAGCAGACTGATGACTTCAGTCAGAATCTGGCTGTCGTTGTTGGCGTTCGCCGTGACGAGGCGCCGCGCAATGTAGTCATAGAGTGCCGACAGGTTGCGCGCGATATCACCGCCCTGCTCCTCGTCGAGGCAGAGTCGCAGACCCTCGACGATGTTCAGCGCCTTGCTGATCATCTCGCACTTACGCGGCACATCGCCGGCTTCGAGCGATCCCTGCGCGTGCGCGACGCGGGTCAATGCGCCATCGAGCATCAGCTGGACCAGCTGATGCGGATTGCCGCCATCGACCAGCGATGGCAGATCCGAGAATTGATAGTCGTCGAGACCCCGTCGTTCACCAAAGCTTCGCATCATCGGCCTCCGAATCGCTGTTGCATTGATGTCATCGGCAGCAGGCGACGAAAACCTGAGCGCGCTAGTTGTCAGGTGTGATCGATGCCAGCGATTCGAGTTGCTGCGCCAGGAAAGTGCTGGTCGAATTGAACTGCGAGACCAGCGCATCGAGCGCACTGAACTTGCTGCGCAGCCGTTCCTCGAGCGCACCGAGCCTAAGCTCGAGAGTGTCGCGCTCATCGCGAATTCGCCTGAGCTCGCCGTTCAGCTGCTCGGAACGAAAGTCGAAAATGCCGTCGCTGCCCTCGAACGCGGACAGCCGGTCGGAGAAACTCGTCGCGAATGCCGCGACCAGCGCTTCGACGCCGTCCCGATCCTCGGCCAGCGCGGCTTCGAGCCGGCTGACGTCGAGGCTCGACTCACCGGACAGATTCGTCTGTACACCAAGGCTGACCATCGTCGTAAACGCACTGCCGCTAATGCCGGTGTCGATACTGTTGGCGAACACGCCCTGGATCTGGCGCTGCAGCGAGCGCAGTGACGCATCGCCGACCAGCGGGCCCGCGCTCGACCCGTCCGGGGCCGCCGCGCCGAGCTGATTGATATCGTTGACGAGCTTGTTGTAGGCCGTTGCAAGCGCGCCGATCTTCTCGGCCAGCGCGTCCGCGTCCTGGCCGACCGTCAGCACGGCCGGGGTACCGTCGGTCGGCGCGTGCAGCTCGACCGTCAACCCGGGCAGCACGTCTTCGATCGTATTCGACGACGAGCTGAGCGTCAGCCCGTTGACGGAATAGCTGGCATCGGCGGCGGCTGTCGTCTCGTTCATGTTCGCTGATGCGAGCCTGGTGTCGACTGAGCCCGAAACCGTCAGCGTCATCTGACCGGCCGTGCCGGTCTCGCCGGATGTCAGCAACAGGCGATAGTCGGCGCCGTCCTGAACGACGGCCGCCTGAACGTTCAGTTCGCTCGCGTTGATCGCATCGCGCACCTGGCGCAGGCTGTCCTGACCCGCACTCAGCTCGATATTCGCGGTGGCCGTGCCGACCGTAATCGTCAGCGTGCCGGCGCCGAGACTCGCATCCGGGTCGGTGAACGGGTTCAGCTCGTCGCTCGCGAGCGACTGGGCCGTGGCGATCTGCTGCACGGCGATGACGTAGCTCGATTCATCGGCTTCGTCGCCGGCCGTCGCCGTGACCGCCTCGCTCGAGCTCGTGACCGTCAGCCCGAGCTCGAAGTCCTTCAGTGCGGTGACCGCGCTGGAGAGCGCCGACACCGACGCACGCAACGTCCCGATCGACGACAGATTGATCTCGGCGCGCGCCTGGCGCCGGTTCAGTATGCTCTCGGTGCTTTGGCGTTCGATCGCAACGAGGTTGTCGAGCAGACCACCGAGTTCGAGTCCCGAGCCGACTCCGAGGCTGGAGATCATTTCAGGCCCACCTGTCGAGGCCGAGTGAGTCCAGCGGCTCGCCGCGATCGAGGCTCGCGGCGATCGCGAGCGCTTTCTCGGAAGGAACCTGACGCACGACTTCCCCTGTGCTGCTGCGCACGACCTGAATGACAATTTTGCCGGTGCTGCTATCGACCGAGAAGGAGAGGTTGCTGTGCCTTTCCTGTAACGTCCGGGTCAATGCCTCGAGCTGTTGGCTGAGATCAGGAGCGGGTGGCGCGCCAATCCGCGTCGGCGCGGGGGGCTGTGGACCGGAGTCTGACGACCCCGGCGACTTCGACGTCTCGTCAAATGCAGCACCTGACGAAACCAATGGCGAGCCCGTATCAGCCTGCCTCGTGATTCCTTCTATGCCCATTGCGCGAGCTTCCCTCGATCAAATGCCGGCGGCGCCAATCAGCGCCGCCGGCTTCCTTCATCGTACTGGCTGCCTTTGCCTTACTGCAGCAGCGCCAGCACGTTCTGCGGAACGGCGTTAGCCTGCGCCAGCATCGCGACACCGGCCTGCTGCAGAACCTGCGCCCGTGTCAGGGCGGCGGTTTCCGCGGCGAAGTCCGCGTCGAGAATCCGGCTACGCGAAGCCGAGAGGTTTTCCGTGACTGCCTCGAGGTTCGCGATGACCGAATCGAAACGATTCTGAATCGCGCCGAAGGTGCTGCGGAGCGTGCTGACCGAAGTCAGGGCCGCATCGACACGATTGATCGTCGTGTTGGCTGAATCCACCGTCGTGACCGACGCGGAATTCAACGCCGAGTTACCGAGCGCCAGCGACGTCGCCGAGAAGCCGGCCTTGGCCGGATCACCACCTGCGATGATGATCTGCTCTGCAGCCGTCAGCCGCACACTGCCGCCGAACGTGACCGTCGTCGTGGCACCATCGCCTGCGAGCAGGGTCGTGCCGGTGTTGACGGTGTTGTTCGTGCCCTCGGCAGCACCGAGACCCTGGTTGGCCGCTCCAACGTTGCCCTGGTCGACCGTGATGTCACGGCCATCGGAGGCGGTCAGCGTCAGGCGCGTCGCGCTCGAATCGTAGGAAGCGATGACGCCGGTGGTCGACGAGTTCGCGTTGATCGCGGCGACGATGTCATCGGCTGTCAGCGCGGCATTCGCACCTGTCGCCGAGCGGTCTTCGTCAGTGTAGATCGCGATGCCGTTGATCGTCAGATCGTAGTCCGTGACTGCGGTCGAGACGGCGCTGGCGGCGAGATCGATCTCGACCGTCGTGTCTGCCGTCGCGGTGAGGCCGCTGACACCGGCACTGTTGATCGCGCCGGCCTTGGCATACGCACTGGCAGCCGACTGACCGGCTTCACCGCCGGCCGTCGATGCGCCCACCGAGACGACGTCGCCGTTACCGATCGCAAGCGTGAGATCGCCGGCGACGAAAGCGACGGTCGAGACGCCCGTGCCCTGCTGACCGACGGCCAGCGTCGCGTTGTAGGCCGAACCGCCGACGTAGTCCGCCGTGCGGCCGATAGCCGTGGAGCGAACACTCGAAGCGAGATTGACGTTGATCGTCTCGCCGACGTTGGCACCGACCTGGAACGTGGCCTGACCGAAAGTGCCGTCCAGCACCTTGCGGCCGTTGAACGAGGTCTGCGTTGCAATACGGTCGACTTCCGCGATGCGCTGCTGGACTTCGAGATCGAGCGCGGCCCGGTCCGAGGTCGAGTTCGACGCATTGGCCGACTGCACGGCCAGCTCGCGAATTCGCTGCAGGTTGTTCGTGATCTCGGCCAGCGCGGCTTCCGAGGTCTGCGCAAGCGAGACACCGTCCTGCGAGTTTCTGACCGCCTGATTCAGGCCGCGGATCTGCGTCGTCATGCGATCCGAGATCGCGAGACCGGCAGCGTCGTCCTTGGCGCTGTTGATTCTCAGGCCCGAAGACAGTCGCTGCAATGCAGTTGCGAGCTGCATGCCCGATGTCGACAAGTTGCGCTGCGCATTCAGCGACAACACATTGGTGTTAATGACTTGTGCCATTGTTCCATTACTCCTGGTATCGATTCCTGTTGCACTCAGCCGCCGAGTCGGCGGTTACTCTCCCGGCAGCCGAGGCATGCCGCTTTCAGCAATGGTTGTCGGCGGCAATCTCAGGACCTTTAGGCGGCAACTTATTGCCGCCCCCCGTTTGTTCGCATTCGGTCACGGTACGGCTCGAGAATGTGACGCACGCCACAACTTCGGTTTACCTGACGAAGTCGAACAGACTCAGACGCGTGACCTCGGTATAGGCCTTCTGCGCGGCCTCCAGCGCCGCCTGTTGCAGCGCGAGCCGACTGACTGCTTCGGCGAAGTCGAGGTCCTCGACGGCGGACAGTGTCGTCTGCAGGTCGAGCTTCTTGTGATCATCGACGATGCCCTGGCTGTCGATCGTGTTCAGCCGCGCGCCGACCTCCGTTCTGAGCTCGAGCACGCGCCCGAGCGCCTGGTCGAGGTTCTGCATGACGAAACCAACCGCGTGATTCAGCTCCGCCCGTGACGTATCGTCCGGGCGCGGCGTTTCCAGCGCCGTGGCCAGATCGTTGATCGTCGCAAATACCGACCCGCTGCCGGCAGGCTCCACTGCGAAACTGTCGCCGGTGTCCGGCTCCCCGGCCAGCAGGATGCGGCGCCCGCCGATATCGATGGCCTCGCCTTCGGCATAGGTGCCGGAGGCAATTACCGTCGAGCTCGCATCGAGCACGTCGTAGGTCGTCTCGCTGGTCATCAGTATCGTGAAACTGTCCGCTGTGACAGCGGTCGGGTCGACGACTTCGGTGCCGGTTACCCACGCGGCGCCGGTATTGGCCCCATCCGGCGTGACGATGAATACGCCGTTACCGCGCGGGATGTTCATCAGATCCCGGCCACTGTCGCCAACGGCGACGCGCCGGTCCGGCGACAAAGCCACGAAGCGCTGGCCCTCGTCACCCAGATACTCGATATCGCCGGACGCATCGCTGACGAACGGACGGCTGCCGGACTTGTACCCTGCAAACAGATACTCGCCGTTCGCGTCGCGGGCATTGGCCGCATCGACGATGGCGGCCTGAATCTCCCGGAGCTCGACGGCAATCGACCGGCGCGATTCATCGGTTTGCGATGCGTTGGCGGCCTGTACGGCGAGCTCGCGGACGCGCTGCAGCGCAGTGCCGAGCCGCTGCAGCACGGTCTCTTCCTGCTGCAGCCGGCTGGTCGCTCCCTGGGCATTGCGCGCGTACTGATCGACGGCGGCGAGCTTTTCGCGAATCTGCAGCGAACGCACCGTGCCCCGCGGATCGTCGGCCGGGGTCAGAATTCGTTTACCGGAGGCGAGCTGCAACTGAACCCTGGCGAGATCCTGCTGCTCACGCTGGATCGCCGCGATGCCGTTGTTGAAGATCAGGTTCGTCGAAACTCGCATGTTCTTTCCCCTTAGCGGCGCACGGCGGCAATCAACGTTTCGAACAGTGACGCGGCCACTGCAATCACCTGCGCGGAGGCCTCATAGGCCTGCTGGTAGCGAATCAGATCGGCCGCCTCCTCATCGAGGTTGACACCGGACACGCTCTCGCGCTGCGTCCTGGCCTCGGCCAGCAAACGCTCCTGGACATCGGCGCTGATTTGCGCCTGCTTCGTTCTGATACCGATATCGGCGACGACTTCGGCATAGGACTCCGACAGAGTGGCCGTGCCGCCCGCCATCAGCTCGAGCGTCGGGAGCTCCGCCAGCGCCAGCGCATTGCGGTTGTCGCCGATGCCGCCGGTGTTGTCCGTGACGCTGAAGACGTCGCCATCGGCGGGCGTGCCGCGGACGACGAGGCGCCAGCCATTAATGTCGATCGTCGTCTCACCGGATGGATCGAGCGGCACTGAGACGGCGCCGGCAACGAAATTGCCGCCGGAATAGGTGACATCGACGGCGTTGCGCAGGCTCGGATCCTGCACATCCAGGATAGCGAGCTCGTGGACGCTCCCGCCGCCAGTGTTGGCGTCTGCGGCCGCTGCCCGGACCGGTAGCGCGGCCGCGATCGACTGCGGATCGGCGATCAATACGCTCAGATCGGCGTTCACCGCCGTCGGCTTCAGCAGGAAGCGGTCGTTGATGGCCGCCGCGCCGACGCCGGAGAGATCCAGATTCAGTCCATCGAAGCTGAAGCTCGAGCCGGGCGCGAGCGACGCAAGCTGCGCGCCGTCGGTGAGCCGCGTCAGCACCCAGTTTGCGCCGTCGAACCGCAGATCGTAATCCGCGGCCTCGAGGCTCGTCGCATCGGCCAGCGTCAGCAGCGGCGCCGGTGTCGCCGTGTTGTCGCGGTCCGCGAGCACCGGCAGATCCGGCACGCCGAAGAATTCCGTGCCCAGCTGTCCGCGCAGATCGATGCCGTTGGCATGCGCCTGATTGAACAGGTCGGTCACGGCCAGCGCGACGCGACCCAGCGATCTGGTTGCCGCGTCGAGCACGCTGGAACGCGATTCGAGCAGCGCCCCAAGCTCCCCACCGGTCAGCGTTTCGGTGACCGGAAAAAAGCCCGAGGCGTTCCGAAAGCCAACTTCGAAGCGATTGGGATCGACCCGCGAGGGTTCGACGTCGAGCGGTGTGGCGACAACGCCGACGACCAGCGCCTGTCCCTGACCGGCATAGACGTTCAGACTCCCGTCGTCCTGCTCGAGCGTCGTTACGGACACGCGCTCGGCGAGGTCACGCAACATCGCATCGCGCCGGTCCAGCAGGTCGTTCGGCTCCTGCGCACCACCGCCGCCGCGGGCAATGATGATGCGCTGATTCAATTCGGCGATGCCTGCCGCCAGCTGATTGATTTCCGCGACCGTGCCCGCGATGCGGCCATTCGCGTTGGCGTGCAGTTCCTGGACCCGCGCATCGACCTGCGCGAATCGCGCGACCAGTGCTTCGCCCTGCCCTATCAGTTGCTGACGGGCGGCCGTCGACGTCGGATCCGTCGCGACCTCCTGAACCGCCGCGAAAAAGCTGTCGAGTGCCGGCGACAGGCCTGCCTCGAAATCGGCGACCAGATTGTTCACCTGCGAGGCGAACTCGGCGAACGTGCGGTGATATGCCTCGGCCGCCGTGTTCGTGACCAGCCGCGCATCGACGAACACGTTGGCAATCCGGTCGACGCCCACAGTGGCGACACCGCTGCCCACGGCGCCGATTCCGGTAATGGCAGGCGACTGGGCGGCCAGATCGACACGCTGGCGGCTATAGCCTTCGGTCCCGACGTTGGCGATGTTGTGTCCGGCAACCTGCAGGGCACGCTGATAAGCCAGCATGCCGGAGATTCCGGTTCCGAACAGGCCACCACCCGTCATCGATCCACTCCTGCGGCAGGCGCGCCGGATTCGTTACCGAAGATGTCGGCAGACCAGGCGTCAACTTGACTGCGGTACGCAGCAACACCTTTTAGATAGTGCAGGCCCGTCGCACCCGGCAGAGCGCCGCGCGCTGGTGCAAGCACGTCGGGATCACCGGACATCGACACGGCCCTGCTACGACCCGTATCGCGGAGGTCGGGCTCACGTTCACGCATCGGGTCGCTCCCGCCGAGGCCACCGCGCGTGCTTTGCGCAGCGTCGGAAGCCGCCGCGTCACTGCGTCCGGGCAGGCCGCGATCCAGAATGTTCAGAATCTTGCCGGCGTACTCGGGGTCCGTCGCGTAACCGCCCTGCTGCAGTGCCCGCAGATAGTCTTCGCCGGAGCTCGCCTCGAGTGCGGCGCGATACCGGGGGCTGCCGCGCACGAGCGACACGTAATCCGCGAAAGACTCGCTGACGCTCTCATACATCCGAAACGCCTCGCTGCGCCGTTCAGGGTTGCCCCCGACATACTCGAGCGTCTCGGTTGTAAGCGTGCGCCCCAGCCACTGTTGGCCGGCCTTGATGCCGAACAGATTCAGCGACGAGTGGCCATTGGCGTCATGCGGCAATCGCCGTCCCCAGCCGGTTTCGAGTGCTGCCTGTGCCACCAGCACGTCGGGCGCAACGCCGAGTGTCTGCCCGGCCTGCTCGGCATGTGGCCACAGCATCGCGACGAATGTCTGGGGGTCGGCAGTCGCGAGGCGTCGACCTTCCGAGATCGGCGCAACGTCCGGCGTCGCCGCAACGGCCGTGCTGCCGATATCCCGGCCGGGCGATGAGGAAAGCGCCGCGCCATGTGCAGGCACCGGGCTCAGCGAAGGCACTGCGCTCAGCGAAGGCACTGCGCTCGGCGAAGGCACTGCGCTCGGCGAAGGCGCCGGCCTCAGTGTACGCGCGCTGTTTGCCGCTGGCGCCGGCAACGGCAGGGCCTCACCGGCTCGACGCCGGCTGCCATCGCGTCCGGGCTCACTCCAGCTGCGGAGGATGGCATCGGCCAGGCCCACGCCACCGCCGCGAGCCAGCGTCTGTGCCAGCTCTTCATCGAACAGATCCTGCTGAAACTGGAGCCGGTCGCGATCGATCAGCCCGCCTTCTATGGCGCCGGCCGAGCGCATCTGCTTCAGCATCAGCGTCAGGAACAGCCCTTCGAACTGCTCTGCCGCGATGCGGCGCTCGAGCGCCGAGTCGGCCTGGTCCTGCAGAGCCGCGAAGTTCATGGCGCCGGCAGTGCGGAGGCTGTCTTCGAGCGTCGCGGTCATCGGTCGGCTCAGATGACGATCAGCTCGGCGCGCAAGGCGCCGAGCGCGTAGAGCGCCTCGAGGATCGCGACCAGATCGCCGGGCGCCGCACCGACATCGTTGACTGCCCGGACGATGTCGTCGAGCGACGTGCCCGGGCCGAACGGAAACATCGTTGCCGCACCTTCGTCGACCGAGATGTCGCTGCGCGGCGTGATGACCGTCTCGGCACCGCGACTGAACGGTCCCGGCTGCGAAACATCGAAACTCTCAACGATCGTGACGGTCAGGCTGCCATGCGACACGGCGGCCGGCAGCACGCGGACGTTGCCGTCAACGACGACGGTACCGGTACGGCTGTTGACGACGACGCGCGCCGGCGCCTCGCCCGGCGTCACCGTCAGGTTCTCGAGTTCGGACGCGAACGTCGCCCGCTGATAGGGGTCGAGCGGCGCAAGCACACGGACCGAGGTGGCGTCGAGCGCCGTGGCAAGGCCGCCGCCGAGTGAAGCGTTGATCGTGTCGGCCAGGCGTCGCGCAGTCGTGAAATCGCTGCGCTTGAGATTCAGCGTGATGGAATCGCCTTCGTTGAAGCCGCTAAGCACCTCACGCTCGACGATCGCGCCATCCGGAATGCGGCCGACCGTCGGCACGTTGATCGAGACGCGTGAGCCGTCGTTGCCTTCGATGCCGAGGCCACCGACGACCAGATTGCCCTGTGCGACCGCATAGGTTTGCCCGTCGATGCCACGCAGCTGAGTCATCAGCAACTGGCCGCCCCGCAGGCTGCTCGCATTGGCGATTGCCGCAACGGTGACATCGATGTCCTGGCCGGCCTTCGCGAACTCTGGCAGCTCGGCCGTGATCATGACGGCGGCAACATTGCGCGTCTGGAGGTTGAGGCCCGGGGGGACGGTAACGCCGAGCTGGCCGAGCATGTTGCGCAGGCTCTGGGCCGTAAACGGCGCCTGCGTCGTCTGGTCGCCCGTGCCGTCGAGGCCCATGACGAGGCCATAGCCGATCAGCTGGTTCTTGCGGACGCCGGCGAATGACGCGAGGTCCTTGACGCGTTCCTCGGCTGCAAAGGCCGGGTCGACAATAGCGACGGTCAGGAGCGTGGCGATGAAGACGCGGACCCACGCACCGATTCGGCGCGCGCGCCGGCGCGCAGGCCGGCGGGTCGGCGCGGTCGCGTCGATGCTCGGCGACCAGCCCTTCAGAACGGCCACAGCACACTCCCGAAGAACTTGGCCAGCCAGCCCTGCGCCGTCGAGCGGGCCACCTGGCCGGAGCCGCCGTAGGCGAGCTCGGCATCCGCGACCTGAGTCGACAGCACGGAGTTGACCGCGCTGATGTCGACCGGCCGAACGATGCCGCGCAGCCGAATGAATTCCTCGCCGCGATTCAGCTTGATCCACTTTTCTCCCTGCACGATCAGATTGCCGTTCGGCAGCACGTCTGAGACCGTCACGGCGATCGAGCCTTCGAGCGAGTTGCTCTGTGAAGCCTGGCCCTGACCTGCAAAGCTCTGCGACGACGAGATGTCGGTGTTCAGAATCGGCGTCCCGCTGCTCGTCACCGGTCGGCCACCGACGATCGGGTCGAGCAGCTCGACACTGGAATCCCGCGACGTCGATGTGCTGGCCGAATTGCTGGCGCTGGTCTCCTCGACCAGCAGCACGGTGAGCGTGTCGCCGACACGCCGGGCCTTGAAGTCGGCGAACAGCGACTGCGACGTGGACACGTGGTAGAGCGAGCCGCTGGCCGCGGCGGGATCGGGCCCTGCAGCCGGCAAGGCGGCCGCAAACCGCGCTTCGTCTCCCTTGATCGTCGTCGGCTCACTGGCGCAGCCCGTGGCGATGACCGTCAACGTGCAGGCGCACATAGCCGCGGCATGGCGCCGCATGCGTCCGCCTAACTTGCCGAGCCCGCTGCTGCGCCTGCACGCGTTTATCCGGCTGGCGTTCGTCCGGCCCGGGTCGCGCGGGCTCGCATCGCTTCGACCCGCTGTGCTGCGGCTCGGGTTGACCCGACTCGCGTTCCTGCTCCAATCGATTCCTGTCATGACTCTTCCTTGTCGTGCCATGCGGCGGACTACAGCGTGTTGTTCGCGTACTCGAGCATGCGATCGACCGTCGAAATCGCTTTCGAGTTGATCTCGTATGCCCGCTGCGTCTCGATCATGTTGACGAGCTCTTCCACCGTGTTGACGTTCGAACTTTCGAGCGCGCCCGAGTGCAGCGAGCCGAGGCCGTTTTGCCCGGGCTGCGATGCCTGCGGCGCACCACTCGACACCGTCTCGATGAACAGATTGCCGCCGATCGCCTGCAGACCGCCGGGGTTGACGAAGTCCGCGAGCTGCAGCGACCCAACCTGCGTCGTACCATTGGCGATCGACGTGACCGAGACGATGCCGTCCGGACTGATCGTGACCGACTCGGCATCCTGCGGAATCGAGATGCCGGGCTGCACCGTGTAGCCCATTGCGGTGACGACTTCGCCATCGGCATTGCGCTGAAACGAACCGTCGCGCGTGTAGGCCACGGACCCGTCCGGCATCTGAATCTGAAAGAAGCCGCGGCCCTGAATCGCGATGTCGAACGCGTTCTCGGTCTGCACCAGGTTGCCCTGTGTGAACAGCTTTTCGGTGGCAACGACGCGGACGCCGGTGCCGACCATGAGACCGGTCGGCAATTCCGTGCTGTCGGAGCTCTGCGCGCCGGGCTGGCGTACGTTCTGATAGATGAGATCTTCGAAGACCACACGGCTCTTGCTGAAGCCGGTCGTGTTCGCATTCGCGAGATTGTTCGAAATGACCGCCATGCGCGTCTGCTGAGCGTCCAGTCCGGTCTTCGCGACCCACAATGCCTGATTCATTCTGTGTTTCCTTGTTCCAGCTACCGGAGCCGTCCTAGCTCACGGAAAGTAAAGACTGCGACGACTGGTCGAGCGTCTGCGCCGTGCCGAGCAGCTTGACGTGCAGCTCATATGCCCGGGCAAGCTCGATCATCTCGACCATCGAGCCGACCAGATTCACGTTGCTGTTCTCGAGCGAGCGCGACCGCAGTGTGACGTTCGGGTCGGCGAGCGCCGCGCTGCCGTCTGCCATTCGCATCAGGCCATCGGGGCCGCGCGTCATCTCGCCTGGCGGCGCGCTGACCAGCTGGATCCGGTCGACCTGCGTAAGCGCATTGGCTTCCTGGCCGACCGGCAGCACGGTGATCGTGCCGTCCGGCGCGATTTCGAGCGACTCGTTAGCGGGGACTGCGATCGGACCGCCTTCGCCCAGCACGAGCTCGCCGGTGCTGGTCTTCAGCATCCCTACCGCATCGAGGCGCAGATCGCCGGCTCGCGTATAGGCCTCGAAACCGTCTGCGCCCTGCACGGCAATCCAGCCGTTGCCGTCGACAGCGACGTCGAGATCGCGCCCAGTCGTGATGATCGGTCCGGGCGTGAAATCGATGCCGCGATCCGCAACGACGGCATACGCACGCGCTTCCGCTATGCCGTCGCCGACGATGTTGACCTCCTCGACGCCGGCGAGCATCGCCTTGAACCCGACCGTCGAGGCATTGGCCAGATTGTTCGCATTGATCGCGGTCGCAAGATCGATCTCGCTCGCGCCGGTCATCGCGACATAGATGAAATCGTCCACTTCAGCTCTTCCTGGCTACCGCTAGCGGATGTTGATGACGGTCTGCGTCACGTCGTCCGCCGTGCTGATCACCTGCGCGTTAGCTTGGAAGTTACGCTGCGCGGTTATCAGCTTGACGAGCTGCGACGCGATATCGACGTTCGAGCCTTCGAGACCACCGGAAGTGATCGTGCCGAAGTCTCCTTCGCCGGCGGCGCCGAGCAGCACTTCACCGGCCGCGAAAGTCTCTACCCAGCCGTTATCGCCTAGCGACTGCAGGCCCTGTGTGTTCGGGAAGTTGGCTACCGCCAGCCGCCCGAGGGCCAGCGACTCACCGTTTGTGAACCGGGCGAGCACAATGCCTTCCTCACTGATGTCGACACCGGTAAGCCGGCCGCTGGCGAAACCGTCCTGCCGCAACGCGGCAACGCTCGAAGCATCGCCGAACTGCGTCGCGCCGGTGAAGTCGAATGCGATGTCGAGCGGCGCGGCTCCGTTTGTGGGCGCGAACGGGCCGAAGTTGACGGCCGTCGTCGGCGAAGCGAGCGTGCCGTCGTCGTTGAACGTGAGGGCCTGCGGGCCGCCAACCACGGTACCGTCCATCGTCAGGTTTGCTTCCCAGTTCAGCGGACCGGTATTCCGGAAGTAGAGCGAGCTGACGTGCGAGCGGCCGAGCGAGTCATAAACCGTTACCGACGTCGTGAACGTATACGTCGACGGGTCTGTCGCATCGAATGGGATCGCCGACAAATCCGGCGCGTCGGAACGCAGATTGAAGACGCTTTCGACCTGCCCGGTCGCCTGCGGCGGCGAGTCGGTCGTCGAGAGCCTCAGCGGATCGAGCGCACCGCGATTGAACGTGCCGGACAGCGGGTCCTGAACCGGGTAGGCCAGAAGCTGCTGGCCGGCCGCGTTGACGACGAAACCGTCGCGATCGATCCGGAACGCGCCGTCGCGGGTATAGGTCTGCGTGCCGCCGTCGCTGAGCACGAAGAAGCCCTTGCCGGAAACCGCCATATCGAGGTTGTTGCCGGTGAAATCGATATTGCCCTGATTGAATTGCTGGGTTACCGATGCGAGCCGCACACCGGCGCCGATCGCGTTGCGGCTGATGCCGGAAAACGCGGTTGCAAACACGTCGGCGAACTCGGTTCGCGACTGCTTGAAACCGGTCGTCGAGGCATTGGCAATGTTATTGCCCGTGACCCGCAAGTCCGAGGAGGCAGCATTGAGCCCGCTGAGGGCGGTAAGAAATGGCATGGTTCAACTCCTTTTGCGAATAGAAAGCCTGTCGCTGGCCCGCGGTAGGCCGATCAGGACAGACGCCTGACATCGGCAAGATCCACTTTGCCGAGTCCGGTGACAGTGACCTCAACTGCGCCGCCCTGACCTTGCATGGCAACGCTTTCGATGCGGCCCGCGATCAGCACTTCGAGCGCCGTGGTTGCGCCATCGATCTCGCCGGTGGCGCGAACTTCGTAGTAGCCGGATGGCGCTATGTCGCCGTCGTCGGTCCGGCCGTCCCAGACGAACTGACCGGCGTCATCGCCACGCACGGCCACCGGCTGCGTCGCGACCAGATGGCCGTTCAGGTCGTAGATGCTGACCGCGGCTGCGGTCGTCTGGACCGGGACCTCGACCGCACCGGTGACGAGGCCTTCAGGCGGCAGCCAGGCCTCGCGCGCATCGACGTAGGCCTGCTTGTCGACCAGGCCGGCAGCCTGCATCGCCTGATTCGACGACAACGCGCCCGCAAGGCCTTCCAATGCCGTTCGGACGTCGCCGATACCGTTGACGGTACCGAATTGCGCGATCTGGCCGAGGAACTCGCCGCTCTCCATCGGCGAGAACGGATCCTGATTGCGAAGCTGAGCGACCATCAGCTCCAGGAAGTCTTCCTGGCCCAGGTCCTTCGGCTTTTGCGTCTCGAGCTGCCGTGACAAGCCGAGGTTCGCGAGCGTGTCGGTATCGATCGAATTGGTCATTGTGAATTACCTCTTTCCCTCATTGGCGGCATTTCCCCGTGTGCCGCATTGTCGAAGCCGGCCGACGACTAGCGGCCTCCGATCTGCAGCGTTCTCAGCATCAGCTGCCTGACCGTGTTCAGAACTTCGACGTTGTTCTGATAGGTGCTCTCGGCCGAAATCATGTCGGTCATTTCCTGAATCGCGTTGACCGACGAGACGTAAACGTTGCCGTTCTCGTCAGCCAGCGGATGCCCCGGTCGATGCTCGACCAGTGGCGGGGTATTGCTCTCGACGATGCCGGCCACGCGCACACCACGCGTTGGCGTACCGCCTGCCTCGCTCAGCACGGCGGCGAAGACCGGATGGCGGGCGCGGTAGGCGCCTTGTGGTGTGGCGCTGATATCGTTGGCGTTTGCCAGATTGCTGGCGATCGTGTTCAGGCGCACCGACTGTGCACTGAGCGCGCTGCCGGAAACATCAAATATCTTGAACAGACTCACTGGGTAGTACTCCTTACTCGCCGCGCAGCGCCTTCCTGAGGCCCTGAATTCGGGCGTCCAGAAAGTCGGCGGCAGCCTGATAACGAATCGTCGCCTCGGCGAACGCAGATTGTTCGAGCTGGGTGTCGACGGTATTGCCGTCGAGCGACGGGATGTTCGGCGTGCGGTAGAGCAACGATGGCGTACCGACCATGCCACCGCTGTCGAGATGACCCGCCTCGGTAACGCGCATGGCTGGCGCGCCGGGGTCGGACAGCAGACTTTCCATCGTCGCGCGAAAGTCGATGTCGCGCGCCTTGAAGCCCGGCGTATCCGCGTTCGCGAGGTTGCCGGCAATCAGCTCCAGGCGCGCAGCGCCGAGCTCCATCGCGAGGGGTTGAATGCCGAGTGCACGGTCGATCAGTTTGTCCATCGGTCCCTGATGAATGTCGTCCTGGCCGTCACTTGAGCAAGACTCGTGCCAGCTGCGAGATGCGTTGATTTTCGGCGGGCCCCGGCATGCGCGGCCGATCCCGGACGCGCACCAACCGGCAGCGGCTTGCCGCTCGGACGGCAAGCGTTGTGCGGCGCGTTGTGCACGGCGACCGGCAAAGCGTTGGTTCGTGCCCGCGGCGACAAGCCCGGTTCGCGGACGCCTAGCCGCCGCAACGCGCGCGGGTGCGTCCACCGCAGCGCACGGATCTGTCTCTGCCGGGGAGGGGCATGCCGCCGTGGCAACCGTGGCATAGCAATTGCATCGGCACTCCCGTATTGCGAGCCGCAGCAAGATGGCGGCCAGGGAGACGACATGCGAATTGCACGAACACTGGTTGCGTTGACGATCGGCCTCGTGTGGCTGACCAGCGCGCGGGCCAACATCACGATCGAAAACCCGGATCGCATCCGCAAGACGGCCGAAGACTTCGCCCGCGCACAGTCGGCGCGCGTCGCGCCGGAGACGGCAGACCTGCGCGTGACGGCCGGGCGACTCGATTCACGCCTGCGTCTGCCGGCGTGCTCGGAGGAGCCGGAAGCATTCACGGCGCCCGGACAAACCGGCATCCCGTCGAGTGTCGGCGTACGCTGTCCTGGCGACTCGGCCTGGACGCTCTATGTGCCGGTCCGGGCCGAGGTGCTCGTCGACGTTCTGGTCCTGACGATGCCGGCCGAGCGCGGCGAGACACTGACACCGGCCCACGTCCGTCTCGAGCAACGCGACGTGTCGCGATTGACGCAGACTTACCTGACCAGCATCGACGCGCTCGACGGAATGGTCATGCGTCGCCGGGCGCTCGCCGGCACTATCCTGAGCGGCACCGTGCTCGACCACGCGACGGCCGTCGAGCGCGGCGAACGAGTGCGGCTGCAATCAGGCGGCGGCGCGCTTTCGGTCAATGCCGAGGGCGAAGCCCTGGCCGATGCCGCGCTCGGCGAACGCGTTCGCGTCCGCAACGTCAGGTCCGGCGTCGTTGTCGAAGGCAGGCTCGCCGAGCCGGGACTCGTCGTGCTGGGCAGGTAGATGCCGCGCCCTGGCGGCGTCCCTCGCTGCGCCCCTGGGCGCCCCGGAAGCGTCCCTGGGGGCGCCGTGGCGGCGCCCTGCCGCGCCCCTGGCGGCGCCCCTAACTGTCTGATTAATGGCGCATCAGAGCAATCTTGTTACATAAGCTGCCGCAAATACTAAAGTCCCGGCCGCGCCCGCCGATAACACTGCCCGATAGCAGCGAATCTGCGGTCAGTCTTGAAATGAGTATCAAAGACATCACAGGCGTACGCGGGCCCGCGCCGATCGATGCTTCCCGGAATCGGGGAGAGGCGCACAAACAGCGCGGCAGCGAGGAGACGTCCAAGGCATCGGCGAGCGATCAGGTCACGCTGACGTCGGTCGGGCGGTATCTGGCAACGGCGGCGGATCGGCCTGCGCCAGTGGACCAGTCGCGAGTCGAGCAACTGCGGGCGGCGCTTGCCGACGGCAGTTATCAGGCCGATTCGAAGGCGATCGGGAGCAAGCTGCTCCGCATGGATCTGGACCTGATCTAGCAGCAACGTACACGGGCGAATGACAGCAACACGCAAACAGGTCTCGGCCGCGCTGCTCGAAAATCTCGGCAAGCTCCAGCAGTACCTCGAGACGGAGCAGGAAGCCCTCCGAACGCGCGACTTCGATCTGCTCACGAGCACGGTAGAGAGCAAGCGCAACAGTCTCGAGGCGATCGGCCGGCTGGTCGCAATCGCCGAGCGGGAATCATGGCTCTCGGATGATGCGGCCGGACAAGCGATACGTGACGTTCTGCGCGAGCGACTCGCTGATTGTCAGGCCCTGAATGAAACATCGGGAGCCGTGATCGCCGAAATGCAGCATAGCAATCAGGCGGCCCTCGGCCTGCTGGGGATCGATACCTCGCCGGCTCGTTACGAGGCAACGGGCACCGGCGTTGCCGCTGCTACGAATCGTTCACTGGGCGTTGGCTGATCGGAACATCGGCTCATTGCCGATCAGACCGCGGACCATTGCGTAGCGGGTGAGCTCGGCCTGATTCCGCAGTCCCAGCTTGGCAGAGACATTGGCGCGATGCGACTCGACGGTTCGGCGACTGATATGCAGCCGATCGGCGATCTCATTGCTCGTCTGACCGATCGCGACCAGACCGAGAACTTCACGTTCGCGTCGCGTTAAAGAATCCATCGTCTGCAGACCGCGTTCCGCCACCTCGGCCGCGTATTCGTCGAGGTCGGCCGGCGTGAATGGTGTGCCGAGAAAGCGGCCGTCGTCGTCTACCGCATGGATTGCCTGCACCAGCTCGTCGAACTCGCCGAGCTTCGTCACATAGGCGGAAGCGCCGGCTTCCAGCGTATCCCAGACGGTCTCGATATTCGCGTGCACGGTCAGAACGACGATTCTGGTCCCCGGGTGCCGGTCCCGCACATCGCGGATCAGCTCGAGCCCGCTGAACCGGCCGTGCATGGCCAGATCCTGGACCAGGATATCCGGAGAGAGGCGGTCGACGGCCGGCAGGACGTCTTCCGGATTCGGAACCTCGCCAACGACATGGATGTCGTCGCGACGTTCCAGCAATTCATGAACTCCGCGCAGGATCAGCGGATGGTCGTCGGCAAGCAGGACTCTGATCATTCGGTAGGACAGTCGTTGTATGCGCAATGCAGGTTGAAGGTTGAATCGTCGTAGCCACAACAGCTGCCGGGAATTATGTTCAGAACGCGGCGAGCCGCCGTGTCCGGTCAAGCAGAACCCGAAATCGCGATTGAATCGTTCAGGGAAACCCTGAAGGGGGAGTGCCGCGGTGAAGCGGGTTCGCGGCGTTAGCCAGGGACCATGGTGCATGTTCGCCCGATTCTCGATAGCCAACTTTGCCGAGTCGCGGGCGGATCATCTTTCCCATCCCTTTGCGGTTGCCTTAACTCGACCGGCAATCGCCACACTGATACGAATAAGCGACGCCAACAAGCCCTCGTCTACATCCAGCTCGCCTTCGTACTCCGCAATATTGCGTTTGCGGTGAGCCTGATCGAGCACGCGCCATTGCTCATCTGGGAGATCTAGCGTGTGCTTCAAGCACTGAAACACGATGTACCGGTTCTCCGATCGATAGCCTGCTTGCCTGAGCGCGGCCAGCGAAAGCGCGTGTGCGGCGTTGTAAGCCAGATCGAATCGCGATTCAATGCTCAACGATTCGACCTTCGAATCTTTCAAGCGCGCCAGCCCGGATCTGATTAGCCCGGCAATCTCTTGCTCGGACGGTGCTTGCAGCTTGAGCTGTCCGATCTTGACGAGATTCTCGAGCTGCTCACGAGGCATCGAGTTCCCCTACCAGCAATCGAGTTCGACCCTCCAGCACACGCTTCAAGAATGCATTGTTGTTGGTGCGCCTCTTGTTGAACTCTTTTCTTGAATATAGGGTTGGGTTTACCTGCCGGCCAACATTCCGCTCAACGGTAGAGAGTTGTGAATACAGATCTTCAAGCGTCAAGTCCTCGGCAACGACGAGGAGATCGATGTCGCTTCTTGCGGTGTCCTTGCCCTTAGCGATCGACCCGTAGATCAATGCGAGCGAAATTCGGTCTTCGATTGGGGCGAGCGCGGAACGGACCTGTTCCTCGACACCGAACGTTTTTTTCGCGATCGAACAGAGTTCCCGAAAGATAGGCGCCCCAGGATTAGCCCGATAATGCTTCTGGCTGCCGTGACGCTCGGTGAGGACCAGCGCGGCCTGCTCAAGCCGCGACAGCTCGCGCTGAACGGCGCCACGACCCACACCGGCGAGCTCGATTAGCTCGGTTACGAAATAGGTGCGTTGCGGCTGCCCAAAAAGAAGAGCCA
Source organism: Candidatus Rariloculaceae bacterium (assembly GCA_965223375.1). GTDB lineage: Bacteria > Pseudomonadota > Gammaproteobacteria > Steroidobacterales > Rariloculaceae > CBDCWM01. The sequence continues at coordinate 2,155,363 of OZ245000.1, forward strand.
GCACTCGTTGTTGAGTAGACGTGAATAGCGCATCGGCCAACGAACGAGCAGAGGCTTGGCGTTGCTTCGGTGCCCTAGGCGACTTTCTTGTCCCAGTGTTTGTACCCATATTGGGTATGATAATACCCGATTTGGGTATAGTCAATACGCAAGAACAGGCACCACGAGCACTGTGGTGAGCCGTCCGGCAAGATTTCGCGAGAAGCGTTTTGAACAGCTCATCAACGATGTAAGTCTTTGATGAGATTGGTGGCCAGGGGCGGAATCGAACCACCGACACGCGGATTTTCAGTCGGACCGGTCTTAAAGCAATAAGCAGCAACTATACCCCAAGTGCTTGTCACTGCACTCTACTGCGGCATAGTTGCCGCCCATGGGTACTCTGCAACACGGACCTTGGAAGTCACGCACCGCCACGCCACCGCCACGGGACCTGACTGAGCGGCTGGTGCTCGGCCTCCCGTTCGCGGATGGTCGGCCATACCAAGTGCGCGACAGCCGTCTGCGCGGCTTCTATGTGAACGTCGGCAAGACCGCGAAGACCTACACCGTCGCGCTCGACGTGAAGGTAGGCGGGGTGCGGAAGACGAGGAAGCAATCGTTCGGGCGGGTCGGCGAGATCAGCCTGAAGGATGCTCGCTCCGCCGCGCAGGACTGGATCGCGGGCAACCGCACCGGCCGCCTCGCGACCCGGACCGCCGAGCCGACCCTCCGCGACAGCTGGCGACTGATGCACGAGGAGTTGGGCAGCCGCGGCCGCTCGCCACTGACCATCCGGCAGTACCGCTACTGCCTAGAGGACGTTCTGGACGAATGGCTCGACGTCCCGCTGCGCGAACTGGCGGAGAACCCCGTCTGGGCCCGGGAACGTCACAGAAGAATTACGCGCGAGCGCGGTAGCACGGTCGCGAACCACACCATGCGGTGCCTGCGGGCGACCTACCGCAACGCCCGTCGCGTTCATCTGTCGCTGCCGCCCGACCATCCATGTATCGCGGTGCTGTTCAACGAGGACCGTCGCCGCAACGACGCGTTGGATGGCGACGGATTGCGGGACTGGTTTGGGCAACTCGCGGAACTGAAGAACCCGGTACGACGCGCGTTCCACCTCTTTATGTTGCTGTCTGGCGTCCGCGGCCACGCTCTAATGGTCGCGCGGTGGGAAGACTTGGATGTAACCGGCCGCCGACTGCACATCCCGGAGCCCAAGGGTGGAGCGAAGCGCGCCTACGACGTGCCGCTGTCCCGACCGATACTGCGAGTGTTGAACCAGGCGAAGCGCGCGGGCGCGATGCTCCACCCCGAGCAGGCGAGGACGTGGATCTTTCCGTCTGAGACTCAGGCCGGGCACATGAACGCGCCCAAGGAGCAGCACCGGCCGACGTTCGCATTCGGCAACACGCTGCGCCGGACCTATCGCACCCAGGCGGTGAAGGCCGAGATCAACCCGCTGTTGGTGAAGGTCCTGCTGAACCACAAGATCGGCAGCGACGTGCACGACGGCTACTTCAGTATCCCGTCAATGTTCCGCGAGCTGCTGGCAGCCCAGGAGAAGCCATCCCGGCACCTGATGTCGCACGCGGAGGCGTGATAGATTTGGGCCATGAGCCCGAAGTTCGTCACACCGTCGATCAGCGAGACGTCATTCAATTGTCCCCACTGCGACTCGCTCGCACACCAGACTTGGTACAAGGTCTACAGCACGGGCGTTGGTGACCGAAAGGTTCCACTACGCCTTTCGACGGAGCAAATCGATCAATTCGAAAGCGATCGGGACGACGCGGTGCCGCCTGATGTCCGAAAGAAGTGGGCTAAGGAGATGCGACGTGTGCTAGCAGGAGAGGTTTTCGTGCAGAAGGCAGAGTCTTGCTATTCCGAGACTCATGTTGAGAACGTGAACCTCAGCCGTTGCTATAACTGCGGTCGGCTGGCCGTATGGATAGGTGACACGATCGCCTATCCACCGACGCGGACGGGCGACCAACCGAACGATGACCTGCCCGAGGAAGTGCGCCTCGACTACGAGGAGGCCCGCTCTATTTTGGCAACGTCTGCTCGGGGCGCGGCGGCCCTGCTCCGACTCGCGATTCAGAAGCTGTGCATTCACCTGGGCGAACCCGGCAACAATCTGAACGACGACATTGCGAGCCTAGTCAAGAAGGGATTAGACCCGCGCGTCCAACGCGCACTCGACATCGTGCGCGTCGTTGGCAACGAGTCGGTGCACCCAGGGCAGATCGACCTCCGGGACGATCACGAAACCGCGACTGAGCTCTTCCGGCTAGTTAACCTCATAGCCGAAATCATGATCACGCAGCCGAAACACATCGAAGCAATGTATGAGGGGCTGCCCGAGAGCAAGCGAGAGGCAATCGAGAAGCGTGACGGCAAGAAAGAATAGCCGCAGCACCTTCGCCCTGAGTTGACATAAAGAAGGGGCCTCTAATGAGGCCCCGTCATCGCCTTGCCACCCATCACGCATAGGAGGCGCGCGCGGGCGAATCCTTCCTCACTCAGCCGATAGATAATGTGCAATTGCTCCGCCCCAGCCTGATACGGCATACTTGCCTCTGACGCTTCTGCAAGCGTCCCCAGAAAAGGAGAACGAAACCCGGACGGAGCCCATAGTGGGCCGCGGGCATAACTTCTTTGGTGAGGACGATGAAGTGTCAGAGTCTCAAGAAGAGTCCCCATTCCGGGACAACGCACGCGAGTTCGCGCGCTACATAATCCCCCTTCTCCGCGACCGAGAGTTTATCGAGCAGACGCTCACGCCCTGGCTCACTGTTGGCCAGGCCGCAGCATACCTCGGGATCAACAACCGCTCGCTGCGTTCGTTCATTGAGCGCGGAGTAATCCCGTATCACCGCCCGTCGCACCGGATGATCCGCTTCCGCCGGGACGAGCTGGACCTATGGGTACGCGAGCATGGCAGACCAGACGTCGACGCCTGACGCTGAAGCGGTCAACGAGTTCCTGCGTCGGGTCCATGGCGAAGGACCGCACCGGCTGATCGCGTTCGGCGATGGCCGGCCGCGGGGCATACTGACCGACGATCCTGCCGCGTTCATCAACGGTGGCGGCGCCGACTACTACTTCCAGCCCGCGATCGTTCGCGACGGCTTCGCTGGCACCAAGACCAGCAAGGCTGACATCACTGGGTCCCGCTGGGCGTGGATCGACTTTGATCCGCCCAGTCAAATCAAGTCCGATCCGAAGAAGCTCAGCCTGTGGAGAAGCACAGCACCCGACGCGCTACTGCAACTGCAGCCCACGTTGCTGATCGACTCCGGCCGAGGCTTCTGGGCATTCTTCGAGCTGACGCGGACGGTCGAACCAGAGCGTCTCGAACGCATCAATCGCGGCCTGCTAAGAAAGATTGACGGTGGCGACGACTGCTGGAACTGTGACCGTGTCGCCCGCCTGCCGGGGATGATCAACAGCAAGTCAGGTCTGCTGGCAAAGGTCGTCTTCGACGCCGGCCCCCCGCACGACCCCGACTTGATGCAGGAGGTCGACGCAACGGCAGCCAGCGCCGTCGAGCTAGATCTGCCCAAGGACTTGCCGAAGATCACTGATCTCTCCGCGGTATTCACCGGCACGCCGCGCGGGCTCCGCTGCCAAATGCTCGCCAGTGAAATGCGCCATCCCGACGAGGAGCCGAAGCGGAATGACAATAGCCGCTCCGCCTGGCTGTTCGACTTCATGTGCAACGCGCTGCGCGACGGTACATCACCGGAGCAGGTGCTTGGCATTGTCATGGATCCCGCCTGGAGGATGTCGGAAGCAGTGTTGAAGAATGCCGACGACACCGCACGACCAAACCCTCGGCGCTACGCGGAGCACACGCTTAAGAACGCGCTGGCCGAGATCAGGCCGCCGGCCGACGAGGCCGAACCAGGGGCGGAGCTGGTCAGCCTCGCCCCCGTGCCCGACGACTTGCGGCCGCGGCCGTGGCTGGTCCATGGCCTGCTGATGGATGGGCAGGTGACACTGATCGCCGGCAAGGGTGGCGGCGCGAAGTCGCTGCTTACCCTGCACGTCGCCGCCGCCGTCGCCGCCGGGCAGTCATTCCTGCATTGGGAGGCACCTACACGGTCGAGCAAGGTCCTGCTGCTGAACGCCGAGGATGATGTTGATGAGCTGCGGCGGCGGCTCCTCTCGACCTGCGATGTCATGGGCGTCGACCAAGGCATATTGGCCGACCGCGTCATCGTCCTGCAGGTGCCGGACCTCGTGCTTTTCACACGCGGCGAGGACGGGCTGTCCACAACCCGGCTTCACAGCACGCTGAAGACACTCCTGCGCGAGCACGATTTCGGCCTGCTGATCGCGGACCCGCTCGTGGAGACGCATGCCGGCCTCGACGAGAACAGCAACACCGACATGATGTTCGTCATCAAGGGCCTGCGCGAGGTTGCTCGGCGGTTCGACATCCCCGCGCTGGTCGTGCACCACAGCCGCAAGGGCGCCGGCGGCGACCAGGATGTCGCCCGCGGTGGCAGCTCGCTGGTGAACGCCTGCCGGATCGTGAAGACGCTGGAGCCGATGTCGGAGACGGAGGCCGAGCTGCTGCCGCCGCTGGATCGGGGCGAGCGCTGGAGATTCGTCCGCGTCTGCGGTGCCAAGGCGAACTACGCGGGCCGAGGCGAAGACCTTTGGATGAGGCTGGAGAGCGTCGAGCTACCAAATGGGGACTCGTCCCCAGGCCTGGTCACCGTCGACCTCTCTGGCGCCGCCGAGATTCCCGAGGAGCTGGGGAGCTGGCCCAGGCTGGGCGAGCTGCTGGCGCGGGTCCGGGACGGCCGCGGAGACGGGCGTCCGTGGTCGCCTTCGCTTACGGGCCGCAAGGACGGCCGGCTCGTCCCGATGCTGGAGGAGGAGTTCGGGCTGTCGAAGAAAGCGGCCAAGGATCTGCAGCGCCGGATGCTGTCGGAGCGGGTACTGCGGATCGCTCCGTACCGCGACGGCGACCGCAACGAGCGTCAGGGGCTGGAGGTGTGCGAGGGGGCGGTGGCAGCGGTTCCACCGGACCAGATCGAGGTGACTTTTTGATGTCCCGAATCAACGCCAATCAACGCGCCGGGCGCCGCGTCTATTCACTCGCCCAACTAGGGAATCAACGAATCAACGCGCCGCGTTCACGCCAATGGAACGCGCGACGTCAGTCTGATCCGGTGATTCCCGCCCCGTTGGGCTTCTGGGATTGAGGAGGATGCAATCGTGAAAATTGAGCTTGGGCTCTGGGCACGCGAGGGTGTACCGCGCAAGGGCTGGCACTTGGTGGGGTTCGGCGAGAACGAGGACCTGCAGACCTGCGAGATGTGCCAGCACGCGCAGATTCGCTATGTCTTCGAGATGGAGCACCCGAGGTGGCCGGACAGGCTCGCAGTTGGGTGCGTGTGCGCCGAGCACATGGCCGAGGAGCGCGCGCACGAGTTTCGGGCGATGGAGGGCCGGCTCAGGAACATCAATGCGCGGCGCCGAAGCTTCCCCGACCTAAAGGCCTGGAGAGAGACCCGCGCCGGCAACCTGGAACTGCGCCACCGTGACGGCTGCCGATTCGTGATCAACCGTCACCGGAGTTACGTCACGGCGATGTTTGAAGTCGCGGGCAAGCCGGCGGTGTGGGGCCGGCGGCGGTACCGGGATGAACGCGTCGCAAAAGTCGCGGCATTCGACGCCGCCGTGCGAGCGGGGTGGCTTCGATGACGCGGCTGAAGCTGGAGCCGATCGATCGGCTCGAGTTTGAGATACGGGTGCTCAACCTGGGCCGCTGGCAACTACGCTATGAGCACGAGGCTCGAGAGCACGCCCGAACGCGGGAGCGGCTGAAGCAGGCGGAGGCCGCGCTGACGCTGGCGCTGAGGTCACGCCCACTCGCCAATCATCAATAGAGAAGCCGCAACCCGACATGCGGACCACCAATCCGTCCTTCGGCGAACATAAGTAGCCGCCGCTCCGCGGGAAATTAGGAGAGCGTTGCCTCTGTGGCGGCCGTCATGGCGGGGGAATCGTCTAGGCGTGTTCAACGCTGCCGCGGAGCGGGCAGCGCAAATGGTTATTTTGCTTCGCTACGTTCGCGCGCGCGTAGGGCTGCCAAGGTTGTCAACCGGCTAAAACGGTTTCGCTATCCAGAGCAACGACCTATTATTGAAATTAGCATAGAGATTTGGCCGTTGACCGCTGATCCAAAAGAACTTAAGTAGGGGAGACTGACGAGGTTCGCGTGGTGTCCACTCGAAATATTGACCAGACGGATTGGAGTTATATTGAACTCGACACAGGAAGTAATTCAGGAAGACCTCTTTTCTGCTAGCGAGTTGACCCTGGCCCAAACGGCTGATGTCCTTGGAATATCGCAAGCTACGGTTAGAAACTGGGTGCGCGCTGGACATCTCGAAAACGTTGGTGGGAAGCGGGGTCTTCTTTTTCGTCAAAACCAGGTTCGCGATCTCAAGAGCCGCATTGCTGCAGGAGAGATCGACAGACTCACACGTAGAGCGAATAAGACCCGAGCTCAAGGTAGCGCTCTCCACGCAGAACTGGTTCCAGATGACGAAACACGTCAGGCGGTAAACCGAGTCCTAACGGCCGTAAGCTCGAACGAACTCTCGGTGTCGTCCGCATTATTGGCTGTTGCCATTGGCGTCGTACGGCGACAAGAACGTATTGAGGATCCCGGTTCTTATCCAGGTGCCGCGGCGAAATTTGGTCTTCTCGACGATGAGATTACCCGTTGGGCGAGTGAGGACGCTCTGTCTCTCAAGGAGCTGAAGGAGAATCGACTGTGCAGCATCGAAGTTCGGCAAGATATAGATGTACTAGGGGCGTGCTATCAAAATCTAACAACTACCGGCGACAAGAACCGCCAGGGTGCCTACTTCACGCCTAGTCAAGCAGTACATGGTGCGGCGAACGCGATAATCGAGCACGCGGGCCCAACTCTTGACCCTTGCTGTGGGACCGGTGCGTTCCTTCTCGGAGTCCTCTCGAAATTTCTGCAATTCGGCGTTTCCAGGCCCCTCGACCTCTTGTGCGGTGTGGAGATCGATCCATTGGCAGCGAGGGTTGCAAGGATAAATCTGCTGTTGTCCTGCCCATCAAGCAAAGTCTCCGCTCCGAATGTCTTAGTGGCTGATACTTTTTCTGTGTCTCGTAGACCGGATCTTTTACCGTTTGAAAAGTTCGAATACGTGCTCTCCAACCCGCCCTGGGGGGCGCGCGTCGCTTCGGGCGCCGGCGAGCGCGATCAGCCGCGGGAAATGAAGGAAACGTTCGCAGCCTTCTTGTCGCTGGGGCTCGATTGGCTACAAGACGATGGCCGCTTGTCCTATTTGCTCCCAGAGTCATTTCTGAATGTTCGAATGCACGCGGCGATTCGAGAGCGCGTATCAAACGGGACTACAATTCTCACAATCAGCGACCTTGGCCGCATTTTTTCTGATGTGTACACGCCGGTGATACGAATCGACCTCCAGAAAGCGGGGCCGTCCAAAAATCACAAGGTCTCTATTGAGGGACAAGATACAGCATTCCACGAGATTGCCCAGCAGCGATTCGTGAAAGCCAGCGACTATGTTTTTAGCATTGGTCAGTCGGCTCAGGACGAGTCGATCCTCCAAAGAATGGAGTCCGTGGAGCACTTCACGCTGCGAGGCCAAAGTCAGTGGGCGCTCGGTATCGTTACTGGCGATAACAAGAAATACGTGCTAACTGATTCCGAGGCTGAGAACTCCGAGCGGGTACTTCGCGGTAAGGATGTCTTTCAATTCTCGCTCGGCCAGCCCGAGACCTACATCGTTTTCGACCGTAGCAAGTTCCAACAAGTTGCTCCAGATCATTTCTATCGAGCGTCAGAGAAATTGCTGTATCGTTTTATCTCGAAGTACCTGTGTTTTGCCTACGATGATCAGCAGACGCTCACATTGAATAGTGCGAATATCCTAATCCCAGAAGTTCCGGGTATCTCGATTAAATATGTGATGGCGTTGCTGAACTCGAGACCGATTCAGTTCTATTTCCAGAAAAAGTTTTCCTCCTTGAAGGTCCTGCGATCACATGTAGAGCAGCTGCCCTTGCCGAGACCGCCTTCGAAAATGTCTGGCGATCTCAAAGCGATTGTAGCGACGCTTCTCTCAGGCGACCTAGATCGCGATGCACGAAAGCGGTCTTACGCAGATCTTGACGAACTTGTCATGGAGGCATTCGATTTTTCTTCGAAGGAAAAGGCGCAGATACGGGGAATCGAAATTCCGGACAAACTCCTCGGATAGAGCCCGCTCGTCAGCTGAGTAACTCGTAGAGCTGATCGTACGTCAATGTCTGATAGAGGTAGTTGTCCAGGTGAATTTGGAGCGTTTTCTCGTTGATGTGGAACTGTCCTTCTCCGACATTCCCCTTGTGCTGCTTGTCAGAGTAATTGATCTTCGGGCCAATCTCGCCGCTCTCGATAGAGAAGATCAGTACGACATCGGAGAAGAAAAGACCGTAGTATAAAATCTCGAACTCGACCCTCTTGATTTGCTGAATGTTGCAGTCGAATTCATACTCCTGCCACGAAGAGAACGGCACAAGACGTTCTTCGCTGACTGCTTCCTCGATACACTTTAGAACGGTATTCGCCGTAACTGGTGTATCACTCTTCTTGCGAACGACCGAGAACTTAACCTCTACTCGGTGCTCTCTGACGTCGTCGTAGAGATCATGGAAGAGATTTCGCGCCTTCCCCAGCGCCACTAGACGCTGAATCATGACTTCCGCGACCGTGCCAAAGCGCCGAGTATTTAGTGCATATATTCCGTCGCGAAGTTGCTTGCCGTTCATAGTCGAATCTCGAAGCAAAGTGGCGAGATTCCCCAAAAAACGTCCAATTTGCAACCACGCCGGAGAGCCGACTCGCTTCGCGAGCAGGGCAGTATCCCAAAAAACGCGTCGGACTCCCGAATGACATGGTTCGGCCGTACTCGTGACCCCGTCGGCTACACCATGTATCCATGGGTCTATTTAATCGCGAGAGATCCTACAATTCGACGACTTCAGCGAGTTCAAGGTAGCGGCAGAATCCATTTGCCATTCTCATCTGTCGAGGCGATTTGCAGTTTGGTTCAAACAGTGACGGGCTACCCACAAGGATACATATCGCCCTGGCTCGTGAAGTGGCGACGTTGAAACGATTGCGGTTATAGAGAAATTCCATCCCTCGTGGCGCGTCTTCTGGACTCGAGGATGTCATAGAGTAGATAACGATGGGCGCTTCCTGCCCCTGGAACTTGTCGACCGTGCCGATTCGATAGTTCGGTAGTCTCTCAGCCAAAGTAGCAACCTGCGCGTTGTACGGCGCAACGATCAGGATATCTGACTGCGTCAGTTTGTGCGTCTGTTCCTTTCTGTCACACCAAGTCGTCCCTGCGCTGAGCAGCTCTCCAACAATCTGCTCTATAGCTGCCGCTTCTTCGATTGAGCGGGCTTGGTTGCCTCGATGAGCGACCGGTACGAACAGGAGCCCGGAGCCAGAGAAACGATTGGGGCCGATAATGGCTTGGTGTTCTAGCCCCTTGAGCGCGGTCAGCCGGCCTTGATAGTAGACTTCTGAAGTGAAGGCCGTGAGTTCCGGGTGAAGGCGCCACGTTTCGCCAAGAAAAAGGCCCAGATCAGGCGGCATTGTCGCCTCCCCGTCCAGAACGTGATAGAGAGCCGATACGTCTGTTCCCTCCGGGTGGTTGCACTGGAGAGGTTGTTCAAGTTGCTGCGGGTCTCCTAATAACACCAAGCCATTTCCGCTAGGTGCAACCGCAAGGACGTTGCTCAACGCCATCTGACCCGCTTCGTCCACGATCAGGACGTCGACAGTCTGCTGAAACTCCGGCTTGGCCCACTGCCATGCGGTCCCTCCCAGCAGGTTGATCGTTCCGTCCGCCAACCCCGCAAGAATTGAGTCGTAGCTCTTCTCGTAACGAATCTCATAGGGTCCCTCGTACTCCCCGTCGTCTCGATGGACGCACCGAATATCGATCCCCTTTGCCTCGGCCGCTTCCATGGCCCCCTCAAGAAGATTCACGACCACCCTGTGACTCACGGCCGTGACACCTACCTTCTTGCCCAGCTTGATCAATTCGCAGACAATCTCTCCGCCCGTGAAAGTCTTTCCTGTGCCAGGCGGCCCCTGGACTGATAGGGCGCTGCCATCCAGGTCAGCGGCGAGACGGCGTGCCGTGGCCACCGTAGTCTCACCGGCTTGTTCAAGCGACCCGTCGGGTCCTGCCGCAGCGGGGCGCTGCCGGAGTAGCAGTTCGAAGCATGACCGGTATGGGTCACGCGGTACAAAGCCGTCGCTCAGCACGGTTTCACCCAGTCGAATCAGCGATTCGCGGATCACATCCGCACTAATTCGCTTGTAGAGGATAAGATCTGTTGGGCGCTCGTCAGCCGTCGCCATCATCTTCTTGATGTCGATAGTCCGTTCGGTGTAGTTGACGCTATCGACTGTGCCGATCTTCCGTTGGTCTTTGTCGAACAACCCATCACCAGCGCGCGCATCAAGTTCCTGTGGCGGGAATCGGAAGCGCTGCAAGGGTGCGCGCATGGGCAGAACGACTTCTACGAACTCCAGGCCCGTGATGGCTCGCCGTTCATCGGCGAACTCCTCACCATCCAGGTCGAGTAGACGGAAGTACTCCCACCAAACTGCCTTGTCCTCTCGTCGGTGAAATTCCATCATATGCGCCAGCACGAATTGTGCCTGCTGTTCCAGCGAGCGTCCCGCCGGATCAACCGGTACCGTCTCCAGCAACGCATCCCGAAGGGCATGGAGGCGCTGATCGAGTTCGCTTACGTCGTCTGACGTATCATCGTCTCCGGCTTCCGGTCGACGGAGGTCGTGACCCTGTTCTAGCAGCTCTGTCCGAAGCTTCTCCAGCCAGTCTCGTAGGCGGCGAGTCGACGCACAGTCTTCCCGGTTGTAGACCTCGACTATTGCGCGGTGCTCATGAAGGGATTCGTCAAGAGCGCCCGCCTCGATGGCAGATTCGACGACACGCCGACTGGCAGAGGCTTCGCGCAGGTCTTGCTGTCGCGAGTAACCGAAGAATGGCTCTAGATCCTTGATGGAATAGCGCTCCACGCTCGCTATCAGAGCGCGTTTAACTACACTATGGAGATCTACAAATTTGCGACCCCGAAGCAGGGCATCGAGCGCCTCCTCGCAAGTCGCATAACGACCCATTAGCCGCTTCAGTGCCGCTGGCTCATAGGGTGCGTAATGATAGATGTGTGCGCCGGGATTACGTTTGGTGGTCTCTGTTGCCATATCCATAAACTGCTCGAACGCACGCTTCTCTTCTTCCATGTTTTGAGCCCAAACCGCGGTATACGCATCATCCCCATCGGGGGTACTGGTGACCCATCCTGTTAGATACTCCTGAACGCCTCCTTCGATGAAATGGTTTCCCTCAAAATCCAGGAAGATGTCGTCGGGTGTTGGCTCAGGGAGAAGACACAGGCCATGCTCCTCATCAAAGGGCTCCCTAAATTCGTGGTAGGGAGCCTTCTTCTCTCGGCCGATAACTTGAATACGCGCTTGATCACGGGATCGGATCAGAGCCTCTTGGGAGCCTCGGGAAGGCTTGGGGACGTCTTCCAGAGCCGCCAGCGCACCGAGACTATTGATACCGAGCTCGCGCAGCGCCTTGATCTGTGAGCTTGAAATACCTGCGACATAGCAGAGGTGATCATCTCCTCTACGACGTTTCTCGCAATCGTTCCACCAAACGCAATAATCACAATGGGAGACTAGATCCGGGTAGGTTTCTTCCTTTTGTGTGCTGAACGCGTCGATCTCATTCCTAAGCAACCTGAAATAAGCCCCATAATCATGTGTTCGATACGCGTGCGGCTGAAAGTCGTTTCCTGGCGTGACGACAGACATGTGTTTCGGTAGCACACCTTGGAGCTTCTCGACCAGGTATGTGTAGACGCAGAGTTGAATAATCGTTCCGGCGCGCGTGTCCCGAGCGAGTTTGGTATCCGTTGCTTCATAAGACCACTCCCCGAGCTTGCTTGGAAGCGGCACCTTTATGAGAAAGTCAGAATATCCAGACAAATGCTCATCGGCCAACGGCGCCTGATAAATGACATCCACGCCCTGCCTCATCAGAACAAGTGTCTGATCCAGACCACCATCGTTGTCGCCGACCTCGGCAATCTCGAGACCTTGGGCTCTTAGGAACTCTAGATAAGACTCCTCGTGTGCGATGCCCTTCTCCTGAAGGGCTCTAGTGACTGCCGTGTATCGGCTGGGGCGCTCGACAATGCCCTTCGCCGCCTTTAAGTCGAGCGCCGACAAGTGACGGCAGCCAAGAAAATTACTCAGATCCGTTGGCGCCAATATCAACTTCTCGGAGCGCATTCGCATTTTCGGACTACCTGATTCTCCAGTGCGCCTTCACCGTATGAATCGGCCGTACGCCAGTCAAGATACGCGACCGGGAGTAGCTCGGGAGCGAACTGACTTCAGCAGTACGTACCCGGGATCTCCTCATCAAGAACCGGGATATAGGTGGGGGCCAGAGGATCCAAATGATCGGCGTACTGGGAGGCCCAACGTGCGAGCCTTTTCGATGACGGGGACACGCTATCGGCGGCATTGATGGCCGAAACGAGCGCCCGGATCTGTCTCGCTCTATCAAGATTCCTCGCCAGCGCCTCTACAGACCGAGCGCGCTCATGGGACAATCGGACTCTATCGTTCAGTCGGCGACGAACTAAGCGCTCCCGGGCCCACCGCCGCTCCCGAATTTCGTCTTCGCGACGCCTCTGGGCAATCAATGTCGGTGCGTGCTCTATCGCCAGTACTATTTCTCCTAGCTTCTTCTCGAGCGGCTTTCGCTTTGTGCCTGACCACTGCGAGTTCATTCCATAGAAACCTGGAACGCTCATCGTTAGAGTCAGCTTGTCTGAGGAGATGTAGTCCCATTTCGGATAACCCCACTCACTCGGGTTCGGATGTGGGATCTGTTTCGCTGGCTCGAATATCGATAGCGCCACATCCTCCCCCTGGACGGATACCAGCAAGGCTCCATCTTTCCTATAGATTGGATGACCGCGCGTTTCGAGCCCGTTGAGGAGTGAGGTAAGTATCCTTTTGGAGCGCGATACGGTTGAGGGGAAAACATGAATCAACTGATCAGCCGTTGCGACACGGCCGTATTTGTCCTTCCACGCGCTCTTGAGTTCTGATGCTAAGCCAACTAGCTCGCGATGAGGGCGACGAAGGACTTCGGGGACATCGATCTCGGGAGCCTTCTGCTTCGGGATGCTCGAAGTCATGCGTGGTCCTTGTGGGACCAGCTCCCATTCAAAAATCGTGTCAGGCTTCGCTTTCGGAAGAGGCTGCTGTTCAACCGGATAGCCGTGCTCTGCGCGAGCCCAATGACCTCGTGGCGGTCGTGGGATATCCATCTTGCTGCAGATCTTTGCAATTGCCACATCTGATGATCCGAGCCTTTTTGCGATACGACTGATTGGCTCATTCCAGACCATGTCGTAGAGTTCTTTTCGTGTGAATCGAGTCGAGTCAGCCATCCTATCCTCCAAGTAAGACTTCAGTTTCCGTCGTCGTCAATATGACAGGAGGAAATGGATTAGATAGTCATACGAAGTTGCCTATCGCTATTAAATGGATGTTTGGGCTTAGTCAGGATTACGTTGAGCGAACGGACGAGCACGTGGCGCCATTCGCCTGTATATCTTCCGCCAGTTGCCGCACCGTCTACTCCAGATCCTCTTTTATTTTGTATTCCCAAACCACGAAGACATACCAGATTTCTCAACGCAATCTCGTTCTTCCGGTCTCGAAGAACATTTCCTCTTAGCTTTTTCTTCTACCGAGCTGTTCGCGGCCACGCGCTGATGGTCGCGCGATGGGAGCCCGGGTTACTTCCCCGCCGGGCACTTCGCCCAAGCGTATGTCATCAGCGACGGCTGGCTAATCGGTCACGCGGGCGGCCGAATTGAACGGTGGATCGACGGCGGCGCCGACGCAGTCGTCACGGCAAAGTTATTCCAAGAAATCTCTTTTATGTCGTAACTATCTGTTTTTATTTGGCCTTAGTCTCATCTAGATTTCCTTTGTTATGGACTGCTAGTACATATCCAATATAGACATAGACTTATAAAGTGATTAACATTAGCCTATAGAAATAGGTGATGCTATGGCTAATGATACTGACACAGACTGGTTACGGAAGCGGCTCGACGCCATCCTGCTCTTGCTGATCGAGAGCTCTGCCGGTGGCGCCGATACTACGACACAGAAGATCGAGCGTTTGAATGCTTTTGGCTTCAGCAACTCGGAGATCGGCCAGATGTTGGGCAAGAAACCCAACTACGTGGGCGCGGTGCTGTCCGCAAAGAAGAAGAAGGCGAGCAAGAAGAGCGCATCATGAACGGCAACAAAGAGATTCTTGACCGCCTGGATACACTGATTCGACTGTCTGCTCTTTCCGCGTGTGGTGACAAGAGCCAGAAGGAGAAGATCCAGCTCTTGGCATCGGTGGGCATGCAGCCGAAGGCAATCGCCGAGCTTCTCGGCACGACTGCCAATACGGTTAATGTGACTCTCTCAGGCCTGCGCAAGAAAAAGAAAAAGGCCCGGACGAAGAAGGCAGCGAAGCCCGCAACCAATGACACCGAGCAGCCGTAGCGCGTTGTCCACTACGATTTGAAACCTAAGGTTGAGCGGAAAATGGCGATACGAAAATCTGACAATACGCTCTTGGAGGAGATATCGGCGAAGCTGGATATCATCGTTGGAATGCTCGTAGTCGGCCGGCTGGATGATCCAGCGAGCGCCGTCGAACGTCTGAGCGACATGGGGCTGGGCAACAAGACAATCGCCCAGGTTGTTGGTCTGTCAGAGAACGCCGTGGCGATACGTCTGTCCCGCCTGAGAAGCAAGAAGAAAAAGAAGAAGGCCAAGGCCACCACCGCCGGTGACGCGCCATCGTAGCCCGTGGCAGCGAACAAAAAACTGAGAGCCGCCCTTCTTAAGAAGATGGGCTGGTCGCGACAGTCGCTGTCGTCTCGAGTGCAGCGCAAGAAGCGTGCGCAACCAATGACTACCGAGGATGCGCAGTCCCTTATCGCTTTTGAACAAGGGCTAAACATCGATCAATACTTGCCGCCGGAGAAAGTTGCAGAGATCCGCCAGCTCCACAATCAAGACTCTGGGCGGGCAGGCAACGGATCATCAGCTACTTCGCGACAGCGCACCGGTAAGACAACGACCCAGGCTAGGGAGATTCGCTTCCCGAATGAGTTCAAGGCCACGGACCCATTGCTACCGTCGTCAAAGCTGACCGAAGCCAAGGCAATGGCGTCGGTCTATCCCCTGCTATACGTCCTGGAGAACTCCATTCGCGAGTTGATTAAACGCGTGATGAGTGACGCACACGGAGAGGACTGGTGGGATACGCAGATGTCCACAGCCAAGCTCAGGGAGGTCGCGGGCAAGGCGGCGAAAAGGATGAAGACGGAGAAGACGCGTCACGCGTGGCATCAGCGTCGCGGAGCACATCCAATCGATTACGTCGACTTCGACGACCTAAACACCATCATTCGTGGCAAAAAGAATTTGTTTCATCCCAACATCATCAACGACTGGGAGTGGTTCCAACACAACTTCATGAAGGAGTTGGTGCCATCGCGGAATGTGGTCTGTCACATGAATCCCCTGGACAGCCACAATGTCAGCGACATCAAAACGAAATTTCTCCGATGGGAGCAGCTGATTAAGAACGCGCTGGACAAGATCCCCAAGTGAATGGGGCGCTTCCGCAGTGGCGTATCACCGCCACAGCACCGCCACGCAATGGCGGTTGCTTGCTGTAAGTTGTTGTTTAGATGGTGGCCAGGGGCGGAATCGAACCACCGACACGCGGATTTTCAGTCCGCTGCTCTACCAACTGAGCTACCTGGCCGTCGTCGGGCTGGGCCGCGGCGTGGCCGCGGGGCAAGTATTAGACCGGTCGGCCCCGGCAGACGTCAAGGCAAGCCCCGCCCGGCACTACCGGAGCAATCACACGCCGGCCACGATCCGCGCCCGCCGACAACCCCGAAATTCGGGCGCGGCAGCACCGATGTAGTTCCCCTGCGCATAATCGATACCGTACTCGACGAGCCGCTCGAAGATCGCCGGCGTCTGCACGAACTCGGCGACAGTCGTGAGATCTGCCGCCCGCGCGACTTCGGCGATCATCCGCACCATTGCCCGGTCCACCTTGTCGCGCGCGAGTGTCCTTACAAACGAACCGTCGATCTTCAGGTAATCGACCGGCAGCCTCTTCAGGTAACTGAACGAGCTGTAGCCGGCGCCGAAGTCATCGATCGCGAAGCGACAGCCAAGGTCGCGGAGCGCAGCGAACTGTCGATCGGTATTGGCCGCGAAACGAACGGCAAGCTGCTCTGTGACTTCGATCACCAGGCGATCGCCGTCGACGCCTGCTTCGCTCAGCAGGCCCCGAACGAAACTCACGAGATCCGCGCTCTCGAAAGCGTGCGCCGTCAGATTCACTGACAGCCGCGCAGGCCCCGAGTCGCCCGTCGACTCGCCGAGCACTCGAATTCCGCGGGCGAGCACCCAGCGATCGATATCCGCCATAAGGCCGAAGCGCACTGCGGCCGGCAGAAAGCGATCCGGGCCGATCAGGCCGCGGCGCGTCCGCAGGCGAACGAGCGCCTCGTAGTGCGACACGGTCCGCGTCGGAACGTGCAGGAGCGGCTGGTAGTGCAGCTCGAAAGCGTCGCTCTCGAGCGCCTGGCGGATCTCGCGCATCCAGTGGACGTCCTTTTCCATCTGCTCGCGCTGGCGGCTCGAGATGTTGTATATCTCGACGCGGTTGCGCCCGCGAGCTTTGGCGGTCCGGCAGGCGTTGTCTGCGTGCGCGAGCACTTCCTGTGCGCTGTAGCGGTTCGACCTGATGGCCGCGACGCCGATGCTGCACTGCATGTGAAACGCCTCTTCATCCGCAACGTGCGTCACCCTGCGCATCGTCTCCAGCACGTTGTTCGCAACGCTTCCCGCCTCGGCCCGAGTCACATCCCGAATCAGCGCGACGAACTCGTCGCCGCCGAAACGTCCAACCACATCGTTCTCCCGCACCGAGTGGCGCAGCTGTCTACCCGCCGCACGGATCATGTTGTCCCCGACGATGTGGCCGCCAATGTCGTTGACGTGCTTGAACTGGTCGAGATCCATGAACAGCAGTGCGCTGCTGTAGCCCTGCTCGCCGCAGGCCTCGACTTCACTCTTCAGCTCCTCGATGAATTCCTTGCGATTCAGGAGACCGGTCAGCGGGTCGTGCGTCGCCAGATGCAGCAGGTGATCCTCGCGCTTGTCGAGCGCGTCTATCGTCTGATCGAGCGCCCGGACGATGTTGCGGATCTCGCTGTGCGGCGACTGCGGCAACACGATTCTCCGGCGACCTTCGGCGAGCTCGGCCAGCGGCAACTGCAGCTTCGAGAGCGGCAGCAGCGCCCGCTTCAGTAGCGCCCGACCACCCGCCCAGGACAGGACGAGGACCAGGAACAACAGCAGACTGCCGATCGCAAGCTGCCGGCTGAACGGCGCGAGATAGGCCGAGTAGTCGAGGTCGACCGCGACGAAACCCAGCAGGACCGGAACGGGCTCGGGCGCCGCGGTTGCGGCTTCCGCCGTAGCGGATGGCGGCTCGGCTGTTGCTGCTTCTGCCCTGGCGGCTGCCGGCTCGGCTGCTGTGGCTGGCGACTGGGCCGTGGCCGCTGGCAGCGCGGGCGTCGCCGCTGCCGCTTCGGTGGCGCTCCCTTCGGCACCGGCGCCGGCAACACCTGCGGCCGGCTCTCCGCTTCCGGCGTCTCCACCGCCGGCATCTGCGGCACGCGGGCCACCGCCCGGGTCATAACCGGCGCTGCCGTCGGCACCGGCGGCAGCACGGTCCGACACAGCCTCGGACGCGCTCTCATCGGCGCGCACGACCGTCCAGACGGGCCCCGAAAACCGGAACAGCTCGCCGGCCCCGGCCTGCGGCACCAGCAGATACGGCTGGTCGTCCCCGAGCAGCTCCTCGAGTTCCGCCACCAGATCCGGTGCAAGCGGCGCGAGCCGCCCCGCTTCCCGCGGTACCTCCTCTGGGTCCTGCTCCGCCAGCTGCCGCAGCGCCTGCCCCGGGACTTGCTCCGGGACTTGCTCCGGGATTGCCTCCGGGAGCGCGGGCAGCCTCTCCCCGACCGTCGCAATCACGTCGCCGTCGGGGCGATACCAGGTCACCCGCACGATCTCCGGATACCGTTCGACGAATGCCGCGGCGCCGGGCGGCAACGCCACACCGTCCGCGGTCTGGAACGGGCTGCCGAGCTCATCGAGCTGGCTCCGCCACTGGGCGGCCCAGCGGGTCAGACTGCCGGTCACGACCGAGTCCGATATCCAGGCTAGCCCGGCGAGCGCGCAGGCACCGATCAGACCGGTGATCGCAAGCTGGGCCGACAGCAGCTCGGTGACGAGGCTGCGACCGCGCCGTTGCCGTGAGCGCGGCCGGCTGGCGTCGCCTCCGGTCACGCGGAACCGGTGCGGCTTGTGCCGATAGCGGTGGTCGGCGACATTCCTTGTCTCCGTTGTTATGTCCGTTTCACGCCCCGCCGCGGATTTGACCTTTTGTCCTGAAGAGATCGGCGGGTCGTTGCGCACAAGCGCATCGACTGCTGGCTGACGAGAGTCTAGACACGCGCCCCTGTTTCCGTCGTGCCGAAGCTCACAGAACGGGACTGCGTCACACCGGCATGCGCGACAGCACGCGCCTGCCTGCGCCGGCATAAACCAGTGCATCGCCTGCCTGCAGGTGGAGGCCGGCGCGTCGGCCTCTTATCATTGCCGGTCATGAGCGACATCAAGATTTACCCGGTGCCCCGGAATAACGCCGACCGCGCCTGGGCCAATGCCGACGAGTACGACCGTCTCTATCAGGACTCGATCAACGACACCGACGCGTTCTGGCGTGAGCAGGCCACTCAGCGACTCGACTGGATCGAGCCGTTCAGCGAAGTGAGCGACTGGTCGTACGACGCCGATGACCTGCACGTGCGCTGGTTCGCCGATGGCAAGCTGAACGTCTCGGCCAACTGCCTGGACCGCCACCTCACAGAGCGCGGCGAGCAGACTGCGATCATCTGGGAAAGCGACGATGGCAGCACCACTCGCAGGATCTCCTATCGCGAGCTGCACGCCGAAGTCTGCCGGCTCGCCAATTCGCTGAAGGATCTCGGTGCGAAGAAGGGCGACCGGATCACGATATACATGCCGATGATTCCGGAGGCCGCCGTCGCGATGCTCGCCTGCGCGCGCATCGGCGCGATTCACTCGGTCGTTTTCGGCGGCTTCTCGCCGGAAGCGCTCAAAGGCCGCATCGAGGACTGCGAATCGTCACTGGTCATCACGGCCGACGAAGGGCTGCGCGGCGGCAAGCGGATTCCATTGAAGGCCAACGTCGATGCGGCGATCGCGAGTCTCGAGAAAGAGCACGTCGACGCCGTGGTCGTCGTGAAGGCCACAAGCCAGCTGATCGACTGGGTCGACGGGCGCGACCACTGGTACCACGAGATAACCGCCGGCGCCGCCGCCGACTGTCCGCCGGAAACGGTCGGCGCCGAAGACCCGCTGTTCATCCTTTATACGTCGGGCTCGACCGGCAAGCCGAAAGGCGTGCTGCACACGAGCGCCGGCTATCTGCTGTTCGCGTCGATGACGCACCGCTACGTCTTCGACTATCACGACGGCGACATCTACTGGTGCGCGGCGGATGTCGGCTGGGTCACCGGCCACAGCTACATCGTCTACGGCCCGCTCGCAAACGCCGCGACGATCGTGATGTACGAGGGCCTGCCGAACTGGCCCGACGCGAGCCGGATCTGGCAGATCGTCGACAAGCATGAAGTCAACATTCTCTACACGGCGCCGACCGCGATCCGCGCACTGATGCGCGACGGTAACGAGCCTGTCGAACGCACCTCGCGCGCAAGCCTGCGCATCCTTGGCTCCGTCGGCGAGCCGATCAATCCGGAAGCGTGGGAATGGTATTACCACGTTGCCGGCAGCGGCCGCTGTCCGATCGTCGACACCTGGTGGCAGACCGAAACCGGCGGGATTCTGATCACGCCGCTGCCGGGCGCCACCGACCTGAAACCGGGCTCGGCAACGAAACCGTTCTTCGGCATCCGGCCCGCGATCGTCGACAACGACGGCAACATCCTGGACGGTGCCGCCGAAGGCAACCTCGTCATTCTCGGCAGCTGGCCCGGGCAGATGCGCACAGTCTACGGCGACCACCAGCGCTTCGTCGACACCTACTTCAAACAGTTCCCCGGCCGCTACTTCTCCGGCGACGGCGCGCGCCGCGATGCCGACGGCGACTACTGGATCACCGGGCGCGTAGACGACGTCATCAATGTCTCCGGTCACCGGATGGGCACGGCCGAAGTGGAAAGCGCGCTGGTGGCGCACGAGCACGTCGCCGAGGCCGCGGTCGTCGGCTGCCCGCACGAGATCAAGGGTCAGGGCATCTACGCCTACGTCACGCTGAACGTCGGCGTAGAGCCGACCGAGGAACTGCGGGCGGAGCTGCGCAGCTGGGTCCGCAGTGAGATCGGCCCGATCGCAACGCCCGACTTCATCCAGTGGGCACCGGGTCTGCCCAAGACCCGCTCCGGCAAAATCATGCGCCGCATACTCCGCAAGGTAGCGGCCGACGATTACGGCGAGCTCGGCGACACGTCGACGCTGGCCGACCCGTCAGTCGTCGACGAGCTGATCGACAACCGAATGAACCGGTGAGGGAGTTTGGGGACAGTGACCCTAATTGAGCTGAGGGCGGTCACCTGAGTTAGGTGCATCAGCCAAATTAGGGTCACTGTCCCTAAACTCCCCGTCCCCAAACCCCCCAGCCAAATTAGGTCACTGTCCCCAAATTCCGTCCCCAAACTCCCTGCGGATTGAAGCACAATCGTCGGGGGCCGCTTGCCCCGGGGGAAACTGATGCGCCGACCGATCCGCGTGCTGGCACTAGCCGGCCTGTCAGCAGTGTTCTCGCAGGCTCATGCTCAGGACGAAGAGGCGGACGAGCGCTGGGATGTCGCCGCCCCGCCGCTGCCGACCCGATCGATCCCGATCGACGTCGACCGCGGCACATGGATGAGCCTCGACGTCAGCCCGGACGGCAGCACGATCGCGTTCGACCTTCTCGGCGACCTCTACACGATCCCGATCGCGGGCGGTGAGGCAACTGCACTGACGAGCGGCCTCGCCTGGGATTTCCAGCCGCGCTACTCGCCGGACGGCAGCACGATCGCATTCACGTCCGATCGCTCGGGCGGCAACAACATCTGGATCATGAACGCCGACGGCACCGATCCGCTGCAGGTCACGGACGAGTCCTTTCGGCTCGTCAACAACCCATCGTGGAGCGCGGACGGCCGCTATATCGCGGCGCGCAAGCACTTCACGACCGAGCGTTCGGCAGGCACCGGCGAGATCTGGCTCTATCACCTCGGCGGCGGCAGCGGCCTTGCGCTCGTCGAGCGTCCGGACGAGGACCATCAGAAGGAACAGGGCGAGCCTGCCTTCTCGGCGGATGGCCGCTATCTCTACTACTCGCTGAACACGACGCCGGGCGGCATATTCGAGTATGCGCAGGATTCGAACACCGCTCTGTTCGCGATTCGCCGCTACGACATGCAGACCGGCGAGGTCGAAACGGCCGTTGCCGGACCGGGCGGCGCCGTCCGGCCGGAGCCGTCGCCCGACGGCCGGTTGATCGCGTTCGTTCGCCGGGAGCGCACGCAGTCGATGCTGTACGTAAAGGA
This sequence comes from Candidatus Rariloculaceae bacterium, assembly GCA_965223375.1. Lineage (GTDB taxonomy): Bacteria > Pseudomonadota > Gammaproteobacteria > Steroidobacterales > Rariloculaceae > CBDCWM01. The sequence goes on from OZ245000.1 coordinate 2,177,248, forward strand.
CCTGACGTCGGGCGTCGAGCGCCGCATCTACACCGAGCTCGATCAGGACATGCAGGAGACCTGGGGCATCGAGGGCATGTACCCCAACATGGACTGGACCCCGGACTCGGCGTCGCTCGTGTTCTGGGCAGGCGGACAAATCCGGCGCATCGATGTCGCGACTGGCGAGACCGCTGAGATCCCGTTCCGCGTCACCGACACGCGGGAGATCATCGACCCGATCCGGCCGACCGTCGATGTTGCGCCTGAAACATTCGCAACGCGGATGCCGAGGTTCGCGGCGCTTTCGCCTGATGGCGGGAGCGTGGTCTATGAAACGCTCGGCAAGCTCTACGTCCGTGACCTGCCGGCCGGCGAACCCCACCGACTCACGCGCGACGAGACCGACCGGCGCGAGCTGTTTCCGAGCTGGTCTCAGGACGGCAGCAGCATTGCGTTCGTCACCTGGGACGACGAGGATCTCGGCGCTGTTCGCACTGTCGCGCCGAATGGCGCCCGCGAGACAACCGTTACCACCGAGCCGGGACACTACCGCCGGCCGCGATTCTCTCCGGACGGTGAGATCCTCGTGTTCGAAAAGGACGGCGGCGGATTCCTGACGTCGCCGGCGTGGTCGGAGACCACCGGCATCTTCCGCGCGCCGGCCGGCGGCGGCGCGATGACACGGGTGACGGACTCAGGCAGCAGGCCGCACTTCGGACTGTCCGCCGACAGAATCTTCATGACCTCGTTCGGCGAAGACGGTGCGGCGCTGATCAGCGTAGATCTGAACGGCGAAGCGCGGCGCACGCATGCAAGCGGCGAGCTCGCAACGGCCTATCAGGTATCGCCCGCCGGAGACCACTTCACGTTCACGCGCAACTACGAAAGCTTCGTCGTGCCGCTGCTGCCGGGGCCGCAGGAGGTCGCGGCCGACAGTGACGGCAGTGCCTTCCCGGTCGTCGAGGCAAGTGGCGACGGCGCGGACTATCCGCACTGGTCGCATGGTGGCGAGCAGCTCAACTGGAGCCTCGGGCCGCAGCTCTTCTCGGCCCGACTCGACGAGCTGATCGCGGACCGGCCCGCGGCCGCGGCCGCGGATGATGACGGCAATGACGGCACGACCGGCGGTGAGGCGGCGACAGGCAGCGACGCGGACGGATCCGGCGATGACGCGGCTGCGAGCCGCGGCGGCGGGAGCGGCCGCGGAAGCGAGAGCGCCCCCGGCGGCCGAAGCGACGACAGCAACCGCGCTGCATCCGACGGCTACGAGCCCCCGACCGACGGCATCGATTTGTCGATGACGTTTGATGCCGACGTGCCGGAGGGAACGACCGCACTGATCGGCGCCGATGTGCTCACGATGAGCGACGACGCCGGCGGCATCGTTCGCGACGCGGCGATTCTGATCGAGCGGAATCGGATCGCCGCGATCGGGCCGCGTGCGGACGTGACGATTCCGCCGAATGCCAGAGTCGTGGATGCCAGTGGCCGATATGTCATTCCGGGCCTGATCGACGCGCATGCGCATGGCCCGTACGGCGAGGACGAGATCATCCCGCAGCAGAACTGGTCGACGATCGCGCATCTGGCGCTCGGCGTGACGACGATTCACGACCCGTCTTCGGATGCATCGCATGTATTCGCGTCGGGCGAACTGCAACGAGCCGGCATGCAGCTCGGGCCGCGCACCTACTCGACCGGCGAAATCATCTATGGCGCCAGGTCGCCCGGGTTCTATGCAGAAATCGACGACATCGACGATGCGGGTCAGCACGTCCGCCGGCTCGCCGCGCAGGGCGCGCACTCGATCAAGAACTACAACCAGCCGCGCCGCGACCAGCGCCAGCAGGTGGTCGCGGCTGCTCAGGCTGCGGGGCTCGTCGTCGTCGCCGAAGGCTCGTCGCTGTTTCATCTCGACATGGCGCTGATCGCCGACGGCAACACGGCGCTCGAGCACAACCTGCCGCAGATGATGATTTACGAAGACGTGCTGTCGTACTACTCGCAGACGCGGGTTGCGTACACGCCGACGATCGTCGTCACCTATGGCGGTCTAGCCGGAGACCCTTACTGGCGGCAGGCGACCCGTGTGTGGCAGCACCCGATTCTGTCGCGGCACGTGCCGCCGCACGTGCTGCAGCCGCGTTCGATCAGAGTGCAGCAGGCCCCCGAAGAGGACTTCGTCGACGACGACAACGCGCGCGTTGCAAAGATGCTCGCGGACCGCGGTGTCTATGTATCGATCGGCGGGCACGGCCAGGAAGAAGGCCTCGCCGCACACTGGGAACTGTGGTCGTTCGTGCGTGGCGGGATGACGCCGCTCGAAGCGCTTCGTGCGGGCACGATAATTCCGGCCCGCCATCTCGGTTTCGATCGCGACCTCGGCTCGCTGGAGCCGGGCAAGCTCGCGGATATGGTCGTGCTTGACGCCGACCCGCTCGCCGACATTCAAAACTCCGACGACGTCGCGTTCGTGATGCAGAACGGACGGCTGTATGACGCGATGACGATGAACGAAGTCACGACCGGCGACTCAGAACTCGAGGCGTATTACTGGAGGCGGTGAGGCCGGGTAAACGTCTGTTGTGAACGGGCCGGCGTTGTGGCGGCCCGGCCGGCCCTGACGGCCAAGTGGCAGGCGTGCCCGATTCTCCGGGTTACCCGTCGACGAAATCCGGCGGCTTATCCGAGCCCTCGCCGAAGAAGAACTTCTCCATTTCCTTCTCGAGAAACTCGCGCGCCTTCGGCTCGATCGGCGAGAGCCGGTACTCGTTGATCAGCATCGTCTGGTGACCGAGCCAGCGCTGCCACGCGAGCTTCGACACGTTGTCGAAGATCCGCTTGCCGATCTCGCCCGGATACGGCGGGCGGTCGAGGCCGTCGGCCTCGGTACCGAGAATCACGCAGTTGACCTTTCGCGTCATCGTCCGTGCTCTTTCAGGTTTCAGATCGCCCTCACCGCGATATACGCGGATCGCAGCACCGTCATTACGGCTACTCGCTGTCCGCAGTCTCGCCGAAACGAAGTTGTGGCGTTACCGGCTCGCCGGACCGCCGCAGCAGGCGCTCGATCGGCGCGGCGACACCGCCGGGCAGCGGGCGCGCGATGTTATACCAGAGCCATCGATTGCCGTCGAAGACTGCGGCGCTCGCCGTCGGTGCCCCTTGCGGCTCGGCGGCTGCCGATCCGCCGGCCGTCATCACGACCGGCTGCAGCCGCAGATCGAAATGCGTGAAGCCGTGCTCGACCGGCGCGAGCCTGGCCGATTCGATCGCGACGATGCCGAGCGTGTCGCGGCACCAGCCTTCGGGCGTCGCCCCTTCCGGCAGCTCCGGCAGGCTCAGCAATCCGCCCCAGATCCCGCTCGGTGGACGGCGCTCGAGCAGGACCGAGCCGTCCTCGTCATGCAGCAACAGCACTGTACACTCGCGTTGCGGCCTGGCCCGCCGTGGCCGTCGCTCGGGCAGTGCGGCAACTGTGCCTTCCGCGAGTGCGACGCAGTCCTTCGCCACGGGGCAGGCTTCGCAACGCGCCTGGCCGCGAATACAGACCGTTGCACCCAGATCCATGATCGCCTGCGTGTAAGCCTGCGCTGCATCGCCCGGCGTATGCATCTCGGCCAGCCGCCACAGCTCGGCCGAGACCGCGGACCTGCCGGGCCAGCCGCGCACACCGTGAAAACGCGCGAGGACCCGTTTGACATTGCCGTCTAGTATCGCCGCCGGCTCATTCCAGGTGAGAGCGAGTATCGCTGCTGCCGTCGAACGGCCGATGCCGGGCAAAGACGTCAGTGCGTCGAGGCTGCGCGGCATCGAACCGCCGTGCTCGTCGACGACGATCCGCGCTGCGCGCTGGAGGTTCCGCGCCCGCGCGTAATAGCCGAGGCCGGACCACAGCGCGAGCACGTCGTCGAGTGTCGATGCTGCGAGTGCACCGACATCCGGGAACCGCTCGACGAAGCGCTCGAAGTATGCAATGACGGTCGTGACCTGGGTCTGCTGCAGCATGATCTCCGAGACCCAGATGCGATACGGGTCCCGGACGGCCTGCCAGGGCAGGTCGTGGCGGCCGTGGATCTCGAACCAGTCGAGCAGCCGTCGGGCAAAGACATCGGCAGCGGGCCGAACGTCGTCCGCCGGCGCCCGCTCGTTGCGCGGGGAACGCCCCCGGCCGCCGGCGCGGCCCGGCTCAGGCACGAGTTGCCGAAAGCAAGGCGCTGTTCGCGGATGCCGGACGGTGCATCGGAGAGTCAGTTGGCCGTTGCGACAGCCGGTGTCTGCGCAGGACCTGCGGCGAGACGCTCGATCCGGTTGATTGCCGCCGTGCCGCCGCGTTGCAGCGTGCGCTTCAGATACCAGGGCCCGATCACCGGCGGCACCCAAAAGTCCGGTTCCATGACGAGCCGGTAGGTCATTTTCGTGCCGTCGCCCTCGGGCTCGAGCATCCATTCGGACATGCTGTACTTGAAATCGCTTTGCTCGGGCAGCGTAACCGTGCGGATGTAGCCCGGCCGACTGGCCTCGAGGCGCTCGACCCGCCGCATGCTGACGCAGTAGAACAGCAGACAGCCTTCCATCCGGGTAAAGACGATCGGCGTGCCGTCCGGCGCCGGATCGAGATAGCCGTACTCCTTATATACGCTCGAGATCCGGTTGAAGCGGTCGTAGTCGAGCAGCACCTCGAAGATGTCGTCGGGCTCGGCGGCCAGATACGTTTCCGCATGCAGGCTGTAACGGCCGGAATCGCGATCGACGTCGATCGATCGGATCGTCGCGCCGCGAACTGCCACGGTCAGGCCCGCCGCGACGAGCAAAACGAGTGCTGCGACGATTGGCCGGGAAAAGCCACGCACAAGCGCGCGGCGACGCGCTGCCGCGCTGCGAATCGATTCGAAATGCCCCGCGGCGATCACCGGTCGAAGATCCCCCGCAGCCGCTCGCGGACCCGATCTTCCACCTCTTCCCTGACCTCTTCCTGCTCTTGCCGGACCTCTTCACGCAGCGCCTCGCGCTCTTCGTCGACGCGCTCATCGACCGCGCTCTGGATCTGCGCCCGAACCAGCGCTCCGAAATCGGGCCTGATCGACGGGGCGTCGAGCGTGCCGGTTACCGTCAGCGGCAGCTCACTGCCGGCGAGGCTCTGCATTTCCGGGTCCGACTGCAGTGTCGGGCCGTCGACGAGCGCGGCCGTCGCGGCAATGTCGAGTGAATTGTCGAAAACTCCGACGGTACCGGCACCATTGAGCGCCATGAACGGCAGCGTCGCGTTGAGATCGTCGGTCGTCAGCACGCCGTTCTCGACGACACCGCTGGCCGAAACGTTGGAGAACGTCGTGCGCGGCGGTCCCTCGCGCTCCGGCGCCGAGTTCCCCTGCGTGACCGCGCGCGCCCGGCGGAGCTCGTACCAGGCGTCGATACCCTCCCAGGCGCCATCGGTCAGCTCGAGCGAGACACTTCCGGTCAACGCCTGCCGAATCGCGCCCATGTTCGAGCCGGTGCTCGCGAGATCGAGCGTGACGTTACCGGTGCCCGAGAGGTCGCCGGTATTCAGATAGTCGGTCGCGAGCCCGTTCAGATCGACGCCACGGAGGCGCTGGTCCAGCGAAAGCTCGGCGCTGTCTCCTGCGATCACGATCTCGACCGCGCCGGCAAGCGACCCGCCGTAAAGCGACGCTGCAGGCGTCAAACGCATGCGACCGTCGCCCGCGGTGAGCTCGAAACGCGCATCGGTCATCGTCAGGTTCATGAATTTGGTTTCGCCGAGTGACAGGCTGCCGTTCGCGGTGAAGCTCCGCAGCGGCTCGATCGGCAGGTCCACCTCGTCGATCGAGCCTTCGTCCGGGGCGACTTCCCCGTCGTCGGCGGCCGGCGGCAGGTAGCGATCGATATTGATGCGGTCGACTGCCAGATCGAAGCGCAGCGCGTCGCCGGCCAGGCCGAGCGACCCGGTCAATGTCGAGTCGTCGAGCGAAATCTCGGTGTTCCGCATGCCCATCTGGCTCGCGTCATAAACGAAATCGGCCCGCGCACTCGCGCGCCTGAAGACTGCGTCGTCGGCCGTCTCGATCTCAACGTCGAACGCATCGAGCAGGTCGTTCGGGTCGAACTCGGCGATCTGAATGCCGCCGGTCAGCGAAAGGTCGGTGAACAGGTCCGCGCCCTGCAGTGTGCCGGCGATCTCGAGGCCGAGCATCGAGAGATTCAGATCCTGAAGATCGAGTGTTCCCTGATCCAGGTTGGCGATGAAGCTCGCGAAGCTGACATCCGCCTCGCCGGCGCCCCCCGGCCAGGCAGCGCCGCTGCCGTCGATCGAGACATCGAGGTCGTCGAGCCGATAGGTGTTACCGCCGATGTCGAGCGTCGCATTCATTCCGGCCTCGATATCGACGTCGATGTCGGGTCCGGCGAACGCGAATGCAATCTCGAGCGGAAACGTCGCATCGAACCCGAAATTCTGCGCATCCATCGCAAAATCGGTCAGCGTCCATTCGGTGCCGGTCGCGCCGTCCCGCCACGTGACGTTCGCATCGGAAATAGAGATCGCGTCGATGCCGAGATCGAGATCGCCGGCACCACCCGACTCGTCGCCGCCGCCGGCGAGATCCGGGTCCGGATCGTCGGCCGCACCGCCGCCGCCAAGGTCCTGCCAGTTGTTCCGGCCGGCTGCGTCGCGCTCCAGGTTCAGCTCGAGGCCACCGAGGCTCGCCTCGGCCACCGCGATGCGGCCGCCCAGCAGCGGCAACAGGGCCACGCGCAGCGAGGCGGCGTCGATGCTAGCGAAGTTCTCGGCGCTGAAGCCATCGGCGTTCGACAGGCTCGCGGCCCCGGCGGCGATCCGGATGTTCGGAAACAGCTCGAGCTCGAGCTCTCCGTCGATCGTCAGCTCGCGGCCAGTGGCATTCGCGACTGCCGTGACGATCCTGTCTTTGTAGTCGTTAGGATCGAAAAGAAACCCGACCAGAACGGCGGCAACGACCAGCAGCGCGACCAGCGCACCCGCGATGATCCCGACCAGCTTCAGCAGGCGGCCCATGGCTATACCCTCGGTACATCGTCAGATCGCCATCGTAGCAACTAACGGCAACGCGGCAAGGGGAACGTTCCGGGTTACCGGAATCCGCCGCTGCCGCGGGCTTATGTCGGCGCGCGTGCGCGGGTTTCGTCAGTGCAGGCTGGTGGCCCAGGTCACGGCATACTGGATCAGCTTCACGGACGAACCGATATCGAGCTTCTTCTTGATACGCTGCCGGTGCGATTCGATCGTTTTGACGCTGAGATTCAGCGACGAGGCAATCTCGCGTGTGGCCCTGCCCTGTCCGATCAGCTTCAGGATCTGCAGCTCCCGATTGCTCAGGCACTCGACCGGGTCGCCGCTCACCATGGGACCAGCGCCGGAGAACCGCGCAATCATGCTGGCGCCGACTTCGTCGCTGACGTAGACGCCACCCTCCAGCACGCGGCGCAGCGCCTCGATGACCTGGGCGCCGCTGGCGCGCTTCATGATGTAACCGTTTGCGCCGGCACTGAGCGTCCGCTCCGCGAACAGACCTTCGTCGTGGACCGACAGGACCAGCACCGGTGTCGTAAACGTCTGGCTGCGGATGCCCCGCAGCAATTCCAGGCCGTCACTGCTGCCGAGTGACAGATCGATAACGATCACATCCGGCCGCGCGGTTTGCAGCGCTGCCTGCGCCTCGTCGGCGTTAGCCGCTTCCGCGCAAACAACCAGGTCCGCCTCTCCTTCGATCAATTGTGCGAGGCCCTGTCGTACGATCGGATGATCGTCTACGACGAGCACCTTCTTAGTGGTGGACTGCTCCATCCTTCCTCCTGTCGCCATCGCAACCGTGTAGCGGGCTGATCCCGCTCGGTGAGAACACGGCTCCCCCGCACGGATATTACCACTTGTATGCACGATACAAATACTGGTCGGCGGCGATCGAGGATGGGCGGATTCCGGGAAGGAAACTCGGTGGCCTGCGCGGCAGTCGTCCGTCGCACGACAGGTTCGGTGCCGATAGCGGGGGCCGGCGTGCTCGGGCGACTCGCGGCAGCACTTCCGGGGGACCGGGTCGGCAGGAGCGGAGAGGAGACCGGTGTACCCGGCGACGGGGGCGGCAAGTCCGGCGACGGCAGCGGTGGCCCGGCGATCGACGCGGGCGGGTCCGGCGACGGCGAAGCCGACGCACGGCGGGCCCGGCCTTGACCGCGGAGCTGACCCGACATACGGTCGGTTCAGGTGGAGACTGGAGGACCGGCAACGGTGGATACGACACGACGCGAATTGCTCGAACTCGCCGGACTCCTGTGTGCCGGCGGCGCCCTGACCCCGGCTCTTGCGCAGCAGGCACCAACGGCGGGCCTGATCTTTCCGCCGCTCGACTACCCGATTCCGCCGGACGCACGCTTGCTGTTCCCTTCGGGAATCGACTTCATCAGCAACGGCGTCGGCTTCAACGGCATGACGATCGACAGTTACGAGGAAGCCATCCCACGCGTGCTGCCGCGGGCCGCGGAGCTTGCCGAGCAGGGCGCCGACCTGATCTCGGTCTTCGGCTCCTCGATCACGTTCTACCGGGGCGCGGCTTTTCACGACGAGCTGATAGAAAAGGTCGAGGCACATACCGGCAAACCCGCAACGACGCAGAGCGCCGGATTGCTCGACGGCCTTCGGCATGTCGACGCAAAGCGCGTCGTGCTGGCGACCGCCTATACGGATGTCGTCACGGACCGGCTGCGGGTATTTCTCGAAGAGAACGGCTTCGAGGTCGTGGGCGCGAAAGGCATGGGCTACGTGAGTATTCCGGAGGGCGCAGCCACCGGGCCGATCCTGCACGAGCTTGGCGTCGACGCGTTCCAGAGTGGCCGCGGCGTCGACGCCGTCGTCATGTCCTGCGGGGCATTACGCACACTGGACGTCATCGTGCCGCTCGAAGACGTGATCGGCGTACCGGTCGTATCGTCGACGCCGCATGGCTTGTGGCATTGCGCACGCAAGCTAGGCATCGATGCAAGGATCGATGGCTACGGCATCGTAATGAGCGCCTGACGCGCACTCGCGGGATTCGCTTCAGCGGAAGCAGAACGCGCGAACCGGAAAGCGCGAACCGCAAAGCCGGAATCGGGAAGCCGGAACCGGGACCCGGGACGCGGAAAGCAGGAACCGGAAAGCCGGTCTTCAATCAGCGTCGTCGTGCGGATCGGCATCCGTCGTGGCGACGTCGCTCTCGTCGCCGCGGTCTTCTGCCGCGGCCCCGGCAGTCTGCTCGGCGAGCGCCGCCCGCGCGAGCGTTACCACGTGCTCCCGTATCGCGTCAGCATCATCGGCCGACAGCTCCGCGGCGAATGACACCATCCCGTTCGATTCCCTGACTCCGTCGAGCACGACAGCGGCCCACAAGGCGGCGCTCTCGAGCGCCGGTGAGACGCGCAGATCCGGAAAGGTACCCAGGCGATTGCCATGGCACTGCACGCAGTGTTGCCCGTAGAGCGCCGCGCCGCGATCGAGCACCGATTGATCCGCCGTTACGGACGGCGGATTGAGCGGCGGCGGCGTGTAGGTCGCCGCGGGAGGCAACGCCTCGCGGCCGCCAAGCCTGAAGGCGAGCAACCGTGAATAGTTCGGCTGATAGTAAGGCTGCAGCCCCCGACCCGCGGCGACCGCGACGAACTGGACGCCGTCGACCGTATAGCTGATCGGACCCGCCGCGACACCGGTCTGTGCGTCGAAGGTCCACAGCCGCTCGCCACTGTTCGCGTCGTAGGCGAAGAATTCGCCCTGCCCGCCGCCGGCGAACAGCACGTCGCCGGCCGTCACCAGCGTGCCGCCATTACCGGTGTCACGCGGATCGACGTATCGCCAGCGCGGCGCGCGCGCGACCGGATCCCAGCCGAGCAGTGCCCCCGCATCCTCGAACAGCGATGCCTCGAGCGCATCGAGCTCAGCCTGCTCAGCGGCCGAGAGCCCCGAGCGATCGGTGCCGGTATTTGTGCCGACGCGCGTCGGCGTGAATTCGGCGACGCCGCGGTACGCGCACGCCGAGTGCCGTGACCCGAAGTAGACGAGCCCGGTGCGCGGGCTGAACGACATCGGTTGCCAGTTGTGCGCTCCGCGGCCGGTCGGCGTCACATAGGCGATCTCGCCGGTCCGGTCGTAGCGGGCCGCCGGGTTTTCGACCGGTCGACCGGTGTCTGCATCGACGTGTGACGCCCAGTTCACCGGCACGAACGGATCCGCGGAAATCAGCTCACCGGTCGCGGCATCGAGCACGTAGAAGAAGCCGTTCTTCGGCGCCTGCATGACCACTCGGCGCGTTCCGCCTGCCGCATCCGGCTCGAAGTCGAGGTCCGCGACGATGATCGGCTGGGTCGCAGTGAAATCCCAGGTTTCACCCGGTGTGGTCTGATAGTGCCAGACGTAACTGCCGTCGTCGGGATCGAGCGCGACGATCGAGGCGAGGAACAGGTTGTCGCCACCGCCGGGACTGCGCAGGGCCTGGTTCCACGGGCTGCCGTTGCCGACACCTATATATAAGAGGTCGGTCTGCGGATCGTAGACGATCGCATCCCAGACGGTGCCGCCACCGCCTAGCCGCCACCATTCTCCGCTCCAGGTCGCGGCAGCCATTTCCATTGCCGGGCTTTCGAACCCGTCGGCCGGGTTGCCCGGAACGGTATGGAAGCGCCAAACGAGCTCGCCGGTGTCGGGATCGTAGGCAGATACGTAGCCCCGGACGCCGAACTCCGCTCCGGAGTTGCCGACCAGCACTTTGCCCTTGACTACGCGGACCGCGCCCGTCGTCGAGTACCGCTCGCCTCGATCGATCGTGTAGACGTCCCAGACCTCCTCACCGGTTTCGGCATCGAGCGCGATCAGCCGACCGTCGAGCGTCCCGACGTAAATGCGACCCTGCCAGGCCGCAACGCCGCGGTTCACGACGCCGCAGCAGACATTGACGGCCCAGGCGCGCGGGACCGCCGGGTCGTAGCGCCAGAGCAGCTCACCGGTTGCGGCGTCGAACGCGAAGACATTGCTCCAGGACGACGCCAGATAGACGACGCCGTCGACGACGATCGGCGTCGCCTCCTGGCCGCGATTCAGCGGAATGTCGGCATACCAGGCAAGGCCGAGGTCGCCGACGTTGCCGGTCGTGATCTGGTCGAGCGGGCTGTAGCGTTGCTCGGTCGATGTGCGGCCGTAACCCGGCCACTGGCCCGGCTCCGGCGCTTCGAGCCGGCGCGCATCGACGTCTGCGAAACGGCCGTCCGGCGATTGCGCATGGCCCGACGACGCCGACAGCATCGCGCAGACCGTCAGCGCCAGCGCGATTGCCGGCACTGTCACGGGCACCGGCATATGCCAGCCCGTCCGCATCGTTCCCATCGTCCGCCGCCTTATTCGCATCGCCGGGATTATAGGCCCGGCCCGAGGTTACACACGGTGGCGGGGGCCCCGGCTATGACTCGCAGCGGGGCAGTCTGCCCGGCAGCGGCGTGGCCCCGGCGCGATCCGCCCGCGTCGCGCGCCCGCCGATGGAGGTAGCCGCAGTGCCATTGCGGCAAGTGCAATCGACCGCCCGGGGAAGTTTCGCTATAACAAGCGGCATGAAACCCAACGCCAACAGGCCCGGACCAATCGTCAGCCATCGACCGACCCGCCGGCAGCTGCTGGCGGCCGGGGTCGGCGGCTCTGCGGCAATGCTGTTGTCTGCGCCGGGCCGCAGAGCCGGCGCCCAGACTGCGTCCGCGTCTGCCGATGCCGAAACGACGACCGAACAGCTCGCCGAGGATGTGTACGTCCTGACGACCGGGCCGACCAACAGCATCGCGCGGGCCGATGCCGGCGGGCTCATTCTGGTCGACGGGACGAGTGCGGCGGCTGCCGAGAGCCTGGTCGGCGCGATCGCCGAGCTCGGCGCCCCGGGCCCCGTGCATACCCTGTTCAACACGCACTGGCACACGGACCATACCGGCCTCAACGAGCGCCTCGGGACGAGCGGCGCCCGCATCGTCGCGCAGGAAAACACCCGCCTGTGGATGAAGACCGACATTACCTGGCCCTGGGACGAGTCGCATTTCGAGCCCCTCGCGGCGGCAGGCCAGCCGAACGAGAGCTTCTTCGATTCCGGCGAGCTCGATCAGGACACGAGCTACGGCTATCTGCGCCACGCCGCTCACACCGACGGCGATCTTTATGTCTACTTCCGGTCGGCGAACGTGCTGGCCATCGGTGATGCGGCCTCGAATGCCGGTTGGCCGCTCGTGGACTGGTGGACCGGCGGCTGGATCGGCGGCATCGTCGGCACGATGGAGCTGCTGCTCTCGCTCAGCAACGATGACACCCGCATCGTCCCTGCGCGCGGCCCCGTCATGACGCGCGCGCTGATCGAGGAACAATACGAGATGTACAATGTCATCTATTCACGGCTCGCCGAGATGCTGAACCGCGGGCGCGGCCCGGACGAGGCCGTGGCTGCCCGGCCGACGGCGGAATTCGATGAACGAATGGGCGGCGATGCGGACACCTTCGTTCGACGCGCCTTCGAAAGCCTCTGGGCCTACCTTTCCCCGGACGCATGAGCCGGCCGAGCTGCCAGCGAGCCGCCAATGGAACTCGACGCTATGCCTGAACCGAGACCGAAAGCCGACAGCCCCCGCCGGGGACGAGCCGCGACGACGGGCGTCGCGACGGCGATCGCGCTCGGCCTTGCCGGATGCGGCGGGGGCAGCGACCCGACCGCGCGGATCGAAGACCATTGGGCGATGCTCGACCGCTACTGCGTCGACTGCCACAACAACGCCGAGTTCACCGCTGACGTATCGTTCGAAGGTCTGAGCCCGGACGAGATCGGCGAACACGCGGAAGTCTTCGAGATGGCAGTCACGAAGCTTCGCGGGCACGTGATGCCGCCGCCCGGCGAGCCCCGGCCCGAAGAGGCAGTCCTCGACGGATTCGTTGCCGCCCTCGAGGGCGCGCTCGACGACGTGGGCAGCGTCGAGCACATTCGGGACGAGATCGTCCTGCATCGACTCAACCGTCGCGAATACGAGAACGCGATCCGCGATCTGCTGGCGCTCGACGTCGATGCGACCGTCCTGCTGCCTCAGGACGACACGTTCGAGAGTTTCGACAACATCGCGACGACACTGCAGGTCTCGCCGTCGTTCATCGAGCAGTACGTCATCGCTGCCCGCACCGTTGCGCTGCAGGCGATCGGTCGGCCCGACGCGAGAGCCGGCGGCTGGCAGTTCGAGGCGGGCCCGGGGCAGCAGCGCTCGCACGTCGCCGGCCTGCCGCTCGGCACGCGCGGCGGGATCGTGGTCGAGCATCTGTTTCCCTCCGACGGCGAATACGTCATCGACGTCAGCGACATGGCGACCCACATCTGGGGCAACGGCATGGAATTCGAGAACCCGCTGGTCGTAACGATCGACGGCGAGGTTGTCTACGAGACGGTCGTCGGCGGCGAGGAGGACATGCGGCTCTACGACCAGGTGCAGGACGGCGCGCTCGACCGGGTCAACGCCCGGCTCAAGAACATCCGCTTCGCGACCACGGCCGGCCCCCACAAGGTCGGCGTCGCGTTCAGGCACCGCACGTTCGCCCAGTCCGACGACCGGCTGCAGGAGTTCATACCCGGCGGCGGCCAGGACCGGATGTACAGCGTCCGCTCGTTCGAGATCAAGGGACCGTTCAATCCGACCGGCCTCAGCGACACGCCGAGCCGGGAGCGGATTTTCAGCTGCCATCCGAACGACGGCGCGGAGCCCGGCTTGTGCGCCGAAGAGATCATCTCGACACTCGCGACGCGCGCGTATCGCCGGCCGCTGGCCGAGCAGGACCTCGTCGAGCTGCTCGAGTACTACCGGGACGGCGAGTCTGCCGGCGGATTCGAGGAAGGCATACGCAGCGCCGTCACCGGCATCCTCGCGAGCCCATACTTTCTCTACCGCACGGAATCGATTCCTGAAGGTCTCGAGCCCGGCGAAGTCTACGAGGTCGACGATCTCGAGCTCGCATCGCAGCTGTCGTTCTTTCTGTGGAACACGCTTCCCGATGAGGAGCTGATCGAGCTTGCCGTCGCCGGCGAGCTCGGCGACGACGAGACGCTTCGCGCACAGACCCTGCGGATGCTCGCCGACCCGCGCGCCGCGTCGCTGGCAAACAATTTCGTCCCGCAGTGGCTCGACATGCAGCGTCTCGACGAGGTCGTGCCGGACCGGGCCGTCTTTCCATACGCCTCGGGCTCGGGCGATCCGCGTGAGGATTTCCTGACCGAGCTCGGCCTTTTCGCCGGGAGCATCTTTTCCGAGGACCGCAGCGTCGTCGACCTGCTGACTGCCGACCACACCTATGTCAACGAGCGGCTCGCGCTGCACTACGGCATCACCGACGTCAAAGGCGACCGATTTCAGCGCGTTACGCTCGACGACTCCGCGCGCTACGGGCTGCTCGGCAAGGGGGCCGTGCTGATGGCGGCGGCCTACCCGAACCGGACGTCGCCGGTGCTCCGCGGCGCGTTCGTTCTCGAGTACATGATGGGCACGCCGGCCGCGACGCCGCCCAACGACGTGCCGGCGCTCGACGAGAATGACATCGGCACGACCAACGCGACAACGGTCAGAGAAATGATCGCAGCGCACCGGGCCAACCCGGCCTGCTTCGCATGCCACGCCGTCATGGATCCGCTCGGATTTGCACTCGAGAACTTCGATGCGACCGGCGCGTGGCGCGATGTCGACCGCTACGCCGGCGTCGAGATCGACTCGTCCGGCGAGTTGCCGGACGGCACGCCGGTCGAAGGTCCTGACGACCTGCGCGCCGCGCTGGTTCGTGAGCCCGATCAGTTCGTGCGTGCCTTCGCGAAGCGCCTGATGATCTACGGCCTCGGCCGCCCGATCGAGCACTACGACATGCCGGCAGTACGCCGGATCGTGCGCGATGCCGCCGCCAGCGATTACCGGTTCTCCGAGATCGTTCAGGGCATCGTCGCGAGCGACCAGTTCCGCAAGCGGCGCGTGCCGGTGCCGGAAACGCAAACGGCTGCCGTCGACCGTCCGGACGCCGCTGCCGCGGCCCTCGCCCGTGCCGAATTCGACGGAACCTTGAACGCGAACCCGGATCGAAACCCCTGAAATCTGATATAAATCAGGAATAAAGAGACCCCGAGCGGAGAAATCCGATGTACATCACGAAGAAGCATCTGTCGCGACGCACGCTGCTCAGCGGTGCCGGGGCCTCGATTGCGCTGCCGCTGCTCGATGCGATGAACCCCGCAGCGACGGCCTGGGCCCAGACGGCCGCGGGCTCGACGCCTACACGCATGGCGTTCGTCGGTTTCCCGCATGGCGCGATCATGCGTGAGTGGTCCCCGGCAGAATCGGGCACGGGCTATACGATGTCGCCGATACTCGAGCCGCTCGAGCCGTTTCGTGAGCACCTGACGATCGTTTCCGGCCTGCGGAACAAGCCCGGTGAGAGCCCGGAGCCGCACGGCTATATCGAGCGTACCTGGCTGTCCTGCGTTGCGCCCTGGGACGCCGGCGTCATAGGCCCCGAGGCCGGGGTCACGGCCGACCAGTTCGCCGCACGCCATATCGGGCAGGAAACGCGCCTGCCTTCGCTCGAGCTCACGACGTCGCAGGTAGGCGCCCAGCTTGCCTGGCGCACGCCGACGCAGTCGCTGCCACAGGAAGGCAATCCGCGCACGGTTTTCTACAAGCTGTTCGGCCAGGGCGACACGGACGCGGAGCGCGCGGCGATTCTGGAAGAGACGGGCAGCATTCTCGACCGGGTCACGGCGCAGGCCCAACGCCTGCAGGCGAGCCTCGGCGCCACGGACCGCATCGTCGTCAGCGACTATCTGGATTCGGTTCGCGAAATAGAGCGCCGTGTGCAGATGGCGTCCGAGCAGGACATGAGCGCGCTCGACATCCCGGACGCGCCGGTCGGCATCCCGAACGATCTCAATGCACACATGGCGCTGATGTTCGACCTGATGGGGCTCGCCTTCCAGGCCGATCTCACACGCATCATCACGTTCTCGCTCGATCGTGAAGCGAGCATGCGCACGTATACGAACCTCGGCATTTCCGAGGCATTCCATCCGCTGTCACACCATGGCAACAATCCGGAGAAGGAAGAGCGGCTCGTTCGTATTCAGAAGTACCACACGCAGATGTTCGCGGGCTTCATCGAACGGCTGGTCAACACACCTGAAGCCGATGGCACGGTGCTCGATCACTCGACGATTCTGTTCGGCAGCAACATGAGCAACAGCGACAAGCACAACAACGACCCGCTGCCGTCGGCGATCCTCGGGCACGCGAATGGCCGCATCAAGGGCGGCCAGCACCTGCACTATCCGCAGGACACGCGTTTCTCGGATCTGCTGGTGACATTGTTCGACCGGAACGACATTCCGGTCGAGTCGATCGGCGACAGCGGCGGCATCCTGCCGGAAGTCTGACGCCAACAGGGGGAGCGGATTCGCAATGCCGATCGGTTTCGTCGCACGGCCGGCCAGCCGTTTCCGGTTTTCATCCACGGTTCTCACGGCGCTCTTTTCAACGTTTGCCGTGCTCGCGACGGGCAGCGCGGCGCTGGCGGCAGAAACGCTGCTGAGTGCAGCCGAAACCGGCGCCGGCCGCGAGGCGATCCGGCTGCTCGGCGAGGGTGCGGACGCGAATGAAGCCGATGCATCGGGCACGTCACCGCTGATGTGGGCCGCCTACCACGGCGACGAAGATCTCGTCACGGCGCTGCTCGATGCCGGCGCCGACCCGAACGCGCGCAACTACTTCGGCACTTCGGCCCTGGCCGAGGCAGCGACCATCGGCGCGAGCTCGATCGTTCAGGCGCTGCTCGGCGCCGGAGCCGACCCGAACGCGCGTAACCCGGAGGGCGAAACCGCGCTGATGCTCGCCGGGCGCAGCGGCGATGTGGACACCGCAAGCGCGTTACTCGACGCGGGTGCCGACATCAACGCTCGTGAGGACTGGGGCGGGCAGACCGCACTGATGTGGGCTGCCGCGCAGAGCCAGGCGGGAATGGTGCAGCTTCTCGCGTCCCGCGGTGCCGATCTGAATGCCCGTGGCGTCACCCGACAGTGGGCGCGCAAGATCATCACGGAGCCGCGGCCGAAAGACATGAACAAGGGCGGTTTCACGCCGTTGCTGTACGCCGCCCGAGAAGGCTGCGTCGAATGCGCGCGCCACCTTATCGAGGCGGGCGCGGACCCCGACATCGGTGATCCGGAGCGGGTGACCCCTCTGGTCATGGCGTTGATCAACCTGCACTTCGATTTCGCCGCCTACATGATCGAGGCCGGCGCCGACATCGATAAGTGGGACCTGTTCGGGCGTACGCCGCTATACATGGCGGCCGACGTGAACACGCTGCCGGTGATGGGTAACGGCGCCATGGTCGTGATCCCCAGCATGGACGAGCACACGGCGCTCGACGTTGCGCGCCTGCTGCTCGAGCGCGGCGCCGACCCGAACATTCGCCTCAAACGCCGCCCGCCTTATCGCAACGTGCCGCAGGATCGCGGCGGCGACACGATTCTGGCGCAGGGCGCCACACCGCTGCTGCGCGCTGCGCGCGCCGGCGATGCGCCGCTGGTGGCGCTGCTACTCGAACACGGTGCACTGGTGGACCTGCCGAGCAAGGAAGGCGTCACGCCGCTGATGGCCGCAGCCGGCGCGGCATACGGTCTGCGCGTCACGCGCGGCCGCAACCGCACCGAGGAAGGCGTGCTGGCGACGCTCGAGCTGCTGGTCGCCGCCGGCGCCGACGTCAACGCCCGCATGGTGACCGAGCCCGATAGCCGAATCATGCAGAACGGCTCGGCGTTCGCACAGGGCTTCACGTATTCGCGCCGCGGCCGACAGGTGCCGAGCCCGAATGCCGTGCCGCACCAGACTGCAATCCATGGCGCCGCGATGCGCGGATTCAACTACGTCATAGAGTTTCTCGCTGCACACGGGGCCGATCTCGAGCTTCAGGACGCGAATGGCCGCACGCCGATCGATCTCGCGCGAGGCGACTTCAGCGAGAACTTCCGCTCGGAAATCGCCGAGCCGCTGCCCGAGACCGTCGCGCTGCTCGAGCGACTGATCGCTGCACGCAGCGCCGGCGGCGCCTGACTCGATACGGTCGTGCAAACCGGCGGCAACAGCCGGCCTCCGACTCGTCGCCGCATGATCGCCGGCGGCATCGCCTTCGCAGCCGCACTTGCAGTGGACCGTCATCGCCGCGGGCACGCACAGCCGGCACCGGCCGGCGACGCGGGAGACGACCCACCCGAGCAACTCGTGCAAGCCGGGCAAGCCGCTGCACGATCGGCCGAGCCCGCCCTCGTATCGGTACAAGTAACGGACGACTGCATGGTCTTCGCCGGCCCCGGCGGCAACAGCGTCGTCGCCGACGGTCCCGACGGGCTGACGATCGTCGACGGTGGCCGTGCGGACGAAGCAGCTGCGCTGCTGGCTCGCATCAAGGCTGCTCATCCGGGGCGCCCCGTCGCCGGGCTCATCAACACGCACTGGCATCCGGAACAGACCGGGCTCAACGTGCCGCTCGGTCAACTCGGCACCGAGATCATCGCGCACGAGAATACGCGTCTGTGGCTCGGGGTCGAGATCGACCAACGGTGGTCCGGTCGACGTTTCGCGCCGCTGCCTGCTGCCGGCAGGCCGACGACCGGCCTGCATGCCTCGGTCGAACGCGAGATCGGCGGCCGACCGGTCGAGCTTAACTATCTGCTGCACGCCCACACCGATGGCGACCTTTGCGCCTGGTTTCCGGACGACGACGTTCTGGTTACCGGCGGACACGTCTCGAACGACAGCTGGCCGGAGATCGACTGGTGGACCGGTGGCTGGATCGGCGGGATGCTCGACGGTTTCGACCGGCTGCTCGAGATTGCCGACAGCGGCACGCGAATCATCCCTGCGCGCGGTCCGGTGATGTCACTCGCCGAGCTCGTCGCCCAACACGAGATGTACCTGACGATCTTCGATCGGCTGCACACGCTGCTGCGCGAGGCGCGGTCGACCGATGAAGTGCTCGCCGCCAGGCCGACGGCCGAATTCGACGACCGCTATGGCGACCCGACTCTGTTCGTCCGGCTCGGCTTCGAGAGCATGTGGGGCCACCTGCGTGACGCCCACGACACGCGAATGCAGAACATCCCGTGACACGCCAGCATCGAATCGATATGCGACGCGCGCGTGCCAGCGGCCCGCATTGCCGCCTCCGGCCAACCGCGCGCACCACGCTTGCGCGCACGCTGTCGATGCTCTGCCTGTCTGCGGTCATGCTGTCTGCCTGTGACCGCAACCGGCCGCCGGCCGATGCCGCCGAGCACTGGGCGTTGCTCGACAGCTACTGCATTGAATGCCACAACGCTGCGGATGCCACGGCGGGTCTCGTGCTCGAGTCGCGCGATCCGGCCCGGATTGCCGACGACGCCGAGGTCTGGGAGGCCGTGGTCAGGAAGCTGCGCGGCCGAATGATGCCGCCTCCGGGCGGCAGCCGGCCGGCCGGACCCGCGGTCGACGCGTTCGTGGCCGCGCTCGAATCCTCCCTCGATGCGGCGGCCGGCACACCGGATCCGGGTCACGTCATGCTCCATCGTCTGAATCGCAAGGAGTATGCGAACGCCGTTCGTGACCTCATCGCGCTCGATGTCGACCCGGAAGCGTTGCTACCGGTCGACGGGTCCGAGGCCGGCTTCGACAACGTTGCGACCGCCCTGCAGGTCTCGCCATCGTTCATCGACCAGTACCTGAGCGCCGCCCGCACGCTGGCCGAGCGTGCCATCGGCAGGCCCACTGCCCGCCCGGTTGGCACCCCGTACACGATCGCGCGCAACGGTCAGGAATTTCACGTGCCGGGGCTGCCGCTCGGTACCCGCGGCGGCGCGCTGATCGAACATCACTTTCCTGCCGATGGCGATTACCTGCTCAACATCGGCGATCTCGTCACGGGTCTGTGGGGCTTCAATCAGGAGCACCGCAACACGCTGATCGCGACGCTCGACGGCGAAAAGTTCTTCGAGCTCGAGATCGGCGGTGGCGAAGATTTGCGCAGGCTCGACCAGATCGGCGCGCCTGCGGTCGACGAGATCAACGCGCAGCTAAAGAACATCCCGTTTACGACGACGGCCGGTGTACATCGCCTCGGTGTCACATTCCGGCATCGTTCGTTCGCGGAGTCCGACCGCAAACTGCGCTCGATCGTTCCCGGCCGCGGACAGGACGCCGTGCTGACGATCGATCTGGTCGAAATATTCGGCCCGGTCCGCCCGACGGGCATCAGCAATACGGCAAGCCGCGATGCCATCTTCGGTTGCTACCCGGCCGAGCGCGACGATGAGGACGCCTGCGCCGCCGAGATCGTCGGCACACTCAGCGACAGGGCTTTTCGCGGACTCGCTACCGATCGGGAGCAGACGCAGCTGATGCGGCTCTACGATCTCGGGAAGTCGACCGGCGGCTTCGAGGACGGTGTCGAATACGCGCTCGCCGGCGTCCTTGCACATCCCAAATTCCTCTATCGACTCGAGGAGCCGCCTGAAGGTGGCGTTGCCGGAAGCGCCTTTCCGCTGAGCGGCACCGAAGTCGCGTCGCGACTGTCATTCTTTCTCTGGAGCACGCTGCCGGACGCCGAGCTGCTCGAAGCAGCGAGGTCCGGCGCGCTCGACGACGCCGCCGGCATCGAAGCACAGGTGCGCAGGCTGCTCGCTGACCCGCGCTCGCAAACGCTCGCCTCCGACTTTGCGTTCCAGTATCTCGGTCTCGGCGAGCTGGACGCGGTCGATCCGGACCCGGAGATCTTTCGCGACGTCGACCGCGAGATCCGGGAGCATTTCGTCACCGAGATTGAGCTCTTCGCCGACAGCATATTTCGCGAAGACCGCAGCATTCTCGAGCTGCTCTCGGCCGAGCACACCTATCTGAACGAGACGCTGGCGCTCCACTACGGCATCAACGGAATCCGCGGCAAACGCTTCAGGCGGGTGGCGCTCGACGACCCGACGAGGTTCGGGCTGCTCGGCAAAGGTGGCGTCCTGATGACCGCCTCCTACCCGAATCGGACGTCACCGGTTCTGCGTGGGGCCTGGTTGCTGGACCACCTGCTCGGCACACCACCGGCCGATCCGCCGCCTGACGTCGAAGCGTTGATCGAGAACGTCGCCGGCCAGCCGGCAGCGACCGTTCGCGAACGGCTCGAAGCCCACCGGTCGAACCCGTCGTGCAACGGCTGCCACGGCATCATCGATCCGCTCGGCTTTGCACTGGAGAGCTTCGATGCGGTCGGCCGATTGCGGGAGCGGGACCGGCTGACCGGAAGCCGGATCGACGCGTCCGGAACGCTGGCCGACGGGCGCGTCGTCGACGGGCCGGTCGCGCTGCGCGACGCACTGCTCGACAGGCCTGAGCAGTTCCTGCAGGCATTCACCGAGAAGCTGATGACCTACGCGACAGGCCGTGCGCCGGATTACCGGGACATGCCGACGATCAGGCGCATCGTCCGCGAAAGTGCCGGCAACGGGTATCGATTTTCGTCGATCGTGCTCGGGATCGTGCTGAGCCCGCAGTTCCGGATGCAGCGCATCGAAGCACCGGTTGCGCGGGATCCGAGCGCCGATCTGGCACGCGACTGAATCTCGTTCTATATTTGGGAGTCAACTTCGGAGAGCCGGCATGTTCATTACGAAAAGGCACCTGCCGCGCCGGACGTTCCTGACGGGAGCAGGCGCCGCGATCTCGCTGCCGCTGCTCGACGCAATGATTCCGGCCGGCACGGCGCTCGCGCAGACGGCAGCAGCGCCGGCACCCCGCTACGGATTCTTCTATTTCCCGCACGGCGCCGTGATGGATCAGTGGACCCCGGCCACCGCGGGCAGCGATTTCGACCTGCCGCAGATTCTGGCGCCATTCGCGGACTTCCGCGATCAGATGACGGTCGTCAGCAATCTGCGCAACCGGGGCGCCGAAGGGGC
Source organism: Candidatus Rariloculaceae bacterium (assembly GCA_965223375.1). Lineage (GTDB taxonomy): Bacteria > Pseudomonadota > Gammaproteobacteria > Steroidobacterales > Rariloculaceae > CBDCWM01. The sequence continues at coordinate 2,199,240 of OZ245000.1, forward strand.
CGGCGTTCACGCGATTAACCCCGGCACCTGGCTCAGCTGCGTCTACCCGGGACGCGCGCGAGCCGACGATCCGCTCGGCGGTGTGACGATAGATCAGATTGCGGCGCAGCGGGTCAGCCGCAGCACGCCGTTCCCGTCGCTCGAGTTGTGCACCGAGGTGAAGGCTTCCGGTGGCGGCTGCAACCCGGAGTACGGCTGCGGTTTCGGCTCGACGCTGTCTTTCCGAACGCCGACACAGCCGCTGCCGATGGAGCACAATCCCCGGAAGTTGTTCTACCGGCTGTTCGGTCAGGGCGACACGGCCGAAGAGCGCGAAGCGATCATCGCGCAGACCGGCAGCCTGCTCGATCTCGTGAGCGAAAGCGCAACGTCTCTGCGCGCCGATATCGGGGCCACCGACCGCGTTCGCGTCGAGGAATATCTCGACTCGGTGCGTGAGATCGAGCGCCAGGTACAGATTCTCGCAGACCAGGACCTGTCGGAAATCGACTTACCGGATGCTCCGGCCGGCGTTCCGCAGGACTGGGAAGAGCACATCAACATGATGTTCGACCTGACCGTGCTCGCTTATCGAGCGGATCTGACCCGGGTCGTCTCATTCATGGTTGCAGCCGAAATCAGCATGCTGACGTATAACCAGATCGGCATCTCCGAGGCCTTTCATCCACTCTCGCATCATCAGAACAACGCGAGCAAGCTCGAGCGCCTTGCACGGCTGCAGGCCTATCACTCGGAGCTCTTCGCACGCTTCCTCGATCGACTGCACAGCACACCGGACGGCGATGGCTCGCTGCTCGATCATTCGATTCTGCTTTATGGCAGCAACATGAGCGATTCGAATCTGCACAATGCCAACCCGCTGCCGTCGGCCGTTTTCGGCAAGGGCTTCGGGCGCATTCGCGGCGGACAGCACATCGTGACCGAGCCGGACACGCCGCTCGCAAACCTGCTGCTGACGCTGCTCGAGCGCGGCGGCATCGAGGTCTACTCCATCGGCAACAGCACCGGTCAGATCGAAGCCGTCTGACATGCGTCGCCGCGACGCAGCAGTTGCGCTCCCCACTGCGCTTGCGGTCTTCCTGATCGCTTACCCTCCGCCCGCGCCGGCCGACGCGCTGACCGACGCCGCCGAACGCACGCGCACGAACGAAGCCATCGCACTGCTCGATGCAGGCGCCGACCCGAACGCGGTTTCATCCGATGGCACGACGGCACTGCACTGGGCAGCGCACCATGGGGATCGGGCACTCGTTCGCGCTTTGCTGAACGCGGGGGCGAGCCCCGAAGCGGTCAACGACTACGGCGTAACGCCGCTGGCGGCCGCCGCGGTGGAAGCAGACTTCGAGATCATCGCTGCCCTGCTCGAGGCTGGCGCCGATGTCGAGTCGCCGAACGCGGAAGGTCAGACCGCCCTGATGGTGGTAGCGCGGACCGGCAACGTCGAGACGGCCAACCTGCTGCTCGAATATGGCGCCGAGGTCAACGCGACCGAGCGCTTCGGCGGGCAGTCTGCCCTGATGTGGGCCTCAGCCCAGCGCCAGCCCGGCATGGTCCGCCTGCTGCTCGAGCATGGCGCGAACCCGGACGCGCGCGGGCAAGTCCACGACTGGCAGCGACGCGTAACCGCCGAGCCACGCATCAAGATCATGCACGCCGGGGGATTCACGCCGCTGCTCTATGCGGCCCGCGAGGGCTGCAGCGACTGCGTAGCGGCACTCGTCGAAGGCGGCGCCGACATCGATCTGACCGATCCCGATGGCACGACACCGCTCGTGCTGGCGCTTCTGAACCGAAACTTCGACACAGCCGGCCGGCTGATCGAGCGCGGCGCCGATGTCGACCGCTGGGACTGGTGGGGACGCACGCCGCTGTACGTCGCGATCGATCTCGATCCGGTCCCGGCCAGCCGCTACGGCGATCTTCCGTCGCTCGACGAGCTGACCGGGCTCGACGTGGCCGCGATGCTGCTCGAGCGCGGCGCGAACGTGAACGCGCGACTCAGGCAGCAGCCACCGCTGCGGGCCGAGCCCGGCGACCGTGGCTACACCGATGGCAGCCCGGATGTCCTCGTGCTTACGACGGGCGCCACGGCGCTGCACACGGCAGTCAAATCCGGCAACGACGCAGCGGTCCGGCTGTTGCTCGCGAATGGCGCCGACGTCTCCTTCCCGAACGTCTTCGGCATCACGCCGATCCTCGCAGCGGCTGGGCTGGGTCACTGGTACGGGATATTTCGAGACTACCCGACGCGAGGCCGCTATCGCACCGGCGCCGATGCAGTCGAGACGATGAAGATCCTGCTCGACGCCGGCGCCGACATCACGGCACGTTCCGCAAGGCTCTATTTCGGCTTCCGGCGGCCGCACCGCAGCGGACTGACGGCCGCGCACGGCGCCGCGTTCCAGGGCTGGAACGAAGTCATCCGCTTCCTGTTCGAGTTGGGCGAGCCGATCGATGCCGTCAGCGAAGACGGCGTCACGCCGCGCGATCTGGCCGTCATTCAGGAGCGTGCCGAGACGATCGCGCTGATCGACGAGCTGCTCGGTGGCTGAGCGCGGAGCTAAGCACGGGGAAGCGCCATGGCGAGCAGACTGATTTTCAGGCTGGCCAGAGCATATCGGGCACTGCTGGAACGACCTGACGCCGAACGTTCGTAGCCACCGATCTTTCTTTCGTACAGCCACAATGACAAGGGGTCCGCGGACATGCTCGCCGCGTACCTCAGTCAGGAAGAGATTCCTGCCTGGATCGACAACGAACTCGGGCTCGGGGAGCGCTGGGAAGATGTCATTGTGCAGCGCATCACCAATTCCCGTGTCGTGCTCGTCTTGATGTCAGAGTCGTCTCGCGCCTCCGACTACGTACTGAAGGAGATACGGCTCGCAAGCGAACTGGGAAAACGTGTCGTGCCAATCTTGCTCAACGGTACGCCGTTCACCGAGTTCGAAGGACTTCAGCGAGTGAATTTCTTCGAGACGATTCACACGCGATCGAATTTCGTGGAACAACTGCGGGATATCGTAGCGCCAGGCATGACCCCGAGCAGTGAACTCCAGCGCAGACGACTCGAGGACTATTGTCTGGTTCTCTTCGGAACGCACTTCTTTCCCGATCAACGAGGAACGGGTGTTCAGGTCGGCATGGGTTTGCACGTAGACCGCGGCATCAAGCCCGATCACCCGTTGGGCGATCTGGACGAACTGGATTGGGGGGAAGTCTTCTCCTACCTGCGAGAGAAGTTACCCGAAAAGGACCTCAAGTTTGCGCTTGGCGTCGATTACGGGGCCCGCTTTCCAACGGTCAACGATTTCGTGAACTTTCTGGCCGATGAGTTGAGCTGGACTGACATTCGCCGCCTGGCCGGCCAGGTAGGTTTCGTTACGCATTGAGCTATCCGGGCTTCAGTCGATCGTTGCCGGATCCCAGTGCTCGACGATCCTGCCGTCCGTTACCCGAAACGTGTCGTACCAGGTGGTGCTGTACTTTGTGCCGGCCTGTTCCGGATGGTCGTATTCGGCGACGAACATCAGTGTCACGATGTCGTTTTCCGCGGTAATCGCGATCAGTTCCTGCTCCACACGATCCTGAATCGGCTTGGGATCGCCGCGCGCAGCGATGAAAGCCTCAACGCCTTCCCGCCCGGAGCGAACGTTCGGGTTGTGCTCGATGAAATCATCCGCCATGTAACGATCGTTCAGCTCGATGCGCCCGGCCTCGAAGACCTCGCGCCACCAGTCGTAGACGAGCCGTTTGTTCGCGGCGAGCACAGGATCGTCACTTGCCAGCATGGATTCGTGATCCTCGTTCGCCGTTGGCGGGGTTTGACCGGCAGCCGGAAACGCGATCGCCGCGAGGATCGCACTCAGCAGAATTCGTTGCATAACTGACCTCCGATCGGTGGAGCGCTAGATGGACGGATCGCCGATTATAGCCAGAGGCCGGAAACCGGGATCACGCTACTCCTTCTGCACAACCCCCCTGACTTTGCAGATACGAAACCGGCGGATACCGCGGCGGGTTGTCGGGTCCCTGGCAGGTCGGCAGACATTCCATCGTGTAGTCCGCTGTGACGCTGAAGAAAAGTGTAGCGCGCGAAAGCCTGGCGATTTCGCGGCAGGGCAAGGGAACAATGCCGGCCGAAACACTCGCTTCACGGAACAGCAACAAAGCCGGCCTAGGCTCGGACCGCGCGGCAGCAGGCACGCAGTCACCCTGGAAAAAGAACCATGAACATCAGACGGCCCACTGCGAGGACCGCTCTCACGCGGGCAGCTCTCGCGCGAACGCTTCTTTGCTCAGTCGCTGCCGCAGGCGTTACGGCAGCGCAAGCACAATCACAGTCGCTGTCGGCACCGGCGCCACCCGGAGATGCGGCGCCACTGACAAACGCGGATGCCCCCTGGTTCGAGCAGACGCTGGCCCTGCTCAGAGGCAATGACGCGGTCATTCCGCCCAGTGTCGATGTTTATCCGGTTCGCGCGATGTACAACCGCGAAGCGATCATTCCGCCTCAGTGCTACACGCGCACAGAGGGTCGGTACAACCCCTGCTACGTTTGCCATCAGAACGAGCGGCCCGGCAGCGAGAACACGATGAACGACGGCGACCTGCAGCTCGCCTACAGCTTCAGCGATGCCGGCATGGTCAATCATTGGGACAATCTGTTCGAAGATCGGAGTTCCGCAGTGGCCGCAATTACCGACGCAGAGATCCTCGCCTGGATCGCGACTGACAACTACAGCGAGCTTGCCGGCCGCCTCCAGACCGCCGGCCACAAAGGCTACGTGCCGGACCTCGAAGGCCTGCAGCACGGCGCCGCGGCATTCGACGCCGAGGGCTTCGCCCGCGACGGGAGCGGCTGGGTCGCGTTCAACTATAAGCCGCTGCCGAGCACGTTCTGGCCGACCAACGGCTCGACGGACGACGTCATGATTCGCTTATCGGAGCAGTTCAGGCAGACGTCGGACGGTGTCGAATCCCGGGATGTCTACAAGGCCAATCTCGGAATCGTCGAAGGCATCGTCAAGGGCCTGAGCGAAGTCACCACAACGCCGATCGACGAGGCCGTCGTCGGCAAGGACCTCGACGGCGATCGCGAACTGGGCGACGCAACCCGGATAAGCCGTTTCGACGGCTTCGTTGGCGCTGCGGCGAACTTCTACTTCCAGCCGTCGCAGTATCCGCTGGGCACGGAGTTTCTCCACAGCGTCCGCTACGTCGGGGTGACGGATGATGGCGAAATCGGCGTGTCGACTCGCATGAAAGAGCTGCGCTACATGCGCAAGATCTATGTGCCGCAGCAGGATCACCTGGCGGAACTCTACCGAGAGGAAGGCTACGAAAAGGACGCCGGTAACCTGCCCGGCTACATCGATCGCGGCGACCACGGCCTCGATAACAAGATGGGCTGGGTGCTGCAAGGCTTCATCGAGGACCGCAATGGCAGACTGCGCAGAAACACTTTCGAGGAAACGATGTTCTGCATGGGCTGCCATACCTCTGTCGGCGCGACGATCGACAAGACATTCAGTTTTCCCCGGAAACTCGATGGGGCTTCCGGTTGGGGATATATCGACCTGCGCGGAATGCCCGACGCACCGAACCTCGGCGAGACCGCGGGCGAGATCGCGACCTACCTCGAGCGCGTCGGCGGCGGCGGCGAGTTCCGCAGCAACCCCGAGATGGAAGAGCGCTGGTTCGGTCCCGACGGCCGCGTCGATGCCGACCGCGTAGCCGCCGCGGCAGACGTCTATGAGCTGATCACTCCATCGCCAGAGCGCGCACTGATGCTCAATAAGGCCTATCTCGCGATCGTCAGAGAACAGGATTTCATCTTCGGTCGCGACGCCACCGTCTCGCCACCGGCTAACGTCTATCGCGAGGTCGACAATGAGACCGCCCCGGTGTTACCCGCGGAGGCCTTTCACGAATGGGACATAAGACTCGACTGGTCGGTGGTAACGAAATAGTCCCCGTCCTGTCACCTGATCGAAATGCCGGGGCCACGCGAGTTTAACGAACCCTCCCAATAATCGACTCAGCGTTGAGTGAGCCGCCGCGTTGCGCCAACTCAACCGGACAGTCATTTTCACAGGGAGAGAACTAATGAGAACCTTTCGGCTCGTTTGCGCAGCGACGGGTGCCGTTGCGCTGGCCCCGGCCGCAGATGCAGGCACTGACATCTATTTCAACCCGCTGACGCAGTCAGCCGTCGTCGCTGCTCCGAACGCGATGGCGGAAATCATCTCGCCATGGCAGACACCGCCCGGCATCACGCAGGAAAACCTGACGAGCCTGAGCGAAGCCGAAGGCCAGGCTGGGCAATCGATGCTGCGCGTTCCCGGCGTCGGCAATATCGCATCGATGCTGGACATGTCCGCATATGACGACAGCGGTCGCTACGTGTTTCTACCGCACGAGACACCTTTCGGCGCCGGCGCTTCGCGATACGACACTGCCACCGACACGGTGGAGATCATCTTTGCCGGCGACCAGGCCGGCGCGAACGGTGACTGGTCGAACGACTATGCGGCGTTCGACCCTTCGACCTGGACGCCGAAAGGCACACTGATGCTCGCCGAGGAATGGTCCGGCGAAGGCCGCATCGTCGAGATTCTGAACCCTCTGGCGCCTGCGGCAAGCATCGAATACCGCGTGCTGGACAACTTTCCGAAAGTGTCTCACGAGGGCCTCCGCTTCAGCGCCGACGGCCGCACGCTGTACTTCGTCGACGAATGGAATTCCGGCTCGATTTACAAGTTCGTTACGCGGCGGCCGGGCGATTACACGGTCGGACAGACGTTCGTCCTCGTCGTCGATGCGTTCGCTGGCAATCCGGCGGATCTGTGGAACGATCCGTCGAACGCGAGCGCCATGCGAACGGGACGTGCCAGGTGGATTCCGATCACCGACAATCGCGGGAACCCGCTGACCACGGTCGATCCGTACCGTAACGGCCCGACGAACGATCCCCGCGAGAATGATGACACTCGCGGCGGTCGCCCGGCAGCCGATGAAGTAAACGGCACGCCTTACGGTCGACCGGAAGACATGGAGATCGGCACGCTTGCCAACGGTCGGGAAGTGATGTACTTCGCCGCAACTTCGGAACAGTCCATCTACGCAGTCGAAATGATCTCTCCGCGCAGAGCGATCGTCCGGCTCGCTGCCAGTGAAGCCGACACGCCGAAGAACGCCGGATTCCCGCAGACCTCTGGCGTCCTCAATTCGCCGGACAATCTGGCGCAGGACGCGCTCGGGAATATCTACATCATCGAAGACGCACCGAACGGCTCGGACATCGGCGGGGACATCTGGTTCATGCGCGACACCGACACGAACGGCGTTGCGGAATCGCTGGATCACTTTCTCAGCATCCAGGTAGGCGGCTCGGAAGCCACCGGCATGATCTTCAATCCTGCCGAACCGACACAGTTTGTCGTCTCGGTTCAGCATCCCTCGTCAACGGACCTCGACGAGGTGCCGGGCGGCTTCGGCGACGCACTATGGCTGTTCGATGTCAGCGACGTCATACCGCCGCCGTGCCCCGCCTGGCAGCTGACCACCTGCTCGGACATCAGTGACTTCGACTTTCCGCGGCAGCTGCGCCGCTCACGTCGACGCTGATAGCGTGCTGGTCGCCGGGGATCCCGGATCCGACGCGGCCGCAGCCGAGGCCGGCAATCGCGCCGCCTGACCCGGCTCAGGTGCACGGGGGTGTCTCCAGGCACTCCCGTGCACCGCACACTACAGGCCGCGTTCCTGCCCGATCGGCATTCCGCCTTCGCTTCCGGGTAACCCGCTACTCGCGACTGCCGCAGCCGGAGTCAGGGACAGCCAGGTCGCCGACTCGCTCCGCCAGCCGATTCGGCTAACATCGGAACCCCTGCCAATCGGGAGGCCACGATGGGCACCAGCGAAGTAAAGGTACTGGTCGTCGGCGCCGGCGCGGCCGGGACGATGCTTTCGCTGGAACTCGCCCGCCACGGTGTCGAAGCGCGGACGGTCGACCGGCTTTCCGGGCCAGCGACGACGTCGAAGGCCATCACCGTCCATGCCCGGACCGCCGAGATCTTCGAGCGTATCGACCCGGCGCTCGCCGATCGCTTCACGAATCGCGGCATTCACAACAAGGGCTACGTGCTGCATTTTGTCGACGGCGAAGGTCGCCGCAGCGAAGTGCGACCCGGCCTCGATTTCACCGGCCTCGATTCCGACTACCCGTATCTGCTGATCCACAGGCAGAGCGAGAGCGAGCAGTTTCTGCGTGAATACCTGGCGGAGCACTTTGATCGCGCTCCGGAGTGGGGCATCGAGTGCCTCGACGTCGCCCACACGGACGACGGTGTCACCGCAGTGCTGCGCGACAGCTCGGGCACGGAAGAGCGCGTGCACTGTCGCTATCTGATTGCCTGCGACGGTATGAACTCGCGCGTGCGCGAGGCTCTCGATCTCGGCCAGTCGGAGCAGGACTATGCCGGCACGATGATGCAGAACATGGACGTGTTCCTCGACGGTTTTCCGGACGCCGAGGACTACGTTCACTACTGCGCCGGCACGGACCACTTCATCATGATCGTCAAGCTGCCGGGCGGCTTCTTCCGCCTTCTGCTCAGCGATCGCGGCGAAGCAGCCGACCCTGACGTCGAGCCGAAGCGCGCCTTCGGGAATCTCGTCGATCAGCATTTCGACTCCGTGAAGCTGAAAGATATCGTCTGGCATTCGAAATGGGACAGTCGCGTCCGCCTCGCGTATACCTACCGCGATCGCAACGTCTTTCTCGCCGGCGACTCGGCGCATGTGCACTCGACGACCGGCGGGCAGGGGATGAACTGCTGCATCCAGGACGCCTGGAACCTGGGCTGGAAGCTCGGCTACGCGCTGCGCGGTCGGGCGCCTGTCGACCTGCTGGACAGCTACCAGTCCGAGCGCCGGCCCGTTGCCGAGCAGGTGATATGGGCCGCATCGTCGCTGCACGACATCTTCATGGCGCATGGCAAGGACATCGGCGAACGCGCGAAACAGATGGACGACGCAGGCTTTCACGACGCCGTCGTCGGGCACTGCTCCGGCATCGACTACACCTACCGCAAGTGCCTCGGCCAGCCCGCGGTAGCGCTCCCGGGGCCGGCCAATGGCGACAGGCTCGTCGACGCCGTTCTCGGCGACGGGCAGCGACTGGTGACGGCTGCAGCGTCTACCTGCTTCTCGCTGATCGGCATCGTCGACGACGAAACCGCTGCACCTGAGATCGGGAAGGCACTCGGCGATTGGCGGAAACGCTTCGGGGACAGTGTTCGAACGCTCACCGTGCCCGGCTCGGCAGCCTACCGGGAACGTTACGGCGAGGGCTCCCAGGTCATCGCGGTACGCCCCGATGGGTACATCGGGGCGCGCGGCGGCCCCGGCAATCTTTCGGCCCCGGGCGCCTATCTCGACAGCATTCTGATTGCTGCCAGCCGCTGACCGGTCTAGGGCTCCACGCAGCGGAAGCTAGCCGCATCGTCGAGACTTCCGGAGCCGCTATAGCGCGGCCACGTCGGATAGTTGCAAACCGGCCGCGTGCGTCCCCCGGTCTCTTCGTTGGCATCGATCGCGACCATCTCGCCCGGCGCTTCGCCCCGTTCGACCCACGCCTCGAGGCGCTCGAGCGTGGAAATCCGCGCGTTGAAAACGCCGGTGACGTGGCCCATGCCGGGAATCGTGTAGAAGCGCACGAAGTCGTCGAGGGCCTCGACCTCGTAGCGGCCGAGGAGCCGCTCGTAATACTGAATCGAGCTGTATACCGGAATGAAGTCGTCGATCATGCCGTGGAAGAAGATCAGCTTCCCGCCGTTCGCCGCGAACCGGTCGAGGTTGACACTGTTCGCACTGATCAGCTCGACGAGTTCGCCTATACGCCCGGCATATTGCCGCGGATCGAAGTCGTACATCGTGTCTAGCGTCAGGTCCTGCGCGATCGCATACTTCGGCGTCGCGTCGCCGGGTGCGAACTGCAGCGCCTGGCCCGGTCCCTCCCCGCCAAGATTCGGGAAACCGCCGTCGAAGAAAGTGGAGCCTTCGAACGGCGTCCATTTCGGGAAGATGCTGTTGCCCTCGTCGTCGGCGAAGACGCTGAAGCCGAGATCGTACGGCTCGTTCATGACGTTCAACGCCTGGATCTGGGCATCCGACAGACAATCGTCGCCGGTGTCCTCGCCGTTCGCGCAGCGCACCGGATTCGAATCGTTCATCTCCGTGAAGTCGGCGGTGGCATCGATGCAGGCCGCGACGTCGCTGATGATGCCGTCCTGTGCACGGTCGAGGCCATCGCACTCGGCATACACGGCTGCAGTGAACGAGCGGACTTTCGCGGGACTCAGCCAACTTGCGCCCTCGTTGGCGTGCAACGCCTGCGCATAGCGGTTTGCCGAGAGGTGCAGCATGACGACGTTGTGCGCGGGATAGCCCGCGACGACGCCATGGTAGTCATCCGGATAGCGCTGGGCCGCGTCGAAACCCTCGTGGCCGCCCTGCGAGCCACCGATGAAGTAGTTGTACTGTGAACCCTCACCGTAACGCGTCTCGATCAGCCGCATCGCCACATCGTGCGTCTTCTTGATCTGCTCGTGCCCGTAGTTGCGCAGTGCCTCGTCGAACAGGAAGAAGCTGCCGTCGAACCCGCCCGAGGACTGGTGGCCAGAATCACTGCCGAGTGTGACGTAGCCGCGCGCCAGCGGCGTTTCTTCCGTTGCAGGCTGTTTCGCATAGTGGCCGAGCCCGGTCACGACAGAGCCGTTGAACCCGCCGCCACCGAACTGCAGCGATTTGCCGTTCCAGTCGGTCGGCAGATTCACTTCGAAGTTTATGTTCGGGGCGTTATACGAAACCGGGTGAATCGCACCCAGCACTTTGCAGAACTCGCCGTTGGCGTTGTCTCTGGCACGCGAGTCGACGAACTCGGTCGACGTGATCGTAGCACCCGTCGTAGGCAGCCCGATCTGCGTAGCCGGAATCGTCAGGCTGGCGATCCGTTCGCAGGCCTCGGCAGCGGAAAGGCCCGCCAGTGGCGGCAGCAGCTGGCCCGTCGCCGCGCCCGAAACCGAGAGCGCCCCGATAGCGGGTAACAGCAAGCCTGCTGTGCGGCCCAAACTGGCGTCGGATGACTGGATTCTGCTGCGCATAGTCTGTTCCTCTGTCCGGCAGGCCACTATTATCAGTCAACTGCAGGTAAGCTGCAGGTGTCTCGCACGACCACTTCCAGTGCGACTCGCGGTAGACCACAGATAACAACACGGGGGATGCCCATGACTCACAAGTACTCCGGCGGATGCGACCACATCCACACACATTCCGACAACGAGCCTATCGACAATCACACCTGCCATTGCTCCGTCTGCAAACGCGTGACCGGTCAGGACACCACGCACGTCGTCTTCTTCAACCACGGCGACCTCGCGGTCGACAATGCAGACGGCCTCAATCGTCAGCCGTTCAATGACCAGAACCCGGACGGGCCGCTCGAGCTGTGCACCTGCAAGGACTGCGGTACGCCGATCATGCTGGACGACAAGCAGAAGCGCATTCGCGTCATCGTCCCGAATCTGATGGGTTACGACGCGGCAGGTCTGCCGGCGACCTATCACGCCTTCTACGACCCCACGACCGGCGTGCCGCGTCCCGACGACGGGCGACCCGTGCACGAGGGACTGCGTCCAGACTTCGTCTGGCCGGCCTCCGCCTGACTTGGTTGCCGCGCGGCGGCGCTGCACAGGCGGCGCCGCCCGCGCGGGTAACCGCAACCTCGACGGGACAGGCGCCACCGCGGCGTTCGGAGCCGGCAGGAACCGGCGACGCGCCTTGGCTTCGAGCCGATCGGCGGCCGGTTTGTGGCTCATCTGTAGCCGGGTGGCGGTGCTACCCGGCCCAGCCCTCCGGCGCGGTCCCACGCTGGCAGCAGGACCCGAAAATCGGGCATTATCCTCAAGATTCGTGCGCGACTCCCGGGGAGAAGAAAGATGCGACATGGAATGCTGACTGGTCTCGCGGCGGCGTCGATGCTGGCCGCGACGGCCTCGTTTGGACATCACGCGTTTTCGACGGAGTTCGATGTGGAGAGCCCCGTCGAGCTCGAGGGCAAGGTAACCAAGGTCGAGCTGATCAACCCGCATTCATGGATACACGTCGAGGTCGTCGGCGAGGACGGCGAGTCGGCGGTGTGGATGATCGAGGGCGGCAGCCCGAATGCGCTCGTCCGCCGCGGGATCACGAAGAACTCGATTCCGATCGGTTCGGAGCTGGTCGTGCGTGGCTACCAGGCCCGCGACGGCTCTCTGAAAGCGGTCGGCCGCGACCTGCGGTTTGCCGATGGCCGCGAGTTGTTCTTCCAGGGCACCCGGACGCCGGACTGAGACAGAGGCCGTGAAACCTATAAGAACTGCACTCGCGTCGCTGCTGCTGATTGCCGCCTCGATCGCCAACAGCCAGGGACTGCTGACCGAGTTTCCACGTGCCGCGGACGGCCATCCCGACCTGAGTGGCGTCTGGCAGACGCTCAACACAGCGCACTGGAACCTCGAGCCTCACGTCGCCGACTATCCGGTCATCCTCGATCTTGGCGCGCAGTTCGCCGTGCCGCCGGGACAGGGCGTCGTCGAAGGCGGCACGATTCCGTATCTGCCCGCCGCGCTCGAGGAAAGAGACCGTCGTTTCGCCCGTCGCCTGGACGAGGACCCGGAAGGCAAGTGTTATCTCGGCGGCGTTCCCCGCTCTACCTACATGCCGTACCCGTTCAGGATTCTGCAAAGCGAAGACAACGTCATCTTCGTCTATCAATTCGCAGCCGGGTTCCGGCGTGTGTTCGTCGACGGCGAGGACGAGGCACCGCTGGACAGCTGGATGGGCTGGTCGAACGGCCGCTGGGATGGCGACACGTTCGTCATCGAAGTGACCGGCATGAACGGGCTGACCTGGCTCGACCGCGCCGGCAACTATGCGAGCGGTAACGCCCGCGTCGTCGAGCGCTACACACCACTCGGACCCAATCACATGCAGTACGAGGCGACGATCGAGGACGACACGGTCTATTCGCGCCCATGGACTATCAGCATGCCTCTCTACCGGATCGTCGACGACGACTTCCGGATGATGGAATTCAAGTGCGAGCCATTCGTCGAGGAAAAGAACTACGGGCACTTGCGTAAGCCGGGCACGAGCGCCCCGCAACGAGGTAACGTCAGATGAAACCATATGCGCTTCCCGGGACAGCGCTTGCTGCCGCCTGCGGCCTGCTGCTTGCTCAGGTCGCCTGGTCGCAGGAGCACCCGCGAACGCCCTGGGGCGAACCCGACATCGCGGGCGTTTACGCCGAATTCACAACGGCGCCGCTCGAGCGTCCGCCGGAGCTCGGTGACAAGGAATTCTTCGTCGACGCAGCAGATGCCGAGAGCTACCGACAGCAGAAACTAGAGGCAGCGGACGAGGACGACGAGACTCAGCCGGGCACGCCGGAAGACGTGCACTACGATTTCGGCACGTTCGCACTGAGCGAGAACGAAGGCGTAACCTCGCCGAACCTGCGCACGTCGATCGTCAATCGACCGTCCAACGGCCGTATTCCCCCGCTGACGGCGGCGGCCGAGGCCCGCCGAGAGGCACGCGCAGCAGCCAGGCGCGGCCACGAATTCGACGGTCCGGAGTTTCGCTCGCTGACCGAGCGCTGCATCGTCTGGTCGAGCACACTGCCGCCGATTCTGCCGCGCGGCTACAACAGCAACATGCAGATCTTCCAGAGCCCCGGCTACGTGATGATTCAGGGCGAGATGGGCGACCCGCGCGTGATCCCGACGGACGGCCGCGAGCTGCCGGAGAATCTGCTGCCGCAATGGAACGGTACGTCGGTCGGGCGCTGGGACGGCGAGACCCTCGTCGTCGAGACGGCCGGGTTCCATCCGGATACTGCCTGGCGCGGAGCATCGGAGAACCTCAGGGTCACCGAGCGGTTCACCCGCGTCGACGAGGACACGGTCGAGTATGCGTTCACGGTGACCGATCCCGATACCTGGGCAGAGCCCTGGGGCGGCGTTTACCCGCTGACCGAAATGGACGCTCTGCTGTTCGAGTACGCATGCTCGGAGGGCAACTACGGGATGGCCAATATCCTGTCCGGGGAGCGGGCAGCGGAGCGCGAGGCAGGCGAGTAATCGCGGAGCGCAGCCGCGGGCTCCTGCGGCCACGGCTGCGCTTCGGTGACTGTCCCGAGAATGTCGGCGTTGCCGTAAAGGGTATGTTTCGCGCAGTCGCGATGCATGGGCAAGGGAGCCCGCTCGACGGCGACTCGTTCCACGATGCAGCATGCATACGCCTGCCCACGTCGTCCTGAACCTGGCGGCGCTCGGCCGCGCCGACCGCACGCGTTATCTCCTGCCCGTGCTGCTGGGGGCGCTGATTCCCGATGCACCGATGTTCGTGTTCTACGTCGTCGAACGGCTCGTGCTCGGCACACCAACGCCGACACTGTGGCGCGAGACCTATTTCGAGCCCGGCTGGCAGGCTTTTATCGATCTGTTCAACTCGGTGCCGATCATCCTCGTCGGCCTGTTTGCCGCGTGGCGGCTGGGCAGCCGGTTTGCGATGCTGCTGTGCCTGAGCATGCTGCTGCACGTCGCGCTCGATCTGCCGCTGCATCATGACGACGCGCATCGTCACTTCTATCCGTTCTCGAACTGGCGCTTCGAAAGCCCGGTGTCGTACTGGGACCCTCGGCACTTCGGCCGCATTCTGAGCGGCGTCGAGGCTGCACTCGCGCTCGGCTGCTGCTGGATTCTGTTTCTGCGACACCGCCACGCATGGCCGCGGATCGCAGTTGGAAGTGTCGCGATACTACAGATCGTCGAGTTCGGATTCGGGTACCGTTTCTACCTGTAAACACAACCAGGGCCGGCTCGCGGCGCAACAGCCGCGCACGGGTCGCGCGACCGGAGTGGGGCATCGCGTGCGGCGTCGCTTATGGCATCGCGTGCGCCATCGCTTGTGGCATATTTTGGGGCATTGCGCGCGGCCGGCGCAATCGAGCAAGAATCGTCAGGCGCGCATACGGCATCCGCGCGACAATACTCCCGACTTCACGAATCACGCGGACGCAGCATTGACTGGCAATTCCGAAGTAGCACCAAAGGTAACGGACACCGGCGCGGCAGCAGCCTACGCGGCACGTATCGACGCCGTCGTCGACTACGTCAACGCCCATCTCGACGGCGACCTGTCGCTCGAAACACTGGCGCGGGTCGCTTGCTTCTCACCCTGCCATTTTCATCGCCAGTTCGCGCGCTTCACCGGAATTACCGTCGCGCGACTCGTGCGACTCCTGCGTCTTCGTCGGGCAGCACTGCGTCTGGCGTTCAATCCAACGCTGTCGATCACAGAGGTAGCGCTCGAATCCGGGTTTTCATCCGTCGAATCGTTCAGCCGCGCGTTTCGGGCCCAGCACGGACAATCGCCGAGCGATTTCCGCCGGCAACCCAGGTGGCGCGAAACCGGGCTGCAGCCGGCACTCGCCCGAGTACAGGAGAACCGAATGAACACAGAGGTCGAGATCGTCGAGTTTCCAACCACCCGGGTCGCCGCGGTCGAGTACCGTGGTCCGCACGAACAGGAGTATTCGGCGGTCATGAAGCTCGTCGCCTGGCGGCGCGAGAATGGCGTCGGCCCCGGACAGGGCATGACGATCGGCATTCATCACACCGACCCCGCGGTGACCCGGCCGGAAGACTATCGGATCGACGTGTGCGTCTCTTACGACAGCGATGTCGGACCGAACGCGCACGATGTCGTTTCGAAAGTCATTCCGGGCGGACGCTGCGCGCGAATAAGGCACCTCGGCTCACGCGAGCACGTCGCCGAAGCCGAGTACATTTATCGGGAGTGGCTGCCGGCCAGCGGCGAAGAGCTGCGCGACTTTCCGCCGTTCTTTCACTACGTGAATGTCGGGCCGGACGTGCGCGACGAGGACATGATCACTGACGTCTATCTGCCGCTCGAGTCGCTTCCCGGCTGAGCCCGGCCGATAGCGCCCTGACTCAAGCCCGGAAGCGCGCGTTCCAACGTTGGTGGAAATTCGCGGGCTGGTATCCTTCGCGCCATGGTTGCACGGTCTCGGCCTCACGTTCCTGAAACGGCCCTCCTCACAACAGCCCTCGTCATGACCACCCCGACACCAGCCGCTTTTCGCCCGGTTCCAGTTCCTGATCGAGCGATGCAAGTCGCCGCGCATCGCTGTGGTGTTGCGATTCTGGCTGCCTTTCTGGCGGCTTGCACGGCGCCCGACAACGAGCAGGTCACGATCGCCGTGTCCGCAAACTTTCTACCGCCGGCACAGCTGCTCGAGGCCGGGTTCGAGGCTGAGAGCGGTCACGACGTAACACTCGTTTCCGGATCTAGCGGCCAGCTGACAACGCAAATTCTGAATGGCGCACCGTTCGATGTCCTGCTGGCTGCCGACCAGGAGCGTCCACGCATACTTGCGGCCCGCGGAGTCGCCGACGGCAGTTCGCAGTTCACATATGCGATCGGCAGACTCGCGCTGTGGTCCGCGGATCCAGAGCGGATCGGCGAAGGAACACTGGAAGGACTCGCCGACACAGAGATCCGCTGGCTCGCAATCGCCGAGCCGGAAACCGCGCCTTACGGCAGCGCCGCCCGGCAGGTCCTCGAACAGCTGGCGGTAGCCGACGTCCTCGAATCGCGACTCGTCAGAGGTCAGAACATCGCGCAGACATTCGCCCTTGCAGAAACCGGCAATGCAGACATCGGATTCATCGCGCTCTCGCAGGCGCTCGGCTATGCCGGCGCAGCTTCATACGTTGTCGTGCCAGCAGACCTGCACGAGCCGATCCGGCAGGATGCAATTCTGCTCGCCCGAGCGCAGCAGAACGCGGCTGCCCGAGCTTTCCTCGAATATCTGCGATCACCGAAGGCGATTGCGGCGATCGAGAACGCCGGTTACGAGGCGCCGGAGGCCGTCACCAACCGGAGCGATGACCCCGGCTTACGATGATCGGTGCCGGACGTTTCGGTAACGCCGACCCGATCAGTCCTTCCTCGAAAGCGTCCACTTCGGAATGACGCCGGCGTTCGACAGTAAATGGTCCCGCGCCGCGTCGAGGCGCGTCAGCAACCTGGACAGGTCCACGCGCATCAACCGGCCGTTATGCTTGACGATTTTGCCGCCGACGATGACCGTATCGACGTTCGACGTATCGGCCGCGATTACGACCGTCGCGACCGGATCGACGACCGGTGCAACGTTCACCTGATCCGTGCGCAGCAAGATGATGTCGGCCTGTTTGCCCGGTTTCAGCGTGCCGATCTTGTGATCGAGCGCGCACGCCTTTGCACCGTCGATCGTCGCGAACTCGAGGACGTCGCGATGTGTCAACGTCGGCGCAAAGGCGATGTCCGGCGTATCGGTGAACGCGAGGATTCGCTCCTGCACGAGAGCGGTGCGCATCTGGGTGAACATGTCGCCGGGTACGCTCGAGACGACATCGATCGACAGCGACGGCCTCACCCCACGCGCAACCAGACGTCCCGTCGGCGGCACGCCGTGGCCCATCAGCATCTCGACGTAAGGCGCCACCGAAGCGGTGCCACCCGAGCCTGCGATCAGATCGAGCTCCTCGTCGGTCGAGTCCGTGCAGTGAATGTAGGTGGTATCGGGACCCAGTAGCCCGAGCTCGTCCAGCGATTTCACGTGATTGACGTGCACACCTGTCAGCCGCATGCCTACATGGACACTGATGCGGATGTCGAGATCGCGTGCGAGCTCCCAGTCGTGGCGGGCGACGTCGGGCGTCGTGTTGCCCGGTGCGCGGGCAGCAAGCGCGAGTGTCAGCAGCTGATCGTCGGACGAGAAATACTCTTTCCGAATACGTCGGATGTCCTCGGGATGCTCGAGCGAGCTGTACGACCACCATTCCGCACCGACCGGCACACCGTGACCGTAGATCGCGCGAATGCCGGCATCGGCGAGGCCGTGGACGGCCGCATCGGAATGCTCGGGGGAGTTATTGACGTGCGACCAGTCGAGCAGTGTCGTGATCCCGCCGTTCAGTGCCTCGAGCGCACCCATCAGATTCGCAATGTAGACGTCGTCCGGCCGGTACTGGATGCCGATATTGTCCAGCATGCCCGCGAAATACTGGTCGAGTGTGCAGCTCGGCAACACACCGCGAACGGGCGTCTGCCACGTGTGCCGATGAGTATCGACGAAGCCCGGCATCACTATGCAGTCATGCGCATCGATGACGTTCGCCCGCGGGCTGACGTCGAGATTGCGGCCCACGGCAACGATCTTGTCGTTGTCGATCAGAACGTCAGCCTCGGCCAGATCGCCCAGGTCAGGGTCGAGCGTCAGGACGTAACCGCCCTTTATTAGTGTTGTGTGGTCGGTATAGACCTGTCCGCCTATCATCCATGTCTCCTCTCAGCAGCGCGATTCAGTCTACTCATTTTTTGCGCCTGCCGGGGCTGGCAACCGACTGCACGGTCTCACGGCGCGCGACCGATACCGCTTCCGCTTTCGCCCGGGTGCCGATGATCGTAGAGTTGGCTGCTGCGACGCGGGAATGCGCGGCGCACACACTGGAGCGCGCCATGCCTCTCGATCCGCAAATCGAAGCCCTGCTCGCGAATTTCCGCAAGATGCGCGGCAAGCCCGTGCAGGACATGACGCCTGCCGAGGCGCGAATCGCGGGCTGGGTCTGGAAGTCGCTGATGGGCGAGCCCGAGGAGATCGCGAGCCTCGCGCATCATTTCATCCCTGGGCCGACGGCGGACCTGCCGACGCGTATCTACCGGCCGGACGCGGATAGCGACGAGCCTTCGCCCGCCCTCGTCTACTTCCACGGCGGCGGCTTCGTGCTCGGCAATGTCGAAATCTGCGAGTCGTTCTGTCGGGCCATCGCGAATCGTAGCGGTTGCACGGTGATCTCGGTCAATTACCAGAAGGCGCCGGAGCACAAGTTTCCGATACCGCTGGATGACTGTTATGCCGCCGTGCAGTGGGTCTTCTATTGGGCCGAGACGCTCGGCATCGACACCGAGCGAGTAGGCGTTCTCGGCGACAGCGCCGGCGCCAACCTCGCGGCGGCAGTCACCCTCAAGGCCCGCGACGAGCAGGGGCCGCGCATTGCCTGGCAGATGCTCGCCTACCCTTGCCTCCGCTACGCGTGGGGCTCGCGGTCGGCGCAGGACTTCGCGAACGGCTACACGCTCGAACGGGCGGGCGTTGAATACTTCTGGAATCACTACGTACGCAGTGCCGCCGACGGTGAGAACCCGCTCTGCGCACCGCTGATGGCCGAGTCGCTGGCCGGCCTGCCATCGGCACTTATCGTCTGTGCGGGCTACGATCCGCTGCTGGATGACGGCCGCGAGTATGCCGCTCGGCTCGAAGCCGACGGCGTGCCGGCAGAATTGCGGATCTACGACAGCATGTCCCACGGCTTCCTCTGGATGGGCGGCGTGGTCGATGCCGCTAGGGAGGCCATTGACGAAATAGGCCGGGCGGCGCGCCAGGCGCTCGGATGAAGCGCGTCGACTCCGGCAAGCGCGTCGGTTCGCGCAGAACGGTCGCCCCGGGAACACGCACAATCGACGATCGGAGGAATGTCGAATGCCTGATATCCGCATGATGCGCACTCTCGCCACCTGCGCGCTGGCCGCGGCCCTCTCGCTGGCGGCCCCGGCACAGGCGCAACGGAACGCGGCCGGTCCCGCGCTTGCCTGGCCCGCCCTGAGTGACGCCGAACGCCGCGACGTGCTGGAGTTCAGCGAGGACTACAAGGCATTCATGGGTCGGGCGAAAACCGAGCTCAGCTTCGTTGCCGAAGCCATCGAAATCGCGCGGGATGCCGGCTTTCGGGAATTCTCGGAATCCAGCGACCTGCGGCCGGGGGCGCGCTACTACGATGTAAACCGGGACCGGACCGTCACGCTGATCGTCGCCGGCACCGAGCCAGCAGCGCAGGGCTTTCGCGTCGTCGGGGCGCATGTCGATTCGCCGCGGCTCGAGCTCAAGGGCCGGCCCCTGTACGAAAGCCAGGGCTTCGCGCTCCTGCAAACCTACGTGCATGGCGGCATCAAGAACTACCAGTGGGTCAACCTGCCGCTCGCGCTGGTCGGGCACGTCGACAGGAAAGACGGCACACGCATTCAGATTTCGATCGGCCTCGATCCGGACGACCCGGTGCTGATCATTCCGGACCTGTCGCCGCACGTCGATCAGGACTATCGCGACCGGCGTAATCGTGACGTGATCATGGACGAGGAGCTCGACCCCATAGTCGCCTCGCTCCCTGCCGACAACGGCTCGGTCGAGACCGCCGTGCTCACTTACCTCGAAAGCGAATATGACATCGCCGAAGAGGATCTGGTCTCGGCGGAGCTCGCGATCATTCCTGCGATGGCGCCACGCGATGTGGGTTTCGACCGCAGCATGATGGCCATCTACGGCCAGGACGATAAGCTCGCCGCGTTCACGGCGCTGCGTGCAATCATCGAGTTGCGTGAGCCCGCGCAGACCGCGATCGCCTTTCTCGTCGACAACGAGGAAGTCGGCAACGTCAACAACACCGGCTCGAACTCGGACTATCTCGTGAACCTGATGGCCGAGCTGATCTTCCGACAGCGCGGCGAAGCGTACAGCGACATCGACCTGCGTCGTGCGCTGGGCGCGACGAAAGTAGTATCCGCCGACGTCAACCCCGGCGTGCATCCGACCTGGCCCGGCGTCTGGGAGAGCGAGAACGCCCCGCGGCTCGGGCACGGCGTGAACCTGAAGCTGTACGGCGGCGGATTCAACGCGAACTCGGAGTACCTCGCATGGAGCCGTGCCTACCTCGATGGAGCGGAGGTCGCCTGGCAGACGGTCACCTACAAGGGCCGCGCATCCGGCGGCACTATCGGCAGCTCGCTGTCGCGGCGGAACATGGAAGTGATCGACTATGGCGTGCCGCTGCTGTCGATCCACTCGACCTATGCACTGAGCGCAAAAGCTGACGTCTACATGCTGTATCGGGCGATGGACGCCTTCTATCGATATCAGTAGTCGACGAAGTCAAGTCAGCGCCGCCTCGAGCGCGGCGGCGCAATGAATCGGCGTCGTATCGAACACCGGGACACTGACGTTCGATTCGTTCAGCAGCATGCCGACTTCGGTGCAGCCCAGGATCAGACTGTCGGCTCCCGACTGAACCAGTCGATCGGCGATAGCCACGAAGGTGGTCTCGCTTTCCCGTGTAGCGATTCCGCGGCAGAGCTCATCGTAGATGATGCGATGGATTTCGATGCGGTCGTCGTCTCCAGGGACGACAGGCTGCAGACCGAATGACCGCAGTCGCGCCCTGTAGAAGCTCTGCTCCATCGTAAAGGCCGTGGCCATCAGGCCGGGCGACTTGAATCCTCTGTCATTGATGGCATGAGCTGCCGTATCAGCGATGTGTATCAGAGGGACCGACACGCCCGTCATCATTGCATCGGCGACTTTGTGCATCGTGTTGGTTGCGAGAAGCAGAAGCTCCGCGCCTCCACGCTCGAGCGCGATCGCCTCTTCGTTCAGGGCCCTGCCCGCCTCTTCCCACTGGCCGCCCGCCTGCATCGCCTCGATCCTCGCGAAATCGACGGCGCGAATCAGCAGCTCGGGCGAATGACGCTCGCCGAGACGCTCGCGGGTCATGTCGCACAGGATTCGAAAATAGGTCAGCGTCGAGGCCGCCGACATTCCGCCAAGAATCCCGATTGTCTTCATCTACCCTTCCGCTACCGGTTCCACTCGCGCGTCGACGACACGCGAAGAGCCGACGCGCCATCCATTATCCAGCGCGAAACTGCCGGCGCCCAGACAGAACTGCGCGGCGGCGGCAACGACCAGGAACAGCGGATATTCCCAACCTCCGCCCGTGTTCGTAAACAGCCAGCCGTTTCCGCTGTGGGCCCAGACTGCGCCGAGCAACACCGGCAGCACTGCCAGCGATGCCAGCCGCACTCTGTACCCGAGGATGAGCGCGATGCCGGCGAGGACCTCGACGGCGAATACCGGGTATGCGAGCGATTCCGGTAAGCCTATCGAGCCGAAATAGCTGGCCGTTCCCGGTAGCGTAAAGACTGCTGCCTTCAGGTAAGCGCTGTGGGCCAGCAAGACGACACCCAGGCTAACCCTGCCGATCAGTGCGCCGAGCTCGTGCATGTTCATCGTTTTCTCCTCGGTCAGTGGTGAATATGGGTCCATCCTAGTGATTGCGATTCCGCAATGAAATTAGCAAAATATGCAAGTGAAATTTGCACAAACGCAAATTGACTGGGACGATCTGCGTTACTTTCGCGCCGTCGCCGAAACGAAGACGCTCGCGGCCGCAGCACGACGGCTGTCGGTGAATCACTCGACCGTGTTCAGGCGCATCAGGCGATTCGAGAAGCAACTCGGAACCCGCGTGTTCCAGCGGCTTCCGGAGGGCTATCGACTGACCGGGGCCGGTGAGGAGATCCTCGAGCGCGTGTCGAAAATCGCTGACGAAATCGACGAGATTGGAATCAGGCTGCTCGGCAGGGACTTCCGGCCGAGTGGCAAGATCCGTGTGACGGCGCCCGACAACCTGGCCTACGAGTATCTGCCCCGCTACCTGGTCGATTTCTCGAAGCAGTACCCGGATATCGAAATCGACCTCGTCGTCGGCGCACAGAACCTGAACCTGACGCGTCGGGAAGCAGACATCGCGATCCGTGCGACGCAGGATCCGCCGGGTCATCTGGTGGGTCGAAAACTGCTCGAAGTCGACTGGGCCTTCTACGCGTCAAAGACATACCTGCGGAAGTCCCGGCCCTCCAAGGCGAATGAGCTGGCGGGACACAGGCTGATCGGAGCGGATGGCGAGACTGCGCGCCTGCCGGCTATGCGAATTCTGGATGGCAAGCACCGCGACGACATCGTGATGCGGTGCTCGACGCTAAACGCGATGTCGGCAATGGCAGTTGCAGGATACGGGATTGCGCTGTTGCCCGACGATCAGGCGAAGTCGACGCTCGTTCGACTGTTTCCTTGCGCGCCGCGCAAGGTGTCTGAACTTTGGATCCTGACCCATCCCGAGCTCAGAAGCACCGAAAGAATACGACTGCTGATGGAACATCTGACCAGGGCGTTTCGCGGAGATGCGCGGCTGGCCCCGTGATCTACCACGTGTGAAAGAAGTTGAACTGCAGCTGCCCTTTGCCCACCGCGTTTGATTGCTGGTGCATGTAGCCGAACTGCAGACGCATGTTGTCCCGCAGACTGTAGCCGTACGCCAGATAGAGACGGTTGCGGTCGAAATGATCGACGCGCCGGCCGTTTCCAATGTCGCGATTCATATTGACGAAAGTCTCGTTGTAGAACGAGATGTAGCGCGCCCCGGCACCGAGCGTATCCTGATTGAGCGGAATGTTCAGGCCGATGAAATAGCGGAAGCGGAGGCGAAAATCCTGGTTGTCTACCCAGCGCTGCTCGAAGCGATACCGGTGAGTCAGGAATAGCCGGCGGCCGATCTGCCGCGGCACCAGAGCCTCCTGATACACGCGCGTCTCGCGAACCGCATTGCTGCCGGGCCCGAAACGCTCGGAAGTCACGTGCGCCGCCCCCAGTGTGTATTGCGCCCGGCCGCCTTCGGGACGCCAGGTCGCGCCGCCTCTGATCAGCAACTGCTCGAGGTCGCCGCCGGTATCCCAGTTGCGGTGCTGGATGTCGCCCTGAAAGCCGAATTTCCTGTCACCGGCCGGCGCGTTCCACATATACATGTACCAGGCGCCAGTCTGGCCTTCGTCGATCTGGGCGATCGACGGCGTTGCGATCAGCCACGCGAGCAGAAGGCTCGCGACGCTTCGAAAACGTATTCGCGGCGGATCGGGAAGCGCGATGGCGTTGCGGATCGCTGCGATCCGGCTCTCGATGTCATGGCCCACGCCGATGAGTATACCCGCCGGCACGCCGAGTTGAGTCGACACGGCAGCGGCGGGCCGAGGCAGGCGGCAACCGATGCTTCACGCTAGAATGGCGGGCCACCCCATTTGCGGAGCCTCGACTTGGCCAGGATCATCGGCGGCATTGCCGCCTCCCACACACCGGCAATCGCGTTTGCCGCCGATACGCAGAAACCGGACGACCCCACCTGGGCACCGGTTTTCGAGGCATTCGCGCCGATCACGGCCTGGCTCAAAGACAAGCAGCCCGATCTGCTCGTCTTCGCGTACAACGACCACGTCACGTCGTTCTTCTTCGACCACTACTCCAACTTTTCACTCGGCTTCGGGGAAGAGTTCAAAGTCGCCGACGAAGGCGGCGGGCCGCGCCCGTTGCCGGCTATCGCAGGGAATCCCGAGTTCGCGCAGCACGTTGCCAACGGCCTCGTCGCGGACGAGTTCGACCTGTCGTTCTTCCAGGGGAAAGGCCTCGACCACGGCGTGTTCTCGCCGCTATCGATGATGATGCCGCCGACCGATTCGTGGCCATTCGCGATTCTGCCGCTTCAGGTCGGTGTGCTGCAGTTCCCGATCCCGACGGCGCGACGCTGTTTCGCACTAGGACGCTCGCTGCGCAAGGCGATAATGAGTTACCCGGAAGACCTGAGCGTTGCGGTCGTCGGCACCGGGGGCCTGTCGCATCAGGTCAGCGGTGCGCGCGCCGGATTCAACAATTCCGATTGGGACCGGGAATTCCTCGATCTGCTGGAGAACGACCCGGAAAAGCTGACCGAGCTCTCGATTTCGGAGTTCGCGCAGCGGGGCGGCATCGAGGGTGCCGAGGTCATCATGTGGCTGATCATGCGCGGCGCGATGTCGCCTAAGGTCCGAAAAATCCACGAAGCCTACAGTCTGCCGTCAATGACTGCCGTTGGCAGCGTAGTCTACGAGGACGTTCCCGATACAGGGGATGCAGAAGGGGCAGAGGCCTGGCTCGGTCAGGCCCGGCGCGAGTACGGTGGTCTCGCCGAGCTCGAGGGTTCGTATCCGTTCAATTTCGAGCCGAGCAGGCGCGCTTACCGGCTGAACAAGTATCTGCACGGCATCATTCAGCCCGAGCTACGTGGACGGTTTCTCTACGATCGCGAGGGTTCGTACGATCGCGGCGGCCTGACCGAAGAAGAGAAGAACATGCTGCGTAATCTCGACTGGGCCGCGCTGGTCGAATATGGCGTCATCTTCTTTATCCTCGAGAAGCTCGCGGCCGCAGTCGGCGTTCCCAATCAGGTGATTTATGCCCACATGCGGGGCGAGTCGCTCGAGGACTTTCAGAAGACGCGCAACACTCAGGTTCTCTACTCCGTGGCCGGAACGCACGGCGACAACAAGGAAACCTGAACGAGGCGGACAGACCGGACAGGATACGAGTGGCCAGACGCCGGCCGGCGACATGGGGCGTCGACCACTCGGCTCATCATCGACGACAATCAATAAGAACAGCCAGAGAGGTAAATGCGACATGGCGACGATTAGCGACGTATCGATCATCGATACGAATTCTGCCGAAGCGGTTTCGGTCGACTCCGGACTCGAGCGCACGGTGTGCAGCCCGGAGGTTTGCGGATCGAAGAACCTGGTCGTCTACCGGCGAACGATCACGGCCGGACGCAAGCTCGACGTCGATGCGGGCGCCGACTACCACCTGCTGTACATCATGGGCGGTGCCGACGACGCCACGCTCACTTTCAACGGCGAGGGGCATGCGGCCGTGGAAGGCGCCGGAGCGTTGCTGGTTCCGGGCGAGTCGGCGACGCTGCAGGCCGCTGGCGCCGACATCGAAGTGCTACACATGGTCACGCCGAAGCCGCCGGCCGGGGTCGACGGAGACCTGCCCGGCGGGCCGGGCTACTTCTTCAACCGCGGCACGCTGCGGGGACTGAGCGACGCGAGCGGCGGGCGCATCCGGCGCTTCTGCGCCGAGTCGAGCGTCCGATTGCTCGACGGGAGCCGACTGACGCCGACGAACGCGATTCAGGCGGGCGAGATGCACTACGTCGAGGGCGGCGCATCGCCGTATCACCAGCATGTGGGCACCGATGCGAACCCGGACGGCGCCGATCACGTCTATATGACGTTCAAGGGCCGCGGCAAGGTGAACGTCGGCGACACCTCGCAGGAAATCGATCCCGGCACGCTGGTCTATTTCCCGCCAGGCGTGCCGCATCAGCTGCAGTCACACGGCGGGACTCTGGATTACTTCGAGATCCAGGCCTGGCGCAGCTTCAAGACGAATATTCTCAGCGAGGATCCGCTCGGGCTTCGCTGGTACTACGAGCGCGACAACGAGAACGACGAGCGCGTCGAGTGGAATCAGAGCTGAATTAGGAATGTCGGGGTCGCGACCGGATGTCGCGACCCCGAATACTCAGGCCTCGGCGCCGGCCCCGGCCCCGGCCTTCATTGACGCGGCCGACCCGGCCGACTCGCCCATCGGCGGACCGTAGACCGTCTGGTCTTCGTCGTCGACCTTACCCACGCGACAGAGCAACCCACGCAGCTGGTACGTGCCCATCTGCGGATCGAAAGGCGCACGATTGTTCGTCAGCACGTTCGCATTCGACTCCCAGATGCCGTAGTCCGGGCCGTCGCGCTCCGGGAACCACCAGCCGTGCTCGCAATGAATGATGCGCGGCTCGATGCGGTCGGTGACCTTGGCCTTCTGCTTGATCTTGCCGCGCCGGGTCTCGATCCACATCCAGTCGCCGTCCTCGATACCGAGCTTCGCGGCCGCATCCGGATGGATCTCGGCCAACGGCTCGGGATGCCCCTTGCGGCACAGCGGCAGCTGCCGGTGCTCGGAATTGAAGAACACGGATATCCGCCCACCGGTCGTCAGCACGAACGGGAACTTCTCGGCGACGTCGGGCGTGCTGACCGGGCTCTCCGGCGGCTCCTCGTAATAAGGCAGCGGCTCGTAACCCATCGCCTCGAGGCGGGTCGAGTAGAGCTCGAGCTTGCCGGTCGGCGTCTTGAAGCCTTCCGTCTCGTACTTGCGGTACTTCTGCGGCACGTGGATCCAGCCCTGCTGGGTCAGACCGCGGAAATCCATTGCCTGCCCGCCGTTCTCGAGCATCTGATCGAGCACTTCCTCGACAGACTCCTGGCAGACCGGCAGATCCATGCGGCGCGCAAGCTCGACGAAGATTTCTTCGTCCGACTTGCACTCGCCGACGCGCACGCACTGCTGCTGCCCCATGACGACGTTACCCGCAATCGTCGGGAGCGCCGCGATCTGGTTGAGCTCGGGCCAGGAAGCCGCCGGCAGTACGATATCGGCGAGCTGCGCGGTCGGCGTCATGAAGAGATCCGCGCAAACCATGTAGTCGAGCTTCAACAGCGCCTCGTAGACGAGCTTCGTGTTGGCATAGGTCGTCAGCGTGTTGTTGCCGAATACCATGAATGCCCGCACGCGATATGGCTCGCCGTAGAGCATCGCATCGATCAGCGACGGGATATGGCAGGCCGGCAGGTCGGCGCCTTCGCCACATAGCATCTTGTACTTGTCGTAGCCGAGGCGCTTCTTCTCGACTTCCGGATCGAGATTCTCGATCAGGCTAGGGAAACGGCCCGCCCCTTTCATCCCGAAAATCCACCCGCCCGGCACGTCGATGTTGCCGGTCAGCGCGGGAATGATCGAAATCGCGCGCACCGTCTGAATCGTGTTCGGCGTGTGCTCGATCGCGCAGCCCCATTCCATCATCGCGGGCTTGCATTCCGCAAACAGGCGCGCCGCGGCGCGAATCTTGTCGGCCGGCACCCAGGTGATCGGCTCGGCCCATTCGGGCGTCATCTCATGGACGTGCTTCGCGAGCTCCTCGAAGCCGTGGCAGTAGTTCTCGACGAAATCGTGATCGAACAGGTCTTCCTCGATGATCGTGTTGATCATCGCAAGCGCCAGCGCGTCGTCGGTGCCGGGCCGAAGCTGCAGGAAGAGCTCCGCCTTCCGGGCAACGACGGTCTCGCGCGGGTCGATCGTGATGACGCGCGGCTTGCTGAGCAGCGACTCGCGAACGTTGAAGCGTGTCTCGCCGTCCGGGCCCGAATGCGGCGGATTGTGTCCCCAGTACATGATGAGCTCGGGATCGACGTCGCCGGTGAAATCGCAGACCGGCAGGTCGCCCATCGTCTGGATGCAGGTGTTGACCCGCGGGTGGAAGCATTGGGCGAAGCCCGGCTCACACCAGTTCGGCGTGCCGAGCGCGTGGCCGAAGCGTGACACCCAGCGGATGTGGTGGCGCCCGGTGCCGGTGCCCATCGCAATCGACTCGGGGCCCGACTCCTCGCGAATCTGCAGAATCTTCTCGGAGATCTCGTCGAGCGCCTCGTCCCAGGAGATGCGTTCCCACTTGCCGGAGCCACGCGGCCCGACGCGTCGCTGCGGATACTTCAGGCGATCCGGGTGGTAGACCAGCTCGGTCGTTGCGGCACCGATCGGGCAGAGTTTGCCGTGGTTCAGCGGACCTTCCGGATCGCCCTCGACCTTGGTGAGCTTGCCATTCTCGACGTGCATCAGCGTGCTGCAGCCGCCGTGACAGCTTCGGCACACGCTCTTCAGGACCTGTACATTGCCCGGGACTTCTCTGGCTCCCCGCGGGTCGACATTTGCTGCGCTCAAAGGCTTCTCCTGGATCGGGTGACACCGCCCCCCGGCGGCGTGATCCCCGAGTCTAGCCCGAAAATCTCACCGATTGCACGGCCTCCCGCCGTCCGGTACTGCGTCACTTGAGGCACTACGCGCCGTCCGGCCCCGGCCGCCAATCGGTGCGATTACAGGCAGGCGAGAGTATCTGTGGGTACCGATTTCAGCCGCAGCGCGGCACGGGACGGTCGACCCCGCGGGCGACATTGCAGCGATACACCCGGCGGGATGCGCCATGCCGGACCCCGGCCCCACAACGGACACGGCCGTGGAGCGCGTCCGGAGCGGCCGCGGGGCGATCTTTACGACCGAGAGCCAACACCGTAACCTTGTGGCCCGAAATCCGCGCAGGCAATCACTATAAGAGCGCCTACGGGGGCGGCAGCACTGCGGATTTCGCCACACTCGAAAGGCTCAGACGAAAGGGCAGACCTGATGGAGAAACTCTACACGTTCGTGTTTTCGGTGCTGCTCTGGGGGGTCGGCGTGGCAATGAAGTTCACAGCCGCCAGACACCCCGAATATCGCGAGCGCCTGAAAGAGAAGGATCTGACGGCACAGATTCGGGTCAAGGAAGGCCCCGGCCGCTACTTCGTCATCAAGGACGGCGAAATCTCGTCCCACGCCGGTATCCATCCGAATCCGGATGTCGTCGTCGGCTTCAAATCGGTGGAGCTTGCGGTCCACACGCTGACGCACCCGAACGATCAGCTCGGCCGCATCAACGCAGCAAAACAGTTCGCGATGACGCTCGACGGCCCGGAAGACAAGGCGCTGTGGTTCATGTTCCGACTCGAGGACATGATGCAAGTGGGCTGGAAATACGGCGAGGAGCAGCCGAACGGCGAGGTCCGGTACTGCAACATGGCGAACGGTGGGCCGATGTCCGTATACGTCAAGGACGGGAAGATCGTCCGCATGACGCCGATCACATTCGACGATCGCGACCCGCAGCCGTGGACCATCGAGGCGCGCGGCCAGAAGTTCACGCCGCCGCGCAAGACCTCCCTGGCACCGCACGGCCAGAACGCCAAGTCGATGGTCTATTCGCCGGACCGGATCCTGCACCCGATGAAGCGGGTCGACTTCGATCCGAACGGCGAGCGCAATCCGCAGAACCGCGGCATTTCCGGCTACGAGCGCATCAGCTGGGACGAAGCGCTCGACATCGTCGCGAACGAGATCAAGCGCCAGAAGACCGAGCACGGCCCGGGCTCGATCGCCTGCAGCCATCCGTCGCATCACACCTGGGGCAACATCGGCTACTACCTGTCGGCGCTCAGAAAATTCGAAAACGCGATCGGCATGACCGAAGTGCATCACAACCCGGATAGCTGGGAAGGCTGGTACTGGGGAGCAACCCATCACTGGGGCGGCTCGATGCGCGTGGGGCAGTGCGAGAACTACGGCACGGTCGAAGACTGTCTCAAGGAATGCGAGATGATGGTCTTCTGGTCGAGCAATCCGGAATCGAACAGCGGGGCCTACGGCGCGCTCGAAGGCACGATTCGCCGCCAGTGGCTGAACGACGCGGGCATCAAGCTCGTCCACATCGATCCGTACTACAACGATTCGATCCAGCTGCTCGGCGGCAAGTGGATTGCACCGCGACCGACGACGAGCCCGGCGCTCGCCATCGCGATTGCGTATGTCTGGATCACCGAGGATCTTTACGACAAGCAGTATGTCGAGGAACGAACGACCGGCTTCGAGAAGTGGGCCGACTATATCCTCGGCAAGAGCGACGGCACACCGAAGACGCCCGAGTGGGGCGAGCAGGAAACCGGCGTACCGGCCAGCGACATCCGCGCTCTGGCCCGCGAGTGGGGCACGAAGAAGACTTATCTCGGCGCCGGCGCCTGGGGCAACGGCCACGGCGGCGCCTGCCGGAACGCGACCGGCGGCCAGTGGGCCCGCACGATGGTCTGCCTCATTGCGATGCAGGGGCTCGGCAAGCCCGGCGTCAACATGAGCAACATGCAGTGGGGCACGCCGCACGACTTCAACTTCTACTTTCCGGGCTACGCCGACGGCGGCATGTCCGGCGACATTCACCACACCGGTATGGGCGTGCAGCTCTACCAGCGCATGCCGCAGCTCTTATCGATCAACACGAACACGCAGATCATCCCGCGCATGCAACTGCCGGAGGCGATCATCGACGGCAAGGCGGAGGGTTATCTCTGGCAGGGCACCAGCATCGAGGCGCAGTTCCAGAAGATCACGTATCCGAAAGACGGGTTCTCGCCGGTGCACATGCTCTACAAGTACGGCGGCTCGCTCTGCGGGACGATGCCGAGCGCGAACCGCTACATCAAGATGTTCCGCCACCCGAATCTCGAGTTCATGGTCGGCCAGAACATCTGGATGGAAGGCGACACGAAATTCGCCGACATCATCCTGCCGGCCTGCACGAACTTCGAGCGCTACGACATCAGCGAATGGGCGGGCCTCGGCGGTTACGCGCATCACGGCGAGATGCAGCTCAACCACCGCGTCATCACTTTCCAGCACAAGTGCATCGAGCCGCTGGGCGAGTCGAAGACCGACATCGAGATCTTCCGCCTGATCTGCGAGCGCCTCGATCTCGGCGCCTACTTCTGCGAAGGCGTCGGCGAGCTCGGCTGGGTCAAACGCCAGTTCGACGGCTCGGACCTGCCGAAGTACATCTCGTGGAAGGACTTTCTCCGCAAGGGCTACTTCGTCGTACCGGCCGAGAAGGAAGAGAAGCGCGCGCCGCTGTCCTGGAACTGGTTCTACGAAGGCCGCAAGAAGGACGTGCCGGAGCCGATGCCCTTACCGTCCGACTATTCCGGCAAATACAGGGACGGCCTGCAGACACAGTCGGGCAAGATCGAGTTCGAGTGCCAGAGCCTGCTCCGCTTCGACCCGGATAGCGAGGATCGGCCGCCGATCGTCAAGTACAAGCGCCCGGACGAAAGCCCGAACGCCGCCGGTTTCGAGGACTTTCCGCTGCAGCTGATCTCGCCCCACCCGCGTTTCTCGTTCCATACCCAGGGCGACGGCAAAGACAGCTTCCTGAACGATATTGACGATCATCGGATCGAGGTGGACGGTTACCACTACTGGGTGGCCCGGATGAATCCCGAGGATGCGAAAGAGCGGGGCGTTAAGACCGGCAGCCTGATCAAGCTGCACAACGAGCGCGGCGCCGTCATCTGTGCTGCCCGGGTCACGAACCGAGTGATGCGAGGCGTCGTGCACTCGTACGGCTCGGCCGCGGTCTACGATCCGGTCGGCGAGCCTGGGCACTCCCCGGACCGCGGCGGCTGCGTCAACCTGCTGTCGTCACCGAAGTCGCAGATCAAGAAGGGCCACTCGATGGGTGCGAGTTGCTGCCAGATTCAGGTAGAGCTCTGGAACGAAAGCGAGGTATCGCTGCCGGAGCCCGCAGAGCAGGAAGTGGCTTAGCGGCCCAAGTGACAGCCAACAGCCGAATCGAATCGGAAATACGCGAATGAACAAGTGGAATCTGGTCGTCGACGTCGCGAAGTGCACGAACTGCAACCTGTGCACACTGGCCAATCAGGACGAGCACGTCGACAACGAGTTCGAGGGCTACTCCGCCTCGATGCCGAAGCACGGCCACCGATGGATCGACATCTATGCGAAGGAGCGCGGTTCCGGGCCGGTGATGGATGTCGTGTTCCTGCCGGTCATGTGCCAGCACTGCGACGATGCGCCGTGTGTCAAGGCGGCCACGAACGGCGCCGTGACGAAGCGGGAAGACGGCATCGTGCACATCGATCCGGTCAAGGCCCGCGGCCAGAAAGCCATCGCCGAGGCCTGCCCCTACGATGCCGTCAAGTGGAACGAGGAGCTGCAGTTGCCGCAGCACTGGTTCTTCGATGCCCATTTGCTCGACGTCGGCTGGCAGGAGCCGCGCTGCGCCCAGGTATGCGCGAGCGGCGCACTGAAGGCCTTCAACGTGACCGACGAGGAAATGGCGCAGATGAAGTCCGAACAGGGCTTGCAGGAGCTGAAGCCTGACGCAGCGACCAGGCCGCGCGTCCACTACAAGAATCTGCATCGGTTCACGCGCGAGTTCGTCGGCGGAACTGTCATCAGAACCGTAGACGGCGTAACCGACTGCGTCGCTGACGCGAAGGTCACGCTCGAGAATGGCGGCAAGGTCATCGGCGAAGCCACGACCGACGCGTTCGGCGAATTCAAGATCGACCGGCTCGAGCCCGACAGCGGGCACTACGACGTGGTCATCGAGGCCGACGGCGCGAGCAAGCGGCTCGACGTCGAGCTCGGCAGAAGCACGTATCTCGGCAGGATCGATCTGGCAGCCTGATGGCCGCCCGTCCCGCAAGCCTCACTCGACTTGCGGCGGTCTCTTCGCTGGGCACGTTCGCGCTTGCGTGTCTTCTGCTGCCCGGTCTCGCGGCCGCCGACAGGTTTCGGATGGGGCTGCCGACGCCGCCGACGCATGTCTGGACGATCGAGGCGAATGCCTTCGCCGAGAGTCTGGCCGAGCGCAGCGACGGCGAGCATAGCATCGCGATATTTCCGGCCGCTCAGCTCGGCAACGACGCGCAGATGCTCCAGCAGCTGCAGACCGGCGCGCTCGATATGGCGTTTCTGCCGATAGCGGAGATCACCAACCGGATTCCCGAGTTCGGGGCACTCTATGCGCCTTACCTGGTCGCGGACGTTACCGAGGCCGCAGCGCTGCTCCGAAGCGACGCAGCACTGGGTCTCCTGAGCCAGTTGCCGGCCCGAATCGGCGTGGTCGGCGTCGGTTACTCGCTGGCCGGCATGCGACAGATCGTGACGCGGAATGCCGTCGAGTCGGTGGAGGATCTCCGGGGGCTAAAGCTCCGGGTGACGCCGCTCGACCCGATCCGGGACTTCTACAACCTGCTCGGCGCAGCGCCGATACCGATGCCGATCGGGTCGGTTTACGACGCGCTCGCGAACGGCCAGATCGATGCGATCGACATGGATCTGGAGAACACCTGGAAGCAGAAGTACTACGAGCTCGGCGAAACCGTCATTCTCTCGAAGCACATGATGTTC
Source organism: Candidatus Rariloculaceae bacterium (assembly GCA_965223375.1). GTDB lineage: Bacteria > Pseudomonadota > Gammaproteobacteria > Steroidobacterales > Rariloculaceae > CBDCWM01. The sequence goes on from OZ245000.1 coordinate 2,232,949, forward strand.
CCGATGGTCGGCCTGGTGTCGGCCGCCCGGTGGCGCACGCTCGATGCCGCCACGCGCGAGCTGATCACCGAGGTCATGGGCTCGCACTTCGACCGCATAGCGCAGACCTACATCGAGGCCGAGCTCGAGTACGAGACCGAGCTCAGAAACGCCGGCATCGAAGTGATCGAGGCCGGACCCGGGTTCTTCGGCGGCATTCTCGACGAGTGGGAAACGACCTGGCGGGAGCAAGCGCCGGTGCTCTCGACGCTCCGCGATCTGGCGCCGCAACCCTAGACCGTCGCCTTTTGGCTGACGCCGCCCGGGCTCCGGCATGGCCCGCCGTCCGCTTCTCGGGCGAACCCGCAGTTTCGTCTATGGCACACTGCCCCCGAAACGCGCATGCTGCGCCGGTGGGACTCGTGACCGCGAAACTGATACTCAGCAATCCTCGCCGCGACTCGATCGAGCCGATCGAGGTGGAGGCGCTGGCAGATACCGGCTCCGTGTTTCTGTGCATACCCGAGCACGTGCGCCTGCAGCTCGACCTCGAGATTCTGGAAACGCGCGAAGTCACGCTGGCCGATGGGTCCGTCAGGGCCTTCCCGTACGCAGGCCCCGTCGTGCTGCGTTTCAAGAACCGCACCGGCTGCGTTGGCGCACTCGTTCTCGGCGATGAAGTGCTGCTCGGCGCGATTCCGATGGAGGACATGGACCTCGTCGTAAGGCCAGGTAGCCGAACCGTGGACGTAAATCCGGCAAGTCCGAACATCGCGACTGGAATACTGAAGCTCGCGGCCTGAAGTCCCGGCGATCCTCGACTCGCGGCCGACCGCCAGCGGTCAGCGGTCAGCGGTCAGCGGTCAGCGGTCAGCGGTCAGCGGTCAGCGGTCAGCGAGTAGAGGGTAGAGCGCGTTCGCCCGGACCCTCCCGCGCCGAATTGCCTCATTTCATGTCGCGCTTCATTTTTCGCGCGCGATGCATATACTTACAGCCCCATAAATATTCAAATATGGGTATATCAGAATGCCAGCACGCGTTGTTGTTGCGCGGGAACTCGCCGCGACATTTCGTGCCCTCGGCCACGAATTGAGAATCCGCATCGTCGAAGAGCTCGCCCACGGCGATCACGGCGAACTGGACGTGCATTCGCTTGTCGAAATCCTCGGCGTGCCTCAACCGACAGTATCCCAGCACCTCGGCGTTTTGCGGAACGCCGGGCTGGTAAAGCAACGGCGGACCGGGCGCAGCGTTCACTACTCGCTGACGAATCCCAGTCTCGCCACATGGCTCCTGAAGGCGTTGAGCTTCCTGGATACGCGCTCGCAAGATGCAGAAATGCTGAGCCGCGCGGTCGAGGACGTCCGTCGAGTCTGGAGCTGACGAAGCCGCCTGCGCATAACGAGAAATTGGGGGGAACCGATGACCAAGCCTGCTAGAGGGTTTCGCGTAGTGCGGCCCGCTCTTCTTACCAGTGATCGCGGCGGCAGTGCCTGCCCGGCCACACTTATTCAGCGAAAAGCGAGCCAACTGCGATGAATACAGCAACGTCTGACGTTCCGATCGGTACCCTCGACGGCCTGCAACGCAACTGGAAGGCCGACATGCTGTCGGGTTTCCTGGTTTTTCTGATCGCACTGCCGCTGTGCCTCGCGATCTCGCTCGCCTGTGGCTACCCGGCTATCGCCGGCGTCTTCACGGCGATCATCGGGGGCATCCTGTCGGCTTTCATCAGCAACTCGGAGCTGACGATCAAGGGCCCGGCCGCGGGTCTCATCGTCGTCGCGCTCGGCTGCGTGCAGGGCTTCGGTTTCACTGGCGGCGCGGATCCGGCCGCCGACTTCCAGGCCTATCGGCTGGCACTCGGCGTAGGCGTCGTCGCCGGCGTCATCCAGATCCTGTTCGGTGTCTTTCGGGCTGGCATACTCGGCGAGTTCTTCCCGACTTCGGCGGTCCATGGCCTGCTCGCCTCGATCGGTGTGCTGGTCATCGCGACCCAGCTGCCGATCACGCTCGGCGTCACGGCAGACGGGTCGCCACTCGAACGGCTTGCGTCGATCCCAAGCTACTTCATGGAAATGAACCCGGTGATCGCGCTCATTGGTGGCATCAGCCTGCTGATCATGTTCGGGTTCCCGCTGATAAAGAACCCGAAGCTCAAGATCATCCCGGCGCCAATGCTGGTGCTGCTGATCGCCGTTCCGCTCGGCATGTACTTCGACATCGGCACGGAACAGACGATTACGTTCGGCGGAGCGGAGCATGCGCTCGGCCCAAGCTATCTCGTCGACGTCCCGAACAACATGTTCAGCGCTCTGACGTTTCCCGATTTCAGCGGTGTGCTTACGGCGAACGGCATCCAGTACATCATCATGTTCTCGCTGATCGGTAGCGTCGAGTCGTTGCTGAGCGCAAAAGCGGTGGATCAGATCGATCCGTGGCGGCGTAAAACCAATCATGACCGGGACCTGCTTGCGGTAGGTATCGGCAACACGACAGCCGCTTTCGTCGGCGGCCTGCCGATGATTTCCGAGATCGTCAGAAGCAAGGCGAACATCGACAACGGCGCCCGCACGCGATTTGCCAACATGTTCCACGGGATTTTCCTGCTCGCGTTCGTCGCGCTCGTTCCTGCGCTGATCGACCGCATCCCGCTCGCTGCGCTGGCCGCCATGCTGGTCTTCACGGGATTCCGGCTCGCGTCGCCCGGGGAGTTCATGCACATGTTCAGGATCGGGCGCGAGCAGCTCGTCGTGTTCGTCGCGACTATCCTCGGTGTTCTCGCCACCGATCTGCTCACGGGCATCGGCATCGGCATTCTGGTGAAGGCCATCATTCACATCATCAATGGCGCGCCGATCGGATCGATGTTCAAGCCGAGCATTGCGGTCGACGAGCAAGACGACACAGCGACGATCAAAGTCCAACGGTCCGCCGTCTTCAGCACATGGATCGCACTGAAGAAGCGCATCACCGCTCAGACCGCGCAGAAGGTCGTGGTCGACCTGTCGGAAACCCGATTCGTCGACCATACGGTCATGGCCAATCTGAACCGGCTTGCCACCGAGTTCGAAGAGGACGGCAAGGCGCTCGAGATCGCCGGTCTCGACGGTCACAGGGCGCTTTCCACACACGCGCTCGCGGCGAGGAAACGATCGAGCTGATTATGGCGACTGCACTGCACGATCAAATCGAGGAGGCCGTCGGGCCGGTCTCGCAGTTCTGGCCGATGAAGGGGTTCGTGTCTCACAACCCGCTTCACGGTCTCGAGCATCTGCCGTTCGACGAGGCTTTCCGTCAGGCCAAACACCTGATCGGCGCGGACGGCTACTTGCCCGTCGAGGAATACCGGGAACAGCATGCGTCCGGGCGCATTACCGGGCAGAGCGTCGACAAGGCGCTCGCCCGCGTAGGGCCCGGTAACGATCAGGCGATTTCGCTCGCATCCCGCACTGTCTCGGCAGCCGAGGTGCAGCGCCTGCATATGCTCTACGGAATCGATGCGCTCGATCCCGCGCTGTTCGAGTGGCAATTTACCAGCGGCGGCGCCTTGTCGCAGCCCTGCAGTAGTGCGGCGGCGGGGACAGATCTCGGCGGGCTGTGGCGCAGCGTGCTCGCCGCACTGGAGCTGACGGACCCTCGCGACGGGTATCCCGATGATCCGGTCGACGAGGCAGCGCCGGCTGTCGAGCTGCCGTTCCGCCGCGCGCTCAGCGACTGGATGGACGAGCAGAGCCGCTCGTCTATCGTCACGACGATCGATGCGCAGGTGATCAAGTGGGTGTCGTCGTTCGTTGACGAGGGTATGGCCGGCTGGTCGATGCCGTCGAAACGCAGCGGCTTCTATACCGCATGGCGCGAGCTTGCGCAGCTCGACACGAGCGGTCGCCTGCTCGGGATCGATCGATTCGCGGAGAGGGTCGCGGGGCTGCCGGCCGAACCGGAGCATGCAATTCAGTCGTTGCTCGAGGAGATGCAGATTCCGGCCGCGCGCTGGCCGGACTATCTGGCGCGCGTGCTCGCGCAGCTGCCGGGCTGGACCGGTCTTATTCGCTGGCGTGGCCTGAATCCGGACGATCCGATTCAGAAGGTGAATCCGATCGACATTACCCAGTACCTGGCGGTGCGCCTGTTCTATGAGGCGCAGTTCGTCCGGGTCGAAGCGCGTCGACGGTGGAAAGTCGACGGAACCTTGCCGGCCGTAACGCGGTACGTCGCCGATCACGGCCAGGCTGGCGCCAGGACGGTCGGGCCTAACAAGCGCGCAGTGTGCCGCGATGCATGGCGAGTGTTCCAGCTCGCCCAGCATCTGGCGCTTTCCGAAGAAGCGGTCGCGGCATTAACCAAAGTCGAAGCCGGCAGGCTGCTCGACTGGCTCGACGAGTTTCCGGCCGAGCGGCAGAACCCGGTCTGGCTGGAAGCCTATGAGGATTCGTTTCGCGCCGGCCTGCTGTCGAAGATCGCGGCACACAGGGCCTCGTCACCCGCCGTCGACGGCCGCCCGCTGGCCCAGGCGGCGTTCTGTATCGACGTTCGCTCCGAGCCGTTCCGGCGCCACTTCGAGGCGACGGGTGCAATCGAGACGTTCGGTTATGCGGGCTTCTTCGGCATCCCGATCAGTCATCGGGGCTTCGACACGGACGAGTCCTTCCCGCTTTGCCCGGTGCTTCTCACCCCCGGAAACGCGCTGACGGAGCTGCCTCGCGCCGGTCAGGAACAGGCGCTCGAGAGCTACGCATCCGGTTCGCGCTGGAAACAATTCGGCGAGCACCTGTTTCACGACCTGAAGCACAACCCGATTGCCGCCTTCCTGCTCGTCGACGTGCTGGGACTCTTCTTCAGCGCTGGCTTGCTCGGCAAGACGCTGCTGCGGCGACCGTATCACGCGGTGATGCGCGGCATTCGTGGCCTGTTTCAGCAACCGGTCGAGACCACTATCGATCCCGGTGAAGCCGGTGCGCCGCCGGCCGGCGTCAGCGGCCTGCCGATAGAGCTGCCGATGGGCTTTTCGATCGAGCAGCAGGCGAATTTCGTCGAGGGCGGCTTGCGAACGATCGGGCTGACTGAGAACTTCGGCCGTTTCATCATGATCTGCGGACATGGCAGCGTCACGGACAACAACCCGTATTTCGCCGCACTCGACTGCGGCGCCTGCGGCGGCCGGCATGGAGATCCGAACGCGCGCACGTTCGCGAACATGGCCAACAATCCTGACGTTCGCGCCGAGCTTGCAAGGCGTGGCCTCGAGCTACCGGAGGACACCTGGTTCCTGCCGGCCAAGCACAACACGACGGCGGATCGCGTCGAGTTCTACGATCTCGTCGACCTGCCCGAAAGCCATCGCGAGGATCTGGAAAGGCTGCGGCGCTGCCTGATCGAGTGCGGCGAGCAGCAGGCGCTGGAACGTGCAGGCGGCATACCGGGAACGCCGCGGGGAATGTCGGCAAAACAGGCTTTCGCGCACGTCGAGTCGCGCAGCTTCGACTGGGCGACGACGCGCCCCGAATGGGGACTGTCCGGCAACGCAGCGTTCATCATCGGTCGCCGGGCAGTGACCAGAGGCCTCGATCTGGGGGGGCGCTGTTTTCTGCACTCGTATGACGCGGCAAGCGACCCGGAAGGCGAGATTCTCGAAAGAATCATGACCGCCCCGCTCGTTGTCGGCGAGTGGATCAACATGCAGTACTACACTTCGGCAACCGATCCGTGGAAGTACGGCAGCGGCAGCAAGGTCATTCACAACATCGTCGCCGGTATCGGTGTGATGTATGGCGCGCAAAGCGACCTCGCGACAGGGCTGCCGCTGCAGACGGTCAACGACGGCAGAGTCCATTACCATGAGCCGATGCGTTTGCTGGCGCTGATCGAGGCTGAGCCCAGTATCATTTCGGCAATCATTTCCCGTCACGAAGTCCTGCAGCAGTTCTTCCACAACGAGTGGGTGAATCTCGTGGCCCTCGACCGGCAGACGTTCACGTTCCGGCGCTACAACAAGGATGCCAACTGGGAGGCAGTCGAGCTATGAGAGTCCTCGCCGCGATCGCTCTTTTCGCGTTATGGATTGCCTTGTCCGCGTCGTATAACCCCGGTCATCTCATTGCGGGCGCGGTTTTCTCAATTGCGATTGCCTGGATCAATCCGGTTGGTCTGGCTCGTCTGCAGGGCCTGTCGCTCGTATCGGCGATCACCTTCGTGCCCTGGCTCTTCGTGCGCATTCTCAGAAGCAGCCTGCACGTGAGCTGGCTCATTCTTCGCCCGTCACTGCCGATCTCGCCGCGCCTGATTCATCACAAGACGAAGCTCAGGAGTGACGGGGAACTGGTTGTCGCCGGAAACTCGATCACCCTGACGCCCGGCACGATCACCGTCGAGGCCAGCCCGGGCAAGCTCCTGGTGCACGCCCTCGATGAGGAGTCCGGTGCAGACCTCACGGGCGGCGCGCTCGAGGAGCGAGTCAGCCGGGTGTTTCCCAGGCAGGAGGATCAGCCGTGAGCGCGTTCTTCCTTTTCGTTCTCACGACACTTGCCGCACTGATGCTCGTCTATCTGTATCGAGTGGTACGCGGACCGACCGTATTCGATCGCGTGCTCGGATTGAACGGCATATCGACGAAAGCAATCGTGCTGATTGTCGTGATCGGCACGATATTCGAGCGCGTCGACATGTTCGTCGATATCTCAACCGGTTACGCGCTTCTGAATCTGGTCGGGGCGCTGGCCGTCGCGAAGTTTCTCGAAGAGCGGGGCGCTCAGGTCGAGGAGCGGGAGGCCGAGGAATGAGCTGGCTGGCGATAGCACTGATACTGGTCGGACTGTTTTTCCTCGTGGTTGGATCCATTGGCATGCTGAGGCTGCCCGATGTCTTTACACGCGCACACGCGCTGTCGCTGACAGATTCCATCGGGGCGTTCTTCGTGCTGGCCGGACTCGCCGTATACGAGGGCTTCGGTGTCAACTTTCTGAAGATCGTCGTTGTGCTCGCATTGATCTATCTGCTCAATCCGGTCATTGCGCATGCGACGATTCGCGCGGCTTACCGCTCCGGCGCGCGGCCACAAAAGGAGGTGGACAGTGACGCTTGAGCTTCCTCTGCTGATATTGCTCGTCCTGACGGCTGCCGGAGCGCTGATCGTCAAGGACCTCATAGCAGCCGTATTCATTCTGGGCTCATACAGTTTCTCGCTCGCGCTGGTTTGGGCTCTGCTCGGGGCCGTCGATGTAGCGTTCGTCGAAGCAGTTGTCGGCGCGGGCCTCGCAACGGTGTTCTTCCTGCTGACGCTCTTTCGCGCGTCGGTCAAGGACACGCGGATACGCCGGTCGCCGGTGCCGCTCGTGGCGTTTGTCGGGCTACCGCTGCTGGCGCTTCTGCTGCTCTATGGGGCCGGCGATCTGCCGGCCTTCGGAGACCCGAACTCGCCGGCGAGCACACATATATCGCCCGTCTATCTCGAAAACAGCGTCAGTCAGACACGCACTCCCAACGTCGTGACGTCTGTGCTCATGGACTATCGGGCGCTCGACACGCTCGTGGAGACGATCGTGATCTTTACTGCCGGAATAGCCTGCGCGCTGATACTGAGGAACAACAGGGAATGATCCACCCCCACGACAGCGTCATCGTACGCACGCTCGGTCGAATCGTCGTTCCGGTTGCCCAGTTGTTTGGCCTGTACGTGCTGGTGTTCGGGCAGTACGGCCCCGGCGGTGGATTCGTCGGCGGCGTCATTATCGCGGCCAGCATCATTCTCGCGATTCTGATCTTCGGTCTCGACGCACCGGACAGCCACCTGGCGCCAAAAGTTCTGCATGGCGATGGGCTCGGCCTGCTGGTCTTCGCGTTCGTCGGCGGGCTCTGTCTGATTGGCGGCGGTCAGTTTCTCAACTACAGCCATCTGGAGGTACCGGGCCTCGACGAGCCGTCCCGGCACTACCTCGGCATTCTGCTGACGCAGGTCGGCGTCGCTCTCGACGTCGCAGTGACCGGCGTATCGATCGCGGTCAGCCTGTCGGCTGACGACGAGCTCGAGGAGGAAGCTTTCGATGGTTGAGCTGCTCCAGGCCTGGCTACAGCGCCCCAATTTCATCGTCTTCGTGATTCTGTTCCTGTGGGGCGTCTACATCATGGCGGTCCACCCGAATCTCGTTAAGAAGCTGATCGGTCTTTATATTTTCCAGACCAGCGTCATTTTCTACCTCGTCGCTTTCAGCGCGAAAGAAGGTGCAACGGTTCCGGTCATCGACCCCGAAGTGGCAGTCGGTACTCTGAACTATGCGAATCCGCTGCCACACGTTCTGACGGTTACGGCAATTGTCGTCCAGGTCGCGACTCTCGGTGTGTCGCTCGCGATTGTCTCGGGCATCCACAGGAAGTTCGGCAGTCTGCACGAACAGGAAGTGCTGGACAAAGCCGAATGAGCGACAATCTTCCCATCCTTCTCTTCCTGATACCGTTCGTCACCGCGGTAGCGATGCCGATGCTGACGGCGAAACGGCGATCGTGGTGCCCGCCGATCACGCTGGTTGCCGTCGCAACGATGGTCGTTGTTGCGATCATCAATCTCCGCTTCGTGCTGGCGCAGGGTGCCGTGGAGTACGCGCTCGGCGGCTGGGCTGCGCCGATCGGCATCGCCTGGCTGAACGATCCGCTGGCGGCAGTCGTCGCTCTGACGGTCTGCTCGGTCTCGCTGCTGTCACTGTTTTACGGTCAGGCTGTAATAGCACGGAAGCTCGAGCGGAACTTTACGTACTACACGCTGATTCTGTTGCTCCTTTCAGGGCTGGTCGGCATCGTGTTTGCCGCCGACCTGTTCAACGTCTTCGTGTTCCTGGAAGTCGCTGCATTGTCGGGATACGCCCTGGTCGGGGCGAGCGGTGGCAAGGCCCTCGTCTATGCGTTCCGTTACCTGTTACTCGGCTCATTCGGCGCGACCTTGTATCTGCTCGGCGTCGGTAGTCTCTATGTAGCGACCGGGACGCTAAACATGGCGGACCTCGCGACGCGGCTGCCCGAGCTCATGACGTCGACCGCAGTGGTTGGCGGCTTCATGTTCATCTTTCTCGGGCTCTCGATAAAGATGGCGCTGATTCCGCTGCACGGCTGGCTCCCGGATGCCTATGCCCGAGCGCCCACTGCGATTGCACCGCTGCTCGCCTCGGCTGTCACCAAGGTCGCCGTCGTTGCCTGGGTCCGGATCGAATACCTACTGATCGCTCCAGGTGTCGAAGTCAGCTATGTGCCCGTGCTGATTGTGCTCGAGGAGCTCGGCGTGATAGCGGCGCTCGTGGGTGGCGCGCTCGCCCTGATTCAGACCGACCTCAAACGCATGTTTGCCTACGGTGGCATCAGTCATATCGGCCTGATCCTGATCGGCGCAAGCCTCGGCAATGCCACCGGCTTTGCAGGCGCAATGTTCTATCTGATCAACGACGCGGTCATGCAGGCAGCGCTCTTCATGTTTGCCGGCGCGATGGTTTACTACTACGGTGCACGCACGCTCGACGATCTCCGCAGCGTTCGAAACGATTCGATGCTGCTCACCCTGAGTCTGGTAATCGTCGCGATTTCCATGGTCGGCCTGCCGCCAACAGGCGGATTCTTCGGCAAATGGAACATCATTCTCGGCGCGCTCGAGGCAGAGCATTATCCCGCCGCGTTCGCGGTCGTCGGGTCGACCTTGTTGACGCTCGGCTACTTCGTAAAGGTCTTTGCGGCATGGTTTCATCGGCCGGCAACGGTCGAACACAAGGAGCTGCGGATGTCGCCGGCAATGGGTGTCAGCATCGCCATCGTGTCGATAGCGATGATTGCCCTCGGGCTCTGGAGCGACCCGGTGTTCCAGTTCCTGTTCGAATCAGCGAGCCAGGGAGGCGGTTGACGGGATCATGTCCTACTACACTTTGATACCGCTGCTTCCGCTGATAGCCGCAGTCATTCTGGCGCTGTTCGGCAGCCGCCTCGAAGGTGCCGGCCATCGTCTCGTCATTCCGGCCGTGGCCGTTTCATTCCTGCTGTCGATCGCGGCGTTCATCGACGTTTCGGCAAACGGCGCAATTGAGGTCGAACTCTACCGTCTGCTGGTCGTCGGCAACCTCGTGGTCGACGTCGGGTTCTTCATCGACCAGCTCACCGTGCTGCTGCTGCTGCTCGTAACCGGGGTCAGCACGATCGTGCAGGTGTATGCGTCGCGCTACATGATCGGCGACGCACGCCACAGCCGATTCTTCGCCGTCACCGCGCTCTTCACCGGTGCAATGACCGTGCTAGTGATGAGCAGTAACTTGCTGGTGACGTTTATCTTCTGGGAGGTGATGGGTTTTTGTTCCTATCTCCTCATCGCGCACTATGCGGACCGCCCATCGGCGGGCCGTGCGGCGACAAAGGTCTTCCTGGTCAACTCAGTTGCCGACGTCGGACTGAGCGTCGGCGTCATCCTGACGTTCCTGACGTTCGGGACGCTCGATATCCCGGACATCCTGGCTCAGGTGCGGGCCGGAGTGGATGTTCCGGCCGGTGCTGCGACGGCGTTGACGCTTTGCCTCTTTCTCGGCGCGGTCGGCAAGTCTGCGCAGATGCCCGCGCACGTCTGGCTGCCGTTCGCGATGGAGGCACCGACACCGGTTTCGGCGCTGATTCATGCCGCGACGATGGTAAATGCCGGGCCGTTCCTGCTCGTTCGGTTGAGCCCGGTGATTGCGCTGTCCGGCACGGCAATGGGCATCATAGCGGCCGTCGGGGCGGTCACCGCGCTGTTCGCGGCCATGGTTTCTCTGACACAGACGGATGTGAAGCGGACGCTGGCGTACTCGACGATCAGCCAGCTCGGCTTCATGGTCTTCCTGTGCGGCGTGGGCGCCTTTGTCGCGGCGATCTTTCATCTGATCGCACACGGCTTTTTCAAGGCCTATCTGTTCCTGTCGACCGGCAACACTCTATCCACCACTCACCGGCATTTCGACGAAGTGAAGCCTTCGCCGGCGCGGGTCGGCGGCGGCCTGTTCGCGGGCGCCTTCATCCTGTCGGTCGTACCGCCACTCGTGATCTTTTCAGGTGCGTACCAGAATCTGTGGCTGTCGCAGAGCTTTTCGACAGCTAACGTCGCACTGTGGATCGTCGGGCTCGGCACGAGCTTCTTCACTGCGATGTACGTGTTCAAGGGAATCGACCGGGTCTTTCGCGAGGGTCCACCCGGCACCGATGGCGGCACATCGCGCGTTGTGCCCGGCTTCATTTCGATGCGACACATTGTGGCGGTTGCAGTGATTGCAGCCATCGCGATAGGCATTCTTCTCGTTGCATGGCGGTGGTTCGCAGCGTTTCTTTCACCGGCAGTGGGGTCGGCCGGGGCGCTCACGATCGCGCCAGCGATCGGTTTCTCCCCCTGGGTTCTGGCGCCGATTGCGGTCGCAGCGGCAGGCTGGGCTGTCGCCTGGAACGGTCGCGGTCGTTCCGGAGCGCACGCAACGGCCGCATGGCGAAAACGGCTGTATGTTTTTCTGCTGAACAAGGGCTACTTCGACGAGATCTACGATCTGTTGATCGTTCGCCCGTCCATTGCAACCGGCAAATGGCTGTGGCGCGTGATCGATCAGGGCCTGATCGACCGTGCGATACTGCTCTCCGCGCCGGCAACGATCGCGTTGGCCGGGCGGCTGTGGCGCGTGGTCGACAAGGGCATCATCGACCGCACGATTCTCTCGTCTGCCCCGGCGACGATCGCGCTGGCGGGATGGCTGTGGCGGCGGATCGATCAACTGGTCATCGATCGCGTCGTCGTCTCGGTCGGCTCCGCAAGCGTCGGTGCAGCGCGTGAGCTTGGCAAACGCGTGGATACGGCGGGCCTGGAACGCGCCGTCGAGAGTGTTGGACAAGGGGTCGATGCTTCCGGGCGTGCCGCGGATCGGTACGAGCCGCGCACGCTGCAGCATCACTTGCTGATCGTCATCATTCTTCTTGTGCTGGCACTCGGCTTTTTCTACTGGATCGTATAAGCAGGCAACGATATGAGCGCAATATTCGCAGACCACTTACTGAGCTGGATGATCGCCGTGCCTGCCCTCGGTATCGCGGTGCTCGCGGTAGTGCGGGAACAGTGGATTCGGTGGTCTGCGCTCGTAGTAACGCTGCTGAACCTGATCCTGGCCGTCAATCTCTGGATGGGCTTCGATCTGGCGGATGAGGGCCTACAGTTCGTCGAGCGCGTCGAGTGGATGCCGACTTTCGGTATCGAGTACGCGGTCGGCGTCGACGGCGTCAGCATTCTGCTCGTGCTGCTGACCACGCTGCTCTGCCCGCTTTGCGTCCTCGGTTCGTGGGACGGCATTACGTCCCGCCTGCGCGCCTTCATGATGCTGATTCTGCTCGTTGAAGGCGCAATGATCGTCGTCTTCACTGCCCTCGACGCGTTCCTGTTCTTCATGTTGTGGGAAGTCACGATGATTCCCATGTACTTCATGATCGTTCTGTGGGGCGGTCCGGAGCGGGCCGCGGCGGGCATCAAGTACGTCATCTACAGCCTGATCGGCAGCCTCCTCCTGCTGGTCGGAATTTTGGCGCTGTCGCTGCAGGCCGGCACGTTCGACATTCAGGCATTCTCGGAGTTCGAGTTTGCGGCCGACGCGAGGAAGTGGATCTTCGTGGCGCTCTTCCTCGGGTTTGCAATCAAGCTCCCGATGATCCCGTTTCATACCTGGCTGCCCGATGCGCATTCCGAGGCGCCGACTGCCGGCAGCGTGCTGCTCGCCGGCGTTCTGCTGAAGATGGGCGGCTACGGCATGATCCGCTTCTGCCTGCCGATCTTCCCGGATGTGGCTATCGAGTTCTCGACCTTCCTGCTGTGGCTCTCGGTCGCCGCGATTCTCTATGGCGGGTATATGGCGTTGGCGCAATCCGACCTGAAGCGCCTGGTCGCATATTCGTCCGTTTCCCACATGGGCTTCGTCACGCTCGGCATCTTCTCGTTCAACAACGAGGGCATCGAAGGCGCGATCCTGCAAATGGTGACCCACGGCGTGACGACGGGCGCTCTGTTCCTGATCGTCGGGCAGCTCTACGACCGTACGCATAGCCGAGCGATGGCGGACTACGGCGGGCTGCACAAGCGAATGCCGCGTCTGGTCGCCATTCTCAGCCTCTTTGCCGTCGCCTCTTTCGGTCTTCCCGCAACATCGAATTTCATCGGCGAGTTCCTGATCCTCGTCGGCGTCTCGTACGAGAGCTTCGTTTTCGTCGTGCTTGCGATGGGCGGAATCGTGCTCGGCGCAGCCTATATGTTGTGGATGCTGCAACGCGTTGCTCTCGGCAAGCCGCGAACGGCGGCCGCCGGCGCGCTGACCGACCTGAACCTCCGTGAGGTTCTGACCGTGGCCCCGCTCGCCGTTGTGGTGCTCGGTATAGGGCTCTACCCCGGGCCATTTCTCGAGACGATGGACGCGAGCGTGACGTTCGTCGTCGAACGCCTGCAGACGGTCGCCGCGACGCCATAGCGCAGAGGTGACAGGCGTGGCTGACCCGAGAGTGCGGGCGCTTGCCGATTCGTAGCCGGCGGTCAGCCACAGCACCGCCTACGGCCCGAAAGATGCCGGGTACCCGGTGCACACAGCATCCGGTCGGTTCAGGACGGATCCGCGCATGCGTTCCTTGATTGCGCTCTCGAACGCGATTCTTCTGATCGAGAAGCGGCTGATGGCGCTGCTCGCCGCCGCCCTGGTTCTGCTGATTCTGCTGAACATCGTCACGCGTGCCGCCGGTGCCGCGATTTTCTGGGTCGACGAGCTCGCGATCTACACGATGATCTGGATGGCGCTGATCGGCGCTTCGGCGATGCTCAGGATGCGTATGGGCGTGGCCGTAACTCTCGTCACGGACCTGCTGCCGGTTCGCGGCCGGCGTCTGTTCGGTCGGGTCGTCGACGCGCTGCTGCTGGTGTTCGCCGTGATACTCCTGCTGCTCTGCTGGCAATGGTACGACCCGATGGCGCTGCTGCAGGCCGGCTTCGATTTCGATGCATTCGCCCAGGCGACGTTCAAATTCATCTACACGGAACCGACCAATACGATCGGTATCCCGAAATTCGTCGTCTGGCTCGCCGTGCCGCTGATGTCGCTGACGATGACGATTCATGCAGTTGCGAATCTGCTGGAGGGACCACCGGCGTCGACTGACAGCGACTCCGAAGCGTCGATGCGCGAGGATTACGCACCCGCGCGAGCGGCAGGGGAAGGCCAACCATGAGCCTGGCACCAGCGGCAAGCGAAGGCCAGCCCCTGAGCCCGGCACGGACGGCAGCCGAAGGCCGGCCCCTGAGCCCACGCACGGACGGCAGCCGAAGTCCAGGCGGCCGAAGGCCAGCTCATTGGCCCTGCCCGAGCGGCTGGCGAGGCCTGATCGAATGACGGCGATCGTCTTCATCGTTCTGCTGATCATCAGCGTGCCGATCGCGTTCGTGCTGCTCGGCACTGCGCTCGCCTACATTGAGCTCTCCGGCAATGACGTGCTGTTCCAGTCGTTTCCCCAGCAGCTCTTCAGCGGTATCGAGCAATACGGCCTGATGGCGATCCCGCTGTTCATGCTGGCCGGAGAGATCATGAACCGGGGCGGCCTGATTCGCCGGCTGATCGATGTCGCCAGCATTTTCGTGGCCGGGCTCCGCGGCGGGCTGGCTTACATCAACCTGCTCGCCAACATGATGATGGCGTCGATCATCGGTTCGGCGACCGCACAGATCTCGATCATGACGCAGGCGATGGTGCCGGAAATGGAGCGGTCGGGTTACAGCCGTGATTTCGCCGCAGCAACTACAGCTGCCGGCGGCCTGCTGTCACCGATCATTCCGCCGTCGATGCTGTTCGTGATTTTCGGCGTGCTCGGACAGATAGCGATCGGCGACCTGTTCATCGCCGGCATAGTTCCGGGCCTGCTGCTGACCACGGGCTTCATTGTCGTTGTCGCGATACTTGGGATCGTCCGGAACTTCCCCCGCGGGCAATGGCTCGACCGGCGCGAAGCCCTGCGCGCGGCCGTTCGCGGGCTGCCTTCGACGGCCGTGCCGGTGATCATCGTCGGCGGCATTCTAGCGGGCATCTTCTCGCCTACCGAATCGGCCGCGGCCGCCGCGCTCGCGGCGCTCATCATCGGTCGCTATATCCATAAAGAGCTCGATCTCCGCACGTTGCCTGACATCCTGATGCGTACGGCGCTCAACTCGACGATCGTGCTGTTCCTGATCGCAACCGCGAATGTCTTCGGCTGGGTGATCATCTTCGAGGAGGTGCCGCAGCGTTTGGCGCTCTGGCTGACGGAAATCTCGAGCGATCCGTTCGTCTTCATGCTGCTCGTCAATGTGGGGCTACTGCTGATCGGTGCGTTCATCGATTCGATCGCCGCACTGATTGTCGTCGTCCCGTTGCTGCTGCCGATCGCGCAGACGAATTACGGCATCGATCCGTTTCATTTCGGCGTGGTCGTCTGTATCAATCTCGTGCTCGGCATACTGACGCCACCGGTCGGCACCGGGCTCTTCATTTCGGCAACGCTGGCGAAGGTTCCGGCCGGGCGGATCTTCATCGCCCTCGCGCCGTTCCTGCTCGTGACGGTCGCGATTCTGGTGCTGCTCAGTTGGCAGCCCGGCCTCGTGACTGCGCTTCTGCGTTGACGCCCCGCGGTTTCGGGCGGACGGGTCTACGTGCCGAGGCATCGACGCGGCCGCGCGTCACTCAGACAAGGGGATGCTCGTATTACAATGCCCCGCCCGAGGAGAGGTAACCGATGAAGCTTCGAATACTGGACGATTCGATCCGACTGCGGCTGTCGCGCAGTGACGTGGTGGCGGTCGACGAGAAGGGCGTCGTCGACGGTCGAACCCGCTTTCCGGATGGCTCCGTGTTTACCTACGTGCTGGTGGCGTCGAGCTCGGGAGAAGATCCTTCGGCAGCATTCGAAAATGGACGGCTCGTAGTGACGCTGCCGGCCGCCGACATCAACGCATGGGCCGGCGACGACGAGGCGGTGTCACTGGGCAACGATCTCGAGCTCGGCGACGGGCAACAGCTTAAGCTGCTCGTCGAGAAGGACTTCCAGTGCGTGACGCCGCGCGAGGGCGAAGACCAGTCGGATCTGTTCGTGAATCCCGAGGCGAATTGCTGATCGGGCGCGATCGGGACCGATAAATCCCTGTCTCGCCAGCTCGCGCGACCCGGGCGACGGGCGAGGCTCGCCCGCGAATCTCACCGATTCGGGAGTGAGATTCCGGGCAGCTAGCGCTCCAGATACTGGAGCTTGTCTTTCACTTCCTGCCAGTCGTCGGCGTCGTCGGGCGCGTCCTTCGCCTCGGCAAGCACCGGCCACTCCCTGGAAAGCTCGGCATTGAGCTCCAGAAACTGCTCCTGCCCTTCGGGAATATCGTCCTCGGAAACGATCGCCTCTACCGGACACTCCGGTTCGCAAAGCGTGCAATCGATGCACTCCTCGGGATCGATGACGAGCATGTTCGGCCCCTCATGAAAGCAATCCACGGGGCACACCTCGACACAATCGGTGTACTTGCACTTGATGCAACTGTCGATAACAACAAACGTCATTCTCCGCCTTCCCCCAACATCCCAAGGCAACGGAGATTGTGAGGTAAACGACTGGCCGATCCAAGCCCTCGGCCGGTGCCGGCCGGGACGAAGAAACGGGCGCGATCGTCAGCGGGAAGTTATCGACTCGGTTGGAGCGGGTGATGGGAATCGAACCCACGTCATCAGCTTGGGAAGCTGAGGTTCTACCATTGAACTACACCCGCAAATCAGGGAGTTACGGCCTCCGATCAGCCGGGTGAGGCCAAGAGCGGGGCTACCCGGATTCTAATTGAATCTCACGGGCGGAGTGAAGAGATCGGTGGAAGCACGCTGCCTGCCGCCATGCGGGTTTGTGCTCCGTGTCGCAAAGAACTTCTCATAAATCCTGGAGCAGTCTTTCGCTGGCTTCCCGGGGCTGTGCGGCCAGTTCCGGAATCTGGCTCCGCTCCATCTTGTTAATCAGAAACACGTCTAGATCAGACTGCGAACCTCGTTGTGAGCAGCCCATGAGAAGCCCTGCAGCGGTCATACTCAGCCCGCTGACGAACGCTCGGCGAGCAGGATTCATTCCCACCCTGGTGTTGGTTTCACTTCGTTTCGGTTGGATTGAACACTCGCAGCTGAATGATCCGAAATTCATACTCGGCGCCATACCAGAGCGGGCATTCACCGATGGCCAGGATCGACCGCCTCAAGGAAGAAATCGGATGGCTGAAGGTCCCGTTTGGCGTTCTGGTCGTTGTAGACGCGTCCCTGCTAGGCTGGCTCGCGCAGTCGCACGCGGACGTGCACCCGATCCTGGCATTTACCGGTGGCGTCGCTACTATCGTTGTTACTGGTGCTGTATTCTGGATTAATCGAGCCGCATTCCGGCGAATAAAGAGAATTGAGGATTCCTGACATGGAATGGGTCGTCGTATTCTCAGTCGCAGTGTTTCTTATCGGGATCATATTGATCGTTCGCGACGCGACCACCGATTCTGAGCCTCCTGGGAACCGATCCGAAACGCGCAAAGACTGAGGCTGCTAGTAGTCCAGGCGAGCCTGCCGGGCGGAGAGTAGAGATCGCTGAAGGCTGGCTCCCGTCGGAAAGCCGTTCGGAACAACCAGGAAGCACCTGAGCACCAAAAAGTTAGTTACCGGCTGACCGTGATACTCGCTTGCCGATCCAGCGGACGAATCGGCTGCACCGACGCTCGGGCGACGACCAGTTTGACCCAGAGACTATTGTCGTCCCTGAAATACGAAGTCTCGCTCGCACTACGCAATGCATCCAGGCTGTACTGCTCCGTACCGGCGGCCGCATTGGCGAAACCCGGCAGTTCGAACACAACCCACGAGTCCTGGTCCATTTCGGCCAGACTTAGAGAGACTTCCGGTCTCTCGGTGAGCACCTGAATCTCGGTGCCGGCGCGCACTGTGCTCCCGTTGCCTGTGATTCTGTGCTCCTTGCCATTGCGAACAAGCGCGATGGGCGCCGGCGGAGGGGGTGGAGCGGCCCGAGCAGCGCCGGGAGGTGGAAAGGTCGGACGGACGTAGCCGAAGCCGAATCCTCCTCTCAATCCCCCGGGAGTGGGAGACAGGCCTGCGAATTGACCCGCCGTGAACGACAAGCGTCCGACATCGCCCGTGCAGACAGAGGCGTTCCAGGTGGGTTGAATTTCACAGGCTTCTTCATCGGTGGCGACGCTGTCATTTTCGCCATCGTGGATCAGGATGTAGGCGTCGCCTAAGCCACCCACCGAGCCATCCAGGTCGTGGATCGCTGCTGTCCTGTAGGCAACACCACCCCGGTTGTCGCTATCGAATCTGGGATCGATGTTAGGAAAATACACAGGCTTGGCGTTGACGAATTGCGCACCCTCGACGGTGCTTTCGGTCGTGACTCCGGCGCCCGTGAACAGCAGCCAGGAAAGCGCTCCTGTCTTTCGCCGGTCGTTGTCCTGGTAATTCACGAATGTCGTGTTCACCACTTCATGACGGTAATCGTAGTATTCGTAGCCGCGGATCGGGAAATCCGGTATTTGTGGCTTCGGCAGGCTGCGGCCGTAGGCGACTTCCTCCTGCGTTGCGGGATTGCCTGTGTTATCGGTCTCGCCCACGACCAGCGAATCGATCAACCGTGATGTAAACCGTTCACTACCGAAGGTGCCGGTTGAATGCGTCATGCCAATGGCGTTGTCAGCGAGTTTCGCATTGCTGAATACGTGCAGCTCACCCCGACCCCAGATAGCACCATTGCGATTCTTCCAGGCGGTCAGATTCTCGAAGTGAGATTCCACCATTTCGCTATAAGGGTCAGCAGGATCTTCCAGCGGCGTGTATGCGCTGAAGGACAAGTCGAACGTGTTGTCTTCATTGATATTCCGGTCAACCATTAAGCCGTCGAAATTGGAATGGGCCACGTTGCCCCTGAATGCGCGCAATGGCGTTCGGCGCGGCCAGGTGTTGAGGCTGACTTCTGTGCCGAGGAACGCGCCGTTCGGATGCTCCGGCAACGAAAACCAGAAGCCGGTCTCGTCGGAACCGGCGGCCACGTTATCGATGAAGGAATTGTCCGGGTTGGTAATCCAGTACGACGCTACTGTGTTGTCGGACGGCAGCAGGGTATGCTCGCCGGAAAAGCTGATTCGCCTGAGGGCTTGACGATTTTCGCCATCGATCTCGCCGTTCGGGGCGAGGTTAACGGGCACACAATCCATCGTCGGGTGACACTTGGTCTGGATCGCGAGGTTCCTGACAAACTCATTGCCGGTCTCGATGCCGTCTTCCATGAAGAAGCAGTGCCCGACGGTGTTGTAGGTTACGTTGTTCTCCACGCGCAGATTGTCCGTCCCATGAACGGTCACGCACCGATTCCAGGTGTCGTGGATCGCGGAGTTCCTGATGTACTGCCCCCGCACATCGCCGTTGATATGCCAGTGAATCGGATAGCGGGCGAGCGTCAGGTGCTGGCCCATTCGGGTTAGCTCGACGCCGGAAACAGTCATCGTGCTGCCGTCCATCGCCATGATGTGACCGCCGAAGTATGTCTCTTCGGCATCGGCTGAGCCCTGGACCTTGATATTGCGCGTCAGCAGGCCGACTTCGCCGCGCTCGTCAACGCCATACGTGATTTCGCCGTAATGCATGTATTCGAGCGGCTGATCGAGTGTGATCGTATCGCCGCGGATGGCCGATATATGGCGCGTCTCGGCCTGCCGGGGATTGAAATCCGTCGATGCCAGGACGATTTCGTCGCCGACCTCCCAGCCGCTGGCATCGAGCACCTCGATGCGGGTGCTGCCGGTACGGGCAGTTTCCGCCAGCTTGGTCCAGGTGTTTTCGCGATCACCGTGCAGGCTCAAGCTCCCGCCGACGAGCAGAATCCCGCGATCGCCCATGCCGTTGATGTTTTCTTCCACGACGTTGTTGGTCAGCGTTATCGTTGCGTTGCGCGTGTGGGGATCGCCTGGACTACCGATCTGCAACTCCCCGCGCAGCAGAATCCACTCGGTAGTGAGCTCGAGATCGGCTTGATCGGAAAAGCTGAGCCTGCCGTCGAGATTCATTCCATTGAGCGGCGGCGGGCTGACGTCGAGGACGACGTCCAGCCCGGCGCCAATGGTGACGATGTCACCTGCCCGTGGAACTGCTCCGCCGGACCAGGTCGCTGAATCGGACCAGACGCCACTGCTGACCGCTTCCTGCGCGAGGGCATTGCTGCTGAACCAGGCCACAGGTAATGAAAGAAGCCACAAACGCGTATGTGTTCGCATCGAACCAGACCCCCGGTCGCGAAAAAGGGTACTTACCGGCTGACCGTAATGCTGGCTTGCAGATCCGTTGGACGAATGACCTCCATGATCGGAGGCGCGGCCACCAGCTTAACCCACATGGAATCTCCGTCGTTGAACCAGGACGTCTCGTCCGCGGCGTGCAATGCGTCCATGCTGCGCTGCTCTGTTCCCGAGGCTGCATTGGCGAAACCCGGCAGTTCGAAAATGACCCATGAGCCCTGGTCCATTTCGGAAAGACTGAGCGTGACTTCCTGCCTTTCGGTTTTCACCTCGATCTCGGTGCCGGCTTTCACAGTGCTCTGGTCGCCGAAGACATTGAATTCCTTGCCGTTGCGAACAAGCGCGATAGGCGCCTGCGGAGCAGAAGCAGAGAACAGGGCGGCACGTTGGGCCCGTACGAGGGGAGTGTCTGGCGCATCCGGACCGAGCGAAGAAAGCAAAGCGAACCGGGCCGTCCGCGATTCGAGATCGACTGCGGCCGGAAGCCATCCTCTGCTGTCCGAGAGATTCAGGCGACCGATATCGCCCGTGCACACAGAGGCGTTCCAGGTGGAATGAATTTCACAGGTGTCGTCGGTGACGACGCTGTCGTGCTCGCCGTCGTGGAGCAAGACCTGAGAATCGGGTATGCCGGTCACTGAGCCGTCCAGGTCCCGGAACGACAGGGTCCGATAGGCATCGCTACCGCGGTTGTCATTATCGAACCGGGAATCGAATTTCGGGAAATAGACCGGCTTGGCGTTGACGAATTGCGCACCCTCGATGGTGCTTCCGGTACTTAAGCCCGCACTCGTGAACAGAAGGAAGGACAGCGCGCCTGTTTTTCGCTGGTCGTTGTCCTGGAAATTCACGAAGGTCGTATTCACCACATCATCGCGGTAATCGTAGTATTCGTAGCCGCGGATCGGGAAATCCGGAATGGGCGGCTTCGGCAGGCTGCGGCCGTAGGCGATTTCCTCCGGTGTCTCGGGATTGCCGATGTTGTCCGTCTCGCCCACGACCAGCGAATCGACCAGACGTGAACTGAACGGCAGGCTGCCTATGTCGCCAGCGGCTTGCGTCATGCCAATGGCATTGTCAGCGAGTTTCAGGTTGCTGTAGACGTACATGTCGCCCCGGCCCCAGAGACCGCCATTGCGGTTCTTGTAGCTGGTCAGGTCCTCGAAGTGCGTCTCCAGCACTTCGCTCTCGAGATCCGTCGGATCTGCCAACGCCAGCAGCGGGATGGAGGCCAGGCCGAACGTGTTGTCCTGGTTGATGTGCCGGTCAATCATGAACCCGTCGAAATTGGAATGGGCCACGTTGCCCCTGAATTCACGCAACGGGGTACGGCGTGGCCACGTGTTGAGGGCAACCTCAGTGCCCAGGAACGCGCCATTCGGGTGCTGCGGCACGGACAGCCAGAATCCGATCTGATCGGAACCCGCGGCCACGTTGTCCACGTACGTGTTGTCAGGGTTCGTGATCCAGTATGAAGAAGCCGTATTGTCGGAAGGCAGGAGGGTATGCTCGCCGGAAAAACTGATTTGCGTGAGGGCCTGACGATTTTCGGCATCGATCTCGCCGTTCGCAGCGAGGTTATTCGGCACACAGTCCATGGTCGGGTGACACTTGGTCTGGATCGCCAGGTTCCTGACGAACTCATTGCCGGTCTCGATGCCGTCTTCCATGAAAAAGCAGTGCCCGACTGTGTTGTAGGTTACGTTGTTCTCGACACGCAAGTCGTGGGTGCCATGGACGGTTACGCAGCGGTTGAAGGTGTCATGGATGGCCGCATTCCGGATGTACTGACCGGCGCCGCCTTCACCGACGAGGTGCCAGTGAATCGGGTAGCGAGCCAGCGTCATGTGCTGCCCCATGCGATGCAACTCGACGCCTTCGACGTACATCCGGCTGCCCGCCATTGCCATGATGTGACCGCCGAAGTATGTCTCTTCGGCATCGGCTGAGCCCTGGACCTTGATATTGCGCGTCAGCAGGCCGACTTCGCCGCGCTCGTCGACGCCGAACGTGACCTCACCGAAATGCATGTACTCGAGCGGCTGATCGAGTGTGATCGTATTGCCGCGGATGGCCGATATCTGGCGCGTCTCGGCCTGCCGGGGATTGAAATCCGTCGACGCCAGGACGATTTCGTCACCGACCTTCCAGCCGCTGGCGTCGAGCACTTCGATGCGCGTGCTGCCCGCGTCGGCCGTTTCAGCCAGCTTGCTCCACGTATTTTCCCTGTCCCCGTGCAGGTTCAGAGTGCCGCCAACGACCAGAACCCCGCGATCGCCCATGCCATTGATGTTCTCATCCGGGACGTTGTTGGTCAGCGTGATCGTTGCGTTGCTCGTGTGAGGATCGCCTGGACTACCGATCTGCAACTCCCCGCGCAGCAGAATCCACTCGGTAGTGAGCTCGAGATCGGCTGCATTGGAAAAGCTGAGCCTGCCGTCGAGATTCATTCCATTGAGCGGTGGCGGACTGACGTCGAGGACCACGTCCAGCCCGGCGCCAATGGTGACGGTGTCACCTGCCTCCGGAACCGCCCCTCCCCACGTCGACGGATCAGACCAGTTTCCATCGCTGACCGCCTCCTGCGCCTGCGCGCCGACGGTGACGGCGACGAAAGTGGCAGCAAGCAATGAAAAGCCAGACGAACGACTCTGTAAGCGCATAAAACTGTCCCCCGACATCCTGTCTCCGGTACTTTGCCTCGGTGGTGCGGCCAGACTAACATCATTGCTCAGGAATACGCGTTCGCCAACCCGGCGTCGTAGCTGGTTTTTTATTTGAGCCAGGACCGCGCATCACGTTCCGGGCTCGCCGATCAGCCAGTGCCCTCGTTTGTCATGAATTCGCAGGCGCCGCGCGTAAACACCCTGCCTCGCTCACTACTGAAGCGGTCGGCGTCCTTACTAGCCACGTCGCCGACCTGGTTCAGGAATTCGGCCATGGGCATGACCTCGGGCAGGTAGAAGGCGCCTTCTGCGGTAACGCTCAGGCCGACGACGGCAACCCGAAAGCTGCCGTCCGGCGCGAAGTCGTACGACGACGCTTCCTGACCGCCGCGGCACCATTGCCCGGCCAGATACTCGGCCGTCAGCGCCGCTTGGCTCTCGGCGGGTTGCTCGACGAACGCTTGCGCAGGCGGAGGCAAGATCATGTCGAGCTGCGACACCATCATTGCCACAGCCTCAGGACCTCCGGCCACGCAGGCTGCCGCCATGATCTGTTTCAGCTGTTGTCCCTGCTGTCGCTGGAACTCGGTATGTCCAGGCTGGCTCAGCCGATCGTCGATCGCCTTGGTCGCGGCATCGCACGACTCCTGGGCATCCGCAGTATTAGCGACCAAAGCGGCGGTTGCCAGAAAGAGGACCAGTATTGAAAAGCGCATCGGATATCTCCTGATTGACGAGTCGGGCCAGTAGCCGCCCGCTAACTCATAAAGCGCAAAGAGTCGAGCGATCCGCCACTATCGCGCGAAACGCCGCATCGAAACTTTCCGGCCGCGTAGGTGTGCTACGTAGGCGGCGATGCAATCTCGACGCCATCGGCGTGAACAGTTATCGTGGCCGCGGCGGCAACAACAACCGACTGACGGAGGCTTCCATGAATAACCCTGATAAGGACCGATCCCGTCGTGAAATTCTCGTGGCCGTCGGCGCAGCAGCTCTGCTCAGCGGGCTGCCGTTTGCCGCTCCCGTAGTTTTGGCGCAGAACGTGAAACCGAAGATCGGGCTGATCGGGTCCGGCAATGTTGGCGGTGCGCTGGGCCGTAGCTGGGCCAGAGCCGGCTATGACGTGATGTTTTCGTCCCGCAACCTCGATAGCAACCGGGCGCTGGCGGCCGAAGTAGGGCCCCGGGCACAGGCCGGCACTCCGCAGGAAGCCGCCGCTTTCGGTGATGTGGTGTTGCTTGCCGTGCCTTATGGCGCTGTGCCTGAGCTCGGCGCGGCTCTCGGTGATTCGCTGCGCGGGAAGGTGGTGCTCGACGCTTCGAATCCGTTTCCGGAACGTGACGGCGAGATCGCGACCGAGGCGCGCGAAAAGGGCGCGGGCCTGATGTCAGCCGAACTCCTGCCGGGCGCCCGAATTGTCCGCGCGTTCAATGCAATTGGCGCTGCTCGTATGGGTAGCGCCTGGGAGGAACCCGGCCGTATCGGAATGCCGATAGCCAGCGACGACAGCGAGGCCATCGAGATTGCGTCGCAGTTGATTCGCGATCTCGGCTACGAGCCGGTTCTCGTCGGCGGGCTGGCGATGGGGAGATATCTGCTGCCGGGCACACCACTCTCGGGCGAACACACACCCGACGAGATAAGGACGATCGCTTCGAGCCTGGAACCCTGATGGGCAGTGCCTGATCACTGGCCCTCCTTCCCAATCGCTCGATCCACTGACTCTTCGGCGGAAGAGACGACTGATTTCCCGCGCTCGTCTATCAGGCGCTGAGTTCGCATGGCACCGGCCGGTCGATGTGAACCGTCGCACGGCATTAGCTTCGCTGATGCGGAACCAACCCAAATGTCGCAGAAAAGCCCACTTTAGTTGGTTGACATTACTATGACATCATAATAATGTCATTTCATGGTCCGAACGCAGATCTACCTTTCCCGGTCCCAGCACCGGGCCCTCAAGCGCGAGGCCAGGTCTGCCGGAGTCAGCATGACCGAGCTCGTCCGTCAGATCGTTGCCGAAACCATCGAGGGACGTCAGCGTGTGCGCGTCCATAATAAGGAGGCGATCATGCGGTTCGTGGACTTGGGTGACAGCGGAGTAAACAGCACGTCCGAGGACCACGATCATGCCCTGGACGAGGCGTTCCGTGCCGGCGATCTTCGTTGATACCGGGGCGTTCTACGCTCTCGCCGACAGAGGGGATCGCAACCATCGCGTAGCC
This sequence comes from Candidatus Rariloculaceae bacterium, assembly GCA_965223375.1. Lineage (GTDB taxonomy): Bacteria > Pseudomonadota > Gammaproteobacteria > Steroidobacterales > Rariloculaceae > CBDCWM01. Next base: position 2,258,151 of record OZ245000.1, read on the forward strand.
AGGAGCGTGTTCGAAAGCCGCGGGAGCACCGGCGATGTCGTGACTTCGGACTATGTCTTCGTTGAGTCGTGGTGCCTGATCAGAGCCCGCCTGGGGCGCAGCGCAGCGATGAACTTCTGGGACGCTATGCAATCAGATGTCGTGGCGACTTACGGCGTGACATCCGCGGATCTGGCCGACGCGCGGACCATCGCATCGGAATGGCCGGACCAGGATTTCAGTCTGATCGACTGCACGAGCTTCGCGATGATGGAGCGACTGAGGCTCGTCGAGGCACTGGCATTCGACAGCCACTTTCGCGTCTACCGATACGGATCACGCCGCGAGTTGGCGTTCCACATCGTTCATTGAGGGGAATTCCGGGTCAGCTTTCCTCCCCAGAAACGCGCTGCCACGTGACCACGGGCTCATCCTTGTTGGCCATGCGGATCAGATGCTCCCCGACCACGCGTTCTGCCCGATCGAGCTGCGTTGCATCGGGGACCTCTATCCGGATGTGCATCGCCTCTTCGTCGTTCTCGATCGTGCAGAGTCCGAAGGCGAATTCGATCCGCCCCTCGTTCCCATCGAACGAAGCGGGCACCTTGTGCTCGAAGTGTCGGCAGAGGCGCCGCATATAGGCCACACCATGTGGCGTTGCCACTCTTGCTTCAGTGATCATCGACTATCCTCCGGCCTCTGCACTATTCGGCGGAAGTCGACGCTTCCAACCTCTGGCCTTTCGGCCTGACCTTCATGGTTCCATTGTAGCTGGAACCTGATCGAGCCACCGCTCGACGCGCTCTTCGAGCATGGTCAGCGGCAGCCCGCCGCCGCCGAGTACCGTGTCGTGAAAGGCGCGAATGTCGAAATCGCTGCCGAGTGCCGACTCGGCGCGGGCACGCAGCTCCTGAATCTTCAGCATGCCGATTTTGTAGGCTGTCGCCTGCCCGGGCATCACGATGAAGCGCTGAATCTCCGCGCGGACGCTTTGCTCTGATCGGGAGGAATTCTCGCGCGCATACTCGAACGCCTCCTGCTCGGTCCAGCGCTGCGCGTGCAGGCCGGTGTCGACGACGAGTCGAATCGCACGCCACAGCTCGCCGCTCAGCCGACCGAAGTTCGAATACGGATCCTGATAGCCGCCCATTTCCAGCGCCAGCGCTTCCGAATAGAGGCCCCAGCCCTCGCTGTAGGCCGTGAAGCCGCCGATCGTGCGAAACAACGGCACGCCGGTCAGCTCCTGCGCGATCGAAATCTGCATGTGGTGCCCCGGCAGGCCTTCGTGATAGGCAACGTTCTCGAGTCGGGGAATCGGCACGGCGTTCATGTCGATCAGATGCGAGTAGTAGATGCCGGGGCGCGAGCCATCGGGCGCCCCGGGATAGTAGTGCGCGGCTTGCCCGGCGCGCTCGCGGAACGCCTCGACGCGGCGCACCTCGAGCTCGGCCTTCGGCAACATGCCAAAAAACTCCGGCAGTCGTTGCCTGATGCTGTCGATATGCCCGCTCGCCATATCGAGGTAGGCCGCGCGGCCTGCGTCCGTGTTCGGCAGGTAGAACTGCGGGTCGGTGCTGACGAAGTCGAAAAACGCCCTCAGGTCGCCATCGAAGCCGACCTGCGCTCTGATCGCATTCATCTCCCCGTGAATTCGGGCGACTTCAGCGAGCCCGATCTCGTGAATTTCGTCCGCGGTCAGATCGGTGGTCGTCGAGTCCGCGAGCCGCTCCTCGTAGTACGCCGCCCCATCCGGCAGTTTCCACACACCGGTCGCTACCTCGTCCGTCAGCGGCAGCTCCGACTCGGCCCAGGCGATCAATGCTTCGTAAGCCGGCTTGAAGTCGTCGCGTAACGCGTCGCTGGCAGACTCGCGTATCTGCGCTGCGCGCTCCGCCGTGACGAAACCGTCGTCCGCGAGCCCGTCCAGCTTGCCGTTCAGGTCGGCCCACAACGCCGATGGCGGACCATCATCGAACGGCGCGCCGGCGATCAGCGCCCGCGATTGCTCGATAACCGACTCATAGGCGAATGCCGGCGCATGGACGCCTTCTTCCGATGCGAGCATCGCGCGATCGAGAACCTGCCGTATCGCGCGCGCGACGCCGGAGATACGCGACACATACGCGAGAACATCCGATTCATCGGCGACTTCGTGGCTGGTAATCAGGAAGCGCGGCAGTCCGGCATGCTCGCCGAACATCTGGTTGAAACGATAAACGCGCCGGCGAAACGGCCGGCCGGCCGCGGCACGCTCATACTGGTAGATCCACAAGTCATACGATTCCTGCGCCTCCGGCGTCAGAAGCTCGTAATCGAACGATGCCCGGAGCTCGTCGACCGTTTCTTCGCGCCACTCAAGCCGTGCATCGCTGGCGGCCTCGGACATGTCATCGATCCGGTCGTAGTCGTCCTTGCGGCCGATCTGCGTCTTCAGTGTCGGCGAGAAATCGAGCGCTTCCTCGAAACGCGCGTCGAGCCACGTATTGAGGCGCTCGGTTTCGGCGAGCACGGCATCAGAATACTCCTGCGCGGCCAGCGGGGACACGAGCAGGGCCGGGAACAACACGCACAGCAGCGAACACTTTCTCATGGTCTACTCCGATCGGTGCCGGGACTACGCCGATGCGCCTCCTGGCTGCGCCTGACGGCGGAGCTGTTCCTGCGATGAACGCGAGGCACGGGCCGAGGATACTCGAAAAGCGCTGGAGGCTCAGTTTGCGTCCCCCGGCGAGACAAGCCGGCACGCGAGAATCGACGTGGCCGGACGGCTGCAGTTATCGAACCGCCTGGCCAAGCCCGGCGGGTGGAGCGCATTCCCTGGCGATCCCCGACGGCGTATCGTATCGTGCCCTTCGCATCATCCGATCCCCGGGCGAGGGAGTTCCATGCGCCACGGCGCCGCGACCGCGCTCCTGCTTCTGCTTCTGCTTCTGCTTCTGCTACCGGCAGCTGCTCGCGCCCAGTTCGAGGCGAGCGTATCCGGCCGCGTGGTCGACGCCGACTCCGGCGACCCCGTCCCGTTCGCGACGGTTACGGCCAACGACGCGGCGGACGACTCGACGGTCACCGGCGTCATTGCCGACGATGCGGGCCGGTTCGTGATACGCGGGCTGCCGCAGGGCAACTTCGGAATCAGCGCCGAATCGGCCGGCCACGAGCCGACCAGCACGGCACTGATCGTCGGCGGTCTGAACGAGGCCTATGACCTCGGTGAGATCGTGCTCGTCCGCCTCCGCGGTGACGTCGAGGAGGTCGTCGCGATCGGCCAGCGACAAATCGCCGGCGCGACGATCGATCGCCGCGTCTTCAGCATGGAGGACAACATCATCGGCAGCGCAGGATCGATGCTCGATGCACTGAGGACGCTCCCCGGTCTGTCGGTGGATCAGGAGGGGCGCGTGCTGCTCCGCGGCAGCGACCGGGTTGCGATTCTGATCGACGGCAAGTATTCGAGCCTGGCCGGATTCGGCAATCAGTCGGGTCTCGACAGCATCCCGGCGTCCAACATCGAGCGTATCGAGATCATCAACAACCCGTCCGCCGCCTTCGACTCGGCCGGGATGGCCGGCGTCATCAACATCATCTACAGCGAGGATGCGGAGCGCGGCCTGAACATCGAAGCCGGCCTGACGATCGGCGCCGGCACGCTGTCGAAGCGTCGGCCGGACCTGCCGACGGATCTCGGTAGCTTCTCCCGGAACGAGAAGATCATTCCAAGCGTCAACGTGAACTACAACGCATCCGATCGACGCTACCTCCTGCAGTCGGAATTTCTGCTGCAGGACGATCTGCCGAACAACGAGTTCACGTCCCGCTTCTACGACGACGGGTCCGTCATTTTCTCCCAGGTCCCCGAGAATCGCGATCAGGAGCAGTACATCATCAACGCCGGGATGGATCGCTTCCTCGACGACGGCAGAACGTTCTCGGTGTCGGCGATCCTCGACTTCGAAACCCACACGGATCTTGCGCAGGTGCCATTCATCGACCAGACAACCATGACGCGAAACCGCTACTGGTTCTGGCGCGAAAAGGAAGACACCGGTTTCTTCAACGTCAATCTCGGCTACGAAAAACTGTTCGAGGAAGCCGGCCGTGAGCTCTCGATGAGCCTGCAATACATCCGCGGCTGGGAAGACGAGGCCTATTTTCTGAACGAGGAGTCGGCGGTTCGCATCGGCACGGACATGACGCATCTCAAAGCGGAAGAGAACACGCTGCCATTCGAGATCGACTACGTCAGGCCACTGCGTAACGGACGACTCGAGACCGGCGGCCGCCTGCAGCGGCGGTGGCTGCCGATTACCTACGACGTGGTGCGCGGCGTCGGCTCCGTCATCTACGAGGGCCTCGGTGACTGGTCGGACTGGAGCGAGGATATTTTCGCCGGCTACGTCAATCTCGTCCGCGAAGGGGCCCGTTACGGCCTCGATGCCGGCTTCCGGCTCGAGCAGACGGATGTCGCCTACGACCTGCCGCCGGAGAATACCTATTATTCCCGCAGCGACGCCTACGATTATTTCGAGGTGTATCCCAGCGTCGGTGTCACGTACCGTTTCAACGATAACCTGCACTTCGCCGCGAACGTGAATCGGCGTGTGGACCGCCCCGGCGAGCCGGAGCTCCGGGTATTTCCGAAGTACGACGACCCCGAGCTGCTGAAGGTCGGGAACCCCTATCTGCGCCCGCAATTCACGGAGACCGTGGAACTGTCGGTCGAGCGTCTCTGGGCACGAGGCTCGGCCATCGTTTCGGCCTACTACCGCGATATCGAGGATCCGTTCACGCGTGTCTTCGCAATAGACCCCACGAGCGCCGATTACGACATCGTCAACAGGATCTATCAGAACGTCGGCAGCGGGAGCAACGCAGGTCTCGAGCTGATCGTTTCACAGGACATCGGCGAGCTCTGGTCGCTGACCGGCAGCGTCAACTACTATGAGACGACGATCGATGAAGATGTAGTCACACTGCTGTTCCCCGTGGTGCGGCCGTTCATCGTCGCCTACTCGCAGGACGATACGTGGGATGTGACGCTGAATAACGTCGTCGGCTTTCCGAACGGCATGCAACTACAGGTATCGATGTCGTATTACGGCGACCGCAACATCGCTCAGGGTCGTCAGGCCTCCCGTTCGTCGGTCGACATCGGCTTTGCGATGCCGGTGCTGAACGGCACGAGCGAGCTCAGCTTCTCGGTAACGGACCTGTTCGCGAATTTCGGTGTGAAGCAATTCATCGAAGGCGACGGTTTCGACGCCGTATACGAAAACTACTTCGAGACGCAGGTCGTCAGCGTCGGCATCACCCGCCAATTCTGAGCTACTTCGTGGTCGAGGTTGCGCGCGCGATCTCGGCGATGTGTTCCACGTCGGTGCCACAGCATCCGCCGAGCACTCGAAGATCCCAGACCTCCTTCATCCGCTTCAGCTCGCCGGCAAGCTCGGTCGGGTTGCCGCGATCGAGCTCGGTGCTGTTGTCGAGCTCCTCATGGCTCTTCTTCGAGCAGTTGGCGCGAAAGCCCTTGAGGCGGCTCAGCCACGCCTCGCCGCGCTCAGCGGCGGCCTCGAGCGCCGGCACCACGTGCGTCGGATGTGCGCAGTTGATCATGTAGTAGATCGGGAGCCCATTCGAGCGGTCGTCGACATCACGAACGAACTCGGCCAGCGTCGTGCCGTCCGGCAGCCGGCCGTCGGTCTCGACGGTCGGTGAGACGATGATCGGGATCTCAAGCTCGGCTGCGGCCAGCGCAATGCCGGTCGCTTCGTTGGCGCTCGTCATCGTCAGGGCGCAAACGACATCCGCGCCGGCACCGGCGAGCGCCTGCATCTGCGCGCGATGGTAGTCGATTGCCGCCTGCACGCTCGGCGCACTATCGATGCGGTAGCCGTCCCCGCGGGGACCTATGTCGGCCGTGATCAGGACCGGAAAGTCGTCGGCGCGCCGGCCGCTGCTCGCCCGCCAGGCGTCCACCGTCTCGCGTGTGCGCGCGACTGCGCGCCTGTTGATTCGCTCGAGATCGTCCTCGGCGTAGCCTAGCGCGGCGACGAAGTCGGGGTGGGCCCGCCATATGAGCGCGTCGAGCAACAGCCCCTGGCCGTTTTCGCTGACGGTCGATATCAGCGGGAGCAGATAGTCATGCTCCAGCTTCTCGAGGTCTTCCTGATGGTCGAAGATCTCGAACGCGCAGAACTCCCGCATCGGGAACCGCTGCTGAAAGTACAGATACGTCTCCGTGCCGGCGGCGGTCAGAAAATCGCGCTCGGTGAGCAGCGTTCGTGTATCAGCCTGCATGCCGTTGCTCCTGTATCTCGAAGAAATGTCGGTTTTGGGTACGCGCCGGCCACCGACAGCACGCGCGATCGACCGAAACCGGTTCGGACGGACTCCGGTCGATTCTGCCAGAAACGACCGTAGAATCACCGGATGCTAAGCCTCTGGGAACCGCTGGCCGGCATCGCATTGTTCCTGTTCGCGATGCGGCAGATCGAACTTGCGCTGGAGCAGTTGTCCGGCCGCTCCTTCCGACGGTTCGTCAGACGTAACACGGACAACCCCGTTCAGGGCGTCATCAGCGGCACCGTCGTGACGGCCATTCTCCAGAGCAGCTCACTGGTCGGCCTGATGATGCTCGCGCTCGTCGGCGCCGGTGTGATGCAGATGCGAAACGCGCTATCGGTCATATTCGGGGCCAATCTCGGCACGACATTCACGGGCTGGATCGTCGCTACGATCGGCTTCAAACTCGACCTCGACGCCCTGTCACTGCCTCTGATCGGCGTTGCCGGCATCGCCTATGTCATGCAGCCGCGGGGCCCCGTTCACGAGTCGGCGCGCTTCGGGTTCAGCCTCGGCCTGCTGCTGATGGGGCTCGAGCTCATGAAAGGCGCCGTCAGCGATGTCGACAGTTTTATCGACCCGGCGACGCTGGCCGCTTACGGGCCGGTCGAATTCCTGATTTTCGGCGTCGCCTTCTCGGCAATAGTGCAGTCGAGCTCCGCAACGATGGCCGTGACTCTGAGTGCACTGTACGGCGGTGTCATCGACCTGCCATCCGCGGCGGCCGTCGCGATCGGCGCCGACCTCGGTACGACCAGCACCGTGCTGGTAGGAGCGTTCAAGGGTAGCGCCGCAAAGAAGCGCGTGGCGGCCGGGCATTTCGGTTTCAACTTCGTCACGGACATGCTGGCGTTCGCGCTCCGCACGCCGCTGCTGGGCCTGATCGCTCTCGCCGGCATCACGGAGCCGGTCTATGCCCTGGTTGCGTTCCACAGCCTGTTCAACCTGATCGGTCTCATTCTCTTCCTGCCGCTGATCGGCAAGGTCGCAGCGTTTCTCGAGCGACGCTTCACCGATACCGTGCAACGGGCCAGCCGCCACCTGGGCGCGAACGACACGACCCTGCCGGAGCCGGCCGTCGAGGCGATAGAGCTCGAGACTGCGCATCTGCTGCAGCGGGTCATACGTCAGAATCTGCTCGTTACGGACCCGCCGATACGTATCGCCAAAGGCCGCATACCGATCGGCGAAATCTCGCGTGAGTACGCCTCAGTGCCGGAAGACGTCGACTACGGAACCGAGTATCAACTCAGCAAGCAACTGGAGGGCGAGATTCTGGCTTTCGCGGTCGACCTGCAAAGTGCCCCGCTCGAGGCGGACCAGAGCACGCGGATCGATCAGTGCCAGCGGGCCGTGCGGGAGGCCGTGCACTCGGCGAAGAGCCTGAAAGACATTGTGGCCGACCTGCAGGATTTCGACGCGGGCGTCCATCCGGCGCTGACAGCCTACGGCCAGCGGTTTCGCGACGTGCTGACCGAGTTCTATCTCTCGCTCTTTGCTATACGCAAGACCGACGAGGCCACGTTGCTGCTCGAGGATCTGATTGAGCTGATGCGGCTCGTGCACCGCGGCCACGACGACATGCACAGCACGATCTACGCCGACATCCGCCATAACCAGCTCGACGAGGGCGATATTTCGTCACTGCTGAACGTCAATCGCGAGGTCTTCTACTCGTGTCGCTCCCTCCTGACCGCGATCGCGGCGTTTGCCTTCCCGCCGGAGAGCCTCGAGATCATCGAGAGCCTGCCAGGCAAGACGCTCTGACCTCGGCGTAACGCTGCCCGGCGGTCTCGGCGGGTAGAATCGTCATTTTTGGGGAAAACATCGTGTCCACAAGTGCCGAAGAAACCCGCGCCGACGTGTTCTCCGAGATCGAGCGCGTTTTCGAGCTGCAGCGTCTGCATCAGTGGGAAATGAAGGCGACGACCGCCGAGCAACGCAAGGCCCGCCTCGAGCGGCTGAAAGCCGCCGTCGAATCCCACGCTGACGACATCGTCGCTGCGGTCCGACAGGATATCCGCAAGCCCGAGAATGAAGTCAGAATCACCGAAGTCGCGAATGTCGTCGCGAACATTCAGCGGAACATCGACAATCTCGACGAGTGGTTGCAACCCACGGAAGTTGCGCCGTCGATGAACGAGAACGACCGTGCGCGGATCGAATACGAGGCGCGCGGTGTCTGTCTCATTCTCGGCCCGTGGAATTTTCCGCTCGGGCTGGTGCTCGGGCCGCTGGCGGCCGCAGTCGCCGCCGGCAACTGCTGTATCGTCAAGCTCACGGACCTGTGCCCGGCGACGGCCAGTGTCGCCGCAAAAATCGTCAGAGAAGCTTTCGATGAAGAGGAAGTCGCACTATTCGAGGGTGAGGTCGAAGTGGCGACGGCTCTTCTCGAGCTGCCGTTCAATCACATTTTCTTCACGGGCAGCACACGCGTCGGCAAGCTCGTCATGGCAGCAGCCGCGAAGCATCTTGCAACTGTCACGCTCGAGCTGGGCGGCAAGTCTCCCGTGGTCGTCGATGAAGGCGCGGATCTGAAGAAGGTTGCGGCCGATCTGGCAAGCGCGAAGCAGTTCAATGGCGGACAGGCCTGTATCTGCCCGGACTACCTGCTGGTCCGGGAGCCACAGCAGCAGACGCTGATCGACGAATTTCGCGGCCGGGTAAATGAGAACCTGTATGCGGAAAATGGCGAAATACGGAAGGAGAGCATCGCTCAGATCGTCAATCCCCGGAACTTCGAGCGCGTGAAGCGCCTGTTCGACGATGCTGTCGCGAAAGGCGCCGTTGTCGCCGTCGGGGGCATTCTCGATGAAGCCGACCGGACCATTCACCCCACACTGCTGACGAACGTGACGCCGGACATGCTGATCATGCAGGAGGAGATCTTCGCGCCGATCGTGCCGATGATGACCTGCGACAGCATCGACGACGCGGTGACCCACATTGCCGGGCGCGACAAGCCGCTTGCGCTTTACGTCTACAGCGACAGCGAAGAGAACATCGAGAAGGTGCTGTCCCGAACCTCGTCGGGCGGCGTAACGGTCAACGGCGTGTTCTCACACTACCTCGAGAACCGGCTGCCATTCGGCGGCGTGAACCAGAGCGGCATGGGCAGCTACCACGGCGTCTTCGGATTCCGGACGTTCTCCCACGAACGCGCAATCTACGTACAGCAGCCGCAGTAGAGGGGCGGCGCCGGCTGCGCGGCGCCGCTGAATCTCCCGGGCCAGAGGCCGGCCATCCCTCCCGGCCGGCCCTGCCGACCAGGACCGTCGACCGTCCCGCAGCCGCCCCCCGCAGGCCGCTCGCGCCGGCCGACCTTGCCGGCCGCCCGACGATCAGTGAGTCACTCGGTCTGGGTCTCCAGCGCCTCGATACGACCCCGGGCGTCCGCCTCCGTCACGCCGAAATGCTCCTGCAGGAAGTCATCGAGCGAGATGCTCGACAGAGCCTCGCCGAGCGCGCTCTGCACGAGCAGATCGAACGCGGCGATCAGGTCTGCGAGCTCCTGATTGAAGGCGCCCAGATTCGGCGCCTGCTCGACCCGCGCGCGGGGATCGAGTGAGCCGATATCGTCGACGATAATCTCATAGCAGATCGTCGCCCCCACCGAAACGTTGGTCCCGACGACCGTGACCTCGATATCGTTCTCGCCGACGTTGGTATATTCCGGCTGAGCGAAGTCGAGCTCGGTGCCGCACTCGAGCTCCTCGCCCTCGAAGAACTTCTCGGTCACTCTCCTCACATGGACCTGGCCGTCCTCCAGGTCGAACTGCGGGGCGTTCAGCCCGATCGAGAACGTCGCGTTGACGCTCGCAAGATCGCTCACGTCGAGGCACTTCGGCCCACCGTCCGGCGTCAGCCGCAAGCCGTGCCGATGAACCTTCAACTTGACCGCTTCGGCTTTGCACGGCTGCGCGGAAGCCGGGTCCGGAGCGAACACCATGACGACCGATGCCATGAGCACCAGATAGAGCGCGGTTCTTGAGATTTTCATTATCGTCCTCCGTCGTCTGCCGATATCAGAGCCAGATACTCCATTCGATCCCGGAGTGGCTCGAGGTAGGGTTCAGCAGCCAGCATCACACGTGAGTAGCCGAGGTTGGCCGCCGTGATAATGGCATCCATGGCTGATTCGGGATCATTCGACTGCAGGGCCACCAGCGCCCGGTAATAAAACGAATAGGGGTCGTCCGGCGCGATCTGTATCGCCTGATCGGCGAGGCGAATCCCCTCGCTGACGTTACCGAGCATCGTTTCGGCCCAGGCCAGAATGGTCAGTGTTTCAGGATCGGTCGGGTCCGTGACGTAGCTCTCGCGCGCGAGCCGCACGCCTTCCTCGAACGCCGACCGCGCTTCCGTCTCACGGCCGGCAAAGTGCAGAGAATCGGCAAGGTTTATGCGGTCGGTCGCGGACGCCGGGACGAGCTCCACGGCGCGGCGGTGGTACTCGACCGACTTCGCGAAGTCGCCGAGGTAGTAATAGAGGATGCCGAGATCCGACAGGATCCCCGGCGTCGCTTCTGTTGCCAGTGCTCTCTCGAAGATCTCGCTGGCAGCCTCGAAATCGCCGGCCATCATCCTCGAAGTCGCCATGTTGCCCAGGACGATGAAGTTTTCCGGCTGCAGGTAGGCGACTCGGGCGTACGCTTCAGCGGCCTCCTCGTACCGGCCGAAAGCGAACTGCAACGCCCCCAGCGTGTTGTACGCGCGCCAGTTACCCGGCTGCAGCTCGATGGCCCGGTTGATTCTCGCTTCGGCATCGGCATACCGTTGCTCGCGGCTGTAGATCTCCGCGAGACCCAGCAGCGCGTCGGCATCCCGCGGGTCGATCTCAAGGGCGTTCAGATAGTCCCGCTCCGCAGCCTCGAGGCGACCGGTTTGAAAATGCAGACTCCCGCTCGCTCGGTAAACGAGCGAAAGCCGCGGGGCGCTGGCTAGTGCCGCACCACACGACCGTTCTGCCGCGGCGATGTCGGACGCTTCGCCGGTCACTATGTAACGCCGTGTATACGTGCCGCACAGGCCCGCATGCGCCGCTGCGTAGCCGGGATCTACTGCGAGCGCATTGCGATAGTGATTGGCTGCCGCCTCGATGGACTCGAGCGTCGCGGGTGAATCCATGATGTCTCTGCCGCGTCGGAACTCGACGTACGCGTCTACATCGGCCTGATTCGTCGGCAGACCCGCGAACTGCTGAACGTCTTCCGGTAACGCGACGCGGAGCTCGGCAACGATCAGGTCGGTAATCTCGTTCTGAATTTCGCTGAAGTCGGCAAGCGCGCGCTCCTCGGACCGGGAGACGACGTGGAATCCGGTTGCCGAATCGATGAGCTGAGCAACGACATTGATCGTATCGCCGACGATTCGCACGCTGCCTTCGAGATAGTAGGCCACGCGCAGGCGACGCCGCACGTCCTCCGAGCGCGCGTTTACCGGAAGCGACCAGGAGTCCCCGCGTGCTGAGACGAGCATGCCGGGCACGCGCGCAACGCGATCCAGAATGTCCTCGCTCAGCCCGTTGGCGAAAATCTGCGTCATCTCGCCACCGTCGAAGTTCGCGAATCGCAGCACTGCGATCGAATTCTCGGCAACCGGAATCAGCTCCCGCTGATCGGAACTGCCGGCATCCGCGACCGATGGGCCGGAGCCGGGCACGGGCGAGGTGAAGCCGACCGAGATCTGATAAACGGTGTTGCCGGCCGCAGCGATCGCGTAGGCAGCGATGATCGCGACGTAATTGCGACCGAGCCCCTGCCAGAGCCCGCCCTCATGCGTGCCGTCGTCGACCACCATCTTGCCGCCGGACATCTCGAGAAACCATGACAGCAGGATGACGATCGGGAAGCCGCTGACGACGGCGAACGTGACGAACGGAACGGTCCAGGTCGGCAGTCCCAGATTGACGAACGTCTCGCCGGCGACCTGGATGAGCAGCCAGCCAATTACCGCGTATGCGAAAGTGGCCTGAACCACACCGTGTCGAACCAGCTTCCGCCAAAGGCTCGAATGCGGTCTGCCCGGCGGTCGGTGATCCGCGGTTGCGTCGCGCCGGTCGGGCTCGAGCAACAACCTGAAGCCGCGCGCACGCACGGTCTGGATGAATCGTGGATTGTCGGGACGATCATCCAGCGCGAGCCGGATTTCCCGAATGGCGCGATTGAGGGCCTCACTACTGCCGCGACCCTCGCCCCAGACCCGTTGCAGCAGCTCGGCGCGGGATACGAGGCGCCTCGGATGCTTCGCGAGCAACAACAACACCTCTACCGACCTGGACGGCAAATGCAGCGTGTCTCCGTTGCGCCTGATCGTCCCTGTCAGCGGCTCGACGCGGACCTCACCGAGGCTGAAGCCGTCGAGCAGTTCGTTTTCCATCGTCGCCGCCCATCGCTGAGCTAGTCGATCAGGATACCATGGGGATATCCCCTACCCTCGTGGCGACCGCGGAGTCGCGGAGTCGCGGAGTCGCGGAGTCGCGGAGTCGCGGAGTCGCGGAGTCGCGGAGTCGCGGAGTCGCGGAGTCGCGGAGTCGCGGCAGAACTGTCGTCGTGGATCAGGGCTGATGCAAGGTCACGGTATCCGCCCGCGGCAGTAACCGGGCAAGAGCAGCCGTGAAGTCAACGGTCTGCGACTGATCCATGTGAACGCCATCCGGCAGGTCGAAGCCCTGCAGGCTCGGATGCTCCGTGAAGTGGATCAGCGTGGCTTCGGTCAGGTCGGCAAGCCGGTCCCAGTACGCATTCTTCGGATGGCGAATTTCGTCGATCGCCCAGATCCCGCGGGAGGACGGAAAGCGAACGAGCACGACGCGCCCGCCCCGCTCGTGGATCCGACGAACGGACGCATCGAGAGCCCGCACACGCGCATCGAAATTCGGCCGTCGCTGAAAAGCGATCTGGTGCGCGGGGACATACCTCGCGAGCCGATCCTCGTAGGCCTGCTCGCGGTTGACACGGCTATAGTCGATCTTCTGCGAGCGGTCGGGCAGCGTCCGCACATAGTTCGCCGCCGACTTGCCGCGCAGGCCGTCGACGAGCTGGGCCGGATGGAAACCGGCTGCGCGCGAGACCAGCAGTGAGTCGAGTCGACCGCGCAACCAGGCCTCGAGCGGCGCGTAGGCCACCTGGCTGCCGCCGCGTCGCTCGTCGTATTTTGACGTGTAGCGGTCGGCGAGCGTGTCACGCGTGTGCTCGAACAGATCCTCGATCGTGAATGAAACGACGATCAGACCTGTCACCGTCTCGTCCGCAGCAATGTGCTCCAGGACCGGCAAGACAGGGTTCGCGGAAATCGCGAGCTGAACCGGCTCCGCGCCGGTCGCGTCGCGCAGCGTCGGGAGATCGACGCCGGCCTGCATTCGCGATGCGCCGAGCAGAACGATTGCATCGCTGGCAAGCCGCGCCGCGCGCTCGCGCTGCCGCAGCCAGCGGTCCTCGGTATCGTAGACGGTCAGCGCACCGAGGCCGCCGTGACGAACGGACAGCTCTGCCGCCACGACGAATATCGCAGCGAGCGCGAATCCCGCGACGAGCGCGAGACCCGAGCGTGGCGGCGCCGGGCGCTCAGAACTGAAAATAGATGAAGCCATCCTGCTGGCCCCCTCCACCATAGACGAGGGCCACGAGCGCGCTTGCAATCAGCAGCGCGCGGCCCCAAACGGGTGTGCGCGCGGCCCACTCCACCGGCAGCGACTCCCGGGTCATCACGTGCCATACCAGCACGGCTGCAACTCCGGCCACGACGACCGGAATCTGCTCGGCGAGAACGGGTAACGGCGCCTCGGTCGGCGTGAACAGGAGCGCGGCTGCCGCAAATGCTGTCGCAAAATCCGGTGACCTGAAGAATACCCAGGTTGCGCTGATGACGACGAACGTTACGGTCGTGTAGAGCAGCTTGCGGCGCGGGCCGTTGCCGCGTATCCACCCGGGCGCATGATGTTTGGCGAGCCGCTCGACGCCGAGGTAACCGCCGTGCAGCGCTCCCCAGGCCACGAAAGTCCACGAGGCACCGTGCCACAGACCGCCCAGCAGCATCGTGATCATCAGGTTGAAGGCCGTACGCTGCGCGCTCCGCCGGCTACCGCCGAGACTGATATAGAGGTAGTCGCGGAGCCACGTCGATAGCGAAATGTGCCAGCGCCGCCAGAAGTCGGAGAAGCCGAGAGCCACGTATGGGGCCCGGAAGTTGTCCGGTAACGAGAAGCCGAGGCAGATGGCCGCACCGATCGCAACGACGCTGTAGGCCGCAAAGTCGCAATAGATCTGTCCGGAGAATGCGAACGCCGCGACCCATGCTTCGAGCGTTCCCATCGAGGCGACGTCCTCGTAGAAGCCATCAACGAACGGTGCGAATACGGCGTCTGCCATGACGACCTTGCCGAACAGTCCGCCGATGACGAGCGTCACACCCCAGGCGAGTCGCTCGGACGTTACGCGGCCGGCAATCGTGCGTAGCTGCGGCAGGAAATCGCGGGCCCGGACGATCGGGCCGGCCACGAGCTGGCAGAACAGCGAGACGAACGTCGCGAAGTCGAGCAGCGAACGCGTCGCCGGCATCCGTCCGCGATAGACGTCGAGCGTGTAGGAGAGCGTCTGGAAAGTGTAGAACGAGATGCCCACCGGCAGCACGACATCCCAAGCTGGCGGCGAGTAGTCGATGCCCGCGCGGCCGGCCAGCGATGCGAAGCTCGCAAGTAGCCATCCGCCGTACTTGAAGTACCCGAGCAGCGACAGATTGACCGACAGGCTCATCGCCAGCAGTGCGCGCTTCGCAGCGGGCGTTTGCGCGGCCCCGATCCGCTGCGCGAGCCACCAGTCGGCGACCGTCGAAAAGAGCAGCAACGGGAGGAACAGCGGATTCCAGGCGCCGTAGAAGACGTAGCTTGCACCGACCAGGATGGACTTGCGAATGCGGGCCCCGTTGGTCGCGTGATACGCCGCAAGAACGACGAGGAAGAAGACTGCGAATGTGAGCGAGTTGAAGAGCATGCCGCTACCGCGACTGGCGTATAGCAGCGGGAGTCTAGCCGCGCGGCTGCCGTCGGCCGTACGACGTGGGTCTCAAAGCCGCGTGTGTATGAAAGCGGCGGGGCGACCCTCGGGGCCGCCCCGCTGATGCATTGAGGACGATCGGCTTGCGGGCCTGCGCCCGGTGCTGGTTACTCTTCCGGCTCGAACACCGTCGCGAACCAGTAACCGGGACCTCCGGGGGTCGGCGTCTTGAGCTCCGACGGCATGTTCGCCGTTGCGAGCCCGCCGTGCGGTGCAATCGCAACGTGCACTTCCGTCGTCTCCGTGTCACCGAGCGGCGCGCAGCCGAGCATCGGATCCGCGCCCACTTCTGCGTGGCCCGCGAGGTTCAGGCGCGGCCCGCCGACGGCGTGACCGCCAATGTGCACGGCGCCCGCCTGGGCCGCCTGACAATCGCCACCGAACAGGCTCAGTACGTCCTGCGCACCGCACAGCCCCGGGCCGTCGCGGCAGCCGTCCGGGTTGTTGAAGTAGATGAACCAGAGCGTGTAGATCTCCGGGAAACCGGGCGACTTGCCCGGCGGATAGCAATAGCTCCCGGGCACGGGCGTCGGCAGCGTCGCCGTCGCGGAAACACCGCCGGGGGTGCGGATGATCGTCATGTTCGATCCTTCCAGGATCTCCCTGTCACCGAAAAATATCGGTGGCGCCAGGTTGGCGCAGCCGGTGACCTGGTCGGCGATCGGAGTCGACTGCGTCGTTGCCCCCTGCGCAACTGTCCGGTCGGCCAGCGACAGCGACAGGACGCCGATGGCTGCCAGACCGACTAGCGGGGTGCGGCCCTTGATTATGTTCATTCGATTGCTCCAGTGGATCCATGTACACCTTCCAGTCTCGGTTCGCAGGTGACTGAAAGCATGAAATACGGCTAAAGTTTGGAAAAAGAAGCCTTCATTCATGCAAGACAGGACCCATGAAAGCGGGGCGTTTCGAGTCGGCGATCTGATCGTCGATACGGGCAGGCACGCAGTGTTTCGCGGGTCAGACGAGCTCGATCTCCCGAAGAAGTCGTTCGACCTGCTGCTTACGCTGATCGACGCGGCACCCGATGTCGTCACGTTCGACGACCTGATCGAGCGCGCCTGGCCGGGTTCCATCGTCCTGCCGGAAACCGTCACCCAGCGGGTGATGCTTTTGCGGCGGGCACTTGGGGACAGCGCTGATCAGCCGGTCTATGTTCGTGGTGTCCGTGGCGTCGGCTATGCGCTGGTTCCAGCGGTACGACCGGGGTCCGCCGGGCCACTCGCTCGACAATCGTCACCCGCCACCGCACGGACTGCCCGCAAAGATGCGGCGGCCGAACAGCCAATTGGCCTCACCGCCGCGGAGTCCGACGACACGCGACTCGAGACCGCATCGGATCTTGATCTCACTCTGCCGGCGAAGCCGTCGGTGGCCGTCCTGCCGCTGCAGATCATCGGGTCGGATCCTGCCCTGAAGACGTTCGGCTACGGCTTCAGTCACGACATGACCACCCGCATTGCGCAAACGCGCTCGCTGTTCGTCATCGCCCGAGGCTCATCGTTCCGGTTCGGACTGCGCACTCGCGGCGCGCGCGAGATCGGGCGCGCTCTCGGTGTCCGCTATCTCGTCGACGGCAGTGTTCAGATCAGCGGCGCGCAGCTCCGCGTCAACGTGTCGCTGACGGAAGCCGAAAGCCGGGAAGAGCTCTGGGCGGAACAGTTCACGCGCCCGATGGACGACCACTTTGCGCTGCAGGACGAGATCGCGACGAGTATCGCCGCCACGGTCGAAGCGCAGATCGAAGCAGCCGAGCGCCACCGGGCGGCCTATATCGAGATCGGGAACCTCGATGCCTGGTCTGCCTACCATCGCGGTTGCTGGCACATGTATCACTTCCAGCCGAAGCACTATGCGATGGCCGAGGAGTGCTTCAGAAAAGCAATCAGACTCGACCCCGGCGCGCAGCGTCCGCACGCCGGCCTGTCGTTCATTCACTGGCAAAAGGCCTTTCTGGAACTGACCGATGATCGCGACCGGGAGATCGGGCAGGCGCTCGCGAGCGCCGAACGTACGATCGAGATCGATGCACGCGATCCACTTGGCCACTGGTCGCTGGGGCGTGCGCGGATCCTGGCGCGCGACGAAGAGCGCGCCGTTGACGATCTGCAACGATCGATCGAGCTCAGCCCGAGCTTTGCTCACGGGCATTATTCTCTCGGGCTGGCGATGATGAACATCGGCCGGAACACCGAGAGCTTCGCGGCGATCGGCGACGGTCGACGTCTGAGTCCCTACGACCCGATGGCGTTCGCCATGATCGGCTGCCAGGGCATCAATCTCGCGAAACTCGGTCGCTTCGACGACGCCGCCGATTACCTCGACCGCGGCAATGCGCTCCCGAACGCACACCACAACATGCGGGCGGCCGCTGCGATCGTGCATGCGCGACTCGGTAATGACCGAAAGACGTCGCACTACCTGCGTGAGCTGTGGTCTTCGTCTCCGACATTCGACACACAGTCATTCACTCGCGCGTTCCCGGATCAGTCGAGTGAGGACATCGTCTTCGTAGATTCCGTTCTCAAACGATTTCGGGCCGCGGTGACGTAGTAGCTGGACGGCCGGCGGGCGGCCCAGTCACCGGTCCCCGATCCTCCGACATGGCCCGCGCAATTTAGGTCACTGTCCCCAATCTCCTTCTCCGACACGTGGCCCAGGCAATTTAGGTCACTGTCCCCTTTCTTTGTCCCTTTCTCCGTCCTCAATCTCGCGCCGGAGCACGTACACGACCGTGCCGACGACGAGTGCCGCCGCGCCCGCTATCAGATTTTCCGCGGTGGAGCTCGCGAGAAACGCGAAGCAGACGCAGAGAGCCAGAACAGGGATCGTGAGCCCGCCGGGCAGGACGAGCGTCCGCTCTCTGCCGGCGAATTTCCTGCGCAGCACGGGTACGGCGGCGGCCGTGCCGATGTAGGTGGCGAGCCGCGCGACTACCGACAGCAGCACCAGCTGGACGAACGAACCCGAAAGGGCCAGCGCCGCGGTAAGCGCGGACTGGACGAGAATCGCCCACGCGGGCGTGCGGAACCGAGGATGCACGCGGGCAAGAGCAGACGGCCCGAAACCGCTCTTCGCAAGCACGTAGAGATACCGCGACCCGACGAACATCGTGTTGCCGACATTGCCGCCGATCGAAACGGCCGCGCCGAGGGTCATCAGCAAACCCGCCCAGACGCCGATCACGACCGCGGCAGAGTCCGCGAGCGGCGCACCTTCCGCGCGTGCGGCGAGATCCGGCAGCGTACCGAGCGCGACGAGCTGGATCAGCGTGTAGAGCAGCGTCACGGCCACGATGACCGCTATCAGCGCGAATGGCACGTCGCGCTTCGGGTGCCGAAACTCGCCGGCCGCTGCCGCGGTGTTCTCGAAACCCGCGTAGGCATAGAGCAGCAGCAGTGAGGCGGCACCGAGGCTCGCCCCATCGGGCGCGCTCGCGGGCCAGATCAGCGATTCGTCGACGGCCGGAAGCCCGATGACGATCAGCAGCAGCAACGGCAGCGTCTTCGCGACCGTCAGCGTGACCTCGAGCCGCGCCGCGTACTGCACGCCGATCAGATTGATCAGCGAGAAGAAGGTGAGCGGCAACAGGATCACGGCTGCCCGGGTTGCGCCTGCCGTCGCCTCGGGCAGGACGAACGTAAGCGCCTGCGCGAAACCGTTCCAGAGCGCAGCGGCCCCCGCCAGACGCGCGAGCCACGTCATCCAGCCGACCTGAAACCCGGCGAACTCGCCGAAGGCCTCGCGCGCGTAGACGTAGGCGGCACCGGGCTCGTCGAAGTGGCTGCCGGCCTCGGCGAAACACAACGCGAGCAGCAGGACCGCCGCCCCGGCAACGGGCACGGCCCACAAGCTCGCAGGACCCAGCAGCGCGGCCGCCGCAGCCGGCAGCAGATAGACACCGCTGCCGATCACGCCGTTCATCGACATGCCGACGATCTGCCAGCGCGTGATCGCGCGCAGCAGTCCTGCCGGGTGACTCAATGCCGCACTCCGCAACGCAGACAGAACATCATGCGCAGGATTGTAGTGACATCACGAGCCCGTATCGCCGCTTGATCCTCGCGCTCGTCGGCACCTATTCTGCTCCGATCGGGGGGGCAGGATTCCAGCGATGAGCACAACCGCCACATCGGCCGCATCGGGTACGCGCCATGCATTCCGGCCGTCATTCTTCTTCTGGATGACGCTGGTCATGAGCTTCTTCGTCTTCGCCGGCTTCGGCATGACGTACTGGTTCCCGCTCGCGACCGGCACTTTTCCGCCGGCGCCACCGATCGTCCACCTGCACGGCTTCGTGTTCTTCACCTGGATGATCCTGCTCGTCACGCAGGCTGCGCTGATCAACGCGCACAACGTGAAGCTGCATCGCAGCCTCGGCACGTACGGCATCGCCCATGCAACCGTCATTCTCTACACAGGCGCGCTGATCCAGCTGATCGCCGTCAGCACCAGCATCGACAACGGCGGCACCGGGCCTTTCGATGCCGTCTATCTCGGCTTCATGGCTGTCGTCGGCTTCGCCCTGCTGTTTACGCTCGCGATCCGCAACGTCCGCCGGCCCGATGCGCACAAGCGACTGATGCTCTTCGCGATGCTGCCGATTCTGCCCCCCGGCGTGAACCGTTTCTGGCAGGTGCCTTTCGGCCTCGACTACATCCCGGTCGTTCCGCTGTACCTGACTCTGAACTCGATGGCGCTCGCGATCCTGGTACACGAGTGGCGAACCCTGGGCCGGATCGGCCGATACTCGATCGTGGGCGCCGGCTTCATCTTTCTGCAGAGCCTCGCGCATGTTCCGATCGTGCAATCCGACGCTTTCAACGACGCCGTCTTCTACGTCGCGAGCCTGATTCGTTACCGCTGATCCCGCCCGCCGATCTCGACGCCTGGCCCGTGTAATCGGTGACGTTTCCGGGCTAAGCGGCGCGATCGGCTGCCTCCACGCGCGACGCGATTCGCTCAGCCGGCCGTGACGTAGCATGCGGCCGAATGCTGCGGGCTCGGCCCGTTCAGCGGCGGGTGCTGCGCAGCCCGGCAGCGATCCTCGGCGATCGGGCACTGCGCCAGAAAACGGCAGCGAGCGTCGGCGTCCTCGCCGCTGCCGGCCAGAATCTCGGGCTCCGCCCGGTCGCGGCCCGGCTCGGGAAGCGGTACTGCCGCAAGCAGCGCCCGCGTATACGGATGCAGCGGCTTCGCAAGCACGTCCTCGGTATCGCCGAGCTCGATGATCCGGCCGCGGTACATCACGGCCGTCCGGTCGCAGAGATAGCGCGCTACTGCGAGGTCGTGAGTGATGTAGAGCATGCTCAGATTCAGGTCGCGCCTGAGCTCCAGCAGCACGTCCATGATCCCGGCGCGGACCGAGACATCGAGCATCGATGTCGGCTCGTCGGCAACGATGATCTGCGGACTGACGACCATCGCGCGTGCGATCGCGACGCGCTGACGCTGACCGCCGGACAACTCATGCGGATAACGGCGCGCGAATCGATGCGCCGGCGTGAGCCCGGTGCGCTCGAGCATATCTGCAACGGCTGACCGTCGATCGCCGCCCGTGTCGATGCCGAGCACCTCCAGCGGCTCGGCGACGATGTCGCCGATGCGCATCCGGGGATTCAGCGACTCGTAAGGGTCCTGGAAGATCATCTGCACGTTGCGCCGGAGCGTTCTTCGGTCGAGTTCCGCGAGATCCCGCGTCGCGCCGTCGACCTCGATCCTGATCAGCCCGGCGGTCGGATCAGTCAGCCCGACTAGCATGCGTCCGAGTGTCGTCTTGCCCGACCCGGAGCCGCCGACGAGCCCCAGCACCTCGCCGGCCGCGATGTTCAATGACACATCGCCGACAGCGGTCAAAGCACGCCTGGCCTTGCGGGGGAAACGCGGCCCGGTGACGAAGACCCGCGACACGCTCTCGATGCGGATCCGGGCAGCATCGTCGCCGCCCGTGCTGGCTGCGGCAATGGTCTCCGCCGATGCAGCGCGCGGTGAGTCGCCGACACCGAGCGGGAACCAGCAGTGCGCGACCAGGCCGTCGCGGCGGGCTGCCGGCGGCTCTTCCGTGCATTGCCCGGTTGCCAGGCTGCAGCGCGGCGCAAAGCGGCAGCCGGGCGGCGGCGAAACCAGGCTCGGGGGACCGCCGGGCAGTCCGTGCACGACGTGCCGCGGGCCGGTCATGGCCGGCGACGCGCTGAGCAGGGCAGCCGTATAGGGATGCGAGGGCGCAGTGAAGATTGCATCTACCGGTCCCGTTTCGACGATCCGGCCCGCATACATGACCGCCACGACATCGGCGAGCCCCGCGACCACGGCCATGTCATGCGTGATGTAGACCATGCCGAGATCGCGGCCCGCACGCGCCCGCCGCAGCTCTTTCAGAATCTGATGCTGAACGATGACGTCGAGCGCCGTCGTGGGCTCGTCGGCGATCAGCACACGCGGACCGCAGGCCAGAGCCATCGCGATGACGGCACGCTGCTTCATGCCTCCGCTGTACTCGTGCGGAAAATTGCGGCGCGCGTCGGCATCGAGGCCAACAGCGGCGAATAGCTCGATTACCCGCTGATCAGCGGCTCGCCGCCCGATTGCCGGCTCGTGAGCGAGGATCGCCTCGATGATCTGCTCGCCGACGGGGTAAACGGGATTCCAGGCGTTCATCGCGCCCTGGAAGATCATCGCCACATCGCGGCCGCGGATGTCACCCCAGGCCTCCGGCGTGAGCCCGCTGATATCGCGATTGTCGAGCAGCACCTTGCCCGATACATCGGCCGCATCGGGCAGCAGGCCCATCAGCGCGAGGCCCATCGTCGTCTTGCCACAACCGGATTCGCCGACGACGCCGAGTACCTGGCCCGCCTCCAGCCGGAAGCAGGCCTGCTCCAGTGCGTGCGCCGGTCCGCGCCGGGTCGCGTAGCGGACGCTCAGGTCGTGCACTTCGAGCAAAGCCACGCGTTACCTCTGCCTCAACCGCGGATTCACGACTTCGTCGAGCCCGCGCCCGATCATGTAAAACGCGGCGCAGATCAGCGTGATCGCGAGACCCGGGGGCACCCACAGGTACCAGTACTCGGCCAGCAGCGGACCACCGAGATAACCGGCCGTGTACGCCTCGTTGATCATCAGGCCGAGGCTCATGCGCACCTGCGGCAGCAGACCGAAGAAGCTCAGCGCTGCTTCGGCGAAAATCGCAGACGTGACCGTGAACATCATGTAGAGAAAGCTCATCGGGAGCACGTTCGGGATGACGTGTCGGAATATGATGTGCCCGTTCGAGCCGCCCGCGACGCGGGCCGCATCGATGAACGGCTTCACCGTTACGCTCAGCGCACGCGACTTCAGAATGACCGTGATCCCGCCGAAGCCCCCGATGATGCCGATGATCAGGGCGAGCCCCGTGATGCCGAGCGTCGCGACGCCGGAGATTGCGACCAGCAGCGTGAAGACCGGGAAGATCATCAGAAAGTTCGCCAACCGCATGAAGAAGCCGTCGACGAGCGTGTTTCTGAAATAGGCAGCCAGACAGCCGATGACAGTGCCGATCGAAACGCTGATCACCGCGGCCAGAATGCCGAGACCGAAAGCGATACCGACCGAGTACATCAGCTGACTCAGCACGTCGCGCCCGAAGCGGCTGATGCCCAGCGGATGCTCGAGCGACGGCGCGGACGGGAGCGCCACATCGCTGGTAAATCCGTTCACCGGGTGATAGATCTCCGGATCCCAGACGAAGGCCAGCAGCAGCGGATGCAGCAGCGCCAGCGAGCCGACCGCCGCGAGCAGTGCGAGACCGAATGGACCGATCCGCCCGGCGACGAATATTCGCCAGTTCTCGGCCCAGCGATCGCGGGCGCGGCCGCCGGCAGCGCCATTCGTCGGGGCGGGCCCGGACCTGGTTCCCTCTGCGGCTCCGGCTCCGGCTCCGGCTCCGGCCGCAGGACCATGTTCGCGCGACTCAGCCATCACGGACTCGGGGATCGATCGTCGCGTAGAGCAGATCGATGACCAGATGCGCGGTCAGCACGGCAACGCCGGTCACCAGCACCATACCGATCGTCACCGGATAGTTCTGCTCGATCACCGACCGCAGGATCGCCTGGCCCATGCCTGGCCAGGAAAACAGCGTCTCGGTAATCACCGCGCCGTCGAGCACCAGCGCAACAGCCAGCGCAAACGACGTGGCGATCGGCAACAAGGACGTGCGCGCGACGTGCCGGTCGCGCACCTGCCGATCGCTCAGTCCTTTGGCGCGCGCCGTGAGCACGAAGTCGTCGCGCATCGTTTCGAGCATCGAGTCGCGCATCACGAGCATCGGGCTCGCGAATCCAATCGTCACCAGAGCGATGACCGGCAGCGTCATGTGATAGACGACGTCGACCGCGAGCGCCGCGAGCCCTGCGCGCTGCCACCACCAGACGATACCGACCGCGAGCAATACGCTACCGGCCAGCCGCAGAACGGTGCGCTGCGAAGCCTGATCGACCGATCGCGTGGCGGACAGCAACAACAGGATCCATACCGCGGCAAAGATGCCGGAAAAGATCATGGGCACGAATACGTCGTTCGAAACGAGGCCCCGCTCGATGAATGGCTGCCAGAGCGGAAAGCTCTGCCAGCCGCCGAAAGGGAACAGCCCGAGATGGAGTGCGAAGAACCAGAGCACGACGAGCGCGGCCAGCGGCGTGAAGACGTTCGCGAGCATTACGCCGACAGCCGTCGGGACGAGCTCGGTAAGGCTGCCGCGTCGCCAGGCGATGCGTTTGCCGATCTGAAAGCCGAGCGTGTAGTTCAGCAGCACGACGACGAGGAACAGTAACAATGTGCGCGGCAATCGCTCGGCGATGATCTCGGTGACCGGGCGTCCGGCCTGAAAGCTCGCGCTCGGAAAAGCCTCGCCGAGATCCAGCCGCGCGAGACCCTCGAGGTAGATCACGAAACGCTCGTGCACCGGACGGTCGAGGCCGAGCCGCTCGATAATCGCCTCGCGCGCCTCCGGCGGCGTCTCCGGACTGATCATCAGGCTGGTGATGTCGCCCGGCATGACCTGAAAGACGAGGAACACGGCCGCGACGACCAGAATCAGCAGCAGCAGGCTCTGCACCAGCCGTCGAAGAACGTAGGCGGTCATTATCTAACCTGCACGGAATCGATCAGGCCGTAGACCGGCGAGCCCTGGATGCCGTTCATTCCCCGTGTCGTCGCAAACTCAATGCTGTCGGAGCGATAGGCCTCGATGATCGGTGTGTCGAACAGGGGGATCCACGGCAGGTCGCGGGCGAGCATGACCTGCAACTCGTCGGCCAGCGCAGCGGCCCGATCGAGATCGTCCGCCTCCTGCAGAAACTCGTCGACCAGCGCATCGTATTCCGGGCTCGCGTAGCCGGATGTATTGCGTTGCCGCGGCCCGCGGTAGTCGGAGTGGAAGAAGTTGTTCAGGTGCGATGGATACGGCGTCAGGCTGTAGCCGAGGATCCACATGTCCATGTCCTGCTGATCCTGCACACGGTCGATCAGCACGTTGAACGCCAGCGGTATTCGTTGCACCGGGATGCCGACGTCATTGATCCACCGCTCGGCCCAGAGCCCGAAAGTCGAGCGCATCGCGTCGTAGGTATCGGTCGGCGTCAGCAGCTCGAGCGGCCGCATCGGCTCGCCGTCGGGCATACGGATGCCGGCCCCGCGCCGTACCAGAGTGCCGTCCGCGCCCAACTCGGGTTTCGTCTCCCACGTGTAGCCCGCTGCCTCCAGGAGATCGACGGCGGCGACGATTCGCTCGCCTCGACTCATTCCGGCGCCGAACACCTGCACGTCTTCGTTGTACCAGAACGCATTGGCCGGCGGCACGATGCTGCTCAGCGAATAGGCGACACCCTGCAGCACCTGCTGAGTCACGAAGTCCCTGTCGATCAGCGTCGCTACTGCCTGGCGGAACGCGAGGTCATCCATCGGCTCACGGCGCATGTTGAAGCCCATGTAGCGAATGCCGTTTTGCTCGTTCTCGACGATCTGGATGCCGGGGGTGCCGCGGAGCTGATTGACGAAACCGATCTCGAGCCCCAGGGAATTGAGCAGGAAATCGACTTCGCCGGCCTGCAGCGCGAGCACGGCGGCCGCCTGCGAACCGTAAATGCGATAGTGCGCGGAGCCGATGTTCGGTCCGGACCGGATCGTCACTCGCGGTGCGGCGCCGGCTTCGACACCCCGGCTCCAGAGCGAGCCGTCGCCCGCGAGGATGGCAACGCCACCGTTCTCGTACAGTTGCTGCTCGCTTCCGGCGCCCGAATAGGCCATGTTCGCCGGGCGATCGACGAACGATCCGCGCTCCCAGGTGCCGCGCAGGAAAGCGCCGGCCACCGGCTCGTCGGCGACATCGACGTTGTAGATGGCGTTGATCGGATCGTCGGACTCGAGCGCCGCGTCGACGTGTGAGCGCCAGAACGCCTGCTGCATGATCGGGGCAAGCAGCACGCCGAACGGATAGCGGGCATCGCGCCGCTTCAGTCGGAACTCGACGGTGTACTCGTCGAGCGCCGCGACACTTTCCAGTATGTCGCCCGGCGCCAGGCGCGGAAACTCTCCGCCGAGCTGGTTGGCGCCGAAAGCGGCAGTCGATTCGAAAGTAAACGCAACATCGTGGGCCGTGACCGGAGACCCGTCGCTCCAGCGATAGTCGCGCTGCAAAGCAACGGTCGAATGCCAGAGCCCGGAATCGCTGTCGAGCGTCAACGGGGTCGGCTCGCCGCTCGCGATACCCGGCACCCAGTCGAATGTTTCCGCGGTGTACGTGTAGAGAACCGGGAGTGAAGTCGCGCCGACGTACGCGCTCCAGATCGAGGCATTGGAACCGTAACGGGACCACGGATTGAGCGCCGACGGGTCGTCGAGCAATGCGATATCGAATGCGCGGCCGGCCATGTGGTCGGCATCGGCCGGCTCCCAGCGCGTGGCTGTCAGTATCAGCGCCAGGCCCGCGGCCGCCATCATGGCAAGCGCGGCTGCTGACAGACCCGGTCGACTCATGCCGGCGTTTATACCAGTTCTCGATGCGCACCGCGGCTTCGTCGCCCGGCGCCGGACGACATTCGAGCTGAGCGTGGTTCAAACCATTTCCCGGCCGTCTCCATCAAACAGATCGAGTCACTTCGTTCGATACCGGAGACCATCGTGAAACACAGAACCACGAACCGTTCCTTCAATCCAATAGACGCGGCATCGGCACGTCGAACCTATTTCTTCATGTGCGGCCTGTTGACGTATTCGGTCGTTGCCATCGGCTATCTGATCAGCCTCTCGGCCGCCGGGTAGGACGCGGACGGCGAGGCATGCCGAATCGGAGCGTGCGTAGTCGGGGCGTGCCGAGTCGGAGCGTCCCGAGTCGAGCATGCTGACGGCGGGGCGGGCAGAGCAGGCCGGCTTCAGCTCTCAGGCGGCACGAACTCATGCGCGAGCACGAGGTTCGTATTCGCCGTGCAACCGATACGCATCTTTCTGAGCGGCGCGTAGTCCGGGTCGTTGTAGAAGGCGAGCGCCGTTTCCTCCGACTCGAACCGCAGGACGACGTAGGCGGCGCGCTTCTCTCCCTCGAGCGCCTGCGCGCCGGAATCGGCAGCCAGCACTTCGACATCGTATTTCGCGAGCAACGGCAGCACGCCGGGCACGTAGTCCTTCATACCCTCGGCGTCGACGATGTCGTAGCTCGCGATGATGTATGCACTCATGATTTCTCCTTCGGGTATTCGTCGTGCCGCCGGACCCAGGCCATGGGGAAATCCAGTCCGCCCTCATTGCGGCCTTTCGGGGCCAGATCCATGAGGTGATAGGCCGAGTTCAGTGTATCGAGGCCGCGCGCGTAGGCCGAATAGGTGTGATAGACCTTGCCGTCGTCGTCCAGAATGAACGCGCTGATTCCCGGTGCTTCGTCCGACGGGAAGTGCGTGGCGCCGTAGTTGTAATAGACGGTTCCGCGGCCGCGCTCCTCGGGATCGAAAGAGACGTGAAAGTCCTGATTGAAGTCGTTCCCCGCCGAGGAGACCCAATCGAATGTCCAGTTCATCCGCTTCCGATACGCCGCGAGCTTTTCAAGGGGCGCCCGGGAGACGCAGAGCAGCGTGATGTCGCGCTGGGCGAGGTGAACGATGTTGCGCTCGAAGTTGTCGGCCCAGAATGAGCAGCTGGGACAGCCCGCCTCCCAGTCCGGACCGAACATGAAGTGGTAAGTCAGAAGCTGGCTGCGGCCATCGAACAGAGCCGCCAGTGTCCGGGGCCCTTTGGACGTGTCGAAGACATAGTCCTTGTCGACCAGCTTCCACGGCAATGCGCGCCGGGCTTCGGACAGCTCGTCTCTGAGGCGCGTCAGCTCCTTTTCGCGCGCAAGCAGCTCCTTACGCTTCGTCAGCCATTCGTCGTGATCCACGACCGCGTGTTTCGGCATGGCGATGCTCCTCGTTCTCAGGCCCCTGTCGATCCCGGCCGTTCTGCGGGACCGTGCTCGTGCTCTACCGGACCGGCAGACCCCCCGAGTGCCGTTCCACCGCCGGATGATACTCTCCGATGCATGCCGCTGAGCACCATCGCTTTCACTGCTGCCGCCCTGCTCGCCTGGTCGCTGGTATCGCGGCGGCTCGACGGCACGCCTGTCACACCGCCGCTGCTGTTCGTCGCGCTGGGCCTTCTGGCCGGCGCCGGCGGCCTCGGTTTCGCGGCCTACGACATCGAGCACTCGGCGATTCACCTGATCGCCGAGATCACGCTGATCCTCGTCTTGTTCAGCGACGCGGCCCGAATCGACCTGAATCTGGTGCGCCGCGATCACGATCTGCCGATACGAATGCTGCTGATCGGCCTGCCGCTGGCGATAGGCGCCGGCACGCTGGTGGCGGCGACGATATTTCCGGAGTTCGCGTTCTGGGAGGCCGTGCTGCTCGCGGCGCTGCTGGTACCGACCGATGCCGCCCTGGGTCAGGCGGTCGTTACCGCGCAGTCGGTGCCGGTCAGGATCCGGCAAGCGATCAACATCGAAAGCGGCCTGAACGACGGCATTGCATTGCCCGCGGTCCTGTTGTGTGCGGCGCTCGCCGGTGCAGGCATCGGCGCCGACGCGGGGGAAGCCGGCAGCTGGCTGCGTTTCGGCGTGCTCCAGGTGACGATCGGGCCGATCGTCGGCGCGCTGATCGGCTACGGTGGCGCGCGCGTGCTCGATTCGGCCGCTCACCGCCGCTGGGCCGCGACCGCCGCGGAAGGCGTCGGTGTGCTGGCGGTCGCCGTGCTCGCATACGTCGTTGCGGAGTTGATCGGCGGCAACGGATTCATCTCGGCCTTCGTCGCGGGTTTCGCTTTCGGCAACAGCGTCCGCAGCCCCTGCGAGTATCTGTTCGAGTTCATGGAGAGCGAAGGGCTGTTGCTGACACTGATCACGTTTCTGGTCTTCGGGGCCGCATTGCTGCCGGAGGGACTTGCCGATCTCGATGTTCGATTCGTGGTCTACGGCGTGCTCAGTCTGACGATCGTCAGGATGATTCCGGTCGCGATGTCGCTGCTCGGTTCCGGGTTGCGTTGGCCGACTTATCTGTTTCTCGGCTGGTTCGGGCCGCGCGGGCTCGCGTCGATTCTGTTCGTGCTGCTGATACTCGAGGAAACGTCGCTGCCGCACCGTAATGAACTGCTGTCGATAACGGTCATCACTGTTGCCCTGAGCGTCGTGCTGCATGGTGTGACCGCCGGCCCACTCGCCCGCGCCTACGGCCGCCTCGTTGCCGGGCTCGGCGAGTGCGAGGAGAGCCGCAGCGTCGCCGAGCTGCCGCTCAGGGAAGGATTTTCGAGCGACTCACAGGACGCCACCGATGTCTGAGAATTCGACGCTGCAGACCCATGCATTCCCGCGGCTCGAGCCGGCCTCGCTGCCGGACACGCGCAATGCGCTTACGGCCTGGAGTCGCGTGATCGGCGATCTTCTGAAGCGTTGTCGCCCGAGGCGCAGGCACTGGTGGCACGCAAGCCTGCGACCGTCGGTCAGGGGACTGACCACGGGTCCGATCCGTGCAACTGTCGATTTCGAGGTCGAGCTCGACCTTATGGCGAGCCGCGCGCGGCTGCAGGCCCCCGGCGGCGATGCATCGATGGATCTGAGCGGCCAGCCGGCCGACGAGCTCTCGACATGGCTGGAGGAAGCGCTGCTGCAGATTGGCGTCGCGATACCCGGATCGCCGGGCGCCGCCACGTCGCGCCAGAACCGCTTGGCCGGATACGACGCCGGGCAGGCAACCACGATCCATGCGGCCTTTGCAGCAGTGGCAGCCGCGATGGAGAAATTCCGGGCAACGCTCCGCCAGGAAGCGAGCCCGATCCAGGTTTGGCCGCACCACTTCGACCTGTCGATGATCTGGCTGCCGGGAACGAAGATCCCGGGCCAGGATCCGGCCGACGAGGAAGCCGCCGACAAGCAAATGAACTTCGGCTTCGCGCTCGGTGACGAAGGCATCGCCGAGCCTTACTTCTACGTGACCGCCTACCCGATGCCGGCCGCCCTGCGCGACGTTGCGCTCCCTGCCGGCGCACACTGGCAAAGTACCGGCTTCGACGGGGTGGTGATGCTCTATCGGGATCTCGCCGCCGTAGATGACCCGACCGAGCACCTGGTGGGCCTGTGGAAAACGCTGCTTGCAGCCGCCGGCCCCATTCTCATGAGCGAGACGCAGAATGGCTGAAGTGAACGATCCGAAAATCGACTGGCACCGTGTGAGCGACATCGGCGACCCGCCGCCGGGACGCGTAAAGACCGTGACGGCGGGCAGCGTCTCACTGGCGCTGACCCACATCGACGGCGAGTACGCTGCGATGGACAACCGCTGCCCGCATCAGGGCGGACCGCTCGGCGAGGGGTCGATAGAAACCGGCGCCGACGGCCAGTGCTGGCTGCGCTGCCCCTGGCACGGCTGGGATTTCGATCCGAAGACCGGCCGACCCCCGGGCGGACACGAGGACAGCGGCCAGCAGCTCTACCCGGTCGATGTCCGTGAGGACGGTATTTACGTCGGCATCGAGCCCGCCCCGCCCCGCCGGCGCACCGTGACCGACGTGATGGCGGAAACGATGACGAACTGGGGCGTGACCAGCGTCTTCGGCATGGTCGGCCACTCGAACCTCGGCCTCGCCGACTCGCTCCGCGTGCTCGCCGACGAGAAGAAGCTCAGCTATTACGGAATCCGCCACGAGGGTGCTGCCGCTTTCGCCTGTTCCGGCTACGCCAAGCTGACCGGAAAGCCGGCCGCCTGCCTGACGATTGCCGGCCCCGGTGCGACGAATCTGATGACCGGCCTCTGGGATGCGAAGGTCGATCGCGCGCCGGTGCTCGCGCTGACGGGACAGGTCGACGTGCAGGTGCTGGGACCGGGCGCGTTTCAGGAAATCGATCTGCAGACGGCGTTCGCGCCGGTAGCACGGTTCAGTCAGACGGTGCTGCCCTCCTCGAAGCATGCCGAGCTGATGTCGCTCGCCTGCAAGAACGCGATCGTCGAGCGCGACGTGGCGCATCTGATCTTCCCCGACGACGTCCAGACAATCCCGGCCGACGCGTCGTACCGTGCGTCCGGACCGGGCGGGCGGATGGGCCTGACCGGCATTGCGCCGGACGCAGAAGCGCTCGCCGCCGCAACCGCGGAGATCGAGCGCGCGAAGCGGCCGATAGTCATCGTCGGCTACGGGGCTCGCGATGCGATGCCTGCGGTCATCGCGCTCGCCGAAAAGCTGAACGCGCCGGTGCTGACGACGTTCAAGGCCAAGGGGCAGATCTCGGACCGCCATCCGCTGGCCGCCGGTGTGCTGGGCCGGTCCGGAACGCCGGTCGCAAGCTGGCTGATGAATGAGTGTGACGTGATCGTCGCACTCGGTGCGTCATTTTCGAATCACACCGGCATCACCCGCAAACGACCGATCGTTCAGGTCGACTTCGATCGCATGGCGCTCGGCAGATTCCACCGCGTAACCGTCCCGGTCTGGGGAGAGATCGGCGTAACGGCAACCCGGCTGAGCGAGGCCCTCCGACCGAACGCGGATCGGACAGATCAGCGCGCGGAGATTGCGGAGCGCTGGCAGATCTGGCGCCGCGAGAAAGCGGAGCGCGAGAGTGAGGATCGTGGCAACGGTATCGGCGCCGCGGCGGTCTTCGCGGCGCTGAACGATGTCGTACCGGACGACGCGGTGATTGCGGTCGATGTCGGCAACAACACCTACTCATTTGGCCGCTACTTCGAATGCACCAGTCAGCGCGTGCTGATGTCCGGCTATCTCGGCTCGATCGGCTTCGCCTTCCCGGCCGCGCTCGGTGCCTGGGCAGCGACACAGGACACCGACGACTACCGGGGACGAAAGGTGATCTCGATCAGCGGCGACGGCGGATTCGGTCAGTATCTCGGCGAATTCATGACGGCCGTGAAGTACGAAATGAGCATCACGCACGTGCTGTTGAACAACGCCGAGCTCGGCAAGATATCGAAGGAGCAGCGTGCCGGCGAGTGGCCGGTCTGGCAGACGAGTCTGCGCAACCCGAGCTTCGCCGCATATGCGCGACTGTGCGGTGGCGAAGGTCACCGGGTGACCAGAGCGGACGCTCTGCGCGATTCGCTGGGCAAAGCGATATCCGCAACGGGACCCTCACTGGTCGAGATCGACACCGATCCGGCACTCGTTTGACCGGGTGCCGGCATCGCGGCGGCAATGGCCGCAGGCAGACCGTCGGCGGAGATGGCCGCAGGCAGACTCATCGGCGGCCCGGCAGCACTAAGTCGCGCGCGGACGGCAACGACCCGGATAGACGACAACGACACAAGCTACAGGATCCAGCAAGATGACCCACTACAGACTCACCTACTTCGACATTGACGGCGGCCGCGCCGAGCACATCCGAATTGCGTTGCATGCCGCCGGCATTGCGTTCGAGGACGATCGCATCTCGTTTCAGCAATTTCAGGAACGCCGCAGTAGCCTGCCGTTCAGCTGCATACCCGTTTTCGAGATCGACGGGCGCCCCATTACGCAGTCGAACGCGATCGGTCGCTATGTCGGGAAGCTCGGCGGCCTCTATCCGGAAGACGCGCTGCAGGCGCTCTATTGCGATGAGGTGTTCGGCACGCTCGAAGACCTGACGAACCGAATCGTCCGGACTTTCGGCCTCGAAGGCGAAGCGCTCGAACGCGCCAGAAAGGAGCTGGTCGACGGCTGGCTGTCGCTCTATCTGCGCGGCCTCGATGGGCTGCTCGCGCGTGGCGGCGGCGAGTACTTCGCCGACGGCCAACTGACCGTTGCAGACCTGCGGGCGTTCGCGCAAATCAGGGCACTGCGGTCCGGCGTGCTCGACCATATTCCGGAAGACGTCGTCGACACGGTGGCCCCCGGTCTCGTCTCGCTCCAGGAACGCGTTGCAGGCGACCCGCGCGTCGTCGCCTGGTACGAGTCACGCAAGGCGACGTGACCGACGCTCGGCTTATCCCTCGACGAGTGCGGCCAGCCGGTCGGCCAGCGCCACGCTCGGCTCACGCACCGGTGCCGGCTAGGCCTCCGCCTGTTGCTGGCTGTTCTGCACGGATTCCGCAGCTTCGTCAATCGCATCGGCGGTGGCGTTCAGCACAGTCGCCTGCGTTTACATCATCTGCGTCGGATCCATCATCATCGCAACGTAGTCGGAATCGGACTGCAGGATGCCGAGGTTGGCGCTCGTCCGCTAAGAGGTCGGGACCGATGGATTCTCGCTTTCGCCCTCGCAGCCGGTCGAGAACTGGTTGCGCTATGGCTGTCGTTGACGGCGGCCGCGCGGCTCAGAACGGGTTACGGCACTCTTCGATATCGCTTTCTGTCAGGCCGAGATCTTCTGCCGCACCCTTCAAATCGCCGGCAATCGCGCCGGCGTCGTAGACGGCGGACGATGCTCTCGCTACGTCGCGGGATATGCCGTCGCCCCCCATTCGTGAGGCGGCTCGTGTCGCTGCACGAGCAAGCCGGGCGAAACCCCGTTTGCGCTGCGAGGCTTCTCGCTGCTCTTCGACCTTCTGTTGCAGGCAGGCCTGTTGTGCTGCCTGCAGCGCTGTCGCATCGAGCGCAGACGCGGCTGCCGCAGCCTGCGCCGCCGGTGCCTGTGCCGGCGTGGGCGGCGACGCTGCAGCCGGCGACGCGGCAACCGCACCGCCCGGGGCATTGCCCTTCAACGCAGACTTGATGGTGCCCGCGAGCTGTGGTGTCGCTTCACCGGTGACCTCGAGGCCGTGCTCTGCCTGGAACTTCGATATCGCAATGGCAGTCGCGGTGCTCGGCTCGCCATCGGTATTGCCGGGCTCGTAGCCGAGCGTCTGAAGATCCTGCTGGATGATCTGCGTCAGCTGGTCGGCGTGGACCATGGAGGCGAACCCGCCGATTAGCAGCAAGGCGAACAACCGGGTCAGTGTGGCCATGATTGACCCCCCTGTGATGTCTTTGATTTTATTGAAGATACTTCCCGAGTATACACGACGCTGACGGCAGCACGTGTGCCTCGCCAGACAGCGGTTTGCCGCGCGACTCGCACGCAACGAGTGGCAGTGGCAGCGGGCCGGTCGGAAACTCCTGCCTATCGATACCGCTGGCCCACACTGTTGAGAAAACTCCTGAAGTGCTTGCTGCTCCGGGCGGCAGCACCACTCAACGGAACGCAGGAACCCTCAATCGGCGCGCCAGCGCTCGAACGAAGGTTCTGGCACGGCCGCCGTGCGCGCCCGCTCGTAGGCAGCACCCGCCTGCAGCACGGCATGGTCCTGCCACTGCCCGCCGATGATCGACAGGCCGACCGGGAGGCCCTCGACGGCACCCATCGGCACGGTCAGATGTGGATAGCCCGCGACCGCAGGCAGCGCACCGGCGCCGAAGCCATCGACGAAGTGATCGCCGAGCACGAGATCGATGTTCCATGCCGGACCCTGAGTCGGGGCGATGAGAAACGCGACCTCGTTGTCGCGCAGCAGTCGGTCGATCCCGTCCTCACGGGCGAGCCGCAGGATGCGATCGAGCGCCGCCGAGTACGCGTCGGCATCGGTCAGCCGGGCAGCCTGCTCGAACAGATCCTGTCCGAACCAGCGCAGTTCGTCGGCCGCATGGTCGTTGTTGAACGCGATGACGTCGTCGAGGCTGCGAACCGGAATGTCCGCCGGCGATCCGCTCAGGTATCGATCGAGACCTTCGCGCAACTCGAATAGCAGCACGGTCAGCTCATCGGCCCAGAAGTCGTCGGCAAGCTGGTACTCGACGTCGATCAGCTCGGCACCGGCGTCTTCGAGATCCGCGAGCGCCTGCCCGAAAACGGTCAGCACGCGGCTGTCGCCGGCCTGTCGCGGGCGCAGAACGCCGACACGCACGTTGGCCAGCGAAGCCTCGGCGAGCCCCGCCGTGAAGTCGACGACGTGATCGTCGGCGACCGCGGTCGCCACATCGGCCGGATCGCGACCGGCGATCGCGTTAAGCAGCAGGGCAGCATCGTAAACGCTCCGCGTCATCGGGCCGGCCGTGTCCTGCGTTTCGCTGATCGGCACGATGTGCGTGCGACTCACCAGGCCGACCGTGGGCTTGAAGCCGACCACACCGTTGATCGATGCCGGACAGGTGATCGAGCCGTTGGTCTCGGTGCCGATCGCAGCCCACGCAAGGCCGGCTGCCACCGCAGCGCCGCTGCCGGACGACGACCCGCAGGCGTTGCGGTCGATCGCGTGCGGATTGCGCGTTTGCCCGCCGACTGCGCTCCAGCCGCTCGTGCTCGCATTCGACCGGATATTCGCCCACTCCGACAGGTTGGTCTTGCCGAGGACGACGCCGCCGGCCTCCCGCAGCCTGGCGATCAACGGCGCATCGCGGCCGGTCGCATTGTCGACCAGCGCCAGGCTGCCCGCCGTCGTCGGCCATTCGCGCGTCTCGATGTTGTCTTTGACCAGTACCGTGCGACCGGCGAGCGGCCGGCCGGCCGCTTCGGCCTGCGCGGCGAGTGCCGGCGCAGCGGCGTTCACGACGATGACTGCGCTCAGCTGCGGCCCGGCATCGTCGAGCGCCGCGATGCGCGCCAGATAGCGGGCGGCATCGTCGTCGGCGTCCGCCAGCACACCGATGGATGCACCGAGACCAAACGCCAGCATCAACAGCCGGGCGGCAACACGGTCCTGGCTGCCCGGAGCAGCGCGAACGAAACCGCGGAGCGCAACGGCGTTTGCCATCGGACGATTATAGGCAGACCGACGCCGGCGCAGGCTATATCGGGGACCGACCAGCGAAACGCAAGAATCGGATCGACAGTCGCGCCGCCTTGCGGCATCGTGCCCGCAGATATCGGAGACGCCATCGTGCCTGCGGAAACCGGAGATGCCATCGTGACTGCCAGCAACGACTATCAGCGCATCAGCCGCGCAATCGAGTTTCTGCGCCGCCATGCGGACGAGCAACCGGCGCTCGGCCGTGTTGCAGCTGCCGCCGGTCTCAGCCCGACGCACTTTCAGCGGGTTTTCTCGCGCTGGGTCGGCGTTTCGCCGAAACGCTTTCTGCAGGTGCTGACCGTCGAGCGGGCTCGTGCCCTGCTCGACGAGCCGCGGCCTCTGCTCGAGGTTGCCGGTGACGCCGGACTCAGCGGCGTGTCGCGGCTGCACGATCACTTCGTGACGCTCGAGGCCGCAACTCCCGGCGAGGTGCGCGCCGCCGGCAACGGCATCACGATCAGCTTCGGCATCGCGGAATCACCATTCGGCCACGTGTTCATTGCCGAAACGCCCCGCGGCATCTGCCAGCTGTCGTTCGTCGCCGGCCCGACCGAGAGTGACGACGCTGGAAGCCGGACCGACTTCGAGCGGCTCGGGAAGCGCTGGCATCGCGCGCGGCTGATCCGCGACGACGGCCGCGCGACTGCCACCGCCGATCGGGTATTCACGGCGCCGGACCCTGGCGCCGGCCCGCTGTCGCTCCACGTCGCAGGAACGAATTTTCAGGTGGCGGTCTGGCGGGCCCTGCTCGACGTGCAGGCGGGCGGCATCACGACATACGCGGACCTGGCTTCGCGCGTCGGGCGTCCGACCGCAGCACGGGCCGTCGGGCTCGCCGTCGGCGCCAATCCCATCGCGTTCGCGATTCCCTGTCATCGGGTGATTCGGCGCACCGGCGAGCTCGGTGGCTATCGGTGGGGGCCGCCGCGCAAGCAGGCCATTCTGGCGTGGGAGGCTGCGCGACTGGCCGACTGAGCCGCCGCAAGCTTCGCGGTCGGACCCTGTGCCGCCGTCGGCGTCCCGACTTCAACCGGACGGCGTTGCGGTCTGCTCGCCGCCCACCGGGACATCGCCGCCGGCTCTCGTCCCCTCGAGTGACGCATCGGTCAGGCTCGTCGACTGCTCGCGACGCTTGAAGACACGCCCGAGATAGACCCCGGATGCGGCCCAGACGGCAGCGAACGCCGCACCGACGATCGCCATCAGCGAAAACCCGAAGCCGAGGCCCGTGCTCATTGCCGCGAACACGCCGCCCCAGATCGCGTCGCCGCCGCGATAGACGACGACGTCGACGACCGGTTTCGCCTTGAACCGCTGCTCACGGCTGACGCTCGTGAAGAGCATCTCCCGTGCCGGTCGCATGACGCCGTAGTTGCCGGCACGGCGCGCGATGTCGACCGCGAGCATGACGGTAAGAATCGGCGCGAACGCGAGGATGATGAATCCTACGGCGGCGACGAGCGGTATCACCGCCAGCGTCAGCGGCATGCCGAGCTTCGTCACCAGCCTGCCCGTAACGAAGAGCCCGAGGCCGAAAGTCAGAATGTTGACGATCGAATCGCGGACGCCAAGGATCGCCGTGCGTTGCTCGCGTTCCTCGTATATTCGCAGCAGGTCCGTCGTCTCGAAGTAGATGAACGCCTGAATCGCGGTGTAGAGCAGAATGAAGCCGCCGATAGTGAGCAGATACGGGCTCGTGAAGAAGTCACGGAAGCCCGCCCACCATCTGCCACCCATCCGGGCGGCGCTGAGGTCCGCCTGGACGTCCTCGTTGTGCAGGTCCGACACTTTCAGCTTTTGCAGGTAGAAGATCAGCGGCGTAGTCGACAACAGTACCAGCGCTGCGATCAGCATCAGGTTGTTGTTACCGATGTCGCGGGCGAAGACCGCCGCGATCAGCGGGCCGGCCGCGGCACCGGCGCTCGCGCCGGCGGCGATGAACGCGAACAGCCGCTTCGACTGCTCGCTGCTGAAGATGTCGGCCATGAAGCTCCAGAAGACCGACAGATGAAACAGGCTGAACAGGCTCACCCAGACGTAGAAGCTCTTGTCGAGCAGGACTGTGTTCTCGATGACGGACGAGCCGAACGTAAACGCGATGAAGGTGACCGCGTAAAACATGTAGACCGCCGGGACCAGCAACCTGAAACGGACCCTGGAACAGGCGAAGCCGTAGATCGCAACGACCGCGGCGCTGAAGAAGAACTGGATCGTCCAGAGCAGGGATATCTCGGGATCGGTCCAGTCGCTCGCCATCGAATCGCGGACCGTTCGCAATATGTAGTAGGCCCCCATGACGGTGAGCACGAACAGGAATGACAGAACGACGGCGCGTGTCTCATTGGCCTCGATCAGCATCGTCGTTCGGCGGATCTTCGGAGAGCGGAGGATCAGCCCGACGATGCAGGCGCCGAAAGCAAGGCCCCAGAGTGACGGGTTGCCGAAATCGAAGAGCTCCAGCAGGGTCGCCCCGGCACGCAGCATCAGGGTCTTGTTGACGACGTAGGCGACGATGCCGAGCCAGCAAAGTGACTTTATCGGATCCGGCACGCGGCTTGCAGATTGGCTGTCGCTGGTCATTCGGTTCTCTCCGCTGGGTGGCAAAGGCTTTCGGCCTCGCCGCAATGCCGTTCAGGTCGACGGCTGTTGTTGTTATTGGTTTCTTACCGGCACTGCCTGATCAGAGCCCCCTGGGTCGCTGAGGTTCCCCGCATCGGCCGCCTCCATTCCTGCTCCGCCCTGCTCAGCGAATTCCGGTTTCGTCGCCTCGAGGATCCGGAGCGCCGCCAGACGGCGGTCTTCGGGGTAGGCTGCCTCGAGCTCGAGTCGACCGCCACCGGTCAGCTCTTCGCGGACCCGACGATAAATATAGCGCCTTGCCTGCATCGGCATCGCGTCGAATGCCGTCGAGTGGATCAGGTAGCTCAACGGATAGCGAAATATCCTGGTCTCGAGATCCAGATCGCGCAGCGAGCGGCCGTCGCCGTCCACGGGGCCTTGCGACCGGAACCACTCCGCGAAGCCCGAAGTCCCGACAACCGGTGCGGTCAGCTCGATATCGAACGCCATCACGAGCACCTCGATCAGCGGCTCGGCCTTCTCGAAGATCAGCTGATCCACCTCGTCCCGCGGCATCGTCTCGAGCGCCAATGACAGGTCCTCTACCGGCACGCCCGCAGCCGTCGCCAGATCCCAGTTCAGCCGCGTGATGTCGTTCTGCACCTGGATCTGGTGTTGCGCGATCAGCAGGGCGACGATGTCGCTGTAGGGCGTCAGGTACGCGGAGGTATCGAGCACCTCGTCGAGCGTCACCAGATTGCCGACCCGCAGGGCCTCGAGATCATTGAGCTCGGCGATATCGCCGACGACGATGTTGCCGAGATGCACCTGGTCACCGTGCTGTCCCGTTACGTACCAGCCACCCCAGCGGCTGCGCATCGGCGTCCAGGGCCGCATCAGGATCCACGCTTCGTGCGACACCAGCTCACCCTGCGTGCCAATGTAGCCCGAGCCCATCAGCAGGCGCGGTACGCCGCCGCCGGTCAGTGACAGCGAATCGTGGCAGCGCAGGCACTGGTTCGCCTCGCGGACCAGCGCGCCCGCGCCGCCGCCGTCCCGATCGATCGTATGAAATACCGGCCCGAGCTGCGGGTCGATCGATGCGATTTCGAACGCCGCTCCGGGGACATAGGCGACGTAGGTATCGTCGTTGAAATAGATCGCGCGGGGCGTCTCCGGCAGGATGCCGGCGACCTGCAGGCTGGTCTTCGAGAACACGAGCGTCTGTGAGGACGGGTCGATATCGAGCTCGGCCAGCAACTGCTGCAGAAATTCGAGCCCCGTGTCGGCTTCGAGGCGAACCGTGCCCTCGGCCAGCCCCCGGCGCAGCCGCTCGATCCGGCCGGTCAGCGGGCCGGACGCATAGTCGATCGTCGGGTACTCGCGTTCGTAGCGCAGCGGCCCGGCCGCAAGCGCCGCCGGCGCACCGAAAGTGTCGAAATCGAACGGCGAGGCTGTGGCGCCGTTGGCTTCGCCGACGGTCTCCGCCGTCGCAGCAGGCGCCGCTCCGTCCGACGCAATCGCGTCTACCCCGGCCGTATTCGCGTCTGCAACGTCTGCCGCGGGCGTCCGCTCCGATCTGTCGGCTCCGACGAGGTACCAGACGGCGGCCAGCGCAACGACGGTCGCGAGTCCCGCGATCGCGACGGCAGGCGAACCGGGTCGTTCGCCGGTCATCGGCCGTCGAAACGCCGGAGACGCCGGTACCGTCGGGCTGTGCGCATCGCGGCGCCTCTTGCCAGTGAACCCGGCGATTATATCGGCTTCGCGCCGCCGGCCCCGGCCAGTGGCCGCCGGCAGGCAGCCGGCGACCGGCGGACGGCAGGGCCGTCATGCATAATCGGGCGCGCCGAATACGAACAACACTGGAGGGAATCGAGAATGGACAACAGCAAAAGGCTTCTTGTGCTCGCCCTGCTTTCCGGCGCCTGCGGTCTCGCCGCCGCGCAGGACTCAGGGATGAGCTTCTTTCTGACCAGCGCCGGGCCGGGTGACGGCGCGAACCTCGGCGGGCTCGCCGGCGCGGACGCGCATTGCGCGATGCTGGCCGAGAGCGCCGGCGTCGCAGGCAAGACCTGGCGTGCTTACCTGAGCACCGGTGGCGACGGTGGCGTCGATGCCCGTGACCGGATCGGCGACGGGCCATGGGTCAACGCGAACGGCGTCGAAGTGGCCGCGGACGTCGACGACCTGCATAGCGACAACAATCTGCTGAGCAAGGAAAACTCGATCAGCGAGAGCGGCGAACAGATCAACGGTCGCGGCGACGAGCCGAACCGGCACGACATCCTGACGGGGTCGAATCTCGACGGCACGGCAATCAACG
Organism: Candidatus Rariloculaceae bacterium; assembly: GCA_965223375.1. Lineage (GTDB taxonomy): Bacteria > Pseudomonadota > Gammaproteobacteria > Steroidobacterales > Rariloculaceae > CBDCWM01. Next base: position 2,298,659 of record OZ245000.1, read on the forward strand.
ACGGCGAGGACCACACCTGCAGGAACTGGACCCATAACGGTGCCGACGGCAGCGCCCAGGTCGGTCATCACGACCGGACGGGCGGCGGCGCGAACCCGACGTCGTGGAACAACGCGCACGGCTCGCGTGGCTGCGGTCAGGCCGACCTGCAGGGCACCGGCGGCGACGGCCTGTTCTACTGCTTCGCGATCGACTGAGCGACTTCGGTGTTGCGGCAGGGGGTCGCGGCGGCGGCCCTCTGCCAGATGTCCCGCGTCTGCCGCGTCTGCCGCTTCTGCCGCTCCGGCGGCCTCAGATCGCGAGCATCTCCGTGCTGTCGCCGAACGACGGGCGCTCGACGCCGAGCTTGTCGAGCATTGCGAGCAGCAGATTGGACATCGGCGTCTGCGGCGCGTGGCGCAGGTGACGATTGCCTTCGAGCCGGCCCGACGCGCCGCCGGCGAGCACGACCGGGAGCGGATCGTAGTTGTGCTCGTTGCCGTCACTGAGACTCGAACCGTACAGGATCATCGAGTGATCGAGCAGCGAGCCGTCGCCATCCGGCGTCTGGCGGAGCTTTTCCAGAAACGTGCCGAGCAACGCGACGTGATAGCGATTCAGCACGGCGAACTGATCCATGTTCCGGCGCTCGTTCGAGTGGTGCGACGCGTTATGGAAGCCCTCGCGAACTCCGCTGCCGGGATAAAAGGTGTTGCTGTTCTCGCGGGCCAGCATCAGCGTCGAGATTCGCGTGATTTCGGATCGCCAGGCCAGCACCTGCAGATCGAACATCAGCGCGAGATGCTCTTCGAATCGGCCGGGCACACCGGCCGGCGGGTCCGGAAGATCCAGGTCCTGCGACAGCTTTTCGTCGACCAGGTGGACACGCCGCTCGACCTCACGCACCTCGTGGAGGTAGTCGGCAAGTCGTGATCGATCGGCGGCCGGCAAGCCTTTGCCGAGCGATTCGACCTGGTCGACGACCGAGTCGAGCAGGCTCTTCGCCTGGTCACGCCGGGCCTGGCGCTCGGCGTCGGTCGCGCCGCCGCCAAACAGCCGCTCGAACACGACCTGCGGGTTGTTTTCCATCGGCAGCGGCAGCGTCGCCGTCTTCCAGGCCAGCGTGTTGCGATAGGCGCAGGTGAAATCGGCGTCGCAGTTCAAGCCGACGGGCTCGATCGAGAGCTCGAGCGATGGCAGCGGCGTGTCCTGTCCGACCGCAGCGGCTGCGACCTGATCGATCGTCGGCCCGACGATCGCCTCGCCGCCCTTGACCGGATGCGCGCCACTGAGAAAAACCGCTGCCGCCCGAACGTGATTTTCCGCGCCGCCGGTATCCTCGCCGTCCCATGGCGCGACCGGCGCGTGCGCGAGATCGCTGATGACGTTGATCCGATCCCGGAAAGGCTCGAGCGGTGCGAGGATCTCGGAGAACCCGAAACCGCGACCGGTCTCGGCCGGCGTCCACTTGTCCATCGTCGCGCCGTGCGGGATATAGATGCAACCGAGCCGGCTCTTCGGGCTTGCCGCGGTCTGCGCGAGAGCTGTCCCGGCCGGCACCATAGAGTCGAGCAAGGGCAGTGCGATCGCCGCAGCGCCGCTTCTGAGCAGCGTGCGCCGGGAGAGATGCTTTCTCGTTACGAACATCGCTCGGCTCCTTCAGTTCAGCACGGCCGGTTCACGGCGTCCGGTTCAACGCGGCGACGTTCGCCGGGTCCTCGGCACGCTTCAGCCGGAATGGCGCACTCTCGACGATCGCATTGACCAGCGCCGAGAAGCGATAGTCATCGGCGGCCGCGGCGGCGGCGATCCCGCGCACGGCCGGCATGTCCCAGGCTTCGAGACTCCGGCCGAGCGCGTAAGTCAGAAGCCTCTCGGCCAGCGCCTGCACGAACAGCGTCTCCCTGTCGGTCAGCACCTCGCGCAGGCTCGCGGGGCCGTCGAGCGGCGTGCCGTCCCACAGCTCGCCGCGCGCATCTATCGGCTCGCCACGATCAGTCTCGCGCCAGCGGCCGGTCAAGTCAAAAGACTCGAGCGCAAATCCGATCGGGTCGATGATGTTATGGCAAGACGCGCAACCCGGATCCTCGCGGTGCCGTTCGAGTCGGGCGCGCAGCGTATCGGGGCCGGCACGCTCCGGCACCGATTCGTCCAGGTTCGTCTCGACGCCCGGCGGCGGCGAAGGCGGCGGTGTGCCGAGCAAATGCTCGAGCACCCAGGCGCCGCGGATCACCGGCGATGTCCGGGTTGGCGACGAGGTCGTCGTCAGAATGCTCGCGTGACCGAGCAGGCCGAAACGGTTCGGATCGGTCAGCGTCACGCGCCGGAACCGACTGCCGCGCACACCCCGTATGCCGTAGTGGCGCGCGAGCCTTTCGTTGACGAACGTATAGTCCGCATCGAGCAGGTCCAGCACGCTCCCGTCACGCTCTACGATGTCGGCGAACAGCAACTGTGTCTCGCGCGCCATCGCGGTGCGCAGGTTCGCGTCGAAATCCGTGCCGACCGGGTTGACGGTCTCGAGCACGCGCAGCCCCAGCCATTGAACGGCGAAGCTCTCGGTCAGAGCCAGCGCTCTTGCGTCGCCGAGCAGCCGCTCGACCTCGGCGCGACGAACGGCCGGATCGCCAAGGCGCCCGGCATCGGCCAGGTCGAGCAGTCGGTCGTCGGGCAGGCTGCTCCAGAGGAAGAAGCCGAGCCTCGTCGCGAGCGCATGGTCGTCGATCGCATAGACGCCGCCCGGCGCGACGCCGTCCGGCTCGTACTCGAAGCGGTAAATGAATTGCGGGTCGACGAGAACCCGGGCCAGCGCATGCTGGACACCGAGATCGAAGCCGCCCAGAGCGTGGCCCTCGTCGAAAAAGCCCATGATCGTCTCGATGCTGTCTTCGAGTTCGCCGACCGGTCGGCGAAACGCCCGCCGCGCGAGCGCCGAGACGATTTCCCGTGCGCAGGCCCGCTCCTCGCCGGCATCAGCCGCTGCGTCCGGCGCGCAGACGAGCACGCGCTGGCGGCTCGGCGTGTCGCCGGCACCTGTCGTATCGAACGGCCCGATAATCGAGATTGACGAGACGCCGGTGCTCGCTGCGAGGTTCGAGAACAGGTCATCGACACCGTAAGCGTGACCGCGCGGCAGCACGGCCGCAGTCAGCCGGTGGGGCCCCGCCGTCACCGGGATTCGGATCGGCTCGCCGCCGCGTCCGGTGAAAACTGCAAGCCGCCGCCCGTCAATCGCGACCTCGACCGGATCGTCGTTCCCGACGCTGTCGAGAAAAATGCCGCCAAGTGCGCGACGGACCGAAATCTCGTATTCCGCATCGACCGGAAAGACGTGCTCGACGGCGAGTCCCCCGCGGGTCCCGAATGGCAGGCCCTCGAGGTGTCCCGCCTGCGACAGGCCGCGCGGGACGCTGTACGTCTTCCCGCCGGGGCTCGCCCCGACGTCGCCAATCGCGAGACGGCTGATGGATGCCGCGGCCGAAACGTACGCCTGCATGTGCGCCGGCGAGACACTGAGCGCATCGGCAATGTTGTCGAAGCCCTCGCGGGAATCGTCCGCCGGCAACAGCGTCGTCACGTCGATGTCGAGCGCCAGCAGATCGCGGATGGCATTGGCGTATTCGGTTCTGTTCAGCCGGTGCAGCGCCGGCGCACCGGGGTTCGGGTTGCGCGCCGCGAGCTCGTCGAGACCGGTCGTTAGCCACGCCGTCAGCGACTCGAGCTCGTCGTGCGGCGGGCGGGGCTCTCCGGCCGGTGGCATCAATCCGGCCTCGAGCTTACGAACGGCTTTCTCCCAGGTTTCGATGTTGGCGTGCAGTGCGCCCGGGTCGGCGGCCTCGAAACTGACGTTTCCGGCGAACTCCGCATCGTTGTGACAATCGATGCAATACGCGAGCATCGTCGCCCTCGCCTCCGCGGGACCACCTGCCGGCGCGCTTCCGAGCAGGTACCAGACGGCTGCCGCGAACACGGCGACGACCGGCATCCCAACGAGCACGAGCCGGTTCATTCGCGTCCACCCCGCTCGGCGTCGAGTCGCTCCAGCAATGCGATCGTCGCGGGCTTCTGCTCCGCGCCGACCGATGCCAGAAAGACGCCCTCGGCCCAGCGCAGCGCGTCGCGGCCCTCGGCATCGACGACGTCGAGGTCGGCGCCGTTCGCCGCGAGAAACTCGACGAGGTGGTTGGCCCCGCGATTGACGGCGCCGAGCAAGGCCGACAGCCCCATCGAGTTGGTGGCGTTGATGTCGTTACCGAGCTCGAGGCACAGACGAACGGCCTCGAGCTCCGCGTCCGGCGAGACCGTGTAGGTCTGCGCGACGACCCAGTTGACGCCGGCGGCCGCCATCAGCGGCGTGGTTCCCGCCAACGTCGGCAGCAGCGGATCGGCGCCGTGCTCGAGCAGCAGGCGCATTACCGTCACATCCGCCGACAGCGCCGCCCGCAGAAACGCCGTCTGGCCCGTGAAGTCGACCCAGGACACATCGTTCAGCGAATAAAGCCAGCGCCGCGACGGCGGCATCTCCCGCGTCCGGGCATTGACCTCCGCGCCCCGCGCGAGCAGCGCCTCGATCAGCCCGAGTAGCGGTTCGCGATCGACGCCATTGTCCGTCGGGCTGTCCTGCTCGCGGTTGTTCATGTCGAGATTGCGATACTCGACCGCGGCGAACAGCGGCGACCGCCCCCAGAAATCGTCCGCGTTCGGATCGGCGCCGGCCTCGAGCAACAGCATTGCGACGTCGAGCTGATTGTTCAGCGCCGCCATCAGCAGCGGCCGTATGCCGTTGGCCTCTGCCAGCTCAATATCGGCGCCGGCTGCAATCAGCCGCCGGGCCGCTCCGAGCTGGCCGTCGCGAGCGGCATAGAGCAGCGGGCTCATGCCGCCCTTCGCAGCGGCCCGGCGGCCGCGATCCGGCACGCCCCCGCGATTGATGCCGACGCCTTCGGACCCGCAGCCGGTACCTTTGCAGGGCGGCACGAAATCAGGCGTCTCGCCGACCCGGGTGCGGGCATCGACGTCGGCGCCCCGGCCGATCAGCAGATCCACGAGGTCCGAATGGCCTTCGCGAACCGCCAGCATCAATGCAGTCTGCGCGTAGTTGCCATCGGTTGCGTCGACTGCTGCCCCGCGATCGAGCAGCAGCGTGACGGCATCGAGATTGCCGCTGCGGGTCGCGGCCATCAGCATCGTCTCGTCGGCCGGCGAACGCGTCCCGGCGTCGGCGCCGGCATCGAGCAATTGCACAATGATCGCTGCGTTGCCGTTTTCCGCCGCCAGAAACAGCGGCGTCGCCCCGTAGCGATCGGTCGCGCCGGCAACAGCGCCGTTCGCGAGCAGAGTCTCGACCACAGCCGGCGCCTCGACGAATGCCGCCCAGTGCAACGCCGTCGAACCATCGACGGTTCGCTCGTCGCGTCCGGCACCCTCGCGGACGAGGCTCGCAGCGACGCGCAAATCGCCGGACCTGAGCGCGTCGATCACGGGGGTTTGCGCGCCGGCAATGCTCGGCAGTACTGCCAGTATCAGCGTCAGGTGGGCGCGGCGGCGCGATGGGGCTCGGACACACATATTTCGAGTCTACACCGACAAACGGCCGTCGACTCGCGGACCTGCGGCGACCGAGACCGGGCACCCGACACCGGCGTTCCGCGGGCGGGCTCCAGTCGTGCTCAGGCGGAGTTCGCCCCGGAGCGTCGACTGTCGTCGTCCGGGCTGCGCCGGGCGGGGCGGCGCGTAGAATCCCACGCAAAGGGGAGACGCGATGCAACAGACGACGATGCCGTTACGGGTCTTCGGCGCGGCCACGCTCGCCGCCGGACTCAGTTATCTGCCGCTCGTCCTGGCCGACGGCTGGCAGAGTGCCGCGAGCATAGGCACGCCACGCTGGTGGCTGGTTTACAGCCTCGCGACCGCGCACCACGTTTTCCTGCTCTTCGGCCTGATCGGCCTTTACGCCGGCAGGCTCGTGCGGCCCGGCCGTTCCGGCCTCGGCGCGTTTCTGGTCGCGAGCGTCGGCAACCTGCTGGTGGCGGGCACCGGCGCGATACAGCTGACACTGCTGCCAGCGCTCGCCGCTCACCCTGAAGCGGCCGCCGGACTCGACTGCACGCCGTTCTACCCGCCGGCAACTGCCGCCGCCGAGGCATTCATCGAGCAGGCGTGCGCGCCGTGGCAGTTCACCGCGCTCGAAATCTGGACCACGACGGCGTGGCTCGCGTTGCTCGCCGGTTCGGTATGGCTCGGCATCGAGGTCGTTCGCGGATCGGGCCGGGCCAGGTATGCCGGCGCGCTGCTCGCCGGCGGATGGCTGATCACGGCCGTCGGTCTCGCAGCGCCACTACCGGCCGTCGGCATGACGCTCGCATATCTTGCGATCGCTGCCGCGTACATCCGGCTCGGCATCGAGCTGATGCGCACGACCGGCTAGGCAATCGCACCGGCCACCATGCCGCCGCGCACTGAACACCCGCGCAGGATCCGCAGCTTCGTCCGCCGACCCGGCCGTCTGACGACCGGCCAGCGGCGCGCGCTCGACCAGCTGCTGCCGGTCTACGGTGTCGAGTTCGGCGATCGGCCACTCGACCTCGACGCGATCTTCGGTCGCGATGCGGCACGCGTCCTCGATATCGGCTTCGGCGACGGCGGCGCGCTCGTGACAACCGCCGCGCGATTTCCCGATGTCGACTACCTCGGCATCGAAGTGCATGAACCAGGTATCGGTCACTTGCTCGTGATGCTCGAACGGGCCGGCCTGACGAACGTGCGAGTGATCGCCCGCGACGCCGTCGACGTCATCGCTGCAATGATCCCGCCGGCAGCGTTCGACGCGGTGAACCTGTTCTTTCCGGATCCGTGGCCGAAGAAGCGCCACCACAAACGCCGGCTCGTCAATCCTGCTTTCGTCGCCGCTGTCGCCGGAATACTGAAGCCGGGTGGGCTCTTGCATATGGCGACCGACTGGGCCGACTACGCGCAGCAGGCTCGCGGGGTGCTGACGAGGAACACGAGTCTCCGTGAAATCCCGCCGGCCACGGTCGATCCGACGCTCGGCTTCCGGCCACCAACGAAGTTCGAGCAGCGCGGACTAAGGCTCGGGCACGAGATCGTCGACCTTTTCTACCTGCGCCGCGCTCAGGTTTCGTGAACGCTCGTTTCCGTTGCTGCGGAACCGGTCGATGCGTCGATCAGACCGTTGCGCAGCATTAGCCAGAACAGAATGATTCCCGGCAGCGCGGCGACGGTCGTCAGCAGATAGAACTGCACGTAGCCGAGCGCCTCGATCAGCGCGCCGGCCGTCGTGCCGGTCAGGACGCGACCGACGATGCTGGCGGCCGCCGAGATCAGTGCGTATTGAGCGGCCGTGTAACGCAGATCGCAAAGGGCGGAGAAATAGGCAACGACGACGACACCGCCGATGCCGCTCGCGAAGTTCTCGAAGCCGATCGCGCCGGCCATTCCCCAGTTCGAATGGCCGAGAGCGGCAAGGCCTGCGAAGCTCAGATTGGAAACCGCCATCAGCCACAGGCTCAGCAGAACCGAGTGCTTCATGCCGAGGCGGGTGTACAGCATGCCGCCGACGAAAATCCCGGCGAGGAAGGCCCAGAACCCGAAGCCGACGTCGTATAGCGCAATCTCGTCATTCGTGTAGCCGAGCTCGTCGAACAGCAGCCGCAACGTCAGATTCGCGAGCGTATCGCCGATCTTGTGCAACAGCACGAACAGGATCACGAGCATGGCGCCGCGTCGCCGGAAGAATTCCAGTATCGGACCTGCGACGAGCTGCACGGCGGCCGCAATGCCGCGACGCGCGGCCGGCGCCTGTCGCCGCGCGGGCTCGCCGAGCACGAGCCCGACGAGCATCGCGGGCAACGCGAACAGCGCACAAGCCATGTACGCGCTGTCCCACCCGGCGCGCTGGGCGATGACCAGCGCGACCGCACCGGCCGTCGATGCACCGATCCGCCAGCCGTACTGGTTCATGCCGGAACCGACGCCGAGCTGGCGCGGTTCGAGAATCTCGATGCGGTAGGCGTCGATCACGATGTCGAAGGTCGCGCCGGCCACTGCGACCAGCACGGCAGCCGTTGCCGTTGCAACGATGTTCGCGGCCGGATCGACAAGCGCGAGATTGACGATTGCGGCCATGACCAGGAACCCGGCCAGTATCAGCCAGGAAACCCGCTGACCGAGACGGCCGAGCAGCGGCAGCCGGACGCCGTCGACGACCCATGCCCACAGCCATTTCAGGTTGTACATCAGGAAAGCGAGCGAGAAGGCCGTGATCGATGCCTTCGCAATGCCGTCCTGCGCGAGGCGCGTCGTCAGTGTCGCAGCGATCATTGCATACGGCGCCCCCGACGAGACGCCGAGGAAGAGCGCAGCGACCGGCGCGGGCTCGAGGTACGGCCGGACCGATGCCGGCAGCCAACGAAGCCATGCGGCACCGGCGGCGCTCAAGTGACAGGCTCCGTCGCAGCCGTGCTCGCGCCGGCGGAGACCCTGGCCGTATCGACCGTCACGGCGCACACCGCGACCGTATGCTCAGAGCGCATAGTCGATCGTCAACGGCGCATGATCGGAGTAGCGCTTGCGTTTGTAGATCGATGCCGCACTGACGCTGTCACGCAACTCCGGCGTCACGAGCTGGTAATCGATTCGCCAGCCGACGTTCCTGTCCCAGGCCTGTCCGCGATTCGACCACCACGTGTATTGATCGGGCTCCTGATTCACGACCCGGAACGCATCGACGAAGCCGACGTCGTCGAGCAGATGATCCATCCAGGCGCGCTCCTCCGGCGTGAAGCCCGAATTCTTCTGATTGGATCGCCAGTTTCTGAGATCGATCTTCCTGTGGGCGATGTTGATGTCGCCACAGACGACATAGGGCTTGGGCCCGGCGAGCCGCTCGCGCATGTACGCCTCGAACGTCGGCAGAAAGCGAAACTTCGCCGCCTGCCGTGCCTCGCTCGAAGAACCGGATGGAAAGTACGCGCTCGCGACGATCACGTCATCGAGCTCGACCTCGACGTAGCGCCCCTCGGGGTCGAATTCCTCGTTACCGTAGCCGTATCTGACAGCGATCGGCTCGCCGCGAACATACAACGCGACGCCGCTGTAGCCGGGCTTCTCGGCGCAATGCAGGAAGCGCTGAAAACCACGGGCGTGGTAGTGTCTGGCGTCTATCTGGTGCGGCTGCGCCTTCAGCTCCTGTACGCACAGGACATCCGCCTTCTGGCGGCAAAACCAGGAGAAGAATCCCTTGCGTTCGGCGGCGCGCAAACCGTTGGCGTTGAACGTGATGACTCGCAAGGCGGCACATTAAACAGGACGAGTGACCGGGCGTATCATACTGGAGGGCAAAGGAGCACAGGGCAATGAACGCATACAAGTCCGAGTTTCTCGATCTGGCGCTCGAGCTCGAGGTACTGCGCTTCGGCGAGTTCACACTGAAGTCCGGCCGCGTCAGCCCGTATTTCTTCAACGCGGGACTCTTCTCGACCGGTTACGCTGCGGCGAAGCTGGCCCGCTGCTATGCCTCGGCCGTGCGTAACATCGACGTCGAGTTCGACATGCTGTTCGGGCCTGCTTACAAGGGGATTCCGCTCGTCGTGCTGGCGTCCGCGGCGCTCGCAGAGCATCACGACCTCGACTATGGTTTCGCGTTCAATCGCAAGGAAGCGAAGGATCACGGCGAGGGCGGCAGCACGATCGGCGCGCCGCTCGAGGGCCGCGTGCTGATTCTCGACGACGTGATCACGGCCGGCACTGCGATTCGTGAAGTCATCACGATCATTCAACAGGCCGGCGCAACACCGGCCGGCGTTCTGGTCGCTCTCGATCGCGAAGAGATCGGTACGCGCGCACGGATACCGGCGCGCGCACAGATGGAAGAGGAGATCGGCATACCGATCCGAAGCATCGTCACGCTGACCGACCTGGTCGATCATCTCGAGGAAAGCGGCGACTATGCGGCTGAGCTGCCGCGCGTGAAGGCCTATCGCAACCGCTACGGCATCGCGATCTAAGAAAACCGCTGTCGGCGCGACGCAGCATTGCCGCCGCCCCGGCGGCGCTCGCCCCGAACCTTGACGAACGGCGCATTTACCGCAGCCGAATTTTGGTATATCTAGGCCTACGTTCGCTCGCTGCCTTTACATAACGTGAGATTTCGCCTCTCAGCCCGTTGCCTGTTCCTCTGTCTGCTCGCCGGAGCGTATCTCCCGGCTGTCGGGCAGACGCTCTACCGTTGGGTCGACAAGGACGGTGTCGTGCACTACGGCGACAGTATCCCGCCCGAATACGCCACTCAGGACCGGGACCTGCTGAACAGTCAGGGCATCACGGTCGGCAGCGAGCAGGGCGAGATCACGCCCGAGGAACGGGCGGAGATGGACCGGATCGCCGCAGCCGAGGCCGCCGAGCGCGACGCCCTGATGCGGCAGGCGCAGCGCGACCGGATGCTGCTCAACACCTACCTGTCGGTGGCCGACATCGAGGACCTCCGCGACCGGCGGCTCGAGCTGATCGATTCCCGGATTCGCGTCACCGAAGTCTATCTGAGCAACCTGCGCAACCGGCTTGCGTCGCTGGAGCGCGATCGGGGCCGCTACTCGCCGCTGAGCGAACGCAAGGATGCGCCCCCGGTGCCGGAGGATCTGGTCCTCGACATCTCGCGCATCGAGGCATCGATCCGGCTCTACGAGCAGACTCTGAATACGACGCGCGACGACAGGAACCAGCTCTACGACGCGTTCGCGCTCGACATAGAGCGTTTCCGGGAGCTGAAAGGCGGCTGATCAGCGCTTGCCGGTGTGGCCGAAACCGCCGGCGCCCCGCGCCGAGTCCCCGAAAGACTCGACGACCTCGAACTCGGCGGCGACAACCGGAACGACGACGAGCTGCGCGATCCTGTCGCCCGGCTCGACGACGAACGCGTCGCTGCCGCGGTTCCAGCACGACACCATCAACTCGCCCTGGTAATCCGAATCGATCAGCCCGACGAGGTTGCCGAGCACGATCCCGTGTTTGTGGCCGAGCCCCGACCGCGGCAGGATGACCGCGGCGAGACCGGTGTCCTCGAGGTGGATCGCGAGCCCCGTGCCGATCAGTTTCGTCTCTCCGGGGGCGAGCCGCAGCGGCTCGTCGAGGCAGGCACGCAGATCAACGCCGGCCGACCCGCCGGTGGCCCTGACCGGCAACGGGATTTCCCGGCCCACCCGCGCGTCCAGTATCCGCAGCGGCACCCGCCGCGTGCCGGCCGCCTCGTCGGTCATCGGCCGACGGCGGACCGGCCGTCGCCGGCGGCCGATCGGGCCCGGTAACGTTCGGCAATCAGCGCGACCAGGCGCCGCGCGACGTTGATCTTCGTGTCCTCTCCTATGCGGGCTTCGCCATCGGGCCAGAAGACGTCGAGCGCGTTGGTTTCCTTGTCGAAGCCGCGAGATGGGCCGACCTCGTTGGCTGCGATCATGTCCACGCGCTTGCGGGCGAGCTTCTCGAGAGCGTGCTTCGCAACGTCGTTGGTCTCGGCCGCAAAACCGACCGTGAACGGCGGCTCGGTCAGCGCCGCGACGCTCGCGAGCGTGTCGCGGGAAGCCACCATATCGAGACGCCAGGCATCGCTCGAGCGCTTGATCTTGCGGTCGGTCACCGCCTCTGGCCGATAGTCGGAGACAGCTGCACAGCCGATGTAGATATCGGCGGCACCGACGTGCGAATGGACCGCCGCGTGCATCTCCTCCGCAGTCTCGACGTCCACGCGGCTAACACCGCTCGGCGTCGGCAGACTGACAGGCCCCGCCACCAGCGTCACACGCGCGCCGGCTGCGGCCGCAGCGGCCGCGGTTGCAAATCCCATCTTGCCGGAGCTGCGATTGGAGATGTAACGCACGGGATCGATCGGCTCACGGGTGGGCCCGGCGGAGACGAGCACGCTGAGACCGGCCAGCAGTTGCGGCTGCAGACGCGCGGGTTCCGCAAGGACCGCCGCCGCGATATCGGCGGGTTCCGACATGCGGCCGGGCCCGTGCTCGCCGCAGGCCTGCGGCCCGCTCGCGGGTCCCAGCAGCCGGACACCACGCTCGGCGAGCAGCGTGCAATTGGCCCGCACGGCCGGATGCTCCCACATGGCATTGTTCATCGCCGGCGCGAGCATCAGCGGCGCCCGGCTCGCGAGGCACAGCGTCGTCAGCAGATCGTCGGCAAGCCCGTGCGCAAGGCGGCCGATCAGATGTGCGGTAGCGGGCGCGACGACGACGACATCGGCCCAGCGCGCGAGCTCGATGTGGCCCATCGCCGCCTCGGCATCGGCATCCCAGAGGCTGTCGCGCACCGGCTGACCCGAAACCGCCTGAAACGTGACGGGCCGGACGAACTCGGCCGCCCCGCGGGTCAGGACGACCCGGACCGTTGCACCGGCCTCGCTCAGCCGGCGTACCAGCTCGGGGCTCTTGTAAGCGGCAATGCCGCCGCTGACGCCCAAGAGGACATTCAACCCGCGCCCGTCGGCCGGCCCGCTATTCGGTGCATCGCTCGCCATCGTGGATCGAGCTTACTCCCGTTCGCGCGGCGAGCGCCACCGACGGAGGGGTCTTTTCTGGACGAGCCAGCCCGAATCGCCGCTCGTCCAGGCGACGGTCGCAGCCGACAATCGCCGAGTGATCCCGCGCGCCCGAAAGGTCTCCTTTGCCCGTCCGCTGCCGCGGCGATCGGGCTGACCCGCGCGCCTCGATGACTCGCCTGCGCTGCTCACGTTGTGAGCCCGACCTGATGCCCGGCATCGGCGCGCTGTCCGACGCCGAGCTGCTCGCTCGCGTGCTGAGCGGCGCCGTCCGCGGCAGGCGCACGCTGGCCGTTGCCCGGGAGATGCTGGACCGGGCCGGTGGCCTCAGGCCGCTGCTCGGCGGGGCCGGCGATGTCGTGGCAACGACGCGCGGCCTCGGGCCGGCCGCTCGCGTCCGCATGGCCGCCGCGACCGAGCTCGGCCGTCGCTACCTGGACGGCAGCGTCCGTCGTCGGCGTCAGCTCGCATCCCCGCAGGACGCCGCCGGCTTTCTCAGAGCACGACTGGGCGACCTCGGCCACGAGGTGTTTGCGTGCCTCTATCTCGACACCCGGCACCGGATCATCTGCTTCGAGCCGCTGTTTCGCGGCACGCTCGACGGCGCGGCCGTCTATCCCCGGGAAGTCCTTAAACGGGCACTGCATCACAACGCCGGCGCGGTCATCCTGGCGCACAACCATCCATCCGGTGACAGCGAACCGAGCGAGGCCGACCGGCATATCACGAAGCGGCTGAGCCGGGCGCTGGCACTGGTCGATATCCGCCTCCTCGATCATCTGGTCGTCTCGCTGTCGGACCACGTCTCACTGGCCGAGAGAGGCTGGATCTGACCCGCGCGGTTGCCCGGCGCCCGGACGCCCTGTATATTTTCGGCCCCTTCGCCCAGAGCAAGAGCGCCAGGCCATGTCCAGAGTCTGCCAGGTCACGGGGAAAGGCCCGATGTCGGGAAACAACGTTTCCCACGCCAACAACAAGACGCGCCGGCGGTTCCTGCCGAACCTGCATACGCAGCGGTTCTGGCTCGAGAGCGAAAAGCGCTACATCAAGCTGCGCGTCTCGAAGAAGGGACTTCGGATGATCGACAAGCTCGGTATCGAGGCAGTCCTCGAGAAAATCCGCGCACGCGGCGAGCGCGTCTAGGAGACCGGACGGTTCCCGGCCGGCCTAAAGGAGAATAGCGATGCGTGAGAAGATCCGACTGATGTCGTCTGCCGGCACCGGACACTACTACACGACAACGAAGAACCGTCGCCTGCATCCGGAGAAGATGGAAGTGCGGAAGTTCGATCCGAAAATCCGCCAGCACGTGATCTACAAGGAAACGAAGATCAAGTAGCGGCCGGTCGCGGTCGAAACGACCGCAGATACGCTGCGAACTCCTGCAGATACTCGTTGCCGCTCGCCTCGGCGCGGGCGCACCAGGCATGAAATTCCTCGAGCAACCGCTCGTTGCTCGTATGCGCACCTTCCCACAGCTGTTTCAGCTCGTTCCTGAATTCGATCGCAGTTCTGAAAGCGGGCGACTTCTCGGTCAGCTCGCGTAACCGCTCTCGGGCCGCATCATCGAGCAGATGCGGCTGCCAGGTAAGCCAGCGCCGCACGGCCTTGACCGAACCGCTCCCGGTTTCCGCCACCTCGCGATCGAGCAGCGGCAGCGTCACGCTGTGCATGTAATGCCGCAGGACGTGCATGCGGTTGACGAGCACGTTTCTGAGCGTATCGAGATCGACCGGTCGCTGCTCCGCCGTGAGCTCGGGCTCGGCGGCGAGCCGCCTGATTCGCGCGAGCCCGAGCGCTGAGAGCACCTTAAGGTGCAGCCAGCCCATATCGAGCTCGCCCGGCCGCATCGAGAATCGCGCCGATGTCGGAAACGCATGATGATTGTTGTGCAGCTCCTCGCCACCGATCAGCAGACCCTTCGGCCACAGATTCGTCGACGCATCGTTGGTCTCGAAATTGCGGTAGCCCTTCGCATGCGCGACGCCATTGATGATGCCGGCCGCCAGAAACGGCATCGCCCCGAGCTGCAGCCCGATCATGACGATTCCCGGCACGCCGAACAGGACCAGATCGAGCAGAATCAGGAGCACGATGCCCGTGTTCGGGAACCGGGCATAGACGTTGCGCTCGAGCCAGTCGTCAATGACGCCCTTGCCGTACTTCTCCTGAGTGTCCTTGCGCCGCGCCTCTTCTATATAGAGTTCCGCGCCTTCGAGAACGACTTTCTTCAGCCCGAATATCACCGGGCTGTGCGGGTCGCCCTCGCGCTCGCAGAGCGCATGATGCTTCCGGTGCACCGCGACCCATTCCTTCGTCGGCGCGCCGGTGTTCAGCCACAGCCACAGACGAAAGAAGTGCCGCAGCGCCGGATGCAGGTCGACCGAACGGTGCGCCTGATCCCGATGGAAGTAGAGCGTGATCGCCATCAGCGTGACGTGAATCCAGAGAATCGTGACGACGATGTAGCCGACGAGACTCAGATCGGTCAGGCCATAGAAGTTCTCTCTCAGAATATCGAGCATCGAGGCGGATCCTCCGCTGTGCGCGTCCGCAATATAACGAATCGACCGAGTGCGCTCCAGGCATTGGCGCGCGTGCCTCGGGTAAGCTCACGGCATGCCGGAGCTGCCCGAGGTCGAAACGACGAGGCGCGGACTGATGCCGCACGTACGCGATCGCGTGATCGACGACATCGTCATCCGTGACGCCCGTCTGCGCTGGCCTGTCGACCGCGCTCTGCCGAAACTGCTTCGCGGCAAACGCATCGGTGACATTCGCCGTCGGGGCAAGTACCTGCTGATCGACGTCGCCGACGGCTCACTGCTCGTTCACCTCGGAATGTCCGGCAGCCTGCGTGTGGTCGCGCCGACGGATCCGCCGGCGCGGCACGATCACATCGATCTGTTGCTGGACAGCCGCGCCATCGTCCGCTTCAACGACCCGCGCCGTTTCGGCAGCTTCCATTTCGCGCGCAATCCCGAAACGCATCCGCTGCTGGCAAGGCTCGGCCCCGAACCACTCGACGCCGGGTTCGATGGCGCCCACCTCACCGCAGCCGCACGCGGCCGCCGGGTGGCGATCAAGAATCTGATCATGAATGCGCAGGTTGTCGTCGGTGTCGGCAACATCTACGCGAACGAAGCCCTGTTCCTGGCCGGGATCCACCCGCAGCGCGCCGCCGGCCGAATTTCCTCAGCGCGGCTCGATCGGCTCACCGGATGTGTGCGTGACGTGCTGAACGCGGCGATTGCCTCGGGCGGCACGACGTTGCGCGATTTCGTCGGCAGCGACGGTCGCCCGGGTTACTTTCGCCAGTCGCTGGCCGTCTACGAACGGGCCGGCGCACCTTGCCGGCGTTGCGGAGCGTCGATTCGACGCCGGGTGATCGGCCAGCGCGCGAGCTATTACTGCCCGCAGTGCCAGCGCTGACATCTCAGCGGCCGGGACAACCGCAGAAGCACCACTACCCGACACTGCAGGGAGGCCAGTACCTGAGCATTTCGAGTCGGTTTTCAGCGCTGCGGCGCGCCGCCTCGGGCTCGTGCAGAGCTTCACTAGTCGCCGAGCGCAACACCCTCGCGACGAGGATCGACACCGCCAAAGAGCGTCGGCGCGCCGGTCTCGGGGTCGTAGTCGATCACGATGCCGTGCAGGCCGCTGTTCAGATTCCGGGCACGAGTCCGATGGCCGAGCGCCTCGAGCGCTTCGGCCATGTCAACCAGTTCCGTCCCTTCCTCGAGCTCGATCGCGCCGCCCTGCGAGACGAAGTGCGGCGACTCGACGGCCTCCTGGACGTTCATCCCCAGATCGATGACCGACAGGACCGCCTGCGCGACGTAGTTGATGATTCTCGTGCCTCCCGGCGAGCCCATCAGCAGGTACGGACGGCTACGGTCGTCGAGCACGATCGTCGGTGACATGCTGCTGAGCGGCCGCTTGCCGCCCGCGGCGCGGTTCGCAACCGGCCGCCCGTCGATCGTCGGCTCGTCGGAGAAGTCGGTCAGCTGATTGTTCAGAATGAATCCGCCGACCATCAGCTGGCTGCCAAACGCTCCCTGCACGCTGGTCGTCATCGAGACGGCGCCGCCGAACCGGTCGACGATCGAGAAATGGCTCGTCGACTTCAGTTCGCTCCGCCGGCTCGAGGCGAAATCGAAAGCCAAAGTGGACGGCGGCTCACCGTGGGAGACGGTCGGCATCGCCCGTTCCGGCGTGATCAGCGATGACCGCTCGCGCAGATAGTCGGCATTCATCAGGCCTTCTGCCGGCACGTCCACGAACTCGGGATCCGCCAGGTAGAAGTTGCGGTCCGCGAATGCGAGTCGGCCCGCTTCGGCAACGAGATGCACAAACCGGGCCGGCGCATTCCGTGCCGCAGCCAGATCGAAAGGTTCGACGATGGCCAGAATCTGCTGCACGGCGATGCCGCCGGACGAGGGCAGCCGCGGACCGCAAACGCGATATTCCCGGTATGGCGAACAGAGCGCCGCGGCCTTCTCCGGGCGGTACGCGGCAAGATCCTCGAGCGTCATGCTGCCGCGGCTGACCGGGTTGTCGTTCACGCGCGCGACGATCTCCGGTGCCAGTGCGCCGGTGTAAATCGCATCCGCTCCGTCGCTCGCCAGCAAGCGCAGCGTTTGCGCATAGTCCGGATTCTTCAGCAGGTGGCCGGTTGGCCAGGCTGCGCCGTCGGCATCGTAGTAGTGCGCAATGAACTCGGGCGCCTGGGCGATTCCGGCAAACCGATCGAGCAGAAAGTACAGTCGCGGCGATACCTCGAAGCCGGCTTCGGCAAGCTCGATGGCGGGCTCGAACAGCTCCGACCACTCGAGCCGGCCATGGTCGCGATGCGCGAGCTCGAGCATCCGCATGACACCGGGGACGCCGACCGGAACGCCCCCGAAGCCGACATCGCGGTACGGCGCGGGCCGGCCCTGCCCGTCGAGAAACATGTCAGGACCCGCGCCTGCAGGAGCCGTTTCGCGGCCGGCGTAGACGGTCACGTCGTCGGCATCGTCCTCGCGGTCGGCGCCGGCGGTCGGATCGAAATAAAGCAGAAACGCACCGCCACCGATGCCGGAGGACTGCGGCTCCACCATCGACAGGATGAGCTGCACGGCAATCGCGGCATCGACGGCGCTGCCGCCGGCGCGCAGCATCCGGATACCCGCCTCGCTCGCGTGCGGATTCGCGGCAACGACCATCTGTTCCCTGGCCGAGACCGGCTCCGCAGCGGCTGCATCGCCGACCGGCACCGTACCCACGAGCAAGGCGAGCGCAGCTGCTCGCGTGAGCAGGGTCGGGCAGACCTGCGCTCGCCGCATGCCCGCCGGCCCTCGTCGGGCCGCCAGCGGCAGCGCTTTCATTGTCGCCCCCCCATCGTCAGAGCAGTCATCGCCCGGGCGGTCATCGTTGTGCCCGCCGTCGTGGCTCGTCGCCGAGCACCGCGCTCAGGCGCTCGGCCACGGCCGGATGAACGAAATCGGTGACGTTGCCGCCGAGCGCGGCGATCTCCCGCACGAGCGTCGCCGAAATAAACGACAACGCGGGAGAGGCGGGCAGCAATACCGTCTCGACAGCGGGCTCGAGACGCGCGTTCATCGCGGCCAGCTGCGACTCGAAGGCGAAGTCGCCGCCGGTCCGCACGCCCCGGACCACCGCGCCGAGGCCGAGCTCGCGGGCGAACTGAACGGTCAGGCCGCCGTAGCCGACGATTTCCACCGGGTGGCCATCGAGCGCCGTGCGGGCCAGATCGATCCGGTCGTCCAGCGAGAACAGTGGCTTCTTGTCCGGGCTGCGCGCGACGGCGACGACGACCCGCCCGAACAGATCCGCCGCGCGCCGGATCAGATCCTCGTGACCGCGCGTGATCGGGTCGAACGTTCCTGGATAGAGGGCGCCTGCGCTCAAGGAGCTACCGCATTGCTGCCTGACCTGCCGGCATTGTAGCCGGCGGTGCCTGCCGGAACACGCGGCCCGTCACCTGGCGGTCGCGAGCCCGAACTCGACCGTCCCGGCACGGCTGCGACGATGCCAGTGCAGGCCACTGACGGCCGGCAGGCCCTCCCGCGCCGGGCGCTCCGTATAGATGAAGCCGCCATCTGCGAGCAGGGCCCGGGCCAGGGCGAGCAGTGGCTCGATCGCGTCCCGGTACGGCGGATCGAGGAGAATCAGGTCGAAGCCGCGCACCGCCCCGTCAGCAAGCCCGGCGTTGCCCGCGGCGTCCGGGGCGCACTGCAGCTCGGGCGCGCGATCCGGTTGCAGCCGCAGCATTGCATCGCCACGAATTATGGTCGCGTTCGTTGCACCGAGCAGCGAACGCGTCTCATCGAGCGCCGCTGCCAGCTTCGGCTCGTTCTCGATCATCACGACCCAAGCCGCACCGCGCGACAATGCCTCGAACCCGAATACGCCGGTGCCGGCGAATGCATCGAGACAGTGGCTGCCGACGATGCCGTTGCCGAGCCAGTTGAAAACGGTTTCACGGACGCGGTCCGGCGTCGGCCGCACGCCACTGCCGGCAGGAAAGCGGATCCGGCGACCGCGCCAGACGCCGCCGATAATCCTGACGCTGCCCCGCGGTGTGGCCATCCCGTTCCTGCATCGGTCAATTGAGCGCCATGGTAGCGCGCGTATAATTTCGCCGGCCGGCTGCCGCGCGCAGATCGGGACCGCCACAACATCATGCCCGTAATCCGGTGCCCTCGTGTCCGACGCCTCAACGACAGCCGACGGCGGCTTCTTCAGCAAGCTGCGGCAACGCCTGAATCGGGGCAAGTCCTGGCTGTCGAGCGACGTGTTCCGCGTGACCGGGGCGCGACTCGACGATGACACGCGAGAGGAAATCGAAACTGAGTTGCTGCTCGCTGACGTCGGCATCGACACGACGACATGGCTGCTCGATCGAATCGACCGCGATCGCAGCCGTGAGGAATCCGTACGCGATGCGCTGACACGGGCACTGAGGGAGCTTCTCGACCCGCTCGAGCAGCCGCTGGAAATCTCCGACCGGCATCGGCCGTTCGTGATACTGACGGTCGGCGTCAACGGCACCGGCAAAACGACGACGATCGGCAAGCTCGCGGCGCGCCTTCGTCGAGAGGGTCGCTCGGTCGTTCTGGCCGCAGGCGACACGTTTCGGGCGGCGGCCGTGGAGCAGCTCCGGGAGTGGGGCGTGCGCGCGGACTGTCCGGTGGTCGCCCAGGCGGAAGGGGCAGACCCCGCCGCCGTCATTCACGATGCGCTCGAGTCGGCGCGAGCCCGGGACGCGGACCTTCTGATCGCCGACACGGCCGGGCGATTGCACACGGCCGCCGGCCTGATGGACGAGCTCGGCAAGATCGGTCGCGTCGTCCGGCGCTTCGACGAGTCTGCCCCGCACGAAGTGCTGCTCGTGCTGGACGCCACGCAGGGACAGAACGCGCTCATCCAGGCACGGCAGTTTCACGAGCGCCTCGGCGTCACCGGACTGGTCATTACGAAGCTCGACGGCACAGCCAAAGGCGGCATCGTCCTCGCGATAGGCCGGGAGCTCGGCATCCCGATCCGTTACATCGCCATTGGCGAGTCAAGCGCTGATTTCGCGCCGTTCACCGCGGCCCAGTTTGCCGCAGCGCTGCTCGGCGAAGGCTCGCACGGAAACGCGGGATGATCCGTTTCGAGAACGTCCAGAAGCGTTATCCGAACAGCCGCGAAGCACTGAGCGGCGTGAGCTTCGCCCTCGAACCGGGGGAGATGGCATTCCTCACCGGTCCGTCCGGCGCTGGCAAGAGCACGCTGCTGAAGCTGATAGCGCTTATCGAGCGCCCGACGCGCGGAACGGTTCTGGTCAACGGGCTGAACACGGCGCGCGTTTCGCGGCGGCGGATCCCGCGTTTCCGGCAGCGAATCGGCGTCGTGTTTCAGGATCACAAGCTGCTGCATGACCGCACGGTCTTCGACAACGTTGCGTTGCCGTTAGTCATCGCGGGGCTGACGCCGCGCGATGTCGGCCGCCGGGCCCGCGCAGCGCTCGATCAGGTAGGGCTGCTCGACCGCGAGCGCCACGCGCCGATAACGTTGTCGACCGGCGAGCAGCAGCGTGTCGGGATTGCCCGCGCCGTCGCGAGCCGGCCGGAGGTGGTTATCGCGGACGAGCCCACCGGCAACCTCGACCCGGCGCTGTCGCTCGACATCATGCGGCTGTTCGAGCGCTTCAACGACGTCGGCGTGACGCTGCTGATCGCGACTCACGATCACGAGCTGATCGAGCGGCTGCCACACCGCCGGCTGCAGCTGATCGGCGGGCGCCTCGCGCCCCACGGGACGGCAGATGCTTAGGCGCTACCTCCGATTACATGTGGCGAATCTGCTGGGAGCGGCAGGCCGCCTGACGAGCCAGCCGGTCGCAAGTACGCTGACTGTGCTGGTCATCGCAATCGCTATAGCACTGCCGGCCGGCTTGCGGGTTTTCGTCGCCAACGTCGGCACGCTGACCAGCAACTGGCAAAGCGCGGCCGACATCACGGTCTACCTCGAGCCCGGAACCGGTGACGACGAGGCCCAGGCATTGGCCGACAGGCTCGGCAGCCGCCCGGATGTCGCGGCCGTCCGGCTGATCGCGGCCGCCGCGGCGCTCGAAGAGTTCCGTCAGCGGTCCGGCTTCGGCGAGGCGCTCGACGCGCTCTCGGACAATCCGCTTCCGCACACGATCGTTGTCAGCCCGGCCGACGGCGCCGCCGCCGACGTTGGCGAGATGCGCGATTCGCTGGCCGGCGAGCCGGGCGTCGAGCTGGTTCAGATCGACACGGAGTGGGTTGCCCGGCTCCGCGCGATGCTGAGCCTCATCGGTCGGATCAGCAATATCGCGACCGGCCTGCTGGCCGCGGCCGTCGTCCTCGTCATCGGCAACACGATTCGCCTCGAGATCAACAACCGCCGCGTCGAGATCGAGGTCATGAAGCTGGTCGGCGGCACCGACGGCTTCATCCGGCGGCCGTTTCTGTACCTCGGGCTCTGGTACGGCGCCCTCGGGGCCCTGGTCGCCTGGCTGCTCGTCGCGATCGCGCTGCTGCTGTTGGCAGGCCCGGTCGGCGAGCTGGCCCGTCTGTACGCGAGCGACTTCGCGCTTCGCGGGCTGCCGTTGCGGGACTCGCTGCTGCTCGTGGCCGGTGGCGCGGCGCTCGGCTGGGCCGGTGCCTGGGTCGCGGCCGCGCGGCACCTGCGGACGATCGAGCCCGTCTGACCCGGCCGACGGCCGTTTCCTCGTGCTCCCGGGTGTTCCGGGCATTCGGGCCGTTCTGGCTGTTGCAGACGTTCGGACGCTCCGGGAATTCGCTGCGACCCGGACGTCCGGTCCGGGCGGTTCGGGGTCTGGCGCTCCGGGCGCGCCGCCATATTCGGCGCTCTCGGGGGCGATTCCGGCAAGCTGCGCGGAACCGAAAGGGGCTCTTAGCACTCTAAGGCTTAGAGTGCTAATATCCGCTCATCACGGAGGATTGCCCAACGATGACTACCGCGCTGGCGCTTCGCAAAGCCGAAATGCTGCTCTCGAGCCCCGTCGGCAGCCTGGACAACTACATTCAGGCCGTCGGCGCGATACCCGTGCTCAGCGCCGAGGACGAACGCGACCTCGCCACCCGCCTCAGGGACGACAACGACCTCGATGCCGCACGGACGCTGGTCCTTGCGCATCTCCGTTTCGTCGTGCACGTTGCCCGCGGCTACGGCGGTTACGGACTGCCTCTCGGCGACCTGATCCAGGAAGGCAACGTCGGCCTGATGAAGGCCGTCCGCCGCTTCGATCCGACCGTCGGCGTCCGACTGGTGTCGTTCGCCGTGCACTGGATCCGCGCGGAAATTCACGAGTACATCCTGAAGAACTGGCGCCTGGTCAAGGTCGCAACGACGAAGGCGCAGCGCAAGCTCTTTTTCAATCTCCGCAAGGCGAAGACGAATCTCGGCTGGCTGTCTCGCGAGGAAGCCGAGGCAGTCGCCGCCGACCTCGGTGTGCCGGTCCGCGAAGTGACCGAAATGGAGCGTCGCCTGAGTGGCTACGACGTGTCGTTCGACCCGGGCCCAAGCGACGAAGAAAGCTACTCACCGAGCGCCTACCTGCCGAGCCCAGATGCGGATCCGGCCGTCGCCGTCGAAGAGACCGACTGGGAGGAGAATACGCACGACAGGCTCACCGAGGCGCTCGCCGCACTCGACGAGCGCAGCCGGCAGATTCTGCAGCGGCGCTGGCTCACCGAAGACAAGGCAACACTGCACACGCTCGCCGACGAGTTCGGTGTATCGGCCGAGCGCATTCGGCAGATAGAGGCTGCAGCCTTGAAGAAGCTGCGCAAGTCGATGGCCGCCTGACACGGCGGCGTCCGCAACAGTCAGCGGCGCCAGCCGTCGAAAGGTAAGGCGACCGGCGATGCGCCAGACAAAAAAAAGGGCCTGACGGTGGACGCCGTCAGGCCCTTTTGGTTTTGACTCGGCCGTTGTAGGACGGCCGTTTTTCGTCAGCTCAGCGTCAGCGGCACGAGTGTCAGCTCGACGCGGCGATTCGCCTGCCGGCCTGAATCGGTGCCGTTGTCGGCAATCGGGCGCGACTCGCCCATCCCGACTTCGATGATGCGATCGTAGACCACTTCCCGCGTGACCAGATAATTCGCCACCGAGCTCGCCCGACGCCGGGACAGATCCATGTTGTACTGATCGCTGCCGGTGCTGTCCGTGTGTCCGGCAACCTCGACGACCGTCTGCTCGAACTCATCGAGCACGACCGCGACGGAGTTGAGGACGTCGTAGAATCCCGCGTTCAGATCGGAGCTGTTCGTGGCGAACGTGATGTTGCCGGGCATGTTCAGCGTGATGTTGTCGCCAACTCGGGTCACGCTGACGCCGGTACGATCCAGCTCCGCCCGCAACCGCGCTTCCTGGCGATCCATGTAGCCGCCGACGGCACCACCGGCGAGCGCGCCGATGCCCGCACCGACGATCGCGCGCTTCTTGCGCTCCATCGAGCTGTCGCCCGTGACGAGGCCGGCCACGGCACCTGCCGCGGCGCCGAGCAGCGCGTTACGCTGGGCGCGAGACGTCTGCTCTTCCCGCGTGTACGGGTCGATCGTCGTGCAGGCCGACAGCACCAGAACACCAGACAGCGCTGCAGCCAGCGTACGAGTGCTTGCGAATCTCATAACCTTCCTCCCGGCGCAGGCATCGCGCCACATGTCTTGCCGGCAGTATCATGCCAGCGCAAATCTGAACGAAGTGTGACTCAGTACCGGTTTAGCGATTCGAGGCATGACGGAAGACCAGTCTTCGCTGACGGATGCCGACACCTGGCTCGACCACTACGGCCGGCTGCGCATTCCCGGCCCCGGGCATCCGAGCGAATGGCTCGGCACGCCGCTTGCCGTGGCCGGCCTGGTCGCCTGGTTGTGGTCCTTGCCGGTGCCGGATGCTTTCCAGAATATCGGCTACGTGCTGAACTGGGGCACGGTGTTTCTGATGGCAACGGTCGTTTATTACTTCATCCTTTCGATCAGCCTGGCATTCGGCGCATTGCCGCTGATCACCGCGATCGTGCTGGCCTGCACCTGGCTCGATCGATCCGGCCTGCCGATCGGGACGCTGGGTATTGGCGTGTTCGTCATAGCTCTGGCCTGGCAGATTGCCGCATCCAGCGAGCGCGCGGAGCGACTCGCCGTATTCGAGCGGCTTCAGCATCTGATGATCGGCCCGTTGTGGCTGCTCGCGGCGGTCTATCGCCGCGCAAACATCCCCTACTGAGCGATGAACGCGAATCCGATGAAGCTCGTCGCGGTCGTCGAAGACGAACCGGCGATCAGGGACAATTACGCGGCCGGCCTGCGCCGCCAGGGTTATCGTGTCGCGACCTACGCCAGCCGACCCGACGCGCTCGCGGCGTTCGAAGCGGCGCTGCCGGATCTCGTCATCATCGACATCAATCTCGGCAGCGAGGTAGAGGGCGGCTTCGAGCTCTGCCGCCAGCTCCGTGCCCGGTCGGCGAGCCTGCCGATCATTTTTCTGACCGCCCGCGACAGTGAGCTCGACGCCGTGTCCGGACTCCGCCTCGGTGCCGACGACTACCTGACGAAGCGCATCAGCATCGAGCACATTCTGGCGCGCGTCGCGGCGCTGTTCCGTCGCGTCGACGCACTCAGCGGCCCCCGCGATGCCCCGGCGCTGGTCGAGCGCGGCCCGCTGACGCTCGACCTCGAATGCCTGACGGCGGCCTGGCAGGGCGACGCCGTCGGGCTGACCGTGACCGAGTTCTGGGTCGTCCATGCGCTAGCCGAGCGACCGGGCCACGTCCGCAACCGCGACCAACTGATGGCCGCGGCCAACACGGTGCTCGACGACAGCTCGGTCACGTCGCAGATCAAACGAATCCGCCGCAAATTCCAGGCCATCGCCCCCGACTTCGACGCGATCGAAACCGTCTACGGCATGGGCTACCGCTGGCGCGCCTGACCCGGGCCCTCGAGACGCCCGCCAGTCGGGTGAGCGAGGCGCGTCACATGCCGATTCCGGTGACCGTCGGCCGCCAGGGCCGGAACACGCTCCTGCCGTTCCGGCACTTCCGCCATCCATGGCGGTCGGATGGCGGCCGCGAGCCTACATGGACGTATTCACGGCGTGTCACGGGAATCGGCATGTGACGCGCCTCGCTCACCCGACTGGCGGGCAATTTGACGAAATGTCGAGCACTTATCTATAGTTTCCGATCGGCTACTGCGCCAGCCTCTGATGTAGGCTCCACCACGACTGCACGGACCGCAGTACGGAAAGCGCGCGGGCCGGCGACACCGCCGGCATCTGCATTACGCAGCGAGAACAATGAAAAAGCGGGGCGGCGCCGGGCCCCGCCAGGGAAAGCCATGACTCCGGAAAACGAGACGAAGCGCCATTTTCACGCCCAGCGACCCGGGGCGCGCGGCCTTTATCGCCCGGAGGACGAGCACGACAGCTGCGGCGTCGGCTTCGTCGCGCACATCAAGGGCGAGCGCAGCCATCAGATCGTGCGCGACGCCGATCATCTGCTGTGCCGGATGGAGCACCGCGGCGCGCGGGGCGCCGAGCCGAACACCGGCGACGGCAGCGGCATCCTGACGGCCCTGCCATACGAGTTTCTGAGCAAGGCAGCGCGCGAGGCATTCGGCACCGAGCTGCCGGAGCCGGGCCGCTACGCGGCCGGCAACGTGTTCCTGCCGACCGATGACCAGGAGCGCGAGCACTGCAAGCAGACGGTCGCGGAGCTTTGTGCCGCCGAGGGTCAGACTCTGGTCGGCTGGCGCAAGGTTCCGGTGCGCGCTAACGATGCGGACCTCGGCAAGGCGGCTCGCGCCTCGGAGCCCGTCATCGAGCAGTTGTTCATCGCGGCGGCCGACGGGCTCGACAGCGAGGCGTTCGAGCGCAAGCTCTATCTGATCAGGAAGCAAGCGACACACCGGCTGCGGGGCAGTCAGGAACTGAGGCAGGCGCGCTATTTCTTCGTCTGCAGCCTGTCGACGAAGGTGATCATCTACAAGGGGATGCTGACCGAGGACCAGCTGCCGAACTATTTCCCGGACCTGCGCGACCCCGATTACAAGAGCCATCTGGCGATGGTGCACTCGCGGTTCGCGACGAACACGTTTCCGAGCTGGGACCGCGCACAGCCGAATCGCTTCATGTCGCACAACGGCGAAATCAACACGCTGCGCGGCAACGTCAACTGGATGAAGGCGCGCGAAGGCGTCATGCGCAGCGACCTGTTCGGCGATGCGCTCGGCAGCCTGTTCCCGGTCGTCGAGCCCGACACCTCCGACTCCGGTTGCTTCGACAACGTTCTCGAATTCCTGCTGATGACGGGCCGCACGCTGCAGGAAGCCGTCATGATGATGGTGCCGGAGGCCTGGCAGAAGAACGAGCTGATGGCGCCCGAGAAACGCGCGCTCTACGAATTTCAGTCCTGCATCATGGAGCCGTGGGACGGACCGGCCTCGATCGCATTCACCGACGGCAAGTACATCGGCGCCGTGCTCGATCGCAACGGACTGCGCCCGAGCCGTTACTACCTGACGCACGATGACCGCGTAGTGATGGCGAGTGAGGTCGGCGTCATTCCGATCGACCCCGCCAACGTCAAGTACAAGGGCCGACTGCAACCGGGCAAGATGTTCCTCGTCGACTTCGAAGAGGGCCGGCTGGTACCGGACGAGGAGCTCAAGTCTGCGTTCTCTGCGCGCCACCCTTACGCCGACTGGCTCGGGGAACAGCGCCTGACGCTGAGCGGCCTCGACCCGGAAGCACCGCGCAGGCAAAGCGACCGCAGCACGCTGCTCGCCCGCATGCAGGCCTTCGGGTATACCGCGGAGACGCTGCAGTTCATGCTGCTGCCGCTGATCCGCGAGCTGCGCGACCCGGTCGGCTCGATGGGCAACGACAGCGCTCTGGCCTGTCTGAGCGACCAGCCGCGGATGGTTTACGACTACTTCAAGCAACTGTTCGCGCAGGTGACGAATCCGCCGATCGACTCGATCCGCGAAGAGATCATCATGTCGCTCGAGTGCTATATCGGCCCGGAGGGAAATCTGCTCGAGTCGACGCCTGCGCACGCCCACCGCCTGAGGATGCGTCACCCGATACTGACGAACGAGGACGTGGATGCGCTGAAGGAGATCGATCATCGCGGCTGGAAGTCGAGCGTCATCGACATCACGTTCCCGCGCAGCGAGCCGGAGGGCGCGCTCGTCACGGCACTGGAAAGGATCTGCGGCGAGGCGGAAGCCGCCATCGACAACGGCGACAGCCTGATCATCCTTTCCGACCGGGAGATCGGCGCCGACCGGATCGCAGTCAGCGCGCTGCTCGCGTGCGGCGCGGTGCATCATCATCTGGTCGCGCGGGCGAAGCGCACGCGTATCGGTATCGTCATCGAGACCGGTGAAGCCCGCGAGGTGCATCACCATTGTCTGCTGATCGGCTACGGCGCGGACGCAATCAATCCCTACGTTGCCTTCGAGGCACTCTGGCAGGCGCGCGACGAAGGGTTGGTCGATACGGAAACGCGGCTCGTCGACAGCTACCGCAAGGCCGTCGCCAAGGGCATGCTGAAAGTCATGGCGAAGATGGGAATCTCGACGCTGCAGTCGTACAAGGGCGCGCAGATCTTCGAGGCCCTGGGCCTGGCCGACGACGTGGTCAGCCGCTGTTTCGCCGGCACCGCTAGCCGACTGCAGGGCGTCAACTTCCGAATTCTCGAGCAGGAGATCAGACGCCGGCATGCGCTCGGGTTCCCGGACCGCGAAGAAGACCGCCTCGAGTCGCTCCCGAACCCCGGCGAATTCCACTGGCGAAGCGCCGGCGAGCGGCACGCGTGGGAGCCGAAAGCGATTTTCTCACTGCAGGTGGCAGCGCGGCGCAACAACCGTGAGGCCTATCGCGAGTTTGCGAAGACCGTCAACAAGCAGGCGCGCGAGAGCTGCACGCTGCGGGGCCTGCTCGACTTCCGACCCGGCGTCGGCGGCGATCCGCTCGATATCGACGAGGTCGAACCCGCCGCCGAGATCGTCAAGCGGTTCTGCACCGGTGCGATGAGCTACGGCTCGATCTCGGCCGAGTCGCACGAAGCGCTCGCAATAGCGATGAACAAGCTCGAGGGCCGCAGCAACACGGGCGAGGGCGGCGAAGATCCGCGCCGCTTCGTGCCGGCGCCCGACGGCACGTCGCGCCGATCGGCGATCAAGCAGATCGCGTCCGGGCGATTCGGCGTCACGGCCTGGTACCTGACGAATGCCGACGAGCTGCAGATCAAGATGGCACAGGGGGCCAAACCGGGTGAAGGCGGGGAGCTGCCCGGCCGCAAGGTCGACGAGATCATTGCGAGCGTGCGCTACTCGACGCCGGGCGTCGGGCTGATCAGCCCGCCACCGCATCACGACATCTATTCGATCGAGGATCTCGCCCAGCTGATTCACGATCTGAAGAATGCGAACCCGGCCGCGCGTGTCAGCGTGAAGCTCGTTTCCGAAGTCGGTGTCGGCACGATTGCATCGGGTGTGGTCAAGGCCCACGCCGACCACGTGCTGATTTCCGGCGACTCCGGCGGCACGGGCGCATCGCCGCTCACCAGCATCAAACATGCGGGCCTCCCATGGGAGCTCGGGATCGCCGAAACGCACCAGACGCTCGTGATGAACGACCTGCGTTCGCGCGCCGTGCTGCAGACGGATGGCGGCCTGAAAACCGGCCGCGATGTCGTGATCGCCGCGCTGCTCGGCGCCGAGGAGATGGGGTTCTCGACCGCGCCGCTGATTGCGCTCGGGTGCATCATGATGCGCAAGTGCCATCTGAATACCTGCCCGGTCGGCATCGCGACACAGGACCCGGTGCTGCGCGAAAAGTTTGCCGGCCAGCCCGAGCACGTCGTGAACTATCTGTTCATGGTCGCCGAGGAAGCGCGCGAGATCATGGCGAGCCTCGGGTTCCGGCGCATCATCGACATGATCGGCCGCACCGATGCGCTCGAAGCGTCGAAGGCAATCGACCACTGGAAAGCGGACGGCCTGGACCTGACGCCGATGCTGACACCCGCGCGGAAGCCGTACGACAGAGCGGATGTCTACTGCACCCGCGACCAGGACCACGGCCTCGATTTCGCGCTCGACAACAAGCTGATCCGGCTCGCAAAGCCATCGCTCGAGGACTCCTCGGTGCGCACGGAGGAAGAGCTGCCGATCGTCAACACGAACCGGACGGTCGGGACGATGCTGAGCCACCAGCTCGTGAAGAAGTGGGGCGAGCAGGGCCTGAAGCCCGATTCGATTCATTTCCGTTTCACGGGCTCGGCCGGCCAGAGCTTCGGCGCGTTTCTCGCCCGCGGCGTCACGCTCGAGCTCGAGGGCGACAGCAACGACTATGTCGGCAAGGGCTTGTCCGGTGGCTCGATCATCATCTATCCGCCTGCAGAGAGCACGTTCGCGGCCGAGGAGAACATCATCATCGGCAACGTTGCGCTGTATGGCGCCACCGGCGGCCGGGCGTTCTTCCGCGGTCAGAGCGCCGAGCGCTTCTGTGTGCGTAACAGCGGCGCGCAGGCCGTCGTCGAGGGGGTCGGCGATCACGCCTGCGAATACATGACCGGCGGCCGGGCGGTGATCCTCGGCCCAACGGGCCTCAACTTCGGTGCCGGCATGTCCGGCGGCATCGCTTACGTCTGGGATCGCTCAGGCGATTTCTCGGCCAGGTGCAACCTCGGCACGATCGATCTCGACAGGGTCGAGGACGACGAGGACATCGCCGAGCTCCGCGAGCTGATCGACCAGCACGGACAGCTGACCGGGTCCACGGTCGCGGCGGAAGTGCTCGATCAGTGGCCCGAGGTGCTCGAGCAGTTCGTCAAGGTCATGCCCGTCGACTACAAGCGCGTTCTTGCCGAGCGGAAGCGACACGACGAAGAAATGGAGTCCGAGGTTCACGACGAAGCGACGGCGACGCTCGCTGCCCTCAAGCCCTGAACAGACCAGCGAGTACGACTATGGGTAAGCCCACCGGTTTCATGGAATTCACGCGCAAGGTCGTTCCGTATCGCGACGCGGCCGAGCGCATCGGCGATTTCGGCGAGATCTATACCGCCCCGGACGAAGACAAGCTCCGCGAGCAGGGCGCCCGCTGCATGGACTGCGGCGTGCCTTTCTGCCAGTCGAACGACGGCTGCCCGATCGACAACCTGATCCCGGAGTGGAACGACCTCGTTTATCAGGACCGCTGGCGGGAAGCCCTCGATCGCCTGCAGAAGACGAACAATTTTCCCGAGTTCACCGGCCGCGCCTGCCCGGCGCCATGCGAAGGCGCCTGCGTGCTCGGCATCACCGATCCGGCCGTTACGATCAAGAACATCGAGAACGCGATCATCGACCGCGGGTTCGCCGAGGGCTGGGTGCATGCCCAGGTGCCGACGGCCCGCACCGGCAAGCGCGTCGCGATCGTCGGGTCCGGTCCGGCGGGCCTCGCGGCAGCCGATCAGCTCAACAAGTCCGGCCACACCGTCACGGTCTTCGAGCGGGAGGACAGGATCGGCGGTCTGCTGATGTACGGCATTCCGAACATGAAACTCGACAAGCAAATCGTCGACCGGCGCGTCGACCTGCTGCGGCAATCCGGGATCGAGTTCCGCACGAACGCGGACGTGGGCAAGGACATCGATGTCGCGGAGCTGCGTACGGATTACGATGCGTTGTTGCTCGCGACCGGAGCTACCCTGCCGAGGGATCTGCCGATTCCGGGGCGTGAGCTGAACGGCGTCCACTTCGCGATGGAGTTTCTGACCGCAAACACGAAGAGCTTTCTCGACAGCGGGCTCGACGACGGCAATTACATCGACGCGAAGGGCAAGAAAGTCATCGTCATCGGCGGCGGTGACACCGGTGCCGACTGTATCGGCACGGCGCTCCGGCACGGCTGTGAATCGGTCGTCAACTTCGAGTTGCTCGATGAACCGCCGCCGAACCGGGCACCGGACAACCCATGGCCGGCGTGGCCGAAAATTCTTCGCACCGATTACGCGCACGAGGAAACCATCGCGCGCGACGGCTCCGATCCGCGCACGTATACCGTGCTGTCCGAACGCTTCATCGACAACGACTTAGGCACTGTGCGCGGCGTGGAGACGGTCAGGGTCCGCTGGTCGCTGCGTGACGGCAAGCCGAAGATGGTGAAGCGCAAGAACAGTACGGAGTCATTCGACGCCGATCTCGTTCTGCTGGCGATGGGCTTCCTCGGTCCGGAAACCTACGTGTCCGAGCCGCTCGGTATCGAGCTCGACTCGCGTGGCAACTACAAGGCGGCGCACGGCGATTTCGCTACGTCGGTCGACGGCGTGTTCGCCGCCGGCGACTGTCGCCGCGGCCAGTCGCTGGTCGTCTGGGGTATCAACGAGGGCCGCGGTGCCGCTCGCGCAATCGACCTTTACCTGCGCGGCACGAGCCGCCTCCCCGCTCCGAAGATCTCGCTCGGTCTGGCGCTGCGCTGAAGTCTGACCGCTGCGCAGAAGCATCGCTTCCGCGTCGACAAGGCATCGTTATCCTGCTAAAGAGCCCGCTGGGCGCGCAGCGCGGCGCTGGCGGCACTCGTCACGGTCGGCCGGTGCGGCAGCCTGCCGCCGGAGCGCGCAGTCAGCGACGCCCGCGAACGAGCGCGTGCAGCATCATCAGGACACCCAGCCCGAGCAGGCTCCCGCCGACGGCCGGGTGTGCGGGCGCATCGAGCGCCATCGACAGCACGCCGACGACTGCAAGGACCGGTCCGGCCACGAGCCTCGGATCGAGCGCCGGTGTCGACGGGCGATCGGTCTCTTCCGGCGGCGGGCCCTGACGTTGCTCGGCAACCCAGCGATGCAGGAGCTCCGGCACAGCCATCAGGTCGTCGCTTATCTCGGGCCACGCCTCGCGCAGCCGCCGCAGGTGAGCCGCCGGGCTGTGCCGATCGGCCATCCAGCGCTCGAGTATCGGCTGCGCGGTCGCCCAGAGATCGAGCTCCGGATAGAGCGACCGGCCGAGGCCTTCGATCGCGAACAGCGTCTTCTGCAGCAGCAGCAACTGCGGCTGAACCTCCATATCGAAACGCCGCGCAGTCTCAAAGAGCCGCATCAGCACGACGCCGAATGAGATTTCCTTCAGCGGCTTGTCGAAGATCGGCTCGCAAACCGTTCGAATTGACGCTTCGAGCTCATCCACCCGCGTCCCGGCCGGCACCCAGCCCGAATCGACGTGCAGCACCGCGACCCGATGGTAGTCGCGCCGGAAGAACGCGAGGAAGTTGCCGGCCAGATAGCGCTGATCGTCACCGGTCAGGCTGCCCATGACGCCGAAGTCCACTGCCATATACCGCGGCTGCCCGGGATTGGAGACGTCGACAAAGATGTTGCCCGGGTGCATGTCGGCGTGAAAGAAATTGTGCTCGAAGACCTGCGTAAAGAAGATGTCGACGCCGTTCTCGGCAAGCTTCCTGATGTCGACACCCCGCCGCCTGAGTTCCTCGACGGCGCCGATGGGTACGCCGTCGATACGCTCCATCGTCATGACGGACGGACGGCAGTAGTCGAAAAAGACTTCCGGGACGTACAGCTGATCGGAGCCTTCGAAATTGCGCTTGAGCTGCGCCGCGCTCGCCGCCTCCCGCATCAGGTCGAGCTCGTTCGACAGCGATTTGTCGAACTCGGCGACGATGCCGAGCGGGTGGAGGCGCTTCGACTGCGGCCAGTACCGCTCCGCCAGCGAAGCCAGCTCGAAGAGCACCTCCAGGTCCTGACGAATCTGCTCACGGACGCGCGGGCGAAGCACCTTGACGATGACGCGGCGCCCATCGCGCATCGTTGCCGCGTGCACCTGCGCGATCGACGCTGCGGCCAGCGGTTCGGCCTCGAAGTCCGCATAGCACTCGGCCAGCGGCCGGCCGAGCGCGCCCTCGATGGCAGCGATTGCCGTTGCGGAATCGAACGGCGGAACGTCGTCCTGCAGCTTCGCGAGCTCGTCTGCGATGTCCGGAGGCAGCAGGTCGCGCCGCACCGAGAGCGCCTGACCGAACTTGACGAACAGCGGGCCAAGTGCCTCGAGCGCGAGCCGAATACGGACGCCGAGAGACTCCTCACGGCGCCGGTAGAAGGCGCGCTGCAGCACGCCGAGCGGCCGATAGAGATGAGTGGACGCAACGATATCGTGCAGGCCGAAACGCAGCAGCGTCTGCTGTATCCGGAACAATCGTATTGCGAGTCTGATACGGCGCACGCAGCGGACTCAGCGATGGCCGGCCGGGCTGCGCGGATCGCCGGCACGGCTGTGCGGATCGGCCTCGCGACGGACCTCGAGCGCGTCGAGCCGGGCGACGGCTCGCTCGACGCCGTCCCGCAGGTCGTCGACGGCGTCGGCGAATTCATCGACTTCCCAGGATCGGGCGATGACCGGCTGCTCTTCGCGCAGGTATTCGGCGCAGTTCTGCTCGAGCGCAGAGGCCGCCTGCCGCAGAAAGCGCAAAGCGGCTCGTCCCGCCTGCGCAACTTCGTGGGCGGCAATGTCGCCGATCCAGCCGGCGAGCTCGGCCTCGGGCTCCGGGCCCAGCAACGCGAACAGGCGCGCGAACTGCTCGGCCAGATGTATGTTGCCGCTCAGGCGGGCATCGGTCTTCTTCAGGTCCGACAGTGACTGACTGCGAGCCAGCACAAGCGCATCGAACGGGCTTGCAATGAGTGTTGCGTCCGGCTCCCGGGTGCCGGCCGGCAACCAATGCAGGCGCCCGGAACGGGCGAGTAGCGTCACCGTCAGATCCAGCCCTTCCAGGCCGACGGCGAAACAGCGGCCGTCGATCTCGCGGAGCAGGGACCTTGCCGCAGTCGACTCCGCAACGCGGCGGTCGAGCCAGCGTTGCACCGGCGTCCGCAGCCAGTCATGCGATCTGCCGCTGACGTCATCGTGACCCGTAGCGGGCCCGGAATCAGAGTCGGTGGCCGACATGGACGGCGACGATCCCGCCGCTCAGGTCGTGGTAGCTGCAGCGCTCGAAACCCGCCTCCCGCAGCATCCGGAGCAGCGTCTCCTGATCGGGATGTCGGCGTATCGACTCGGCCAGATAACGGTAACTGTCCGCATCCGCCGCGAGCAGCTGTCCCATGCGCGGCAGCACCTGAAACGAGTAAGCATCGTAGACGGCGTTCAGGGGACCGAGTCGCGGCGAAGAGAACTCGAGCACGACGAGGCGGCCCCCGGGCTTCAGCACGCGGTACATGGCCCGCAACGCCGCCGACTTGTCCGTGACGTTGCGAAGACCGAAACCGATCGTCACGCAATGAAAGGACCGGTCCGCGAACGGCAGCGCTTCCGCATCGGCAAGACTGTAAGAAACGTTCTCGGCCAGACCGGCGTCCAGCATGCGGTCCCGTCCGGTCGCGAGCATGCTGGCATTGATGTCCGTGACGACGACGTGGCCACTGCTCCCAACACGGCGGGCCAGCCCGACGCTCAGGTCGGCGCTGCCGGCAGCGACATCGAGCGCGGTATTGCCGACCCTGAGGCCGGTCCGCTCCAGCGTGAAGCGTTTCCAGAGCCGATGCAGACCGAACGACATCACGTCGTTCATCAGATCGTAGCGTGGCGCCACGGAATCGAACACGCCGTGAACCCGGCCCTTCTTTTCGGCCCGCGGCAGGCGCTCGAAACCGAAGTCCGTCAGATCGTCGTCAGCGGTCGGCTGGCTCATGTTGGCGAGAAGCGCCGGCCGCCTCGAGGCGCTCCAGATAGCGCTGCCATTTTTTTTCGTGGTCCCTGCAAAGCTCGTGCAGTATAGGCCACGTATAAAGGCCCGTGTTGTGGCCATCTTCGAACACGAGCCGCACCGCATAACGGCCGACCGGCTCGATCCGTTCGATCCCGACATCCGCCTTGCCGGTGACCAGCACGCCCTCGCCGGCAGAATGTCCGGTCACCTCCGCCGACGGCGAGTGAACGCGCAACAGCTCAGCCGACAGTCGGGCAGCAACGCCGTCCGCGAACTCGACTTCGAGCGCGCGCGAGCGGCGGTGAAGCCGGATTGCAGTTGGTGGAGAAACGGCATTCATCGGTGGTGTCATCACAGCCAGGTACATTCTGCACGAAGCCAAGGTGGATACGATGCCAGGCGAAAATCTATTCGAAAGCGGAGCGTACACGACAGTCTGCGGCTTCGCCGCCCCGCATTTCGAATCGATTTTCAACGCCGCAGCGTGCCGCCTCGGCTTCGTGCAGAGCGTACCTAGAGGATGTAGCGGCTCAGGTCCTCGTCCTCGGCAAGGGCCTTCAGGTGCTCATCGACGTAGTCCGCGTCGATCGAGAATTGCTGGTCGCGGCGATCGGCAGCGTCGAACGAAATCGCCTCGAGCAGCCGCTCGAGCACCGTATGCAAACGGCGCGCGCCGATGTTCTCGCTGCGCTCGTTGACCTGATGCGCGACCTCCGCGATCCGGCGGATGCCGGACTCGGAGAAGGCCAGCGTCACGCCCTCGGTCCCGAGCAGCGCCGTGTACTGCTCGGTCAGTGACGCATCTGGCTCCGTGAGGATGCGGCTGAAGTCACCGACCCCGAGCGCCGAAAGCTCGACCCGGATAGGGAAGCGCCCCTGCAGCTCCGGAATCAGATCCGACGGCTTTGCCACGCTGAACGCGCCGGAGGCGATAAACAGGATGTGATCGGTCTTTACCATGCCGTAGCGCGTGCTGACGGTGCAGCCTTCGACGAGCGGCAGCAGGTCCCTCTGCACGCCTTCGCGCGAGACGTCAGCGCCCTGCGCCTCGGCCCGCCGCGCGACCTTGTCGATCTCGTCGATGAAGACGATACCGTCCTGCTCGACGGCCTCGACCGCGCCGAGCTTGAGCTCGTCCTCGTTGATCATCCCCGCGGCTTCCTCGTCGCGCAGCTGCGGCAGTGCGTCCCTGACCTTGAGCTTGCGGCGCTGCCGTTTGCCGCTCGACAGATTCTGGAACATGCTCTGCAGCTGGCTCGTCATCTCCTCCATGCCGGGCGGCGCCATGATCTCGACGCCGACGGCCGGGCCGCTGAGGTCAATCTCGATTTCGCGCTCGTCGAGTGCGCCCTCACGCAGCATCTTCCGGAACCGTTGCCGCGTGTCACCCGACTCGCCGCTGTCCTGCGAGCCCGGCAACAGCGCGTCGAGGATGCGGTCTTCGGCGGCATCCTCGGCGCGATGCTTCACGCGCTCGATAGCCGACTCCCGGAGCATCTTGACGGCCATGTCGACCAGATCGCGGATGATCGAGTCGACTTCGCGTCCGACGTATCCGACTTCGGTGAATTTGGTTGCCTCGACCTTGATGAACGGTGCGTTCGCGAGCCGGGCGAGACGCCTTGCGATCTCGGTCTTGCCGACACCGGTGGGTCCGATCATCAGGATGTTCTTCGGCGTGATCTCGCTGCGCAGGGGCTCACCAACCTGCGCGCGCCGCCAGCGGTTTCTGAGCGCGATGGCGACCGCGCGCTTCGCGTCGTCCTGACCGATGATGTGCTTGTCGAGCTCCTGAACGATCTCCCGCGGGGTCATCGCCATGTTCACAGCGCCTCGACCGTGACGCGGGCATTCGTGTAGATGCAGATGTCGCCGGCGATCGCGAGCGACTTCTCGACGATGCTGCGAGCGTCGAGATCGGTATTCTCGATCAGCGCCGTCGCGGCGGCCTGCGCATAAGCACCGCCCGACCCGATCGCGAGCAGGTCGTGCTCCGGCTCGATGACGTCACCGGTGCCTGAGATCAGCAACGACGACTCGGCATCGGCGACGATCAGCAGCGCCTCCAGACGCCGCAGCACCCGGTCGCTGCGCCAGTCCTTTGCGAGCTCGATTGCGGCGCGCTTGAGCTGGCTGTGCTGCTCGAGCTTGCGCTCGAAGTACTCGAACAACGTGAACGCGTCCGCAGTGCCACCGGCGAAACCGGCCAGCACGCGCCCATCGTGCAGCCGCCGGACTTTTCGGGCGTTGCCCTTTACGACCTTGTCGCCGAGCGTAACCTGGCCGTCGCCGCCTATCGCAACGGCGCCGTCGCGGCGCACACAGACGATTGTCGTCCCATGAAAACTGGCCAAAGTCGGGAGCCCCTCGAGTTATCGGTCGTCGCGCCGTCGGCGCGCGCGCGGGTGTGCCTTATCGTATATGTGGGCGAGATGCTGAAAATCCAGGTGCGTATAGACCTGTGTCGTCGAGATACTCGCATGGCCAAGCAGCTCCTGCACCGCGCGCAGGTCGCCGCTGGACTCGAGCAGATGGGTGGCGAACGAGTGGCGCAGCATGTGCGGGTGCACCGGCACGGCCGACCCCTGCACGACGGACCATTTCCGGAATCGCTGCTGAACCGTGCGCGCCGCAACGCGGCGGCCGCGGCGACTGACGAAAAGTGCCGTCTCGCCGGCAGGCGCGAGCCCCGAGCGCACCTGCAACCACAAGCCAATCGCATCGATAGCGTGCCGGCCGACCGGCACGACGCGCGCTTTCGAGCCCTTGCCGGTAACCCGAACGGTCCGGTCCGCGAGATCGAGATCAGCGAGATCGACCCCGATCAGCTCGGCCAGGCGCAGGCCCGATGAATAGCAAAGCTCGAGCATCGCCCGATCGCGCAATGTCAGCTCATCGTCCTCGGTCAGCTCGAGCAGCTGCGCCACCTGATCGGCATCGAGTGTTTTCGGCAGTCGGCGCGGTGCTTTCGGTGCCTGGACGTCCTTCGCGACGTTGGCCTTGATCTCACCGGCCTCGATCCGGTGCCGGAGGAAGCTGCGTACGGCCGACAGCCGGCGGGCGATGCTGCGCGGCGACAGCCCGCGGCGGTGCAGCTCGGCCGCAAAGCGGCGGACGGCGTGGACATCGAGATCGCCGAGCTGACCGATTGCCTCGCGGGCCATGAAGGCCAGCAAATCCTCGAGGTCGCGCCGGTAGGCAGCGATCGTGTGCGCCGACAGCCTTCTTTCGGTCGCGAGCGTCCCGAGGAATGCCGTCAGCGCCTCAGCCGTCGGCGCGTCGCTCACGCCCGCCTTCCAGGGCCACGCCGATCAACTCGCCGAGACGCGCCAGAAAATCGACGCGTTGCCCGGCGTTGAAGTGATTCGGGTCGCGGCTGCCTATGGCAAGAAACCCGAGCGCGCCGTCACGGCCGAGCGGCACGATGGCGGCCGAGACGATCGTGTCGGCGTCGCGATCGAACAGCACGGCCTTCTGGCGCTCGCGCAGCGGCCCGCAGCGCGGCCGCGCCGAGCGCAGGAATGTCGCGAACGGCTTCAGCGTATCCGCGTTACGCTCGATGTGCTTGACGAAACCGGCGGCGGCCGTGCCGTAGTCTTCGGAAAACAGCACCAGTGTCGCACGCTCGGCACCGAACTCCTCGCGCAGGCTCGTCTCCAGCTGGTCGAGCAGCGCAGGCGTATCGGTCGCATCCATCAGCTTGATGGCCAGCGCATGTATGTTGTCGACGAGCGTGTTGTTGGCTTTTGCGACAGCGACGAGATCCTTCAGCTGTCGCTCGAGCTCTGCGTTGCGCTGGCGGAGCATCGCGATCTGCCGCTCGACGAGCGATATCGTGGCGGGGCCGGACTCGTGCGGCAGCTTCAGCCTCAGCAGCAGCGGCTGTTGGCGCTCGAAGAATGTCGGGTTCGCCCGCAGGTAGTCCGCAACCTCCTGCTCCGTCAACGACGCTTCCGGCTCGATGCTCGTTTTCTGCTGATTCATAACTCGATCGTACCTTCGTAGACGGCTGTCGCGGGCCCCGTCTGCCACAGTTCGGCCCCGGGCCCGGGCCAGGTGACCACCAGCCTGCCGCCGGGCAGCTCGACCTCGACCGTCTCGTCGAGGCCACCGAAGCGGCGCCCGACGGCAACGGCCGCTGCCGCCCCGGTGCCGCAAGCCCGTGTCTCGCCGACACCGCGCTCGTGAACCCGCAATTTCAGGTGCGCACTGTCGACCGTCTCGACGAAACCTGCGTTGACGCCCGCGGGGAAACTCTCGTGCGCACCCAGCTGACCGCCGAGTATACCCACTGGCGCGGTGGAGACGCTTGCCACCGCGATGACGGCATGGGGGTTGCCCATCGAACAGACGTGGAACGTCACGGGGCCGGCCTCGAGGTCGACCGTATGGGTCGGGCCCGGGCCGGCCGCGACGAACGGCAGCGAGGCCGGCGCGAAATCGGGCTCGCCGAGATTGATGCGGACCCGGCCGTCGTCGAGCACCTCGGCCGGGATCGGCCCCGCGGCGCTCTCGAGCTCGATCCTGCCAGGCATGCCATCGGCAAGGTAACGGGCGATGCAGCGGGCGCCGTTGCCGCATTGCCCCGCCTCGCCGCCGTCTGCATTCAGCACCCGGTACGACGCGGCGCCGGGCCGTTGCCGATTGACCAGCAACAGTGAATCGAAACCGACGCCGGCGCGGCGGTCGGCCCAACGGACGACGGTCTCGGGCGAGGGCACAGGCGTGCCCACCGGCAGCTCCACGACCATGAAGTCGTTACCGAGCCCCTCCATTTTCACGAAGTTCAGATGCATCGAACTGGCAAAGTGCACGCCGTGGGTTTATGGTCCCGGGCGCTCCATGACGCGGCGAGGCAATGATGAACCGGCTGTGGCCCAAACCGCAACAGCGAGTCGGGGACCTGCGGGACTTCCTCGCACTGCTGCACGACAATGCCGAGATTCGGGAGATCACGACGCCGGTCAGTGCCAGCCTCGATCTCACCGAGATCTCGCAGCGCGTGTTGAAGGCCGACGGTCCCGCACTGCTGTTCCGCAATGTCGATGACCAGCCCGTTCCGGTACTGACCAATCTGTTCGGCAGCGCGTCGCGGATCGCGCTCGCGCTCGGCTCGCCGGACCCCGAAGGCTTCACGACGCTCGGCCAGCTGCTCGCGACGCTGAAGTCGCCGAGCCCGCCGAAAGGCCTCGGCGACGCCTGGAGCAAGCTGCCGCTGGTCGCCGAGATTCTGAAGATGGCACCGCGGATACGGCGGACCGCGGTCGTCCAGGAAGAACAGATCGAGGGCGATGCGGTCGACCTCGACGCGTGGCCGGTCCAGACGTGCTGGCCGGAAGACGCCGGGCCGCTGATCACGTGGGGGCTGACGACCACGCGTAGCCCCGCGCACGATCGGCAGAACCTCGGCATCTACCGTCAGCAGGTGATCGGCCGGAACCGGCTGATCATGCGCTGGCTCGCGCATCGCGGCGGCGCGACGGACTACGCGGAGTTTCGCCGCCGCCATCCCGGCGAGCCGTTTCCGGTTGCCGTCAGCATCGGCGCCGATCCGGCGACGATCCTGGCCGCGGTCACCCCGATTCCTAACACGCTCTCCGAGTACGGCTTCGCCGGCCTGCTGCGTGGCGAGAAGACCGATCTCGTGCGCTGCGTCGGTTCCGATCTGCTCGTGCCGGCAAACGCGGAGCTGACGCTCGAGGGGCGGATCCTGCCGGACGACGTTGCCGACGAGGGACCTTTCGGCGACCACACGGGCTACTACAACGAGGTCGAGCGCTTTCCGGTAATGACGGTCGACCGGATCACGCATCGCCGCGAGCCGATCTATCACAGCACCTATACCGGCCGCCCGCCGGACGAGCCGTCGGTGCTGGGCCTCGCGCTGAACGACGTCTTCGTGCCGATCCTGAAGACGCAGTTTCCGGAAATAGCCGACTTCTATCTGCCGGCCGAAGCCTGCTCGTATCGTGTCGCCGTCGTCAGCATTCGCAAGGAGTATCCGGGCCATGCGAAACGCATCATGTTCGGAGTCTGGTCTTACCTGCGCCAGTTCATGTACACGAAGTTCATCATCGTCGTCGACGACGATATCGACGTGCGCAACTGGCAGGACGTCGTCTGGGCGATCTCGACGCGCGTCGATCCGGCGCGCGACTGCGTGACGGTCGAATCGACGCCGATCGACTACCTCGATTTCGCATCGCCGGTCGCGGGCCTCGGCTCGAAGCTCGGCATCGATGCGACGAGCAAATGGGCGGGCGAGGTCACGCGCGACTGGGGTCGGCCGATCCGGATGGCGGCCGAAGTCGTCGAACGCATCGACGCAATCTGGGACGAGCTCGGCATTGGACATTTGTCATAAGGCTGGCTACTTTATTAAGCAGCGAATGACGCCGCCATTCGAACAATAAGAACCCGAGTCAGGAGACAGTATGCGCACGATTCTCGTCACCAATGCCAAGGGCGGCTGCGGCAAAAGCACGATCGCTACCAGCCTCGCCGCCTACTACGCGTCCGAGGGCTTCGAGACGGCCATCGCCGATTTCGACCCGCAGCGATCGGCGCTGACATGGCTGGAGGATCGTCCGGCGGACTACGCCGAGATCACCGGCATCCCGGGCTTCGAGCATGGCCTGCGGGGCGTATCGCGCAACACCGACTATCTGATCATGGATGCACCCGCCGGCTCACACGGGCGGGATCTGACGGAGCTCGTCAAGCGAGCGGAATCGATTGTCGTGCCGGTGCTGCCGTCACCGATCGACATCAAGGCAGCCGCGACGTTCGTCGGCGAGCTGATGAACACGGCGAAAGTCTCGAGCAAGAAGGCCAAGGTCGCCGTCGTCGCGAACCGGGTCCGCGAGAACACGCTGATTTTCGACGAGCTGGACGACTATCTGTCGAGGCTCAAGGCACCGTATGTCTCGTGGCTCCGGGAAGCGCAGAACTACATCCGTGCGTATCAGCGCGGCCTCGGGATCCACGAGCTGCCGCCGTACCTGGCATGGCCCGACTGGGAGCAGTGGGATCCGCTGCTCGAGTGGCTCGACTCCAGGCGCTCCCGCGCAAGCTGAATTTGGGGACAGTGACCCTAACTCCCGGTTCCCGCTGCCTGTCGTACGCGGACCGCAGCAAGAGTTAGGGTCACTGTCCCCAAACTCCCCCCTGACTCCTCTCGCTGTCAGTCATGCGCGGACTGCAGCGAGTTAGGGTCACTGTCCCCAAACTCGTCGGCGGTCAGTGCCGGTCGGTCGACGACGATGCCGCTCGCGAGCGCCAGTCCTGCAGCGTATGCCTCGCCGGCCTGCTCGTCCTCACCCAGGCGGTCGAGCAACTGGCCGTAGAGGGAATAGGCCGCCGGTTCCGGCTGCACGGCCAGCAGTGATTCGAGATAGCTGCGCGCCTTGCCCCACAGCTCGTTGGTGAGACACAGGCGCGCAACGGTCAACAGCAGCGCCGGGTCGTCCGGTCGCGTCTTCAGCCAGTTCTCGGCGCGGCTCAGCTGCCGCGCCGGATCGCCGGATTCGATTTCACCATAGGCACGCACGAGCGCCGGATCCCATTTGCGCTTCAGCTGAGCGGTCAGCATTTTGATCGCATCGTCCGGCTTGCCGAAGCGCGCAAGCAGCAGCGCGTCGAGGCGGATGACACGCGGATCCTTGCGCACAGCGCCCGGCAGCGCGCCCCGCAGCGTCTGATGATCGGCGCCGGCACTCGACGGGTCGGCCAGCAGCGCCCCGAACGCCGTCACGGACCAGTCTGCGAGCCGCGTTGCCGGCAGACCGGCCTTCGTAAGCCGCGGCAACAGCTCTATCAGCCGCCGGGGTTCGTCGATCGCCGTCGAGATGTCGGCCAGCAGCCCGAGTGCTGCGGCATGCTCGGGCTGCTGATCGAGCACGCGCTGCACTGTTGCCAGCGCATGCTCGTATTCCTGATCCTCGTATTGCAGCTCGGCCTGCGTCAGAAGCACCGTCGTTTCGGCTTCCGGGACCCGGTCGAAGGCCAGCCGCAGCCACTCGTTGCGGCGCTCGCGGGAGCCCTGCAGATGGGCCGCACGGGCCGCCATCAGGAAATTGACGAGCGGCGTGTCGGCGCCGCTCAGGCCATCCGTCAACAACCGCTCGCCGCGCGTCCAGTCGCCTTCGGTCATGTGTATAAGGCCCTGGGTCAGTTTGCGCGCTGCCCGGCGGTGGCGCTGCCCTGCCATCGCCTCGCCCAGCGCGCGCGGCGCCCGCCAGACACGCAGCAGGAGACGCACTGCTGCGTAAAGAAGCACGAGAGCGAGCAGCAGTATCGGCACCGACATCTCGATCGTCCACGAACGAAAGTTGATCAGCACGTAGCCACGATCGAGCAGCAGGAAGTGGGCGCCGAAAGCGCCGATGATCAACGCCGCAAGCGCGGCGATGCCTGTTCGCATCAGTCGGTGCTCCCGCCGGCGCCGCGAAGCAGGCTCAGCGACCCGCTGAGGTCGGGCTGTGGCGGCGCGATGTCGAGCCCGCCGAGCTCGGCCAGCAACGCGATTGCGCCGGCGACGTCCTGTGCCCCGGTATCGAACTCACGCTCGAGCAGCGCGCCGGCCGCGACCAGGCCCGCCCGGAACGTCTCGTTCTCGCCGCTGAGCAGCGCAACCCGGGCGAGCTGCAGCTCGACGACCACCTGCCGGCGAACGAGCTCACGCTCACCCGCGCTGAGCTGCACTTCCACCGGCGCGTCGCGCCGTTCGATCCGCACGATGCCGAGCAATGCCTGCTTGAGGCTTGCCCACAATCGGCCGATGCCGGGCTCCACCTCGGCGACGCCACCGTCGTTGAGCTCGTAGCTTGGCTCGCCAACGTTCGCCGCCCGAAACGGAAAATCTGCGACGCGCGTGGCCAGGCTCGCAAGACTGAACGCGAGCCCCTCATTGTCGGTCAGCGGTATCGCCCGGAGGCCCGTCAACTCGTCCGCGATCGCGACGCGGACCGTGTTCAGCGCCGGGTCGCCGAGCTCGCGCAACAGGCCGTCGGCGAGCTCGAGCGCCGTGATCGCGCTCTCGACTCGTCCTCTGAGCCCGGCTTCAGTGTTGGCAACGACGAGGTAATACTCGGCCTCGGCGCGCAGCCATTCGTCACGAGCGTCCACCGATCGCCCCTGCAACGCATCGACGCGTCGGTCTAGCGCGGCAACCTGTTGCGGGAAGTCGCCGATCGTCGTCCGCATATCGACCAGCTGGTCGCGATAGTCGGCCTGTGCCTGCTGCAGCTGGTCGAGCAGCCGGTTCAGGGTTGCCTGGCCTGTCGCGAGCGTCTCGAGCGTGCCGCGCTGCCCGACGTCGGCCTCGTTCAGCGACACGTAGAACTGCCGGTACTGCCACCACAGAAAACCGGTGCCGGCAAGACCTAGCGCGGCGACGACCAGCGCGAGCAAAGCCACCGCACCACCCAGCGACCGACCCGAACCGCCGGCATCGCGGGTCGACGCGACAGCCGACCCGGCTGGACCGGCTGAGTCGTCCCGGGCAGATTCGTCCGCGGCGCCTTCGCCCCCGGCGGATTCAAGGTCTCCCGCTTCGAGCGCGCTCGAGTCGCCGTCGCCCTGTTCGCTGCCGTCAGGGTCGCTGTCGACCGCTTCGGTCGCGCTCTCAGCCATGGCCTGCGGCGCATCGTCCGCGCCCGGCGCAGACCCGTCCTCGCCGCCCGCGCCCAACGTGCCGGGCCCGGCCGTCGCCGCCGGTGCTTCGGGATCGTCGGTTGCCCCCGTGCCGGCGCGCTTGCCGGACGGAGTGGTCGCGCCGTTTTCGGATTGCTCCTCGCTCATCGCCTCGCCTGCGGTGAAAACTGCAGTTTATCCGGAACGAGGCCGGTTCTCAGCGGCCAGACGCCAGGCGTGATCTCAACTCCGTCAGCTGCCGCCGGCTGACCGGCAGGCGCTCCGCGCAATCGCGGAGCCTGACGTGAAACGCGCCGTCTTCGAGACGGTCGAGTGCATCGATCTGCGCAATTGCGACGAGATATGCGCGATGCACGCGGACGAAGGCGCTGCCGAATTCGTCTTCGAGTTGCTTCAGCGATTCCTCTATCAGGTCCTCGCCGGCCGAGT
The DNA here is from genome assembly GCA_965223375.1 of Candidatus Rariloculaceae bacterium. Lineage (GTDB taxonomy): Bacteria > Pseudomonadota > Gammaproteobacteria > Steroidobacterales > Rariloculaceae > CBDCWM01. The sequence goes on from OZ245000.1 coordinate 2,343,528, forward strand.
GATGAACGGTCGTGTATTTCTGATCGGCTTCGAAGTAGCGGATGTCGTCGAGCGCGATGACTCGCAGCTCGTCACGGGAGCGGATCACGATTCGGTCGCGGACGGGCGCCGCCGGCTCGCCGACCGCAGCGGTCATCGCCGGCGACAGCCGACCGGCATGCTCGAGCGCGGCTGCCAGCCGCTCGCGCCGGACCGGCTTCAGCACGTAGCCGACGGCACGAGTATCGAATGCATCGAGCGCGAACTGGTCGTAAGCTGTCGCGAACACGACCGCCGGCGGCTCGTCGAAATCGGCGATGCACTGCGCGACCTCGAGTCCGCTCATGCCCGGCATTTCGATGTCGAGCAGGACGACGTCGGGCCGCTGCCGCGACAATGCCGCCAGCGCCTCCGGCCCCGAAGAGCAGCTGCCGGCGCAGGTCCAGCCATCGAGATCGCCGACGATACGCTCCAGGCGCTGTCGGGCCGGCAGCTCGTCATCGACGATCAGCAGTGTCCGCTCGGCAGCGCTCATCGATCAGCACCGGCAGTCGACATCGGCAGCACCAGCTCGACGCAGAAGCGCTCACCGTCCCTGATCGTCACGATCGAAGCCTGATCGCCATAAGCAAGGCGCAGTCGGTCGCGGATGTTGCCGATCGCGATACCGCTGCCATTCAGCGACGGACCCGTGCCTTCGGGCGGCGCCGGATTCGCCATGACGAATCGAACCGACGTGCCGTCGGTCGAGCCATCGATCGTGATCGTGCCGCCGTCGGCAATGCCGGCAACACCGTGGTTGATCGCGTTCTCGAGCAAAGGCTGTATCGTCAGGCTCGGGACCTGCATTCGCATCGGCAACGCGTCGACATTCCACTGCACGTCGAGCCGATCACCGAGCCTGAGTGCCTCGATGCGCTGATAAATGCGCGCAAGCTCGAGCTCCTCCTTCAACGGGATCATCGCCTCGGCCTCACGCAGCGTCGCGCGGAACAGGTCCGACAGATCCTCGATGGCTTCCTCGGCCCGCGGCGCGTCACTGCGGGTCAGCGCCGCGATCGTGTTCAGACTGTTGAACAGAAAATGCGGTCGGATCCTGGCCTGAAGCGCTTCGATACGGGCGCTTGCCTCGGCCCGGAGGTGGGCGCGCCACTGGTGGCTGACGTAGAGGTAGCGCAGCAGCAAGGCACCGACCAGCAGTGCGATGACGACGTTGCGCAGCAGGAACGGCCCGAGTGTCGCCGGAAACAGGCCGGCGCCGAGGCCGCGCTGCTCCAGCCAATGACCACCCGCGACGGCGAGCACGGACAGGACGGTGACGTTCAGCGTCAGCAGTGCGAACACCGCAACGGTCAGCCGGGCGGCACTCAGCGAACGCACGTGGCGCGCGAGCAGGCAGAGCAGACCGGCGCTGGTCAGGCCCGTCCACTGAATGAAGACAGATATGCGTGCCAGCTCGTTCAGGAAGCCCGCGTCGGCCGGTCGTGCGAGCGCGAACAGGAACGCCACCAGCTCCGCGACGAGCACGACGCCGAGGACCATCTTCGGCTCGCAGAAGTTCGGCAGGAAATTGGCGTCCGAGTCAGCCGCAGGCGCCGCTGTCGCGGCAACGGCCTTGGCCGACAGTGCCGGGCTGCGGCTGGTGGGGCCGTCGGCGCCAGAGGCCTGCCGGGCATTTGCGGTGTTGCCGCGGGACACGTCTGCCGATAACACGCTCACAGCTCACGCACCGGAAACGCCATGCGGGAATCGCGCGCGGCCCGGCCCGCGCTTCAGGTCGAACGGCGCTGTCGGGCAGCCCATCGGCGATCGGTGAGCCGAAGCGTCAGCTACACCAGGTAGCCAGATCGGACTCCGCATCCGCCTTGGCGGCATCGATCTCGTCGTCGTCGAGGTACTCGCGCTCGCCATCCGGCAACTCGCGATAGAGCCGTCGGGCGTTCCGGTAGCGCTCGGCACGCTCGGTGGCGATTTCGCAGTTGCGGGCGCGCTGCGCGCTGCGCTCCTCGGCCGACGGTTGTTCCGGCGCGGCCTCGCCGGTGGCATCGGGCGCAGAGTCGTTGCGCGCCTGAGCGGCGTCGGCAACGGCGGGGCCCGGTGCGGACGCACTGCGGCCGCCATTCGCCGGTGGCGTGACGACAACGACGCGCTCGCTCGGACCCTGTCCGGGACGATCGCTGAAGCTGACGACACCATTCTCGTCGACGGTCCTGAAGACTTCGGCACCAAGCGCGGTGCCGGCAGCCAGCGAGACGAAAAGGAGGGCGAAAGCGCGCATGGCGTCTCTCGGTTACGCAGGTCTCGCGAGTCTAGCAGCGCCGCCGTCTCGCCCCTGTGACCCAGTTCCGCTTTTGGGGGAATTTGGGGACAGTGACCCTAACTCAGGGAGTTTGTATATTGGCTGGCCAGATTCAGCGCTCGAATACCGGGGCGGGAGGCAGTGAGAATGAACCAAGGATCGGACCGACCGCAGCTCGACGAGCTCGCGAGGCAGCTTGCCGATGCCGTGCCGCGCCAGCTGAAGGCTTTCGGGCAGGACCTCGAGAAGAACTTCAAGGCGTTGCTGCAGTCCGGCTTTGACAGAATGGACCTGGTCACGCGTGAGGAATTCGATGTGCAGGCCGCCGTCCTCGAACGGACGCGCGAGAAGCTCGAGCAGCTCGAGCAGCGGCTGGCGGCCATGGAGTCAGACGGAAGCACTTCAGCCGGCAACGGCGACTGACACGACGCTCCCTGTCAGGCGGCACGTTACCATCGTGCCTCAACCCATCCTGTCCGGCCCGGCGCGATCTTGGGAATAGCCCGGCTGCTGAGCCGGGGCCAGGACGGCCTCGAAGCCTACGAGGTCAGCGTCGAGGTCGACATCGCCGGTGGCCTGCCGGCATTCACGATCACCGGCCTGCCGACGGGCGCAGTGCGCGAGAGCCGGGACCGCGTCAGAGCGGCACTGAACAACTGCGGCGTGCCGGTGCCGTCGAAGCGCGTCACCGTGCATCTCGGGCCGGCCGACATTCCGAAGGAAGGCGGTCGTTTCGATCTGCCGATCGCGCTCGGCATCGTCAAGGCCGAGCTTCGGCGCGACTGGCGCTTCGGCAACCTGGAGTTCGTCGGCGAGCTGTCGCTGGCCGGTGAGCTGCGTGCGGCACGCGGCGTATTCCCGGCCGCCCTCGCCGCAAGCCGCGCCGGTCGGCGGCTGATAGTTCCGCAGGCAAACGCGCGGGAGGCCGCGCTCGTGCCGAGTGCCGCCGTCAGCGCCGCGCGTCATCTGCAGGACGTGTTCGATCATCTGAACGGCGACCGGGAACTCCCGGCAGTCGTCGCCGCACGGGAACCGGCAATACCGCCCGGGCGGCTTAGCCTTGACGACGTCGGCGGCCACGCGTTGCCGAAACGCGCGCTGATGATCGCCGCGGCCGGCGCGCACAATCTGTTGATGGTGGGCCCGCCGGGCAGCGGCAAGAGCATGCTCGCCGAACGCCTGCCCGGCCTGCTGCCGCCGCTGGATGACTCGGAGTGGCTCGAAGTCGCAAGCATCGCGTCGATAGCCGGCACCGCGCCGGAAGGCGCAGCAGCCAGGCTGCGCCCGTTTCGCTGCCCGCACCACAGCACACCGGCAACCGCGCTGATCGGCGGCGGCGTTTCGCCGCGGCCGGGCGAGATCTCTCGGGCGCATCACGGCGTCCTGTTTCTTGACGAGTTGCCGGAGTTCTCGCGCGGCGCGCTCGAGGCACTCCGCGAGCCGCTGGAAACCGGCAATGTGACGATCTCGCGGCTGCGCCGGCAGACGCGCTATCCGGCCCGCTTCCAGATCATCGCCGCGATGAACCCCTGTCCCTGCGGCTACCAGGGCGACCCATCGGACCGCTGCGAGTGTCCGCCGATGCGATTGCGGCAATATCGTGGGCGTGTCTCTGGACCCCTGCTCGACCGCTTCGATCTGCACATCCCGGTCGAACGCGTCCCGCTGGAGGCCTTCGGCAATCCCGAGCCCGGGCTCTCCGGCCATGAGGTGCGCGACACGGTCCTCGCGGCCCGTCGGATTCAGCTCGAGCGGCGCGGCCAACTGAACCGGGAACTCGACGGACGGCTGCTGCTCGGCAGCGAGGCCACTGAGCCTGCGGCGCGCGACCTGCTCGACAAGACGGAAAAGCGTTGGCTCCTGAGCACGCGCAGTCTCATCCGCGTCCTGCGCGTTGCACGAACCATCGCGGACATCGGCAGTGCTCCCAAGATTCGGGTCGCACACGTCGCAGAGGCGCTGCAATACCGCTGCATGGATCGCCCGACTGCTGGTGGGGTCGTTCAATCCTGACCGGCCGTTCAGTCCATGAACCAGACACCGAAGCCGAGAGGATCCCGCCACACGGCGAGAACGAAGACGGACCAGGCGAAGACTGCCAGGAGCACGGATCGCCATGATCGTCCCTGTAGCAAGGCCGGCGCTAGGAACAACGTTGCTACCGTGAGCGGAACGGCAACCGCTGTCAGGTAATAGAACGGCAGCAGCGCATCGATCTTCGGGTCCGGATCGTAGGGCCGCGGCCAGTCACCGACATAAAGCCGTACGAGCAACACGTAACCGTAGAAGATGGCCGTGCCTGCCAGCGGCGCGGCGATGAAGATGCGCTTGAGCGCCGGCGCCAGCTGCACGAACGCCTGGCCGGTTGCGACGAACGTCTCGCGAAGCACCGTGCTGCCACCGCTCCGAGGCGCCGCGTCGGGCGTTATCGGCATTGTAGGCCGTCATGGCGTCGCTGCGCCCGACTCTGCCGGACGCGCCGTCCTCGCCTCCGGGTCCTTGGGCTATAATCGCGCCGCTCGAACCTGAGGTCTGACCGTGCACGACAAGGGACAACGCTTCGTCGATATCTTCATGCTGGCCATGGGCATTCTGCTCGGCCTCGCCGTCGGTGTTCTGCTGCTATTGAATGTGACGCTGCTCGAGAGCCGCTCGCATATCGCGGTCGACGACCCCGAGGTACTCGCGGCGATGAGCGAGAGGCTGGCGCCCGTCGGCAGCGTCCTGCCGCTGGGTGACGAGGCGCTCAGCGCTACGCCGCCGGCACAGACCCCGCCGCCGGTCCAGGAAACGCTTTCCGGCGCGCAGGTCTACAACCAGGCCTGTAACGTCTGTCACGCGGCGCCCGGTATTGGCGGCGCACCGGTCTTCGGGGACGCAGCCGCCTGGGCACCGCGCATCGCGCAGGGCATGGAAACGCTGAATCAGCGCGCGATCGAGGGTTTTCAGGGCAGCACCGGCGTCATGCCGCCGAAAGGCGGCCGGGTCGATCTGTCCGACGAAGAGATCCTGTCCGCTGTTCAGTTCATGGTGGACGAGGTCGGCGCCGAATAGGACCGCCGGGCCGGCCGCGCGTGCATACCGCTGGCGCACGCTCTCAGTCACCGACCTAAAGAATTGTCCCGTGGCGGCGACTTGGGGGATCGGCGCGGTGCGGTATCAGCATCCGCATCTCGCCACAGCGCTTCGCAACTCAGGGTCGATACTGCAGCGCGTAAACGGCGTACCTGAAGCTGTTACTCGAAACGATCAGCGGGTTCGTCACGACGATCACGTTGCCGTTTCGGCTCATTGCCATCGCCATCGACGCGCCGTCGCGTATCCCGAGCTGCGCGATCGGATCCCAGGCCCCGGCGGCAGCTTCGTAGTGACGCCAGTAGACACCATCGGTCTCCTGCCAGAGAGCGAATACGTCGCCCGACTCGGTCATCTCGACATGGAGCGGGTCCGGCTCCGTCTCGCCGTCATCGACGTTGACCATCACGGGCAGGCCCCAGCTGCCACTGCCCGGGTCGAAGAACGCGGCTTCCAGCACGCGCGTCGAACTGTTGTCCTGCAGGTCGGTCGGCTGCCAGCTCGCGACCGCGTTGCCGGCGGCGTCGATTGCAGCGTCCGGCCAGGATGTCTGCCAGTCGTTCGCGACGATCGTCTCGGGCGCCGCCCATAGCCCGGTGGCAGCGTCGTAGCGCAGGCCGTCGATACGGAAGCCGTCGTCGTTAGAGTTGTCGCGCGACTGAATCCAGGTGGCCACTGCCGAACCGAGCGGGTTCACATCGATGTTCAGACGCTCGGCGCCATCCCAGTCGACCAGATCCATGTGGCCCACGCGCGTTGCAGCGGTCCAGCCGGCGCCATCGAAGTGGCTCGCGAAAACGCTCCGCCGGCTCGGCCCGCCTGCCGTCTGCCCTGAATCGTAAGGCTCCGTATCCTGCAGCCAAACGACGATGCCTTCGTCGCCGGCGTTCGCGCCGATAGCCGGCGGTCCAAGGCTCCGGATCGATACGCTCTGCTCCTGAGGCGTCCCCCACGAGCCGCCCGAAAAGCGGTTGACCCAGAGACTCGTCTGGTTCTGTGTCCAGGCCGCAAGCACGTTGTTCTGGCCGTCGGCGGCGAGTGTTACGGCGAGCGCGTAGTCGCTGCTCGCGGGACCGATGCTTGCAATGGTCTCGATCGGCGTCCAGGCACCGTTCTCGTATCGCCTGCTTTCGACGGTAGAGCCCGTGCGGAAACCGTTCGCATCCAGGTAATAGCGGATCCAGGCCGCAACGATCACGCCGTTCGGCATGACGACGACTTTCGGCGTCAGGTTGTCGCCGTCGGCAAGACGGAACTCCATGCCCCAGTCGCCGCTTGCCGTGTGGTTCGCGATGACGAAGTTGTTGCCCATCGTCGAGCCGGCAAATATCCATACACCAGCCGCGACTCCGGCATCATTGATACCGACACCCCCGAGGTAGTTGTCGGTGCCGAAGAAGTCGTAGGTCTCGTTGATCAGCGTCTGCTGCGTCCAGCCGAGCCCGGGCCCACCGGCGACAGGCGTTGCCGAAGTTTCAGGCGACAGCGGCGCATCGCCCTCGATGTTCTCGGCCCTCACGGAAACGAAATAGGTCACGCCGTTCATCAGCCCGTCGACGGCGACGCTCGTCAGCGTCGTTTCAACCGAAACGGCACCGCTGATGTCGCCGGGTACCTGGCTGGCGAAGACCGTGTAATTGGTCGCGGTGTCAGCCGGGTCCCAGGACACGATCAGCCCACCGTCACCCGGCGTTGCCGTCACCGTCGCAACGGGCTCGGGCGGGGCCGTCGTCCGAGCCTGGGTTTCCTGACTGAGGTCGCTTTCGCCGGCAGCGTTCACGGCGCTGACGCGAACGTAATAGATCGTGCCGCTCGTGAGACCGGCAACGACGATCGGGGCTGATGCCGCATCGACCCGCGAATCCTGCGTATCGACGTCGGGTTGATCGGAATAGTAGACGCGGTAGCCGGTTGCACCTGCGACCGCATTCAGGTGGACGCTGAACGATGTCGGCTGCACGGTAATCGCAACGCCGGCCGGCGCGGCGGGCGGACCGGATGGCGCGGGCGTTCCGCCGCTGTCGTCCCCGCCGCCGCTGCTGCAAGCGATCAGCAGCGCCGCGAAGAACATCGCAATGACTGTCTGAAACTTCATCGGCTCTCGTCGCTGTCCGCCCCGGCCACAGTCTGGCCGATGCGTCTTGCCGACGACGTGAAGCAGTGTGTAGTTCGGCAGATTCGGCCGAGCTCGATTCGAGCTCAGTCGGTGCCGTTCGCCTGCAGCGCGCGCTCGATCTCGAGAAGCCGCTGTTTGCGCCACAGACCGCCGCCGTAACCGGTCAGGCTGCCGTCCGCGCCGATCACACGATGACACGGAACCAGCAGTGCGATCATGTTGGCCCCATTCGCCCGGGCAACCGCACGCACGGCGGTTGGCTGGCCGATCGCCCGCGCGATGTCCGAATAGCTGCGCGTCTCACCGACCGGGATCGTCTGCAGCTCGCGCCATACGGCGCGGCTGAAAGCGCTGCCGTGAAAGGCGAGCGGCGTTCCGAACGTAGCATCGCTGCCGTCGAAGAAGGCGGCGAGTTCCGGCTCAACCTGCTCGATAGGCGCGCACCGTCCGATACCGATCTCGCTCTTCGTCGCGGCCTCGAGCTTCGCGAGCTCAGTCGGCAACGCCCGGCGGTCGACGAACTCAAGCAGATGCAGGTGCGTTCCATCCGCAACGGCGATCATGTCGCCCAGCGGCGTGGCGATCCAGCTCGCGCGCAGCATGGCATCTGTCGGAAGCTGGCCCGGCGCTCGACCAATCAACTGGGCGAACGCCGCACGAAATGCACCGGGCGAGTCGAACCGCGCCTCGTGCTGCGCGGCGATGACGTCGCCGCCGTTCGCGAGAGTATTGAAGCCGTTGCGCAGGCGGCGTTGTCGCGCCAGTTCCAGAAACGTCACTCCGAATTGCCGTTTGAAGCTGCGCCGCACGGTCGAAAGATCGAAACCGAGCGCCTTGACGTCCTGTTCCGACCAGCGCTTGCCGGGGTTGGCGTCGAGCGCCGTCAGCAGATTGATCACGGTCGGATCGGCTGCCGCAGCCGCCTGCATCGGGCTACAACGCCTGCAGGGCCGAAACCCCGCCGAGACGCACTCGGCAATCGTCGCTACGAAGCGGCAATTCTCGCGCCTGGGCTTGCGGGCCGGGCAGGTCAGGCGGCAGAAGATTCGGGTCGAGGACACGCAGACCCAGGCCTGCCCGTCGTACCGCACATCGCGGTCGAGCAAGGCCTGATAAAGCGTGTCGTCGTCCGGTAACTCGAACAGCATTCCGACTGTATAGCATCGCCGGGCGCGCACGACGCGCAGAAATCGGGCGGCGAATTCCGAACGCGGATGAACGGCTGGCCAGCGGCAGCCGTGAGCGTGCCGTCACGGCCCTACGCGACCGAAGGGTCGCCGGATCAGTCCGGCAGAAAACGCCGCGTCGATTCGAGGTCGCAGTCGAACGGCGTCATCTGGAGATCCGGTGAGTAGACCAGCTCCCGCGCGTGCGTCAGCGAGCCGACGATGAACTCCGGATCCTCGAGGAAGAACTCGACGCGCATGTGCGTGCGGTTGTCGAGCAGCGTGTAGCGCTCGACGACATGCTTTTGAGCCCCGCCCGGAATACCGTTCTGATAAGGCGAGCGGTGGTCGGTGAAATTCGTCGTATCGATCACCAGTGTGCCGTCGTCCCAGCTACCGGTCGAATGGCCCTCGTGGAAGCGCTGATCGGCCGGCGGGTGTGCACGACCATCCATGTAGACGGTTCGCTCGGTGTCGAAGTACTGACTGCGAATCGTGATGACATCGGCGCTCTCGTCCATCTCGATTCGCAACGGGTAGAGATCCGTATAGACGATCAGCGACGGGGTCGGCTTCGAGACGCACGACAGCTCCGGGTTCTCGATCGAATCCTGGCTGTAGGCATCGGCCGCGGTCCGCCCGGGCGCGGTGAGCTCCAGACCGCTGGTGAGCTCGTCGAGCCCGCCCGGATAGTTGTCGCCGAGGCTCGCCCGATCGACGATCCAGGTGCCTTCGATCGATTCGGTCGTCGGCGCTTCGCTCGCCGCCGGCGCGCTGCCCCGGCCCGCGACGATGTCCGAGTCGCGACGGACGCCGTTGATCTCGATCCACTCGAGCAGCCCATACGGCCGTCCGCTGCGCGACGGCCGAACACCGACGCGGACGCGGTCGCCGGGTGTCAACGCATCGCGTGTCCAGCCGCGGCGCGAGATCGTCAGCGCCGATGCCATCTGCACTTCGTAGTCGACGGCCTCGCCATCGCCGTCGGTCGTTGCGATGACGAAATAGGAATGCGGATTGACCATGCTGAACTCGCTGATCGTCCCTTCGACCTCGAACAGCGCGTCCATGTCGAGCGCCGCATTGCTGTGGTGGGCGAGCGCAGGGAGGTTGAGCACCAGAGTCGCCAGCGTGAAGGCGCTTTTTCTGTTCATCGTTTCGTCTCGCTACGGGTTCCGCTGCGATCCATTCTAGCGCCGAACCAGCGGCAAACGGCTCGCGATCAACGGTTCTGGACGGTTTTCGGCGCATTCGACCGGCCCGCCCTGCGTGACCTTCTCGCATCGCAACGTCGGCGCCCCTTTGACCGCTGCAGCGCGCCGCAGGGCGACCACCGTTGGCGCGTTGGTGCGGCTAGACTACGGACCTCAGGATCGGGTGAGACCACAATGAGAAACGCTGCTCTGAAACTGACCGCTGCCGCGTTACTGACACTCCCGGTGGGCCACGCAATCGCCCAGACCGTGGCAGACATCGACTTCGACAGCGTCGGGCGGGCGTGGCCGCTCGCAGACGATCTGAACGAGTACCACATGACCGGTGCGACGCTCCGCCAGGGGGTCGGCAACCCCGCATACCGCACGCAGATCCCGTTCGATCCGCGGCGCGATCCCGAAACCGGCTTCGTGGGCTCGGCGCGCGACGGTGACACGCCACCCGGCATCGAACCGCTAGCCGTCGACCTGTTTACGACGACCGACTTCTATCGGGACCGTGAGCTGTGGACCGATCCCCGCTACTTCCGCTGCAACAGCTCCGCAGCGCTCGAGGATTTATGGGGACGGGATGCGCTGATTGGCGATGCCCCGCCAGCGTCGGCGCCATGGGGTTACTGCGATCGCGACTACCCGCGCGAGTCGATCGTCAGTCCATACCCTTTCGAGACCGCGCAGGCACACTATGAGGCATTGCTCGAGGAGACGCGCGAGCGCGGCGGCCCCACGGAGCACACCTACGCAACCGTGCCGGGAGAGTGGACCGGGCGCTACCAGCATCCCGCACGCGCAGAGAACCAGTACTGGTTCCGGATGCGGCACGTGCAGGTGCCGACGATCCTGTCGCTGCTGACGCCCGAGTATCAGCAGCGCATGGTGCAGCAGGCCTATCACGACGGCCATAGCAACGTGCCGCTGTGGCCGTCGCAATTCTGCTGGCCGGAAGGCTTCACGCGTCGCTGGCACGAGTCGGCGCTGTGGGAACAATCCATCATGGTGACGCCGAAGCTCGTGCAGATTCTCGCCGGCGTCGCGCGCAACTTCATTACCAACATTCACATCGGCCGCGAGTTCAATATGGACGGCGCGGTGCCGCGGCTCGGCGCCGACGTGCCGCGCTGGTACGGCGAAACGATCGGCTTCTGGGACGGCGATGTGCTGATCACCTGGACTTCGAATGTTCAGGGCTGGACGAACCACGGGGCGTTCGAGCACTCGAATCAGATGCAGACCATCGAGATCTTCACGCCGAACCGCAGCGACAGCGGCGAGTTCCTCGGCCTCAATCACGAGTCGGTTCTTTACGACCCCGACGCGCTGGTTGAGCCGGTGCGAATCATTCGGAACGTCGTCAGGCTCAGCGGATTCGACGAAGGCGACCCGCAGCCCTTCATCGAGTGCCTCCAGTCGATCTATCCGATCGAAGGCATCGCGACGCCGGTTTCGCCCGGTGACGTGATCGAGTACGAGGTGCCTGACATGTACGGGCGACCCTGGGCGCACATCTGGGAGCGCTACTGGGAAGACGGCATGGAGCGGCCGCAGGAGGAAGATATCTTCAGCTTCGAGTGACGGCTACGCGGGGTCCATTGCCCGCAGCGCCGGTCCGGTCGCCCGGCAGCGGACGGATGTGGCGATACGCGCAATCCGCTCAGTATGACGGCGGCAACTTGCAGCGAATCGGCTCCGGATCCAGCACGCTCATAGCGGATACTCCATATGTTTCGCCGGCCCGTGGTACCGGCACAGAGCGTACACTGACTGCCTGTTCGGGACATAAGGAATCAATATGATCGGTTACGTCACGCTCGGCACCAACGACCTTGCGCGCGCGGCAGGCTTCTACGACGAAGTGCTCGGCCTGATCGGCGCCAAGCGATTCATGGAGCACGAGGGCACGTTTGTGGCCTGGTCGGTCGCATCCGATAAACCAGGTCTGTCAGTGACGATACCCTTTGACGGCAGCCCGGCGACAGTTGGCAACGGCGTCATGGTCGCGCTGGTCGTTGACAGCCGGGACAAGGTCGATGCGCTGCACCGGAAAGCGCTCGAGCTCGGCGGCAAGGACGAAGGCGCTCCGGGGGAGCGCATGGAGGGCTTCTACGCCGGCTACTTCCGCGACCTCGACGGTAACAAGCTCAACGCCTTCTGCCACGGCTGACCCTTAACCAGAGTGAAGTGAACCCCGCCTGAGATCGCATGGACGCGGCCACCGTCATGCTGCAGATCGCGGCAATCCTGATCGGCGCCCGGGTCGGCGGCGAGGTTGCCGTGCGCCTCGGGGCGCCGTCCGTCATCGGCGAGCTGGCCGCAGGGATCGTGCTCGGGCCGAGCGTCCTCGGCTGGCTCGAGATCAACGACATGATCCAGCTGCTGGCCGAGCTCGGCATCATCATGCTGCTGTTCGAGGTCGGGCTCGATACCGACCTCGGCCGGCTTGCTCGGGCCGGCTATCGGTCGATCGTCGTCGCCGTTGGCGGCTTCGCGATCCCGTTCGTGCTCGGTTACGGCGCGAGCCGATATCTATTCGGCATGGAGCCGGCCGTCGCATTCTTCGTCGGCGGCACGCTGACCGCGACCAGCATCGGCGTCACCGTGCGCGTGCTGCGGGATGTCGGCCGGCACAACAGCGCCGAGGGCCAGATCGTGCTCGGTGCGGCCGTGCTCGACGACATTCTGGGAGTGCTGCTACTCGCCTTCCTGTTCAATTTCTCGCTGACCGGGGAGCTGAATCTGGGGGCGATTGCGCAACTGACCGTACTGATCATCGCGTTCTTCGTGCTCGCGCCGGTGGCGGCGAAATTCGTCGCTTACGCTATGGGTCACTACCGGCAACTCGCCCAGCTGCCGGGTCTCGTTGCGACGATAATCGTCTCGCTGATCCTTCTGTCGGCCTGGGTTGCGCATGCAGTCGGCGCACCCGAACTGCTCGGCGGCTTCACGGCCGGAATCGCGCTGTCGCGGCGCTTCATGCTGCCGCTCGGCGTTTCGCTGCGGCGCGACCGGCGCTTCAGTCGTGAAGTCGAGCAGGACATGAAGCCGATCGTGCAACTCTTCACACCGATCTTTTTCGTCGCCGTCGGACTGTCGCTCGACCTGACCGCCGTCGACTGGCTGTCCCCGTTCATCTGGACCTTCTCGATCGGACTGGCCTTCATCGCGATTACGGCCAAGATCGCCGCGGGCTATCTGCTGTGGCGCGAGCACTGGCTGATGCGCACGGCCATCGGCATGGCGATGGTGCCGCGTGGCGAGGTCGGCCTGATCTTCGCCGAACTCGGCCGCACCGCGGGCCTGTTCGACGACGGAACCTATGCCGGGATCGTGCTGGTGATTGCGTACACGACGCTGCTGTCACCGTTCTGGATCAAGTTGTTCTATCGCCTGTACGGCAGGCGGCCAGAACTCAGCACGCCATGAGCGCAGACCGGGCAGGCTGCCGTGTTTCAGTCGCTCAGGTCCAGAAAGTGCTCCGAATCGCGCTCGTTGTCAGCACAAGTGGTGGTCCGGGAGTCGCCTGGAGAGTAGCCTTCAGTGGATGGCGAGAAGCGCTGCGCGGAAAGAGAGTATGCACTTCGTGCGGAGAACGGCCGCAGTCGCGATTGCGCTACTGGGCCGCCGGCGTCGGCCTCTATGCGCAACTCCTTTACGGCATGCCACATGAGTGGGACACCTGTCCGGGCTGCCGGTCTCGCCGCCGCCTGAGAGTTGCCGGCCGCGAGCAGCCAGTCATCCCGGGCTCTACGACGTGCATGGCTATTCGGCTGATGCGCCTCACGGTCTGCGCCGTGCTCGCAGCGCTGGCCGGCTGCTCCGCTCCGCCTTCGGGCTCAGGCATTGCGGTGCATGCTGATGGCTACCGCTACAACGGGCAACACTACGCCACGGTCGAGGAACTGGCGCCGGCGTTGGGTGATGAGTATCCCGGCGTATTCGTCGCCGAGTGCGATGTCGAAGACCGCCTGATGGAACTGCTGGACCACCTCGCAGCGCGCGGTGTCGTGAATGCGATGTTGTCGGCTGGAGGCGAGTGCGATTAATCGTGGATCATAGGTTGCGCCTGCAACGCCAAGCGCGTCCGCGATATCGCCCGCCGCAAGGCTAGGAACTGACGCGGTAGTTGATGCGCGCCCGAAGGGATTCGAACCCCTGACCTCTGCCTCCGGAGGGCAGCGCTCTATCCAGCTGAGCTACGGGCGCATCTTTTGAAATCGCAGGCCTTCGCACCGTGATGGTGCAAGAATGATTCCGCGGAAACATTCCTGGAAGTTACATTAACTTCGTTCAGCTCGATACCGCGACTTCGGCGGTCAACGGACAGCGCTCCATCCGCCTCGACTACGGCCGCCCCGGTTGCAGGTCGGCGGCGCCATCGTGCCACATCGACTCGAATTCGTCGCGGGTCACATGATCCTCGAGCATTACGCCTGAGAGCCGGGTCAGGCCGAACCAGCCCGGCTGCTGAACGCTCGGGACGACTCGCTCCTCGACCGAGCCGTCGGCGGCCACGGTCAGCTCGCGCTGCACCCAGCCGTCGTCATCGACCTCGGTATAGAGCACTGACGATTCGAGCGTCAGAAACTCGTCGGTCGTCCATTTCATGTAGACCATGCTTGTTCTTCTTCTTATATGCTTGCGCAGCATTATAGCTGGCCGCACGACCGGAATCGCGAGACTGCGGGCAGTCGGCAGTGCACCGCCGCCTCGCACTCACACGACAAGACATAAGCCGCTAGCGGCTCCGCAAACTGCGGACACCGGGGCCTGCTCGGACCGCTACTCCAGCAGCGCAAACGCCACCAGCTCGGCCGGATGGTCCGTGCCGCCGACCGCAACGACGACGTATTGCCGGCCGTCGTGCAGGTAGGTCATCGGCGTGCCGTTCTGCCCGACACCGAGGTCGTAGGACCAGACCGTTTCGCCGGTTGCCTTGTCGAGCGCCTTGAAGTGCGTACCGCCGACGTTGGCGGGCGAGCGTGGCGTGCTGGCGTCCGCCTCGGTCACGAACAACAGCGTCCGGGTCGCAATCACGGCCGACGGCGTTGCGTCGCCGAGCGGCGGCAGGTCGAGCCCTGCGAGCGCGGGATGGTCGCGCGGCCCGTCGCCGTTCGGCACCATCCAGGCCTGCCGTCCCGAATTCATGTCGTATGCGGTGATGCGCCCGTAAGGCGGCTTCATCAACGGCAGCCCCTGCGGCCCGTTCATGATCTCGCGCATCCCGGCGCGATAGCGGAGATCGGACCGCGCCGGGTCCGGCGCGAACAGATCGGCGACGAACGCAACCGTGCGCGACGCGACGTAGAGCCGATTCGTTTCCGGATCGAAGGCCGCGCCGTGCCAGTTCGCGCCGCCGCTCGAACCCGGCAGCTGGATCGTGCCGAGCGTCTCGTCCTCTCCGTCACCGATCACGGACGGCGGCGTGAACATCGGCCCGGTCCTGTAGCGGCTCACGATCTCGAGCGCCTCCGCGCGCAGCTCTGGCGTGAAGTCGATCAGATCGTCCTCGGTCAGGCCCTGCTGCTCATACGGCAGTGGCAGCGTCGGGTGCGGCTGCGTCGGGGATACCACCTCGCCCGGTACCGTCGAATCCGGCACCGGCCGTTCCTCGATCGGCCACACCGGCGTGCCGTCGGTACGGTCGAGCACGAACAGGAAGCCGTGCTTCGTTACCTGGGCCAGCGCCGGGATATCGCGGCCATCGACCGTGATGTCGATCAGCACCGGCGCGGCCGGCAGGTCGTAGTCGAACAGGTCGTGATGCACGGTCTGGAAGTGCCACTGGCGCAGCCCGGTCCGCATGTCGAGCGCCACAATCGAGCTCGTGTACAGGTTGTCGCCGAGCCGATGACCGCCATACATGTCATTGGTGCCGCCCGAAGTCGGAACGTACACCAGGCCGAGCGCCTCATCGACACTGAACGTCGACCACGTGTTGCCGGCACCGGAATACCGCCACGCCTCGTCTTCCCAGGTGGCCGTCGCCGGGTCGCCTTCTCGCGGAATCGATTGCCACTGCCAGCGCTGCTCGCCGCTGCGAACATCGAATGCACGTACCTCGCCGGGCGGGCCGTCTTTGTAAACCGCCGAGTCCTGCTCGAGCATCGAGGAACCGACGATCACGACGTCGCCGGCAACGACCGGTACACCGTTCCACTTGTAGCGGAACGCTTCGGTGCTCAGGTCGACCTTGCCGGCATCGCCGAAGTCTTCGACCGGCTCGCCGGTTTTCGGATCGAGTGCGAACAGGTGTTGCTGGCGCACGGTCAGAATCCGCGCCTCGTCACCCTCACCCCACCAGGCAACGCCCTTGCTGATCATCAGCGACGGCAGGCCGTCCGGTGCCGCGATCAGCGGGGCCTGTTGCCAGAGCGTCTCACCGGTCGCGGGGTCGAGCGCCTCGACCAGACCGAAACCGTTCGGGACGTACAGCATGCCGGCGACGTAGATCGGCGTGACCATGTAGCGATTGGTCAGGTTGAAATGCGGGTTCGCCGCCAGCACCGCCGGGTCGGCCTGGGCATGCCGCCACGCGATTCCGAGATCCGCTGCATTGGTCGCATCGATCTGCGCGAGCGGCGCATAACGCGTCGCGTGCTTCGTCGCGGAATAGAAACCCCATTGTCCGGGATCCTGTGCAGCCGACTGAACCACTGGCAGCAGCAAGCCGAGTAGCAGGCACCACGCGGGTCCGGGTGTTCGCAGGTTTCGGGCTCTTTGGTAACTCATCACCAGCACGTGACCATGATTCTTAACTCCTGACGAGGCTGCTTCTCACCATGCCGGGTTCTCGGCCGGCCCTTCGCGCCCGTCGAGAATTTCGTTATAGATCGCGCGCCGGCTGAACAGCCACCTGCCGTCCACCTTGCGCAGCTCGTCCTCGTAGTGGCCGTAGGCGAGGACGAACGGTTGCCGCCCGGACATCCCGATGTCGAACTCGTACCAGTACGCCCGACCGATCGCGATATCGCCGTCGATATCAAGCACCTGGTTCGCGATGAAATGGCGGCGCTTCGGGGCACTGGCCGGCGCCTCGCCTTCCTCGAGCCCGGAGAAGACCCGCCACAGCACCTCCGCTTCCTCGCGGATCGCTTCCCGGCCGGTGACGGTGCCCCGCGCCCAGTCGAGCACCCCGTCCTCGGTGAACGTGCCTGCATAGGTTTCGAAGTCGCCCCAGTTCATCGCGAACAGGTACCTGGCCTGCAGGTCCTCGATCTGCGCGCGGTCGCGGGCATAGTCGCCGTCGTAATCCTCGGCGACCGTTGGCGCCGCTAGCAGGGCAGCGGCTGCCGCAATCAGTGTTCTTCTGGTGTTTCGCATGTCCGCACCGGCGTTGGCTGATATCAGGCAGCGGTCAGTGTACGTCAGGATTCGGGCAGCGCCGACGTCAGTCCCTGCGACGCTGCATCCATTCCGCAGGCACCGGAACCGCCTCGACGGTCGCGCTGACCGTGACCTTGCCGGCCGCATGAACGTCACAGGCGAGGACATACCCTTCCGGGCTGCCGCTCGCGAGCGTTGCCGTCAGCTCGAGCTCTGCGGCGACCGGCGTCGGCCGCGAGTACGTCACGGTCAGCGATTTCGTCGCGAAATAGCGCTCCGGCGACGTGCCGATCGCGCGATTTTCGGCCGCATAGGCCAGGGCCATCGCGGTGCAGACGCAATGACAATCGATCAGCGTGGCCAGGATGCCACCGTTGACGAAGTGCCGGGGACCGGCGCAATGATGCGGCTGTGGCGAAAAATTCGCCACACTGCTGCCGGCACCGGTCATGAAGCTTTTCAGCCTCAGGCCGCTGCCGTTATCCGCGCCACAACCGAAACAGTGGTTGTGCGGGATCAGGTCCTGAATCGCGGAACTCGACACGACGCTCTTGCGGCGACGTCAGCGGCTCCGCGCAAAGGCTCCGCCTAGCGTCTCTCTCGGGGGCGCGCCTCGTTGACGCGCAGCGCGCGCCCGGACACGTCCTTGCCGTTGAGCTGCATGATCGCGGCCTCGCCTTCGCTCTGGTTCGGCATCTCGACGAAGCCGAATCCACGCGAACGACCGGTTTCGCGATCGGTCAGGATCTTTGCTGACGTGACCTCGCCGTATTGGGCAAAGGCATCGCGCAGCTCCTGTTCGCTCATTCCGTAAGAGAGATTTCCAACATAGATATTCATTCAAAAGGCTCTCACGCCGTTTCATTCATCCAGACACGCGACCAACGACGCAAGACCGCTGCTGGAACTCGTCCCACGAGGTGCTCGATCGCGGCGGGCACGTTGCAATGACCCACCTGCCGGCTCGAACGTCCGACGGAACACATCGACTCTAAGCTTGGCCGGGAAGACGGTCAATATCGTCTGCGCCCGGCGACACTTATTTTAATGTCGAATGCAGGCGCCGAACCCCCGCGATTCCCCCGATGACGACCGCAATTTGCGCCGCCATCCAACAATAGAACCCCGCGAGCAGCGATAGTTCCGGCAGATTTCGTCCACTGAGGCGCGCGATCTCGCCGGTAGCGACGCTGGTCATGCCGACGAGGAGCGCAACCAGGGCCAGTATCAGTGCGATCCGGTAGCGACGCGCCAAACCGCAGCCGATCGCGACGAGCAGCAGCGGGTTCGCGAGCCAGGCGACGACGCCGGCCGAGAGCCCCTGCCAGCCCTGCAGCAGTATGCGCAGCCCCGTGAACGTCGGCCCGCCCGCGGCCCCGAGCGAAGCCAGCGGCAGCGCAGCGATCCAGAGCAGGATGCCGACGACGAACAGCCAGCGCGGGTCCGCCATTCCCCCGGCCCTCTCCCGATCCGCCCGGAAGTCGTCGCGGCCCGTGTCGGGCCCGCTAGTCGCGCCCGCCGCCGGGGTCGCGCTCGAACGACGTCAGCCGGACGTCGAGCTCCTCGCCGACGAACCCCGGGTCCTGGTCGATGAAAACGCGCGTCGGATAACCGAGCTCCGCGTCGTAACTGGCCCGCCAGGTCAGCTCACGCGCAGCGGCGTTCTCGATCAGCTCGAACAGCTGCGGCACGGTCCAGTAGAGATCGAGACTGCCTTCCCGAGCCGGCACGCGACGGTCGGAATCGGCATGCAAATGGAACACGTTCGTAACAGACCCGTCACGAACCTCGACATGGGTCGCCGGCGGCTCGTCGCGGTGACACTCACAGAATTTCTGATACGCGTAGACATAAGTGTCGAGCGCGGCCGCTGCCCAGAGAGCGCGGTGGTGCTCGAGCGCCTCGTCGGCGAACGCCGGCGTACCAAGCAGCGTCACGGTCAGCATGGCCGGTCCGATCTTCATTCGCGCGCCTCCCTTGCGGCCGTCAGCCAAACGATACAGGTTGCGATGCCGAGCACGACGTTCATGATGCCCGCATAACGCAGGAAGTGCTCCGCGTCGAGCAATGCGATGCCTACCGGCAGAAACGATGCGATGAAAGCGATGAGCATCACCTTCGCGTGGCCGTTATAAGCGGCGATGGCGCCGACCAGCCCGATGAGCGCCATCAGGATCGACACCGGCAGAAGATAGGCACCCGAAAGATCCAGGCCGTCGGTCGGAAACCAGACGGCGCTGATCCAGAGGAAACTGGCGACACCGCCCGCCAGCATTCCGAGCACGCGACCGATCCAGCCAACCGCAGGCAAGGCTCAGACCCGGCTCGATGCGACGACGATCGCCGCGGCGAAGAGGCAGAGGCCCACACCGGCACCAAGCCCGGCACCGATCGCGGCGCCGATCCAGACGTTGCCGAAAACGAAGCCGAGCCCGGCACCGATCGCGACGCCCCACAGCACACAGCCTGGCAGCGCAAGCGATCCCCACCAGGGAAACGGGCTCTTCGGTCGCTGTCGTGCCAACTGATGCTGCCTCGCTCGTGTCGTGATCGCGCGCCGAACAGGGCCGGATCGCCCTGTCGGCTCACGCAGTCATTCTAGCCTGCCATGGTCAACGTGCGCTCAGCAGACTGCGGCTGCCGGCGACCGCGGCCGGCGGTCCCGGCGCTGGCAGTACCTGGCGACTGGCAACGCGGACGATCGCCGAGGAGCGGTGGCTGGCGTGAGAGCCGTGACGCGACGGCCGCCGCATCTGTCTACAGATGCCTGATCAGAACGTTCTCGCGCGGCTTGTCGCCACTCTCCCGATCCTTTCTTGCCGCCTGCTCGGCGGCCAGCATGATATTTCCGGCCGTGTTCCCGTGGGACGGGAACGCGGCTGCGCCGGCGGCGACCTGCACGCGGACGATCGTGTCGTCGATCTCGAGCGTCGTCGCGAAAACGGCGTTGCGGATACGCTGGGCGACATCCTGCGCAGCCGCGATATCGGCACCGGAAATGAACAGCACGAACTCGTCGCCGCCGTACCGCCCGACGACATCGGCACTGCGTGTCTGCCGCAGCAGCGCCCCGGCAACCAGCTGCAGCACGCGATCGCCGGCATCCCGCCCGTGCAGCCGATTGATCGACTGCAGGGCGATCACGTCGACGAGCACGACAGCGTAGCTACCGCCGGCACGCGCCGCCACCTCGTGCTTCGGGGCAACGATTCTCGTGAATGCCCGCAGGTTGTAGAGCCCGGTCAACTCGTCGCGCTCGGCCATCGCGCGTATACGCGCCTGTGCCAGGTCCAGATTTCGGGTCAGTAAGGTCGTAAGCCATGCCACCAGCACGAAGGGCACCAGCACGGCGGCGATCTCGATCGCGCGCGTCGATGTCAGCGCTTCGACCCCGCCCGCAAGCGTCGTCACCAGCACGTAACAGACTGCAACCAGCCCGGTCACGAGCAGCGCCGCGCGCCGGCCGAGTGCGAGCGCAGCCGTGATGATCGGCAGCAGATAGAGGTTGACCAGCATCCCGGTCTCGCTGCCGCCGGCTGCAAGCACTGCCGTCAGAAAGGCGATCATCGCGAGGACCTCGACGCCAATCCTGGTCTCCGGGCGATCCGCGAGAATCGCCGTGTACCGAAAGAGCAGCACGAAGCCCGCGAAGCCGATCAGCGTTGCGACGATCTCGGGTGCCGAGGCTGAGCCGGGGCGCACCAGGAGCAGGAACAGGATTACCAGCACCAGCAGCAGCCATTCGACTTCGGCCAGGCTCTGGGCAAAGCCGCGCAGCTGCACCTGGCGCTGGTCTCTGGCGCGCGCGCGGGGATCGCTGTTGGAGTCGGGAGA
The DNA here is from genome assembly GCA_965223375.1 of Candidatus Rariloculaceae bacterium. Lineage (GTDB taxonomy): Bacteria > Pseudomonadota > Gammaproteobacteria > Steroidobacterales > Rariloculaceae > CBDCWM01. The sequence goes on from OZ245000.1 coordinate 2,364,531, forward strand.
GTCGCGCTCGCCCGCGGCCAAGCTCAGGGTGCCTGGGACAACGAGATCGGCGCATGGCCGATCAGACGCAGGGCTTCGGTCAGCTGCACGTCCTCTTCGATCGTGACACCGTCGTCACGGCCGCGATACATCGACTCGAGGTCCGCGAACACGACGACGTCCGGACGAACGCCGGTACCGTTGATCGAGCGACCCGACGGGGTCAGATAGCGCGCCGTCGTGAGCTTGATCGCGGTGCCGTGACCGATCGGCATGACGCTCTGCACGGAGCCCTTGCCGTAGGTCCGCTCGCCGACGAGCTGTGCCCTGCCGTTGTCCTTCAGGGCTGCGGCGACGATTTCCGAACCGGAGGCCGAGCCTGCGTTGACGAGAACCGCGACGTCGACATCCTCGAGCAAGCCGCCGGGTTTCGCGTGCCGCTCGAATTGCGCCTGTCGCACGCGGCCGCTGCCCCGAACGATCAGGCCGGTCGGCAGGAACCGGTCTGCCACGTCGATGGCCGCATCAAGGACGCCGCCGGGATTATTCCTGAGATCGAGCACGACGCCTTCGAGCGTATCGGCGCCGGCCTCGGCAAGCAGTGCCCGCCACGCGGAATCGAGCTCGATCGGGGTCGATTCGGCAAAACCGCTGAGCCGGATGTAACCGTAACCGTCGCCCAGATACTCGGACCGCACGGTATCGACGCGGATCTCGGTCCGCGTCAGCAGAAAGCGCAGCGGCGTCTCGTTGCCCTCACGCGTGACGCCGAGCGCGACCTCGGTGCCCGGCTCCCCGCGCATCCGATTGACGGCATCGTCGACGTTGTTCGAATCGACCGGCACGTCGTCGACCGATATCACGACGTCGCCGGCGCGGATGCCGGCGCGCTCGGCCGGTGCGTCGTCGAGCGGCGCGACGACCAGAACACGGCCTTCCTCGACGCTGACATCGAGGCCGACGCCGGTATAGGTGCCGGTCGTGGTAATCCGGATGTCTTCGTACTGCTCGGGGTCGAGATACTTCGAGTGGGGATCGAGCTCCTCGAGCATGCCGCGTATCGCGCTCTCGACGAGCCGCTCGCGATCGACGGAATCTACATACTCGCGCTGGATACGGTGCATGACGTCGGTCAGCAGGGCCATCGAAGGGTCGGTCGGTCGCGCGGCGCGCGGGGCAGTGTGCTCACGGACCAGGGAACCACCGACCGAAACGGTCAGCCCGAGCACGGTGCCGACGGCGAGAACCAGAATACTTCGGGCTTTCAGGGACATTCGATGGTTATTGCTTTGTGTCCGACACGTCCGAAGATAGCACAGGCCGCCGCAGGCCGGCAGCGGCGGCCCCCGGGCGCCGCTGCTTCAGGGTATCCAGTCATGGGGGTTCTCCGGCTCGCCGTCGCGGCGGATCTCGAAGTAGAGCGCCGGTTCCCGCCGCCCGCCGGTATCGCCGACGCGGGCGATCGGCTCCCCCGGCGCCACCCAGTCCCCGGGGACGTGCAGCAGTGCCTCGTTGTGCCCGTAGAGGCTCATGTACTGCTCGCCGTGGTCGATCACCAGCAGGAGCCCCAGCCCCGGCAGCCAGTCGGCAAATGCGACGCGGCCGTGGTACACGGCCCGCACGACCTCGCCGGCCGGGGCCCTGAGCACCACGCCGTTCCAGCGCAGCGGCCCGCCCTCGCGCAGCTGGCCGAAATCGTTCGCCACCTCGGCCTCGAGCGGCCAGCTCAACCGCCCGCGCCAGCTCGAAAACGGCGCCTCGGAACCGACCGGGAAGCCCTCCATCAGTCGTGCGAGCTCCGCGACGAGCTCGGTCAGCCGGCTCTCCTCAGCCTGCAGACGCTCGATCTCGCCACCGGCATTCGCGATCGACGCATCGAGTCGATCGAGCGCCCGCTCGCGCTCGACGCGCACGGCGGCCAGGCTCTCGAGCTCGCGCGCCCGCTCGTCGCGGAGCCTTACCGACGCCTCCCGCGCCTCGCGCGCCTCCCGCCTGACCCGGGCGAGCTCGGCCAGCTCGTCGTTGACGCCGTCGATGCGCCGCCCACGGGCCCGGTTCAGATAGTCGTACCAGACCAGCATCCGCCCGAGGCTGGCCGGATCCTCCTGGCTCAGCAGCAGCGTGAACAATTCCTGGCGGCCGGTGCGATAGCTCAGCCGGATCTGCTCCGCGAGCAGGTCCTCCTCGGCGCCGAGACGCGCCTCGGCCGCCTCCGCCGCCGCGCCGAGCGTCGCCTCGCGCTGCTCCTCGGCCGTCACGTCGGCGGTGAGCTCGGCCACGCGGCGTTCGAGATCGCCGACAGTCCGTTCCGTCCGCTCGAGCTCGGCCGCGCCATCGGCCCGCCGTCGCATGTCCTCGGCGAGCCGCGCCTGCAGCGTCACGAGCCGCTCGCGCACGGCTGCCAGCTCGGCCTCTTCCTCGTCCTGGCCGAAAGCCGACGGCGACAGGCAGACGAGCACGGCGAGCACGGCGGCCGGACACCGCAGCCGCCAGCAGCGCGGTCCGCCGGGAACGCAGGCTTGGAATCGCCGGCGGCGCACACTGTTATACTGGCGCGCCTTTCCCGGCTCCGCCGCAGAATCAGAATCGCCAGACCGCATGGGGGAAATCGTAGAATTTGCCAATGGCCACCCGTGGCACGCGCTCGCGGTCGTGGTCTCCGCGCTCGCCGTTATTTTCTACGAGCTGCGACTGCGCTCTCAAGGGGTGACGAACGTGCCGGCAACGCTGGCCGTGCAGCTGATCAACAAGGGCGCCGTGATCGTCGATGTCAGGAAACCGGAGCAGTACTCGGCGGGACATATAGTCAATGCGCGCAACGTCCCGCTGGCGGAGATTGAAGCGACGCCGGAGCAGTCCCTAAAGAAATCGGCCAAGAAAATCTATGTGACGGTCTGCGACAACGGCATGACCGCCGGCCGGGCCGCCAACGCGCTGCGTAAGGCGGGCTTTGAGCAGGTCTACAGCCTGAAAGGCGGACTGACTGCCTGGCGGGCCGAGAACCTGCCAGTGGTGCGGGCCTGAGACGATGGGCGCGGCGGACGCAGGCGTAGTGATGTATTCGACGCCGCTGTGCGGCTTCTGCTGGGCGGCCAAGCGTCTGCTCGGCGCAAAGGGCGTCGAGTATCGGGACATCAACGTATTCATGGATTCGGCGCTCCGCCGCGAGATGGAAGAGCGCAGCGGCCGCCGAACGGTGCCGCAGATTTTTATTGGCGACAGACATGTGGGCGGATTCGACGATCTGCACGCGCTGGATCAGCGGGGTGAACTCGACCCGCTGCTCGACACCGTGCGCGAACCGGCCAGTAACGAAGGAGGATAAGTCAGGACAATGGCCGACGAACAACCGCAACAGGCAACGAAGCAACTCGCGCTGCAGAAGATCTACGTCAAGGATCTGTCGTTCGAGTCACCGAAATCACCGGGCGTGTTTCTGAGCAATGCTCCGGCACAAACGCAGCTGAATATCCGCACGGGCAACGACAAGGTCGACGATCAGCATGTCGAGGTGACGCTGACGCTCACCGTCGAGTCGAAAGAGAACGACGAAACGCTGTTCCTGGTCGAGCTCGTCCAGGCCGGCATCTTCATGCTCGAGGGCTACACGGACCAGGAACGCGCGATGCTGCTCGGCAGCTTCTGCCCCGGCACTCTCTATCCTTTCGCGCGGGAAGCGATCGCTGACATCGCGTCGAAGGGCGGCTTCCCGCAGCTGCTGCTGCAGCCGATCAATTTCGACGCGCTGTATGCGCAGGCACAGCAGGAGCGGGCGCAGCGCGCGGCCGAGGGCGCCACCGTGACGGTCGAGAATCCGACGTCGGAGCCGCCGCCAACGCAAGGCAACGGTGGCACGCACTAGGAACGCGATCGCTGTACTCGGCGCCGGTTCCTGGGGGACAGCACTCGCCGTACAGTTCGCCCGGGCGGGGCGGCCGACGCTGCTTTGGGGCCGCGACACGGCGGCCCTGGTCGCGATGCAGAAGGAGCGGTGCAACGCGGCCTATCTGCCGGACGTCGCATTTCCCGCCTCGCTCGAGGTCACGACAGATCTCGCCGCAGCGCTGACGCCGGCCGCGGACGCGCTGGTCGCCGTGCCGAGCCATGCCTTTCGCGAGACACTGTCGGCCATGCGGGCCACCGGCGTGCTGCCGGCCGGCATCGCGTGGGCGACGAAGGGCATCGAGCTCGACTCGGGCCTGCTGCCCCACCAGGTGGCGGCAGAGGTTTTTCCGGAGGCCCGGCCGACTGCCGTGCTGTCCGGGCCGACGTTCGCCCGCGAAGTCGGCGCCGGCCTGCCGAGCGCGATGACGATTGCTTCGTTCAGCGAGGACTACGCGCGGCATCTGGCCGAGGCCATCAGCAGCGAGAATTTTCGCGCCTACCTGTCGACCGACATGCCCGGAGTCGAGGTCGGTGGCGCCACGAAGAACGTCTATGCGATCGGTGCCGGCATCTCCGACGGGCTCGGGTTCGGCGCGAATACCCGCGTCGCGCTGATCACGCGGGCGCTGGCCGAAATGACGCGCCTCGGCGTCGCCCTCGGCGCCCGTCCGGAAACGCTGATGGGTCTGTCGGGCATCGGCGACCTGGTGCTGACCTCGACCGACGATCAGTCGCGCAATCGACGCTTCGGCCTGATGCTCGCGCGCGGTGTCGGCGTCGAGCAGGCGCTCGCCGACATCGGTCAGGTGGTCGAAGGCTACTTTGCGGCGCGAGCCGTTCACCAGGTGGCCGAGCGCGAACGGGTCGAGATGCCGATCGTCGACCAGATCCACGCCGTGCTGCACCAGGGCCGGGACCCGCAGGCGGCCGTCGTTGCGCTGATGCGCCGGCCGATCATGCGCGAACACTGAGCCCGGCCGGCCGAGTCATCCTCCGCCGGCGAAGCCCTGCTGCCGCCACGCCTCGTACAGCACGATCGCCGCGGCATTCGAGAGGTTGAGGCTCCGGTTGCCGGGCCTGAGCGGGATTCTGAGCACCTGCTCCGGGCCGAGCGCGTCCAGCAGCGCCTGCGGCAGGCCGCGGGTCTCGGGCCCCAGCAGGAACGCATCGCCCCGCTCGAAGCGCGCGGCGAACGCGGACCTCGATGCGCGCGTGCTCAGCGCGAAGACCCGCGTCGGCTCGAGCGCCTCGAGGCACTCGGCTATGTCCGCGTGCTGCCGCAGGTCTGCGAATTCGGCGTAATCGAGGCCGGCGCGACGCAGGCGGCGGTCGTCGGTCGAGAACCCGAGCGGGTGCACGAGGTGCAGCGTGGCCCCGACGTTCGCGCAGAGACGAATCACGTTGCCGGTGTTCGGCGGAATCTCCGGTTGATAGAGAATGACGTGGAACACGATAATGGGGCCGTGATGCTGATTCCTGCCGGCACCGGGCCGGTCACTCTCCAGCCGCGCGGATTCACCGGATGACGCGACTCTCTCTCGATTTCTGCGGGCTCGCGTTTGATTCGCCGATCGTGCTCTTGTCCGGCTGCGTCGGCTTCGGCGAGGAGTATACGCGGGTCGAGGGCTTCTCGAATCGCGATGCCGGTGCCGTCATTCTGAAAGGCACCTACCTCGAACCGAGACTCGGCAACCCGCCGCACCGTATCTGGGAAACCGCCGGCGGCATGCTGAATGCGATCGGCCTGCAGAATCCCGGCGCCGAGGTCGTCATCGGCGACATTCTGCCGAAGCTCGACTTCACCGAGACGCGCTTCATCGCGAACGCCTGCGGCGGATCGATCGAGGAGTACGCCGACGTGGTCCGCCGCTTCGACGACTCGCCGATCGATGCGATCGAGATCAATATCTCCTGTCCGAACGTCAAGGAAGGGGGCGTCGCCTTTGGCAACTATCCGGAGATGTCGGCCGAGGTCGTCGCCGCGTGTCGGAAAGCAACACGCAAACCGCTGATCACGAAACTGTCGCCTAATCAGACCGACATTGCGCTCAATGCCCGCGCCTGCATCGAGGCCGGCACCGACGCACTGGCCGTCATCAACACCGTCATGGGCATGGCCATCGATGCGGAGACGCAGGCGGCCGTGCTCGGCAACTTTTCCGGCGGCCTCTCGGGCCCGGCGATCAAGCCGATCGCATTGCTGAAGGTCCACCAGGTTTATCGCGAAGCGGCACCGCATGACATTCCGATCATCGGCCAGGGCGGCATTCAGGATGCGGCCGATGCGGTCGAGTTTCTGCTGGCCGGTGCGACGGCCGTCGGCGTCGGCACGGCGCTCTTTTACGACCCGCTCGTCGTGCGCGAGATCAATGCCGGTCTCGTCGACTACATGCGTCGTCATGGCGTCGCGAGCGTCGGCGAGCTGACCGGCGCGCTTGCAGGCACCGATGTAAGACGCCCACGGCAATGCGACGCAGCTGCCGGCTGAGCTGATGCGATCGGCAGCGAGCGCGTGAGTATCCATCCGACTGCAATCGTGTCGCAGGACGCCCGGATTGCCGACTCGGCGACCATCGGGCCCTACTGCATCATCGACGGCCCGGTGTCGATCGGCGAACGCACGGTCGTCGAGTCGCATGCCCGGATAGGCAGCCGCTGGGGCAGCGTCGCAATCGGCAGCGATAACCTGATTCAGCATGGCGCGACGCTCGGCGGCCCGGCGCAGGACTACAGCTACGAGTCGGCCGCAACGCGTCTCGAAATCGGCAACAGCAACCGGATCGGCGAGTACTGCAGCATCAGTCTCGGCACCGAAAAAGGCGGCGGCGTGACGCGCGTCGGCGACGAGAATTTTCTGATGGCGTTCGTGCACCTCGGCCACGACTGTCAGCTGGCCGACCACATCGTGATTACGAACGGCACGCAGCTCGCGGGACATATCGTCGTCGAGCACCATGCGCTGCTGAGCGGACTGGCCGGTGTTACACAGTTCTGCCGCCTCGGCGCGTTCAGCTTCCTGACGGCCGGTGCTTTCGCGAACAAGGACATCCTGCCGTACACCATTGCCGAGGGGCACTGGGCGGCGCCGCGGGCGGTCAACCGGGTAGGGCTCAAGCGTGCGGGCTACGGCCCGGAGGCCCGCAAGCGTATCGAGCGCGCCATCCGCCACGTGCTCGACGCGAAGCTCACGATCGACGAGGCCGCGGCAAGGATCGAGGCGGAGAACGAAGGCGATGAAGCCGTGGAGCACCTGCTCGGGTTCCTGCGCAGCTCCGACCGGGGGATAGCGCGCTGACCGCGGCACTCAGAGTCGGCGTCGTCGGGGTCGGCTATCTCGGGCGTTTTCATGCGCAGAAATACGCCGCGCTGCCGGCCGCCACGCTGATCGGCGTCAGCGACATCGATACCGATGCCGGGCGCGCTGTGGCGGCCGAGACCGGCTGCGAATTCGTCGGGGATCACGAGGCGCTCGCAGGACGCGTCGATGCGGTCAGCATCGCCGCGAGCACTACGGCGCACTTCGATCTCTGCCGCTACTTTCTCGAGCGCGACGTGCACGTGTTTGTCGAAAAGCCGATGACCCAGACGAGCGCGCAGGCCGCGGATCTGACCGCGCTCGCCGAGAACCGGCGCCTGACGCTGCAGGTCGGCCACATCGAACGCTTCAACCCGGCGCTGCTCGCCGCGCGCGAAGGGCTGAACCGGCCGAGCTTCATCGAGTGTCATCGGCTCGCGCCGTTCAAGGCCCGCAGCGTCGACGTCGACGTCGTGCTCGACCTGATGATTCACGATCTCGACGTCATGCTCTCGCTGCTCGACGACGCGCGTCCCGTGCGCGTCTCCGCCGTTGGCATTGCTGTGATCACCGGGCGCGTCGATGTCGCGAACGCGCGCATCGAGTTCGACAACGGCGCGATCGCCAACCTGACCGCGTCCCGGGTATCGACGAAGGCCGAACGCAAGTTCCGCGTCTGGCAGGACCAGCACTACGTCTCAATCGACTTCGGCAACGGCACGATCCACAAGGTGCGCAGCAACGAGGACTGGAGCGAAGGTGCGTCACCGCTCACCGAGCAACACTTCAGCCTCGACAAGGGCGATGCGCTGCGCAGCGAGATCGAGGCTTTCGTCGATGCGGCACGCGGCCGCGCCGAGTGCCTCGTCACGGGCCGCGACGGCCTGGCCGCGCTCGAGCTCGCCGAACGGATCATTGCCGATATCGACGCCCGGCGGCAGCGGTCAGACTGAGTCGTCGAGTCCGAGCTCGCGGATCTTTCGGGTCAGCGTGTTCCTGCCCCAGCCGAGCAGGCGGGCGGCTTCGAGGCGCTTGCCACGGGCCCGCCGGAGCGCGGCGCGAATCAGCGTCCGCTCGAATGCCGGCATCGCATCGGCAAGCAGCGGGCAGTCCCCGGCGGCAAGGCGCTCTTCGGCCCAGCGATCGAGATGCTCCACCCAGCCATCGTCATTGCCGGTCTCCGCCGCGCCCAGCTCGGCCGGCAGGTCCTGCTCGACGATCTCACGACCCGCGGCCGTCACGGTCAGACGTCGGCAGACATTGACCAGCTCGCGAACGTTTCCCGGCCAGGCATACGCACGAAATCGGTCCGCGGCCGCAGCGCTGAGAGACTTCGATGCGACACCGAGCTCGTTTGCCGTCTGCTCGAGATAAAAGTTCGCGAGCTCGATGACGTCTTCGCGGCGCTCACGCAGCGGCGGCACCTCGATCCGCATGACATTGAGCCGGTGGTAGAGGTCCTCGCGAAATCGGCCGGACTCGACCGCCGCGCCGAGGTGCTGATGGGTCGCGGCAATGACCCGAACGTCGACGGCGATCGGAGTCTGCCCGCCGACCCGGAAGAACTCGCCTTCGGCCAGCACGCGCAGCAACCGAGTCTGGAGCGCCGCCGACATGTCGCCGATCTCGTCGAGAAACAGTGTGCCGCCGTCCGCCTGCTCGAAGCGCCCGACCCGGCGCTCGGTCGCACCGGTGAAGGCACCCTTCTCGTGGCCGAACAATTCCGACTCCAGCAGCTCGGCGGCGATGGCCGACGTGTTGAGCGCAACGAACGTGCGGTCCGCCCGCGGCGAGTTGTCGTGCAGGGCACGTGCGACGAGCTCCTTGCCGGTGCCCGATTCGCCGGTGATCAGCACGGTCATGCTCGTGCGCGAGAGCCGGCCGATCGCCTTGAACACCTCCTGCATCGACGGGGCCTTGCCGATGATCGATCTGGCACGCTGGCGCCCGGGCTCGGCGGCGTCGAGCCGGCGCCGCTGCGACGCGGCGCGGTTCACGAGGTCGACTGCCTCGTCGATGTCGAACGGCTTCGGCAGGTACTCGAACGCGCCGCTCTGATAGGCAGCGACCGCGCTCTCGAGATCCGAGTGGGCCGTGATGACGATCACCGGCACGTCGGGTGCGCGATCCTGCAGGCGCTCGATCAGCTCGAGCCCGGTCATGTCCGGCATTCGTATGTCGGTGACGACGACATCGGGCATGCGGGACGCGAGTGCGGCGAGGAAGTCCGTGCCCGAGGCGTATGTCTGCACACGCATGCCGGCCTGGTCGAACGCCTGCTCCATGACCCAGCGGACCGACTCGTCGTCGTCGACCACCGAGACTCGCAAGCCCTCACTCATGCGGCCCACCCGCCGCGTCCCCGCGCTGGCTCAGCGGCAGCCTGATGCGAAAAACGGTCTTTCCCGGGCGGCTGTCGAACTCGATCAGACCCTCATTCCCGGCCACCAGCTCCTGTGCGATCGTCAGACCGACACCGGCGCCGGAACGCTTGCCCGTCACCAGCGGATAGAAAATGTTCGCCTGCAGGTCCTCGGGAATACCCGGGCCGTCGTCCTCGACCTCGACCGAAGCGACGATTCGGTGACGCACGACACCGATCGTGAAATTGGCCAGAACCCGCGTACGCAGCACGATGCGCCCGTCGTCCCCGACCGCCTGCAATGCATTTTTCGCGACGTTCAGCACTGCCTGCGTCAGCTGTGCCGGATCGACGAATACTTCCGGCACGCTGGGATCGTAGTCGCGGACGATCTCGACCCGAGGCTGCGCTTCTGCGCGAATCAGTTCCGCGACCCGCTCCGTGATGCGGTGAACGTTCGTCGATTCCGGGGCCCGCCGGCCGCCGGCCTGCAGTGCACTGTCGACCAGGGCCGCCAGGCGATCGGCTTCCTCGATGATGATCGACGTGTACCGCTGCAGGCTCTCATCGTCGAGCTTGCGTGACAGCAGCTGCGCCGAGCCGCGCATGCCGCCGAGTGGATTCTTTACTTCATGGGCGAGCTGCCGGACGATCCGCCGGGAGATCTTCTGCTGCTCGAGCAGCTCCGCTTCCCGCCGGATCGACTGTTGCCGCGACGTGTCGGCGATCTCGAGAAGCACGCCGTCGACCGCATCGAGCTGCGATGCCCGACAGTCCACACTGAGCTCGCGCCCGGCGACGCGGAGTTTCAGGCCGCGCGTGCCGATCGTCTCGGCGCCATCGAGCACGCGCCGGCAGAGCCGCTCGATCAACTCGGTCGGCCGGACCAGCTCGCCCAGCGGCCGACCGCAGGCGCGCTGCTCACTGACTCCGAGCAGGTTTTGTGCCGGCAGATTGACGTAGGTGACCCGCAGCTCGGCGTCGAGCGCGATCAGCGCGCTGGTGATGCCGCGGACGATGTCGTCAGGCGATGGCGACCGGATTGCGTTGCCGCGGCGCCGTTGCAGACCCGGGCCGTCGCGGCTCGCAGATTGGGCGGCCGTCGCGCTGGCGGCGCGCGGCGGTGGCCTCAGTTCGCGGTATTTCGCCGGGCGGCTGCCGGCGGCGCGCCGTTGTTCGGGTTCAGGACGCTGGTTTGCTGCATCATGATCGTAACGGCGTCCGACCGCGCGAGTTCCCGTCCCGTAGCACTGAGGATCAGCGCCTGAATCGTATGCTGCCCGCGGTAGACGTCCGGCACGTTCAGCTCGAGGCTCGTAGACCGCAGCTCCCGGCGACTGCCATCGACGATGATGTCGATCGAGTGACCCGTTTGCAGCGGCGGATCGGTCGTCAGCTGTACGCCAAGAACGCCGCCGGTATTCCAGACGGTTTCCGCGTCGGCGGGGCTGACGATTTCGAAGCGCTGGTAGCGCGTCGTGGCTGCCGTCTGACCGGTTACGAGGGCGACTTCCGTCTGCGGCGCTGCGCTCTCGGTCGCGGCGGTGGGCGCAGCCGCCGAAGCGGGCGCCGGCGGTGCTGCCGGCACATCGCTGCCCGGCAACTCGATCAGCGTCGCGCCCTCGACCGGTCGATCCGAGAAATGGCGTCTGCCGGCCGCGTCGACCCAAGTCCAGGCCGGCGCCGCGGAAATCGCGGTCGAAGCGAGAATAGGCAGCAGGATCAGGCACCTGTACATACCCCGGAGCTTACGCCCAATTCTTCGCAGGCGCCAACCAAGCAGGCCGGATTCCGAGAACCAGGCCTCACTTGGTCGGCGAGACCGCGTTATGGCTACAGGCTGTAATACATGTCGAACTCGACCGGGTGAGTCGACATCTGCAGACGGGTGACGTCGCCCATCTTCAAATCGATGTAGCCGTCGATCAGCCCGTCCGAGAAGACATCGCCCGCCTTCAGGAAATCCCGGTCCGCATCGAGTGCGGCCAGTGCTTCCTGCAGCGAGAACGCCACGGTCGGGATCGCCTTCTCTTCCTCGGGCGGAAGATCGTAGAGATCCTTGTCCATCGCATCGCCGGGCGCGATCTTGTTCTGAATGCCGTCCAGGCCCGCCATCATCATCGCGGCAAAGGCCAGATACGGATTCGCCGTCGAGTCGGGGAAGCGCACTTCGATCCGCCGGGCCTTCGGGTTACTGACGTACGGAATACGAATCGACGCCGAGCGGTTGCGGGCCGAGTAGGCGACCAGCGTCGGCGCCTCGAAGCCCTTAACCAGTCGCTTGTAGCTGTTCGTCGCGGCGTTCGTGAACGCGTTCAGCGCTTTCGCGTGCTTGATGATCCCGCCGATGTAGTAGAGGGCGATCTCGGAGAGCCCGCCGTAGCCATCGCCGGAGAACAGGTTCTTGCCATCCTTGACCAGCGACTGATGCACGTGCATCCCGTTGCCGTTGTCACCGACCAGCGGCTTCGGCATGAAGGTCGCGGTCTTGCCGTAGCTGTGCGCAACGTTGAGCACCACGTACTTCAACACCTGCACACCGTCGGCCTTGCGGACCAGCGTGTCGAACTTGACGCCGATCTCGTTCTGGCCGCCGGTTGCCACCTCGTGATGATGCACCTCGGTGACGAGGCCCATTTCCTCGAGCGCGAGGCACATCGCAGAGCGCAGATCGTGCAGCGAATCGACCGGCGGAACCGGGAAATAGCCGCCTTTGACGCTCGGCCGGTGACCGACATTGCCCTCGGGCGAATCGGCGTCGGAATGCCAGGCGCCTTCCAGCGAGCCGATCTGGTAGGCGGTACGGTGCATCTCGGTGGCCCAGCGCACGTCGTCGAAGACGAAGAACTCGTTCTCCGGACCGAAGAATGCCGCATCGGCAACCCCGGTCGACTGCAGATAAGCCTCCGCACGCTTCGCGCACGACCGCGGGTCGCGCTCGTAGCCCTGCATCGTCGATGGCTCGACGACGTCGCAGGTGATGTTGAGCGTCGGCTCTTCGGAGAACACGTCCATGACGGCCGTGTCGCAGTCGGGCATCAGGATCATGTCGGACTCGTTGATCCCTTTCCAGCCGGCGATCGAGGAACCGTCGAACATTTTCCCGTCCTCGAAGAAGCCGTCGTCGATCGTGTGGGCCGGCACGGTGACGTGCTGTTCCTTGCCCTTGGTATCGGTCAGGCGAAGATCGACAAACTTGACGCCTTTATCGGCGATGATTTTCATTACGTCGGCTGGCGACATGGTTTCCTCCATCGTTAAGTGCTGTGCAGGCCTGTTGTTCTCGTTATTACGTGAGACTCGGGCAGCCCGACCGACCGGCTGCCGCCGTCTGGCGGCCCCGTGTCCGGGTCAGGCTGATTATGCACTGAAAATGCACAGAGTGTGCCAACGCCGGCTTGCCAGTGTTTGCAACGATTCCAGGCCAAACGCGCGGCCACTGGCGATGCGGGCGCACCACAATCGTGCAGTGCGCCGAAGCGTATGCACCGTTTCGGTGCGCCGGAGCCTGAGTGCCTGCAGGCGCCGGCCGACCGAATCCGGCCGCGAATCCGGCCCCGGAGGCCCGTCGTCGGGTGCCTGCCGCGCAATGGCTGCCGCGCGATGCCTGCCGCTATACTTGCGCGCTTCTTCGGGGTCTGAACGGCGCTGCCGCGGGACACTTCGGATTATGGAGCTCATGGACAAGGTCGTCTCGCTCAGCAAGCGGCGCGGCTTCATTTTTCCTTCCAGCGAGATCTATGGCGGCCTGAACGGCTGCTGGGACTACGGCCCGCTCGGCGTCGAATTCAAACGCAACGTGAAGCAGGCGTGGTGGCACGACATGGTGGCGTCGCACGACGAGCTGTCGGTGCCGGCCGGCGCGCCCGGCTCCTACGACATGGTCGGCCTCGATTCGAGCCTGCTGATGAACCCGCGCGTCTGGGAGGCGAGCGGCCACGTCGGCGGTTTCAACGATCCGATGGTCGACGACCGCGAAACGAAGGCGCGTTATCGGGCGGATCAGATGGTGGTCTTCGGATTGCGGGTGGAGACGGCAGACGGCCAGTCGGTCGAGCTCGACGAGGAGCTTTACGCCGCGCCGGGCGAAGCCGGTATCACACCAGCGGCCGAGCTCATCCAGGTGCATCGCAAGCGCATCGACCGCGCCGGCAAGGCGCACGGCGCGAAGAGCACCGAGCTAATCTACTTCCCGGACGCACTGGCCGATGACGCATTGCGGGCCAGGACGATCGCGCCGCGCGCCAGTGAGCCTGGCACGCTGACCGCGCCGCGGGCCTTCAACCTGATGTTCAAGACATACGTCGGCGCGCTCGAGGACAATTCCAGCGTCGCCTATCTCCGCCCGGAAACGGCGCAGGGTATCTTCGTCAATTTCAAGAACGTCGTCGACACGGCCCGCGTCCGCCTGCCGTTCGGAATCGGCCAGATCGGCAAGGCGTTCCGCAACGAGATCAATCCGCGCAACTTCATTTTCCGGGTACGCGAATTCGAGCAGATGGAGATCGAGTTTTTCTGCCGACCCGATGAGGCGGCCGACTGGTACCGCTACTGGCGTGACCGCCGTTACCGCTGGTACGTCGACCTCGGGATTCGCGAGGAGAATCTGCGGCTGCGCGAACACGAGTCGGACGAGCTGGCCCACTACGCGGCCGGCTGCGCCGATGTCGAGTACCTCTTTCCTTTCGGCCAGAGCGAGCTCGAAGGCATCGCGAACCGCACGGATTTCGATCTCGGCCGGCATATGGAAACGAGCGGCAAGGATCTGCGCTATTTCGACGATCAGGCAGCCGACCCCGAGCAGCGGCGTTTTCTGCCGCACGTGATTGAGCCGTCGGCCGGTGCCGATCGGGCGGCTCTCGCGTTTCTGTGCGATGCCTACGACGAGGACGAGGTCGGCGGCGAGCCGCGGACGGTCCTGCGCCTGCATCCGCGTCTCGCCCCGGCCAAGGCCGCGGTCTTTCCGCTCGTGAAGAAGGCGGGGATGCCGGAGAAGGCGCGCGAGATCTATCGCCGACTGAAACGCCGATTCAAGGTCGTTTACGACGAGAAGGGCGCGATCGGGCGTCGCTATCGGCGCCAGGACGAGGCCGGCACGCCCTATTGCATCACGGTTGACGGCGACTCTCTGACGGATGCGACAGTCACGGTAAGGGAGCGCGACAGCTGCGAGCAGGATCGCGTGCCGATCGACGCGCTCGAGGACTTCATCGTCGAACGCATCGGTTCTAGTGGCCATTAACAGGTGCCCCGGCCACAGTTGATCGTGCTCGACAGGGACGGCGTGATCAACGCCGATTCGAGCGAGTACATCAAGTCGCCGGACGAGTGGCAGCCGCTGCCGGGCGCTCTCGACGCAATCGCGGCGCTCACACGACATGGCTTCCGCGTCGCCATCGCGACTAATCAGTCGGGCATCGGCCGCGGTCTCTTCACGCGCGCAACGCTGGAAGCGATCCACGCAAAGCTGCAGGCGGCCGTGAGCGCAGCGGGTGGGCGAATCGCGAGCATTCACTATTGCCCGCATCGGCCGGACGCCGGCTGCGACTGCCGAAAGCCCGCGCCGGGTTTGCTGCTCGCTGCCGCGGCCGAAGCCGGTGTCGCGCCGACATCGATGATTTTCATCGGCGACAAACCCAGTGACGTCGGCGCAGCGCGCGCAGCCGGCGCCGAACCGATCCTCGTCGGCCGGGCTGCGCGCCAGGTTGCAGATGACGACACGCTGCGTTGTTATCGCGATCTCGCTGCAGCGGTCGAAGCGCTGCTTGCCGAGGCAGAGCCCTCGTGAGAGCGTGGCTCGGTTCGGTGGTATTTACGACCTGGCTGTTCCTGTCGGTCGCCCTTTGGGGAGTCGTCGTTGTCGTCCTGCGGTTCTTCGGTTACCCGACCGCGTATCGCGGCATCCTGCTGTGGGTCGACGCGACGCTGTGGCTGCTAGAGAAGTCGTGCGGCCTGAGCCACGAGGTTCACGGGATCGACAAGCTGCCCTCCGGGCCGTGCGTGATCATGATGAAGCACTCCTCCGCCTGGGAGACGATCGCGCAGCTGCGAATGTTTCCCCGCCAGACCTGGGTGATGAAGCGCGAGTTGCTGTGGGCACCGGTGCTCGGCTGGGTTCTGTGGGGGTTAAAGCCGATCGCGATCGATCGGGGCGGCGGCAGGCAGGCGGTCGAACAGGTCATTCGGCTCGGCAGGCAGCGGCTGGCGGAGGGGTTTTGGGTCGTGATTTTCCCGGAAGGCACACGGATGCCGGCCGGCACGACGCGACGTTACGGTGTCAGCGGCACCCTGCTTGCAGACGCCGCGGACGTGCCGATCGTGCCGGTCGCACACGACGCCGGCTACTTCTGGCCGCGACGTGGCGTGCGGAAGAAGCCCGGGCGAATACGCATGGTAATCGGTGACCCGGTTCGGGTAGGTGGCCGCGATCCGCGCGAATTCAATGCCGGCATTCAGCGCTGGATCGAGGCCGAGGTCGCCGCGATGCGGGGGGCCCTGAACGGAGATAGTGAGATCGTGCCGGCTCGGACGGCCGCGACTCGAGGAGCCGGCAGTTCAGATGTCGAGGTTCGCGACCGATAGCGCATTGCGCTCGATGAATTCGCGGCGCGGCTCGACGTGATCACCCATCAGCGTCGTAAAGACTTCGTCCGCAGCGATCGCGTCCTCGATCCGCACCTGCATCAGCCGGCGGGTCTCCGGGTTGATCGTCGTATCCCACAACTGCTCGGGATTCATCTCGCCGAGACCTTTGTAGCGCTGAATCGTCTGGCCGTGCTTCGCGCGCGCCATCAGCCATTCGATCGCCTCCGGCACGCTGCCGACTTCCTGGCTCGCTTCGCCGCGCGTCACGCGCGCCCCGGTGCCGACGAGATCGCGGAACTTCGAGCCGATCTCGGCGATGCGCTGATACTCCGGTGAGCTGAAAAAGCTCTCCTTGATCGGCTTGGTTCCCGGCACGCCGTGTCGCTCGCGGCGAACGAATACGGTCGCTTCGGCCGAGTCGCTGCCGGGCTGGAAATGCACCGAGTAGCGGGCCCCGGACGATGAGCCGTTGGTTGCGCCGAGCCCTTGCTCCAGCGAGCGCGCCCAGGCCTGCATCTGCGCCGTGTCGGCCAGCATCGCTTCGGTCACGACCGGCAGCGACAGCATCGTCGAGAGCACACGCTCATCGTAGCGCCGGCCCCAGCGCTCTATGATGGCCCGCACTTCAACGTATTCACCGGCCAGCATCGACAGCGTTGCACCGGTCAGCGGCTCTGCATCCGCGGCCGGATAGAACGCGGCGTTGTCGGTGGCGGCCGCGAGCAGCAGGGCATTCAGCTCGGCATCGTCTTTAACATAATGCTCCTGCTTGCCCCGTTTCAGCTTGTACAGCGGCGGCTGGGCGATATAGATGTGGCCGCGCTCGATCAGCTCCGGCATCTGACGGTAAAAGAACGTCAGCAACAGCGTACGAATGTGCGAGCCGTCGACGTCGGCGTCGGTCATGATGATGACGCGGTGATAGCGCAGCTTGTCCGGCTCGAAATCGTCGCGCCCGATTCCGCAGCCGAGTGCGGTAATCAGCGTGCCGACCTCGGCCGACTGCAGCATCTTGTCGAAGCGGGCCTTCTCGACGTTCAGAATCTTGCCTTTCAGCGGCAACACGGCCTGCGTGCGTCGATCGCGGCCCTGCTTGGCCGATCCGCCGGCCGAGTCACCCTCGACCAGGAACAGCTCAGAGAGCGCCGGATCCTTCTCCTGGCAATCGGCCAGCTTGCCCGGCAAGCCGGCCACATCGAGTGCGCCCTTGCGGCGGGTCATCTCGCGCGCCTTGCGCGCAGCTTCGCGTGCCCGCGCGGCCTCGACGATCTTGCCGACGATGACCTTCGCCTCGGCCGGGTGCTCGAGCAGAAAGGCCTCGAGCTGCGAGGCACAAACCGACTCGACGACGCCCTTGACCTCGGACGAGACCAGCTTGTCCTTGGTCTGCGACGAGAATTTCGGGTCCGGCAGCTTGACCGACAGCACGGCTGTCATCCCTTCCCGCGCATCGTCGCCGGACGGACTGACCTTTTCCTTTCGTCCGATACCTTCTGATTCGATGTATGTATTCAGCGTCCGCGTCAGTGCGGCGCGGAACCCGGCCATATGTGTGCCGCCGTCGCGCTGCGGAATGTTGTTCGTGTAGCAGAACATGCCTTCCTGATAGCCATCGTTCCACTGCAGCGCGACCTCGACCTGGATCGCGTCGCGGACGTCCTGAAAATTGATGATCGTCGGGTGGATCGGCGTCTTGTTGCGGTTCAGGTGCGCGACAAATGCGCTGATGCCGCCGGCATACTCGAAGACATCGGAACGCTGATCGCGTTCGTCGGACAGGACGATACGGACACCGGAATTCAGGAATGACAGCTCACGCAGGCGCTTCGCCAGCACGTCGTAGTCGAATTCGAGGTTTGAGAAAATCGTCGCGCTTGGCTTGAAACGGATCGTCGTGCCAGTGTCGTCGGTGTCGCCGACTGCCTCGATCGGTGCCTCCGGATCGCCCATCCGGTAGGTCTGGCGATACAGCTTGCCTCCGCGCCGGATCGTCAGCTGCAGGCGCTCCGATAAGGCATTGACGACCGAGACGCCGACACCGTGCAGGCCGCCGGACACCTTATAAGAGTTGTCATCGAACTTGCCGCCGGCGTGGAGGACGGTCAGGATGACTTCGGCGGCCGAACGGCCTTCTTCGGGGTGGATGTCGACCGGGATGCCGCGGCCGTCATCGGCGACCGTAACCGACTCGTCGGCGTGGATTGTCACCATGACTTCGCTGCAGTAACCGGCGAGGGCTTCGTCGATCGAGTTGTCGACGACCTCGAAGACCATGTGGTGGAGCCCGGTACCATCGTCGGTATCGCCGATGTACATGCCCGGCCGCTTGCGGACCGCTTCGAGGCCCTTGAGAACCTTGATATTTTCTGAGGTGTAGTCGTTCTGACTCATGCAACGGCGGACCGCGTAAAAAAACGGCCTAGTATACCATCGGCGTGATCCTGCCTTGTTCCACGTGAAACACCGGATCGGTCTCCCGTGGCGCCAGTGACGCGAGCCTCAGCCCGGTTACGATCCGCTGCGCGGGCAGGCTCTCGAGCTCATCCAGCAGTCGTGCCAGCGCCTCGTCATCGAGTTCCGCCGCCGGATCGTCGACGAGCAGCGCGGGCCGCTGACCGGTCAGCCGGGCCAGCTCGAGGATCTGCCCGAGAACGAGGGCCGCAGCCACCAGCTTCTGCTGTCCCCGTGACGCCACATCCCTTACGAGTCCACCGCCGAGCCGCAGCGCCACGTCTGCCCGATGCGGCCCGGCCTGCGTCAGCCCGACGCGCCGCTCCCGGTCGGCGGACGCCTCGAGAGCCTCGGCCAGCGAGTGTTCCTCTCGCCAGCCCTGGCGGTAGACGAGCTCAACGCTGCGGCCGAGCAGCCGAGCCGAGACTGCCGCGACCGCAGTGGCGAGGCCTGCGGCGTAACCGGCTCGCATCGCGCTGACCGCCTCCCCGGCCTCGATGAACGGCGCCCGCCAGACGTCCACATCGGCTGCCGCGCCACGTTTCAGCGCGGCGTTACGTTGTCCGAGCAGTCGGCGGTAGGTTCGCCAGCGCTCCAGATACGAAGGTTCCACGTGGAACACACCGCCATCGATGAAGCGCCGCCGCTCGCTCGGTCCGGCTTCGACCAGATAATGCAGGCGCGGATCGATCACGTGGACCGGAAACGCCCGCGCCAGTGCCGCCAGCCCCTCCGTCCCGTCGCCGTCGATTTTCGCTGCCAGCCGCCCGCGGTCCAGCGCAATCCCCAGGCGCCGCTCCCCAACTCCGTCCGCCGCCAGCTCTCCGAATACGCTGAATCCGTCGGTCCCGTCGCGGACGAGGCGCGCCGAGTGCCGCGAACGGAAAGACCGGCCGCGACCCAACAGATAAATGCTCTCCAGAAACGACGTTTTGCCGGCCCCGTTCGGGCCGATGATCAGATTCTGCCCTTCCGACAACGCCAGATCGGCATGCGCAATACAGCGGATGTTGTCGATGACAACGCGGGCCAGACCCACGCCGGTGCTCCTGTGCCTCGAGGCCTCAGAGCCTCATCGGCATCACGACGTACTTGGTCCGCTCCGCCTCACTGCCGCGCACGAGGCAACTCGAGTTTCCGTCGGTCACATGCAGCTCGATCGTCTCGCCGTCGACCGCGGACAATGCATCGAGCAAGTAGTTGACGTTAAAGCCGATTTCGATCTCCGCGCCGTCATATTCGACCGCCACCGTCTCGGTCGCTTCTTCCTGCTCCGGATTGTTTGCCGAGATCACCATGCTGTCCTTGCTGAGCTCCAGCCGCACGCCACGGTATTTCTCGTTCGCCAGAATCGCGGTGCGCTGCAGCGCCTCCCGTAACGTCGCCCGCTCCGCTTTGACGATGCCGTCGGTCTTGCTCGGGATGACCCGCCCGTAGTCCGGAAACCGTCCATCGATCAGCTTGGACGTCAGCCGAGTGCCCTCGCTCTCTACCCGGACGTGATTGGTACCGAGCATGACGGTCAGCGTACCCTCATCGTCGAGCAGCCGGCCGAGCTCGAGCACGCCCTTGCGCGGCACGATGACCTGCTCTTCCTTCTCGGCATCGCTGCCGAGATCGATTTCGGCCAGTGCCAGTCGGTGGCCGTCGGTCGCGACAGCCCGCATCGTCTTGCCGCTCGTCTCGAGCAGCAGCCCGTTCAGATAATAGCGAACGTCCTGCTGCGCCATCGAAAACTGCGTCTTGTCGATCAGCCAGCTCAGATCGCCCTGGTCCACCGTCATGCTGTGGTCCGCAGCGATATCCTCGATCGTCGGGAAGTCGTTGGCACTGAGCACGGCCAGCGTGAAGCGGCTCTTGCCAGCCTTGACCGTTGCCCGGCTGCTCGACACGGAAAAATCGAGATTGCAACCACTCGGCAGCGCGCGCACGATATCGAAGAACTTGCGTCCCGGTACCGTGACATCCCCATTCGTCTTTCCCTCAACGTCGGTCTCGGCGCGAAGCTCGACTTCCAGATCGGTCGCCGTAACTGAGAGGCGGTTGCCGTCGAGCGCCAGGAGCACGTGGCTCAGAATCGGCATCGTCTGGCGACGTTCGACGACGCCGATGACCGCCTGCAGCGGCCTGAGGATGGCCTCTCTGGTAACGGTGAACTTCATGAATATATCTACCTGATTAAAGAACTTGTTACTGTTTCTAGGCTTTCAAAAAAGCGGGGATAAGCCAAAAAAATCTTTTATAATCAACTAATTAAAGAGTACCTGAAACACTGGAACTCCTCTCGGCAGACCCTGATTTTCCTGTGGATAAATCGGTCCCGAGGCATGACCCACCGGTTATGCACAGCTAGCTCGTCAGCGTTCTCAACAGGTTGTTGTAGTCCTCGTTGACCCGCGATTCTTCCTCACGCAATACCTTGATTCGTCGGCAGGCATGCAGCACCGTCGTATGGTCGCGGCCGCCGAAAGCGTCACCGATCTCGGGCAGGCTGTGACGGGTCAGCTCCTTCGCGAGCGCCATCGCGACCTGACGCGGTCGGGCGATCGAGCGGCTGCGTCGTTTCGACAACAGGTCGGCGACGCGGATCTTGAAATATTCGGCAACGGTCTTCTGGATGTTCTCGATAGTGACCAGCTTGTCCTGCAACGCAAGCAGGTCACGGAGCGATTCCTTGACGAGCTCTAGCGAGATGGGCCGGCCCGTGAATTCGGCCGTCGCCATCACGCGTCGCAGTGCGCCCTCGAGCTCGCGAACATTGGACCGAATGCGCTGGGCGATGAAAAACGCGGCTTCCTCCGGCAGCACGGCGCCGGCGGCGGCGGCCTTGCTGATCAGAATAGCGACGCTGGTTTCGAGCTCCGGCGGCTCGATCGCGACGGTCAGGCCCCAGCCGAAACGCGATCGCAGGCGCTCTTCGAGTCCGGTGACTTCCTTCGGGTAGCGGTCACAGGTCAGTATGATCTGCCGTTGGCCTTCGAGTAACGCATTGAAAGTATGGAAGAACTCTTCCTGTGACCGGTCCTTGCCGGCGAAGAACTGGATGTCGTCGATCAACAGCGCATCGAGGCTGCGGTAGGCTCGTTTGAAGTCGTTGATCGTGTTGTGCTGCAGGCCACGGACCATGTCGCTGACGAAGCGCTCGGAATGTATGTAGGTGACGTGGGCTTGCGGATTACGCTCGACGATCAGGTTGCCGACCGCGTGCATCAGATGGGTCTTGCCGAGGCCGACACCGCCGTACAGGAACAAGGGGTTGTAGGCCCTGCCGGGATTCATGCCGACCTGCACGGCTGCAGCCCGCGCCAGCTGATTGCTCTTGCCCTGGACGAAGCTGTCGAACGTGAATGCCTTGTTGAGGCGGCTGTCCGATATCCACGCGCGGGTCTTGTCGACCGGATCGGCGGTCGTCGTGGCGGTACTGCCGCCGGCTGGCTTGAGCGCGCCGATCTCGACGCTCAGGATCGTCGTAACGCCTGGCGCCTCTCTGGTGCAAACGTCGCTGACCAGCGGCAGACAGTTCGTTCGCACCCAGTCGACGACATAGCGATTCGGCGCCAGCAGGCGCAGCTCGCCCGGCGCCTCGACCGCCTGTAACGGCCGGACCCACATGTTGACTTCCTGCTCGGATAGCTCGCTTTCGAGCGCCTGGATACATTTCGGCCAGAGAGATGGCCGCGCCGCGGGGTTTTCTGCCACGTTCTTGTTATCGGAAAGCTGGAAAGTGTCGACTTGCGCCGGGGAAGACGCAGTCTAATACGGTCGCGCCCCGGTTATCCACAGCGACGGCGCAGCCCGCGTCGCTATTGACACGCAGAAACGGCGCGCGTACAGTGCGCGGCTCTCCAACGCATCGCCATCCGATTGTTTTTGCAGGATCTTTCTGCAATCCCGGGAAGAACAATGAAACGGACATTCCAGCCGAGCAACCTTCGCCGCAAGCGCACGCATGGTTTTCGCGCCCGGATGGCGACGCGCGGCGGCCGTAAGGTGCTGAATGCGCGGCGCGCGAAAGGCCGCGCGAAACTCTGCCCGTAAACGGTCGCCGGAGCAACGCGTGCACAGCGCGACGTTCGGCCGAGACCGCCGCCTCATCGACTCGACCCAGTTCTCACACGTTTTCGCCGAACCGCGCCGCTCGGCCGATCGCTATTTCACGGTGCTGGCGCGCAGCAATCCTGAACTCTCCGCCCGCCTGGGGTTGGCCGTATCGCGCCGCGTCGCTCGACGCGCCGTCGATCGCAATCGACTGAAGCGACTGATCCGGGAATCATTCCGGCAGCGCTCGCTGGCGCCGTCGGATTTCGTCGTGATGCCGCGCGCGCCTGCCGTCTGTGCCGGGTCGCGCGACTTGCTCGCCAGTCTCGACAAACATTTTTCGCGGCTTGGCGGCTGACAGGGCAGGGCGGGCGATGGACAACCTGCGGCTACTGATCTGGTTCGCTTTCATCGGCTCGGTCTGGATCGCTTACACGACGTGGGTCGAGGAACGGGCGCCGGAGCCCTCGCCCGAGGTCGTCACCGGTGCGGCAGTGCCTGGCGCTGCGGACCTGCCGGTGCCCGTCGCCAACGATCTGCCGGCCGCCTCCACCGACGACGCGCTGCCTGCTGCCGGACCGGTACCAGGGAGTGCGAACGCAGCGACGACCATTGGCGAAACGATCCGTGTTCTGACCGATGTGCTCGACGTCGAGATCGCGCTGCAGGGCGGCGACCTGGTGCGTGCCGACGTGCTGCAATATCCGGTCGACAAGTCGGATCCGGATCGCGTCGTGCGACTGCTCGACTACGCGCCGGAAACACGCTGGGTGTTTCAAAGCGGACTGATCGACGCGGCCGAAGGACCGGAGCCCAATCATCTGGCGCCGTTTCGCGCCGACCGCAGCGAGTATACGCTCGCCGAGGGCGCCGAAGAGCTAGTCGTCGCGCTGAGCTGGGCCCAGACGGCCGCGCTCAATGTGACGAAGACCTACACGTTCCGACGTGGCCAGTACGGCATCGGCTACGAGATCGGTATCGACAACACCGGCGCGGCCGACTGGTCCGGCGTCGCCTATACGCAAATGCTGCGACGCCACGATCCGCTCGAGCGCTCATTCCTGTCGGTCGA
The DNA here is from genome assembly GCA_965223375.1 of Candidatus Rariloculaceae bacterium. Classification (GTDB taxonomy): domain Bacteria; phylum Pseudomonadota; class Gammaproteobacteria; order Steroidobacterales; family Rariloculaceae; genus CBDCWM01. The sequence continues at coordinate 2,388,198 of OZ245000.1, forward strand.
GAGCTATTCGTTCACCGGCCCGGTGCTCTACGACGGTGACAGCTACGAAAAGGTCGACTACGAGGACCTGACCCGCGAGGAGCGGGACGTTCGTCTGCCGAACGGCTGGTACGCCGCGATTCAGCATCACTTCCTGGCCGCCGGCGTACCGCCGCCCGACGATGACACGCGATATCAGGCGCGCGCGACCAACGGCGAATTCCGTTTGCGCGCCGTCAGTCCGACGATCACGGTGCCCGCAGGCTCGACCGCCAGCTACCCGACGGCGCTCTTTGTCGGGCCGAAGCTGCAGGAGCAGCTCTCGGAGATCAGCGATGATCTGAAGCTCACGGTCGACTACGGGATGCTGACGCCGCTCGCGAGCCCGCTGTTCGCGTTGCTGTCGTTCGTGCACGACTTTGTCCGCAACTGGGGCTGGTCGATCATTATCGTGACGCTGCTGATCAAGCTCGCGTTCTACAAGCTGACCGCGATGAGCGGCCGCTCGATGGCGAAGATGCGCAAGCTCCAGCCGCGGCTGAAGGCACTGCAGGAGCGCCACAAAGATGATCGTCAGGCGCTCGGCCAGGCGATGATGGATCTGTACAAACGCGAGAAGGTGAACCCGGCCGCCGGCTGTCTGCCGATCCTGATTCAGATGCCGTTCTTCTTCGCGTTCTACTGGGTGCTGCTCGAAAGCGTGGAGATGCGGCAGGCGCCGTTCATGCTGTGGATCGACGATCTATCGGTGCGCGACCCGTTCTTCGTGCTGCCGCTGCTGATGGGCGCGGCGATGCTGTTCCAGATGCGGCTGAATCCGACACCGCCCGATCCGGTGCAGGCCAAAGTCATGCAGATCATGCCGATCGTTTTCACCGCTATGTTCGCGGTCTTCCCGGCAGGTCTCGTGCTGTACTGGTTGACGAACACGGTGGCATCGATCGCCCAGCAGTGGCGAATCAACACGCTCGTCGAGCGGGAAGGCTGAGCCGCACCATTCGGTCGAGTGCGTCCGGTCTTGGCCCCGCCCCGTTTGGCCGCGCCCGGTTGGTGATACTGTCGGTCGAGACCTTCGATGCTGTCGGTCGCGCGCGGGCGCCATAATGTCGCTATGCCAGCCAGCGACACGGTTCTGAACGACGATACGATCGCCGCCCGGGCAACGGCCGCAGGCGCCGCGGCGATCGCGGTGATCAGAATCTCGGGCCCCGATGCGCGCCGCTCGGCCGAAGCGGTCACCGGTCCCGGCATTCCGCCCTGGCATGCCCGTTTGCGTGACTTCCGGGATGCTGCAGGTACGCGGATCGACCGCGGCCTCGTGCTGTTCTTCCCCCGGCCGCGCTCGTTCACCGGCGAGGACGTCGTGGAGCTGCAATGTCACGGCGGCCCGACCGTCGTCGACTGGCTGCTCGAGGCGCTCTATGCGACCGGTGTCCGGCCGGCCGAGCCCGGCGAGTTTTCGCTCAGGGCTTACCGGAACGGCAAGCTCGATCTGACCCAGGCCGAAGCGATAGCGGACCTGATCGGCAGCGGCTCGCGCGATGCGGCCCGGGCGGCTCTCAGGTCGCTCGACGGTGAGTTCGCTGCCGCGGTCGCCGACATCCAGCAACAACTGACGGCCTTGCGTGTGCAATGCGAAGCGTGGCTCGACTTTCCCGAGGAAGAGCTCGATCCGGAAACCCTGCCGGCGCTCGCCGACCGGAGTGCCGCCGTTGCGGCCGCGCTCGCCGGGCTCGAAGCCCGCGCCGGCTCCGGCATCGCACTGACCGATGGCCTGCGGGTTGCGATCGCCGGCCCGCCGAACGCCGGGAAGTCGAGCCTGCTGAATCGCCTGACCGGCGTCGATGCGGCGATCGTCAGTTCTACGCCGGGCACGACACGTGACGCGCTCGAGCGACGGACGGTAATCGCCGGGGTGCCTGTAGAGCTGGTCGATACCGCGGGCCTGCGTGAGAGCGACGATCCGATAGAGTCGCAGGGCATCGATCGCGCCCGTGCGGCGATGGCCGGTGCCGACCTCGTGTTGTGGCTCACCGACGCGACGCTCGACCCCGATGCCGCACAGGCGACGCGTGACGCGGCCGCCCAGCTGCCAGCGGCATCGCGCCTGGCAATCCTCGTCAACAAGATCGATCTGCTCGGCGAATCGCAGGGTACGGTCACGTCTCCGGTCGAGATCGTTCACGCAGAGACAGCCGCCGCCGCTGAGAGCGATGCCACCAGGCAAAAGCGGGCGCGGGATCGATCTGCGGCGCCGGCCGCGGTGCTGCGGGTGTCGGCGCTCCGCGGTACCGGCATCGATGCGATCGTCGATCTGGTGGCAGGCATCGCCGGCCGACCGGCAGCGACGGGCACGTTCTCGGCGCGGCGTCGTCACGTCACGGCACTGGTATTGGCACGCGGCCACGCGGTCGCCGCCAAGGATCATCTCGATGGCGGCGCGCTCGACCTGGCAGCGGAAGAGCTGCGATCGGCGCAGCAGTCACTGAGCCGGATCACCGGTGAAGTATCGAGCGATGAACTGCTGGGTGAGATCTTCTCGACGTTCTGCATCGGCAAGTAGTTTCGTTAGCAGCACTCCGGACGGCGTCGGAGTCGAATTTCAGCCCCCACGCCGAGCGCCGCGTTGAACGCCCGGCTCTTGTGCGGAGACGAAGGCCGCGCGCTAGACTGTGACGTCGGCGCCGCCGAGGGCGCGTCACCACGAGAGCCAAATGAAGGCCTTCTGCGACCTGAAAGCTACACTGGCCGTTGTGGCCGGCAGCGCGAGCGCGGCAGCCGTGGCGGGTCTGGCCGCAACCGTGGGTCTGGTATTCCTCGCCAACCAGGCCGCCGCCCATCACTCGCACGCGAATCTCGATCGCAATGACATCCGCCGGCATACCGGCATCGTGACCGAGTACAGCTGGTCGATGCCGCATGTGTACCTCAAGGTCGATGCGCCGAACGAGCGGGGCAAGGTCGTCGAGTACAGCATCGAGCTGGTGCACCCGCCCGGCATGCTCGAACGCGGCTGGGCAGAGGACACGTTCGCGCCGGGCGATACGATCACCTGGGAGGGCCCCGCGGACAGGGACCCGAACCGCTACTATTCGGGCCTGACCTGGGCCGAGGCCGCCGACGGCAAGCGTTACTCGACGGCGGCCGCGAGTTTCGATGTCGAGCCGTCAGACGATTTCACCGGCCTGTGGAAGCGCGATCTGCGCGGCGCCGGTCCGACCTATCTGCCGCCTGCCGACTGGCCCTATTCGGAAGCCGGTCGCGCGCTCGTAGATCAGTTCGACGAGCGCCAGAACCCGATGATCGAGTGCATCGATCAGGGTCCGCCGAAATACGTGCTGCTGCCGTACCCGATCCGGATTTCCCGCCCGAGTCCGGACATCATTCTGATGGCAGGTGAGCTCCGGCAATCGGCCCGCGTCATTCATCTGAACGCCGACGCGGAACCCGGCGCGCCGTCAGCGCTCGGGCATTCTGTGGGACGGTTCGAGGACGGCGCCCTGATCGTCGAGACCACGCGCTTTACGGCCGACCGCTGGGGTACGCATACCGGCGTAGATTCGAGCGACCGCAAGCATCTCGTCGAGCGTTATTCGTTGTCGAACGGCGGCCGCTCGATCGATGTGCAATTCACGGTCACCGATCCCGAGTATCTGAGCGAACCGGTCACGTTCGATTATCACCTGTCGAAGCTGCCCGACCGGGAGTTGATATCCGTACCGTGTACGAGCGAAAGCGCGCGACTGTTTATCGAGGGTGGCCTGTAACAACGCAAGTACTTGCCACGACGTCGCCACAATCACGGTGGCCGTTCGCCGCGGGGTGATCAGTTGCCGGTCCATTTCGCCCTGAGAGCGGCGCGGTCGACGCGCTGGCCGCGAAGATAGACTTCGGCGATCCGCCGCGTATTCGCGATATCGTCGAGCGGGTTCGCGTCGAGAACGACGAAGTCGGCGCTCTTGCCTGCCGCCACGGTGCCGAGCTCATCGAGCCCGAGCAGACGGGCGTTTGTGCTCGTCGCGGCCATCAGCGCTTCGTGCGCCGACATCCCGCATTTCGTGTAGTCGACCAGTTCCTGATGCACGCCGAAGGCATCACCCGTGCCGTCGGTGCCGAGCCCGAGCACCATTCCGGCATCGTGCATGCGTTCGAGGTTGCGGCAGTGAAGCGCGAACAGCTCGCGGGGCATCGTCCGGCCGGCTGCGCCGCTTTCCGCAAGCGCCTCGCGCAGTTGCGCGACCTGATCCACCGGCAGCGTTTCGCGCAGGGACGCGATGTCGTCCTCGGTCACGACACTTTCCGGCATGTTGGGGCCCGTCCAGACATCCGGGTTGGCCCGCACCAGCGCGAGAAATTCGGCGTCGACGTCGCGGTCGCGGACGGTATGGACGAACCCGTCGATCCCCGCGCGATAGAGATCCTTCGCATCCTCGAGCCCGGACGTCCGTCCAATGTGCGCAAGCACTTCCATGCCGAGCATGTGCGCCTCGTCGATGATCGCCCGGTAAACGTCCGGCTCGAGCTTCGGTACGGTGCCGCCGCGATCGTCCACCCAGATCTTGACGAACTGCACGCCGTTCGAGTGGAGCTGCCGCACTCGCTGTCGGCCTTCGTCGGCCGTTGCCGCGCCGAAAGGAATCCCGAGCCGTGCCTCGCTTTGCGGGCCGGCCATCGACGTGGCAGCTATGCCCTTGCCCACCGTCAGAAAACGCGCGGCATCGACGACAACTTCATCGCGGAGTGCGTAGGCGACGCTTTCGTCGGCCTCGAGACCCATGCTCAGCGCGGCCGCGACGCCGTAGTAGGCGTAACGCTGCAACTGATCGACGAGATTCTCCCGCGTGTAGTTCGACTGGCTGCTCGTCCCGTCGCGCACATTCGTGAGCCCAATGTGATTGTGGCCGTCGATCAGCGCCGGGATGACCGTCTTCCCGCTCAGCTCCACGCGGGTGGCCCCGTCGGGCACGTCGCGCTCACCCGTGCGGCCGACCCAGGCGAAGCTGTCACCCTCGACGAGAAACGCGGCGTTCTCGATCGGCGCCAAAGCGTCGCCGATTATCAGTGTCGCTCCCTCGAACCAGACCGCGTCGCCAGGGTCGCCCGCGGCGCCGTTAGGTCGATCGGGCGCGCAGGCGGCCAGAGCACCGAGCAGGCACAAACCGGCAAGGGCCTGCAGCAATCTGAAACGCGGCAGCACCTGCACGGACCGCCATCGCGACTCGCCTTCCTGAATCTCGAACATATCGGCGCCCCTCCCGCCTCGCGATAACCCGTCGCAAGGCAACATGCTCGCCGGCGATCCGGCGCGGTGCGATTCTCCGGTACGATAAACCGGAACGGGACCGAGGAGATACGGCCATGCGAAGTTCGAGCCCACGGAAATCGTCGAGTCCACACCGTCCGCGATGCCAACGCTTCCCGTTGTATCGGCTGCCGCTGTTGCTCTCGTTGTGTCAGTGTGCGTTTGCCCAGTCTCCGGATCCTGCGATCGATCTCGACCTGGTCGGTAATCGGTTCGCCCCGCTCCAGTACGCCGAGCTCGACGAGCAGCAGAAGGCGATGGTGCAGCACATCCTCGAAGGACCGCGGACGAGCGTACGCGGCCCGTTCAACACCCTGCTGCGTTCACCGGTGTTGGGAGACCTCGCCCAGGCGCTCGGAGCGTACATTCGTTACGAGTCCGTGCTGCCGGCGAAGCTGCGCGAGATGGCGATCATCATGACGGCCGCGCACTGGCGCGCCGAATACGAGTGGTTCAGGCATCGGGAGGCCGCGCTCGCGGCCGGGCTCGACACGGCGATAGTCGATGCGATCGCGGCACGACGCAGGCCTGAGAGCATGCAACCCGACGAGACGATCCTGTTCGATTTCTGCGACGAGTTACTGCGCAACCAGCGCGTCAGCGATCGCACCTTTGCTGCGGGGATCGATGCTTTCGGCGAGCAGGGCGTTGTCGATATTACCGGCACGCTCGGCTACTACAGCCTCGTGTCGCTCGTGCTGAACCTCGACGAGCATCCGCTGCCCGCTGGGGGAAGCCCGCAGTTCGGGCGTTAGGGCGGGGACAGCGTGTATCGATATCGGCCGCCTGCGGCCCGACCGGCCCGACCGGCCCGACCGGCGCGGGTCGCGTACAGGCGCCGGGCGCCTCAGCGGCTATCGACGGCATTACTGACCGTTTCGCTGTCGGCGGCGACCAGTGGGTTCGGTCCGATGACGCCGGCGTGGTCGCAGGCGCTCCCCCGGCCGTTCGTGCCCGTCACCGATCAGATGCTCGTCGACCCCGACCCCGCGGACTGGCTGATGTGGCGACGCACGTTCGACCTGTGGGGTCACAGCCCGCTCGAGCAGATCGACCGGCGCAACGTCGACCGGCTGCAACTGGTCTGGTCGCGCTCGCTCGGGCCGGGGGATCAGGAGGGCACGCCGCTCGTCCATGCCGGCGTGATGTACTTTCCGCATCCGAACGACCTGACGCAGGCCTTCGATGCGGCAAGCGGCGATCTTATCTGGGAGTATCGCCGGCCGGTGCCGGAAGACGTCGGCGACTACATCTCGTCGTCGACGCGCAATCGGAATCTCGCAATCTACGGCACGCTGATCCTCGATAACAGCAATGACGGTTACGCCTACGCGATCGATGCGCGCACCGGGGAGCTCGCGTGGGAAACACTGATCGCGGACTATCGCGCCGGCGCGCGGCACAGCTCCGGGCCGATCATCGTCAACGGCAAGGCGGTATCGGGCCGAAGCTGCCGGCCGGCCGGCGGGCCCGAGGCCTGCGTCATCACGGCCTTCGATGCGGTCACCGGGCAGGAGTCCTGGCGCACGCGGACGATTCCGCGCCCCGGCGAGCCTGGCGACGAGACCTGGGGCGACGTGCCGTACGACGAGCGTCGTCACGTCGGCACGTGGATGGTGCCGAGCTATGACCCCGAGCTCGACCGCATCTACATCGGCACGTCGGTGACGTCGCCGGCGCCGAAGTTCATGCTCGCGGGCAACGACGAGCAGTATCTCTACCACAACTCGACGCTCGCGCTCGACGGCGAATCAGGCGGCATCGTCTGGTACTTCCAGCATCTCGTCGATCACTGGGATCTCGACCACGCGTTCGAGCGGATGCTGATCGACACCGTCGTGTCGCCGGATGCCGATTCCGTGCCGTGGATCAGCGCGCGCCTGAGACCCGATCAGCCGCGCAAAGTCGTGACCGGCATTCCCGGCAAGACGGGTCTCGTGTACACGCTCGACCGCGAGACCGGCGAGTTTCTCTGGGCGCGCGAAACCGTGGAGCAGAATATCGTCGCGGACATCAACACCGAGTCGGGCGCGGCCAGCGTGAATCCGGACAAGCTGTTCACGCGCGCCGGCCAGGAAATGCTCGTGTGCCCCGGCGCGCTAGGCGGCAAGAATTACCCGGCCGGCGCGTACAGTCCGCTGACGGGACTCATGTACTTCCCGCTGGCGAACACCTGCATGACGGCAACGTCGACGGCCGAGACGCCGAGCCTCGAAGACGTCTATGCCATTCGCACGAGGGCGCAGCTAACGCCGGGCGTCGTCGACGCAGGGTCCATCGAGGCCATCTCGGCAGCCGCGGGCAACACGGAATGGAAACTCGGGCAACGTGCCGGCATGTTCTCGCTGATATCGACCGGCGGCGAACTGCTGTTCGGCGGCGACGCTGCCGGCCGCTTCCGCGCGTGGGATCAGCGCGATGGGCGCGTGTTGTGGGAGGTCAACCTGGGCTCGCCCGTGACCGGGTATCCGGCGACATACATGGTCGATGGACGACAGTACGTCGCGGTCAGCACCGGGGGCTCGGGCCTTGCTTTCGGTCTGATGAGTCTGACGCCGGAACTTCGTCCGGGAGCGGGCAATCAGCTTTTTGTGTTCGCGTTGCCGCGCTAGCCGGCCATGTCAGGTGAAGCCGCCTCGACGCGCCGAGTTACGTCGAGGCGGCTGCTCATGCGCCCAGGCTATCCGTTGACGCTCGGAACCACACCGGAGCTATCTTGCGACGATCAGCATCCCGTCGCGATCGTCACCACGCACGTCGAAGCGATCGGCCGTCATGACTTTCGTCCATGCCGCGACGAAGTCGTGCACGAACTGTTCCGCGGCATCGTCCGCCGCATAGAACTCTGCAACGGCGCGCAGCTCGGAGTTCGAGCCGAAGATCAGATCGACCGGCGTCGCCGTCCACTTCTGCTCGCCGGTGTTGCGGTCGCGGCCCACGTAGATACCTTCCTCGCCGGCCGACTGCGACCATTCGGTCGACATGTCGATCAGGTTCGTGAAGAAGTCGTTCGAAAGCGCCCCGGGGCGATCCGAGAATATCCCGTGGTCAACGTCGCCGGCGTTGGCGCCGAGCGCCCGCATTCCGCCGACCAGGACAGTCATCTCCGGAATGCTGAGCTCGAGTAACGCGGCCTTCTCGACCAGCATTTCGGCCGGCGACCGGCTGTTGCCCGCGGCGAAGTAGTTGCGGAAGCCGTCGGCGACAGGTTCCAGCACGTCGAAAGATTCGACATCGGTCTGATCCTGCGACGCGTCCGTGCGACCGGGCAGGAACGGCACCGCGACCTCGACACCGGCTCGATCGGCCGCCTGCTCGATCGCGGCGGCGCCGCCGAGCACGATCAGATCCGCGAGCGACACTTGCTTGTCGGCGGACGCCGAGCGGTTGAAGCCCGACTGAATCTCCTCGAGGGCAGCGAGCACCTCTTCGAGTTGCCCGGGATCGTTGGCGGCCCAGCCGTTCTGCGGCGCTAGCCGGATGCGGGCGCCATTCGCGCCGCCGCGCATGTCGGTGGCGCGGTACGTCGATGCCGACGCCCACGCGGTAGCCACGAGCTCGGCCGTCGTCAATCCGGAATCGAGAATCTCGCGCTTCAGCGCCGCCACGTCGTCAGCATCGATCAGCGCATGCTCGACCGGCGGGACCGGATCCTGCCAGACGAACGTCTGATCCGGCACGTCGTCGCCGAGGTAACGGGAAGTCGGCCCGAGATCGCGATGTGTCAGCTTGAACCAGGCGTGCGCGAACGCGACCTCGAACTCCTCCGGGTTTTCGAGCCAATTCGAGGTGATCTCGCCATAGACCGGATCTTCCTTCAGCGCGAGATCGGTGGTGAACATGATGGGTGCGTGACGGGTATTCGGGTCGTGCGCGTCCGGCACCAGCGTCGAGGCGGCCCCGCGCGCCGGCTCCCATTGCACGGCACCGCCGGGGCTCTCAGTGCGGGACCAGTCGTAGGTGTAGAGATTTGTCAGGTAGCCGTGTGTCCACTCGGCGGGACTGTGTGTCCAGGCGCCTTCGAGACCGCTGGTGATGGTATCGCCGGCATTGCCCGAGCCGAGAGAGTTCTGCCAGCCCAGGCCCTGTGCCTCGAGGCTCTCGGCCTCCGGTTCGGGTCCGACGTACTCGGAAGCACGGCCCGCTCCGTGGGCCTTACCGAATGTGTGACCGCCGGCAATCAGCGCCGCGGTCTCCTCATCGTTCATTGCCATTCGCCCGAAGGCCTCCCTGATCGCGGCCGCCGCGGCCAGCGGATCGGGGTTACCTCCCGGTCCCTCCGGATTGACGTAGATGAGTCCCATCTGGGTCGCACCGAACGGTGCGTGGAGATCGCCATCACCGTCGCGCCGGTCGGCGCCCAGCCACTCGCCCTCCGGGCCCCAATAGACCTCTTCGGGCTCCCAGCCGTCGATGCGGCCGCCCGCGAAACCCAGTGTCTCGAAGCCCATCGAATCCATCGCCACGGTGCCCGCGAGGATCATCAGGTCGGCCCAGGAGATCGCCCGGCCGTACTTCGTCTTGATCGGCTGCAACAGGTAGCGCGCCTTGTCGAGGTTCGCGTTATCCGGCCAGCTGTTCAGCGGCGCGAACCGCTGCATCCCGCCGTCGGCGCCGCCGCGACCGTCGATCGTGCGGTAGGTGCCTGCGCTGTGCCACGCCATCCGGATGAAGAACGGGCCGTAATGACCGAAATCGGCCGGCCACCAGTCCTGCGAGGTGGTCATCAGGTCGACGAGATCGGCCTTGACGGCATCCAGATCCAGGCTCTCGAACGCCTCGGCGTAATCGAAGTCGTTGCCGAGCGGGCTGGCGTCTGCGGTGCGCCGCAGCGGGTCGAGGCTCAGGCGGTTCGGCCACCAGTAGTCATTGTCGACCGTCGGTGCCTGGGCCGAGACGACGTTCACCGTCATCAGTGCCAGCGCGCCGAGCGCCGCGCCGGTCATCAGCGATGCTGTCTTCTGCTTCACGCGATTCTCCCCTGCTGATTAGCTTTCCGTCCGATCTTAGAACGATTCTAATATTCGTAAAAGCAGTAAAAATCGATCCGTACATTCGATTTTTACGATCGTTCGGAGTGCCGTTCGGCGCGTCGGATTCGAGCGAGTCGATCACGAAGACCGGAATGTCGTCGTCACCGGATGCAAGCAGGCTCTGCCCCGATGCAAGCCCCAATCCTGCTGCGAGCCGCCGACGTGATTCAGGCCCGATTCAGTCGCGGGTCGCTACCGTGCGCAGTGTCCGGACAGGGACGTCCGGTTCGTCGAGGAGGACCGCGATGACGACACTGCGATTGCCAATTCTGCTCGCCCTGCTGCCGCTCGCCGGCACCGCGGCAGCTCATCACTCGTTCACGGCCACCTACGACGAGTCCCGTGAAGTGTCGATCGAGGGCACGTTGGTGCAGTTCATGTACCGCAACCCGCACGCCTTCGTGCACGTCATCGCGCCGGACGAGAACGGCGACATGATCCGCTGGGCGATCGAATGGGGTGCCGCGGGCACGCTCGATCGTCAGGGCGTCAAGCGCGAAACGCTGAAGGCCGGCGATCGCGTGATCATCACCGGCAATCCCGGTCGCAACCCGATCGATCACCGCATCCGGATGCAGACGCTGACGCGCCCGGCCGACAACTTCACCTGGGGCACGCGCGAGGGCGAGGATTTCGACTGAGTCGCCGCCCACGCGCTCTACCTGCCGGCGCCTGGTCGGGTCCGGCCGCGGCCATCCCCCCGGTTGCGGCCGCCCCGGTCAGGCGACTTTTTTTTGAGCGCTAGACGGGCTCGCGAAAGGTGACCGGGAGTCGGGTAACCGTCGCTATCTGCCGTTGCGGCTCGCGCACCCGCACGGTCTCTACCGAGTCGCCACCGAACTGCTTGCCCAGGTGCAGCCCGCGCTCGGCCCGCGCAATCAGCTCGTCGACGCTCTCGCCGATCACGTAGGAGGTCACCGCCAGCGTCGCAGTCACGTTTATCGATCCCGCGTAGACCGTGTCGGCGACCCGCCTGCGCAACACGTGCGCGAACTGCTCCCCGCGCGCCAGGCGGCAGCCGGGCAGCACGAGAATCATCCCGTCACCGTCGAAGCGCGCCTGCAGGCAACGCAGGTTCTGCCACTGCGGCAGATCGAGACAGCGCCGCACCGTCTCGGCGACGCCCGCCAGTACGGCATCGCCTGCCGACAGTCCGTACCCGTCGTTGACGTTGCGCAGCTGATCGATGTCGAGCAGGCAGATCGAGAACGGCCGACCCGTCTCCAGAGCGAGCTGCCGCTCGATGCCGACGGCGTCGATGAAGTAGGCGCGGCTGAACGCCGAAGTCAGCTCGTCGCGGACCGCGCCTGCGCTATCCTGAATGCGTGTGGTATTCCCGGACATGACGCTGCATATCTCTTGTTCGACCGCACCCCCGTGCGAGATGCGGGCAGGTTGCCAGCAAGCCGGCGCCGGCTGCGTGAACACTCTCTCAGGAACGCAGACGCCCAATTGACATAAACGCAGCGCTGCTCTCAACCGAGCAGTGCTTCACGTTTATAGAATGCCGCGGTAACGAACCAGAGGACGCCAGCGATCAGCAGCGTGCTGACGACGCTCTGCAGCGTCATCATCAGTGTCGTCGGTTCCTGCTTGATCAGTCCGGTGATCAACAGGTGCTGGCTCATGCTCGGGACCCACATCAGCGCGTTGCTGGCTTCGACGTCGAGTATCGACGCAATGGCGACCGGCAGCGTCGGCACGATCAGCAGCAGGCCGAGATAGCTCTGCGCTTCCTTGTAGCTCTTGGTAAACGAGGCGACGAGCGTCATCAGCAATGCGCCGAGAACTGCGAACGGCAGCAGTAAAGCGAATGCGCCGGCCGCCGTCAGCAGGTTGAAACCGGAGCTCATGCCGAGCTCGTTCAGCGGCATGAATCGCACGGCGATCGAGAAGGACGTCAGCGTCAGGGCGAGCGACAGCAACATGAAGATGAAGGTCGCGAGCACTTTGCCGGCGAGCAGCGTTTCCCGCCGGACCGGCAGCGTCAGCAACGGCTCCAGCGACTTGCGCTCGCGCTCGCCCGCGGTCGTGTCGATGGCCAGATACATGCCGCCCATCAGCGTCGCGAAGAGAAGAAAGTACGTGAGCATGCCGAGCAGCAACGCCGAGCGTCCCGCCGGCGTCGAGACGTCGTATTCGTCGATGAAGAATGGCTGGGCGACGGCCGGGCTCACGCCGCGCGCGAGCAGACGCAGCGCTCCGATCTGCTGCGCGTAACCGCGGAGCGCACCGAGCAGCCGCTGGACCGTCCGATTGTCCGAGGAATTCGATCGGTCGACGACGACGGTCAGCCGCGGGGTGACACCGCTGCCGAAGTCGGCAGCGAAGTCCTGATCGAGAATAACGACAACGTCTTCTGTGCCGTCCCGAACTGCGGCCGCCGCGTCGTCAAGCGTACTAATGCCGTGCTCGGCGGATGCCTCTATCCTCTGCGTTGCCAGATAGTCGGCGAGGTTCGGCGCGGCCTCGATGCCGACGATCGGAACCGTCAGCGTCTCGGCGGCCGAAGACACGGCACGATCGACGACGATCTGGATCATGACCGCGAACAGCAAGGGCCCGAACAGCGGGCCGAACAGCAGCGCCGACGACAGTGTGCGACGGTCGCGCAGATTGTCGACGATCTCCTTACGCGCAACGGTCCAGATACGATTCAAGATGCGCGATCCTCGGCCGCGACCCGCTCGACGGCGGCGACGAAAATGTTCTCGAGGTTGTCGTCGTCGTATTGGCTCGCCAGCGTGTCCGGGCTACCGGTGGCGGCGATGCGGCCGCCGGCGATGATGACGATGTCGTCGGCCAGCGCCGCGACTTCCTGCATTACGTGGCTCGACAGCAGGATGCAGCAACCCTGAGCTTTCAGCTCGACGAGCCAGTCGCGCAGATCGCGCGTCGCCATGACGTCGAGTCCACTCGACGGCTCGTCGAGCAACAGATAGCGCGGTTCGTTGACGAGTGCACGGGCGAGCGCCACCTTTGTTCGCTCGCCCTGCGAGAAACCTTTTGCGCGGCGGTCCGCGATGATGCCCAGATCGAGCCGCGCGATCAGCGCATCGATGCGTGCGTCGAGCGCGGCGCCGCCGAGACCGTGCAGGGCGCCGTAGTAAGCAATGTTCTCGCGGGCGCTCAGCTGCGGATAAAGCCCGGCGCCGTGCGGCAGCACGCCGGCGCAGGCGCGCACGCGCAACGCATCGCCGGCCACGTCCATACCGCCGATCGTCGCGCTGCCGGCGTCGGCCCGCATCACGGTGGACAGAATCCGCAGGCAGGTGGACTTGCCGGCGCCGTTGGGGCCGAGCAAACCGGTGATCCGGCCGCTTGCGGCTTCGAAGCTGATGCCGCGCAACGCCTCGACCGCGCCGAAGCGCTTGCGTATCCCGTCGACCGAGATCACGCGTCGAATCCGCGCCGGCCGCGGCCGCAGGCGATCACGGCCCCGGTCCCTGAAAGCTCAGAAAGAACGGCATCGGCCGCTCGTCAGCGAGACAGTCCGCGTCGAGCGCTCCCGGCTCCGCGCTCGCGACGAAGTCACGGATCAGCTGCGGCGTGCAACCGACCGCGGCGATGCCGTGGCCCTTGCCGGGGGCGACGAGGTGCACCGAGTTGCTGAGCCCGGCAGCGACTCGCTCGGCATAGGCCGGCGGTGTCACCGGGTCGTTCTCGCCCGACAGCAGCAGCACCGGGTTCGCGGCCTCGACCGGCACCGAGAAATCCTCGTCGCGCAGGCCCGTCGGCCAGGTTTCGCAAATCGTGACCAGGCCGTCGACGATCGTCGCGCCCAGATAGGGCTGCGTGCCCGCGTCGTCCGCGTTCCCGGCTGCGACGGCACCATTGGCAGCCGTTTCGGCGACCGCGGGCGCGAGGCTGTCCCTCGCGGCGTTCGCGCGCGTCCCGGCATCGGCGAAGAAGGGCACGTCCTCGGTGCAGACGACCGAGTTGTGCATCGCGAAACCGATCGAATCGGACACCGACTCGATCAGCAGGTCGGCCTGGGCCGCGAGCGGCGCGTAATTGCCCTGATGAGCCTCGTCGATCACCAGCGGCAGCAGCGCGGCCGTCGTATCGGCATAGGTCATCAGGCGGACGACCGATTGCAGGTGAATCTGCCCGAGGTCGAACAGCTGGGCCGCGCCGCTGGCCGGATCCTGGATCATCACTTCGATCGAATCATCGGCGAAACGCTGCATAAGTTCCGCGAATTTGACCCGAACGTCGCCGAAACGCTCTGAACATTGCGGATCGGCCGCGCACCGGGCAAAGAGCGCCTCGAGCGCCGACTGGGCGTCGCGGGCGATATCGGGCCCGAGCACGAGCTCGGCCGGCACGACGCCGTCGAGAATCGCCGTCCGAACGCTGTCCGGATAGCGCCTGAGGTAATGCTGCACGACCCGCGACCCGTATGAGACGCCATAGAGGTTCCAGCGGTCTATCCCGAGTGCCTCGCGCAGCAACTCGATATCCCGGACGGCGATCGACGTCGTAAACAGTGCCGGGTCGCGGCGGAACTCGGCTATACAGGCCGCAACGGCTGCCCGCAGCTGATCCGGCGTCGCCGTCTCGAGCTCGAGCTCGTCCGGTGTCTCGCAGCTGAGCCCGGCCACCGAGCGGCCGGTGCCGCGCTGGTCGAGCAGGATCAGGTCGCGATCTCTGAGCGTCGGGCCGAACGCCTGGCGGCCCTGCAGATAGAGGTCGACGGAGCTGCCGCCGGGCCCGCCGTTGACCAGCACCAGCGGGTCCGGGTTGGGCGTCGCGCTCAGCGACGGCACGCGGGCCACGAACAGGACCAGCGGCTCACTGTCGGGGACGGCCGGGTCTTCCGGCACCGCGAAGTCCGCGCATTCGGCGAAAGCCGCCGGCAGGCCGTCACGTTCCAGGCGACAGGGCTCGAACTCGAGCGCGGCGGTGGCTACGGGAGGCAGCAGCGACGCGACCAGGGCGGTGGCCGCAGCGCATGCCGACGCGCGCAGCCGCCAGCGGGTCAGATCACCGTCCATCGGCGCGCTAGTGTGCGGCTTCGGTCCTGCATTGCCAAGTGTGCTGGCGCGGCTTTGTGCGCCGATCATAAAATCTCCCGATGATCGTGCCGGAAAACACTGCAGCCGGGGAATCTCGATGACCGCGCGGCCCATCCGTTATCCGCAGGACTTCGGCTGCATCGTCGTCGGTGGCGGCCACGCCGGCACCGAGGCGGCGCTCGCCGCGGCGCGGATGGGCGTGCGGACTCTGCTCGTCACCCACAAGCTCGAAACGCTCGGTCAGATGAGTTGCAACCCGGCGATCGGCGGCATCGGCAAGGGGCATCTCGCGAAAGAAGTCGATGCGCTCGGCGGCGCGATGGCGCGTGCGATCGATCGCGCCGGGATCCACTTTCGGACGCTGAATGCGAGCAAGGGCCCGGCCGTCCGGGCGACCCGTGCGCAGGCCGACCGGACGCTCTATCGGGCAGCGATACGCCGGCTGCTGGAGACGGAGCCCGCGCTGACGCTGCTGCAGCAGTCGGTCGAAGACCTGCTGATCGATGGTGAGCGCGTGACCGGCATCGTGACGCAGCAGGGCTTTCGCATTGAGGCCCCGACCGTCGTGCTGACGGCCGGCACGTTTCTCGCCGGCCGTATCCATGTCGGCGAGGTCAGCCACGCCGGCGGCCGGGCCGGCGATGCGGCGGCGAGCGGCCTCGCGCGGAACCTCCGCGGGCTGGGGCTCCGGGTCGGTCGCCTCAAGACCGGCACCCCGCCACGTATCGACGGCCGCAGCGTCGACTTCGCCGCGCTCGAGCCGCAACCGGGCGATTCGCCGGCGCCGGTGTTCTCGTTCCTTGGCCGGCGCAGCGAGCACCCGGCCGAGCGACCCTGCCACATCGCGCACACGACTCCGGCAACGCACGCGATCATCCGTGCTGCGCTCGACCGCTCGCCCTTGTTCAGCGGTGCGATCGACGGTGTCGGTCCGCGTTACTGTCCGTCGATCGAGGACAAGATCGTCCGCTTTGCCGACCGGCCGTCGCATCAGATTTTTGTGGAGCCCGAGGGGCTCGATACGGCGGAGGTGTACCCGAACGGCATCTCCACGTCGTTGCCGTTCGATGTGCAGGACCGGTTCGTGCGCTCGATACCCGGATTCGAACGCGCGCACATCACCCAGCCGGGCTATGCGATCGAATACGACTTCTTTGATCCGCGCGATCTGCGGCCGTGGCTCGAAACGAAAGCGCTCGAAGGGCTGTTCTTTGCCGGCCAGATCAACGGCACGACCGGCTACGAGGAAGCCGCAGCGCAGGGCATGCTGGCCGGCATCAACGCCGGGCTCAGAGTCCGCGGCCGGGCGCCCTGGTACCCCCGCCGCGATGAGGCTTACCTCGGCGTCCTCGTCGACGACCTGGTGACGCTCGGAACGGCTGAGCCCTACCGGATGTTCACGAGCCGCGCGGAGCACCGCCTGCTGCTGCGCGAGGACAATGCCGACCAGCGCCTGACACCGGCCGGCCGCGAGTTCGGTGTCGTCGACGACGAGCGCTGGGCCGCCTTCGCGAAGAAAATGGATCAGCTGGAACGCGAGCGCGCGCGGCTCGACGCGATCGTCCTGCGTCCGCGCGACGTGCCGGCGGCGAGCCCGTACGCGCCGCTGAAACGCGAAACGCGGGCGGCGGCCCTGCTCGCACGGCCCGAGGGCAGCTACCGCGCCGTCGTTGCGCTGGACTCGGTCGGCACCGACCCGGACATCGAGGGCGCGGCGCCGGAATGGCGGGCGCAGATCGAGACCAGCCTCGAGACCAACGCCCGTTACGCGGGTTATATCGACCGGCAGACGCGCGATATCGAGCGCAGCCGGCGGAGCGCAAGCCTGCGACTGCCGGCCGACATCGACTACGACCGCGTGACGGGCCTCTCGAACGAGGTCCGCGAAAAGCTGGCGCGAATCCGGCCGGAGACGATCGGCCAGGCCGCGCGGATTCCCGGCATGACGCCGGCCGCCGTTTCGCTGTTGCTCGTGCATATCGACAGGCGACCCCTGTCGGCGGCCGGCGCGCAATGACCGGCAGCTTCAGGGCGTTTCGGATCGATCGCCGCGACGATCGCATCGAGGCCGGCATCGAGCAGCTCGGCATTGAGGATCTGACGGCCGGCGATGTCGTGATTCGGGTCGCCTACTCGTCGATCAACTTCAAGGACGCGCTGGCAGCGACCGGGCGCGGTGCCATTCTGCGGCGCTTCCCGCTCGTCGGCGGCATCGATCTGGCCGGTCGCGTCGAGACATCGTCGGACGCGCGCTTCGCGCCGGGCGACGAGGTGCTGGTCTGCGGCTCCGCGCTCAGCGAGACGCTAGACGGCGGCTACGCGGAATTCGCCCGCCTGCCGGCCGACGCGATCGTGCCGCTGCCGGCCGGGCTGACGCCGCGCGAGGCGATGATCATCGGCACGGCCGGGCTGACGGCCGCAATCGCCGTCGATCGACTCCAGCACAACGGGCTTGCCCCTGGCGCGGCACCGGTGCTCGTCACCGGCGCGACCGGCGGCGTCGGCAGCGTCGCTATCGATATTCTCGCGGGGTTGGGCTACGCAGTGACGGCGGCGACCGGCAAGCCCAATGCGGAGGGCTACCTGCGCGAGCTCGGTGCAGCCAGTCTCGTGGACCGGCATGTGCTCGAACCCGGCGGCCGGCCGCTCGCGACGGCCGAGTTCGCCGGCGGCATCGACAGTCTCGGTGGCGCCCCTCTGGCCTGGTTGCTGCAACGCGTCCGACCGGGGGGCGCGGTCGCCAGCATTGGCCTTGCCGCATCGGCGTCGCTCGACACCACCGTGTTGCCGTTCATTCTCCGCGGCGTCAGTCTGCTCGGCATCAACTCGGTGTCGCTGCCGGCCGACTACCGCAACGCCATCTGGGCCAGACTCGGCGGTGACTGGAAGCCCAGGCGGCTGGAGCGCATCGTCGAGCGCGAGGTGGCATTCGACGATCTGCCGGGCGCGTTCGACGACTATCTCGCCGGCAGCGTCGCAGGCCGGCGCATCGTTGCCATCGCGCCCTGAATCGGCGTGCCGGTCGATGTCCGGGCAACTGCTCAAACCCGGCGATCTTGCCGAGCTTCGTGAGTATCTCGCCGCGGCCGGGCTCGAAACTCTCGACGGTGCGTGCATCGAGCGCCTCGCCGTCTTCGCGCGGCTGCTGGAGAAATGGAATCGTGTCTACAACCTGACCGGCATACGCGACCGGCAGGTGCTGCTCGAGCGACATATCGTCGAAAGTCTCGCCCTGGGCAGTCTGCTGCGCGGTGAGCGTATCGCCGACGTCGGCAGCGGCGCCGGCCTGCCCGGCCTGCCGCTTGCGATCGCGCATCCGGAACGGCACTTCACGCTGATCGAAAGCCGCCGCAAGCGCGTGAACTTCATGCGCCACGTGATCGCCACGCTCGAGCTCGCCAATACTGCGGTCGCACATGCGCGCGCCGAGGACTTATCATCGGTCGGCCCGTTTGCTACCGTGCTGGCCCGCGCGGTCGCGGCGCCCGCACGACTGCTCACGATAATCAGACCGCTGACGACAGGCGGCAGCATTCTCG
Organism: Candidatus Rariloculaceae bacterium; assembly: GCA_965223375.1. Lineage (GTDB taxonomy): Bacteria > Pseudomonadota > Gammaproteobacteria > Steroidobacterales > Rariloculaceae > CBDCWM01. The sequence continues at coordinate 2,407,069 of OZ245000.1, forward strand.
TTCTGCCGACGTCGGCCGAGATCGCCCGGGAGATCATCGCGGTCGCCGGCGATTTCGACGTGCTCGCACGGCCTGCCGACGGCGCGGTCGGGCAGCACCGCTCGGTCGTCGTGCTCGAGCGGCGCGCGGGCGAGCGGACCGGGGGAACCTGATGGCCAAAGTCATCGCAATCGCGAATCAGAAGGGCGGCGTCGGCAAGACGACGACCTGCGTCAATCTTGCGGCATCGCTCGCGGCGACGCAGCGCCGGGTGCTGCTCGTCGATCTGGATCCGCAGGGCAATGCGACGATGGGCAGCGGGATAGACAAGCGGGCACTCGAGCGGTCCGTCTGCGATCTGTTGCTCGGCACCGCCGCTGTCGGCGATGTGCTGCAGCGACACGAGACCGCGGGCTTCGACATCGTGCCGTCCAACCACGAGCTGACGGCGGCCGAGGTCGAGCTGCTCGAGCGTGACGAGCGGGAATTTGCGCTCGGCCGTGCACTGGCGCCGGTCGCCGAAGACTATGAGTACGTGCTGATCGACTGCCCCCCGGCGATCAACATGCTGACGGTGAACGCGCTCGCGGCCGCCGATTTCGTGCTGATTCCGATGCAGTGCGAGTACTATGCGCTCGAAGGGCTGAGCGCGCTCGTCGATACGGTGGAGCAGATTCGCGACAGCGTGAATCCGAAGCTCGCCATTCATGGCATTCTTAGGACGATGTTCGATCCACGAAACAACCTCGCAAACGAAGTGTCTTCGCAGTTGATCGAACACTTCGGCGACCGCGTCTATCGCACGGTCATTCCGCGGAACGTGCGCCTGGCGGAGGCGCCGAGCTTCGGTTTGCCGGTCCTTTTTCATGACAAGTACTCGCGGGGTGCGCTGGCCTATCTGGCGCTCGCCGGAGAAATCAACCGCCGAGTGACGGCGGACAGCGGCCGGGCAGGTGACTGAGATGGCGAGGCGAAAGAGTCTGGGGCGGGGGCTCGATGCACTGCTCAGCACGAACCGGCGTGGCGGTGACACGGACGCCGCGCCGACCGAGTCCGGCGCCGATAGCCGCGCCGACGACCGTCTGCTCGACGTGCCGATCGACCTGCTGTCGCGCGGCCGGTATCAGCCGCGGGTCGACATGCGGGAAGAGTCGCTCGGCGACCTCGCCGAGAGCATCCGCCAGCAGGGCATCGTCCAGCCGATCGTCGTCCGGCCGATCGCCGGCGGCGATGGCCGACGGTTCGAGATCGTCGCAGGCGAGCGCCGCTGGCGTGCCGCGCAGCTGGCCGGTCTCGAAACGATTCCGGCAATCGTCAGGGATATTCCGAACGAAGCCGCCGTGGCCGTCGCGCTGATCGAGAACATTCAGCGGGAAAACCTGAATCCCGTCGAGGAGGCCCGGGCGCTGTCGCGGCTCGTGGCCGAGTTCGAGCTGACGCACGCAGATGCGGCTGCAGCTGTCGGTCGCTCGCGCGCCACCGTTTCGAATCTGCTGCGGCTCCTTGATCTGCCGCCCGGCGTTCACGAGATGCTCGAGCGCCGTGAGCTCGATATGGGCCACGCGCGGGCGCTGCTCGGCCTCGACGCACCGCATCTGGTGCTGGATCTGGCGCGGCGGGCCGTCAGCGAAGGCTGGAGCGTGCGCGAAACCGAGCGCCAGGTCCGGCGGCAGGCCGCCGGCAAACCGCCGGCGCGACCCGCGAAGGTCGATCCGAACGTGAAGGCGCTCGAGAGCCGGCTGAGCGAGACGCTCGGTGCCCCGGTGACGATCGCGCACGGGCCGAAAGGCGGTCGGGTCGTCATCCGCTACCACTCGCTAGACGAGCTCGACGGGATCATCGACCACATCAAATAGCGGCCGGTTGAATCGCCCAATCCGACTATTTACAATGGCGCGGTTCAGCCAAGGACGCGAGTGCGCCGTGGCTTTTTTTGTGGCTGTTGCCATGCTCATCAGCGTCGGCGCGGAGCCGGCGGCCCGTACGGATGCCCGGTAGCGGGCGCGGGTTTACGGTGGTCGGCACGCTGCTGGGGCAGGCGCTGGTCACGCTGACACTCGCGGGATTGTTGTGGATCTGGCAGGGGCGGGTCGCAGCGATGTCGGCATTGCTTGGCGGTCTCGCGGCGCTGGTTCCAAACGCGTTTCTGGCGGCGCGGCTGTTGAGTGCGAGCATCGATCAGGCCGGGCTGCCGCTGCTGCGGGCGGCGTGGATCGGTGAGATCGGCAAGCTCGTGCTGACGGCAGTGATTTTCGCCGTGATTTTTTTGCGCGTGAGGCCGCTGGCGCCGCTCGCCGTGTTCGGCGGCTTCATCGCGGCGCAGCTGGTGGTATTCGGGGCGTTGCTGCTCGGCAGCGGCGCGGTGGACGGACGAACGACGAAGAACTGAGGCATGGAAGGCGAGTCGCATTCTGAAGCGCAAACGGCCGCGGACTACATCGGCCACCACCTGACGAATCTCACACTGTGCAAGGACCACGGCGAATGGGCCGTCGGCTCGCACTGCGCCGGCCACTTCTGGGCCATCAATCTCGACTCGATGTTCTTCTCCGTGCTGCTCGGCGTCGTTTTCATTTGGCTATTCAGCCGGGTCGCGAAGAACGCAACGACCGGCCGCCCGAGCAAGATGCAGGCCTTCATCGAGATGATCGTCCTGTTCGTCGACGGCGCAATCAAGGACGCCTTCCACGGCAAGAATGCGCTGATCGCGCCGCTGTCGCTGACGATCTTCGTCTGGGTTTTCCTGATGAACCTGATGGATCTGATTCCGGTTGACTGGCTGCCTGAAGCGGGCCTGCTGATCGGTGTTCCGTATCTGAAGGTCGTACCGACGACCGACGTCAACATCACGTTTGCGATGTCGATCTCCGTCTTCATCCTGACGATCTACTACTCGATCAAGGTCAAAGGTGCCATCGGATTCTCGAAGGAATTCACGCTGCACCCGATCGCGCCGCCGACGAAAGGGCTCGGCATCATCGCTGCGCCGTTCATCATCGCTTTCAATTTCATTCTCGAGAGCGTTGCGTTCATCGCGCGGCCGATCTCGCTGTCGCTGCGGCTCTTCGGCAACATGTACGCCGGCGAGCTGATTTTCATTCTGATCGCGCTGATCGGCTACTGGCAGCTGCCGCTGCATTTCGGCTGGGCGGTTTTCCACATCCTCGTGGTCACGTTGCAGGCATTCATATTCATGATGTTGACCATTGTCTACCTGAGCCAGGCTCACGACACGGGACATTGATCGACAGGATCTTCAAGCTAACTACTAACCAACTACCTGACTGATTGACTGGAGACACTGATGGATTTCGTTATTGGCATGAACCTGCTGGCCGTCGCGCTTCTGATCGGGCTCGGCGCCCTCGGCGTCGGCATCGGCATGGGACTCCTCGGCGGTCGGTTTCTCGAAGGTGCTGCCCGGCAGCCGGAACTGGCGCCGATGCTTCGAACGCAGATGTTCCTCGTCGTTGCGCTGCTCGACGCCATTGCGATGATCGGTGTCGGTATCGGCCTGTTCTTCGCATTCGCGAATCCGTTTATCGCCTAGTTGCCCTGCATCGACGCAGGAACAGCCCGGTAGGCGCGCTAGCGTCAGGGCGCCTGCGGGACCGCACGAGGAGACAGACAAGTGGATTTCAATGCCACGCTAATCGGCCAGACGATCGCGATGATCGTATTCGTCTGGTTCTGCATGAAGTACATCTGGCCGCCGCTGCTCGGTGCGATCGAAGCGCGTCAGACGGAAATCTCTGACGGGCTCGCCGCCGCGGAGAAGGGTCAGAGCCGTCTCGCCGAGGCTGAGACCGAAGTGAGCAAGATCGTCGCCGAGGCGCGCGAGCAGGCACGGGGCATCATGGATCAGGCCAACACGCGCGCGAACGAGATAGTCGACGCCGCCCGGTCCGAGGGCGAGTCGGAGCGGCAGAAGCAGCTCGACGGCGCTCGCAGCGAGATCGAAGTGGAGATCAATCGTGCCCGGGATGAGCTGCGCGGTCAGGTTGCGCAGATCGCGGTCGAAGGCGCGCAGCAGATACTCGGACGAGAGATCAACGCGGACGCGCATCGCGATCTGCTGGATGGTCTCGCGAATCGTCTTTGAGCGGTGGCGTTGACGGGATAGCAGGCGGGAGACATGGCTGATTTCACGACCGTAGCGCGGCCTTATGCGCGCGCCGTATTCGAGACGGCCGTCGAGCAGGGCAGTCTGGATGCCTGGTCGTCGGCCCTGGCGGTCGCGGCGCAGCTGGTGGCGGATCCCGCGGCGCGAACCTTTCTCGGCGACCCGGCGTTGCGGGCCGGTCAGCGAGCCAACTTCGTCGCCGAGCTCTGCGGCGGCATCGATGACGCGAACCTGCTCGCGGACGGCGCCGGCCGCGCGCTGCTCGGCTTGCTGGCCGAGAACGATCGCCTGCCGGCGCTCGGCGAGATTTCAAAGCAGTTCGATCAGCTGAAAGCGGAGCGCGAGAATCGCGTGAAGGTCACGCTGACCGCGGCGTCCGCGATGGATGCGGCGCAGACCGAAAAGGTCTCCGCGGCGCTGCGGCGTCGCCTCGGCCGCGAGGTCGAGCTCGAAGTGAAGATCGATCCCGATCTTCTCGGCGGCGCGGTAATTCGCGCCCAGGATCTGGTGATCGACGATTCGGTGCAGACGCGTCTGAAGCGCCTCGCCGATGCGTTGATCGATTGAGAGGAAAACCAATGGCACTGAAAGCTTCCGAAATCAGCGATCTGATTCGGCAAAGGATCAAGAATTTCGATGCGGCCGCCGAGGCGCGCGATGTCGGCACGATCATCGCGCTGACCGACGGCATCGTCCGCATTCACGGTCTGACCGACGTCCAGTACGGCGAGATGATCGAGTTCCCGGGCGGCAGCTTCGGCCTCGCGCTGAACCTGGAGCAGGATTCCGTTGGTGCCGTTGTCCTCGGCGACTACAAGCACATCTCGGAAGGCGACACGGTCAAGACGACCGGCCGCATTCTCGAGGTGCCGGTCGGGGAGGCGCTGCTCGGCCGCGTCGTCGACGCGCTCGGCAACCCGATCGACGGCAAGGGCGCGATCGAGACGCAGCTCAGCTCGCCGGTCGAGAAGGTCGCCCCCGGCGTCATCGACCGCCAGTCGGTCGATCAGCCGGTGCAGACGGGACTGAAGTCTGTCGACTCGATGGTGCCGATCGGTCGCGGCCAGCGTGAGCTGATCATCGGCGACCGCCAGACCGGCAAGTCGGCCGTCGCAGTCGATACGATCATCAATCAGAAGGGCAGCGGCATCAAATGCATCTACGTCGCGATCGGTCAGAAGAACTCGACGATCGCGAACGTCGTGCGCCGGCTCGAGGAGCACGGCGCAATGGAGCACACGATCGTCGTAGCTGCCGCGGCCGCCGAGTCGGCTGCCATGCAGTACCTCGCGCCTTATTCCGGCTGCGCAATGGGCGAGTACTTCCGCGACAAGGGCGAAGACGCGCTGATCATTTACGACGACCTGACGAAGCAGGCCTGGGCGTATCGCCAGGTCTCGCTGCTGCTGCGTCGCCCGCCCGGTCGCGAGGCGTATCCGGGTGACGTGTTCTATCTGCACTCGCGGCTGCTCGAGCGGGCGGCGCGCGTCAATGCCGCTTACGTCGAACGCGAAACCAACGGCGCCGTCCAAGGCCAGACGGGCTCGCTGACGGCGCTGCCGATCATCGAGACACAGGCCGGCGACGTGTCGGCGTTCGTGCCGACGAATGTGATCTCGATTACCGACGGTCAGATCTACCTCGAGACCGATCTGTTCAACGCCGGTATTAGGCCCGCTATCAATGCCGGTCTCTCGGTCTCCCGTGTCGGCGGCGCGGCGCAGACGAAGATCATCAAGAAGCTCGGCGGCGGCGTGCGACTCGCGCTCGCCCAGTACCGGGAGCTCGCGGCGTTCGCGCAGTTCGCATCCGACCTCGACGCGGCAACCCGGGCGCAGCTCGAGCGTGGCCAGCGGGTCACGGAGCTGATGAAGCAGAAGCAGTACTCGCCGCTGTCGGTCGCCGAGATGGCCGTGTCGCTGTTCGCGGTCAACGAGGGCTACCTCGACAAGGTTCCGGTGGAACGCGTCGTCGATTTCGAGGCCGCGCTGCATGCGCACGCGCACGCGTCCAGCCAGGCGCTGCTCGACAGGATCGAGTCGACCGGCGATTACGACGACGACATTGCCGGTGAGCTGAAGGCGTTGCTCGACGGCTTCGCGTCGACCGGCACGTACTAGGGAGCCCGACGGATGCCCAGCGGCAAGGAAATCCGGACGAAGATCGCGAGTGTCAAGAACACTCAGAAGATCACGAAAGCCATGCAGATGGTCGCAGCCTCCAAGCTGCGTAAGACGCAGCAGCGCATGGAAGCGTCGCGGCCTTATGCCGAGCGGATTCGAACCGTCATCGGCCATTTGTCCGAAGCCAATCCCGATTACCAGCACCCGTACCTGAAGTCGCGCGAGGTGAAGCGAGTCGGCTATATCGTCATCAGCACGGATCGCGGGCTCTGTGGTTCGCTGAACGTCAACATGTTTCGTACGCTGGTCGGGGAGCTTGCCGGGAAGAAGCGGGCCGGTATAGAGACCGATCTGTGCCTGATCGGCGCGAAAGGGATGGCGTTTTTCCGCCGACTCGACACGAACATCGTCGCGGCCACGAGTCACGTCGGCGAGGCACCGAAGGTCGCCGACCTGATCGGCGCGATCACGTCGATGACTTCAGCCTACGAGAAAGGCGAGATCGACCGCCTGTATCTCGTGCATAGCGTATTCGTCAACACGATGAGCCAGCAGCCCGAAGTCAGGACACTGTTGCCGGTCGAGCCGATCGACAAGGACGACCTGCAGCAGCACTGGGATTACATCTACGAGCCGAGCGCCGCCGATCTGCTCGATGACGTGCTGAGCCGCTATCTCGAGTCACAGGTCTATCGGGCCGTCGTCGAGAACGTGGCCTGCGAGATGGCGGCCAAGATGGTCGCGATGAAAGCGGCGACCGAGAACGCCGGCAAGTTCATCGATCGGCTCCAGCTTCAGTACAACAAGGCGCGCCAGGCGGCGATCACGCAGGAGATTGCGGAGATCGTGGGCGGCGCCGCAGCGGTTTGAGACAAGGGTAGGAATCATGTCTACGGGTACAGTTGTTCAGGTCATCGGCGCCGTCGTCGACGTCGAGTTTCCACGGGAAGCCATTCCGAAGGTCTACGACGCGCTCACGCTCGACGACCGCGAGCTGACGCTGGAGGTGCAGCAGCAGCTCGGCGACGGTGTCGTGCGAACGATCGCAATGGGCGCCAGTGAGGGCGTTCGCCGGGGACTGAGCGTTACGAACACCGGTGAGCCGATCAAGGTGCCGGTCGGTGAAAAGACGCTCGGCCGCATCATGGACGTGCTCGGCACGCCGATCGACCGGGCCGGACCGGTCGACGCCGAAACCACCTGGCCGATCCACCGCGAGCCGCCGAAGTACGAGGATCAGGCCACCTCGACCGAGCTGCTCGAAACCGGCATCAAGGTCATCGACCTGATCATGCCGATCGCGAAGGGCGGCAAGATCGGCCTCTTCGGCGGCGCCGGCGTCGGCAAGACCGTCACCCTGATGGAACTGATCAACAACATCGCGAAGGAGCACGGCGGTTATTCGGTGTTCGCGGGTGTCGGTGAGCGTACTCGCGAGGGTAACGACTTCTACCACGAGATGACGGAGGGCGGCGTCATCGACAAGGTCTCGCTGGTCTACGGCCAGATGAACGAGCCGCCGGGCAATCGCCTCCGTGTCGCGCTGACGGGGCTGACGATCGCCGAGTACTTCCGCGACGAAGGCCGTGACGTGCTGATGTTCATCGACAACATCTACCGCTACACGCTGGCCGGTACCGAGGTGTCGGCGCTGCTCGGCCGCATGCCGTCGGCCGTCGGTTACCAGCCGACGCTGGCCGAGGAAATGGGCGTGCTGCAGGAGCGCATCACGTCGACGAAGACCGGCTCGATCACGTCGTTCCAGGCCGTTTACGTGCCGGCCGACGACCTGACCGACCCGTCGCCGGCAACGACGTTCGCTCACCTCGATGCGACGCTCGTGCTGTCGCGCAACATCGCCGAGCTCGGCATCTATCCGGCCGTCGATCCGCTCGACTCGACCAGCCGCCTGCTCGACCCCAACGTGATCGGCCAGGAACATTACGATGTCGCCCGCGGCGCGCAGGCCGTGCTGCAGCGCTACAAGGAGCTGCAGGACATCATCGCGATTCTCGGTATGGACGAGCTGTCAGAGGACGACAAGCTGGCCGTCCAGCGCGCCCGCAAGATCGAGCGCTTCTTCTCCCAGCCGTTCACGGTCGCGGAGACGTTCACCGGCACGCCCGGCAAGTACGTGTCACTGAAGGACACGATTCGCGGCTTCAAGGCGATCGTCGACGGCGAATACGACCACCTGCCGGAGCAGGCGTTCTACATGGTCGGCGGCATCGAGGAAGCCGAGGAGAAGGGCAAGAAGCTGCAGTAGCAGCTGCCCGGATCCGCGGAAGCCGCATGAGTGCGCTTCGCCGAAACCGGACGCAGGAGTAAGTAACGAATGCCGCTCAAAGTCGACATCGTCAGCGCCGAAGGCGAGATCTATTCCGGTGAGGCCGCGATGGTCTTCGCGCCGGCGAAGATGGGCGAGGTCGGTATCGCGCCGCGCCACGCGCCGCTGCTGACGAACCTGAAGCCGGGCTCGATCCGCGTCGAGACGACCGACGGCGAGGAGCGTTTTTTCTATGTGACCGGCGGCGTGCTCGAGGTCCAGCCTTACCTGGTCACGGTGCTCGCCGACAGTGCGCTGCACGCCGATCAGCTCGATGAGGACGCGGCGCTCGCCGCCCGCGAGCGTGCCCGCGAGGCGCTCGAAGGCCGATCCGGCGAAATCGATCTCGCACAAGCCCAGGCCGAGCTGGTCGAGGCCGAGGCGCGCTACCGCGCGGCGCAGAAGCTGAAAGGGACGCGGTAGACGGTCGCCAGGATCGCGACGGACCGGTCGAGCGGTCCGGGCTCGATCAGTGCAGGTGCCGGAACACGCTCGGCTCGATGCATCCGGCACAGAGCACACCGCCCCACAATGCGCCCGGGATACCCGGTGAGGCCGCATCCTGGCCGGACAGGTACAGACCCTCGATCGGCGTCCTGATGCGCAGCGCATCCGACCTCATCCTCGCGGGTGTTACATCCAGACCGTAGAACGCCCCCTCGCGGTGACCGGTAGTCGCGACCGTTGAGAGGGGCGTCGCGAGTTCCGTGTAAACGACCAGTTTCGCGAGATTCGGAAAGTACGCTTCGAATTCCGCCAGAATGCGCTGCGTCACCTCTGTCTTGAATCTCGCGTAGTCTTCACCGCGCTGGCCGGGCGGTCGATCCGCCCAGCGCTCAACGGCGGACCAGTCAGTCCAGACCAGAATCTCGCCGGCATGTTTGTGTCGCGGACCCGGTTTGTGGTCCGGATCCTTCAGTGAGGCAAAGGAAACGAACATGCCCGGCGGATCCCCGCTCGGTGGTTGCTCCCAGACAGCGTCGATCTGCGAATTCGGATAGATCCAGTGATTCGCCTTCGTTGCGCCCGCAGCCTCGATGTCTCCCTCGAATCCCAGATACAGCGAGAAGTGGCAAATGCCCGGAGGCAGCGAACGGATCTCCTCGATCCACTCCGCATCGCCGATTCTCTCGGGCAACAAGTGATCGACCGTCTCGCGCGCGCCGACGGTGGAAACGACGCGGTCGGCATGGATTTCCTCGCCAGCGGAAGTTCGGACGCCGACGACCCGATCATCGTCGGTGAGCAAATTCACTACCCGGACGCCCGCCCGTGCCTCGCCCCCGGCCCCCTCGATGACTGGCAGGATGTGCCGGGCGATCGACGACGAACCGCCCACCGGATACCACCCGCCCCGCTCGAGATAGGAATACGAGATGAGTGCATGGGCCGCGAAGCTCGCGCGACCCGGCCTGCCCCCGTGGTCAACCCACTGGGCCAGGAATACGGCCTGAAGCTCTGGATTGTCCGTGATGTCCGCTGCAACCTCAGCGGTCGTTCGCGCGACCCAGCTGTCGAACTCGCGATGCTTCCACCAGGACAGCAGTGTGTCGAACGGCTTTGGCAGTGCGTGCGACTGAATAACGGACATCGCAGCTTCGCGACCCTTGTGCACGGCGTCGAACCAGGCTTCGATGGCGTCGCCCTCGTCCGGAAAGCGCTCTTTCAGGTCGAGAATCTGTGCCGCGCAGGGCCGCGACAGCAGCAACGGCTCGGCATCGCCGATATGCAGCACGTCGTAGATCGTACCCATTGGCGCAAGCTCGATCGGCGACTCGCAGAGCCAGTCCAGTACGTTTCTTTCGGGCTCTCCGGGCGCGACTCCGGCGAGATAATGCAGACCCACATCCCAGCTGAACCCGTTCCTGGAGAAGCTGTGAGTCAAACCGCCGAGCGTTTGATACTGCTCGAGCACCAGCACCTTGTGGCCGGTCCGTGACAGCGCGGCGGCCGTGGCCATGCCGCCCATTCCGGAGCCTATGACGATGACGTCGTAACGATCCTGTGAGCGCTCTCGTTTTCCTGCAGCCATGTCGACACTCCTCGAGTCTTTTCGGTTACGCGCCGGTTCGCTGCGACACGCGGACCCCGTCCGCGAGCCGCTCACCGGGATAGAGAATCACCCGGGATGTCGCGTCTATCCCGGTGATCACTTCGGCGGCGGTGCCGTTCTGATGGCCGACCTCGAGCGGATTCAGGACGGCCCGACCATCCTCGACGCGGAAGACCGCCCAGCTGTCGCCTTCGCGAAACAGTGCCGCCACCGGCACCTGTATTACGTCCCCGGCATTCCAGGTCACGACGGCGAGCTCGACCCTGTAGCCATGCGCGAGCGTCGCCCATTCCTCGGCGGGCCCGACGAAGTCGACGATGACGTTCACGCGCTGCTCCTCGACACCGAGGGCCGACACCTTCATGAAACCGTAGGGCTCGACGAGCCGTACCTGGCCTCGGAGCGCCGGTCGGTTGCGGCCCCAGTTCTCGATCGATGCCAGAGCGCCCGGCTCGATCTCGACCGCGTCGGTAGACAGAAACTCGGCAACGACTTCCAGGTCTTCCGGATCGCCGAGCCGCATGATTTCCGTGCCGCCCTGAACGATGCTCTGGCTCTCCTGAATCACGCTCATGACGCGACCGGATGTCGGTGCCCGGACCGTAACCACGACCGCATCGCCCGTCTCGGTGCCCGACTCGAGAAGGCGTGCTTCGGCCGCCGCCACTTCGGCTTGTCGTACGCGCACGTTTTCGGCAGCCGACTCACGCACGGTTTCGGCAACGCGCAACTGCAACTCCGCGCGGTCATAGGCCTCGATCGAAATCACGTCTTCGGAGCGGAGCCGTCGAATGCGCTCGGATTCGGTGCGGGCAAACGTGAGCTGCGCATCGGCCCGCTCCATTTCGGCTCGTGCCAGCGCCAACGCGGCTTCGGCCGAACGCACCGATGCCTGCAACTCGGCCCGGGACCTCGCGTCCAGCAGCGACGGGTCGGACGGCAGAATCCTTGCGAGCACATCGCCTGCGGCAACTCGCGCGCCCGGTTTGTGCTCGACGCGCAGCAGCTGCCCGCCGACCGGTGCCGAAATGACGTACTCGTTGCGTACGCGGGTCCGGCCTTCGTTGCGCACGGCGACCTGCATCGCTCCGCGTGTCACTGCGGCGATATCGACCGCTACCGGTTGGGGTCGAAAAGCCAGCGCCAGCAACACGAGAACGATTGCGACAGCAGTAATCCAGAATACGGTCCGAAATCTGATGTTCATGTCATTCCTTGGTTTTCAGTACCGAGATCAGATCCATGCGGTCGAGCTCGCGTCGGACCAGAAGGCCGGATACGGCCGTGACGACGATGACGACGGCGGCGGCGTAGCCGAACGTGGAGGCTTCGATGATGTAGGGGATGCGGAACAGATCCGAGCTGACCGCCTCGGCAAGGTACCAGGCAAGTCCGCTGCCGAGGCCCATGCCGAGCGGCAGCGCCAGCAGCGTCAGGAAAGCGATTTCACCGAGCAGAATGTAAGAGACCTCTGCACGCGTGAAGCCGAGCACCCGAAGCGACGCCAGCTCGCGTGCGCGCTCCGCGAACGAAATTCTCACGCTGTTGTAGACGACGCCGATCGCGATCAGCGATGCGAAGGTCGTATACATCCAGATCGAAATGCCGATGTTCTGGTCCATCACCTCATTGAAGTTGCGATACGCGATGCCCTGCAGGCCGATACCGGCGATCAGCGGCGATGTCTTGAGTTCCTGATAGAGCTCGCTCGTCCGGCTGTCGTCGACCCTCAGATTGGCGCCGGAGACGACCGCACCTTCCCGCATGAGCCGGTTGAGATCGTCGATCCGCAGATGCACGCCGGACCCTATCCAGGTCGTGGCCACCGCAGAGACGGGAATCTGCAAGGTCGGTCGACGCCCCTCGGTCACCTCGACTTCCAGCGACTCGCCGGGCCCGATTCGAAGCTCGTTTGCCAGATCCCGCGACAGGACGAGACCGCCGGGCGGCGGAATGACCGGGTCGTCGTTCGTATCGACCATGCGCGACAGGCGAGCCCCCGGGACGAGTCCCGTCAACGCCGTGCGTTCTTCCCGGAAACCGTGCTTTACCCGGGCGGGGACCATTCGAAACGGCTCTGCCTGCTGTACGCCCGGGGCGTGCAGCAGATCGAAATACGCTTCGCGCGACCGTGGGTTGACGAAGCTGACCTGGACATCGAGCGGATTCGCCACCTCGAAGTAGTCCCGCATCATTTCTTCCATTGCGTCGAGGAAGAACAGCGTGCCTATCAGCAGCGTGACCGATGCCGCGACGCCCATCACGGTGAACGCTGCGCGGCCCGGCCACCGAATGATCTGGCGGAGAATCATGCGTGACTGCTGATCGAGCAGCCGCCAGTGTGTGATGCGTGCGCCGGCCGCTCTGGAGTAGTCCGGCGGCGGCGGCGGGGTCATGGCCGTGGCGGGATCGAGATCGGCTGCACGTCGTACCGACAACAGTGCGCCGCCGAGGATCGCGGCCAGCGCAATCGCCGTTACCACCACGAAGACGCGCGGATGGACCTCGAACAGCAGGAAAGGGAAGCGGTAGTACTCGATGAAGAGCCGGGCGAAAACGCGGCCCATCCAGATGCCCGCGCCGATCCCGATCAGGAGCCCGAGGACGGCAATGACGCCGACGAGCTTGAGGTAGTGAAAAGCCACTGCGCGATTGCTGTAGCCAAAAGCCTTCATCAGGCCGATCTCGGCGCGCTCCGTCGAAATCAGCCGGGAGATCACCACGTTGACCAGAAAGGCGGCCACCAGCAGGAAGACCGGCGGCAGAATGTTGCCCATGACCTCGAGCTGTTCTATCTCGCTGGATACGAAGGCATCGGAGATCTGCTCGTCCCGGCCATAGGCACCGGGGGCGCCGTAGGGCTCGAAGAGCCGGTCGAGCGCCTCGATGACCGAGTCTTCGATGAAGCCGGGCGCCAGCCTGATCACGGTCTCGTTGAATGCGCCGTCCTGGTCGACCGACTGGGCCAGCGTCGTTCGACTCATCCAGAAGACACCGAAGAGACGGCTGTCCGGCACGAGCTGACCGGGCGCGATCGAGTAAACGTGCTCCGGGGAAAGCCCGATGCCGACGATGCTGAGCTGCTTGCGCCCGCCGTATACCGTCGCGGCAACCGAATCGCCGATCTCGAGGCCGTGTGAGCGGGCGAAGCCTTCGTGTACCACGGCTTCGTTGTCGCCTTCGGGACGCGGCAGACGGCCGCGCACCAGATAGACGTTGTTGACCGATGGCTCGCGATTGTCGGGCAGCGAGAGAATCTCGCCGGACGCGGGCTCCGCCATTCCGGGCATATCGATGATGGCGGCCGCCCGAACACGCGTCTCGGCGGCAATGACGCCGGGCAGCTGACGAACCTCGTCGATCAGACCGTTCGGTGCCCGAACGGCGGGCGCCCAGATATCGGCGAAACGATAGCGTTCATAGTAGGCCCGCCGAGTCTCGGTCAGTGACGTCAGCATCCCTTCCGCGACCAGGTGCACGGCGATGCCGCCGGCGATGACCAGAGCGACGGCCAGCGCCTGTCCCTTCATGTTCCACAGATCGCGCGCGAGCTTCCGATTCAGCGCTGTCAGTGCGGCCGGCATTCCCACATTCGTTCACCAGGCGAGCTGGTCCGGGGTGACCGGGTTCGCGTTGCGGCGCATTTCCTTGATGCTGCCATCGGCCAGCACGATGACCCTGTCCGCCATTGCCGCGACGCCGGCATTGTGAGTAATCAACAGGGTCGTAGCGGACATGCTGGTGTTGACGTCGCGAAGTGCTTTCAGCACGCGAATGCCGGTGGCGCTGTCAAGCGCTCCGGTTGGCTCGTCGCACAACAGCACGGACGGCTGCTTTGCAATAGCGCGTGCGATCGCGACACGCTGCTGCTCGCCGCCGGAAAGCTGCGACGGAAAGTGATCCACGCGTTCCTTCAGACCTACGATCGCCAGTGCGTCGGCGGGTGACATCGGGTTCTGCGCGATCTCGGTCACGAGCGCAACATTCTCCCGGGCTGTCAGGCTCGCCATCAGGTTGTAGAACTGAAATACGAAGCCCACGTGCTTGCGGCGGTACTCCGTGAGCTGATGCTGCGTTGCGCCGGAGAGTTCTTCGTCTCGAAACCAGAATTGTCCGCTCGTTGGCCTGTCGAGCCCGCCGATGATGTTGAGCAGCGTCGATTTCCCGCTACCGGACGCGCCGAGCAGAACGACCAGCTCGCCTTCGGGGATCTCGAGATCGATTCCGCGCAGCGCATGCACGGCGCTGTGACCGGTCCCATAGGTCTTCGTCAGGCCGAGTGCCCTGAAGCAGACTGACTGGTCCGCGGCGATGAGCGATGAAGCCTGCATGATCCCCGTGCAGCCTCGTGCAGCATGGAACGTCGTATCTTCCAGACTACGATCGCGCGCCGGCGGAACCATCGTGGAAACCCGAAGCTGCCGCGTGCAGCGAATTCGGATCAGCTCAAGTCCCGGCGCACGCGCGTGTAAGGCCACAAGGAGCTGCAGGACGTTATTTGAAGCCGTCCAGCGGGATCGCAAGATCGAACGGTCTTCTCGCAGCCGTTCACGGTCGCCGGGACGTTTGCCGGCACGCCCGGCAAGTACGTGTCGCCGAGATATTGGAAGGCTTTGGATCCGACTCCCGTGCTCGGCCCGGTCAACGCCGTCCGACGGCGACTCATCGCCGATATCGGGCAGCATGCGGCGTTGCTCTCCGGGTGACCCGGCGATCGATCGCAATGATCACGCGGAAATCACAACTTGATCACTCTGATCACGTCGCGAACCCGCAAGCTTGATCAGCGTGCCGGGGTCATGGCCGGCTAAGACAGGTGTGCGACATTATGTTTAATCGAGAGCGATCGATCGGTGATCGTGCGTATCTGATGCTGCTCGCGACCTGCATGCTGATACTAGCGGCATGCGGAGGCGGGCGCGGTGATGCCGGCCCAGACCCCGTTCCCGCGACACCCCCGGAAATTCGGAGCTTCAGCGTTGTGCTGACGGCAGCTGACGTGGTCGGCGGTTCGACCGAAGCGGGCCAGGCGACCGCCGCGGTGGACTACAACGTGACCGAATCCGAAATCGAGGCTGTCGTAACGGTTTCGGGTACCTCTGCCGACAGCGTTGCCCTCAAACAAGGATTCGCGGGTGACGACGGCTCCGAGATCTATCCGTTGGTATCTTCGGGAGCGGACGGCCGGTGGACCCTCGCGTCAATGCCCCTGACACCGACGAGTATCGATCTGCTCGAAGCGGGCGCGCTGTATCTGGAAATAAGTACTGCTGAATTTCCAGCCGGCGCGCTACGCGGTCAGATCCTGCCATCCGGTGTCGATGTTGCGCGCGTATCTTTGGTGCCTGAACAGCTCGCCGATGGAGGCCTCGATGGTGCTCACGCCGTCGCCTGGTTGACCATCGCCGATGTAATGCAAGAGTTTACAGTGCACCTGCATACATCAGGCATCGAGGATGCTACTTCCGTCGAGCTTCGTAACGGTGTGGGCGGCATCGAAGGACCGGTGTTGGCGACTTTGCTTCAGGATTCTCTGGACGCCGGGCATTGGGAATTGGAAGCTGCCGATTTCGACCCGGCAATGGCAGCGGCCGCGGACACTGCCGAGATCTATCTCGAGGTGACGTCGGTGACGGCAGACGGCGGCGCGGTGCGCGGCCAGTTGCTGCCCGAGGGCTACGAGCTGGTGGTCACCGCGTTGACCGACGAGGCGCTAGTCATGGGAGGCGGCTCGTCAATGCTACCCATCGGGCGCGCGATGACGACGATTGGGCCTGATACGCTGACCAGCGTGGTAAATCTGATGCCCGGTTCGGATGCCAGTCTTGTTGAGCTCAGGCGGGCCCCCGAAGGGCAGAATGGTCCGACTGTTGCAGCGTTCGTGGGCGATACGATCAATGTCGATCGCTGGCTGCTCATTGACTACACGATCGACCCCGGTTTGCGTTTGAGCCTGGAGAATCGGGGGGTATACGTTCTCGTTGCATCGGCGGCGACACCGACAGGGATTGCCCGGGGCCAGATCGAGCCGCTCAGCTCGACCGAGCCGGCGGCCTCTGGCGCATTCGCGGTCGTCACTGTAAGTCCAGACACGGCTGCGACCGTTACGGCGGCGCCAACTTCAATTGTGGTGTCGCTTAACCGCGCGCCTCTGCCCGCTTCCGTGACGTCCGAGGCGGTCGTGTTCGAGGCCAGCGGACAGGATGGTAGCTTCGGTGATGGCAACGAGGTCGTCATCGCACCGGCCTCTGTGCTTGCTTCCGGGAGTGACGTTGTCGTCGAGCTGGCCACCGTTGCCCTCGCGGATGACGTTTACCGACTATCGCTGTCAGGTAGCGGTGTTGGGGGCATCGTCGACGAGAACGGCATCGCCCTGGATGGTGATCTCGACGGTCAGCCCGGGGGCATCTATACGACTACCTTCGAGCTCACGTCTCCGCCCGTCAACGCGACGCTTTCGTCTCTGCAGGACACCATTTTTTCGGTTTCCTGTGCTACTTCGGGTTGCCATAGCGGCGCAAACCCGCCGGACGGACTCAACCTTGAAAGTGGCCAGTCGTTCTCGAACCTGGTCAATGTGGCCAGCGTGCAAATGCCGAGTCTGATGCGTATCGAACCGGGACAGCCTGACGATAGCTACCTCGTGCGAAAACTCCAGGGCACTGGAATCGTTGCGAGCCGAATGCCGCTTGGTCAGGCGCCGCTAGCACAGGCCGAGATCGAACGTGTCCGGCAGTGGGTCGTCGAAGGCGCGCAGGATAACTAGCTACAGGCTGGACGATCCAGGTGGACTGGCAAGTGCCGCTTCGGCATTGCGGTCCGTGATACGTAGCGATGGCCAGTCGTCGTTCGCGGCAGCGCGGTTGACACGACCGCGCATGATCTCAACGTCCGATTGGACGCGTTTCATCAGTGCGGCGAACGACTCGTCTGCGCGCACGCCATCCCAGCGCGAATCGTGGACTGTGGCCCAATAATTGCGCCACCCAATGTCGACCGCCGCCGTCAGCGCGGCGATCGCAGCCTCCCGGTCACCCAGCTGCGCGTGGGCCTGCGCGGTCATGCGTAGAAAGGCCGGAAATCTGAAGCCCTGATCGCTCATCCCCTCGAGGATTCGGAGGGCCCTCCCGGCCGTCTCGGTGGCCAGCTCATGTTCGGCGTTGGCTCTGTACGCGGCAGCCAGCCAAAGCAGGAACTCGACCTCGTCGGTGACGAACATACCGCTCGGAATAGGATGTCCTCGCGTCTGGTCGATCCAGCGAAGTGTTTCTATCGCGGTGGCGCTATCGCCGGAAAGCAGGCTCGAAATCCCGCTCCAGTAGACTAGCGACCAGGGCTTGGGATCGACATCTGCCTGTGTGTTCATGTGGGCGCGCAAACCAGCAACGTCACCGCTGATGAACAAGTATTCAGCCCGAGACAGGAACGTTCTAGTGCTTCGGTCGAATCGCTCGAGCGCAGCCAGTGCGGCGGCGGCGTTGTCTAGGTCGCCGAGACGTGCATACCCGGACACCAGATAAACGTGCGGCAAGGTCCACTCGGGATGGTCAGCGAGTATGTCGTGCGCCCAGGACATACTCTGATCGTAGTGACCATAACTCGCGTTCACACGAACCATCTCGAAGTCCACCATCGGAGGGGCGGGAGGAAACTCGAGCCATCCCTGCAGGAGAGAGATTGCTTCGTCGTACTTGCCGGTCCTCGACAAGACGTTCGCGCTATTGGCATTCACGAGCGGATCTAGCGGGTCTGTCCGCAATGCCGTCATCATCTCGGAGTGGGATTCGGCGAACCGCCGGGTTTGACCGAGCACGCTCGCGAGCCAGGAGCGCGCGCTCGAGAAGTTCGGGTTCAGATCGATTGCCCGACGAAACGCGTCCTCGGCATCGAGGAAATCTGATTGCGACTGGTGGAGCAACCCCAGCGCGGCATGAGCTTCCGGTAAGTCGGGCTTTAGCTCGAGCGCCTTTCTGACCATACCAAATTCCGTCTCTGCGTCAGGCTCGCCTCCGTGAAGAATTGATATCGCATTGGAGATGGCCCGCGCGGCGTACGGCTCCGCGAACGCCGGGTCAGCTTCAATCGCCTTCGAAAAGTACTGGACGGAACGAGGAATCCAGTCGGCGGGCCGCCGGTGGATGGTCTCGCGGCCCCGCAGGTAGAGCTGATAGGCCCCGAGGTCGGGTCTGTATGTCGATGCGCCGACCACACTCGGTAGTATCGTTTGCAGGGCTCGCGCGATGGATTCGGCTATCTCATCCTGAACCGCGAAGACGTCCCCGACCTCTCGGTCATACGTATCCGACCACAGGTGGTAACCGTCATTGGTGTCGATCAGCTGGGCTGTAATTCGCACCTTGTCACCGTGGCGGCGCACGCTTCCCTCGACGATGGTCGCGACGTCGAGTCGTTCGGCAATAGTCGATATGTCAACCTGCTTGCCCTTGAAGAAGAACGCAGACGTTCGTGCCGAGACGCGTAGATCGGGGAGCTCCGCGAGCTTGTTGAGCAAGTCTTCGGAAATGCCGTCGCTGAGATACTCGTTCCCCGGGTCGTCGCTCATGTTGACGAATGGAAGCACTGCGATCGTGTTGTACGCTCTCGGTCTTTCTTCCTGTGGCGCCGGCGGTTGCAGCCAAATGGCCAGAGCGACACCAATGGCGGCGAGTCCGGTCAACGCCGTCAAGAGCGCGAATCTGCGCCCGTACCTCGAGGCTGATCCGGTTCGCTGCACCGGGACAGATCGTTGATCGGAGAACGGGATCAGGCGGGGTCGCCGCGTAGCAGACCTCTCGGTTTCGAGTTCTCTTGTCGTCGCGATGAATCGATAGCCGACACGCGAAACCGTTCGAATGAATGCGGGATCAGTCGCATCATCACCCAGTGACTTGCGAGCCTCTTTGATACAACGCGTCAGGGCATTCTGAGTGACGCAGGTTCCTGCCCAGAGGGTATCGAGCAGCTCTTGTTTCGTAACGACGCGACCGCGAAGCTCGATCAGGCGGACCAGCGTGTCAAAGGTTTTGGGCTGAAGGTGAATCGCCTCTCCGCCGCGTTCCAGACGTCGATCCGCAACATCTAACGTGAACTCGCCAAACTGGTACGTGCGATTGTTTTTCGGGTTCATTATCGATGAGCCCGATGCGACCGGGGTCGCATCGGGATCGCCTGCTCTAATGACCGCCGAACATTTCTAACTGCGCACGTGCGGCGACAGCCGTCATTAGTCTGGGGACGATCAGAGCGCGCCCTCCGGTCCTTCGCCTCGCCACAACTCATTACCGTCAGGTCCGGTCACCGTACCGTTGACGTTCCGCGAGTCCGGGTTCCGTGCGCGGCTTCCTGTGAAATGGACGACCGTCCCCGGCGGCACGGACTCCTTCTTCCACCCCTGGCGGTAGAGGCTGATCGGTGCGCCGATGATGATTCTGTAGACCGAGACTTCGCCGTCGTCGTCGGTGACTTCAACCTGCATGAAGCCGTGCGGATTCACCCATTCGACTTCCTTGACCGTGCCCGTGAATTCGATCGGCTTGTCCCGGTCGAACTCGGCAGCGAATGAATGGTGCGCGAGCACTGTGGGCGCGCCCCCCAGAAGGCCGGTTCCGGCCACGAGGACACCGTATATCTTCATTTTCATCAGCCACCCCCGACTCGATTTCGAACCGCGTAATCCCCTTACGAGCATTCGATCATATCGGTTCGCCTCCCGTTCGAGTCAAGCGGCATGGCCGCGCCCGGGAATCCTTGACTCGGCGAAACGGCGATTGTAGCGTTTTCGGAGCGACGGCTATTCGCAGCCACGCCATGAGACTCGGGAGAATACGGTGAAAACGCGCGTCCGTGTAATGGTGTCTGCCGGAGTCATGGCCGGGCTGTTGTTCGTGGGGGTACCCGGATCTGCGCAGGATCCATCGCAGCTCACGACGGTGGATGGGTGGTACACATTTGGTGTGCCGTTTCCGGATCTGGATGGGCCTGTGCCGCGGCTTGCGAACGGCAAGCCGGACTTGTCGGGGCAGTGGAAGACCCAGCGCCGGTCGGACATCACCGACACCCGGATTCCCGGGTACGTTGCCGAGCTTCCGTACACGGAGTGGGGGCAACGGCAGTGGGACAATTACGACCCCGTAAATGACGGCGACTATGCCGGCAGCTGCCTGCCCTTCGGCTGGTCGCGGCAGGTGCACGGCCCGCGGCTGACGCGGTTCGTTCATAACGAAGACATGCTGATAGTCCTCGCGGAGCAGAACACCTGGTTCCACGTCGTCTATCTGGACGGACGGCCGCACGATCCGAATATGTATCCCACCTGGTGGGGCGACTCGATAGGCTACTGGGAAGGGGACACGCTGGTCGTCGAAACGACGAACATGAATGGCTACATAAAGCTCGACACCGACGGTCATCCGCTCAGCAGCCAGGCGAAGTTCACGCAGACATTCCGGCGCGTCAACTTCGGCACGATCGAGCACACCTTTACTGTCGAGGATCCGAAGACCTATACCGAGCCGTTCACGATTCACAATACCTGGCCGCTCGAACGGATGACGATCAAGATGCTCGAGTACTCCTGCATGGAGGGAAATCTCGAGAACCTCGTGAACGGTTCGATCACGCCCTGGAGGCCGCCTGAAGGAGACGATGCACCGTAGAGCAGCAAGCCAATGAACAGAGAAACCGACAGTTCCGTTTCGATGACGAGCTCCTCGATCTGTGCCTGCTGCGCGATCGCCGCTGCGGCGTTGGGCGTGATGCAGATCGCGATGGCGCAGGAGGATGGGCGCGAAACTCCATGGGGTGTCCCCGATTTTTCGGGCGTCTATGCCCAGTACACGACGGCGCCGCTGCAGCGGCCGGTGGAGCTCGGGACCAAGGAGTTCTACACGGCCGAGGAATTCGCCGCGAACGAGCCGGAGCGGGTCGCCAGAGGCGAGCGTCCCTACACGACGGATCCGGGGACGGCGTCGGATGTCCACTATGACAACGACCAGTTTGGCCTGCGGGCAAACGAGGGGTTTACGTCCGAGAATCGTCGTACTTCGGTCGTCAACCTGCCAGCGAACGGCCGTATTCCGGAATTACTGCCCGCGGCCGTCGCCCGTCGTGAGGCGCGCGGGGCGTGGCGGCGCGGGCGTGAGTTCGACGGTCCGGAGTTCCGGTCACTGACCGAGCGCTGCATTCTCTGGTCGTTCACGCTGCCACCGCTATTGCCTGGCGGCTACAACAACAACCTGCAGATCTTTCAGAGCCCGGGCTACGTGATGATTCAGGCGGAGATGGGCGATCCGCGCATGATTCCGACCGACGGCCGCAACCTGCCGGAAGACCTGTTGCCGCAATGGAACGGAACGTCGGTCGGGCGCTGGGAGGACCAGACGCTCGTGATCGAAACGGCCGGCTTCCATCCCGATGCCGCCTGGCGCGGGTCGAGCGAGCACCTGCGTGTGACGGAGCGCATTTCGCGCGTTGATGCGGACACGCTCGAATATGCGTTCAGAGTGGAAGATCCCGAAACGTGGGCGGAACCCTGGGGTGGCGTCTATCCGTTGACCAAGATGGACAACCTGCTGTTCGAGTACGCGTGCTCCGAAGGCAACTACGGAATGGCGAACATCCTCTCGGGCCAGCGGGCCGAGGAGCGTGCCGCCGAATAGCCTGCGAACGTACGCCCGACGCGCTCAATGGACGCCGAGCCAGCCGGACGCCGAGCCGGGCTCGTGCGTCTTCGCCTCAATGCGATTCGCGATAATGCTCCGCCAGCAGATCGTCGCCGAAGTCCCCCGCGCGGCTCCGCCAGACTTCGTGAACGTGGTTGCCGCCGCCCTGCACGTTGTCGTACTCGAACAGTAAATCGTCGGTCTGGATTCGGTAATAGTGCGGCTCGCCCTTCTCCTGGCCGCCGATCCAGGCGAAGTGCAGGGAATCGAGATCGAGCGTCGCGCGGTAGCCGGCCGCGACTTCCGGCCGATACGTCGAAAACACCTCGTCCAACAATTCGAGCAGCATCGATTGCTGCACGCCGGTGAGGTCGGCGAACGCAATGCCGTCCGGCGTCAGATCGGTGCGCCAGCTTTCCCATTCACCCGGATCCTTCAGAATGTTGCTCGCGAGCAGGTCCCAGGGGGCGTCGTAGTCGTAGGTGTAGCCCTGCGCGGCGTTGTATTCGGGCATGCCCGGCAGGACGGCATCGCGCCGTTGGCTCGGTGACAGCGATGTCACGAGTTCCCTGGCCAGGTCTTCCTCGACGCGCAGAACGCGCAATCCCGCCAGCGGCCCGAAAGCGACTTCGGCCGGATCAGAGCCCATGAAGGTCGGCGTCACCGAAACGCCCTGCCCGGGTACGATCGTCACGGTCAGGGAAATGTGATGCCCCTCGAGCCGCCAGGACCAGGGCTCGTCCTCGCCCGGCTCACCGAACAGCGTCAGTGTGTAGTCCTCGATACCGCGCGGAAAACCGGTGCCGGACGTTGCCTGCAGCACGGTTTCGAGCGTCATGATGTTGACGAGTTTGTGATAGCCCTTGCCGCTTGCAAGCGTCCAGAGCAGCTCGTGCGCGAGTGCGCGGTGCTTGCCGTGCATCAGATCGAAGCTGAGTCCCGCGCGATCAGCCGGCCAGTACACCCAGTCCCGGCGCTCCGCGTCGTCGAACGGCAGCAGCAACTCGTCTTCCATCGAGTAATCGCGTAAGCGCTCGGAGAACTCGGGCTCGCCGCGCACGGATTCGAGCATCGCCGTTGCCGCGACACGCATCTGCTCGGCCAGCCGTGCCGTGTCATCCGCGGTGCCCAGCGATCCGCCCGATTGGGCCAGTGCGCCTCCGGCCAGAACGACGGCAGTGATGCCCGCGAATCTTCGAATCATTCTCAGCCCTCCATTACTCTCTCGGCACGGTCGGTGCTGCGTCGGCGTGACCGGCCGCGAGCGCGTCAATTGCCGGTGTCGATCGGCACGAATTTCTGAATCCGCTTGCCGGTATCGACTTCGCCGGTGTAGAGGTTGCCGGCCGAATCCGATCCTGCGACGTGGACCCAGTGAAATCCGCCGCCGCTGTGACCCATGAAGCCGACCTGGCCGGCCGGTTCTCCGGTGCGCCGGTTCAATACCCACACGACGTTGTTCATGATGTCGGTGACGAACAGAAATGCCTGTTCCGGCGGCAACGAGAACGTGATCGAGCCCGCCGCGCCGCGATCCCGCGTCCACGGTGCAACGGAGAATTCCTGGACGAATTCGCCCTGTTTCGTGAAGACCTGAATCCGGTTGCCCTGCCTGTCCGATACGTAAACGAGCCCGTCGTTCGAAATACGCACTGCGTGGACGGAGCCCTGGAAGTCGCCATGCGGCGGCGCCGCCGGATCGTATGGCGGCGGTGGCTCATTGCTGATCTCAGCCAGCGGTTTGCCATACGCGCCCCAGCCCCGCTTGAATGCGCCGGTGTCGAGATCGAAGACGAGCACGCGGCGGTTCAGATAGCCGTCCGCGATGTAGATTTCACGCGCCGGCTCGTCGAATTCCGCGGCCGAGACGCCGCGCATCAGCACTTCGGTTTGCTGGTTGTTCTGCAGCTGATCGCGGAAGTCGACTGCAGGGCCGCGGCGGCCGAATTCGCCAACCAGCTCGCCGTCGCGGGTGAATTTCATCAGCGTGTCGCCGGGCATTGCACCACCGACCCAGACGAATCCCTCGCTGTCGACCAGAATCGTGTGTTCGGAACGTGGCCAGCCGGGTATTGCGTCGGGGTCACCCCAGGCGTGCAGCAGATTGCCTTCCTGGTCGAACGCCAGCACGGCCGGCGGTTTTCGACAGCAGCGGGCCGATGGCGGGTCGAGGCTCGCATAGTTCTGTGTGTTGTCGCGATCGAAATCGCGGGGCCGGTTCAGCACCCAGATGACGTCCCGGTCGTCGACGTAGAGCCCGGTAATGCCTTGAAAGACCCAGCCATTCGGCAATGGCAGCTTCGGCCAGGTGGGATCGTAGCGATACTCGGGCGGGCGCTCGGCGGTTGCCGACTGTCTGGCAGCTTGTTGTCCGGATTCCGCCCGTACGGCTGCTGCCTGCCCGGGCGCCTCCCGCCCGGGTGGTTGCTGGGCCACCGCCATGCCGGTGACTCCGATGAGGCCGGCCAGAATCGCAGACGCGAGCCGCGTGCTGGAGCGCTGTCTTCCGATTACACGCATGCCAATCCCCCCGTCTGCACAATCGGCGCTACGATGATGCCCGATCGGGCGAGCGACGAGTAGGGGGAGAGGACCGATGCCACGAATTCGACGAAGCCTCTGGCGGAGCACAGCGCTGATCTTGCTGGCCGGTGCCACGGGGATTGCGGCCGCACAGCCGCCGGTCTTCCCGGGGCAGAAGGGTGGCCAGGACATGTTCGGCCATTACGAGCCGGTCGTCGGCTGGCCGCAACCGCTGGCGCAGCTTCCGGGACACGACGACTGGACCTTCGGCTCCGTGCAAAGTGTCTTTGCGGCGAGCCCCGACCGCGTGTTCGTGCTGCAACGCGGCGAGTTGCCGGTCGTGCCGCGGCCGGAAACCCGCCGCCTCCGCGACATCGGTCCGAGTCTGAGCTTTCCGGTTTTCAGGCTGCCGCATCGCGACGCGACCGTCGCGAGCCCGCCGGCCGGTGGTGGCGCCGGACCGATTCCTCGCGACGGCTTGCAGGCCTGGATCGACGCAGGCGGTGTGCTCGGCGTCGATGCGCGCTGGGAGCACTGCATCCTGGTATTCGATCGCAACGGCAACATCGTCGAGGACTGGTCGCAATGGGACGCGATGCTCGGCCGGCCGCACGCGGTTTACATCAGCCCGTATGACCCGGAGCGTCACGTCTGGATCGTCGACGACTTCCGGCATGCGATCTTCAAGTTCTCGAATGACGGCAGCGAGCTCGTACAGACGATCGGCACGTACGGCGAGCCTGGGGACGACGAGACGCACTTCAACCGGCCAACCTTCATGGCATGGCTGCCGGACGGCACATTCTTCGTCGCGGACGGGTACCAGAACACGCGCGTCGTGAAGTTCGACGCGAATGGCCGTTATCTCGCCGAGTGGGGCAGCCGTGGCACTCCCCCGGACGAGCAGCGCCCCGGCTATTTCAATAACGTCCACGGCATTGCCGTCGATCCAGCGACCCGCCGCGTGTTCGTCAACGATCGGCAAAATCACCGCGTGCAGGTCTTCGACGAGAACGGCGAGTTCCTGGATCAGTGGCGTTTCGGTCCGACACCCTCGGACATACACCTGTTGATGATCGCGGGCGACGGCGCGTTGTGGGCAGCAGACCGCGGCACGAACAAGATGCTGAAGTACGACCTCGAAGGCAATCTGTTGTACTCATGGGGCACGTGGGGCGATTTTCCGGGCGGGTTCTGGGGGGTGCACGGGATAAGCGTTGACGACGAAGGCAACTTCTACGTCGCGGAAGTCGATGCGGCCCGCGTTCAGAAATATCGACCGTTGCCGAATGCGAACGCCGATTATCTGGTGGGGCAGCCCGCGGTCGGCCCGCTCGGCGAGTCGCGGTGACAGGGGCGGGCGTGGTGAGACTGTAGGCCCGGCGACGAGGTTCGGGCGATTGCCCGAATCCCCAGGAAATTACGTGTGCCGCTGCTACTCGTCGCCGGGGCCGAAATCGAGTATCTGCTGCTCGTACTCCAGGAAGTTCACGTTGTCCATGCACGAGAACTCCTCGATCGTCCAGTCGGTGCGGCGCAGGTGCCTGACGCCGTGCCAGGGCTCTACGAACGCAACCGGGTCTTCCATCGTGATGTCGATCTCGAGGCGATCTTCCGCGACCAGGCGAATCCTTTCGATCACACGGAGTGACTCGCTGTGCGGCACGCCGGTTCTGTCGAGCCAGGTGCTGTCGTTGAAGTTGACCGATTCCACGACGAGTGTCTCGTCTTCCCAGTGGCCGATCGAATCGCCCATCCAGGTCGGCGCCAGGTCCGTCCGATGCGGGCGTCCGTCGGTATAGATCTGGCGGACGAAGTGGTCGTATTCGAAAATCATCAGCACCCGCTCCGGTGTCTGGACGATCTCGACCGGAAAGGGGTGCAGGTAAATACGCGGCGTGCCGGGTGGAAAACAGGCATAGACCGGATCGTCGGTCTCGGTGACCGAGACGCCGCGCGGACCGCGGCTCGGCCGCGCCGCTTCGTAACGCTCGCGGCCCCAGTCGGTAAATCGCGGCGGCTCGGCCGCGAACGTGTTGTTCTGAAAGGCGCGCGTCTCCGGCTCAGGATCGTTTGTCCAGACGCCACTCAGATCGACAGCCGTGTTCGGTGCGTCGCCGTTCTCGCTCAGCGCCGTGACGGGCTGCGCAGCGATTGAGCCCGGAAGCAATGCCAGCATGCCGATGCCGGTCAGCACGAGTCGTGCCTTGGATGCAGCGGCGCGCTCGCCGCGAACCGGGCGCATTTCGACGTCCGCGTGTTCGATTCGGCCCTTCATCAGCGTCCGCTCGATGCCAGCACCCGACCGTCACTGTCGACGACCCGGTTCAGAAAGAGCGCCGGGGCGCCATTGTGTGTCGGATTTCCGGTCAGCGTAACCGTGTCGCCCGGCTGTAGCAGATCCTTGTGCCAGGACACATCGCCGCCCATGCGCGCAAGCCGGTTGGGGCTCGTCAGCTCACCTGCCCACTCGGTGATTTCGCTCTGCAGATCGACCTCGATGAAAATCAGCACGTGCGGATTGACGAACTCGAACCGTGTCACTGTCCCCGTCACGGTAATTTCGCGGCTGCGGTCGTAGGCGCCCGGGCCGTGATGCGCCGAGACGGCCGGCGCGGCAGCGATGCAGACGGCGAGCAGTGTCTTCAGGAGCAAGCGGCCCCCGAGATTACGATCCCGGCCGCCGGTTCGCCGCGCGTTCCCGACCGCCGTTGCCGGTCGCGCAGTCCATCTCATGGCGGCTCTCCGGTGGCTTTCAGCAGACATCGATTATGCGATCATCCATGCGAATGACAACCGCCTCGAACGGGGCAGTGGGGGTGCAATGAACGTTTCGGGTGTGACGTCGGGCGTGACGATTGTTGCAGTGGCTTTGGTCATATCCCTGGGCGGCCTCCATTCGGCTCGCGCGCAGTTGCCGCCGATGCAGATCGAGCAGTTGACCGAGCACGTCTACCGCTACGGTGGCCTGACCAATGGGGCATTCATCGTCGGCGACGACGCCATTGCCGTCGTCGACGGCCAGATCTGCGCATCCGGCGGCACGCAATGGCTGAAAGAGCAGCTCGAGCAGCGTTTCGAGCAGCCCGTCAGGTACACCATTCTGAGCCACGATCACGAGATGCACATCTGCGGCCTCGAAGTGTTCAGCGACACGGCGACCGCGATCTCACACGTCAATACGAAAGCACACATCGTTCGCGAAAAGCGGCGGACCGCTATCCCCGCCATCACGTTCGACGATCGCATGCAGATCGATCTCGGCGGCATCACGGTCGAGCTCTTTTATCTCGGGCCGACCCACACCGATAACCTGATCGAGGTGCATATTCCAAGCGAAGGCGTTCTGATCGCGGTCGATATCGTCCGCGAGGGCAAGAGTCTCGCCATGCCGGAGCTACGCGATAACGACATCGCGAACTCGATACGCGCACTCGGCATTCTCGGACGCATGGAGAATGTCGACATCGTCGTCCCCGGGCACGGCGCGGTCACGGACCAGCAATCGTTTCTCTACTTCCGCGACTATCTTCAGGCATTGCGCGACCGTGTCCTGAGCGCAATGGTCGAAGGCCACGACATCGACGAGATTCTCGAGCTCGTGACGATGGAAGACTTCAGCGATTACGGCTGGTACGACCAATGGATACGCTCGAACGTAATCGGCATGTGGGAAAAGATGTATCACTACCGCGAGCCGACCGAGGGTGGCGGCGAGTACGAAGCCCGCTTCCCGATCGGCATGCCGGTCGGCGAAGTCGATAAGTTCAGCGGCCCGTAGACCGGCCGGTCTTTGCGCGCCAAATCGCGGCAGTTGTCGCGCCGGTTGTCGCACCGGTTGTCGCGCCGGCATCCAGGCTCGCACGGGCAGACAAGCCCTTCCGGCAACCCTGCGCGGTTGGTCGCGTCACGAGCTCCGGTCATCGCGCCCGGTGATCAGTCGCGCGCCGCGACCGTAGGTCAGATACTGATTCAGCCAGCCGAGGGCCACCAGAAACGGGCTGCGCACGCCGATCAGAAAGTAGATGTGGGCGACTCCCCAGACCCACCAGGCCAGGTAGCCGGTGAGCTTCATGACTGGAAATTCGATGACCGCGGCCTTGCGGCCAATGGTTGCCAGGCTCCCGGCATGCCTGTAACGAAATGCCGGTGGCGCGGGACGCGCTTCGAGGCGGGCTCGAATCACGTCCGCGACGTAACGTCCCTGCTGCTTGGCCGCCGGCGCTATTCCCGGAACGGGATGGCCCGCATTGTCATGCACGGCCGCTGTATCGCCGATGACGAAAACGTTGTCGTGCCCGTCTGCCGAAAGATCTTCATCGACCCGGACACGGCCGGCGCTGTCCGTCGGCGCGCGCAGCCAGTCTCCCGCCGGCGATGCGGCGACGCCGGCGGCCCATAACACGGTCCCGGCCCGAATCTCGTCGTCGCCGACGGTCACGCCTTGCTCATTGCAGTCCGTGACCGGGCGCCCCGTCAGGACCTCGACACCGAGTTTCGTCAGGGCACGGCGAGCATAGGTTGAAAGAGTCTCCGCGAATGCCGGCAGGATGCGTTCGCCGGCTTCGATCAGAATCACCCGTGCGCCCCGGGAATCGATGCGGCGGAAGTCTCTCGCGAGCGTGCGCTTCGCGAGCTCGGCAATGGTTCCGGCCAGCTCGACGCCGGTCGGTCCGCCGCCGATGATGACGAAGTTCAGAAGACTGCGTTGCTGCTCGGCATCGGTGCTCGTCTCGGCTGCTTCGAACGCCATCAGCACTCGACGCCGGATGGCGGTTGCATCGTCGATGCTCTTGAGGCCGGGCGCGACGTCCTCCCAGTCGTCGTGACCGAAGTACGAGTGTCTCGCGCCAGTGGCGAGCACGAGGTAGTCGAACGGGATGCTCTGTTCCGGGGTCATTACGGCAGATGCCGACAGATCGACGCCGCAAACGGTATCGAGCAGCACGGTGGCGTTTTTCTGCCGACTGAGGATGCTGCGGATCGGCCAGGCTATGTCGGAAGGCGCGAGTCCGGCAGTCGCCGCCTGATACAGCAGCGGCTGAAACAGGTGATAGTTGTGCCGGTCGATGACGGTAACGTCGACGTCGGCGTCCGCGAGCCTTTGCGTACACGCAAGTCCCGCGAATCCGGCACCGACGACAACAAGCTTCGGCCGCATCAATTCACCTCGCTTTGCCGCCATCCAGCCTAATCATACGGCGGACCCGGAGAACTGTTTCCGGGAACGCGGGCCGTCGGGCCCGAGCGATAGCTTCCCGCCCGGTGGGATGCCGCTGCGCGCCCCACGGCACTTGCTGGCAGCTGAATCGCCTCAAATACTGGCTAAAAAGTTTATTAATTTCATCGGATTGGGTCTCAATACTGTTTAAAATAACAGTATTCGAAGCCACTGCAGGGACGCGCTATGAATGACCATATTTCCGCGACACAGGCCAAATGTACCGCTCGGGCTACGCCTTTATCCGACTACCGCGGGAGCATCGAAAAGCTTGATGCTGCGATTGTTTCCCTGACGCGGACACTGTCCGCAAACGAGTACCGGTTGCTCGTGCTCGTACGAGAGTTCGATGAGCGAGGTGGCTGGCTGCAGTGGGGCCTGTCGAACTGTGCTGAGTGGCTCCACTACCGCTGTGACCTGAGCCTCAGTGCGGCACGCGAGAAGATTCGAGTCGCTCATGCGTTGAAGGAGCTGCCTGAAATCTCGGCTGCCTTCGAAAAAGGCGTGTTGACCTACTCAAAGGTACGCGCATTGACGCGCGTCGCGACAGCAGAGGACGAAGCACTGCTGCTCAACTTCGCGCTGCGCACAACCGCTGCGCGTGTCGAAGAGCGCTGCCGACAGTTGCGCAACGCCAGGCCCGAGAGTGTCGATGACGCGAATCGTGCACATGGCCGTCGGTGCCTGTCGTTGTGGCGCGATGAAGCGAGCGGAACACTACGGATTTCTGTCGAGCTGCCGATCGAACAGGGCGAACTGATCGCAAAGGCATTAGAGAAAGCCGCAGAGTCCGGAACAGTCGAAGAGGCCGAGTCGGCGGGGGAGAGCTGGCAGGCACGACAGGTCGATGCACTCGTCGAGATCATGCGAGCGTACCTTAGTGGCGGGTCGAATAACGATAACGGTGCCCGGACAGCGGAGCTTTACCAGGTCGTCGTTCATACTGATTCGGTGGCGCTCACTGAAGATCGAGGCAGCTCCGCGTTGCCAATCGAAACCGTGCGCAGGCTCAGCTGCGATGGCAGCATCGTTCATATGACCGATGGGCCTGCGGGCGAGCCGCTCAGCGTTGGGCGCCGGCAACGCACAGTCACCGCCGCGATTCGCAGAGCATTGTGGGCCCGCGACAAAGGCTGCGCGTACCCCGGCTGCACACATCGGCGGTATGTCGATGCCCACCACATCGTGCACTGGTCGCGCGGTGGGGAAACGTCACTCGATAATCTGATTCTGCTCTGTTCGGCGCACCATCGGCACGTGCACGAAGGCGGCTATGAGATTCGCAAGGATCACAGAGGGTCCTGGTATTTTCGTAGGCCTGACGGCCGCGCCGTGCCGCATTGCGGCTACCCGACTGGAAACCCCTCCGCGGAGGGATTGACGGTGGAGGCGCCCAGCCACCCGACGTAGACTGGCAGCCCAGAGGGAAGAACTGACCGGAAGAGCTTTCGGAAGAGCAATCGGACGGGCCGGCCGGAAGCGTCGACCGCCAGAGCTTCCGTGCTGGTAGGCGGAGCACGAACAGCGGGGGATTCATGCAGCGACTTCTCACGATCTTGTTTCTTTGTGTGCTCGCGATGCCCGCGGCGGCGCAATGGCTCGATCGCCAGTGGGCCGATGTTCCGCGTACGGCCGACGGCCGACCGGATCTCACTGCTCCGGCACCGACTGGCCCCGACGGTCGCCCGGACCTGACCGGGCTCTGGACCGCAGCCCCGCCGGTCGCCGACCTCGATCCGGCCGTATTGCAACCCTGGGTCGCCGACCTTGCCCGCGAGCGTCAACAGGAGTACTACCGGACCCGCCCGTACTTCCAGTGCCAGCCGAGCGGACCCGAGACCGAGAGGGCCGGCGGCTGGAAGCGTTTCGTGCAGACGCCGGCGATGCTGGCGATCCTGAACGACGACCTCCGGTACCGTGTGATATACACGGATGGCCGCGAGCTCGAACCGGATCCGTTGCCGAGCTGGGCGGGCTATTCGGTCGGTCGCTGGGAAGGCGACACACTGGTCGTCGACAGCAACGGTTTCAACGACAAGACATGGGTGAGCCGCTACGGCGTCTCGCACACGGAAGCGCTGACGGTCCGGGAACGTTACCGGCGGGTCGATTTCGGCCATCTCGAGGTCGAAGTGACATTCACCGACCCGGAAGCGTTTACCGAACAATGGGGATACACGGTCAGCATGGAGCTTGCGGCCGATACCGAGATGCTCGAAGAGATCTGCGAGACCGGTAGCGAGAGCTGGGTCGGCACGCTGTCGGACGCGACGAGCGGAGCGGTGAGCGTGCCACCCGAAGTGCTCGCGGGTTACGTAGGCGTCTACACCGGCATCTATCAGGGCACCGAGCGCACTTACGAGATAACGCTGTCCGAGGGCGAGCTGATGGCCGAGATCGTCGGCGAATACGCAGCAATCGGACTCGGCGCGGCGGGCCTCGACGCCGGTGTGCCGCGCCGGCTCGTGCCGCAATCCGAGACGTTGTTCGACGGCCTCGGGCTCGGTTATCGGTTCATCGTCGGCGACGACGGAATCGCAACCGCGCTGATGCTGATCCACGTCACCGGCGACTATCGTTACGACAGGCAGCGCTGAAGGCGGCTGCGAGAGCGTCCTGCTAAACGCTAGCGGGACCGGTGCCGGGCCCGGCTACGGTTCGAGGTTCTCGAGCAACGCGTCGATGAGCTCGGTCGCCGCCGGGCTCAGCCAGTCTGCTGCGCCGACCACGCGGCCGAGCTCGCGGCCCTCGCCGTCGACGAATACCGTCGTCGGGAGGGCGAAGACGTCCGCGTCCTGGCCGCTGCGTGCGCTCGGGTCGGCGTACCAGGTCAGGCCGGAGATGTTGAGTTCTTCGATGAACACCGGTACCTCGTCGGCACCCTTCTGGTCGAGCGAGATCGGAACGATCTGCATTGGCGCGTCGGCGCGCTGCGCCGCAAGCGCCGCCAGTGCCGGCAATTCCCGGATGCAGGGCACGCACCACGTCGCCCAGTAGTTGATCAGGCGCAGATCGCCGGCCGAATCGTCAAGTGACAGCAGCTCGCCGCCATCCAGTGCATGAAACTCGATCTCGACGGTCGCGCCGGCCTTGCGCTGATCGAACGATGGGTCTCGACCGTCCGGATTGGGCAGCGTGATGTCGAGTGGTGGCGCCTGTGCATGAGCGACAGCGAAGACGGTCGCGCCGATGAGCGCAAGCCCGGCGCGAAGACATGCAGCTCTCGGTGAGTTGCGCATGCGCGGCTACCGCCGCTCCCCGAATACGTACGACATCGAGATCCTGACGGCATAGTTCGACGTGAACTGTAGCTCGTCATGGAGATCGCGGGCTATCGGCATTCGCGTGGCGATACCAACGGCCAGCGATTCCGACAGGTTGTATTGCGCCGCGAGCGACAGGTCCAGCCACTCCCCGCCGGTGTTCGGGATGACGGTCGAGTTTCTTCGATCCCGCTCCGCGTTGCGGTAGGCCAGCGCCAGATTGAAACCCCAGGGTCCGGACGTCTGCAGGGCGCTACCGAAAGTCAGAACGGTGTCGTCACCGAACCGATAAAGGCGGTCGTTGTCCCCGTTGGTGGAGACGGTTGCACTGGCATAGACTCGCGTGCGTCGGGAGTCATTGAGCGCTCTCGCCCAGTAGCCCCAGACCGTGCCGCCAGTCGCGCCGGTCGAGGGCTGCATGTCTTCGGCGAGCGCTACGCCCCGTATCGTGGCGTCGTCCTTACCGAGTGGCAGCTTCGCGCCGATACCGAAGGCAATCGCCGTGTCGGAGTAGAGCGAGATCCGCTTGACGGCATAGCGCGCCATGACGATCGCGTCGCTCAGCCCGGAGGCCTCTGCGCCTGCGCTCCCGACCCGGCGCTGGTGGTCCACCAGGGCGCTCATGGCGGCAACCGACCACCGCTCGCCGAAACCCCGACTAGCCTCGACGATCAGCGCCCGGGACGTCCGCTCGCGCCCGGTTCCGTCGGGTATCGACGAAGACCCCGCGACCAGATCGCCGACATCGTGAAACTCGTAGGTCGTGCCGACAAACCACTGCCCCGGCTCCGTCGAGGTGGATTGCATCGACCCGAGCAGCGGCACTGCCGCACAACTGCAGGTCTGCGATTTCGCCGGCAGCGGTGTGAAGTACGGCGGAGCGAGGCACAGCAGCGCAAGGCCCAGTTTGTGAGCGCTGGCAGGCATCGGTTCAGTTGAAGTGGATCTCCACGTTATCGAAATGCGACGACCAGCCGAACCACATGGCCGTGTAGGACCGGACGGCAGCAAGCTGCGTGCCGGCGCGGGGACCGGAGACTGCCGTCCCGAAGACATCCCAGACATTGCCTTCGGTGTCCCGCATCACGTTCGGCAGGTCGTCCTGAACCGGCTCCATCGACAGGATCGTGCCATCGGACAGCTCCCGGCTGTAGATCGCCGCCAGGTCCAGCGCCGTGTTCCCGATGACGACGATAGACTCGCCGTCGAACTGCTCGTTGATCGCCTGAGTCTGGTCACCGAAGCCTTCGAGCTGATAGACCTTGGCGGTGGTGTCCGTGTGGATGCCGATCGCCCGTTCCTTCGGGTGCAGACGATTGTCGAATGGCTCAGTCAGAAACAGCAGGCCCGTGTCTTCCCGGTAGTTGCCGTACGGATACAAGTCGTACTGCCGCACGTGCCCGGTGTCGCGCGTTAGCACCAGCGCGTCCGGGTACATCGCCGACAATGTCGCGAACGTCGTCTCGAGCAGCGGCAGGTTCTCCGGCTGCTCACGGATCCGCGAGCCGTTGACCGAGGTCTGCAGCATTTGCGACCAGAGACTGTCAGTCTCCCGGTCGAACAGAAGCAGGTTCGAGTTGTAGAGCAGGCCGGAAACGCCAAACGTCGGATTCGCGGCGCCGGCCCGGCCCTTCCAGGCGACCGCAGACGCGGTCAGCGGGCAGTAGCTCACGATGAAAGGCTCGTCCGCCGGACCGTCGTTGACGATCTCGTGATAGTCCATGATGTCTTCCGGATACGCCTTTACGACGTCTCCGTCGCGCACGACGATCAGCAGATCGTCGGGTCGGACGATGTTGACCGCATCGGCCAGCGGAGCGAAGACCGGATCGTTGAGCGCAGGGATGCCGTCCCGTCCCGGGCCGCCGTCCATCACCGCCTCGACCGGAATCAGCCAGTCGGCGTCATTGTTGCCGAACGATGCCGGTGCGTTGCCACCCCCGTCGCCCCCGCCGCCCCCGCCACAGGCGGTGAGGCCCGTCGTAATGGCCAGCAGCGCAGCCGGGTAAGCGCAAGCAGTCCGTCCGGGCAGCATGTTCGCATCCTCGTCAGCTCGGGTATGAGCGGGGACCGGACTACATGCTCAATTGTCACCGGTGCGGGCCAGGGCGCTGAAAAGTTAATGTTGCGGCTCCGATCGACCAGTCGCGCCATGCGAACGAACCTTCGGCGGCTGCTCAGTCTTCCGCCGGCGCCGAGCCCTCGAGGTAGACCTTGCGGCCGTCGGTGAATGTGATGTCGCGGCCGCTGGCACGGTTCTCACCGTCGCGCGAGCGATAACCGTCGACCAGAATCTCGGTGCCGACCGGTAGTGTGTTCTTGTTGATGCCCTTGCGAAACAGGGTGTTCGGCGTCCCACCCTCGATTGCCCAGTTCTCGACAGTGCCGTCGTCGCGCGTCACGTCGATGTGAATCCACGAATGCGGATTGATCAGCTCGACTTTGGTAATCCGTCCGGTCAGCTGAATCGGTTGATCCGGATCGAACTCCGCAACGAAGGAATGATGCGCGCTCACCGACACCGAGACGGCGGCCAGCGCTGCAGTCGAGAGAATTGTCGTCAACGTCTTCATCGGCTGTTCCTCACGGTTGGTCTGGCGCTATCGAAGCCTCGGCTACTGCGCTGCTGCTGCCTCTTCGGCGCGGGCGCCGGCCAGAATGCCGGTCATCGCCACGTTGCCCTCGTGACAGGCGTACTCATAGATGAGCCCGTCCGTCCTGCGGGCCGGAATCTGCACGGTCCACGGCTGGGTAAAGGCCTCCGGGTCGTCTACCGTGAACTCGTAAAGCAGAACGTCATCCGCGACTCGCGTAAAGCGTTCCGTCAGGCGCATGTTCTCGCTGGCGCCGCGGAAGCTGGTCTGGTTCGTGAAGTTCGTTGTCTCGACGACCAGCGTGTCGCCGTCCCAGTAACCGCGTGAGCTGCCGAGCCACTGGTCGACAGTGTCAGGCAGCGCAGATCGGCCGTCGAGCGGCACGATCCGCGCATCGTGGATCATCTCATTGACGATCAGCACGTGGTCGGGTGTCTGCACGAGATGGAAGTTGTTGTTGTAGGCTGTTGGCAGCATCGGCGGTCCGGCGCTGACCCAGTTCAGGCAGCGGTCGGCAAGCGTCCGGTCTTCGGGCCCGTCAGACGGGTGCAGCCGGCGGCGCTCGGCCCGTTCCTCTGCACGGCGCTGCGCGGCCGGGGTCAGGGGCGGAATCCGGCCATCGGGCGGGTCGATCACCAGCGACGTCCGACGGGTAGCCGCAATGTTCTCGCCCCAGTCCCACCAGAAATCGTTGTAGGCATTACGCGCGTCGAGCTCGGGATCGTCCGGACGCGTATCCATGAACGTCTCTTCCTGCCGGCGTTGCTCGTACTCGAGCGCTTCCTCCGGGGTCAGAAACGCCTTGTCGGCCAGATCTGCCGGGCGCTCGAGCGGCGTAATGACTGCGTTCGACCAGATCCCCTGCAGGTCCGGTTGCCCGTCGGCCGTTCGTGGCGGCACATAGCTCTCTTCTATCGGGGTTTGTGCGTTGCCGCTCGAGCCGAGCGCGGCCAGCAGCGTGGCTGCCGCAGCAACGAAGACTCTCGTTGCCGGTCGTCCGTTCCGTCTGTCGGGTTGCATCATCACGAATCTCACTGAGTCTGTGTGGTCACACCTTGCGTCTGTGGCTCGAGTCCACGAGCGACCGGTCGTGGACTAATCGGCCGTGTCTTCCTCCGCTGCCGCCTGCTTCCTCAGATGGCCGTACATCTTTTCCTCGGCGAACTCCACGCACTTGAACTCCATCAATCGTGCGCCAGCGTCGATATGTCGGTAGAGCGGCAGCGCGATGTTCCACGGCCGCGTGAATACGTTGGGGTCCTCTATCGTCGCCCGATACTGAATATGGTCGCGCCCGACAGGCGTATATCGCTCGACGACCCGCAGTGCATCGCTGTGGTGGTTGCCGGCGCGGTCGAACCAGGTGTCGGCAAGCTGCGCCGTCACATCGACGACCAGCGTGTCACCTTCCCAGCGGCCGATGGACCAGCCCATCCAGCTTTCCGCCGGCGCCGGCCCGGGGTCGTTCATGTGGATAGTGCGCACTGCACCGGCATACTGGTAGGCGATCATGACGTAGTCGTCGGTCTGGAAGATCTGAAACGGCTGCGGCATGTATACGGCGCGCGGCACGCCCGGGAGATAGCACTTTGTCTCCGGATCGAGCTCGAGCCGATTGGCGTAGTTCTCTGCCTGCTTTTCGCGTGCCCACTCCTGGTACGGAATCTCGTTGCCCTCGACGATGCCGGGGCCCGGGTGGGCGGCGCCGATCGCGCCGAGTTCCGGCACGGGCGAATGCGCTGCGGCGTGTGGGCGCAGATCCCAGTAGGCCGACGTCATCGCCTGCCAGATGCCGTCGAGGCGTGGCCGGCCGTCGGCAGTTCGGGGAAAGCCGGACGCGGCCGGGTCGGTGGCGGTTGTTGCGACCGCGGACGCCGCCGCGTCCGCGGCACCGGCCCCGTCCGTCGAGTTTCCGCTGCGTTCGCTGCTCCCGGTGCCGGCGGCTTGATCGGCGGCCGTTTCGGTCGGCGAGTCGCAGGCCGCGAGCAGCAGCGCCGCGATTGCGATCAGCGCCTGCGATGGCGCCCGGGAGGACCGGAGTCGGTGTCGCACTGA
The DNA here is from genome assembly GCA_965223375.1 of Candidatus Rariloculaceae bacterium. Lineage (GTDB taxonomy): Bacteria > Pseudomonadota > Gammaproteobacteria > Steroidobacterales > Rariloculaceae > CBDCWM01. The sequence continues at coordinate 2,444,989 of OZ245000.1, forward strand.
AGCCCCCTGCTTATCGTTTTGCTCAGGATAACGCCAACGAGTCGCCGCACTCCAGCAGCCCGGTCCGCCGCTAACGGGCCGTCGCGGTCCGCAGCAATCCCGCAAGGCCTACCTTTCGGATGGGTCCGCGCCGTCGCGCGGCGCGCCGATTCCCGACGAGCCGACGAACAGCTGCGTGCCGTCAGGCAGCGTCATGTTGCGGCCATTGGCGCGTCTGCCGCCGTCTCGGGCTCGATAGCCGGTTACGACGATTTCCGTACCGATCGGCAGCGAGTCCCGCGTGAAGCCGCGCCGGAACATCGAGTTCGGCGCACCGGCCTCAATCTCCCAAATCTCCTGCTCGCCGTCCTCGCGGGTAACCTCGATCGTGATCCAGCTATGCGGGTTGATCCACTCGGTTTTTGTCACGACGCCGCGCAGCTCGACCGGGCGGGCCGCGTCGAATTCGGCCGAGAATGCGTGGTGCGCCGACGCCGGTCCGTGTGCCGCCAGTGCAAGAACGCAGCATGCCAGTGCCGTGGTCGTCACCCGGGCGGTGTTCGGGACGACGGGTTCTTCGAGTCTTCGGGTCTGCATCGCTGTGGCCTCCCGTTTCAATCGAGCGCGTCGTAGGAGCCGCGCAACGTATTTTCCATCGCGCGGTAGTTGCCTTCGTGACACGCGAACTCGTACAAATGCTCCGGCAGCGCGTAGTTCGGATCGTCGCCGATCCACGGCAGCTCGAACGTCCACGGCTCGACCCAGATGCCCGGATCCTCAACCGTCACGCTGTAGCTGAGCGTGCTGTCGTCGAGTCGCCGGAACCTCTCGGTGATTCGTATGTTGTCCATCGGAAACTGTAACGGCGGACCGGTCAGACCGCCGTCCATCGTCTGCTTCCCGAAATTCGTCGTCTCGATGACGAGCGTATCGCCTTCCCAGCTCCCGCGCGGCTCGCCGTTCCAGTTGCGAATGTCATCGTGCAACGGCGGCCGACCGTCGACCGGGACGATGCGGGCATCGTGCATGCTCTCGTAGTGAATCACGACGTGTGTCGGCGTCTGCAGGATCTGCGCGCCGTGATTGTAGGCCTGGAAAATCCGCGGGATCGGGCGTGCGACACAGCGCTCGTAGGGCGGCAGGTCGGTCCAGTTGCGGTAGGCGGTTTTGACGAACGGCGGCTCGCCGTATTGCCGATCGGCCATCTCCGCGATATGCGCGTCGAGCACTGCGCGGCCGTTTTCGGTCAGTGCAGGCAGCCGGCCGTTTTCCGGGGCGACGATCATCGACGTTCTGGCCAGAATTCGTCCGGTCTCATTCTCGGTCCAGAAGGTGTTGTAGGCGGCCCCGAGGCTGCCGGGCGCCGGGTCGTGCTCGTCGGCGCGTCGCCGGGCGAGCAGCGACGTCTCGAGTTCCTCGAGCTCCTCGGCCGTGTACGATGCCTTGTCGCCAAGCCTTTCCGGCCGCTCGAGCGGCGTGGTCGTCGCGAACGTGTAGACGCCCTGAAGATCCGGATGCCCCCAGGGCGTCGTGTTCACGGCGGATTCCGCTGGCTGCGCATTCGGTGCGGGGCTTTGAGCCGGGCTTCCGACTTCGTCCGTCGGTTGACTGCAGGCCGTCAGCAGCCCGATCAGCACCACAGTCAGGCCCGCGCCGCACACCCTGGTGGGGCCGGGTCGCGGGTCCGTGCCTGCCCGCGTCAGTGCGGTCGGCGATCGCAATTCCGGGTTCATCTCATTCCCCCGAGTCTCTGAGCAGATGCTCGTACATGAATTCCTCGGCGAACTCCACGCATTTGAACTCCATCAGCTGCGCATGCTCTTCGATGCGTCTGTAGAGCGGCATGGAGATCGTCCAGGGACGCGTGAATACTTCAGGATCCTCGAGCGTTGCTTCGTAACGAATATGATCCGGGCCGATCGGCGTATAACGTTCGGTCACGACGAGCGCTTCGCTGTGGAAGTTGCCGGCACGATCGAGCCAGGTCTGCGCGACCTGGTCCGTCACCCTGACGACGAGCGTGTCGCCCTCGAAGTGACCTACGGACCAGCCCATCCATGTCGGTGCCGGTGCCGCGGGTTCCCGCGCCGTGTGAACGATGCGTGTCGCGTTCGCGTACTCGTAGACGATCAGAATCTGCTCGGGTGTGTGCACGATCTGAAACGGGAACGGCATGTAGGTCGCGCGCGGGACACCCGGCATGTAGCACTTCGCCTCGGGATCGCCGGTCGACTCGTTCGTAGCGCGATCGATTGGACGAGTCAATCTGCCGGCAAAGTTCTCGCGCTGCTTCTCCAGTGCCCACGGCTGATACGGAATCTCTCCGCCTTCGACGACCCCTCGGCCCGCTGGCACCGCGTGCAGGGCGCCGAGCAGTTCCGGAATGGCCGACGGCTGCGCAGCGTGGGGTCTCAGGTCCCAGTGCGCAGCGTTCAGTGTCTGATAGACACCGTTCAGGTCCGGCTGATCGGTTCCGGGCAGTCGCGGTGCCGTGAAACCGGAGTCCTGAGCCCAGGCTGCGCTTCCCAGACAAGCCACAATCGACAGCAAGGCGCTGGCCGGGCCGGTGCGCCGGCGGGCGTGTGGCAGGTAGCGTGGAGTTCCTGTCATGTGCCGATCCCCCGATACGTGGAAGATACTACCGTACGCGTCGGAAAGGCCACGCGCCCGAGACGTGCACCTCGAGCAACTCGGTTGCCGTGCCGTTCTCGTCGAGGTTGAACGTGAAGCCGAGGCCGCAGATGCATTCGAACACGTTGTCCGACAGCGCAACGAGCTCGGATTTCGCCGAGGCCGTGTTGCCGCCCTCGGAGTAAGGCGGCGTTCTCTCGAGGAACAGGCCGCCGTCTTCGAGCGTCACCGTCGCCCGGATCGCGTTGCCGAGCCACGTGCCTTCATAGGTGCCGACATAGGTGGCGAGCACCGCCTCGTCAACCTCGACCACATTTTCCTCGGCCTGGCTGATTGCGCCGTCCCAGTAGGTTCGTCCGACCGAGTCCTCATTGCAGACGCTTTCGAGGATCTCCGTGTCGGCCGCGAGACGCAGCTCGATCGAGGCGGTCACCGGCTCCTCGAACGTCCCCGGGTCTTCGTAAGTGACCTCGAGCTCGATATGACCGAAATCGGGGCGACGGTATCTCTCGGTGATCCGCAGCTGCTCGGTGTGGTGCAGACCTTTCCGATTGAGCCAGGTCTTGTCGTTGTAGCCGTTGCTCTCGACGACCAGCGTGTTGCCCTCCCAGTGGCCGACCGAATAGCCGAGCCAGGTCGGAAACGGATTCTCTTCCAGCGACCGGCCGTCGACGAATATCTGTCGATACGTCAGGTCGGAATTCAGCACGGCAATGAACGCCGGCGTATGAACCATCCGCCGCGTGCCGGATGCGGAGCGACCGGCGGGGTAGATGCCCGGCCCACTGGGCAGGCAATGAAACCGTGGGTCGTCGCCGTAAAAGGCGCGCTCGTGCGCGATCATCAGGTCGCGCGCCCAGGGCTGAATCTTCTCGGCCTCGAACAGCTCGCCGGTCGCATCGGCCGGGTACCAGATGCCGCTGAGGTCGGGTCGGCCATCGGCCAGCACCGGCGCGGGGGCCGTCATATCCACGCTGCCATCGGCGTTGCGCGGCAGCCCAGGTGTCTGCAGGCCCAGCCACTGTGCGGCTGCCGGCGCCGGCACGGCCACAGCGGTCAGCACGGCTGCCAGAAAGAGTGCTCTTTGCATTGTTTTCCCCCGGCTGACACGAAACACCGATTGACCATCGGCCGCCCCGTGTCTAGGCTCATCGTTCTCTGCTGCACAGTACCCGAAGCCGGGAAAGAGTCCAATGCAACGAACCCTGGCAATGCTCGCCATCCTGGCCGGACTGCTGACAGGCTACACGGCCGATTCACATCATTCGTTCGCGGCCGAGTTCGACGTCAACCGCCCCCTGACACTGGTCGGCACGGTCGTCCGTGTCGAGTGGACGAATCCGCATGCCTGGATCTTCATGCAGATCGAGGACGAGCGGGGCGCGACCGAGGACTGGGCCGTCGAGTTGTTGGGCATAAATTCACTGATGCGACGTGGCGTGACACGCGACACGATCAAGCCGGGAGACGGCATCACGGTCGAGGGTTTCGGTTCGAGGGACGGCTCGAACGCCGCCAATGCGTCGGCCGTCGTCAGAACGGCGACCGGCGAAGAGCTCTGGGTCAGTGCAGCCGGCGACAGGAACTGACTAGGGATTTCCCCTATACATCACCCCCTGGTTCGCTTATGTTCGGACGCTACGGCGCATCAGCCGGCGCTCCGGGATAGTCCGGGAGCAATTGTCCCGGCCAGCCCCGCGCGGAGCCGCCCGGCTCGATATCGCGCCGTAGGACGAAGAACGACAATTAACATCCGGGGGGAGAATCATGTTTGCGAAACTGCGATTGCTGTTCTGCGGCATTTCGATGACGCTGTTGCTCGTCACCGCTGCGAACGGCCAGCAAGACGACGGTCCGGGCTTTGCGGTCATCGAGATCTTCGGTTGCACGTTCAACGACGGCAACGATATGGGCGACCTGATGGCCGTCACCGACCGCTGGAACGACTGGGCCGACGAGAACGGCGTGACCGACTACACGGCGAACATCATGACGCCGTATTTCTACAGCACGGCGTTTCCGTACGACGTGCTGTGGCTCGGTGTCTACCCGGGCGCCGAGGCGATGGGCGAAGGCGTCGCCAGGTGGCTCGCCGACGGCCAGGCGATGAACGAGGAGTTCGGCGAAGTGGTGACCTGTGCCGTGCACGGCCAGTTCATCGGCGTTCCGGCGCACATACCGGCGACGCCCCCGGCGCAGGACGATGGCATGGTGAACCTGTCCGCGTTTCAGGACTGCACGCTGATCAACGAAACCAGCAATCCGGAGGCGCTCGCGGCTCACGGCCGGTGGGGCGACTATCTCGCTGAGAACGGCAGCGACGTCTTCATGGCCGCGCTGTTCCCGATTGCCGGCGAGGATCCTGCTGCCGGCTACGACTACAAGGCAGTAGCCAACTTCAGTTCGGCGGTCGCCTACGGGAACTTCATCGGCACGATCGTGCCAGGCGGCCTGAACACGGCCAGCCAGATCTTCGGACGCACCACCGAGTGCGATACGTCTCGTGTCTACGTGAGCCAGCAGGTCAGGAGCGCCGCGCAGGACGATTGAGGCTGCGATCCGCCCGGCCTGCGAGCGTCGGCCGGGCGGATACTTGTCGTCGGGGTCGGGCTGAGCGCCCTGCGGCAGCCGTTGAGCGGCTCCGCGAGATCGCGATATCGAGCAGCGCCGGACCTGGCCGGAACGTAAGGTTCAGGGCTGAACCGTCGTGATAGACCCCGTTCCGCCGGCTGCCGATCGGGGCAGGCCCCCGGCAACCCGACCGAAACGCCGCTGTCGGCCCGCGTAGATCCGGAGCGCCGCATCCAGGTCCGACGCTGTGAAGTCCGGCCAGAAGGTGTCGACGAAATGCAGCTCCGCGTACGCGCACTCGTAGAGCAGGAAGTCGCTGAGGCGCCGCTCGCCGCCGGGCCGGATCAACAGGTCGACGTCGACGACGCCGCCAACCGCGTTCATCGACCGGGCAATAGAGCCCTCGAAGTCGCCGTCCGTGTCGCTCGCGGCCGCCGCCGCGCGGCGGAGAATCTCGCGGGCGGAGTAATCGATTGCGATCCGAAGCAACATGCCGCGCCCGTCGGCAGTGATGCGCTCTGCCTGCTCGACCATTGCCAGCAGAGATGGCTGCATCCGGTCCCGACGGCCGATGACATTGATGCGGATGCCGTTGTTGCGACAGTTGACGGCTTCGCTGCGCAGATACGTCTGCAACAGGCGCATCAGGTTGGACACTTCGCGCGGCGGCCGGGACCAGTTGTCCGAGGAGAACGCGTACAGGGTGAGCACGGCGGCGTCGCGTTGGGCAGCGGCCTCGACGATCCTTCGCACTGCGCGGGCGCCTGCCCGATGACCCGCCGAACGCGGAAGTCCGCGCTGCTCGGCCCACCGCCCGTTACCGTCCATGATTATTGCGATGTGCATAGTTGTTCCCGCTAGTCCGGCCGCGTCGCTGCAATCAGCGCTTCCATGTGCCGCAGGTGCCGGGCGAACGCGCGTTTGCCCCGCGCCGTCAGGCTGTATTCCGTCTTTGGAATGCGTCCGCTGAACCCTTTCCTGCACGTGATGTATCCGGCGTCCTCGAGCTTGCGGGCGTGCTTGCTCAGGTTGCCGTCCGTGGCCTGCAGCAGATCGCGAAGCTCGCTGAAGCTCATCTTCCGATTCACGCTGAGCGCGCTCATGATGCCGAGCCGGATACGGTCGTAGATGAGCCGGTCGTCGTCCCCGGTCGCCTCTTCGGCAACCGCGCCGCGGACCGCGTGCAGCCGCTCCGCAACCGGCGTCGCCGTGCCCTGCTTGGCCGGCCTACCCGCCATGGTCGCGCATGATTGCCGCGCCGAGCGCCAGGTGGATGCCGCCGAAGCCGGCGGCCAGCAGTGCCGGCGTCCACGACACCGGAGCCACGAGCGTTACCGTGCCGAGCCCCATGAAAGCGAATCCTGCAATCATGACGACCGGTATCGAGAACACGCCGCACGCGGCGATGCCGGCGCCGTAGAGCAGCAGCCAGATGGCGCCGACGACATCGCGGCCGACGATGTCGACGAGCGCCGCGGTCAGGATACCGGCGGCCGCGAAGGCCGGTGTCAGCGTCAGAAAAAACTTGGTTGCCACGGCCCGCTTCAGGCTCAGCCCCTGCTCGCGCGCCTTGCGTTCCATGAACCACAGCGCCATCGCGCAGGACACGACCGCGGCCGTGAGCCAGATGGGCAGCCATTGATCCGCAAGGCCCGGCGTCAGCTCGAGCGCCCCGGCGATCAGGCCGGCCGCGCCCATCGCGATGCAGCCGCGGCCGGGTATCGTCGTGAACGTATGGGCCGCATCGATGGTGTCGCGGATATATCGGAGGTTCTCCGCGGCGCCCTCACTGATCGGCGTGGGCGACCGCTCGCGGGGTTCCTCGGTGACGCGGGCTTCGGACATGGCGCCAATCTAGCGCAGGGGCCTACAGTGTCAAGTACTTTGCAACATAAAGTCCTCGCCGCAACCGTGCGACTGAGTCCCGGAGGTTCAGCCACCGAATCCCCGAGGCTCAGCCGTTGAGTCAATGCGACTCGAGAATGCGGGCGACGTGGTGCATGCGCACTGCTATAGTCGAACGCAACGCCGGCCCGGGCCTGCAATGCCGGGTAGCTGTCGGCGGCCTGACGAGGCGGGCTGCGCGGCAGCGGACCGTGCGCGTTCTCGCTTATGAACAGACTAAAGACTGACAGACCGTATCGCCGTGGACTCCACGGCGCTCCTCCGCTCGGCAGCGGACGATGGATGCTGGCTGCGATTGCGCTCGTGGCCGCGCGGCAGGTCGACGCTCATCACTCGTTCGCGATCTACGATTCCGACAATCCGGTCGAGCTGACCGGTGTCGTCGAGGAGTTTCGCTGGGCCAACCCGCACACCTGGATCGTGCTCGGCGTACCGAATGACGATGGCAGCACATCGAGCTGGGAACTCGAGATGGGGCCCATCAACATGATGTCCCGCCAGGGCTGGACGCCGACGACACTCGAACCGGGCGACCGGATTGTCGTGCGTGCGAATCCGCTGCATAGCGGTCAGCCCGGCGGGCGTTACCTCGGCTTCGAGTTCGTTGACGAGGCACCGGTCGAATTCGCGGGCGCGGGCACGATTCTGCGCGTGCCGCGCCCGGATCCGGTTGCTATGAGCACTGCCGAGGCACGCGACTTCAACGGCGTATGGATCAACGCCAACGGCGGTATTCACTTCGACACATTGCGGTCGCAGACGCGCCGCGGGCAGGAGCCGCCATTACGGCCGGCCTGGATGGCGCGCTGGGAGCAGCGCTGGGCCGACGCCGATGCGGGGCTCGCGACGAGCGACCCGACGGCCGAGTGTCTGCCGCCCGGCGTGCCACGCTTTCTGACGATGGTGCTCCCGGGCGAGATTCTGCAGGCGGCCCACCAGCTGAACTGGTACGCCGAATTCGGCGAGGCGACGATGCGGATCTATCTGGACGGCCGGTCGCCGCCCGCTGATCTCTTCCCGAGCTACAACGGCTTTACGACGGGCTATTGGGACGGTGACACGCTGGTTGCGCACACCGTTGGCCTGCGCGCCGATACGCTGATCGATACCACCGGCGTGCCGCACAGCGACCAACTTACCGTTACGATGCGGATGACGAAGCTCACGCCGGACCATTTCGAAGTCGACGTTACGCTCGACGACCCGGTCGCCTTTACGGAGCCCTGGCAGACGATCAAGCGGTACGTGCGAGCTCCGCCCGGCGCATATGTTCAGGAATACGCCTGCCTCGAAGGCAACCGCATGCGCATCAATGCCGATGGCGCAACGGAGCGCGTGTTCGAGTAGACCGGAGCGGAGGCGGCCAGCCGGCAGCCTGCAACAGCGTGCAGGTTGCCGCTGCTACGTCAGCGTGGCGGCCAGATCATACGGCCTTCGGCGTCGAGCAACCCCATTTCGCGAAGCGTTGCGACCGTGTCGGCGCCTGCCCTCTCCGGCGGCGAGCCGTTGAGGTTGGCCGCGGGCTGAATGCCCATGTCCTCGAACACGCCCTTCGCGATGTCGATCATGTCAGTGAACCGCAGGTTCGACTTCAACGGGCCGTCATTGACGCGGATCGCACGCGGCCAGATCATCGGTGCGCCCCGGACGTTCTTCCAGCCGATGATCTGCACCTGATCGCCGACGTTGAACTCCTCACGCACGAAGCCGTAAGCATTCATGATCCGGATCGGGTGGCTCTCGAAACGCCAGTTTTCCCCGGCCGGTATGTCGCCGCCGGTCGTCTGCATGTCGAAGCTCACGTGCGGATTCGACCAGTTGATCGCGACGATCGTCCCTTCGACGTACATCGTCTCCGATCCGAACGGGCCGTACTCGGCCTGTGAGTTGTGATGCGCCTGTGACAGGCCGGCAGGCAGCGCGACGGCAAGCAGCGTGGCGGCGGCGAGACGACAGATCGGTCGGTGTAATATTCTCACTTCTGCAGCCCTCCTCATTCCCAGATCAGGCAGCGCGCATTACAGCGAATCTGCGCCTGACTGCCCTCCTCTACGGTTGCGACCAGGTCCCAGAACCCGGTGAAATTATCAATCTGCATCGAGCATGCGCTGCTGTCTTCCGGCGCCGCGATGCCACTGATCTCGATCTTCGTGATGAAACAAATCGAGTGTTCCGCGTTGGTCAATACCCGGTGGTCGTCGCCGCTCTGGCGTGAGCCGTCGACCCAGACGTCTTCGGTAAGCGCGTCGGTATACCGCAACGCTGCCGGCGGCGCGCTCGCTGCCGTCGTTTCGGGCGCGCTCCCGGTCCCGGGTCCTCGCTCGCCGTCGACGGTCGGGGGTGACTCCGCGGCGGCGGCCGCCGCCTGATCAGCGGCACCAGGCGCGCTGCCGAAATGCCGATACGCCTGCATGACGATGCCGCTGACGAGCGCTGCTATCAGTATCGTCGTGACTGTCTGTTTCATGCTGTCACCTTTGTTCGAAGCCTGCAGCGGATCGCCCCGGAAGGAACCGCTGCTCTCGCGCTGGCCGCGGGCACGCGCCTGATGCATGCTCTTGCGACCGGGGTCCGTCGATCCGGTGTCAGTCTATCACCGCGGGGGGTCTTCGATATGAGTGTGTCGAGTCTCGAAGGCGGTTGTCTGTGCGGGTCCGTTCGCTTCCGGGTCACGGCAGATGAACCGGAAGTTTGCTGCTGTCATTGCCGCAGCTGCCAGCGGGCGTCCGGAGCCCCGTACGTTGCCTGGGCGACGATTCCGGTCGGCGGATTCACGTCGACCGGTCGCGAGATTCGGACGTGTGCTACCTCGCCGGGCGTGTCGCGCGGCTTCTGTGGCGACTGCGGGACGAGCTTAAGCTACGCCCACAGAGATCGGCCTGGCGAGATCGATGTCGCCGTCGCGGCATTCGACACGCCCGGCGTGCTGGTTCCGCGGTTTCACATCTGGCTCGCGGACAGGCTTCCCTGGGTCACGCCCGACGGCGACCTGCCGCAATACGACGGCTGGCGACGCGACGGCTGACGACGATTGCCGACGACGCGATGGCCGACAAGGCGACAGCTGACGGCGCGGCATATGACGAGCGAATGGCGGCCGCTCGCCGGTCGGGGGCCTGACGAGCGACCGCCGTAGCGCGCCTGACTGCGCGTTACATGTCGTGCGCTTCGGCGACCTCTACCGAGCCGCCGGCCGCCAGAATCGGGCAGCGTTTCGCCTTGTCGAGCGCATCGTCGAGGTTGGGCGCTTCGATCAGGCTGTAGCCGCTTGCCGGGTTGGCGCCGCCGTCATTCGACACGGATCCGTCCGGATGCACGGTGCTCGACTGGCCAACGGGATTGCCGCCGTCGACGACGGCGCTGCCGAGCGCGCCGAACCACGCCCCCCACGCGTCCATGACCGCTTTGACGTCGGCGTCACTCTGTGGCGCGCTGCCGCCGTGATACACGTACAGAAACTTTGCCATCTGAAATTCTCCCTGTTGTTGTCGATCCGACCGAACAGTAGAGTATTCCCAATGACGGGCACAGACACTGGCGAAAACACTCGGTGAGCGGGCTCTAAGTTGTGAAGAGTTCACATTTCTCGTGACTGCCGAGGCGCTTCTGGCGACGCTCAGGCGGCTCCAGGACGCCGGCGTCGTCCCGGCCGCTGCCGGGGCGCTGGAACGGGGGCTGCCCGCGGTCGGCCCTGCGTTGCGGGCGGCGGTCCTGGATGAAGTGCCGGCTTTCACGGCGTCGTCGAATCCCGTTGTGTTGCCCGAGCTCGAGCAGCACGCCCGGGCACATCTCGCGGAACTGGTGAGACTGTGGCGCTCAGGTACGCCCGGCAACCTCGACTTTGTGGCTGAGCACGCCCGCCGCCGTGCGGAGCAGCGCTTTCCGCTCGAGGCGATGCTGCATGCCTATCGCTGCGGTCACAAGGTGGCTGCCCTGTGGATGCGTGATGCGGCAATGGCAGTTCGCCTTCCCAACGTAGAGGCAGCAATCGCGGCGGTCGCTGACTTTGCGATGGAGTACACGAACGCGATCAGCACCACGGTTGCAGCCGAGTACGTTGGCCATACCCGGTTGCTGGCCGAAGCCGAAGGCGACCGCCGCAGCGCGCTGCTGACGACTCTGATCAAGGGCTACGACGAGTCCGACGGGCGGGTTGCCGGGCTGCTGCGCCGCGCCGGCTATCTCGACCAGCGCCAGAACTTCTGCGTCGCGCTGGTGCAATCGACGGACCCGGCCGAAATGGAATCGGCGGAGCGTGCAGTCAGAATTTCGGAGTCTGTGGCCACTGCGATGCGACCACTGTCCGCCCGGGTGTTGACCGGGACGCACGAAAATGCCGTGATCGGCATCTTTTCGGCGACCCGCCGACTGTCCGGCTGGACCGCCCCCGGCGAGAAGCTCGCGGCTCGTGTCAGCCGCGCACTCGCGATACTGGGGCCTGCGGTTCTCGTCGGGGTCAGCAGCGACAAGCCGTCGATTTCATACCTGCCGCGGGCGGTCGGCGAAGCGGCAACCGCGCTCGAGCTTGCGGAGGTCTCGCACCGGGTCGTGCGATTCGACGAGTTGCCGCTGCGGCGCCTGCTGCTGCAACGGCGCGGCGAGCAGCTGCGCGCTGCACGGCCGGCCTGGTTCGAGACACTGCAGGCGGCCGACCGTAAGGCTGGCGGATCGCTGATCGCGAGCATGCGTGCCTACGCCGACGCCGACATGAACGTTCAGAAGGCGGCGCGGATCATTCAGGTGCACCCGAACACGCTATACGCGCGGCTCGAGCGTATCAATGCGCTGACATCGCTCGACTGCCGCCGGTTTCACGACCTGACAGAGCTGCTGCTCGCGGCCGATTGCCACTAGGTCAATGGTGCCGCTGCCGGCCTGTCGCGAAGCGAGGGGCGCTCCGCGTGACCTGTGGCTCGAAGTGGTTCACATCACCCGCTGGTGCCGAAAAACGTGCACCACTCGGCGGAATACCGGCGGCGCCGTGACTGGCTGCGCAGCCGGGTCCCCGGTGTCCACGCTATCATTGCGTCCGTCGTAGCGTCGGGACTTCCTCAGTGTCACTCTCGGTAATCGTGCTTGCTGCCGGCATGGGCAAACGCATGCGTTCCGCACGGCCCAAGGTGCTGCACCCGGTTGCAGGCCGCCCGATGCTGGCGCACGTGCTGGATACGGCCCACGAGATCGGAGCCGACTCGATTCACGTCGTCCACGGTCACCGCGGTGAGGCCGTTCAGGCACGCTTCCCGGGCGAGAGCTTGAGCTGGCATCTGCAGGCAGAGCAACTCGGCACCGGCCACGCCGTGATGCAGGCGCTGCCCGCGATCGACGACGCCGATCGCGTCCTCGTCCTGTGTGGCGACGTACCATTGATAACGGCGGCAACGCTAAGGCAACTCCTCGACGCCGCTGCCGCTGCCGAGATTGCCGTTTTGACTGCCAGGGTCGACGACCCGTCCGGTTATGGTCGAGTCATCCGCGGCGAGAGCGGGCACATCGTCGGCATCGTCGAGCACAGGGACGCGACGCCCGACCAGCGAGCGATTGACGAAATCAATACCGGAATCATCATGGCCGGCGCTCAGCCGCTGCGGCGCTGGCTTGCCGGAGTGACCCGCGACAATACCCAGGGCGAGCTCTATCTGACCGACGTCATCGGCATCGCGGCCCGTGAGGGTGCGAGAGTGGCGTCGGCCGGCACCGAGGACGTCAACGAGGCGATGGGAATAAACGACCGCCGCCAGCTGGCGGTTGCCGAGCGGCTCTGGCAGCGCCGTGAGGCGGGCCGGCTGCTCGATGCGGGCGTGACGCTGGCGGATCCCGAGCGGGTCGACGTGCGCGGATCGCTCACGGCCGGCTCCGACGTTCGCATCGATGTCGGCGCCGTGTTCGAAGGCGACGTTACGTTGGGCGACGGTTGCACGATTGGCCCGTACTGCGTCATTCGCAATTCGGCGATCGGCGCCGGCACCGTATTGCACCCGCACTGTGTCGTCGAGGACTCGGCGATCGGTGCGGACTGCCAGATCGGCCCGTTCGCGCGGCTGCGCCCGGCGACGAGCCTCGCTGACCGCGTGAAGCTCGGCAATTTCGTCGAAACCAAGAAGAGCCGGATCGAGTCCGGCAGCAAGGTCAATCACCTGAGCTATGTCGGCGACGCAACGGTCGGCAGTAACGTGAACATCGGCGCCGGCACGATCGTTTGCAACTACGACGGTGCGAACAAGCATCCCACCAGAATTGGTGATGGCGTCTTTATCGGGTCGGGCACGGAGCTGGTTGCGCCCGTGACCGTCGAAGCCGGCTCGACCATCGGCGCAGGCTCAACGATTACCAAAGATGCGCCCGCCGGCAAGCTTACCGTGGCGCGCGCGCGGCAGACGACGATCGACGGCTGGAAGCGGCCTGTGAAGAAGCGTGACTGAAGTGACGGAGTCGCTATGATGTCCGCTCGCGGAGTCCGGAAGAACGATAAATGTGTGGGATCGTAGGCGCCGTCGGCGAGCGCAACATCGTACCGGTGCTGGTCGAAGGCCTGCGCCGGCTCGAGTACCGCGGCTACGATTCCGCCGGCCTGGCCGTCGTCGGCAACGACAGCGGCATACAGCTCCGCCGGACCGTCGGTAAGGTTGCCGATCTGGAGGAACGCCTCGACACGGACCCGCTCGCCGGCAGGATCGGCGTTGCGCACACCCGGTGGGCAACGCATGGTGGCGTGACCGAGGCCAATGCCCATCCGCACCTGTCCGGCGATCGCGTCGCGGTGATCCATAACGGCATCATCGAGAACTTCGCCGAGATCAAGGCGGAGCTGCAGGCCAAAGGCTACGAGTTTCGGTCGGAGACCGATACCGAGGTTGCGGCTCATCTCGTCCACGAGCATCTGAAGAACGGTCACGGCCTCGTGGAGGCCGTCCGGCTCTCAGTGCAGCGCTTCACCGGCGCTTACGCGCTGCTCGTCATCGACAGGGAAGACCCGGACCGGATCGTCGTCAGTCGCATCGCGAGTCCGCTCGTCATCGGACTGGGTCTCGGCGAGAATTTCGTTGCGAGCGGCGTGCCGGCGCTGCTGCCGGTGACCCAGCGCTTCATTTACCTCGAGCAGGGCGACCTGGCCGAGATTCGCCGCGACGGTGTGCAGATCTTCGATGCGAGCGGCAACGCGGTGGAGCGCGAAGTTCATGAGACTCAGTGGTCCGTGGACTCGGCCGACAAGGGTCCGTACCGGCACTTTATGCTGAAGGAGATCTTCGACCAGCCGGTAGCGCTCGGCGACACGTTGCACGGTCGCGTGTCCGAGCGCAGCGTTCTCCCGGAGTCACTCGGGCCCGCAGCGGCGGAGCTGCTCCCGGAAGTGACCAACGTGCACATCGTTGCGTGTGGCACCAGCTATCACGCGGGTCTGATCGGCAAGTACTGGCTCGAGTCGATCGCCGGCGTTCCATGTCAGGTCGAGATCGCAAGCGAGTACCGCTATCGGCGCGTCGTCGTGCCGCCGGGAACGCTGTTCGTGACGCTGTCGCAGTCGGGTGAGACAGCCGATACGCTCGAAGCGCTGCGGATGGCAAAGACGTCGGGTTACATCGGGTCGCTGACGATCTGCAACAGCGCCCACAGCTCGATGGTGCGCGAGTCGGACTTGGTCATGATGACGCATGCAGGTCCGGAAATCGGTGTCGCCAGTACGAAGGCATTTACGACACAGCTGTTGTCGATGTTGCTGGTGACGCTGATGCTCGGTCGCTACCGCGGCGTCGCTGAGGACAAGGAAGCGGAACTCGTCGGGCACATGTACCAGTCGGTCAGCGCGACCGAAGAAGCGCTCGAGATGAACGACGTGCTGAAGCTGCTGGCCGAGGACTTTGCCGAAAAGGAGCACACGTTGTTTCTCGGCCGCGGCCCGATGTGGCCCGTGGCGATGGAAGGGGCGCTGAAGCTCAAGGAGATTTCGTACATTCATGCCGAGGCGTACGCGGCAGGCGAGCTGAAGCACGGGCCGCTGGCGCTGATCGACGAAGACATGCCGGTGGTCGTCGTAGCACCAAACAACGATCTGCTCGACAAGCTCAAGTCCAACATGGAAGTCGTGCGGGCCCGCGGCGGCAAACTCTACGTGTTCGCGGATCGCAAGACCGGCATCGAATCGGAGTCGGGCGTGACAGTCGTCTCGATGCCGCACGCCGACCGCAGCATCGCACCGATCATTTACACGGTGCCGCTGCAGCTGTTGTCCTATTACGTTGCAGTGCTGAAGGGCACGGACGTCGATCAGCCGAGAAATCTGGCTAAGTCAGTGACGGTCGAGTAGTCGCGCGCGGACGGGTTTCCGGTTGTCGGTCGGCAGCGCCTGGAGCTGATCATCGCGGCATTTTGCGCGAAAAAAGCGCTTCGATTTACATATAGCAGATCACCCGTCCGCGAAGTCCGCTTAACCACGAGGGTCGGTTTCCCATAATCCGTGGTGCATTGACGGCGCGACAATCTTCGTTCGATAGTCTTGTTCGCGTAATAAGAAGAAGAAACGGATTTCTCCATGCGCGCAGCAAACGACTATGGAAGGGTCGTTGACCGTCGACTGTTTCGTCACCTCATCCGACAGGTCGAAACAGACCCGCTCAACCGCGACAGCTTCATCACCGACGGCAGCCAGTCCTGCGCGTATCCGGACATTCGGGCACAACTGAAGCGGATCAACGATCACCTGCGGCGGCAGGGATTGCGACCGGACGATACCGTGACAATGTCGGTCGGTAATTGCCTGCAAGGTGCGCTGACCGTGCTGGCGCTGCTGGATCGCGGCCAGAGTTTTCTGTTGCTGCCACCCCCCGGTCAGGGCTCTCGCGGCAAAGCCTGGGAGGCGAAGTTCCCGCGCTTCAGTCGCGTGCTCGTCACGGTCGATACCCGCAAGCTCTCGCAGCCAATTGCGGACACCCGGCCGATCGATTTCCTGACCGTGGAACGCAATCCGGTCTTCGATGTCGAGGCCCGCCGTCCCGCCGCGAGCGACCCGCGCCTGTTCTTCAAGACATCCGGCAGCACCGGTGAGTCGAAGCTGGTGCGATTCGGGTATCGGTCGTTCTTCAGGAACACGCTGGCGGCGCTCAATCTGCGCGACTTCAATCCATCACACCGAGTATCGATGCCCATCCCGATCTTCCACGGCTTCGGCCTTGGCGCCGGATTTCTCGCGGGCCTCGCCGGCGGCGTATCGATCGATCTGCAGAATCGCAGCAATCTTCTGCGCTTTCTCGAGCGTGAGGCGAACTTCGATCCGAACGTGGCATACGTAACGCCGTCCTTTTGCGAGATGCTGGCGCGAGCGCGCCGGTCGCCACGGCCATACTCATTCATGGTTACCGGCGGCGACCGCATCAGCGAATCGACGTTTCGCCGCTGCGAGGAGCTGCACGGGCCCCTGATCAACCAGTACGGTGCGACCGAGCTCGGCATCGTTGCGGCAGGTCGTCTCGACATGCCGCTCGCCATGCGGGCGCGATCGGTTGGCACAGCTCTGCCGGGCGTTGAGTATCGCGTTGCGCCGATTCCGGATAGTGACGACGAGGCCACCGGCGAACTGCAGGTCCGGCATCCGCGCTGCTTCGAAGGCTACGTCGATCTTTTCGGACGCGATCTGGTTCTCGAGAAGACCTTCGACGGCGACTGGTACCGGACGGGTGATCTCGCGACGGCCAACGCCGACGGGACGCTGTCGATACTCGGTCGCTGTGACCTGAGCGTAAATCGCCAGGGCATGCTGCTGCCATTGGCCGAAGTCGAAAGCCGAATGCGGGAGATCGACGGCGTCGACGAGGTGGCTGTAGCGGCCGGACCCGCGAATCTGCGCGGCTGCGCCCTGATCGCCTACTGCGTCGTGTCGCGGCAGGCGCGGATATCCGCCAGCCAGATCAGGACCGGCTATGCCGCCGTCGCGCCGTCATACGCGGTCCCGGAGGTGGTGCGCATCATGCCGGAGCTGCCGAAACTCGAAGGGGGAAAGATCGACCGCCGCCTGCTGGCGCGACTGGCCGCGCAGGAGCAGGTGGCGTAATGGCATCGCGAATTTCGCTGTCACTGCCCGAGCGTGTGCGCGCCATGCGTCTCGAGCCGATATCCGACCCGACAGAGCCAACGCGAAACGGAGGTTGACGTTATGGCTGTTCCCGCTGCTGCCCTGGACCCGGTGAAGGTCTCCCGTCGTGTCCAGCCGTTTGGTCCGGACGATTGTCTGCTGGGTTCGTTCACTAAAGCGCGTGGTGCCGCGAAGGCGCCGGGCGGTCGAATCGGGGCCGTTCTGTGGGGGCTGGGCGTAGCCGAAGTCAAGACGGCGCGTCGCCTGGCAGCAAGGGGCATTCCGTCCCTGCAGGTGCGGATCAACAATGTCGACTTCCAGGATCGGGATCTCCGCAATGACACCTACGGTCGTCGCGGTGTCGAGTTTTCCCGTTACGCGATGGACCATCTGCAGGCCGTGCTGGGTGTCGAGCGCATTCTGCTGATGGGCAATTGCGCAACTGCCGGCGTCTCATTCAACGCGGCGCTGCATGATCAGCGTGTGACGGGACTGATCCTGACGAATCCGTTCATTGCCCGAAAGCACCTGTTGAGAGTTTCTCTGTGGCGCAAGCTCGCCAAGCCCGGTGTGCTGCGCAGGCTCACCCGGGGCGACGTGAAGTTCGCCGCGAACCTGCGTGCGCTGTTCGGCGACAAGGCGCCAGCTGCTGCCAACTCTTCACGTGCTGCCGGTGAGACGGGTTCGAGCGAGCATTGTGCGCCTCAGCACTGGGACTACGATTTGCCTGGAAACTTCGCGACCGTCGCCGCAAAACTGGTCGAGCGCGGCACGCGCGTGCTGCTGGCCTGCGCACAGGGTGACGACAGCTACCACTACATGGACAAGAAGTTCTCCCGGGAATTCGCCCGCCTCTCTGCCGGCGGTCGGTTCTCCTTCGAACGCGTCGAGACGGGCGCTCACGTATTCTCGCGTGACGACGGCGCGGCCAGCCTGTTGAACGATATCATTTCCCGCTGGATCGACACGACCGACTTCGATGCAGACTTCGCTGACGGCGTGCCGTCCGACGACGGGGCGGATGCTGCTGCAATCATTGGGTCTGACGACCGGATCGTGCGGGCCGTCTAGCGGCGAAGCGTACGGAAGGCTCGCCCGCGGCGCCATTCCCGGATCCGGGAGGCCGGCCAAACCCCCGCAACCGGCGGTGGACGGGTGTGTCAGCGGGTCCGGGACGGACGACCTCGAGCGATCGATCGGCAGATTGATTACGGCAAAGACGGAAGCTGATGATACGATCGCAGCAAGCCGGTCTGATCGACGCGAAGAACATCACCCGGACTTGAGCGAATTCGGACTCTGGAAGCGACTATGACGTCACTGCGTCACAAGGCTCTGACGGTGCTGAGCATCTGTGTGCTCACCGGCGCCTGGCGTACGTTACCGGCCCAGGACCTGCCCGGGAATCCGTCCGGCGAGGAGGCGACGGTGACATTCGACGAGGAAGTCGTCGTTCGCGGCCGCAGCCGGGCTTTCCTCCGTGACCAGTTCGAGATCGCCGAGGATGCGGTTTATGCGCGCTTCAACGATATCAACAGCAGTGAGGAATTCGACATTCACTGCCAGCGGGAGGCGCCGACCGGGTCCCGCGTGCTGCGGCGCGTCTGTCAGGCGAACTTCCTGCGCGATCTGCTGGCCCAGTCGGGCACTGAGACGGCGCGATCGATGCAGGGCGGCTTCTCGATTCCGGCGGCGCAGTTTCAGGGCGAGGCGATCTACAAGCAAAGCCTGCTGGCCGACGAGATGCGCCGCCTGGCACGCCAGGACAGCGAGCTGATGCGGGCGCTCGTTCGGCTCGCCAGAATCGATGAGGCGCTGAACGGCAATGTCAATCTGCGCGGGATCGAGCAGGGCCCGCCCGTAGTGCGCATCAGGACCCCGGGGGCGGAGCCGCTGCCTTACGGCTCGAGCCGGATCGCCGAGGTGCTGATCCGGACGGAATCGTGGCGTCATGATCTGACGGAAAGGATCTTCGCAGTCGCTAACGTCTACGGCGAGATCCGCGGAATCCGGCTCGAGTGCACCGGCGGGCTCCGTGAGCTCGTGGTCGAGGAAGCCATCGAGTGGTCGATCCCGGACGCGCTCGGCGACTGCGCCGTCAATGTCGATGCTCCCCAGGGGACGACTTTCGTGCTTTACGAATTCGGCTCACCGATCCCTTGACTCTCCCCCGGGGGCAGGCCGCAGTCTGCCCCTGAACCATGCAAACCAGGCTGATACCAATCGGGCGCTTCTCGACGATGACGCGTCTGTCGATCAAGGCGCTGCGGATCTACGACGCGCGCGGCCTGTTGCGGCCTGCCAGCGTCGACAGCGCGACCGGCTACCGCTACTACGTGACCGAGCAGCTGCGACGGGCCGAGATCATCCGCGTGCTGCGTTCGGTCGAAATGCCGCTCGACGAGATCCGGACGCTGCTCGATGACCCGTCCGGTGACGAGAGCGCACGCCGGCTGCTCCGGCACCGCGAGCGTCTGGCCGCCCGGCTGCAGCAGCAGGAACGCATGCTCGCATTTCTGGAATCGCTCATTCGAACGAGGGAACTAGCCATGCCTTACGAGATTGAAATCATCGACTGTCCCGAGCGCGCCGTGGCCTCGATCCGCGTCCGCACGAATCTGCGCGAGATCGGCAATCACATCGGAACGTCGTTCGGCACGCTGATGCGCGTGTTGTCGGACAACGACCTGCGTCCGGCGGGGCCACCGCTCACGGTCTATCACGAAGTCATCGATCAGGAGACCGATGGTGACATCGAAGTCTGTATCCCGTTGCAGCAGGTGTTCGCCGGCACCGGTGACGTCCGGGGTCGGCAGCTCGAAGGCGGCGCGGTTGCGACCACGACGCATACCGGCCCATACGAGGAGATCTCGCCTGCCTACCATGCGCTGACCGAATGGATAGCCGGGCAGGGCTACGAGATTGCCGGCCCGCCTCGCGAGATCTATCTGAACGATCCGCAGGAGGTTGCGCCCGATGCGTTGCTGACCCGCCTCGAGTATCCGGTCCACAGCGCCGGCTGAGGCGGAGTGAGCCCCGCGGGTCTCGTCAGCCCGCGCGGGTGCCGGTCGGCGATCGCCGGCGGCGCAGCCCGGCCGTGAACGCCGGCAGCAACAGCAGCATCAGGGAGTACAGGCCGACAGCGCCGCCACCGCCGCCGCCCTGTGGCTCGCGGACGCCGACATTGACGGTCCGCTGCACGGGCGCCGCGACGTTGCCGGCGTCGTCGCTGACCGTGAACGTCACGAGGTAGGTGCCGACGAGCGCCGTATCGACAGGGTTGTCCACCTCGATTCGTTCCGAGATGTCGCCGCCGACGTCGTCAGTGGCGATCGCGCCCGGATCGATGTAGTCCTCGCCGACTTCAAGTGTGATGCTTTGGCTGCCCTGCAGCTCGATCACGGGCGGATTGATATCGCCAGGGCCGAAATGGCCGAGGCCGTTGTTGAGCAGCACCTCGATGGTGGGCAGATCCGGGCCCGCGAGTATCAGATCCGACAGGCCATTGCCGTCGACGTCGGCAAGCAGGCCCTTGCGCGCGTCGGGTCGCGCCGTCGCAGTGGCCAGCAGCGTCCAGTCTCCTAGAGCCGACCCGCGGTAGACCTGATGTACGCCCGTCTCATTGATCGCGAGAATGTCCGCCCAGCCGTCGCCGTCGAGATCGGCGATGCTCGCGGCAGACGATGGCGCCGCCCCGATCAGGTCGGACGCCGGAAAGCCGCCGCCGCCGTCGGCCTGGTACAGGCGGTTGAACGGTGCCTCCATGCCGGAGAAACCGGTCGGCAGCAGGACGTCGGCACGACCGTCACCGTTGGTATCGCCGGCGCTGATCGCAACCGCACCGGATGACGTCTCGAGGTCGGTCGGGACGAAGCCGCCGCCGGGACTATTGACCAGAATCACCGCGGTTCCGCCATCGGCGAGCAGTGCGGCGACGTCCGGCAGACCGTCGCCACTGAAGTCGTCGGTAGTCAGGCTGATCGCGGTGCGCGTATCGACGATCGATGAGCCGTTGACCGCGTCGAGCAGCAGCAGCCCGTTCGCACCGGCAACGATGAGCTCGTCCGCGAGGTCGCCGTCGAAGTCTGCAGCGGCGGCCGCGGTGCCGAAAACGCCCGGATCGACGGACTGATCGAGATTGCCGGCGCCGTCGTTCAGATAGATGCGGCTCCTGCCTCCCGGTGGCCCGATGACGGCAACGTCCGGCGCACCGTTGCCCTGCCAGTCGAGCACGACCGGCACACCGTCGGTATCGGCGGCGAGACCGACCGGCGTTCCGAACGGCGGCTCGTTGCCCGAGTTGAAGAACACGCTTACGCCGTCGCCGGATACCGAGACCAGATCGACAGAGCCGTCGGCGTCGAGATCGCCGGCCGCCAGCCCGCTCGCGGTCTGCGCGATCGATTGCGCGGGCTCGCCGCTGAATGCGCCGGCGAGACTGACGGCTGCGGTGGCGGTGTTGTCTTCGGTGCTCGGATCGTCCGCGGCAGTGACAGTCGCGAGCACGGCCTGATCGCCGGCCTTGTTCTGGTCGGCCGGGACCGTCAGCGTCGTTTCTCCACCGGCGGGAATGCTGCCGAGCTCGCAGACGAGGCTCGCCGCAGACGTGGTATTGCCGGCGACCGTGCATGTGGCCGGCGCGTCGAGATCGACCGGGGATTGCGGGGCGAGCCAATCGGCGGTCAGCACGGCCGGTGCCGAGTCGAGAGCCCCGGCGTTCGTTATCGTGAAGACCCAAATCGGTGTAGTCGGTAGCACAGGCATTGCCGGCGAGACACTGATGGCAAGACTCAGGTCCGGCCGACTTTCGATCACTGTGAGCTCGAAGGCGAGCGTTGCCGAGGCGCCGGCCGCGTCGAACGCGTCGACCCGGACCGCATAGGCTTCCGGACGTGCTGCCGCGGCTCCCGCCGTTCCGGTGATCCGGCCGCTCTCTGCGTCGATCGATAGCCCCCCCGGCAGCCCGCTTGCGAGGAAGCGGAGCTCGTCGCCGTCATCGACATCGTCCACGTAAGCGCTGAGATCGAGCGCGAACGGCTGCCCGACCTGAACGGTCTGATCCGGAACGGTGCCGGTAACGGTCGGCGCGTCGTTTACCGGCGTGACGTCGACGACGAGCGAGAACGTATTACTGTCGTTCTCGCCGTCATTGACCCGGACCGGGATCGTCAGTGTGCCGTTGAAGTCCTGGCGCGGCGTCACGGTCGTCCCGCTGACCGAGTAGTCGTTGCCGCCGTCGACGAACAGCGTGAAGTCCTGCGGGTAGCGGTTGTCCCCATCGACGACGTCCAGGTCGCCGAGCCCGATCGTAATCGCGACATCCTCCGCGGTGCGCAGATCGTCCTGGTCGACGATCTGCGGAATCGGCGATGCATTGGTGACGGTGATCGTGACTTTCGCATCGCGCGACCAGCTGGTGCCGTCGAACACGCGATACTCGAAGTCGTCGTCACGCGTGCGTCGGCCGTCGTGGCGGTAGATGAACGTGCCATCGGGGTTCAGCGTCACCGTTCCACGCGACGGTTCGTCGGTCAGCTCGACCGTCAGCGGATCGCCTTCGAAGTCGAAGTCGTTCGCGAGCACGCTCGCGGCGCCGCTGTCGAGCACGGCGACCGTGCCGCCGATGGCGACCGTCGCGGAGTCGTCCAGCGGAAACGCGGGAAACCCGGTTGCCCGCGCGAGCAGCGGGGCACCGAGCAGCACGAGCTGTAAGCAGATTCGCTTTGGCATTCTGGCGAACTCGTCGTTGTTCTTGTTGTTCGAGCCCGCGGGCATACTAAGCCAAGTCGGTGTCGGTTCTCCAGATTTTTCGTAACTTAATCAGGCGCTTACCATAATATTGGCGAAGCGTGTCTAAGGCCCGGGGCTGCTCCGGAAGGAGTTGCGGCCGTCGAGTCGGCGAGGCATGAATCGCAGGGGGAGTCGGGCACCCCCGCCTAGCTCGCGAGGAGACTTTGATTGTCAGGGGTGCCCATTAAGCGACTCGCACTTTACCTGCCGCTTCTACCTGCGTCTGCGAACCGGATCACGTATAGAATTTCGACCACCGTTACGCGTTTCAGGCGCCGCTGACCGGTCGAAAAATTCGTGTTTAACAGATTATCCGAATGGCGGCGCAGGCGAGCCGCAAAACAGGACTATCGGGCCGTCGTGCGCCGCTATTACGCCGATGGTGGCGATAACCGGTTTCGCTTCGATTATCCGCTGAACCCCGATTCGCTCGTCCTCGACCTCGGGGGCTACGAGGGGCAATGGGCGAGCGACCTTTATGCCCGGCGGCCCTGTCGCCTGCATGTCTTCGAGCCGGTCGCCGTCTTCGCCGAGGCGATACGCGAGCGCTTCCGGCAAAACTCCGATATCACTGTGCACGACATTGCGCTCGGCGGCAGCAACCGGGCGGAGACGATTCACCTGCGCGGGGCGAGCAGTTCGCTATACAAATCCCGCGCCGAATCGGAGCAGATTCGCTTCGTGGATGTCGCGGAGTGGTTCGAGACGAACGACGTTCGCGACGTCGCGTTGATGAAGGTGAATATCGAAGGCGGCGAGTTCGAGTTGCTCGAGCGGATGCTCGAGGCGGATCTGCTGCGTCGCGTCGCCGATGTCCAGGTCCAGTTCCATAACTTCGCGCCCGATGCGCCGGCCAGGATGGCGAAGATCCAGGCGGGGCTGGCCGCGACCCACGCTGTAACCTGGCAGTACCGGTTCGTCTGGGAAAACTGGCAGCGGCGCTGAGCGCCGCGCCTGCCGGGCGGTGCAGGGTCGCCTCAGGCGGGCGGCGTGTCGACCGACGGGGGATGATCGACGGTCAGCGCCCGCAGCTGCCGCGTCGTCTCGCGCGCCTCGTCAGAGATCGAGCGCAGCCGGCCGAGCGCGAGCAGCACCAGTTTCGCCTCGCCGCGCGGATCCGGCACCGCGCACGGCGGGCGACGTCGCAGCATGGTCCATGTGCCGCGCTGCTCGAGCGTCGACAGGAACGACAGGTTTCGCTCGATGAACGACATGTAGAGATTCGGGCCGTCGCCGAAGAAGTGGTCGAGGTTCCGGTATGCCGCGCGGAACGTCGTCTCGAGGCGCTTTTTCGCGGAGCTCTGATAGAACCCGATCGTCTTCTGCAGCAGGTCGCGACCGGACCGGTACACCGCGCTCGAGCCGGAGGCCCCGGCATTGACGGCGATGCGACCGAGCACGAATTCCGGGTAGAGCCGGTCGCGGCACTTTTCCAGATAGCAGCGATCGGCCATCTGCGCGACCAGATCGGCGGTGCCGAGCAATTCGCCGGCCTGGCGGTCGCGGACGTCCTCGAGCCCGATGTCCTCTATCGGAATTTCGTAGCCGGTGTAGTGGACCATGCGAGCCGCTACGTCGCTGAACGCCTTCAGTCCGGCTTCAGGCAGATAATCGCGGAGCATCTCACTGCTGCGGGACACGTGCGTCGTCGTGAAGACCGCGCCGTTGTCGGCGTCCCGATCGCGGATCTTGTGCCGCAGATAACCGGAATCGTGAAACAGTGCGCTGATCAGCAGGCACCTGGCACGCTCCGGACCGAGCCTGCCGCCGCCGGAAGACTCGAAGCCGCTGATCAGCCGGGCGAGCGCCAGCGTCATGTCCAGCGAGTGCTGCATGTCGTGATATGTCGTGTCGACCGCGTGGTAATCGGGGTGACGGCCGGAGTAAAGCCGGTCGAAGTCGAGGAATGCAATCGCGACCGCGTCGAACGACTCGCGTGGATACTGCCGCAGGAACAGGCGCCGAACGGCACGCGAGACATGACGCACGGACGAGACCTTCACGGTGTTCGTCACGTCGTAGTCGTTGCGTCGTTCCTGAAGCGCCCGGGCTTCGGCGACATGTCGCGCCATTGTCATCGGCGGATTCTACTGCAAGCGATGTCGGCCGCAGATGCTTGCAACATAAACCGCGCGCCGCGCTGCCGCTGATCGATTCGGGCGCCGCCACCTGCCAAAGGCGCGTCGACCGGCGCCGGCGTGCCCAGCCGCGCGCCGCGCGCGGCTCTCAGGCTGGCGCAAACTCGGCGACGACCGGCGTATGGTCCGACGGCCGCTCACGGCTCCGCGGGCCGGTGTCGATCAGGCACGAACGGCAGCGGCTGCTGAGGGCTTTCGTTGCCAGCAGCAGATCGATTCGGAGCCCCCGATTGCGTCGAAACGCCGCGGCACGATAGTCCCACCAGCTGAAACTCGCGTCCGGTTGCTCGAAGTTGCGAAAGACGTCGTCGAAACCGAGCGCGGTCACCTGCTCGAGCGCCGCGCGTTCCGGCCCCGAGCAAAGCACCTTGCCGGCCCATGCGGCAGGATCGTGAACGTCGCGGTCCTCGGGGGCGATGTTGAAGTCGCCGAGCACGACGATGTCTGCATGGCGCTCGAGCTCTCCGCGCAACGTCCTTCGCAGCGCGTCGAGCCACTGCAGCTTGTAGCGGTACTTGTCCGAATCGACCGTCTGGCCGTTCGGAACGTAGAGATCGATGACGCGAACGCCGCCGATCGTCGCGCCGAGCACGCGGCGCTGCGGATCGTCGATGTCATCGAGATCGGTGATGACGTCGACCGGCTCGTCGCGACAGATCAGCGCGACGCCGTTGTACGTCGGCTGGCCGCTGTAGACGGCACGATAGCCGAGCTCCTCTATCTCGGCCGCGGGAAAGTCCTCGTCCCGCAGCTTCGTTTCCTGCAGCGCGAGCACGTCGGGCTGCGCGGACTCGAGCCAGTCCCGGACATGATCGAGCCGGACGCGCAGGCTGTTGACGTTCCACGTCGCAATCTTCATTGGAGCCGGCCCCGGGTTACGGTCAGGCGACGCCGGCCTGGCGGAGCAACGGCTCGAGCGATGGCTCCCGCCCGCGGAAACTGACGAAGGCCTGCATCGCCGCCCGGCTCCCGCCGACGGCGAGCACCGACCGCCGGAAACGGTCGGCAGTGGCCGCATCGAACGGTCCGGCCTCATCGAACGCCGCAAACGCGTCGGCGGCCAGCACTTCGGCCCATTTGTAGCTGTAGTAGCCGGCCGCGTAGCCGCCGCCGAAAATGTGCGAGAACGAGCACTGAAAGCGGTTGAAGTCCGGCACCGGCACGACACAGACTTCCGCGCGCGTTGCGTCGAGAATCTGCTGGACCCGATCGGCATCCGGAGGTGTCGCTTCGGTATGCAGGCGCAGGTCGAACAGCGCGAACTCCAGCTGGCGAACCATCGCGAGCGCCCCCAGAAAACTGCGGGACTCGATCAGCGTCGCGACCAGCTCGCCCGGAATCGGCTCGCCGCTGCGTCGATGCGCCGAGATTTCCGTCAGCACCTCCGGCAGCCACGCGTAGTTCTCGAAAAACTGGCTCGGCAGCTCGACCGCATCCCAGGCGACGCCGTTGATGCCGGCAATCGACGGATAGTCGATCTCGGTCAGCAGATGGTGCAGCGAGTGGCCGAACTCGTGAAACAGCGTCTGGACGTCATTGTGTGTCAGGAACGATGGCTCGCCGTCGCCGGGTGGAGCGAAGTTGCAGACCAGGTAGGCGACGGGGTTGCGGCTCAGGACCGGGAGGCGCGCCCGATCGCGGCAGCCATCCATCCAGGCCCCGCCCCGCTTGTTCGGGCGGGCATAGAGGTCGACCAGCAGGCCGCCGAAGGCTGTTCCCTGCGCGTCGATGATTTCGAAATACTGCGCGGACGGATGCCAGAGCGTCTCGAGCTGCACCGCATGAAACTCGATGCCGAACAGCCGTCGAGCCAGCGCGAACATGCCGTCGAGAACGCGCGGCAGCGGAAAATACTCCCGCAGGGTCTCGTCGCTGATGCCGAAGCGCTGCTCGCGGAGCTTCTCGGAAAAATAGCCGATGTCCCAGGCCGCCAGCGGGCGCCCTGCGAACGCGGCCAGCTCCTCGCGCTCGCGGAGCGCCGCCTCGCGGCTTCGGGCCGCAAGGTCCTCGAGGAAATCTCGCACCTGGGCCGGCGACTCGGCCATCTTCGTCGCCAGTGACAGCTCTGCAAAGTTTCCGAAGCCGAGCAACTCGGCGGCACGTGCCCGAAGTGCAAGAATCTGCTCGATCAGCGGTTGATTGTTCCACGCCGCCCGATCCGGGTGTCGGTCCGACGCGCGCGTAAACCAGGCGCGATAGTAGGTTTCGCGAAGATCCTCCGAATCTGCGTGGGTCATGACCGCCATGAACGTCGGCGGGTCGAGCTTCAAGAGCCAACCCTCGAGACCGTCTTCGTCGGCCAGCGCGCGGGCCCGGCTCACGACGAGGTCCGGCAAGCCCGCCAGCGCCGACTCGTCTGTGACATGGTGAGAGAAGGCATCCGTTGCATCGAGCAGGTTCTGCTCGAAGCGCGCCTGCAGTGTCGACAGTTCGAGCATCACACGGCGGAAGTCGTCCTTGCGATCGGCCGGCAGCGCGACGCCGGCGAGGCGAAAATCGCGGACGTTCTGTCGGACGAGCTCCGCCAGCGCCGGATTGTCGACACGGTCGGCCTCGAGCTGCCTGTAGCGGCCGAAAAGCGCTTCGTTCTGGCCGAGGGCAGTCTGAAACTCGGTAACCAGCGGCAGGCAGGTGTTGTAGGCATCGCGCAGCTCCGGCGTGGAAACGACGGCATTCAGGTGCGCCAAAGGCCCCCAGACATCTTGCAGCTCCGACTGCACGTGCTCCATGTCCGCGACCCAGTCTGCACCGGGCGCATCCGCGCCGGCGAGTCGCTCGAGCGCGGCCGTCTGCGCATCGAGCGTTGCTTGCAGTCGGCTCGTTACGGTCGCCGGGTCGAAAGCGGCGTAGTCGGGCAGCTCTGCCGTCGGGGCTTCGGCCGAGGGTGGATTGCTCTGTGACATCTGGAAGCGGATTGCGGAACCGATCGGGATTCTAACCGCTCCGATCGGTCGCACCGAAAACCGTATAGTGTCGGCCGGGCAGTCATGGCGGCCGCCGGGCGGCGGCCCGGCCGCAGGCGTGGGAGGCATGGTGGAAGCATTCGATCTGATCGTAATTGGTGGTGGCAGCGGTGGACTGGCCGCCGCGCAGCGAGCGGCGGAGTACGGTGCCCGGGTCGCCGTGTTCGAGCCTGGCCGGCTCGGCGGCACCTGCGTCAACGTCGGCTGCGTGCCGAAGAAGGTCATGTGGAACGCCGCCGAGATCGGCCATGCGATCAGCCACGCGCGCGAATACGGCTTCGACATCGATCCCGGACAGCACGACTTCGCACACCTGCGCCAGGCCCGCGATGCGTACGTCGAGCGCCTGAACGGCATCTATGCGCGCAACCTGGAGCGCAAGTCGATCGCCACCGTGCGTTCGGCGGCCGCATTCGAGGACACTCGGACCGTCGTCGCTGCCGACGGCAGTCGTTACGAAGCCGAACACATCATCATCGCGACCGGCGGCTACCCGCTGCGACCGGACATCCCCGGCGGCGTTGCGGGCATCACATCGGATGGATTCTTCGAGCTCGATGCGCTGCCGGCCCGAACGGCGGTGGTCGGCAGTGGCTACATCGCGGTCGAGCTCGCCGGCGTGCTCAACGCGCTCGGCGGCGACGTGACGTTATTCGTGCGCTACGACAGCGTGCTGCGCCGGTTCGATTCGATGCTTGGCGACGGGCTGATGCAGTCGCTCAGAGATGCCGGCATCACGCTCGTCACCGGCGCCACGCCGACCGGGGTGCGCAACGACGACGGCCTGCGGCTCGCGACGGCTGCCGCCGGCGAGCACGGGCCATTCGACGAGCTGGTGTGGGCGATCGGCCGCGTGCCGAATACGGCCAGCCTGCGACTCGAGCGGGCCGGTGTGCAGACGACGAGCGGGGGCTACATCGAGGTCGACGAGTACCAGAACACGTCGGCCGCCGGTGTCTATGCCGTCGGGGATGTCACCGGCCGGGCCGAGCTGACACCGGTCGCAATCGCCGCGGGTCGCAGGCTTTGCGACCGCCTGTTCGACGCCCGCCCGGACCGCCGTTTGAGTTACGACGTGATACCGACCGTGGTCTTCTCACACCCGCCGATCGCAACGATCGGCATGACCGAAGCCGAGGCGCGCGCCGGGCACGGTGACGCAGTGCGCACCTACGTGTCCGAATTCGTGCCGATGTTCAATGCACTGACGACCGCGAAGCCCAGGACCGGCATGAAGCTCGTCTGCGTCGGCCGCGATGAGCGCGTCGTCGGCTGTCACGTCATCGGCCCCGGCGCCGACGAAATGGCCCAGGGATTCGCCGTTGCGATCACGATGGGCGCGCGCAAACGCGATTTCGACGACACGATCGCGATCCATCCGACGAGCGCCGAAGAGCTGGTCACGATGCGCTGATCCGTCACGTCGCGCGACAGGATCGCAGGCGATGCAGGCCTGATCCGAGGGCGCCGGGCCGGCGGGACATACGACTCAGCGATGCGCAATCAGATCGGCCGTGGGCGGCATGATGTCGCGCCAGATCCGGAACGACTCTGCTGCCTGCTCGACGAGCATGCCCCACCCCTGCAGCGCGGTTGCGGCGCCGGCGTTTTCGGCCCATTGCACGAACGGCGTTGTCGTGTTGCCGTAGACCAGGTCGTAGCAGGTCGTCGTGGCACCGACGATCTGCGGCGAGAACGGCATCGACTCGTTGTTCAGTCCGGCGGACGTCGCATTTACCACGATGTCGAACGGCCCCTGAAGCTCGAGCTCGTCGAAGCGGCAGACGTCGATGCCGGCGCCGCCCGACACCGCCTCGCGCAGCGCGATCGCCCGCTCCTCGGTGCGGTTCGCGATGACGAGCCGTTCCGGGCCTGCCGCGAGCAGCGGCCCGACGATGCCGCGGGCCGCACCGCCGGCGCCGAGCACGAGAACGCTCGCGCCGGCCGGGTCGGCACCATTGTTGATCGTCAGGTCCCGCATGAAGCCGATACCGTCGGTGTTGTCACCGTGCAGAGTCGTGCCGCGGAACGAGATCGTGTTGACGGCGCCCGCCGCACGCGCCTCTTCCCCGGTCGTTCCGCAGAGGTGGAACGCGGCCTCCTTGTATGGCACGGTGACGTTCATGCCTTTGCCACCGGCCGCACCGAAACCGCGGACGGCGGTTTCGAATTCGTCGGCTTCGGCCTCGATCAGCTCGTAGGTCAGGTTCTGTCCGGTCTCCCGGGCGAAGATCTGGTGGATCATCGGTGAGCGGCTGTGCGATACCGGCTTGCCGACGAGGGCATAGCGGTCCGGTGCCGGCGAGGCGTCTGTCATGACAGGCTCCGTCTGCATTCTTTCCGGCGCTACTCTAACAGGCGCGCGGCGCGGTAATAAATCGCCGACTGACGAGGTCTGAGACTGAATGGTAGAAGCGGAAATTACCGACACGGCCAGCTTCGATGAGCTGGTTGCGCCCTGGCGCGACGACCTGTTCCGTTATGTGTTCTGGCTGTGCCGGGATCCGGATCTGGCTGACGACGTGGTGCAGGAGACGATGCTGCGGGCATTTCGCTCGCTCGATCGCCTGCAGGACGTCACGGCCGTAAAATCCTGGCTCCTGACGATCGCGCGCCGAGAGCACGCCAGAGTCTACGAGCGCAAACGTCTCGAGACCCGGGACATCGATGAGCTCACCGCCGCTGAAACGGCGCTCGTGGCGACGCAGGACGACACGGATGTCGACGACGTTCGCGCAGCGATCTTTCAGCTGGATGCGGATTACCGTGAGCCGCTCGTGCTGCAGGTGATGCTGGGGCTGACGACCGCGGAAATCGCTAAGACGATGGAGATTCGCCAGGGGGCCGTGCTGACGCGGCTGCACCGGGCCCGCAAGAAGCTTGCAGATCAGATGAGGCCCGACCTGGACCTGATCAGGAGTAACTAGCGATGGACTGCGAGACATACAGAACAAGATTGCTGGAAGATCCGTCGGCGAACGTGGCAGAGCTGGGCGCGCACGAGGCCAGCTGCGCGCCATGCCGGGCCTATGCCGCGCGCGTCCGCGCTGCCGAGGAGCGTATTGCTCAGGCGCTCCGCTTCGATGTCGCCGCGTACCGTGAGCGCTACGCCGACGCGCTCGCGCGGGAGCAGGCGGCGGCCGGCTCCGTCGTGACGAGCCGCGCGGGCGGTCGCTGGCTCTACGCCATCGGCGGCGCGGCAGCCGGCGTCATTGCGACGCTCGCCATCGTGCTGTACACGTTGACGCCGCAGAACGACCCGCAGACACTGGCTGCGGCCGTCGTCGAGCACTGGTACGACGAGCCCGGCTCATGGGTACGGACGACCTCGACCGTCAGCGAGGATGCGATCACCGCGGTGCTTGACGGTCAGGCGGAGATGGACCTCGGTGCGGTAGGCCGCCCCGTAAGCTACGTGAAATCCTGTCTGGTGGACGGCCAGTGGGTGCCGCATCTGGTGGTTCAGGGGCGCAGCGGACCGTTCATGGTGCTGCTGATGCCGGAGCGGCCGTTGCAGTCACCGGTGCCGCTGACGCTCGAGCAGGAGGCGCTGAATGGCAGTCTGCTGCCCGCCGGTCCCGGCGGCAGTATCGCGGTGCTCGGGCCGAGCGTCGACGAATCCGAGGAAGTCGGTCGGGCCATTGCGGCGGCCGTCGAGTGGACGATCTGAATCTCGCGCCGGGCCGTCGACTGCCGGCCGGCTGTCGGCGGCACGCGACCGCGGCTCAGGGCATGTTCGCCGTCACGATCGTCAGGAAGAACAGATCGAACGGCGTGTCGTGCGAGATCCCGCCAAGGTAGCGAACCGCAGGATCGAGCCCGCTCCACTGGTAATCCAGATTGAGTCGGTCGCCGGTCTGCACGGCCGCGGGCGCGGTAACGGCCAGGTTGCCCTGATCGTCGTCCGGTCCGAACGACCACGCGAAAACCTCGTAGTTCGACCCCGGACCGCCGCGTGTCTCGTCGGTCTGAAAGCCATGGACCAGAATCGCGTACAGCCCTGACGGTGGCAGAACCAGATCGATCCGTTCCTCGGACGTGAAGCTGCCGCTCTCAGCGATCTGCGTGCAGGTCGTCGTCGTCGCGCAGAAATACAGATAAACGTCGAGATCATCCTCACCGTCCGTCAGCTCGTCGAACGTTGCAACGCGTAGGAACAGCTCTCCCGGCGCGAGCGTGAAGTAGTGCGCGTTGACGCCGTCGTCGAAGCGGAAGTTGAACGAGTTCGTCGGATCGTCCTCGACGAATCCGGATTCCGCGAGACCCGGGCCATGCAGGCCGTGGACGCCCAGGAAGTACTCGCCTTCGTAGCCGAAATCTACCGGCAGCGTGTCGCTGCCGGTCGCCGAGCTCAGCCGGATCTCGTCCGGCGCGCGCACGAAGACCGGCTGTATCGCAAGCGGGGTATCGACGAAACGGGTGCCGTCGCTCAGATTCAGATTGCCGAACTGCCAGAACTCGGGCTCCGCTGCGACATTATCGAGCGTCAGCGTGAACTCGCCGGTTTCGCCGGTCCCGAGTGTCAGTGCCGGAGGCTGAATGGCGACCGAGATGCCGGGCGGCTCATCGATAGTTGCCGTATAGGTCGACGACGGACCCGTGTTCCTGACGCGTCGCGTGATCTGGTCGCCGGGAATCATTTCGGTCAGGCCGATCGAAGGCAGATTCAGCTGCGGCGCATCGAACGGAAGACCCTCGAGCGCGAGCGAATTGCACTCGTCGGCCGCCGGCAGCGGTTCGTCCAGGCCGCACAGGTAGGCAGTGAAATCGTCGAACGTCGCGTCGTAGACGAGCCCCGGCGTAAGCGCAAAATTCGGATCGATGTGACCGGCGCCCATTTCGAACGCATTGGCGAAGAACTCCCCGTCCTCGGTAACGATGTCGGCAACCGTCGTGCTCATCAGCGCGGACTTGATCATCGCCGGAGTCCACTCGGGATTGGCCTCGAGCAGCAGCGCAGCGACACCGGCCACCATAGGCGCCGCCATCGACGTGCCGGACAGGTACTGGAACAGCTGTCCGCGCGTGCCGTTCGGTATATCGGGACTTGCGCCGCCGAGAATGTTCACGCCGGGTGCCGTTACATCGGGCTTGATGAAATCGGATTCGCTCAGGGCCGGCCCGCGCGACGAGAAGCCGGCGAGCTGGCCGCCGGTATCGCGCAGCTCCGCGACGATGCCGCTCGCGATGCGCAGCTCGACCGCGTCGCCGGCATCGATCGCATCGAGCAACAGGTCGGCATCGGCGGTGCCGATCATCACGGCGGGGATATCGACGGTTGCGCCCAGGCCATTCATCACGATCGGATCGCCCGAGGTGTTGTAGACGACGGCGGCGACCGCGCCGGCGTCCTCGACCCGGATCAGCTTGTCCTGGAAGTCGCAGCCGCCACGCTCGATCAGTGCGATGGCACCGCTCAGGGAGCCGCCATTCGTCAGCGTTTCACAGGCATCGAAGAAGCTGCCGCGCGTGCCGGCGGCCAGCGTGTCGGCCTCGTCCTCTGCCAGCACGAGGCTGCCTTCGATCGCGCCGTCGCGGATCGCGCGTGTGAACGAGGCCTCTCGCATCGGCAGAGGACCCGCCAGATCGCTCGGCTCGAGAACGTCGATGGCCTCCTCGAACCGGGTCCCGGTCTGGGTCGAGGCGCCGACCGTCAGCACCCACGGAGCGCTGCTCGGTGAGCCGATCGTGAAATTGTCCGGTCCGTCGTTGCCGGCGGCCACGACGCTGAGGACACCGGCGTCGAGCGCGTTCAGCAGCGCAATGTCGTCCGGCGCGGTCAGGTCGGTTTCCAGGCTGCCGACCGAATAGTTGATGATGTCGACGCCGTCGGCGACGGCCGCGTCGATCGCCCTCGCGAGGTCGGACGTCGCGCAGCTCGCTCGCGATTCACCCGGCTTCAGCCAGCAGGCCTTGTAGACAGCAACACGCGCGCGCGGCGCGATACCGCCGATCGTGCCGACGCGCGCGCCGAAGAGCTCGGCCGTCGTCCGGTTTCCGGCCGCGATTGTCGCGAGGTGCGTGCCATGGCCGTCGGCATCCTTCGGTGAAATGAATTCGCCGCCATCGAGCTCGTTGCGAAACAGGAATCCGTCGATGAAGTAGCGTGCGCCGACAATCTTGTTGTTGCAGTGATCTTCGGTGAAGCCGTCGCCGGTCTGACAGGCGCCGTTGAAACCGGCCGGTGGCTCATACGTCTGAATCCGCGGCGGGTCGTTCGTGAAAGGCCGGCACAGCCAGCGGCCGAGCCAGGAGCCGAGCGCCCATTCACTGTCGCACGCCCGCGGCACGTCTTCCTCGAAGTCGCGGAGCGACGGATGATCGGGCGAGACGCCGCTGTCGATGATGCCGATGACGACGTCCTCGCCGGTTAGCCCGACGTCGGCGCGCAGGCCGCCGTCCTGATCGAGCAGCCCCAGGTAGAGCGAGCTGTTGTTAGTACCGAGCTGCTGCTCGGTGTCGCGCCAGATTCGTCGGACGTCCGGGTGATGGGCGAGGCGGGTCAGCTGATCGGGCGCGAGTCGCGCCGCGAAGCCGTTCAGCGCGTAGGTAAAGCTGTAGACCTTCGCGCTTGGCGCGTTGACCGACAGCAGCAGGCGGTCGTGGGATGACTCGAGGTAGCGAACGTAGCTCGTAACGTTGCCGGCGCCCGCGTCGAGTCGGTCGCCGATGGCGGGTTTCGTCGCTGCGAATCCTGCGATGCCGCCCTTGTAACTGGCAGCGCCGGCATCCCGCAGCTGGACGATGTAGACCTCGTTGGGTGCTTTGACCGGTCGCGGCGTTTCAGGGCTCGCCAGAACGTCCGGCGGGTCGATGGGCAGCGGCTGGGCGGGCGTATCGGTCACTGCCGATGCCGCCAGCAGGCCGAGCGCGAGCGCGCAGCAACCGGACTGGAGCCAGGCGCACAACATCACTCGCGAACGGGGGTTCATCGGCTCCGGGCATACGTGCAAATCGTTGGTGAGCTGCGACCGTACCACAGCGTTCGGATCGTGAGTGAGCCGGTCTCACGGCCGGCAAACCGCGCGCACCTCAGGGCGAGCCCGTCATTCGCTGCGGCGCCAGGCACCGCGGTGTCGTTCGTTTAGCCGGAGCGCAGAATCGCGCCGCTGCGGCCGTCGCGGATGGCCGTCGGTCGCGGCCTGTCGCCGAGCGGGCCTGAGTGGACATGGTCTACGGCCGGCCCCAGCCAGCGACGCACCTCGAGTGCCGAGCGGGCGGGTCGCCGCCCGCTGCGGTTCGCGCTCGTGGAGACGAGCGGCAGGCCCACGCGCCGCGCCAGATAGCGTGCTGCCGGATGTGCCGTGATACGCACGGCGAGCGTGTCTCGGTCACCGGTCAACAGGGCCTGAGTCCCGGCGCGTGCCGGCAGAACCCACGTCACGGGACCGGGCCAGCTGCCGAGGATTTCGCCACGCAGCGGCCCGTTCGGCAGCTCGACCAGTGGCTCGATCTGGGCGATATCGGCGGCGATCAGTATCAGTCCCTTCGCGGCGCTCCGGCCTTTGAGCGCAATGATTCTTGCGATCGCTTCCGGGTCATCGGCGCGGCAGCCGAGGCCATAGACGCTCTCGGTCGGGTAAGCGATGACCAGGCCCGCGAGCAGCATTCTGGCCGCCGTGTCGAGCCGCTGCCGCGACAGCATCAGTCCGATCCGGCGCCGTTGCCGGTCGTGTCGCCCGCCGTCTTGGCGGCCATGTTGCCGGCCGTCGCTTTCTTCTTCCCGCTGGCGGTCTTCTTGCTGACCTTCTTTTTCGCCTTCTTCTTGGCCGTCTTTCTTTTCGCGGCCTTTTTGGTGGTCGTCTTCTTCGCGGCCGCCTTCTTCGTCGCTTTCTTGCCGGGCCCCGACGCTGCCCCGGTTTTCTTCCGGCCGCGCCGTGCACCGCGCTCAGGCGCGGCAGCGATCATGCGCTCGCAGTCGGCAAGCGTCAGTGCCTTCGGGTCCTGATCCTTCGGAATCTTCGCGTTTTTCTTGCCGTCGGTGACGTATGGGCCGTAGCGCCCGTTCAGGACCTGAATGCCCTGCTCGGCAAAGTCCTGAATGATGCGGTTCGCATCGGCGATCTTCTTTTCCTCGATCAGCACCAGTGCCCGGTCGAGCTGAATCGTGTACGGGTCGTCGTCGCCGCGGATCGACACGAACTTGTTGCCGTACCGAACGTAGGGACCGAAGCGCCCGATGCTGGCGGAGACGGGCTCGCCGTCGGCCGTTTCGCCGAGGGCGCGCGGCAGCTTGAACAGATCCATCGCTTCGTCGAAGGTGATCTCGTCCATCTTCTGGCCGGGGCGCAGCCCCGCAAAGAGCGGCTTATCCTCGTCCTCGCGCGTGCCGATCTGAACGAACGCGCCGTAGCGTCCCATGCGGACGCTGACGGGCCGCCCGGATTTCGGATCTTCCCCGAGGACCCGTGCCTGCGAGGCCTGCTCGCGGGTCACGGACGTTTCCGTGTGCTCGACGAGCTCGTGGAACGGCTGCCAGAAATCCTTCAGCAGCGGTCGCCAGTCGGACTCGCCGCGCGACACCGCGTCGAGCGAGTCTTCCATTCGGGCCGTGAACTCGTAGTCGACGTACTGCGAAAAGAACTCGGTCAGGAAGCGGTTCACGACGCGGCCGACGTCGGTCGGAATGAACCGTCTGCTGTCGACTTCGACGTATTCGCGATTCCTCAGCGTCGAGATGATCGACGCGTACGTCGAAGGCCGGCCAATCCCGTACTCCTCGAGCGCCTTGACCAGCGTCGCCTCCGAGTAACGCGGTGGCGGCTCGGTAAAGTGCTGCTCGGAGACGAGCTCGGCAAGCTTGAGCCGGTCGCCGACCTCGACGGCCGGCAGAATCTTGTCCTGATCGTCGACGACACTGTCGTCCTGACCTTCCTGATAGACGGCGATGAAGCCCGGGTGGACGAGGACCGATCCGGTGGCGCGGAATCGAATGTCGCTCGCGTCACCGTCGCCGGCCGCAAGGTCCAGCGCGACCGTGTCGTAGACGGCCGGTACCATCTGGCTCGCGATCGTGCGCTTCCAGATCAGCTCGTAGAGCCTGAGTTGGTTGGCATCGAGAAACCGTTTCATGTCCGCCGGCGCACGGGCGGCCGACGTCGGACGGATTGCCTCGTGGGCTTCCTGGGCGTTGCGCGCCTTGGTCTTGTATTCGCGCGGCGCATCGGGGACGTTCTCGCCGCCAAAACGCTCGGCGATGACCTCGCGGATCTCGGTCACTGCCTCGGCGGCGAGCGTGACCGAGTCGGTACGCATGTAGCTGATCAGCCCGACGGAACCCTCGTCGGTCTCGATGCCCTCGTACAGCCGCTGGGCGACCGACATCGTCTTTTGCGCGCTGAAGCCCAGCTTGCGGGATGCTTCCTGCTGCAGCGTCGACGTGATGAACGGTGCAGCCGGATTGCGCTTGCGCTGTCGCTTCTCGACGCCGGCGACCGTCAGCACGCCGCCTGCTTCGGTCTCGATCGCCTGCTCCGCCGAACGCGTCGAAGCCTCGTCGGTGAACGTGAACTGCTCGACCCTCTCGCCGCGATAGGTAAACAGTCGCGCCGGAAACTTCTGATCGTCCTTGTCGGCCTGGGCCTCGATGCTCCAGTACTCGCGTGCAACGAAGGCCGCGATCTCGTCTTCGCGCTCGACGATCAGCCGGAGCGCAGGGCTCTGCACGCGGCCGGCCGACAGTCCGCGGCGGACCTTCTTCCACAGCAGCGGCGACAGATTGAAACCGACCAGATAGTCGAGCGCCCGGCGTGCCTGCTGGGCGTTGACGAGCGAGTCCGACAGCTCGCGGGGATGATCGATCGCCTCCTGAATGGCGCGCTTCGTGATTTCGTGGAACACGACACGGTGGACTGCCTTGTCGTCCAGCAGGCCCCTATCGTTGAGGACCTCGTAGACGTGCCACGAAATCGCCTCGCCCTCGCGGTCCGGGTCCGTTGCGAGATAGACGGCGCCTGCCTTGCGGACCGCCCGGACGATCTTCTCGACATGCTTCTCGTTTTTCTCGATCAGCTGGTACTTCATCGCGAAGTTATCGTCCGGATCGACGGCGCCTTCTTTCGGAACGAGGTCGCGGATGTGCCCGTACGAGGCGAGGACCGAGAAATCCTTGCCGAGATACTTCTCTATCGTGCGGGCTTTCGCGGGAGACTCGACGATGACGAGATTATTGCTCATGCCTTCACGCCGGGGCCCGTCGTCGAACCGTTCCCCGAAGTCGCGTCCTGGTGGCGGGTGTCGTTGTCGGTCGCCTGCAGAGACCTAGTGGAGCCAGGCCGGCTCATCGGCGAATACGAGGTCTTCCATCTGCGCATAAGCGTGTTCGTGTCCGGGCTGGCTGAACAGGACCATCATGACGACCCATTTGATCTGGTCGACGTCGATATCCTCGGTGTCGAGTGCCAGCAGCCGGTCGATCACGAGCTCGCGCTGCGCAGGCTGCAGAATACCGATCTGTTCCAGATGCAGAAGATAGCCGCGTGACGCGACGTCGATACGCTCCTGCTCGCCCAAGTCGTAGACGCGAGTGGTCGGCGTGAGCGGCGTGGCGGAAACCTCGGACTCGCTGACCGTCAGTCCGTCGAGCCAGTCGAGCGCGCGGTCGATTTCGTATTCGCGAAAACCGGCCCGTTCGAGCTCGTCGCGCAGCTCGAGCCGATCGGGATCGGGCTCGTCCTCGCTGTCGACGAACGTCTCGAACAGGTACATCAGCACGTCCAGAACGGTTTCCTTCATCGGGTCCTCTTGAGTCGGGAAAAGCGACCGCCGGGCAGTGCTTCGATGATCCCCTCGATTTCCAGGTGCAGGAGCATGGAGGAAAGCTCCTGCGTCGTCAATCCGGAATCTTCTGCCAATGCGGTGATCGATACCGGCGAGAAATCAAGCCTGTGCAGCAGTTTCTCCTCTGCGGGCGTCAGTGTTGCCGGCGCCTTCTCCCGGCCCGCGTGCGCTGCGTCGGCGACGATCGGCACGAGGCTCGGGGCGATTTCGTTCAGCACATCGGCGACCTCTTCGACGAGGCAGGCGCCATGGCGGAGGAGCTTATGACAACCTTTGCTGAGCGTGCTGTGCACTGCGCCCGGCACGGCGAACACCTCCCTGCCGTAGTCGGAAGCGAGCCTCGCGGTGATCAGCGAGCCCGACCGCGCTGCGGCCTCGACGACCAGCGTGCCGAGCGAGAGTCCTGCGATGATCCGGTTGCGAGCCGGAAACCGGAACGGCTGCGGCGCCGTGCCGGGCGGATACTCGGAGACGATGACGCCGTTCTCGCGGATCCCGGCGGCGAGCGTCGCGTGCCGCTCGGGGTAGATCCGGTCGATACCGCAGCCGAGCA
Organism: Candidatus Rariloculaceae bacterium; assembly: GCA_965223375.1. Classification (GTDB taxonomy): domain Bacteria; phylum Pseudomonadota; class Gammaproteobacteria; order Steroidobacterales; family Rariloculaceae; genus CBDCWM01. The sequence continues at coordinate 2,484,364 of OZ245000.1, forward strand.
CGGCGACCGTCCCGCCGGTCGTCGGCAGTGCGCCGGCATGCGCGGCGCCGTCGATGCCGGCCGCGAGGCCGCTCGTCACCGACAGCCCGGCGCGGCCCAGCGTCTCGGCGAAATCCCGTGCCAGGGCCATGCCGCCGACGCTCGCCCGGCGGCTGCCGACGATCGCAACCTGCGGGTCGGCGAGCAGCGCCGGCCGCGTGCCGTCGACCCACAACGCGAGCGGTGCGTCCGGCAGCTCGGCCAGCTGCTCGGGGTAATCGGGTGCGCCGAGCGTGATCAGCCCGTGGCCCGGCTGGGCCAGCCACTTCCGCCAGTCATCGAGGTCGGCAGGCCCGGTGTCCGGCCGGGGCCCGCGAGAGGTTCCGCGCGCGGCGATCGCGGCGCGCGCGCGGCTGGCCGCAGCGCCGTCGGGCAGTCGGTAGCGGCCGGCCGGGGCAGTCGCGAGTGCCGCAAGGTCGCCCGCGGCGCGGGCTGCGGCGGGCCAGCCGGTCGTGCCGGTCGGGGCGCGCGCGAGCAGACGGAGAATGGCGTCGCTGCTCACGGCGGAGCAGCGACGCGCGGAACGGGCCTATTCCGGGTTGCGGACCGTGTCGAGGACGCGGAACTCGCGGGTCGCTTCCATGACGAGGGCATAGCTCATCCGGTCGAAGACGCGGAATACCATCGTCGTGCCCGCATATTCGTCCGGCAAGCGGACTTTGTCGGCAAAGAAGCGATTATTCTGAATGTCGTCCCGGACCCATTCGCCGGTCTGGTAGACGCTCAGCACGTGCCCCGGCGATACGCCGTGATTGGCGCCGCGATTGATCACGACGACCTGGTACTGGCCGATCAGCGATACGCCGTCGACCACCGAGATGATCCGGCCGTCGACCGGTGTGCCGGGCGCCTGTGGGAAGAAGTTGACCGGGTTGATCCCCTCTTCCTGAATCAGATAGTCACCGATCGTCGCCTCGCGGGCGCTCTCGGTCAGGAAGACGGTGGCCGGGTCACCGGAGCGGCGGACGCGCCCCTGGCCGACGTACAAACCTTCGTAGCCGAGCACGTCGCCGGTGTCGGGGTCGATGAGGGCGTCGCCGGGATGCACGAGATTGAACACGCGGCCGGGCTCGGCATCGGTGCCGCGCACGTAGACGTCACGCCCGGCGCTACCCAGCAGTCCTTCCGGGTGGGCGAACAGGTACGGCAGCGCATCGAGCTGCTCGGGTTCGAGCACCGCAGGGCGGGACAGGAAAGCCCGCAGCGTCTCGAACGGCACCGTCGGTATCGCTTCCTCGATCGGTTCGGACCGGACCCGCGGGGACAGGCGCTCGGTCCCGCCGAGGCCGCCGCCGCGCTCCAGAGTGATCGCCGGCGAGCCGTCGTCGAGGAAAACCAGTGACAGCAGGTCGCCCGGGTAAATCAGATGGGGGTTTTCGACCTGCTGGTTGATCTGCCAGATTTCCGGCCAGTACCAGGGGTCGCGCAGGAACATCGCCGAGATGTCCCACAGCGTATCGCCGCGGACGACGACATGCTGGTCCGGATGGCGGGGATTCAGGACCGGCCCCGAGCCTGCCTGGCCGACCGCGGCCGTAGCACTCGCCGCGGCGGGCAGTGCTGAGCCGCGGTGCTGCGCCTCGGTCGTGGTCAGCGCGATAAGGCCGAGCGAAAACCCGGCGGCGACGGCAGCGGTACGGAAAAAACGCGATTTCGCGTCGTGCATGGCGAGAGCTCCCTATGCCAGAGGTCCTGCAGTTCCGACGTCGCCCAGGCGGTCAGCTGGTATACTGGCGCGCGGCCGGCAAGCGCCTCCAGGGTGCGCTTGCGGATGCGAACTGCAGGTTACTATCCCTTGTAAAGTCAAACAGTTAAGTAACTTCCGCGATCTTATACACCAAGCCCCGTCCGATTCACAATGGCCCGACTCCCAATTCTCGAGTATCCCGATCCGCGACTTCGCATTCGCGCGGAACCGGTCACAGAAGTCGATGCCGAAGTCCGGCAACTGATCGACGATCTGCTCGAGACGATGTACGCAGCGCCGGGCATCGGGCTCGCGGCAACTCAGGTCGATGTCCATAAGCGGGTACTGGTAATCGACATCTCGGACGACCGCAACGAGCCTTTGTGCCTCGTCAATCCGGAAATCCTGTCGCTTGACGGACAGGCGAGCCACGAGGAGGGTTGCCTGTCGGTGCCGGATTTCTATGAGCCGGTCGAGCGGGCCGCGCAGATCCGGGTGCGGGCGCTCGATCGCGACGGTGGCGAGATCGAATTCGACGCCGAAGGCCTGCTTGCCGTCTGCGTGCAGCACGAGATGGATCACCTCGACGGCAAGCTGTTCGTCGACTACCTGTCCGAGCTCAAGCGCGGCCGGATTCGCAGGAAGCTGGTCAAGCGGTCGCGGCGGTCACAGACGGACTCGGCCGCGGAACGCGCCGCAGCGTCGACGCCGGTCCTTTAGCCTGCCTGCAGGCCATGCCCGATCTCGCCGGAGCGCGCATCGGCTTTGCCGGCACTCCCGCGTTCGCCGTGCCTTCGCTCGCGATGCTGCTGGCGGCCGGAGCGAGCGTGCCGGTCGTGCTGACGCAGCCGGACCGCCCGGCAGGCCGCGGCCGCAAGCTGACGGCGTCGCCGGTCAAGCAACTCGCGCTCGAGCACGGCCTGCGGGTCGAGCAGCCCGAGCAACTGCGCGAGCCGGCGCTGCTCGCGCCGGGCGGCACCGACGGGACCAGTGGCGGCCAGCCGACGCTCGATGCGCTGCTGGTCGTCGCCTACGGACTGTTGCTGCCCCGCTGGCTGCTCGAGATGCCGCGTGTCGGTTGCGTCAATGTGCATGCCTCCCTGCTGCCGCGCTGGCGCGGCGCGGCGCCGATCCAGCGCGCCATTCTTGCCGGTGACGCGCAGACCGGCATCAGCATCATGCGGATGGAGCTCGGCCTCGACACCGGGCCAGTCTATGCGCGGGCCGCGACGCCGATCGGCCCGGACGAAACTGCGGGCAGCCTGCACGATCGGCTTGCCGAGCTCGGCGCGGCGCTTGCCGGCGAGACGCTGCCGGCCATCCTGGCCGGCCGGTCCGTGGCAGTCGACCAGGACGCCGGGGGGGCCTGTCATGCCGCGAAGCTGACGAAGTCCGAGGCGATCCTCGACTGGCGCGAGCCGGCCGCACTGCTCGCGCGGCGCGTGCGCGCCTACAACCCCTGGCCGGTGGCAGAGGGCAAGCTCGATGACGGCCGCCGTATCAGAATCTGGCGCGCCGTCGCCGCGCCGGGGCCGACTCCCGACTCTGCCGGGCCCGGTGCGATCGTCGCCGCCGGTCCCGACGGCATCGACGTTGCCAGCGGCGACGGCGTGCTGCGGCTGGTCGAAGTGCAGTCGCCGGGCAGCCGCAGGGTCGACGTCGCGGACTGGCTTCGCTCTCAGACCCTCGACGGCGCGACATTCGTGCCTGCCTGAGATGGCACGCGCGCCGGGCGTACGGGCTGAGGCCGCGCGATCGCTGGTGCGGCTCTACCGCGGCGGCACCGTGGAGGCCGAGATCGAGCGGACGTCGGTCACCGACCCGAGGGACCGTGCGTTGCTGCGCGCCCTGATCTCCGGGGCGCTGCGCTGGCACCACCGCTATGCCTGGGTCGTCGATCAGCTGAGCCGCAGTCGGCGGCGTCCGGACCCGGTCGTCACGGCACTGCTGCACCTCGGCCTGCTGCAACTCGACGAGCTGCGTGTCCCGGATCATGCGGCGGTCGGCGAAACCGTCAATGCGGCGGCCGAGCTCGGCGTCGGCCATGCGCGCGGCTTCGTCAATGCCGTGCTGAGGCGTTTCCTGCGCGAGCGGGACGCGCTGGTCGCCCGGGACGAGCCCGTCTACAACCACAGCCATCCACGCTGGCTCGCCGATGCATTCATTCGCGACTGGGGGCCGGCCGACGGTGCGGCGCTGCTCGCTGCCGACAACGAAACGCCGCCGCAGTGGCTACGAGTCAATCTCCTGCGATCGAGTCGTGCGGCGTACATCGCCGAGCTCAACGCTGCCGGTATCGACGCCGAAAGCGGCGCTGCCAGCCCCGCGACGGTGCGGCTCGGCTCGCCCGTGCCGGTGGCTGAGCTGCCCGGGCACGCCGAGGGCCTGGTCGCGGTCCAGGATGCGGCGGCCCAGCTCGCGGCCGGCTTGCTCGATCTTGCGCCCGGACAGCGCGTGCTCGATGCCTGCGCGGCGCCGGGCGGCAAGACCGCGCACATGCTCGAGTCCTGTCCCGGCCTCGCTGCCGTCGTCGCCGTCGATGTCGACGCGGACAGGCTGGCCGGGGTCGGAACCGCGCTCACCCGGCTGGGGCACGACGCCCGGCTCGTCGTGGGCGATGCGATGTCGCCGGACGACTGGTGGGACGGCCGCTCGTTCGACCGCATCCTGCTCGATGCGCCGTGCAGCGGCACCGGTGTGATCCGCCGGCATCCGGAAATCAAGCTGCGTCGCCGCCCCGCAGATGTCGGCGCGGCGGCCCGCCAGCAGGCCCGGCTGCTCGATGCGCTCTGGCCGTTGCTGGCGCCCGGCGGGCGGCTGGTGTATGCGACCTGCAGTGTCCTGTCCGCCGAGAACGCCGCGCAGACAGCGGCGTTTCTCGACCGCCGCGACGACGCGGGCTGCGCACCGCCCGGCACGCCGGGCCATTTCCGGATCAGGACCGGAGCGGCAGGAATGGACGGGTTTTATTATGCTTGCCTCGATAAGAATCGGGGACGGTAACGAGGCGTGAACGGGCTCGGCACGACGGCGGTGCAACGCGGCAGAATCGTGCTGGCTGCGTTGGCCGTTCTGTTCGCGGGTCCGCTGGCCGCGCAGAATGACGAAGACGGCAGCTTCGAGATCCGCGAGGCGTCGCTGACACTTCGCAACGGCGTCTATTTCCTGACTGCGTCGGCGGATCTCAATCTGTCCGCCGAGGGTCGCGAGGCACTCGCGTCGGGCGTGCCGCTCAGCATCAGCTACGAGCTCGAATTCCTGAATCGTCTCCGGCTGTGGTGGGATACCGAGGCCGCGGTTCTTCGTCAGCGCTATCAGATCGAATTTCAGACGCTGACCGAGCGCTACAGCGTGACGAATCAGAATACCGACGAGCGGACGATGTTCGCCGATCTCGACGCCGCGCTGCAGTTCATCGGCCGTATCGACGACCTGCCGGCCCTCGATGCGGCGCTGCTCGACAGCGATCGGCGTTACGACATCCGCCTGCGCGTGCTGCTCGACACTGAGCGCCTGCCGGGGCCGCTGCGGCTGCTCGCGTTCTGGCGGCGGGACTGGTCTTTGGGCAGCGACTGGGAACAATGGCGATTGGACGAAGAATAATCCGGACGCTGTTCGGCGTCGTCATCGTCCTCGGCGTTCTGCTGTGGGTCGTTGCGCTGTTGCTGTTCAGCCAGGTCGCTGAGAACTCCGACGACTTCGCCCGCTATCCGGGCTGGATTCTGCTGATCAACTCGATCGGCATCACCGTGCTGGTCAGCTTGATCGGTGCGCGCCTCGTGCGGCTGATCCGCGATTACCGACGCTACGTGCCCGGTTCGCGGCTGCAGGCGCGCGCCGTCGGACTGGTCGTCCTGCTGGCCGCAACGCCGCTCGTCGTCCTCTACACGTTCTCCGTGCAGTTCATCAACCGTGGGATCGACGACTGGTTCAACGTCGACGTCTCCGAAGGCCTGGACAATGCGCTCGAGCTCAGTCGCGCCGCACTAGAGGCGCAGCGTCGCGAGAGTCTCGCCCAGGTGGACGAGATGGTCGAGGCCCTCGAGGGCGGTGATCGCAACGGGCTGATCGCGCAGGTCGGCGAGTTGCGGCGTGCGAGCGGGGCCATCGAGCTGAGCGTGTTCTCATCGGCGAGCCAGATCGTCGCAACGAACAGCGACGATCCGGCCGGCGCCGTGCCGCGTTATCCGGGCGAGGAGCTGATGCTGCAGATTCGCCAGGGTCTGCCGTATGTGAGCCTCGACCAGCGGCCCGGCGGCCAGTACGAGGTGACGGCCGCGCGACGGCTGGCACGGACCGGTACACCCGGCGAGTACGAGATACTGCGGGCCACGTTTCCGGTCGATCAGCGCATCAGCGTGCTCGCCGGCGCCGTCGAGTCGAGCTACAGCCAGTTCGCGGAACTCAACTTTCTGAGCGATTCGCTGAAGTACAGCTTTACGCTGACGCTGAGTCTCGTGCTGCTGGTCGCGGTTCTGGCGGCCGTGTACGGCGCGTTCTTCGCCGCACAACGGCTGATCGTCCCGATTCAGCAGCTGATGCAGGGCACGCGGGCGGTGGCGCGCGGCGACTTCGACACGCGGCTGCCGTCGGCAGCCGCGGACGAGATCGGCTTCCTGGTCAATTCGTTCAACGAGATGACGCAGCGACTGGCCGAGGCGCGCACCGAGACGCGCCGGTCGGAGCAGGAGCTCGAGGGTGAGCGCAACAAGCTCGAGATCATCCTCGCGAACCTGACGACGGGCGTCGTGTCGCTCGAGAAGGATCTTCGCATCCGCACGGCGAACCACGCCGCAGGCGCGATTCTCGGCGTCGATCTCGAGTCGCACGTCGGCGAGTCGCTCGTCGACCTGGCTGCCGACCGACCGCTGCTGGCACAGTTCCTGTCGATCAGCCGGGGTCACCTGGAGCGCCGCGAAACCGAGTGGCGTGAGCAGATCAGTCTGCGCGGCGAAGTCGGCGAGCGGCAGTTGATGTGCGCGTTCAGCCCGCTGCCGTCGGGCGACGAGGGCGACGAGGGTTACATCGTCGTTTTCGACGAGATCACGGCGCTGATGCAGGCGCAGCGCGAGGCGGCCTGGGGGGAAGTGGCGCGCAGACTCGCGCACGAGATCAAGAATCCGCTGACGCCGATACAGTTGTCCGCCGAAAGACTGCGGCACCGGTATCTGGCCGGTGGCGAAAGCGACATCGGCCTGCTGGACCGGGCGACGCACACGATCATTCAGCAGGTCGACGCGATGAAGGAGATGGTCAACGCGTTCAGCGAGTATGCGCGTGCGCCGCAGATGGAGATCTCGCGAATCGATCTGAACGAGCTCGTCAGCGAGGTGACCGACCTGTACCGCCATCAGGGCTTCAATGCGTCGATCCGGATGCGTTTCGACAGCGGGCTGCCGCGTATCGATGCCGACGCCGGCCGACTGCGGCAGGTGTTACATAACCTGATGCGGAACGCGATCGAGGCGACCGAAACGCAGGCGGTCGCGACGATCGACATCGAGACCCGGCGTGTCGACACGGCGGCCGGCCCGCACGCCGAAATCGTCGTTCGCGACAACGGTCCCGGCTTCGCGGCCGAGATCATGGATCGGGCCTTTTACCCGTACGTCACCGGCAAGACCAAGGGCACGGGCCTCGGGCTCGCGATCGTCAAGAAGCTGGTCGAGGAGCATGGCGGCACGATTCGTGCCGGTAACCATGAACAGGGCGGCGCGTTCATCAGTATACTGATGCCGATACCCGGTGGTGAGGCAGGCTCCGAAACCGCGGCCACCGGGCCACATCAGCGGGAGCGAGCATGAGCGGCACACAGATTCTGGTTGTCGACGACGAGGCCAATATCCGGGAGCTTCTCGACGAAATCCTCAGCGAGGAAGGTTACGAAGTGACGACGGCGGCCGATGCCGCCGGTGCGCGCGCCGCACGCCAGGGTCGCAGCTACGATCTGACGCTGCTCGACATCTGGATGCCGGGAACCGACGGCATCACGCTGCTGAAAGAATGGTCCGACAGCGGTCGCCTCGACCCGGTCATCATGATGTCCGGCCACGGTACCGTCGATACTGCCGTCGAGGCGACGAGGCTCGGCGCGCTCGACTTCATCGAGAAGCCGGTCTCACTGACGAAGCTGCTGCGTACCGTGTCGCGTGTGCTCGACGGGCGCCGCGACCGCGGCCGCCTCGGCGGCGGCCGGGAACCGCTGGCGCCGGTCGGCAAGAGCGAAGCGGTTCGCCAGCTGAAGGAGCGGGTCACGCAGCTCGCCCGGCTCGACGCGAACGTCGTTTTCGTCGGCGAACCCGGCAGTGGGCGGCAACTGTTCGCCCGGTATCTGGCGGCCAACAGCTCCCGGTCGATCGAGCCGTTCGTCGTCCTCCAGGGCCGGCATCTGACCGGCGCCGACGCCGAGCGGCAATTGCTCGGTGCGCCCGGTGAGCCCGGGGCGATCGAGCGCGCCCAGGCTGGTGTGCTGTTCATCGACGGCGTAGACGAGATATCCGATCGCGCGGAGCGGGCGCTGCTCGAGGTGGCCACTCAACGCCGCCTGACCAACTCGGGCCGCGAGACGCCGCTCGATGTCGATGTTCGTATCGTCGCAAGCCGCACCAGCGACCAGGCCGGCGATATCCGCGGCAACGAGATCGTGGCCGCGCTCGGTGCCGTCGTCGTCCACGTGCCGGCGCTCAGGGAGCATTCCGAGGACGTGCCGGAGCTGCTCCGGTTTCACGCCGAGACGCTGGTCGAGGAGCAGCGTCTGCCGTTTCGCCGCTTCAGCATCGCGGCGCAGAACCGGCTTCGCAATTATCCGTGGCCCGGCAACGTTGCGGAGTTGAAGGAAGTAGTACGACACCTGCTGGTGTTCGGCACCGACGAGGAAATCAGCCTGCAGGACGTCGAGGCGCAGCTCGCCAGGGAAACGAACGAGTCGGAGCCGCTGATCAAGCAGGACCTGCTGTCGTTGCCGCTGCGCGAAGCCCGCGAGCACTTCGAGCGGGCCTACCTGACCCAGCAGCTCGTGCTCTGCGGCGGCAAGGTCGGCCAGCTCGCGAAGCGGGTCGGCATGGAACGGACGCATCTGTACAGAAAGCTGCGCGCGCTCGGCGTCGACTTTCGCCAGTCGAACACCGACGACTGACGCGACGGCCCACGGCGGCGACGCGCCGCCAGCGACTTTTTCAACAGGCTGCTAGGCAAACGCCTGCCAGATCAACCGCACGGACAGTAGTGTCAGCATCACCTTGAACGTCGTCGCGAAGTGCCTGTCCTCGAACCTGTGCAGCACGCGCAGCCCGAGCCAGGTGCCGAGCATGCCGGCCGCGATCATCGCCGCCACCAGCACGAGCCAGGGCCTGAGGTCGAAACCCGCCCACTGAAACACGATCGCCTTCAGCGTGTGCTGCAGCGACATCGCCGCAGCGAAAGTCGACACGGTCGCGAACCGGTCGATCTGCCGCTGGCGCACGAAAGCCCCGACCAGCGGTCCGGTCGCGCCGACGAACAATGTCAGGAACGTCGTCGTGACGCCGAGTGCGGCAGCGCCTGCGCGCCCGGCGGCGATCGTCGGCAATGGCGGCCCCCAGCACAACAGCAGCGTGAACGCCGCGATACTGAGGTAGATCGCGGCACCCGGCAGGTTGACGAGCACCATGCTGCCGAGCGCCGCGCCGACGACGGCACCGGGCGTGAACGCCCGAATCAGCGCCCAGTCGATATGTCGTGCACTCATTATCGCGCGGCCGAGATTCGACCCGAGCTGTACGATGCCATGCACCGGAACGATGATCTGTGCCGGCAGGAACTGCGCGAGGATCGCGAGCAGCATCACGCCGCCGCCGATGCCGAGGCTCGACGTGATGAACGACGTGACCCCGGCAGTGACGATCAGGCCGATACCGAGCGGCGACCATGGATCCATGCCCTGGTTCAGCCTTAGTCGGGCGTATCGATCAGCAGGTAGTCGATGCGCTCTTCGCGCAACCGCCGGCGAATCCGGTTCAGCTCGCCGAGGTCGGTCACCGGACCGATGCGGATGCGATGGTAAACGTCGTCATCGATCGCGACGCGCTGGATGCGCGACTCGAATCCGAGCAGCGCGATCCGCGCCTTCATTCTCTCCGCATCCTCCTGCGTCAGAAACGAACCAGCCTGGACGACGTAGTTGCCGGCCCGGGCGGCTGCCGCTTCCCGTGTGTCGGGGCGCAACGCCTCGCCGGTGTCGGGAACGACGACCTCGAACTCCGGCAGCACCTCATAGAACTCGAACTCCGTGACGCTGGCTGATGTGTCATCTGCCGCAGGCCGCCGTTCGTCGTCGCTCTGCTCAAACGTGCCGTTCGCATCGGGTGTGCCGGTCGGTCCCGGCAGGTCGGCGACCGGCACCGGATCGACGACCGCAGGCTGGGCCGGCAGTGTCGCGCGCGCTGTCGATGCCGTTCCGGTCAGGCCGGGCGCGGGGATCCGCTGCCATAAGTAGAGACCGAGCGCCACGATCAGCCCGAGTGAGAAGCCGCCGAGCATCCAGATCCAGCCCGGTATCGGCTCAGCGCCCCGGCGCCTGCGTTTGCCCGCCACCTGCGGCCCCCTACATCGATTCCGGCGCTGAGACGCCGAGCAGCCCGAGGGCATTCCGAATCACGACCTGCGTTGCGACCGACAGCAGCACGCGGGCGTCGCGCAGCGCGGCGTCGTCGCCGAGCACCTTGTGCTCCTTCGACGTATAGAACGCGTGAAAGTCGGCCGCGAGCTCGCGCAGATAATGGACGAGATGCTGTGGTGCGCGGTGGTCGGCGGCCAGCGCCACGACCTCGGGGTAGCGGGCGAGCGCGCGCAGGATCGCCTGCTCCAGCGCCGAGTCGAGCACGGCGAGATCGGTCCGGTCCGCATCCGGCATGGCATGGCCATCGGCCGCAAGACGGCCGAGCATGTTCGCGACCCGCGCATGCGCGTACTGAACGTAGTACACGGGGTTGTCTGCCGACTGCGATTTCGCAAGCTCCAGGTCGAAGTCGAGATGCTGGTCGTTCGAGCGGGAAACATAGAAGAATCGCGCGGCATCGTTGCCGACTTCGGCGCGCAGATCGCGCAGCGTCACGTACTCGCCGCTGCGGGTCGACATCTGCGCTTTCTCGGCGCCGCGATACAGCACGACGAACTGCATCAGGCGCACCTCGAGGCGCTCACCGGGGTGCCCGAGCGCCTCGATAGCCGCGCGCAGTCGCGCAACGTAGCCGTGGTGGTCGGACCCGAGAACGTTCAGCAACCCGTCGTAACCGCGCTCACACTTCTCGAAGTGGTACGCGATGTCGGACGCGAAATACGTTCTGGCGCCGTTCTCGCGTACGACGACCCGATCCTTGTCGTCGCCATAGTCGGTCGTACGGAACCAGGTTGCGCCGTCCTTTTCGTACAGGGAATCGTTTGCCCTTAGCGTGTCTATCGCCCGGTCGACGGCGCCCGAATCGGTCAGGCTCCGTTCCGAAAACCAGCGCGACGGGGATGCCCCGAAGCCGGCCAGATCGTCCTTGATGTCGTCGAGCACGCTGTCGAGCGCGGCATCGAAAACGCTGCGATAGCGGTCTTCGCCGATCGTGTCCCTGATCGCGGCGATCAGCCGGTCGAGCAGCTGATCGCCGTCGCCGTCGAAGTCGGTGATAGCGGCGGCGACCGCCGCAACGTCGCCGGCCAGTGCATCGCCATGCGTCGCGTGCAGCGACTCGGCAATGTCGACGACATAGCCGCCCTGATAGCACTTGTCCGGAAACGCGATGTGGCTGCCGAGCCTCGCGGCGTAGCGGAGCCATACGCTGGCAGCGAGGATGTCCATCTGCCGGCCGGCGTCATTGACGTAGTACTCGTCGTCGACCTCGTGACCGGCCGCGCGCAGGATATTGATCAGCGTCGCGCCGTAAGCGGCATGTCTTCCGTGGCCGACGTGCAGCGGTCCGGTCGGGTTCGCCGATACGTACTCGACCAGCAGTCGCTGTCCGGAAGCTGCCGGCGCACGACCGTAGTCGTCGCCATCCGCGAGTATTCGTCGCAGCGTCTCGTGATGCGCAGACGGGCGCAGCCGGAAGTTAATGAAGCCGGGACCCGCGATCTCGATCGCTTCGATGTCCGGATCGGCGGCGGAGCACGCGACGATGGCGGCAGCCAGCTCGCGCGGCTGCCGGCCTGCGATCTTCGCGGCCCGCAGCGCGACATTCGAGGCGAAGTCGCCATGCGCCGGATCGCGCGTGCGTTCGATGCCGGCGTCGAGCCCGGCGAGACCGGACAACGATTCACGCTGCTCGAGCTCGAGCAGAGCGGCATGAATCAGAGCATCGAGACGGTCGCGCACGGCCGGGCACCCCCGTGAAAGCCGCGCATTCTAACCGAAGCCCGGTCAGACAGCCGGCCCGGAACGCATGCCGCGCCGGCTGCCGTGGCCGAACGAGGGCCAAGCGAAAGCCTGCCTAGTCGGCGAGATTTCCGGGCTACAGCTCGATCGGGTCGACGTCGATCGCCCAGCGGACCCGACGCGTTTCGGGCCAGTCCCCGAGCGCCGCTATGCAGCGGTCGATCAGCGCATGCAGCGCGCGCCGGTCCGTGGACTGGAACAGCAGCTGGTAGCGATAGCGCCCGGCGATTCGCTCCAGCGGATGAGCCGTCGGGCCGAGCACGGTCACCGGCTGCTCGTCGGCGGCCGCAGCCTGCCTGAGCATCGTCAGAAAGCGTCGGGCCGCGGTGCGGTCCGTCGCGTCCGCGCGCCAGACGGCGATTCGCGAATACGGCGGCCAGCCGGCCAGCCGGCGCTCGCTCAGCGCGCCGTCCGCGAACGCCGCGTAGTCCTGCTCGAGCAGGCCGTTCAGCAGCGGGTGGCCGGGAAAGTGTGTCTGGATCAGGACGTCGCCGGGCCGATCGCGTCGTCCGGCGCGGCCGGCCACCTGCACCAGCATCTGGGCGAGCCGTTCTTCGGAGCGGAAGTCAGTGCCGAACAGGCCCTGGTCGGCATTCAGCACGCCGACCAGCGTGACGCCCGGAAAGTCGTGCCCCTTCGCGAGCAGCTGGGTACCGACGATGATTCTCGCGGCGCCGCTCTCGATCTGCTCGAGGATGCTGCCGAGCGAATCCCGGCGCACGAGCGCATCGCGATCGAGCCGCGCGATCGTCTCGCCGGGAAAGACCGCGGCCAGCTCGTCGGTGATCCGTTGCGTGCCCTCGCCGAGCGCCAGCCGCTCGCTGCCGCAGGTGGGACAGGCCCAGACGAGACGTTCCTCGCGTCCGCAGTGATGGCAGCGCAGCGCGGCCGCGCGCGCATGGACGGTCAGATGCGCATCGCAGCGCGGGCAGTCGACGACGATCTCACAGCCCGGGCAGAACAACACCGGCGCGAAGCCGCGCCGGTTGATGAACAGCATCACCTGATTGCCGCGGCCGAGGTGCCGTTCGAGGTGCCGGAGCAGCGGTGTCGACAGCCCGTGTCGCTCGGCATGGTGGTTCATGTCGACGATCAGCATCCTCGGCACCCCGGCTGCGCCGATTCGCGTCGGCAGCCTGAGCTCGCGGTAGCGCCCCTCGCGGGCGTTGTGAATCGTCTCGAGCGACGGCGTGGCGGATGCCAGCAGGACCGGCACCGACAAAGCCCGGCCGCGGACGACGGCCAGGTCGCGCGCCGAGTAGCGCAACCCGGACTGCTGCTTGAACGAGGGATCGTGCTCCTCGTCGACGATGATCAGGCCCGGATTCGGCAGCGGGCAGAAGACCGCCGAGCGAGTGCCGACGATCAGCGTCGCCGTGCCGGCGCTTGCGGCCTGCCAGGCGCGCAGCCGGTCGCCGTCGGCGAGGCCCGAATGCAGAACCGCGAGCACGGCGCCAAAACGGCTGGTCAGGCGCGTGACCAGCTGCGGCGTCAGGCTGATCTCCGGGACCAGCAGCAGAGTCTGTCGACCCGCCGCAAGCTCGGTCTCGATCAGGCGCAGGAACACCTCAGTCTTGCCGCTGCCGGTCACGCCGTACAGCAGGAAAACGCCGAAGCGGCCGCGCGACTCGCCGACCGCGGCGACGGCATCCGCCTGATCCGCGGTCAGCTCGGGGCGTGTGGCCGACGTTGGCGCTGCCTCGGCTGCGGGCGTCGGCGGAGCCATCGCCGCCGGGCGGTCCTCGATCGCGACCAGCTGCCGGTCGACGAGCCGGCGGATCGTGTCCGCGCTGATCCCGCTCCCGGTCAGCCGCGTTCGAGGCACCGCGCCGGAAGGTCGAAGCAGCTCCAGTGCCTCGGCCTGTCGCGGTGCGCGGCCGGCGAGCGCCGCGAGATCCGCATCCCGGCCCGCGGCAGTCAGCACCACGTGGGCCGCGGTTGCGCGCGCCGCGGCGCCGCGGCGCAGCATCGCCGGCAGCGCGTGCAGCAGGACCTCGCCCGGCGGATGGTGGTAGTACGATGCGCACCATGCGAGCGTTGCCATCAGCTCGCGGTCGAGAATCGGCTCGTCGTCGAGCGCGGCGCTGACCGGCTTCAGCGCCGCCCGGTCGACCCGGGCTTCGCGCGGGTGCTCGACGACGACCCCGACGCGCTGCGACCGGCCGAAAGGCACGCGGACGCGACAGCCGACCGCGGGCGGCGATCCGGGCCCCGGCCACAGATAGTCGAAGTCAGCGTGGATCGGTGCCGGGACCGCAACCCGGACGAGGCGGTGCGACGGGCTCATCGGCTGGCCCGGGTCTTGCGGTGCGGGCGCCGGCCGGTCGCCGTCTGGCCGGCCGCATGATTATGTCGAATCGAGCCTGCCGGGCACCGGCTGTAACGCGGTGCTGTCAACGCCGGCGGCCGTGTTGCGTTGATGTTTCTGGCAACCGTCGGACGGGGACGGTGGCGCGTGTTCGCGGAAGGAGGATTCCGATGCTGCAGCCGGGCATGGTCGTTGAGGTATAAAGGAATGGAGCTGACGATGCCATTCGAGTATCCGGGAGGTCATGCGAAAGAGGAAGTGGCCTTGAGCCGGGCGGCGCAGCTCGACGCGTTCCTGCGCGAGGTCGAGGCAAGGGCTTTCCGGATCGCGCAGGTCTCCGTGCGCGACCGCGACGACGCGCTCGACATCGTCCAGGAGTCGATGATCCGGCTCGCGACGAAGTATGGCGACCGGCCTGCCGATCAGTGGCCGCCGCTGTTCTTCCGGATTCTGACGAACCGGGTACGCGACTGGCACCGGCGCGCCGCAGTGCGAAACCGTGTGTTGAGTTTCTTCGGCGGGCAGGACGAGAATTCGGATCGGCCGGACCCGATCGCGACGGCGCCGGGCCCGATCGACGATGAGCCGTCCGAGTTGCTTGCCGGCCGGGAAGCGGCAGCGCAGCTCGATGCGGCACTTCGGCAGCTGCCGGAGCGGCAGCGGCAGGCCTTTATGCTGAGGAACTTCGAGAATCTCGATGTCCGGCAGACGGCGACGGCGATGGGCTGCTCGGAAGGCAGCGTGAAAACGCATCACTCGCGGGCCGTTGCACGGTTGCGGGACTTGCTGGGAGAACACTGGACATGAGCGACAACCGCAGGACAGACGAGACGTCGCCGCCCGACGACCGGCTCGGCCGCAAGGCAGCCGAGGTTTTCGCGGGCAGCGTCGAACGCCTCGACGGCGCCACCCGCTCGCGGCTGGCGCAGGCGCGGGCAGCCGCGGTCGAGGCGCTCGCCCCGCGTCCGTCGCAGCGTTGGCTGCCGACCGGCGGGCCCCGCATCGCAGCGCTCGGGCTCGCCGCCGGTCTGGCCGTGGCAATCGTCTGGATGCCCGAACGGGCATCAGTGCCGACCGAGAGCCTGACCGCTTTCGACGATCTCGATCTGCTGCTCGAGGAGGAGGAGCTGGAGCTCTTCGAGGAGCTCGAGTTCTACGCCTGGCTCGATGCCGAAGTCCAGGCCGACGAGACACTGCTCGATGCGGACAACAGCGGATGAACATGGCCGGCGTTCGCTGGCTGGCGCTGGTTTGCGGCGGCTTCGGCCTGGGCGGGGCAGCAGCGCAGGACGAGGCCGCGCCGGATCCGGAGTTTCTCGAGTATCTCGGCACGTGGCAGGAATCGGACGAGGAGTGGCTGGCGGTTTCGGAATGGGAGACGGAAGGGACTGGCGGCCCGGACGGGCGGCGCCAGCAATACCGGAAAGACGGTGCGGACGATGCGAATGAAGACCAGTAAGCCTTTCGGTTGCACGACGCTGGCGGCGGCGGCCCTGCTTGCGGTCGCGCTGCTGGCCGCGCCGGTTGCCGGCGCCCAGGGTATCGGCTGGGACGAGTTGAGCGATGATCAGCGCCGCGTGCTCGCGCCGCGGGAAGATGCCTGGAGCGGGATGGAGCCGGTGCAGCAGGAACGGCTGGCGCGCGGTGCCGCGCGCTGGCTCGAGATGAACGACGGCCAGCGCACGCGGGCACGCGATCGCTTCGATCGCTGGCGCTCACTGTCGGAGGCCGAGCGCGCGTCGATCCGGGAACGCTACGACACATTCCGTCGGCTCGAGCCGCGACAGCGGGCTCGCATTCTCCGGGCCTACCGGAATTTTCGCCGGCTGCCGCCGGCCGAGCGCAGCGAGCTCAGGCGTCGCTTCCGGGCGCTGCCGCCGGACCAGCGCGGCCGCACGCTGCGCGACCGGCGGCTCGAGCGTCGCGACGATCTGCGCCGCGAGGATACGCTCGACCGCGCGCCGCGGGACACCCGGCAGCGCGACGACGTCCGCTGACCCTGGCGGCGGACCGAGCCAGGCGCGAGAATCCCCGGGCCACCGGGCCACCGGGCCACCGGGCCACCGGGCCACCGGGCCACCGGGCGGACCTCTCGCGGCCGTGCCCGATCGTCGGCCTGCAACGAAATCGTCACGTGGTTCGTTGAATATTTCGGCCAGCCGGTACATATTGCCTGCGCCGCGGAAAACCGTGGGCGGTCAACGATGCAAGAGCCAACCCGAAGCCATGCTCAGGATGTGCTGCGAACGGACATCGCAGGAATGCCGCTCGAATGGATCGACTACCGGGCAGCTGCCGCGCTGTATCACGCCGGACAGGTCGCGTACGTCTGCGGTTCGTCGATCTATACGCTGCACGGCGGCTACAACGCCCGCACGGGCCGCCGCAGCACGATTGAAGTAAGCTCGATCGTCGCAACGACCGGCGACACCTATGCGCGCGAGCGCCACTCGGCACATTACGTGCCGCCGCTCAACAACCGGACGCTGTTCCGGCGTGACGGCAACGTCTGCATGTACTGTGCCGTGCGCTTCCCGACATCGGAACTCACACGCGATCACATCAATCCGCTCAGTCAGGGCGGCGGCGACTCGTGGATGAACGTCGTCACCGCCTGCCGGCGCTGCAACAACTACAAGGGCGGCCGGACGCCGGAGCAGGCGCATATGGAGCTGATCGCGGTCCCGTTCAAGCCGACCTACGCAGAGTACATCTACCTGAAAGGCCGGCGCGTGCTGGCCGACCAGATGGAATATCTGCTGACGCACTTTCCGCGCACGAGCCCGCTGCACGCGCGTCTGCGCTCCGACCTCGCCCGCTTCACGCGAACCCACTGACGCCGACGGCCTCGACTGCGGCGCATTACGGGGCTGCGTGCAGGTAGACAGGCAGACCGGGCGCGTCCAGCCGCGCAACCCTGCCGCCGTCGAACACCGGCGCCGCGACCGGCGTCACAGCTACCTGTTGCGCGCGCAGGAATTCGACGCGCTGCTCGTGATTGTCCGAGACGAAGCTCGTGCCGGGCAGCATGTTCGTTTGGTGAAGACCGAGCGTGCAGCCGCTGCCGTGCAGGCGCGCACGCGGATACGGCGCATGGCTGGCCGAAATCAGCTCGAAGCCAAGGGCCGACCAGAATGTGATCGACTGATCGAGCGAGAAGGTCGGCAGGCTGATTTCCGCGAATCTGCCGCAAGTGGCGACGCTGGCAGCCTCGCGCCCGGCGAGCGAAAACGTGCGCGCCTCAACGAGCTCTATCGGATGACCGCTGGGGTCTGCGAACGCAATGCGGTTGAAGGCATCGTCGCCGAGCTCGGCGGCGGCGATCGGCACTTTGAGCCGCCGCAGCACCGGCATGTAATCGCGCAGTGACGGGCGGATGAAGCGCAGGCGCAGACCGTCCGCTTCGTCGAGCCCAATCGTAATGTTGCCGTCCCACATCGCGGCATAGGGCGCCGCCACGAAGTCGCCGGTCGGCAGGTCCTGAAAGCCGAGAGAGCGATAGAATTCCATCGCATCGCCGACGGCGTCCACCCCGACAGAGAATTCCAGGAAGCTCCCGAGCATGTTCCTTCAGTTGCCGGCCGGCGGCCTGTTCCGTGCTGCGGCGCCGATGTTACCGCGCGGTCGGCGAAGGGGCCCGCGATGATCGCGAACCTCGCGTCGATTCTGCTGCCGGTGTTCGTCCTGGCCGGGATCGGCTACGGGTGGCGCCTGTTGCGTGTCCCGTTCGATCGCGAATTCGTCACCCGGATCACGCTGAACGTGTCGGGCCCCTGCCTGATCGTCGACAGCCTGTCGCGACTGGAGACGCCGGGCGCCGAGTTCGCGCTGATGACGGGCGCCGCCGTCGCGATGTGGGCGGCGACGCTGCTGGTCGCCTGGATCATCATCAGGCTCGCCGGCTTACCGGTCCGCTCGTTTCTGCCGGCACTCGCGATCGGCAATACCGGCAACATGGGTTTGCCGCTGTGCCTCTTCGCTTTCGGTCAGCCCGGTCTCGCACTGGCGGTTGCCGTCTACGTCGTGAACTCGGTCGGCCAGTTCACGCTGACGCCGATGTTGCAGTCGGGCAGTTCGCCGCTGCGCACGCTGCTGACGTCGCCGATCGTCTATGGCGCGATCGCCGGTGTGGCGATTCTGGTCGGCGACGTGGCGCTCTGGTCGTGGGTTGCCGGGACCGTGACGATCCTGGGCAGCCTGCTGATTCCGCTGATGCTGATCGCGCTCGGGCATACGCTCGGCGGCCTCCAGGCGAAGCGACTGCCGTTTGCGCTCGGCTGGGGCGCGGTGAGGCTCGTGCTCGGTTCCTCGGTCGCGCTCGCCGTCGCCGAGCTGAGCGGTCTCGAAGGCATCGCGAAAGCCGTTCTGATCCTGCAGGGCACGATGCCCGCGGCGATCTTCAACTACCTGTTCTCGGCCCGCTACGACCGCCATCCGGACGACGTGGCCGGTATCGTGCTGATGTCGACGTTGCTGAGCGCGCTGACGCTGCCGCTGCTGATGGCTTACGTGCTGTCGCTCGCCGCCTGACGACCTGCCACGAGGTCCCGAATACCGTCGCTGCGGCTCAGGCGGCCTCCAGTATGCAGGTGACGCCCATGCCCCCGGCCGTGCACACCGAGATCAGGCCCCGGCCGCCGCCGCTGTCGCGCAGTTCGCGGGCGAGCGTCGCGAGCAGGCGTGTGCCGGTGGCGGCAAACGGATGGCCGATTGCAACGCTTCCGCCCCGCACGTTGAGCTTCGAGCGGTCGATCGCGCCGAGCGGCTCGTCGCGGCCGAGACGTTCGCGGCAGAACGTCTCCGACTCCCAGGCCGCGAGCGTGGCCAGTGTCTGGGCCGCAAAAGCCTCGTGAATTTCATAGAAGTCGAAGTCCTGCAGGCGCAGGTTCGCCGCTGCCAGCATTCGCGGCACCGCATAGGCGGGCGCCATCAGCAGCCCTTCGCTTTCTACGAAATCGACCGCGGCTTCCTCGGCGAAAGTCAGATAAGCCTCGACCGCGAGGCCGCGTTCCTTCGCCCAGTCGGCTGTCGCGAGCAGCACCGACGAAGCGCCATCCGTCAGTGGCGTGCTATTGCCGGCCGTCAGTGTGCCGGCTGCGCTGCGATCGAAAACCGGTTTCAGCTTCGCGAGCTTCTCGAGGCTCGTGTCGGGACGAATGTTGTTGTCCTTGCGGACGCCGCGAAACTCGATCACGAGATCGTCGTAGAAGCCTTCGCTGTAGGCCCGCTCGGCATTCTGATGGCTGGCGAGTGCCAGGGCGTCCTGTGCCTCGCGCGTGATACCCCAGTCCTGCGCGGTCAGCTCCATGCTCTCGCCCATCGACAACCCGGTTCGCGGCTCCACGACGCCGGGGAACGACGGCTTGAAGTGTTTCGGCCGCAACCGCAGCCAGGGTTTGAGCTTCGCGAGCGGGCTTCTGCCGCGCGCGCTTTCGAGCAGCACGCTGCGATAGGCATCCGGGTAGACGATCGGCACGTCGCTGATGCTGTCGGTGCCGCCGGCAATGCCGGCGTCGATCAGGCCGCCGGCGACCTTCGCGCCGATCAGCACGGCTGCCGACAGGCTGGTACCGCACGCGCGCTGAACGTCGAATGCCGGTGTTTCGGGCGCGAGGCCCGCCGACAGCGTTGCCTCGCGCGCCAGGTTCCAGTCGCGGGAATGCTTGATAACCGCGCCGAGCGCGACCTCGCCGAGCCGCTCGCCCGCCAGACCGCAGCGCTCGACCGTGGCGGCAAGACTCGCCGACATCATTTCGAGATTGCTGCAGTCGCGGTAATACGTATGCGCCCGGCAGAAAGGCGTTCTGGTGCCGCCGATGACGGCAACCGGCCGGCCAGCAAGCTTGCTCACGTCGGCATTCCCTCCGGATCGTCGATGCCCGGTTGACACCATACAATGCGTATTCGTCCAGCGAAATACGGGATCCGGATGCGCAAGCAGCTGACTGTCCTGCTGGCGGTCGCCGTTGCAGCGTGCTCGCCGCCGGACCGCGAGGCCGAGGTCCGGGAATTCCTCGCCGATGCCGTCGCCGCCGCCGAGGCGCGCGACACCGGGTTCTTTCGGGCGCATATCGCCGAGTCGTATGCCGACGGCCGCGGTCGCCGGCGCGATGACGTCATCAACTTCGTGCGCGGCATGTTTCTGACGAATCCTTCGATCGAGGTCGTGAGCCGTATCGAGAGCATCGAGCTCGACGGCGACGATTTCGCCGTCGCGGTCCTGCAGGCGGGAGTCGTCGGCAGCCGCGGCGGTCTCGATATCGACGCGAGCCTGCAACGTGTGGAGCTCGAGCTCGTACGGGCAGGCCGCAGCTGGGAAGTGATCGCCGCATCCTGGGACGGACCGTAGTCGCAATGTCGCTGAAGGCGCAGTTGCTGTTGTTCGGTCTGCTGACGCTGGCCCTGCCCTGGGCCGGCTTCGAGTTCGTCGCGCAGATGGAGGGGGCGCTCCGTCAGGGGCTGGAACAGTCGCTGCGGGCGAGCGCCGGTACAGCGGCGACTGTGCTCGGCAACGATCCGGGAATCGGCTGGCCCGATGCCGGCGACGGCGGCGAAGTCATCTATGCGCACCGGCTCGATTCCGCACCGCGCGTCGACGGCTACCGCAACGACTGGCGCTTTGTGCGTCAGGGCGCCGCGGCGACACCGTCGGCCGCGTTCCTCGCGACTGCCGACGCACGGGCCTGGCTCGGTATCCATGGCCGATTCGCGTATCTCTCGGTCGACGTCGACGACGCCGCGCTCGTCTATCCGGCCGCGCCGGGCCAGGCGCCTTTCGGCGATCGCGTCGCGATACTGGCCGGCGGCGCGGCGGCCGGCACTGCAGCCGGCAATGGCGGCCGGGCCGCCGTCCTGCTGTCGACGGCCGCGCCGGGGCGCTTCCGCGCTGCGCAGACGGCGCCCGGTCGCTTCATCCCGACCGGCGATTACGAGGATCGGGTGCTGGCGGCGTGGCAGGAGACACGCGGCGGCTACAGCGTTGAGGCCAGAGTACCGGTCGGGATGCTCGCCGGCCGCATCGGTGTCGCCGTCATCGATGTCGATCCGGCGGGCGACAGCGGCTACGAAGTTCGCGTTACGTCGACCTGGGATGACGATCCGGCGCGGCCGACGCGGATCGTGGCCGAGATCGGTGCGCTCGATGCCGCGCTCGGCCGCCTCGGTCGCGCCGGCGATCGCTACCGGGTCATCGATCCCGATGGCTGGGTGCTCGCCGATTCGGGCGCGCTGGATCCCGAGCGTCTGCCCGACGAGCTCGCAGCGACGCCACTGACCGAGCGTCTGCTGCGAACCGTGCTGCGTCGCAACGACCCGCCATACGACGGCCTCGAGTCGCCGGTCGGCCGCGTTGCCGACCCGTTGCTGCGGCAGAGCCTCGACGGAACGGCGGCGACGGCCTGGTACCGGCGCGGGCCGACCAGCGAGGCTGTCGTTGCGACTGCCGTACCGATCGCGAGCGGCGGCCGCAATGTCGCTGCACTCGTCCTCGAGCAGGCGAGCGACTCGGTGCTGACGCTCAGCAACGAGGCACGCACGCGGCTGATGCTCGCGACGCTGCTGATCAGTCTGGTCGCGGCCGTGCTGCTGTTCGGTTACGCCTCGTTTCTGTCCTTCCGCATCGGTCGTCTCGCGCGCGCCGCAGAGACCGCGCTCGGGCCCCGCGGCGAGCTCGACACCGCACTGCCGGGCGGCGGCGCGCGTGACGAGCTCGGCGATCTCTCGCGACGGTTCGGCGATCTGCTGCGGCGCCTCGCGGCCTATACCGACTATCTGCGGACGCTGACCGGCAAGCTCGCGCACGAGATTCGCACGCCGATCGCGATCGTCTCGACCTCGGTCGACAATCTGGAGACCGGCGCCGAAGACCCGGCCGTCGTCCGTGCGCGGCTGCGGCAGGGAACGGCGCGGCTCGAAGCGATCCTGTCGGCGATGAGCGCGGCCACCAGAGTGGAGCAGGCCGTGGCCGAGACGCCGGCCGAGCACTACGAGCCGTACGCGATCGTGAGTGCCTGTGTCGACGCCTATCGGAGCGTGTATCCGGACCGGCAATTCGTGCTCGACGCCGGCGAGCCGGCGTTCGCGGTCTTCGGTTCGGGCGATCTGCTCGCCCAGCTGCTCGACAAGCTCGTCGAGAATGCCGTGGGCTTCAGCGCTGCCGGCTCGGTGATACGCATCGGCCTTGCCGCTTCCGCCGATACGCTCGAGCTGTCAGTGGCCAATGACGGACCGCCTTTGCCGCCGGCGATGCAGCATCAGATATTCGATTCGCTGGTCTCGGTGCGGGAGAGTCGCGACGGCGGCACGCATCTCGGTCTCGGACTCTACATCGTTGCGCTGATCGCGAAGTTTCACTCGGGCACGGCAGCTGCGGCCAACCGTTCGGACGGCGGTGGCGTCGTCGTCACGGTCCGTCTGCCACGACACGCGGCCGGCGACTGAGCAGGGTTGATCGCCCGCTCGGCCGGCGAGCTCGGCGGTTCGCTATCCGGATCTCACCGATTCGCGGCTGAATAAAAGGCGAGCGAGAGCCCGCGTAGATCGGTGCGATCTCCGGGCTGGAAGCTCAGGTCAGCGGCTTTGACAGGAAGCGTGTCGGTGCCGACGAGCCGATGACGAAGTCGCGGAAGCCGAACCGCTCGTACAGCCGCCGGGCCGGCAGGTTGTCTTCCTGGACCTCGAGCGTCAGCTTGCAGCACCCGCGCGCGGCCGCGATCTGCTCGGCTTCGGTCAGCAGCGCCCGACCGACGCCGCGCCCGCGCATTCCGGGGACGACTGCCAGGTCGTGAATGTTCAGCAGCGGCTTCGCGGCGAACGTCGACAGCCCGAAGAATCCGAGCGCGAGGCCGACGGGTTCATCGCCGTCCCAGGCGAGCAACGGCAGCACGTTCTGCTGCTCGCGAAGCATCGGTATCAGCCGTTCGCGCGTTGCCGGTGAGAGCGGTTCGCTGCCGCCGACCGGGTCGGCCGCGTAGGTGTCGAGGACGTGCAGCAAGGCCGCGGCGTGCTCTTCGCGGCGCAGGTCGGCGGTGACGATGTCGATTCGTTGTTCCGGCATAGCGTTCGGCGGATTCCCGTGCGTGCAGCCTCAGCGGCCCCGACTCGTCCGCGGGATCGAGCGCGTGCCGCCGTCCGGTCGGCCGCCAAGTATGCAACAGGCGGCGGCTGGCTGCCTGGTTGCCCGGGCTGTGCGCGGCGCGCGGCCCCGACCCACTGTTAGACTTGACGCACGCGGGCGCCGGAGGTCGACGTGAAAGATTTCGTCCGGAACAATCTGATGATCGTCGTCAGCGTCGCGTTGCCGCTGCTCGTCGTTGCATTCTTCGCGGTCGCGACGTTGCTGCCCCGCGCGGCGGTGGAGCCGCCTGCCTGGAACCTGATCTTCGCAATGCAGACTGCCCCCAATCGGGCACCGCTGGAGCCTCTCCAGTTCACGGTCGACGTTGCGAACGGGCGCCTGCGCGCCCGGGCCTGGCCGGCCGACCCGCCCATCCGCCAGGGTCTGCCCCGGATTTTCGAATACGTATCGGCCGACGGCACGCTCCGTGAGACGAGCCTCGAGTTGCCCGACGGTTTCGAGGCGGCGCCAGGCGGCACCTCGATTCCGGTCCCCGACTACGCGGACAGGGAGATCGTCTCGACGCTGACGGCGCCCGATGGCTGGCGGTTCGACGCGAGCTACCGTTCCGGCGGCGGCCTGTTTCGTGAGCTGTTCGGGGCGGGCCGGCGGCGTTACGGGCCGCGAATCACCAGAGACGGTGCGTCGCTGGCGATCGACCTGCCGTCGATCGAGCCTTACTACTATGCCGCTTCGAGCTTCGTCGGCTGGGCCGAGCCATAGACGATGCGCGCGCGCGAGGAGGCCCTGCAGACAATCGCACGGCTCGCACGCGAGCACGACATCGGCGCCGACGAGATCGCGTCAAGGCTCGCTGCCGGGGCGACCGACGCAGAGCAGGAATCGAGTCTGCTCGGCCGGATCCTCGCCTATCTTGGCGGTATCTTCGTATTTGCGGGACTCGGCGTCTTCATCGCGATCAACTGGGACGCATTGAACACGGCGGCGCGTATCGTCGTATCACTCGGTTCCGGTCTTGCGGCACTGATCATGGCGATCGTCGCGGTCGGCGATGACCGCTATCGACGAGCGGCCACGCCGCTGTTTCTGATCGCCGCGGCGCTGCAGCCGACGGGCCTGCTGATCACGATGGACGAGCTGTCGACCGGCGGCGAATGGCGTCACGCGGTGCTGCTGACCTGCGCTGTCATGGTGTTGCAGCAGGGCGCGATCTTCCTGAAGCATCGCCGCCCCGTGCTGTTGTTCACGACGATCGCGTTCGCGCTCTGGTTTTACGGCACGGCGCTCGATCTGTTCGGCATGCACTGGTCGGGGATTTCTCTGCTGCTCGGTGGCTCGGTCGTCGGGCTCTGCACCGGGCTCGAGCGAACCGCGTATCGGGACGTGACGCCGTTCTACTACTTCATCGGTGGCATCGGGGCGTACGGTGGCCTGTTCGACATGGTCGAGGGGACGCCCATTGAGCTCGTCTTTCTGCTGGCGGCCTGCGGCGGGTTGTTTCTCAGCGGCTGGGTTCGCCGCCGGACATTGCTGATCGTCAGCACGCTCGCCATTCTCGTTTTCGTCAGCTACTTCACCGCCGAGCATTTCGTCGATTCGATCGGCTGGCCGGTCGCGCTGATCGCGCTCGGTATCGTCCTGCTGCTGCTGAGCGCGCTGGCGCTGCGAATAAATCGCGACTACATCCGGGCCGGTCCGGCGCCGGGTTGAACGTCGGGCGCCATCGATGCCCGGCCGCCCGCGGCGGCAGCGTTCAGCTCACCGAATCGCCGGGCGAATCCTGGGAGGCCAGCCCGGCCCTGACGGCCTCGCAGGCATCCCGGATCAGCCGGCGGAGGCCGGTGTCGTCGTGATCGGCATCCGGCTTCAGCTTTACATGCCGCATGCGTTTTCCGCTGCCCTGCAGCAGGCCGGCCGGGTCGTCGAGCGTTGCACCGTGAAAGAAGCCGACGCTGACGTGCGCGCTGTAGGCAGCGACATAGGCGAACGCTGCGTCGCCGACGCAGGCCGTCGCCCGACCGTCGTGAATCAGTTCGCGAATGTCGTCGCCGCAGTCGCGGAGCTCGTCGAACCAGCGGCCTGCGAGCGCCGCGAGCGCCGGCGCCTGTGCCGCGAGCCACAGATCGATTGCCGGTTCGCGGGGCCTGGCGCCGGACAGGCGAAACAATGCATCCGGATCAATCACGCATCATGGTCTCGATGCCGGCATCGCCAATCACCCGGGCGATTTCCTCGATCGCGGCGGCGACGGCCGCCGCGTCCGTGCCGCGGACGACGAGGTTGGCGCCGAAGCGGCCTTCGCGGCTGAATGGATAGCTGCCGATCTCGACCTCCGGCCGGGCATCGGCGATCGCCTGCAGCGGCTCGGCGATGTCCCCTTCCGGTGCGTAAGCGTCGAGACTCTGCGACAGAATTCGTGCCGAGCCCTCGAGCTGATCCTCGAGTGCGAAGAACATCGCCTCTGCGATCTTCGGGACACCCGCCAGCACGAAGACGTTGTCGATACGAAAGCCCGGCGCGAGGCTGACGGCATTCTCTATCAGCCGGGCGCCCGCCGGGATCATCGCCATTTTCAGGCGCGCGGCATTCATCTCGCGGCCGCTCGCCGACATCATGCGGACGGCCTCCTCGTTGCGCTCCAGCGGCCTGCCGTACTCGCGCGCGATTGCCTCGGCCGTAATGTCGTCGTGCGTCGGCCCGATGCCGCCGGTCGTGAACACATAGGCGAATCGCCCGCTGAATTCGCGCACCACGGCCCCGATCGTCGCGTGATCGTCGCGGATCACGCGCGCCTCCACGAGTCGGACTCCGACCCGGGCGAGCTCGCCGCCCAGAAATCTGAGGTTCGCATCCTGCGTCTTGCCGGACAGCAGCTCGTTGCCGATCAGGACGATGCCGGCAGTCGGCGACGATTCCGCAGTCATCGGGCTTCTCCGTGAGTTATCTCAACGAGGAGAGGATAGTGGTCGGAGCCGACATCACCCAGTATTTCGACCGACACTATCGCAACGCCGGGCGAGGCGAAGCAGTGATCGATCGGAATGCCGAGCCCGCCGATACCGACCGGCCAGGTTCGGGCCCATAGTCCGGGCGGTCTGAGCGGGCGCAGGCCCGAGGCATCCACGAAGGCGGCGAACGACGGTGAGAACGGCGTCAGGTTGAAGTCGCCGCAGACGAGCATCGGACCTTCCGCGCCGCGCGTCAGTGATGCGAGCGATGCCAGTTGCGCCTCGCGGCCCGCGGCTCGCGACTCGGAGGTTGGCGGTACCAGGTGTGTGCCGACGAAATGGAGTGGCCGCCCGTCGAGGGGAACGCTCGCTCGCACTGCATCGGTCATGCCGAGCGCAACGGTCCGGGCGTCGTCCGGCGGCACTCGCGAGTAGAGCCCGATGCCGAAAGCATCGTCGGCCGGCGCCGATAGTTGATGCGGATACCTGTCGCGAAGGCTCTCCAATGCGCGCGCGAAGCGCTCCGTGTGCTCGAGGATCAAAACGACATCGGGTTCGACCGCGGCGACGAGTTCGAGCAGCGCCGTGGGGTCCTGATTCGCGGCATGTACGTTTGTGCTGACGATTCTGAGCCCGGCCGTGCCGGTGCGCTCGACCGGCTGCCGCAGGTACCCGATTACCGGCACGGCCTGCGCGACCAGGCAGACCGTCAGCACGCTGGCGGCGACCGGGCGGCGCGCGACCAGCGACAGGGCAAGGGCAAGGCCGCCGAGCAGCAGATACTGGATCCGGAAATGGGTGAAAAGCTCGGCCACCCACCAGTGCGCGCCGAGCAGCGTCAGGCCGGTGACCGCAAGTGCTGTGGCGACCAACGCGCCGACCAGCCACTTCATGCCATGGATCCGGGCGCCCGCCGCGCGGTTGGAGGCGGGCGGCTCATCCCGGTCCCGTTTCGTCCGTCGCCGCTGTGTCGCCGTCCTGCGCGCCGCATTGCCAGCAGGCTGCAAAGTGCCCTTCGTTACGCTCGCCGCAAGCGGCACATCGCCAAGCGGGAGCCTCAGCCGGACTCGGGCTCGTCACGTCGCGAACGACGTTGCGCGCACGCGCTTCGTCGTCGTCGTCATAGACCCAGACTTCGGGCATGCACTCGAGGAACGGCACTTCGCCGAGCGCGCCCGACAGTTGCTCGTTGCGGATGAAGCAGCCGATCCCCTGCTGCTCGAGCACCGCTTTTACATGGCCGGCATCGGCCAGCGATTCACTGCTGAAAACGCGCTTCATGCTGCATCCCTCTCGTGACTTGCGGCCGCGCGCGTCACTGCCCGGCGCGCAGGCTGCCGATGAAGGCGGCCGGATCCTGACCCTTTTCGAGCACTTCGACGAGCGCGGAGCCGACGATTACGCCGTCGGCATGCCGGCTGATTGTCGCCACCTGCGCGGCCGTTCGCACGCCGAAGCCGGCACAGACCGGCAGCGTCGAAGCGCGCCTGACCCGTGCCAGATAGTCGGTGGTCTCCGCCGGCAGCTCCGCCGCGCCACCGGTGATGCCGGTGCGTGTGACGGCATAGACGAAGCCGCTGCTCGCCGCCGCCACGGTCGCCATCCGCTCGTCCGGTGTCGCCGGCGTGACGAGCTGCACGAGGGCCAGCCCCAGCGGCTCGAGCGCCTCGCGTAACGGCGCGCTCTCCTCGTAAGGCAGGTCCGGGACGATATAGCCGCTGACGCCTGCACGGAGCGATGCTTCGGCCAGCTCCGGATAGCCGAAGCTGAGCAGGGGGTTGAGGTAGCTCATCAACAGCACCGGCGCCTCGAGCTCGAAGTCGCGGCTCGCGAGTGTCTCGAATATCCAGCGCAGCGTGACGCCAGCCGCGATGGCTTCGTAGCTCGAGCGCTGAACGGTTATGCCGTCCGCCATCGGGTCGGAGAACGGCACGCCGAGCTCGACTGCATCCGCCGCGGCCGCGATGGCCCTCAGCGTGTCGAGGAAGGTCGCCTTGTCGGGGTAACCGGCGGTGATGAAGGCGACGATAGCCGGTCCGCTGCCGTCGCGGATTGCTGCGGTGATGCGGTCACGCGGCTGCATGGCGCTTCGCCTCCAGGCGCGGGTGCTGGGCCAGGATCGGCATATCCTTGTCGCCGCGACCGGACATTCCGATCAGCAGTCGCCGGCCCGGATTCGCGCTTGCCCAGCGCCTGGCGCCGGCGAGCGCATGCGCGCTCTCGAGCGCCGGCAGAATGCCTTCGCTCGCACAACACTCATCGAGCGCGGCCAGGGCCTCGTCGTCGGTCGCGGTCACGTACTCGACGCGGCCGATGTCCTTCAGCAGCGAGTGCTCGGGGCCGACGCCAGGGTAGTCGAGCCCGGCCGAGACCGAGTGCGTTTCCTGAATCAGGCCGTCGTCGTCGTACAACAGCATCGAGTAGTTGCCGTGCAGGACGCCCGGCCGCCCGGCGGCAATCGTTGCGGAGTGATCGCCGAGCGTCTTGCCGCGGCCGCCGGCCTCGACGCCGAACAGCGCAACGCCGGGATCGCCGAGGAAACCGTGAAAGAGCCCGATGGCGTTCGAGCCGCCGCCAACGCAGGCGAACGCTGCGTCGGGGAGACCCGCGGCCGCGACGATCTGCGCCCGGGCTTCCCGGCCGATGACCGACTGCAGGACGCGCACGAGGTAGGGGTAGGGATGCGGGCCGATCGCGGAGCCGATCAGGTAATAGGTCCCGTTCGGGTCGGCGACCCAGTCGCGGATCGCTTCGTCGATTGCCGCCCGTAACGTGCGGTCGCCGGACCTGACGGCGACGACCTCTGCGCCGAGTCGCTGCATCCGATCGACGTTCGGCGCCTGCCGTGCCACATCGACCTCGCCCATGTAGACGATGCACGGCAACCCGACCCGCGCGCAGGCCGCCGCCGATGCGACGCCGTGCTGGCCGGCGCCGGTCTCGGCGACGATACGTGTCGCGCCGAGACTCTTCGCGAGCAGCGCCTGCCCGATCGCGTTGTTGATCTTGTGGGCACCGGTATGGGCCAGATCCTCGCGCTTGAACCAGACCTCGGCGCCCCATTGCTCGCCGAGCCGGGGTGCCGGCGTCAGTGCCGTGGGCCGTCCCACCCAGCTGCCGAGCTCCGCGGCCAGCGCCTGCTGAAACGAATCGCTCGGCAGCACGTCGCGTACGCCGTCCGCGAGGCGGCTCACGGCCGGCATCAGCGTTTCGGGAATGTACTGTCCGCCGTACGGCCCGAAGCGGCCCTGCGCATCGGGCAGCGAGCCGTCGATCAGAGCCGCGAGCAGCGCCTCCGGGGTCTCTTTCCGGGTATTCATCATGCAGTCTCCACGGCCCGCACCCGGGCAACGAATTCCTCGATCCTCGCCGGGTCCTTGATGCCCCGACCGCTTTCGACACCGCTCGAGACATCGACGCCCCAGGGGCGAACGCGCCCGATCGCGTCGGCGACGTTGCCGGCATCGAGCCCGCCGGCCAGCACCAGCTCGGTTGCCGTTGCGAGCCGCTGCGCCTCGTCCCAGTCGGCCGTCTCGCCGTGCCCGCTGGTGATCCCTTCGAACAGCAGTCGCGGGGGCAGCGCGTCGGGCGGCACGCGGCCATTCCGATACACGGGCAGCGCCGCGCAGCCGGCCGGCAGGTCGATTGCCGCGAAGTCCTCGGCATCGGTCTGCAGACAGTCCGGTCCGAAAGTCTGCAGCACTGCTGCCACACGGGCGGCGTCCGGATGCCGCATGACCGCGACGCGCGCAACGTGGGTCGGCAGCGACTCGCAGAGGTCGCGCGCGACGGCCGCAGACACCTGGCGCGGCGAGTCGGCGAAGACGAAGCCCACCGCATCGGCGCCGGCCCGAACGGCGGCCGCAAGCGCTGCAGCGTCGCGTATGCCGCAGATCTTGACGAACATCTCAGGCAGCCCGTCCCGCAGCGACGAGTTCCGCGCAGCGTGCGGCGGCGTCGCCCGATTGCATCAGCGCCGAGCCCACCAGCGCCAGGCGGTACCCGAGCCCGGTGACCTTCTGCACGTCGGCCGTCGTCGCGATGCCGGACTCGGCGACGGTCGGCAGGCCCGCCGGCAGACGGCTAGCCAGGGATTCAAAGCGGTCGAAATCGACCTCGAGCGTGCGGAGGTCGCGGCAGTTCACGCCGGCGAGCACAGTCGCCGAGTCCGACGCAGCGTCGCCGCGCAGCGCCGCCCGGTCGAGGTCGTGTTCGTCGAATGCTTCGAGCAGTGTGAACAGGCCGAGCTCGCCGGCGCACGCGAGCATCTCGTCGAGCAGTCGGTCGTCGAGCATCGCGACGATCAGCAGGGCGCCGCCGGCGCCGTGCGCTCGCGCTTCGATGAGCTGGTAAGGGTCGGTCAGAAAGTCCTTGCGCATGACCGGGACGCCCGCCGGGGCGAGCAGGTTCGCGGCGTGTTGCAGGTGCTCGAGGCTGCCTCTGAATTCATCGGGCTCGGTAAGCACCGAGACCGCCGCGGCCCCGCCGCTGGCATACGCATTGAGCTGCGTCGTCGGATCGAAGGCGGCGCCGGCGAGTCCGCCTGCCGCAGGCGACCGCAGCTTCAGTTCCGCGATCAGGTCGAAGCGGTCGAGGCTGAGCGGCGCCGGCTGCGGTGCTTCCCGCGTCATCGCGAGCAGACGCGACTCGGGTGTCTGCGCGCGAGCGGCGGCGGCGCGGTCGCGGCTCGTGGACGCCATTCTGTCGAGGAAATCGCTCATTGCGCACCGAAGGCGCGGATACGCTCGAGCAACGCCGCGCCGCCGCCGCTGGCCAGCGTGTCGCGGGCCTTGTCGACACCGGCGCGCAGCGACTCGCAACGGCCGCTGACCTCGAGTGCGAGTGCAGCCCCGAGCGCCAGCGCATCCCGATGTGCGGACGAGTCTTCGCCGCGGAGCGCCGCTGCGAGACGCGCCGCATTTTCTTCCGGCTCGCCGCCTTTGAGTTCCGCTTCGGTGCAGCGGGCGAGCCCGGCATCGGCCGGGTCGCGCACGTCGCGCTCGACTCGCCCGCCGCGGACGTCATAGCAGACGAACGGCCCGATCGGCGTTGCTTCGTCCCAGCCGGCGGCCCCGTAGACGACGAAGGCGCGCCGAATCGGCATCGCGGCCAGTGTCTGTGCCATCAGCGCGGCAATCTCGTCGCTGGCGGCGCCGATCACGTGATACGGCGGCTCGGCCGGGTTCGCGAGCGGCCCGAGGATGTTGAACACGGTACGAATGCCGAGCGCCAGTCGAATCGGCGCGATGTGTCGCATCGCCGGGTGGTAATGCGGCGCGAACAGGAACGTGAAGCCGGTCGCCGTCAGGCACTCCGCGGCCGCAGTCGCGTCGAGCGGCAGCGGCACGCCGAGCGCCGCGAGCGCGTCGGCGCTGCCGGACCGGCTCGTGATCGAGCGATTGCCGTGCTTGACGACGGGCAGGCCGCAGGCGGCGGCGAGCAACGCGCTGCCGGTCGACAGGTTCAGGCTGCCGGAGCCGTCGCCGCCGGTGCCGACAATGTCGACGCAGTCGAGATCCGACGGCAGATCGGGACGCAGCGCGAGCGCCCGCATTCCGAGCGCGAAGCCGCGAATCTCGTCGGCGGTTTCGCCCTTCGACCGGAGTGCAGCCAGCAATGCGCCGGCAACGGCGGGCTCGAGCTCGCCGCGACCGAGACTGGTCATCAGATCGCCGGCCGCTGCCTCGTCAAGGTCCCGGCGGTTGACGAGCTGCTCGAGCCAGGCGCGTCCGTCCACGCTGCTCATCGGAGGTGCCCTTCGAGGAAGTTGCCGAGCAGTGTAGGTCCGTCCGGCGTGAGCACGCTTTCCGGATGGAACTGTACACCCGCGACATCGAGCTCGCGGTGCCGCACGCCCATTATTTCGCCGTCGTCGGTCCGCGCGGTGACGATCAGTGACTCCGGCACCTTCTCGCGATCGGCGGCGAGCGAATGGTAGCGGCCGGCGACGAACGGATTGGGCATGCCGTGAAAGACACCGCTGCCGTCGTGTTCTACCGAGGACGTCTTCCCGTGCATCAGCTTGCCGGCACCGATGATGTCGCCGCCGAAGTGCTGCACGATCGACTGGTGACCGAGGCAAACCCCGAGGATCGGAATGCGGCCGGCGAACGCAGCGATCATCTCGAGCGATACGCCTGCGTCGGAGGGCCGGCCCGGCCCCGGAGAGATGACCAGATGAGAGGGTTCGAGGGCCATCGCATCGGTGACCGCGATGGCGTCGTTGCGATGCACCTGCACCTCGGCACCTAGGACCAGAAACGCCTGAACCAGGTTGTAGGTGAACGAATCGTAGTTGTCGATCAGCAGCAGCTTGGCGCTCACAGCCCGGCCTCCGCAATTTCCAGCGCGCGTCTCAGGATCGCGCTCTTGGCGAGCACCTCATCGTGCTCCCGGTCCGGCTGGCTGTCGGCAACGATGCCGGCGCCCGCCTGAAAACTGTATTCGTCGCCGTTGAAGACCATCGTGCGGATCGTGATTGCCTGATCCATGTTGCCGTTCTTCGCGAAGTAACCGACCGTGCCGCCGTAGAGCCCGCGCGACGTCGGCTCGAAGCCGGCAATCAGCTCCATCGCCCGAACCTTCGGTGCGCCAACCAGCGTGCCGGCGGGAAAAGTCGCGGCGAACAGGTCGAATGCGTCCCGGTTGGCCGCGATCCGTCCCTTTACGCCGCTGACGATGTGCATCACATGGCTGTAGCGCTCGATCCTGCGATAGGGGTCGACGTGCACGGTGCCGGCGGCGGCGACGCGGCCCAGGTCGTTGCGCGCGAGATCGACCAGCATCACGTGCTCGGCGTTTTCCTTCGGGTCGGCGAGCAGCTCGCGCTCGAGCTCCCGATCCATCGCGCCGGTGCGTCCCCGTGGCCGCGTGCCCGCGATCGGACGCAGCGAAGCGTTGCCGTGATCGAGCTGTACCAGCGCCTCCGGTGACGAGCCGACGATGCAAAGGGGCCCCGCCTCGAAGAAGTACATGTACGGCGACGGGTTCAGCAGCCGCAGGCCGCGGTAGACCTGAAACGGGCTCAGCGACGACCCGCCGCTGAACCGCACCGAAAGAACGATCTGGTAGATGTCGCCGGCCGTGATGTGAGCTTTACATTGCTCGACGGCGTCGAGGAAGTCGGACCTCGCGAAGCCAGCCTCGGCGGGCGAGTAGGTGCCGTCGTTGCCGGCATCGATGCCGCCCCGCAATGCCTCGACCACCTGTTTTCGCAGCGCTTCGCGTTGTGCGTCGGATCCGGCGTGCAGCAGCGCCGCGCGGCGGGTCAGGTGGTCGAAAACGAGCAGCGAGCGCGGTGCGATGTAGCAGCCCTCGGGCAGCCCGCCGAGCACCGACCGGTTCGGCGGCAGGCGCTCGAACAGCCGCACCGTGTCGTAGCCCGTGGCACCGACGAGCCCGCCGTTGAACGGGATTGCATCGATCGCCGGTGCGAGCTCGGGGCTCAGATCCAGCGCTTCGCGCATCAGTCCGAGCCAGCCGGCGGATGTGTCGGGGCGCGGCCGCGCCGCGCCGTCGAGCAGGACCTCGTCGGGTTGGATTTCGAGCCTTAGATGCTCGCCGAGCCCGATGAACGAGTAGCGCCCGAGGCGCTCACCGCCCTCGACGCTCTCGAGCAGGAACCGCGGCTCGAACGGCTTCAGCTTCAGGTAGGCCGACACCGGCGTGTCGAGGTCGGCTGCTATGTCAAACGGCGATTCCATCGTCCGGTTTTCCGATTCCCTTTATTCATCTGCGCCTTCGGCCGGCAAAAAAAAACCCATCTCCGGTTCACTGGAGACGGGTTTCGTTGTCAGCCGAGAGACGAGTCGTCAGTCGTTCAGGCGTACGCCACCCACTCCGTTGCGGACTCTCGCCACCAACGGTTGGAACGCCCGGACGCTCTGACACTCGTCTTCATGCGGCGGAGTATGTCCGGCCGGGCATTGACGGTCAAGCTTCTCGTCGGCGCTGGCGCGCGTCGCTGGCCGACGCACGACCGTCGGCCGCCAGGGATGGCGGCCGCGAGCCTACAGGGACGTATTCACGGCGTGTCGTGCGTGGCCAGCGACGCGCGCCAGCGCCGACGAGAAGCGCCGCCGAAGCGGAAGAAGTGCTTCCGCTCAGATCCCGTACATCAACGGCAGGACGATCGAAAAGCCGATCCACATGATCAGCGTCAGCGGGATGCCGGCGCGGAGGAAGTCGGTGAACTTGTAGCCGCCGGAGGACAGAACCAGCAGATTGGTCTGGTAGCCGAAAGGCGTCGCGTAGCTCATGTTCGCGCCGAAGATCACGGCGAGCAGGAACGCTTCCGCCGGCGCGCCCAGAGAGCGCGCGACCTCGACCGCGATCGGTGCGCCGATGACGCCGGCCGCGTTGTTCGAGACGATGTTTGTCAGCAGCGCGACGACCAGCATCAGCGCGCTGAGAATCAACGGCGTCGGCAATGCCTGGACGGCAGCCAGAAACGATTGCGCGATGTAGGTCGCGCCGCCGGTCTCGATCAGGGCATTACCGAGCGCAAGGCTCGCGACGATGATCATGACCACAGGCGTCGAAATGGCGCTCGCCGCATCTTTCCAGGTCAGGCAGCGAGTGGCGAGCATGGCGCCGATGCCGGCGATCGCGCTGACGGAAATCGGCACGAAGTCGACGGCAGCGGCTATGACGACGCCGGCCATGATGACGAACGCCCGGTTCGAGCGTTGTGTGCGCGGCAGATCCATCGTGCCGTCCAGCACCAGCGCGTTGCCGGAGCGCTTCAGGTTCTCGAGCTGTCGCTGCGTGCCCTGCACGAGCACGATGTCACCGGCGCGCAGCGTCACGAGTCCGATGTGGCTCGTCACATCTTCGCCTTCGCCGGACCGCGCCCGGTGCAGCGCTAGCGGCAGCAGGCCGGTGCGCTGCGCGAAACGTGTCGCGGCCAGCGTCGAGCGGTGCAGCATCGCCCCGCGTGTCACGACGATCTCGGCGAGGTGTTCCTGCTCGGCTGCGATCTTCGACATGTCGATGACACCGGTCGTGCCGCCCTCGTCGTGCAGCGTTGCACCGATCTGCTTCTCGAATTCCTTCAGCCGCTCCGGCGTGTCCTTGACGACGAGGCGGTCGCCGGCCTGCAGCGTCACCGACGGCAGCTTCGTGACGGTCAGCCCCTCGCCGCGCTGGATGCGGGCCACGCGCATCTGATTGTTAGTCAGCGCGAGACATTCGGCGAACCGCATTCCGCAACAGATGCTGTCGTCGTTCACATAGAAAACCGCTGTAAAGACGCGCGGCGATGTGTCCGACATCGGCGGCTGTCGCGCCGGCAGTAGTCGGGGTGCGACGAGCCAGAGATACAGCAACCCGATCCCGCCGACGATGAGCACCGGCATCGTGAACGAGAACATGCCGAAATTGGCAGCGCCGAGATCGGATGCGATCGAGACGACCAGCAGATTCGTCGAGGTCCCTATCGATGTCGCCATGCCGCCGAGCAGCGTCGCGAAGCCGATCGGCATCAGCACGGACGACGGCGGAAACTTGTTGCGGACCGCTACGCCGACGAGCATCGGCAGCAGCATGATGACGACCGGCGTATTGTTGATGAAGCTCGACAGAACGGCGCAGATGACCATCGTCGCGATGCTCGCGAGCATCGGCCTTTCGGTCCAGGCTCTGGCCAGCCAGACCGCGAACGGCTGCAGTGCGCCGGTCGTCTCCATGCCTTTGCCGACGATCATCAGGGCGCAGACGGTGATCAGCGCCTCATTGCCAAAACCGGACAGCAGGCGCTGCGGCGACAGCCGGTCGCCGGCCGGTGCGTACTCGAAGATCTGGAAGAAGACGACGAGGATGATCAGTATCGACAGGCTGGACGCCTCGAGCGGTAGGCGGTCGCGCGTGAACAGGTACAGCGCGAGCACCGTAACCAGCATGACGAACAGCGTGTGATAATCGGGAAACGGTGGCAAGAATTCTTCCGGTCAGGTCAATGAGGCCCAATCATACGCTGGTCGCGGGCGAACCCGGTGGAGCCGGTTCGTTGCGAAAGCGTGGCCGCTCGTGTTAGCGCGCCCGGCGCCAGCGCGCATCTTCGAGGGTATTTCGGGCGTCTGGAAATACTCGCATCGCGCCATCGCGCTCGTCTGGTCGACCCACCGCGGCCTCACCGTCGGCCTTGGGATGCTGACACTGGTCGCCGGCCTGCTGCCGGCGGGAATCGCCTGGATCGGGCAACT
This sequence comes from Candidatus Rariloculaceae bacterium, assembly GCA_965223375.1. Classification (GTDB taxonomy): domain Bacteria; phylum Pseudomonadota; class Gammaproteobacteria; order Steroidobacterales; family Rariloculaceae; genus CBDCWM01. Next base: position 2,521,020 of record OZ245000.1, read on the forward strand.
GATCGTCGACGCGGTCGTTGCCCTTTCGGGCGCCTGGGACGGCCCGGGCTCGGTGAGCTATCGACCATTGCTCGGGCTCGTCGCGCTCGAGGGCGTGCTCGTCGCGGCGCTGGCGGCAGCGCAGCGTGGCATCGATTTCTGTCAGTCGCTGCTGCGGGTGAAGCTCAGCCAGCGCGTGCACCTGCTGATTCTCGACAAGGCGCAAACGCTCGATCTGGCGCAGTTCGAGGACTCCGAGTTCTACGACAAGCTGAACCGGGCGCGCCAGGAAGCGTCGAGCAAACCGCTGAGTCTGGTCAACCGGACGTTCGCGCTGATTCAGAACGGCATATCGCTGATCAGCTACGCGGGCCTGCTGATCCAGTTTTCGGTCTGGGCGGTCGTGATCCTGATTGCGGCCGGTCTGCCGCTCTTCGTTGCAGAAGCAAAGTTCTCCGGCGAGCGCTTTCGTGTCTTCCAGTGGCGCTCGCCGCTGCGGCGGATGCTGCTCTACCTCGAGATCGTGCTGGCGCGCGAGGATCATGCCAAGGAAGCCAAGCTCTTCAATCTCGGTCCGCCGCTGATGCAGCGCTACCGCGGCATATTCGACGATCTTTACGAGGAAGAGCGGAAGCTCACGATTCGTCGCGACAGCTGGGGCTTCGCGCTCGGGCTGATTTCGAGCGGCGCATTCTACGGCGCTTATGCATGGGTGGCGCTGACCGCGGTCACCGGCGCGATCTCGCTCGGCCAGATGACGATGTATCTCTTGCTGTTTAAGCAGGGGCAGTCGGCAGTGTCGGCGATGCTGAGCGCGATCGGTGGCATGTACGAGGACAACCTCTACCTGTCCAATCTGTACGATTTTCTCGAGCAGCCTCCCGGCCTGCCGGGCGGTACCGCGGTCGCGGGCGCCGATCCGGCCCGCGGCGTGGAGTTTCGGGCGGTGACGTTTACCTATCCGGGGGCCACGCGGCCGGCTCTGATCGACATCGATCTCGAGATCGCGCCCGGCACCAGTGTCGCGCTCGTCGGCCACAACGGCTCCGGCAAGACGACGCTCGTCAAGCTGATGGCGGGCCTCTACCGGCCGGACAGCGGCCGGATTCTCTATCAGGGCACGGACCTCAATGACTGGGACACGGCGGCGCTCCGCGAGCGGGTTGGCGTGATCTTTCAGGACTTCAATCGCTACCAGCTCAGAGTGGGCGAGAACATCGGCGTCGGCGATGTCGGCGCGCTCGAGGACGAGGATCGCTGGGCGCTGGCCGCAGACCGGGCGCGCGCGGCCGACTTCATCGAGGGGCTGCCCGAGGCCTATCGGACGCAGCTCGGACGCTGGTTCAACAACGGCCAGGAGCTCTCAGGGGGGCAGTGGCAGCGGATCGCGCTGGCACGGGCATTCATGCGCGAAACCGCCGAGATTCTGGTGCTCGACGAGCCGACCGCCGCCATGGATGCGGAGACCGAGCAGGAGGTTTTCGACCACTTCCGCACCGTCGCGCGGGACCGGGTCGTCGTTCTGATATCGCATCGATTCTCAACCGTGCGCCAAGCGGATACGATCGTCGTCATGGATGACGGCAGAATCATCGAGCGCGGCAGCCATGCCGAGCTGATGGCGATCGGGGGGCGTTATGCGCGTCTGTTTGAGCTGCAGGCCAGCGCCTACCGCTGAGTGAGCGTTTCGATGTCAGGCGCAGGCCCCGATAAAACCGTCATACGCAGCAACATCGTCTTCGCCGAGAAGGACAAGGCGTTGCGCGACGATGTCCGCCGGCTCGGCAAGCTGGTTGGCGAACTGGTGCGCGAGCAGGCGGGCGAGGCGCTGTTCGACCTCGTCGAGGCGGCGCGCAAGTCGTCGATCGCGCATCGCGAGGGCGACGCCGGGGCCGTCCACGACCTGCACAGGCTGCTGCGCTCCCTGAACCCGCGCGCCGCGATCGACTTCATCCGGGCCTTCTCGACCTACTTTCAGATGGTCAACATGGCCGAGAAAGTGCACCGGATCCGTCGCAGACGCGCCTACTCCCAGGATTCGAAGACTCCGCAGCCATACGGCTTCGTGCAGACGCTGCGCGAGCTCGAAGCGCTGGGCATCGGACAGGAAAAGGTCGTCGAAGCGCTGGCGGAGACGCTCGTGCAGCCGGTATTCACGGTGCAGCTGACCGAAGTCACCCGCCGGACGCTGCTCGTCAAGCAACAGAGCATCGCCCGGCTGCTCGTCCAGATGATGCATCCGTTCATGACGCGCCAGGAGCTCGCCGGCGCGCTCGACCAGATCAGGCTAGAGATGACGACGGGGTGGCAGACCGAAGATCAGTCGCAGGAACGCAGCAGCGGCGACGAAGGTGAGCACATTCTGTTCTTTCTGACCGACGTGCTCTACGGCGTCGTCCCGGCCTTTTACGAGGAGCTCGAAAACGCGCTGGTCGAAGTCTACGGCGCGGCTGCGCGGCGCGTACGGCTGCCTGTCCTCGTCCGTTTCGGCACCTGGGTCGGCGGTGACATGGACGGCGATCCGACGGTCACGGCGAAGACGATCCGGGCAAGCCTCGTGCGTCAGCGCGCGCTCGTGCTCGACCGTTACTACGAGGAATGCAGGAAGCTTGCGCGTGTGCTGAGCCAGAGCGATACGCGCGTGGGCGTGTCCGACGCGCTGCGCGAGCGCTCGGCCCTGTACGTAAGGCATTTCCCACGCACGCTGACGTCGGTGCCGCACCGCCACCGAAACATGCCATATCGGGTCTTCCTGCGGCTCATCGCGGCCCGGCTGCAGGCAACGTTCGACGATGCGGCGTTTCCTTACGAGTCACCGGAAGAGTTCGAGGCCGACCTGCTGCTGATCGCCGACAGCCTGCGGACGAACCGCGGACACCATGCCGGGCTCAATGCCGTGACGAGCCTGTTGTACCGCGCGCGCACCTTCGGATTTCACATGGCGACGCTCGATATCCGCCAGCACGCCGATGTCCACCGGCGGGTGGTCGGTGAAGCGTTGAACGAGTCCGGCTGGGAGCAACGCAGCGAGGCCCAGATCGTCACTCGAATCAAGGATGCGCTCTACCGACGAGAATCGCCGGTCGGCAGGCTGTCGTCCGAGGCGCGCCGCACGCTAGCCGTCTTCCAGACGATTGCGCACTGCCGGCGCAAGTATGGAGCCGAGTCGATCGGCCCCTACATCGTCAGCATGGCACATGGTCCGGCCGACGTGCTCGCCGTGCTGCTGCTGGCCCGCTGGGGCAATCTGGGCAGAAAGGGCCAGCCCGTGCCGCTCGACATCGTGCCGTTCTTCGAGACCGTGCACGATCTCGAGAACATCGGCGAGACGATGTACGGTCTCCTACGCGACGAGCGGTATCGCAGGCACCTCGAAGCGCGCGGCAACCAGCAGCTCGTGATGATCGGTTACGGGAGCAGCAATCAGGATGCCGGCGCGGTCGCATCATTCTGGAGCATGCACCGCGCGCAGCAGCAGCTCGTCGAGACGGCGCGACGTTTCGATGTGCGGCTGACCATCGTGCACGGGCGCGGCGGTGCGATGGGACGGGCCGGCCGGCGGCTGCACGACGCGATTCGCGCGATCCCGCACGGCGGCCGCACACTCAGGCTGCGGATGACCGAGCAGGGCGAAGGCATCAATGCCAAGTACGGACTGCAGGGGATTGCGCTCAGAACGCTCGAGCAGACGGTGAGCGCGATGCTGCAGCGGCTGGGCGATGCCGGCCGTCCGGCGGATGTGAACCTGCGGTGGAACCGCATGATGCAGACGATCGCGGACGAGTCACGGCGCGCCTATCGATCGATCAAGTCGGGCTCCGAGCGCTTCGGCGCCTACTTCGAGCTTGCGACGCCGATCGACGTGATGGACCGCCTCCGGCTCGGCTTCAAGGTCGGCAGCGAGGCGTCGGCAGGCGATGAGTTGCCTTCCGACGGCGCGTCGGGACGCGTAGTGAACTCGCAGCAGTGGGAGTTCGCCTGGTCGCAGAACCGCTGCCTGCTCCCGGCATGGTACGGCTTCGGCGCGGGTGTACAGGCGGGAATCGAGATACACGGCGAAGAGGCCATCCGGCAAATGTTCACGGAATGGCAATTCGCGCGCGTTCTTCTTGCGGACGTCGAGCTGACGCTCGCAAAAGCCGACATGAATATCGCGGCCGCGTATTCGGCGCTGGCCGGCGAGCTGCACGACGAATATTTTCCACTGATTCAGGGTGAGTTCGATCGCAGCGTCGCCGTCCTGTTGCGGCTCACGCGTCAGACCCGGCTGCTCGAATCTTCGGCGACGCTCCGCCGCGCGATCCGGTTACGCAATCCGTACGTCGATCCGATGAGTTATCTGCAGATCGATCAGCTGCGTCGCTGGCGGGCCGCAGGCCGGCAGGACGACGACGTGCTCGACGCATTGCAGGCGAGCGTGAACGGCATCGCCCACGGGATGCAGAACACCTCGTAGCCTGGCCCGGACTTGTGGAACGCTTCCCCGGAGGCTGATCGCTCGGCCAGCATCAGGTTGCGACGTCGATCCAGTCGATGACTCGCTCTTCTACTTCGTCTGTGGCAACGAAGCGTTCGGAAGTGCAGCGACCCCGCACCGAGATGCCGGCTTCGTGGACACTTTCGGGGCTCCCGCTGACGAGCGGATGCCAGTCCGGCAGCGGCCGGCCCTCGTGCAGTGTTCGATAGGCGCATGTCGCGGGCATCCATTCTAGAATCGCGTGCCGGTCCGGCGCGAGACGCACGCAGTCGCGAACCAGGAACGCACGCAGCTCGTAGCGCGTGCATCGACAGGCATCGGTGTCCAGCAGCCGGCAGGCGACATCCGTGTAGCGGATCTCGCCCGTGTCGGCATCTTCGAGTTTGTGCAGACAGCAGCGGCCGCAACCGTCGCAGAGGGCCTCCCATTCGTCGTCGGTCATAGCAGCGAGCGACTTTTCCTCCCAGTACGACATGTGAACTGCTACTCCTGACCCAGCGGTGGCTTAGTGTAAGCTCGGAACGATGAGGCCCCGTGGTTTTTGCGAGCCGGCGCCATCCTGCGCACGATCGGTATCGCCCGGCTTGTGACGATGGATTCGCGACCGACCGGCGTTTTTCTGGACCTTGCGACGATGGGGCCGGATATCGATATCGGGCCGCTCGAGCGCCTGCTCGATCTCACCTGCTACGACACGACGGCCGCTGACGAGATCGGCGCGCGGCTCGACGGCGCGACGATCGCGATCATCAACAAGACCCGGCTCGCTGCCGGCGACCTCGAGGGGGCCGGTTCGCTCCGGCTGATCGTGCTGGCGGCGACCGGTACGGACAACGTCGATACCAGCGCGGCGCAACGCCGCGGGGTCGCCGTCGCCAACATCCGCGACTATTGCAGCCCGGCTGTCGCGCAGCACGTCTTCGCGCTGGTGCTGACGCTGAATCAGGGGATCGTCGGCTACGATCGGCTCGTGCGCAGTGGCGAGTGGTCGCGGAGCGATTCGTTTGCGATGTTCGACTACCCGATTCGGGAGCTCGCCGGGCGCAATCTCGGCGTCGTGGGTTTCGGCGCGCTCGGCCGCGCCGTGGCCCGGGTCGGTGAAAGCCTCGGGATGAACGTGCTCGTATCGGCACGTCCGAAGAGCGGCAATTGTCCCGCCGGCCGCGTGCCGTTCGACGAGGTTCTAGAAGCCGCCGACGTGCTGAGCCTGCATTGCCCGCTGACCGACGCGACCCGGCACCTGCTGTCGACCGGGGAATTCACGCGCATGAAGGACGACGCGATCCTGATCAACACGGCCCGTGGCGGACTGGTCGATCAGTCGGCGCTCGCCGATGCGTTGCGTCGCGGTCTCATCGGCGGGGCCGGCATCGACGTGCTGCCGAAAGAGCCGCCGGATCCCGGCGAGCCGCTGCTGGAGCCTGACATTCCGAATCTGCTGGTGACGCCGCACGTTGCCTGGGCGTCGATCGAAAGCCGCCAACGCGCTGTCGTCCAGCTCGCCGAGAACATCGAGGCCTTTCTGCGCGGCGACAGCCTGCGGCGCGTCGTCTGACTGCTCGGCCAGCCTATTCCGCTGTTGCGCCCGGCGGCACGAGACGGCCGGCCGCGAGTTCGATCGTGCGACTGCAGCGCGCGGCGGCGTCGAGGTCGTGGGTGACCAGCACCAGCGTCGTTTGCGTGGCGCTGTTCAGATCGAACAGCAGTGTCAGGATCTTTTCGCCGGTCTTGTTGTCGAGATTCCCCGTGGGCTCGTCGGCGAACAGCAGCGATGGCTGCGCGACGAAGGCGCGCGCGATGGCGACCCGCTGCTTTTCCCCACCGGAGAGCTGCCGCGGGTAGTGCCTGAGCCGGTGGTCGAGGCCGACCCTCTGCAGCGCCTCGCCCGCGCGCTCGGCCGCGTTCGGCGTTCCGGATAGCTCGAGCGGCAGCATGACGTTCTCGATCGCGGTCAGCGAGGGCAGCAGATGAAAGGACTGAAACACGAACCCGACTTCGCGATTCCGCACGCCGGCGCGGCCGTCCTCGTCGAGCGCCGACAATTCGGTGCCGTTCAGCCAGACGCGCCCGGCGCTCGGCTCGTCGAGGCCCGCCAGCAGGGCGAGCAGGGTCGATTTGCCGGCACCGGACGGGCCCACGATCGCGGCAGTCTCCCCGTGAGCCACGTCAAGACTCACGTCGTCGAGGATGGTCAGCTCACCCTCGGGACTGGTAACCTTTTTGGTCAGTGACTCCGCACGCAGCAGGAAATCGCCGTCGGCCATGATTCAGCGCGCCATCGTTTGTGTTTTCCTTCTGTTCGCCGCGACCGCGAGTGCCGTCGACGACGACCGGAAGATCGTCGTTCTGGGAGATTCGCTCAGCAGCGGATACGGTCTCGGCAGCGAGAAATCCTGGGTAGACCTGCTGGCCGATCACCTTCGCGCCGAAGCTTACGGATATGGCGTCGTGAACGCCAGCATCGCCGGCGACACGTCGACCGGTGGGCTGGCGCGATTGCCGCGGCTGCTCGAGGAGCATCAGCCGGCGATCGTCATCATCGAGCTCGGCGGCAACGACGGCCTTCGCGGGCAGCCGCCCGCGACGCTCCGTGAGAATCTCGTCGCAATGATCGGCATGGCGGTCGACGCCGGGGCGAGGCCGCTGCTGGCCGGAATCCAGATTCCGCCGAACTACGGCCCCGGCTACACGGCAGCATTCACGCAGGTTTATCACGACATTGCTGCGGATCGTGACGTCGCCTTCGTCGAGTTTCTGATGGACGGCGTTGCGCTCGACCCGGCGATGATGCAGGGCGATCGTATCCACCCGAATGCGCGCGGCCAGCGCCCGATGTTCGAGAACGTCTGGGCAGTCCTCGAAGGAATTCTCTGAGAATGACGATAGTGCGCCCCTGGCTGGACAACTATCCGGAGGGTGTCGCGCGCGACGTCGATACCGGCCGGTACGAATCGATTTCCCGCCTGTGCAGCGAGCGCTGCGCTGCCGAAGGCGACCGCATCGCCTACGAGAACATGGGCGCCAGTCTCAGTTTCGCCGATGTCGAGCGCGACAGTCGCCGCTTCGCCGCGTTTCTGACGAACGACCTTGGCCTGGCGCGGGGTGACCGCGTCGCGATCATGCTGCCGAACCTGCTGCAGTCGCCGATCGTCGTGTTCGGCATCCTGCGGGCGGGGCTGATCGTGGTCAACGTGAATCCGCTGTACACGGCGCCGGAACTGGAGCATCAGCTCACCGACAGCGGTGCGAAGGCAATAGTCGTTCTGGAGAATTTCGCAGCGACGCTCGCGGCGGCGATGCCGGCCACCAGTGTTGAGCACGTCGTCATCGCCCGCGTCGGTGATTGTCTCGGCCGCCCGCGTGGCTGGATCGTCGATCTGGTGGTGAAGTACGTTCGTCGTCAGGTGCCGCCGTGGAAAATCGATGGCGCGCTGACGTTCAGGTCGGCGCTCGCCGGCGCTTCGACCGACGGCTACGAAGATCCCGATCTGGGGCCTAACGACATCGCGTTTCTGCAGTACACCGGCGGCACGACCGGCGTTGCGAAGGGGGCGATGCTGAGCCACGGCAATGTCGTTGCGAACGTGCAGCAGCTGATTGCCTGGGTCGAGCCGCACGTCGAACGCGGCCGGGATGTCGCGCTGACGCCGCTGCCGCTCTACCACATCTTCGCGCTGACGGTGAATCTGTTCGCTTTCCTAGAGCTGGGGCTTACGAATGTGCTCGTCACGAATCCGCGTGACATGCGCGGACTCGTCCGCGAACTGGGGCGCGGCAACTTCACGTTCATGACCGGCGTCAACACGTTGTTCAACGGCATCCTGCACGCGCCGGACATCGAGAAGCTCGACCTGTCGGGCCTGCGTATCGCGCTGGCCGGCGGCATGGCCGTGCAGAAAGACGTCGCTGAGCAGTGGCGACGGTTGACGGGCCACACGCTGGTTCAGGGTTACGGGCTGACCGAAACCAGCCCGGTCGTCAGCGCCTGCCCGCTCGATCAGCCGGAGTTCAACGGGTCTATCGGCATGCCGCTGCCGGCCACCGACGTCGCGATCCTCGACGATGCCGGCCAGCCGCTGCCTCTGAACGAGCCCGGTGAGCTTTGCGTGAAGGGGCCGCAGGTCATGCAGGGCTACTGGAATCGACCCGAGGAGACCCGGGACACGATGACCGCCGACGGGTGGCTGCGGACCGGCGACATCGCCCGAATGGACGATAGCGGTTTTCTGTTCATCGAGGACAGGAAGAAGGACGTCATCATCGTCTCGGGTTTCAACGTCTACCCGAACGAGGTAGAGGACGTCGTCGTCTCGCATCCGGCCGTCGTCGAGGCGGCCGCGATCGGCGTGCCGAGCGAGCGTTCGGGCGAGGCTGTCAAGATTTTCGTCGTGCGCAAGGATTCGTCGCTGAGCGAGGAGGCGTTGCTCGATTTTTGCCGCGAGAGCCTGACCGGCTACAAATCGCCCGATATCGTCGAGTTCGTCGACGACCTGCCGAAGTCCAACGTCGGCAAGATCCTGCGCCGCAAACTGAAGGAATAGTCCGGCGTTAAGCGGGACCCGCGCAATCGCTGAGGTTAGCCAGCTGTGAGAGCCACGGCCAACCGCCGGAGACGTTTTGACAGAATCCTTCCGGGCTAGCCGACGATGGCGCCCCAGATGAGGTAGAGCAGCACGCCGACGCAGCCCCCGACCAGCGTGCCGTTGATCCGGATGAACTGCAGGTCGCTGCCGATGTGCAGCTCAATGCGGTCGGCCGTCGCGTTGGCGTCCCACTCGGCGATCGTGGCAGAGATCGTCCGGCTGATCGGCTCGCGATAGTGCTCGACGACGTAGACGATCGTTTCCGCCAGCCAGCCGCTGATCCGGTCGCCGAGCTCGCTGCTGCCGGCGATCGTGCCGCCCAGCAGCCGCAGCTCTTCCTCGATGCCCTGGCGGATGTCGGAGCCGCCGTCCTCGAGCGCCGCGCCAAGGTAATCGCGCGTTCGCTCCCATAACTCGTTCAGAAAGAGATTGACTTCCGGGTGGTCGAGGATTTCCTGCCGCAGCGCGATGCCCTTGGCGAGCAGCGCCGGGTCGTTACGCAGCTCCGTCGTCAGGCTCCGCAGGCGCTGGTTCAGCAAGGCGCGGGCCTCATGGTCGGGGTCGTCGCCGATCTCGTCGAGAATCCGCTCGAGTTCCGCCACGAGCCGGTCGTAGATTTCCTCGTCGACGAACTTTGGCATCCACCAGGGGCTCTGCTCGCGGATCCGCATCCGGATTGCGAGCCGGTTCGCCGACAGCTGATCGCGGCCGTACTCGACCAGGCGGTCGATCAGCGACTGCGCATGATTACCGGTTGCGAGGACCTCGATGACGACGGCCAGCAACCGGTGCGGCGGAATACCGTCGACGAGGCTCCGCAGCCCCGGGCGGATGGCCGCACCGAGCCGCCCGCTCTCGGCGCCGCGGATCAGCCAGCCGGCCGCGATGCCGACATCGCGGGCCAGACTCCGGGCGTTCTCCGGTTGCGACATCCACTCGCCCAGGCGCTCAGCGAGGTTGACGCTGCGCAGGCGCGACTCGATTACTTCGCGCACGAGGAAGTGGCGACTGATGAACTCCGCCAGCGCCACGCCGATCTCGTCCTTCCGCCGTCGCACGATTGCCGTGTGCGGAATCGGCAGCCCCAGCGGGTGGCGAAAGAGCGCCGTCACGGCAAACCAGTCGGCGAGCCCGCCGATCACGGCCGCTTCGGAAAACGCCCGCACGATGCCGAGCCATGGCCAGCTCTCACGCAGCAGGCTGGTTGCGACGAACAGGGCTGCCATCGCCAGGAGTAGCCCCGTGGCGACCAGACGCATTCTTCTGAGCCGCGCGTCGAGCGCAGCGTCGTTACGGCTCATCCGACCGCGTCGGCGATCTCGTTCTGGATGGCAACGGCGGCCGCGTAGGGATCGGCTGCGGCCCGGACCGGGCGACCGACGACGATGTGGTCGGCGCCGCGTCTGATGGCGTCGCCGGGCGTAACGACCCGTTTCTGGTCGTCATTGCCGCGCCCGCTTGCCGGCCGGATGCCGGGCGTGACGATCAGCGCCTGCGGGCCGAGCACGGCCCGCAGGTCCCGGACCTCGAGACCGGATGTGATGATGCCGTCGCAGCCGGCCGCCACCGCCTGCTGGGCCCGGAGCAATGCAAGCTCGCCGACGCTGAGCGCGATACCGGACGCCTTCAGGTCCTCCGGCGAGATGCTGGTCAGCACCGTCACGGCCAGAACGCGCAGTCGGTCGCCCTTGTGCTCGCCGGCCGCAGCCACGACGGACCGCTCGCCGTGAACCGTGAGGAAGTCGGCGCCGCAGGCGCTCAGCTGACGGACTGCCGCGCCTACCGTCGCCGGAATGTCGTAGAGTTTGAGATCGGCGAAGACGCGCTTGTCGCGCGCCACGAGCCAGTCGAGCAGCTCGAAATAACCGGGCCGCATCGCGAGCTCCAGACCGATCTTGTAGAACGACACGCTGTCGTCGAGCCGCTCGACGAGCGTCTTTGCGGCATCGGTATCCGGCACATCGAGCGCGACGATCAGTCGTTCGCGGACCGGAATTCCGGCGGCTGTCTCCACCATGGCGCTGGCTGGCTGACTCACGGATCAGATAGTAGCAGAGCGGTTGCCCGGCTGCTCCAGCTGCTCGCGCAGCTGCAGTGCGAAACGATCGGTCATGCCGGCGACGTAGTCTGCGACCGTGCGCGCGATGCCGCTCGCGCCGTCGGTCGTTTCCGCCTCTAGCGCCCGCGCATGATGGTCGGGCGGCAGCTTCTCCGGGTGGCGGAAGAACGCATCGAACAGCAGCTCTATCGTCTCGGTCGCCGTCGACGTCATGCGCTGAATGTGCGGGTGGGTATAGAGGTTCTCGTGCAGGAACTGCTTGAGCGTCTGCTGCGCGGCCGTGAGCTCGGGGCTCGATGCCAGCAATGGCGCATCGCGGCTACGCACGTCGTCGATCGATGCCGGTGCGGCGGCTGCAATGCGCGCCGCGCTCGACTCGATCAGATCGCCGACCAGTGCGCCGATCATTTCCCTGACGACTTCGCGGGCCAGCAGCTCCTGATCGATGCCGGGATAGCGTCGACGTGTGCGCGCCGCTGTCTCGGCGAAAAACGGAATGCTCTCGAGGTCCTCGAGGCGGATCAGCGCCGAGCGCAGCCCGTCGTCGACATCGTGATTGTTATAGGCGATCTGATCGGCGATGTTCGCGAGCTGGGCCTCGAGACCGGGCTGCGTTCGGTCGATGAAGCGCTGCCCGAGCTCGCCGAGCTCGCGGGTGTTGCGCAACGAGCAGTGTTTGAGAATGCCCTCGCGGGTCTCGAACGTCAGATTGAGCCCTTCGAAGCGCGCGTAGCGCTGCTCCAGCAGATCGACGACGCGCAGCGACTGAAGATTGTGCTCGAAGCCGCCGTAGTCGCGCATGCAACGGTTCAGCGCGTCCTGGCCGGCGTGGCCGAAAGGCGTGTGGCCGAGATCGTGCGCGAGGCTGACGGCTTCGACCAGGTCCTCATTGAGGCGCAGCGCGCGTGCCACGGAACGGGCGATTTGCGCGACCTCGAGGGAATGGGTCAGGCGGGTGCGGTACAGATCGCCTTCGTGATTGACGAACACCTGCGTCTTGTATTCGAGCCGCCGGAATGCGCCGGAATGAATGATTCGATCGCGGTCGCGCTGGTATTCCGTCCGGTGCCGCGGGCCGGGCTCGGCCACGCGGCGACCGCGGGTTTCGGCGCTGCGCGCGGCGTAGACCGCGAGCGCCCCCTCGATCACGTTGTGGGCACCGATTGCCGCAAGCTCACGCCGCCCGGACGAGCTGTCGCTCGATCGCATGCCGGAGGACGGCGGCGTCCGGAGCCGGCTCGACGCTTGCCTGGCCGATAGCGCGCAGCAGCACGACGCGCAGGCCGCTGCTGCCCGCCTTCTTGTCGAGCTGCATGCGGTCGAGCACCGCGTCCGCGGAAACGCCGGCCGCCGATACGGGCAGCCCGGCGCGCTCGATCAGCGCTCGAGCCCGGTCGACGTCGGCCGGTTCGAGCCAGCCGAGCGCAGCAGACGCGTTTGCTGCCATCAGCGTGCCGATCGCGACTGCCTCGCCATGCAACCAGCGCTCGTAGTTGCCGAGCGCCTCGAGCGCGTGTCCGAATGTGTGGCCGAGGTTCAGCAGGGCCCGCCGGCCGTGCTCACGCTCGTCCTCGACGACGATCTCCGCCTTGATTTCGCAGCTGCGCACGATCGCGTGGGTCAGCGCATCCGGATCCCGCCGTCGCAGGTCGTCGATATGCTCCTCGAGCCAGCTCAGAAAACCGGCGTCGGCGATGAGCCCGTACTTGACGATCTCGGCAAGACCCGCATTCAGCTCGCGGTCCGGCAGCGTGCGGAGCGTCCCGATGTCCGTTACGACCCCGATCGGCTGATGGAACGCGCCGATCATGTTCTTGGCGCGCGGATGATTGACGGCAGTCTTGCCGCCGACCGAGGAGTCGACCTGGGCGAGCACCGTCGTCGGAATCTGCAGGAAATCGATGCCGCGCTGATAGCTTGCTGCCGCGAAGCCGGCGATATCGCCGACGACGCCACCGCCGAGCGCGACCAGGCAGGCGTCGCGGTGAAAGCGGGCGTCGATCAGCCGATCTATGATGCCGGCGAAGCTGCCGAGCGTCTTGTGCGACTCGCCATCTGGCAGCACGACGACCTCGATCTCCCGACCGTCAAACGCATTGACGACCGGTTCGAGATAGAGCGGACCGACCGTCTCGTTTGTCACGATCAGAATCTGGCGAGACGCGCAGAGCCCGCCGAGCAGGGAGTGGCCATCGAGCAGACCGGCGCCGACGTGGATCGGATAGCGCCGATCGCCCAAGTCTACGAGCAGGGTCTTCACGGGGCAAAGGGTCGCAGGGGCCGGCTACTTTTTCAACGCAATGGCGCCGAGCCGCTCGAGCTCGCGACGCGCGAGTTGCGCTACGGCGCCGACGCGCCGGCCACCGGTATTCAGGGTCACGTCGGCAATCGACTCGTACAGTGGCGTGCGAATCTCGCTCAGCTTCTCGAGCACTGCCCGGGGGTCGTCGGTTTGCAGCAGCGGTCGCGTCCGGGTCCGGCGTGTGCGTCGCAGCTGCTCCTCGACGCTGGTCTGCAGGTAGATCACGGTGCCGGTGCTCTTCAGCAGCTCGCGACTCGCTGCGCTCAGAATTGCGCCGCCGCCCGTCGCGATGACGGTGTCCGACAGAGCGCAGAGGTCGGCGATAACGTCACGCTCGCGGGCACGAAAGCCGTCCTCGCCCTCTTTCTCGAATATCAACGCGATCTCGACGCCCGTGCGACGCTCGATCTCGCTGTCCGCGTCGTAGAAGCGGCGACCGATGTCGCGCGCGAGTTGCCGGCCGACGGCACTCTTGCCGGAGCCCATCGGGCCGATCAGGTAGATGTTGTCGTTCATTGGCGTCGCGGCAGTCTACCCGTGGCGAGAGCGTCCTGCAGCCGGTTGTGCGGCGGATGCCTCCGGCGGGGGCGCGCTGCCGCAATGCGACAGGGCCGGCATGTGCCGGCCCTGTCGGAGGAGTGGCGACCACTGCGCCTGCGCGGCGCAGCGATCCCGATTCGAGCTTACGGTCCGTCAGGCGGCGGCGGCGTGCCGCAGACGCCGTCGGTGCCGAAGGGGCTGAAGACGCCCGGCGGTGCCGTATCGACGCTGTTGAAGTCGCTCGCGGCGCCGTCCAGAACGAACGTCGTCGATTCGGCCGACTCGGAGCCCTGCACGCTGGCGCGCGCTTCGAGCGTCACTTCGAGGTAGTAGGCGTATTCCTGCGGCCAGTAGACATCAATGATTCCGAAGCCGTTCGCGTCCGTTACGAGCGTGCTGCTGCCACTCGCCTGGTCGACCGCAAGCGCGATGTTGCCGGCCTCGATCTCGCCGTTGCCGTTGTTGTCCTCGCCCGGGTCCAGTACGCCGTTGCGATCGAACGACGGATTACCGGTCAGGATGTCCTCGTCCATGCAGCCGCCCGCCGGGATGGCGACGGTCGACCAGGTGGTCTCACCGGCCGGGACTTCACGGTAGCCGTCCCAGTAGCGCTCCGACAGAACGCTGAATGTGACGTTGGCCTGGTCGACGCCGTTGCCCTGGGCATCGGTGACCTGAATGACCCACTCTTTGCGGTATTGCGCCGAGTTCGGCTCGAAGATCTCGTTGCCGGTGCCGACCGCGATGAAGAGCTCGCGCTGGGCGACGGTCAGCGTTTCGAAGTTCGTCACAGCCGGGAAGGCCTGCGCGGTCGCATCGATGCGCACGCCGTCGAGAGCACTCGTCGTGCCGCTCGCGTTGTAGATCGTCTGCGCCCGGCCCTGGCTGTTCGTCGTCGCCTGGGCTGCCGACAGGAAGCCGCCGGTCACGTCGTCGAGGACGAAATTGATGACCTGATTCTTGACGAGGTTGCCATTGGCATCCCGCACGACTGCCGTGATCTGGCTCTGACCCTCTGTCGGTACCGTGGCCGGGTCCACCTGCAGCTCGAGGCTCGTTGGTGTAGTCGCAACGAACTCGACATTCGCCTGGATGCTCGTGCCCGCACTGTTCGTCGCGGTGACGACCGCGGGACCTGAATTCGTCGACGTCACGCAGATGACCGCCGTGCCGTTGCCGTCGGCGGTCACGGTATTGTTGGTGACCGCGCCGCCGGAGCAGTTCGTGAAGCTGCCGCGACTGGTCGCGAAGCTGATCGGCTGCCCCGCACCCTGCGCCCAGGTGACCTGGATGTTGCCTTCGGCGCCGAGATTGAACTCCGTAAGCGGGCCCGCCGGATCGGGGATGTCGAACACGAACGCATCGGACGAAACGTCGACGTTCTGGACATCCTGCGCACCGAGGGCATCCGCCGTAATCGTGTCTGCCCCGCCGGACGTACCGGTCAGCGTGAACGTGAATTCTCCGGAGCTGTCGGTCAGGCCGGTGGCCGGATTTAGCGTGTTGCCCGCAGAGGAGGTCAGGGTTACGGACGCATTCGCGACGCCCTCGTTGTTTGCGTCGGTTACGACGACCGTGTAGTTGGCGGCCGGGCCGAGCGGGATGCTGGCCGGGCCGTTGATCTGCACGCTGGTGCCGACTACGTCTACCGTGATCGATGCCTGGGCAGTGCCGCCGGCGAGCGCGGAAACGTTGATTGTCCGGTTCGTCGGATCGCCGGCCGGTGTAAGAGTCGCAGTCAACACGCCGCTTTCGTCGGTTACGGCCGGCTGCGTAACCACCAGGCTGCCGGTATCCGTGCTGAATATGACCGAGACGTCCGCCATGACGTTGTTGTTCGCATCGCGCACGAGCGCCGAGATCGTCGCCGGAATGTCGCCGTCGGACGGAATCTGGGGGTTCGATGTGAGCAGTGTCAGCGAGCCGATGGCGACGGTAGTACCGCCGGGCCCAATCGCTCCGCCGCCGATCAGCGAATCGTCACTGCCGCCACTGCACGCTGCGACGATGACTGCCGCGGCCGTGACCAGTATCAACTTCAGCTTGCCCATATCCATTGGTCCTTTAACGTGTCCTTTCTGGCTGATCGACTCCCGCGGGGTCGACCTCACTCGAGCCGCGCCCCGTCACGCAGGATGCGCGGCGTGACGAAGATCAGCAGCTCTGCCTTGTTGTTGAGCGTGCTCCGCGAGCGGAACAGATAGCCGAGCCCCGGAATGTCGCCGAGCACGGGCACCTTGTTTACCGTTTCACGGGATTCGGTCTCGTAGATTCCGCCGAGCACTACCGTCTCGCCGTCGTTGACGACTGCGGTCGACTGCACCTCGCGAGTGTCGATGCTCGGCACGAAGCCGCCGGTCGCGCTCGGCACGACCTCACCGACCGAGTCCTTCGTGACCAGCAGGTTCATGATGATCCGGTCGTCGGGCGTGATCTGCGGGGTGACGACCAGGCTCAGCACGGCTTCCTTGAACTGCGTCGTCGTCGCACCGCTCGAAGCGGCTTCCTGATACGGGATCTCGACACCCTGCATGATGCGGGCCTCGATGTTGTTGGCCGTGATCACGCGAGGCGTCGAATAGATCTCGCCGTTGCCTTCGGCCTGCAGCGCCGAAAGCTCGAGGTCGACCAGGTAGTCCGAGTCGAGAATCGCGAGCGCCAGTGCGCCGGCAGGATTACCGACCGGCAGATTCACGTTGTAGCGGTCCAGCACGCCGCCGACTTCGACCGGGAATGGCTGGCCCGTGGACGACATGTTGCCGAGCGCCGAGGAGACGATCGTGTCGGAGCCGAGCGCCGAGCCGGTCATCGAGACGATGCCGTTGCTCGAGTTGTCCTTCACGAGCGTCGAGCCGAAGCGCACACCGAGCTCGCGTCCGTAGTCGTCGTTGACAACGACGATGCGCGACTCGATCTGGACCTGCCGTACGGGAATGTCGAGCGTCGTCACGAGCCTCCGAATGTCGGCGAGCCGGTCGGTCGTGTCCTGCACGAGCAGCGTGTTCGTTCGCTGATCGATCGCCACGCCGCCGCGGTCCGAGAGCAGCGGATTGCCGCCGCCACCGGTGCCGTCGATGATCGCCGCCAGGTCAGCGGCCTTTGCATAGTTGACCTGAATGAACTCCGAGCGCAGTGGCTCCAGCTCCTGCATCGAAGCCTGCGCCTCGAGGGCAGCCTGCTCGCGCGCGGCAATTTCTTCGGCCGGCGCGACGAGGATCACGTTGCCGTTCCGGCGCATGTCGAGACCCTTCGTCGCCATCACGATGTCGAGCGCCTGGTCCCAGGGAACATCCTGAAGTCGCAGCGTGACGTTGCCCTGGACGGTGTCGCTGACGACGATGTTCAGATTGCTGAAGTCCGCCAGCAGCTGCAGCACGGCGCGCGTCTCGAGATCCTGGAAGGTCAGCGTCAGCGGGTCGCCAACGTAGTCCTTCTCCACATCGAAAATGTTCGCTTCGGCCTGCTCGACGCTCGGCGGAGTCTTGAGCTCGAGCGTAAAGACGTTATCGGCCTGATAGGCAACCTGCTCGAAGTTGCCGGACGGCGTGATCACCAGCCGCGCGTCACTGTTCGCGCGCAGCGCATCGACCGTCGCGACGGGTGTCGCGAAGTCGGTCACGTCCATGCGACGCAGCAGTTCCGCGGGCAGTGCCGTGTTCTGGAAGTCGACCACGATCCGGCCGCCTTCCTCGCGAACGTCGACCGTGGTGCGCGGGTCGCTGAGCTCGACGATGACCTGGCCGGCGCCGTCGACGCCGCGTCGAAAGTCGACATTGCTGATCGCGCGCTCGCCCGGCGTGCTCGCCGGTCCGTATGAGCTGGTGGCAGCCTGGGCGGGTGCCGGCGACTGCTGTTGTGCGGTAAACGTCGGTGCCGTGCTGCCCGGTGCGCCGAGCTCCACGAAGACCGAGTTGCCGTCGACCCGCGTCGCGTACGGTACCAATGTGCTCATGTTCAGCACGACGCGTGTGCGGCCGTTCGCCTCCGCGGCGAGGGCAGTCGTCACCGGACCGACATTGATGTCCTGGCGGCGGGCCTGGCCGCCCAGCGCCGTGTCGGGCAGATCGAGCGCAATCCGCGCAGGATCGTCGATCGTGAAGCTCATCGGTTCCGGCGCGGTTCCGCTCAGGCGCAGCTGCAGCTCGACGCGCTGGCCGGGAAGCGACTGCACTTCGATGCTTTCGAGGCGCCGCTCGGGCCCGTCCTGGGCAACGGCCGTCGTTGCGAAGGCGATGGCCGCCAGCAACAAGCCGATGCCGAACCGGCGCTGACCGGTGGCAACCGAGACCATCCCGCTCCGCGCGGGCCCTGACTTGAACATAAGGTTTACTCCCTCACACACTTCTGCGGGTCTCAGTCACTCAGGCCGATGCCGGCGGGGCGTTCCAGGAACCCGCCTAGCCCATCGGGAATGATTTCAACCAGCTGAATCTCTGAATCGCTGATCGCCGTGATACGGCCGTAGTTCTGGCCGAGGTGATTGCCGACAGTCACGCTGTGCACGAGCCCGTCGGAGGTCTGTACCAGCCCGAAGCTGCCCTGCTGGCCGCTCAGCGTGCCGACCATGCGCATCGTGTCGAGCGAAAACTGCTCGAGGTATTCACGCGGGCGGTTCGGGTCCGGTCCGCGAACGGCATTCGGGTCGGTCGATGCAAGCTGCTGGGGGGTATCGGGCACGAACGGCGAGCGCCGGTTGCCCGCTTCGTAGACGAAGCTCGGTGCCGGGCGAATTTCCGGCAACGGGTCGATTCGCCCACCGGGGCGGAGCATTACCTGGTCGATGTACGCCTGCAGGTCGTCGGTGCCCGGGCCGCAGGCCGTCAGGCCGGCGACGAGCGGCAGCGCAACGGCTGCCTGCAGAATCCTGCGTATAGGCCTGGTCTTCATCCCTCTGCCGCCTCCTCTTCGTCGAGATAGCGATACGTCTTGGCGGTTACTTCGAGTGTCAGGTTCTCGAACGTGCCGTCGCTTTCCGGACGTATGCGGAGGTTGTGCAGCGTGACGATGCGCGGCAGGGCCGCGACGCCGCTGACGAAATCGCCGATCTCGTGAAAGCTGCCCGTGTAGGTGAGCCGGATCGGAAGCTCGGCGTAGAAATCGAGCGGCACCTCGCCGGTGGGCTGGAACAGCCGCTCTTCGAGCCCGGCGGACAGAGCCGTCTGGGCGATGTCGACGAGCAGGCTGTCGACCTCAGTCCGACCCGGCAGCTGCCGCAGCATCGTGCCGAACTCGCGCTCGATCTGGGCGAGCTGGTTACGGTACTCGTCGAAGTTCGCGGCCCGGCGCTGCTTCTGCTCGAACGTCTGGCGCAGCTCGACTTCGTCCTGCTGCGCCCGTTCGTAGATCGGCATTTCCTGCTTGATGACGAACATGTAAATGCCGCCAGCCAGCACGCCCGCGAACACGAGAGCGACTGCCGCGATCCTGAACGGAAGCGGCCAGCGCCCCGGATCGTTCGTGTCGAGTGATTGCAGTTCTTCGATCAGGTTCATTGCGGAAACGCCTCGGAATCGTCGTCGTCAACGCCGACCTGGTGGGCGAATACCGTGAACTCGGCATCGCGCGTCGGCCCGTTTTCGATCGTCTCGATGACTTCGAGCTGTGGCTGGTTGAGCCAGGCCGAGTCGTCGACGTTGCGCATCAGCGCGGAGACCCGGGTGCTCGACTGGGCCGAGCCCTGGATTTCCACGCGCTGGTCGGTCTGGCGGACCTCGGTCAGGTAGACGCCTTCGGGCAGCGTGGTGACCAGCTCGTCGACCAGATGCACGGCCTCGGGTCTCGAGCGCTGCAGCCGGTCGATGATCTCCATGCGCGCGATCAGTCGCGATTTCTGGGCATCGAGCTCGTTGATCTCTTCGATCTGCCGGTCGAGCTCTTCGATCTTGTTCGTCAGGATCTGATTGCGGTCTTCCTGCGCGCTGGTCCAGCTCTTGACCAGCAGCTTGCCGCCGAAGCTCAAACCGGCGCCGACGACGACGGCGGCGACGATGGCCGTCAGGAAGTCTTTCTTGCGTTTGGCCCGGAGCTCTTCGCGCCAGGGCAGAAGATTGATTCTTGGCATGTCAGTCGAAACTCCTGAGCGCGAGTCCGCAGGCTGTCAGCAGGGCCGTGGCATCGTTTTGCACGCCGTGGGATTTAGCGCGCGAGGACAGCTTCATCTGTCCGAGCGGGTCGCCGATCTCCGTCGCAATCCCGACCCGGCTGCCGACGATGTCGGCGACGCCCGGGATGTTCGCGCAGCCGCCGCAGATCAGGACCTGATCCGGTTGCTCGCCGGTGCCCGATGCCAGGAAGAACTGCAGTGAGCGGCTGACCTGCTGGGACATGTCGTCCATGAACGCGTCGAGCACTTCCGGCTGGTAGTTGCTCGGCAGACCGCCTTCCTTCTTGGCACGGCCGGCGTCTTCCATGCTGAGGCCGTACGTGCGCATGATCTCTTCGGTCAGCTGCTGTCCGCCGAACGCGAAGTCGCGCGTGTACACCACTTTCAGGTCGTGCAGCACGCTGAAAGTCGTCGTGCTCGCGCCGAAATCGACGATCGCGACGAGCTTGTCTGCGCCACCGTCGGGCATCTGGTGCGTCAGCAGCCGGCAGGCATTCTCGACGGCAAACGCCTCGACGTCGACGACGCGGGCGTTGAGCCCGGCGGCGGCCACGGCGGCCTGACGCTGTTCGACGTTCTCGGTGCGGGTGGCGACCAGCAGGACGTCGAGCATGTCCGGGTCGCGGTCGCTCTCACCGATGATTTCGAAGTCGAAGCTGACCTCCTCCATCGGGAAGGGGATGTACTGGTCGGCCTGCAGCTCGATCTGGCCTTCGAGCTCGGCCTCGTTCATGTTCTTCGGCATCTGGAGCACTTTGGTGATCGCTCCGTCGCCGCTGATCGCGACGGCTGCCTCGCGTGCCTTCGTTCCGGAGCGTTTCACGGCCCGCCGGATCACTTCCCCGACGGCGTCTGCGTCCACGATCGCCTTGTCGTTGATCGCGTTCGGTGGGGAGGCCTCGGCGGCAAACGCCTCGACCCGGTAGCCCCGCCCGCTCTCGACGAGCTCGATCAGCTTCACCGAGGAAGTCGTTATGTCCAGTCCTATCAGAGAACCCTTACGACTCTTGGAAAACACCATTTTTCTTTCCAACTCCGTTAGTTGGGGTAGAATTCTTGCGCGCCACCGGACACAGCGATTTAACGATATATCAGGCGGTTCGCAGCGGTTGTGACCAGCTTCACGATCCCGATATCGAGCCTATGTCGAAGTTTCAGCGCGTACCTGCCGCAATCCTCAATCGTTTCGGCAGATTCGTCGCGAACCGGGTCTGCAAAGCGGGAGGTCGAACGGATGGAAAGTGTGACTGACGAAACAGTTGGCGACTGTGCGCCTTCTCACTGTTCCGGCAGCCCCGCTATCCTAGGTACCGCAATCGGGCGGCACCCTTAGACCGGTGGCTTTGCGTCCCCGTTTTTCAACGGGTTTGCCGACTGCCGCGGACTATGCACAAAGGGCCTTAGCCTGACAAGTGCGTACAATCAAGTTTGAAGATGAAGACAGCTTTCGGATTTCTGACTCGCTTCACCGCCTTCGCAGCCGCCGGGCTGATCGCTGCGGCAGCAAGCGTCACGGGTGTCTATTACTACGTCGAACCCGGCGTGCCTGAAGCGGCCGAGTTTCGCGAGATACGGTTTCAGATTCCGTTGTCCGTCTACAGCCGCGACGGGCGGCTGATGGCACAGATCGGCGAGCAGGTCCGAACGCCGGTCCGCTTCGCCGAGATTCCGGATACGCTGGTCAGAGCATTTCTCGCTGCCGAGGACGATCAGTTCTTCGAGCACTCCGGAATCGATTACGCGGGAACCGCGAAAGCGATCTTCAATTTCATCACGCATCCGGGCGAGAACGTCCCCGGCGGCAGCACGATCACGCAGCAGATTCCCGAGACGATGAACTTTCTGTCTCGCGACTCGACGCTCGCGAAGAAGTTCAAGGAGTGGTTTCTCGCGATACGCCTCGAGCAGGAGTTCACGAAGGAAGAGATTCTCGAGCTCTACCTGAACACGACGTTTTTCGGCCAGCGCTCCTACGGCGTGATTGCCGCGGCGCGCACTTACTTCAATAAGGAGCTCGACGATCTGACGCTGTCGGAGACGGCCATTCTGGCCGGCATCCCGCCGGCACCATCGAACTACAACCCTTACAACGGGCCGGACTTTGCGGCGACGCGGCGGGCCTACGTGCTGCGCCGGATGGTCGAGCTCGGCTGGATCGACGAGACCGAAAGAGCGGCCGCGCTGGCGGAGCCGATCCTGTCGCGACGCTACGGTCAGCAGACCGGCCTGGAGGCCGACTACGTCGCCGAGATGGTGCGTGCCGAAATGATTCGGCGCTTCGGGCCTGCGGCGTACACGAGCGGCCTGAAGGTAACGACGACGGTCGACAGCCGCCTCCAGAAGGTCGCGAATCGATCGCTGCGCGAGACGCTGCTCGACTACGATCGGCGGCACGGCTATCGCGGACCGGTGCGGCAGATCGATCTCGTCGCCGAAGGTGCGATCGATTCCGCGGGCGAGCCGAATCTAGATCGCATCGGCGAGATACTGGCCGACTACGGACCGGTGCTGGACCTGGAGGCCGGTCTCGTGCTGGCCGTCGACGAAGTAACGGCGACGGTCTTCGTTCGCGGAGCGGGCATCGCCGATGTCGGTATCGAGGCGGTCGACTGGGCGGCCCCGTACGTCAGTGAGGCGGTCGTCGGCTCTCCCCCGGTGGCGGTCACCGATGTGCTCGCTGCCGGCGACATCGTCAGGTTCCGGCCGACCGGCGAGGGCGGTCTCGCGCTGGGCCAGCTGCCCGAGGTCCAGGGCGCATTCGTGTCGCTCGACCCGAATGACGGCGCCATCGTCGCGCTCGTCGGCGGCTTCGACTATTTCCTGAACAACTACAATCGGGCGACGCAGTCGCTACGGCAGCCGGGATCGTCGTTCAAGCCATTCATCTATTCGGCTGCCTTCGAGCACGGTTTCACGCCGGCAACGATCATCAACGATGCGCCGATCGTGCTCGAAAGCGCAGAGCTCGAAACACTCTGGAAGCCGCAGAACTTTTCCGGGCTCGGCAACGGCGAGACGCCTCTCCGCACGGCCCTGAAGGAGTCGATGAATCTGTCCGCTGTCCGGACGTTATTCGATGTCGGTATCCGGAACACGATTAACCACGTCAACCGCTTCGGCTTTTCCGGCGATGCGACGCCGGTCAATCCGTCGCTGGCTCTCGGTGCCGGCAACCTCCCGCCGATCGATCTCGCGGCAGGTTATGCGGTGCTCGCGAATGGCGGCTACGGCGTCGCGCCTTATTTCATCCAGCGTGTCGAGAACGCCGAGGGCGAGCTGCTGTACGACGCCGGTCGCAGCGTTCGCGTGGTCTGCCGGCCGGACGGCGCAGAGCGCGACGGCTGGTGCGCCGAATCTGAAGCGGAGACGAAAATCGGTCCGAGTCGGGGCGAACGGCAACTGGTCGCCTCGATCGACGAGCTTTATGCGCCGTACCGCCATGCGAAGCGCGTGGTCAGCCCGCAGAACGTGTATCTCGTGACCGACATCCTGCGCGACGTCGTGGTGTCCGGATCGGGCGCCCGGGCCTACCGCGAGCTGCAGCGTCGCGATCTGGCCGGCAAGACCGGCACGACGAACGGCCCCCGCGATGCCTGGTTCGCCGGGTTCACGCAGAACATCGTCGGCGTCGCCTGGGTCGGATTCGACGACAACCGCGAAATGGGGAACCGTGAACAGGGTGGTGTGACAGCAATACCGATGTGGATCGAGTACATGCGGACCGCGCTGGACGGCCAGCCGGAAGAGACGCTCGCGCGGCCGCCAGGTATCGTCGAGGTCAGGATCAATCCCGAGCGCGGCCTCGTTGCCAGCGACCTGAACCCGAATGCCATATGGGAAGTCTTCGAAGTCGGCTCGGTGCCCGAGCGTGAATCGGATCAGCCCTATCGACAGCGTACGATCGACGTCGGTCTCTACGGTGAGGAGCAGCAATCGTCGGCCGATGACCCGCTGTTCTGAGCTGCGTACTGCGAGCCGCCAGTGACGCGCCGGATTCCCCGCCAGCAGCTCGCCGGTGTGCGCGAACGCCTCGCACAGGAATCGGCCCGGCTGATGATCGAGCACGGCATCGCCGACTACCGGCTCGCGAAGCGCAAGGCAGCGGAGCGTTTCGGTGTGACGACATCGGGCGTCCTGCCCAGCAATGCGCAGATCGAGGCCTGCGTCGCCGAGCGTCAGCGTCTGTTCGAGCCGGCCGGCCACGAGGCCAGGCTGCGGGAGCTACGCGGCTGCGCGGCTGCGCTGATGACGGTCCTCGCGCCATTCGAGCCACGGCTCGCGGGGGCCGTGCTGAACGGCACGGCCACGGTCAGCGCGGCGATCGAAGTCCATGCGTTCTCGCCATCGGTGGAAGCGGTCGCCGATCGGCTGAGCGCTGAGGGTTTCGGTATGACGCTGTGCGAGCGGCGCTACCGCTTCGGCGGCGGGCGGACGGCCACGCTGCCAGGGTTCCGGGTGCCGGTTCGCGGCGAGCTCGCGATCGTGCCGGTGTTCCCGGAGCACGGACTGCGCGAGCCACCGTTGAGCGCGGTCGACCAGCGGCCGATGCGCCGCGCGCCGCTGCGCGACGTCAGGAAACTGCTCGACGGTTGAAACTGTCGTCCGACCCGACCCGACCCGACCCGACCCGACCCGAGCGGCAGCGATCCGATTCGTTGCAAACCAACCCGCCGCCATCGGCGCGGCTCCGCGCAGGTCCCCGTCGCCGGGCAGTGCGTGTTCAGTCGCGCTCGCCGACGGCGACGTAATCGCGTTGGGTGGGCCCGAGGTAGAGTTGCCGCGGGCGGCCGATGCGCGTGTCGGGATCGGCGGCCATCTCGCGCCAGTGGGTAACCCAGCCGACGCAGCGCGCGATCGCGAACATCACGGTGAACATCGACTTCGGAATGCCGAGCGCTCGGTAGATGATGCCCGAATAGAAATCGACGTTCGGATAGAGATTCTTCTCGATGAAGTACTCGTCTTTCAGCGCGATTTCCTCGAGGCGAAGGGCGAGATCGAATAGCGGCGTGTCATCGCGACCGAGCTTGCCCAGCAGCTTGTGGGTCATCTCGCGAATGATCGCGGCACGCGGATCGTAGTTCTTGTAGACCCGGTGACCGAAACCCATCAGCCGGAACGAATCGTTCTTGTCTTTCGCGCGCTCGATGAACTTGCCGATGTTCGCGACGTTGCCGATCTCCTCGAGCATGTTGATGACGGCCTCGTTCGCGCCGCCATGCGCGGGCCCCCATAGCGCCGAGATGCCGGCCGCGATCGCGGAGTACGGGTTCGTGCCGGAGCTGCCGGCCAGCCTTACGGTCGACGTGCTGCAATTCTGCTCGTGGTCGGCATGCAGGACGAACAGCAAATCCAGGGCACGCGCGGCGTCCGGGTCGACCGAATAGTCGTTGGCGGGCACGGAGAAGAACATGTGCAGCAGGTTGCTGCAGTAGTCCAGGCTGTTGTCCGGGTAGACGAACGGCTGACCGAGTGAGTGCTTGTAGGCCGCGGCGGCAATCGTCGGAATCTTCGCGATGATCCGGTGCGCGAACATGTCGCGATCTTCGGCAACTCGAATATCCGTGCTTTCGTGATAGAAAGCAGACATCGATGCGACGACGCCGGTGACCATCGCCATCGGGTGGGCATTGTGATGGAAGCCGTTGTAGAACCGCAGCAGTGATTCGTTCAGCATCGTGTGCGTGCGAATCTGCTCGTCGAAGCTCTGCAGCTCGGTAGCGGTCGGCAGGTCGCCGTACAGCAGCAGGTAGGCGACCTCGATGAACGTAGAGCGCTCGGCGAGCTGCTCGATCGGATAGCCGCGGTAGCGCAGAATCCCGGCCTCGCCGTCGATGTAGGTAATGTCGCTGCGGCAGCTCGCGGTGGCGGCATATCCCGGGTCGAACGTGAACGCCCCGACGCTCTTGTAGAGCGCCCCGATGTCGATGACGGGCGGTCCTTCGGTCGGAATCAGGACCGGGAGCCCGGTTTCCTGACCGGTTTCCGCGTCTACCAGCTTGTAAATCTTGTCGGTCATCGATTCCGTCCGGGCAGTGGCGAGCCGGTCCCTGCCGCTCCGAAAACACCGGCTGGCGGTTCGGCGCTCGTTACTTCTTAGAAGGTGTACCGCGAAGTTACCCGCAGCAGGTAACGCGGAAATTATAGCAGCGCCGACCAACTCACGAACAGGAAGATTCGCGACACAAGTCGCGAAAATGCCGGCGACTTGCGGGCGCCGGGGTGGTGTCAGCGGGCCGGTCGCTATTTGCCCGTGCGGCCGTAGCGACGCCGGAACTTGTCGACGCGGCCGCCCGTGTCGACGATCTTCTGCTTGCCAGTGTAGAAAGGGTGGCAGGCAGAGCAGACTTCGACCTGCAGATCGTGGCCGAGCGTCGAGCGGGTGACGAATTCGTTGCCGCAGCTGCAGGTGACCTTCATTTCGGCGTAGTCGGGGTGGGTTTCTGCTTTCATCGTCGTCGTCCTGGCCGGGCGCGAGAGGATAGTGGTGCCGGGCGAGCAATTCAAGGCTCGGCCGGCGCGATCACCCGCCAGCGACCGGTAGTGCCGGCGGACACGACGCATTATCCACAGAAGCTGTGAATAACTTTGTGGAAAACAGGTAGGGCAAATCGATGCACGCCAGTGCCCGCCAGCATTTCTGTCAGTTTGGTCAAAAAACGTTCACGGAGACATTATTCTTATAAATCAGCCAGTTAAAATTCTTATCGGAACTCTGTAAGAAACATTGTCACGCAAATGCCATACAGGGAAAGGCCCATGCCGGCGGTGTGCATAAAGCCGCCCTGCCCGGAAGCAGCTCTACCCGGAAGCCGCCTGCCTGGACGCCGCGCCCGGCCGGCGCACTCAGCCGTCGGGCGCGGCCAGTCTTGCGGCCAGAACGGCGGCCGCGCGGCCGCGATGGCTGCGGGCGTTTTTTTCGCCGCGGCTGAGCTCGGCCGCGGTCCGCCCGGATTCCAGATCCACGAATATCGGGTCGTAGCCGAATCCCTCGGCGCCGCGCGGTACGTCAGCGATGACCCCCGCCCAGCGGCCCTCGGCGATGATCGGCGCGGGGTCTGACGGCGACCGCATCGCTACGACGCAGCAACAGAACGTTGCGGCGCGCGCCGTGCCGGACATCCCGGTCAGTGCCTCGAGCAGCCGTTGCATATTGGCCTGGTCGCCGGCCTGCGGTCCGGCGAAGCGGGCCGAACGAACGCCGGGGCTGCCACCGAGCGCCGGCACGACGAGGCCGGAATCGTCGGCGATCGCCGGCAGACCGGTCGCGGCAGCGGCGTGTCTGGCCTTAAGGATTGCGTTCTCGACGAAGCTCTCGCCCGTCTCTTCCGGTCCCGTGATCGCGAACTCGGCGAGCGAGAGCAGCTCCATCCCGGCCGGACCGAGCAAAGCCCGAAACTCGGCGATCTTGCCCGCGTTCCCTGTGGCGAGGACCCAGCGGCGGGGCGCCGCGGTGTTCACTCCTCGAGAGCGGCCGTCTGCGCGCCGATGACCTGGCCTACCCCGAGCGCTCCCAGATCGAGCAACGCGTCGAGCTCGCCGCGAAGGAACGCGTTACCCTCTGCCGTGCCCTGCACTTCGACGAATGCGCCGGCCTCGTTCATCACGATGTTCATGTCCGTTTCGGCCCGCGAGTCTTCTGAGTAGTCGAGATCCAGCAACGCCCGGCCATCGACGAGGCCGACCGAAATCGCTGCGATCTGCCCGTGCACCGGGTCGGTCCGCAGCTGCCGGTCGCGGCGGAGCCGCTCGATCGCGAGCCGCAGTGCGACGTAGCCACCGGAAATCGACGCCGTGCGTGTGCCGCCGTCGGCCTGCAGGACATCGCAGTCGATCGTAATCGTCCGCTCGCCGAGCGCCTCGAGATCGACGACTGCACGCAGGCTGCGGCCGATCAGTCGCTGGATCTCCAGCGTGCGGCCACCCTGCTTGCCGCGCGTGGCTTCGCGCTGGGAGCGGGTGTGCGTCGCTCGTGGGAGCATGCCGTATTCGGCGGTAACCCAGCCCTGATTCTTGCCCTTCAGAAACGGCGGGACACGGGGTTCGACCGATGCCGTGCAGATCACCCGGGTTTCTCCGAAAGTGGCGAGCACGGAGCCCTCCGCATGGCGAGTGAACCGGGTCTGGAATCCGACCGGCCGCAGTTCGTCGTCGCCCCTGCCGTCGGCCCTCACCGGCTGCCGACGGTCAGCCGGATTGCTGCCGCGCTCGTGTTGTCGCTGTTCGGGGCGTTGTTCTGTACCGCGGCTTCCGCCAGAGTCTTGAGGCCCGTATCCAGCGATCCGTCGGGGTCGCCGAGTGTCGCGATGTGCTCGTCCTCGACGCCGCTCCACAGCCCGTCGGAGCAGACCATCAGCACGTCCCCCGGCTTGACCGCGCGCCGGGCCGCGATGCTCATGTCGGGAAGCTGCCAGTCACCGCCGAGACAGCACTCGACGTAATTGCGCATGGGGTGCGATTTCATTTCTTCTTCTCTGATCATGCCTTCCTGCAGCAGGACCTCGACGTGACTGTGATCGCGAGAGCGACTGACGACCGCGGTGCCGCGCAGATGGTAGATACGGCTGTCGCCGATATGCGCGCAATATGCACTGTCGTCCTGAACCAGGCAAATCGCGCTGGTTGCGCGCGGCCTGTGATCGACCGTCATCTCTTTGCCCAGTTCGACGATGTCCGCGTGGGCTGCCGATAGCGCCCGGATCAGAAACCCCTGGGGATCGAGCACCGGCCTCGTGGTCTCGTTGAAGAGCCTTTCGATCCGGTCGACGGCCGCCGCCGACGCCGCCGCGCCGCCGGTATGGCCCCCCATGCCGTCGACGACCGAGATCAGCGCCGTGCCGTTCTTCGACATGACTGCGACGCGGTCCTGATTCTCGGTGCGATCGCCCGGAAGACTCAGTTTCGCAAGTTCGAACTGCACGCGGCTCGCTCGTTTCGCCGGGCCGCTTATCTTAGACTTTGCCGGTTCGAGTTTGTGTGATACCGATCATGGATAGTCATCGTGCCGTCTAGCATGACGGGATTCGCTGCCGTCCGGCACGTGTCCGCGCCCCACAGCTTCAGCTGGGAAATTCGCAGCGTCAACAATCGCTACCTCGACGTCGTGCTGCGTCTGCCGGACGAGCTCCGGGCGCTCGAGCCGGCCCTGCGCGAGGATGCTGCCGCGCAGCTGGGCCGTGGCAAGGTCGAGTGCTCACTGAAGTTCTCGCGCGCCGAGGCCGGCTCTGCGACGGTAATCGATGGTGCCGCGGTTGCGCAATTGCGCGCGTGGCACACGGAGATAGACGCGGCCTGGCCGGGAATCGCCCCGCCGACCGCCGCCGATGTGCTGCGCTGGCCGGGTGTCGTCGTCGAGCCCGAAGTCGACACGGCTGCGCTCGCGGGGCCGGTCCGCGAGTCGTTCGCGGCTGCGCTCGCGGAATTGCTCGCCGCTCGCGGGCGTGAGGGCGACCGAATCGCGACGATGCTTCGCCAGCGGCTCGATGCAATCCGGCAGCTGCTCACCGACATAGGGCCGCGGCTCGCAGCCACCGCGCCGCGGCACCGCGAACGACTGCTGGAGCGGGTCGGCCGTCTCGGCGTCGACGTGCAGCCCGACCGGCTGGAGCAGGAAGTCGCATTGCTTGCACAGCGCGCGGATGTGGCGGAAGAAATCGACCGGCTCGGCGCGCATCTCGAAGAGTTCGCCGACACGATGGCACGAAGCGAGCCGATCGGCAGGCGTCTCGACTTTCTCATTCAGGAGCTGAACAGGGAAGCGAACACCTTCGGCTCGAAGGTGCAGGACGAAGAGCTGACGCGTGCCGCCGTCGACCTGAAAGTGCTGATCGAGCAGATGCGCGAACAGGTGCAGAATCTCGAATGAGCCGCCGCCCGCCTGCCCGGCTGTTCGTGATCGCTGCGCCGTCCGGCGCCGGTAAGACGAGCCTCGTTCGAGCGCTGCTCGAGCGTATGCCGGCACTGCGTTTCTCGGTCTCGTATACGACACGCCGTCGGCGTTCGACGGAGCGGAACGGCCACGACTACTTCTTCGTCGACGAGGATACGTTCCGGCTTATGGCCGAAGCCGGCGAGTTTCTCGAGCATGCCGAGGTCTTCGGCAACTGCTACGGGACCGGCGCCGGGCATGTCGAGGAGCTGCTCGCGGCCGGGCAGTCCGTCCTGCTCGAGATCGACTGGCAGGGCGCCCGGCAGGTACGGAAGCGGGCGCCGGATGCCGTCGGGATCTTCATCCTTCCCCCGAGCGTCGCCGAGCTCGAGCGACGCCTGCGCGGTCGCCGCACCGACAGCGACGAGGTCGTCACCCGGCGGCTGCGCGAGGCCGTGGGGGATATGAGTCACTGGGACGAGTTCGATTACGTCGTCATCAACGATCGCTTCGAGGACGCGCTCGATGCGCTCGCGAGCATCGTAAGCGGCGAGGGGACGGCACATGCCACGAGTCGGCAGTCGGTTCGCGACGACATTGCGGCGCTGCTTGACGACTGATCCGCGGGCTATCGGGACTCCGCCTGCGGGCCGTTTCGCGGGATTTGGGCCCGGAACTGCAGTAAACTCGGCCCATAATCACGGAGGAAGAGTGTGGCCAGAATCACCGTAGAGGACTGCGTGGAGCGCATCCCGAACATGTTTCAGCTCGTGCTGATCGCCGCCAAGCGCGCGCGTCAGCTCGCCAACGGCGCCGAACCGATGGTCGACTGGGAGAACGACAAGCCGACTGTCGTCGCATTGCGCGAGATCGCCGAGGGTTACATCGACGAATCGATCATGGAGCAGCGCGAGCACAGCATCGACGAATTGCTCGAGATGGAGACCGCTGCAGCGGGGCTGCAGGACGACACGCTCGGCAGAGGTCCGCTGCTGAGCGACGGCTGACCGTCCCCTCCACGCAACGTGGAGTGACGCAATGGATTATGGTGCGGCGATTCGTGAACGGCGTCTGCCGCTGCTCGGCAAGACCGACGAGTTCGCGCGCCTGTTGCAGCGCTTGAGTGAGGTCCTGCCCGAGGATGACGTCAGCTGCGTCGTCGATGCCTACGAATTCAGTGCCGCCCAACACGAAGGCCAGCAACGCCGGAGCGGCGAACCCTACATCAGCCACCCGATAGCCGTCGCCGAGATTCTCGCCGGGCAGCACGTCGACAGTGCCACACTGCAGGCGGCACTGCTGCACGATGTCGTCGAGGACACCGGCGTCGGAATCGACGAGATACGCACGCGGTTCGGCGATGACGTTGCCGTGATTGTCGACGGCGTCAGCAAGCTGGACCAGCTGCATTTTGACAGCGCCGAAGAGGCACAGGCCGAAAGCTTCCGCAAGATGCTGCTTGCGATGGTGCAGGATCTGCGCGTCATTCTCGTGAAGCTCGCCGACCGCCTGCACAACATGCGGACGATCGGTGCGCTGGCGCGGGACAAGCAGCGTCGTATCGCCCGCGAGACGCTCGAGATCTACGCGCCGATCGCGAATCGCCTCGGCATGTACGCCATCAAGACCGAGCTCGAGATGCTCGGCTTCAAGACGTATTCACCGTTTCGTTATCGTGTTCTCGAGCGCGCAGTTCGAAGGGTCCGGGGGAACCAGCGCCAGTTTCTGCGCAAGATTCACAACCGAATCAGCAAGGAGCTGGTCGCCCGCGACATCGATGCCCGCATCGTCGCGCGCGAAAAGCACATCTACAGCATCTATGTGAAGATGCAGCGCAAGCACGTGCACCTGTCCGAAATCGTCGACGTGTTCGGCCTCCGGGTGATCGTGCCCGAGATCGATCAGTGCTACCGCGTGCTCGGCCTGATTCACCAGCTCTACAAGCCGATGCCGGGGCGCTTCAAGGACTACATCGCGATCCCGCGGGTGAACGGATATCAGTCGCTGCACACGACGCTGTTCGGGCCACGCGCCATTCCACTCGAAGTGCAGATCCGAACGGAGGAAATGGATCGCGTTGCAGAAAACGGCATCGCGGCCAACTGGCTCTACAAAGCGGCCGACAAGCGCAGCAATGCGAGCCAGGACCGCGCGCGCAAGTGGCTGGACGGGCTGATGGAGCTGCAGCAGTCGGCGGGTTCCGAAGAGTTCATGGAAACCGTCAAGGTCGACCTGTTTCCCGACAAGGTTTACGTGTTCACGCCGAAGGGTGAAATCATGCGGCTGCCGCGCGGCGCCACGACCGTCGATTTCGCCTACGCCGTTCACACCGACATCGGGAATCGCTGTGTAGCAGCGAAGATCGACCGCAAGCTCGTGCCGCTGAAGACCGTGCTCCGCAACGGCGAAACCGTCGAGATCCTGACGGCGCGCGGCGCCCGGCCGAGCCCCGACTGGGTGAATTTCGTCGTCACGGCCAAGGCGCGCAGCGCGATCCGCGCCTATCTTAAGAACCTTAAGCGCGACGATGCGGTGAGCCTGGGTCGGGTGCTGCTGAGTCAGGCTTTGCGGCCGCATTCGATGTCGCTGAGACGTGTATCCAGGGCCAGCATGCGCCGCGTGCTCGACGAGCTCGGGCAAGGCACGCCCGACCGGCTCTACGAGGAGATCGGCCTCGGCCAGCGGCTCGCGCCTATCGTCGCCGGCATGCTTGCCGACGAGACCGACGAGGATTCGTCCGATGCGGCGGCGCGACGCAAACCGATCGAGGTTGCAGGGACCGAGGGGCTGGTCGTTTCGTACGCCCGGTGTTGCTCACCGGTGCCGGGCGATCCGATCGTCGGTTTCATGACGAGCGGGCGCGGCATCGTGATCCACCGTGAGGGCTGCCGCAACCTGGCCGACTACCAGCGGCAGCCGTCGAAGTGGATACCCGTCAGCTGGAAGCCGAAGGTCAAGGGCGATTTCTCGAGTGAAATTACGGTAAGGACGATGGACCGCGTCGGCCTGCTGGCCGAGCTTGCCGGAAAGATCGCCGCGGCACAGGCGAACATCGATCACGTTCGGGTCGATTCGGACGGCGATTCATCGACGCTCGCGTTTCGGCTGTCGGTGCGCGACCGCGAGCATCTTGCGTCGGTGCTGAAGAGCGCGAGGGGCGTTCCCGGCGTCGTGCGCGTCTCGCGAAACCTGAGCTAGCAGGCTGGTCCGGCAATCTCGCCGCTGCGCGGTTAAGATCGGTCGGCAGGAGCCAGCGAGGGCCCGTGGAATCGGCGGGAGTTCCGGGCTAGGCTTCGCGAGCACGTTTTGGGATCTGCCAATGCCAAGGGAAGTCATAGAGACCGATGCCGCGCCTGCCGCAATCGGCACCTACAGCCAGGCCGTTCGCGCTGGCGATACGGTCTACGTCTCCGGGCAGATACCGCTCGATCCGGTCTCGATGGAAATCGTGCCCGGCGGTATCGAGGCACAGATCAGGCGCGTCTTCGATAACCTTGCGGCGGTTGCGGCCGGCGCTGGAGGCAGCCTCGACGATGCCGTGAAGCTGACGGTCTACCTGACAGATCTCGGGTGCTTCGCGCAGGTCAACACGATCATGGCGACTTATTTCACTGCGCCGTATCCCGCGCGCGCGGCGGTTCAGGTTTCCGCCCTGCCGCGCGGCGTCGAGGTCGAGGTCGACGCCGTTCTGGTGCTCGACGCCTGATGCCTTGACTGCGCCGTCGCGCTCGTCAGCCGCTGCCGCGCCGGAGGCCGGTTCCGGAGGCGACGGCCCGCTGCTGCGGCCGGTCGAGGCACTGCGTGGCGTCGGTCCCGGGCTCGCGGCGCGGCTGGCGCGGCTCGGCGTCGGCACGATCGGCGACCTGCTGTGGCTGTTGCCGTTGCGTTACGAAGACCGGACCGAGATTCGGCCACTCGGCAGCGTGCGCCCCGGCGAGCGTGTTCGGGTAGCGGGCGAAGTCGCCCTGGCCGAAATCGTTTTTCGCCGTCGGCGCATGCTGCTGTGTCGCCTCGCAGACGGGACCGGAACGCTGACGCTGCGCTTTTTTCACTTCAATAAGTCGCAGCAGGCGATGCTGGCGCGTGGTGCCCGAATCGAGTGTTTCGGTGAAGTTCGTGCGGGCCCGACCGGGCCGGAGCTCGTCCACCCGGAGTTCCGCCCGGCAGGCGAGGGCGGGGACGCCGAGACGCTGACCGCGATCTATCCGACCACCGAGGGTCTGCATCAGGCGAGGTTGCGGCGGCTGATCGGCGACGCTCTCGATCTGCTGACGAGCACCGCGCTCGAAGACTATCTGGGCGACCATCTGCCGGCCCGCTGGCCGTCGCTCGAAGCGGCGCTGATCACAGTACACCGGCCGGCTCTCGGCACGGACCTGCACGCGCTCGAGGCCGGCAGCCATCCGGTGCGCCGCCGCCTGGCCTTCGAGGAGCTGATCGCCCGGCGGCTGAGCCTGCGGCGAGCGGCTGCAGCGACGACATCGCGCCGCGGACCAGCGATCGACGATGCGGCTGCCGCACTGGCGGCGTTCGAGCGTCAGCTGCCGTTCGAGCTGACAGCGGGGCAGCGAGGCGCGCTTGGCGAGCTGCTCGGCGACATGCGCGGGCCGGCCCCGATGCACCGGCTGCTCCAGGGCGACGTTGGTTCCGGCAAGACCGTCGTTGCAGCGGCCGCGATGTATTGCGCCGTGGCTGCGGGCCTGCAGGTGGCACTGATGGCGCCAACCGAAATTCTCGCGGAGCAGCACAGAAGAAATCTCGACGGCTGGTTCGGACCTCTCGGCGTCGACACGCTGCTGCTGACCGGGTCACAGAAGGCGCAGGAGCGACAGACCGTGCAGGCCGCGCTCAGCCGGGGCGATGCCGCCGTAGTCGTCGGCACCCATGCACTCTTCCAGGACGACGTCGAATTCCAGCGGCTCGGCCTGGTCGTCGTCGATGAGCAGCATCGCTTCGGTGTCGATCAGCGTCTGCGCCTCAATCGCAAGGGAGAGCGCGAGGATCTGTTCCCGCACCAGCTGATCATGACGGCCACCCCGATCCCGCGGACGCTCGCGATGGCGGCCTATGCCGATCTCGAGCATTCGATCATCGAGGGTCTGCCGGCCGGTCGCAAGCCGGTGACGACGGTCGTCATGCCCGAGTCCCGTCGTGCCGAGCTCGTGGAACGCATCGCCGGCCATTGTCGTCGGGGTGGTCAGGCGTACTGGGTCTGCCCGTTGATCGAGGAATCCGAAACGCTCGAAACCAGCGCCGTCGTCGAGCTCGAGCGCGCGTTGCGCGAGGCTCTGAGCGACGTTGCGATCGGGCTGGTGCACGGTCGCCTGCGGCCCGCCGAAAAGGATGCGGTCATGCGAGCCTTCGAACGTGGGGAACTCGCGCTGCTGATAGCGACGACCGTCATCGAAGTCGGCGTCGACGTGCCGAATGCCAGTCTGATGGTCATCGAGAATGCTGAGCGCATGGGTCTCGCGCAGCTGCATCAGCTGCGCGGGCGTGTCGGTCGCGGCGAGGCCGAGTCGGCGTGTGTATTGCTTTACCATCCGCCGCTCACCGAGGTCGCGCGCGAGCGGCTCGGGGTGATGCGGCGGACGACGGACGGCTTCGAGATCGCGCAAAAGGATCTCGAGCTGCGTGGGCCCGGCGAGGTCCTCGGCACGCGGCAGACTGGTGTCGCCGAGATGCGAATCGCCGATCTCGCCCGCGACGCAGACCTCCTGCCGCGCGTCGTCGAGACTGCCGATCGACTGGAGGCCGAGTCGCCGGCGCGGGTCGAGGCGCTGATTCGGCGCTGGATAAAGTCGGGAACGGAATATGCGCGTGTGTAGACGGACCGGGACGGGAATGAGTGGACGCCACGGAGAGGCGTGCGCATGAGCGGCCAGCGGTCCGGCGTCCGGCGCCTGCTTGGTAACGCTTTTCTGTGGGTGATCGACGGGCTGGCCGGCATCGTCCGCGTCGCGATCGAGTACGTGCAACTGTTCGCCCGTTACTCGGACCGCTACGTGCGGCTGATGCGTCTGCATCGTCCGATCGGAATCTGGCTGTTGCTTTGGCCGACGCTCTGGGCGCTGTGGGTAGCGAGCGACGGTCAGCCGACAATCGACATGTTCGCGATCTTCGTCGGCGGCACGATTCTGATGCGGTCCGCGGGATGCGTCTTCAACGATCTCGCGGACCGCAATCTGGACGGCTCGGTAGAGCGCACTGCCGAGCGGCCGCTCGCCACCGGCGAGGTCGAACCGCCGGAAGCCATCCTGCTGTTCGCCGGGCTGATGCTGATTGCGTTCGGCATGGTCATGCAGCTCAACACACGGACGATCTGGCTCGCTGTCGGCGGTGCGGCGCTGACGATGATCTATCCGTTCATGAAGCGGTTTATCTCGGCGCCCCAGCTCGTCCTCGGCCTTGCATTCGCCTGGGGCGTCCCGATGGCGTTTACCGCGACGACCGGCACTGTCAGCCGCACCGGCTGGCTGATCTATCTGCTCGCCATCATCTGGGTGCTGATTTACGACACGCAGTATGCGATGGCCGATCGCGAGGACGACCTCAAGGTCGGCATCCGCTCGACCGCCATCCTGTTCGGCGAAATGGACCGGGTGATCATTGGCGCGCTGCAAGCCACCCTGATCGGCGGTTTGCTGCTGCTCGGCGACGATCTCGACTTCGGCGGGGCGTACCACACGGCGATCGCGATTGCGGCGCTGCTGGCGCTGCGTCAGCAATTCCTGATACGCAACCGCGACCCGGGCGGATGCGAAGATGCCTTCATCAACAATTTCTGGTTCGGCGGCACGGTGTTCTTCGGCATCGCTTTCGACTACGTCTTCACGGCAGCGGCAGCGGCAGCGGCTGCTGTCGCCGTGGCGCCCTGAATTCGTCAGCAGGCGATAGCCGGGTATGAGGCCGTATCCCGGACGATCCGGCCGTTTCGCTCAGCGCGCCGGGCCGGCCGGGGTGCGCGCGATCGCGACCGCGCAGATGGATTGCGCGCCGGCGCACGCGAGCGCCTCCGCTGCCGCGACGACGGTCGCGCCGGTCGTGACGACGTCGTCGACGAGCGCGATGCGAAGACCGGTGATGGCGCGTGTCGCTGCGAAAGCGCCGGCCAGATTCTTACGACGGCCCGCAGCCGGCAACGTGGTCTGGGATTCGGTCCGGCGGCGCCGGCAAAGGACGTCCGTCAGCAGCGGACGCCGGGTCGCCCGCGCCAGGACACGCGCTATCTCCTCCGCCTGGTTGAAGCTGCGTTCGCGTAATCGTGCCGGGTGCAGCGGTACCGGCACCCAGGCGTCGACGCCCGGCAGGGCGGCCTCCGCGGAGTCGATCGCAGCCAGCGCAAGCGCCCGCGCGAGCGAGCGGCGGCGGGAGTACTTCAGCGAATGCAGGCAGCCAATGACCGGCTCGCGGAATGCGAAGGGCGCAAACACGGCGCGGATGCCCGGCAGCGGCGGGCACTCGTGCGGGACGGCTGTCGGGCACGGCAACCCGCAGGCTTCGCAAGGCGACGGCACCCGCGGCAGCTGCGATCGACAGGTTGCGCAGAAGCCGCGCGTGCATTGCTGCCCGCAAAGGGCGCATGCCTCTGGCAGCAGAATAGCCAGCAGACGGTCGAAGAATGTCGTCGCCTCCATGCGCGGTTGACAGCCTCGCCGACCCTTCTGATACTGAATCGTTGAACGTCAACCGGCCCGGAGCCAGCACTGAATGTCGAGCGTCCCGCAAGAATCGATCTCCCCGCAGCCACCAGCGATCCGCAACGACTGGACCGTCGACGAGGTGGCGACTCTGTTCGGCTCGCCATTCAACGATCTGCTGAACCGGGCGCATCAGACGCATCGGCAACGGTTCGATCCCAACACCGTGCAGGTGTCGACGCTGCTGTCGATCAAGACGGGCCGGTGTCCGGAGGATTGCGCGTACTGCCCGCAGAGTATCCGTTACGACACCGGTGTCGACGATCATCCGATGATGGATCTCGACGCCGTCAGGACGGCGGCACGCCGTGCCCGGCGCCAGGGCGCGACGCGGTTCTGCATGGGGGCATCGCTGCGCGGGCCGAAAGACAAGGATCTCGAGCCGATCATCGAGATGGTCCGCGAGGTCAAGGCGCTCGGCCTCGAGACCTGCGTGACGCTCGGCATGCTCCGGGACGGGCAGGCCGAGCAGCTGGCAGACGCCGGGCTCGACTACTACAACCATAATCTCGATACGTCCGAGGGGCACTACGGCAACATCATCACCACCCGCACTTACGCTGATCGGCTCGATACGCTCCGGCGTGTGCGCGACGCCGGCGTCAAAGTCTGCTGTGGAGGCATCCTCGGCCTCGGTGAGACGCGCAGCGATCGCGTCGAATTTCTGCACACGCTGGCCACGCTGCCGCAGCATCCGGAAAGCGTGCCGATCAACAGGCTCGTCAGAATCTCCGGCACGCCGCTCGAGGACGCGGACGAAGTCGATGCGCTTGAGTTCGTCCGGGCAATCGCAGTGGCAAGGATCCTGATGCCGGCGACGGAGCTGCGACTGTCTGCGGGCCGCACGGACTTCACTGAGGAAATGCAGGCGCTGTGTTTCTTTGCCGGCGCGAACTCCATCTTCTATGGTGACAAGCTACTGACGACCGACAATCCGGGCGCCAACGAGGACGATGCGTTGTTCGACAGGCTCGGCCTGAAGCGCAAACCGCATCCCGCGGAAGCGCCGGCGGCGTAGGCCGCGTCCGTGCGCGGGATCGATCCCGCAGCAGTCTGGCCGGACAAGCGTCTGGCGCGCGCGCGATTCGATGCCGCGGCGCCAAACTTCGAGCACAGCGCGTTCGTTCACGCGCAGGCGCGTGAGCGGCTGCTGGAACGTCTCGATTACCTGCCGGCGCAGCCGGACGTGATCCTGGATCTCGGCTGTGGCGTCGGATTGGGCGCCGCCGCACTTGCGACGCGGTTTCCCGACGCTGCCGTGCTTGCCGTGGATGCGAGCCTCGGCATGCTGACCGAGGCCGCGCGCGCCGATTGCGGTGTCGCCCTGATTGCCGCCGATGCCGAAAGCCTGCCACTGCCGGACCGGTCGGTCGACCTCGCATTCGCGAACCTGGTGCTTCCCTGGTGTCAGCCGGAGCTGGCAGTGGCGGAGATTGCCCGTGTGTTGCGCGCTGGCGGCCTGCTGCTGCTGTCCACTGTCGGGCCCGATACGCTGGCCGAGCTTCGCCACGCCTGGCGGCAGGTCGACGATCGGGTCCACATCCATGCCTTCGTCGACATGCACGACGTGGGCGACATGCTGGCGCGGCACGGGCTGGCCGATCCGGTGCTCGATGTCGACCGTCTCACGGTGACCTGGGAGTCGGCGGCCGTGATGTACGGCGAGCTGCGCGCAGCCGGGGCGCGCAACGCGGCCGCCGGGCGCAGCCGCGGGATGACGTCGCGATCGCGGTGGCAGCGCTTCGAGTCGGCGCTCGAGTCGCAGCGCGGTGACGACGGCCGGCTGGCCGTCAGCGTCGAGCTGATCCTGGCGCAGGCGCGCGGCGGCTCGCCGCGCACCGGCCGGCCGATAGAGGTGCCGCTCGACCGGGTCGGTCGGCGCTGAGGCGGTGCCGGGCCGGCCCGAACTGTGAGACAATCCGCGTGTCGCCGGGAGGTCCCGGCCGGCCTGGAAAGAGAGGCGCCGAAAGAGGCGCCCTGGCTCGGAACGACGAGTCCGACGCCCCTCCCGGAATCCGTCGATGCAAAAGTTGTTCAAAATGATCGCGCGGGCCGCGCTTGCCCTCGCGCTGGTCGTCGTCACGCTGGGCGCCTGGGTCAGGCTCAGCGATGCGGGCCTCGGTTGTCCCGACTGGCCGGGCTGCTACGGGCAGCTCGTCGTCTCGGCAGACATTGCCACGAACCCTGACGCGGTCGAATTGCTCGAGGCGCGGCCGCTGGAAACCGGCAAGGCCTGGCGCGAGATGATTCACCGCTATGTCGCCGGCACGCTGGGGCTCCTTTGCGTCGCCCTGGCCGCGATCGCGCTCCTGAACCGGAGCGATCGCGAGCAACCCGTGATTGCCCCGTTGCTGCTGGTTGCGCTCGTCGTCTTCCAGGGGCTGCTCGGGATGTGGACCGTGACGTTGCTGTTGAAGCCGATCATCGTCGTTGCGCATCTGCTCGGTGGCCTGGCGACGCTCGGGCTCCTGTTCTGGCTTGCGCATTTCGACCGGGCGCGCGTGCCGGTTGCGCCGGGCATCCGGATCGCCGGTTTCGCCGCCGCCGGGGCGCTCGTGCTGCAGATCTTTCTCGGCGGCTGGACCAGCGCCAACTACGCTGCGCTTGCCTGCCCCGACCTGCCGACCTGTCAGACACAGTGGTGGCCGGAAATCGCGGATTTCGGCGAAGGTTTCGTGTTCTGGCGCGGGATCGGCATCGATTACGAGGGCGGTGTGCTGGATCACCCGGCCCGCGTCGCTATTCACTTCGCTCACCGGCTCGGCGCCGTGCTCGCGACGCTGCTGATCGCAGTGTTCGCGGTACGGCTCGTTCGCGACAGTCGCACGCGGATGGCCGGTGTCGTGCTCGGAGCGGCCCTTGTGCTGCAGCTGTTACTGGGGGTCAGCGTCGTCTTTTTCGGCGTGCCACTTTACGTCGCGGTAGCGCACAATGGCGTTGCCGCATTACTGCTACTGGCGTTGATTAATGCTCACCAGAGAATTGGAAAAACCTGAGTCGCCGGGAGCCACCTGGCGGGACTACTACACGCTGACGAAGCCGCGCGTCGTTCAGCTGCTCGTGTTTACGGCCATCGTGGGCATGCTGCTCGCGACACCGGGGCTGCTGCCGTGGGACGTTCTGGTTTTCGCAAGCCTCGGGATCGGTCTGTCGGCTGCTTCCGGCGCTGCCGTGAATCATGTCCTCGATCAGCGATTCGATGCCGCGATGGCGCGCACGAGGAATCGGCCGCTGCCGACCGGGCGTATCGACGATCGCGACGCGCTCGGGTTCGCCTTCGCGCTCGGCTTGCTCGGCCTCGGCATACTCGTCGTGG
The DNA here is from genome assembly GCA_965223375.1 of Candidatus Rariloculaceae bacterium. Classification (GTDB taxonomy): domain Bacteria; phylum Pseudomonadota; class Gammaproteobacteria; order Steroidobacterales; family Rariloculaceae; genus CBDCWM01. The sequence goes on from OZ245000.1 coordinate 2,561,947, forward strand.
CCGTCAATCTGCTGACCGCCGTCCTGACCTTCTTCTCGCTGATCGGCTACGCGGTTATCTACACGGTATTCCTGAAACGTTCGACGCCTCAGAACATCGTGATCGGGGGCGCTGCAGGTGCGACTCCTCCGCTGCTCGGCTGGGCGGCCGTACAGAACGAGGTGAGTCTGTTTCCGGTGCTGCTGTTTCTGATCATCTTTTTCTGGACCCCGCCGCACTTCTGGGCGCTCGCGATCGCGCGCAGGCAGGACTACGAGAGAGCGGCGATTCCGATGCTCCCGGTGACGCATGGCGTCGATTCCACCAAGACGCATGTCGTCGTCTATACGTTGTTGCTCGTCCTCGTCTCGGTATTGCCGACGCTCTTCGGGCTCACGGGTGCGCTGTATCTGATCGGCTCGCTGCTTCTCGGTGCCGGTTTCGTCTACTACGCGCTGCGACTCAAGAGGTCGCCCGGTGACGAGTTCGCGATGCCGACCTTTGCCTATTCGATCAGCTACCTCGTCGCGCTGTTCAGCATTCTGCTTCTGGATCACTACATGCCGCTTCTCTGGCCGGGCTGAGCCTGCCGCCCATCGAGATCGTCGCCGGACGAATGGACGTTACCGATCTGATCGATCCGCTGAACGACGCCCAGCGCGACGCGGTAACCGGCGCGCAGCGGCCCACGCTGGTGCTCGCCGGTGCCGGCAGCGGGAAGACCAGAGTCCTCGTCCATCGCGTCGCCTGGCTCGTGCGGGTGGAAAACGTCGCGCCGCAGGAAATCCTGGCCGTCACATTCACGAACAAGGCCGCCGCGGAAATGCGGCAGCGGATCGAAGCCCTGCTCGAAATGCCCACCCGGCATCTGTGGATCGGCACGTTTCATGGCCTCGCCCACCGGCTGCTCAGAATTCACTGGCGCGAGGCCGGGCTCAGCGAAGGCTTTCAGATCATGGACTCGGAGGACCAGCTGCGGCTGATCCGGAAAATGCTGAAGTCGATGGGCGTCGACGAGACGCAGTGGGCACCGAAGGAGCTGCAGTGGTTCATCAACGCGCAGAAGGACGAGGGCCTAAGGCCGAAAGACCTCGCGGACGAGGGCAACACGACGAAGCGGCAGATGATCGAGCTCTATGCGGAGTACGAGAAACTTTGCCGGCAGGCGTCAGCCGTCGATTTCGCGGAGCTGTTGTTGCGCGTGCTCGAGCTTCTTCGGGACGATCCGGCGGTGCGCGCACAGTATCAGCAGCGCTTTCGGCATCTGCTCGTCGACGAGTTTCAGGACACTAATGCGATCCAGTACCGCTGGCTGCAGGTACTCTGCGGTGGCGGCGGTGTGCCTTTCATCGTCGGAGACGACGATCAGTCGATCTATCGCTGGCGCGGCGCACGCGTCGAGAATCTGTTCCGCTTCGAGCAGGATTTTCCTAACGCGCAGGTCGTCAGGCTCGAACAGAACTATCGTTCGACGGAAACCATTCTGAACGCGGCCAATGCAGTCATTGCCAACAACAGCACCCGGCTCGGCAAGAAGTTGTGGACCGACGGTCGGCGGGGCGATGCGATCACGCTCTACGCTGCTTTCAACGAACGCGACGAATCGGAGTTCGTCATCAATCGGATACAGGACCGGATCGCCGAAGGCACGCGTCGCTCCGAATGCGCCGTGCTGTATCGCTCGAATGCGCAGAGCCGCGTGTTCGAGGAGGCTCTGCTGGCCGCCGGTATTCCGTACCGGGTCTATGGGGGCTTACGCTTCTTCGAGCGAGCCGAGATCAAGGACGCTCTTGCCTACCTGCGCCTGATCGCCAATCGCGATGACGACCCGTCGTTCGAGCGGGTCGTCAACACACCGCCGCGCGGTATCGGCGCGCGGACCGTAGACATCGTCAGGGATCAGTCACGGCGACTCGGCGTGAGCCTCTGGCAGGCGGCCTTGGCCGTCATTGCCGACGAGGCATTGCCGAAACGCTCGGCCACGGCTCTCTGGCGTTTCCTGAAGCTGATCGACGATCTGGCCGAGACGACCAGCGGGATGGAGCTTCACGAGCAGGTCGCCAGGGTGATCGAAGCGTCCGGGCTGATCGCACACCATTCGAAAGATACGACCACGAGCGGCGAGGCGCGTGTCGAGAACCTGGAGGAGCTGGTCAACGCAGCGCGCGATGCCTGGGTGCCGCCCGATTCCGAGCTGCCACCGCTGCTGGAGTTTCTGGCCTATGCGGTGCTCGAGTCCGGCGAGGCGCAGGCCGGTGTCACCGAGGACAGTGTGCAGCTGATGACACTGCACTCGGCGAAGGGGCTCGAGTTTCCGGTGCTGTTTCTGTGCGGCATGGAGGACGGGCTGTTTCCGCATCGCCGTTCACTGAACGATGCGGAAGGCCTCGAGGAAGAGCGGCGCCTGTGCTACGTCGGCATCACCCGGGCGCGTGAGAGGCTCTACATTACCTACGCGGAACAGCGGCGTCTGCATGGCGTCGAGTCATTTGCGACGCCGTCGCGCTTCATTCGCGAAGTGCCGGCGGAGCTGATCGAGGAAGTGCGGCCGGCGCTGAAGACTGCCCGGCCGGTCTTTCGACAGTCCCGCGTGCAGGACGCCGGCTACGAAAGCGGCGTCCGGCTGGGCCAGCGGGTGCGCCATCGCAAGTTCGGCGAGGGTGTCGTGCTGAACAGCGAGGGCAGCGGTTCGCATGCACGCGTGCAGGTCAACTTCGAGAGTGCCGGCACCAAGTGGCTCGTCGTCGCCTATGCGAATCTGGAACTCATGTAAACTAGTGGCCTCCGACATCCATCAACCGGATCGATACCGAATGGGCTGTTACAGGCCACAGCACGGCTTGCAGCGTGCGGGCCGCGTCAGCTGCCCGGCCGCCGGATGAGGGCTTCCGGCTCATGAACATACTGATACTCGGTGCCGGTCAGGTAGGCAACACCGCGGCCTACAGCCTCGCCCGCGAGGAGGCGAACGAGGTCACGATCGTCGACCGTAATCCCGAAGTGTTGCGCGATCTGCAGGACCGGCTCGACGTGCGGACGGTTGTCGGCAACGGCGCCTATCCCGAGGTGCTCGAGCGTGCCAGTGCCCGCGATGCCGACATGATCATCGCGCTGACCGACAGCGACGAGATCAACATGATCGCGTGCCAGATCGCCCACACGCTGTTCGAGATTCCGACGAAGCTTGCGCGGATTCGTTCGGCGGGCTACGTCAGTCAGTCCGAGCTCTTCGGCCCCGAGGCCGTGCCGGTCGATGTGCCGATCAGCCCGGAGGCACTCGTCACCGACTACATAGAGCGGCTCATTCACTACCCGGGCGCGCTGCAGGTGCTGGAGTTTGCCGACGGTCGGGTCGGGCTGGTTGCGACCCGCGCGCACAGCGGCGGCGCGCTGATCGGCCACCCGGTAAAGGAGCTCACGGATCACATCCCGAACATCGATTGCCGGGTCGTCGCGATCTACCGCGGCGGCAGGGGCATCCTGCCGGATGGCAATACCGTCATCGAGGAGGGCGACGAAGTCTTTTTCATCGCCGCACGCAACGACATACGAACCGTGCTGAGCGAGATGCGGAAGCTCGACGATCCGGTGCGGCGCGTCGTGATCGCCGGCGGGGGCAACATCGGCGTGCGTCTTGCGCTTGCGCTTGAGAAGACCAATCAGGTCAAGGTCATCGAGCGCGGCTGGGAGCGCGCCCGCGAGATCTCCGAGCAGCTCGGTCGCGCGATGGTTTTGCATGGCGATGCGGCTGACGAGGAATTGCTTCTCGAAGAGAACATCGACAGCGCCGACGTGTTCGTTGCCGTGACGAATGCCGAAGAGGCCAACATACTTTCCGCAATGCTCGCGAAGCGACTCGGTGCGCACAAGGTGCTGGCGCTGATCAACCGTCCGGCGTATGCAGAGCTGGTAGAGGCCGGAACGATCGACATTGCGATCTCACCGCAGCAGATTACGCTGGGGACTCTGCTCGCGCACGTTCGTCGCGGGGATGTCGTAAAGGTGCATTCGCTGCGCCGGGGTGCCGCCGAGGCGATCGAGGCGGTCGCGCACGGCAACGCTCGCGAATCCAAAGTCGTCGGGCGACAAGTCCAGGAAGTGTTGCTGCCGCGCGGCTCCGCGATCAACGCGATCGTCCGTGGCGACCAGGTGTTGATGGCACACCACGATACCGTGATCGAGGCGGATGACCACGTGATCCTGTTCGTGTCCGATCGTCGCCAGATCGACGAGGTGGAACGGCTGTTCGAGACCGACGCCCGCAACGCGTGAACGGCATTCCGGTGGTGCGTCGACGATGAACTTCCGCACAGTACAGCGGGTCCTCGGCCTGCTTCTCGCGATGTTCAGCCTGACGATGCTGCCGCCGGTCGTCGTCGCGTTGATATTCCGGGACGGCACGGCGCGCGCCTTCATCGAGGCGTTTCTGATCGTGCTCGCGATGGGGCTCGCGCTCTGGTGGCCTGCGAGGCGCAGCCGCAGCGACCTGCGTCTGCGCGACGGTTTCCTCGTCGTCGCTTCGTTCTGGGTCGTGCTCGGCCTGGTCGGCTCGGTGCCTTTCCTGCTGGCAATGAATCCGGGCATCGGATTTACCGACGCCGTTTTCGAGTCGATCTCGGGGCTCACGACGACCGGCGCGACCGTGCTGAGCGGCCTCGATTCGCTGCCACCGGCGATACTCTACTACCGGCAGCAGCTGCAATGGTTCGGTGGCCTCGGAATCATCGTCCTGGCCGTCGCGGTGTTGCCGATGCTCGGCGTCGGCGGCATGCAGTTGTACCGCGCGGAAACGCCCGGGCCGGTCAAGGATTCGCGGCTCACGCCGAAGATCGCAAAGACGGCGAAGGCACTGTGGTACATCTACCTCGGCATCACGGTGCTGTGCTGCCTGTGCTACTGGGCAGCGGGCATGAGCTTCTTCGACGCGCTCTGCCATAGTTTCAGCACAGTGGCGATCGGCGGCTTTTCGACGCACGATGCGAGCATCGGCTACTTCGACAGCGGGCTGATCGAGACGATTGCCATCGTCTTCATGTTTATCGCCGGCATCAATTTCGCGTTGCACTTCATGGCCTGGCGCGCCCGCAATCTGACGAGCTACTTTACGGATCCGGAGTGCCGTACCTACGTCGTCTTTCTCGGCGGTCTGTCGATCGTCGCCCTCTCCTACCTGTATCTCGTCAGCTGGTACGAGCAGCCAGCGGACACGCTTCTGAAAGGTGTCTTTCAGGTCGTGTCGATTGCGACGACGACAGGATTCACGACCGATGATTTCTCGGCCTGGCCGGGGGCGCTGCCTTTGCTGCTGATCTTCGCGAGCTTCATCGGTGGATGTGCAGGCTCTACCGCAGGCGGCATGAAGGTCGTGCGCTGGGCACTGGTTTACCGGCAGGGCGTCCGGGAGTTCCAGCGCCTCGTGCATCCGAACGCCGAGATTCCGGTTCGACTCGGCAGCCGCGCCGTGAATCCCAGGGTCGTCGATTCCGTCTGGGGATTCTTTGCCGTCTACGTCGTCGTCTTCACAGGCATGATTCTGGTCATGCTCGCTGTTGGTCTCGACCAGGTCACGGCATTCTCGGCCGTCGCTGCCAGCCTGAACAATCTCGGCCCCGGGCTCGGCGATGTCACAAACGGTTTCGGCGCGCTGCCGGTGGTAGCGAAGTGGACCTCGGTTGCGGCGATGTTGCTCGGCAGGCTCGAGATCTTCACGCTGCTCGTCCTGGTAACACCGACGTTCTGGCGCGGATGAGCGACATTGCCGGCAAGCTCGAAGCACTGCTGCAACAGGGCCGCGACGGAGCCCCGCTGCGATTTGCGCTCGCGGGGCATTACTTCGCTGCCGGTGAGCTCGAACTCGCCGCGCAGCATGCTGCTGTTGCCGTCGAGCTCGACGCTGACTATTCTGCCGCGTGGCGGTTGCTCGGCCAGGTTCAGGCTGCTGCCGGTGATGCTGGCGCCGCCGCTACGTTCGAGCGCGGAATCGAGGTCGCCGAGGCGCGCGGCGACAAGCAGGTGGCCCGCGAGATGCGGGTATTTCTGCGGCGCCTGAGAAAAGAACAACAACAACGAACGGAGACGGGCGCATGACGATCGACGGAGCACTGCGCAGCTTCAGTGAGTGGACCGGTCGCCTGGTCGCCTGGCTGACTCTGCCTATGGTCATCGTCACGATGGTGATCGTCGTGCTGCGCTATCTGTTCGACCTCGGCTGGATCTGGATGCAGGAGAGCGTCGTCTGGATGCATGCGGCCGTTTTCATGCTCGCCGCCGCATACACGCTGAAACACGATGAGCACGTGCGCGTCGATATCTTCTACAGGGAGATGTCCGAAGCCCGCAAAGCATGGGTCAATCTGGTGGGGACCGTCCTTTTCCTGTTGCCTGTCTGCGTGTTCCTCATCTGGACGAGCATCGACTATGTGCAGGTCTCCTGGTCGATTCGGGAAGGCTCGCGCGAAGCTGGCGGTCTGCCCTATCCATTCGTGCCGTTGCTGAAGTCGCTGATTCCGGTGACCGCTCTGCTGCTCGCTCTGCAGGGCGTCGCCGATGCGATCCGCGGCATCTCGACAGGCCGCGCCGGCGACAAGGCCTGACGAGCACGGAGCGAATCATGGAGTGGCTGGCTCTGCTGATGTTCTTCGTCGTCGTGGCCGTGCTGCTTGCCGGGTTTCCGGTGGCCTTTTCGCTCGGCGGCGTTGCGCTGATTTTTGCGACGGGCGGCATCGTCGCCGGTGTCTTCGATGCGGCGTTTCTGCAAACGATGCCGAATCGCCTGTTCGGCATCATGACGAACGAAACGCTGATCGCAGTGCCCCTGTTCGTGTTCATGGGCGTCACGCTGGAGCGGGCGAAGATCGCCGAGAATCTGCTCGACAACCTGAGTCGGCTGTTCGGGCGCTTGCGCGGCGGTCTCGGCATCGCAGTCACCGTCGTCGGCATGCTGCTCGCAGCGAGCACCGGCATCGTCGGCGCCACCGTGGTCACGATGGGGCTGCTGTCGTTGCCGACCATGCTGAAGCGCGGCTACAGCCCGCGCATTGCGACGGGCACGATCTGCGCGGCCGGCACGCTCGGCCAGATCATTCCGCCATCGATCGTTCTCGTGTTGCTCGGCGACGTGCTGTCTTCGGCCTACAGTCAGGCACAAATATCGCAGGGCATCTTTGCCCCCGACACGGTTTCGGTCGGCGACCTGTTTGCCGGCGCGCTGGTGCCGGGGCTGATGCTGGTCGGGCTCTACATCGCCTATCTGGTCGGCGTCGCGATCTTTCGTCCACAGGCGATGCCGCCCGCGGCGCCGTCCGACACGAAAACCAACTGGCTTGCGTTGCTCGGCGCGCTCGCGCCGCCGCTCGTGCTGATTCTGGCCGTGCTGGGATCCATCATGGGAGGGTTTGCGACTCCGACGGAGGCTGCCGGCGTCGGCGCCGTCGGCGCGATCCTGCTCGCCCTGCTGCGCCGCGAGCTGTCGTTTCCGCGCCTGCGCGAGGTCATGCAAAGCACGATTCGCGTCAGCAGCATGGTCTTTCTGATTCTGATCGGTGCCTCGATCTTCTCGCTGGTCTTCCGGGGTTACGGCGGTGACCGCCTGGTGCAGGACTTCCTGACCAGCCTGCCCGGCGGAACTTTCGGTGCCGTCCTGTCGGTGATGCTGCTGATGTTCCTGCTCGGCTTCGTGCTCGATTTCATCGAGATCACGTTCGTCGTCGTGCCGATCGTCGGCCCGATCCTGCTAGCAATGGGCGTCGATCCGGTCTGGCTCGGGGTGATGATCGCGATCAACCTGCAGACGTCCTTTTTGACGCCGCCATTCGGTTTCGCGCTGTTCTATCTTCGCGGCGTTGCGCCCGATACGCTCCGCACCGGAGAGATCTACCGCGGCGTCATTCCGTTCGTCGTCATTCAGCTGGTTGCGCTTGCGATCGTCGCTACGTGGCAGGATCTGGCGACCTGGCTGCCGAATCTGGTCTACGGACCCTGACACGCTACCGGGCCGCCTGACGGCGCGACGTCCGGGTCTGCAGGCAACAGCGGCAACAGCGGGCAGGCCAGCCGCCCGGAAATCTCACCGATTACGCGGACTCTCGCGCGGATCCACGGATCGGCGCGAAAGTCGGGCTAGTGATGGTGCTCTTTCTTCTCTTTCGGTTTGGGCTGCGGCAGCGCGTCGTTGCCGCGAAACCAGATCAGAGCGCCGTAGACGAGCAGAACTACGGCAACCGTCGCCATTGGCAACGGTGGCAGCCAGAGAGGGATGTCTTCCATACCGGTCAGATAAGGGGTCATGAAACGCGAGGCGACCCAGGCCATCACCAGCCCGATCAGCACTCCGAAAGCCAGCACGAGGTTGTACTGCCACATGACGCCCCATATCGCCACGCAGGCCGCAACCACGATCAGCCATACCAACATATCGATCTGCCCCCCCCCCGGCGGCGCTAGTGCGCCGCTTCGGCCTCTTCGCCGTGCACGACGTGGCCGATAGGCTCAGGCGGGGCGGTGATGAACTCGACACGCGTCGATTCGGTGTACTCGCCCTCATACACCATGAAGCCGATCAGCGTGAGCAGCAGCACCGGCGGTGTGCAGATGGCCCAGATCAGCGCGACGCGCTCCCAGGTCATGTGCATGAAGATCGCCACGATGAAACCTGCCTTCAGGAACATGAAGGTCAGGATCAGGCCCCAGCGCACATAGCCGTCCGGCAGAAAATCCGTCGCATACGAGAACGCGCTGAAGAGGAACAGCAGGCCCCAGATCCAGAAGTAGATGTTCAGCGGGTGTTGCTGACCGTCGGTCGCCATCGTCGTCCCCTTACCACAGATAGAAGAATGCGAAAATGAATACCCAGACGAGGTCGACAAAGTGCCAGTACAGGCCCGTAATCTCGACGATCTCGTAATTACCGCCGCCCCGCTCGTAATCGCCGCGCAGCACCTTCATCGCGACGATCACCAGGTAGATGACGCCACCGGTAACGTGCAGGCCGTGGAAGCCGGTGATCATGAAGAACGAGGCGCCGAACTGCTCGGCCCCGAACGGGTTCTCCCAGGGCCTGACGCCCTCGATGATCAGCTTCGTCCACTCGAAAGCCTGCATGCCGACGAAGACGGCGCCGAATGCGGCGGTGATCAGCATCAGCGACGCGGCTCGTGCCCGATCGCCGCGATAGCCGAAATTCACGGCCATCGCCATCGTGCCGCTCGAGGTGATCAGCACGAACGTCATGATCGCAATCAGGATCAACGGCATGTTGATGCCGAAGAGCGTCAGGGCGAACACCTCGCTCGGATTCGGCCAGGCTGCAACGGTCGAGACGCGGACGTTCATGTAGCCGGTCAGGAAACACGAGAAGATGAATGTGTCGCCGACTAGGAAGATCCACATCATCACCTTGCCCCAGGGGACCTGGAACGTCTGCTTGTCGGCAGACCAGTCGGTAACGATTTCCTGCCAGCGACCCTGTGATGCCGTCGCTACAGCCCCGTCTTGTGCCATAAGTCTAGATTCCCGTCACGTGGACAACAGGATTGCGAACAACACAATCCATATCAGAAGCAGGTAATGCCAGTAAGTGGCGCACAATTGCATGCTCTGGCGAATCGCGCCGACCTCTATCAGGTCGGCATCCTCGAGACCGGCCCGCAGCTTGCCCGCGGTCCGGCTCCACACGTACAGGCCACCGACGAGATGCAGGCCGTGCACGGCCGTCAGCAGCACGAAGAACGAGAAGGCCGGGCTCGAAACGCCGTATTGTCCGGTCGAGTAGAGCATCTGCCACGCGTAGCCCTGGCCGAGCAGGAACAGCATCGTCAGAATCCCAGCCGCGTTGAAGTACCGGCGCATCTCGGCGATGCCCCATCGGCCGGCGTGGCTGTGGGCGAGCTGGATTGCGATGCTGGCAGCGACCAGCAGGAGCGTGTTGATCCACAGCAGCACAGGCTCGTCCACCGGCACCCACATCTGCATGTTCTGGGCTGCGACACCCCCGTGGCTCATGTCCATCCGCATGAAGTAGGCGCCGATGAAGATCGTGAAGACGCTCGATACCACGCCAAGGAAGACCCACAACCCGACCTTCGGCGCCGACGAGGCCCGGCCGCCCTGGTCGTGGGAGCCGGCAATGACCCCCACTTCGGTCCAGGGACGCTCCTGCAGGCGACGGATCAGCACCCAGGCGACGACCATCGCGATGCACATGGCGATCGTCAGCAGTGTGAACATCTGTTGCCTCCCGTTGCCCCGGAACCGCGGCTGCTAGTCCGACGACTCTATGTTCTTGCCGTGCGAACGGATGCTTGCCTCGTTCGGCCGGATCGGATGATTCTGCGGCACGTAGTCTTCCTCGTCGCCCGGAACACTGTAGTCATAGGCCCAGCGATGCGTCTCCGGCAGCGAGTGCCCCCAGTTGCCGTGCTTGGGCGGCGTATCGGGCGTCTGCCACTCGAGCGTCGTTGCCCGCCACGGGTTGCTCGGTGCCTTCTTGCCATAGCGAAGGCTCCAGAACACGTTGATGAAGAAGATGAACTGTGCGACGGCGACGACGATCGCGGCGATCGTGATGCCGGCGTTGACGTCCTGCGCCGACGCCGGGATGAAGTCCGTGTCGCCGTAGGAGTAATAACGCCGCGGCATGCCGAGAATACCGATGTAATGCATCGGCAGGTAAACCGCATATGTGCCGAGGAACGTCATCCAGAAATGAATCTTGCCGAGCAGCTCGTTCGCCATCTTGCCCGTGATTTTCGGGAACCAGTGGTAGATCGCACCGAAGAGCACCATGACCGGCGACACGCCCATGACCATGTGGAAGTGGCCGATGACGAAGTACGTATCCGACAGCGGCAGGTCGACCGTGACGTTACCGAGGAAGAGGCCCGTCAGACCGCCATGCACGAACGTGAAAATGAAACCGGTCGCCCAGATCATCGGCACGTTGAAATGCAGGTCGCCGCGCCACAGCGTCAGCACCCAGTTGTAGACCTTGATGGCCGTCGGCACGGCGATAATCAGTGTCGTCGTCGCGAAGAAGAAACCGAAGTACGGATTCATGCCGCTGACGTACATGTGATGCGCCCAGACGATGAAGCTCAGCACGCCGATCGCAACGATGGCCCAGACCATCATCCGGTAACCGAAGATGTTCTTGCGCGAGTGGGTGCTCAGCAGGTCCGAAACGATGCCGAAAGCCGGCAGGGCGACGATATAGACCTCCGGATGCCCGAAGAACCAGAACAGGTGCTGGAACAGGATCGGGCTGCCGCCTTCGGTGTCGAGCGCCTCGCCCATCGACAGTAATGCCGGCATGAAGAAACTCGTGTCGATCGTTCGGTCGAGCAACATCATGATGGCTGCGACCAGCAGGGCCGGGAACGCAAGCAGGCCGAGGATCGTCGCAACGAAAATGCCCCACACCGACAGCGGCATCCGCATCAGCGTCATGCCGCGGCAGCGTGCCTGCAGCACCGTGGTGACGTAGTTGAGACCGCCCATCGTGAACGCGACGATGAAGACGGCCAATGATCCGAGCATCAGAATGATGCCCCAGTCGGTGCCGGGCGTTCCTTCCAGCACGGCCTGCGGCGGGTAGAGCGTCCAGCCGGCGCCGGTGGCTCCGCCCGGGACGAAGAAACTGATCATCAGGATGATGACCGAGAGCAGGTAGACCCAGAAACTCAGCATGTTCAGATACGGGAACACCATGTCCCTGGAGCCGAGCATCAACGGGATCAGATAGTTGCCGAAGCCGCCGAGGAACAGAGCGGTCAGCAGGTAGATGACCATGATCATGCCGTGCATGGTCACGTACTGGTAATAGCTGTATGGCGTAATCCACGCGAAGGTGTCGGGGAATCCGATCTGCAGCCGCATCAGCAGGGAGAGGATCAGCGCGACGACGCCGACGCCGATGGCAACGCTGCCGTACTGGATCGCAATGACCTTGTGGTCCTGGCTCCAGACGTATTTGGTGATGAAGGTATCCGGGTCGTGATGATCCTGTTCGTGATCCCGGTCCGCGATTGCAACGTAAGCCATATTCGAATGATCCTCCCGACGCTCAGGCCGCGTTGAGCTTTCGCTCGCAGCGACCCGAAAATCCGTTCGCGCTCAGGCGCGACACCTCAGTTCAGTGTGTTGATGTAGGCGATCAGGTCGTTGATTGCCTCGTCCCCGCCGACGATGCTCGACGCCAGCATGTACATCTGGTCGCCATAGACGTCGTCGTCGTGACCGCCGCGTATCTGTGCACGGAAATTCTCGATCTGCCGCTTCAGATACCAGTCGTTCATGCCTGCCAGCCGCGGCGCATTCGCGTTCCAGTTGCCCTCGCCCTCGCGGCCGTGGCACACGGCGCACGATGTATACAGCCTGCGGCCGCGATCGACGTCGCCGGTGATCGTCGCCTCGGGCGGCTCGTCCGGCAGCGTGTTGACGTAGGCGATGACGTCGGCCATGGCCTGCGGCGTCGCCAGCGTCCTTGCCATCGGTGCCATCTGCACGCCGTAGGTGTCGGCCGCATCGGCGCCGCGTATGCCGTTCTGATAGTTCGCGATCTGATGGCGGATGTACCAGCCTTCCTGGCCGGCGATCTTCGGTGCGTTCAGGGCCAGATTGCCTTCGCCCTGCTGGCCGTGGCAGGCCGAGCAGACGCCGTACAGCGTCTGACCGCGGGCCGCGACGCCTTCCGGCAGCGCGAGCGTATCGCCGAAGGTCGGCTGCGCGGCGAGCCATGCGTCGTAGTCGGCCTGCTCGTCGACGACGACCTTGCTGCGCATCGCAAAATGGCCAACGCCGCAAAGCTCTTCGCAGAGCACCTCATAAGTGCCGGGTAAGGTCGGCGTGAGCCACTGGTACGTGACCATGCCGGGGACGAGATCCATCTTCACGCGGAATTGCGGCACGGTGAAGTTGTGCAGCACATCGGTCGATCGCAGCCATATCTTGACCGGCTGGTCGACGGGCAGATGCAGGATCGGGTCGTTGACGAGAATATCGTCCATGCCGGCCGGGTCGGACGGGTCGAGACCCATCGGGTTGTCGGGGGTCATCTGCCGGACATCGGTGTTGCCGAATACACCATCGTCCCCCGGCAGCCGGTAACTCCAGTGCCACTGCTTGCCAAGCGCCTCGACTTCCATCGCGTCTTCCGGCGCCTCGACGAAGTCGCCCCAGACGACGAGACCGGGGGCCAGCATTGCGGCGACACCAATCGCCGTCACGACGGTCAGTATCGTCTCGAGCTTATGGCTTTCCGGCTCGTAGTGCGCCTTGTGGCCGGGCCGGTGCTTGAACTTGATGACGCAGTACGCCGTGAACAGGTTGACCAGCACGAAGACGATGCCGGTGACCCAGAACGTGACATCTACCGTGAAGTCGATACTTCCCCAGTTCGAAGCGAGTTCGGTGAAATACCAGGGGCTCGCAAAGTGAAAGATCAGCGAACCGACGACGAGAAGAACGATTACGACGGCGAGAGCGAAGGCCATACCCCAGAATCCCTCAATGTAGAAAGCGCGTACCGCAGCCCGCGGAATTTTAAACTCTGTCCAGCAATTATTCGACCTTGCGAAGCCCCGATTCCCGCCGGAATGCATGGGTAGTTCGCAATGTACGTGTTATCCGAAGTCGCACGCGGCTCGTCGTCGTTGTCGTTATCTTCCAGCCGCAGCTATGCAGGCGCGGACGCCCGGGGCAGGGTGTCGACGGACTGCTGCCCGCCTGTCGCGATAACGCCAGCGACCCCGAACCCAGTGGACGAACGCCGGATGGGGCGAAAGTTTAGCAAACTACGCAGGTCGCAACATGCCTCAGACCCGCGTTTCGAGATAGGCCTGCTCCGAGATTCTTTGCCAGCCCTCGGACTGTTGCAGGAAAGCCCGATACGACGCCCACACGCGCGCGAACACCGGATCGTCGGCCGCGAGCCCCTCGACGACCTCGAGCGTCAGTGATTTGAGCCCTGCAATCACGGCCGGCGGGAAGCTCAGGATCTCGACATTCGCGTCATTCTCGAGCTGTTGCAGTGCCGTCGTATTGCGCGCCATGTACTCGGAGGTCATATCGAGCGTCGTCGCCTGGCAGGCAACGCTGACGATCGACTGCAGGTCCGGCGGCAGACTCTCCCACGCACGCGCATTGATGATGCACTCGAGCGTGGGGCCGGGTTCCTGCCAGCCCGGGTAGTAGTAGTAACGGGCAACCTGGTGCAGGCCGATCGCAACGTCGTTGTAGGGACCGACCCATTCGGTGGCGTCGATGCTGCCAGTCTGCAGCGCAGTGAAGATCTCGGACCCGGGCAGCGTGACCGGCGTGCCGCCGGCCATCCGCAGGGCTTCGCCGCCGATGCCCGGAATCCGCATCTTCAGGCCGCGCAGATCGGCCATGCTGTCGATCCGCTTGTTGAACCAGCCGCCCATCTGTACGCCGGTATTGCCTGCCGGAAGCGGGACCAGATCGAAAGGCGCGTAGACCTCGCGCCACAGCTCCAGTCCGCCGCCGTAATAGAGCCAGCCGTTCATCTCGTGGGCGCTCATGCCGAAAGGGATCGTCGCGAAGAACTGTGCGGCCTCGGATTTTCCGCGCCAGTAGTAAGCGGCGCCGTGTCCCATCTCGGCCGTGCCGCGCGAGACGGCGTCGAATACCTCGAGCGCCGGAATCAACTCGCCGGCCGCGTAAACCTGGATCCGGATGCGGCCGGCGCTCATCTCTTCTATATAGCGGGCCAGGGTATTGACGCCCGTACCGAGCCCGGGGAAATTGGGAGGCCACGTGGTGACGAGCTTCCAGTTGAATGTTTCCCCGCCGGTCACGGCCGGTCCGGTCGTTTCGCTTGCCGGTCCGCACGCGGCAACGGTTGCTGCGCCGCCGAGGGTGCCGATAAGTCGACGTCTGCTCTTGTCCACGCTGTCTCCTTCAGGCTGGCCGGTGACAGTAATAACAGATCCGGCCGGCGCCGGGACAGATTTCGGTGATGCAGCGGCTTGGTCGGCCGCGCGTCGCCTGCGCCGATACGAAGTGTGGGGAAAGAGAGACGATTGGCGGACCTAAAGAGATAAATGTGGGCATATGCTTCTATTTTCGATGACCACTTTGCGCTAGGAATCAGCTTCAGGAAGATTTGTGGGATCAGGAGACCAGATAATCAGAAAAATCAACAGTAATGTGGGCTTCGATTCGTCCCCTTACCTTCCTGATCCGCTGAACGGGGCTTACGCCGGAGGATTATCGCGATGATCGCGCTGCTGCAGCGCGTTGCGGCGGCGTCGGTCACGGTCGACGGCGAGCGAATCGCCGCGATCGGGCGCGGCCTGCTCGTTTTCGTGGGCGTCGAGCGACGCGACGGCGATGCCGAGGCAAGCCGGCTCGCCGAGCGAATCCTTGCCTACCGGGTGTTTCCGGACGCCGACGGACGGATGAACCTGTCCGTGGCCGACGCGAACGGCGGCGTGCTGCTCGTGCCGCAGTTCACGCTCGCGGCCGACACCAACCGTGGTAACCGGCCGAGCTTTGGCGCGGCGGCCGAGCCCGCCGAGGGCAGGCGGCTGTTCGATGTGCTCGTCGGGGCGGTAGCCGCGGCCCACGCGCCGGTCACGGTCGGCCGCTTCGGCGCCCATATGCAGGTCGCGCTGACCAACGATGGGCCGGTCACGATCGAGCTTCGGGTTCGGGCACCCGGCTAGCGTCGGGCCGCGGGCTTTGGCGTATCATCGGAAGTTCCGAAGGGAATCTGGAGATACGTATGGGCCTCGGCGGAATAAGCGTCTGGCAGCTGCTGATCATCCTCGCGATCGTCGTCCTGATATTCGGCACGAAACGGCTGAAGACGCTCGGTGGCGACCTTGGCGGTGCGCTGAAGAGCTTCAGGAAGGCCATGGACACGGACGACGATAATTCGGCCAGCGCGGCGGCCGGCAACGACCCGAAACAGCTCGGCTCGGAGTCGGCCCCCGATGCCGAGTTCTCGGAGCAGGCCGAAAAGCAGAACCAGAGCTAGAACGACAACCAGAACCGGGTCGGGTGCGGAGCAATGCTGTCCGGAATCGGCTTTACCGAGCTGCTGCTGCTGTTCGTGATCGGCTTGCTGATTCTGGGGCCGGAGCGGCTGCCGCGCGTCGCGGCCCAGCTCGGCCGATGGATCGGCAAGGCTCGGCGCACCGCCAATCAGCTGCGTTTTCAGATGGAGCGCGAGATTGCGCTCGCCGATATCGAGCGCGCCCGGAAGGACCGGAAGCCCGACGCGCCGCAGGGCGACAAGCCCGGGTCGACCGGCGGAAGCGAGCAGTCGGATAACGAGTCTTCGGATGGCCAGGGCCCGCAGGCGGATGCCGCCGCGGCGAACGGCAGCGCCGATCCCGCGGGCACAGGCAGCGCGAGCCCGGAAGCCGGCGCTGCCGAAGGCGCGACGACCGGCGCGGCTGCATCGGCGGCGGAGTCGGCATCGATAGCGGAGTCAACTACGGAACGATGAGTGCGGCCCTGAACGAGCCCGAAACCGACGACGAGGAAAAGCTCGCCGAAGGTACGCTGATCTCGCATCTGGTCGAACTGCGGTCACGGCTGGTGCGCGCTCTGCTGGCGGTATTCGTCGTGTTTCTCTGTCTCGTGCCGTTCGCTCAGGAGATCTTCGAGTTCGTGGCACGACCGATCGCCGATGCTCTGCCCGAGGGTTCGGCGATGATCGTCACCGGCGTCGCAACCCCGTTTCTCACCCCGTTCAAGACGACGCTGTTTGTCGCATTGTTCATTGCAATGCCGATCGTGCTCTATCAGGCGTGGGCGTTCGTCGCCCCGGGCCTCTATCGTCGCGAAAAGCGTTTCGCCGTGCCGCTCGTTGTGTCGAGCATTCTGCTGTTCTATGCGGGCGTGGCTTTTGCCTACTTCGTCGTATTCAAGCTGGTGTTCGCATTCTTCGTGGGTTACACGCCCGAGGGCGTGCAGAACGCTCCGGACATCGAGCAGTACCTGAGCTTCGTATTGCGGCTCTTCCTCGCTTTCGGCATTGCGTTCGAAGTGCCGATCGCGACTTTCATGCTCGTCTGGAGCCGTCTCGCGACGATAGAGACGCTCGGCAAGGCGCGACCGTACGTCTTCCTGGGCGCGTTCGTAGTCGGCATGTTTCTGACGCCGCCGGACGTCTTTTCGCAGACACTGCTGGCGGTCCCGATCTACATTCTTTACGAGAGCGGGCTGATTCTCTCGAGGATCCTGTTGCGCGATCGGCTGCGCGAGGACGCGCCCGACGAGGCAGACAACACCGCGGCCTAGGTCGTCGGCGCGGAAGATGACGAGCCCGGTTCCGCCGCAACTGACACTCAAAGCCGTGCTGCTCGGCATCGTGCTGGCGGCCGTGCTCGCCGGGGCGAACGCCTATCTGGGACTGTTTGCCGGGCTCACCGTGTCGGCGTCGATTCCGGCGGCCGTAATGTCGATGGCGTTACTGCGAATGTTCGCGAAGACGAACCCGCTCGAGAACAATATCGTCCAGACGACGGCATCGGCCGGCGAATCGATCGCCGCCGGTGCGATCTTCACGTTTCCGGCGCTGGTCCTGCTCGGTTACTGGGACGTGTTCGATTTCGGCTGGGTGACGGCCATCGCAGCTCTCGGCGGCCTGCTCGGTGTGCTGTTCACGGTGCCGCTGCGCCGGTCGCTGATCGTCGATCAGAAACTCGGCTACCCGGAGGGTCAGGCGACGGCTCAGGTGCTCCGGGTCGGCTCCGGCAGCGGCGTCCGCTACCTGGCGGTGGCCGGTGTCGTCGGAGCCGCCGTCAAGTTTGCTGAAACGGGTCTGCGCATCTGGCCGGCGACCGCGCAGGTCGGTGGCTACGCGGGTCAGAGCACGGTGCTCTTCATCGGTACAAACCTGTCGCCGGCGCTGATCAGCATCGGCTACATCGTCGGCCTCAACATCGCCGCGCTGGTGTTCATTGGCGGCGTGATCTCGTGGCACGTCGCGATTCCGATTTACTCGACGTTCTTTCTCGACACCGATCCGGTCCTCGCTGCCGACTTTGCGGCCGGCGCGGTTGCGGAGGATCTCGCCGGCGCCATCTGGACCACGAAGATCCGCTACCTTGGCGTCGGCGCGATGGTGGTGGGCGGCATCTGGGCGCTGATCTCGATTCGCTCGTCGCTGGTGGCGGGCATCCGCTCAGGCCTCGACGCTGCCGGCCGTTCGCTCGAGGGCAGCGCCGCCGCGAGTCATACCGAGGTCGATCTCTCGATGCGCTGGGTGCTGACCTGTGTCGTGTTGCTCGTGCCGCCGATTGCGCTGCTGTACTACGCCGTCGTTGCCTCTGTCGGCGTCGCCCTGGCGATGACGATCGTGATGGTCGTCGCGGGCTTCCTGTTTTCCGCGGTCGCCGCATACATGGCCGGCATCGTCGGGTCGTCTAACAACCCGGTGTCGGGGATCACGATCGCAACGATTCTGTTCACGTCGTTACTGTTGCTGTTCCTGATGGGCAACGAGGGGGGTGTCGGCGCCGCTGCCGCAATTCTGGTCGGCGCCATCGTCTGCTGCGCGGCCGCCATCGGCGGCGACAACATGCAGGATCTGAAGGCCGGCTACATCCTCGGCGCAACCCCGTGGCGGCAGCAGGTCGCGCAATGTATCGGCGTCATTTCGGCGGCGCTCGTGATGGCGGTAATTCTGAATCTGCTGTTGTCGGCTTACGGCATGGGAACGCCGACGCCGGAACATCCGGAGCCGCTGGCCGCGCCGCAGGCTCAGATCATGGCCTCGGTTGCGGATGGAATATTCGGCGGCGGGCTGCCCTGGGGCATGGTTGCCGCAGGCGCCGTCATCGGCATCGTCGTCATCGCCGTCGACGAGTATCTGATCGCCCGCAGTGCCGGCTGGCGTGCGCCCGTGCTCGCGGTGGCTGTCGGGATCTATCTGCCGCTCGAGCTGTCCGTGCCGATATTTGCCGGTGGACTGATCGCCGCGGCCGTTGCGCGCGGTCGTCGGGCGGCCGGCGGGAAACGCAGCGGCTCGGAATCCGGCATGCTGTTTGCGGCCGGGCTGATCACCGGCGAGGCGCTGATCGGCATTGTCATGGCGATACCGATCGTGCTGTCGGGTAATCCCGATGTGCTCGCGGCAGGCTGGGCTTTGCCCGCCTGGTGCGGGCTCGCTGTCGTGCTGGTAGTTGCCGCCGCGCTCTACCGCGCTGCCGGCTCCGGGGCCGGCGCCGTCAGCGGCGGAGCACCAGGTTGACGATTACGGTCAGCGCGAGGCTGAGCAGGATCATCGACGTAATCGGTATGAAGACGCGCGTTCCGTCGCGCGTGAGATTGATATCGCCGGGCAATTTGCCGAACCACGAAACAAGCCACGGGGCGAACTGCACGACGACGCCGAGCAGCAGAATCGCCGCGCCGGTCAGTATCAGGATTCTGCCGACCATCCCCGGATTCGAGCAATGATTCGTGTCGAAAGCAAGCTGCCGGACGTCGGCACGACGATCTTCTCGGTCATGTCCCGCCTCGCTGCCGAGCACGATGCGATCAATCTGTCGCAGGGATTCCCGGACTTCGATCCGCCCGCGCGCCTCGTCGAGCTGATTGCCGGGCATCTGGCCGCGGGGCGGAATCAGTATGCGCCGATGCCGGGCCTGCCGGCGCTGCGGGAAGCGATTGCCGACAAGGTGCGCCGTCTCTACGGCGTTTCCGCCGATCCGGAAACCGAGGTGACCGTGACGCCGGGGGCAACGCAGGCGATCTTCTGCGCCGTTCAGGCGATCGTGCGGCCGGGCGATGAAGTCATCGTCCTCGATCCCGCCTACGATTCCTACGGGCCGGCAATCCGTCTCGCCGGCGGGATCGCGCGGCGCGTGCCACTCGTCGCGCCGGAATTCCGGATCGACTGGGACAAGTTCGACGACGTGCTCGGCCCCGCAACCCGGCTCCTCATCGTCAACACACCGCACAACCCGACCGGCGCACTGCTCGATGCTGCCGATCTGGATGCGCTCGCCGAACGTATCGGTCGCTACGATTGTTTCGTGCTCAGTGACGAAGTCTACGAGCACATCGTTTTCGACGGCGTCGACCACGTGAGCGTGCTCTCGAACGCGGCAGTCGCCGAGCGCGCCTTCGTCGTATCGTCTTTCGGCAAGACCTTCCATGCCACCGGCTGGAAAGTCGGATACTGTATCGCGCCGCCGGCGCTGACCGACGAGTTACGGCGAGTGCATCAGTTCGTGTCGTTCGCGACCGTCACGCCGATCCAGCATGCGCTCGCGGACTACATGCGGGAGAATCCGGCGCACGAGACGGAGCTGCCGATCTTCTATCAGGCGAGGCGAGACGAGTTCTGCGCGTTACTAGCGGACACGAAGTTCACGTTCGCACCGGCCCGCTCGACCTATTTCCAGCTTGCAGACTACAGCGCGATCTCCGATCTCGAGGACACGGCCTTTGCGCGCTGGCTGACCACGACCCATGGGGTTGCGACGATACCCGTCTCGGTGTTCTGTGAGCAGCCGCCGGCGACCCGGCTGGTGCGCTTCTGCTTCGCCAAGGGCGAGCGAACGCTCGCGGCGGCCGCCGACCGGCTGTCGAGGCTGTAAGCGGCAACGCTCTTGCGCGAACAGGTGGCCATACGATCCTGTCTGCGCACGGGTCAGGCCTCCGCCCGGTTCCTCCGCGCCGTGTGTGAGCTCGACTGATGGCCGTCGCGTCGGGCAGAACGGGTCGCAACCGGCGCCTGACGATGCTGGCGGGCGTCGCGTCGGTCTCGGCGGCACTCGCATTGATCGGCATCAAGTTCTGGGCCTGGACCCAGACCGATTCGATCGCATTGCTGAGCTCCCTGGCCGACTCGCTGCTCGATCTGCTTGCATCGATGCTGACGCTCGCCGCCGTGCGTTTCGCCGCGGAGCCGGCCGATCGCGAGCATCGCTTCGGCCACGGCAAGCTCGAAGCCGTGGCCGGGCTCGTGCAGGCGTTGATCATCTCGGCATCGGCCGTTTACGTTGCGGTGAAGGCCGTCGAAAGGCTGCTGTCGCCGACGGTGGTCGCGGAGCCCTCGACCGGGATTGCCGTGATGGTTCTTTCGCTGCTGGTAACACTGGGCCTGCTTGGGCTGCAGCGATTCGTCATTGCCCGCACCGGCTCGCTCGCGATACGGGCCGACAGCCTGCACTACGCCGGCGACGTTCTGACCAGCATCATGGTGCTGATCGCGATCGGGCTCAATGCGAGTTTCGGCTGGTATGCGGCCGACCCGCTGCTCGGCCTCGTCGTCGTGGCCGTGATCCTGGCCAGTGTCCGGCAGATCCTTCGCCAGGCGATGGACGTGCTGCTCGACCGCGAGTTGCCGGCACCGGTCCGGACGCAAGTGCTGGCGCTGGCGCGTGCGCACCCGGCCGTACGAGGCGTCCACGACCTGCGTACGCGCACGTCGAGCGTGGACGATTTCGTGCAGCTGCACCTCGAGCTCGATCCCGACATGACTCTGGCGGCGGCGCACCGTATCAGCGAGGAGGTCGAGGCGTCGGTCCGCGATGCGTTACCGCGGGCAGAGGTCATCATCCACGTCGATCCGCACGGCCTGAGCGAGCCGCGCGATTCGTTCTGAAGTCGGGCCTCGTCGACGAGAGGGCTTGACAGGCAGGCAGGGCGTTCACCGGGCCGCCAGACGGCGGCCGGTGAACCGCAGGATTACATTTCGGCGTATTCGGCCGCCGCCAGCGCGTTGATCAGCTCGAGCAGCTCGGGGTAGCCGCCCGCCATCGACGCATTCGTCCGGAATTTGCCGTTAACGACGACTGTCGGGGTGCTGTCGACGCCGTAGCGGCGCGTGAGCTCGTCCGCTCTTCGCAGGTTCGTGTTGACCGAGAACGACTCGAACGTGCTGTCGAATGTGTCCTCATCGACCTCGAAGCGGCCGAAGAAATCGGCGATCAGGTCTTTCGTCTGCAGGTAGTTGCCGGTGACGTGCATCTCGCGGAAAAACGGCGTGTGCATCTCTTCGCCTTTGCCGAGCGCTTCCGCTGCGTAGAAGGCTTGTGCATGCAGGCGCACGGTCGGGTTCCAGACCGTCGGGATGCGAACGAAATTCACGTAGTCGGCCTTGCCGGCGACCCAGTCCTCGACGAACGGCTCGAAGTTGTAGCAGTGAATGCAGCTGTACATGAAAAACTCGGCGACTTCGACAACGTCCGGGCCGGAAGTGGTCGGTTGCACCGGTGAGATACGGACGTAGTGTCTGCCCTCGGTATAGCCGGCCGCGGCGAGATCGGCGCCGGAAGTGTCGGCCTGCGCAATCTCGATGCGCTCCGCGGCCGGTGGCGGCGCGGCTTCCTGCGCGGCCGCCGTCGACTGCGGTGTTTCCGCTGGTGTCGCCGGCAGAGCGGCCGACGTGGCTGTGACTTCGGAGCCTGAGTCCGAGCAGGCGGTGAGAAACAGTACGGTCAGTAAAGCGAAGAATCGGGTTTTCACGATCTGGCTCCTGTTCGTTGGCGTTGCGCTACTGCAATCCCTGCATGTAGCTCGCCAGGGCGTCGATTTCATCGTCCAGCAAGAGTTCGGCGACATTGCGCATCATCTGGTTCACCGCTGCGTCCGAACGCCGCTCCCCGGCGGCATAGGCCCTCAGTGTGGCGGCGAGATAAGGTGCGTGCTGATGGCTGACGCGGGGATACGCAGCGAGCGCGTTGCCCTGACCGGAAGGCCCGTGGCAGGCAATGCAGGCCGCGATCCCGCGGTCCGGAATCCCGCCGCGGTAGATTTGCTCGCCGAGGCTGATCTGCGCGGGATCTGCGCCTTTCGGTGCGGTCGTCTGGCTCGCATACCACGCGGCGATGTCCTGCATGTCTTCATCCGAGAGCGTCGAGGCGAAGCCGCGCATGCCGGGATCGAGTCGCTCGCCGTCCTTGTAGGCGTTCAGCTGGTTCACGGTGTAGCGCGCATGCTGTCCGGCCAGTGTCGGCCAGGTGGGCGTCACGCTGTTGCCGTCCTGCCCGTGACAGGCCGCGCATGCAACCGATTTTGTCTGGCCTTCGGCCGGTGAGCCGCCGCCGAGGGCCGGCGACTGGGCGCTTGCGGTCGACGCGCCGAATACGATCAGCGCGAGGCCGCAGAACAGTGACGGGCGTCGGGGAACGGTGGAGAAAACGTCAAAAAACATGATTCCGGACTGCTCTGATTGCTCCTGCCGCGGGCGCGCCGATTGTACACTAATCGCCATTCCTCAAGCAGCGCAGTGACACGCCGGCGGGTCGCGATGGACGCGAAATTCCTGACCAGCGCGACCGCAGGTCGCGGCTTCCCGGCGGATCACGGCCGCGAGGTCGCCGTCGTCGGCCGCTCGAATTCCGGCAAGTCGAGCGCGATCAACCGGATCGTCGGCGCCCGCAAGCTTGCGCGGGTCAGCAAGACACCCGGCCGAACGCAGATGATCAACTTCTTCGAGATTGCGCCGGAACGGCGGCTCGTGGATCTGCCGGGCTATGGTTTCGCGCGCGTTCCGGACGCCGTGCGTGCGCGCTGGCGGGGCCTGATGGCGGCCTATTTCGAGCGCGCGTCGCTGGTCGGGCTGGTCGTCACGATCGACATCCGCCGGGGCGTCCGCGACCTCGACACCGACATGTTCGACTGGGCCGGCCAGCTCCGCATACCGGTGCTGGGGCTTCTGAGCAAGGCCGACAAGCTCAGCCGCGGCGCCGGGATCCGGCAACGCGACCAGCTGCGTCGCGCGGCGCCCGCGCACGTCGATCTGCAACTCTTTTCGGCCCTGACCGGCGTCGGCGTCGGCGAGGCGCGCACCCGTATCGGCGAGTGGCTCGAGGCGTGTAGTTAGTCGACGCAATAAAAATGCCCCGGGCGCGGGTTTCAGGGGACACGCCCGGGGCGAATGAATCCCGGCTGGGGTAACCGGGACCATCCCGCTTAGGGAGGCAAGCGGGGGCATTCTTCAATTGAATACCTGGACATTCAGGCATTTCGGACGGGCGTTAGTTCCCCCGGGCGCCGAAAATTACAGTGCGGTAATCCCGCCTCGGCTGTGGTTGCTGCAGCCAGCTCGACGCGGGCCGCGCAACGCAGGATGAACGCCTCGCAGCGATCCAGCGCCAGGTTCTAGTGCGCCTCGTCCCAGTTCGAACCGGTGCCGCTGTCGACCCGAAGCGGCACGTCGAGCTCGGCCGCCGCTTCCATCAACCCGACCACGTGCTCTGCTACGGAATTCGCCGCACCTTCGTCGGCCTCGAGAACCAGCTCGTCGTGGACCTGCATGATCAGGCGAGCCGGCGGCGCGGCGGTCCGGATCCAGTCGTCGACGGCCAGCATCGCGCGCTTGATGATATCGGCTGCCGTTCCCTGCATCGGGGCGTTGATCGCGCTGCGTTCCGCATATTCGCGCCGCTGCCGGTTGCGCGCGTCGATTTCGGCAAGATAGAGACGCCGCCCGAACACCGTGCTTACGTAGCCGCGCTCGCGGGCTTCGGCACGGGTATCGTCCATGTAGGCGCGGACGCCGGGGTAGCGCTCGAAGTAGCGATCCACGTATTCCTGGGCTTCGCCCCGCGCAATGCCGAGTTGTCGGCCGAGACCGAAAGCGGACATGCCGTAGATAAGGCCGAAATTGATGGCTTTGGCCGATCGCCGCTGGTCGCTGCTGACATCGCCGGGATCGATGCCGAAGACCTCGGCCGCGGTCGCCCGGTGGATGTCCTGGTCGCCGCGAAACGCCTCCAGCAGCCCCTCGTCGCCGGACAGGTGCGCCATGATGCGAAGCTCGATCTGCGAATAATCCGCGGCGATCAGCACCATGCCGGGCGGGGCGACGAATGCCTGCCGAATCCGGCGGCCTTCGGGCGTCCGGATCGGAATGTTCTGCAGGTTCGGATCGGACGACGACAGCCTGCCGGTTGCTGCGACGGCCTGGTGATAGGACGTGTGCACGCGGCCGCTCGCCGGGTTGATTTCGGCGGGCAGCTTGTCCGTATACGTCGATTTGAGTTTCGACAGCGCCCGGTACTCGAGTATCAGACGCGGCAGATCGTAGTCCTCGGCCAGTGTCTGCAGAACGCTTTCCGCGGTCGACGGCTGACCTTTCGGCGTCTTCCCGTGCACCGGCAGGCCGAGCCGCTCGTACAGGATTTCCTGCAGCTGTTTCGGTGATCCCAGATTGAACGGGCCGCCCGCGGCAGCGTGCGCCGCTGCCTCGACCGTCTGCATCTTCTCGGCGAGCTCCTGGCTCTGCCGGCCGAGCATGCCGGCATCGACCATGACGCCGGTGTGCTCCATTCGCTGCAATACGGCGAGCAGCGGTCGCTCGAGATCGCAGTAGATCGACTTGAGCGGCGCAACGGCCTCGAGCCGCGGCCACAGTTCCCGATGCAGTCGCAGCGTGACGTCTGCGTCCTCGGCCGCATACTGACCGGCAACCTCGACATCGACCTCGTCGAAGCCGAGCTGCTTCGCACCCTTGCCGGCCACGTCCTCGTACTTGGTCGTCCTGATGCTCAGGTATTTTGCCGCAACCGAATCCATGTCGTGGCGCGTTGCCGTCGAATTCAGCACATAGGATTCGAGCATCGTGTCGTGTTCGATGCCTGCCAGCCGGATGCCGTGATTCCGGAAGATGTGAGAGTCGTATTTCAGATGGTGCCCGACCTTCTTGCGTTCGGGGTCTTCGAGCCATGGTTTCAGGCGATCGAGCACGGCCTGCCGCGGCAGCTGGTCGGGGGCGCCCGGGTACCGATGTGAGAGCGGAATATAGGCCCCCTCGCCGGCATCGACGCTCAGGGCAATCCCGACGATCTCGGCCACCATGTAATTGAGGCTCGTCGTCTCGGTATCGATCGACGTCAGCGGGGCGGCGCCGATACGATCGACCCAGGCCTCGAATTCGGCATCGGTCAGCACGAGGTCGTAGCTCGCGTGGACGTCGGGCCCGTCGTTGTCTGCGTCGTCCGCGTCCTCGCCGAGAGTGCGCTCGAGAAACCTGCTCATCCCGAGCGGCTCCAGCAGCTCGCGCAATCGCCGGCCGTCGACAGCCGTTCGAGAGAGCCCTTCTATGTCCGACGGCAACTCGACGTCACAGCGGATCGTCACGAGGTCCCGGTAGAGCGGCAGGTCGTCGAGAGAGTCGCGCAGCCGCTCGCCGACCTTGCCGCCGATTTCGTCGGCGTGCTCGACCAGGCTGTCGAGGCTCCCGTATTGGCGGAGCCACTTGACGGCGGTTTTCGGACCCACGCCGGGCACGCCCGGAATGTTGTCCGAGGTGTCGCCGGTCAGCGTCAGAAAGTCGATGATCAATCGGGGCGGCACGCCGAACTTCTGCTCGACCGCGTCGGCATCGAGCCTGCGGTCGTCCATCGTGTTCAGAACGAGGACGTGGTCGTCGACCAGCTGGGTCATGTCCTTGTCGGTCGTCGAGATGATCGTATCGATGCCGAGGCCGGTTGCATGGGCGGCCAGCGTGCCGATCACGTCGTCGGCCTCGACGCCGGGCACGCGCAGCACCGCTATGCCGAGCGCTTCGATCGCCGCGATTGCAGGCTCAATCTGGCTGCGCAGCTCATCCGGCATCGGCGGCCGGTTGGCCTTGTATTCCGCGTAGAGGTCGTCGCGAAACGTCTTGCCCTTCGCGTCGAACACGACGGCCATGCGCGCCGGCGAGTAGTCGATCAGCAGGCGGTTGACCATGTTCAGCACGCCGTGCACGGCGCCGGTAGGGGCGCCGTCCGGAGCGGTGAGCCGCTGCAGCGCCGGAACGTGAAAAGCGCGATAGAGATACGACGACCCGTCGACGAGAACGACGCGATTCGTCGTTGCGTCGCTCATTCGCGCCCGTCCGCCGCGTTGCCGGTGTCAGCCGGGCTGGTGTCCGTGCTGCCCGGGTCTGCGCCAAAGTCGTTCGGGCCGCCGTTGTCCGCGCCGTCGCGATCGCGATCGCGCTCGGCTGCATCGGCCGCGGCTGCCTCCGGCGCGATGCCGGTGGACCCGGGTACCGCGGCATTGCCGGGCTCACTGCCGGCTGCCGCCCCCGGCGGGGCGCCGCCCTCGCCCGGCAGAAACAGCGGACCGGTTTGCCCGCAGGCCGCGAGCGCGAGCAACAGCGCGACGAGGCCCGGCAGGCGCTGCCTGGATAGCCCGGATTGGCCCGTCACTCGCCGCTACCGGCAAGCTCGGCCGCGACACGCCGGTACGCTTCGCGAAACGGAATGCCTTCCTCGACGACGAGCCGATTGGCGCGCTCGGCGGCGTAGAGCTCATCCGGAAGTGCGATGTTCTCGGGCCGGAAACGCACTCCGCCGATGGCGTGTGCCATGATCGTCAGGCAATCCTCGGCGAGATCGATACCGCGAAAGAGCGGTGCCTTGATCCGCTGCAAGTCGCGGTGATAGCCGGACGGCAGCTTGGCCGTGATGCCGAGCGCCTCGTTCAGCGCGCCGAGCAGGGTCGCCTGTGCGCCCCGCACGAGCTCGAACACATCGGGATTACGCTTCTGCGGCATGATCGAGGAGCCGGTCGTCATCTCGTCCGGCAGCGCGACGAACGCGATTTCGTGCATATAGAACAGCAGCAGGTCGGATGCGATTCGGCCGAGGTCCCCGACGGTAACCGCAAGCTCGAACAACAGGCTCGCTTCGGCTTTGCCGCGGCTGAGCTGCACTGCCGTGACCGGCTCCTGCACGGCCGCAAAATCGAGTGCCGCGCGTGTTGCGTCGCGGTCGAGCGGCAGATCGCCGCTGCCGTATCCGGCAGCCGAGCCGAGTGGCGAGCGGTCGGCGCGGCGACGGGCCGCGAGCAAACCTTCGCGATCGTCGGCCAGCTCCGCCGCGAAGCCACCAGCCCAGAGAGCGACCGAGCTCGGCATCGCCGGCTGCATGTGGGTGTAACCCGGCAACGGCACGTCGCCCTGGCGCTCGGCGACAGCGTCAAGAGCACCGACGACGTCGCCGCACAGATCCGCCAGATCGGCGGCGGCGTCTTTCAGATAAAGGCGTATCGCCGTCAGCACCTGGTCGTTGCGCGAACGACCCAGATGCACGCGGCCGCCGGCGGGTCCGATGCGCTCGATCAGGCGCCGTTCGAGCGCGCCATGGCAGTCCTCGTCGCCGAGCTCGATCGCCCACTGCCCTGCCGCATGCTCGGCGCCGAGTTCCTCGAGCCCGGCGCAGATTGCGGCGCAGTCGGCCGACTCGAGCAGGCCCTGCTGCTCGAGCATGCGGGCATGCGCGACCGAGCCGCGAACATCGTAGGCGACCAGCCGTGCGTCGAGTCGATGATCCTCGCCGGCCGTGAACCGCAGTATCCGCTCGTCGAGCGGCAACCCCTTGTCCCAGAGTCTTGCCATCGGCTTCAGCCCTGCTGTTCGGCCGCGCTGAGCTCGTTGATGTCGTCGACGACCAGGGTGCCCGTCCCTTCGTTCGTGAAAATCTCGAGCAGCAGACCGTCGGGCACCGAGTACGAAATCACGTGGACGCGCGGGACGCCGCCGGCCAGCGCCTGCTCTATCGCCGCGACTTTCGGCAGCATGCCGTCGGTCAGCTTGCCTTGTTCCTTCAGCCTCGCGAGGCCGGCCCTGTCTATATATGAGACCAGCGAACGCGGGTCGTCGACCGATTCCATGATGCCCGGCGCGCCGGTCGCGAGCAGCAGCTTTTCCGCGCCAAGCGCCGTCGCGAGCGCGGCAGCAACCGTGTCCGCATTGATGTTCAGTATGGTGCCTTCGTCATCGGCCGAAAGCGGGCTCACGATAGGCACCAGGTTGTCGTCGAGCAGCTTCTCGAGCACGGTAACATCGATCGATTCGATGTCGCCGACGAAGCCGTAGTCGACCTGCGTGCCGTTGCGCTCGACCGGCGGCCGCTTCACGGCGCCGATCAGTCCCGCGTCGACACCGCTAAGGCCGACGGCCGGTATCCCGGCGGCACGGCAGGCAGCGACGATTCGCGTGTTTATCTCGCCGTTCAGCACCATCGTCATCACATCCAGCGCAGCCGGGTCCGTGACGCGCCGGCCTTCTACGAACCGGCTCTGTTCCCCAAGCCGCTCACTGAGCGCGGTCGACTGCGGCCCGCCGCCGTGAACGAGCGCGAAGCGAATACCGACCTGATGCAGGATGCCGATCTGGGCCACGAGCGTGCGTGTTGCTTCCGGTGAAGCAAAGGCCTCGCCGCCGGCCTTGAGCACGAAGACCTTGCCCTTGAACATGCGAACGTAAGGAGCCGCATGCTTCAGCGCCTGCACGACGATCGATCGTTCGTTCCCGTTGAGTCGATTCATCGGATTCACCCTTTCAGCATTCGATGAAGCACGGCCATCTGCGCGAACATCCGGTTGCGCGCCTCCTGAATGACGACGCTGCGCGGGCCGTCGAGTACGCGGTCGGCAACGACTACGCCACGTCGCACCGGCAGGCAGTGCATGAACCGCGCGTCCTCGCGGGCATTCTCGAACCAGGGCTCATCGACACACCAGTGGACCAGCTCCTCGCGCAGCGCGTCGTCGGCCCGCGGATCGCCGTAATGGGAAGTGGAGGACCATGATTTGGCATAGACGACGTGCGCGCCTTCGGTAGCCTCGCGCGGATCCTCGGTCTCCGTGACGCTGCCGCCGGCGCTTTCCGCTGCGGCGCGTGCTTTGGCCATGACGGTGTCGGGCAGCTCGAAGCCGGCGGGCCGCGCGATGACGACATCCATGCCGCGCATTGCAGCCATGTGCACGGTCGCGGCCGGGACGGCCAGCGGCAGCGCCCGCGGGTGATAGGCCCAGGTCAGCACGAACCTGCCGCCGCTGCGCGGTATCCCGAGATCGTCCATCGTCTTCCAGTCGGCGAGGCTCTGACACGGGTGGTTGATCGCGGACTCCATGTTGATGACCGGCTTGTCGGCGAGGGCCGCGAGCGACGCGAATTCCTTGTCGGCGAGGTCGTCGTCGAGGTCGAGCTTCTGGGCAAAGGCGCGGATACCGAGCGCGTCGCCGTATGAGGCGATCACCGGCACGGCTTCGCGGATGTGCTCTGCGGCCTTGCCGTCCATGACGATGCCGGGACGCGATTCGAGCCCGTGGATCGACATGTCGGGCGAAATTACGAAAGCGCCGCCGCCGAGGCGCGTCATCGCGGCCTGAAACGACGCGAGCGTTCGCAGCGACGGGCTCAGAAACAGCAACGCCAGAACCTTGCCGGTGAGCGCGGTGGGCTCCGGCGATTTCTCGAGCCGGCCGGCGAGTGTCAGCAGGGCATCGACTTCGGGAGCGGTGAAGTCGGCAAGATCATTGAACTGAAGCATGTCAGAGCTCTCCGAGAGCAGCGGCGAGCTGGTCAGCGTGGCCGCTGTCCAGGATGAGTGGCGGCAGCAGCCTGAGTATGTGCGGGTCGGCGCTGGTGCCTGTGAGGATCCCGCGGTCGAGCAGCGCGTTGCGGACTTCCGCGGCCCGCGGCGTTGTCCGGAGGCCGAGCAGGAACCCCGTGCCCTGGATAGCGGTCACCGGGCCGACGATGCAGTGCTTGCGAATGTGCGCGGACACGGCCCGAACCGAGCTCAGCAGATCGGACTCGATGATCGTCGAGAGCACTGCCTCGATCGCCGCGCAGGCGAGCGGTCCACCGCCGAAAGTCGTGGCGAGTTCGCCGGGCCCGAGCGCGCCGGCGATGTCATCGTTCAGCATCATGGCGCCGCACGGGAATCCGCCGCCGAGGCTCTTCGCAGTAGTCAGCAGGTCCGGCGTCACATCGTGCAGGTCGGCGCCGAAAGGGGCGCCGAGCCGGCCGATTCCGGTCTGCACTTCGTCGAGTATCAGCAGCGCGCCGGCTGCACTCGTCGCTTCGCGTGCCGCTGCGATGAATGCGGTGCTGAGGTCATAGGCACCGGCAACCCCCTGGACCGGCTCGAGGATGACGGCGGCCACATCGCTCGTGACCGCAGCCTCGAGCGCGTCGACATCGTCCTGAGGAACGAAGCGGACGTCGAACGGCATGCGCGGAAAGCCGTACCAGCGCGACGAGCCCCAGGTCACGGCGGAGGCCGCGGCGGTCCGGCCGTGAAAGCTGTGCTCGATTGCCACGATCGTGGCGCGGCCGGTCAGCCTGCAGGCGAGCTTCAGCGCGTTCTCGTTGGCTTCGGCGCCGCTGTTGACGAAGAACACGCGCTCGAGCCTGCCGCCGGCGAATGCGACGAGCCTGTCCGCAGCGCGGTCGCGCTCGGCCATACGTACGGCGTTCGACTGAAAAATCATCCTCTCGGTCTGCCGGCAGATCGCGGCGTTCAGCCGCGGATGGCCGTAGCCGAGCGCCGCGACCGCGTGGCCACCATAAAGGTCGAGCAGGCGCCGGCCGGACGCGTCTTCCAGATACGGCCCGTCGCCGCGCACCGGCTCGAACGGCAGGTACGGATAAACCTCATCCAGATGTGCGTTTGTCGTCGTCATCGTCGTGTCGCCTAGATCCAGCCTGGTGCCGCTGCAGCGAGGCCGGTTGTTTCGGGCAGCCCTAAGAGCCGGTTCGCCCACTGGATCGCGCCGCCGGCCGCGCCCTTTATCAGGTTGTCGAGCACGGAGCAGACGACGATCGTCTCACCCCGAACGGTGACGCTGAGCCGCGCATGATTGCTGCCGGCAACGTCCTTGACCCGCGGCGCGCGGGATTCGACGTGCACGAACGGCGCGTTGCGGTAG
Source organism: Candidatus Rariloculaceae bacterium (assembly GCA_965223375.1). GTDB lineage: Bacteria > Pseudomonadota > Gammaproteobacteria > Steroidobacterales > Rariloculaceae > CBDCWM01. The sequence continues at coordinate 2,593,561 of OZ245000.1, forward strand.
AACGTCGCGATTGCCTGCAATACGTCATCGGCATCGGCCGGCCGCGCGAGCGTCGCGAAAATCGTCGCGTGAATTCCGCGGGCGAAGGGCCCCGAATGGGGCACGAAATCGAGCGCCGGCCGCGTGCCGGTCGCAGCTTCGGCCAGCGCACAGACCTCCGGCTCGTGGCGGTGCGCGAGTGCCATGTACGAGAACAGGTTGCTCTGCCGCTCCGGATGGTGCGTCGTCTCGCGGGGTTTTCGGCCCGCGCCGGTGCTGCCGGTCACGGCGCTGACGTGTATGCGTGGCCCGCAGAGCCCGGCGTTCAACAGCGGCACGATGCCGAGCAGCATCGTCGTCGCGAAGCAGCCTGGCTGGGCTGCGTGCGCCGTCGGCGTGCCGGCAGCATGTTCCGGCACGGCGCAGGTAAACGAATCGAGCAGTGCGGGATGCGGGTGAGCCTGCCCGTAGACCTTCGCGAACATGCCGGCATCGGCGAACCGGAAATCGGCCGATGCATCGACCACCGTCAGTCGTGTGCCGGCCTTGTCGGCCGCCGCGAGCAGTGTCGCGACCGCGTCGGCCGATGCCGTGTGCGGCGCGGCCGACAGTACGAGCCAGTGGTCGGCCTCGTCGAGCCGCCCGGCGATCGACTCGAGACTCACGAACGGCATGTCGCCGACGGCCGGCAGCAGATGCGGAAACGCGGCCGCAATCGGCTCTCCGGCCGAGCCGGTCGAAGTGCTCGCTGCGAGCCGGAGCCGCGGATGCGTTGCGACGAGTCGCAGCATCTCACCCGCAACGTAACCGGATCCGCCGATCAGAATGACGGGCCAGCGATCGCTCATGCCGGTACCTCGTCGAGTTTCGCGCCGAGCCCGATCCGTTCCTGCAACAGGTCGCCGAGGGCGGCGCTCGCGCTGAGCGCGTTGAGCGCCGGCACACCGGATCGATCGCGGATGATGTCGATCCCGACCTGATTGTCGGTTGCAGGGCCTGTCACAACCGTCGGCTCGATGTCGAATTCCTCGCGCAGCAGCCGTACGCCGCCCCAGGCCGACACCGGGTCGTTCGCACACAGGACGACGGCGCTCAGATGTTCGCGAATCGCCTCATCGTGCAGGATGGCCTCGACGCCATAGGCGCCGAGCAGTCCGTCGCCGAGCTCGAAGACGATCACGTCGGGCCGCTTTGCGAAGAGGTCGGCGAGCAGGTTGCGGGTCAGTTGCGGTGCGTTCGTCGCAGTCGTTGCGACGATGCCGTAGTCGGTGAAGATCTCGACATTGCGGGCGCCGGCGTCTTCCATCGCGAGAATGTCGCGGCGCAGTGCCACGCCGGTTGCCTTGAACGCGTCGACGACCAGCCCGTTGTGTCGGAAGCGGCTGACGATAGCAGCGGCTGCTGCCGTCTTGCCCGAGTTCATGCAGGTACCCGCGAGCGCAACGACCGGTACGCCGTGACTGGACAGCGTGACCTCGTCGGCGAGCTTGCGTATCGCGACTCGGGCCGGCACGCCGCGGCGTTCACCGAGAAACGGAAAGTTGAGCACCACGCCCAGCACCCGGCAGTCGAACGGCTGACCGTGCGACGGATTTGCCGAGTCGCAGATGCCGAGCACGCCGCCGAGGTTCAGCAGCTGCACCGTGTCGCCCGGCGCAAGCTGTTCCGGCAGATGCCCCGAGTAGCCGAACAGCGCCTTGCGATGCCCGAGCGCGCCGACGATCACGTCACCGCGTTTGATCTGCGCCATCCGGCCGCTGGTCAGCTCCAGCGTGTTGTACGACGACTTGCTGTTCAGTACCTCGGCTGCGACGAGGACGCCTTCCTCGCACGGAATTCTGTCGCTGACACGAATCTCGTGCGGCAGCTCGGCGCCGAGCGCAACCGAGGCGATCTTGTCGACGATGACCGAGCGCATCTCAGCTTCCCCCGTCGTTGCCGGCGGCGCGGGCGTAGAGCATTCCCGGCAGCGCGAGCAGCTTGGAAAAGCCGACGGCGTCTTCGCTCGTCCACTCGCCCGCCGACTCGCCGTACTTGCCGCGGCTCGCGGCCATCAGCGAATGCGGCGAGTCGACGCCGGCGACGAACCGGTTGCCGGGCCGCAGCTGGCAGCGAACCGTGCCGGACACGCGCCGCTGCGACGACTCGAGCAGCGCTTCGATATCGCGACAGACCGGATCGAGCTGCCGGCCTTCGTGGATGAGGTCACCATAGTAGAGCCCCAGCGATTCCTTGACGCGGGCCTGCGCAGCGCCGAGCGTCAGCTTCTCGAGTTCGCGATGCGCCGTGATCAGAATCTCCGCTGCCGGTGCCTCGAAGGCAACGCGGCCCTTCGTGCCGATGATCGTGTCGCCCAGGTGAATACCTCGGCCGATCGCGTACCGGCTGCCGACCGCTTCCAGCGACTCGATCAGCGCGACCGGATCGAGCCGTTCTCCATCGACTGCAACCGGTACGCCGCTCTCGAACGTGAGCTCTAGCGTGCGCGGCGGCGCCGGGTCATCGAGCGCGCCGGCCGACAATACCCATGCGGACTCCGGGATCGTGTCGGTCGACGTCAGCGTTTCGGTACCGCCGATCGTGACGCCCCAAAGGCCGCGGTTGATCGAGTAGGCCGAGCCGCGCGCCGGCAGCGGCATCTCGCGCTCGTTGAGAAACGCGATCTGGTCCTCGCGCGCCCAGGCGTGATCGCGCACTGGTGCCAGCACCTCGAGCGTCGGCGCGAGTGCTTTCAGAATGACCTCGAAGCGCACCTGATCGTTGCCGGCCGCCGTGCAGCCGTGAGCGACCGTGCCGGACAGGAACGTCGTCGCGGCCTGTGCGAGGTGGCTGGCCTGCACGCCGCGCTCGGCGCCGACGCACAGGGGATAGAGCTGACCGCGCCGCACGTTGCCGAAAATCAGGTAGCGAATCACCGTGTCGAAGAATTCCCGGCGCGCGTCGATTCGCAGATGCTCCTTCGCCCCGAGGGCGAGCGCCCGCCGCTCGAGATCTTCGGCCGCGCCGGAGTCGATCCCGCCGGTATCGACCGTCGCCGTGACGACCGGGCGGCCGTAAGTCTCGCGCAGCCACGGGATGCAGAACGATGTATCGAGGCCCCCGGAGTACGCCAGTACGATCGGGGTGCCGGCAGTGCTTGCGTTCATGGATTCGCCTTCCTCAGCGCCTGTCGCAGCCGCGACCGCAGGCGGCGTTGCTCGCCGGCCGATGCCGTCGCGATGAAGATCGTGTCGTCGCCGGACAGCGTGCCGACGATCTCGGGCCAGTCGATCCGGTCGAGCGTGACGGCGACGCGTTGGGCAGCACCGACCGCCGTCGTCACGACGAGCAGGTTGGAACCGGCCGTTCTGATCTCGTGGACGAACTCGGAGACCTGCTCGAGCGAGCGGCCGTTCTCCCGGGTCTGCTCCGGCAGTCGATAGCCATGCTTGAGCTTCGCGGCCCCCATGTCGCGGAGGTCACGGCTGACGCTCGACTGCGTGGCCGTGAACCCGCGCGCGCGCAGCAGCTCGACGAGCTCGGCCTGACGTTCGATCTGCCGTTCCTCGAGCAGCCGGGCGATGACCCGGCGTCGTTCGTCCCGTTCTTGTATCGTAGCTGCCGGCATGGGCTGACCAGTGAATATAATTGCGCATAAAAATGCTATTATGCGCAATTATGCCGGTTCCGCGAGGCGAATGCAATGACGACCCAGACACCCGGCCCGGATTTGGACGGCATCGAGATCGAGACCGGGACCGAACCGCGCTTCGCGATCATCTGGCTGCACGGCCTCGGTGCCGACGGCAACGACTTCGTGCCGCTGGCCGCCGAGCTCAGGCTGCCGCTGCCGACCCGGTTCGTATTTCCCCATGCGCCGGTCCGGCCCGTGACGATCAACGGCGGATACCGGATACGCGCATGGTACGACATCCTCTCGTTCGACCGCGGCGCAGCCGAGGATGCCGCCGGTATCGAAGCGAGCAGTGAGTTCGTCGCGACTTTGGTCGAGCGCGAGGCGGCCCGCGGCATTCCGCCGGAACGCGTCGTCGTTGCCGGCTTCTCGCAGGGCGGCGCGATTGCGCTCCATACTCTGCTAACGACGCAGAGCCGGCTGGCCGGCGTCGTCGCGTTATCGACTTATCTGCCGCTCGCGGATCGCCTGCTCGCCGGCCGGCCCGACGGCGGCACGGCGCCTGCATGGATGGCGCACGGCAACCACGATCCCGTCATCGACATCAGCTTCGGTCGACGCTCTTACGAGCGCCTGCGTGCCGCCGGCGTCGATGTCGAATGGCACGCCTATCAGATGCCGCATTCGGTTTGTCCGGAGGAGATCCGCGACATCGGCGGCTGGCTCACAGGGCTGATGCGCCGGTCGCAGACCGCCGCGAGCGCGCGCGCCGACTGACGTTGCCGGGTCAGTGCACGGCCGGGGCGTGGCGCTGGTCCGGCACGGGCCGCCCGGCAGCGTCGAGCACCAGGCAGCAGGGGCAGGCGGTGCCCGGCGCGGCCAGCAAATCGGCGATGTGACAAACGCCGCAGCGCTCACAGCGACGCGCGCCGAGCTCGTCGCCGCGACGAATGCTGAGCAGCAGATTCCAGCCGAGCTCGAACGTCAGCGTCGGGCCCGGGACGAGACTCGCGTACGACTCGAAGCACTGGCAGAAGCGGTGACCGAGCGCGACGTTCTGCTTCAGGCAAGGTTGCTGGCCGTCGAGCGCCAGCAGGTCGTTGGCATACAGCATGTTGGCGAAGGCCCCCGATTCGAGCGCACGGTCCGGACTTCTGATCAGCGGCCCGATCTGGGACGGCGAGCGCCCCCGGCGGCGGCGCACAGGCCGCCCGGCGAACTTGAAATAGGAGGCATATAGTTTTCGAATCCTGTCGTCCTGCAGCCCGGTCCAGTAACGAATCGTCCCGGTTCGCGCCTCGTGGCCGATCATGCGTATCGCAAGGTCGAAACGGGCCTGCTCATTGCGGTAGCGATCGTCGGTTGCGCGCATGCTGTCGTTCCTCCGCAAAGCACCAAGTAATGAATCGTTAACCTAGCGTAACCATATTTGGTACATTAGGCACAAATATGGCAAGTACAACTAAATAGACGGATCAATATGGCGGCGGCACACCCGGCGGACGAGGGGCTCACCGAGCTCCGCGACCTGAATCGTCTCTTTCTGAACTTCGTCCGGACTCACGTCTCGCGCGGTAGCTCCGTGCTCGGCCTGCCGGCCCCGACGGCCGAGAAGCTCGCAGGCCTCGACAATTCGACGGTGGAGCGTCTCGCCGGCTATCCACAGGCGATGTTCCGCTTCGGCTTCGATGTGCTCGGTAGCCGTCACGTCCAGGACGCCGGCGAGCAAGCGGTCGACGGAGCGCTGCGGATGGTCCAGGGCATGCTGTTGTACGGCGCCCGCAAGCTGGCACGCGAGCACGCCTATGCCGCCCGGCTCTATCTCAGGCTCGAGCCTGCGCAGGTCAGGAGCCTGCGGGATCTCGCGATCACCGATCTGGACATGCTCGCCCGCCGCGAGGGCGCGGTGCACTCCGCTTATCGGACGGGCAGCTGGATGTGGTCGGCGCTGCTCTGCAGCGAGCCCGCTGACGATCGACGGGCGCTGATTCTGCTGGGCCTGCAGCCGAGCGTCGAGCTGAATCCACCGCGCCACCGGCGCTGACACTGTTCCCGCGCTGGTACCGCGCCCGCCGGCGTCGTGCAACAGGTCGGCTGCCCGCGCGTACAATAGCCGCCCCTTTCACCGGACGGCACCGGCCCGGCATCGATGGACGCGCTCGCGATAGACCAGCTCGGCAAAACCTACCCGAACGGCGTCGAGGCCCTGAAGGGCATCGATCTGCGGGTTGCCGAGCGGGATTTCTTTGCGCTGCTCGGCCCGAATGGCGCCGGCAAGACGACCGCGATCGGGATCATCACTTCGCTCGTGAACAAAACGGCCGGCCGGGTCGAAATCTTCGGTTACGACATCGATCGGCAGCGCGAGGCAGCTAAAGCCTGTATCGGCGTGGTTCCGCAGGAAGTCAATCTCAACATGTTCGAGCGGGGCTTCGATACGCTCGTCAACCAGGCCGGCTACTACGGCGTCCCGCGTTCGGTAGCCAAAGGCCGTGCCGAGAAGTATCTGCAAGCCCTGCATCTGTGGGACAAGCGTTTCGAGATCGCCCGCACTCTGTCCGGCGGCATGAAGCGCCGGCTGATGATCGCCCGCGCGCTGATGCACGAGCCGCGCCTGCTGATCCTCGACGAGCCGACAGCCGGCGTCGACATCGAGATCCGGCGCTCGATGTGGGCGTTCATGCGCGAGATCAACGAATCTGGCGTCACGATTATTCTGACGACGCACTATCTCGAGGAGGCCGAGAGCCTCTGCCGGAACATCGCCATCATCGACCAGGGCCGGATCATCGAGAACGACTCGATGACGAGCGTCATCAGCAAGCTCCAGCGCGAGGTTTTCGTGCTGACGCTGCAGGAACCGGTGGGAGCTGCGCCGTGCGTAGAGGGCTACGATGTAGTCCGGCGCAATGAGCAGGAGCTCGAGGTCGGCGTCGACCGTGGTCAGAACCTGAACGAGCTGTTCGCACGGCTGTCGGCCTGCGGCATCGAGGTGCAGAGCATGCGGACGCGATCCAACCGGCTCGAGGAGCTGTTCATGCGGCTGGTCGAGGACCGCAAGCGGGGGAGCGGTTCGTGAGCGCCGCAGCTCGCGCAGTCCGCGAACCCGACGGCGGCCGTCACGAGGCGCCCGATCTGCTGCGGATCAACATCGTCGGCTTGCGGACGATCGTCCGCAAGGAGATCCGGCGCGTGCTGCGGATCTGGGTGCAGACGATCATTCCACCCGCGATAACGATGACGCTCTACTTCATCATTTTCGGCAGCCTGATCGGGCCGCGGATCGGGGAGATGAACGGCGTCCCGTATCTGACCTTCATTGCGCCCGGTCTGATCATGATGTCGGTGATCACGAATTCGTTCGGCAACGTCGTGTCGTCGTTTTTCTCCGGCAAGATGCAGTCACATCTCGAGGAGATGCTCGTGTCGCCGATGTCGCACGTCACGATCGTGCTCGGCTACGTCGTCGGCGGCGTTGTCCGCGGCATGCTGGTGGCGGCGCTCGTCACCGGTGTCGCACTGTTCTTCACGGAGCTCAGTGTCGCGCATCCGCTGATCACTGTTTCGGTGATCATACTCACCGCCGTCGTCTTCTCGCTCGGCGGTCTGCTGAATGCGATGTTCGCGAAGACATTCGACGACATCACGATCATTCCGACGTTCGTGCTGACGCCGCTCACGTATCTGGGTGGCGTGTTCTTTTCGATATCGCTGTTGTCGCCGGTCTGGCAGACGATCGCGCGCGCGAACCCGATCCTCTATATGGTCAATGCATTCCGCTACGGGATGCTCGGCAGCTCCGACATAGCCATCGGCACGGCTTTCACGATCATCGTCGTGGCCGGGGCCGTCATGTTCGCCACATGCGTCGTGCTGCTGAACAGAGGCTTCGGAATCAGAACCTAGCCCGGAAATCTCACCGATTACGCGGGCTGCGGGGAAATCTCACTGGCTCGTCGGCAGGGTCGGCCGATTCACTGCGCGAGCAGCAGAAAGTCCCGGCCGTCGTGGTTCAGCGCGATGCCTTCAGGGAGGATCTCGACGAGCAGCGGGCCGGCTGCGGTCCGGCGCCCCTCGGTGTAGCGATTGCCGTCGATATAGACCCAGCGGCGTGATGGCTCCGCCGCATACACATGCAATTCCAGATTCAGCGGCGGCAGGTCGATGCCGGCGGCCGTGAGCTCTTCGCGTGTCGGCAGCGTGCGGCTCGCGGCCGTTCGCGTCGCCGACGACGATGCGGGCGGCAGCGCCGGCTCCGGGGTCGCGTCGACTACCGCGGCCGCTGCCCCTGCCCCAGCAGGTGCGGTCTGCAGTCCGGGCGACACGGTCGCAGGATCGGCTATGGAGTCGCGCGTTGAGTCGGCCGTGGCCGCCGCGCCGCCAAATTGAGCGCCAGTCAGCGGGGCCGGCGCAGTGGCAGACGGTGAGGTCGCGCCGGGCTGTACTGTCCCGGTCGAGGGGGTTGTGACTCCGGCGCCGGCCGGGCCTTCGGCCAGCGCCGACGTCGATACCGCATTGCCCGGTGCCGCCACGAAACCACCCGCGTCCCGGGCGCCGCGGTCGGCACTCCACCAGGCCGTGCCGAGACCGATCACGGCCGCGCCAAGCACGGCAATGATCGCCCACATCCAGCCCGGCACCTGCGCCCGCGGCACCTCGACCGGTACGGCGGCGAGCGTCGGCGCCGCCGCGTTCCGGCGCTCGGCCTCCGACTTTCGCAGCGCGTCGAGAATGAAAGACATTCAGAACGCCTCGGTCAGCGTTGGGCCGGCAGCATGGCCCGCTTCCGCCTGTAGCCGCACGATCGTCTGCGCGCCGACGACGCCGTCGACGACCAGGTGTCTGGCTGCCTGAAAATCGCGGACGCCGGCTTCGAGCGTCGGATCGTAAAGATCCCCGTTCTCGCCGGTGCCCGGGTTCCCCTCCTGCAGGTCGGCGAGGATGTTGCGCAGCCAAAGCGTGCGCGTGTCGCGCATGCCGGGGCGCAGGTCCGGCTCGACCGCGATCTCCGGCTGCCAGAGCAACCAGTGCTCGCCGAACCAGGCATGCGTCAGCTCCGCGATTCCGACGCGCGCCGGTTGTGTGTCGATGACCAGGTCCGCGAAGTCGAAGCCGAGCCCGGTCAGCACGGCGGCAACCGTTCGGCCGCCACCGACGTTCAGTGCCAGCACCGCCGGCCGGTTGATCGCGCGGATATCGGCGAGCGACGGGTCCGGGCTCGTGAGACAACGCAGTCCGTAGTTGTCGGCGACCTGGCATACGTCGTCGTCGGCACCCGCTCCGTATTCGATGCCCCAGCGCGCGAATAGCGTCTGTGCCGCACTGGCATTGCCGCCGCCGGGTGGCATGTCGGCTGCGACTGCCGCAAGGCGATCGGCAAGCGCGACGGTCGTTGCCCGGGCCGTGTCAGCGCCGCCCGCGTCCGGCTCGCCCGTCGCCGCGTCGATCGTCGCGGCCGTGCCGCTCGGGGCTGCTGCCGCTTCAGCCGGGCCCGCGGCCGCGACCGCATCGCCGGCAATTGTCGCGAGCTCCAGCGACGCGGCTTCTGCCGGCCCATCGGTCGAGCGTCGCTCGAACAGCCACAGCATCGCCCCGGCCGTGATCGCGACAATGCCGACACCGGCGAATACCGCTGCAGCCCAGCGAGTACGTCGGGTGCCGACCGGGCGGCCGAACACCTCGCGGGCCGCGAGTCTCACCAGCCGAGCACTGACCGTGCGCTCATTACGCGTGTAGGCGGCGAGCAGAGCGCGATCCGCAATGACATTGATCAGCCGCGGGATGCCGTCGGCGAGCCGGTAAAGCTCGGCCATTGCCTTCTCGGTGAAGAAATCGTTGTTCGCGCCGGCAACGCGCAGACGGTGACGGACATAGATGCTCGCGTCGCCGGCCGAGAGCGGCTCCAGGTGATAGCGGCCGGTGATGCGCTGCGCTATCTGCCGCATGTCCGGCTGGTCCAGCAGTTCCCGCAGCTCGGGTTGTCCGATCAGGATGATCTGCAGAAGCTTGCGCTTCGACGTCTCGAGATTCGTCAGCAGCCGTATCTGCTCGAGCATGGCCGCATTCAGTGTCTGCGCCTCGTCGACGATCAGCACGACGCGGCGATCCTCGGCGTTGGCGGCGAGCAGGTGATCGTTCAGCGCATCGATCAGGCTCTGGACCGACTTCTCCGGCGGCAGGGCGATGCGCAGTTCCTGGCAGATGGCGCGGAGAAACTCCTCGGTCGTCAGCGGCGGATTCAGGACCAGCGCGACATCGGTCTTCTCAGGGAGCTGCTCGAGGAGACTGCGGATCAGCGTCGTCTTGCCGGTACCGACCTCGCCGGTCAGCTGAATGAATCCGCCGCTCTCGCTGATTCCGTACACGAGATGTGCCAGCGCATCGGCATGGCGCTGGCTGAGGTAGAGATATCTTGGATCGGGGCTGATCGAGAACGGCTTCTCGGTCAGTCCGAAATACTCCGTATACATCGTGCCTGATTCCGCCCCTCGTCAGGCACTGTAGCACAGCGCCGGGCCGGCATCGGCTGCCGGCGGCGCAGTTCCTATTCCGCTTCCTGCGCCGTTTCCAGGGCTGCTTCCGGTGCTGCTTCCTGCGCTGTTTCGGGTGCTGTTTCCTGGGTCGCTTCCGGTGTTGCTTCCCGTATCGCCTCCTGTGGGTCGGCGGCCTCGGTATCGTCCTGCGTTGCGGTGCTCGGGTGGCAGGCCAGGTCCGCCGGATCGAAGTCGTCAACGCCCGTCAGCTCCATGACCAGAGCGTCGAACTCGCGCACGCGTTCTGCCTCGTCAGCCGTCAGGACTCCCTTCTGCTCCGCCTCGTCGATCTGTCCGGGCACGTCTTCGGCCTGGATGCTGCCGTTACGTCGCGCATCGAAGACCTTGCGCTCCAGCGGTTTCACGACGTCGGCGAGCTCCATTGCCTGCTGCAATCGGCCGATCGGATTGTTCTCGTGCGGCGTGATATAGGCACAGTCGGCCAGGCGCTGTCGTGTCGATGTCGGTCGCATCATCAGATCGGCAATCTCGAGGGTCAGCGCATCGGACGGTGCGGAGAAAGTCCGGCCGCGCGGAAACACCGCAACCCGGAGCGCCATTGCCACCCAGCGATTCGGGAAGTTGCGCAGCAGCGAATGCAGCGCTTCCTGCGCCTTGTAGAGGAGCGACCGGCACGACCACTCGACCAGCGGCAGGTCCTCCGGAGGCTCGCCCTGGTCGCGATAATGCTTGAGGGACATCGAGGCGAGATAGAGGCAGCTCAGCAGATCGCCGAGTCGCGCCGAAATCAGCTCCTGGCGCTTCAGGCCGCCGCCCAGCGTCAGCATCGCCGCGTCGGCGACGAGCGCGAACGCAGCGCTGTAACGATTGATCTGCTGATAGAAACGTCGGGTGCTGCCATCGACCGGCACCTCGGTGAAGCGCGCGAACGTCAGCGCCTGGACGAACGCGCGGGCGGCGTTCGACAGCGTGTACCCGATGTGATCGAACAGCAGCCGATCGAAGTCGCGCAAGCCCTGCTCCTCGTCCGGATTGCCGGCAGCCTCGATCTCGGCGAGCACGAACGGATGGCAGCGAACGGCACCCTGCCCGAAGATGATCAGGTTCCGGGTCAGAATATTTGCGCCCTCGACCGTGATCGCGATCGGCAACGACTGATAATTGCGGGCGAGATAGTTCTTCCGGCCGAGCATGATTGCCTTGCCGCCGTGCACGTCCATCGCATCGTTCGCGACGACGCGGGCCATCTCGGTATTGTGATACTTCAGGATCGCCGACGGCACGGCCGGCTGCTCGCCGTGATTGAGTGCGGTGCACGTGACGCGCGATGCCGCGGTCATCGTGTACGTGAGACCGGCCATCCTCGCGAGCGCCTCGGCGACGCCGTGGAACTTGCCGATCGGCAGGCCGAACTGGCGCCTGATGCGCGTATAGGCGCCGGACGCATAGACGCTGGCGAGCGCGCCGCCGAGTGCGTTGTTCGGCAGCACGATGCTTCGACCCACGGCGAGTTGCTGCACCAGCATGTGCCAGCCTTTCCCCGCCATTTCCTTGCCGCCGATGATCGCATCGATCGGCACGAAGACGTCGGTGCCACGCGTCGGTCCGTTCTGGAACGGAATGTTGATCGGAAAATGCCGGCGGCCGATTTCGATGCCCGGAAGATCGGTCGGCACGAGGGCTGCGGTGATGCCATAGGCATCCGTTTCGCCGATCAGGTGGTCGGGATCGTACAGCTTGAACGCGAGGCCGAGGACGGTCGCGATCGGGGCGAGCGTGATGTAGCGCTTGTCCCAGTTGAGCCGGATGCCGATGACCTCCTCGCCGTCGTATTCGCCCCGACAGACGACGCCCGTATCGACGAGTGCCGTGGCATCGGAGCCGACGCGCGGCGACGTCAGCGCAAAGCACGGCACTTCCTTGCCGGATGCGAGTCCCGGCAGCCAGCGTTGCTTCTGTTCCTCGGTGCCGTAGTGCAGCAACAGCTCCGCGGGGCCGAGCGAGTTCGGTACGCCGATGATCGACGCGGCCGTCGAGCTGCGCGACGCGATCTTCGCGAGGATCATCGAGCAGGCAAGCGGCGAGAATCCGCGCCCGCCGTATTGCTCCGGTATGACGAGCGCGAAAAATCCCTCGGATTTCACGTAGTCCCAGACCGTTGGCGGCAGATCGGCATGCTCGTGCGTGATTTCCCAATCGTCGAGCATCTCGCAGAGCGTTTCGGTCGGCCCGTCGAGAAACGTCCGTTCGCTCTCGGTCAGCTGCGGAGGGGGGAGGCTCAGCAGCTTCTGCCAGCGGGGATCGCCGCTGAAGAGCTCGCCTTCCCACCAGACGCTGCCGGCATCGAGCGCCGCCTGCTCGGTCGGTGACATCCGCGGCAGCATTTTTCGGTACACGCCGAGCAGCGGGCGCGTGACCCGTTCGCGCCGAAGCTCAGTGAGATTGAGCGCTGCCAGGCCCGCAAACAGCAGCCAGAAGAACAGCAGCAACGGCAGCGGTGCACCGCTGAACATCGAGAATACGAGCAACAGCGCGCCGAGAATCAGCGTCGCCTGGCTCAGCTCGAAGCGCCGGTAGGCAACCCAGACGGGTACCGCTATCAGGACGACCAGCCAGAACAGGAAATTCATCTATCGCTCTCCCAGTCAGCCGGAAGGGTTGCCGAGCGCCCGGTCACTTGCCGAGCGCACGATCAGAGGAGTTGCTCGACCCCGGCCCGTTCCTCGCGAAGCTCGGCGTCGGTAGCGTCGAGCCTCGCGCGGCAACCCGCATCGATCTCGAGGCCCTGAACGATTTCGTATCTGCCCCCGCCGCTGAGTTTCACCGGATACGAAAACACGACGCCCTCGGGAATGCCGTAGCTGCCGTCAGACGCAACACCCATGCTGAGCCACTTCTCGGACGCGTTGCCGAGCGCCCAGTCGCGGACATGGTCGATCGCCGCCGAGGCGGCGGACGCAGCCGACGACGCGCCCCGCGCCTTGATGATAGCCGCGCCTCGCTGCTGCACGGTCGGCACGAACTCGTTCTCGTACCACTGCTCGGAGACCAGCGATCGTGCCGCTTTGCCACCGACGGTTGCGTGCGCCAGATCCGGCACCTGCGTCGCCGAATGGTTGCCCCAGATGATCATGCCGTCGACGTCGCTCACGTGCGTGCCGGTCTTGGCCGCGAGCTGCGCCTTGGCGCGGTTGTGGTCCAGACGGGTCATCGCCGTAAAATTCTGCGGATCGAGATCCGGTGCATTCTCGCGCGCGATCAGCGCGTTGGTATTCGCCGGGTTGCCGACGACCAGCACGCGGATATCGCGGCTCGCGACGGCATTCAGCGACTTGCCCTGGGCCGAGAAGATCTCGGCATTCGCGAGCAGCAGATCCTTGCGTTCCATGCCGGGGCCGCGGGGGCGGGCACCGACGAGCAGCGCGTAGTCGGCGTCGGCGAACGCAACGTCGGCCTGATCGGTCGCGATGACCTCGTGCAATGCGCCAAATGCGCAATCCTCGAGCTCCATTGCCACGCCCTTCAGCGCGTCGAGTGCCGGTGGAATCTCGAGCAACTGCAGAGATACCGGCGTGTCGGGCCCGAGCAGTTGTCCCGAGGCGATTCTGAAAGCGAGCTGATAGCCGATCTGTCCGGCCGCGCCGGTAATGGCGATGCGTGCCGGGGAACTCGATTGCGTCGTCATGAAGTCCTGCCGAAATTGTCGATCGTGAAGCGAGCGCAGCGATTCGCCGCAAAAAAAAATTCTAGCACGCGGCCCGTTCGCGGAATGGCGCCGCGATTGCGTCGGGTCCGGGTCGCACCGGGTCACCGGGGTCGGCTCCGCCTCGCACCGGGTCGCCGGGATCGGCTCCGGGGCGCGCCGGGTCGCGGGGATCCGGGATCGGGTCGGGGTCGCGCCGGATCGGGCGGGGGTCGCGTCCGGGTCGGCGGATGGCTTGGCCCAGCCTGCTAGTCCGCGGTCGCTGCGGGTGGCCGGCCCGGGATGCGGTGCTTCTTTAATAAGCCGCGCAGCTGGTGATAGGTGAGCCCGAGACTCTCGGCCGCTTCGGTCTGTCGGTAGTGAGCGCGTTCGAGGGCCGTGCGCAGCAGGCGCTGTTCGAAGGCATCGACCGCCTCGCGAAAGTCGACCGGCCCCGGTTCGCCGGCCAGCATCGGCGGCAGCTCGACCGGATCGCCGCCGCCTGCCGCCGCCGGCGCACCGCCAGCGACGCCATTGCCGTCCGGGCTCGCCGTGGGATCCGGGCCGGTCACCGCATACGGCGATTCGAACGGGTTGAACAGGATATCGCTGACCGGCTGCGTCGGGTCCTCGGCACGGTACACGCTGCGCTCGACGGCATTCTTCAGTTCTCTGACATTGCCGGGCCATCGATAGCTGAGGAGGGCCTCGGCCGCCGCCGCCGAGAATCCGGCGAAGACCTCACGCCTGAGCTCACTGGTCATATTGATGGCGAAATGATGGGCGAGCGCCGGGATGTCTTCCTGCCGCGCACGCAGCGGCGGGACGTGAATCACGTCGAATGCCAGCCGATCCAGCAGATCGGCACGGAACCGGCCGACCGCCGCCATCGCCGGCAGGTCTTCGTTTGTCGAAGCGACGATGCGCACGTCAGTCGTCAGCGTGTTGTTGCCGCCGACGCGCTGAAACTCGCCGTATTCGATGACACGCAGAATCTTCTCCTGCATGCGCAGCGGAATCGAGCCCAGCTCGTCGAGCACCAGCGTGCCGCCGTCCGCCTGCTCGAAGCGACCGATATGCGTTTTCTGCGCCCCGGTGAAGGCACCGGCTTCGTGGCCGAACAACTCCGTTTCGAGCAGCGTCTCGGTCAGCGCGGCGCAATTGACCTTGAGCAGTGCCTGCTCCCAGCGCTCGGACAGGTAATGCAGGCGTGCCGCGATCAGCTCCTTGCCCGTGCCGCGCTCGCCGATGACCAGTACCGGCTTCGTCAGGCGGGCGGCCTTGGAGACGTGCTCCAGCATCGCCAGGAACGCCGGGGCTTCTCCGATCAGGTTGCTGCTTTCGGCTCTGGCGGCGGGCATGGCTGTGTATTAGCAGTTTCTGGCTCGGTTCGCCACATTTTGGCGTGATAGCCCAAGCCAGACTGGCCGCGGCACTGACGATCCCACGGAAATACTCTTTGAAATCAGGGATCTGAATCGATTCCGCGGGTCTGGCACGGTTTCTGCTAAGTATCAGGCAGGCAAGCCGGCTTTACCGCCGGCATCACGAAGGCTCAGTACGAAGGTGGAGCACGATGGGTATCTTTTCTCGCTTCAGCGACATCATCAACTCGAATATCAATGCGATCCTCGAAAAAGCCGAGGATCCCGAGAAGATCGTCCGGCTGATGATTCAGGAGATGGAAGACACGCTGGTCGAGGTTCGGTCCGCGGCAGCGCGCGCGATCGCCGATCGCAAGGAGATCGGCCGTAAGCTCGATATGATCGAGCGTGATGCGAGGGACTGGCAGGCCAAAGCTGAGCTCGCGATCGACAAGGGCCGCGACGATCTGGCAAAAGCAGCGCTGGCCGAGAAGAATCGCGTGGGCCAGATCGCGGACGCGCTGCGGCAGGAGTACGGTGCCGTTGGCGAGAGCCTCGACAAGCTGAACACCGACATCGGTTCGCTCGAGGCGAAACTCGCCGATGCCAAGGCTCGTCAGCAGGCGATCATCGCCCGGCACACGACGGCGTCGAAGCGGCTCGAAGTGCGCAAGCGGCTGCATGATTACAAGATCGACGATGCGCTGCTTCGATTCGAGCAATTCGAGCGGCGAATGGACACGATCGAGGGCCAGGTCGAATCCTACGATCTCGGCAATAAGAAGGATCTCTCGCAGGAGATCGCGGACCTCGAAGCGTCGGAGACGGTTGAGCGCGAACTCAACGAACTGAAGTCCCGGCGTGGACAAAACCGGTCGGCCGACTGAATATCGGTGACGGCCACCGGTTTTTCGATTGCGGCCGCCTCCGGGCTGCCTGGGGAACGTTAGATGACTACACAGCTGTTCGTACTGGCGATCATATTCATGACCGTTGTCGTGCCGACCGCCGTCGTTTTTCACTACATGACGCGCTGGAAGGCACTGAAAGGCCTGTCGAACGAGGAGCAGCAGATACTCGAGGATCTATGGGATTCCTGCGAGACGATGCGGAGCCGCATAGATGCACTCGAGACAATACTCGACGATGCGGCGCCGAACTGGCGGCGGCGTCAGTGATGGAGAACGGGCAGTGAGGCACAAGAGAAATCGCGGATTCGGAGATCGCCGCAACCGGTTGTACAAGAACGACGAGGATCGCGTCATCGCTGGCGTTTGCGCCGGCATAGCAGACTACTTCGGTTTCGATGTCGTGCTGACGCGGGTCGTCGTCGGTGTGGCGGCGTTCTTCTTCTCACCGTTCGTATTCGTTGTCTATGTCGTGCTGGCGCTCGTGCTCGATAAGAATCCTGAGGCGCGGGTGCAGCCTCCCGACGAGGAGCGCGAGGCCGTGAGTCGGCGCGTCCGTTCGGAGCCGCATGCGACGCTGAACAGCGTCCGGTTCCGCTTTCGCGAACTGGATCAGAGACTACAGAGAATCGAAAGATACGTAACGTCCGATCGATTCACGCTCGATCGCGAGTTCGAGGGTTTGCGCGACCGGTAATTCGTGGCCGGGTACACGGGGGAATTTCGTGTTTGGAAACAACATGCCACTGCCGCTCGTTTTCCTGTTCGTCCTGGGCGTACTGTGGATCATTTTTCGCAGCCCGCATCGCAACAGGGGTGCCCGCGACGGCCGGCAGGCGTCGGCGGCGAACGCTGAGGCTGCGCCGGTCGCCGAAGCGGAAATGCTCGAAAAGCTGGAAAGCCTCGAAGAGCGTATCAGGGTCCTCGAGAGGATCGTCACGGACGATCGCCGGGAGCTGAGGCAGCAGTTCCGGGACCTCAACTAGGCCGCCCCGGAGCCGCGGCCGATGCGGGTGACCGCGCGGCGCGTCGGCCGTTATTCCTCTTCTTCTTCGCTCGGATTCGCGGTGCGGTACGCCTGCAGTTGCTGATTGAACGCGGCGGCAACAGTTTCGAGTTCGACTACGGCCGTGTTGTAGCGCGTCACCATCAGAGTCTGGAATTCCTCGGCGGCATCGTCGCCGGCGGCCTCTATGTCCTCGTTCAGGCAGGCCAGGTAGGTGTCCATCTCGGTCATGTATTCCTTGACGGAATTCTGTGCGGCCACCATCTCGTCGAGGGTCGCCGTTTCCCCCTCGGGCAGCGACTGGATGATCGTCGGATTTTCACAGGCGGCGAAAGCGTTGAAGCCGACGAAGCTCGCGGCCAGTGCCAGGCACCCGGCGGGAATTCTCATATCCCATATCCTCTGTTGTTGGGTCGGATAAGCCGGGAATATACCTGAGGCCCGGCTGCGAAGCGATCCGGACAGGCTCGCTTGGGTCGCTGCGAACGGCCCTCAGCCGAACAGCGCCCGGTAATTCCCGGCACCTTCCGTGTCTTCGACCATGATCTTCAGATAGTCCGAAGCCGTCACCGGGTCGCCGAACAGGTGGCCCTGCACGTAGTCGCAGCCGTGGCTCCGCAGGAAATCGAGCTGCGCCTCGTGCTCGACGCCTTCTGCAATCACCTCGAGCTTCAGACTGTGGGCCATCTGGATGATCGTGCGCACGATCGCGGCATCGTCTTCGTCCGTCGCAACGTCGCTCACGAAAGATTTGTCGATCTTCAGCGTGCTGATAGGGAATTGTTGCAAAGCGCTCAGCGACGAATAGCCCGTGCCGAAGTCGTCGATCGCCAGGTGCAGGCCCATGCCGTACAGCGCGTCGAGAATCCGGATCGCCGCGCGTGCATCGTCCATCAGCGTCGTTTCCGTAATCTCGAGCTCCAGACACGCGGGCGAGACACCATGGCGTTGCAGCGACTTGCGGACGCCGTCCAGAAACCTCCGTTGCTGCAGCTGCCGCAACGACAGGTTGACCGATATCCGTGACGGTGACGGAATGCGCCTTTGCCATTGCCGGTAGTCGGAACAGACCTGGTCCAGCACCCACTGGCCGATCTGGACGATCAGGTTGGATTCCTCGGCGAGTGGAATGAAGTCCGATGGGTAAACCAGACCGTGGTCGGGCAGATCCCAACGCACCAGCGCTTCGGCACCGGCAACCTTGCCATCGGATACGCGGTACTTCGGCTGGTAATGCAACCGCAGCTCATTGCGCTCGAATGCCCGGCTGAGCCGGCTCTTCAGCTTCAGCCGCTCCTCGGCGGCCGAGTTCATGTGCTGCTCGTAGAAGTCGTAGTTGTTGCCGCCGGCACGCTTTGCGTAGTACATCGCGGCGTCGGCATTGCGGACCAGGTCGACGACGTTGTCGGCATCGCGCGGATAGAGCGCAACACCGATACTGGTGCTCATGAAGATCTCGTCGCCCTTGACGTCGAACGGCTTGCCCACAGCCCGGAGCAGCCGCTCGGCCACGGTACCCGCTTCCTGCACCAGCGCTTCCATGCTGCTTCGGTGCGGCAACAGCACGCTGAACTCGTCGCCCGCCAGGCGCCCCGATATCGATTCTTCGGGCAGGGCGTCGCCGATGCGTCTGGCGAACATCTCGAGGCTGCGGTCGCCGGCGGAGTGCCCGAACGTGTCGTTTATGTCCTTGAACCGGTCGACGTCGAGATAGAGCAGGGCGAGATACTGATTGCCGCGTTTCGCACGCGCGATCTTCTGTTGCAGCCGGTGCTGGAACTCCATCCGGTTGGCGATCTTCGTCAGCGGATCGGTACGTGCGAGATAGCGCATCCGCTGCTCGGCCCGCTTGCGCTCGTCGATGTTCTGCGCGGAATAGATCGACGACTCGAACTGGCCATCCTGGTCAATCAGGTCGGAGCGTGTATAGGAGACGCAGACGGTTCTGCCGTCGCCGCGCCGGATCTCCGCTTCGCGCGGCCGTGCCTCACCGACGGCGCCGGTGGGTCTGTCGGAATCGATCAGCACGGACGCGATCGGTTTGCCAATGAGCAGGTCGCGATCCCGCGCGCATAGCTCGACAGCAGCGTCGTTCGCATGACGAATGCGCGCGTCTTCTCCGACCAGAAAGACCGCCTCGTTCATGCTGGCGAGCAGCCGGTCGAGGAAACTGTCCGAAGTCTGCGCTGGCGGCTCGGGCACATCGGCGGCCGGTTCGGCGCCGAGCTCGCTGCCGAGCTTCGCCAGACGCAGCAGTGCGCCGAGCAATGCCAGCAGTCCGCCGCCGCCGGCCGCGAACACGATGATGGCGGGCCCGGTGCGGAACATCGTCACCAGCGCCAGCACGAGGGCGAAGGTGGCCACGACGACCAGTGCGGCAATCAGCGAGACGCGTTTATCGGTGGGGGACATCGAACTGCTCATCGTTCGCCGCGACGCCCTTTATTCGTATTAGGGAGTGGTCGCCACGGCACTTCGGCGCGAGTAGTGTAGCAGTCCCCGGCGCGCGGCAGTCGTCGCCTGCGGAACGCGGGTACCGCCACTCGTCGATGCCGTGTTATGTTGCGCAGCCCCCGCCGGGCCCGCGAGCCGGCCGTGTCGACAGATGATCGCCGAACCCCCGACTGCGCCTGCACCGTTCGTACCCTCGCCGTTTCTGCGCAGCGCCCATGTCCAGTCGATCGCGAGCCACCTGCCGGGCCGTCGGCAGCGGATCGAGCGCCTGGCCTCGGCGATGCGGACCACATCAGAGAGAATCGTCCTGGACGCCGGCGACGGCGTCAGGCTCGCCGGTTTTCTCAGTCGCGCCAGCGGCAATCGCGCGGCAGCGGATGATGCGGAGAGCCGCGGGCTGGTAATCGTCCTGCATGGCTGGGAGGGCTGCGCCGACTCGGGCTACGTTCTGTCGGTCGGGGGACGACTGCACGCTGCCGGCTTCGACGTCTTTCGACTGAACTTTCGGGATCACGGCGATACCTTCGATCTGAACGAAGGGCTGTTTCATTCGTGCCGGATTGACGAGGTCGTGAATGCCGTGCGGTCGATACAGGCGCTGCTGGCGCCGCGCTGGCTCGCGCTCGTCGGGTATTCGCTCGGTGGCAACTTCGCGCTTCGGACGGCACTTCGCGCGCCATCGCATGGCATTGCCCTCGACCGCGTTTTTGCCGTTGCGCCGGTTCTGCGGCCGGCATCCACGATGGTCGCTCTCGAGACCGGACTGTGGATGTATCGGCGCTATTTCCTGAATCGCTGGCGGCGTTCGCTGTACACCAAGGCAGCGTTGTTTCCCGAGCGATATCGCTTCGGCGATCTGCGGCGCTTCAGGACATTGACGGCGACCACGGACTTTTTCGTTCGCAACTACACTGAATTCGAGACACTCGAGCATTACCTCGACGGCTACGCGATTACCGGCGACCGGCTCGGTGAGCTGAACGTGCCGACGAGGGCCGAGCTTGCTGCCGACGATCCGGTGATTCCGGTAGATGACATCGCGCGGCTTGCGAAGCCCGCCGCGCTCGAGCTGATCGTGCACCGCTACGGCGGCCACTGCGGTTTCGTCGAGCGTTTCAGCAGTCCCGGCTGGATGGATACGCGCATCGTCGACGACCTGAGTGCGCGGGCGGGGCGGGTGCAGCCAATTGCCGGGGGCACTGCCGGGTAGTGCCGCGGCGATGTGCGCCGGGGCAGCGGCGCTCAGGCCTGGCGTTTCTCTTCGAACATGAGCGGCTCGGCGCCGTTCATCACCTTGATCTCGCCCTCGATCACCGCGCCTTCGGCAACCGCGATGGACTTCCCCGCGATGCTCCCGATGACTTTCGCAGTGCCGGAGATCTCGACTTTGCCGTTAGCGATGACGTCGCCTTCGATCGTACCGGCAACGATCACGTCGCCCGCCTTCAACGTGCCGACCCAGTGGCCGGACTCGGACAAGGTGACGGCGCCCTTGACGTCGCAATCGCCCTCAACGCGTCCGCCGAAGATGTACGAGCCGTCGCCCGAGATTGTGCCCACGATCTTCGTCGTGGCCGCGATGAAAGTGGTCGGACCCGAGCTCGAGTCCTCGATGCGGCGCTTCAATACACTCATGCCGTTCTCCGAATGGCTGGCGACGCCAAATCTAGCGGAATCGCCGACCACGAACGTGCAGCCAGTTCACGATTGCAGAAGCGGACCGGGAACGGCAGAAACTGACCCGTTATGTCACTGTGACGGGGTTCAAACCTCGTCGTTAACTGTCTGTTTGGCCGTCGAATCAGGATTTGGCATAAAGCTTGCTAACTGTTCGATGCTCGGACCAATGGATGGTTACCGATGAACGCTACAGACGAAGTGATCGCGCTGCTGCTCGACGAGAGCGGATCCGACAGAAAGACGGGCTCGTACAGCGACGGGGCGACGCGGCTCGTTCGTGACGTTGATGGCAACATCAGCCTCGAGGATATCGAGTCGGAGGAAGACTTCGACAGAACCGCCCGAATCACCGGCTGCTTCATCCGCGGCAAGGCGATCCGGGATCCGGAGACGCTCGAGGTCATCGGCTACGAGATGGAGGAAGTCTCCGTCCCCGCCGACATCGCCCGCTGAAGCCCGACCCCGCGGCCCGGCCGAATCCCCAGACTCTATAATGCGCGCCTTCGGCGCCGCCGGAACGTCCGGGGCGCCAGAAACAGGCGAGGAATGACGTTTGCGGGCACCGAGCGACGCATGGTTGCGTGAGCATTTCGATCCGGACCAGCTTGGCGGCGGCAGGCGTGGCATCGAGCGCGAGGCGCTCCGGGTCGACCGGAACGGTGCACTCGCGACGACGCCGCATCCCGCCGCAATCGGCTCGGCGTTGACACATCCATTGTTGACGACCGACTACTCCGAAGCGCTGCTCGAATTCGTCACGCCCCCGTTCGCGACAACGCGGGAAACGCTCGGTTGCCTCCAGGAGCTGCATGCGTTCGTTCAGCAGCGTATCGGCACCGAGTTGCTGTGGCCGGCGAGCATGCCCTGTATCGGCGATGACGACGAGGCCGTTCCGATCGCCGACTACGGCAGCAGCAACGAAGGCCTGTTTCGAACCGTCTATCGGCGCGGCCTCGGCCACCGTTACGGTCGGGCGATGCAGGCGATTGCCGGCGTGCATTTCAATTACTCGCCGGCCGAGTCGATCTGGGCGGCGTTACGGGAAACGGACGCGGGCGCGGCCGATACGAACGACTACCGTGCGGAGCGTTTCATGGGTCTCGTTCGCAACTATCGGCGGATGGCCTGGATCGTAGCGTACCTGTTCGGCGCATCGCCGGTGATCGCCAGGTCGTTCGTGCCCGCCGGGCATCCCCGACTGCAGCCGCTCGGTGAGACCGACTGGTACGCTCCGCATGCGACCTCTCTCCGGATGAGCGATCTGGGCTACCGCAATACCAGTCAGGCCGGACCCGGTATCTCCGCGAATTCGCTGGCCGACTACGTCGCCCAGCTGCGCGCGGCGGTCTCGACGCCGGCCGCGGACTTCGAAGCCATCGGTGTCGAGATCGACGGTGAGTTCCGGCAGCTGAACGCGAACGTGCTGCAGATCGAAAACGAGTACTACAGCTCGATCCGGCCAAAGCCGCGGGATCGAAGTGCCCGGCCGGTCGATGCCCTGGCGCGCGACGGCATCGAGTACGTCGAGCTCAGGAACCTCGACAGCGACCCGACACTCGCGTCCGGTCTGGGGCCGACGCAGTCCTGTGTCGCCGAGGCGCTGCTGCTGCTGTGCCTGTTGCTGGAGAGCCCGGCGATCCCCGCCGCCGAACAGGCAGAGATCGATCGCCGCGAGCTGACGGTCGCCTGGCGCGGCAGGGAGCCGGGGCTGGAGGTCGACCGAAACGGTCGTCGCGTCACGATTCGTGACTGGGGTTTCGAAGTGTGCGATGCGCTCGACGCGATTGCCGCGCAGGCGAAACGCGCCGACATGTCGGCGGCTCTCGCCGAGGCGCGCGCTGCGTTCGCGGACCCCGAGCTGACGCCCTCGGCACAGCTGGTCGATGCGGCGGCCGCGCGGTCCGGCGGCCTGCTGGAGTACGGCCTCTCGCTGGCCGAGACACATCGCAGCACACTGGCGTCATTGCCGTTCCCGGCGGGGCGCGAAGCGGAGCTCGAGCGGCTCGCGGGCGAATCGCTGGCCAGCGCGGCCGCTCTCGAGGCCGCACCGGCCGAGCCCTTTGCCCGCTATCTGGCCCGCTACTTCGGGCCGTGACGCGTCGGCAGGCCGAATTTGTGAATCTGGTAAGCGCGATGTCGCGCCCGATCGCCGAAACTGCGGGTTTTGGCGGATCCCGCAGGCGATGAAGAGACTGCTCCAACTCGGTTTTCTGCTCGGTTTCGGGCTCACGGCGGCGGCGGCCTGGCTGCTGCCGGGGCTGGGCTACGACCGCCAGCCGTCGCTGACGACGATGGTCGCGAACGGCGGACGAACCGAGGAATTCCTGATCCATCTGCCGCATGACCGCCTGCAGCCGCCGAACGTTGCGGCGGGCGGCAACGCGGCGGGCGCCGTCAGTTTCACGGAGGCAGGCAACGATGCCGGCGACGATGAGACCACCGATGCTGCCACGAGCATCGAGCACTTCAAGCTGCGCGACGGCAACGGCAACGTCATTGGTGTGGCCGCCCGACACGCCACGTCAGTGACCGGCCGCGAAGCGGTTGCCTGGCTGCTGTCCGTGCCCAGCCGCGGTTCGATTGCCTTCGGCGGTTATGCCGCCCCCGGCCCGGGACCCGAAGCAATCGCGGCCGGAGCCGGCGGAGCGTCGCTACCTGCGCCCGGCAATGAGGCGGTTTCACGACGGGCGGAAGGTCTCGCCAGCGTCCATTCGACCGGCGAATTCGAACGTGTCGACATCAACCTCGACGAAACCTGGGTGCTGGCCGGACTCGACGAGGACGGTGCAGTTCAGGGCACGATCATGCTCGACACGGTCAGCCGGAGGTCACAATGAAATACCTGCTGACCTTGCTGATCGGTGTCCTGCTCGGCGCGGCGTGTGCCGGTGCATTGGTCTATTTCAACCCGCTGATCGACGGCGGTGCATCGCCGCAGAACGGCCCGGCGCCGTCGATGGACTACGCGCTGAGCGGCGATCGGCTGCTGGCCTCGGCACATGCGGGTCTGAGTCAGCTGCCGGCGACGGTCGGCGGCGCCGGAGCGCTGTGGGAGCGCGGCGTTCGCGGCACCTGGCTGCAGTCGTTTACGCTCACTGAAGACGACGACAGCGTCGTCGCCGTCGCGACCAAGCTGATCGTGCCGCAACCGAGCTCGAATCTGATTCACACCGGGCTGCTGACAGAGGATCACTGGCTGATCACGTTGCCGGGACGCGGCACACTGAGCGCATCCGGAACCAGCAACGTCTGGCCGCTGTTGCGAGACACGCTGCTGCGCACGAATCTGTTGCGCCAGGCGTGGAGCGGCGCCGAGAGTTATCCGATGCTCGGCGGCAATGGCACTCGCGTGGTCGGCGCCAGCGGTGAACTCGGCGCGCGGCTCGGCACGCTGGCCGAGACCGTGCGGCTCAGCGGCTACGAGGCCGACGGTTTCGGCGGCCTGACCGGTCAGGTGGCGATCGCGCTCGATTGATCGGCGGTCGCGAGCGACGCGAGGTCGGTAGCCGGGTCGCGTAACGCGTCGACCGCCACGGCCGCACGCGCAGCAATCAGCTTTTTTGCGCCCATGAAGTCGCGCGGCCTGTTGACGCAGTCGATCGCGATCGGTATCCCGGCGCGCAGATACACGAGTGAAAAGCCATCGTCCTCCGGCGTGCCTCTGAGGACCGTCGCATCATGGTCGACGGCTACACCGGCAATCTGCAGCTTCAAATCGTACTGGTCGGACCAGAACCACGGAACCTCGGTGAACGGCTCGGCCTTCCCGGCGATCTGCCCGGCGGCGGATCGTGCCTGACTGATCGCGTTGTGCACGGATTCGAGCCGCATCTCCCTGCCGACCAGCGCATGCCGGTGACGCGTGCAGTCGCCCGCTGCCAGTAAGCCAGCTGCGGTTGTCCGGGCATGCTCGTCAACCAGGATGCCGTTGACCGTGTCGAGCCCGGCCGTTGCTGCCAGTTCGACGTTCGGAACGATGCCGATCGCAACGAGAACGGCGTCGGCCTCGAAGTTCCGGCCGGAGGCCGTCGCTACGCGTCGAACACGATCCCTGCCCTCGAAGCGGCTGACCGATTCGCCACAGTGAATCGCGACACCGGCATCGCGATGTTTGCGCAGGTAGAACTGCGAGAGTTCCGGAGCGACGACGCGCGCCATCACTCGATCCGCAGCCTCGAGTATCGTCACGTCGACGCCGAAGCCGCGTGCGACCGCAGCAGCCTCGAGGCCGATGTAGCCGCCGCCGACGATGACGAGCCTGGCGCCGTCGCCGAGCACTGGCAGCAGCGCGTCGGCGTCGGCCAGCGAACGCAGGTAAAAGACGCCGTCGAGCTCGCTCCCCGGGACATCGAGTCGTCGCGGCCGACTGCCGGTCGCAACGACGACCGAAGAGCAGGACAGCGTGCCGCCATCGTCGAGCGCGACCCTGAGTCGACCCGCCTCGATTCCGGTTGCGCGCGTCCCGGTTAGCAGATCGACAGCCTTCGTCTGATAGAAGCCGGCGGGCCGCAGCGCCAGCCGCTCGCGGTCGAACTTGCCGGCCAGATAATGTTTCGACAGCGGCGGACGCTGATAGGGCAGCTCGGCTTCGTCCGCGACCAGTGTGATGCGTCCGTCGAAACCTGCGGCCCGAACGGATTGGATCGTTTGTACGGCGGCCTGTCCTCCGCCGATGACGGCTAGGTGATCTGACATCGGTGCTATATTTCTGCGATGCTTCATGATACCGGCAGGGCGCGCGTCCTGCGATTACGCAGCGAATGACCAACGCGATTCGAGTTGCCCGTTTCGGCGGGCCCGAGGTACTGAGTTTCGAAGCCGTCGACGTCGGCAGCCCCGGACCGACCGAGCTCAGACTGCGGCACGAGGCCATCGGCCTGAACATGGTCGACACCTATTATCGCGAGGGGCTCTACCCTCTCGATCTGCCGGCAGTGCTCGGCAGTGAAGCCGCCGGCACGGTGGTTGCGGTCGGTAAGGACGTTCGGGGTTTCGACGTCGGCGATCGGGTCACGTATGCGAGCCCGCCGCCGCTAGGGGCGTACTCCGAAGAGCGGCTCATCGATGCGCGCTGGGTCGCGAAACTGCCCGACGATGTCAGTGCTGAGCAGGCGGCGGCCGCGACGCTGAAGGGTCTGACCTGCTGGTTCCTGCTGCACCGCAGTTATCGCGTGCAGCCCGGCGACTGGATCGTCATCTATGCGGCGGCCGGCGGTGTCGGGCAGCTCGCCGTGCAGTGGGCGCGGCGACTCGGCGCACGCGTGATCGGTATCGTCGGCAGTGAGCAGAAGCGATCGCGGGCGCTCGACCGCGGCTGTGAGCAGGTCCTGCTCGCGAGCGAAGATATCGCCCGCGGCGTGCGGTACGCGACCGGGGGCGTCGGTGCCGCGGCCGTCTACGACTCGGTCGGCAAGGAAACGTTTGTTGCATCGCTCGACTCACTGCGGCCGCACGGCACGCTGGTGACTTTCGGCAACGCGTCCGGGCCGGTCGAGCCATTCGCGCCGCTCGAGCTCGCCCGACGAGGATCGCTCTACGTAACGCGCCCGACGCTGTTCGATTTCATTGCCGAGCGTGCCACGCTCGAGGAGTCGGCCGCGGCGCTGTTCGCGCTGATCGGCGAGGGTGCGCTCGACATCGAGGTCGGCCAGCGCTACCGGCTGGCAGATGCTGCGGACGCGCACCGCGATCTCGAAGCTCGCAGGACGATAGGCTCCACCGTGCTGCTACCCTGATTCGGACCCGGACCCGGACCCGGACCCGGACCCGGACCCGGACCCGGACCCGGACCCGGACCCGGACCAAGACCAAGACTCCAACTCTTACTCCCTTTACGACGCCCGCTCCGACGCCTGCTCCGAGTCCGGCGCTGCACGCGTCGTTTCAGTCGATTGTCCGCGGATTCTCCGGTCGCCGGTGCGGCGCGCATCCCGCTAGCCTTGCTCGACACTTCGGCGGGCGGGACTTTGGGCAGACTGCATTACGAGCGGCGCTTCGATGCGGCGGTGACCGACGTCTTTGCTGCGCTCGTGCGGATGCTTGCGTTGCGTCGCTGGGACCCGGGCGTGAACACGCTGGCCGAGCTGACGCTGCCACGGCCCGGCAGCCGGTACGTCAGGCAGACCACGACGGCGCTGCGTGAGGGGCGCGTCATCGAGATCATCAGGCCCGTCGCCGTCTCGTTGCTCGAAACGCTGCACGATCCGCCATGCCGCGTGACGTTGCGGCAACGCTGGCGGATTCACGTCGTCTCCGGCCGCTCTCTACTGCAGCTCAACCTGCAGTACCGGCTGAATCATGCGGCCGGGCTCAGAAGGCTTCACTGGCGCCAGCAGCTCGATCGGCACTGCATGCGAATGCTGGGGCACGTCGCCGAGCAGGTACGAAGATTGCAGGACGAGGCTGCGGCAGCACACCGTCACTGAGGTCTGCGGTCAGGCCGCGCAAGCCCGAGCGTTACGACCGCGCCGCCGCTCGTCCGGCCGGCACGTAAACCTGCCGCACGCGACCGCCGGCAGCGGAGCTGTGAGACGCCTCACACCGGTATCCGACGAACTGTGAAGCACGCCGTGGCAGCTCCTCCGGCCGTCTGCGGATACTCGGGCTGTCGTCGCTCGTGCGTGGCGCCTGATGCCGACAGCCGGCACGTGCACACGGGAAGGAGGATGGAATCCGATGACACGGATAACCACTATCCGGAACCTCCGCGAGTTCTTCATGAACTCCGTTTCGGATGCGATGGATCGTCAGGGTGTTGCCGCTGATGCGCACACCGCGCATTACGTCGTGAATCTGCTGACCCTGTTCGCTCGTTCCGAGGAGTTGTTCGACGAAACCGAAGAAGGCCGCGCGCTGACGCCGATCGCGAGCGTTCTGGCCGCAGCCGCAGACGCGAACGACGTTGCCGAGCGCCGCCACGCCCTGCAGCGCGCCGGGGACGTTTCGCTGTTCGTCGCCGGATTCTTTGGTGACGGTCTCGCATCGCGTCTCGTCGGCGTCGACTACTACGTCCGGATGGGTGGCGCGGCCTATCAGATGCTCGCAATGAACCTGCAGGGATCGGCCCGCGGTGACGCCGTCGGTCCCGTATTCGCGGAGCTCGCCCAGAAGTTTCAGCACTTCGTCGACGTGCTGGCCGACGTGCGCGAGGGGCCGGATACCAGCGATCAGGACGTTCTGCGCCTCTATGACAACTGGCAGCGGACCGGCAGCGATCGCGCGGCGCGCCTGCTGCGCGGCATCGGCATCGAGCCGACCCGCGTTTCGCCGCAGACGGCGCACTGAAGCGAGTCGTGCTGCTCGCGCAGCTGCAATCCTGTCTGACGCAGCTCTACGGGCTGGATCTCGCCTATCGGATCGACGACTTTCTGATCACCGACCGCAATCTGGCGCGCGGTCTTGGCGGCGGGGCGCGTGACGACTGCGACGAAGAGCTGCTGATTCTGGAAGAGGGCGGTGAGGCAAGCGTATCTCTCTTTCTCGAGCAAGCGCTCGTCGAGCGTCTCGAACGCGACAATCCGGTCATGGCTCTGAGCGACCGCAACCTCCCGGATTTTCTCGTTGCGCTCGAGGGCGTGAGCCACTTTACGTACTTCGCTTTCAAGGCCGGTCGCGACGAGAGCGTGTCGTTGCTCGAGCTCGAGCTGCAGGCGGAGGTCGACAAGTTCGTCACGACGGCAGTGTTGCTCAGGCGACAGGGCGGGAAGCTGCCGGCCGGCCTGCACGCGGCACTGTTCGCGGCACCGCAGCTCGACCGGGCGCTCAGTGCGGACCAGCACGCGAGATACGATCGCGCCAACCGTTACGCGGCACGTTATTGCCGCCAGTTGCTACCCAGCATGCGCGCCGACTCGGACGGCAGTCGCGTGCGAAGCGAGCTGCGCCGCTTTTATCGGCTGCCCGGCGAGCACAAGATCAGTCGCATCGAGTCGCGCCGCGCCGCGGCCTGAGTTGCCGTACGAATCAGGTTCGGCGGCTTTCGTTCAGAAACAGGCCGAAGGCCGGGTTCCCGGTTTCGATCCAGTGCGGAAACCCGAGCGTCTGGATGTGCTGTTCGAAGTCGGGCAGCTCGGCGTCCGGAAGATCGACGCCGACCAGCACGCGACCGTAGTCGGAGCCGTGATTGCGGTAGTGGAACATCGTGATGTTCCACTCGGTGCCGACCGCGGTCAGGAAGGCCAGCAGCGCGCCGGGGCGCTCCGGAAACTCGAAACGGTAGAGCTGCTCGTTGGCGAGATCCGAGCGCAGCCCGCCGACCGTGTGCCGGATGTGCAGCTTCGCAACCTCGTCCCGCGTCAGATCGGTCACGGTGTATGACTTGCCTTCGAGCAGGGCCACGATGTCGGCGGCTCCCTCGCCGCCGCGCAACGAGACACCGACGAAGATCTCGGCGCGCTCGGTCGCGCTGTAGCGGTAGTTGAACTCCGTGATGTTGCGTTCGCCGAGATCCTGACAGAACCTGAGAAACGCGCCTTTCTCTTCCGGTATCGCCACGCCGAGCAGGGCTTCACGATGCTCGCCGACGGCCGCGCGCTCGGCGACGTGTCGAAGCCGCGTGAAGTCCATGTTGGCGCCGCTTGCAATCGCGATCAGCGTTGCGGCGGCAATCCCGCGTTGCCGGACGTAGCGTTTCATGCCGGCAACCGCCAGCGCGCCGGCCGGCTCGATCACCACCCTGAAATCCTCGAAGACATCGCGGATCCCGGCGCAGATTTCGTCCGTGTCGACCAGCACGATCTCGTCGATGACGTGTGAACCGACGAGAAAAGTCTCGTCGGAAACCCGTCGTACCGCGACCCCGTCGGCGAACGTCCCGACGCGGTCCAGTGACACCGGCTGCCCGGCTTCGAGTGCAGCATGCATGCCGGCCGCGTCGCGCGGCTCGACCCCGATGACGCGAACCTCCGGGTGATACTGCTTCAGGTAGACGCCGATGCCACAGATCAGCCCGCCGCCGCCGACCGGCACGAACACGGCCAGCGGCGGCGCGGACCAGGTCCTCGCGATTTCACGCGCGATCGTGCCCTGTCCGGCGATCACGTCGAGATCGGCAAACGGATGAATGAACTCGAGGCGCGCCGTCTCGGCGATCTCCAGTGCCTTTGCGTTGGCGGCATCGTAGGTATCGCCCTCGAGCAGGATCTCGGCGCCGAGCCGGGTCACGGCATCGACCTTTATCTCGGCCGTATTCTTCGGCATCACGACGACGGCACGCAGGCCGCGCCGCTGGGCTGCAAGCGCAACGCCCTGGGCATGGTTGCCGGCAGAGCTGCAGACGACCCCGCCCGACGGGCCCGCGGCGCCGAGTTGCGCGATGCGGTTCTCGGCGCCGCGGCACTTGAAAGAGAACACGGGCTGCAGGTCCTCGCGCTTCAGCAGCACGGTGTTGTCGAGCCTCGACGACAGCCGCTCCGCTTTGTCGAGCGGTGTCCTGACGGCCGAGCCGTAGACGGACGCGTGGGCGATTCGCCGTGTGATGTCGGCGACGAGAGCGGTCGTGCGATCCGATGCGTTATCGATAGACGGCATGGCCGGGACCCGCCTGTTGCCGGAAGATTCTTTGCAGAGCGGGGCCGAGGCTACGCGAGCGCTGCGGACAGCGCCAGCTTTCGGTCAGTAGGTCTACTCGCCGGAATCGGCCGTGTCGGTCGATGGCGGCGCCTGCAGCAGGTCTTCCATGCGCCGTGTCATCTGGCTGTAGATATGAGACGGGACACGGAACAGCCAGCCGGTAAGCCGAGCGTTGATCGCGTCAGCCTCGTCACGCGCGGCGTCGGCGGCCGGCGCTTCGGCCGCGGCGGCCTCATCCCCCTCGTTGCCGTCGTTCTGCGTGTCCCCGGCCGGGCCGCTTTCGGCGTCGCCTGCAGCCACCGCGGCTGCCGCGTCAGCCTCGTCGTCCGCAGCGGTCGCCGGCTCGAAACCGGCCTCGATGCCGATCCATTCCTCGTCGTCGATCGCGAAGCCGCGGATCGTTACGACGAGCCCGTCGAAAGTCCGGTATTCGCTGGTGACGGTCGCATCCGGGGTGTCCGTTGCCGCTCTGGCCGCCTCGAGTCGCAACTCACGCAGCGCGTTGCCGGTCACGTTGGCAACGCTAGCATATTGCAGTTCGCGGCCCTCGGGTATGGCAAGGACGGCGAACGTCGACTCGTCCGGTGAGGCCTTCGCTATCGACACTGTCTCGCCGTCGGCATGCGTGATCGTCACGCGGCTGACGCGCTCGCTGCGCACGTCGAGCAGGTCCGGCACGAGCCATTGCGCGGCCTCAGTGGCGAACTCGGGATTCGTGTCTATCAGCACGCTGGTTGCCGCGTCGTCGAGACGCGCGAAGCGGCCGCTGCCGGATTCTCCACCGAGGATCACGAGCGGCAACGCGTCGCCCTCTGCCTCGAGCCGGACCGCAGTTCCGGCGGCGGTGTCGAGCGCCACCGACTCGACGCCGAGGCGCGAGTAGAAGTCGGGATTGGCGGTCTTCTCCTCGACGACGGTTGCCTCGGCCAGGGCCACCAGTGCTTCCCGCAACAGC
The DNA here is from genome assembly GCA_965223375.1 of Candidatus Rariloculaceae bacterium. Lineage (GTDB taxonomy): Bacteria > Pseudomonadota > Gammaproteobacteria > Steroidobacterales > Rariloculaceae > CBDCWM01. Next base: position 2,625,266 of record OZ245000.1, read on the forward strand.
GCAACGTCCGCCGGGTAATCGTCCTGCTGCTCGACGACCCAGCGGTCGCCGTCTCTGCGCAAGCTGACTGCGTCGACACCGCCGGCCGTGACGACGCGGACGCGCTCGAGGGCATCCAGGCGGCCGGCGAGATCAGGCAGCAGGGCCGTGCCGGTCAGTGCACCGTCCGGACCGGAGCTGCGATCGATGTTCTGGCCGGCGACCGCCAGCAGCCCGACAATGACGGCGACGATCGCGAGAATGGTCAATGTTCTGCCGTTCATGACCGGGCCCTCCGCGCCGATCGGCGTGTCAGGTGAAAGATCAGTGCCAGCACAGCCAGCGCAATGGGAATCGCATAGATGTTTATGACCTTGAGCGCCGTGCCCAGACCCTCGATGCTGCTGTCGAGCTCGCGCTGGACCGCGCGCAGTTCCTGGCGGATCCGCAGCTGCTCATCGCGGAACCGATCGACTTCGGCCTGCTGCTCCGGCGTCATCAGCAGCGAGCCGCCGTCCTCACGGGCAGCCTGCAGCTCGCCGAGCCGGCGCTCCGTCTCGGCAAGCTCCGCCTGCAACTGCTGCTCGGTAGAGCGGAAGCGGGCATCGGCATCGCGTCGGAGCGCCTCGACCCGATCGAAGGGTCGCGCGAATCCGGCACGGCTCTTCAGCCCGATCAGGTGCTCGCTGCCGGCCAGGCTGCCGATCGAGTTGGTCAGAAAGTCGGCGTTGTTGGCGAACGCGGTCAGCACCTGCTGGCCGAGAAAACCGCGCTGCCGGGACACCCACAGCCGGTCACTGAGAATGTCGACATCCGCGACGACCATGAGATTCGCGTTGTCGGTGCCCGGGACATGATCAGCGGGGTCAGCGGGCTCGACCGGCGCTGCTGCCACCGCGGGATCCGGGGTCGCCGCCGGTGCGCCACCGGGAAACGCCGACTGCAGCGGGCCCTGGATGCGCGCCGCAAGCACCAGCGGGGTGCCGGTCGGCGCGAAACCGTCCAGCAGGTCGCCGGGGTCGCTCAGGAACTGAAAGCGCTGGGCCGGCAGCGGCGCCGCGTCCGTGCTCGACGAGAGCAGCGGCTCGAAGTCGAGTCCGGCGTCCTCGGCGACCGCCAGGCTGCCGGCGGTTGCGAGATTGATCACGCTCAAGCCCGATGTCGTCAGCTCGTCGGCAGCGAGCGCCGACTCGTCGAGCCCGATGTAGCCAATGTGTCTGATTGGCCGCGGGCTCTGGCCCGTGTTGATCGACAGCGCATAGCCGTTGTCGCCCACGACCTGGCCCGCATCGAAGTCTATGCCCCAGGCGTCGAACAGCATCGGCAGATCCGAGCTCGACGCCGCGCCCATCCCCATCGGGCCCGGTGCGGCCGCGGGCGCCGCTTCGGCCAGCGGGTCGACGAAAATCATGGCGCGGCCGCCGCTCATGACGAACTGGTCGACCGCATAGAGAGTCGTCTCGTCGAGGCCGGACGGATGCACGATCCAAAGCACGGCGATGTCGTCGTCGATCGAGCTCAGGCTGCCGGTCAGCTCGCGCACCTCGAACAGCTGGCGCACCTGCTGAACGATCGTCCACGGCTGCATCGGCTGCTGCGTCTGCGGGTCGAAGCCACCGGTCATCGGCACCCCGGCAATGAGACCGATGACGGACTTCTGCGGTGACGAGAGACTGTAGATCAGCCGCGCGAGGTCATATTCGAGCGACGCTTCTTTCGCCGGATCGAACACCTCAATGATGGCTTCGTCACCGACCGTGTTCGTCGCGGCAAGGCCGAAGTAGACGCTGTCGCCGAGCAGGCCGCCGAGATCCGTCAGGCCGAAGCCCGCCGCGCGATCCTCTTCCTCCGAGAACGGTACCGGGTCGATGACCTGCAGCGTCAGGCTGCCGCCCGCTTCCGCGACGAATTCGTCGAGCATTTCGTTGACCCGCGTTGCGTAACTACGCAGGAATTGCGCGTCTTCGGTCTCGCGATCGGAGAAGTAAAGATAAAGGTTGATCCGCTCTTCGATGGCGCCAAGCATGTCCCGCGTCCCGGGCGCGAGCGTGTAAAGGCCGTCTTCGGTCAGGTCGAGACGCATGCCGCGCAACAGCGTGTTGCTCGCCATGATCGCTGCGATGAATATCACGAAGAGGAGCACGAGACTCATCAGCGCATAGCTTCGGTGGCGTCCTCCGTCCATCGCTCAGTCCGCCTTTTTCAGTTCGAGTATGAGTGTGTTCGCGTAGAGCGAGGCGCCGATCAGCAGGCCGAAGTAGACGACGTCGCGAAGGTCGATGACGCCTTTGCTGATGCTCTCGTAATGCGTCAGGAAACTCAGGCTCGCGATCGCATCGACCAGCGCGGTCGGCGCCCAGGCCTGGAAGAAATCCAGAACCAGCGGGAAGCCTGCGAGCAGCAACAACAGGCACACGACGACGGCCAGAATGAAAGCGACGACCTGATTCTTCGTCAGCGCAGAGATGCACGACCCGACCGCGAGGTAACCGCCTGCCATCAGGATGCTGCCGACGTAGGCGGCCAGGATGGCGCCGTTGTCCGGGTTGCCGAGGTAGTTCACCGTCAGCCAGATCGGAAACGTCAGGACGATCGCGATGGTCGTGAACGCCCACGCGGCAAGGAACTTGCCGACGACGCTCTGCCAGGTTTCGATCGGCAGCGTCATCAACAGCTCGATGCTGCCGGACTTCCGCTCCTCGGCCCACAGGCGCATCGACAGCGCGGGAACGAGGAACAGGAACAGATAGGGGTGGTAGGCGAAGAATGGCAGCAGATCCGCCTGGCCACGTTCGTACAGTGTGCCGAAGTAGAACGCGAACGCATTCGAAATGATCAGGAAGATCAGGATGAAGACGTAGGCAACCGGCGTCACGAAATAGCTCGCGAGCTCGCGTCTGAATACCGGGCGGATACCGCTCACGCGCTGGCACCTCCGGTAATCGTACGGAAGACCTCGTCGAGCCGGCCGGACTCCAGGTGCAGCTCGGCCAGTGCCCAGCCGTTGCGATCAGCGAGCTGGCCAATTGCGGCGAGCGGCAGTTGCCCGGGAGCCGGGAACGCGGTGATCCGGCCGGCTTGGGCGTCGACCTCGGTGCCGGCCACCTCCGCGAGGCCCGCGATCGCGGTATCCGCGGCACCGATGATCGTCTCGTCCTTGAGCTTGATCGAGACGGCGTTGTGGAAACGCGAGCGTGCCTCGAGGCCGGCCGGCGTATCGTCGGCCAGAACCTTTCCTTGCGCGATGATCATCGCCCGATTGCACAGGGCGTCGACTTCCTCCAGCACGTGCGTCGAGATCACGATGATCTTGTTCGTCGCCATGCTGCTGATCAGCTCCCTGACCTCGTGTTTCTGATTCGGGTCGAGACCGTCGGTGGGCTCGTCGAGGATCAGCACGTCGGGGTCGTGAAGAATGGCCTGCGCCAGCCCGACCCGACGGCGAAAACCTTTGGACAACGTGTCGATCGTCTGATCGAGCACGCCCTCCAGATGCAGTTTCTGGAAAACCTCGTCGAGGCGTGATTTCCGCTCGGCCGCCGACAATTGTCTGACGTCGGCGATGAAACCGAGAAACGACCGAACCGTCATTTCCGGGTAGCTGGGCGCGCCTTCCGGCAGGTAGCCGATGTGTCGCTTCGCATCGATCGGCTGGCGCGCGACGTCGAAGCCGCAGACCGATACCTGTCCGGCCGTAGGGGCGAGAAATCCCGCGACGATCCGCATCGTCGTGGACTTGCCGGCGCCGTTGGGACCGAGGAAGCCGAGGACTTCGCCCGGTTCGACCCTGAAGCTCAGGTCGTCGACGGCCCTCAGGTAGCCGTAGAGTTTGGTCAGGCCTTGGCACTCGATCATGGCGACGAATCAGCTTTGAAACGGACGATGCGTTGCGCGGCGCCGGAAAAATCGGCGCAACATTCTGCATAGCGGCATCGGTCGTTTCAACACCCTCAAGTTACGGCCCGTTAATGATCGCGCCGTCCGCATCGACGACCGTCAGCTCGCCGATCCCGAGGCTCTCGATCTGCGGCCGAATCTGCGCGACGTCGCCGACGACGATCCAGGTCAGATCTTCGGGCGTCAGCGTTTCACGGGCGGCCGCAATCACGCCGTCGGTATCGACCCCCGCCACACCGTCGACGTAGCGATCCCAGTAGTCGTCCGGCAGGCCGAAACGAACGATCTCCGCGATGTCTCTCGCGACTGCGCCGGCCGTCTCCCAGCGGCCGGGCAGCGTCAGCGTATTGCGCTTCTTCGTCGTTTCGACCTCCTGAAGACTGGCCGGCTCGTCGCCGACGTAGCCGTTCACTTCGGCCAGTATCTCGGCCATCGACGGGCCCGTCTGATCGCTTTGTACCGGCGCCAGCACCAGGAACAGCCGCTGCGCCTGCGTGTTGACGATGGCCGATCGCGCGCCGTACGACCATGCCTTGTCCTCGCGCAGATTCATGTTGATGCGCGAGGTGAAACTGCCGCCGAGGATGTCGTTCATCGCCTCGATCGAGAACTCGGTGGCGGGGTCCATCGGATCGAGCAGCTGGCCGGCGATGATGTAACTCTGCTCCGAGCCCGGCCGGTCCATCAGCAGCACGCGCGGCCCCGACGGGGGTGCGACGAGCGGCAGAGACTTGTCGGGCGTGTCGCCTGCGTCCCAGTCCTCGAAGAGCTCCTCGAGCCGCGGCTGAATCTCGGCGAGCGTGATGTCGCCGGTTACGATCAGCGTGGCGTTGTTCGGCTTGAACCAGGTCGAGTGGAAATTCATCAGATCGCGACGCGTCATCTCGGCGACGGACTGCTCGGTGCCCGTCCCGGTCATGCCGGAGCCGTAGGCGTGCTCATCGCCGAACAGGAAACGCGGAAACACCCGCAGGGCCATCGACTGTGGCGTGACCTTTTCCTGCTGGATGTCGGTGAGCTGAAGCTGCCGCAGCCGTTCGAGCTCGTTGTCCGGGAAGGACGGATTCAGGATGACGTCGGCATATATCTCGAGCGCCTCGTCGAGCGTTTCCCTGAGCGTCGACATCCTTACCGAGGAAGTGTCCAGATTCGAACCCGTGCCGAGCGTTGCGCCCAGGCCCGCGAGCTCATCGCTGATTTCGAGCGCGTTGCGGTTTCTCGTGCCCTCGTCGAGCATCGCCATTGCGAGGCTGGCGCCGCCCTGTTTGCCGAACTGATCGGCCGCGAAGCCGGCGTCGAGCTGCAATGACAGCTGGACGATCGGTACCGCATGGCGCTCGGCGACGATCAGTTTCAGGCCGTTGCTGAGCGTTGCGCGGCTCATCTCCGGGAAGCTCGCGCTCGGGAACGAATCCGGCAGAGGCGGACCGTTGCTGCGATCGGCGCCCTCGGCCGCAGCGCTCAGCGAGCCGTCGAACGGGTGAACTTCGAGCGCCACAGCAGGTCCCGTTACCCAGCGATTGAACGCGGCCCGCACGTCCTCCGGCGTCGCCGCATTCAGCACCTCGAGCGAGTGCCGGTAGTAGTCCGGCCGCCCGCCATAAACCGCATTGGTCGCAAGAATGTTCGACTTGCCGCCGAAGCCGCCGACCTGCTCGATGCCGCGAATGAACGATGCGAGCAGCTCGGTGCGCACGCGGTCCAGTTCCGCCTGCGTCGGTCCGTCCTGCCGGAAGCGCTCGAGCTCCTCGTCGATCGCCTGCTCGACGGTCGCGAGATCCTGTCCCGGCAACGCCGACGCCAGCACGATGTATGAACCGCTGATTTCCTGGTCGAGCGCGAACGCGCCGACGTCACTCGCGATCTGGTCCTCGTAGACCAGGCGGTTGTAGAGCCGCGACGTCTTGCCGCTCGTCAGCACATAGTCGGCGAGCTGCAGCAGTGTGCTGTCGTCGTCGGCCCAGGCGGGGCCGCGCCACGCTTTGTAGATGCGCGCCTGCGGAACGCGGTCCTGCATCTCCACGCGTCTCGCATCGAGTGCCCCGACCGTCCAGTTGTCGCGCTTGGCCAGCGGTGGCCCGGCCGGAATGTCACCGAAATACTGCTGCGCCTTCTCGCGGGCCGTCTCGACGTCGATGTCGCCCGCAAGCACGAGAGTCGCATTGTTCGGCCCATAGTACGTCTCGAACCAGGTATGCACGTCCTCGAGCGTTGCGGCGTCCAGATCCTCCATCGAACCGATCACCGGCCACGAATACGGGTGGCCCTCCGGGAACATGTTCTCGAGCAGTGTCGCGAACACGCGGCCATAAGGCTGGTTTTCTCCCTGGCGCTTCTCGTTCTGGACGACGCCGCGCTGCTCGTCGAGCTTAGCCTGGTCGACCGCGCCGAGCAGGTGGCCCATCCGGTCCGATTCCATCCACAGTGCGAGGTCGATCGCCGAGCTCGGCACCGTCTGAAAGTAGTTGGTGCGGTCGAAATCGGTCGTCCCGTTCATGCTCGTAGCGCCGACCTCTTCGAACGGACCGAAATACTCGTCGTTGTAGTTCTCCGTGCCGTTGAACATCAGGTGCTCGAACAGATGGGCGAAGCCGGTCTTGCCGGGCACTTCGTTTTTCGAGCCGACGTGATACCAGATCGTCACCGCGACGATCGGCGCCTTGCGGTCTTCATGAACGATGACGCGCAGCCCGTTGTCGAGGTAGAACTCGTCGAACGGGATATCTGGAATTTCCTGTGCCGTCGCCGCTGCGCCGAGCGCGAGCGAAACGACCGCCGTCAGGGAGCGGAACACGCGCGAATACGGATTTCTCATCGTGATTTTCCTCGCTGGAGCATCCGGGCGACGTCGCTTCGCGATTTCCGCCGGCCCATGCGATGATGCCGGCGAATCGGCTGCGCGCCGTCGATGCAACGAACCCCGAAGTATAAGCGTCGGGTCTTTCGCTGTCGCATCCGTTCGCTGCCGGAAAATTCGTCAGCGCAGGAAGTCGATGCAACAGATGTCGAGGCGGTCACTCTATCCGCTCGTCGAGCCGTTCGATACCGGCCATTTCGATACGGGCGACGGGCATGAGATCTACTACGAGCAGGTCGGTGACCCGGCCGGCGTCCCCGCCGTATTCCTGCACGGCGGACCGGGGGGTGGCGGCGACGTCAATGCGCGGCGGTTCTTCGATCCCGAGGGCTACCGTGCCGTGCTGCTCGATCAGCGCGGGTCGGGGCGAAGTCGCCCGCACGCTTCGCTCGAAAACAACACGACCTGGCATCTGATCCGGGATATCGAGCAGCTTCGCACGCGGCTCGGCATCGATCGCTGGCTGGTATTCGGCGGCTCCTGGGGCAGCACGCTGTCGCTCGCCTATGCCCAGCAGCATCCCGGTGCCGTCAGCGGCATGCTGCTGCGAGGCATCTTTCTGCTGCGGCAAAAAGAGCTCATCTGGTTTTATCAGTTCGGCGCCAGCGAGCTGTTTCCCGATCGTTTCGCTGCCTATCGGGACTTCATTCCGGAGGCGGAGCGGGCGGATCTGCTGGCGGCCTATCACCGACGGCTGATCGGGGACGACCGGGCGCTTCAGCTCGAGGCCGCGCGTCGCTGGTCCGTATGGGAGGGCGCAACGAGCTCACTGCTTCCCGACCTCGGGCGCGAGCAGGTCTTCGGCGGCGACGAGTTCGCGCTCGCGCTCGCGCGTATCGAGGCCCACTATTTCGTGAACCGGGGTTTTCTCGAGCGCGAGGATCAGCTCATCGTCGGTGCCGCCCATCTTGCCGGCATTCCGGCGCGCATCGTGCAGGGCAGATACGATGTCGTCTGCCCGGCCGTGACCGCCTGGGAGCTTGCGGCCGCCTGGCCCGACGCCACACTCGAGATCATCGACGATGCCGGCCACTCGGCGTTCGAGCCCGGGATCGCCGACGCGCTGGTCCGCGCAACCGACCGTTTTCTCGCCGAAGGAAGGCCATGACGACGCTAAGACTGACGAATGGAACGCTGGTCAGCGATGGCACGAGCCGTGTCGACGATCTGCTGATCCGCGCCGGCCGAATCGAGCGCATCGGCGCCGGTGCCGTGCCTGACGGCACGAAGACGCTGGATCTCGCCGGGCTTCACGTGCTGCCAGGGATCATCGACGATCAGGTGCACTTCCGCGAGCCGGGTCTGACGCACAAAGCCGATATCGAGTCGGAGTCGCTGGCGGCGATCTGTGGCGGCGTTACGAGCTACCTCGATATGCCGAACAACTCGCCACCATGCGTCGATCGCGAGGGGCTCGCGGCGAAACGCGCGCGGGCCGAGGGCCGCAGTTACGCGAACTACGGTTTCTATCTCGGCGCGACGAACACCAACATCGACGAGCTGCTGGCCGTAACCGCAGCCGAGGCATGCGGCGTCAAGGTGTTCATGGGGGCATCCACCGGCAACATGCTGGTCGACGATCGGCAGACCCTCGACGCCATATTCGCCGGCGTGAGCTTACCGGTCGTCACGCATTGCGAGGACACGCCGACGATCCTTGCGAACGAGGAACGTGCACGTGCGCAGTTCGGCGAAGATGTGCCGATCATCGAGCATCCCGCCATTCGCTCCGCGGAAGCCTGTTTGAAATCATCCCAGCTCGCCGTGGAGCTTGCGCAGCAGCACGGGACGCGGCTGCACGTTCTGCATCTGACGACGGCGCGTGAGATGCAGCTGTTCGAAGCCGGCCCGATCAGCGAGAAGCGGATCACAGCCGAGGTCTGCGTACACCACCTCTGGTACGACGAGAGTGACTACGAGCGGCTCGGCGCGCTGATCAAGTGCAATCCGGCGATCAAATCGGCCGAAGACCGCGCCGCGTTGCGGCAGGCCGTGATCGACGATCGCATCGATATCATCGCCACCGACCACGCCCCGCACACCCGCGAGGAGAAGGCCGGCAACTATTTCTCTGCGCCGTCCGGGCTACCGCTGGTGCAGCACATGTTGCCGATGCTGCTCGACCTGCGGGCGCGCGGTGTCCTGTCGCTCGAGCAGATCGTCACAAAAGCGGCCCACAACCCCGCGCGGCTCTTCGGGATCCGCGACCGCGGGTTCATCCGCGAGGGCTATATGGCCGATCTAGCAATCGTTGATCTGGGCGGCACGACGTCCGTCGGAACCGACCAGGTGCGTTACAAATGCGGCTGGTCGCCGCTCGAGGGCGAGCGGCTGAGCGGCGAAGTCGTGATGACGATGCTGGCCGGCGACGTCGTCTTCGAGCGTGGCCGGGTGATCGGTGCGGCGCGAGGTAAGCCGCTGGAATTCGGCTGAAAAGCGAACTGGTGCCTTGTCTGGCTCCGGGCAGCGTGCTGCACTGCGTAGTTGGACGAACGACCGGAAAAGCCCTTGCGCTGGTTTTGCTCAATTCTGGCCTCGAGTCTGGCGCTGACTGCCTGCGGCGGTGATTCGCCGGCCGTCACCGATGCGACGCCGGACGATCCGGCTGCCGGCGCCGCAGGGCTGCCGGCCGGGGCTGCTGCCGCGCCCGAGGAATATGCCGCCATGGATCACGGCCGGACGGCCGCGACCGAAGACCGGATCACGATTCTCGAGCAGGAATTCGCCTACGGCGCAACCGACGAGCGTAACTTCGTCGGCTTTTTTGCGATGCCGGAGCAGGTCGTCGAGCCGCTGCCCGGCATCGTGCTGGTCCACGAGTGGTGGGGCCTCAACGACAACATTCGGGAACGCGCCAGTGAGCTGGCGCGCACCGGTTACGCCGTGCTGGCCGTCGACCTTTACGACAGCCAGGTGACGGACGATCCGGACGTTGCCGGGGAGCTCATGCGTGAGGTCAACGCCGACCGGCCGACGTCGCTCGATAACATAGGGCAGGCGATCGACTACCTGCGCGCCTATGCGCTGGCGCCAAGGGTTGCGGTGATCGGCCTCGGGCTCGGCGGCGAGCTCGCGCTTGCGGTCGCGACCTCGATGCCCGAAAAGATCGATGCTGTCGTCAGCTACTACGGCCGCCTGCCGACGGACGACGCGGCGCTGCGGCGATTTCGTGCGCCGCTGCTCGGCTTCTACGCCGAACGCGACCCGGCGATACCGACGCGGGACGTGCAACGGTTTCGCGCCACACTCTGGGACCTCGGGACGACGGCCGAGGTACTAATACAGATCGGTGCGCGCCATGGCTTCGCCGATCCACAGCGACCGGTTTTCGATGCGGCGCAAACCGAGGAGGCGTGGTCCGAGACGATTGCGTTTCTCGATCGGGAGATAGTCAGCGCCAGGCGCTAACCTGCGTCCGCAACCGATTCGCGGCTAAGGTCGGTGAAGGGGCAGGCGAGAGCCCGTGTAATCGGTGACGGGTTAAAAGCAGGGACTGGTATCGAACATTCCTTGTTCATCCGTTGCGGATCCCAATTCCGTATGTTCGGCCGGACTACCAGTCCCCAATTGCTGCCTGCCGGCTCGGCGGGCGGGCGACGTTGGGGGAGAACGTCGCGCGCCTGATGCAGTGCCTGATCGCGTCAGCCGCGCTTCGGCATCTCGCTCACGGCCAGCCGGATTACCGGCATCGTGATCCTCTCGACCTCGCGTTCCACGTTAGCGCGGATCGTCTGGTCGACGTGGCGGGCGTTTCGGTCCATTCGAGCCCGAAACTCCGCGTCGAACGCCTCGACCTGCCGGACCGCAGCGTCGCCATAGGCGATGACCACTTCGGTCGCCGCGGCCGGACCGGCGCCGCCGAGGCCGATGATCAGACCGGCCATCGACGCCGCCGCCGGGGTTGCCAATTTCCGTATGAGCATGTCCAGTTCCCTCTGTACCAAATATCCGTACTACTATCCGTCCACGAAACTCCGATAACGTCCAATCCTTGCCGTCATCGTTCCTGGACAGGTAAATGCAGTTTGCGTGCCAGGTCCTGGATACCAAAAAACAGCCACTTAGGCTTGAAAAAGGCACGGAAAACCGTAATATCACGGATTACCGTATTTCATGTAACGAAATTTCGTAATTTCTGATGGCCGAGACGAATCGCTATCTGTGGCTGTTCCGCAAGAGCCCTGCGCTGACGGTCTCGACCGACGAGGACGGCTACTTCGTCGACGCGAGCGACGCCTGGCTCGCCCGTTTCGGCTATGCGCGGGATGAGATCACCGGGTACCGGCCACAGGACCTCGCGAGCCGTGACGCGGCAGCGAGAATGGAAGGCGAATACCTGCCGCTCTTCCGCCGCATCGGTCGTGTCGACCAGGTGCCGGTCGATGTAGTCACGAAAACCGGTGAAGTCGTCGATTGCCTCGCAAGCGCGGTCGTCGAATATGCCGACAGCGGCGACTACATACGCACGGTCATCGTCTATACCGAGGTTGCCAACGAGGCCCGCCTCGAGGAGCACTACCGGGATCTCTACCGCCGAACGCCGGCAATGCTGCACACGGTCGACGCGCGCGGCCGAATCGTGCACGTCAGCGACCATTGGCTCACGAAGCTCGGCTACGAGCGCAGCGAGGTCATCGGTCGGCTGATCACGGACTTCATGTCGGCCGATACGCGGGCGGCGCTGCCGCCGCAGCGCCTCAGCGATGTCATCGCGCATGGCAACCTGAACAACGAGCCGCGAACGTTTCTGACGAAGCGCGGCGAGATCGTCGAGACGCTGGTCTCGTCGGCCGCCGATTACGGTGAAGGCGGAGAGCTCGTTGCTCTGCATGTCGCGTCGAAGGACGTGACGGAGCGCAATGCCGCGGAGCGTCGATTGCGGGCTGCGTTCGAGGAGAACGCGCGCCTGCGCGAAGAGCTGGAGCGTGAGCGCGACTACCTGCGCCAGGAGGTGGAGGTGTCGATGAACTTCGGCCGGATCATCGGCGAGAGCCCGGCGCTGAAGAAGATGCTCGCGCGGCTCGAAGCGGTCGCGCAAACGGACGCGAACGTGCTGATCCAGGGTGAGTCCGGCGTCGGCAAGGAGCTCGTCGCCCACGTGGTGCACGCGCGTAGTGCCCGCAACAACGGTCCGCTCGTCAAAGTGAACTGCGCATCGATTCCCGATGAGCTGTTCGAGAGTGAATTCTTCGGTCACGTCAAGGGCGCCTTCACCGGGGCGCATCGGGACAGGGTCGGGCGTTTCGAGCTCGCCGACGGCGGCACGCTCTTTCTCGACGAGATCAGCGAGATTCCGCTCGCGCTGCAAGGCAAGCTGCTGCGGGTGCTGCAGGAAAGCGAGTATGAGCGGGTCGGCGACGAGACCACGCGCTCCGTCGACGTGCGTGTCGTTGCGGCGACGAACCGGGATCTCGAAGCGGCGGTGCAAAGCGGTGAGTTTCGCGAGGATCTCTACTATCGCCTGAGCGTCTTTCCGGTGGACGTGCCGCCGCTCAGGGAACGCGGCGACGATGTCGTGCAGATTGCGCAGCATTTCCTCGAGCGGACCTGCACCGACTTCGGCCATCGGCCGCTGACGCTCTCGCGCAGACAGGCCGCGCTGCTGACCCGGTACGACTGGCCGGGCAACATCCGGGAGCTTAAGAACGTGATCGAGCGCGCCGTCATCCTGTCGCAGGGCAAGGTTCTGCGGCTCGATCTGGCGATGTCCAACGTGCTGGATGCGGACCCGGTTGCCGCGGACGATCACGACGATGCGGCGGTAGCCGAACGGCGCGTTCTGACCGACGATGAGCTTAAGGATCTGGAGCGCAGCAACATCGTGACCGCGCTCGAGCAGTCCGGCTGGCGCGTCGCCGGACCGCGCGGCGCGGCCCGGCTGCTCGGTGTCAAGCCGACGACGCTCGCCGATCGGATCAAGCGCTTCGGTATCGAGCGAGCGACGGCCGGCGCAGCCTGACATAACGGCTCGCCGGCTGCGGCATCGATTCTTGACCAAACGCGTTTTGCGCTATTATCGGTAGCGGACGGTCGGACAGGTCGCAGCGGTGCACTTCTTACCCGCCTAAGGTCTGTCGCCGAAAGCCTTAAATAACAACAATAATTCAGGGGCTCCGATGTCCGAAATCAATGCCAGATTCGAGGCGGCTATGGACCACCTCGTCGCCGACGGGCCGGTGAAAGTGCGCTTGGTCCGTGCTTATGTCGAAAATTTGCAGGGTCTCAGCGCCCGCGAGCTGCCGGAGGAAGCGGGTAGCCTCTATCGCGATCTCGCCCAGGCGATGCAGGCGGTATCGCCGGTCGGACGGGCGTCGCCGGTTCAGGCCAGCGTGCAGAAGATGTCGATTCGCGAGGCGACGGCCCACGCGCATACGATTGTCGAGCTTTACCGGTTGCTGATGACGACCGAGCGCCACGGGGATCATCTGAAGATCGTGGATCCCGAGCCGGATCCGTCGCTCGAGCCACCGGCGTTTCTGCTCGCCGGCAGCTGAGCCGGCCGGCTCCGGCCGCACCTTTTAATACTGCGACCTCCGTCACCGTGAGTGTGAGGGGAAGGTCTCAAAATATGCACTCGTTGCCTATTGAGAGACGGTTTCTCCGTGACGACTGCGATTCAGCCGGCGCTTGCGCCCGATTCGGAAGGTCTCGACCCGACGTCCCAGACCTTCATGCCCTATGCCCAGCTCGCGAAGATGCTCGTGCCGAGCTCGGGCTGCCTCAGCCTCTACCTGCCGAGCGGCGATTTGCGCTGGTCCTCGGAGGGCTTCGAGAAACCCGATTTTCGTGAACTCGTCGACAAGCTGATCGGCGATGATGAACTGTCCGCGCAGGGGACGGTGCAAACGACATCGACCGGCATATCCGCCTACGTGGCGCCCGTGCTCACCGCCGGCATCGAGCCGCTCGGCTATCTGGTGGTCGAGCTCACATCGAACCGCGTGCAGGCGCAGGGTCTTGCGAGCCACCTGCTGAATCCGCTGACCGAATGTTTGTCCTCGAGCCTCGCGCTCGACGCGCCAACGCCCGCAACGGTTGCCCCGCCGGCAGCCGTGCCGGTCGACTCGGTTGTCGACGACGCCGGGGAAGTCTCGCCGGCTGCTGTGCCGGTCCCGGCGGCCGAAGCGGCCGCGGAACCCGCGCCCGCTGTCGAACCGGTCGCGCCGGCCGCTGCCGACACGCCTGCCCCAACGGCGGCGCCGGAGCCGGTCGCCGCTGCGGCGCAGGCGCAACTCGTACCGTCAGACGCGGCCCCGGTAACCGCGCCGGACGCCGCGGCGGGTGTGGCCGCGGCGCTTGCGCCCGGTGCCGACGCGCAAGATCTCGACTTTCTGATCGCCGTCAGTGAAGTCACCGCGGCCGGCAAGGACGGTATCCGCGCCTTGCTCGAGCGCTGTCTCGATGCGCTGGGCTGCGAGTCCGCCGCATTCATGTCGCCCGAAGACGGGCAGTCGGTGATCGTCCATCGTGCCGCCGCGCGCGCCGATGCCGGCGTTTCGTTCGTCGGCCGCGCCCGCCGCCATCTGATGGCATGGGCGCAGCTGAACAACCGGCCGATGATCGTCAATCGCGTCAGCCAGGCTCCGGCTGTCGCCCCATACAAGATACTGGCCTGCCCGGTTCGTGCCTCGAACCGCGAACTCGCCGGGCTCGTCGCATTATTTCGGGCTGCCGCCGCCGAGAACTTCGAGCAGCGGGACGTGCAACTGCTCGAGTTCGTTTGCCGGCGCGTCGTCGCGTCGCTGTCGAACGAGGCGGCGGCCGATCCGCTGGCCAGTCTGCTGGCACGGTCGGCATTCGAGCGCTCCGTGGCCGTCAACCTCAGTGCCGACTCGGACGATGCAGCCGGGGTCACGCCGGGTGTCCTGATGCAGATCGGGATCGACCGCCTGCAGGCCATCAACGACGAGTTCGGACTCGACACCGGGGACGCCGTGATTCGCAAGATCGTTGCGCGTATCCGGACCAGAGTCCGCGATGTCGGCTTGCTCACACGCCTGTCGGGGGACAGCTTTGCGCTCTTCTTTGCCGGCGCGTCGCGGGCGCAGGCCGAGGACGCCGCCCGGCGGCTGATCGACGATATCGCCCGGATCGAGATCCGTTTCCGGTCCGAGGCGGTTCCGGTGTCGGTGAGTATCGGCATCGCCCTGCGCGCGAAGGCGAGCGACACGGCGGCGACACTGATCACCGCCGCGGCAGGCGCTATCGCGCGTGCCAGGCGCGAGGGTGGCGCCCGCTTCGTCGTCGCCGCCGATCACGGCGCGCCGCCAGCGGTGGTGCAGCCGGTGGCCGCCGCGGAGTTGCGCGATGCGCTGGCCGCCGACCGTCTCGTGCTGCTGGCCCAGCCGATTGTCGGCTTCGCTAGCTCGAGCACCGCTGCCGGTTACGAGACGCTGGTCCGCCTGGCGGACGACGGCGGAAATCTGCTGGCACCGGAGCGGTTCATGTCGGTGGCCCGGCAGTACGGCATGCTCCCGGCCATCGATACCTGGGTGTTCAGCCGGCTCGTTGCATCGGTCGCGCCCCACGCTGCCGAATTCGGCTCGCTGCCGCTCGGCATCGCGGTCAATGTGTCGGATGCGTCGCTGTTGAGCCCGAACTATCTGGAGACGCTGGTCACCGAGATCAGCGAGTCCGGGCTGCCGGGGCAGATGTTCACGTTCGAGATCGCCGAAGCCGCGGCCATCGCGAACCTCAATCAGACCGAGCAGTTCATCGAACGGCTGCACGAGACCGGCGCGCGCGTCGCGCTCGATCGCTTCGGCAGCTGTCTGGCCTCGCTGATTCAGCTGCGACGCCTGCGCGTGGACCACCTGAAGGTGGCCGGGGCACTCGTGCGGGCGGTCCCCGACGATCCCTACGTCGAGGCGATGTTGCTGGGTCTCGCGCAGGCTGCGCAGAGCCTCGACCTGCCGATCGTCGCGGAGCAGATCGAAAACGAGCCTCTCGCCGAGAAGCTCGAGGCGATGGGCTTCGGCTACGGACAGGGGTTCGCGTTTGGCAAACCCGCTGCGTTTGCCGAGGTGCTGGAGGCCTGAGCCCGGCACTCTATAATCGGATCGGTATTCTGTTAAATACCGAGGCCCGCATGCTCCGACCGGTACTGGTCATCGTCACTGCGCTGCTTGCCCAGGCTGTTGCGGCCCAGGAGACGGCATACGTCACCGACATCCTCAGGCTCGGTATTCATCGCGCCGCCGATACCAGCGACAGCCCGTTCCGCAATCTCGTCAGCGGCACCCAGCTGACCGTGCTCGAACGCACGACCAACTACGCGCGCGTGCGGACCGAGGATGGCGAGGAAGGCTGGGTGCGCTCGGCCTTCATCGTGACCGACAAGCCGGCGGTGCTGATCGTCGATGAGACGCGCGCCGAGCTCGACGCGGCGCTTGCCCGTGCGGCCGCGGCCGAGACGTCGATGGCCGAAGCCGAGGCGCGGGTCGGCAGAATGACGGAAGAGCTGACGCTGAAGATCGATGCGGCGGACGCCGTGCAGGATACGCTCGCGGGCCTGCAGGAGGAGAATGCCGGCTACGAGGCGCTGCTCGGCCGATATCGGGGCGCCGTGCCGATCGTCTGGGTCGTCGGTGCCGTCGTCGTCGCCTTCAGCGGCGGTGTGCTGCTCGGGACCTGGTGGCTCGATCGGCGCATCCGTCGCCGCTTCGGCGGCCACCGTATTTACTGACGCTGTTCCTGCAGCGCGGCAGTGCGCTGCTGCGCCAGCCGACGCTGCCGCAGGCGGATACTCCGGACGACGCGAAAACCGAGCAGCAGCGTGAGGATCGTGGCGTAGACCAGCGGCTCACGGATATCGATTTTCACCTGCCAGAAGAAATGCACGAGTCCCAGGATCGCGACGCCGTATACGGCGCGGTGCAGCGTGACCCAGCGCCGGCCGAGGCGACGCTGCATGCCCCTGGTCGACGTCACGGCCAGCGGGATCATTCCGACCAGCGCGAGCATGCCGACCGTGATGTAGGGGCGTTCCGCGATGTCCGTGAACAGCATCGGCCAGTCGAGCCGCAGATCGAGCGCGGCATACGTCACGAAATGCAGCGCGATATAGAAGAAACTGAACAGACCGAGCAGCCGGCGCACGCGCACCAGCTGGTTCATGCCGGTCAGCATGCGGGCCGGTGTGACGGCAAGGCTGATCAGCAGGATGTTGAGACCCGTCTTCCCGCAGGTCAGCAGCACGGTCTCGACCGGATTGGCACCGAGACTCTGTCCCCACAGCCCGAAAGCCTGCGACACGAGCAGACCGAAAGGCGCCAGGCAGCCGATCCAGATCAGCGTCTTCAGCAGCAGCAGAGAATTCCGCACGGCAACTGAATCGTTCGGCGGACCGGTGGCTCAGTGGTTGCGAATCAGGTCCATGCCGCGATAGAGCTCGCCGACCTCTTCCTGATAGCCGTTGAAGAGCAATGTCGGCGTGCGCTCGGCAAAGAGCCCGCTGCCGAGCCGTGTCTCGTAGGCCTGGCTCCAGCGCGGATGCGCTCTTTCGGGATTCACGTTCGAGTAGAAGCCGTACTCGTTCGCCGCAGCCATGTTCCAGCTCGTTCGGGGCTCGTCGGTCGTGAAATGAATCCGTACGATCGACTTGATGCTCTTGTAGCCGTACTTCCACGGCACGATCAGTCGCAGCGGTGCGCCGTTCTGGTTCGGCAGGACCTTGCCGTAAACACCGACGGTCAGCAGCGTCAGCGGGTGCATCGCCTCGTCCATCCTGAGGCCCTCGCGATACGGCCATTCGAGGACGCGCGAGCGCACGCCGGGCATCTGTCGCGGATCATTCAGCGTAAAGAACTGCACGTAGCGGGCACCGGAGCCCGGCTCGAAGCGTTGCAACAGGTCACCGAGCGGGAAACCGACCCACGGCACGACCATCGACCAGCGTTCGACGCAGCGGAAGCGGTAAATACGGTCCTCGAGCGTGTGCGGCCGCAGGATGTCCTCGAGCGTGTACGTGCCGGTCCTCCCGGCTTCGCCCGTGACTTCGACGGACCAGGGGCTGGTTTCGAGCGTATGCGCATTGCGGGCCGGATCGCCCTTGCCGGTCCCGAACTCGTAGTAATTGTTGTAGGTGGTGATGTCTTCCCAGCTGTTCGGCTCGATGTCCGGTGAATCGGGCCAGGGTGCAAGCCCCGTAAATTCACCGTCGGCCGGCATCGCGGCTGCGCCGACATCGGCCTGACAGCCGGGCAGCAGGCCGGCCGCCAGCGCTGCCTGAATCAGCTTGCGCCGGTCGAAGAAGGTGCTTTCCGGCGTGATCTCGGAAGGCATGATCCGATTTCGGTTCCGTTTCATCGTCGTCACCCTGTAGCAGGTTCCCTGGGCAGGCTTGCCGTCGCATGTCGCGGCAACTCCTCACGGTACAACAAGGACCGCGCAAACGCATCGGATATTGCGCCCCGCGAGCCAAGTTGGCATTGTAGAAGGGCTAGGCGCGCCGGACAGGCGCGTGCCGGCCGACAAGAAAAACCATTCAAAACATAGAGCTGGGGAAACTCGCATGAAGCTGATCACCGCCGTCGTAAAACCCTTCCGGCTCGATGATGTGCGCAATGCCCTCGCCGAAGTCGGCGTACAGGGCATGACCGTCACTGAGGTCAAGGGTTTCGGCCGCCAGCGGGGCCATACGGAACTCTATCGGGGCGCGGAATACGTCGTCGATTTTCTGCCCAAGGTGAAGATCGAGCTCGCGGTCAGCGACGACCTGGTCGATCGCGTCATCGAGGCGATCATCGAGTCGGCGAAGACGGGCAAGGTCGGCGACGGCAAGATCTTCGTCGCAGCACTCGAACAGGCCTATCGCATTCGCACCGGGGAGACGGGCGACCAGGCCATCTGAACTGCCGGCCTCCCGAGCCAACAGGAAGAACAATGAAAAGAATCTCGCACGCCCTGGTTGCGCTAGCGACCGTACCCCTCTGGCCATCGGCCGTCTTCGCGCAGACGCTCGATAGTGGCGATGCTGCGTGGCTGATGACGTCGACGGCGCTCGTGCTGTTCATGACACTGCCCGGACTAGCGCTCTTCTACGGCGGACTCGTGCGGACCAAGAACGTGCTGTCGGTGCTGATGCAGTGTTTCGCGATCTGCTGTGCCGTCACGCTGGTGTGGGTCGCATTCGGGTACTCGCTGGCATTCGGCGATACGCTGTTCGCAGGCGCCGGCCTCGTCGGTGACCTCTCCCGCGCATGGCTCGCAGGTATCGACCTCGAAACGGTCAGCGGGACGATTCCGGAATCGGTCTTCGCGATGTTCCAGCTGACGTTTGCCATCATTACGCCGGCTCTGATCGTCGGCGGCTTCGCCGAGCGCATGCGCTTTCCCGCGATGCTGCTCTTCTCGATTGCCTGGCTCGTGATCGTCTACCTGCCGGTCACGCACTGGGTCTGGGACGATGAGGGCTGGCTGTTCGCGTTGAACTTCCGGGATTTCGCCGGGGGTGCCGTCGTGCACGTGAATGCCGGCGTCGCTGCGGTGGTCGCAGCCCTCGTGCTCGGGCGGCGCAGCGGTTTTCCGTCGACACCGATGCCGCCGCACAACTTGACGATTACCGTCGCCGGCGCATCGATGCTCTGGGTGGGCTGGTTCGGATTCAACGGCGGCAGCGCGCTCAGCGCCGGCGGTGCTGCCGGAATGGCGATCCTGGTCACGCATATTTCCGCTGCGGCCGGTTCGCTCGCCTGGATGGCGATGGAATGGCTCCGCTTCGGCAAGCCAAGCGTGCTCGGTATCGTGACCGGCATGGTGGCCGGCCTCGGCACGATCACGCCGGCCTCGGGGTTCGTCGGCCCACAAGGCGCGTTGATCATCGGCCTCCTCGCCGGCGTCGTCTGCTTCCTGGCGACGCAGTTCATCAAGCGCAAGCTCGAGATCGACGATTCGCTCGACGTCTTTCCGGTCCACGGCGTCGGTGGCTTCCTCGGTTTGCTGCTGACCGCGTTTTTCTCGGTCTGGGCAGGCGGTGTTGCGCCGCTGCCCGACGGTCAGACGATCGGCGGTCAGTTCGGCGTGCAGCTCACGGGTGCGCTCGCTACGGCCATCTGGTGCGGTATCGCGACGTTCGTGCTGCTGAAGCTGATCGGCGTGCTGATGCCGCTCAGAGTGAACGCCGACGACGAATCGCAGGGTCTCGATCTGACGCAGCACGAGGAACGCGGCTATAACCTGTAGAGTTTGGGGACAAGAGTTTGGGGACAGTGACCCTAATTCAGCAGGGAGTTTAGGGACAGTGACCTTAATTCACGGGGCCCCGCGTATCGGATGACTCAGGCAGTGAATTAAGGTCACTGTCCCTAAACTCCCCCCGTCCCCAAACTAGTCGCGCACGTAGTAGCGGAAGTTCTGGCTGTAGCGGGCGTCGGCGGTGCCGACCGGATTGCCGTCGTCGAGCCGTGGCCGGAAATAGGCTTCGCGGACACGCCTGACGTAGTCGTCTGAGACGCGTTCCAGTTCCGGTGTCATCGATTCCATCTCGACGTTGCTCGCGCGGCCGCTCGCCGAGACGTCGAAGCGAATCGTCAGCTCGCCCCACGACCACGGATTCCGCCGCGCGCCCCGGTCGACGGCACTGAGCGGCGGGATCAGATTCAGCGGCTGGGGACTCGCGAAGATCGCGCTTGCAGTGATGCCTTCGCGTGCGTCGAGCAATGCATAGGCTTCCCGGTAGCTCGGCGTCGCCGCCTCGATACCCTCGTAGACGAGCGCCCGGTCGGCGATGACGATCAGCGCCTGCGCTCGCTCGACAGGATCGATCGTCGCCTGCTGCTCGCTGAGAATCGTCGCGAGCCGCGTGTGCGCGTCGCTCTCGTGGTCCAGCAGCAGATCGATCTGCGCGAGCCGCCGAAGCAGCGACAGCGACTGCGGGCTCAACGCGCCAAATTCGCCGTCACTGAGCTCGAGCGCGCGTCCGTACTGTTCGCGCGCGCCGCCCCGGAGCCGCGAATTATCGAGGTAGTCACCGAGGTGCGTGTGAAACGGAATGACGCGGCTGTCATCAGGCCCGAAGCGACGAATCGCGTTGTCCAGCCTTTCCAGCTGCAGATCGCGGGCCTCGACCGTGTCACCGATGCCGAGATAGGCGAGCGTCATGTCATCGATGATCGACGCCTGATCCGTGTTGAACAGGCCTTCGTTACGGCGGCTGATCGTCTGCGCTTCCTCGAACGCGATCAGCGCCTCGTCGAAACGCCTGTCGTTCAGGTAGTTGCGGCCGAGCCCCTGATAGGCGCCGATCAGGGTCGGGGAAGCCGCGCCCTCCTCGTCGGCAACTTCGTCGATAGCTTGCAGATAAACCGTTTCCGCCGACTCGAAATCCCGCAGGCCGGCATGTACCCGTGCAAGAAGCAGGCGTTCGAGTCCGACAGCCGGGTCTTCCCGCGCCTCGAGCGTTTCGACGATGCGTGTCGCGGGTTCCAGCGCCGCGGTGAAATCCTCGGCCGCGACGAGCGCGTCACGAGCCGCACGCAGCGGGCCGAGTTCGCCGTCGCCGGCGTCCTGAGCAGCGACTGCGCCGGCGGCCAGGGCTGCGCAGGCGGTAATCCGCAGACGCCAGTCAGTCGTAGCGTTTCGGGTCATAGCGAAACTCCGCGCTGAACCCACGCCGTGCCGAGACGAGCCTGCCGTCGCGAATCATCGGCCGGAACCGCGATGCGCGAAACTGTCTCAGGAAAGCTTCTTCGGCGATACCGGGCGGATTCGCGTCGGTGACGTCGACTTCCGACGTCAGGCCCGACGGGAGCACCGTGAAGCGAATGATCAACTGCCCGACTGCGGCGTCTGCCGCGGTGCTGAAGCCTCGCTGACTGCGGGCCGCGAGCAGGACGAAACGCGTCGGCAGCTCGCCGAACCACTCTTCACGCAGCTCCTCGCCGTTCTCGACTTCGCCGAGCGCGCGCCACGAGTTCATGTATGCCACGCCGTCGCTGCCAAGTGGATTGAATGCTGCCTGCCAGTCACCGATGTCGCGCTCTACCTCGGCGATCATCAGCGGGTCGGGGTCAGCCATCAGTATTTCGCGGGCCTGGCGGAGTGAGCCGATCCCGAGCGGGTGGTTTAGCGCACCGGCCCGGAAACTGTTCGCCCGAGCCCGCAACAACGGCACGAGTTCCCTGCTGTCGTCGCCATACTGCTCGGCGACCGCGCGCTCCGTCCGCGAGTAGAGCTCCTGCTCGGTGGTGAACATGCTGTGCGCTCGCAGCCATTCGCCGTAGCGGACGACCGCGGCAACCACCTCGGCCGAATGAGGCTCGTTGCGCCGCTCGACCAGCGCCAGCGCGTCGCGCTGATAGTCGCGGGCGTCCGAGATCTCACCGAGCTCCTCGGCCGTCGCGCTCATCCGCTCGAGGATCTCGATCTGGCCGGGGTTGTGCAGGCCATTGGCGCGCCGGCTGATCGTGCGCGCCTCCTCATACGCAGGCATCGCATTGAGGTAGTCGTCAGCGGCGCGATAGACGTCGCCGAGCGCGACGTAGGGGTCGATCATTGCTTCGGCGAATGTGCCTTCCTGCTGCCGGTAGATCTCCACGGCCCGCAAGGCGTTTTCCTCGGCTGCCTCGAAGTTTCTGTCGAGCTTCAGAGCTTCGGCACCGAGCAACAGGGCGTCGGCATATGCGAGGCTGTCCGGACCGAACTCCTCGGCCGACAGCTCGTCGAGCCTTGCCGTCAAAGCCGCCGCCGCGGCGTAATCCCCGGCGGCGATCAGATCGCGTATCTCGATCTCGATTTCGAACCGGGTGACCGGCACCGGTCGCTCCGCGAGCGCCTCGGCGCCGTTTGTCAGCAACTCGCCGAGCGGGGCATCCGCAGCGCTTTCGGCCGATTCGACAGCGGCGGTCGACTCGACAGAGTCGGGTGATTCGACCGTCGGGGCAGCGGCATCTGCGGCTGCCGCGTTCGCTGCCGACTCAGCTGCCGCCGACTCAGCTGCTGCCGACTCGCCGGGGGCCGCTTCGATCGCTGCGGTCTCGGCCGCAGCCGACTCGCCGGGGTCCGCTTCGGCCGTGTCGCCGGGATCAGCCTGCTGGGCAGCCGCGGCCGCGGCCAGCAGCGCACAGACGGCAGCGCAGGCCCGGACTCCGGCCGGCCACCGGCATTCGATCATTCGGCTGAGTGCTGCAGTCATGCTGCCTGATTCTATCCAAAGTCGGCACCGGGGGCGCGGCCGTCACCCCGTGTCGCAGGCCCGGCTCGGCCGGGGCTGCCGACGGTGCCGGGCGGCTTGTCCGCGGTGGGGCGCGCACTATAATGGCGCGCCACGATGAGGCGTAACCGCGAGCCGCTATCTGTCCTGTTCCCGGCGAACGGTTCCGGGTTCATTGGCGGTCACGCACCGAGCCGCATGCCCGGTCAGCCCTTGCCGCCGCGCCTTCCCTTCAGGACGCGCTGATCGATGCAACCCACGGACCTGGACGAGGCCGAGCACTATCACCGGGTCGTGGACTGTCAGTGGGCTTGTCCCGCTCACACCGACGTACCTGAATACATCCGATTGATCGCCCAGGGTCGCTTCGACGATGCGTACCTGCTGAATCGCCATTCGAACGTTTTCCCGGGAATACTCGGTCGCGTCTGCGATCGCCCGTGCGAGCCCGCCTGTCGGCGCGGACGCGTCGAGGATCAGCCGGTGGCGATCTGCCGTCTGAAGCGTGTCGCGGCGGACAATCGCGGTGACATCGAGGCCCGGCTGCCGCAGCCGGCCGGACGCAAGCTCGGGCGGCGAATCGCTCTGATCGGTGCCGGGTGCGCATCGCTGACGGTCGCGAACGACCTCCTCCCGCTCGGCTACGACTGCGTGATGTTCGAATCGCAGCCCGCTCCCGGCGGACTGATGCGAACCAACATCCCTTCATTCCGGCTGCCCGCCCGCGTGCTGGACGAGGAGATCGGCTATATCACGCGGCTGGGTGTCGATCTGCGGCTGAATCACCCGATCACGAGTCTCGCCGGTTTACTCGAGCAGGAATTCGACGCCGTTTTTGTCGGTAGCGGGGCGCCAAAAGGCAAAGACCTCGAGCTGCCGGGGCGCCGCGACTCGGACCGCATTCACATCGGCATCGACTGGCTCGAGTCGATTGCTTTCGGCCATACGACCGAGGTCGGGCGACGAGTGCTGATCATCGGCGTCGGCAACACCGCAATGGACTGCTGCCGCAGCGCGTTGCGGCTGGGCGCCCGCGACGTGCGGGTAATGGCCCGCAAGCCGCGCGCGTTCTTCAAGGCCTCGGACTGGGAGCTCGAGGACGCCGAGGAGGAGCGCGTCGAGATCGTCGTCAATCATTCGCCGAAGGCGTTCGTCATCGAGGACGGCGAGCTGACCGGAATGCGCTTCGAGAGGCTGCAGTACGACATCGATGCCGACGGCCGCATCCGCGGCAGTTCGGTCATCGATGAGGTCGTGATTCCCTGCGACGATGTGGTGCTCGCGATCGGGCAGGACAACGCTTTTCCATGGGTCGAACGCGATCTCGGGATCGACTTCGACAAGTGGGGAATACCGATCGTCGACGAGCGAACGTTTCAGTCGACCCGGCCCGGCGTCTTTTTCGGTGGCGATGCAGCCTTCGGCCCGAAGAACATCATCTGGGCGGTCGAGCACGGCCATCAGGCGGCCATCTCTATTCACCGCTACTGCGATGGCGAGTCGCCGGAGGAGCGGCTGCCACGCGGCATGAACCTGTCGACGGCGAAGATGGGCATTCACGAGTGGGGTTACAGCAATGACTTCGATGCCGCCGAGCGACGGATCATGCCGCACGTCGATCTCAAGGAGCGGTTCCGCAAGCTCGACATCGAGGTCGAGCTCGGGTTTTCGGCCGAACAGGCGGCGACAGAAGTGGAGCGCTGCCTGAACTGCGATCTGCACACGGTGTTCACCGCGGATCTCTGCATCGAGTGCGATGCCTGCATCGACATCTGCCCGGTGGATTGTCTGACGATTACCCCGAACGCCGATGCGGCCGCGATCGATGCGGCACTGAAGACGCCGCGGCAGGAGCCGGATCAGCCGCTCTTCGTCTCGGCCGGGCTGAAGCAAACCGGCCGGGTCATGGTCAAGGACGAGAACTTCTGCATCCACTGCGGCCTTTGCGCCGAGCGCTGCCCGACGGGCGCCTGGGACATGCAGAAAGGCACGGTAACGATCCCTTATGCGGCCGACGAGGCCGGTCAGAGCAGGAAAACGTGGCAGCAACGGGCAGCAGGCTGAACGATTTCGTATTGAAGATCGCCAACGTCAACGGTACGGGTTCGGCGAGCGCCAATACGCTTCTGATGAAGGCGATCTTTCGGATGGGAATTCCCGTTTCCGGCAAGAATTTCTTTCCGTCGAACATTCAGGGTTTACCGACCTGGTACGAGATCCGCGTCAATCGGTCCGGCTTCGTCGCGCGCTCGGGCGAGGTCGACATCATGGTCGCGATGAACGCCCGGACCTACGCGCAGGATCTCGCCGAAGTCACTCCCGGCGGCATCTTTCTCTACGACTCCACGTGGCCTCGCGATCGGCAGCTGGCCCGGTCCGATGTGATGATCTGCGGCGTGCCGTTCGCCAAGCTCTGCAACGAGAAATTCTCGACGGCCCGGACCCGGATACTGATGAAGAACATGGCTTACGTCGGGGCGCTGGCGGCGCTGCTCGACATCGAAATGGAAGTCATCGAGGAACTGGTTCGGGAGACGTTTGCCGGCAAGCCGAAGCTCGTCGGGCCGAACATGGAAGCTCTGGAAATCGGTCGGCAATTCGCGCTGGAGCATTTCGAGTGCCCGCTTCGCACACGGCTGCGCCGGCTCGATAAGACGGCCGGCAAGATCATGATCGACGGCAACACCGCCGCCGCGCTCGGCTGTGTGTACGCGGGGGCGACGATTGGAGCCTGGTACCCGATCACGCCGTCGACGTCGCTGATGGATGCGTTCGCCGCATTCTGTGCACGCTATCGGATCGATCCCGAAACGGGCGAGCGGCGTTATTGCATCATGCAGGCCGAGGACGAGCTCGCGGCCATCGGGATGGTGCTCGGCGCGACATGGAACGGTGCGCGCGCGTTCACGTCGACGTCGGGGCCGGGACTCTCGCTGATGAGCGAATTCATCGGCTTTGCCTATTTCGCGGAGCTGCCCGCAGTCATCTTCGACGTTCAGCGCGTCGGTCCGTCTACCGGCATGCCGACGCGCACGCAGCAGGGTGAGATTCTCGCCGCGGCCTATGCCTCACATGGCGACACGCGCCACGTGCTGCTCTTTCCGGCCGACCCGAAGGAGTGCTTCGAGCTCGCAGTCGAGGCGTTCGATCTCGCGGACAGGCTTCAGACGCCCGTCATCGTGCTGACCGACCTCGACATCGGCATGAACGACTGGATGGTGGACGAGCTCGAGTGGGACCCGGCCTATGTCCCGGACCGCGGTGCCGTGCTCGACGCGGATGCAATCGAGAAGATCGGCCGGTTCTTCCGCTACGACGACCCCGACGGCGACGGCATTGCGAGCCGCACGCTGCCAGGCGAGCATCCGGACGGCGCCTATTTCGTCCGCGGCAGCGGGCACAACCGCTTCGGCTATTACACCGAGGATGCCGGCGAGTACCGGGAGACCGTCGAGCGGCTGTTGACCAAGTGGGAGACGGCGCGAAAAGCGGTTCCCGCACCCGTGCTCTCACCGCGGCGGCCGCGGGCGAAATGGGGTGTCGTTGCAGTCGGCAGCAGCGATCCGGCGGTTCGGGAGGCGATTGCACGGCTCGCGAAGGACGGGATCGACCTCGACTACTGCCGCATCCGCGCGTTTCCGTTCGATGACCGGGTGATACGTTTTCTCGAGCGCCACGAACGCGTTTTCGTCGTCGAGCAGAATCGTGACGCGCAGCTGCTGAAGCTGATCTGCGCCGAAACGGACTACCCGAAAGCGCGGCTGTCTTCGATTCTGAGCTACGACGGTCTGCCGATCAGCTACTCGTGCATCGTCGATGCGATAGCCGCCGCCCTCGGACGGGAGGCCGCGGCATGACCTCGATCGTGAAGCCGAAGATTCTGCACGCCGGACTCGAGCGCAACGAGCTCGGTCTGACGATTCGCGACTATGAAGGCGGCATGTCGACCCTGTGCGCCGGCTGCGGGCACGACTCGGTCACGGCGGCGATCGTACAGGCCTGCTTCGAGTTGTCACTCCCGGCCGAAGGTGTCGGTAAGCTGAGCGGCATCGGCTGCTCGTCGAAGACACCTGCGTACTTTCTCGGCAAATCGCACGGTTTCAATTCCGTGCACGGGCGAATGCCGTCGATCGCGACTGGCGCCTCGGCGGCCAACCGGGATCTGCATCTGATCGGCATCTCCGGTGACGGCGATTCGCT
Source organism: Candidatus Rariloculaceae bacterium (assembly GCA_965223375.1). GTDB lineage: Bacteria > Pseudomonadota > Gammaproteobacteria > Steroidobacterales > Rariloculaceae > CBDCWM01. The sequence continues at coordinate 2,652,349 of OZ245000.1, forward strand.
ATCGATCGGTTTCGGGCAGTTTGCCCACGCGGTCCGCCGCAATCTGGACATGCTCTACATCATCGAGAACAACGGCGTCTACGGGCTGACGAAGGGCCAGTTCTCGGCATCCGCGGACTTCGGCTCGCGCGCGAAGCGCGGCGAGGAGAACCGTCAGCCGCCAATCGACTCCGTGCAAATGGCGATGGCCCTGGGCGGCACGTTCGTCGCGCGCAGCTTCTCCGGGGACAAGGAGCAGCTCGTGCCCCTGATCAAAGCGGGTCTGAGCCATCGCGGCTTCGCGCTGCTCGACGTGATTTCGCCGTGTGTGACGTTCAACGATCACGAGGGTTCGACGAAGAGTTACGCCTATACCCGCGACCACTACCATCCGGTCGTAAACGCGGATTTCGTTCCTCCGGCGGAGGAAATCCGGGCCGCGTACGACGCCGGGGAGGCGATGCCGATCGAGCTGCATGACGGCAGCCGGCTCGTGCTGAGAAAGGTCGCCCAGGACTACGAGCTCCACAACCGCGGGATGGCCGTCGAGTACATCCGTAGCTGCCAGAATCGCGGCGAGATCGTGACCGGTCTGCTGTATGTCAATGAATCCGAGCCCGATCTCCACGGCATCAATGGCACCGTCGCGGCGCCCCTCGGTCGGCTGCCGCTCGATGCGCTCTGCCCCGGCGCGGCGGCTCTGGAGAGCGTGAACGCGGACTTTCGCTGACGCCGTCGGGCACCCCGTTTGTGACACAGGTCCGCGCAGCCGCGGATCGCGGGCGGCATCCTGTCCGAGGGTGCATGCGGGCGGCGGGAAATGGACAGCGATTCGAGGGACGAGCTCAAAGAGCGACTGCTGACGCTGCTGGCGGAGTGCGGCGCGGAGCTGTCGGGCGTTTTCGACCGGTTCGATGTGCAGGAAGCGGAGCTGGAACGGCTGCAGTCCCTCCGGGCCGAGGAAGAGCAGCAGCTGCAGGCGCTGACCGAAAAGGCCGAAGGTCACGAGAACCTGATCGAGGTGCTGCGCGCCGAGGCCGAAGAAACGCACTCACTCGCTGAAACCGTGCGGGAGCGCGATCAGGAGGTCGAACGCCTACGTTCCGAGCTCGAAAGCAAACAGGAGCTGGTGACGGCGCTCCGCCGCGACAAGAGCGGCAACGAGGAACTGCAGGCGCAGCTGCACGAACGTGATGACGAGCTGACGCAGTTGCGCGAGCAGCTCGCGGCCGCTGAGGATCGCGCCAGTCAGCTCGAGCGCGAGCGCGACGAGCTCGAGGCCGACGCCGCCAGCGAAGCAGCCGAGGAATGGGCGGAAACGTCCGCTCTCAGGACGGAGCTCGAAGCGCGCAAGGCGCTGATCAGAAGCCTGCGTGCCGATGCCGAGCGGGTCGACAGACTGCAGCAGGAGATCGAGTCCAAACGCGACATCATTGTCGAGCTCGAAGCCCTGATCGATCAGCATGTGGAGACGATCGCGGGCCTGCGACGCAACAGCGACATGTGGCGGCGCAAGTATCAGATGCTCCGGGGTGGCGGCACGGAAACATCCACGTCGGTTGCTGCGGCGCCGGATACCGACTTCGACGTCATCGGGATGATCGAGGACGCTGCCGGCGGCGAGCACGACAACACGGTCGCCATCGACGTCAAGGTGCCGTTGAGCGAAGCACGCAAGCGCGCCGCAGGCACCCGCAGCAACGACTAGAACGGGCTGATCGAGCGCTCCGGCGACAGGTGCAGGTAACCGACGTTCACACCCTGGCGCCAGCCGACACCGAAGCGGACAGGGGCGAGTAGCGTGTTGCCGTTGCGGTTGTAATTCACACTGATCCCGCCGACGACGTAGAGGCTGCCTTCGACGCCGCCGTACCGCGTGTAGAGCGCGTCCAGAGACTCGAGATCGTAAACGAGAATGAACGCCTGCGACGCGCTGCCGCCGACATCGAGGCCGACCGACGGACCCCGCCAGAAGACGTCGGCTGTCGTCCCATCACTCGCGTACAGCGTCCCCCGCCCGTAGCGCAGGCCCACGCCGAGCGCACCGCCGCCTTCTTCGCCCTTGATGTAGGCACTAGGGTTGCCGCGATCGCGAAACAGGCGATTCACGACCTCGGCCAGCCCCTCGGCGCCGCGGCCGAAAAACGCCCGGGCTTCGCGCAGCACGACATCGCGATCATGCGTGCCGCTGACCGGGCCGGTAGGCGAATCGGTCGATCGCGTCGACGCGCAGCCGCCGAGCAGTGCTGCGACGATCAGCACGAAACCGACGAGGTTGCCAGTGCGCCGCATGCGTCTGCTCACGAGTCGAACAGCGCGTCGGCGCGTGCGCGCGCGGCCGCAGTCTGATCATCGGCGCCGGCATCGCCGGCCGCCTGCGCGGCATCCGCATCACCGGCCGTTGCGGCGTCGCCGGCCGGCTTGCCTCCCGACTCCGCGTCGGGGCCCTCGCCGAACAACGCGGCGAGCTGATCGCGGGCCTGATCATCGGCGGCTCGAAGGCTGCCGTCGAACGCATTCGGGTCGGGCCGGAAGTAGTCGCAGAAGTTCGCGCGCGCCTTCTCGTTGACCGTTTCGGCGTCGTCCTCGGTGCAGCCGTCCGGTGCGGTCGGCGCGTAATGCCGGCACATCCGGCAGACGTGCAGATCGACCTGGCACGCCGGGCAGTTGTCGAGTCGCGACAGCGGCAGCGTCAGACGGGCGAGCCCCGCACCGCAGCGGTAGCACCTGAGCTCCGATTCGTGGTTGTCGTCCTGCTTCATCCTGTCGTCGTGTTCCCGCCGGCGCAGCCGGTGCGTGCGGTTCGCAGCCGGACCCTGGGAACAGGGCTCCGCGGCTACAGCGTCTACACTGCGGACAGTAACGCCGGACAGGTGAATGCTCAATGTCCACCGATTCCCGGGAATCGACGCTGGTTTTCTCGACCCGCGATCATCGCGCGGCCGCCGAGGTGGCGCTGGTGCTCGAAGCGCGCGGCATTTCGGTCGATCACGAGCAGGTCGGGCGCTTGTCGGTCATTCGCGTGCCACCGGACCTGCTGGCACTCGCGCGCACCGAGCTCGACCACTACATCCGTGAAAACAGCGAGTTTGCGCCGGCCGCGCCACCTCCACCGCTGACCGGGTCCGGGCCGGCCGGCGTCATCGTCTACCTGGCCGTGCTGGTGCTCGTCGTGCCGGCCGTCTCATACGGGCTCTTCGGCCGGGACTGGGTGGCTGCCGGTCGCGTCGATTCAGCGGCGATCTTTGCCGGCGACTGGTGGCGGGCGGTCACGTCCCTGACACTCCACGCCGACGCGGCGCATCTGCTCGGCAACGCGGGCTTCGGCGCGTTCTTCGGCTACTCGCTGGCCCGCTCGGTAGGGGGCGGCTTCGCCTGGCTACTGATCGTGCTGAGCGGTGCCACCGGCAACCTGGCGAATGCCTGGCTGGCAGGCCCCGGGCACCGCGCGATCGGCGCGTCGACGGCCGTGTTCGCAGCACTCGGCATCCTGACCTCGCTCAGCTGGCGCCAGGCGTTCCGCGGCTGGCACGGCTGGCGGCAGCGGGTCGCACCGATTGCAGCCGGGATCGGTCTGCTGGCGTTCACCGGCACCGGCGGCGAGAACACGGATCTCGGCGCACACCTGCTGGGATTCGTTGCGGGTTTCGGCTGCGGTGTCCTGGTCGCAGCGCTCGGCAAGCCGGAACGGCCTGCTGCTCAGCTCGCCTGCGGTGCGCTCGCGCTCGCGCTGATTGCCGGATCCTGGTTCCTCGCGCTTGCGGATTGAACCCGGTCCAGCCTCAATCGGGCAGCGGGCAGCAGCCGGACGGCGCTCCGGCGGTGCAGCTCAGTCCAGCACCGATGCCACCAGCGCGAGGAAGTCGTCCTCACCACTGACGGTCGCAATCGACGCAGCCGGAATCGTGTACCCGTACTCGGCCGCCATCCGCTCGTAAAGCGGTGCCCGATGGGCGAGCAGCGCCGGAAAGATCCAGCGGACGAACTCGTCGGGCACGATCTGGTCCGGGTCGTCGAGGCCGGTCTGGTCGAGATACTCGGCCAGCTTGCTGTCCAGAAACGCTTCCTGGTAGTAGAGCGGCTTGGGGCTCGTGATCGCGCGTTCGATCAGTTGCTGCTCCATGTCGGCATCGGGCTGCAGATAAAGGATCAGCGTGTGCTCCGCCAGCGTCCGGGTCGTCGTCTCGTCATCGAGCTCGACGATGCTGCCACCCGCGTCGTTCATGAAGTGGTCGTAACCGTAAATCGTTTGCGCCTTCTCGATGAAGTAGGCGACGTCGCGCATGGCCCCTATCTCGGCTTCGCGGTGCAACCGTTGCCGTTTCTTGAACTCATCGACCGGCAGGCCACCGAGGTCGGGCCGACCGATCTTGCCGAGGAAGGTCGCCACCGGCGCGAGATTGTTCACGGTGACGTTGCTGGCAATATAGATCGAGTCGCTGCGCAACAGGTCGCGAAGGAAACCGACCTGCATCGCCTGACGCTTGATGTTGTCGAGGATCGGCTCGGCCAGATACTTCGTTCCGATGCGGTAGTCGCCGGAGTAATGAAACCATTCCGATTGCGGCAGCTGCGATGCGAGACGCGTCTTGCCGACGCCCGACATGCCGAGCAGCGTCACGGCCTTGTGCGGCCATCGCAGGAATTCCGACTGCGTCATTCTCATCGTGTCAGCTTTCCGGAACCTGTCTGCGCGCGGGAAGCCGGATTATAAGGTGGGATTGGACATCGTCGGCAAAGTCGCGGATGCTGCGGACGTGCCACTGAAAGACTTCCATCCCGCGGTCGGCGACTGGTTCTCTGCCACGTTCGACGCACCCACACCGGTTCAGGAGCGCGCCTGGGCTGCGATTGCGTCTGGCCGCCACGCCCTGATCAGCGCGCCAACCGGCGCCGGCAAGACGCTGGCGGCGTTTCTTGCGGTGATCGACAGTCTCGTTCGGGACGCGGTCGCCGGCGGCCTCGAGGACCGCACCCGCGTGCTGTACGTTTCGCCGCTGAAAGCGCTGTCGAACGATATCCAGAAGAACCTGCAGCAGCCGCTGGACGGTATTCGCAGTGCGCTGGCCGGGCGACTGCTCGATGACGCGCCGATCCGCGCGCTCGTGCGAACCGGCGATACGCCGCAGTCCGAGCGGGCGCGGATGCGCCGACAGCCACCGCACATCCTGGTTACGACACCGGAGTCGCTCTATATCCTGCTGACCTCCGAATCCGGACGCGACATGCTGTCCGGCGTTCGCACCGTCATCGTCGACGAGATTCACGCGCTCGCCGGAAACAAGCGCGGCGCGCACCTGGCGCTCTCGCTGACGCGGCTGGAGGCGCTCTGCGAGGAGTCGCCGGTTCGGGTCGGTATTTCGGCGACGATCCGGCCGATAGCAACGGTCGCGAAGTTTCTGACCGGTCACGAGACCCCGAACTGCGAGATCATCGACGAAGGCCACGTGCGTGAGCGCGATCTGTCCCTGCTGCTGCCGTCGTCACCGCTCGAGGCGATCATGCCGAACGAGGTCTGGGGGGAAATATACGACCGCCTCGCGGAGTTGATCGAAGCCCACCGGACGACGCTGTTGTTCGTCAACACGCGGCGTCTGGCCGAGCGTGTCGCCCGGCATCTCGCCGATCGCGTCGGCGAGGATTGCGTAACGTCGCATCACGGCAGTCTCGCCAAGGAACACCGCCTTCGCGCCGAAGAGCGACTGAAAGCCGGTGAGCTGCGGGCGATCGTCGCTACATCCTCGCTCGAGCTCGGGATCGACATCGGCGACGTCGATCTCGTCTGTCAGCTAGGTTCGCCACGCTCGATCTCGGCGTTCCTGCAGCGGGTCGGTCGATCGGGCCACGGCGTCGGCCGCGTGCCGAAAGGGCGACTGCTGCCGCTGTCCCGCGATGAGCTGGTCGAATCGGTGGCGCTCCTGGGCGGTGTCGCCGACCGCAGCCTCGATGCGTTGACGCTCTGCGACGGCGCTCTCGACGTGCTGGCTCAGCAAATCGTCGCCGAGCTCGGGATGCGTGAGTGGGAGGTCGATGCATTGTTCGCGCTCGTGCGGAGCGCGTATACCTATCGTGAATTGAAGCGCGAGGACTTTCTCGCCGTCGTCGAGATGCTGGCCGACGGCTTCACGACCCACCGTGGCCGGCGCAGCGCACACATTCACTACGACCGCGTCAACGGCGTGCTGCGCGGCCGCAAGGGTGCGCGGCTGACGTCGATCACGAACGGCGGGGCAATACCGGACCAGTTCGACTTCGACGTCGTCCTGCTGCCGGAGGAGTTTCCGATTGGCAGCGTCAACGAGGACTTTGCGACCGAGAGTCTGGCCGGCGACATTTTTCAGCTCGGCAATACGTCCTACCGGATACTGCAGGTCACGTCGGGAAAGGTGCTGGTCGAGGATGCGAAGGGCCTGCCGCCTTCGATACCTTTCTGGTTCGGCGAGGCGCCCGGGCGCAGCGACGAGCTGTCCGCGAGCGTGTCGGCCTTGCGGCAACGCATCGACGGTGCGCTGGCGGCCACCGCCGGTGGGGCAGATGTCGACGCGGTGGCCGAACGGATCGCAAGGCAGTACGGCATCGATCGGAGCGCGGCGGAGCAGCTCGTCGAATATCTGGCGGCCGCGAGGGCAGCGCTCGGTGGGCTGCCGACGCTCGATCGAATCTACTTCGAGCGGTTCTTCGACGAGGCCGGCGACACGCATCTGGTCATTCACTCGCCGTTCGGCTCGCGCGTCAATCGCGCCTGGGGGCTCGCGCTCAGAAAGTCCTTCTGCCGTCGCTTCAACTTCGAGCTGCAGGCGGCCGCGCTCGAGGATTCGATCATCCTGTCACTGGGCGCCGTGCACAGTTTCGGCCTCGACGAGGTAAGCCGATATCTGTCGCGCGCATCCGCGCGGCGCGTGCTCGAGCAGGCAGTGCTCGGCGCGCCGGTGTTTCCGACCCACTGGCGCTGGAATGCAACGATCGCGCTTGCCGTCAGGCGCTTTCAGGGTGGCCGCAAGAAGGCCCCGCAGCTGCAGCGCATGGACGCGGAAGATTTGCTGTCGACGGTTTTTCCGGAGCAGCTCGCATGCGCCGAAAACCTGCCCGGCGGTGATTTGCCGATCCCGGATCACCCGCTCGTCGCGCAGACGTTGCGCGACTGCCTCGACGTCGTCATGGATGTCGACGGGCTCGAGCGCTTGCTCGCCGGCGTGGAGTCGGGCGCGATCGCGATCGAATGCCGTGACCTGACCAGCCCCTCGCCGCTCGCGCAGGAAATTCTCGGCGCGCGGCCCTATGCGTTTCTCGACGATGCGCCGGCCGAGGAGCGGCGTACGCTCGCGGTTCAGTCGCGCCGTTACATGGATGTCGAGCAGGCCGCGACGCTCGGGCGCCTCGATGCAGCCGCGATCGAACGGGTCTGCGAGGAGGCCTGGCCGCGGATCACGACGCCGGACGAATTGCACGACGCGTTGCTGCTGCTCGGCTGCATCAGCGACGACGATCTTGCCCGCGGTGGCAGTGACCCGCAGTACGTCCGTGCCCACCTCGGGCAGCTCAAGGCAGCCGGCAGGGTGGCGCGTTTCGTGCCGCCCGCAGCCGGCGAGCTCTGGGTCGCCACCGAGCGCGTTGCCGAGTTCGAGCTCGCGTTTCCGGCCGGCCAGGTGCTCGATAAGGTTGCACGATTTCCAGCCGGCGTCGCCGACGGGGATGCGGCGCTGCGCGAGATCGTGCGCAGCAGGCTCGAGGGTCTGGGTCCCGCGAGCGTCGAGGCGATCGCCGGGCCTTTCGGTCTCGCGCCGGGAGCGATCGCGATTCCGCTGGCAGCTCTCGAGCAGCAGGGCATCGTGATGCGCGGACGGTTCTCGGGTGTCGACACCGAGGAATGGTGCGAGCGCCGTCTGCTGGCGCGGATTCATCGCTACACGCTGAAGCGGCTGCGCCGGGAGATCGAGCCGGTAACGCTCGCCGACATGCAGCGTTTCCTGTTCCGCTGGCAGGGTCTCGGCGATGCCCGCCGCGAAGGTGGCGCGGCGCTCGAAGCCGTGCTGGCCGAGCTAAAGGGTCTCGCGCTGCCGGCCGTGGTCTGGGAGCGTGAGGTGCTGCCGGCACGTATCGCCGACTATGCGCCTTCGCAGCTCGACGAGCTTTCCGGTGCCGGGCGTTTCGTCTGGTGGCGGCCACGTCTGGGGACCAGCGCGCGGTCCACGGTCGCGGCTTCGCCGGTCGCGCTCGTGCCGCGCGGCGACCTGCCGTTCTGGGAGCCGGTCGGTGCTGTCGGCGAGACGGCAGAGGCGACACAGGCAGATGCGGACGACCTGTCAGCGCATGCCGCCCGGGTCCACGCGGCGCTCGTCGTCGGCGGCGCGCTGTTCTTCGCGGATCTGGTCGCCGACACCGGCCTGTTGCGCGTGCAGGTCGAGGATGCGCTCGGGGAGCTCGTTGCCCGCGGCATCGTGACATCCGATGCGTTCAGTGGCCTGCGTGCCGTCATTTCGCCGCAGCGGCAGCGGCCGTCTTTCGGCCGCGCGCGACGCCGCGGCCCGGTGCTCTCCGGGTTCGACCGCGCAGGCCGCTGGTCGCTGGTGCGCGGGGCGCCGGATTCGGTCGATCCTCAGGAACGGCTCGAGCACGTCGCCATGACGCTGCTCAGACGCTACGGTGTAGTCGCGCGTGCCATCGTCGCGCGGGAGGCGCTGATCCCGCCGTGGCGGGAGCTCGTCGCGATCTACCGGCGCTGGGAGGCGCAGGGAGAAATTCGCGGCGGGCGTTTCGTCGGACCCGTCGGGGGCGAGCAGTTTGCGCTGACCGAGGCTGTCGAGGCGCTCCGGCGTATCCGGCGGGAGCCGCCGACCGACGAGTGGATCGTGATCTCGGCCGCCGACCCGCTGAATCTCGTGATCGGCGGTCAGGAGCGCCGCATCGCCGCCGTCGGCGCGAACCGGATCGCGTATCGCAACGGCGCCCGCGTCGCGGCCGCGGTCGGTCAGCGGATGGAAGCGCTGACCGAGCTCGACGCAGACAGTGTCGAAACGGCCCGACAGCTGCTGAGAGGGAATTTGGGGACAGTGACCCTAATTCTGGGGCGACGGAACTAGGCCGACCGCAGATCCGGAATTAGGGTCACTGTCCCCAAATTCAGAACGAGAACTGCAGCCGGGCGTAAATGACGCGGCCGCGCGGGTCGTGGACTTTCGAGTCGTAGCCGCCATTCGTGCGGACAGCGGGCGGATCCTCGTCGAGCAGGTTGACGGCGCCGACGGCAAGGACCGGTCCCCGGTCGCCGCGGAAACGATAGCGGTACTGCGCGTCGAGCGTCGTGAAGCTGTCGATCGGGACGAACTGGTCGTCGTCGTAGCCGTCGATGTGTCGCACGAAAACGTCGATGCCGTGCCGGTCGAGCTCCCAGTTCGCGAACAGCGTTGCCCTGAGCTCGGGCGTCGACGTCGCGAAATTATCGAAGTTTCGCCGGCCGAGCCCGTCGATCGTCCCGGCCTGCGGATCGACGGGGTCGTAGCTCGTGATCAGCGTCATCTCGGTGCCTAGCGCCAGCGCCGAGCCGCCGCCAAGATCGAAGTCGTACGTAAGCGAGAAGTCGATGCCGTCGGTCTCGAGCGACGACGCGTTCGCATAGAACGTGTCGACCCGAAGCAGCAGGCCGCTCAGCGGGTCGCGTATCACCTGATTCTGAACCGACGGGTCACCGGCGGCCGCGGCATTCAGCACGGCCTGCGCGCTTTGCTGAATGATCACCTGCTCGTAGTCGAACGACCAGTAGTCGATGCCGATTTCGAGCGCGTCGGTCGCCCAGCTGACCCCGATGTTGAAGACGTCGGCCTCCTCGGGCTGGAGGCGATCCGCCGTGGCGTTGGCCTGCGTGCGGACGGGGAAGAACTGGGCGATCCCGACCGCCGGATCGATCAGTTGGTCCAGCGTCGTCTGAATCCCGAACTCCTGAAACAGCGAAGGTGCGCGGAACGAAGTGCCGAACGACGTCCGTAGAGAAAACGAGTCGTTGGGCCGCCACAGTAGCGACAGCTTCGGATCGGACGAATCGAGGCCGCGGCCGTAGTCTTCCTGGCGCGCCGCGAGTTGCAGGTCCAGCGTCGGCGACAGCGGCAGATCGAGCTCGACGAACATGGCGCTGATGTCCCGGTCACCGGCGAAATCCGGTATGCCGCTGAAGAACAGGAAGTTGTCGGCGTTCGTGTTCGCATCGTAGTCGTAGCTGAGCGACTCGTCGCGATACTGGAAGCCGAATGCTATCTGCGCCGGTCCGCCGGCCAGCTCGCCGAGCTCCCGAGCTGCGATGGCCTCGAGCGTCGTCAGCTCGCTGTCGGCGAGCGACGTGAACGTGCCGATGACATCGTCGAGCAAGCCCGCTGAATTCACGGTACCGGTACCGAGCAACGAGCTGCCGAAAGGGTTGAACCAGACGCAGGGCCCGACGCCCGGCTGACCGGTCGCAGGGTCGCAGCCCGTCCCACCGAGCCCGGTGATTGCAAGCCCGAAGCGGTCGATCAGCGTGTCCTCGGTCGAGACGAAGAACTCGTTCTCGCTCAGCGTTGCCGAGGCGTCGAAGCGCCAATGCTCGCCGATCTCGCCCTCGAGGTGGGCCGCGATCCGGGTGGTGTCGGACTCGTGGAAACTCGGGACCGCCGTGCCGCCGGCCCCGGCCACCCGACCGATGAAGCTGACGTCGGCGCCGAAAGGATTGTCCGGGTGCGCTGCCGGAACGACGGGAAACCGGGCGAACGGAAACGATGGTGAATTGTTCCGCTGCGCCTCGTTCGATGCGCTGTGAATTTCGATCGACCCGCTCAGGCGATCAGAGAACGCGTGATCTACCTCGAAATAGACCGATACTCGTTCTTCCTCCGGCACCAGCGAGAAGAAATCGCCGAAATCGAACTGGCAGAGCCCGATCGGCACGTCGCCGGCCGGTGTCGGCACGGTTTGTGCGAACGTCGGCACGACCTTGCGGTCCTGTGCAGCGATTGCCGCACAGTCCGGATCGGCGAAAACCGGCAACTGTGCGCCGGGGATTGCCGGCAAGCCGATCTGCGGCTCGACGGCATCGGCGACGCCGTTGCCGTTGCTGTCGAAGCCGGCTGTCCAGATTGGTGCGTAGAGCGGATTTCCGGGCAGCGAGGTCACGAGATACGAGCCCGGGTTGCCGGCCTGGCTCAGGTCGTCGAACGTCGTCGAGAGTCGCCGATCGTTGGTCGTCAGTTCCGAGCGGTCGAGAATGCTGAATGCGGCCAGCACGCGGGTCGCGTCGTTGCCGCCACCATACAGAGCGCTGAGGCTCAGGTCCTCCTGCGGGTGGGCATCGACGGTCTTCAGATCGACCTCGATCTCGAAGCCGTCGAAATTCGTCCGGGTCATGAAATTGACGACACCGGCGACGGCTTCGGAGCCATAGAGCGAAGTCGCGCCATCCTTCAGCACTTCGAGCCGATCGAAGGCGATCATCGGTGGCAGCGACGACGTATCGACGAAGGTGTCGCCGCGATTGGTTGCAACGGCACTATTGACCTGGCGACGCCCGTTGATCAGGACCAGCGTCGAGGCGACGCCCAGCCCGCGCAGATTGACGTTGCTTGTGCCGGTGCTGAAGTTCTGCGTGAAAGCATCGGGATTGTTCTGTGAACCGGTGTTTATCGTCAGCGCTTCGATGACCTCGCCGACTTCGGTGGCGCCGGCACCGGCGATGTCTTCCCGGGTGACCGTGATCAGCGGCGCCGGCGAGTCGAGTTGTGACTGACGCCGGATGAAGCTGCCGGTGACGACGACCTCCTCGATCGCCCCCGGTGCGGCCTGCTGGCCGTATGCGCTTGCGGCGAGCGCTGCCGGGGCGAGCGCCGCGGCCCGCGCGAGGTTTGCCGCCCACGGAACGGTTACTGCTGCGCGTTTCCGCATCCTGTGCCTCACTGAACGATGGCCTCATTCGCTACCGCGATCGTCGTGCCACCGCTGACCGCGAAACCGACCGTTTGCATCTGCATCTCGGTCGTCACCTCGATGTCGATCGTCGGGTTGAATAACGACGAGTGCTCCCCTGCCGTGAATCTGACGATTCCGCGAACGCCGGCGGCGTCGACGGTCGTCGTGCTGACGTCAGTCAGCCCCATGACGGCGGCGAGTGAGTCAGTCAGAGCCGGTGTGACCGCGGTATCGCCCAGCACCTCGATCACATGTAACGGATGGCCCGCTGCAGCCTGCACGGCGTAGTTCAGCGGGTCGATGGGATCGAGAATGGTCTGCAGGTCGCGGACGAAGTCGTCGAAGCCCACGGTGCCGAATGGCAGGCCCGCTGCCTCGATACCACGCCGGATCGGGATGCCGAAGTCGCTGGCATCAGGATCATAGAGAAAATCTCCGAATGGTCCGCCGGGGCTCGACATCGTAGCCGTCGAGACGTCGTCGCTGACTGCCAGGAACGAAGTCGCGAATATGCTGCCGAGCGAGAGGCTGACGAAATGAACGCGATTCGGGTCGATGTCGGCCATCGCATCGCCGTCGAAGTCGAGCGTCGGTGCCGTGCGTGCCAGATGAATCAGATCGGCGACGGCCTGCCGTGCGTGGTCGCGCGCATTCAGCGGATTGCCGACATTGAAGATCTGCCAGCCGTTGTCTATCTGACCGTCCGGCGACAGGTCGCCGACCGCGCCGACGTTGTCGAGATTGAAGTGCCGCTCGTTGTCACCGAAAGGGCTGTCGGGGCCCTGGTAGAACGGGCTCGTAATGTCCGTCACGCCGTGCAGCGGCAGGTCGATCGCAACGACGGCGAAGCCGGCCGCGGCGAACGCGTCCGCGAGCGTCAGCATGACCGTGCGATTGACCGTGACGCCATGAATCACGACGGCCACGGGCCAGCCTTCAGCGGGCCGGCCCTGGCCGCTCGACGCGTTTGGCACCGTGGCGAGCAGCGGCAGCCGCAGCGTGCCGCCGCGCGGAATCGGCACCGGGTCGTCGCGCGTCAGTGGCTGGAAGGCCGCGTTGATCCAGAAGCTGCCGAGCGGATCCGCCGGGTCGCCGAAATAAGGGGCCTCGATGAAACCGGCGTAAACGTCTGCGACGCCGAGCAGGCCGAGCGCTGCCGTCGAGATTCCCATCGGTGCGAGCAGCTGTGGCTGCGCCGTGGCAGTGGCAGCCAGCCATTCGAGCGTATCGCCGATCGACTGCGTCGATACGCTCCATGCACTGACGACCGCTTCGCCCGGCAGGCCGAGCAGACCGGTCGCGACATCGATCAGCGGACCGATGGCCGGCAGCAGCGCATTCAGGTCCTGGTTCCCGGTCAGCACACCGTTGAGGTGTGCGTCGCGGACGATCTCGAACACGGTATCCGGGCCGGCAGCAACCCCGGCTGCGCTCTGTATGCCGGCCGTCAGAATGATCGCGTAGGTCGTATCCGGTTCGAGCGGCACCAGCGGGTCGATCTCGAGGATGGACCCGTTCGTCCCGGCCGCCGTCGAAATCGAAATTGCGTAGTGCAGGCCGGGGACCAGCGGCACGCCGGTGGTCGCATTGAGCACGAAGATCGACTCGGCACCGCTGGCGGCGACCAGCGGATTGAACGGCACCAGCGTCGCAGGGTCGAGGCGGTCGCTGAACGGCGCAGTGATCTTCGCGGTCGTCGAGAAGCCATCCAGCGTGTTGACGGCCTCGGCGAGCGGCCTGGTCAGCTTGACCGGTATAGACAGCGTCTGGCCCGGCAGGTTGTAGATGTCGTTCGGATAGGGGCCGACGTCGACCGGCGGCGCGTACTGCGCGACGAAGCCTTCACCGCTGGCCGGCAGCGCCGTCGTGAACTCGATTGGCGCAGGGCCGGTGGACGACCCGCTTTCACAGCCGGCGACGAACGCAGCGAGGATCGCCACAGTGGCCAGTCGCGCCCCGCGGCCTGCCTCTCGGCAGCCGTCAGCGTCATGCAAGCGCAAGCCCATCCGATACCCTCCCCCGGCGGAGTTGGCGCGGGGTCGCCCGCGCGCGAACAGTATATACCGGCGGCGGCCGGTGCTCGGTGCGGCGATTCGTTGCATACGACACGAATTCTGATCAATTGGGGCGAACGGCCGCGGCGACCGGGGCGTCGAGTACAATGCGCGCCGCGCATCAGCGGGAGATCCGTATGAAAATTGCGGTGCTGTTCGGCGGCGACAGCATGGAGCGCGACGTATCGGTCGCTTCGGCCTCGCAGGTCGTCGCGGGCCTGCGCACGCGCGGCCATGAGGTGATCGCGATCGACATGCATCGCGGCGTGCTCCCGCCGGCCGAGCAGCACCGCGTGCTGTCCGGCAGCATCGCGCGCGAGCCGCCCGCGCGGCAGGCGGCAGCGGATCTGCCGGCCGTCGTCTCAGGCGTGGACTGGCGCGACGTCGATCTGGTCTTTCTTGCGCTCCACGGCGGCAGCGGCGAGAACGGCACCGTGCAGTCCGTGCTCGATTTGGCCGGCGTCCCGTACACAGGCTCCGGCCGGCTCGGTAGTGCGCTGGCGTGGGACAAGGCGATCGCGAAACAGCTGTTCCGCGGCGCCGGCGTTCCGACCCCCGACTGGCTGATGGCGCCCGTTGCCGCTTCCCGGGTAACGGCGGAGCTCGGCTTTCCGGTCATCGTCAAACCGACCGGGCAGGGCTCGACGGTCGGGCTCACTCTGGTCGAGCACGCGACTCAGCTGGATGCGGCCGTCGCGGTCGCCGGTGGCTTCGATGCCGACGTCATGGTCGAGCGCTACGTGCCGGGAAGGGAGCTGACCGTCGGGATACTCGATGGCGCGGCGCTCGCCGTTGGTGAGATCGTGCCGGCGCATGGCGACATCTTCGATTACGAGGCCAAGTATCAGTCCGGCGGTGCGGCCGAGATCTTTCCGGCCGACATCCCCGCTCCGCTTGCTGCGGAAGTCCGCAGACTCGGCCTTGCGGCCCACGCTGCGCTGAAGCTCGACGACTACAGCCGGGCCGATTTCAGGCTCGATCCCGATGGCCGCCTCTGGTGCCTCGAGGTCAACACGCTGCCCGGACTGAGCGCCGGCAGCCTGCTGCCGCAGTCGGCGGCTGCGGTCGGCATCGATTTCCCGACCCTGTGCGAGAGAATCTGCCAGGCGGCGCTCGAGCGGCCGCAGACTTCCTAGTGGCCTGTAACGGCTGATTCGGTAGCACCCGGCTGCGTCTGTCGTGCCGATTCGGCGTTGCTCGTCGTCGCCATAGTCACCACTATGTCTCCTTCTCGCGCCGTGCCTCCCGGGGTCAGTCGACGGGCCCGCGAGCGAGCAGGGCCGCTGCTGTCGCGAGCCACCCGCCGATCAGCAGAATGCCGCCGGCCGGAGCGAACTGCGCCACGCCGTCGATGTCGAAGGCCGCCGCATAAACCCCGCCGCAGAACAGCACCGTGCCGGTCGCGATTGCGATCAGCGCGATCTGCAGCAGCCCGGTGGGGCGACGGTGCCGGGTGGCAAGCGCCAGAGCCAGCAGCCCGAGCGAGTGATAGAACTGATACGCGACACCGGTCTCAATGGACTGCATAGCGGCGGCCGGCAGCCGGTCCGCCAGGCCGTGGCTGGCTGCGGCACCGAGGCCCGTAGCGATCGCGAGCAGCACGGCTGCCAGCGCGGCGATCGAGCGCTGCAGCGTGGTCATGCGGCCGCCGCCGCAGCGTTGCGCCGGGCCGTAAGCGCCACCAGCCAGACGCTCGCGTTCGCGCGCAGTGACTCGAGAGTTGCGGCGGAATAGCCGGTGACAGCGCCCCAGGTGCCGAGGTCCGGCGCCGGGGTCGCGTAACGCGGCAGCGGATCGTGTTCGCGCCGCCAGGTTTCGACGGTGAGGTCGGACCAGAGCGACGGCTCGAAGCAGGCCGTGATTCTGTCGAGATCGCCGGCGATGAACATTTCGTGGCCGTGCAGGTGAATCGGTGCGTCGAAGTAGATCCGGCCGCCCGGTTTCAGCACCCGATGAACTTCGGCCAGCCCGCGCGCATAGCCGGGCCCGGCCGTTCCGTCGGGCAGCGGGTCGCCCCAGTGCTCGAGCGTCTGGATGCCGACGACGATGTCGAAGCTTGCGTCAGGAAACGGAATCGCGCCGGCATGCCCGCGGCAGGCGGCGCCGCGCCGTGGCGGGCCGTCGTCGGCCAGCGGGTCGATACCGGTCCAGGTCCCGCCGGCGGCAGCGATCAGGCGCCGCGGAATCGAGTGCCGGCCGTAGCCGATCTCGAGCAGATCGAGGCCGTCCAGCGAATGCAGGTGCGCTTCCTGGGCGGCGGTGACGCACTTTCGCAACGGGCTGCCGAAGGGCACCGCGCATGCCGCGCGGCTTGCGACGAACTTCGGACAGCGGCGGCAGGCGATCGAGTGAATCCCGTTCTGCTCTTCCCAGTAGGGTGGCGCCCAGGTGCGCCGGGCCCTCGCGTTCGAGAGCCGCGCCGTGTAGAGCCGCTTGCCGATGCTGTTCAGCAGGGAATGCATTGGAGCGCGCCCGCTGGAACGCAGATGGGCAGGCAGGCGGACCGGCAGCCCGGCCCGCCTGCCGTGAGCCTCAGTCGATCGCGAAGCAATAGAACATGCCGGCGCCGCCCGTCGGCTCGAGCTGCGCCATTCCGCAGCCCTGCGAGGGATGCACGGCGTTCCAGGAATTGACCCCGGGGTTGCGGCCGATCCGGTCGGCATGACCGAGCATCGCCTGGCTGGCATCGCTGCCATCGGTCCAGTTGCTGCAGGTCATCTCGTTTGCCGTGCCGTCCTCGTTCGTGCCGGTCAGGATGTCGTGCTCGAGCGGCTGGGCGGCAGGCGCGGGCGGATCGCCGACCAGATAGTTCGGTGCGTCACCGTTCTCGTTCAGCGCCGTGTCGCCATTCAGGTTGTTGTCGCCGTGGAGCTCGGCAACGTCGGCGGCAATCATTTCGCCGGCGGCGTTGTACCACGGGCCGTCGCCGATCCGGTCGCGCGCGTCTACATCGGACGTGCTCAGATAGGCGCGCCAGGTCTTGTCGCCGGCGCCCGCAGCCGCGGCCAGCGTCTGACAGTAGGCATCGGCACCGTCGAGGCCGCCGAGGTCGCCGCCGGAACCCGGGTTGCTGCTGGTGACGAAAAAGCTCATGTCCTGTGCCTGCGCGGCGCTCGCACTCAGAACGAGCGCTGCGGTCGCGGCGGCAAGCCGTCGTTTATCGATCATCGGTTTCTCCTGTGCGAAGGTCGCGCCCTCATCGGCGGGCGTCTGGTTGTCGGCCGCCAATCTACAGGATTTCGGCGGGCGGCGGCAGGCCGGTTATGCTGAGCGGCACCGGGCGCTGCCGCGCCCGGGTCGACGAGGCACTCGAATGAGCAAGACCCCCGAGCCGCCGGGCCATTCCGCGACTGCGGCAGCGCTGGCGGCGGCCGGTGACAGCGCCGGCGCGCGTGATGTCGGCGACCTCGACGCGGCCCTGTCCGGCGCCGATCGCAAGCTCGCGCCGACCCGGCGGGGCCTCGTCGAGCGCCTGATCTTCGGGCCGCTCCCATCGGCCGCGGAGCTCGGGGCCGGCGGCGCAAGCGACCACCGCCTGAGGGCGAGCGAGCCGCCAAGGGTCTCGGCAATCGTCGATGCGGCGCTTGCGGGGCTTGCGGCCGGCGAGGCGTTTACCGTCGACGGCAAGCTGGCTACTGCGATACGCACGCGGGTGGCCGCGCAGAAAGCCTACGGCTACACGGTGCCGGCGGATTTCGGCGGCGCCGGCGGCAGCTATGTGGAACTCGCGTTGCTCGAGGAGCGGCTTGCGGCCAACGGCCTCGGCCCGCTCGCGGTCGAAATATCGGGGCAACTCACGATCGGCGCCGGCTCGCTGCTCGGTTACGGCAGCGACGCTCAGCGGCGCCTGTTCCTGCCGATGATCGCGAGCGGCCGGCTGATGGGTTTCGCGCTGACCGAGGTCGGCGTCGGCGTCAATGCGAAGCGCATCGAAGCCTACGTCGAGCAGGACGACGACGGCGACTATCGACTGTTCGCCGAAGGTCGCTGCAACAAATTGTGGATCACGAACGCGCACCATGGCGCGCTGCTCGGGATCGTCGCCCGGATCGGCAGGGGCGGCGAGCGTATCGGGCTCTTCGTCGTCGAGCTGCCGGAGACCGGCAGCGATGCCGATAGCGGCGTCGAGTTTCGCTGCGAGCCGTCGGGCGTTGCGGCGTTCACGGCCAATTACAACGCGCGGCTGCACTTCCGCAACTTTCCGATCCCGGCCGCAAACCGCATCCCGGCCGAAGGCGTCGAGGTGTTGTTCTACTGCCTGCGGATGGGGCGTTGCATGCTGGCTGCGATGTCGGCCGGTTATCAGCGCATGCTTGCCCGCGATGCGAGCTACTACGCGATCCTCCGGCAGGGCGTCGGCGGGCCGATCATCCGCCACGAGCTGCCGCGGCTGGCGCTCGGCCGGATGCTCGGCGGCTCGCTGCAGGCGCGGGCGCTCGCGTTTCTCGCGCTCGAGCAGGATGCGAGCGGTGCGGATCTGGCCGGCCTTCGGGATCTGACGAAGTCGGCCGCGGCGAGCGTCGGCCTCGAGTCGATGATCGCCTGCGAGCACGTGCTCGGCGGCCGCGCGTTCGACAGCGCGAGTCGGGTCAATGCGGCGCGGGTGAATCTGCACCTGTTCGGCGTCGTTGAAGGCGAGGACGACATGATCCGGATGGGCATGGTGCGCGACGTCACGCTGCCGTTCGTCCGCCGCTATCTGGCACCGCTGCTCGACGTGATTCGGGAATCGAACGTCGGCGCGGACGGGGAACCGGTGCCGCCCGCTGCACGCCTGCTCGCGATCGGCCCGAAGAGTCTGCGGCGTTATCCGGGGCGCACGCTCGCCGCAGCCGGGCGGCTGCTGCTGCGCGCGGGCTTCTGGCGGCTGCTCGGCTGGGTCGTCTGGAACGCCGTTGCCGATCTTCTGCGGTTACCGGCGCGGCTGCTGCCGGCCTCAATGCGGTCGCGGTACGCCTCTTTGCCGGCGGGGCTCAGGCGCCATGCCTGCTTCGCCGAGACGCGTTTGCGCAGTCTGCGCTGGCGCTACCTTGCGCTCAGCATGTTCTACCAGCTCGAGCTGACCCGGGCACAGATACCGCTGCAGCGCTTCGGCCTCTGCATCGAGCATCTCGTATCGATGCTTGCGCTGTGTCATCACGCGGCGGCCGGCGACGAGTCCGAGCAGCAGGTCGCGGCGCTACAGGCGCAGTTGCTGAAGGACAAGTACGACTCGATCAAGCTCCTGCGCGCGCCCGCGGAGATCGGTCGGCTGCGGGCGACGGTCGGGGCAATCGGCGATCGCATCGAGGCCGGGGAGCTGTCGATGCTCGACGACGTCGACGCGGAGCCTTTCGCGCATCCGTGGGACAGTTGAGCGCGGCGGGGACGCCGGAGGCGCTGCCCGGCCAGCCGGAGTCGCTACGCGGCCAGCCGGCAATCTCATCGATCGCCCGGATCGCTAGCCCCGGAATCTCACCGATTCACGGGCGAGATCGGTTAGGAGGAGCAAGCGAGCGCCCGCGTAATCGGTGAATTTCCGGGCTAGATTCTGGTCTTCGTCGCTGCAGTAGCCTCGTCCCCGGTGTTCGGCGTGCCTGCCGGTTCGATCACCAGGACGTGCGCCTCTTCGTCGGCAACCGGGCAATGCTCGACACCCCGGGGCACGACGAACATCTCGCCCGCCGACAGGTGCACGTCACCATCGCGCAGCCTGATCGTCAGACGTCCTTTCAGCACCAGAAAGAAGTCGTCGGTATCCGGATGCGAGTGCCAGTTGAACTCACCTTGCGCCTTGACGACCATCACGTCGTGACCCTTGAACGTGGCCACGATCTTCGGCGACCAGTGATCGGCGAACGCGGCGAGCTTTGCGTTGAGGTTTATCGTGCTCATGCTGTTGCTGTGACGCGATTCGCCCGCCGCGGCTATAGCCCGGAAAGCTGCATGCGCAGCTCTCTGAACTCCGGCTGCTCCAGTCGGGCGTCGCCGTAAATATTCGCTCTCAGCATCATGAGGTTGAAGAAGCCGTCATCGACTTGCGCCCCATCGACTTTGGCGACGGCGCGTTCGAGCCATTGTCGTGCGTCGTCGACGGCGTCGACGGCCAGGCTCGCGAGGATGCGGCTGCCCGTGTCGTCCGACCGTGTGCCAATTGCCTGCTCGAAACGGGTGTGAAATTCTTCGGCCTTGTCCGATCGACCGTTTCTCGAATAGGCGTACGCGAGGGCCGCAAGTGCCAGCGGCGGCCCGGTACGGTTGCCGACTATCAGGTCTTCCGCGGTCTGCAACGCGTTGCTGGCCGCATCCGTGTTACCGATGATGTTCTCGACATGACCGAGCCACAGATGGACGAGGCCGCTGCGCGGCGCAAGCTCGACGGCGGCACGAAGCTCGCGCAGGGCTTCCGGGATTCGGCCGCCATAGGCATAAACCGCGCCGACGGTCTGGCGAAGATCGGCATTGTTGGGGTCGAGTTCGACGGCGCGCCTGCCCGCTTCGATCGCGCTGTCGTAGTCCCCGACGAACGACTGAAGCTGCGAATACTCGGCGAGCAGCACCGAATGACCGGGATTGAGCTCGATCGCGTTTTCGAGGGATCGCTCGGCGTCGGTCCAGCGCCAATAGGGCGTGTCCATGCTCGCGAGGGCGAGATAAGCGAATGCCGCAGTCGGGTCGAGACTCAGCGCGCGGTTAGCGCTCCCACGGGCCAGCTGCTCCTGCGCGTCACGCTCGTCGGCGGCACCTGCGGTGGGGAACGTGTCGATGATCTGATTCGCTTCGTACCAGGACCTGAGCGCGTACGCGAGTGCGAACTGATCGTCGATCTCGAGCGCCTGGTCGAGCAGCCCCAGCACCTCGTCGCGCCGATCGGAGCGGTTCCCCGTCTCGCGATAGATCTCGTTCGCTCTGAGGTACAGCGTGTAGGCCTCGGCCGACGCCGACGCCTCCCGGGTCAGAGCCAGCGCCTCTTCCGCCAGCAGAGTGGCTTCGAGACCTTCGGCGACCCGCATCGCGATGTCCGTCTGAACCGCGAAGATGTCATCGAGATGCCGATCGTAGATCTCCGACCACATGTTCGTGCCGGTCATCGGGTCGATGAGCTGCACGGCCACGCGCACGCGGCTGCCCGCGTATTGCACCGAGCCCGTCATGATCGTTTCGACGTTGAGCTGGCGGGCGATCTGGTCGAGCGCCGTCTCACCGTCGCCGTACCGCGCCACGGACGTGCGCGCGATGACGCTCATGTCGCGGACCTTCGCAAGCTCGTTGACGACCGTATCGTGTATGCCGGACGAGAAGTACGCGTTGTCCGGATCCGGGCTCAGGTTCGCGAACGGGAGCACGGCAACAGAATTGTCGAGTGCCGAAGCGTTACCGATTCGTCCCAGCAGCAACACACCAACAGCGAGTGCCAGAGCGCCGATGATCAGAAAGTCGATCCGCTGTCTGGTCAGCTTGCCGATGCCGTAACGCCCGTCCGACGATTCGGTCCGAACGATGCCGGCAGGCGTCAGGTCGTAGATCCAGGCCATGACGATGCAGACAGGGAAGCCGAGAGCGATGACCACGATAAAGCTCTGCAGGACCCACGGCGGGGCCTCGAAGGCCGGAAACACGATCGCGGCAACCTGCACGACCAGCCATGCGACGACGGCATATGCTGCCGCCACTCTGAACACGTGTCGTCTCGAAAGCTCGCCGAACAGGCTGGCCATGGCGTCTCTTCTCGTTTGCCTGATTCTAACTCAGGCTCCTTGTGGTATCCGCCGTGGGCACCGGTCGAGCCGTCCTCCGGAAGTCCGGACTGGCCGGCCGACGTGCAGAGAAGATGGCGTGCTACTGGGGCCTTATGCTGCGGGCATCAGGGCGCAATCCCGGGCCGTTCATCCCTACCAGTGGCCGTAACAGGCGGCGAGTACCGCAGCACTTAGCAATGCCGCAGCGCCTCTGTCGCATCCCGCCTCGATGCGCCGTAAGCCGGCACGAAACTCGCGAGTGCGACGACTGTGACCAGCGTCAGAGCGACGCCAATGAAGGTTGCAGGGTCGGCCGCACCGACGTCGTAGAGAAAGATTCTGAGGAGATGTGTCAGGATCAGGGCTGCAACCGAGCCGACCAGCACCCCGACCACAGCCAGAATCACCCCCTGTCCGAGGAAGAGCCTGATCACGTCCCGGCCGCGTGCACCGAAAGCGACGCGAACTCCGATTTCAGGCACCCGTTCGGTTGCAACATAGGCCGTGACGCCGTATACCCCGATGCCCGCCAGCGCCAGTGCGACCGCCCCGAAGATCGAAACGAGGAGCAGGACGAAGCGGCGATCCGTGACGGACGCGGTCTTGACTTCGCTGAGGGCTCTGAGCGCAATCGGTACCAACGGATCCAGCGCCATCGCGACACGGCGCGCAGCCGGCGCAGTGCCAGCGTTCACCTCGGCGCCCTGCATCACAATGTGGAACGCACTGACTGTGCGCGTTCGCTGACGATAGTCCACATAGAATGTCGGGCGCGGTTCAGTGCCAAGGGCGCGCTCCTGAATGTCGCCGACAATGCCGACGATTGTGAAAGGCGTCAGATCCCCGTCCATGTTGCCGAATTGAACCAGCCTGCCGAGCGGGTCCTCCCCGGGCCAGGTTTCCGCCGCGAGGGAAGCACTGACGACTGCAACGTGCGTGGTGTCGGCCGTATCGCGCTCGTCGAATAGCCGGCCATCGATTAGCGGGATGCCCATTGCTCCGAAGTATCCGGCGCTCGCGATCCGAAACTCCGCGTTGCCGACTCGTTCCGGCTGTCGTGCGAGTGTGAGATGGTCTTCGAAGCTCGAAATCTCGTCAGGACGTTGCAGCTTCACGAACGTGCCGTTCGGATCGAAACCTTCGCCCAGCGGTAGACGACTCACACCACCGACTCGCTCGACGCCGGGCAACGCGCCCAGCTGGGTCATGAGTCGTTCGATGAACGCGGCGTTGGCCGACGTGGCCGCGTCATCGCACGTCATGCTGTTCGCCGTCACTGTGCAGGGCGGGCGCCGCAGCCACAGGTCCATCACGATCCCGCCGTCGGTACGATAGCCCGGGTTCGTATCGAGCAGCGCGACAAAGCTTCGGGCTAGCAGTCCGGCCGCGACCAGCAGCACAACCGTCAAAGAAATCTGCGCCACGACCAGGACTTCACGGAATCTGTGACTCGCTGCATCGCCGCCCCGCGTGCGCTGACCGTCAGCCAGAATGGGGCGCAGGTTACGCTTCCTGGTGCGAAGCACTGGGACCAGCGCCATCAATGCCGCCGCGAGCACCGAGATCGCAAGCGCGAATGCGAGCGCGCGCCAATCGACGTCGATGTTCTCCGCGCGCGGCAACGCGACTGGGGCCATGAGCAGCAGTGCGGGCATCGCCGCCCGCGCGATCACAACGCCGAGGAATGCACCGGCGAGTGCCAGGACGAGCGACTCGGCGAGAATTGCCCGTGCGATCCGGCTGACCGGGGCGCCCAGCGCGACGCGCACTGCCGATTCATGCTCACGAGCGAGACCGCGCGCGAGCAGCAGGTTGGCAACGTTCGCGCATGCGACGACGAGCAACACACCTGCGGCTCCGAGCAGTAGTGTCAGCGCGGCTCGCAGGTCACCCACGAGTCCATCGAGCAGGGAACGCACGTCGGCATCGACCATATCGGCGTCGTCGCCATGCTGCTGTTTCAGTCGCCGCGCGATTGCGCTCAGTTCCTGTTGGGCCTGGGTTATGGAGACACCCGATCGCAGGCGTCCTATGACGCGATAGTTGTGCGCCGTTCGATTCTCGGTCTGAACGGGTCGCGGCACCCAGAACTCCGTACCGGCGGGGAAGTTGAAGTCCGGCGGCATGACGCCGACGATCGTGTAACTGCGGTTGCCCTCTGCGACGGAGTGCGCAGCCAGGTCGTCCGTACCGCCGAGGCGACCCTGCCAGTAGCCGTAGCTGACGACCGCGCCCTGATTGTCGACCGGCGAGCCGTCGGCCCCGAAGACCCTGCCGCGCATCGCTTCGACACCGAGCACGTCGAAGAACTCGGGTGAAACGCCTGCTCTGATCGCGCGGAAGCCGGCGCCCGATGAGACAACGGAGATCGGACCGGCATAGTAGGCCGCCATTGCGTCGAAGCTCTCGCCCTGATCCTTCAGGTCCTCGAAGTCCGGGTGCGAAGTGCTGCCGATGTTGCCGCTTTCGAATTCGGTCCAGATTTCGGTTAGCCGATCCGAATCCGGATACGGCAGGGCGCGCAGCAGCACGCCGCTGACGACACTGAAGATCGCAGTGCTGGCCCCTACGCCGAGCGCAATGGTAAGGATGGCGGACGCGGCGAACCCGGGCTTATTCGACAGAGCTCGCACAGCGAGACGTAAATCGGCAAGCATCTTTCCTAATCCCTACATCGCGCCGGCCTTGAGACCCTCCGGCTTCTATTCCGCTCTGAGCGTCGCCATCGGATCGACCATCGCGGCACGGCGGGCGGGCAGATAGCTCGCGAGCGCAGCAGCGGTCAGAACGACGCCGATCGCCGCAAGGTAGGCTGCCGGGTCGAGAGCTTCGATGCCAAACAACAGCGACGACATTGATCTTCCCAGCGGCGCGGCGACGCTAAGCCCGACCACGATGCCGGTTCCGCAAAGCGACAGTCCGTAGAGCAGAAACATCCTTCTGATTCTTCGCGGCTCGGCACCGAGAGCGGACCGAATACCGATTTCACGTGTTGTCTGCGAGACCACGTAGGCGATGACGCCGTAAATTCCGACGATTCCGAGTAACAGAGCCATGCCACCGGCGATGGAGAGCGTCACTAGAGTGAACGACGTGCGCCCGAGTGAACGGGCGTAGAGGTCCTGCATCGTCCGGGGTTGGCCGAGCGGAATACTCGCACTAACCGACCAGATCGCTTGACGGATTTCTTCGACGAGGCTCCCCGTACCCGCACGCTGCGTGCGTATCGAGAAGGCGACCGCTGACCTTCCCAGCAGAGGAGCGCCGTACAGATCCTCCGCAAGCACCGGCAAGTAGGCGAACGTTGGGGCCTGTTCGCCGAGGCTGGTTTCGCTGACGTCCTGTACCACGCCGATTACTGTGCGCCACGCGTCCGTTTCGAGCGGAGTGCGGATGCGTTTACCGAGTGCGCCGGCGGGTTCGGCCGCCAACTCGCGAGCGAAATTCTCCGAAATCAGAGCGACCCGGCCGCCCAATTCGATGTCGCTCCAGGATATATCCCGTCCTGCAATGATTCGCGTGCCCATGGCATTGAAATACCCTGGCGAAACGAACTTTCGTCCACGCGCAGGTGCGAAGTCTCCCGGCGCAACTATTTGCCCCTCGACCTGCATGGGCCCGTTGTCGAAAAACGGACTTTCCATCGGTAGCAGATTCGCAAATCCGACCGCCGCGACGCCGGGAAGCGCCGCAATCCTTTCCTGAATCTCTTTTTCCATTCCCGTGAATCTCGCGGGCTCCGGATACATAGAGGTCGGGATGAATATCCGCACGGTTTGAATCGTTGCTGGATCCTCAAAGCCGGGGTCGACGTCCTGCAAGGCCTGAAACGTCCGGATCATCAGTGCCGCGGTAACGACTAGCACGAAAGCAAGCGCGACCTGCGCGATCACCAGGATGTTGCGTGTCGCGCTCCGTTCGCGGCTCGTGCTCGATCCGCGCGCAGACAGGTCCTTGGTCAGCTCGAAATGCCGTACGTGTTTGAGCGCCGTGATGACGCCGATCGTCATCGTCGACATCAGCGCAATGACGACCGTAAAAACGAGCACCGGCAAATTGAGCGCGACTTCCTGAAGGCGTGGCAGGTTGGCGGGCGCGATGGCAAGCAAGGCCTGTAGAGAGATGTAGGCGAATCCGAGTCCGAGTACTCCGCCGGCTGCACCCAACAGCAGGCTTTCGACCAGTATCTCTCTCGCGACTCGGTATGGCACAGCTCCGAGCGCAGCACGGACCGCAAACTCCTGACGTCTGGCGTCGCTTCTGACGAGTGTCAGATTCGCGGTGTTCGCACAGGCAATCAGCAGCACTGCTCCGATCGCACTCATCAGAATCCAAAGCGTACTCGCCACTCCCCCGACCAGACTTTCCTTCCATGGACGGACAACGGGGGTCATCCCTACGTCGTCAATCGCGTCCCGTGTCAGTCCCGGGAAAAGGGGCCATGCGTCGAGCCAGACGTCCCACATGCGCTCGAGATCGGCGTGAGCGTCGGTCGGCGTCGTTGCGGGCTTGAGGCGTGCAAAGGTCTGAAAGCTGAAATTCGCCCGGATCGTTTGCGCCGCCGGATCGAGTCGTATCGCCAGGATCAGATCGGGTTCTTGCGGTAGCGCGAGGAAACTGAAGTCGGGCGGCATGATGCCGACGACCCGAGAAGGGCCCGAGAGAGGCAGCGTGCCCGCGCCGCCCGGTGCTTCGATCGACAGGTCGCGCCCGAGTATGGAGTCGTCACCGCCGAAGCGGCGTTGCCAGAACGAGTGCGAAAGAATTACCGGCAGCGGACCTGCGCTTCCCGGCCCGTGCTCCTGCTCAGTGAAACCACGACCCCGCATCGGCTGTACGCCCAGCGCCTGGAGGGTGCCTTGTGTCACCTGGAGAGACCGCACCCGCTCCGGTTCACCCAGACCTGTCAGCGTGACATCCCCGGCCTGCCACATACCGATGCCGTCGAACGTCCGATTCTCTTCTCGGTAAGTAAAGAACATCGACGGATCGGAACCACCGAGGCTCGCGTTAGGGATACCGGTGGGCAGGTACTGGATACTCACCAACGCATCTGATTCCGGGAATGGCAAGGGCTTGACGAGTACGGAGTAGACGACGCTGAAGATCGCGGTGGTCGCACCGATGCCGATTGCGAGCGTGAGCGCGCCGGCGAGCGAGAAGCCAGGTTGCCGTGCGAGGCCGCGCAGCGCACGGCGCAGATCGTGACCCACGGAATCGAAACGGTACATGATGCTCATTTCGCCGCACGGAGAACGTCACCAGGACGACAAACTGGTACTGCGAGAACCGTGCCAGGCATTGGCGACGAGTCGGCCCCGTCGGGCATACCGCCCTAAACACCTGCGCCGTTGTGGCCGTAAGAGATTCTTCCCGGATTCGTCCGCGGCGTCCCACTTGCGGGACTGCGGAGCGCCGCGGAATACCCCGGAAATGGGGGCCCGGTAGCCACCGAATGAGAGGCCACATGCCTCTCTAATCCTAGCGAAGCACCGACCCACGCAAGTAACGGTATCCTGTGCTATACAAGAAAGTACTTCCTGCGGCCATAAGCCCATGACCAAACTCGGTATTCTGCTACTGACTCCGCTGATTACAGGTACGGCCCTGGCGCAGTCGGGTGACGAGAGCGATACGGAATCGAGTCGCGGCTTGTGGACTTTGAAACTCAATCACAGCGTTCAGCGAGAGTTCGCTCTCCCAAATCCACTTGAGCAAGTCACTGTTCGTGGACAGGCTCCGCTATCTGTGCGCAGGCAGCGGATTGATGAAGCTGAGGTCGAGTTTTGGGATGCTTTTAACGATGCCAACAGTAGCAGCAAGTTTGATGTGACTTGCCGCATGGAGGCGCCCTTGGGCACCCGCATCCCGCATCAGGTATGCAGGCCTCAGTTTCTCGATGACGCGACTAGTCGCGCTGCGGGCGCGATGTTGCAGCTAGACAAGTCAGGTAGCGTCGGTTTGCAGCAGGTCGAATTCGGACAGGCCCACCACTTCAACAGAGTCATGCAGGAAGAAGTTCGCGGCGTCGCAACCTCTGACCCTGAGGTTCAAGAAAAGCTCGGCGCCTACATCGAGCGAGTGGAAAGTTACGACGAGGCCCGCGGCGATCGAGACTAAACGCGCTTAGCCAGAGGAACCGCTCGGAAGGGTGATTCGAGCAAAGTCAGGGAGTTAAGTCGGAGCAGCGGAACGCTGCGGGATGCCTGGGAAGGGGAAATGGTGGGCCCGGTAGGACTTGAACCTACGACCAAGGGATTCACTGTTTCCGACCGTTTCCAGCCGGAGCGGACTATCTCTTCACCCTCGACACGCTGGTCGGTCGGGTGCGGGACGCTCGAAGCCTGTTATCAAGAGCGCTGAAGCTCTCAGGTAGTCTCTGCACCTTCCGCCGGTGCACCGGCGGCTTGGCTCAGGGTTGCCGGCCCGCATCCGAACGCGGGGGGCGGTTCCCCTGAATTCATCCCGTCCACTCCGCGGATTACGCCGCGAAGGCACCTCTCGATGAGTCCCCTGCTCTAACCAACTGAGCTACAGGCCCATACCGCGAAGTCTAGCGCAGTCCTGGAGTTAGGGTCACTGTCCCCTAATTCAGTCTTCGATCAGGAAGCTCCGCAGCTGATCGGACCGCGACGGGTGGCGGAGCTTGCGCAGTGCCTTCGCCTCGATCTGGCGGATGCGCTCGCGGGTCACGTCGAACTGCTTGCCGACTTCCTCGAGCGTGTGGTCCGTGTTCATGTCGATGCCGAAGCGCATGCGGAGCACCTTCGCCTCGCGCGGCGTAAGCCCCGCCAGCACCGCGTGCGTCGTTTCCTTCAGCCCTTCTTCCGTGGCGGAGTCGACCGGCGAGGAGACCGTCGTGTCCTCGATGAAGTCGCCGAGATGCGAATCCTCGTCGTCGCCGATCGGCGTTTCCATCGAGATCGGCTCCTTCGCGATCTTCAGCACCTTGCGGACCTTGTCTTCCGGCATCTCCATCCGGATCGCGAGCTCGTCCGGCGTCGGCTCGCGGCCCATCTCCTGCAGCATCTGCCGCGAGATGCGGTTCAGCTTGTTGATCGTCTCGATCATGTGAACCGGAATCCGGATCGTCCTTGCCTGGTCGGCGATCGACCGGGTGATCGCCTGGCGAATCCACCAGGTCGCATAAGTCGAGAATTTGTAACCGCGGCGGTATTCGAACTTGTCCACGGCCTTCATCAGGCCGATGTTGCCTTCCTGAATCAGATCGAGGAACTGCAGTCCGCGGTTCGTGTATTTCTTCGCGATCGAGATGACCAGCCGCAGGTTCGCTTCGACCATCTCTTTCTTCGCGCGGCGCGCCTGCGCCTCGCCCATCGACACCTGCCGGTTGATCTCCTTGACGTCGGCGATCGTCATCTGCGCGCCTTCCTCGATCTTTCCAAGCTTCGTCTGCGCCCGGATGATGTCGTCCTTGAGGCGCGTCAGCTGCGAGGAATGTTTGCGCTTCGCGCGGATGTGCTTGTCGACCCAACCGGTGTTCGTCTCGTTCTTCGGGAAGCTGGCGATGAAATCCTTGCGCGGCATGCCAGCCTCGCGAACGCAGATCGCCATGACCTGGCGCTCCAGAATGCGAACGCCATTGACCGTCGCGCGCAGCTGCGTGACGAACGCATCGAACAGCTTCGGCGCAAGCTTCAGTTCCATGAATTCGCCGGTCAGCGCGGTCAGAGCCTTCTTGGTTTTGGCATCCTTCGGGCCACTCGCCAGGCGGTGATCCATGTAGCGCTTCTGATGGCGCTTGATCTTGTTCAGGCGGCTCTTGACTTCGGCCGGGTCGGGGCCGGTATCGGCCGGCTTGTTGTCTTTGGAATCGTCGTCGCTCGAGCGCTGACCCGGGTCGGCGATTTCGGCATTCGGGTCGATGAAGCCGACGATGACTTCCTGCAGGCGCGTCTCGCCGCGCTCGACCTGCTCGTGCAATTCGAAGAGCAGCTCGCAGGTCTGCGGAAACTGCACGAGCGCGGCGCGCACCTGATCGAGCCCTTCCTCGATGCGCTTCGCGATACGAATCTCGCCCTCGCGGGTCAGCAGCTCGACCGTGCCCATCTCGCGCATGTACATCCGGACCGGATCGGTCGTGCGCCCGAACTCAGCGTCGACGGTTGCGAGCGCGGCGGCAGCCTCGTCGGCGGCGTCGTCGTCGTTCGACACGGCATTGTCCGAGAGCACCTGGGACTCCGCGTCCGAGGCTTTCTCGTACACGGTGATGCCCATGTCATTGATCATGTTGACGATGTCTTCGATCTGCTCCGGATCGACGATATCGCTCGGCAGATGGTCGTTGACCTCTCCGTAGGTCAGGTAGCCCTGTTCCTTGCCCTTGGCGATCAGCAGCTTCAGCTGCGATTGCCTTTCATCCGTGGGGCCCTGGGGTGTCGAGTCCATGTGGTGCCGAAACCTCCGAATCGAAGCAAACGCGATAGTGTAACGAAGACTGGTAGTTGGAGCCAGAACCGGCCTCAAAGTTTCCGGTCTCTGTCCCTGAGTGCCGCGGCCCGGCGTGCCTGCTGCCGCTCGGCGATCAGGCGGCCGATGCCCTCACGGATGAAATCGGGTGCCTTTTCCTCGGTTTCAAGGCTTTCGGTGGCCGCCAGATCCCGCAGAAAACGGCCTTCCGGGTCGTCGCGAAAGGCCTCGGTCAGCACGGCGGTGCTGACCTCCGGGTTGGCCGTGACGTAGTCGAGCACGTCGGCCAGCAGCCGCGCGCCGGGCAGATCGAGTTCCTGCAGACCGTCGATCGGGCCCACCCGGGCGGCAGCGCGGGGGAAGTGAACGACCGTCTGCAGCAGGCGCCGCATCTTCGTCGACTTCTTCGCGGCGCGCGGCGGCGGCGCGGTCGGCGCAGCGCGCTGGTCGTCCAGCGCCGTTTCGGTTGCGGCGACCGTCATGCCGATGACCTCGGCCAGCTGTGCGACGATCAGGTCGCGGTAAACGCCGCGGGGCAGTCTTGCGACCAGCGGCCTGGCCCGAGTGACGAGCAGCGACTTGCCGTCGGCATGGCGCAGATCGACGTCGCGGCCGGCTTCGGCGATCAGGAATTCCGAAAGCGGTGTCGCCGCTTCCGTCATCGCCCGAAACGCGTCGGCGCCGTCCCGGCGCACCAGCGTGTCGGGGTCGTCGCCCTCCGGCAGCAGCATGAAGCCGATCGATACATTGCCGCCGCCGAAAGGCAGGACGCTCTCGAGGGCGCGTCCGGCCGCGGCACGGCCTGCCCGATCGCCGTCGAAACAGAACACGATCCGCTCGCTGAGCCGTGTCAGTTGCCGCGTATTGTCCGCCGTCGTCGCTGTGCCCATCGTCGCAATCGCCGGGCTGATGCCGTTCTGCATTAGCGCGATGACGTCCATGTAGCCCTCGACGACGACCACCGAAGCCGGCCGTCCCGGTTGCTGCCGTGCCTCATAGAGCCCGTAGAGCGTCCGGCTCTTGTCGAACAGCGGTGTGTCCGGTGAGTTCAGGTACTTCGGCTCCTCGTTTCCGAGCACTCGGCCGCCGAACCCGATAACGCGGCCACGCGTATCGCGGATCGGAAACATGATCCGGTTGCGGAAGCGATCGTAGAGCCGACCGCCGTCACTGCGGACCGCGAGGCCCGCCGTCAGCAGGGCTTCCGACTTCGCGGCATCGTTACGCGCTGGCCCGGCCAGCGTGTCCCAGGCGTCCGGCGCGAACCCGACACCGAAGCGGGCCGCGGTCTCGCCGTCTATCCCGCGGGATTTCAGGTAGCCGATCGCTTCCGGATTGTCACGCAGCCGTTCGCGGTAGAGTCGGTCGGCTGCCGCGAGCGCGGCATAGAGCGGTTCGTGCCCGTCGGTTCTCTCGGGCGTGCCTTCGTACGGGATCTCGAGCCGCAGCAGGTCGGCGAGGATCTCTACGGCTTCCGGGAACGGCCGATTCTCGTACTCCATCAGAAAATCGATTGCGTTGCCGTAGGCGCCGCAGCCAAAGCACTTGTAGAAACCCTTGTCCGGCCGCACGGTAAACGACGGCGTCTTTTCGTCATGGAACGGGCACAGGCCCTTGTAGTTGCTGCCGGCTTTCTTCAGCTGCACGCGCATCCCGACGACTTCGAGCAGGTCGCTGCGCGCGACCAGATCGCTGATGAATGCTTTAGGAATGCGCCGGCTCATTCTCGCTCCCGCCGCGCCCCGGGCTTGCTGCCGTGCTGCCCCGGTTTGCGTCTGCAGTGTCCCGGGCTACTGCCGCAGCGCGCCCGGTCCGACCCCCGCAGTGTTTCCGCGGGCGGGATCGCAAGTCTACGTCTGTCGCAAGAGTTCCTGCACGCGCTTGTTCGCGGCCGCCATGTCGATCCGACCCGCGGCCGCCCGCTTGAGCTCGCCCATGACCTTGCCCATGTCACGCATGCTGCTCGCGCCCGTTGCCTCGACAGTACGGCTGATCAGCTCGTCGAGCTCGGCATCGGTCAGGCGCGTCGGCAGATACTCGGCGAAGATTGCGATCTCGCCGGCCTCCTTGTCGGCCTGCTCGGTGCGTCCGGCGTCGCGGAACTGGCTCTCGGCATCGCGGCCGCGCTTGATCAGCTTCTCGAGGATGGCGATCACGTCGGCGTCGCTTTGCGCCTCACGCGTGTCGACTTCGGCCTGCCTGACGGCAGCCAGCGCCATGCGTAGCGTCGCGAGGCGAAAACGGTCGCCGGCCTTGAGGGCCGCTTTCATGTCGTCGGTGAGCTGTTCGGCGAGCGCCATCTGTTGCGCCTGCCGGGCCGTCAGTACATCCGCTTGCGGCGCGCTGCCGTGCGCTGGTTGCGCTTCATATGCCGCTTGATCGCGGCGGCCTTCTTGCGCTTGCGCTCCTGCGTCGGCTTTTCGTAGTACTCGCGGCGACGGAGTTCGGTCAGCACGCCGGCCTTTTCACAGGCCCGCTTGAAACGCCGCAGGGCGGCGTCGAAATGCTCACTCTCTCTGATTCGTACTCCGGGCATGCAATACTCGCGTCGTTTTTGTGGCTGCCTTGCCAAAAATGCCGGCTGGTGCCGGCGAAACAGCCGGCAATGATAGCGGTGGCCAGGTACGGGTGTAAAGAGGTCGTGAGAGTCCTGGGTCTGGAAACGAGCTGCGACGAAACCGGTGTCGCCCTGTACGAGTCGGGCGCCGGCATCGTCGCCGAAACGCTGGCTACGCAGACGGATTTGCATGCGGCTTTCGGGGGCGTCGTCCCGGAGCTGGCCTCGCGCGACCACATCGCGAAGCTCTCGACGCTGGTCCGCTGCGTCCTCGGTGACGCCGGCCGGGAGCTTCGGGAGCTCGATGCGATCGCCTATACGGCAGGCCCCGGGCTGGTCGGTGCACTGATGGTCGGCGGGGCGCTGGCGAGCTCGATGGCCTACGCGCTGCGTATCCCGGCAGTTCCGGTGCACCATCTCGAAGGCCACCTGCTGGCCGTGATGCTCGAAGAGAGTCCGCCGGCCTTTCCGTTCGTTGCACTGCTGGTCTCAGGTGGCCACAGCCAGCTGATCGAAGTCGCGGGGATCGGGCGATACCGGCTGCTCGGCGATACGCTCGACGATGCTGCGGGCGAGGCCTTCGACAAGTTCGCCCGACTCCTCGACCTGCCTTACCCGGGCGGCGCGGCGCTGGCAGCGCTCGCTGAAGCCGGCGATCCGACGCGCTTCGATTTTCCGCGGCCGCTGCTGAACCGCGGGCTCGACTTCAGTTTCAGCGGCCTGAAGACGGCTGCGCGGCTGGCGCTGGAAAAGGCGGCACCGGACGGCGTGCTGCATGAAACGCTGCGCGCTGATCTCGCCGCGTCGTTCCAGGCAGCGATCGTCGAGACCCTCGTAACGAAGTGCGCGCGCGCCGTCAGCGAAACCGGCATCGGTCAGCTGATCGTGGCCGGCGGTGTCGGTGCGAACCGCGAGCTCCGACAGCGACTTGCCGAGTGGGGCGCCGGGCACGGTGTCGCCGTGCACTATCCGCGCCCGGCGCTGTGCACCGACAACGGCGCAATGATCGCTTACGCTGGCGCCTGCCGTGCAGCGGCGCTGACCGGCTCGGCGCGGCCGCTGGCGGCGCCGGGGATCGTGGCGCGCCCGCGCTGGCCGCTCGAGGCGCTGAGTCCGCCATAATGGCGAGAGAAGAGAACACCAGGGGCGTTGGCAGAGGCGTGGACAGAATTTTCCTGCGAGACCTGGAGGTGCAGACCGTCATCGGCATCTGGGAGTGGGAACGGCGGATCACTCAGCTGGTGCGGATCGATCTCGAGCTCGCGACGGACGTCCGCGCGGCTGCGGCCAGCGACTCGATCGAGGATGCGCTCGACTACAAGGAAATCGCCAAGCGCGTGATCGCTTTCGTCGGCGAGTCACGCTTCCGTCTGGTCGAAACGCTCGCGGAACGCATCGCGCAGCTAATCGTTGCGGAATTCGGCGTGCCGTGGCTCAGGCTCAGCGTGTCGAAGCCGGGTGCGATCGAGGGATCGCGCGACGTCGGCGTCTGTATAGAGCGCTCCACCGCCGACTATGATTGATGTCTATGTCGGGCTCGGTAGCAACATCGAGCCCGAGCGCAACGTGCCGCGGGCCGTTCGACGTCTGACGGCCGCCTTCGGGGAGATGCGCGTCTCACCGGTCTATCGCTGTCCGGCGGTCGGCATGCGGGGGGCCGACTTCATGAATCTGGTGGTCGGTTTTCGGTCGGCCGAGGCAGTCGACAGCATCGAAGCCGTGCTGACCGAGCTGGAGGCGGACTCGGGGCGCGTTCGGTCGCGCGAGGTCGTGTCGCGAACCCTCGATCTGGACCTGCTGCTGTACGGCGCCTGCGTGGACCCGATCCGGCGGCTGCCGCGCGACGACGTGCTGCGCTATCCGTTCGTGCTCTGCCCGCTGGCCGACATCGCACCGGCGGCGCGGCACCCGGTGAGCGGCGAGACTTACAGCGACGCGTGGGCGCGCATGGCGCCGGGCAACGCCGACACGCTCGTCCGGCTGGGCAGCGTCGAGCGGATCTGAGCCGCGGGACGTCTCAGCCCGCGTCCGCCGGTGTGCCAGCGCCAGCCGGCCAGCTACCAGCCGACACTGCGTCCGCCATCGACGGCGATGATCTGCCCCGTGACGTATGGCGCGTCGCGGACGAGGAAAAGCACGGCGCTCGCAATGTCCTCCGGTTCGCCGGCCCGCTTCAGAGCGACCTCCCGGATGATGCTCTGCCGGGTCGACTCCGGCATGCCGGTGTCGGGCCAGAGTATCGCGCCCGGCGACACGCCATTGACCCGGATGTCGGGGCCGAGGTCCTTCGCGAGCGATCTCGTCAGCATCGCGAGGCCCGCCTTGGCCGGCCCGTAAACGACGTGGTGCCGCAACGGGCGCTGCGAATGAATATCGACGATGTTGACGATCGTCCCGCGTGCTTCTCGCAATGCCGGCAAGGCCGCCTGCGAGAGAAAGAGCGGTGCCTTCAGATTACTGTCGATCAGATCGAGCCAGTTCTCCTCGGTGACGCTGCCGAGCGGCGTCGGATAGAACGTCGATGCATTGTTCACCAGGACATCGAGTCTCCCGGTCTCGCTCAGGACATCGGCGACCATCGCCTCGAGTGCCGGGATGCTGCGCAGGTCCGCGCCCGCGGCAATTGCCGAGTCCGGTCGGGCGGCGTTCAGCTCGCCAGCAAGCGCTTCGGCCGGTTCGGCGGACGAGAAGTAATGAATCGCGACGTTCGCGCCGGCCGCGTGCAGCCGGCGGGCGATCGTCGCGCCGATGCGCTTTGCGGCGCCGGTAATCAGGGCCCAGCGGCCCTGGAGTGAGGCTTCGGTCGCGGTCAAGCAGCTCGTCCGTTCGACGGTCGGCCGTAAGGGTACACTATCGCCCCCCGACGCCAAGCCGCCCCGCACGGGCGCGTCAGCCATTGGACCCGATGTCTCCGAACGCGGCCGAGCAGGCCCGCATGCAGTCGCTCGCGGACCGGATTTCCGCCGAGATCGACGCTCTGCAGGGCTGGATGCCGTTCGACCGCTACATGCAGCTGGCGCTCTACGAGCCCGGCCTCGGTTACTACACGGGGCCTGCGACGAAACTCGGGCCACACGGCGACTTCACGACGGCGCCAGAGCTCGGCACGCTGCTCGCAGACGCGCTGTTCGAATTCCTGTCGCCGCAGCTCGCTGCGATGGCGTCGCCCGCGTTGCTCGAGCTCGGCGCCGGCACGGGCAGTCTCGCTCTGCAGCTGCTCGAGCGACTGCAGGCCGCCGGTCTCGACCGTGTCCGTTACCTGATCCTCGAGCCCAGCCCGGATCTCGCGGCACGTCAGCGCGGTCTTCTCGACGCGTATCGCGAGCGCGTCGAGTGGCTGAGGGCCCTGCCGCCGGCGCCGATCGAGGCCGTCGTCGTCGCGAACGAGGTTGCCGACGCGTTGCCGGTGCAGGTGTTCGAGAAAGTTGACGGCGCCGTGCTCCCGCTGGGCGTCGCATGCGATGCCGGCCGTTTCGTCTGGCGCTCTGGTGCCAGGGACGAGCGGCTGTCGACCGCCGTCGCCCGGATCGAACGGTCGCTCGGCGCCGCGCTGCCGGACGGTTACCGATCCGAGCTGTCGCCGACCCTGCCCGCCTGGATCGCATCGCTGGCCGATGTCATCGCGACCGGCGGCATGCTGCTGATCGACTACGGATTGCCGCGGCGAGAGTACTACCACCCGCAGCGCTCGGCCGGCACGCTGATCTGTCACCGCCGCCATCGCGCGCACGGCGATCCGTTGCGCATGCCGGGACTGCAGGACATTTCGGCGTGGGTCGATTTTTCCGCAGTCGCGGAGGCCGGTCGCAACGCGGGCCTGACGCTCGCCGGCTACACGACGCAGGGTCAGTTCCTGATCGAGCATCTGGGTCGTGCGGACCCGGCCGTCGTCGCGGCGCTGCCGACCGAAGTTCACAGTGCAATCAAGACGCTCGTGCTGCCGGGCGAGATGGGCGAGGGCTTCAAGCTGGCGTGGCTGACCCGTGGCCACGACACGGCGCTGCCCGGTCGCGATCTGCGCGACCGGTTATGACGCGCAAACGCCTGCAGCAGACACGAGAGTCAAACAGACACGAGCGTCACAGTTGCCCTCGCGCCCGCCGGCCCGGGCTTCATTTCCTTAGACCCGAAAGCTACGGGACGGCATCACGCGCCGCGTTGATCGCGCGTATTCGCAGCTCACGCAGCGCGGCGCCGAACGCGGCCCCCGACCCTGCCGACGGCGATACGGCATCGCTGCCGACGCTCGCGGCGGCGCGACAAAGCCGACGCAGATACGGCGCGACCGTATAGGGCACGTCCTCCAGACCCGCGCGACCTCGCGCGTCGGCCTCGCAGGCGGTCAGGAAATCGTCGAGTGCTCCCGGGTCGCGGAGCGCTCCCAGCTCGACCAGCAGGTCATGGACAGTTGCCGCCCGCATCTCTTCGACGCGATGCATCTTGCCGTGATGCTCAGCCACCTTCAGCGCCAGCGACTCGAAGCGTTTCGGCACCCGCAGCCGCGCGCAGAGCGCGCGTGTCAGCGCGACGGACCGATGCTCGTGGCCGTGGTGCTTCGGCAGAACGTCGGGGTCCGTCGTCCCCTTGCCGAGATCGTGGACCAGCACGGCGAAACGCACCTTTGCATCGGTTGTCAGTCGGGCCGCCATGCGCAGCGCCATCAGCGTGTGCACGCCGGTGTCGATCTCCGGGTGCCAGCGCGCCGGTTGCGGCACGCCGAACAGGCGTTCGAGCTCGGGAAAAACCCGGCTGAGCGCGTTGCAGGCACGCAGCGTCTCGAAGAAGACGGCCGGGTCATCGGTCTCGAGCGCCTTCAGTGTCTCCCCCCAGACCCGCTCCGGTGGCAGCGTCTCGAGTTCGCCGCCGGCGCCGATTTTCCGCATCAGTGCCAGCGTGTCGGCGGCGATTCGAAAACCGAGCGGCGCGAAGCGGGCCGCGAAGCGGGCGACGCGCAATACCCTCAACGGGTCTTCGGCGAACGCGGGCGACACATGGCGCAGCAGGCGGTCTTCGAGATCAAGCCGACCGCCGTGCGGGTCGACCAGGCTGCCGTCCGCCTGCCGTGCAATTGCGTTGATCGTCAGGTCGCGGCGCAGCAGGTCGTCGGCGAGCGTCACGTCGCTGTTCGTGTCCGTTTCGAAGCCGTGATGGCCCGGGGCAATTTTCCTTTCGCGCCGCGCGAGCGCGTACTCCTCGTTCGTTTCGGGGTGCAGGAAAACCGGAAAGTCGCGCCCGACCTGCCGGTAGCCGAGGTCGGTCAGCGCCTGCGCCGAACCGCCGACGACGACCCAGTCACGATCGCTGACCGGCAGACCCAGCAACGTGTCCCGGACGCTCCCGCCGACTTCGTAAACGTCCATCGCTGAATCATAGCGCAGCGTACGGCATGGTAAGGTCGGCCGATGCGCACCATCGTGAAGCTCTTGTCACCGCTGCTGTTGAGCGCCGGCGTGAGCGGCTGCGCGTTGCCGTACTACTGGCAGGCCGTCGGCGGTCAGATCTCATTGATGCGCAAGCGCGTACCCATAGAGGAAGCCATCGAGCGCGAGACGGATCCGGCCAGGCAGGCACGTCTGAACGCCGTTCTCGAATTGCGCCGCTTTGCCGCCGCCGAACTGGGGCTCGACCATGGCGGTAGTTACTCGAGCTACGTAGAGCTCGAGCGCGACTACATCGTCTGGAACGTGATCGCGGCCGGGCGATTTTCCGTCGATGCCGAAGAGTGGTGTTTTCCGGTCGCCGGCTGCGTGTCGTACCGCGGGTATTTCGATCGGGAGGATGCGCTCGCCTTCGAGCGCCGGCTGATCGACAGGGGTCTCGATACCTGGTCCGGCGGTTCCGGCGCCTACTCGACGCTCGGCTACTTCGATGACCCGGTGCTGAGCACGATGATTGCCGGCAGTGAGGTCGATCTCGCCGCACTGCTGTTTCACGAGCTCGCACATCAGCGTGTCTACATCAGCGGCGACAGCGAGCTCAGTGAGGCATTCGCATCGGCCGTAGAGGCGTACGGCGTTGCAACGCTGCTGACTTCCCGAGGCGACGATGCGGCGCTGGCGGCATACCGCGCGCGGCTCGACCGGGCCCGCGAATTTTCCGGCTTTGTGGCCGCGCAGCGCGCGATGCTCGGCGAGATCTATTCACAGCCGCTGCCCACCGACGAGCTGCTGCAACGAAAGATCGCGGCCTTCGAGAGGATCAGGGCCGACTACGAGGTGCTGAAGCGCTCCTGGGGAGGCCTCAGTGAATACGACGGCTGGTTCGACGGGGAGCTCAACAACGCCCGGCTCGCAGCGATAGCGACGTATCGCCGCTGGCTGCCGGGGCTGAGCTGGCGCCTGCAGGATATCGGCCACGAGGCCTTCTATGCAGACATCGAGGCACTGGCCGAGCTCGATCCCGAAGCTCGGACGACACGGCTCGAACAGTGGAATGCGGCCGCTTCGGCCTTAGCGCGGAAATCTCACTGATTCGCGGGGCAAGCGAGAGCCCGAGCAATCGGTGAGATTTCCAGGCGGCTAGCCCCGGGGCAGCTAGCCCTGGGCAGCGGCGCGCAGGCGCGCGAGCGGGTCGGTCGGTCGCAGGAAGTTTCTGCCAACCGCGGTCAGGCGCTGCGGCTCGATGCCGAAATGCGCGAAGCCGTTGGTCGAGCAGACGCTCGCGACGCTAAGTGAGCGGAGATTGTCGAGCGAGAACGGCTTGCCCGGGATCAGGTAGTCGGCGACCCACGCCTGGATCTGGCCCAGCGGCAGCGGCACGCCGACGACGAGACGTTTGAGCTCGAGCTCCCGCCGGATATAAGCGAGTATCTCGCGCAGCGAATAGATGTCCGGACCGCACAATTCGAATGTGCGGCCGAGGCAATCGGAGTCGCTCAGCGACATCGCAATTGCTTTGGCAACGTCCTCGACCCATACCGGTGCAAAGCGCGCATCCAGGCGCGGCAGCGGCAGCACGGGGCTGCGCTTCAGGAGCCGTGCGAAGCGATTGATGAACGAATCGCCCTCGCCGAATATCACTGACGGACGGAAAATCGTATAGCCGATCTCGTCGCCCGCGAGTTCAGCCAGGGCCTTCTCGCCGAGGCCCTTCGAGCGCAGATAATTGCTCGGGCCGCGGTCCGCGTTGGCTTTCAGGGCGCTAATCTGCACGACCTGCCGGACTTCGGCGTTCTGGCTGGCCGCCATCATCTTCTCCACGAGCTCCACGTGGACGCGGTGAAAGCCGCGCCCGTCGTGACCTTTCTCGTTGAGTATGCCGACGAGGTTTATGACCGCGTCGCAGCCCCCGATGAGCCGGTCGAGCGTCGCTGGGTCATGAATGTCGGCGTTGCAAAGCTCGAGGCCGGGCAAGACGAGCAGGTCCTTGTCGCGGTAGCGTCTGCGGGTCGGAACACGGACTGGGAAGCCGGCGCGGACGAGCGCGGCACATACCTGACGGCCGACGAATCCACCGCCGCCCAGGACGCAGACAGTTCCTTTTCCCGTGGCGATCGCCATTGGCGTTCTCTTCGTCCGGCTCTGGTGGCGGGCCCGCGATTATACGTCGATGCGGAATGGTGCCGGCGACGTCACGGCAACAGGATCAGCAACGCGCGTGGCCCGCGCTGAACCTGCAGGATGACCGTCGATGCGCCATCGGTGATCTGTCTCGCGTCGGCCGGCGTGCGCACGCGCTGCCGATTGATGAACGTGATGACGTCACCTTCGCGCAGCCCGCGGTCCCAGGCGTCGCTGTCCGGGTCTACACGAGCGACGAGCAGCCCCTCGGCGCCGTTCTCTGCCTCGCCCGGCTCGAGCTGCACACCCTCGATCACCGGTTCGGCAGCGTTGCTCGCCGGAGGGCCGGCGCCGGGTTCGCTGCCCGCGACCAGCGTACCGAGAACGGCATCGACCGTTGTGGAGCGGCCGTCGCGAATCAGCCCGACTTCGACCTGCTGGCCGGGGCGCATCAGCCCGATCGTATTGCGCAGCTCGTCCGAATCGTCGATCGGCCGCCCGTCTATGCTGACGATGAAGTCGTCGATCCGGATGCCGGCAATCTCGGCGGCGGACCCGGGGTTGACGGCAGTGACCAGTGCCCCGCGACGGTTGGGCAGGCCGAGCGTTTCGGCCAGCTCGCTGGTCAACGTGACGATGCTGACGCCGAGCAGGCCGCGGCGCACCTCGCCGAACTCGATCAACTGCTCCATGACCGCGGTGACCATCTCGACGGGAATCGCGAAACCGATGCCGATGTTGCCACCGGTGCGCGAAATGATGGCCGAGTTGATGCCGACCAGCTCACCGCGCAGGTTGACCAGCGCGCCGCCCGAGTTGCCCGGATTAATGGACGCGTCGGTCTGAATGAAGTCCTCGTAGGCGTTCGGATTGAGACCGCGGCGCCCCAGACCGCTGACGATGCCGGCCGTTACAGTGTTCGAAAAGCCGAACGGATTGCCGATCGCGATCACGTAGTCGCCGACGGCGAGCTGGTCCTCAGCGGCGAACCTGAGCTCCGTGAGTCCGGCTTCCTCGACTTGCAAAACCGCGAGGTCGGAGCCGGCGTCCGAGCCGATGACCGTCGCCTCCAGCACACGGTTGTCCAGCGTCGTGATCGTTATCTCCGCGGCGTTCTCGATCACGTGGTGGTTCGTCAGCAGGTAACCGTTCGTGGCATCGACGATGACGCCGGAGCCGGCGCTCTCGAAGGGTCGCTCGCGGGGCATATCGAAGTCGAAAAACCGCCGGAACAAGGGGTCACTGGCGAGCGGATTGTTCGACGGCACGGAGCCGCTGACCGAAATGTTGACGACGGCCGGGGCAACGCGATCGATCAGCGGTGCCAGGCTCGGCATCGGGCCGACTTCACGGTCCTGCGCGGACGCGTCGGCTGCCAACAGCATCCCGAGCGCCAGCAGGCCGGGAACTACGGCAGCGAATCGACCGTGGCGTCTTGCTGCGCCAGATCGAGGCAGGCGCGATTCGATCCTCGTCACTTGTCGCATCATGCGGCGCGGGCTCCCGCTCGTTCAGGCAATTCCAGACACGCATTGTAAGGTTTCGTCGCGTCGCCGGCACGACGGCTGCACGGCGGGACAACGCCGCGCAGCCGTTGGGTGCTGTTCACCGGTCAGTTCACTCGTATCGGGATGCGCCGGGGCACGGGCCGGGCCTGTTTCGGCACGGAGATCGTCAGCACGCCGTCGCGGTACGTCGCGTTCGGGTCTTCGCTTGCGACCGTATCGGGCAGACGGAAGCGGCGCTCGAACCGGCCGCCGGCCCTCTCGCTGCGCCTGAGTTCACCGGCACCGTTCGCGGCCCGCTCACCGCTGAGCGTCAGCACGCCGTCGTCGACCGTGATGTCGAGCTGCCCGGCATCGACGCCGGGTACATCGACGACGAAGTCGAAACGGTCCTCGAATTCCCGCACGTCGACCGGTGGCAGCCAGGTCTGTCCGGCGGCATGGCTGCCGGCGCCGCCCGGCAGCAGGCGGTCCAGGTTGCGGCTGATGCCGCTCACGTGCGTCCAGGGGTCTGTCTGTAGCGTCTGCATTGCGTGTCCCTCGGGATGATTGCAGTGAATACCGACCCTGAGCTGTGGGCAGCGGCGACGCGTTTCAAGCCCCGATCTGCCAGGCGAAATTCTGGATTTCCTGTGCATAAACGGTAGACAAGGCGGGCAATTCGGATGCACAACATGTTGTGGTTCGTCGCATTGCGAGGTATGGTCCGGGAGTCGGGATTATTTTTGATCAAGACTCTTCATAACTTCTTTAAGTTATTGTTTTATATAGAATATGCTGCTCGAAGAAATTTGGCTCAGAGGGTTGACATAAGGTCGTCGAAGGCCTTAATCTTGATTGCTCTGGCACAATATCTTGTGTCAGCACCAGATCCGGAAACGACGGCTGTTCGGCGCCCGTAGGGTGCGTCGCGGGGATTGGTTTCGTTTCCGTCGGACGTCGGGACCGGGTCTGAATGCCATCGAAAAAAATGCGGGTCCGCCGCGCGGGCCCACGGACGCTGGGGGAACGACGTCATTGTGAATACCGCACTCGAAATGGCAGCCACGAGTCTCGCCGATATCAGCCTGCAGCCGGCCTCGGCCGACATCTGGGATACGAAATATCGGCTCAAGACCAAAGCCGGCGAGGCAGTTGATCGGGATATACAGGGAACCTATCAGCGCGTGGCGCGGGCACTGGCCGACGTCGAGCAGCCGGACGTCAGAGAGCACTGGTATCAGCGTTTCGTCTGGGCGCTGCAGCGCGGTGCGATTCCGGCCGGGCGAATCATGTCGAACGCCGGTGCCGAGGCGCACAAGCCCGCGACATCGACGATCAATTGCACCGTGTCCGGCACGGTCAACGATTCGATGCACGACATCCTGAACAAGGTTCACGAGGCGGGACTGACGCTGAAGGCCGGTTGTGGCATCGGCTACGAGTTCTCGACGCTGCGGCCGCGCGGTGCCTATGTCTCGGGCGCCGGCGCGTATACGTCCGGACCGCTGTCGTTCATGGATATCTACGACAAGATGTGTTTCACCGTTTCCTCGGCGGGCGGCCGGCGCGGGGCGCAGATGGGAACGTTCGACATCGGTCATCCGGACGTCATGGATTTCATCCGCGCGAAACGCGAAGACGGCCGGCTGCGGCAGTTCAATCTGTCGCTGCTGATCACCGACGAATTCATGCAGGCCGTTCGCGATGACGCGTCCTGGCGGCTCGCTTTTCCGGTCACGCAACAGGAAGTCGACGACGACGGCATCGATCTTTCCGACCCGGAGCAGATCGTCTGGCGCGACTGGCCGGTCAGCGAGGGCTACGTTCGAAACGGTGACGGTCTCGTCGCGTGCAAGGTCTATCGGTCGCTGCCGGCGCGACGGATGTGGGACGTGATCATGTCGTCCACCTATGACTTCGCCGAGCCGGGCTTCGTGCTGATCGATCGCGTCAACGAGATGAACAACAACTGGTGGTGCGAGACGATCCGGGCGACGAATCCCTGCGGTGAGCAGCCGCTACCGCCCTACGGGGCGTGCCTGCTCGGCTCGGTCAACCTGACGAAATTCGTTCGTGCGCCATTCAGCGATAACGCACAGTTCGATTGGGAGGAATTCCGCGAAGTCGTCCGGGTCTTCACGCGCATGCTCGACAACGTCGTTGACATCAACGGCCTCCCGCTCGCCGAGCAGCGTGCCGAAATCCTCGACAAGCGCCGTCATGGCATGGGCTTCCTCGGCCTCGGTTCGGCCGTTGCACTGCTCGGGATGCGCTACGGTTCGCCGGAGTCGGTCGAATTCACCGAACGTGTTGCCCGGGAGCTTGCGCTCGCAGGCTGGGAAACCGGGCTCGAGCTGGCGCGGGAGAAGGGCGCAGCCCCGGTCCTGTCGCGCAGCTACACGGTGACCGCGGAAATGCTGCGGCAGCGGCCTGAAATGGCCGAGGACGGGCTGCGGGTCGGCGACGAAATCCCGGGGCGCGTTCTGCTCGTCCGCTACAGCCGTTACATGCAGAAGCTCGCAGCGGTTGCGCCGGAGTTGGCCGGTGCGCTAGAGCGTGAGGGTAGCCGGTTCACCCACCACAGCTCGATTGCGCCGACCGGTACGATTTCTCTGTCGCTGGCCAACAATGCGAGCAACGGTATCGAGCCCTCGTTTGCGCATCACTATTTCCGGAACGTGATCCGCGAGGGAAAGAAGACCAAGGAAAAGGTCGACGTGTTTTCGTTCGAGCTCCTGGCTTACCGTGCATTGGTCAATCCGGATGCCCTGCCGGAGTCCGACGACCCACTCAAGCGCTTGCCGGAGTATTTCGTCAGCTCCGAGGACATTACGCCGAAAGAGCATGTCGACATTCAGGCAGCGGCGCAGAAATGGATCGATTCGTCGATCTCGAAGACCGCAAACGTGCCGACCGACT
Source organism: Candidatus Rariloculaceae bacterium (assembly GCA_965223375.1). Classification (GTDB taxonomy): domain Bacteria; phylum Pseudomonadota; class Gammaproteobacteria; order Steroidobacterales; family Rariloculaceae; genus CBDCWM01. Next base: position 2,696,920 of record OZ245000.1, read on the forward strand.
ATCCGTACGAGGACTTCAAGGACATTTACATGTATGCCCACGGCGAGGGTCTCAAGGGCTGCACGACGTTCCGTTTCAATCCCGAGGCGTTTCAGGGCGTCCTGGTCAAGGAGAAGGACCTGCAGAGCACGATCTACGAGTTCAAATTGGATGACGGTTCGGTCATCGAGCTCAGAGGCGACGAGGAACTGGAGTACGACGGCGAGATTCATACGGCCGCGAATCTCTACGATGCGCTGAAAGAAGGGTACTACGGCAAGTTTTGACCGGCGGAAACCCGCAGGCCGTTGCGGGACGGAGGCATAAGAGACAATGGAACGAAAGAAAATCGAGAACAAGATCGTCGGTTACGCGGTCCGGCAGGAAGCCGAGCCTACAGACGCCGCCGCGCCTGCCGTGCCGGCGCGCGAGGATGCCGGCGCGAAAGTCATCCGGATGCACGAGAAGCTCGAGCGGCCGGAGGTACTGATCGGGTCGACGTACAAGGTCAAGACACCGGTATCCGATCATGCGATGTACGTGACGATCAACGACATCATTCTGAACGAGGGCACCGAGCACGAGCAGCGTCGGCCGTTCGAGATCTTCATCAACTCGAAGAACCTCGATCATTATCAGTGGATCGTTGCATTGACCCGAATTATGTCGGCCGTTTTTCGTAAGGGCGGCGACGTGACGTTTCTGGTCGACGAGCTGAAGGCCGTGTTCGACCCGCGTGGCGGTTACTGGCAGCCAGGCGGCAAGTTCATGCCGTCGATCATCGCCGAGCTTGGCCACATCGTCGAAAAGCACCTGACCGACATCGGTTTGTTGAAGTCCCCGCTGCTGGACGACCAGCAGCGTGAGTTCGTCGAGCGCAAGCGAGCCGAATTCGAGGCAGAGAGCGGCCAGCAGGACGCTTTCGCGGAGGCGAGCTTCCCGGAAGGCGCGCAGCTTTGCAGCAAATGCACGACTGCAGCGGCCGTCATGCTCGACGGGTGCATGACTTGCCTGAATTGCGGCTATTCGAAATGCGGGTGACCGGAGCTTTACAGCGCTGAGTACACCCAGCGCGACTGATCCGCCGTTGGTCCGCCCTTCGACTCGATCGGGGGCGGGCCTTTTTTTCCTGGCTGTGGTTTTTTCCCGTCTGTCGTTCGTTGAGGTGAGCGGCGGCGGTTAGAATTCCGCTGTTCACGCCACTAGTCGGTGCCGATGCAGGCCATTCCCGATTTCAGCAACGTCCGAATCGTCGTCGGTGGCGATGCGATGCTGGACGAATACTGGTTCGGAGAAGCGAGCCGTATTTCTCCGGAGGCACCGGTACCGGTCGTCCATGCATCGGCAACGGATCAGCGCGCCGGCGGTGCAGCGAACGTTGCGCTGAACGCCGCTGCACTCGGGGCCGGTGTCCGTTTCGTGGCGGCGATCGGTGCAGACGAGCGCGGGCGCTGCCTGCGACGCCTGCTGGACGCGGCGGGAATCGACAGCCACTTCGTAGTTGCCGATACCCTGCCGACGATTCACAAGTTCCGCGTGCTCGCGCGCAACCAGCAGCTCATCCGGCTCGACGCCGAAGCCCGCCTGGATTCGACGGCGTCAGAGTTCAACGAGCAGCTCGCGGCATCGCTCGATGCCGATGCAGTCGTCCTGTCCGACTACGGTAAGGGCACGCTCAGCCGTGCAGCCGATGCGATCGCCGCCTGTCGGCGCGCCGACGTGCCGGTGCTGGTCGATCCCAAAGGGGTGGACTTCGGCCGCTATGCCGGAGCGACGATGTTGACGCCGAATCTGGCCGAATTCGAAGCAGTGGCCGGGGTCAGCACGGACGAGCAGGAACTCCTGCGGCGGGCCGAGCGCCTGCGCAGCGAGCTGTCGCTGGACCATCTGCTGATTACGCGCGGGCAGAGCGGCATGACGCTGGTTTCCACCGGTGCTGCGCCCTGGTCCATTCCCGCCGAAGCTCGCGAGGTCTTCGACGTCACCGGCGCGGGCGATACCGTCATTGCGTTGCTGGCCGCGGGACTCGCCGCCGACCTGCCGGTTCGCGACGCCGTTGCGCTCGCCAATCTGGGCGCAGGCCTCGTCGTCCGCAAGATAGGCGTCGCGACGGTCACGCCGGCGGAGCTCGGGCTCGCGCTGCATCGACGCGGGATCGGCGGCCGCGGTCTCGTCACTCTGCAGCAGCTGATCGGCATCGCAGCCGAGGGCCGGGCGCGCGGCGAACGCATCGTGCTGACGAACGGCTGCTTCGACATCCTGCATGCCGGCCACGTCAGCTATCTCGAGGAAGCCCGGTCGCTCGGCGACCAGTTGATTGTCGCTGTCAACGACGATGCGTCCGTGGCTCGCCTCAAAGGCCCCGAGCGGCCGGTCACCCCATTGGCCGATCGCATGGCGGTTCTGGCCGGGCTCGCCGCGGTCGACTGGGTCGTGCCGTTCGCCGAGGACACGCCGCTCAGGGTGATCGAGCAGGTTGTGCCGGACGTGCTCGTCAAGGGCGGGGACTGGCCGCTCGACGAGATCGTCGGTGCGGAGATCGTGACCGCGGCCGGCGGCGAAGTCAGGTCGCTGGCGTTCAAGGAAGGGCGGTCGACGACCGACCTCATCCGTCGCATCCGCGGCTAGGGAAGCCCTGCACGAGTCCGAGCCGGCGCGCTGCGGCGTTGAAAATTGATTCGAAATGCTCACGTACTCGCGTGTACGCTCCGCTTTCGAATCAATTTTCGCCTTGCATCGCATCCACCTCGGACTCGTGCAGGGCTTCCCTGGCGACGAAGCTTGCGCCGCATCTGCCAGCGACGCTTAACCAGCCTGCTGGTGTAGTCGGCACCAGGTGCCGGTGCGCAAGGCCGGTCGGGCGCTTACTCCAGCCAGTTTTCGACTTCCAGCAGGTCGTCTTCGGCCAGATTGCCGGCCGCCTGCTTCAGCCGCAGCACATTCAGGATGTAGTCGTAGCGGCTGCGGGCGTAGTTCGTCTGCGCCTGGCGCAGATTGTTCTGCGAGTTCAGCACATCGACCGTCGTCCGCGTGCCGACTTCGAAGCCAGCCTCCGTTGCCCGGAGAGCCGTCTGCGACGATTCGACCGCCTGCCGCAGCGCCTGGACTCGCGAGATTTCGGAGATGACGCCGAGGTAGGCATCGCGGGTCTGCCGCTCCGTCTGGCGGGCGACGAGTTCCAGCGCCTCCAGCGCCGCCCGATGCTGGTAGACCGATTGCTGCACGCGCGAGCGGTTGAAGCCGCCGGTCAGGATCGGCATCCGGAAATTGATCTGCCAGTTGATGCTGTCAGTGTCACCGACACGCGGTGTCAGGTCCTGCGTGCCGTCAGTGTTGATAGTGGTGAACCGGTTGTTCGAACTGCTCGTCCCTACGCTGCCGGTCAGATCCAGGGTCGGCAGTCGGGCCGCGCGCAAAATGGCGATATCGTCCTGTGCGATCTCGGCGCCGATGCGGCTCGCGACCAGTGCGAGGTTCTGTTGCTGCGAGACGCGAACCCATTCGTCGACGTCGGCCGGGTCCGGGCTCTGCAGTGCCATCTCCTCGCCCGGTGTCCGCAGGTCGGTGACGTAGTCGTTGATGATCTCACGGAGAAATTCCTGTGAGGTCGCGAGTGCGCGCTCGGCCGCGATCTCGGCGGCGACTGCCGTGTCATAGCCGGCCTGCGCCTCCTGAACATCGGTGATTGCTATAAGCCCGACCTCGAAGCGGCGTTGAGCCTGCTCCAGCTGGCGCGCGATCGATTCGCGCGCGGCGACCTGCGCCGCGAGCGTGTCTTCGGCCGCCAGAACATTGAAGTACGAATCGGCGACCCGAACCAGCAGATCCTGCCGAGCAGCCGCGAGGTTGGTCTCCGCGCGGGCGACCGTCTTGTCGGCCTGGCGCAGGCTTCTGATGCTGCTGAAGTCGAGCAGGGTCTGCGACAGATTCAGGTTCAGGCCCTCGCTCGAGTTCCGCGTCTCGCTGCCGGAGCCGAGTATCAGATTACCGAAGCCGACTTCCTGGTTACTCTCCGAGAAACTGCCGGAGTTGCTGCCGTTCAGCGACAGGTTGGGCAGCAGCGCGCTGCGCGCCTGCGGCTTCGCCTCGGCCGTCGCGAGGTACTCGGCTTCGGCCTGGCGCAGAGCGGGATCGTTCGCGAGCGCCCGCTCGTAGATTTCGATCAGTCCGACCGACTGAGCGCTGGTTGTGCCTGCAGTCAGCGCGAGCGAGATGGCAGCGATTATCGCGAGTAATTTCGATCCGGTCATGATTCGACTCTCAGGTTTGCTCCGGGGCGCAGGCACTGGGGCAGCGCGTGCGTACTTGCGGGTCAATAGGTCGGGACAGCGGGGTCCACCTCGAGGGACCAGGCGTTGATCCCGCCTGTCAGGTTATAGACGTCGGTGAAGCCCCGGGCGAGCAGAAACTCGGCAACGCGACTGCTGCGGATGCCGCCATGGCACATCACGACGGTCGGCCCGCCCGGTGGAATACCCGACAGGCGTTGCTCGATCGCACCCATCGGAATGTTCAGGCTCCCGCTGACGGCCGCGACAGCGAGTTCGTGCGGCTCACGCACGTCGAGCAGTGTGACTTCGGCCTGCGGAAACTCGGGCCAGCGCTCGACAAACTCGCGCGGCGTCAGTTGCGGTAGGTCGGGCATGCTCTGTTGACGCTCTCAGAGCACGAATGGTTCCGGGTCCGGCGCGTTCACCAGCGGTGCGAGGACGGTCTCGAACAGATTCGCGGCCGACCAGGTGCCGTCGCTGTGGACCGTGATCAGTCTGGCCTCCATTGCCGGTGGGTGACCGACGACGGCGAACAGGCGCCCATGTGGTTTCAGCATCCCGATGAAGTGCTCGGTCAGCGCCGGCAGGGAGCCGGTAATGGCGACGACGTCGTATTGGCGGTCGGACGGCTGCAACGTGAACGCGTCACAGATCTCGAAGTTCGCGTTCCGGATGCCGAGTTTGTCGACGCGCTTCGCGGCCGACTGGCTCAGGTCGGAGAAGATCTCGACCGAGTGCACGCTGGCTGCCAGTCGTCCCAGGCAGGCCGTCAGGTAACCGCTGCCGGTGCCGATCTCGAGCACGCTGTCGAGCGAATCGATCGTCAGCTCCTGCAGCAGACGCCCCTCGAGCATGGGATTCATCATCGCCTGACCATGGCCGATCGGGATTTCGGTATCGGCGAAAGCGAGATCCCGATCGCTGTCGGGAACGAAAGCCTCGCGCGGTGTCGCTCGCAGAACCTCCAGAACCCGGTCGTCGAGCACGTTCCACGCCCGAATCTGCTGGGCCAGCATCTGGTGTCTGGCAGTTTCGAAATTCATGCTCACGGGGCTGGTCGGTGCGTCCTCTGCACCGGGAAAGCGCGTAAGAGTACGGCGTTTGACCTGGGGTCACAAGGCGACTGCGTCCCGATTATCGTCAAATACGGTCAACCTCGGGCCATGCGTTGCGGTATCTTCACTTTCGCGCAATATCAATCCTTTGCGGCATTTTCCGCCGCTCCGGTGACCAAAGAGATTGCGCTCCCGATTGCCGGGAAAGAACAAATAACGCCGAACGGAAAAATCGGCAATAAAGAAAGCAGAGGCTCACGCTCACGTGGCTGCAGGGACCCGTCACCCATTGCCGGTTAGGCCGGTGCACCGATGATTGCCGACTGGTTCGGGTTGAACTGGCCGTCCGCGGCCGGCTCACTGGCCTTCGCGGTGCTCGTCGTGGCACTGCTGATTCAGCTGCGACAGCTGCGGCGGACGCAGGGGGAGATTCAGCGGCTGACCGACGACGTGCACGGTCTGCTCGCCGGCAATGACGAGGCGGCCAGAATCCACGTGAACGGCCGCAGCGGCGAATTCGTGGATATCGGGGCGTCGATCAATCGCCTGCTGGATCGGGCGAGCGACCACGACAACGGCGACGCCGTCGAAGCTTCGTTCCGGCTGTTGGCGGGCGCCTTCCCCGATGTCACGCTCGTTCATTCCGACACCATCCGCTATGCGAACGCCGCCGCGGGTGCGCTGCTGGGCGTCGACCCGGACGTGCTGCACGGGAAAAATCTGACGGATCTCGTTCGCCCGGCCTACCGCAATTCGATCATCAGCCGGTTTTCCGCGGGCGCGCCGCCTGCCGACGAATCGGAGCCCCTCGAAGTCCAGCTGATAAACGGCGGCGACAAGGATCTGTGGGTAGAGCTGCGCAGTCGACCGTTCGAGCTCGACGGAGATCCCGTCTTCGTCACTACCGCACGCGACATCACCGTGCGAAAGCGCCAGGAAGCGAATGTCGGCAAGGGCAAGCTGCAGGCACGGATCACGCTCGAGTCGATCGGCGCCGGAATCATCACGACGGACACGGACGGGGCGATCGACTATATGAACGAGGCCGCCGAGCAAATGCTCGGGGTGAGCCGCAGTCTGGCGATCGGTAAGTCGGTGCCGAGTATCTTTTCGATCGTCGACGAAGCGGATGGCGAGTCGCTCGGAGATCCGGTCGCACAATGCCTCAAGGAGGGCCGCCGCGTGCATCTCGGCCGGCGGGCGCTGCTGATCGGCAAGCAGGCGAAGCGCGAGTTCTCCGCCGATCTGTCGGCATCGCCGATCCATGGGCCGGACCGGGAGACGACCGGCTGCGTCGTGGTCTTCACCGACGTCAGCGAAATGCGCGGCGTAGCCCGCGAGCTTTCCTACCAGGCAAGCCATGATGCGCTCACCGGTCTCGTCAACCGGGTCGAGTTCGAGCGCCGACTGGATCTGCTGCTGAACGCGTCGCGCGACGGCACCGGCGATGTCGTCTGCTATCTGGATCTGGACCGATTCAAGGCCGTCAATGACACGTGCGGGCACATGGTCGGGGACAATCTGCTCCGCGAAATCGCCACCTTGCTCAAAGCTCAGGTCCGTGACTCCGACACGGTTGCGCGCTTCGGCGGCGACGAGTTCGCGATGCTGCTCGCCGGCTGTCCGCTCGAAAAGGCCGTCCAGATTGCCGATGACGTTTGCCGGGCGGTCAACGACTACAAGTTCACCTGGAAGGACCGCGTCTTCGAGCTCGGCGTCAGTATCGGTCTGGTGCAGGTCGCTCACGAAGGCGGGTCGGCCGAATCCGTTCTGAGCGCAGCGGACTCCGCCTGCTACGCGGCGAAGCAGCAGGGGCGCGGTCGTGTGCACGTTTATTCGGCCCGGGACGAGATGCTCGCTCGCGAGCGCGGCGAGATCCAGTGGCTGCACAAGCTGCAGGCGGCGCTCAACGAGAATGATTTCGAGCTCTACGTTCAGCCGATCGTCGCGCTGAGCGGGCAAGGCACCGACGGGCCGGCAGCGGAACTACTCCTGCGGATGCGCGACGATGCCGGGAAGGTCGTGCAGCCGGCGCATTTTCTGCGTGCCGCGGAACGCTACCAGCTGATGTCGCACCTCGACCGCTGGGTCGTTCGCGCGGCCCTTACGATGCTGGCCAACGGCGTTCCGCATTTGCCGGACGGGCGCGTCTGCTGCATCAATCTGTCGGGACAGACGCTCGGCGACGAGAGCTTTCTCGAATTCGTGGTCGACCTGCTCGATCACACGGGCGTGAGTCCCGAGAAACTGTGCTTCGAAATTTCCGAAGCGACCGTACTCAACAACATCGACCATGCGAAGCGATTCGTGAATGTCCTCCACGGCATGGGTTGCCGTTTCGGCCTCGATGACTTCGGCAGCGGTATCGGCTCGTTCGCCAGTCTCCGGCAGCTCTCCATCGACTACCTGAAGGTCGACGGCTCCTACACGCGCGACCTCGACCGGCGCAGCGTGAACTGGGAGCTGCTCGGAGCTCTGGTAAAGCTGTCGCGTCGCCTGAACTTCCTCGTCGTCGCCGAGCAGGTGGAGGATCAGGGAACGTTCGCCCTGCTGCGGGAGCTCGGTGTCGACTTCATTCAGGGATACGTCGTCGACATTCCCCGCCCGCTGAGCAGCGACGCGACCTGACGCGGGCCGGCCGGAGCAGCGGACTCGGCGGCGGCCGGCCGCCGCACGGAGTAGGTTCGCGGGCGGCCGTTCAGCCGAGCAGGGGCACGACCAGCAGCGCGACGATGTTGATGATCTTGATCAGCGGGTTGATCGCGGGGCCTGCCGTGTCCTTGTAGGGATCGCCAACCGTATCGCCGGTAACCGCTGCCTTGTGCGCTTCGGAGCCCTTGCCGTCGAAGTTGCCATCCTCGATGTACTTCTTGGCGTTGTCCCATGCGCCGCCGCCCGTCGTCATCGAGATAGCCACGAACAGTCCGGTGACGATCGTGCCGACCAGCAGGCCGCCCAGCGCCTCGGGCCCTAGCAGCAGGCCGACGACGATAGGCACCAGCAGCGGCAGCAGCGAGGGCAGGATCATTTCCTTGATCGCCGAGCGCGTCAGCAGGTCGACGGCAGTCGAGTAATCCGGCCGTGTGGTGCCTTCCATGATTCCCGAGATCTCGCGGAACTGGCGCCGAACTTCGTTGACGACGGAGCCCGCCGCGCGGCCGACCGCCTCCATTGCCATCGCACCGAACAGATACGGGACGAGGCCACCGATGAAGAGACCAATGATGACGTCGGGGTCCGTCAGGAGAAACTCGATCTCCCCGAGTCCCGCGTTAACGAGGCTGTGTTCGTAGTCGGCGAACAGCACGAGTGCGGCGAGACCGGCCGAGCCGATCGCATAACCCTTCGTGACGGCCTTCGTCGTGTTGCCGACTGCGTCGAGCGCGTCGGTGACGTTGCGGACTTCACCGGGCAATTCCGCCATCTCGGCGATTCCGCCCGCATTGTCTGTGATCGGCCCGAAGGCATCGAGCGCCACGATCATGCCGGTCATCGACAGCATCGTCGTCGCTGCGATTGCGATGCCGTAGAGGTCGGCAAGCTGGTACGCGCCCCAGATCGACAGACACACGGCGATCACCGGCAGGGCGGTCGACTTCATCGAAACGCCGAGTCCGGCAATGATGTTCGTCGCGTGGCCGGTCTGGGATGCGGCAGCCACGGTCTTGACCGGGCTGAAGTTCGTGCCGGTGTAGTACTCGGTGATGACGACCATCGCGGCTGTCAGCAGCAGACCGATCAGCGCGGAGTAGTAGAGTGCCGAGCCGCCTTCCGGGAACATCCAGTTGGTGACGAAGAAGAACAGAACCGCGGCGATTAGCCCGGAGACGATGACGCCCTTGTAAAGAGCGCCCATGATGTTGCCGGACTTCGTCGATACGAAGAACGTGCCGATGATCGACGCGATGATCGAAACACCGCCGAGCACGATCGGGTAGATCACGGCACCGGGACCGATCGCCGTCGCCGTCAGTCCGCCGAGCAGCATCGTCGCGATCACCGTGACGGCATAGGTTTCGAACAGGTCGGCGGCCATGCCGGCACAGTCACCGACGTTGTCTCCGACATTGTCGGCGATGACGGCCGGGTTGCGCGGGTCGTCTTCCGGAATACCCGCTTCGACCTTGCCGACCAGGTCGGCGCCGACGTCCGCGCCTTTCGTGAAGATACCGCCACCGAGTCGCGCGAAAATCGAGATCAGCGAGCCACCGAAGGCAAGTCCGACAAGTGCGTTGAGAATCGCTTCCTGCTCATACCCCATCGACAGCAGGATGCCGTAGTAGCCCGCAACGCCCAGCAGTCCGAGGCCGACAACCAGCAGGCCAGTGATTGCGCCACCCCTGAATGCGATCTGCAGCGCCGGGTTCAGGCCCTCGGTGGCGGCCTGCGCCGTTCGTACGTTGGCGCGAACGGACACGAACATGCCGATGTAGCCGGCGAGCGCCGAGAAGATCGCACCGATTGCAAAACCGACGGCAGTCAGCATACCGAGCCCGACGGCGAGCAGGATGAAGAGGACGACACCGACGATGGCGATTGTGCCGTACTGGCGGTTCATGTAGGCGCGGGCGCCTTCCTGGACGGCCGACGCGATTTCCTGCATACGCTCGTTACCCGCGGAGCGGGCGAGAACCCATCGTGCCGAGATGAGACCGTAAACGACCGCGAGTGCCGCGGCCCCGAGTGATACCCAAAGCGCCGTTTCCGAAGTCATCAGAACCATCTCCTCCCAGGTTCAGGCCGCGAGCAATCTCGCGCGTCGCGACCGAAAAATTCCGCTAAAGAACAGGCGGTCCGCGTGGTGAGTCGCGGCCGGCGTCATTCGTTGTTGTTATCGCCGGCTGCCCGCCCCAAAGGCGCGCTAGTCTAGCACAAACTCCTTGTCCAGCAGTCGCTTGACGGGTCGGTTCCTGAGTTTCGCGACCCGCGGAATGCCGCGCCGATACGGCGGATAATCCTCCCCGCGTATCAGCGGTTCCAGGTAGCGTCGGCAGGCCGGAGTAATCGCGAAACCGTCACGGCTGATGAAGCGCCGCGGCAGCTTTTTTTCCTTGTTCGCGATTCGGGCCAGCGCTGCCTTGCCGATATGCCAGCGATACGGCACGTCCGAATCCCTGACGATGACCGGCATGATCCCGTTCTCACCGTCGAGCGCGAAGCGGACCGCGGCGCGACCGACTGCGTAGGCATGCTCCACATCCACCCTGGACGCAATATGGCGTGCCGAACGCTGCAGGTAGTCGGCAATCGCGTAGTGACACTTGAAGCCGAGGCGGGACGAGATCATCGTCGTGATACCGACCGCGGCACCGCCGAGTTGTGCATGCCCGAAAGCATCCCGGCTGCTGCTTGCTGCGATGAACGATCCGTCCTTCCGGCGCGTACCTTCCGACACGACGATGACGCAGTGCTCATGAGCATCGACCGATGCCCTGACACGGGCCAGAAAAGCCTTTTCGTCGAACGGGATCTCCGGAAACAGGATGATGTGCGGCGCTTCGCCGGCACCGGCACCTGCAAGTCCGCCGGCGGCGGCAATCCAGCCCGCGTTACGGCCCATCACCTCGAGAACGAACACCCGGGTGGACGTCCTGGCCATCGATGCGACATCGGCGGCCGCCTCGCGCGTTGAGACTGCGACATACTTCGCGGCCGATCCGAACCCGGGGCAGCAGTCCGTGACTGGCAGGTCGTTGTCGACGGTTTTCGGTATCCCGATGCAGGTCACTGGATAATTCATCCGGCGGCTCAGCTGCGCAACCTTGTTCGCGGTATCCATCGAGTCATTGCCGCCGTTGTAGAAGAAGTAGCCTATGTCGTGTGCTCTGAACACCTCGATCAGGCGTTCGTACTCGGCCCGGTTGGCGTCGAGTCCCCGCAGTTTGTAGCGCGCCGAGCCGAACGCCGCGCCCGGCGTATGCCGCAGGGCCCGGATCGTGGCATCGGTTTCTGCAGACGTGTCGATCAGGTCTTCGTGCAGAGCGCCGAGAATGCCGTTCCGGCCCGCATAGACTTTGCCGATCCGCCGTCGCGCGCGCCGCGCCGTTTCGATGACGCCGCAGGCGGTGGCGTTGATCACGGCCGTGACGCCGCCGGACTGCGCGTAGAAGGCGTTGCGTTGCATGAATGTCTGACTCCTCGGGCCGAGCGGCCTGTGTCGGTGGGCGGGACCAGCCGCAACATACCGCAGGTCGGTGTTCGTGCGTAGGCCGGCAGCGTTCACGCCGCGCGAACATGCCGCGGCCGCCGCCGGGGCAACGCCGCGTTGACGATGCTACGGGTGCCCGCTAGTGTCCTGTTCGGCAGATAACGTGCCACTGCTGCCAGCGGAAGGGAGTATTCGATGCGAATAGTGATGCTCGGCGCCCCGGGCTCCGGCAAAGGAACTCAGGCCAAACGTCTCGAGCAGGACTACGGGCTGCCGCAGATATCGACCGGCGATCTGTTGCGCGAGGCAGTAGCGGCCGGGACGCCGCTGGGGCTCGCGGCGAAAGCGGCGATGGACGCCGGCGATCTCGTTTCTGACGACGTCGTTCTCGGCATGATCGAGGAGCGACTCGGCCGGGACGATACCGGCGGCGGATTCGTCCTGGACGGCTATCCGCGCAACCGCAAGCAGGCCGAAGACCTGGAGGCCCTGTTCCGCCGCATCGGTATCGGCCTCGACCGCGCGGTGCTCATGGCGGTGCCGACCGATATTCTGATGAAGCGTCTGACCGGCCGGCGCACGTGCTCGCGCACCGGCCAGCTGCTGAACATCTACTTTTCCCCGCAGGCCGAAATCGACGCCTGTCTGGAAGCCGGCGGCGAGCTGGTGCAGCGTGCCGACGACAACGAGGAGACGATCGGCAATCGGCTTGCCGTTTATGCCGGCCAGACGGAGCCGCTGATCGACTACTACCGCGATGCAGGGCTGCTGGCAGTCGTCGATTCCGATGCCGCGGTCGACGAGGTCTATTCGCGACTGGTCGCGGCACTCGGCATCAGCCGCTGAGACGCGGTACGGGCCGAGCCGCCGTCAGGGCAGCAGGTCCCGCAGCACTTCGGCGCGCCAGCCGTGCCGCAGGTGTTCCGGCGTCTGCCCGGTTTCGATCGCTTTGGCATCGCGGCGCGTCGCAAGCAGCTCCGGCGCGATGCCGAGTTCGCTCGCGCGCGCGCGAATCGCATCCTGCAGGGCTTTGAGCCGGGTCTTGTCCGGCCTGATCTGACGCGCGTCGCTCATCGAAGCCGGCAGCTCGCGCTCGCCGGCCTCGGCCAGCGTTGCAAGCAGCGAGTCGGCATGACGCCGCGCGAATCGGTCCGTGACACCTGCAACCTGCAGTAGTGATTTCGGATCCCGCGGCCTGGCACGGGCAACGGCGAGCAGCGCATCGTCGGCAAGCACCCACCGCCGCGGCAGGTTGCGCGAGCGGGCGCGTTCTTCTCGCCACTGCACGGCTGCCAGAGCGGCTTTCCGGCCTGCGGCGTCGAGCGAGCCCGCGCCACGGAGGCGCTCGAGTATGCTCACGGCGCTCGGTTCGAGCGGAGCGTCGATGAGGCGGGCGCATTCCTCCTCGAACCAGCCGAGACGATCGCGGGCGCGGAGCTCGGTCTCGAGTGCCTCCCAGACCGGAATGAGGTAGCGCACGTCGTCGAGCGCATAGTCGATCGCGGCCGCCGGCAATGGCCGCCTGTTCCAGACCTCGCGGCCCTGGTCCTTGGCGATACGGACGTCGAGAAGCTTCTCGAGCAACGCGCGCAGGCTGATCTGCGGTTCCAGGCCGATCAGCGCCGCTGCGACCTGCGTGTCGATCAGCCGCGCTGGCAGCCGTTCGCTGCTGTTCCAGATTACCTCCAGATCCTGCCGTGCGCTGTGCAGAATGCCGGCGTGGCCGTGCCCAGTCAGCGCGGCGAAGAACTCGTCCGTGTCGAGGCCTGCCAGGCAGTCGACACAGGCAACGAAATCCGGCGTCGCAACCTGGACGAGGCAGAGCTCCGGATAGTAGGTCTTTTCGCGAACGAACTCGGTGTCGATCGCGACGAGCTGGGCGCTGCCGATGCCGGCGACGACCTCGCCGAGCGCGTGCTGCGTTTCTGTCAACGGTTGTTTCACGATTGCCGAGCCGAGCCGGGCGCGCAGGCCTTTCCTGTATTATCGCCACGACAGTGCGCAGGGAGCGTGTCCGTGTGGCCTCTGACCGCGGCATTCATTGATATAGCGTTACACAGATCGGGTCCGGAAAGGTTGCCTTCCGCGTCGTTCCTCGTCGTCACGCTGCTCGCCGTCTACTTCCCGATCAACATTCTGCGCATGCATCTCGCCGGCGAACCGCTATACCTGCTGCTGCTGGTCGATACCGCGGTGTTTCTGCTGTTCGTCTACGGTGTTTTGAAGTTCTTCCGGAAACAGCGGCGCTTCAATCAGACCGTCAGCGCGCTGCTCGGGACCGACATTCTGATAAATCTGATCGGAATCCCGGTTTCGTCGGGCGGCAGCGCGGCCGCCGACACATCGATGGACTCGGTGCTTGCCGTCGCGCTGTTGCTGCTGTTCCTATGGTGGATGGACGTTGCCGGTTACATTCTTGCCAAAGCTGTCGATCAGCCTTACATAGTCGGAGTCATGTTCATCGTTTTTTACGTCGTTGCTGCGTTCAGCATCATCTCGAACCTCGTTCAGCCGACCGTCTGATGCGTATTCACATTCTCGGAATCTGCGGGACGTTCATGGGCGGGGTGGCGGCTCTGGCCAAGGCGGCCGGACATCAGGTGTCCGGTGTCGACGAGAACGTGTATCCGCCGATGAGCACCCAGCTCCGCAAGCTGGGTATCAAACTCGGCAGCGGCTATGACGGCACCTTGCCCGAGGACATCGATGCAGTCGTCGTCGGCAATATCCTGAGTCGTGGTAACGACACGGTCGAGGCGTTGCTCGATTCCGGTATTCCGTATTTTTCGGGCCCCGAGTGGCTTGCGCAGCACGTCCTCCGCGACAAATGGGTCATTGCCGTCGCCGGGACCCATGGCAAGACCACGACGACCAGCATGCTCGCGTGGATTCTCGACTACGCAGGGCTCGACCCCGGCTTTCTGGTCGGCGGCGTGCCGGCGAACTTCGGCATCTCGGCACGCCTCGGCAAGTCGAAATATTTCGTCGTCGAGGCCGACGAGTACGATACGGCGTTCTTCGACAAACGCGCGAAGTTCGTCCACTACCGGCCGAGGACGCTCGCCATCACAAATGTCGAGTTCGATCACGCGGATATTTTCGCGAGCCTTGAGCAGATCATCCGGCAGTTCCATCATCTGATCCGAACCGTACCCGGTAAGGGACTCATTACCGTGAACGCCGCGGACACGAATGTCGACGAGCTGCTTTCGATGGGTGTGTGGACCCCGGTCGAGACCTTCGCGGCCGGGGATACGGCCGCCACCTGGACCGCCGAGTACGGCCTCGTTGGAGCGAAGTCCCGTTTCACGGTCTCGCGGCGCGGCGAGGAGGTCGGCGAGGCCGGCTGGTCGTTGCTCGGCGAGCACAACCTCGAAAACGCACTCGCCGCGATCAGCGCCGCCAATCACGTTGGCGTATCGCCGGAAGTCGCGCTCGAGGCACTGGAGCAGTTCAAAGGCGTCCGCCGCCGCATGGACAAGCGCGGGGTCTTTCGCGGCGTGACCGTTTACGAGGACTTCGCGCACCACCCGACGGCGATCGTTCGGACGCTGGCGGCATTCCGTGCCCAGCAGGGTGACAAGCGCATCATTGCCGTCGTCGAGCCGCGGTCGAATACGATGCGCATGGGCGTGCACGTGCAGGCGCTGCTCGATTCATTCCGCGATGCGGATCGCGTTTACGTTCTGGGGAGCGACGACCTCGGCTGGGAGCCCGGCAAGGCGCTTGCGCCGCTCGGGGACAAGCTTTCGGTCGACACGGATGTCGATGTGCTGGTGAATCGGTTGTCAGATGATCTCGGGCGCGGGGATCAGGTGATCCTGATGTCGAACGGCAGCTTTCAGGGCTTGCCGAGGCTGCTGCAGCAGGAGCTGCAGAGCGACGAGAGCGCTGCCGAGTCCTCGGCCTGAACGGCAGAGCGTCGTCGTGGCTCCGGATCCGCTGCCGCTGTTTCCTCTTCGGACGGTTCTCTTTCCGGGCGCGATTCTGCCGCTGCGAATCTTCGAGGCCCGCTATCTCGACATGGTGAGTCGCTGCTTGCGCACTGACGGTGTTTTCGGGGTCGTCGCGATTCGGCACGGCAGCGAGGCGGGCCCGACCGAGCCATTCCTCGTCGGCACGCTGGCCAGAATCGTGGACTGGGATGCCACGTCCGGCGGACTGCTCGGAATCAAGGTGCGAGGCGACCGCCGTTTCCGGTACGGCCGTCTCGAGCGGGCCGCCGACGGTCTCTATCTCGGCCACGATGTGACCGAGCTTACGGACTCGGGGGCGTCGGATCGCGAGTGTTACTCGTGGGCCAGGCAGCTCCTCGAGGGGCTGACTGCCAGGGGCGGCAGCGGGCACGAGCAGGGCGGCGAGGCGCTTGCCGACGCGCGACGCGTTTGCTGGAATCTTGCCGCCCGCCTGCCGCTAGATCTCGAGGATCGTCAGGCCCTGCTCGAGATCGACAGCCTCGAGGCCCGGTTCGAGCGTCTCCGGGTGGCGGCGCGAGAATTCTCCGCCCGCCTTCGAAAGGAGCGACGCAGCCAGTGAAAACCTACATGTGCCTGATTTGCGGTTTCATCTACGATGAGGCACAGGGCCTGCCGGACGAAGGCATCGCGCCGGGAACGAAGTGGGAGGACGTGCCTCTGTCGTGGCAATGCCCCGACTGCGGCTCCGGAAAGGAGGACTTCGAGATGGTCGAGGTCTGAGGACCTGTCCGGTCGCGTCTGTTGCGCCGATGCGGCGTTGCTCGTCGTCGCCATAGTCACCACTATGCCTCCTCGGCAAACTGCTCCTGCGTTGCTCTACCGCGGGCGTCCCTGCCCGCGTCCTCGCGCCTTGCCTCGACGCAACATCCATCGACCGGGCCAATACCGAATTGGCTGTTACAGGCCACTAGTGGGTCACTCGCTCGGCCGCGTGGCCCCGCTCACTCAGCATGTCGATGACGCTGTCCTCGCCGACCAGATGCAGGGCGCCCACGACGATCAGATAATCCGATCCGCTCTCGAGCAGGCGTTCGATACGTAGCGTCCAGGCGCGGTTACGCGCGACGATCAGCGAGTCGTAGAGATCCGGAAACGCATCGAAGTCTTCGAGCAGCGATGCGGCCAGCGCTTCGAGCTCGCCGGCGCGCCAGGCCGCAATCATCTCGTCCATCACATCGGCCGCATGATCGAGCTCGGCTAGCGTCTGTTCGAGCAGTGCCGACTGATCGTCGAGCGAAAGATCGTCGAACACGGCCACCTGCGTTGCCAGCGACTCGAGTCCGAGCACCTCCTTGCCGTCGCCGGTCGATCGGCCGAGCAGGTACTGCTCGATGCCGCGATCGGAGCGAAACCCGAGTCGGGTCATGCCGAGCTCGGTCATCGTTATCGCCACGAGCCAGGGCTCGAAACGGTCGAGCAGTGCAAGGTCGATGCCGAACGCCTGCGCGTGCGCTTCGGCATCGCGGTATAGACGCGCATCCAGCACGTTACTCAGCGTGGCGCCATCCGTCAGCATCGCAGCACTCAGCAGCGCGCCCTGGATCTCGGCCGGGTTCAGGTCGTCCATATCGAGCTCCATGACGAGCGTGTCGGCATCGTCGTAAAGCGCGTCGATCGACGCCGGCAGCGGATGATCGCTATCGCGGAGCGTATGTACCGAGCCGAGCAGCACGACTTCGCCGCCGCCGCGTCCCTCGAGGCGCCAGGCGGCCGGATCGCCGGCGGCCGGCAGTGCAGGCAAGAGCAACAGCAGGGTGCGCAGCGCGCCGCTTCGCAGGGTCATTGCACCCACTCGATCGCGGTGTCGATGCCGCCATCGGGATTGAGTTCCAGCCACCGCATGCCCGGCGGCGTCGTGTCGATCGCGAAAAAATCACTCCCTGGCAGGAACTGCGAGCAGGTCGATGGCGCGCTGAGGAAGCGTACCGCGCCGCGCCAGCGATCCGACGACTGGTGCACGTGCCCGAACAGCACGCCGCGAACGTTATCGGCTGCATCGATCGTCGCGAGGAACTGCTCGCTGTCACGGAGCGCAACGCCGTCCAGCCAGGCGCTGCCCATATTCAGTGGATGATGGTGCATGCAAACGAGCACATGCTGGCCCGAGTGGTCGGCGAGCGCATGAGCCAGCGCCTCGATGCGGCGTTGACCGAGCCCGCCGGCGTCCTCGCCGGTCAGAAAAGTGTTCAGCAGAATCAGCGACCATGGCCCCAGGCGAGTGCTGCCACAGAACTGAAACGGCGGCGTTGCCAGAATCTCGTCCATCAGCTTCGGGTCGTCGTGGTTACCCGGCAGAACCAGCACCGGCACGTCGAGTGCCTGCATCTCGTCGCGAAACAGCTCGTAACCTGCGCGGCTTTCGTCTTGGACAACGTCGCCGCTGACGACGACCGCGTCCGGCGGCCAGCGCGAGTCCGACCGTGCCTTGCCGAGGACGGCCATGAACGTCGAGTAGGTGTTCACGCCGCGCATGCGGCTGTCCCTGCTCGAGTGCAGGTGCGTGTCGCTGATCTGCAGCAGCCGCTTCGGCCGGCTGGCGTTTGCTTCGGACATTTACCGACCCATTGCGTCCCGGTGCCACGATCATACTCAAACGGCGAGAATGCTTCGGGATCTGGCTCACACGCGGGGCTCGCGGTTGCGTGGAGCGCCGGCGCTGGGCGACAATCCCGCCCCGATCTCCCCTCGACCAGCCCAGCGCGAGAATCCGGATGGCTTCGCGAAAAGAGCAAATTGAGACGGCCGGACGGCCGTCGCGGCGCCGCCTTGCCGACGCGATCCGCGTTTTGGCGATGGATGCGGTGCAGCAGGCGAACAGCGGCCACCCAGGTATGCCGATGGGGATGGCCGACATCGCCGAGGTTCTGTGGAACGACTTCCTCAGATTCAGTCCCGGCCACGGCAACTGGCCCGATCGGGATCGCTTCGTTCTGTCGAACGGTCACGGCTCAATGTTGCTCTATGCGGTTGCGCACCTCACGGGATATCCGCTGGCGATCGACGAGATTCGGGCGTTCAGGCAGTTCGGTTCCCGCACGGCCGGTCATCCCGAGCGTGAGCTCGAAATAGGTATCGAGACGACGACGGGTCCACTCGGTCAGGGCATTGCCAACGCGGTCGGCATGGCTATTGCCGAGCGCGCGCTCGCCGCGAGCTTCAACCGGCCCGGTCACGACATCGTCGACCACTACACGTACGTGTTTCTTGGCGACGGCTGCATGATGGAAGGGATCTCGCACGAGGCCTGCTCGCTTGCAGGCACGCTTGGCCTCGGCCGGTTGATTGCAGTCTATGACGACAACGGAATCTCTATTGACGGCGAGACCGATCGCTGGATGAAGGAAGACACGGCGGCGCGCTTTCGCGCGTACGGCTGGCACGTCATCGACGACGTCGACGGCCACGACGCCGACCGCATTGCTGAGGCCCTGGCCGAAGCGAAGACCCGCGACGACCGGCCCACGCTGATCTGCTGCAGGACCGTTATCGGGTTCGGTGCGCCGAAGAAGCAGGGCACGGCAGCGACCCATGGCGCCCCGCTCGGCGCGGACGAGATCGCGGCCACCCGCGAGGCGCTCGGCTGGGATGCGGCGCCGTTCGAGCTGCCGGCCGACGTCCGCGACGGCTGGAATGCCGTTGGCCGCGGCGCCGCGCTCGAGGCCGACTGGCAGCAACGCTTTGCCGCCTACGCCGATGAGTATCCCGACCTTGCAGCCGAGTTCGGCCGCCGCATGCGCGGCGAGCTGCCCGCGAACTGGGCCGAGTCGGCAGCGGAAGCACTCGGCGGCATTGCCAGCGAGAAAACGAACGCCGCCACCCGCAAGTCGTCGGAGCGTGCCCTGAACGCGCTCGCGCCATTGCTGCCCGAGCTGATCGGCGGCTCTGCCGATCTGACCGGCTCCAACAACACGTATCACTCGGGCTCAGTGCCGCTCGATGCCGACAACGCCGGCGGCAACTATGTGTTCTTCGGCGTGCGGGAATTCGCAATGGCCGCGATCTCGAACGGGCTCGCGCTGCACGGTGGCTTTCTGCCTTATGCCGGCACGTTCCTCGTTTTCTCGGACTACGCGCGGAATGCGATCCGTATGGCGGCGCTGATGGAGCTGCCGGCGATCCATGTGCTGACGCACGATTCGATCGGGCTCGGCGAGGACGGTCCGACGCATCAGCCGGTCGAGCATCTGGCGAGCCTCAGGGCCATGCCGAACCTGTCGGTCTGGCGGCCGTGCGACGACGTCGAGACGGCCGTCGCCTGGCAGTCCGCCGTCGAGCGTCGCAATGGGCCGACGGCGCTGGTGCTGAGCCGGCAGTCGCTGCCGCACGTCGAGCGCACGGCCGACCAGGTGGCCGCGGCAGCCCGTGGCGGTTACATCCTGCGCGATCCGGCAGTCGGCCCGAAAATCGTTCTGATCTCGACCGGCTCCGAGATCGCGCCGACCCTGGCTGCCGCCGAGCAGCTCGACAAGGACGGCGTCGCCGTCAGGGTCGTCTCGATGCCCTGCGTCGAGGCATTCGCTGCGCAAGACGAGGACTATCGCCGCCATGTGCTCGACGAGGGGATTCCGCGCCTCGTCGTCGAAGCCGCCGTCGCGGGTGGCTGGTGGCAGTACGCCGGCGATCTCGGCGCGGTGCTCGGTATGGACAGCTTCGGCGCTTCGGCACCGGCCGGGGCGCTGTTCGAGCATTTCGGATTCACACGGGACCGCATCGTCGCGGCGGCCCGTCAGCTGCTCTGACTGCGGCGGCGCGCCGGGCACGGCGCACAGCATCCAAGGGAGACCCAAATGCCGGTAAAAATCGCTATCAACGGGTATGGCCGAATCGGGCGCAACGTGTTGCGCGCGCTCTACGAGAATAACCGCCGCGGTGATCTGGAGGTCGTCGCGATCAACGATCTGGGCGATGCCCGGACCAACGCCCATCTGACCCGTTTCGATTCTGCGCACGGTCCGTTTCCCTTCTCGGTCGCGGTCGAAGGCGACGATCTCGTCGTCGATGGCGATCGCATTCGCGTTTGCGCGGAGCGTGACCCGGCGCGGCTGCCGTGGGGCGAGCTCGGCGTCGATGTCGTTCTGGAGTGCACCGGCTTTTTTGCCTCGAAAGAAAAAGCCTCGGCGCACCTCAAGGCCGGTGCGAAAAAAGTAGTGATCTCCGCTCCGGCGGGCAAGGATGTCGACGCGACGATCGTTTACGGCGTCAACCACTCGACGCTGTCTGCCGCCGATGAAGTCATCTCGAACGCCTCGTGCACGACGAACTGTCTCGCTCCGCTCGCCAAGGTTCTGCACGCGACGGTCGGCATCGAGCACGGAATTATGACGACGATTCACGCTTACACCAACGACCAGGTGCTGACCGACGTCTATCACTCGGATCTGCGCCGCGCCCGTTCCGCCACACAGTCGATGATTCCCACCAAAACCGGTGCCGCGGCCGCGGTCGGCCTCGTGCTGCCGGAGCTCGATGGCCGTCTCGACGGTTTCGCGATCCGGGTGCCGACGATCAACGTCTCGATCGTCGACCTGACTTTCCGCGCCGGGCGCGCCACGACGGTCGACGAGATCAACGCTGCCGTAAAGGCGGCGTCGGAAGGCGAGCTCAAGGGCGTGCTCGATTACACCGACGAGCCGCTGGTGTCGATAGACTTCAACCACAATCCGGCGTCGTCCACCTACGACGCTAGCCTGACGAAAGTGCTGGGCGGCACGCAGGTGAAAGTCTGTGCCTGGTACGACAACGAGTGGGGCTTCTCGAACCGGATGCTCGATACTACGCTGGCATTGATCGCCGCAGGCTGAGCCGATGGCGCTGGCCGTCAGGCGAATGGCCGACCTCGAGCTGCGAGGGCGCCGCGTACTGATTCGCGAGGACCTGAACGCACCGCTGGCCGACGGCAGGGTCAGCAGCGATGCGCGTCTTCGCGCAGCCCTGCCGACGATCGAGCAGGCCTGTGAGAAAGGCGCGCGCGTCATGCTGATGTCGCATCTGGGCCGGCCGACCGAGGGCGAGTTCGATGCCAGGTATTCGCTGGCCCCGGTTGCCGCCCGGCTCGCCGAGCTGCTCGATCGCGACGTGCCGCTGGTGCGTGACTGGTTAGACGGCGTCGACATCGACGACGGCGGGCTCGTGCTTTGCGAGAACGTACGCTTTCTGCACGGCGAGAAGGCCAACGACCCGGCCCTGGCCGGCCGAATGGCCGCGCTTTGCGACATCTTCGTGATGGATGCTTTCGGCACAGCGCACCGGGCGCAGGCCAGCACGGCCGGTGTCGCAGAGCAGGCCCCGATCGCCTGTGCCGGGCCTCTGCTCGTCGCCGAGCTCGAGGCGCTGGGCGCTGCGCTCGACGCACCGCGGCGACCCCTCATCGCGATCGTCGGCGGCGCGAAGGTATCGACCAAGCTCGAGGTTCTGCGCAGTCTCGCCGGCCAGGTCGACGCGCTGATTCTCGGGGGCGGGATCGCAAACACGATCATCGCGGCCGCTGGCCACGCGACCGGCCGCTCCCTGATGGAGACAGAGATGGTGCCGTTCGCCGAGCAACTGCTGGCCGGCGATTTCGGCACCGCGGCAGTACCGTTGCCGACCGATGTCGTCGTCGCAGGCTCGCTGGACGCCGATGCGAAGGGCCGCATCACGACACTCGACGGGGTCGGGGGCGACGAGATGATTCTCGACATCGGGCCTGCGACTGCCGAACAGTACGCCGAGCGACTGGCCGGTGCCGGGACCATCGTCTGGAACGGACCCCTCGGTGTTTTCGAGCACGCCGAGTTTGCCGCCGGGACCGAGCGGGTCGCCGCCGCAGTGGCCGACAGCGACGCGTTCTCGATCGCCGGCGGCGGCGATACGATAGCGGCAATCGATCGTTTCGGTATCGCCGGGAGCGTGTCGTACATCTCCACGGGCGGCGGGGCTTTTCTCGAGTTTCTCGAGGGGCGACAACTGCCGGCCGTCGCAGCCCTGGAGCGCCGCGCGGCGAACTGATGCAGGGCCGCGGCGATTAACGAAACTCCGGAGACCGAGCTGTTGCGGCGGACTTTTCGGGCCGCGCTCGATGCCGCGGCGCCGGCTCTGCTGCTGCCGCCGTTCCTGGACGCCATGGCCGGGCACTCGCCGGCCGTCGTGCTCGGTGCAGGCAAGGCCGCGGCCGCAATGGCGGCGACGTTCCGGGCCAACTGGCGGGCGCGCTGCCGGGGGCTCGTCGTCACCCGGTACCAGCACGGGCTCGCGCCGGGCGAGGACGCCGGCGACATCGAGGTCGTCGAGGCCGGGCACCCGACGCCCGACGTTGCGAGCGTCGAGGCCGGGCGCCGTCTGCTCGAGCTCGCCGCGTCGGTCGGCGACGACGAGCGCCTGTTCTTCCTGATCTCGGGCGGCGGTTCGGCGCTGGCCGCAGCGCCGCTCGGCGAGATCGGCTTCGAGCGCAAGCGCCACGCAGCCGGATTCCTGATTCGCGCCGGCGCCGATATTCGTGAGATCAACTGTGTCCGCAAGCACCTGTCCGGCCTCAAGGGCGGGCGCCTTGCGGTCGCCGCACGACCGGCGCCGGTCATGACGTTCGCGATCTCCGATGTTCCCGGCGACGCGATTGCGGACATTGCGTCCGGGCCGACCGTGCCGGATGCGACGACGCAGCGCGACGCGCTCGCCGTGTTGCGCAAGTACGAGTACCCCGAGCTCGAGACGCTGCTGCCGTTCCTCGAAGACCCGACGCTCGAATCACCGAAGCCGGGTGACGCGTCGTTCGCCGACGATTCGGTGCACTTGATCGCGACAGCGGCGACGGCGCTCGCGGCGGCGCAGTCCGTGCTCGAGCAGGCCGGCTACACCGTCGAGTTCCTCGGCGACGATCTCGATGACGAAGCGCAGTCGCTCGGCCGCGCGCACGCCGCGCGCGCGAAGGCAGCCGTAGAGCGCGGTGAGCCCGTCGCGATCCTGTCCGGCGGCGAGACGCGCGTCGTTCTCGGTGAAGGCGGCGGCCGCGGCGGCAGGAATCTGGAGTATCTTTCGGGTCTCGCGCTCGGTCTCGACGGCGCGGCCGGGATTTCGGCGCTTGCCGCCGATACCGACGGCATCGACGGCCATGGCGATCATGCCGGCGGCATCGTCGTTCCCGGCGCCCTCGCTGCCGGCGCCGAGCGCGGCGTGCCGTTGGACAAGGCGCTGGCGGCGCACGACAGCTATGCTTTCTTCGATGCCTGTGGGCTGCTGCTGCGCACGGGGCCGACGCGCACGAACGTCAACGATTTTCGGGTAATTCTGTGTCAACCCAAAACGCTCCAGAATCGAACGACCGGGACTCGACGATAGTCATCGCGCGGCAGGCGCCACCGAGGCGGCGGCGCACGAAGATCGTCGCGACGCTCGGGCCCGCTACCAACGACCCGGCAACGCTCGAAGCGCTGATCCGCGAAGGCGTCGATGTCGTCCGGATCAACTTTTCCCATTCACCGGCTGCCGAGCAGGCACAGCTCGTCCGGCTGGTCCGCGATCTCGCCGACAAGGTCGGTCGTTACGTCGGTGTGATGGGGGATCTGCAGGGGCCGAAGATTCGCATCCGGACGTTCGCGGCCGGGTCGGCCGAGCTTGCGACCGGCGCGGCCTTTACGCTCGACACGAGCCTCGGTTCGCAGGAGGGAACCGGACAGGCAGTCGGCGTCGCGTATCCCGAGCTTACCGGGGATGTCGAAAGCGGCGACGTGCTGCTGCTCGATGACGGCCAGATCGTGCTGCGCGTCGAGAGCGTCGACGGACCGCGCATCCGCTGCACGGTTGTTCGCGGCGGCCTGCTGAAGGATCGCAAGGGCCTGAACAAGCAGGGCGGGGGCCTGTCGGCCGCCGCGCTGACCGACAAGGACCGCGAAGACCTGGCGGCTGCCGCCCGCCTCGACTTGGATTTTGTCGCAGTCTCGTTCGTCCGCAGCGCCGACGACATCATGGAGGCCCGCCGGATACTCGCCGAGGCCGGCAGTTCCGCGCACGTCATTGCCAAGATCGAGCGCGCCGAAGCGGTCGACGATATCGCAGCGATCATCGAGGCGAGTGACGCGATCATGGTCGCGCGCGGTGATCTTGCCGTCGAGGTGGGCTACGCGGCGATGACCGGGCTGCAGAAGGGGCTGATCCGGATGGCCATCGAGCGCAACCGGATCTCGATAACCGCAACTCAGATGCTCGAATCGATGATCACGAGCGGATCCCCGACCCGCGCCGAGGTGTCCGACGTCGCCAATGCGGTGCTCGACGGCACCGATGCGGTCATGCTCTCGGCCGAAACCGCCGTCGGCGACCACCCGGTGGAAGCGGTCCGCACGATGGCGGCGGTCTGCGTCGGCGCCGAGAAGCACGAAACGTCACGGGGCGTCACCCACGCGCGCGTCGACGACCACTTCAAGTACGTCGATCAGTCGATCGCCATGGCCGTGATGTATACCGCGACGCATCTCGACGTCCGCGCGATCATTGCCCTGACCGAGTCAGGATCGACCGCCTTGTGGATGTCACGGCGACGCAGCGACATCCCGATTTACGCTTATACGCGGCAGGAGCAGACACGCCGGCGCGTTACGCTCTACCGCGGCGTCTACCCGGTCGCGTTCGATCTGGTTTCGATACCGCACGAACGGCTGCAGGAGGCGGCCATCGAGAAGCTCAGGGTCTCCGGCGACATCGATCACGGCGAGCTGGTCATTTTCACTCAGGGGCAGTTCGACGGCATTGCCGGCGGCACGAACAGCATGTACATCCTGCGGGTGCCCTGACGGACGGGTGGCGGCGAACCGGCGCAAGTCCCTGATCCTTCCCGGTGCCGGCGCGCGCGGCGCCTATCAGGTCGGCGTGCTGAAAGCGATCGCCGAGCTGCTGCCGCGCGGTGCCGACAATCCCTTCGGCATACTCGCCGGCGCATCGGCCGGGGCGATCAACGCGGCGGTCCTGGCGAGCCGCAGCGGAACGTTCCGGCGCGCCGTCGCAGAAATGGAGTACGTCTGGGCTTCGTTCACGACCGAGCAGGTGTTCCGTGCCGACGCCTGGGCGATGCTGAAGTCGAGCCTCCACTGGTTCGCAACGCTGACGCTCGGTGGTCTCGGTGACCGGAACCCGGCGTCGTTTCTCGACTGCGAGCCGCTGTCCGAGCTGCTCGATCGGCAGATCGATTTCAAGCGGATCGAACGTGCCCTCGAGGACGGCAGTCTGCATGCGCTCGCGATCACGGCGTCCGCGTACACGTCGGCCCGTTCGGTCACGTTCTATCAGACCGGGACGACTTCGATGCCCTGGGCGCGGGTCAGGCGCATCGGTCGGCCGGAAAAGATCACGCTCGATCATGTGATGGCGAGCGCGGCCGTGCCGTTCATCTTTCCGCCGGTCCGGATCGGCGGCGAATATTACGGTGACGGCTCGATGCGGCAGCGGGCGCCGTTGAGCCCGTCGATCCATCTTGGCGCCGACCGGCTGCTCGTCATCGGCGTGCGCGACGAGCACCCGGACCCCGAGCCGATCGACAGCGCCACGATGGCGTCGCCCAATTTCGCCGATCTCGCCGGCTACATGCTCGACACACTGTTTCTCGACGGGCTCTACGCGGATCTCGAGCGGCTGACCCGCCTGAACACGATACTGGAGCAGGTCGACACGTCGAAGATCGGCGCCCCGGCCGGGGATCTGCGCTACATCCGTACGCTGATCATAGTGCCGAGCGAGGACCTTCGTGACATCGCGGCGCGCCACGCCGAGGACATGCCACGCTCACTGCGCTTTTTGCTGAACCGGCTCGGCGCCCGGCAGGCCTCGTCGATACACAACGGCGGAATGCAGTTGATCAGCTATCTGCTGTTCGAGTCGTCGTTCACCCGCGAGCTGATTGCGCTCGGCTATCGTGACGCGCTGGCACGGGCCGACGAGCTCCGCGCGTTTCTGCTCGATTCCGACACCGGGGCAGCCGCTGCGGAGTGACACCCAGTCCGGTGGCGCGCTCCGCTTCAGAGCAGCAGGAGCGTGCCGATGCCGAGAAAAGCGACCAGCCCGACGACGTCGGTGATCGTCGTCAGCACGACGCCGCCGGCCAGCGCCGGGTCGATGTTGAGCCGCCTGAGCAGCATCGGGACGCCGAAGCCGGCGAGCGCTGCAGCCAGCAGATTGGTCGCGAGCGCGAGTGCGATCACCAGGCCGATCTCCCAGCGGCCGAACCACCAGGCAGTGACGCACGCGACGAGCGCAGCCCAGCCGAGCGCGTTCAGCGCGCCGACGCCGAACTCCTTGCGCAGCAGCCAGCGGGCATTCGAGCGCTCGATCTGGCCGAGCGCGAGCCCGCGCGTGATCAGGATCAGCGTCTGCGTGCCGGCGATGCCGCCCATGCTCGGGACGACCGGCATCAGTATCGCGAGCACGACGATTTCGTCGAGCGTGGCCTCGAACAGGCCGGCCACCCAGGCCGCGAGAAAGGCCGTTGCCAGGTTGACCCCGAGCCATATCGATCGGCGCCTCGCACTGGCGCCGATCGGCGCGAACATGTCGTCGTCCTCGTCGAGGCCTGCCATATGCAGGACCGATCGGTTGCCCTCGGCGCGAATGACGTCGACGACGTCATCGACATTGATTCGTCCGAGAAGTCGGCCCTCACCGTCGACGACGGCGGCCGAAATCAGATCGTGGTTCTCGAAGACGGTCGCAACCTGTGCCGCCGGCAGGTCCGCCGTGATCGTCGGGACACCGGTCTGCATGACGGCCGAGACGACCTCTTCGGGATCGGTCGTAATCAGGTCGGTCAGAAAGAGGCAGCCGAGATAGTCGCCGCGCCGGTTCACGACGAAGACTGCATCGGTGCCTTCGGGTAGCCGGCCGCGCATGCGCAGGTAGCGAAGCACGACTTCCAGTGTCACGTCGTCCCGAACGGTGATCGTCTCGGGATTCATCAGGCCGCCGGCGCTGTCCTCGTCGTACTGGAGAACGCTCTGCAATCGGAGCCGGTCGCTCGCGTCGAGCGAGCGAATGACTTCACGATTGATCGTCTCGGGCAGCTCGGCGAGCAGATCTGCGAGATCGTCGATGTCGAGATTGACGGTTGCGGCGATCAGCTCCCGCGCGTCCATTACCTCGATCAGGCTGGCGCGAACCTCGTCGTTCAGTTCGACGAGCACGTCCCCTTCGTCCTCGGTTGCGACGAGCTCCCAGACGATCCCGCGCTGCGCCGGTGGCAGTGCTTCCAGCAGGTCGGCAACCTCGGCCGGATTGAGCGCATTGACGAGCCGGCGCGCCTGCCGCATGGCGCCCGAGTCGAGCGCTTCGCGCAGCGTTTCAAGCGGCGTGCTCTGTGCCGAATTGTCGGTGGGGTGAATCATGACGCGCGTGGCCCTCGGTCGGGCGCGAGTGTAGCCCGCGACGGACCGGTCCGACAGCTCAGGGCCATGCACGTCGCGCCGGCATGGCGCAAGCCGGCGACGGGCCCGGCGCCCGGCCGGTCAGGACAGCTCGTGATGCCGGGTCTGCACGGGGCCGACGAGGGACTCGAGTCGCTCGGCGACGTTCTCGGTGATGTAGACCGAACGATGCTGGCCACCGGTGCAGCCGATGGCAACCGTCAGATACGAGCGCTGAAAATCCTGATAGTGCGGAATCCACTTGCTCAGATACGACACAATGTCTGCGATCATTTCCTCGACGGCCGGCTCGGCCCGGAGAAAGGCCTGCACCGGCTCGTCTTTGCCGCACAGTGACCGCAGCTTCGGTTCCCAGTAAGGGTTCGGCAGGCAGCGGACGTCGAACACGAAGTCTGCGTCGGCCGGCAGCCCGTGCTTGTAGCCGAAGGACTCGATCAGTATCGACAGCCGGTAGGGCTCACGCTGACCGACGCGATCGCGCATCTGGCGGCGCAGGTCGTAGACCGTCGACGCCGTCGTATCGATGACCAGGTCCGCGCCGTTTATCAGCGAGCCGAGCAGCTCCCGCTCCCGGGCAATCGCCTCCGGCAGGCTGCGTTCATCAGTCGTCAGCGGGTGACGCCGCCGCGTATCGCTGAAGCGCTTCAGGAGCGTGTCGTCGGCTGCCTGCAGGAAGACGATGTCGCAGACGATGCCCTCGGCGCGCAGCTCTGCAACGATATCGGGCACCCGGTCCAGATCCTCGGGCCGGTTGCGCGCATCGAGTCCGACGCCAGCGTTCTCCGTTGCAGGCGCATCCGGAGAAGAGAGCTCCGCGACGAACGCTCTCAGCAGGCCCGCCGGAATGTTGTCAATGCAGTAAAAGCCGAGGTCTTCGAGCGCGTGCAGGGCGACGCTCTTGCCGGAACCGGAGAGGCCGGTGACGACAATGAGCCGCATCGATTGTGACTGAGGCGCCGCGCGCGCAGCGCCTCAGCCGGCACCTCGGGCGACTTCGCGCGCATGGTGATCCGTCAGCTTTTCCTTGTGCTTGGTCACCTGCCGCGAGAGCTTGTCGACGAGTCCGTCGATTGCGGCGTACATGTCGAGCTCGATCGCGTCGGCGTGGATCGTGCCACCGGTCAGGTGGATCGTCGCTTCCGCTTTGTGCTCGAGCTTCTCGACCGTCAGGATGCAGTGAACGTCCGTCATGTGATCGAAATGCCGCTCGAGTCTTGCGAGCTTGCTTTCGACATAGTCGCGCATCGAATTCGTAACGTCCACGTGGTGCCCTGTGATCGATAGTTGCATACGGCTCTCCTGTTCCGAATCTGCAGTGCTATAGGGAGTGAATTCTGCTCTTCTTTCGGTCGCTGGACGACGGAATTTTCATCGCTTCACGGTACTTGGCGACCGTGCGTCTGGCAACCTGAACGCCGTCTTCCGAGAGCAGCTTTGCGATCTGGTTGTCGGACAGCGGCTTCTCGGCCGGCTCTGCCCCGATCAGCTTCCGAATCTTGGCGCGCACAGCCGTCGACGACTGGTCGCCGTCATCGCCGGCGACGTGGCTCGAGAAGAAATACCGGAATTCGAAGATGCCGCGCGGCGTATGCATGAACTTGTTCGTCGTAACGCGCGATACGGTCGATTCGTGCATCTCGATCGCCTCGGCGACGTCGCGCAGCACCATTGGCCGCATGTGCTCCTCGCCATGCTCGAGAAACTCCGTCTGTCGCTGCACGATGGATTGTGCGACTTTCAGCAGCGTCTCGTTGCGAATCTCGAGGCTGCGGATCAGCCAGCGCGCCTCCTGCAGCTGGCTCTTCAGCACGTCGTATTCTTCGCCGCGACCCAGCGAGGAGGCATAGACCTGATTGACCCGTAGCCGCGGTGCGAGCTCACCGTTGAGCTCGACGATCCAGCGGCCGTCGAGCTTTCGGACGAATACATCCGGAACGACATAATCCGCCTGTGGTGCGTAGACTGCGGCGCCGGGTCGCGGGTGGCAGGAGCGGACGAGCGCCAGTGCCTGCTCGAGCTCCTCGTCGGTCGCGGAAAGCGCGCGGCGCAGTGCCGAGAACTGATGTCGGGCCACAAGCTCCAGATGACTGCCCGCGACTTCCCGGGCCATCGCAAGGCCCGGCGTCGAGGCGTCGAGCTGCGCGAGCTGCAGCAGCACGCATTCACTGACCGACTGGGCGCCGACCCCGACGGGGTCGAAATACTGAATCAGCGCAAGCACGGCTTCTATCTCGTCGACCGAGACGTTGACGTCGGGCGCGAGCGTCGTGCGGATCGTTTCCAGGCCGTCCGTCAGGTAGCCGTCGTCGTTGATCGCGTCGATGATTGCCTGGCCGATCGCGTTCTTGACCGCGTCGAGATTCTCGAGCTCGAGCTGCCACAGCAAATGTTCGCGGAGCGATTCGGCGGAGCGATCCGCCTGGTCCCAGTCCGGGCCCGGCTCGTTGCGGCGGGGTCCTTCCGACGGCCCGGCCGTTGGCCTGTCCTCCCAGTCAGTTTCTGTCGCGATGTCGACGTCCGGTCCGTCGTCGGCGCTGCCGGCATCGACATCGGTTGCATCGGCGACTTCGGCGGCGTCCGCGGCCTCGCCGGTCTCTGCTTCGGCAGCATCGGCAGGAAGCTCCTCGAGCATGACGTTCTGCTCGAGCGCATCGTGAATCTGCGCCTGGAGCTCCATTACCGGCAGCTGCAGCAGCCGAATGGCCTGCTGCAGCTGCGGCGTCATCGTCAGCTGCTGACTCAGCCTGAGCTGTAACGAGGGCTTCAACACGTTCTGTTATCCGCTCAGAGCGAAAAACCTTCGCCGAGGTAGACTTTTCTCACTTTTTCGTCTGCCAGAACCTCGTCCGGCCGGCCCGAGGCCATCAGTTCTCCATTGTTCAGAATATATGCGTGCCCGCAGATTCCAAGTGTTTCGCGCACATTGTGATCGGTTATCAGTACGCCGATATCGCGGTGACTGAGATGGCGGATGATGCGCTGAATGTCGAGCACCGATATGGGGTCGACACCGGCGAACGGCTCGTCGAGGAGAATGAATTTCGGATCGGCCGCGAGGGCCCGCGCGATTTCGACGCGCCGGCGCTCGCCGCCGGACAGGCTCAGGCCGAGCGAGTCGCGGACGTGGCCGATATGCAGCTCCTCGAGCAGCTTCTCGAGCTGGGCCTGGCGATCGGCCCGCTTGAGGCCGGAACGCGTTTCCAGAATCGCGCGGACGTTGTCGGCGACACTGAGATTTCTGAAGACCGATGCTTCCTGAGGCAGGTAGCCGACGCCGAGCCTTGCCCGGCGATGGACCGGGAGGCGCGTGATGTCCTGGCCGTTCAGCACGATGTTGCCGTCATCGCACCGCACGAGTCCGACGATCATGTAGAACGCAGTCGTCTTGCCGGCACCGTTCGGCCCGAGCAGCCCGACGACATCGCCGCTCTCGACCGACAGCGAGAGGCCATTGACGACCCGACGACGCCTGAAGCGCTTGCTGATGCCGACGGCTTCGAGTCTGCTCATTGGCTGGCTGCGGATTCCGCAGCCGAAGACTCCGGATCCTCCTCCGGATAGATGGTGAACATCGTCCGGCAGTCGGAGGATCCGGAATTGAACGTTCTGTCGGCGAGGTGGTAGATCAGATCGCAGCCGGAATACTCGTTCGACCCCAGCGTCAGCGTCGCTTCGCCGTAGAGCGCCGCAGTCTGCCCCTCGTTGTCGAAAACGATGCGTTCCGCCGTGCCGCGCACGGTCGTCTGCTGCTCGTCGATGAAGTCGGTGATCTCGACCGGCGCGCCCAACAGTTCGCCGGACAGCAACTTGCCTTCCGAAAAGATGAAGGTCGCTGATGCCGCCGTCAGAACGGCCGACTCGACGGCGACGCGAACGCTGCCCGCGAAGCGCCAGCGACTGTTTTCGAAGCTCGTCTCGTCGGTTGTGCCTTCGAGCGCGTTGATCGTAATGCTGCCATCGGTTACCGCGACATTCGTATAGATGCTCTCGTTGTTCCGCAGGTCGAGCGACAGCCTGTCGAACGCGGCAGTAAAGCTGCGCGGCGCTTCGGCCGCATCCTGCGCCACCAGCGTCGCCGGTCCGAGCAGCACCGCTGCGAGCGCGACGGCGCGCAGGCACCGGTCAGGGAACAAGGTGAGCCGACACATCGGAGTGCAATTCAATCCGGTCGTGAACCAGGTCGGCGGTAAGGCCGGTCGCCGCGAAGCGCGTCTTGCCGCGCTCGAGCGCAATGCGGTCCTCGGTGGAGGCTGTCGACGTTCGCGTATCGAGCGTCAGCGAAGCCGCCACGATCGAGGTTGCCGGGCCGTCGTCGGGCCCGGTGCTCTCGAGCCGTACGCCGTCGCTCAGCCGCAGCACGTTCTGATCCGCGGCTCTGACGCCGGCTGCCGCGCTGAGCTGCCAGCGAATATCGAGCGACGGGTCATAATCGATCTTGAGCTCGCGCAGCTCGAGGGCGCCGCCGTCGGCCGGTTGCCGAACCTCGGCCGCGGTCAACCTATAGAAAATGCGGCCCTCGGCGTCGGCGCCGAACAGCGTCGCGTTCGTCAGATAATAAGAGGCGTCTGCCGCCTCGCCGCTGCCCGCGGTCGGGTCGTTGCCCGGTTGCGGCCGCCCGAGCAGCCAGGTGACCGCGGCGAGACCGACGAGCAGGCCGACGCCGACTACGTTTCTGATCGCCGTGAACATCTTATCGTCGCTGCCGGATCCTTCCAGACGCCGCCGGCAATTGTACGTCAACCCCGCGGGCGGCCGGGTGAGGCGTCTGTCGCGATTCGGGATGGCGTGCCGACGGATGCGCTAGACTCGCGTTCTTTGCGAACCGGGATCAGAAAATGGACCCTGCCGAGATCGCTGCGATGATCGAGCGCGGGCTCGAGGATGCCACGGCGCAGGTCGCGACCGATGGCATGGGGCACTACGAAGCCGTGGTGGTCAGCGCCAGTTTCGAGGGCAAGCGAAGCGTTCCGCGCCACCAGATGGTCTACGCGACACTCGGGACTCTGGTCGGCAACGAGATCCACGCCCTGGCCGTCAAGACCTTTACGCCGGAGGAGTGGCAGGCAGCCGGTCGATGACTCGCCCGCACGCGTCCGGCCACGGGCCGCGCTGATGGATCGGCTCGAGATCTCCGGCGGCAACGCCCTGGCCGGCGACGTCACTGTTTCCGGCGCCAAGAACGCCGCACTGCCGATACTCGCCGCCGCGCTTCTGGCCGACAGTCCGGTCGTGCTCGGCAACGTGCCGCATCTGAATGACGTGACGACGATGGTCAAGCTGCTGACGCGGCTTGGTGCCGACGTGGTGTTTCACGATGGCGTGCGCATCGAGATCGATCCACGCGGCACAGCGCAATTCGTCGCGCCGTACGAGCTGGTCAAGACGATGCGCGCGTCGATACTGGTGCTCGGGCCACTGCTCGGCCGCTACGGGCAAGCGGACGTCAGCCTGCCCGGCGGGTGCGCAATCGGCGCGCGGCCGGTCGATCTGCACGTCACGGGACTGCGCGCGCTCGGTGCCGAGATCGACATCGAGAACGGCTATATCCGCGCCAGGGCGCGAACGCTCAAGGGCGCCCGACTCGTTCTCGACGAGGTCACGGTAACCGGTACCGAGAACCTGCTGATGGCCGCGGTCTGCGCGCGGGGCGAAAGCGTCATCGAGAACGCCGCGCGTGAGCCCGAGATCACCGATCTCGCCGATTTTTTGCGCGGCATGGGTGCGACGATCGAGGGCGCCGGCAGCGACACGATATTCGTGCAGGGCACGGACTCGTTGCACGGCCGCCCCTACGACGTCATGCCGGACCGGATCGAGTCCGGGACCTATCTGGTCGCGGCCGCGATCACGGGCGGCCGCGTCCGGGTCCGGAAGACGTCGCCGGAGCATCTCGAGGCCGTTCTGCAGAAGCTCGCGGAAGCCGGGGCGACGGTCGCAACGGGGAGCGACTGGATCACGGTCGACATGGACGGCCGGCGGCCGCGGGCGGTCGACATCCGTACGGCACCGTATCCGGCGTTTCCGACCGACATGCAGGCGCAGTTTTGCGCGCTCAACGCGATCGCGGAAGGGTCCGCAGCAATCGTCGAAACGATTTTCGAGAACCGCTTCCAGCATGCGCTCGAGCTCCAGCGTCTCGGTGCGAATCTCAAGATCGAGGGAAATACCGTCATCTGTCGCGGCGTAGAGCGGTTGACCGGAGCCGAAGTGATGGCTACCGATCTGCGGGCATCGGCGTCGCTCGTGCTCGCCGGGCTTGCGGCCAGCGGCACGACTATCGTGGATCGGATCTACCACATCGACCGCGGCTACGAGTGCCTGGAGGAAAAGCTGTCGCAGCTCGGCGCCGAGATTCGCCGCCGGGCGAGCTGAGCGCGTGTAATAGACCGCGGGGCGGGCGGGCGCCAGGGCGCCGCCGGCGGGCCGTGTTGTGGTGTGTCCGTCGGAGTGCGTTATATAATGCGCGCGGCCGAAATCGCCACCGGTAGCCGCGTCAGTGCAGGGACAGCGCGGCAACAGCCGACTGAAAACGAAGATGATCGCCGACGGCAACAAACCGGGTAACCGGGCTCGCGGTCGGCGTGGAGTGCTCGATGACTGAAAGCCCGGGGCTGTCACGCCGCCACTTTCTGACTGCCGCGACGGCGGTGACGGCCGGCGCCGGTGCCGTCGGCGTCGCGGTGCCATTCGTTGCATCCTTCCAGCCGAGCGCTCGCGCGCAGGCGCTCGGTGCGCCGGTGACGCAGGACGTCAGCAAACTCGAGCCCGGCGCGATGATCAAGGTCGAGTGGCGCGGCCGGGCGATCTTCATCCTCCACCGCACCGAGGCGATGCTCGCGGCTCTGCCGCAAGTGCAGGACGAGTTGCGCGACCCGGCCTCCGAGGAATCCGATCAGCCCGAGTACGCACAGAACGAATACCGCAGCGTCCGCCCCGAGATTCTCGTCATGGAAGGGGTCTGTACGCATCTGGGCTGCGCACCGACTGCCCGCTTCGAGGTCGCTCCGGTGGACCTCGGACCCGACTGGCCCGGCGGGTTCTTCTGCCCGTGCCACGGCTCCAAGTTCGATCTCGCGGGGCGCGTCTATGCCGGCGTGCCCGCCCCGACGAACCTGCGCGTTCCGCCATACCGATTCGTCAATGACGACATGATCGTCATCGGCGTCGACACCACGGCGAATTCCTGACATGGCGACATCCGAAGCGGACATGATGAATCGGCTGGGGCAGCGCCTCGAAGCCCTGGTCGGGTGGGTCGATGCCCGGTTCCCGATGACGAAACTGATCCGGGAGCACGCGACCGAGTACTACGCATCGAAGAATTTCAACCTGTGGTACGGCTTCGGCATTCTGGCGACTGTCGTGCTCGTCCTGCAGCTCGTGACCGGCATCTTCCTGACGATGAACTACAAGCCGTCCGCCGAGGAAGCGTTTGCGTCGGTCGAGTACATCATGCGCGATGTCGAGTGGGGCTGGCTGATCCGCTACCTGCACTCGACCGGGGCGTCGGCGTTCTTCGTCGTCGTCTACCTCCACATGTTCCGCGGCCTGATGTACGGCTCGTACAAGAAGCCCCGGGAGATGGTCTGGATCATCGGAATGCTGATTTATCTCTGCCTGATGGCGGAGGCGTTTTTCGGCTACCTGCTGCCGTGGGGCAACATGTCCTACTGGGGCGCGCAGGTGATCGTCTCGCTGTTCGGCGCCGTACCGGTCATCGGCGAGGGGCTGGCCGAATGGATTCGCGGTGACTTTTATATCTCCGACATCACGCTCAATCGCTTTTTCGCGTTTCACGTCATAGCGGTGCCGTTGCTGCTCGTGGCACTGGTCGTTGTGCACATCATGGCGCTGCACGAAGTCGGGTCGAACAACCCGGACGGCATCGAGATCAAGGAGCACAAGAACGCCGATGGAATTCCGGTCGACGGTGTCGCGTTCCATCCCTATCACACGACGAAGGATCTGGTGATCATCGTCGGTTTCCTGATCATCTTCTCCGGTGTCGTCTTCTTCGCACCCGAGATGGGCGGCTATTTCCTCGAGTTTGCGAACTTCGAGCCGGCCGATCCGCTCGTGACCCCGGAACATATCGCGCCGGTCTGGTACTTCACGCCGTTCTACTCGATTCTTAAGGCCGTCCCGGACAAGCTGATGGGCGTGATCCTGATGGGCGGCGCCGTCATGCTGCCGTTTTTCCTGCCGTGGCTCGACCGCTGCCGGGTCAAGTCGATCCGTTACCGCTCCTGGATTTACAAGCTGGCGCTGGCGCTGCTCGCGATCAGTTTCCTGGCGCTCGGCTATATCGGTTTGCAGCCGCCGACGACCGTGTACACAAATCTGGCGAGAGTTTTCTCCGTGATCTACTTCGCTTTCTTCCTGCTGATGCCGTTTTACTCGAGCATAGAGAAGACCAAACCCGTGCCGACGCGCGTGACCTGGAAATGAGCGGCAACCGGAAAATGGCGCGACCCGGGGTGCGCTTCACTGCCACGCTGCTGCTCGCGACCGGTCTCGTCGCCGTCGCGTCGGCGCAGCACGAAGTGGAGGTCGAGCCGGCCAACAACGACGTATCCGACACCGAGTCGCTGCAGCGCGGCGCGCGCTACTTCGTCAACTATTGTCTCGGCTGCCATTCGGCCGACTATGTCCGTTACAACCGGTTGGCCGAGGATCTGCAGATCCCGGAGGATCAGCTCGAAGCCAATCTGATGTTCACCGGCGAGCAGCCGTTCGACACGATGAGCATCGCGATGCGGCCGGAGGATGCGAATCGCTGGTTCGGGGTGACGCCGCCGGATCTGTCGCTGATCGCCCGCAGCCGGGGAACGGACTACCTCTACACGTTCCTGCGCAGCTTCTACGTCGATGAATCGCGGCCGACCGGCGTCGACAACACGGCGCTGCCCGGCACGGCGATGCCGCATGTTCTTTGGCAACTGCAAGGCCTGCAGGAGGCGCACTTCGAGCATGCGGAAGACGGCACCGAGCATTTCGAAGGCTTCGAGTTGCGGCAGGCCGGCGCACTGAGCCCGCTCGAATATGACGCGGCGGTTCGTGATATCGTCAACTTTCTGGACTACATCGGCGAGCCAATGCAGCTAGAGCGGCAAAGGCTGGGCATACGCGTCATTGCGTTTCTGCTCGTCCTGTTGCTCATCTCCTACCTGCTCAAGCGAGAAATCTGGAAAGACGTCAAGTAAGCCGCGCTGCCGCGGCAAGCCGAGCGACAGCTCAGGAAAGGTTCTAAGGAGATGCCGGCGTGGCGGACGTTTCTTTCGGTCGGTCAGTGATGACCCTGTTCTCGAAGCCCAATGATCCCTGGAGCCACCGCACGCGGCTGGTGCTGGCGGAAAAGAGCATCAACATCGATATCGTCGATGTCGAGGAAGGCAATCTGCCGGAAGATCTGCTCGACCTGAATCCCTACAACAGCGTGCCGACGCTGATCGACCGGGACCTCGTGCTGTACGACTCGCGCGTCATCATGGAATACCTCGACGAGCGATTCCCGCACCCGCCGCTGATGCCGGTCGACCCGGTGACGCGGGCCCACTTCCGCCTGGCGCTGTTCCGAATCGAGCACGACTGGTATCCGCTTGCCGAGGAAATCGGGCGCGACCCCGACCGCAAACCGGCGGCTCGCGCCGTGCGTTCGCTCGAGGAAAGCCTGTTGTCCGGCATCGATATCTTCGCTGCCAAGACCTATTTCCTGAGCGACGAGTTTTCGCTGGTCGACTGCACGATCGCGCCGATTCTCTGGCGGCTGCCGATGTTCGGTATCGAGCTGCCGGCGAACGCAAAACCCATCGTCAAATACATGGACGCCGTGTTCTCGCGGCCTTCGTTCCATGCAAGCCTCACGGAATCGGAGCTGGAAATCCGTCAGTGAGCGCCCGGGGGCTGGCGGCGCCGTGCTGCCCGGCCGGCCGTACGCCGACGAGTCCCCGCCATGAGCACCCGCCGCCAGACCAGCTCCCAGCGTCCATATCTGCTGCGCGCGATTCACGAGTGGATGATCGACAACGATTTGACGCCGCATGTGGTCGTCGATGCCGCCGCCGATGGCGTGCGGGCTCCGGAAGGCTATGCCGACGACGGCAAGCTGATTCTGAACATCAGTTATTCGGCAACGCACGCGCTGTCGCTCGGTAACGACGCAATCTGCTTCGAGGCCCGTTTCAGTGGCGTGCCGCACCATGTCACGCTGCCGATCGATTCCGTGCTCGGAATCTACGCGCGCGAGACCGGTCAGGGCATGGCATTCGCGGCCGGTGAGTCGCCGCCGGAGCCCGACGGTCCCGACAGCCCCGGCGGCCCCGACCGGCCGATCGGCTTCGACCGGCCCGACGCGGGAGGCGACAAACCGGACAAGCCGCCCGGGGGCGGTGACCGCCCGGCTCTGAAAGTCGTCAAGTAAGCTCGGCTCAGTCCGGGAACGCGGCGTCGATCAGGTCGCAGATCGCATGGATGACCAGCAGGTGGACTTCCTGTATCCGGATCGTGCGATTCGCCGGCACGCGAATTTCGACGTCGTCGTCGGCCAGCGCGCCGGCCAGCGCGCCGCCGTCGCGCCCGGTCAGCGCGACAACCCGCATGTCTTGGTGCTGCGCCGCCTCGGCCGCGCGCAGGACGTTTGGCGAATTGCCGGATGTCGTGATCGCCAGTAGCACATCGCCACGCGCTCCGAGCCCCTCGACCTGGCGGGCAAAGATGCGGTCGTAGTCGTAGTCGTTGGCAACGGCCGTCATTGTCGATGTGTCGGTCGTCAGCGCTACGGCTGGCAGGCTGCGGCGCTCCGCCTCGAAGCGGCCAAGGAGTTCGCCCGAGAAGTGTTGCGCATCGGCAGCCGAGCCGCCGTTCCCGCAACTCAGCACCTTGCCGCCATGTCGGAGACACTCGATCATCGCGGCACCGGCTGCGGCGATGGCCGGTGCGAGCGCCCGGCTCGCCTGCTTGACTTCGATGCTCTGCTCGAAATGCGCGAGCACTCGATCTTCCATGCAATCCTCCGCAGCGGGGTCGCGTCAGTGACAGCGGGAGCGATCCCGGTTGCGCGCACTTTCGCCGGAATCGCGGCGGGCATCAAGAGCCGGTCAGGCGGCGAAGGCGTTGCGTATCCATTCGATCTCGGGATGCGCCGTATCTTTCGAGTCGATGGCGACGACATCGAAACGGATCGGCAATCGGTCGAATTCGGGATGGGTCATCAGATAGTGCCGGGTGGCCAGCACGATCTTGCGTTGCTTGCGCGGATCGACGCTCGCCGCAGCGCCGCCGTAGCGGCGACTGCGCCGCGCGCGGACCTCGACGATGACCAGCTGGTCGTCTTCTCGGCAGACGAGATCGAGCTCGCCGCCACGACACCGATAGCCGTGCTCGAGGATCGTGACGCCGTTGCCGCTCAGCAGGGCCGCGGCACGTAGCTCCCAGCTCCGCCCGTCGGTGCGCCGGTCGCGCGTCACCGTGCGCCGATCAGGCCAGCCGGTGCCTGCGACTCGACCGGCAGCGAATCGACCGGCAGCGAGTCGGGCGGCCGCGCGTCGGGCGACAGCGACTCGACCGGCGGGCCCGGAATCAGCTCCGTCGGCCCGAGCGCGGTGGGGACGCCATCGTCGAAGCGCGCGAACGGCAGCGACCGATGCACGCGGCCTTCGGCCGCGAGCGTCAGCGAGCCGGTGACGCCCTGGACCGGCCAGTCGACGGGGTCGAGCCGAAACAGCGGTCGAATCAGTTGATAGGCGTCGTAGCCGAAGCTGTACAGTCGAATCTGTGACTGCGACTGCTGCGGCCAGAACTCCCGCAGGTTGGCCGCGAGCCGGGCGGCGGTCGGAGTCGGTGTCAGCAGGATAGGCAGATCCGGAAAGACGATGCCGTTCAGATCGTTGTCGCTGCTCCCGCGGGCCGTGTCGTAGATGTCGGATGTCGCGTAGGTTGGCAGATCGCCCGCGCGAAAGAACCTGAGCTGCGGCGCCAGCAATCGCCCGGCACTGGCACCGGCCTGCAGAAAGATCATGTCCACGTCTTCGCGGCGTCTTGCTTCGAACTCGACCGGCCGGTTCAGATTCGCCTGCAGCCGGCGATGCCGCTGTTCGCTGCGCGAGATATTCAGCACCTCGGTGATCGGTACTGAAGCGTTCTGCATTTCCGGGACGTAAGCGGCGGCGGCGACCACTTCGCCGCCGAGGGCCTGAAACGCTTCGCGGAAGCTCGCCTCGAGTCGGTAGCCGCGATCGTTGCTAGCAAAGAGCGCCACGGCTTTGCGCTGACCTTCGGCAATGGCGCGAGCGGCGATTTCGGCCGCTTCGTCATCGGGCGACAGCGCGTACTGCCAGAAGCCCGGCGGAAACGCCGCCGTGTCGGACTGGCTGAAGTTGAGCGCGAGCGTCGGTGTGAGTCCTGCCTGCAACGCGATTTCGTCGACGTTACCGGGCAGCAGCGGGCCCACGATGAAGTCGGCACCGTCGAGCTGCGCGTCGAGGTAGGCGGCCG
Source organism: Candidatus Rariloculaceae bacterium (assembly GCA_965223375.1). Taxonomy (GTDB): domain Bacteria; phylum Pseudomonadota; class Gammaproteobacteria; order Steroidobacterales; family Rariloculaceae; genus CBDCWM01. The sequence goes on from OZ245000.1 coordinate 2,737,222, forward strand.
CCGCACCGCGTTCGGCCGTGTCGAAGACGACGACCGTGGCAGTCGCTGCGCCGCCATCGGCGATGCGGGCCGCGAGGAAGCCATCGCGAACGGCCTGGGCCTGCGCGCGGCGCGCCGAGCCGAGCGGCAGCAGCAGGGCGATGCGCTGCGGGAAGTCGGTGCCGCCGCGGTGCCGTTCGACGATTTCCGCGATCACGCCGTTCGCCGCCGGATGCGTGCTGTAGACGGAGCGCCAGTCGAACAATGCCCGCCGAAACGCGGCCGGATCGTCGACGACGGCCGTCAGCGGTGCGAGCGCGAGCCAGCCGGCAACGAGCTCGTCATCGGATGTCGGGTTGCCGGGCGGAGTGCGGGCGACGCCGTCCCAGATCACTCGTTGATTCGCCAGCACGTCCTCGGCCGTGTCGAGCCAAATCTCCCGCTCGATCAGCACGCCGATGGCCTCGGCCGGACGGCCGAGCGCGAACAGCGCGAGACCCCGCGCCTCGGCCGCGATCGCTGCGAGCGCCGGGTCACTGACGGGGCCGAGTGCATCGAGTGTTGCGAGCGCGCGCGGCGCCTGCCCGGTGGCGGCATCGGTTCGCGCCGTCAGCACGTCGATCGTCGTTATCTGATCGGGCAGCGCGTTCTGTCGGGCATCGACGAGCAGGCCCTGGGCGACCGGAAAGTCGCCGTCTGCGATCAGCAGCCGGGCGGCCGTCGTCAGGTAGCCGGCGCGCTGCGCGCCGCGGCTCGCGCCCGCGAGTTGCTGATACAGTGCCGCTGCGCGCCGCAGGTCGCCATCGGCTGCCGCGGCTTCGGCGCGGGCGACGAGATCGACGGAGCCCGGCGGGCTTGCCGACGGTACCATCGTGCAGGCGGACAGCACGGCGAATGCGAACGTGACGGTCGGGCGAAATCGGATGTGCTTGCGAGGCATGTTGATCGGAGACTCCTCATGACTGGTGCGGCGCGTTGAGCGCGACCGAGGGCGGCCGGGGCCGCCTGTACGTCGTGGCGACGCCGCTCGGCAACATCGACGACATGAGCCCGCGGGCCGTCGACGTACTCGGCCGCGTGTCTGCCATTGCGGCCGAGGATACTCGCCGCTCGGGGCGATTGCTATCGCATTTCGGGCTGAAAACGCGGCTAATCGCCTACCATGAGCACAACGAATCAGAGCGCGCGGCGGCGCTGGTCGAGATGCTCGAGAGCGGCCGCGAGCTCGCGCTCGTCAGCGATGCCGGCACGCCGCTGATCAGCGATCCGGGCTGGCGTCTCGTCGTTCTCGCCACGTCGCGCGGCATCCCCGTGCTGACCGTTCCCGGCCCCTCCGCCGTGACCGCCGCGCTCAGCGTTGCCGGGCTGCCGACGGATCGGTTCGTCTTCGAAGGCTTCCTGCCGCGGCGTGTCGCCGCGCGCGCGGAGCGCCTGCAAACACTCGTGGCCGAGACCCGCACGCTGGTGTTCTACGAGTCGGTGCATCGGGTCGCTGGGACGCTGGCGGCGATGGTTGACGTGCTCGGGGGCGAGCGTCGCGCCGCGGTCTCGCGTGAGCTGACGAAGCGCCACGAGACGACACGGACGGCGACGCTGGCTGAGCTGGCTGCCGCAGTCGGCGACGATATCCCGCTGCTCGGCGAATTCGTGATAGTCGTGGCCGGCGCCGCCGAGCAGCCGGACGCGACCGACGCCGAGGTCCTACGGGTGTATGGCCTGCTGGCCGGGACCGTGTCGCCCGGCGACGCCCGCCGGCTCTGCTCAGCAATCACCGGCGCTTCCCGCAACCGCATCTACCGGCTGACGCAATGAGATAAGCTTTCGGCCGGGGAGTCGGCTGAGTAGCCGCCGGGACTCGTCCCGGAGGAAAGTCCGGGCTCCGCAGGGCAGGGTGCCAGGTAACGCCTGGGGGGCGCGAGCCTACGGCCAGTGCAACAGAAAGGATACCGCCGGGCGCAAGTCCGGTAAGGGTGAAATGGTGCGGTAAGAGCGCACCGCGCGCGTGGCAACACTGCGTGGCAGGGTAAACCCCACCCGGAGCAAGACCGAATAGGGAAGCGTTCGAGCGCGGCCCGCGCGAGCTTCCGGGTAGGTCGCTGGAAGCGGTCGGTGACGGCCGCTCTAGATGAATGGCTACTCTCGACAGAACCCGGCTTACAGGCCGGCTCCCCACCTGCTATCGATGGCCGTCGGTCGCCACTGCCCGCAGTGTCTTGCCACACGTTTCGGCGCGCCGGCCGCGCCACCCCGGCCGCGCCGCATAACCCCCTGTCAAAAAAAGAAAATCCACGTGCCACGACGGTTGACAGCCGTGACTGCCAATCCCTATAGTGCGCCTCGTGGGTAATAGTGGGGAAACGTGGGGTTTAGTGGTTCCCGATGTTCCGTGGTCCTTCCAAAATCCTCCTCGATGCCAAGGGGCGCCTGGCAATTCCAACGCGCCACCGCGAACGAATAGTAGCGCGTGCCGACGGACATTTGGTGGCCACGATCGACCCGGATCGCCATCTCCTGCTCTACCCGCTGCCGGATTGGGAGGAATTCGAGCGCAAGCTGCTGCGTCTGCCGGGCCTGAAGAAGCGTGAGCGCAGGCTGCAGCGGTTGCTGCTCGGTTATGCCACCGAACTAGAAATGGACGGCCACGGCCGAATTCTGTTGCCTGCGGCGCTCAGGGAGTTTGCCGGACTCGAGCGCCAGATCATGCTGATCGGGCAAGGCAACCGGTTTGAGGTCTGGGATGAGAAACGCTGGCTCGAATGGTCTGAGGAATCGCTGAACCCCGACGACGAGGACGACGAATCGACCCTCTCCGAGGCGCTCGGAAACCTGCTGCTGTAACGAGCCTGCGCGTGGCCGCGGATAAACATGAGCCCGTGCTTCTGACGGAGGCACTGAGCGGGCTGGCATTAACGGAAGATGGCTGCTACGTGGATTGCACGTACGGACGCGGAGGGCACAGCGGGGCGATTCTGGCCGGGATCGGCCAGCGGGGGCGCCTGCTCGCCCTCGACAAGGACCTCGCGGCCGTCACCGATGCCGAGCGCCGGTTTGGCGGCGATCCACGCTTCAGCGTCATGCATTGCGGATTCGAGTCGCTCGCGCGGGCGGTGCAGCACGCTTTCGGGGCTCGCCGGGTCGACGGTGTCCTCATCGATCTCGGCACGTCGTCGCCGCAGCTCGACGACGCCGAGCGGGGCTTCAGCTTCTCGCGCGACGGACCCCTCGACATGCGGATGAACGCGACGACCGGCCCAACGGCGGCCGACTGGCTCGCGACCGCGACCCGGGCCGACATCGTTCGGGCGCTGGCCAGGTACGGCGAGGAAAAACATGCGCGGCTCATCGCCGCTGCGATCGACCGGCGGCGGGCGTCGAGACCGATCGCGCGGACCGTCGACCTCGCCGACATCGTCGAGTCGGCCGTGCCCGGCGGCCGGCGCCGCATCCATCCGGCGACTCGCGTCTTCCAGGCGCTCAGAATCGTCGTGAATCGTGAGCTCGAGTCGCTGGAGCAAGTGCTGCGTCAGAGCCTCGACGTGCTGGCTGCGGGCGGTCGCCTCGTCGCGATCAGTTTTCATTCGCTCGAGGACCGCCTCGTCAAGCGCTTCATCGCGCGGGAGGCGCTCGGCGACCCGGCGTGGCGCGGGCTGCCGGAAATGCCTGCGTCCGCGCGTCCGCGGCTCGCCGCTGTGGGGCCTCTCGTGCGCCCCGGCGACGCCGAGGTCGAGGCCAATCCGCGCTCGCGCAGCGCCCGCCTCAGGATTGCCGAGCGGCTCGGCTGGGACCTGCCGGAGGCGCAGGCGTGAGGCCGCGCACGATGCTGATCGGCGTGCTGTGTCTCGCGGCTGCAGTCGGCGTCAGTGCAGTAACGGCCGTGCTGGTCGAACACGAGTCACGGCGGCTGTTCGTCGAGCTCGAGGCGCTGAAGCGCGAGCAGGACCGCCTGCAGTCGGACTGGTGGCGGTTGCAGCTCGAGCAGGGCACCTGGGCCACGCATGCACGCATCGAGTCGACCGCGCGCGACCGTCTGGGGCTCACGGAGCCCGACCCGAACCGCGTCCGCATCGTGCGGGAGACGGTCCGATGAATCGCCGCAAGCGCGATCCGGGCGTGCTGCCGGCCGGCTGGCGAACGACGTTCATGCTGGGGCTCTTCGGCTGCGGTGCGCTGCTGCTCGAGGCGCGCATCGCCTGGCTGCAGCTGGTCGATCGCGACTTCCTGTCGGCGCAGGCGGACGACCGGCAGATTCGCGCCGTGCAGATCGCAGCGCACCGGGGCCCGCTGCTGGACCGGAACGGCGAAGTGCTGGCGGTCAGCACGCCGGTCGACAGCATCTGGGCAAATCCGGGCGAAATGCGCCCGGCGCTCGATCGCATTCCCGAGCTTGCCGCCGCGCTCGATGTCGACCCGGAGTCTCTGACACGCCGTATCACCAGTAACCTGGAGCGCGAGTTCGTCTATCTGCAGCGGCACATGACGCCGGCCCGGGCGGCGGCCGTGCTCGAGCTCGATGTGCCGGGCGTACGCGTCATGCGCGAATACCGGCGCTACTATCCGGCCGGCGAGGTGACGGGCCACGTCGTCGGCTTTACCGACATAGACGACGTCGGGCTCGCCGGCCTCGAATATGCGTTCGATTACCGGCTGACCGGTCAGCCCGGCCGCAAGCGAGTGCTGCAGGACCGCCTCGGACGCGTCATCGGCGACGTCGAGCAGGTCACTGCCGCGCAGCCCGGCCGCGAGCTGCGCGCCAGCATCGACCTGCGGCTCCAGTACCTTGCTTACCGGGAATTGAAAGCCGCGGTCAGCGCCGCCGGCGCGTCCTCCGGATCGCTGACGCTGCTCGACGCACGCACCGGCGAAGTGCTGGCGATGGTCAACCAGCCTTCGTACAACCCCAACAACGGCGAGCAGCGCCGGGCCGAGCATTACCGCAACCGGGCGCTGACCGACATCGTCGAGCCGGGCTCGTCGATCAAGCCGCTGATTGCGGCGGCGGCAATCGAGACGGGCGACTACTCCGCGCGCTCGGTCGTCGACACGGCGCCGGGTTATCTCGAGGTCGACGGCCGTGTCCTGACCGAAGACAACTCGAACCACGGCCGGCTCAGCCTGACCGACGTCCTTGCCCGATCGAGCAACGTCGGCATCGCGCGCGTCGGCCTGTCGCTCGACGCGGAGTCGGTCTGGAGGGTGCTCGATGCTTTCGGTCTCGGGCACGTGACCGGCAGCGGCTTCCCGGCCGAGTCGGCCGGCGTCCTGAAGGATCACGGCCACTGGCGCACGATCGGCCAGGCGACTCTGTCCTACGGCTACGGTCTCGCGGTGACGAATCTGCAGCTCGCGCGTGCATACGCTGCGATCGCCGCCGGCGGGCTGATGCCGCCGGTATCGTTCGTCGCACTCGATGAGCCGCCGGCGCGCGAGCAGGTCATCGCGCCCGCGACGGCCGTCGAGATGCTCGCGATGCTGGAGCAGGTCGTGTCATCCGAAGGGACCGGCCAGCGGGCCGCGATTCCGAATTACCGCGTTGCCGGCAAGACCGGCACGTCCTGGATCTCGGAAGCCGGCAGCTACTCGGACGATCGCTACAACGCCGTGTTCGCGGGGATCGCGCCGGTCAGTGATCCGCGTCTCGTCGCGATCGTCGTCGTCAACGATCCGCGCGGCGCCGATTACTACGGTGGCCAGGTAGCGGCGCCGGTATTCGCGAAGGTCGTTGGCGGCGCGCTCAGGATCCTGGCCGTCCCGCCGGACGATCTGCCGGACCAGACGATGCTGATCAGCCACGCGCGAGCGGAACGATGATGGCGGCGATCCTCACGGCCCTGACGCTTGGTGAGCTGATCGGCGCGGCGGCCGGCCCACACGGCGAAGTTGCGATCAGCGGGCTGACGCTCGACAGTCGGAGCGTCGAGGCCGGCACCGCGTTTCTCGCCGTTCCGGGCGCTGCTGCACACGGACTCGACTATGCGGCCGAAGCGCTCGCGCGCGGTGCAGCCGCGGTGCTCTACGAGCCCGCTGCGGCCGGCAGCCGCGACGTCCCGGCGTCAACCGGGGTGCCGGTGCTGCCGGTCAGCGACCTCTCGGCCCGGATCGGCGACATTGCGCAGCGTTTCTACTGGCGCGATCGCGCTCAGCCTGCGATCTACGGGGTTACCGGGACGAACGGCAAGACGACGGTGACGTGGCTCGTGGCCCGGGCCTTCCTGTCGCTCGGTCTCGACTGCGCCTATGTCGGCACGCTCGGCTGGGGCCCACCCGACCGACTCCGGAAGCACGGTCTGACGACACCCGATTGCCTGTCGCTGCATCGGGAGCTTGCCGTCCTCGGCACGGACCGTGCCGCCGTCGAGGTGTCGTCGCATGGTCTGGTGCAACAGCGAGTGGCCGGACTCGATTTCGCCGGTGCGGCCGTGACGAACCTGAGCCGGGACCACCTCGATGCGCATGGCTCGATGGCCGCTTATGCGGCTGCAAAGCGGCGGATTCTGGCGCTACCCGGACTCGATTTCGTCGTGCTCAATCTCGACGACGATTTTTCGGCGAGCCTGGTAGACAACGTGCCGGCCGGCGCCCGTACGATTCGAGTGACGCGCCAGCCGGGCTTGACGGCCGAGCTGTCAGCGCGCGTGACCCACCACGGTGCCGAAGGCCTTGAACTCGACATCGGGGCAGCTGGCGACTCGGCGGCGCTGCGCTCGCCGTTGCTCGGCGACTTCAACGCCGAGAATCTGCTCGTAGCTGCCGGCATCCTCGCCGGCGCCGGCATCGAGCTGCCGGACGTGGCGGACGCGCTCGGCGGCGCGCCGCCGCCGCCGGGGCGACTCGAGACTTTCCGCCGCGATGACGGCCTGACGGCCGTCGTCGACTATGCCCACACGCCAGCGGCCCTCGAGCGTGTGGTCACGCTGCTGGCGGGGCTTCGCGAGCGGGAACTCGTCTGTGTTTTCGGCTGCGGTGGCGATCGCGACCGGGGCAAGCGCGCAGCGATGGGACGCGCCGCCGCGGCTGCCGACCGGGTCGTGCTGACCGACGACAATCCGCGTAACGAGGACCCGGCTGCGATAGTCGCGGCCATTCGCGACGGGCTTCGCGCGGACCAGCCGGTCGTCGTCGAGCACGACCGTGAAACCGCGATTCGCGCCGCGATCGGCTCGTCGTCGGCGGGCGACATCGTGCTGATCGCCGGCAAGGGCCACGAAACGACTCAGGTCGCGGCCGGCGTCAGCCGGGCGCTTGACGACCGGGCCATCGTGCGCGCGGCGCTGGAGGCGGCAGCGTGATGAGCCGCACCCTGGCAGCCGTGGCGCGCGAAGTCAGTGGTCGTCTGAGCGGCAGCGATGCCGCTTTCGGTGCCGTGACGACCGATACGCGCCGGCTCGCGCAGGGGGCGCTCTATGTGGCGCTCCGCGGCGAGCGCTTCGATGGCAACGACTTCGTCGCCCGGGCTGCCGAGGGCGGGGCCGCCGGCGCGCTGGTATCGCGCCTGGCAGAGGTGCCATTGCCGCAGATCGAGGTCGACGACACCCGCATCGCCTTCGGACGCATGGCCCGGGTCTGGCGGGAGAACTTCGCGATTCCGGTCATCGCGGTGACCGGCAGCGCCGGCAAGACGACGGTCAAGGAGCTGATTGCCGGCGTCGTCGGTCGCGAGCGCCGGATCTGTGTGACCGAAGGCAATCTGAACAACGACATCGGCGTGCCGCTGACGCTGATGCGGCTCGACGAGCAGGACGCTGCGCTCGTCATCGAGCTCGGCGCCAACCACGGCGGCGAGATTGCTTATCTGGCCGGACTCGTCCAGCCGACTATCGCGGTCATTACCAACGCCGGGGCAGCGCATCTCGAGGGCTTCGGTTCGCTGAGGGGCGTGGCGCAGGCGAAAGGCGAGCTGCTCGATCATCTGCCGCGCGCAGGCGCGGCTGTGCTCAACGCCGACGATCGCTACTTCGGCGAGTGGCGGTCCCGCTCGACGGCCGGAGAGACGATTGCATTCGGCACATCGCCGGCGGCCGATTGCCGCGTCGTCGGTGACGTCGAGTTGACGCCCGGCGGCAGCCGCTTTCGGATGCGCCTGCCGGACGGCACCGAGATCGAGACACATCTGCCGCTCGCCGGGCAGGCGAACGTGATGAACGCACTGGCGGCGGCAGCCGCGGCGCACGCGGCCGGCTGCGATGCGGACGCGATACGGGCGGGGCTCGAAAGCGCGCAACCGGTGCGCGGTCGGCTTGCGGCCTGTGCCGGGCGCAACGGCGCCGTCATCATCGACGACAGCTACAACGCGAACCCGTCTGCGGCCAAGGCGGCACTCGATCATCTCGGCAAGCTGCCCGGCCGGCATGTGTTCGTGCTCGGCGACATGCTCGAGCTCGGCTCCGAGGGCCCGGCGCTGCATGCCGAGGTAGGCCTCTATGCGGCCGATCGAGCCGATGCGTTCTATGGTTTCGGTGCGCTCGCCGGCGACGCGGCCGCGGCATTCGGTACGAGCGCGCGGCACTTCGACGACCTCGATGCATTGCGCGCCGCAGTCGAGAACGAGCTCGAGCCCGGTGTCACCGTTCTGATCAAGGGTTCCCGGTCGATGGGTCTCGATCGCCTGGTTGCAATGCTGGCCGAGCCGGAAGGGGGCCCGCGATGCTGATGTGGGCCACCGACTATCTGACGGGGCTCTACTCCGGCTTCAACGTCTTCAGCTACCTGACGATGCGCGCGATCCTGAGCGCCCTGACCGCGCTCGTGCTCTCACTCGCGCTTGGGCCCTATCTGATCCAGCGGCTGTCGTCGCGCAGTATCGGCCAGCCGATTCGCGACCTCGGGCCCGAGACGCATCTGCCGAAAGCCGGCACGCCCACGATGGGCGGAGCGCTGATACTGATCGCGATTGCGATTGCCACCGTGCTCTGGGCCGATCTCGGCAACCGCTTCGTCTGGATCGTGCTCGGCATCACGCTCGCTTTCGGCGTGATCGGTTTCGTCGACGATTACCGGAAGTTGCGCGTCAGAAATTCGCAAGGCCTCAGCGCCGCGTCGAAATACTTCTGGCAATCGGTAGCCGCGCTCGCGGCCGGCGTGCTGCTCTACCTGACGGCCGAGGATCCGGCAGTCGAGCATTCGCTGCTGATCCCGTATTTTCCGAACCTGATGATTCCGATGTCGGCCGTAGCCTACGTGGGTTTCGTCTATTTCGTGCTGGTCGGTAGCTCCAACGGGGTCAACCTGACCGACGGCCTCGACGGCCTCGCGATCATGCCGGCGGTGATGGTCGGCGGTGCGCTCGGCATCATCGCCTGGGTCGCGGGCAATACCGTTTTTTCTTCCTATCTCGGCATCCCCTACATCGCAGGGGCAGGCGAGATGCTGGTTTTCTGTGCGGCCCTGGCTGGCGCCGGTCTGGGCTTCTTGTGGTTCAACACGTACCCCGCACAAGTCTTCATGGGTGACGTCGGAGCGCTTGCGCTCGGCGCTGCTCTGGGGCTCGTCGCGGTCGTGGCGCGGCAAGAACTGGTACTTCTCATCATGGGCGGGGTTTTCGTCGTCGAAACCGTCTCAGTCATCATCCAGGTTGCCTCCTACAAGTTGACCGGCCGGCGCATTTTTCGCATGGCCCCGCTGCACCATCACTTCGAGCTCAAGGGCTGGGCCGAGCCGAAGGTCATCGTTCGTTTCTGGATCATCACTTTCATCCTCGTGCTCGTCGGGCTCGCGAGCCTGAAGGTTCGATGATGGAGATGCTGCATTCTGCCGATGCCATATTCATCGACCGCAGACGTAACAGGATCGCCGACATGAACCCGGCACGGACGCTCATCGTCGGCCTCGGTGTGTCGGGTCTCGCCGCAGTCCGCCATCTGGTCGCCCACGGCGAGCGCGTCCGGGTCGTCGATTCGCGGGCCGAGCCCCCGGGGCTCGGCGAGCTCGCTGCGACCGCGCCTGCGGTGAGCGTGCACACCGGGTCCCTCGATGTGCGTCTGCTCGATGATGCGAGTCGGGTCGTCGTTTCGCCGGGTGTGGCACTCGACACGCCGCTGATCAATGCGGCGCGGGAACGCGGTATAGAGATCATCGGTGAGCTCGAGCTCTTTGCCCGCGCCGCGCCGGCGCCGGTCATCGCGGTGACCGGCTCGAACGGCAAGAGCACGGTGGTTACGCTCGCGACCGAGATTCTCGCGGCGCGCGGCGTCGCCGCGCTCGCCGGCGGCAACCTCGGGCCGCCGGCGCTCGATCTGCTGCGCGAGCCCACTCCGGATGCGTATGTCCTCGAGGTGTCGAGCTTTCAACTCGAGACCACGCAGTCGCTGCGGCCGGTCGTGGCCGCGGTGCTGAACGTGACGCCCGACCACATCGACCGGCACGGCAGCCTCGAAGCCTATGCGGCCATCAAGTCGCAGTTGCTGAAGTCAGCCGACCGGGCCATCTGGAACGCCGACGACCGGCTCGTTCGGCTGATGGCGCGCGGGCACGACGATGCCGTCGCGTTCTCGGTCGAGCAGACACTTGACGAGGGCTGGTCGATCGTCGTTTGGGACGGCGGCCGCTGGCTCGCTCGCGATGCCGAGCCGCTGTTCGAGGCGGCGGCGCTCGCGCCCGCGCTGTCCGGCCGGTCCGGCGAGGCGAACGCGCTGGCCGCGCTGGCCCTGACCGAGCCTTTCGGCGGCGACACCGGGGCCGCCATCGACGTGCTGCGCAATTTCCGGGGACTGCCGCATCGGCTGGAGCTCGTTGCGACGCGGAATGGCGCTCGCTACGTGAACGACTCCAAAGCCACGAACGTCGGCGCGACCTGCGCGGCGATTGCGTCGACTGCCGGGGCGATCGTGCTGATTGCCGGCGGCCTCGGTAAGGACGCGGACTTCGGGCCGCTGGCCGAAGCAGCGCGCGGGCGCCTCCGCGCCGCGCTGCTGATCGGCAGGGCCGCGCCGGAGATCGCCGCTGTGCTCGATCCGGTTGCGGAGGTCGAAACCGTAGCGACACTAGGGGACGCGGTGCGCCGCGCGCAGGCGCTCGCGCAGCCCGGCGATTCGGTGCTGCTGTCGCCGGCCTGTGCGAGCCAGGACATGTTCAGCGACTACCGCCAGCGGGGCGAGGCTTTCGCGCAGGCGGTCAGGGACCTGGCAGAATGAGCACGACGACCGACGCCGGGCGGCAGCCGTTCGATCAGGGCGTTCTCGCGGCCACGGCCGGGCTCGCGACCATCGGCGTCATCATGGTCAGCTCGGCATCGGTGGCGATCGGCGACAGGTTTGCCGGTGAGCCGCTCTACTATCTCTACCAGCATCTGGGTGCGATCGGACTGGGGCTTGCTTGTCTGTTCGGCGCTGCAGCGATTCCGCTCCGCTTCTGGCACCGCGCCAACTGGCTCGTTCTGTTCGTCGCACTTGCGCTGCTCGTCGCCGTGCTGTTGCCGGGTCTCGGTCGCGAGGTGAACGGCAGTGTTCGCTGGATCGAGTTCGGCGCCGTCAGTCTCCAGGCATCCGAGCCTGCCCGGCTGCTGCTGATCATGTACCTGGCAAGCTATGCCGTTCGCCACAACATCGCGTTGACGTCGAGCCTCACCGGCTTCCTGAAGCCGATGGCGATCATCGGTATCGCGGCCGTGCTCCTGTTGCTCGAGCCCGACTACGGTGCGGTCGTCGTGTTGACGGCGACCAGCCTGGGCGTGCTGTTCGCCGCCGGCGCGCGGCTCAGGGATCTCGGCGTCGTTGCGTTCGCAGCTGTCGTGCTGCTCGGCTTCGTCGCGTTGATGGAGAGCTATCGGGTCGCGCGCATCATGTCTTTTCGGGCACCGTTCGACGATCCCTACAACGACGGATTCCAGCTCGTGCAGTCGCTGATCGCGATCGGCAGCGGGGATCTGTTCGGCGTCGGGATCGGCGAGAGCGTGCAGAAACTGTTCTACCTTCCCGAAGCCCACACGGACTTCATCTTCGCGGTGCTGGCCGAAGAGCTCGGGCTCGTCGGCTCGACCGCGGTCATCGTGCTGTTCGGCCTGCTCGTCTGGCGGGCGCTCCTGATCGGGCGGCGGGCTCTCGACAACGGCATGCCGTTTCACGGCCTGCTGTGCACCGGTATCGGCATCACGCTGGCGCTGCAGGCCGGCATCAACATCGGCGTCAACACGGGCCTGCTGCCGACGAAGGGCCTGACGCTGCCGCTGATCAGCTACGGTCGCACCAGCACGGTAGTGACGCTGGCGGCGATAGGCCTCCTGCTGCGGGCAGGTCTCGAGCTTTCGCGTGCGCCCGGCGGGCAGGCGTCGCCGCCGCCGGCGCGTCAGCCCCGCCGGCGGGCCGGCAGGCTGAGGGGTGCGGCGCGATGACGGCGGGCCCGGTCATGATCATGGCGGGCGGCACCGGCGGGCACGTCTTTCCTGGGCTGGCAGTTGCCGATGCGCTGCGGGCGCGGGATTGCGGCGTCGTCTGGCTCGGCACGCGTGGCGGACTCGAGGCGCGCCTCGTTCCCGAGCACGGCATCGACATTCATTTCATCTCGATCGGCGGCGTGCGTGGCAAGCGGACGCTCGCCTGGATCGCGGCGCCGTTTCGTATCGTCGCCGCGATCATCCAGGCCCTGTCGGTGCTGCGTCGCTGCCGACCGAGTGTCGTTCTCGGCATGGGCGGCTTCGTCGCCGGGCCTGGCGGCGTCGCGGCCTGGCTCAGCAGGAAGCCGCTGATCATTCATGAGCAGAACGCCGTTGCCGGCACGACGAACCGGTTGCTGAGCCGAATCGCGGATCGCGTCTTTCAGGCGTTCCCGGACAGTTTCGCGCGCAGCGATGCGATGACGATCGGCAATCCGGTCAGAGAGTCGATATTCGCGGCCGGCCACGATCGACCGGTGACCGAGGGCCGCGCGCGGCTGCTGGTGTTCGGCGGCAGCCAGGGGGCCGAGGCGCTGAATCGATTGCTGCCGGCCGCTCTGGCCCTGCTGCCGGAAGACTCACGCCCGGCTGTCCGGCATCAGGCGGGCCGGTTCGCGGCCGAGACCGCAGCGCGCTACCGCGAAGCCGGCGTCGCCGCCGACGTCACCGAATTCATCCCCGATATGGCAGCGGCGTATCGCGAGGCGGACCTGGTCGTCGCGCGCGCCGGTGCGTTGACCGTCGCGGAGCTTGCTGCCGCCGGCGTCGGGGCGATCCTCGTGCCGTTGCCGCACGCCATAGACGATCACCAGACGCGCAACGCCGAACACTTCGTGCGCGCCGGCGCCGGCCGACTGCTGACCGAAACGGAGGCTAGCCCGGCGGTGCTGCGCGGCCTGCTCGAGGAATGCCTGGCGCGGAAGCGGCACCGCGCGCTGTCCGCCGCCGCGCTCGCGCTCGCGCAACCGGAGGCGACCGCCCAGCTCGCGGATGCCTGTCTCGCTGCAGCGGAGGCCGTGGCATGAGCGAGCGGATGGGCCGGATACGTTGCGTGCACTTCGTGGGCATTGGCGGCGTCGGCATGGCAGGCATCGCCGAAGTGCTGATCAGCCTCGGCTACGCGGTCCAGGGCTCGGACCTGAAACTCGGTCCGGCGACCGCCCGACTGGCGGCGCTCGGTGCCGCCATCACGGCGGGGCATGCCGCCGCGAATGTCGCAGATGCGGACGTCGTCGTGGTCTCGAGCGCGGTGTCGCCCGATAACCCGGAGATCACCGAAGCGCACAGACGGCGGATACCGGTGGTACGGCGCGCGCAGATGCTGGCCGAGCTGATGCGTTTTCGCTATGGCATCGCCGTCGCCGGTACCCATGGCAAGACGACGACCACGAGCCTCGTGGCGAGCGTGCTGACCGAGGGCGGCCACGATCCCACATTCGTGATCGGCGGCCGGCTGTTGTCCGCGGATGCGAACGCGCGGCTCGGCGAGGGTCGCTACCTCGTCGCCGAAGCCGATGAGAGCGACGGGTCGTTCCTGCACCTTCAGCCGATGGTCGCGATAGTGACGAACATCGACGCCGATCACCTCGAAACTTACGAAGGTGACATGGATCGGCTGCGGCAGGCTTTCAGGGAATTCCTTCACAACCTGCCGTTCTATGGCCTCGCGGTCATGTGCCGTGACGACGAAAACACGCGCGCGCTGATACCGGAGATCGGCCGCCGCATCGTCAGCTACGGTCTCGACGAGCGCGCCGATGTCCGGGCGATCAGCGTCGAAGCGCGCGGACTGCAAACGGCGTTCGAGGTCCGGTTCAAGGCGACCGGCGAGACGGTGCCGTTCGTCGTCAACCTGCCGGGCATGCACAACGTCCTGAATGCCCTGTCCGCCATTGCCGTTGCGGTCGAGGTCGACATCCCGATGCCGGCCGTGCAGACGGCGCTGGCGAAGTTTTCCGGAATCGGCCGGCGCCTGGAGACGACCGGCGACGTCCAGACCGCGGCGGGCAGGATTCTGTTCGTCGACGACTACGGCCACCACCCGACCGAAATCGCGGCGACGCTGGCCGCCGCACGCGATGCGTGGCCGGAGCGGCGAATCGTCGTCGTGTTTCAGCCGCATCGGTACACGCGCACACGCGATCTGCTCGACGAGTTCGCGAGCGTGTTGAGTCGCTGCGACGTGCTGCTGCTGCTGCAGGTGTATGCGGCCGGCGAAGAGCCGATTGCCGGCGCCGACGGTCAGGCGCTCGCACGCGCCGTTCGTGCGCGAGGTGCTGTCGAGCCGGTATTCGTGGATGCGATCGACGATGCAGCGGGCGTGCTCGGCAATCTGATTGCGGATGGCGATGTCGTGCTGACGCTCGGCGCCGGCAGTGTCGGCACGCTCGCTCAGTCGTTGCCCGCGGCGCTGGCCAAGCCGGGCCTCGTCGGTGTCGGCAAGTGATGAAGGCAGCGATGGCAACGGACGAAGGCAGCGAGCTCAGGTACGGCGAACCGATGGCGCGGCATACCTCGTGGCGTGCCGGCGGCCCGGCTGATGTGTTTTTCAGGCCGCGTTCCGTCGCCGCGCTGCAGCGTTTCCTGCAGGCGCAGCCGGCCGGCACGCCGCTGACCTGGGTCGGCCTCGGCTCGAATCTGCTCGTCCGTGACGGCGGAATACGCGGTGTCGTCGTCTGTCTGTCGGGCCTGCCGCGCGCGTTCGAGATCGGCGCAGCGGGCATCGCGCACGCCGGCGCCGGTCTGCCCTGCGCAACACTCGCGCGTCAGGCGGCCCGCGCGAACCTCGGGCCTGCAGCATTCTTTGCAGGCATCCCGGGCACGCTCGGCGGCGCGCTCGCGATGAATGCCGGCGCCTTCGGCGCCGAAACCTGGGACCGGATCGTTGCCGTGGAGACGCTCGACAGCCGCGGTGAGCGTCGCGAGCGGCGCCGGGACGAATTCGAGATCGGCTATCGGACGGTGAGCGGCCACGGCGACGCGTGCTTCATCGGCGCGACTTTCGACTTCGACGAGCAGGTCGAGCGTGAGGCCGCGGAGATTCGCTCACTGCTGGAAAGGCGGCGCGATACGCAGCCGATCGGTCCGCCGAGTGCCGGCTCGGTATTCCGGAATCCCCCGGGCGCGCACGCCGCCGAGCTGATCGAGCAGGCGGGCCTCAAGGGGTACCGCATCGGCGCCGCGGTCGTCTCCGAAAAACATGCGAACTTCATATTGAATGAAGGCGATGCCGCGGCGCGGGACATCGAGGCGCTGATTCTGCACGTCCAGGCGGTCGTCGAAGCGCACCACGGCGTGCATCTCGATCCCGAAGTCAGGATCGTCGGTGACGTCGACGGAGCGGTGCAATGAGTCGCGCACGCCGCAACCGGCGACGGAAGGCCCCGGTCACGTTGCCGTCACTGCCGAGCATCCGGTTCCGCCTGAACTGGCGGGTCTGGTTGCTTCCGCCGTTGACCGTGATGCTGCTGGTCGCTGCGGCCGACGTCGGCAGTGCGTGGGTCGACCGCCCGGTCACAGATCTGACCGTCGAGGGCGAGTTCGAGCGGGTCAGGCCGATCGATATCGAGGCCGCGCTCGGTTCCGTCCGGTCCAGGCGCTTCTTTACCCTCGACCTCGCGGAGCTTCGCGATGCGGTTGCTGCGCTCGACTGGGTGGACCGCGTCGAGGTGCGGCGGATCTGGCCCGGTGAGGTCTTCGTGCGTGTTACCGAGCACCGTGCGGCCGCAAGCTGGGGCGAGACGGGGCTCCTGAACACCCGTGGCGAGCTGTTTGCCGCGGACGCGCGATTTGCATACGCAGAGCTACCGCGGCTCGACGGTCCACCGGGCAGCGAGCGGCGCGTCGCGGCGCTCTACCTCGACATTCGCGAACGACTGGCGACCGTGAATCTGGCGCTGACGACACTGACGGTCGATGCGCGTGGTGCGCTCAGCTTCGCGCTCGCGACCGGTCAGGAGATCCGGATCGGGCGGGATGCATACGAGGCGCGGCTGGACCGGTTCTTCGACGTTGCGATCCCGGCGCTCGCAACCGAGTTCGAGGGGGTTCGCTACGTCGATCTGCGGTATCCGAACGGATTCGCCGTCGGCTGGCTGGAAAAGGCGGACGCGGCGGAGCAGCTCGATCAGGCCGATGGGTCCGATCGGGCCGATGCGGCCGCAGGCGCGGAGGCGGCACCCGATGCCTAAGCGCGACGAGCGAAATCTGATCGTCGGGCTCGACATCGGCACGTCGAAGGTCGTCGCCATCGTTGCCGAAGTGTCGCCGGAAGAGCGGATCGAGGTCATCGGCATCGGCTCGAGCGCGTCGCGGGGGCTCAAGCGCGGGGTCGTCGTCAACATCGAGTCGACCGTGCAGTCGATTCAGCGCGCAATCGAGGAAGCGGAGCTGATGGCCGGTTGCGAGATCAACACGGTCTACACGGGGATTGCCGGCAGCCACGTAAAGAGCATCAACTCGCACGGCATCGTCGCGATTCGGGATAAGGAAGTCTCCGCCGCGGATGTCGAGCGCGTCATCGATGCGGCGCGCGCGGTCGCCATTCCCGCCGACCAGCAGGTGCTCCACGTGCTGCCGCAGGAATTCATCATCGATTCCCAGGAAGGCATTCCGGAACCGATCGGCATGGCGGGCGTCAGGCTGGAGGCGAAGGTTCACCTGGTTATCGGTGCGGTGAGCGCGGCGCAGAACATCATCAAGTGCGTGCAGCGCTGCGGGCTCAGCGTCGAGACGATGGTCCTCGAGCAGCTCGCGTCGAGCTATGCCGTGCTGACCGACGACGAGAAGGAGCTCGGCATCTGCCTCGTCGATGTCGGCGGCGGCACGACCGACATCGCGGTCTTTTGCGGCGGCGCGATACAGCACACGGCCGTGATACCGATCGCGGGCACGCAGGTGACCAATGACATCGCGGTGTCGCTGCGCACGCCCGCGCAGTACGCGGAAGACATCAAGATCAAGTACGCCTGCGCGCTGTCGCAGCTCGCGAATCCGGACGAGACGATAGAGGTACCGAGCGTCGGCGACCGGCCGCCGCGGCGACTGGCGCGGCAGACGCTCGCCGAGGTCGTCGAGCCGCGCTACGAGGAGCTGTTCCAGCTCGTCCGGCAGGAACTGCGGCGGTCGGGCTTCGAGGAGCTGATAGCGGCCGGCATCGTGTTGACCGGCGGCTCGGCCAAGATGGAAGGGGCGGTTGAGCTGGCCGAGGAGGTTTTTCACATGCCGGTGCGCCTCGGCGTACCGCAGCACGTCGACGGGCTGTCCGACGTCGTGCGCAACCCCATTCATGCGACAGGCGTCGGCCTGTTGCTCTATGCAAAAGAATCCTTGCAGGCACGAAACGGCGCGACCGGGGGGAAGCGCGGTTTCGGTGCGTTGCAACGAATGAAAGCGTGGTTTCAAGGGAATTTCTAGCGATGGTTCGAGGAGTGCGAGATATGTTCGAGTTGATGGATGGCTACAGCGAGACTGCTGACATCAAGGTGATCGGTGTCGGCGGCGGGGGCGGCAATGCAGTGGCGCACATGGTGCGGGCAGGCATCGAGGGCGTCGACTTCATCTGCGCCAATACCGATGCGCAGGCGCTGAAGAACGCGCAGGTGAAAACCGGTGTGCAGATCGGCTGCAATATCACCAAGGGTCTGGGCGCGGGTGCAAACCCGGACGTCGGCAGGCAGGCGGCAATGGAAGATCGCGACCGCATACAGGAGGTCATACGCGGTGCCGACATGCTGTTCATCACGGCCGGTCTCGGTGGCGGTACCGGCACGGGCGCGGCGCCGGTGATCGCACAGCTCGCGAAGGAGCTCGGCATTCTGACGGTTGCAGTAGTCACACGGCCGTTCGACATGGAGGGCAAGAAGCGCATGCGGATCGCCGACCAGGGTATCGCCGACCTCGGCAAGTATGTCGATTCGCTGATTACGATTCCGAACGAGAAGCTGCTGTCGGTGCTCGGTCCGCAGACGACCCTGCTCGATGCGTTCAAGGCCGCGAACGAAGTGCTGCAGGGTGCCGTGCAGGGCATTGCCGAGCTGATCACGCGGCCCGGCCTGATCAACGTCGACTTCGCCGACGTCCGGACCGTGATGGGCGAGATGGGCATGGCGATGATGGGCTCGGGTGTCGCCACCGGCGAGGATCGTGCTCAGGTGGCTGCGGAGGCGGCGATCTCGAGCCCGCTGCTCGAGGACATCAACCTCGCGGGCGCGAAAGGCATCCTGATCAATGTCACGGCAGGGATGGATCTCGGTATCGGCGAATTCAAGGAAGTCGGCGATACCGTGAAGCAGTTCGCGTCCGACGATGCGACCGTGGTCGTCGGTACGGTCATCGATCCGGAGATGTCGCAGGAGATTCGCGTGACGGTCGTCGCAACCGGCCTCGGCCAGGGGGCCGTGACGAAGGACGAAGACGAGCCGATGCGCGTCGTCCGGCCCGCCCGCACCGCCGACGAGCCGAACTATCGCGAGTTCGAGAAACCGGCGATCGCCCGGCGCCATCCGGCTGAGCTGGATCAGCTCCCGGACGAGGAAGCGCTCGACATGCTCGATGTGCCCGCATTTCTGCGGCGCCAGGCGAACTGAGCCGCGGACTGCTTCCTTGCCGGCCTCGATTATGCTGTGCTACGTTGATTTCCGCTTCGTGGATCCGTACGCGAAGCGCAGGAGAGCGTCAGGTGGGGGGCGCTCGATTCCTGACGATCCGCGGAGTTCAGGACAGACGGTACGACGTTGAGACAACGTACGCTCAAGGATTCGATCCGGGCGACCGGCATCGGGCTGCACAGCGGGGCGAAGGTCTATATGACCCTGCGCCCGGCTGCGGCGAACACCGGTATCGTGTTCCGGCGGCTCGATCTGCCGGAGCCGGTCGACGTGCCTGCGGCGGCGCTGAACGTCACTCAGACGGACCTCGGCACCACGCTCGAGCATGACGGTGCCCGGGTCGCTACGGTGGAGCATCTGCTGTCCGCGCTTGCCGGGCTCGGCATCGACAATGCGTACATCGACCTGACGGCGGCGGAGGTGCCGATCATGGACGGCAGCGCTGCGCCGTTCGTGTTTCTGCTGCAGTCCGCCGGTATCGAGGAGCTGTCTGCGCCGAAGCGATTCATCCGGATCGTTCGACCGGTGCGTGTCGAGGAAGCGGATAAGTGGGCGCGGCTGATGCCGCACGACGGGTTCCGCGTGAACTTCGAGATCGACTTCGATCACCCGGTGCTGAAGAAGCACCGCCAGACGGCGGCGCTCGACTTTTCGACCACCGCCTTTCTCAAGGAGATCAGCCGCGCGCGCACTTTCGGATTCCTGAAAGACGTCGAGACGCTCCGCGCCCGCGATCTGGCGCTCGGCGGCAGCCTCGACAACTCGATCGTCATGGACGACTACCGCGTTCTGAACGAAGACGGGTTACGCTTCCGCGACGAATTCGTGCGTCACAAGGTGCTCGATGCCGTAGGCGATCTGTACCTGCTCGGGTCTTGTCTGATCGGCGAGTTCAGCGGCTACAAGTCCGGTCATCGATTGAACAACCTGCTGCTTCGGGCGCTGATCGCTCAGCCGGACTGCTTCGAGGAAGTCGTCTTCGAAGAGGACCGCGCGTCGCCGATTTCATATCAGCTGGCGCCCGGCGTCCCGGACTGACAACCGCGACCGACGCGCAGTCGCTTCAGACCGGCTGACCGTCACCGGACGGCGGCGGGTCACCGGCCGTCTCGCCGCGCGGTGCCACCCGCACGATTACCTGACCGAGCCCGGCGTCGTCGGCGACGAAGCGCAAGCGCGCGGCCCAGGCGGCCGAGTCGGCCGCGATCACGAGGCGGCCCTGGGCATCCCGGTGGGCCCCAACGACGTGCCTCGCGACCGTCCGGGGCAGCAGACTGCGGATTTCCCGGGTCAGCGTCCGGCGCCGCTCGGCCTCGGCGCGCAGGCGCCCGAGGTCGCCGGCCAGCAGCAGATCACCGAGGCTGCGGGGGCCTTCGGGTCTCATAATGAGACGGGCGTCAACGTTTGCGGGCGCATTTCTTGAGTCGGCACGGGAATCGGGGCATTCTTGGGCGCATATATGACTGCCGCCCGCTGCGGCGTCGCCAGGTCAGCATTCATCGAAAATCCTAACGCGTTTCGGTCCCGGTGGAGTCGTCGAGTGACAATAATCGAAAACCGCTATACTCCGGGTGCCGTCGCAGGTCGGCGGCGGCCGCCGCCGTCCCGCGGCAAGAATAACAACACCGGTAGCCGAGGCACCTGCTGATGCAATTGATTTTTCTGTCCAACGGTCGTGGTCAGGTCGGGCAGCTGAGTCTGCGCTCCGGGCGGACGCTGGCGGCCATCGGCGCGCTGGCGCTCGTCATCTGCGGTGCGGTTTTCTTTGGCGGATTTCAGGCAGCGCAGAGTTTCGGTGTCGCCGATCCGGCTGCCGAGCTAGACGGCTGGCGGGCAGAGCTCGAGAAACAGGAACAGGTCATCGCATCGACCCGGCGGACACTCGAGCGCAACGTCGATGCGCTCGCGCTGCGACTCGGGCAGCTGAACGCCCACATCGTGCGGCTCGACGCCCTCGGCTCGCGGCTCACGCAGATGGCGGAGCTCAACGACGGCGAATTCGATTTCACGGCTGCGCCGTCACTCGGCGGGCCGGAGGAGCTGGTGGCAACGGCGGACTCGAGCTACGTCGAGAGCATGGACGGCGCGATCGATCTGCTCGAGGCACAGATCGCGGACCGCAGCCAGCAGCTGAGCGTGATCGAGGACTTCCTGCTGAATCGCAAGCTCCGCGAGGAAGTGCACCCGGAAGGCCGGCCCGTCAACACCGGCTACATCTCCTCCCGTTTCGGAACGCGCAACGACCCGTTTACCGGCCGTCGGGCGTTTCACAAGGGGATCGATTTCGCCGGTCGGGAGGGCGCGGACGTCGTTGCCGTCGCGTCGGGTATCGTGACCTGGTCCGGTGATCGCTACGGCTACGGGCAGCTGGTCGAGGTCAACCACGGTAATGGCTATGTGACGCGGTATGCCCACAACGCCGACAATCTCGTCGCGGTCGGCGATACCGTGAAGCGCGGCGATGTCATCGCGCGCATGGGCGACACGGGACGCGCAACAGGGCCGAACCTGCATTTCGAAGTGCTGCACAACGGGTCTGCGGTCGATCCGCTGACCTACATCAACTGAGCTCGCCCAGCACCTGACTTCATCGCCCGGCTGCACGCGGCGGCCACCTCGCGGGGAGGGCCGAAAGCCCGTCGGACGGGTTTAATTGCCGCGCCGGTGTCCCCAAATCTATAGAATACCCGCACGAACGCCCGCCGACAGGGATCCGCTTTGCCGAACGTTTTCTCGAATCTCCTCACCGGGGTCTTCGGTAGCCGTAACCAGCGCCTTCTAAAGCAATACGGTGCCGTGGTGCGGGCAGCCGGCGCACTCGACGAGAAGCTGCGCGCCATGCCCGACGACGAGCTGCGCGGGCAGACGGCGGCGTTCCGCCAACGCTACAGCGACGGCGAAACGCTCGACGCTTTGGCCCCGGAGGCTTTCGCCGTCGTTCGCGAAGCGGCACGCCGAACGCTCGGCATGACGCATTACGACGTGCAGTTGCTCGGCGGCCTGGCGCTGCACGAAGGCAAGATCGCCGAGATGCGGACCGGCGAAGGCAAGACGCTGGTGGCGACGCTCGCGGCGTATCTGAACGCGCTGACCGGCCGCGGCGTGCACATCGTCACGGTGAACGACTATCTCGCGTCCCGCGATGCCGACTGGATGCGACCGGTCTACGAGTTTCTCGGGCTGACGGTCGGCGTCGTGCACAGCAATCAGCCGTTCGAGGAGAAACGGGCGGCCTACGCGGCGGACATCACCCACGGGACGAACAACGAGTTCGGCTTCGACTACCTGCGCGACAATCTGGCCTTCCGGCCTCAGGATCGGGTGCAGCGGGAGCTGGCGTTCGCGATCGTCGACGAGGTCGACTCGATCCTGATCGATGAGGCCCGCACGCCGCTGATCATCTCGGGGCGCTCCGAAGACAGCACGGAGCTCTACGTCCGCATCAACGAGTTCGTTCCGAAGCTGAAGAAGCACGGGGCCCCGGACGGTCCCGCGAATGAGGCCATCGAGGCGCCGAAGGTCGAGCTGCTCGACGTTGCCGGCGACTCGCTCGGTGAGATGAGCCGCGAGGCGATGCTCGACAGGGCCGCCGAGGGCGGTCATCACGCGGTTGTCATCGATGCGCAGGCGAAGCCGGTCCGCTGCCAGCTGTTCGAGCCGGGCGATTTCACCGTCGATGAGAAGAGCAAGCAGGCGCACCTTACCGAGGAAGGCCTCGACCATGTCGAGCAACTGCTGACACGCGCCGGTATTCTGGCGGAAGGGCAGAGTCTTTACGACGCCGCCAATATTCGCCTGATGCACCACCTGACGGCCGCGCTGCGGGCGCACGCGCTGTTCCGGCGGGAAGTCGAGTACATCGTCAAGGACGGCGAGGTCATCATCGTCGACGAGTTCACGGGCAGGACGATGCCCGGCCGGCGGTGGTCGGATGGTCTGCATCAGGCGATCGAGGCGAAGGAAGGTGTCCGGGTCAAGGAAGAGAATCAGACCGTTGCGTCCATTACGTTCCAGAACTACTTCAGACTCTACGACAAGCTTGCCGGAATGACAGGCACCGCCGACACCGAGGCCTACGAGTTCCAGCAGATCTACGGGCTCGAAGTCGTCGTGATTCCCACGCACAAGCCGATGATCCGTGACGATGCGCCGGACCTCGTCTATCTGACGCAAAGCGACAAGTTCGAAGCCATTCTCGACGACATCGCCGACTGTCACGAGCGCGGTCAACCGGTTCTCGTCGGCACGACCTCGATCGAGACGTCGGAGTTTCTGTCGGGCCTGCTGAAGAAGCGCAAGGTGCCTCACGAGGTGCTGAATGCGAAGTATCACGAACGCGAAGCCGAGATCGTCATCCAGGCCGGCAGGCCCGGCGCCGTCACGATAGCGACGAACATGGCCGGCCGCGGCACTGACATCGTGCTCGGCGGCAGCTTCGCTGCCGAGCGGGACGCGCTCGGCGCCGAGCCCGACAGCAGTGCGGTCGAGTCCCTCACGCAGGACTGGCAGGGGCGCCACGACCGGGTCATCGAGGCTGGTGGCCTGCACATCATCGGCACCGAGCGACACGAGTCGCGACGCATCGACAACCAGCTGCGCGGCCGGTCGGGACGCCAGGGCGATCCCGGGTCGAGCCGCTTCTTTCTGTCGATGGAAGACAATCTGATGCGGATCTTCGGCGATCCGGAGCGGACGAAGCGGCTGCTCTCGCGCGCCGGCATGAAGCAGGGCGAAGCAATCGAGAGCAAGCTGCTGACGCGTCAGATCGAGCGCGCCCAGCGCAAGGTCGAGGCACACAACTTCGACATGCGCAAGCAACTGCTCGAGTACGACGATGTCGCCAACGACCAGCGCAAGGTCGTCTATCAGCAACGTACCGAGCTGATGGAAGCCGACGACGTCGAGGACTCGGTCGGCGCGATCCGGGAAGAAGTCGTGGCCGGCGTCGTCAGCGAGTTCATCCCGCCCGAAAGTGTCGAAGAGATGTGGGACAAGGACGGGCTGACCTCGGCGCTCGAGCATGAGTTCAACGTCAAGCTCAACGTTGCCGCTCTGGTCGAGGACGATGCGGATCTCGACGAGAAGGGACTGCATGACCGGGTGCTGCAGGCGGTCGAGCAGGAGTACGCAGCCAAGGCAGAGTCGATCGGCCCGCAGCTGATGCGGGCGCTCGAGAAGGACATCATGCTCCGCCAGCTCGACTCTCATTGGAAAGAGCACATTGGTGCGCTCGACTACCTGCGCCAGGGCATCCATCTGCGGAGCTTTGCGCAACGGAATCCGAAGCAGGAATACAAGCGCGAGGCATTCGACATGTTCAGCGACATGCTGGACCGCGTGAAGCAGGACACGATCAAGATTCTGCAGCGGATCCGGATCGAACGCCCGGAGGATGTCGGCGCCGTGCAGCCGGCCGCTCCGGAGCGAAGTGCGCTCGAGTTCCGCCATGCGGCCGCACCGTCGATCGTCCAGGCGCCGCCCGCGCCACCTGCCGGGGGTCGGCCCGAGTTCGTGACGGCGCCTGGCAGCCGACCGGCCGCGCCGCCTCCGCCGCCTCCGCCGCCTGCAGCCGGCGGTCAGCCACAGGCCGAAGCGGCCCCGTTCGTCCGCGGCCAGCCGAAAGTCGGCCGTAACCAGCCCTGCCCGTGCGGCTCCGGGAAGAAGTACAAGCACTGCCACGGCAAGCTCAGCTGAGTCCGGCCCCCATGGTCGCAACAGACGCGATCAACGTCGTCGTCGGCATTCTGGTCGATGACCGCCGGCGGGTGCTGATCGCACAGCGTCCCCCCGGCCGGCATCTCGCAGGCGGCTGGGAATTCCCGGGCGGCAAGCGTGAATCGGGCGAGTCGGCGCTGGCAGCGCTCGAGCGCGAGCTTCGCGAGGAGCTCGGCGTCCGGCAGCTGACAGCCGAGCCGCTGATGACTCACCGCCATGCCTACCCGGATCGGGAGGTCTGTCTGGACGTCTGGTGGGTGGCGCAATTCGCGCCGACGCCGGTTGGTCTGGAAGGTCAGAAGCTCCGCTGGGTCGAAGCGGCGGGCCTGCGCGATGCCGCGCTGCTGCCGGCCGATGCGCCGATCGTCGAACGCGTTACGGCGCGGATTCAGCAGAGCGCGAGCTGAAAGTCGACGTCACGGAGCGTCTGCTGCGTGCGTGTATCGCTGTCGGCCCATTCCATGAAGTAGATCGTAAAGCGATGCGGGCCGGCACTGATCCGCGGACACAGGCCGCTACCGTGGTCGATCAGCACTCGAACCAGATGCAGCGGGTCTTTGCGGTTCAGGTTGTGCTGATAGAAGCCGGCCGCCGCCGTCATCGCCTTCGGGACGCTCGCCTCGCGCGTCAGCCACAGCACTTCGGCGATTGCGTCGTTCAGCGGTCGGAAGTGACCGAGCCAGCCCTTCAGCTCGCGCTGTCGCTCGCCGGCATGCAGCTGCAGCCAGTAGCCGTATTCAGGCAGGTCGAACGTGCAGGTACCGCCGGGAATCGCACTGCGATGCAGGATCGCACTCAGAAACTCGCTCTCCCTGAGCCCGGAAAGGTAGTGTTTGCCGGCCGCGGAGAGCGTACCGCGGAGCTTCTCGAGGCGCTCGATCAGGCCGTTCAGGCGCGCCTCGTCGATGCCGGGCGTGCGCCGAAATCGTGGCAGCCGCTCCAGATGCCGGTCGACTTCCTTCAGCACGTCTGAGCGCACGTCGCCGCGGCTCGAAACCGTCAGCATCTCGAGCAGGCCGGCGACGGCCGCCCGCGTTCCGAACTCCGTCGCGTCGCGAGCATGAAACTCGGTCTGGCGGTGGAGCAGCTCGAGCCGCAGGAACGTTCGCATTCTCTCCGTCAGCGGGTGCTCGAATGCGGTGGGCTGCATGGCCGGCTCCGGCTGGGAAGCTTCGGCAGTGGACTGATTCATCGCGCTATTCTGCGCGACCTGCGGTATTTGAGCAATTATGTCCCATCGCGCGATAGCGTTCGTGCAGCGCCTCCACTTGCGGCGACAGTTTCTCGAGCCCCGCCGAGTTGTCGATGACATCGTCGGCGACCGCGAGTCGCGTCGTGCGATCCGTCTGTGCGGCGATGGCAGCCCGCGCTTCCGGCTCGCTGAGGCCGTCGCGTCCGATCAATCGCGCGAGCTGCACGTCGACCGGGCAGTCGACCACGAGCACCCGGTGCACGAGCTCTGAGAAACCGGTCTCGACCAACAGCGGTACCGCCACGATGACGTACGGGCCGGTCGCAGCTTCGAGCAGCGCTAGCGTGCGCGCCCGGATCAGCGGGTGCAGAATCGACTCGAGACGCTTGCGCGCGGCCGCGTCGGCCAGGATCCTGCGGCGCATCGCGGCGCGATCGAGAGCGCCGGCCGTGGTCAGAATCCCGGCACCGAAGGCCTGAACGACGGCAGCCAGTCCCGCCGTGCCGGGCCTGACGACCTCGCGGGCGACCTCGTCCGTATCGATCGTCGCTGCACCGAGCGCCTCGAACAAGCGCATCACGGTCGACTTGCCGCTCGCGATGCCGCCGGTCAGGCCGACCCGGAGCACGCTCAGCTCATCGAACCCAGGTACCAGCTGACCAGATCCGGTCCCCACAGCAGCGCTATCCAGCCGCCGCCGGCGAGGTAAGGGCCGAAAGGAATCGGTTTTTGCGGCGCATGGCTCCGAAAGACGATCAGGAAGATGCCGACGGCTGCGCCGACGGCCGATGCGAACAGGATAACCGGAAGCAGCATCTGCCAGCCGAGCCACGCACCGATTGCCGCCAGCAGCTTGAAGTCGCCGCCACCCATGCCCTGCTGCTTGCGGATGAGCATGAACAAGCCGTTGATGCTCCACAGGCTCAGATAGCCGACCGCTGCGCCGATGACGCTCGACCGGAGGTCGGCAAAGGGCGGTTCCGCCAGCGGCAGCAACGGCAGCACGAGGCCAATCCACATCAACGGCAGCGTCATGCTGTCCGGCAGGAATTGCGTATCGAAGTCGATCAGCGACATCGCGATCAGGTACCAGGTGAAGACGAGCGCCGCGAGCGTCGCCGGCGTCGGTCCGAGGGTCCAGGCGACGATCAGGCTGGCGGCGGCCGTCGAGGCCTCGACGATCGGGTAGCGCTTCGAGATCGGCGCCCGGCAGCTCGCGCAGCGCCCGCGCAGCATGAGCCAGCTCAGGACCGGAATGTTCTGCAGCGGAGTAATGCGCGCACCGCAGGCCGTGCAGGCCGACGGCGGCCAGATCAGGTCGTAGCGCGCCGGCGCGTCTCCGGCACTGTCGGTGGCGGGCTCGAAGCCGTCGATGCCGTGCTCCCGGGCGAACTCGGCGCAGCTCTCACGCCACTCGCGCTCGAACATCCGCGGCCATCGGTGCACGACGACATTCAGAAAGCTGCCGATGAGCAGCCCGAGCAGGCCGCAGCCTGACAGAAGAAGGGGCCAGTAGTCGGTCACACTGCGAATTCTAGACCGGATATCCCGCCGATTCGCTAGACCACGGCACCCATCTTGAAGATCGGCAGGTACATCGCGATGACGAGGCCACCGACGAGTACACCGAGCACGGCCATGATCAGCGGCTCGAGCAGACTCGACATGCTGTCGACGGCGTTGTCGACCTCTTCCTCATAGAAGTCTGCGACCTTACCCGACATCTCGTCGAGGGAGCCGGATTCCTCACCGACCGCGATCATTTGGTTGACCATGTTCGGGAAGAGCTCGGTATTTTCCATCGCCCGCTGCAGTCGCGTGCCGGTCGCAACCTCGTCGCGCATCTTGAGGACAGCCGACTCGTAGACGATGTTGCCGGTGGCGCCGGCAACGGAATCGAGCGCTTCGACGAGTGGCACACCGGCGGCGAACGTCGTCGCCAGCGTTCGCGCGTAGCGTGCAATTGCGGACTTGTTCAGGATCGGGCCGATGATCGGCAGCTTCAGCACGGCGCGATCGAGGAAATGCTGCACGGCCTTCGAGCGCTTCTTCAGGTGAATGAAGCCCGATATGCTCGCCACCAGCAGGACGGCGAGAATGAAGCCCTGGGAGCGGACGAAGTTCGAGATGTCGATGACCATGCGCGTAAACGCCGGCAGATCGGCACCGAAGCCCTGGAACAGCGACTCGAACTCCGGAATGACGAAAATCAGCAGAATCGCCGTGACGATGAATGCGACGACGACGACCGCGGCCGGGTAGAAGAGCGCCTTCTTGACCTTCTTCTTGATCGCCTCGGTCTTTTCCTTGTATGTCGCGATCTTGTCGAGCAGGGTCTCGAGCGCGCCGGCCTGCTCACCGGCACCGACCAGGCTCACATAGAGATCGTCGAAATAGAGCGGATGCTTTTCGAGCGCATTCGCGAGCGCCGTGCCGCCTTCCACGTCGGCCTTGATGTCGAGGATCAGCTTCTGCATCGCCGGGTTGTCGTGACCGGCACCGATGATGTCGAATGCCTGCACCAGCGGGATACCTGCAGTCATCATCGTTGCGAGCTGCCGCGAGAAGATTGCGATGTCACCGGGAGTGACCTTGCCCTTGGGTTTGAAGAGCGTGCTTTGCTTGCGGACCTTCGAAGGCACGACGCCCTGGCGCCGCAGCTCGCTGCGGACCGCTGCCTCGCTGGCCGCGACGACCTTGCCCTTGACCTTCTTGCCTGCACGATCCGTCCCTTCCCAGTTGAAGGGGATCTGCTTGACTGCTGCTGCTTGCGCCATTCCCTAGCGTCTCCGAAAGCGTTAGTTACTGCGTTCCATCGCCGCCTGCGGACTAATCGATGGTAACCCGGTTGATCTCTTCGAGGCTGGTAATCCCGTCCTTGACTTTCCTGAGTCCCGACTGTCTCAGATCAGGAATGCCGTCCTTTTTCGCCTGCTCCGAAATCTGCATGGCGTTGCCGTCTTCCATGATGATCCGGCCGATCGTTTCGGTAACCGGCATGACCTGGTAGACGCCAACGCGGCCCTTGTAGCCGCTCGTGCACTGGGCGCAGCCCGGTGCGCTGTAGACGGTGATGCCCGCTTCCACGTCGGCGTTCGAGAAGCCCTCCTTGAGCAGCGCCTCCGCGGGCACGTCGACGGGCTCCTTGCAGTTTTCGCACAGGCGCCGGGCCAGCCGCTGGGCGATGATCAGGCTGACGGAGCTGGCAATCGCATAGGGCTTCACGCCCATATCCACCATGCGTGTCAGCGTCTTCGGCGCGTCGTTGGTGT
Organism: Candidatus Rariloculaceae bacterium; assembly: GCA_965223375.1. GTDB lineage: Bacteria > Pseudomonadota > Gammaproteobacteria > Steroidobacterales > Rariloculaceae > CBDCWM01. The sequence goes on from OZ245000.1 coordinate 2,766,352, forward strand.
GAAGCGTCGACAGCACGAGGTGACCAGTTTGCGCGGCCTTGATCGCAATCTCGGCCGTTTCGAGGTCGCGGATCTCGCCGACCATGATCACGTCCGGGTCCTGACGCAGAAACGCGCGCAGTGAAGAGGCAAACGTGAGCCCTACCTTCGGGTTTACGTTGACCTGATTGATTCCGGGCACGTTGATTTCGGCCGGATCCTCCGCGGTCGAGATATTTCGGTCCGCCGTGTTGAGGATGTTGAGTCCCGTATATAGCGACACGGTCTTACCGCTGCCGGTCGGGCCGGTAACGAGGATCATGCCGTAGGGTTTGGCCAGGTTCTCCAGGTAGAGCTGCTTCTGCTCCTCCTCGTAGCCCAGGGCGTCGATGCCGAGCTGGGCGCTCGACGGATCTAGCAGGCGGCAGACGACCTTCTCGCCGAACAACGTCGGGCAGGTGTTGACGCGAAAGTCGATCGCCCGGTTCTTCGACAGACGCATCTTGATGCGGCCGTCCTGCGGAATACGGCGCTCGGCGATATCGAGGCGGGCCATGACCTTCAGTCGGGCCGCCACCTTCATAGCGAGCGCCACCGGCGGCTTTGCGACCTCGGTCAGCACGCCGTCCTGCCGGAGCCGTATCCGGTAGTACTTTTCGTAAGGTTCGAAATGAATGTCCGACGCGCTGCGCTTGATCGAGTCGAGCATGATCTTGTTGACGAAGCGAACGACGGGCGCATCGTCGACATCGGCCGAGGAAATTTCGCCGGCGTTCGGGTCCTCGTCGCCGCCGGTGACCTCGAGATTATCCATGTCGAAGTCGTCTTCGTCGAAGGCCGACATCGAGGTATCAACGGCTTCGATCGCGCTCGCAACCTTGCCCTCGAGCTTATCCTGCTCGACGACAACCGGCTCGATGCGCAGCGTCGTCTGGAACTTGATCTCATCGAGCGCGTGCAGATTCGTCGGGTCGCCGACAGCGATGTAGAGGCGCTTGCCGCGCTGCTGCAGCGGCAGCACGCGATGCTTGGTCAGCAGCTTTTCGCTGACCAGCCTGACCGCGTCGAGATCGAGCTCGACCGCATCCAGGTCGAGCAGCGGCACGCCAAATTCGTGGGCCGCAGCGACGGCGATCCGTTTGGCGTCACCGAGCTGCTTGGCGACCAGATAGGGCACGAGGCCGATCTTCTCCGCCTGTGCCTGCTCTATCGCGGTGACCAGCGCGTCTTGGGCGATGACGCCGTCCTGGACGAGGCGGCGCGGCAGCCCGGACAGGGCGTTTTGGGTAGCTGTAACGGCCATCGGCGTAGGGATTGCTCAGTCGTCGGTGCGGCTGTGGGCTTTGACCATAAGAACGGCTACTTTCACTGGGCTGCCCCGAAACTGTCAATCATGCCGTTCTCCTTTTGTGACAGAGATTTAGATCGCTGCCGACGATCAAAAAAGCTCCACCCCGCAAGCTGCGGGGTGGAGCTTTGGTCGATGCCGGCCGGCCTTGTCGCCCCCGGCAATCAGGTCCGTCGAATTACGGACGGCAGGCCGAAGGCAGGTACTGCGTCAGGCCGTTCGCGACCAGCGAGCCACCGTTGGCATAGTTGGACGTAACGCCCATGCCCGATGCGCCCATGAAGCCCGTGGCGCCACCGGCAACCGTCGGGTCAGGTGCACCGCCGCAGCGCCAGATGACCGACAGGTCAGCGGACTCGTACGGCACGATGTCGAGCGTCTCACCCTGGATCTGGGCGTTCGCTTCGTTACCGAAAGTGAGTGTGATGACACCGTTGGCAACGGCGACCGAGCTCACGTACTTGCCCTGCGTGTCCGTGGCATTTGCCGACATGCCGGCAGTCGGCCGGTCGGCCGGTGCCTCACCGCGGTTCAGAAAGCTCTCGGAAACCGCAGCCTTGGCGGCAGCAGCCAGGTTCATGCCTTCCGAAACCTGGGCGCGAATCGTGTAGTCCTGGTAGGCCGGAATCGCGATCGCGGCCAGAATGCCGATGATGGCAACGACGATCATCAGCTCGATGAGCGTGAAACCCTTCTGCAAGTTCTTCATCTGGAGCAGCTCCTCTAAGAGAGATAAATATGTTGTTCAAGTCACAGTGATGACGACTAGTCGCATCTGAGGGCCTAAGTGCAATCGGTGTGCCAATCCGAAACCAATATGTAAAACCTGTTGGTATCAGTGGCTTTGACGGGGATGCTCAACGACGGTGGTTGAGACGTTCGACATATTGCGTGGCGGGCGCGACGGTCGGAAGCGGCATTAGCGTCCGAAACTGACAATTTCGGTCACTTCATTCGGTTTCCGGCGACAGTCGGGCGAAGGCGGCTAGTCGATCTCGAGCTTCTTGATGCGGTACCGCAGCGCCCGGAAACTGATGCCGAGCAGCCGCGCGGCGGCCGTCTTGTTGTAACGCGTCTGCTCGAGCGCACGGACGATGGCGTCCCGCTCGATGTCCTCGAGTTGCGATCCGAGCGGTGCGCCGCCTTCGACAGCCGGCAGCTCGCGCTCAGGCTGCGCCCGCAGCTTCAGATCGTCGACGTCGATCGTGTCGTCCGTGCAGAGCGTGATCGCGCGCTCGAGTATGTTCTCGAGTTCCCGCACATTGCCGGGGAATGCATAGCCGATCAACGCGGACTGGGCCTCCTTCGTCAGCCTCGGCACGGGGATCTTCTGGTTCTCGGACAGGCGCGAGAGGATGTGGTGGGCGAGGATCAGCGCGTCCTCGCCCCGGTCGCGGAGCGGTGGCACGAGCAGCTCGATGACGTTGATCCGGTAGTACAGGTCCTCGCGGAACCGGTTGTCGGCGACCAGCTCGCCGAGGTCGCGGTGCGTAGCCGAGAGAATTCGCACGTCCACCGGCAGCTCCGTGGACTGGCCGACCGGGCGGATCGCCTTCTCCTGGATGACTCTCAGCAGCTTGACCTGCATGTGCAGCGGCAGATCGGCGACCTCATCGAGAAACAGTGTACCGCCTTCCGCGGTCTGCACCAGTCCGATCTTGTCGCTGACCGCGCCGGTGAAGCTGCCCTTCTTGTGCCCGAAAAACTCGCTCTCCATCAGCTCGCTGGGGATGGCCCCGCAGTTGATCGGGACGAACGGGCCTTCCGCTCGCGGCCCGGCACTGTGAATCATTCTTGCGACGAGCTCCTTGCCGGTTCCGGATTCGCCCGAAATGTGCACCGGCGCCTGGCTGCGCGAGACCTTCTCGATCATCTCGCGCACGCGCTCGATCGCCGTCGAGCTGCCGACCAGGCCGTCAGTGCTCGGCGCCGCTTCGCTGCCGACACCGCGCAGCTTCAGCGCCGCGGTAACCAGCTTGCGCAGGTCGTTGAGATCGAGCGGCTTCGAGACGAAGTCGAATGCACCGAGCTTCAGCGCCTTGACCGCTGCCTCGACGCTGCCGTGCGCCGTGATGACGGCCACCGGTACGCCGGCGGCCTCGCGCTGCATCCATTCGACCAGCTCGAGACCGTCGCCGTCCGGCAGGCGCATGTCCGTCAGGCACAGATCGTAGGCTGCATCGGCGAGCATGCCTTTCGCCGAGTCGATATCGCCGCAGGTTCGCGACGCGATATCCATCCGCTCCAGCGTCATCGACAGCAGATCGCGTATGTCCGGCTCGTCGTCAACGACGAGGGCAGTCGGTTTCATCTAGGCCCTTCGGTCTTTCCAGCGTTGCGGATCGGCAAAGACGATCCTGAATACACTACCGCCATCCGGCCTTGGCTGATAGCGAAGCGTCGCACGGTTTCGCTCACAAAGTTCGCGGGATATGTAGAGTCCGAGGCCTGTGCCGCCTGGTTGTCCCGTGTGAAACGGCTCGAAAATCTGCTCGGCGAGCTCTGGTGCAATGCCGGGTCCGCGATCGGCGACCGCCAGAAACGGCCGGCCACTCGACTCGAGCACGCCGCAGGACAGCTCGACCGAGATCGCGCCGGCGGCCTGGCTCGCGTACTTGACGGCGTTTTCGCAGAGGTTCCAGACCACCTGGTGTAGATGCGTGCGATCGATCTCTACCGTGACCTCGTCGCTCGCCGGATCGACCGCGACGGCCTCTTCGAAGAGCTCCTGCGTATTTGTGAACTCCGTCGCAAAATCGCGCGCCCATTGCTTGAGCTCGACCTTCTCCGGCTCGGTCCGGTCACTGCGCGAGAGTGACAGCACGCTGTCGACTATCTGGCTTACACGGCGCGAGTTCACGCGAATGATGTCGGTCAGCTTCTGGTCATCCGTTCCGATCCGGTCGGACTCGGCAAGCAGCTGTCCGGCATGGCTCAACGCACCGAGCGGATTGCGGATTTCGTGCGCGATGCTCGCCGAGAGCCGCCCCAGGGCGGCGAGCTTCATTTGCTGGACCCGCTCGGAAATCAGTGAGGTGTCCTCGAGAAAAATCACGACCCCTTCGGTTCTCGCCCCGCCGAGGGGCGAGAAGTGGGGCTGGATGCTGTGGCTGCCTTCCTCGGACCCGGCGGCAAACTGCAACGGTTTGCCCTCGGTGCCGCCGCCGCGCCAGCGATCCAGATAGAGCGCCAGCGCCGGCGAAATCGAGTCGAGTTCCTGCCCGGTGGCGGAGCCCGTGGTTGCCAACAGCTTTGCAGCAGACTCGTTGATCAGGCGGATGCGGTCCTCCTGGTCGACGACGACGATGCTCTCGCGCAAGTGCTGGATGATGTAGTCGTTGAGTTCGACCAGGTTCTGCAGATCCACGCCGCGCTGCTGGGCGAGTGCCTCCGTCTGGACCATGCGCTCCCGATAGAGCTGGACGATGCCGGTAATGACGAACATGACGGCGCCGAGGATGCCGGCCGGCGCGTAGTCCGCATTCGTCGTCAGCCCCTGCAGCAGCGCGACCGTCTGCTCGCCGAGCAGGACCAGCGTCGCGAATGCGGCGAGCAAAAACGCCTGGCGGGCCGGCAGCAACAGCGCGAGGCTGCCGGTCGAGACGATCAGCAGGCCGCCCAGTCCTGAGGTGATTCCGCCGCTCGCGTGTATCAGCGCCGCGAACGCCAGCATGTCGAAGACGAACTGAAACGTCAGTTGGGCGGCCACCCCCGGCAGGCGGCGGTGCAGCAGGGGAATTTCGATCAGCCCCACGACGAGCAGCGCGTTCAGCGCGACCGCGGCCGTCGTCGGGTCGAACTCGCCGATGATGCGCGGATCCTGGACCGCCCAGAAGAACAGCGACAGCACAGCCGCGATGATCAGCCGGAAGCCGTTGAGCAACTGCAGGACGCGCCACGCGAAGTCGCCGGGGCCGGGCCCGCCGTCGCGGTGCGCGGTTGCTGATCCGCTCTCCGGTGGCGCAGCTGCCGACATGGCGCGGGATTGTACCGGACAGTGCGCCGACTCGCTTTACGAACGTTCCGGCGATCAGTGAGAATACGCACCCCGCGTCCTGGTCAAGGAATCACCGTTGAATCTGCACGAATATCAGTCGAAGGCACTGTTCGCCGACTACGGCATTCCGGTGCCCGAGGGGCGGGTGGCCCAGAGTCCAACGGAGGCCAAGCGCGCTGCGGCGGTGCTGGGCGGCGACCTTTGGGTCGTCAAGGCGCAGGTCCATGCGGGCGGCCGGGGCAAGGCCGGCGGCGTCAAGCTGGCGCGCTCGGCGGACGAGGTCGAGGCGCACGCGAAGAGCATGCTCGGTACCCGGCTGGTGACCCATCAGAGCGGCGCCGAGGGGTTGCCGGTCGATCAGGTTTACGTGGAAGCGGGCTCCGATATCGACCGGGAGCTTTATCTCAGCCTGCTCGTCGACCGCAGCAGCGAGGGTATCGCAATCATGGCGTCTTCAGCCGGCGGCATGGATATCGAACAGGTGGCCGCCGAGACGCCGGAACGCATCTTCACAATCCACGTGCATCCGGCGGCGGGTTTGCAGGATTACCAGTGCCGGCGCCTGGGCTTCGGCCTCGGGCTCGACAAGCCGCAGCAGGGCCAGCTCGCGCGACTTCTGAAAGCGCTCGTCCGCCTCGTACACGAATGCGACGCGAGCCTCGTCGAGATCAACCCGCTGATCGTTACCGGTGACGGTAACGTGGTCGCGCTCGATGGCAAGATCAACATCGAAGAGAACGCGCTCTTCCGGCAGCAGAATCTCGCCGCGATGCGGGATGTCGCCCAGGAAGACGAAAAGGAGCGCCGCGCGCACGAGCATGACCTGAACTACGTTTCGCTCGACGGCAGCATCGCCTGTCTGGTCAACGGCGCCGGTCTTGCAATGGCGACGATGGACCTGATCAAGCTACACGGCGGGGAGCCCGCGAACTTCCTCGACGTCGGCGGTGGCGCGACGGCCGAGCGGGTCGAGGAGGCATTCAACATCATTCTGACGAACGACAACGTGCGCGCGATTCTGGTCAATATCTTCGGCGGGATCGTCCGCTGCGATCTGATCGCCGAGGGCGTGATCGCCGCGGTGAAGAATGCGAACGTCACGGTTCCGGTCGTCGTCAGGCTCGAGGGCACCAACGTGAGCCAGGGGCAGGCGCTGCTTGCCGACAGCGGCCTCGACATCATCGCTGCCAAAGGACTGACCGATGCCGCCTCGAAGGCCGTCGAGCTTGCGGGAGGTGCGGCATGAGCATCCTGGTCGACAGCGAAACGAAGGTCATCTGTCAGGGCCTGACCGGTCGACAGGGGACATTCCACACGGAGCAGTGCCTCGAGTACGGCACCAGGGTCGTCGCCGGCGTCACGCCCGGCCGGGGAGGATCCGAGCACCTCGGCCTGCCGGTTTACAACACCGTGATCGAGGCGCGCGAGGCAACGGGTGCGACCGTCAGCATGATCTACGTGCCGGCGCCGTTCGCCGCCGACGCCGTGCTCGAAGCTGCGGATGCCGGAATCGAGCTGGTCGTCTGCATCACCGAAGGCGTGCCGGTGCTCGACATGGTCAAAGTCAAAGCGGTGTTGCGTGACAGCGGCACGCGACTGATCGGGCCGAACTGCCCGGGCATCATCACGCCGGGTGCCTGCAAGATCGGGATCATGCCGGGCTCGATTCATCAGGCCGGGCGGGTCGGGGTGATCTCGCGGTCGGGTACGCTGACCTACGAGGCCGTCTCCCAAACCACGAGCCAGGGACTCGGCCAGACGACCTGCGTCGGGATCGGCGGCGACCCGGTCCGCGGCATGAACTTCATCGATTGTCTGAGCCTGTTCGAGGCCGACCCGGCGACCGACGGCATCGTCATGATCGGCGAAATCGGCGGCGCCGACGAAGAGGCCGCTGCGGAGTACATCCAGTCGAACGTCAGCAAGCCGGTCGTCGCCTACATCGCCGGCGTCACGGCCCCGCCCGGCAAGCGCATGGGACACGCGGGCGCCATCATTGCCGGCGGCAAGGGCACGGCCGACGAGAAGTATGCGGCGCTCGAGCGCGCCGGCGTTGCAACGGTGCGGTCGCTGGCCGATCTCGGAGAGGCGATGGCCAGGGCGCTTGGGTGAAGCTCGCCCTTGCCCAGATCAACACGCACGTCGGTGCGATCGACCACAACACGCGACGGCTGATCGACGCCGCGCAGCTTGCCCGCGATCGGCGTGGCTGCGAACTCGTCCTGTTTCCGGAGCTTGCCGTCTGCGGTTACCCGCCGGAAGACCTGTTGCTGCATCGCGGCCTGCGCGAGCGCGTTGCCGCTGCTCGTGCAGAGCTCACGGCCGAAGCCACGGACGTCACGCTCTGTTTCGGCTACCCGGAGTACGTCGGCGACGACATCTTCAACAGTGCCGCCGTGGTTCGCGACGGCGAGCTGATCGCCAACCATCGCAAGAGCGCGTTGCCGAACTATGCGGTATTCGATGAGAAGCGCTACTTCCGGTCAGGCGATGCAGCGACAGTTTTCGATACTGGCGGCCTCCGTTGCGGGCTGATCATCTGCGAAGACGCGTGGACACCCGACGCAAGCCGCGCGGCGGCGGCAGCCGGTGCCGAGCTGATACTGATCGTCAACGGCTCGCCGTTTCACCGCCGGCAGCGCGAGTCGCGCGAAGACGTCGTCGCCGCGCGCGCACGGGAGACCGGTCTGCCGATGGTCTATCTGAACATGGTCGGCGGACAGGACGAACTGGTCTTCGATGGCGGTTCGTTTGCGGTCGATGCCCAGGGCGAAGTGTTGCTGCGTCTGCCCCAGTTCGTCGAGGCGATGTGCTGCGTCGATGTGAGCCGCGGGCCGGCCGGTGTCGAGCTGAGCGCTACCGAGGCCGTCATTCTGGAAACGCCGTCGGGCGATCCGGTCGGCGGACTACCGACGATGATGACGCCGCTCGAGAACGTCGAGGCAATCTACGAGGCCCTCGTGCTCGGAACGCGCGATTACATCGAGAAGAATGGTTTCCCGGGCGTCATTCTGGGACTCTCCGGCGGCATAGACTCTGCGCTGACGCTCTGTATTGCCGTCGACGCGATCGGCCCCGACCGCGTTCGGGTGATCATGATGCCGTCGCAGTTCACGTCGCAGATGAGCATCGACGACGCTGCCGGGCAGGCATCGCTGCTCGGCGTCCGGCATGACGTGCTGCCGATAGAGCCGATCGTCGACTCGGTTCTGGCGACGTTGCGCGACATCTTCGAAGACCGCCCGCGTGATACGACCGAGGAGAACATTCAGGCCCGCGCCCGCGGGATTCTGCTGATGGGAATCTCGAACAAGCTCGGCTCGATGTTGCTGTCCACCGGCAACAAGAGCGAGATGGCTGTCGGTTACGCGACACTCTACGGCGACATGGCCGGCGGCTTCGCACCGCTGAAAGACTGCAGCAAAACGCTGGTGTATCGGCTGGCGGAGCTGCGCAACGAGCGGGAGGCGGCAATACCGCGCCGGGTCATCGAGCGCGAGCCGTCGGCCGAGCTGGCACCCGACCAGAAGGACTCGGACTCGCTCCCGCCGTACGAGCGACTCGACGCGATACTCGAGGCCTTCATCGAGCGTGACGAGTCCGTCGAGCAGATCGCCGCCGCGGGCTTCGAGCGTGCCGAGGTCGGGCGTGTGCTGAACCTGGTCAAGCGTGCCGAATACAAACGCCGGCAGGCGCCGCCGGGTGTGCGGGTCAGTAGTCGGGCATTCGGGCGGGATTGGCGGTATCCGATCACTTCGGGTTACTAGCGAATTTGGGGACAGTGACCCTAATTCACCGCGCGCTTTCGGATATCTGCTAGTTGGCGAATTAGGGTCACTGTCCCCAAATTCCCCGCTAGAGGTCGGCGCGGATGTCGTCGCCGAAAGAGCTTTCGAGGACGCGTTCGGTGTCGGCGGAGAGGTCCGTCATGCCGAGCTGGTCGTAGGCCTCGATCATCAGGCGGAGGGTCTGCTCGAGCTCCGGCGCGCCCGCGTAGTGCTCGAGCGCATACTTGCCGCGGTTGACGGCCGCAACGAAAGCGCCGCGATCGATGTAGTAGCGGGCGACGTGATTCTCGTAGGTTGCAAGCCGGTTGCGCAGGAAGATCATGCGCTGGCGCGCGTCGTCGATGTACCGGCTTTCCGGAAAGCGGCGTATCAGTTCCTGAAAGGTGGAGAATGCGAGCAGCGTGTCTTTCGGCGGCCTGAGCGTGAGGTCGACACGGAACATGCGCTCGAGGATGTTCGGTGCCTTGTCGAAATAGACGAGCCCTTTCATGTAAAGGCAGTAATCGACGCGCGGGTGCGTCGGGTTCTCCCGTTCGAACTCGTCGGCCGCGTCGATCGCCGCTTCCGGCTGGCGACTCATATAATAGAGATAGATCAGATCGAGCTGTGCCTGGCGCGACGCGTTGCTGAACGGATAGCGCGCCTCGAGCTGCAGGAAGTAGTTGGCGGCGCCGACATAGTTGCCGGCATCCATCGCTTCCTTGCCGCGATCGTAGAAGCCTTCGGCGCCGAAGTCCTCGATGACGTCGTCGCGCCGATTGCCGCAGCCCGCGATTGCGAGCGCGGCGACCGCCAGAACGGCGGTGCGGCAGATCGATTTGACGAAATGTCCGGCGGTGCTGACGCGCATGTTGCTCGCTCCGTGCCTGTGGCCGGCTGGCCGTAGGCTCGACGGGCAGTCTAGAGTGAATCCGACGGCGGATTATAGGGGAAAGCGTTCGCCGTCATCGGACGGTAATGTATGGATTCGGTCAGAAGGAATGCGGTCGTGCCCGAAGAGCTGGCCGGCGCACGGCTCGACCAGGCCGCAGCCCGTGTGTTTCCGGAGTTTTCCCGGACCCGGCTGCGACAGTGGATCGAGTCCGGCGACCTCGTCATCGATGGTCGGCCGGGCGTGCCGACGTTCCGCGTCAGTGGCGGCGAGGCGTTGCGGCTCGACGCAACGCTCGAGCCGGTCGTGCCGATCGCGCCGGAGGCGATCGAGCTCGAGATCGTGCATCGGGACGACGACCTTCTGGTCGTCGCGAAACCGGCCGGGCTCGTCGTGCACCCTGGCGCCGGGAACCCCGGCGGGACATTGCAGAACGCGCTGCTGGCCTTCGACCCCGCGCTGGCCAGTGTGCCGCGCGCGGGTCTCGTGCACCGGCTCGACAAGGACACCAGCGGGCTGATGGTCGTGGCGCGGAACCTGACGTCGCAGCAGCGACTCGCGGCGATGATCGGCGCGCGGCGCGTCAGCCGCATCTACCGGGCGGTCTGCCAGGGCGTCCTGACGGCCGGCGGCAGCGTCGATCAGCCGATCGGCCGCAGTCCGCGTGACCGCAAGCGCATGACGGTCCGCGAGGATGGCCGGCCGGCGCGCTCCACCTACCGCGTGCTGGATCGCTACCGGGCGCAGTCGCTGGTCGAGGTCGAGCTCGACACCGGGCGCACGCACCAGATCCGCGTGCACATGGCCCACATCCGCGCGCCGTTGGTCGGCGATCCGGTCTACGGCGGCCGGCCGCGACTGCCGCCATCGCCCACTCCGGCGCTCGTCGAGGCCCTGACGCAGTTTCGGCGCCAGGCACTGCATGCCGGTTCACTCGCATTCGAACACCCGCGGGGGGGCGGGCCGCTCGAGTTCGAGCGCGCGCCGCCGGCCGATTTCCAGGCGCTCGTCGCCACGCTCAAGGCGGACCGTGATGCGCATGAGGGCCGGGAGGCCGGCCGGTGACGATGCCGGGTTTCGCCGCCGACTGGCCCGCACCGCCGCGCGTGCGCAGCTGGCAGACCGTGCGGGCCGGCGGCCTGAGCAAAGGCGGCTACGCGAGCCTCAATCTCGCCTCCCACGTCGGCGACGATCCCGCTGCCGTCACGGCCAACCGGTCGGCCCTGCTTGCAGGGCTCGATTTGCCCGCTGAGCCGGCGTGGCTGGAACAGGTCCATGGCACCCGCATCGTCGACCTCGATGCGCCCTGGCAGGGCCCCGCCGACGGCGCCGTAACCGGAGGGCCGGGGCGCGTCGCGGTCGTCATGACGGCCGACTGCGTGCCGGTCCTGCTCTGCGACCGGGCCGGTACCCGCGTCGCTGCCGTACATGCGGGCTGGCGGGGCCTCGCGGCCGGCGTGCTGGAAGCGGCGCTCGACGCGCTGTCCGCCGCGCCGGAAACGCTTCTCGCCTGGCTCGGACCCGGCATCTCCGGCGCTGCATACGAGGTTGGCGACGAGGTACGCAATGCGTTCATCGACGTCGATGCCGAGACCGGCGCGGCGTTCAGGCCCGGCCGGCCGGGCCGCTGGCACTGCGATCTGGCGGGTCTCGCCCGTCAGCGGCTCGGGCGTGCCGGCGTCGAGGCCGTGTTCGGCGGCGACGAATGTACCTGGGCCGACGAGCAGCGGTTTTTCTCGCACCGGCGGGCCGCGCCTTGCGGCCGGATGGCGACGCTGATCTGGCTCGACCCGGCGGCGCCGCAGAGTTGAGATTCGGGGCGCCGGCCCCATCTCTTCGGCAGTAACGATCACGAGGTACCTGCGCATGCGCATGGACAAGCTTACGACCCGCTTCCAGCAGGCGCTGCAGGATGCCCAGTCGCTGGCCGTCGGCCGGGATCACGCCTACATAGAACCGCTGCACCTCGCCGCGGCGATGCTCGAGCAGGATGGCGCCAACATCGGCGGCCTGCTGACGAAGTCCGGGATCGACCTGAACCGTCTGCGAGCCGAGCTCGGCAAGGGGCTCGACCGCCTGCCGACCGTCGAGGGCACTGCCGGCGAGGTCCACGCGTCCAACGAGCTCGGCAAGACGCTGAACATCATGGACAAGCTGGCGCAGCAGCGCGGCGATGCCTACATCTCGAGCGAGCTGTTCGTGTTGGCGGCCCTCGACGCGAAAGGCGACCTCGCCCGGATTCTCGAGCAGTGCGGTGCCGTTCGCGGTGCGATCGAGCAGGCGATCGACGAGGTCCGCGGCGGCGAGGCGGTGGCCGATCCGAACGCCGAGGAGACGCGCCAGGCGCTCGACAAGTACACGATCGATCTGACCGAGCGCGCGGAACAGGGCAAACTGGATCCGGTCATCGGGCGCGACGACGAGATCCGCCGGACCATCCAGGTGCTGCAGCGCCGTACGAAGAACAATCCCGTGCTGATCGGCGAGCCGGGTGTCGGCAAGACCGCGATCATCGAAGGCCTCGCGCAGCGGATCGTCAACAGTGAAGTTCCGGAGAGCCTGAAGTCGAAGCGCGTGCTGTCGCTCGACATGGGTGCGCTGATTGCCGGCGCCAAGTTTCGTGGTGACTTCGAGGAGCGGCTCAAGGCCGTGCTGAACGAGCTCAGCAAACAGGAAGGCCAGATCATCCTGTTCATCGACGAGCTGCACACGATGGTCGGCGCCGGCAAGGCCGAAGGGTCGATGGATGCCGGCAACATGCTGAAGCCGGCGCTCGCTCGCGGCGAGCTCCACTGCGTGGGCGCGACGACGCTGGATGAGTATCGCAAGTACGTCGAGAAGGACGCGGCACTCGAGCGGCGCTTCCAGAAGGTGCTGGTCGACGAGCCGAGCGTCGAGGACACGATCGCGATTCTTCGCGGTTTGAAGGAAAAGTATGCCGTTCACCACCAGGTCGAGATTACGGATCCGGCCATCGTCGCGGCGGCGACGCTGTCGCATCGATACATCAGCGATCGGCAGCTGCCCGACAAGGCGATCGACCTGATCGACGAGGCAGCTTCGCGCATCCGCATGGAGAACGAGTCGATGCCGGAGGAAATGGACCGGCTCGGCCGCAGGCTCAATCAGCTCAAGATCGAGCGCGAGGCGCTGCGCAAGGAGTCCGACGACGCGTCGAAGAAGCGGCTCGCCGATCTCGAAGGGCAGATCGACAAGCTCGAGGCCGAGTACGCGGATCTCGAGGAGATCTGGAAGGCCGAGAAGGCGGCCGTGCAGGGCGCGACGCACATCAAGGAAGAGCTCGAGCGTACCCGCCTCGAGCTCGAAAAGGCACAGCGCGCCGGCGATCTCGCAAGGCAGTCGGAGCTGCAATACGGCGCGATTCCGGCGCTCGAGAAACAGCTCGAGCAGGCGCTCGCCGGCGAGCAGCAGAAGGACTTCCGTCTGCTACGTGACAAGGTCACCGACGAGGAAGTCGCCGAAGTCGTGTCGAAGTGGACCGGCATCCCGGTAGCGAAGATGCTCGAAGGAGAGAAAGAGAAATTGCTCCGGATGGAATCGTTTCTCGAGCAGCGGGTCGTCGGGCAGAGCGAGGCGCTGGCGGCGGTCTCGAATGCGATCCGCCGTTCGCGCGCCGGCCTGGCCGACCCGAATCGCCCGAATGGCTCATTCATGTTTCTCGGGCCCACCGGTGTCGGCAAGACCGAGCTCACGAAAGCGCTCGCCGCGTTTCTGTTCGACACCGAGGACGCGATCGTCCGCATCGACATGTCGGAGTTCATGGAGAAGCACTCGGTGGCCCGGCTGATCGGTGCGCCGCCCGGTTACGTCGGGTATGAAGAAGGCGGGTATCTGACCGAGGCGGTCCGGCGCAAGCCTTATTCGGTCGTGCTGCTCGACGAGGTCGAGAAAGCGCACCCGGATGTCTTCAACGTGCTGCTGCAGGTCCTCGATGACGGCCGGCTGACCGACGGTCAGGGCCGCACGGTCGATTTTCGCAACACGGTCATCGTCATGACATCGAATCTCGGCAGCCAGCGGATTCAGGAGCTGGCCGGCGAGGAGAACTACGCGGCGATGAAGACAAGCGTCATGGAGATCGTCGCGCAGCACTTCAGGCCGGAATTTCTGAACCGAATCGACGACGTCGTCGTGTTCCACCCGTTAGAGGCAGAACACATCCGCAGAATCGTCGACATTCAGCTCGAGTATCTTCGCAGGCGTCTGCGCGATCGGGAAATCGGTATAGAGCTCGACGATTCAGCGCTCGACAGGCTCGCCAATGCCGGCTTCGATCCGGTCTACGGTGCGCGTCCGCTGAAACGGGCGATCCAGCAACAGCTCGAGAACCCGCTCGCGGAGCGCATCCTCGCCGGCGACTTCGGCCCCGGTGACACGATCGAGGTTCGGGCGCCCGACGTCGGCGCGTTCGTCTTCGAGCAGGCAGAAGCGCAGGCGGCCTGATTCGCTGCCGCGTGCCCGCTGTATGACGGGCAACGGCGCAGCGCGGACGGTGCGCGCAGGCTCAGCTCGGTGCTGAAGAACGGCCGACTGTGCGCGCCGACCTTGAAAAGGCCGGGCCGGAGCCTTAAACATAGTCGCGATTTTTTGGCCGGAAGTAGAAGATGCCGATATACGAGTACCGTTGCGAATCCTGTGGTCACCTGCACGACGCGTTGCAGAAGGTCAGCGATCCGCACCTAAGCGACTGTCCCGAGTGCGCGGCGCCCGCGTTGAAGCGGCTGATTTCGGCGCCGTCGTTCCGTCTGAAGGGCAGCGGCTGGTACGAGACGGACTTCAAATCGGACAAGGAAAAGAAGCGCAATCTGGTCGACGGCAAGCCCGACGGCGGCGACTCCGGCAAGCCGGACGGCAAGGCCGACGGCAAGAGCGATGCCGGTGTTTCCGGCGGCAGCAAGGGCGGCTCCGACAAGGCCGGCTCCGCCTCCGGGAAGGATTCGTCGGGCAAGGGCTCCGCCGGTGGCGGCTCTTCCGGGAAGGGCTCTTCCGGAAAGGGCGGCGGCTCCGGCAAGTCATCGGGCGGCTCAGGCTCGGAGGCCGCTTAGTTGGGCAAGACCTGGATACTTAGGCTGCGGCGCTGGCTCGTCGCGGGCCTGCTGATCTGGTTTCCGCTCGCAGCGACGATCCTGATCTTTTCGCTGCTGCTCGATATCAGCAATCGGCTGTTTTTCCTGATTCCGGCGCGCTACCGGCCCGAGACGCTGCTCGGTTTCGACGTTCCGGGACTCGGTCTCGCATTTGCGGTCCTCGTCCTGCTGTTGACCGGCATCTTCGGTGCGAACCTGCTCGGCCGCCGCCTGGTCGCTCTCTATGAGCGCATCCTGAACCGGATACCGCTGGTCAGATCCGTTTACGGCGCCGTCAAGCATTTCGCCGAGATCGTGTTCAGCGAGGACGGCGCGTCGTTCAAGAAGGTCCTGCTGATCGAGTATCCGCGGACGGGGCTTTACAGCCTCTGCTTTCAGACGTCGGAGAGTGCCCACGAGGTGCAGCATCGCAGCGGCGAGACGGTCGTCACGGTGTTCCTGCCGACGACGCCGAACCCGACCTCGGGCTTCATGCTGTTCGTGCCGAAGAAGGACATCGTCGAGCTCGACATGGCGGTCGACGATGCGCTGAAGATGATCATTTCGCTCGGTGTCGTCGTGCCCCCGTGGCATCCGATTCATCCGGATGCCGAGCTTGCGCCCCCCGAATCAAGCACTTAAGATCCGGCCCCTCCCGATTCCGGGAACGGCCGAGAGATTTCGATGCGCAGCCACTACCACGCCGAGGTGGACCGTTCGCTGATCGGCCAAACCGTGCAGGTGGCCGGCTGGATCCACGGCCGTCGCGATCACGGTGGCGTGATTTTCGTCGATCTGCGTGACCGCACCGGGCTGGTCCAGGTCGTCTTCGATCCCGATCGTCCCGAGATATTCAGCGAAGCGGAGAAGCTCCGCAGCGAGTATGTCATCGGCGTGTCGGGCCGAGTCCGTGAGCGGCCGGCCGGCATGATCAATCCGAAGATCGCGAGCGGCGAAATCGAGCTGCTGGTCGAAGAGCTGACTGTTCACGCGCGCGCCAAGACGCCGCCTTTTCATCACGACGAGAACGCCAGCGAGGAGGTCCGGCTCCGCTATCGTTACCTCGATCTGCGTCGCGAGGAGATGCAGCGCAACATCCGCCTGCGTCACTCAGTCACGCGGGCATTGCGAGAGTTTCTCGACGACCACGGCTTCATCGATATCGAAACGCCGCTGCTGACGAAAACGACGCCCGAGGGTGCGCGCGACTATCTCGTGCCGAGCCGAACGCAGCCGGGAAATTTCTTCGCGCTGCCGCAATCGCCGCAGCTGATGAAGCAGCTGCTGATGATGTCCGGCATGGATCGCTACTATCAGATCGTCAAGTGTTTCAGGGACGAGGATCTCCGCGCGGACCGGCAGCCGGAGTTCACGCAGCTCGACATCGAGACGTCGTTCATGGACCAGGACGCGATCATCGACCTGATCGAAGACCTGCTGGTGGACTGCTTCGCGACCGTGCTCGGCGCGGAGGTGCCGAAGCCGTTTCCGCGGATGGCGTATGCGGAGGCGATGGAACGGTTCGGCAGCGACAAGCCGGACATGCGCAACTCGCTCGAGCTCGTCGAGGTCGGCGATCTGTTTACCGATGTCGAGTTCAAGGTGTTCGCGGGCCCCGCTGCCGACCCCGGCAGCCGTATTGCCGCGTTGCGCGTGCCCGCCGGTGGTGAGCTCACGCGCAAGGAGATCGACGACTACACGGCGCTCGTCGGCAGATACGGCGCGAAGGGGCTCGCTTACATCAAGGTCAACGACAAGGCGGCGGGTCGCGACGGGCTGCAATCGCCGATCCTCAAGTTCCTGCCGGATGCGGCCATCGCGGGTGTGCTCGAGCGCACCGCAGCAGCCGACGGCGATCTGATTTTTTTCGGCGCCGACAAGCGCTCGATCGTCAACGACTCACTGGGTGCGCTGCGGGACGCGCTCGGCCGCGATCGCGAACTGCTGGCCGACGGCTGGAAGTTCCTCTGGGTCGTCGATTTCCCGATGTTTCTCGCCGACGGTGACGGCGGCTGGGACGCGGTGCACCACCCGTTCACGCGTCCGCGGGACGTCACTGCCGCCGCGCTTCGCGATGCGCCGGGCGACGCGTTGTCGGCCGCCTATGACATCACGCTGAACGGCAACGAGATCGGTGGGGGCTCGATCCGTATCCATTCGCCGGACATGCAATCGGCCGTCTTCGATATTCTCGGGATCGACAGGGAAGAGGCCGAAGCCAAGTTCGGCTTTTTGCTGACGGCGCTCGATTTCGGTTGCCCGCCGCATGGTGGAATCGCTTTCGGTCTCGATCGACTGGTGATGCTGATGGCGGGTGCCACGAGTCTCCGCGACGTCATCGCGTTCCCGAAAACACAGAACGCGAGCGATCTGCTGACCAGCGCACCGAGTCCGGCCGATTCCACGCAGCTCCGCGAGCTCGGTATCCGTCTCAGGCGGAAGACGGAACCCGGACAGGGCTGAGCGCGTGGGGCCGCGCGCGGGCGACACGCCGTTTCGCCGCCCCGAATCCGTGCTCGTCGTCATCCATACGTCGGCCTGCGATTGCCTGCTGCTCGAGCGCGTGATGCCGCCGGACTTCTGGCAGTCGGTAACCGGTTCGCTGCACTGGGATGAGAGCCCGGGCGATGCCGCAGCCCGTGAGGTTCTGGAGGAGACCGGCATCGATGCCACCCGGGCCGGTGAGCTCAGCGACGGCGGTTTCAGTCAGTCGTTTGCGATCCTGCCGGACTGGCGCGACCGCTACGCGCCGGGCGTCGATCGCAACCTGGAGCACGTCTGGTATCTGTGTGTCGACCGCCGCCCCGTGGTGCGGCTCGATCCGGATGAGCATCGGGCGGCGATCTGGTTGCCGCTGCGGGAGGCTCGCCTGAAGGTGGCATCCTGGACCAATCGCGAGGCGCTCGATCGCCTCGCTGGCGCATAGGCCGGTCGCGTGGCCGTCGTCGTCGTCGCGCACGGGCTGTGGATGCCGGGGCTCGAGACGGCGCCGCTGCGGCGGCGTTTGCGCGCGGCAGGCTTCGATCCGGTCCTGTATCGCTACCCGACCGTGAGCCGCTCGCTGAATGACAATATCGAGGCCTATCTCGCCTTCGTCGAAACACTCGGTGCGGGCGAGGTGCATCGGGTCGGCTACAGCCTCGGCGGCGTAATCAGCGTTGCTGCCGCGCAGCGCCGACCGGACAGTCTGCAGGGCAGGATCGCCTGCCTCGGCGCGCCGTTGAACGGCAGCCGTGCTGGTCGGGTGCTCGGCCGCCTGCCGCTCGCCGGCCGACTTGTGGGACGGAGTATTGCCGAGCTGAACGAGGGCGGGCAGGTCAGGCCGTGGCGCGGGCCCGGCGAGCTCGGCTGCGTCGCCGGCGCGCTCGGGCTCGGTGCCGGCCGGCTCATCGCCCGCCTCGAGGGCCCGAACGACGGCACGGTCACGGTCGCAGAGACCCGGCTCGAGGGCATCACCGACCATATCGTGCTGCCGGTTACCCACACGTCGATGCTGTTCGACGCGCGCGTCGCCGCCGAGCTGGTCCACTTCCTGCGCCACGGACGTTTCGCGGCCGGCAGCGGCTGACGAGCGTGCGGGCTGCGCCGTGGGCGGCGCGGCTCCCCCCTTGATGCGGAGCGCTATCGCCGCAGCGCCGCGATGAGCGCATAGACCAGCTCGAGCGCCTCGCGCGGCGACAGCGAGTCCGGGTCGATGTCGCGCAGTCGCTGCTCGACGGCCGAATCCGGCTCGGCCCGACCCTCGAGTTCGAGCGACTGCTGCGGGCTTGGCGGCACGAGATCGCGCTGATGCTTCTCGAGCGTCGCGAGGAACTGGCGCGCGTCGTCGATGACGCGCCGCGGCACGCCTGCCAGCTGAGCCACACTGAGCCCGTAGCTCTGGTTCGCCGGACCCGGCTTCACCGCGTGCAGGAAGATCAGCTCGCCGCCGTGCTCGGCGGCATCGAGGTGCACGTTTGCCACCGTCGGCAGTTCCTCCGGCAGGCCGGTCAGCTCGAAATAGTGGGTCGCGAACAGCGTCAGCGCGCCGATCTTGCCGGCGATGTGGCGCGCGGTTGCCCAGGCGAGCGAGAGGCCGTCAAATGTGCTGGTCCCGCGGCCGATCTCGTCCAGCAGCACGAGGCTTTCGCTCGTCGCGTTATTCAGGATGTTTGCCGTTTCGGTCATCTCGACCATGAAGGTCGAGCGCCCGCCGGTCAGGTCGTCGGCGGCGCCGATGCGGGTGAAGATTCGGTCGACCGGTCCGATGTCGGCGGCGTCGGCCGGCACGAAGCTGCCGGCGAGCGCGAGGATGACGATCAGCGCCGTCTGCCGCATGTAGGTCGATTTGCCACCCATGTTCGGGCCGGTCACGATCAACATCGTGGTCTCGCCCCCGAGGGCGAGGTCGTTCGGCACGAAGGTCGCTTCGGATGCCTGCTCGACACCGGGATGGCGGCCCTTGCGATAAGCGATCGTGCCCGGGTTTGCGAGTCGCGGTCGCACGAGGGCGAGGCGTTCGGCGCGTTCGGCCAGGTTGACTAGCACGTCGAGCTCGGCGATCGCACTGACCGTCCGCGACAGCGCCGCGATATTGGCAGCCAGCTCGTCGAGGACCTCCTCGTACAGCCGCTTCTCTCGGGCGAGCGCGCGCTCGCGGGCACCGAGGATCCGGTCCTCGAAGGCTTTCAGCTCTGCCGTCACGTACCGCTCGGCCGACTTGAGGGTCTGCCGCCGGGTGAAATCGGCCGGCACGGCGCCCGACCGGGCCTTCGACACTTCGATATAGAAACCGTGCACGCGGTTGTAGCCGACCTTCAGGTTCTGAATGCCGCTGCGGTCCCGCTCGCGTGCCTCCAGCTCGGACAGAAAGTTGTCGGCCGTCGTGCTCGCATTGCGCAGCTCATCGAGCTCGGCGTCGAAACCGTCCGCGATGACGCCGCCATCGCGGATCACGGCCGGCGGCTCGTCGACGATGGCGCGCACGAGCAGCTCGTGCTCGTGCGTGTGGCGATCGCAGCGGTTCGCAATGTCGCGCAGCCGCGGCGCTGCCAGCAGCGCGAGCGATTCGTCGATCGACGGCAGCCGCGCGAGGCCGTCCCGGAGCCTGATCAGATCGCGCGGCCGGGCGCTGCGTAACGAGATTCTGGCCAGGATCCGCTCGAGGTCGCCGATGTCGCGGAGGGCGTCGTCGAGGCTCCGTCTCGTGGTCGTGGGAAGCAGCGTCTCGAGCGCTTCGTGGCGCGCGCCGATCTCCCGCGCGTCGCGCAGCGGTTGCTTGAGCCAGCGGCGCAGCAGCCGGCTGCCCATCGGCGTCGCCGTCCGGTCCATGATGCCGGCGAGCGTCAGGCTGTCATCGCCGCCGAGGCTTTTTTCGATCTCGAGATTCCGTCGCGTCTGCGCGTCGATGATGACGGCGCGCTCGTGCCGCTCTCTGGTCAGCGTGCCGATGTGCGGGGCGCGCTCGCGTTGCGTGTCTTTGACGTACTGCAGTAGTGCGCCCGCCGCCGCGACCGCGAGATCGCAGTCGTCGGCGTCGAAACCGGACAGGTCGCGCGTGCCGAACTGCTGACACAGCAGCCGCCGGCCCGTCTCCGCATCGAAATGCCACGGCGGCCGTTCGCGCGGCGCGGTGCGGGCTTCGAGCCATGCCGGCAACGGGAAATCTTCCGGGTGCAGGACCTCGGCCGGCGTCAGCCGCTCGAGCTCCGCAGCGAGCGCGTCGTCGTCGGCAAGCTCAAGCAGCCCGAGCCGGCCACCCGCGAGGTCGAGCCACGCGAGGCCGGCCGGTCCGGCGCCTGGCTCGCGAGCCTTGCGGCCCGGGACCTCGCCCACCGCCGAGGCGCCGCCGTGGCTGCCGCCTGCCTGCGCGCCGCCTGACTGCGAGCGGCCCGCCTGTCCGTCGTCCGCCTGCCTGCCGCCTGCCTGCCCGCCGCCTGCCCGTCTGCCGTCGTGGCGGCGGACCAGTGCGGCAAGCAGGCTCGACTCGCGTTGGCCGAGCAGCGCTTCATCGGTCAGCGTGCCGGGCGTGATGACGCGAACGACCCGCCGCTCGACCGGCCCCTTGCTCGCCGCCGGGTCACCGATCTGCTCGCAGACGGCAATCGATTCGCCGATCCGGACGAGTCGTGCCAGGTAGTTCTCGACCGAGTGAACCGGGACGCCCGCCATCGGAATCGGCGCGCCGGCGGATTTGCCGCGGCTCGTCAGCGTGATGTCGATCAGCTTCGAGGCGCGCCTGGCATCGTCGTAGAAGAGCTCGTAGAAGTCGCCCATCCGATAGAACAGCAGCTCGTCCGGATGCTCGGCCTTGATGGCGAGATACTGCTGCATCATCGGCGTGTGCTGTGACATGACGAATCGGGTCGGCTCGAGCGAAGCCCGCTATTGTAAGCATGGACCGCCGTAGCCGATGCGCGGCCGGCTGCCGGTATCATGGCCGCATGAAAGTGCTGCACGTCGAAGCCGGGCGGCATCGTTACGGCGGGGCTCGGCAGGTCGGCTATCTGGTTGACGGCCTCGGCGCACGCGGGGTCCGCAACTGGCTTGCGGCACCGCCGGGTCAGCCGCTGCTCGCGGCAGGGCTGTCGGCCGAACCGCTGCCGATGACGATGCGCGGCGATGCGGACGCACTGATGTTGCCGCGGCTCATGCGGTGCATCGCGCGGCTGCAGCCGGACGTCGTGCACGTGCATTCGCGTCGCGGCGCCGATATCTGGGGCGGTCTCGCCGCCACGCTGAGCGGCGTGCCGGCCGTGCTCACGCGGCGCGTCGAGTCCACCGAGCCCCGGATGGCGCTCAGGATGCGCTGCCGGCCGTACGCCCGGGTCGTTGCAATCTCGCGCACCGTTGCCGCCGAGCTCGCACGCGCAGGCGTCGATTCGGCTCGCTGCCGTCTAATACCGAGCGCTGTCGATCCACGCCTGTTTGCGCCGCCGGCCGAGGCCCGCGCCAGCCTGCGGCAGGCTTTCGGTCTGCCGCGAACCGCGCGCGTCGCCCTGGTCGTCGCGCAGCTGATACCGCGCAAGGGTCACGGCGTATTGCTCGCGGCGCTGCAGCAACCGCCTCTGGCAGACCGCCATCTGACGGTCGTGCTGCTCGGGACCGGGCCGCTGCGCGCGTCACTCGAACGGGAGATCGCGCGCGCCGGTCTCGGTGGGCGCGTCATGCTCGCGGGCCACCGGCCGGACGTCGAGCGGCTGCTGCCGGGTGCGGACCTGCTGGTGCATCCGGCCGTACGTGAAGGGCTCGGCGTTGCCGTGCTCGAGGCGATGGCTGCCGGTGTGCCGGTCGTCGCGGCCGCGGCCGGTGGCCTGGTCGACCTGATCCGGCCTGATATCGACGGGCGGCTCGTGCCGCCTGCCGATCCGGCGGCGCTGGCCGCCGCCGTCGCCGCGCTGCTCGACGCGCCGGCACTGGGACAGGCTTTCGCGGCCGCGGCCCGGGCACGGGTCGTTGCCAGTTTCGGCGTCGATGCAATGACGGATACCTGCCTGAAGCTCTACGAAGAGCTCGTCAGCACGCCCGATGCGCTGCTCGGACACTGATCTGCTCGCCGGCGCGGCCGAGCTAGGCGAGCTGCTGACCCGGCAGCACCGAACGGTGGCGACGGCCGAGTCGTGCACCGGCGGCTGGATCGCCAAGGTGCTGACCGACGTTCCCGGTTCGAGCGGCTGGTTCGGCACCGGCATCGTGAGCTATTCGAACCGCGCGAAGACCGTGCTGCTCGGCGTCGACGCTGCGCTGCTCGAGCGACACGGTGCGGTCAGCGAGCC
Organism: Candidatus Rariloculaceae bacterium; assembly: GCA_965223375.1. GTDB lineage: Bacteria > Pseudomonadota > Gammaproteobacteria > Steroidobacterales > Rariloculaceae > CBDCWM01. The sequence continues at coordinate 2,789,176 of OZ245000.1, forward strand.
GGTCGTGCGTGCGATGCTGGCCGGCTGTCTGGCCCGGTCCGGCGCCGACCTCGGCGTCGCGGTCAGCGGCATTGCCGGACCCGGCGGCGGCAGCGTGGACAAGCCGGTCGGCACGGTCTGGATCGCCTGGGGCAGCGCCGCCGAGCCATTCGCCGCGCGCTGGCGCTTCGACGGCGACCGGACACAGGTGAGGCGACAGACGGTAGCGGCTGCGCTGGACGCGCTGCTCGGCCGCCCGCACTCGGACTGAACGATCCGCTCATTTCGTGGCGCGGTGACCCGAAAGGCCGGCTGCCGGCGGACGGGAACTGTGAAATAATCTCGGCTCGACGTCCCGTCGAACGCCCGCCAACAATCGCAACGGTAACGCTATGGACGACAATCGAAAGAAAGCCCTGTCGGCCGCTCTCGGCCAGATCGAAAAGCAGTTCGGCAAGGGGTCGGTCATGCGGCTCGGCGATTCGATCGCTGCCCGCGACATCGAGGCCGTTTCGACCGGGTCGCTGGGGCTCGACATCGCGCTCGGCATTGGCGGTCTGCCGAAAGGGCGAGTCGTCGAAATTTACGGCCCGGAGTCGTCGGGCAAGACGACGCTGACCTTGCAGGTCGTCGCCGAGATTCAGAAGCAGGGTGGCACGGCCGCATTCGTCGACGCCGAGCACGCGCTCGATCCGGTCTACGCCGAGAATGTCGGCGTCAACGTCGACGACCTGCTGATCTCGCAGCCGGACACCGGCGAGCAGGCACTGGAGATTACCGATATGCTGGTGCGTTCCGGCGCGGTCGATCTCGTCGTCGTCGATTCCGTTGCGGCGCTGACGCCGAAAGCGGAAATCGAGGGCGAAATGGGCGATTCGCATGTCGGGCTGCAGGCCCGGCTGATGTCGCAGGCACTGCGCAAGCTCACGGCCAACATCAAGCGCTCGAACTGCCTCGTCATCTTCATCAATCAGATTCGCATGAAGATCGGTGTCATGTTCGGCAGCCCCGAGACGACCACCGGCGGCAATGCGCTGAAGTTCTACTCGTCGGTGCGGCTCGATATCCGCCGGATCGGTGCGATCAAGAAAGGCGACGAGGTGCTCGGCAACGAAACCCGGGTCAAGGTGGTCAAGAACAAGGTCGCGCCGCCATTCCGCAAGGCCGAATTCGAGATCCTTTACGGCAAGGGTATCTCGCGCGAAGGCGAGATCATCGACCTCGGCGTGCAGGAGAACATCGTCGAAAAGGCGGGCTCCTGGTACAGCTACAACGGCGACCGGGTCGGCCAGGGCAAGGAGAACGCGCGTGACTTCCTGCTCGAGAACCCGGCGATCGCCGCCGAGATCGAGCAGAGGATCCGCGAGCGCCTGCTGCCCGGCAAGGCGGCTGCCGACTCCGCCGCGTCCGCCAATGACGACGAGCTGACCGACGCCGCATCGACCGCATGAGCCGCCCACCCGTCGTCCGGTGACGGCCGACGGCCACGAGGCCGGCGACGACCTCGACGATACCGGCGGCGACTGCCGGCGACGCGCGCTCGACCTGCTCGCGCGGCGTGAACACGCCCGGCTGGAACTCGAGCAGAAGCTCGGCGAGCGCGGTTTTCCGACGGCAACGGTTGCGGACGTTCTCGACGCGCTCGAGCGCGATGGCCTGCTCGACGAGGCGCGCTTCGCCGAGGCGTTCGTTCGCAGCCGCATCGGGAAGGGCCAGGGCCCGGTTCGTATCCGCGCGGAGCTCGGCCGCCGCGGCGTAGGCGCCGGCGAGCGCTTCGTGGCTACCGATGACGAACGCTGGCGGCAGCGCGCCCGCGAGGTCAGACAGCGACGCTTCGGAACCGTGCTGCCGGTCTCGGCGCGCGAGAAGGCGCGCCAGGCGCGCTTCCTCGAATACCGCGGCTTTACTGCGGCGCAGATTCGCGATGCTTTAGAATTCGGCGACGATTTCGACTGATCCTCCGATGACAACCAGCAACGAACTTCGCCGCGCGTTTCTGGACTACTTCGTTGGCAACGGCCACGAGGAAGTCGCCAGCTCCTCGCTCGTGCCGCACAACGACCCGACGCTGCTGTTCACCAACGCCGGCATGGTGCAGTTCAAGGACGTATTTCTCGGCAGCGAGAAGCGCGCAGTGCCGCGCGCTGCTACCGCGCAGCGCTGCGTCCGTGCCGGCGGCAAGCACAACGATCTCGAGAACGTCGGCTACACGGCGCGCCACCACACGTTCTTCGAGATGCTCGGCAATTTCAGTTTCGGCGACTACTTCAAGCGCGAGGCGATCCGGTTCGCCTGGGACTTCGTTACCCGTGAGCTCGGCCTTCCGCCCGAGCGCCTCTGGTGCACCGTATACACCGACGACGACGAGGCCGCGTCGATATGGCTCGACGAAATCGGGATCGACCCGAATCGTTTCGGGAGGCTCGGCAAGGACGACAACTTCTGGGCGATGGGTGACACCGGTCCCTGCGGCCCGTGCAGCGAAATATTCTACGATCACGGCGACGCCGTGCCGGGTGGACCGCCCGGCAGCCCCGATGCCGACGGCGACCGATTCATCGAGATCTGGAATCTCGTCTTCATGCAGTTCGAGCGCGATGCCGCAGGCGAGATGACGCCGCTGCCGAAACCGTCGGTCGATACCGGCATGGGGCTCGAGCGGCTGGCCGCCGTGATGCAGGGCGTTCATTCGAACTACGAGATCGATCTCTTCCGCCGGTTGATCGAAGCGACGGCGGCCGTCACTTCGACCGACGACCTCGAGGACAAATCTCTGCGCGTGATCGCCGACCACATCCGCGCCTGCGCGTTTCTGATTGCCGACGGCGTGCTGCCGGGCAACGAGGGGCGCGGCTACGTGCTGAGGCGCATCATTCGCCGCGCGATCCGCCACGGCTACAAGCTCGGCGTTGCCGATCCGTTCTTCCACCGGCTCGTCGGGCCGCTCGAGACCGAGATGGGTAACGCGTACCCGGAGCTCGGCGAGCGCCGCGGCCACGTCGAGCGTGTGCTGTTACAGGAGGAGGAGCGCTTCGCCGAGACGCTCGCGCAGGGGATGCGGCTGCTCGAGTCAGCGACGGCGCGCCTCGGCACGGGCGGAACGATCCCGGGCGACACGGTCTTCCGACTCTACGACACTTACGGCTTCCCCGAGGATCTGACGGCCGACTACGCGCGCGAGCACGGTTACGAGGTCGATCACGCCGGTTTCGAGGCCGCGATGGCCGACCAGCGCGAAAGGGCCAGGCGTGCGAGCCGCTTCGATGCCGGCGCGCAGATGTCGGGTGGGACCGCAGCGGCGCTGGCCGAGATCGTCGGCGCCACGGCGAAGGACGCCGCCACCGCGACTGGCGGAACGCGCTTCGTCGGCTACGAAACACTGACGAACGACGGAGAGGTCATCGCTCTGCTCGACGCGGCCGGCAATCTGGTCGATGCGCTCGAGTCCGGCGATACCGGCACGGTTGTGCTCGATACGACCCCGTTTTACGCGGAAAGCGGCGGGCAGGTCGGCGACACCGGCATGCTGCGCGCTGCGGGCGCAACGTTCGACGTAGCAGACACGCAAAAGCTCGGCGCGGCTTTCGGGCACGTGGGGCGTGTGGCCGAAGGGCGGATCGAGGTCGGTGCCGGGCTGTCGGCGGCCGTCGATGCCGCCCGCCGCGGGGCGATCGTGCTGAATCACTCGGCCACCCACCTGCTGCACGCGGCCTTGCGGGAACTGCTCGGTGACCATGTCCAGCAGAAGGGTTCGCTCGTCGCCCCGGACAGGCTGCGTTTCGACTTCGCTCACTACGAGCCGGTGACGGCCGATGAGCTCTCGCGCATCGAAACGCTGGTCAATGAGCAGATTCGCTGCAACGCGGAAGCGCAGACGCGCGTGCTCGGTTACGACGAGGCAATTGCCGAGGGCGCGCTCGCCTTTTTCGGCGACAAATACGGCGACGACGTCCGCGTCCTCAGGCTCGGCGACTTCTCGATGGAGCTTTGCGGCGGCACGCATGTCGGGCGTGCCGGCGACATTGGGCTCTTCAAGATTTCGTCCGAGTCCGGCATAGCCGCCGGCGTCCGGCGCATCGAGGCCGTCACCGGAACCGGGGCGCTGGCCTGGGTGCGCGATTCGGAAGCGGCGCTGCAATCGATCGCATCGCTGGTCAAGGGCAGCCGCGACGATGCAGCGTCGAAGGTCGAGCAGCTGGTCGACCGGGCGCGGGGGCTCGAGAAGGAGCTCGAGACGATGAAGCAGCGCCTTGCCACCGGCGGGGGCCGCGATCTGCTCGACGACGTGCGCGAGGTCAACGGCGTTGCGCTGCTGGTCGCCCGGATCGACGGCGCGGACACGAAGTCGCTGAGAGCCTCCGCGGACCAGCTGAAAGACCGGCTCGGCTCCGGCATCGTCGTGCTCGGCGGGGTCGAGGAAGACAAGGTTCGGCTCGTGGCCGGTGTGACAAAAGACCTGACAGACCGGTTTCGGGCGGGGGACATAATCAAGCCGGTTGCGGCCCATGTCGGCGGCAGCGGCGGCGGCCGGCCCGACTTCGCCCAGGCCGGCGGATCCTTGCCAGACAAGCTGGACGAGGCCCTGGCGGGCGTCGGCCCGGCCCTCGCGGCAGGGCCCTGACCGGGCCCGGGCGCCTCCCACCGACCATCCGCAGCCGCCCAGCGTGCACACCATTGGGGCGATTTCAGCCACTTCCGCCCGAAATGCATTACCATTGGGCAGACCGCGTAGGAATCGCGGTACGGGTGGCCGGTAAACCAGAACGAATAAATCAACCGCCGGCCTAGCCACGGGCGATGCGTCGCCCGAGAAGGAGTTGGCTATGCTGATCTTGACCCGTAGGGTGGGGGAAACCGTCGTCATCGGCGACGAGGTCACGGTAACGGTGCTCGGCGTGAAAGGTAACCAGGTAAGACTGGGCGTCAATGCGCCGCGCGAAGTCGCCGTTCATCGCGAAGAGATTTTCGAGCGCATCAAGCGCGAACGCAGCGACGAGGAAGCCGCCGCACCGCAATACGTCAACGGCGCTCACCGTTAACGGGCCGGCCTGGGCCGGCAACTGCGTTCGGCGCGCCGGTCGCGCATATTCCGTCCAGCGGCTAGAATGCCGCTCCGGTAACGAGTGCCCGTGCTCGTCGCGGAGAGGTGGCTGAGTGGTCGAAAGCGCTCCCCTGCTAAGGGAGTAAGGGTTAAAAGCCCTTCGGGGGTTCGAATCCCCCCCTCTCCGCCAGACAAACAAAGCAGGCCTCTCGCAGGCCTGTTTTGTTTGTCTCGCAGAGAGCGGTGCGGAAGAGAACCCCTCGGTTCGACTCGAGGCGCTCGCGCCGAGAGAACGCGCCGGCAACGCAGTTGCCGAAGCGGCCCCGCAGGGGTGAGCCGCCGGAGGCGGCGAATCATCCCCCCTGCCAAATCCTACTGTGGCAGCAGGTCGTAGTACCCCGCGACCCTGAGCCTGACCACGACCGCCGAATCGCTCCCGTTCACAAGATACCAACCGTGGATGCCGGAAAACGGGGCCACGAGCGAGCCCTGCTCAGAGCCACCCTCGGCTTTGCGATAGAACATCAGGTCACCGGTGCCATTCACGGGCTCGGTGTGCCCATGAAATTCTGCGTATAGCAGGTTCGGGTTCTCCATATCGACGACGTCCCACTCGTAGACGATCGCTGCCCCCTCTTCGATGCCGAGCTTGTATTCCAGCTCACCGTACGCGTCGAGTGGTATTTCGATCGTGTCGCTCCGGAACTCGCCGGCCTGATCGCGGAACGTCCCTTCGCCGGGCGGGATCTCATTCCAATTCACCTGAGCCGAAACGCCGACTGCAACGCAGCCGGTGCAGAATATGAACACCTTGCGCATGAGATACCTTCCTGAATGTCCGAATCTGTCACTATCTGATCGAGCCGGGTCCCGATCGTTCCGATTGTTCTCTTGCTCTCAGCAGCGCGTCGATCACCAGGCTCGAGTCCATCCGCTCACCATGCCATCCAGGCGGGCGGCGAACCGATACGCCCTGCTGTGCGTTCAGGTCGGCGATGTTTCCGCGGAAGCGCCGATCGGATTGCAGGGCCGCGGACTGCACGCGCTCGCCTTGCGGTGTGCGGAACACGAACGTGCCGTCGCCCGTTGGCTGCAGCCTGAACCCGCCTTCGTGCAGCAGCCGATGGTGGAAGTGACAGAGGGTAATCAGGTTCGATAGTTTCGTCTCTCCGCCATCGGCCCAGTGCCGGACATGGTGACCCTCGGTGTACCGGGTTCGGTCGCAGCCCGGGAAACGGCAGCCGCCGTCCCTATCCTTCAGTGCACGCTCGATCGCTGCCGGAATCGCGCGCGTTCTCCGGCCGATGTCGAGCGGATTGCCGGCCTTATCGTGCACCAGCCCGACGAGGCTGCTGTGGCAGGCGAGCCGGCGAGCGGCATCGAGCGCAAGCGCGGGGCCGTCCTCGATTTCGCAACAGCCGGGCCCGGTGCCGCTAGCTTCTGCGGAAGGCACGGAAGGCACGGCAGCGCGGCGCAGCAGTGATTGGTCGATTCGCACGACGACCTGATAGCGTGAGGCAGAAGACGGGCAACGCTCCGCCTCGCGGTCGAGGTAGCAGCTGCACAGGTGAAACAGCGCGTCGGCCCGCCGAGCGGCGACCGGACGGCGTGACTCGGTCTGCGGGTCGTCGGAGCTGTCGTGATCATCTCGTAGGTGCCGCGCGCCCCACGGTCGTGGCAGTGATGCTTCCGCGGAAACATTCCGTCCCTTTCGCGATTGATCCGGCGCCGCAGACGCCGGATCAGGTGGCGGCTCGTTGCGCGATTCGGCCGGCGTTGCCGATGCCGACCGATCACGCGCGTTCGCTTCAGGCGCGTCTTCGGCTGCTGCGTCGCTAGCCTGTATCGCCGCTTTCAGCGCCCGGCGTATTACCTCTCCCTGCTCCGCCGGGATACGAGCATGGATGACGATCATCCCGTCATCGTCGTACGAGAAGTCGACAAAGCGTTGCCGGTGTTGCTCGAGTGAGCGTTCCGCGTCCTCGATGCGTTCGACGCGCCGGTACTGACGGACGATTCGCTCGACGTGCGAGGCCGTTCCGTAGAGCGCGATCTGCAGCAGCGTGGTTTCGTTTTCAGATGTCGCGATCCGGGTCATCGCCCGGACCTTCGAGTACGAGATCCGGCCTTCCTGGAACGCGCCCGCGATTGACGGCAGTGATTGGAGCGCGCGGGCGACACGCACCTTTTCGCGGGCTGCGACTGCGCCGATGCCGCACTTGAGTGTCAGCCAATGTGCACAACTGGAACAACCCTGCGGCACCCATCCTTCGATGCGATCGAAGCGCGCGACGAGCGAGAGGAAGCGGGCGGTTGCCGCATTCAGGTGGCCCCAGAGATCGGAGATTTCATCGATCAGCGTATCGATCGCGTCGAAATCGGTGGTCGGCATGCGCGGTTTTGCGGACGCGGACGGCGGTGTGCCTGCAGCGTTGCCGCTAGATTCCGGGTTCGGGATTTGTTCTGTGAGCGGGCCTTCCATGGCGTACTCCGAAACTGGATACATATCCAGTATTATGACGTAAAATCTAATAAGTTCAAGTATTTATATCGCGTGAAGCTGCCCTCGTGCGAGCACGGGCGGGCGGATTCGCTCACTCGATATCTGTGCCGCCCAGTTCGCGGAGGGCGTTCCTTGCGCCTTCATTGCTCGGGTCTGCTTCAAGCAGTTTCCTGTAGAACTCAGCCGCTCGGTCCGGATTCTCGTCGTTCGCGTAGCCTTGGGCGAGAAACGTCCATGCCTGTGTTCTCAATAGGTCATCGATCGGCGGAGAAAACGTTTCCGGATCCAGCTCTACCAGCATTACCATCTCGTCCCACCGTTCGGCGACGATCAGCCCATTCAGCAGTGCGAACAGACTGTTCAGTGGCGGCTTTCGCTCTATGCCAAGTCGCCGGCCGCTCTTCGCGAAATACTCCTTGATGCCATCGAGCCCTTGCTCGTCGAACTTGCCAAGGACGTCAGTCAGGTAGTAATCGGAGAATACGAACTCAAGGCCCTGAATGGTGCTCGGGAGAGGCACTGATCCGTGTGTTTCGTCCGGCATCCAGGTGAACTTCCAGCCGAACCCCGTCGGCGCCAATTCGTCCAGCACGCCGGAGAGTTTGCGCACACCGCCGAGCAGGGCGCCGCCCTCATTGCCCACGGACATGAAGAGCCGTGCGTCGAGAACCGGCGTATTCTCAAAGAATGCCTCGGCCCTGTTAAGCAGGCGCTGATCGTTCCAGTTCAGGCTCGGGCTGACCGCGATGTAAGAGTCGAAGATCTCCGAGTCGGAAACCAGGGTATGGATAGCGAAGAGACCGCCCAGCGAGTGGCCGACAAGAATACGATGCGGCACCGTTCGATAGTTTTGGTCTACCCACGGCACGAGTTCCTCACGCATGAACCGACGAAAATTGTCGGCGCCCCCATGCGTGGGGAGCCGCGCGATCTCATCCTCTTCGAGCGATGGCGGTGTCAGATCGCGGCTACGGTCCGTATTGGCGACAGCGACGACGAGCATCTCCGGAATTCGTCGATTCCTGGCAAGGTACCTCGTGGTTCCGGTTGTATGGTGGAAGTGGTCCGGACCGTCAAGTAGGTACAAGACGGGGTAGCTGTCATCGCCGGTGTCGTAGCCGTACGGGGTCCCGATTGTCAGTTGTCGCGTTTCGCTCAGTATCCGTGACTCCAACTCGATCGTTTCGCCGATGACCCATTGGCTGGGTGACGTCTGAGCAGGCGCAGGAGAGACGACAGGGAGGCTCGCCGCAACGACGATAATGCGAAGAGCTTCAAAGAGGCAGATACGCGATCTACTCATGTCCCGATTTCCTCGACGAAGGCCGTGGACCAGCGTTCGGACGCACAAGGACCATATACCTTGAGCTATATACTATTATGTACTAGGTATGGGATCAACGTCGGCGGCAGCGTGAAACGTGCGGCCGCGCGCCAGGTGGCCGGGGCCGCGTCCACACTGCGGCCCTACTGAAGCAGGCTCGCGGGATCGAGCACGTGCCCGTCCTTAATAACCCAGTCGATCGCGCGTGTGTTGCGAATGTCGGCCAGAGGGTCGGCAGCAAGAACTACGACGTCGGCCCGTTTGCCTGCTTCGAGCGTCCCGAAATCATCCAGCCTGTCGACCGCCGCCGCAGCATTGCGCGTGGCAATTGTCAGGACATCGATGGCTGGGATGCCTGCCTGACTGAGTAGCTCAAGCTCCCGATGTACGGATACGCCCGGCGTCATCCACGGATTCATGAGATCGGTGCCCACGAGCAACCGCACACCTGAATCGTGCAACAGCCGAACGAATCCCAGGTTGGATTCGAAAGTAGCCTGCAATATCTCGCGACCTGCATCGTCGGGCCGGGGCCCAAACGCCTGCCGGTTACCGATCCAGTTTGCAGTAAGCCATGCCGGGCCGATCTCCGGTTCCAACCGCTCCGCCAGCAGCTCCGGGTCGCCACTCCAATAGATCGCCTCGGTCAGCACGAGATCCGGCTCGACAGTTACGCCTTTGTCAGCCAGAAGTTGTGCCAGCGCGACGGCCGCTGGCGACGCGAAATCCAGCTCCGCCAGCATGCTCGAGCTTGGGAAGGCGCCCGATTCGTCGAAATCATCGCTCGTACTCAATTCCCATGTCGGGCCAGAAAGACCACTGTGAACGAGGTGATCGATACCGAGTTCTGCGGCCTGCGCCCAGCTCGTTGCGCCCAGGTGACCAATAGTCTCGAGGCCGACGATATCCGCCTCATCTATGGCCGCACGTATCAAATCCGGTCCAAGGCCTACGTATAGCTTGATAAAGTCCACGCCTGCAGCAGCTTGCCGGCGGACTTCGTCGCGAACGTCATCGGCCGTCTCAACCACCACGGCCCAATCCCAGCTCTTGGAAGCATCCAGCATAGGGCCGGCCGAGAATACGTTCGGGCCGGTAAGGGCACCGGCCTGGATCTGTTCGCGGGTTATCACTCCGCCTTCGCCGTTGTCCGTCTCTGGCGCTGCCGCTATCCGCATGGTCGTGATCCCGAAAGCCAGCAGCCTGTTCAGAATCTCCTGCGTCTGCGGGGCGTCTCCGAAGATATGGACGTGCATGTCGGACAGGCCGGGAGTAAGCCATTTGCCCCGGACATCGATGGTCGTCGCATCGTCCGGTGGCTCGTATGCCATCCGGTTACCAATGAACTGAATGCGGCCGTCGCTGATCACGACGACGGAATCCTGAATCGGATCAGCTCCGGTCCCGTCAATGATCGTCGCTCCCTCGAGGACCAGGGTACCGGGAGCGGGCCGAGGCTGGCTCTCGGAAGGGCTCGCTGTCAAGCCTGCCACCACGAGCAGCGATGCGAGGCCGATTCTCATGACCCCGTTACAGGAATCACCTCTTCCCCGATCAGCGTCGTCGTGCGCATTGCTTCATCGAAGGACATGTCGCCGAAGGCCACGTCGCACGACAGGTAGTTTGCCCCGATCGCTTCGACGTGCTCGGCGACGAAGTCGCGGAAGCCCGCAGCGGTTCCGGCGAAGCCCGCTCCGGCCCCGATCATCGGACCGAATTCGGGGGGCAACGGCAGCGGAAAGTCGATGCCCTTCTGATCCCAGAGGAATCGCATGTGCGCGAGCCAGGACGAATAGGCGCGCTCCGCCGTGTCGCGCGCTTGCGCTTCGGTATCGGCGAGCACAACGAGCCGCATCACGCCCATCAGCGGCAGGTCTTCCGCGCGCTTCCCGAAGTTCGCCCACCCGGACTTGTATCCGTCGATGATGGCGCGTGCACCGTCGGTCGGTACCAGCGTCACCATGTGGGCTTCCTCGAGCGCTGCCCAGTGGGTGGCCGGCGGCGCAGTCACGCCGTACCACAATGGTGGGTGCGGCTTCTGCAGCGGGTGCAGCGCCATTGGAACGTCATCGAATTCGTAGAACTCGCCGCTGAAACTCAGCGAATCGCTCGTGAGCCCCTGCTTGATCAACTGCAACGCCTCAGGAAACTGCCGCGGACCCGCGTCCGGGTCGACGCCGTAGAAGCCGACCTCTATCGGCGAGACGCCGCGTCCGACACCGAAATCCAGACGCCCGCCACTCAGGTGATCGAGCATGCAGAGCTCTTCGATCAGGCGGATCGGGTGGTAGAGCGGCAGCGAGAAGCAGAGCGCACCAAGCCGCAGTTTCTCAGTCCGCTGAGCTGCCGCGGCCAGGAAGATTCCGGGCGATGGGGCAAGGCCGAGCTGTGTGCCGTGATGCTCGGCGAGATGATAGGCGTAGAAGCCGAAGCGGTCGTACGTTTCGATGAGCCTCAGCCGCTCTTCGAACTGCTCGCCGAGCGGAACGCTGCTTTCGTCCATATGATCGAAGACACCGAATTTCATCGCGGACCCCCCCCAAGGCCGACACCGGAGGCCATAAAGTATCAGGTATCGATGCTCTCCCGGGTCCCGATGTGTTGGCGGTTTTTCGCCGCTTTCCTGCTGTGACACTTGCGCGCGGTCCGCTAGAATCTGCGTCGAATTCGGGCCGGCGGACGTCGTGGTCAGCGGTCGCCGCTGTGGTCAGGAACCTTTGCCGCCGACCGGCCGTCTGAATAGCCGAAGCAAGGAGGGTGCATGCGCGCCAGAAAATCGATCCGATCGGTGCCGCTCGCGGCCGCGTTCATTGCGGGGATTGCCGCCTGGCTCGTTGCCGGTGCGGCCGCGGCCGACGATCCGCCCGATTTCAGCGGGGCCTGGACGGTATATCGAACCGGTGATGGCGGTGGCCGCTCTTTTGCGCCGCCCGGCGAACCGCGGCTGACGCCCGCTGCGCAGGCCGCGCGGGATGACTTCATAGCAGTCACCGAGGGCACGAACCATGGAGCGGGCAACGCCTGCGTGGGCTACGGCATGCCGGCCTCGGTGCTGGGCTCCGGCGGTTATCCGATGGAAATCATCCAGCGCCCGGAGCAACTGTTCGTCATCTACGAAGCGCACAGCGAGATCCGGCGGATCTATCTGGGTGATGAAGCCGGCGATCCGGAGAATTTCTTTCCCGAGCGCAACGGCTATTCGACGGCGCACTGGGAGGGCGACCGGTTGATCGTCTCGACGACCAGGCTCAAGACGCAGGTCGACTCCCGCTATCCGCACAGCAATCAGGCGACGATCCGCGAGGAGTACTACCTCGGCGAGCCGCTCCCCGACGGCACACGCGTGCTGGTCAACGAGCTTACGATGACCGACCCTGTCTGGCTCGAGGAGCCGTTCACTACAGTCAAGCGCTGGCAAGCGCTCGACGACTATCACGTGCTGACATACGAGTGCACCGAGCCGAAATGGCTCGATGAGATGGAAGCGCTTTATGAAGAGGCGGGCCTGGAGATGGTTCAGGAATGATCGTCGCCACAGAAACGGAAGCAACGCAATGAAGAAATCAGTTACCGCAACTCTCGCGCTCGCATTCGGCCTGCCGCTGGCGACCGCGGTTGCCCATCACTCCGCCGCACAATTCGATTTCCGCAACCCGGTGCTCGTGTCGGGCGAAGTCGTCGAGGCACGGTTTGCGAATCCGCACATGCGGTTGATCCTGGAAGTCAGCGACGAGGAGCGCGGCACGCGCGATATCGAGTTCGAAGGCCACAGCCGCAACAACATGGTTCGCCAGGGTCTGCTGCCGGGCATGTTCACGGTCGGCGATACCGTCACGATCCGGATCGCGCCGATGCGCGATGGCGAGGACGGTGGCTACGTGCTTGCCGTACGCACGCCGGACGGCGAGGAAATAGGCCGGATCACCGGCGCGGACTGAACGACTCGCGGCGCACCAGCGGCTCGCGCTGCAACGAAACGTCGGCTCGCGCTACAACCGAACGTCAGTCGAGGCCCGCCAGCCAGTCCTCATCCGAGCCGTCGTTCAGATCGTCGAACAGGTATGTGCCGAGATACCGCTCGCCGGTGTCGGGCAGCATGACGAGCAGGACGGAACCCTCAGGCGCATTCTCGGCGACCTTCATGCCGGCTGCGAGCGTAGCGCCGGCAGAGATACCTACGAAGATTCCCTCTTCGGCAGCGAGCCGCCGGGCCATCTGTTTGCCGTCCTCGTCGCTGACCGGCAGCAGCTGATCGAACACGGTCGGGTCGAGGACGTCCGGCACGAAGTCCGGCGTCCAGCCCTGAATCTTGTGCGGCGCCCATTCCTTGCCGCCGAGCAGTGACGCGCCGGCCGGCTCCGTCGCCACGATCTTGATATCCGGTCGCGCGAGTTTCAGCATCTGACCGGCGCCCGTCATCGTGCCGCCGGTGCCCCAGCCGGTGACCCAGTAATCGAGTCGTCGCCCGGCGAAGTCGCTGAGAATCTCCGGGCCCGTCGTCTGGCGGTGGTACGCGGGATTGGCCGGATTCTGAAACTGGCGAGCGAGGAACCAGCCGTGTTTCTTCGCGAGCTCGGCCGCGAGCTGGACCATGCCGGTGCCACGCTCGGCGGCCGGCGTCAGTATCACTTTTGCACCGAGGGCGCGCATGATCTTGCGCCGCTCGACCGAGAACGTCTCGACCATCGTGGCGACAAAGGGATAGCCCCGCGCCGCGCAGACCATTGCGAGCGCAATGCCGGTATTGCCGGACGTCGCCTCGACGACAGTCTGTCCCGGCTTGATCGCGCCCCGCTCCTCTGCATCGTTGATGATCGCGAGAGCGAGCCGGTCCTTGACCGAGCCGAGCGGGTTGAAGGCCTCGACTTTCGCGTAGACCGTCACGTGCTTCGGCGCAATGCGGTTCAGCCGTACGACCGGCGTGCAGCCAATCGTGTCGAGAATGCTGTCGTAGATCATTGGGGAGCTCCGGTCCGGGTGGTTGTCGTTATTGATTGCCCGAGGGCCAGCTTCGGCTTTAGCTTACCGCGCGGGCATCGAGCCGTCATCCCTGCGAACCGGTGGTGTTTGCGCCATCCGCACGATCTGCATCGTCTGCACGGTCTGCACCGTCCGCACCATCGAACCAACGGTAGCGATCCGCCCAGGCGACGGTCGGCCCGATCAGGATCATCGCCGGCGCGCTGACCTGCCGGGCCGACGCGGTTGCATGGAGCTCCGCGAGCGTCGTGACGACTACCCGCTGCCGGTCCGTCGTGCCTCGCTCGATGATCGCGGCGGGCAGCTGCGGCGCGTGGCCCAGCTCGAGCAGTCGGTCGGCGATCCCCTTGAGCCGTCCGACGGACATGAAGAGCGCCAGCGTCTGTCGGGCCTGAAAGCCGCTCAGATCCGCTTCGACATGCTCGCGGGTATGCCCGGTGGCGATCAGCACAGCCTGCGACTCGTCGCGCAACGTCAGCGGAATTCCGGCGTAGGCGGCGCAGGCTTCGACCGACGAGATGCCCGGCACGATCTGGAATGGCAGCCCTGCCGCGGCGAGCGCCTCCAGCTCTTCGCCGATACGGCCGAAGACCATTGGATCGCCGCCCTTCAGCCGGCAGACGCGCTCGCCGGCAGTCACGCGCTCGACGAGCAGCCGGTTGATCTCGACCTGCTGGACGGTCGCGCGCCCGGTTTGTTTCCCGACGGCGATGAATTCCGCGTCGCGTCGGGCGTAGTCGAGTATCTCGGCGTGCACGAGGCGGTCGTAAAGGATCGTGTCGGCACGCGACAGCAGATACTGGCCGCGGAGCGTCATCAGCTCGGGGTCGCCGGGGCCGGCGCCGACAAACCAGGCCTCGCCGGCTCTGCCCGACGCCGCCGAAACCCACTGCTCGAGCGCTGCGGACAGCGCACTTTCCGCGTCCGCGTCACGCCCGGCGAGCGCATGCTCTGCGACCGCGCCGTCGCAAAGGTCTTCCCAGAACCGCCGCCGCTCGTCGAAGCCGGCGATACGATCTGCAACGCGGCTCCGCCAGCTGCCGAAGAGGGCGGCAAGCCGCCCGATGCGGCGCGGCACTGCGCGCTCGATCATGCGGCGGACGCGACGGGCGACGACCGGCGAGCTGCCGGCGCTCGACACCGCGATGGTCACCGGATCGCGGTCGATGATCGACGGCATGATGAAGCTGCAGAGCGCCGGGTCGTCGACGACGTTGCAGAGCACTTGCGCCTGCTCGGCCGCACCCGCGACGGCCGCGTTCGTCGCGCGGCTGTCGGTGGCAGCGACGATCAGCCAGAAGCCGTCGACCGGGCCGCCCAGAAATGTCTTCGCTTCGTGCTCGATGTCGCCGGCCTGCGCGAGCGCCTCGAGCCCCGGCGTCAGCGACGGGGCCACGACACGCACGCGGGCGCCGGCGGCCCGCAGCGTATTCACGCGCCGCTCCGCGACCTCGCCTCCGCCGACGACGAGGCAGCGGCGGTCCCGGAGGCTGGCGAAGAGTGGCAGGTGGCGCATCAGGGGGTCGTGACGGGTACGGCGGCCGGCAGCGGCCGGTCCGCGGACGATAGTCCCGGCGCGCGCCGGACCCAAGACGGACTTCTTCTGGTCTTATTCGGAGATGAAATAACGTGGGCCCTGGAGCGGTCTGCTGCTGTGCGATTGACACCTAAATCTAACGAGTGGTTATATAACGCGCCGACGAATATGACGCATTCGTTATTTAGCCGGTCCGGCCGCCACGCGCTTATGCCCTGGCGGTCCGATGCAGGATGCTCAGGGGGGACAGCATGACGCTCAAGCAGCTCAAGTATCTGGTCGGAATCGTCGACAGCGGTTTGAACATCACCTCGGCGGCCGAACGCCTTTTTACCAGCCAGCCCGGAATCAGCAAACAGCTGAAGCAGCTCGAAGCCGAGCTCGGTGTGCAGCTCTTCACCCGCAAGGGCAAGAGCCTGGCGTCGATCACGCCGGCAGGGCGCGACGTCATCGCGCGGGCAAGAAAGATCCTGCGTGAAGTCGAGAACATTCGGAGCCTCGCGAGCGACCTGACGGCCGAGCAGGAGGGCACGTTGTCGATCGCGACCACGCACACGCAGGCGCGCTACGTTCTGCCCGAAGTGATTCGCGCGTTTCGCGAGCGTTACCCGAAGGTGGATCTGGATCTGCATCAGGGCACGTCGGAGCAGATCGCCGAGCTGATCAGCACGAACAAGGTCGACTTCGCTATCGCGACCGGGTCGCAGCATCTCTTTTCGCAGCTGACGCTGCTGCCCGTCTATCACTGGCACCGCATCGCGCTCGTGCCGAAGAAGCACCCGCTCGCCCGTCAGTCGAAGATGCTGGAGCTTAAGACCCTCGCCAAGTATCCGCTCGTCACCTACGTCTTCAGTGTGACCGGTGAGTCCTCGTTCAAGCGGGCCTTTCACGACGAGGGGCTCGAGCCGCGGGTCGTGTTCACTGCCCGGGATGCGGACATCATCAAGACTTACGTCAGGATGGGTCTCGGGGTCGGCGTCATCGCCGGCATGGCGTTCGAATGCCAGGATCAGAAGGACCTGAAAGCGATCGATGCGCGCGGCCTTTTCCCGCGGGTGACCACCTGGATCGGGTTTCCGCGCGACATGGTGCTGCGCGGCTACATGGTCGACTTCATACACCTGCTCGCGCCGCACTACTCGGTGCGCCAGATTCGAGAAGCCGCGGAGCTGCCGAATCAGGATGAAGTCAACGTGCTGCTCGAGGACGTTCTGTTGCCGGTGCGTGGCGGCTGCGAGCAGGAGGCGGGGGCGGCGGCCTGAAGCAACTCGCGTTACAGGTCTGCCAGATCGATCTCGTGTAATCCGCACTCGCGCTGCAGGCCGAAGAACCGCGTCTGCTCGACCGTGCTGACCTCGTGAATCGGGCGCGTGCTGTGCGTATCGCCGATCGACAGATAACCCTTTTCCCAGAGCGGGTGATACGGCAGGTCGTATTGCTTCAGGTACCGGTGAATGTCGCGATCCGACCAGTCGGCGATCGGATGGACCTTCCAGCGGCCGCCGGCCCACTCGAGGAACGGAATGCCCGAGCGCGACTCGCTCTGCTTGCGACGTAGCCCCGCAAACCAGGTCGACACACCCAGCTCGCGAAGCGCCCGCCGCATCGGTTCGACCTTGTTCTGCTGGTTGTAGTCGTTCAGGCCGTCGACGCCCAGACGCCAGCGCTGGCCGTGCCGGGCTTCCTGCCAGGCCGCCGACACGTCGGCCCGAAACACCTTCAGATTCAGCTTCAGCCGCTCGGTCAGTGCATCGACGAAGCGATAGGTTTCCGGAAACAGATAACCGGTGTCGATCAGAATGACGGGGATCTCGGGTGCAACGCGCGTCAGCAGGTGCAGCGAGACGGCCGCCTGCGCACCGAAGCTCGAGCTCAGCGCATGGACGCCCGGCAGGTGCCGGAAAGCCCACTCGACGCGCTCGGCAGGCGACAGCTTGGCGAAAATGCTGTTGCAGCGCTCGAGCGCGACCGCCCGCGTCGCTTCCTCGTCGTAAGCGGCGGCATCGATCAGGCCGTCAGCCATTTGGCCGTGGGCCAGAGCTTCTTTTTCGACAGCGCTCATGGCGGTCCGGTTTATTCGGCAGGGTGAGTAAAAGTAAGGGCGGGACCCGGCGCAGAGAACGGTCAAGTTCTCATTCGGGTATAGCTAAACAGTATAAGTAGCGGTGGTCATATGGCCGAAACCCGCGGCAGCCGTGCGTTTCGGCAACGTCGAGCGGGCCTACGCAGCGGCCCGGAGCAGCTCCTCGACGGCCGTTTCGGCCGTCTCGAAAGCTGCCTCCATGCCGCGTGTCGCGCGGGCCAGATGCTCCCCGCCGAAGTGGATCCGGCCCAGCGCGGCGCCGAGCTGCGCCGCGAAACGGCTGACCTGCCCCGGCCGGTAGTAGGCCCAGGCCCCGCCCGCGAACGGGTCGCCACCCCAGGACTTGAGCCCGATGGGCTCGAGACAGCCCCGCGCTGCCGGCCTGATCCGCTCGATGGCGGCAACGACCGAGCGCAGCGCCTCCGTATCGTCGACGCGATCGAGCGCTTCGGCATCCTTCCCGAGCACCCAGGCTGTCAGGTGCGTAACCTGCTCCGGGTCCTCACCGCTGCGCACGGCAGCCACCATGCCCGGCAGCGAGTCGGTGAACATGCTGGGCGGATAGCCGTCGTCCTGCCAGAATGGTGCCCGAACGCCGAGGTAGCACTGCGTCAACGGCTGGTTGCCGAGCGCGCGAATCGCTTCGGCCTGCCGTGCCGGGAGGCCGGGCTCGATACGGATCGCGCCGAGGGCCGGCAACGGTACCGTGCAGAGCGCACGGTCGGCCGTCAGCCTGCGGCCGTCGCCGAGCCCGAGCTGCACGGCTGACGAGGTCTGTGTAATCGACTCGACCGGCGCTTCGAGCAGCAGCTCGCCGCGGAGCTGGCCGGCCATTGCATGCGGCAGCCGGTCGACGCCGTTCTCTACCGTGTAGCCGAGCGTGTCTGCCGGTGCGAGTTGCCGCTGAGCCTTCGAGAACGCGCCGCGAAACAGCATCAGCAACGCGGAGACGTCAGCGGCACTCGCGCCGAAGGTCGTGTTGATGCCATAACCGAAACGCACGACGTCGTCGCCTAGCCCGAGGCTCTGCATCCAGTCACGCATCGAGACGTCGAGGTGGGCGTGGCGCGGATCGAGCCAGTCCTCGGGGCGCTCGAGCGGGTTGCTGCGCATCGTCAGGACGCGGTGGTAATTCCATGGGAGCAGCTCGCGGTCGGACTCCGGAAACGGATTCAGGCGATGCGCCGGCCAGTCCGATTGCCGGATGATCTCATCGCCGACCACGAGGGCCTGCTCGCGAAAGAACTTCAGAATCGGAGTGACGTCGATCAGCCGGATCCCGAAGCGCTCAGCCGCAGCCAGCACACGCTCGTAGCCGGCGCCGATGTAGGTGCCGCCTGCTTCGGCGTTACGTCCGAGCTGCCGCATCGAGTAGATGCGGCCGCCGACGCGATCCTTGGCCTCGACGACCGCGATCCTGAGACCCTCCGCTTCGAGCAGATTGGCTGCATGAAGCCCCGCGAGCCCAGCGCCGATGATCGCGATGTCGCAGTCGCGGCTCATATCGTTGGTGACGTACCACCGTAGGCGGGTGTGACGCTCCCGCACAGGCTCGGTTTCAGCGGCGCCGGCCTGCCGGACAGGCAGCAGTCTGCCGGGCAGAGGTCGTGCTTCGGCGGCAGTTCGCCGGTCGTCCGGCGCGCCGCGGCCGGGGATGCACGCTCGACGATCAGCTCCCGAACCATCTGCACGTAAGCCGGGTGGGTGCCGACCGTGGCGGCCCGGTGCATCCTGAGACCAAGCTCATCGGCGCGCCGCTTCGCATCGACATCGAGATCGAGGACGACTTCCATGTGGTCGCAGACGAAGCCGATCGGCGCGACGACGAGCTCCGCGACACCGTCGGCGGCCGCCGCTTCGAGCGCGGCGACGATGTCGGGCCCGAGCCAGGGTTCGCCGCCGTAGCGGGCGTTGTTGCTCTGATAGACCAGCGACCAGTTGTCGTTGCCGAGCGCCCCGGCAACCGCCCGGCAGGCGTCCTCGAGTTGCGCCACGTAGGGCGAGCCCGCAGCCATCGATTCCGGCAGGCTGTGGGCCGTGAACAGTATCCGCGCGCTGCGTGCGTCGGCTGCATCGAGCGCATTGACCGCGGTGCCGACTCGGTCCGCCATTGCTTCGATGAACCCGGGATGATTGAAACCGACGCGGAGCTTCGCGAGCGCCGGGGCGTCGTCGACGCCGTTGCAGGCGTCGTAGAGATCCTCACGATACTTGCGGCAACCGCTGTAGGAGCTGAACGTGCTCGTGACGTAGACGGCAGCGTCGCGGACGCCGTCTGCTGCCATCCGGCGGATCGTGTCCGGTAAGAGCGGATGCCAGTTGCGGTTGCCCCAGTAGACAGGCAGTGCGGGGCCCTGTGCGGCGAGCGCGGCTTCGAGCTCTGCGATGAAGTCCCGCGTGTGACCGTTGATAGGGCTGACGCCGCCGAAGTCGTGATAGCGCGCCGCGATCTTCTGCTTCGTCTCATCGGTGACCCGCAAGCCGCGAAACACATTGTCGAGGAACGGCAGCACGTCGTCGGGCCCCTCCGGTCCCCCGAAAGAGACGACCAGGACGGCGTCGAAGTCGTGGCCCGCGCTGTCTTCGAAGTCGCTCAAGCGTCGGCCTGCCAGGCGACGCGGCCAACGAAGAACGGGCCGAGCGAGTCGAGATACTGTGACGTTTGCTCGGTCTTGCGCATGTCCTGCACGACGGCGGACAGCGGAAACAGCGTCGGGCCGAGGAGCCCGATGATGAAGTCGTTGTCGTTGCGATCGAGCCCATGACAGGCGAGCCGCACATCCGCCGCGTGCCCGCCCAGGCCATAACGTTTCGCGAGCGTGCCGTGCTCGGCAAGAATGCGGCGCTGATGATCCGCGGGCAGCGTCTGAAACTTCTTCGAGCGCTGCAGCGGATACCAGACGGCCCAGCGATGCGCGGGATTCAGTAGCTTTTGCCGCGGCTTGTCGAGCAGCGTGTCTTTCAGATCCGGCTCGTAGCCGATCGAATAACTTCGCCCGAGCATGTCGAACTCGGGCTTGTGAATCATGCTCGCGAACGGCTCAGCGTTGAACAGCTCGCGCAGCGTCGTTACGAAGGTTTCCGGGTCCTCGCTGGCGGCGATGATTGCGATTCCGCGCGGGTCGTTCGCATCGACATAGAGCACCGCGTCGAGGCCCGCTGCCGCGAGCGCCTGCGCCGCGGCATCGACATCCTGGCAGCCGCCGAAAGCCGTGAACTTCATGAAGAGGCGCCGATCCAGTGAGATCACCTCGCCCTTCAGCAGACCCTTCTCGCTCAGGTCCAGCGGACCCGGCGGTGGCGCTTCGCTCGTTTGGTTCATGCTTGTTCCTCGTCGTGAACGGTTTCGATCAGAGCTTCGACGCTCTCGATCGGCGTTTTCGGCAGGATGCCATGCCCGAGATTGACGATGTGGCCCAGGCGCGGCACGCCGGCAAGCAGCGTCTCGGCCGCGGCGCGTGTCGGCGCAGCGCCGCCGAGCAGCACGGCCGGATCGATGTTGCCCTGTATCGCGCGATCGGGATACCGGCCTGCGAGCGCGGCGAGATCCATGCGCCAGTCGGTGGCGAGCACCTCGGCCGGCAGACCCGCGTAGGCATCGACGAGATGCGGGGCGTTTTGCAGAAACAGGATGCGCGGCACACCGGCGGC
Source organism: Candidatus Rariloculaceae bacterium (assembly GCA_965223375.1). Lineage (GTDB taxonomy): Bacteria > Pseudomonadota > Gammaproteobacteria > Steroidobacterales > Rariloculaceae > CBDCWM01. The sequence goes on from OZ245000.1 coordinate 2,810,274, forward strand.
GCCGACAGTCTCGAGCAGGCGCTCGAGATGCGGGCGTATCAGGCGCTGCCAGTCGGCGAGCGACAGGAGCCCGGCCCACGAGTCGAATACCTGCACCGCGTCGGCGCCTGCCTCGTGCTGACGAATCAGGTAGGTGGCCATCAGGTCCGACAGCGTGCCGAGCAGTCGGTCGAGCAGATCCGGGCGCGCGGCCGCGAAGCTTCTCAGCAGTGGAAACTCCTTCGTGCCGCGGCCCTCGACGAGGTATGCGGCGAGTGTCCAGGGTGCGCCGCAAAAGCCGAGCAGCGCGGTCGATTCCGGCAGGGCGCGGCGCGTCAGTCGCAGCGCTTCGAGCACCTCCGGCGCGAGCCGCGCCTCGTCCGGCGGCGGCAGGCCGGCAACGTCGCGCTCCGACCGGATCGGATTGGCGACGATCGGGCCCGGATCGAAATCGAAGTCGATAGCGAGCGCGGTCAGCGGGCTCATGATGTCGGCAAAGACGATCGCGGCGTCGAGCGGAAAGCGCTCGATCGGCATCATCGTTACCTCGGCGGCGAGCGCGGCGTCCTGGGCCAGCTCCTTGAAACGGTGAGTTTCGCGAAACGCGCGGTACTCGGGCAGGTAGCGGCCCGCCTGACGCATGATCCACAGTGGCCTTCGCGGCGTCGGTCGCCGGGCGATCGTATCGAGCAGCAGTTTCGTCATCGTTCGTCGGTCGGTGTCTCGGGCGCGAGCGTGAAGCGATAGCCCACGCCGCGGACAGTGTGAAAATGTTGCGCATCGTCGGCGTTGCGCTCGAAACGTCGGCGCAGCCGCACGATGAAATTGTCGATGGTTCGCGTCGACGGAAAGACCTCGTAGCCCCAGACGCGATCGAGTATGTCTTCGCGAGTGACGATCGCCCCTTCATGCTCGGCGAGCATCTTCAGGATCATGGCTTCCTTGTGAGTCAGGGAATGGTCGCTGCCGTCCCAGGCCGTCGCCCGATACGTCTTGAAGTCGATGCGGTTGCCGCCAAACTCGAGCGAGTCGCCTGCCTGCTCGTACCAGTGGCGTCGTCGCAGGATTGCCGCGACCCGCAATAGCAATTCGCGCAGGTGAAACGGTTTCGACAGGTAGTCGTCGCCGCCCGCCTCGAAGCCGCGTACCCGATCCTCCGGCGCATTCTTCACCGTGAGGAACAGCACCGGTGTCTGTATGCCTGCTTCGCGCGCGACGGCACAAACCTCGACACCATCGAGCTTCGGCATCATCACGTCGAGGATAGCGAGATCGAAGCGGCCCTCCCGCAGCAGATCCAGGCCCGCGGCTCCGTCGTAGGCGACGTCGGTGGCGTAGCCTTCGGCCTCGAGATTCTCGCGAATGCCGTCCGCGAGATGCGCCTCGTCGTCCACGACGAGGACGCGCGGCCTGGCCTCATCGGTCGCGCCCCCCTCACTTGCTCCGCTCTCGTTCACTGTCCGGCCACCTCGGGCCAGTCGACGGCGAACGTCGCGCCGCTGCCGGGCCCGTCGCTGCGTGCCGACAGCGTTGCACCGCTCATGTCGACGAGCCGCTTGACGATGTAGAGCCCGAGCCCGGTGCCGGGCGTCGTGCGGGTCTGCTCGTCACCGACCCGGTAGAACTTCTCGAACAGCATCGCCGCATCTTCCGGGGCGAAGCCCTGGCCGTCGTCGGTTACCGTGAGCCTTACCTTGCCGCCGTCGCGTCCGGCGCTCGCAACGATCGATCTGCCTCCGCCGGCGACACATGCCTTGAACGCATTATCCAGGAGATTGCGGAGCACGGTTTCGACGGCGCCGGCGTCGGCGTCGATCCGCAGATCGCCATCGATTTCCGCCCGCGCCTCGATGCTGTGACGGCTCGCCCGATCCGCGATGGCCGCGACTTCCCGCTCGACGATGTCGCGCAGCGCGAGCGACTCCCGTGCGAGCAGATGGCGACCTTCCTCGAGCCGCGCCGTGTCGAGCAGATTTTCGACCATGCGCAACAGCCGCTCGCAGTCGCCGAGTATCCGTTCCCCGAGCCGGCGCGTGTCGTCCTCGCTCGAGCGCAGCACCAGCGTTTCCGCAGCCAGCTGCATGCTCGCGAGCGGGCTCTTGAATTCGTGCGACACGGCGGCGAGAAAGTTCTGCTGTCGCTGGCGGAGCTCCCTGTCGTGGCGGATCGTCCGGGTCAGAATCGTCATGCCGGCGAGCAGCACGAGCAGAAAGAAGCCGCCTTCCCAGACGTAACGATTGACGCGCCCGCTGCTGGCCGCCGCGAGGTCGTCGAGCGCTTCCGCGAGCGCCGGGTTCGTCGCGCTCAGCGTCGCAACTTCGCGCCTGACCTCGTTCGTGTAGTAGAGATTGTCGGTAATCCACCAGGCGACCTGGATCAGGCAGACGAACAGCAGTGCCAGAAAACCGAACTGCAATACCTTACTGGGATCGCGTCTGACTGTGCCCCGCATCGTCATTCCCCCATCCCGCGCTTGTTTTCCGCGAGGCCGTGCATCGTCATTCCCCGCCGCACAGTGCGAGCGCGGCATCGAGCGCGCCCGCGAATCGGTCGACGTCTGCGCTCGTGTGCGCCAGCGACAGAAATCCGACTTCGTAAGCGGACGGCGCGATTGCGACGCCGTTTGCGAGCAGCCGGTGGAACAGCCGGGCGTAGGTTTGCGGCGCGCGCCCGTCGATAGCCGCCGCGTTGCGTGGCGGGGCGTCGGCGTGCAGCGCAAGCCAGAATATCGATCCGACGCGCGCGAGCGCCGTATCGATCGGCGCGGCTTGCAACACACCGGCAAGCGCCTGTTCGAGCGCCTGGCCGAGCGTCTCGAGCCGGGACCAGCCGTCTTCCCGTTCCATCAGTTCCAGCGTCGCGAGTCCGGCGGCCATGGCTACAGGGTTCCCGGACAGCGTGCCTGCCTGATAGATGCCGCCTTCGGGAGCGAGCGCGCGCATCAGCTCGCGTTTGCCGGCGAACGCACCGACCGGCATGCCGCCGCCGATCACCTTGCCGAAAGTCGCGAGATCGGGATCGATACCGTAGTGCGCAGCCGCGCCACCGGGCCCGATCCGGAAGCCCGAAATCACCTCGTCGAATATCAGCAGCGAGCCGGCAGCGTCGCACAGCGAGCGGAGCCGGCGCAGAAATTCCGGCCGCTGCAGCAGCAGGCCGTTGTTCGCCGGCATCGGCTCGATGATCACGGCGGCGATCCGGTTGCCGTCGGCGGCAAACAATGCGTCGAGCGCAGCGTCGTCGTCGAGCTCGACAACTCTCGTCAATCCCGCGAAGTCGTCCGGGACGCCCGCCGACGACGGCTGGCCGAGCGTTACCAGGCCCGAGCCCGCCGACACGAGCAGATGGTCGGCATGGCCGTGGTAGCAACCGGCAAACTTGACGATCAGATCGCGGCCGGTGACGCCGCGCGCGAGCCGAATCGCGCTCATGACGGCCTCGGTGCCCGACGAGACGAAACGCACCTGCTCAATACCCGGGTACGCGGCGACGACGCGCTCGCCGAGCGCGATCTCGTCGCGGCACGGCGCGCCGAAAGACGTGCCGCGGCGGACTGCGGCTTCAATCGCCTCCACGACGAACGGATGCGCGTGCCCGGCGATCAGCGGGCCCCATGAGCCGACGAAATCGAGATACTCGTTGCCGTCGACGTCCGTGATGGTCGCGCCCGCCCCGCTCGCGATCACTAGCGGCGTGCCGCCGACGGCGCCGAATGCGCGTACCGGCGAGTCGACGCCGCCGGGCAGAACGACTTGCGCCCGGTCGAACCAGGCCGCCGATTCGGGCCCCGCCACCGACTGCGGCCCCGACGCCGATGGCGTCACAGCCAGCCTCCGGCGAGGGCATCGCGGGCGTGATAGGTGATGATCTGGTCGGCCCCGGCGCGGCGCATCGCGAGCAGATTCTCACGAACGACCGCCGCCTCGTCGAGCCAGCCGTTCAGTGCCGCAGCCTTGACGGCCGAGTACTCGCCCGAGACGTTGTATGCCGCGAGCGGCAGATCCGTGATCTCGCGGACCGCGCGGAGCACGTCGAGATAGGCGAGGGCCGGTTTCACCATCACGATGTCGGCGCCCTCCGTCTCGTCGAGCAGCGTCTCGCGGCGCGCCTCGCGAACGTTGCGCGGGTCCATCTGATAGCTCTTGCGGTCGCCGGCCGATGGCGTCGAATCGGCCGCATCGCGGAACGGGCCATAGTAGGCGGATGCGTACTTGACGGCGTACGACATCAGAATCGTGTCGTCGAATCCGGCGGCATCGAGCGCATCGCGAATGGCCGCGACCCGACCGTCCATCATGTCGGACGGGGCGACGACGTCGGCGCCGGCCGCCGCGTGGCTCAGTGCTGCGGCGACCAGCGGCTCGAGTGAGGCGTCGTTGTCGACGCGGCCGTCATCGTGCAGCACGCCGCAATGGCCGTGATCGGTATACGCGCAAAGGCAGACGTCCGTCATTACGATCAGGTCGTTGCCGAAAGCTTTCTTCAGCGCAGCGACCGCCCGCTGGACCGAACCGTTCGCGGCTGCGGCGGACTCCGCGGTCGGAGATTTCGTGCCGGGTTCCGGATGGCCGAACAGCAGCACGGCGCGCAGGCCGAGCGCGGCGTCCGCTTCCACCTGGGCGAGCAGCCGGTCGACGCTGACGAGATCGATGCCGGGCATCGACGGGATCGGCTCGCGATCCGCGACTTCAGGCACGACGAAGTGCGGCATGATCAGCTGCCGCGCGCCAACCGACGTCTCTGCAACGAGATCCCGAATCGCCGCCGACGCACGCAGGCGGCGCGGGCGCTCCCGTCCGGGCCGCGTTACGGTCGTACGAACCGTGTCGTCCATCGTCAGCTTCCTCCGTCGGTCTCGAATGCGCGGCGCGCAGTGCTACCGATTATCTCAATCAGGCTGCCGAGATTCGGTTCCGCGGCCTCGCCTGCGAGCGGCAGCCCCGCTGCGCGGATCGCGCGGCTCGTCGACGGCCCGATCGAGTAGGCCTGGCAGTCTGTGTCGATGTCGATCTGATTCATGAAACCCTCGACTGCCGTCGGGCTCGAGAAGACGACGACATCGGCTTTCATCGATGCCAGCGAGCGCTTCTCGTCCGGCACTGGCAGCGGAATTGTCCGGTAAACGTCGACGCGCGTGAACTCGGCGCCCGCCGACTCGAGAATCGACTGCAGCGTTGCGCCGGCATTCTCGGCAAGAACGGCGAGGCAGCGCTGTCCGGCCGTGAACGCGGCGTCCTCGACCAGCTCGCGCGCGAGGCTTGCCGCCGTGCCGCCGGAGCTGACGAGGTCGATTCGCCCGAGCCGGGTTTCGGCCATCCCGCCGGTCGCCATGCCGACAGCGGCGACCTGGACGCCCGGGGGCAGGCCGGGCCGAGGCCGGAGCGCGACCATTGCCTCGACGCCGCGCCGCGACGTCAGGATCAGCCAGTCGGTCGTCTCGAGGCTCGCCATCAGCCGCGAGCGCGTCTCGGGCGTGTCGATCGGCTCCGCTCTGATGCACGGTACCCGGGTGGTCGAGGCGCCGGCGGCCGCGAGGCGCGGTTCCCAGAGCGCGCAATCCTCGGGCGTGCGAGTCAGCAGCAGATGCAGGCCGAGCAGCGGTTTCAGCAGTGCCATCAGATATCCCCGGCGAGCTCGGGCCAGATTGCCGCCGGCAGCCGAGCGGCATCGTCGCCGCTGACGCTCGCGGCGCGCAGCTCGCCGCCGATATCGGCCATTGCGAGCAGCTCGAAGCCGGTCGATGCCAGCGGGCGGCAGCATGCGCCGAAAGCCGCATCGCAGCCGCCTTCGGCGCGCGCGAGCAGCGCTCGTTCTGCGTCGACGCAGACCCGGGTCGTCGGGTCATCGAGCGCGGCGAGGGCTGTTGCCGTAGCGCCATCCGCCTCGCGGCACTGCAGTGCGAGCGCGCCCTGGGCCGGGGCGGGTACGAAGATCTCGGCGGCGAGCCGCACGAGCCGGATGCCGATGGCCGGCAGGTCCGGCAGCAGATCGTCAAGGCGGGTGAGACCCGCGCGGGCGAGGACGATTGCGTCGTAGTCGCCGTCCCGAACGCGGCCGACGCGGGTCGGCACGTTGCCGCGCAGCGGTGCCGTGACGACGTCGGGACGCAGGTGCTCGAGCCATCGCTGCCGGCGCGCCGACGACGTGCCGATGCGGGCGCCGGCGGGCAGTGGCAACGCACCGCTGGACTCGTCGAACGCGGTTGCGTTGATCAGCAGGTAGTCCTCGGGGTCGGCACGCTCGGGCACGGCCGCGACGACAAGCCCGTCCGGCGAGCGCGTCGGCAGGTCCTTGAACGAATGCACGGCGAAATCGATCGTGCCCGCGACGAGTTGCTCTTCGATCTCCTTGACGAAAACACCCTGCGGGCCGATCGAGCCGAAGCTCGGTGCCTGCGAACGATCGCCGGCCGTCGAGATCTCGACGATCTCGACATCGTTGCCGCCGGCCGCCAGAGCGCCGGCGACCCAACGTGCCTGTGCGAGCGCCAGCGCGGATCCACGGGTGCCGAGCCTGAGTGTCATGCGCGCCGCTCCCGGCCGCCATCGGCCGAAACGGGATCGCCGGTGACGTCGCTGTCCGTGACCGCATCGGCTGTAACTGCATCAGCTGTAACTGCATCGGCCGAGACGGCATCGGCCGAGACGGCATCGGCCGAGACGGCATCGGCCGGCTTTCGGTCCGCCGCCGAATCGAGCGCTGCGCGCAGCTCGTCGGCGAACTCGGGCTCGAGGCCGCTGAGAAACGCTTCGACGGCGCCATCCGGCCCGCTGTTCAGCAGCCCGCGCAAACCCAGGCACGGGATGTGCGCGAAACGGCGCGCGAGCACCTCGGACCATTTCGAGATCGCTTCACGCTCGCTGTCGCCCAGACCGCGGAGCTCCTTCTTCAGCAGCCGGCGCACGCCTTCCTCCGCGGTGCGGCGATAGCGGCGCTGCAATGCGCCGAGCAGTGGCGCGTAGTGCCGCTCGGCAATGCGTTGCTGCAGTGTGTCGAGGGCTGCATCGACCTGCTCGCGGGCCTCGGCAGCCTCGGTCAGGCGAAACTCGCGGTTGCTCTCGGCGCGCGACGCGATCGCGTCCATGCCGATGCGGTCGAAGCCGAGCTTCTCGCAGGCGTCGACCGCGACATCGGCCGGGACCGCCATGTCGACGATCAGCGGCGGCTCGCCCGATGCGGATCGTGCGGCGATCCGCTCGAGCGCGGGGCTCCCCAGGATGGCTTCCCGCGAGCCGGTGGCGCTCAGCAGCGCCTCGAGCGCCGGCGGGTCGGCAGTGAAGCTCTCGAGACCGACGTAGCCGACGCCGTAGCGTGCGGCGAGCTGCGCTGCCCGCTCGATGCTGCGGTTGACGATGATGAAGTCGATGCCGGCCGTTGCCAGCGATCGCGCCGCGCGCTCGGTCATCGGCGAAACGCCGACGAGCGCGACCCGCCCGGGTGTACGGCCGATTCGGTCGCGTATCGCGTCGACGGCGATCTCGGCGAGCGAGACGCGCCCGCGCCCGAGCGCGGTCTCGCCGCGTACACGCGCCGCGATCTTTTGTGCCTCTTCGTAAACCAGCCCTAGCGTCGGGCCGATCAGGCCGAGCGACGCTGCAAGTGCCTGGCTCGCGCGGACCTGGCCGACGATCTCGGTTTCGCCGAGGCAGGCGGAGTCGAGCCCGGCTGCGATCAGAAAGAGGTGCTCGGCCGCGCCCTCGCCCTCCCAGGCCCGGAGCTTCCGCTCAGCTTCGCCGGCGGCGGGGCGGCGGCCGGTCAACAGCTCGAAGGCAGGCACGCGAAGATCGGGTGTGCCGCCGCCGGGCGCCGTCCGGAAGATGAGCTCGACGCGGTTGCAGGTGGCGATATACGCGAGCTCGCTCAGGTTGTGCGCTGCCGCGAATGCCTGCAGCGCCCCGCCGGCGGCGTCGGGCTCGAGCGTAAAGCCGGCCAGCGACTCCGTCTGTCCCTGGCGCCAGCTGACGCCGATCATTCCCAGGTTGTCGAGCATCGCGATCCGGCTCGGCTGGCAAAGAAGCCTGAATAGCAAATGTGCCGGCCCGGAATGTCACAGCAGTGTCACCGCAATCGATTTCGGGCGCTCCCGCGCGGCACTTCGCGCTTACTCAGAGCTTCCCCGGCTGAAAGTGTCGCGAACGATACGCGTCATCGACTCGCGCTGCTGCAGCGCGGCACGAGCCACCTGCAGCTGGGCCTCGGCCCGGGCAAGGTTATGGGCATGGGCGCTCGGAAAGCGCGCGCGATCCCAGCCGAAGAACCGCTCGTTGAGCGCGTCGGCGCAAAAGCGTGCCGCGAGCTCGACGCCGATGATGCAGACGGCGTCGGGAATGGCGCCTGATTCCTGCGCAGTCAGCAGGGTTCCTGCCGCCGATGCGTAGCCTTCGACGGCGGCTGCGAAGAGCTCGAGCGAGAACGTCGCATCGGCGTGATCCTCGCCGGACGGATTGCACCACGAGCGAAACGCGTCGCCGAGCTCGGTCGCGACGCTGCGGCGGCCGCAGGTGTCGAGGTCGACGAGACACAAACCCTCGCCGGTGTTCCGATCGAACATTAGATTCGAAATCTTCGGGTCGCCATGTACGACCCGGGCGGGGCCTGCAGGAATCAATGCAACGGCATCGGCGGCATCGAAGATGCTGGCGGCGACGCGTGCTACTGCGTCATGCGACGGATGCGTACGGTGGGTACCGAGCGCCTCATCGAGCCCGCGCAGATGCCGAGCGGTGTCGTGCGGGTCGGAGCGGACGCTCTGAAACTCGTGGTCCAGATCGTCGAGCGCCGAGTGGAACCGCCCGAGCAGCCGACCCGCTTCGGTGGCTTCGGCCCGCTGCGCGATCGTCTCGGTCGAGTGCCCGTCGACGAAGCTCAGTAAGCGCCAGACATCGTCGCCGACCTCTGCCCAGTTGCGGCCGTCCGCGGCGCTGAGCAGCACCGGCGTCGTCAGATCCCGGGCGGCGAGGTGGCGGGTGATCGCATCGATGTCGATGTTCACGGCGGGCGGAAAGATCGGACTCACGCGTTGCAGGATGCAACGGCGCCCGTCAGCACGCGTCGCGCGGAACGTGGTGTTGATATGCCCGCCGTGCAGACGCTCGACAGAGTCCGGCTGCAACGCGAAGGCGGTCAGGACCTCGGCAGGGATGGTGATGTCGGCACGGGTGTCGCTCACGCCCGAATGATACCGGTCGAGCTCGTGCGCGATCAGCCCGGTGTCTCGAAGTGGGCAAGAATCCGCGTCGTCGCGGCCGAGCATTCCTGCTGGGATAGCAGGCCGATTTCCTTCATCCGGTAATGCTCGCGCATCTCGGCACGCAGATGCGCAATCGTGTCTTCGTCGATCTCATCGGCTGCCGTGTCGATCGCGTTCGCAATCGTGTTGAGCAACTTGCGATAGCGCCGAATGTAGCCGCGGCCGGCGACGAGTCGCATGACGAGCGCGCGACCGTGCAGCGTGTAGAAGCGAATTTCCTCGTGGCTGCGGTAAAACCAGCTGATTGCCGTGATGATGGCACCCGCGCAGGCGATGGCGGCGCCCGGGATCATGACGGGGGCAGCAATGCCGGCAACTGCAAGCGCGACGAGAAGGACGGCGATGCCGGCCGTGATGCCAGTCGCCTGCATGAAGCGTCGGGGATGGTGGCGGCTCACCTCGGGCGCGGCATCCAGATAGCGCAGGTCGAGCGGTGTGCGCGAGGCTTTCTTTCGGCCGCGGCTCACCTGGGAGACGTTGATGAAGCCTTCGGCGAAGAACGTGAGCGTCGTCACCCGACCACGCAGTCGGTCGCGTATGGTGATTTTCCTGCTGACGGTGCGCGCGCTCGACTCGCGCCGTACGAATTCGTCGCCGAGCGACACGTGCTCGGCCGTGGCTTCGTCGAACGATTCGGCGAACGCCGCGCGGGTCGCCGTGGCGGTGAGCTTGTTGTCGGTCATCGGCGTCCGTTCAGGCAGCACATCGCTTCCGGGGCGCTGCGCGCCCGGTCGAGACTTCGAGCCTCGCCCGGCGACTCTAGTGGTAAGCCCCGGCGGGTGCCGTGACTGCACTCACAGTTGTGGCCGGCGGACCCGCTTGGCGTGGCCGGACGGCTGCGATATAAGAGGTGGCGGAGGGAAATGAAATGAAGGGATTCCCGGGTCGCGGAGTCGTGTGCCTCGCGCTGATTGCTGCTCTGGCCGCCCACGCCCAGCGCGGCGATGACGAGCCCGCAGACGAGCCCGAAGCGGAAGCGAGCGTCGTCCCTGACGACTATCTCGACCGTACGCCGGTCAAGTGCATCTCGCTGTCGCGTCTTCGTGAAACCGAAGTCGTCGACAATCGCACCGTGCTCTTCTATCAGCGCGGCCGCGACGCCTACGTGAACGTGCTCGACCGGGAGTGTTTCGGTCTCAAGAGAGCGGGCGCATTCATCACGCAAACTCGCTCCGACCGCCTCTGCAGTGTCGACATGATTCAGGTTTACCGGCAGTTCGCCGGCCGGGGAGAGCCCGGCACCTTCTGCGGCCTCGGCGAGTTTTACCCGATCTCGCGTGACGAGGCCGAGTTGCTCGAGCTCGATCCGGAAGAGCGACAGGCCGTGCAGGACAGCGTCGTTCTGACTCCGATCGACCCTGACGAGCTCGACGAGCCGGCCGAAGCCGAAGCAGAAACGGATGGCGACGTTGGCGCCGGTGCGGAGGTCGGCTCCGACTCAGAACAGGAACGGTAGCGGGCTGCCGTTGACGGTCAGCTCGCCGTCGACCAGCCGGGCACGGACGATGTAGTCGTCACCGTCATCGACGATGAAGCCCTGACCCACCAGCATCGCGAGCATGAGCCCGGACTGCGCCTCGGCAGCCGTGTCGAGCTCGTCGCCGGTCAGCTGGCCGGTTGCTGCCAGCTGCTGGCGGGTCGCAAAGAGAGCGAGCTCCCTCGCGAGCGCTTCCGTCACGACGATATCCGCATCGACCGTCAGCACGCCGAGCAGCACGGCAATATTGCGCAGATCGAGCAGAGTCGACGGGTCCGCCCCACCGCCGTCGACCGTGGCCGAAATCACCGCATCGAGCCGGCCTGATGCCATGCTGAACCGTATCGGGTCCGCGTCGAGGCTGAAGCCACGTCGCGCCAGCGCGTCGGTCACTTCGATCAGGCGAGCAACGAGAAAGTCGGGATCCCCGGTCAGGCCGGGAGCCGCGTTTACGGCCGCGTAATAATCGGCGACCGCCTGCCGGTCGAAGTGCGTCGCGGCCAGGCCGAACTCCACATCTTCGAACCGTGTTCCCGCGCTGGTGACCAACGCGGCGAGCTTGTAGTCGGCGATGCCGTCGAGCGTCATGCCATCGGCGGATGGTTCGATGTTCTGGTTCACCGACAGGCCGGCGATCTCGAACAGTGGCGCCGCTCCCATCAGTGGGCTCGATGCGACGGCACGAGCGATGCTGAGGCGGCCGCTGCTCAGCGGGATGCCGTCCTCATCGGGCCGGTAGCGCATGTCGAAGCCGACCGACTCGATGGCCCCGGCCGCCAGCGTTCCCTGCATCTCGAGCGAATCGAACGCGCCCGCGACGTCCACTCCTTCCTGCGTGCCCTGACCTTCGATATCGAACCCGCTGAAGCTGAAGGTGCCGAGCGGCGCCGCGTGCTCGAACGGCGGAATGTCGGCGTCGAAGTCGAAGCGCCCTAGCCACGAACGCCCGCGAAACTCGAACAGGTAAGGAACACCGAGCGACGCCGTCAGCGCCGCCACGTCCGGGTCGTTGCTGTCCGGGCGGGCTTCGACGAATGCGAAGCCGATGCCTGACGGATCACCGATCGAGATCGGCCCGTGACGAACGTCGATCTCGACCGGCAGCTCCGTGACCAGCGATTGCAGCATGAAGGCGCCGGCCGGCAGGTCCTGAAGCTGCGGCGCATTGGCGGGATCCAGCGTGAACGTGACCTGCACGTCGCTCGAGAACCAGCCGCGCTCGTACGCGGTGACGCTGGCAGAGACCCAGTCGTTGTTCGAGTCGATCGCCGCGATTCTGGCGGTCAGCTGATCGCGGGCCATCAGGCCGATCGCGAACGGGGCGATTGCAAGACCGATCGCGATTGCGGCGGCGATGGCGACTAGCGGCTTTTTCACGGTTCGGGATCCCCTCGGCATGCAATGGCAGATCGGCCCCGACGCCGGTCAGGCGCCCGGTACGAGTGGCCGGTCCGCAACCGCCGCAGGCTAGCAGGAACGACCATGGGCTGCATACGAACGGATCGACGGTCCGCGCGCCCTGGCCCGATCCCCCGACGCCCGGCGATCCGCCCCGGTCCGGACGACCTGACGCTGATTCACGAAATCATCGAATGACTTGCCGGGCGAACCACTTGCCGGGTGAATGACCTGCTGAGTGGCTACCTCGCGAGCCACGAGCGCGCCGTGCCGGCAGCGCGCCACCCGGCCCGGACGGCTGCCGCGGCGCCTTCGACGGCGGCTTTTGCCGAATAAAGCGCACCGAGCTTCAGACGCGTCCGCGTGTCGCTATCGAGCACGCGGTCCGCGTCGTCGAGGTAACGGCGGACCGTCCTGTTACGGCGCAGGTAGCGGTTCGTCGAGCGTGAATGGCGGGCCGCAACGGCTGCCGCCAAAGCCAGGAAGATGATCCCGGGGATCAGTGGAAAGACCAGCCCGACGATCCCGAGAACGAGCAGCGCAGCTATCGCTACCAGCGCAACTGCCTTGCCGGCCAGGCGCTGAGTGCCGTCACCGGACCGCCGAACGTCTGCGCCGGCGATCATCGGTAGCCGTGCTCACGGTAATCGTGGCTGCGATAGCGGCGATACCGGTCGTAGTCGTAGCGGTCACGATGCCGGCTGGAATACCCGAGCTCTTTCTGTTTCAGTGGGGCGAGCAGCCAGTAGAAGATCCACGCGAACCAGGACAGGAAGATCATCGCGAGCAGCCAGGCGATCTTCTCGCCGCCGGTCGTCTTGTCCGAGGTGGCGATGATCAGGAAGGGGAGCAGCCAGATGAACAGGCAGCCGAGACCGATCGCGAGGCCCGCAGCGGCAGCCAGCAGCGGCAGCCCGACGGTCAGGCCAACCGCGATCAGGACCAGAAGCAGAAGAAAGCCTAGCAGTTTCATGGGCGTTGTCCGGCAGGTCGAGTGGTTCGTGCCGATGTCGTTGCGATTTTCGTGCCATCTTTCTGTATCCTTTAGATTCAGTCACTTACAGATGATCGGCCGCGAATTTCGCCGTGCCGTGAGCGTTCCGAAACCAACAGTTGGTGAATTTCGCCAGCCGATACCGGGGCCGGCCCGATGCGCGTGACGCCCCGCTCGCGCGGTGCCTGGCGGCAATGGCTCGAGCGCCATCACGCGACGCGGACCGAGGTCTGGCTGGTGTTCTACAAGCGCCATACCGGCAAGCCGACGGTCAGCTATGCCGACGCGGTCGAAGAGGCGCTCTGTTTCGGCTGGATCGACGGCATCAAGCGATCGATCGACGAGCAGCGCTACATGCATCGATTCACGCCACGCAAGGCCGCGAGCCGTTGGTCTGCAACCAACCGGCGGCGGGCGGCGGCCATGATCGAGGCGGGCCGGATGATGCCGGCGGGCCTCGCTGCCATCGATGCGGCCAAGCGGCGTGGCACCTGGGAAGCGGCGCCGCCGAGCGTCGATTTGTCGATGCCGCCCGAGTTCGAGGCGGCGCTCGGTCGTAACGGCAAGGCTGCCGCGTTTTTCGAATCGTTGACGCCTGCGGCCCGGCGCCAGTTCATCGGCTGGATCAATCTCGCGAAGCGTCCGGCGACGCGTCAGAAGCGCGTTCGCGAGTCGGTCGAACTGCTGGCCCGGGGCCGGAAGCTCGGCATGCGCTGATCGTTGCCGCACGGCAGCGCCGCTACCCGGCCGGGAACGTTCGGGCGTGATACCGGTCCGAAAGCGGGCGGGCGTGATCGCTATAATCCGCGCCGCTGCGCCGCGATCTCCGGGATGCGAATGAGCAACAACAGGCACCTGATTGCTGCGGCGATCCTGATTCAAAGTCTCGCCGCAACCGCGGTGGCGCAGCCGGTCGACCCGGGTGTCAAGACGGTGCAGGTGGTACGCACGGAAACGCCGCCTGTAATCGACGGACTGCTCGACGATGCGATCTGGCTCGAGGCTGCGCTGATCGACGACATGCATCAGGTCAACCCGATCGAATATGCAGAGCCGTCGGAGCGAACGGAAATCTACGTGCTCTACGACGACCGCACGCTCTATATCGGTGCGCGCCTTTACGTCGACCCCGAGGAAATCACGGCGAACGTGCTGCGGCAGAACAGCAGCATGACGAGTGACGACACGCTCTTCATTACGCTCGATCCGTTCAACGATCGCCGCGGCGGCTACTTCTTCGGCATCAACCCGAATGGCGTGCGGATGGACGGCCTGTATCGGAACGTTTCGGAGTACTACTCCGACTGGGACACGATCTTCGACGCGCGAACGGCCCGTTTCGATGGAGGGTGGACGGCCGAGTACGAGATACCGTTGAACTCGATCTCGTTCGACCCGACCAGCGATACCTGGGGACTCAACGTTTCGCGAACGATTCAGAGCCGCAACGAGGACATGGCCTGGGTCTCGCGCAATCGTCGCTGGGATCCGTCGACTGCCGGTCGCGCGGTCGGCTTCGAGGGACTCGAGCAGGGGGTCGGGCTCGACGTGATTCCGTCGCTGAGTCTCCGCCGGTCGCGGGTGTTCGATCCGCGGCTCGAGAATTCGGACTCCGAGCCGTCGCTCGACGTCGTCTACCGGCTGACGTCGCAGCTGAATGCTTCGCTGACGGTCAACACGGACTTCTCTGCGACCGAGGTCGACGACCGGCAGGTCAACCTGACCAGATTCAACCTGTTCTTCCCGGAGAAGCGCGATTTTTTTCTCCGTGAGGCCGACATCTTCGAGTTCGGCCGGATCGGTGCCCAGGGCGGCTTCGGTGGCGGCGCAGATCGTCAGAATGGCCGGCCGTTCTTTTCGCGACGGATCGGGCTTGCCGCCGACGGCAGCACCGTAGACCTCGATTACGGCGGCAAGATCAGTGGCCGCGTCGGGCGCTACGAGATCGGCGCGCTGTCGATCCGTCAGGACGAGCACGTCGGGGTCGACGCGCAGGCGTTGTCGGTCTTGCGCGGCAAGGCCGCGATCGGCGAGGAGTCGACGATAGGCTTCATGTATACGAGCGGCGACCCGCGCTCGAACGTCGAGAACTCCGTCACCGGTTTCGATTATCTGTACAGAAACTCGCAGTTCGCCGGTGGCCGCACGATCGAGGCGGTAGCGTGGCTGCAGCAATCCGATACGCCGGGGCTCGACGGCGATGACCGGGCGGCCGGCGTAAGCTTCTCGATGCCGAGCAATGCGGGTGTGCGCGCAGGCGTTTCGATCAAGGACTTCGAGCGGAACTTCAACCCGGCGCTCGGCTTCATGAGTCGCCGGGGCGTGCGCGACACGGCCGCCGACCTCGGCTATACGCTGCGACCGGCGACCGGAGTGTGGCAGTCGCTCTTCTTCAGCGTCGACGTGCAGGAGTTCAACGTCATCGGCGGCGGGCTGCAATCGAAGGGTATCGGCGTTACCCCGATTCAGGCGACGACGCGCAAGGGCGATGTCGTATTCATGCGATCGAACTTCGACACCGAAGTCCTGACGCAGCCGTTCGAGATATCGCCCGGCGTGATAATCGCGCCTGGCCGATACGACTTCGAGAATCACGGTATCGAGTTCCAGGGTGCGGCGTTCCGCAAGTGGTCGGGCCGCATCGCATACATCGAGGGGAGTTTCTACAACGGCGACCAGACACGGCTCTTCGGCAATTTCACCTGGGCGCCGTCGCCGCAGTTCCGGACCCGGATCGGCTACAACATTACCGACGTCGAGCTGCCGCAGGGGGCGTTCACGACGCGCCTGATCACGACCGGCATCGACTGGGTATTCTCGCCGACGCTGTCATGGGTCAACCTGATTCAGTACGACAACGTCTCGGACACGGCCGGGATCAACATGCGTTTGCACTGGATACCGCAGGCCGGCCGGGAGATCTTCTTCGTCATCAACCACACGCTGCAGGAGAACTTCGTCCGCGACCGGTTCGAGTCGACATTCTCCGACGCAACGTTCAAGGTTAGTTATACGTTTCGATTCTGAAAGGTCGCTCGATCTGCCCCGCGCGGCTTCGAGCGCCGAGTGAGACGCCGATGCGCTTTTCAATCCGGGAATGGGCCGGCCTCCTGGCCGCGCTGTTCCTGCTGAATACCGCTCTGAGCTTCCACAACGTCTGGCCGACGCCGTGGATTGAGGTGCGCCCGGAGCTGTCCGTCGAAGCTGCCATCGTCGTGCTGATCCTTGCTGCGTGGATCCGTCTTACGGGCCCGCCCGCGCGGCGGGCGCTCATCGCGCTTGCGGTCGTGCTGTTCGTGATGACGCTCGGCCGCTACATGGAGGTCACGGCGCCTGCGCTCTACGGGCGCGCAATCAATCTGTACTGGGATGCCCGCTATCTGCCCGACGTCGTCGCGATGTTCGCGGACGCCGTCGCCGGCTGGCAGCTCGCTGCGGCGGGCGCGGCGATCATTGCGCTGGCCGTCGGTCTCGTCTGGGTGCTGTATCGCTGCCTGCAGGCCCTGACCGTCACGCTCATCTCGGGACACCGGGTTTCGCGGTATCTCAGCGGCCTCGCGGTCGTGCTGGTCGCTGCTTACCTGTTCGGCTACTACCGATCGGCGGCGACACTCCGCTGGTTCTCGATTCCTGTTACACGCACTTATGCGGAACAGGTCGGCTTCGTCGCCGATGCGCTGTCCGGCGGCGACATATTGGCGGATCTCGGGGACACGGAACCGCTTGCAGCAATCGACCCGGCGCGGCTGCCTCGCCGCGATGTCATCGTCACGTTCGTCGAGTCGTACGGTGCAGTGGCTTTCGACAATGGCGAGCTGGCGGACGCACTCGCCGGACCGCGCGCGACACTCGCCGACGCGATTACCCGCAGTGGGCGGCGCGCCGCTTCTGCGTTCATCGTTGCGCCGACATTTGGCGGCGGCTCGTGGCTCTCACACATCAGCTTCATGACCGGTTTCGACATCAACGATCCGGCCCGTTACGACGCATTGCTGACCCGCACGCGCGACACGCTGCCGAAGCGCTTTCGCGCCGCCGGCTTTCGCGCACTGGCGTTGATGCCGGGTCTGAGGAATCAGTGGCCCGAAGGCTCGTTCTACGGTTTCGATGCAATTCTCGGGTCGGCGTCGCTGCGCTACGAAGGGCCGGAATTCGGCTGGTGGCGAATCCCGGACCAGTTCGCGCTGGCGCGACTCGTGCGTGACGAGCTGAACGCGGTCGATCGCGCGCCGCTGTTCGTGTTCTTTCCGACGATCAGCACGCATGCGCCATTCCGGCCTACGCCACCGGTGCAGTCGGATTGGGAACGGCTGCTGACGTCGGACCCGTTCGATCCGGCAACCCTGCGCGCGGCGCCCGACGAGCCGTATGCGCTGACGGAGCTCCGGCCCGGCTACCGCGATGCGCTCGCCTATACCTACGAGTACTGGTCGAGCTACCTCGAGACGGCCGGCGGGAACTTCCTGCTGGTGCTGATCGGCGACCATCAGCCGCCGGCGAGCATCGCCGGCGAGGGTGCGCGCTGGGACGTGCCGGTCCACGTCATCGCCCGGGACGATGCGCTGATCGAGAGGCTCATCGCGCGCGGGTTCGCGCCAGGCGTCGTTCCCGAAGCGACGCCGATCGGCGCGATGCACGAGCTCGGCCCGTTGCTGTTCGAGTAATTGGGGTGACCCGAGTGATTCGCGTGCTTGCGCGGCCGATGCGCCGGCACGTGTCTGCGGTCGGCACGTGTCTGCGGTCGGTGACGTGAGGTGTCAGGGCATCCCGGTGAGAATCTCGTCGCGCCGGTCCAGCAGTGCGCGGATCCGTCGCCGGTCGAGCAGCCCGCCGAGCTCGCGTTCGAGATCTGCCTCCGTCAGTGCACGCAATCGCTCGCTCCAGATTTGCGTCAGCGGCAGGTCGAGATCGCGCAGGTGCGCGGGCAGCGTTCTCGAGGTCGGGAAACTGTCGGCGTGGCCGACGAGCAGGACCTGGAAGTTGTCCGGGCTATAGAGAATCCGGTCCGACGTGCGCCCGACGTTGCCGATCAGCGCGTCAAAGACATACATCGCGCCATACTGATCGCCGGCCGGGCACCACGGGGCAATGCCGATATTGTCGGTTTGTCGCTCCGTCTCCGAAAACGTACCGGCTGCCAGGTACTGCAGCGTCCCCGCTTCGCCGTCGAGCTCGCGGGCGACGGTTACCGGCACCATGTCGAGCCCGAGCAGGCGGTCGATATGCCATGCGGCGAGCTCCGGCACGAAGTTGCGCGACGGATTCCGGCCGAAAATCGCTTCGATTTCGATGTCGCCGCCGCGCAGCAGCACACGGCTGCGATCGCGATCGATGGGCTCCTGACCCACCACGTCGGCAGTCGCAAGAAACTCCCGGAACTGCTCGAAGCTCAGGCCGGCCGGCAGCGGCCCCGCCCCGCGTGCGTCGGGCGAGATTTCCACGGTCTCCCTGCCCGGGTAGACGGCGCTCACGGCTCCGCCATCGACGACGAGCGCCGCCGGGCGTCCGCCGTAGTAGTCGCTCAGCATGCCGGTGTCGATGCGATAAAGCTGTCCGCCGAAGCGGCTGTGGATCGCGGCATCACCGGTCGGCGTGTGCCCGACGACCAGGTGGCCGGCGCCTGCGGCAGCCAGCAGCGTCGCCAGCCGATCGCCGGCAACGAGCGCGCTGCACGCTACATTGCCGCGATACCAGGTCGGGCTCGCGGCGTCGAATGCGAATGACGTATTAAGCTCGATCACTGTCCGCGCTGCGGCCTCGGCACCGTCCGGCCACGACGCCGTGCCCGCTCGCACGCGCTCGGCGTAAGCGGCGAGCAGCGCGGGATGGTCGTTAAATTCGTCGGTGACGCCGAGCACCCCCGCGTCCGTCAGCGCGTCGAGCGCAGCGGCGTAGTCGCGCAACTCCTGCCCGAGCCTCTGGTTCAGCGCTTCCGGCAGCAGATCGCCGCTTGCGCCGGAGAGGCCGCCATGCACGAAAGCCCAGTCGTCGATGACGACCAGGAAGGGCTGCTCAAGCAGCCACGATCCGTAGGTTCCTGAAGGCGAGAACGCCTCGCGGTGCGCGAAAAAGCCTGGCGGGTAGCGTGCGTCGAAAGCAGCACGTAGCTCATCGCCCGTATCGTTGCCGGCGGTATCGTTCATCAGGCGCTCGATTGCAGAGCCGCGCATCTGTGGCGTCTCGTCTTCGGCGAACGCCGCATACTCCCCGGGCGCGACGTAGCGCAGGTCGCCGGTCAGGTTCATCAGCTCGTGGTTGCCTAGCACGAGGTGAACGCCGCCGCCGGCGTCACCGGCCTGCTGCTCGAGGGCCATGATCAGATCGAGCGCCCGGCGCGAGTCGGGGCCGCGGTCGAGCACGTCGCCGACGACGACCAGGTGATCGGCACCGCCGGACCAGTTTGCCGCGTCGTCGATCAGGCCGGTATCGCGCAGAATCGTTTCGAACGCGGCATAGGCGCCATGGATGTCGGCTACCGCGACGAACCGTTCGACACCGGAGAAGTGCCAGGCCGGTTGCGCGACGATTGCGCACGACAGCGGGAGCACGGCGAGCACGAGCAGGAGCTGGCGCAGGCGCGCGATGTGTCGCGGGCGCAGGGCGGTCGGCCGAGGCGCGCCGGATCGCGAGTGCGCAGCGGCCATCGGGGTGTGCCTGCTCAACGGCATTCCCCGTGTATTTCGCTGTCGCGTTCCGCCGGATCCGCCAGCGTATCTAGCGATTCGCGCAGGTAGGCGAGCGCCTCGGCTCTGGCAGGCTCTGCGGCTTCGCTGCCGGCGATCACGGCTTCGAGATCCGGGCGGCGTTCGAGCAGGTGCTCGATCGCGGCACCGACTTCCGAATCCAGCCGACAGAAGCCCCGATAAAGCCGCTGCCGGACATTTCTGATCGGCAGGATGTCGCTCGGCTCTGCGTAGTCCGTCGCGATCAGCCCCGCGTTGTCGAAGTCGTACGGGATCACGTACACCGGGCCGCCGACCGTGCCGATGGCATCGCCGTTGTGGCAGCAGTTCTCTCCGTCCGGACCGCGCAGCGATGACCAGTCGGTGTTGCCTATGACGTACTGGAAGACGCTGAGCAGGGCCGTGTGCGCGGCGTCGAGCACATCGAAACCGAGGGCGGCCTGCTCGATCACGTCAAGCCCGTGCCTTGCAGCGATCTCAGTGTCCTCTTCGATCAGGAAAGCGGGTGCCGCGAAGCGCTCTTCACGGCGGGAGTCTGTCGAGATGTAGTCGACATCGACGCGGCGCACGCGGAACGACTTGTCCGTCAGCGCGTTGAACAGCCGATAGATATCGTATTCGAGATGCAGATAGTCCTCGTACGCGTCGCGTTGCTTGCAGAGCGTGACGAGCTTGAGCCGGTTTTGGCCTTCGAACACCGTGCCGTCGAGCTGGCCGCGGCGAAAGTCGAGGCGCAGAGGCGGGAAGTCGCATTCCCTGAGCCGCGAGCGGCCGCGCACACGCACTTCGACATCGAGCACTATCTCGGCTCCGCCGGCATCGGTATAGCGAACGAGGCCGTCGTGCTCCGGGCGCGACCGTCGGCTGTCGCGGCGAAGCGCCCTTAGCGGGGCTTCGAGCGTCAGCTCGAGCAGGGCGGTCTCGCGGAACAGCGGGTGGTTCGCGTCGTCCTGTGCCGGTGCCTGTGCCGGTGCAGCGATTGCACAGGCCGCGGCGAGCGCGAGCAAGCCTCTGCCCGCGCGCAGGCGGCCGGCTGCGAGCCAACGTCCGCCCGCGGGTAAACGTCGGCCCGGGAGCAAGCGTCCGCTCCCGAGTAAACGGTCAGCCGCGAGCCACGACATCAATTCAGCTCCCAGTCTATCGAGCCACGCAGCTGCGGATCGACGACAGAGCCGATCGCCGTCTCGAGTTCCGTCGCGGAATCGAATTTGCCGCCGACGAAGATCAGGGTCAGACGATGCTTGGATGGGTTCTTGCGCTCGCGGATCACCTTGCAGCCGACGCTTTCGATCGCACGCCGGTAGGCTTCCGTCGCCTCGACGTAGCGTTCGGCGGGCAGCTCGCGGATGTCCGCCTGATAGGTGATGTTTGCGTCGAGGACGTAGATGAGCACGAAGCCGAAAGCTGTCGCGAGCACGGCGACGTGCGGCAGATCCAGGCCGCAGGACAATCCGATCAGTGTGACGAAGATCACCTGGCCGGTCAGCACGGCGGAGCGCAGGATCGTCCGGAAGCGAATCAATCCGCCGATGCCGAACAGCACGAAGCCGACGACCAGCCCGTATTTGACGACCAGCATGCCGATCAGCGCGCCGATCACCGAATAGAGCATGAAGACCTTGCGCGCCTCGATTTCCTCCAGCGTATCGGCCGTGCTCAGCAGGCGCGGGTGATAGGCGAGCGCTGCACCGAGCAGCGTTGCCAGGATCAGCGTGAGCAGCGAGCGGAACAGGAAACCGATGTCGGCGAAGCCGGCCCAGCCCTCGCCCATCGGCGCGGCCTGCTGCAGCATCAGCTCCGGTATCGTTTCCTGCGCGAGCGCGAGCCCCGGCATGAGGCTCGCGGCCAGGGCCGAAGACAGTCGCGCCATATTCTCGCCTCGGCAGTTCAACGACAGCCCCAATTCTAAGTTGAAAACGCCGTGATTTCGCCGGGCTTGCCCCTGCCGTCTTTTGTGGACTCGTACCTTGCCGGCGACCGGGGCAAACATTAGGCTCCTCGCAGGCCGCAGCTCACAGATCGTTCGTTCCGTCCGACCCGACTCTATGCAGGAAATGGCAGTAGCATCCCAGGCTGATTGCGTCAGCGCAGCTCGTGCGTTCTTCGAAGGGCGCAACTCGCTGCCGGTGCTTCCGTCGACGGCATTCGTCATCATTTCCAAGCTCGCAGACGAGTTTTCGACGGTCGACGGGGCTGTGCGCGTGCTCGAGAAGGATCCGGTCATGACGGCGCGTCTGCTGGGTCTTGCGAACACGGACTTCCTGTCCGGCGGTGAGCGCATCGACTCGGTGCGGGACGCGATCAGCCGCGTTCTCGGCCTCGATCTTACCCGCGGCGTTGCGCTCGGCATCGCGCTCGGCGATCGGTTCCGGCCGGATGCCTGTGCCGGCTTCGACGCGCACATTCACTGGTCCGTGGCCGTGCGTTGTGCAGCGATCAATCGCTGGCTCGGCGAAGTGGCCTTGCCGGCAGGCGATGCGGAGATGGCGTACGCGGCCGGCCTGATGGCCGAGATCGGCTTGCTGGCGCTGGTCGGCTTCGAGCCGC
Source organism: Candidatus Rariloculaceae bacterium (assembly GCA_965223375.1). Lineage (GTDB taxonomy): Bacteria > Pseudomonadota > Gammaproteobacteria > Steroidobacterales > Rariloculaceae > CBDCWM01. The sequence continues at coordinate 2,832,602 of OZ245000.1, forward strand.
GGCGTACCGGTGCGGCGCTGGAGCGCGCTCGCGGCGGCAGCACTCGCGGTTGCGTTCGTGAGGAGTTCGGTTTCGATCAGTATGACGCCGGCCAGGCGCTGGGCGATCTCTGGGATCTGCCGGCACCGTTCGTCGAGGTCGTGGCAAGTGTCGGGCGCGGCGATGCCGCTGCGGGTTCGGTTCTGGTGCGGCTGACGGAGGTCTCGCTGCAGGCGGCTCGGCACCTGATGGGCGTCGACTCGGACCTGGAGATCGCGCGGGCCCTCGCGCCTGAGCTGGGCGTTTCAGACCGGCTCGAGCAGGTGCTCAACGGCGAGTTCGAGGGACTTGCGAACGCCGAACAGATCGCAACGACGATTACCGTCCGATTATTCACCTAGGGCCGAAGACGGGGCAGGCGAGAGCCCGCGCAATCGGTGAGATCGCCGCAGCGCGCCGCCAGAGACTTTTTAGAGAGCCTGCTAGGCGCGCCGCCCTGCGGCCGGGAGCCCCTGCAGCGCGTCGGGAACGTGCGACGGCAGCAACTGCTCGACGGTGCCGAGCGCGAAGCCCTGGCCATAGTCGGCACCGAGGTCGGCGACAATCGAGCAGATTTCCTGGGACTCGACGAATTCGGCGACCGTTTCGATCGACATCAGGTTTGCTATCTCGATGATCGACTTGACGAACGCGCGGTCCACCGCGTCGACCGCGATGTCGCGAACGAACATGCCGTCAATCTTGATGTAGTCGACCGGTAGCGTCTTCAGGTAGCCGAACGACGAGAGCCCGGTGCCGAAGTCGTCGAGCGCGAACTGGCAACCCAGCACTTTCAATCGCCGCATGATTCTTGCGGCGTCCGAGATGTTCCGGATCACCTCGGTCTCGGTGATCTCGAAGTTGAGCCCTCCGGGTGGGAGGTTCGCCGCCTTGATCTCGCTCTCGAGAAATTCGAGGAAGCGGGCATCGCCTACGCTTCGCCCGGACAGATTGACCCAGTACGTTCGGCCGTCGTCGAACAGCTGCGAATAGGTGTGCAGCGTGCGTATCAACAGGCGGACGATGCTCTGATCGATTCGGCTCGACAGGTTGTAGCGCTCGGCGGCCGGAAAGAACGCGCCCGGCGGAACGAGCCGGTTGTTTTCGCGGTCACGCATCCGAACCAGCACCTCGAGTCTGGGCGGCTCGATCTGACCGCGTAGCGGGAGGATCGGCTGGCAGAACAGCATGAAATCGCTCTGCTCGATCGCTCGGTGTATCCGATGGACCCAGTTGGCCTGTCCGCGGCTCTCGGCAAATTCGCCGGCGCCGTGCCGGACGGCATGGATGCGGTTGCGGCCGGCATCCTTTGCTGCAAAGCAGGCGAGATCGACGTTGCGCATCAGATCCGCCGTGTCCGCGAGCGGCTCGCAAACCTCGATCACGCCGATGCTCGCGCCAATCCGGAAAACCGAGCTTTCCCATTCGAACAACAGCGACTCGGCTGCCAGCCGAATGCTCTCCGAGATCTTGCGCGCCCGCTCCAGGTCGCAGTTGCCCAGTAGCAGTGCGAATTCATCGCCGCCGAGTCGCGCGACCAGATCGTCCGTCCGCACCTGTTGCCTCAGCATGGACGCGACCTGTTTCAGCAGCTCGTCACCCGCCGCATGGCCGCAGGTGTCGTTTACGACCTTGAACTGGTCCAGATCGATCATGCAGACCGAGAATCGCTCGCCGTGGTCGCGGCATCGCTCGTTCGCTACGCGCAACGTCGCCTCGAACGTCCGGCGATTTGCGAGCCCGGTGAGGACGTCGTGGGCCGCCTGGTAGTTGAGCTCGGCAGACAGTTTCGTGGCTTCCGTAACGTCCTGAAGCTGCAGGACGAGATAGAGCGTTTCGCCTGCCTCGTCGCGGACCGCCGAGAAGCCCAGCACGCAATCGATGGCGCGCTGCTTCGCCGTTCGGCACACACCCTCCCAGGTGAAGGTATCGTTGTCCGACTTCGTCAGCGAGTCGATCTCGGCAGCGAGTTGCCGCGCATCTTCATCGTCCACCAGGTCGAGCACGGCGAGCGAGTCACCGGGATCGAGTTCCAGCACACGGTCGAGCGCGGCATTGCGCTGGGCCACGTTGCCTTCGAGGTCGACGATGGCCATACCGTTGGGCGCGTTGCGAAAAGCCTGCTCGAACCGCATGCGTATTTCACGGCCGGCTCTCTCGGCTTCGTTGCGCTGCGCCATTTCGTGTTGCAGCCGCTCGTTCCGGTCTTCGAGCTCGCGGGTTCGCTCCGAGACGAGATGTTCCAGATCCACGTCGCGCGCTTCGATGATCGACATCATGTCGTTCATGTCCAGTGCGAGCGCGCCGAGCTCGTCGTCATTCAACGACTCCATCCGCAGCGAGTAGTCCCGCGTCTCTCTGACCGTCTGGGCGAACCTTGAAAGCCTGCGTATCGGGTCTGTCACGACTCGCTGCATTCCCATCGCGAGGAGCAGAGTCAGAACCATTGCCGCGCAGGTAAGCGAGAACATCTCGAACGCGGACCGCCCGATTGCCGTTCGCACCTCTTGATCCGTGGCCCACAACGACAGGTGGCCAATCGAGCTCGAGTTGTCCAGCACCGGAATCGAAAACTGCTGCGTGTCCGGCATCGCCGGCATCGGGCCGGTGGGGTCGTCGACGGTCATGCCCTTCTCGACCGAAATCTCGGCCCGCCGCATGCCGCCGGCGTCGAACAGCGCGGCGTACGAGATCGCGTCGTCCTCTGCGAGTGAGTCCAGAATTTCCGCCGCGCCCAGCCAGTCCTCGAACAGGACGGCCGCCGTGATGTTCGTCGCGACGACCGTGCCCTGCGCACGGATTCGCTGCTCGAACGTGGAGCGCTGCTGGTGCGCGTTCAGCCAGACGAAGATCCCGCCGGCCACGAGCAGCACGGCCATCGCGGTGACGACATTGATCAGAACGAGCTTCTTGCCAATCGTGAGCTGCCGCGGCTTCATCGGACCCTCGCGGTCGGCGGCCGGGACAGGCGGAGCAGCTTCGAGCTGACACTGTAGCTCGCGTTGCGGATCAGGCTCTCGTTGACTGCGAATCCGAGCCGCTCGTTCTCGAAGTAGATTTCGATCGCGAAGCCGAGTCCGGTGGCGTTCTGCATGTCGCTGACGTGCAGTACCTCGTGGCCGTGTGCCGGGCTCGGGAGGCCGCCGGCGACGTCGCCCGCGGAGCTCTCGTCGCTGAATGCGATGTCGCAGGCACCGCCGCCCGATTTCCGGACTGCGAGCTGGCGGCCGTCGCCGAGGTCGCGGCCATCGAGGCTTTGTGCGTGCGCCCACAACGGTGAGCTTTCACCGATGCAAAGCGCCACCGTGGCGCTGTCGCCGGGAAAGGCGACGAATTTCGCGATGTTGAAAAGGTACGCGACCTTCGCCGGTAAAATGACGGCCCGCTCGGTCTCGAGGCTCGGGTTCAGCCTCTGTGCCCCCGTCCCGCCGGCAATGAGCAGCCCGCCCAGCAACAGTCCTGTCGCAAGGTGCGATCCGGGTCTGGCCTGGCGCCAGCTGCGCATATTCTCTTCGCCTGCCCGTCGAGTGCCGGTTCAGCGGGACCAGACGTACTCGGCGCTGAAGAACACTTCCCGGCCCACGTTTCGCCCGCCGAAACCGGTGAGGGTCTCGAACGGCCGCTCGTCGAGCAGGTTCTTGGCCGACAGGCTGAAGATCATCGGCCGACTGGTGCCGAGCTGCGGTCGGAACTCGAGATTGACGTTGAGATAGGCAAAGTCGTCCAACGGCCTTGGCACCGGGTCGGTCGGGAAGACAATTCCGTACCAGAAGGCCGGCGCCATGTACTCGTCCTGCCAGCTGAGCTCGAACATCGCGCGGAAGTTCGGGCGCGGCGTGTAGTCAGCGCCAAAGTTGATCTTGTGTCTTGGTGCGTAAGTCAGCTCGAGTGGATTGCCGTTGGAGTCCGCGCCGGCATTGTTCTGAGTCGTGCTCTGATAGGACCAGTTCGCGTACGTCGACACGCGCTCGCTCGGCTCGAATCGAACATCGACCTCTACTCCCCGAATGCGCGCGTCGCTCGGGTGGTTCTCGAACCTGATGCTCGGATAGGCGATGACGATCGAGTCCGTGATCTCGTTGGCGTATGCATCGGCACTGACGACGAGTCGGTCCGAGAATACGTAGCTGAGGCCCGCTTCGAAGCTTTCTATTTCTTCCGGCTGCAGGTTTTCATTGGGCTCGAACGTCGCCAGCGGAATGACGCCCACCGGCGTCTCGGCGGCTAGGAACCAGCTGTTCTGATAGAGCTCACTGAACGAGGGATAGCGGGCCGCCGTGCTCCAGCTTGCCCTGACCGTCAGCTGGTCGCGTGGGTTGAACACTGCGGCCAGTCGCGGAAACGTTCGGCTTCCGAACAACGCCGGAGACGTGGCGCCCTCGAATCTGACGCTGCCGATCAATTCGCCGCGGCCGTCGAGAAACGAGTAGCTGTCCTGCAGATAGACCGACCGCTTGCTGTAGGTCGTGACTGACTGGACGTCGTTGTCGACCTCCGATTCGGGGCCGGCAAGCTCTGCCGTGTGCGCACCGGCGTCGATACTGCGCGCCTCGAGGCCGAGCAGAAGCTCGTGCTTCGCGAGGCCGTTCCAGGCGATGTCCACGTTGCCGAACAGCTGATCGCCGTGGTCTTCCTGCTCGCCGAAGCGTGGGCTCTGGGGATTGCTGTGACAGGCAGCGCAGTGGCTGCCGTCGCGGTTCGCGAGCGACAGGTTGGACGTTACAGACCAATTGCCGTCGTCGGACTCGTGGTGGTACTGCGCCGCGAGAATGTTGATCGTCTGCTCGATGCTGGGAGCGCTCCTGAAGAAAGTGCCGGGCGGCAGCGGTCCTCCCCCGACGCTGTGCTCGTAACCGTCGAAGTCGTCGCTGCGTCGGTAGAGCGAGGCGAGCCAGCCGCCGATCTTGCCTTTGAGGAAGACGTCGTAGCCGGAGGCCCGCGAGTCGTTTTCGGCCCAAAGCTCGGTAGGGAGCTGGCTCTCTATCGCTCGCACGTTAGCGAGGAACGAGCTGTTCTGGCCCGTTCGCGTGGCGATCGAGCCTGAGATCGACCGCGTATTGCGATCGCCGGAGACGACGCGTGCCCGCGTCGCGTCGACCTCCTCGCCCGAGAGCGTCACGATGTTGATGACGCCGTTCAGTGCGTTTTCGCCATAGAGCGCCGAGCCCGAGCCCCGGATGATCTCGATGTGCTTGACGTTCTGCAGATTGAAGAAATCGAAGCCCGGATGCTGCGGAAAGCCGCCCTTGTTCCAGGAGTTGTACGGAACGCCGTCGATCAGCAGCAGAATCTTGTTCGTGAACGGATTCGAGCCGAAGCCTCGTACATCGATGGTCTGCACCATCGGGTTCCAGCGCACGTTGACACCGGGTACGCGCCGCAGCAGCTCCGGGATCGTCTGGGCGGACGACGCCTGAATCTGGTCGTAGGTGATGACGCTGACCGAGCCGGGCGACGAGGCGAGCGACTGCTGTGTCCTGGTCGGCGCAACGACCTCGTATTCGATCAGCTCCTCGAGGCTCATTTCGAGCATCTGGTCGAGCAGGTCGTTGGCTTGCGCCGAGGGGCCAGTCAGCAGGAAAGCTGCAGGTAGTGCAGTCAGGACGATCCGCCAGTGACGCGGCGCTGTGCCTGTCCGCCGAGGACGACTTGGGGTACGCATGAAACCGACTCCGGGCGCTGGTATCCGTTACGTACAATTCTCGGCGCCGGAGCACAGTGTCGTTAGCGCGGTGGGCGAAATCTGAGACGTTTCTCACTATTCGAGGGGCGAAGTGTGGTGCAGGTCCGGGTCGGCCCGCGGCGAAAGGCTGCCGGCCGAGGCCGCCGCCGAACCGCCTGCCGGGGTCCCGAAGCGTCAGCCCTTACGAGTCCCCGCTGCCGTCGCGGCGCGGGGCGCCGCGATCTCGCCCTTGCTGTGGCCGGTTCGCGCCCCGAGTGCCGCGACCGCAACCGCCGATGCGTGAGGAATTGCCGAGGTCAGCAGCAGGGCGCTCCAGAGCCTGTCGTCGAGCGTCAGCATCGGCGTCAGGATGGGCACGGCGAGGCCGAGCCCGGCGAGGCAGACGGCGAGTGTCAGCTCGTGCGAGACGTCGGCGAGCGCGCCCGCGATCCCGTCGCGCCGGGCGAGCTTGGGCGTTCTGATAAAGCGGGTCTCTCCGCCGCGAAGCCCCGCGAGCACTGCCCGTCCGGTTACGTAGACGAGCGACAGCCCGGCAACGATGGCAGCCAGCGTTTCGCCGGCCGTTGCGCCTACGCGCGTCCGATAGAGCCACGCGACCTTGACGATCTTGAAGACGAACAGCGCCAGCACGAAGCTCGTGAAGACTGCAACCGGTGGCAGGAAGTCGCCTGGCGCGAGCAGCATCAGCACGGACCAGCCGATCGCGATCAGATTGAACGCGACGTTCAGGCCGTCGCCGATCCAGCCGGCCCAGCCGGTCAGAAAGTGAAAGCGCTGGCCGCGTGTCAGCGCGGAGGGCTCGAGGCCAAGCAGCGCGCGGCCGTGCCGGCGCAGGATCTGCATCGCGCCGATCGCCCAGCGAAACCGCTGCGAGCGATAGTCGCGAAACCGGTCCGGTGTGAGCCCGCGGCCGTGGCTGGCCGGCGTATAGACGGCCTCGTAACCGTGCTCGAGGATGCGCAGACCAAGCTCGGCATCCTCGGTCACGGTCCATTCGCCCCAGCCGCCGACCTCGCGCAGCACATCTGCGCGAATCATCGTCATCGTGCCATGCTGAATGATCGCGTTGCGCTCGTTGCGGGTAATCATGCCGAGGTGAAAGAACCCGCGATATTCGGCCTCGCACAGCGCCTTGAAGCGCCGCTCCCGCTGATCCCGGTAGTCCTGCGGTGCCTGCACCAGCGCCACCCGCCCATCCCCGAAAAAGTTTGGGGACAGTGACCTTAACCAGTCCGGCTCGACGCGGTAGTCGCTGTCGATGACGGCGATGATTCGGGCATCGGGGTCGGTCCGCTCGAGCGCATAGTTCAGGGCGCCGGCCTTGTAGCCTGCGAGCGGTGCGACGTGGAAGAAACGGAAGCGGTCGCCGAGCGTTCGGCAGTGCGCCTCGACCGGCCGCCAGAGCCGCTCGTCCAGGGTGTTGTTGTCGATCACGAGGACTTCGAAGTCCGGATAGTCGAGCTCGGCGAGCGCGTTCAGCGTCTCGATCAGCATTCCCGGTGGCTCGGCGCAGGCCGGCACGTGGATCGAGACGCGGGGCGTGGTCGGGCGCACATTTGCGGCTTGCGCCGGCGCGTCTTCGCATGAAGCATCGGCAAGCACTCTCGGCGCGGAACCGTCGGGCGCGGAACCGCCGGACGTCGCGGATCCGCCAGGCGTTGCGGAACCGCTGGACGTCGCCAATCCGCCAGGCATTGCGGATGTACGGACCGCGGGGCTGAAAGCAGCCTCGGCCCACTCGTGCGCTTCGATCGCGATCAACAGCACGATGCCGAGAATGCCGAGCAGCAGAACGGCCACGCCGAGCAGGCCCGTCAGCGTCCAGTAGCGGTTCAGGTGATCGTGCAGGCTGAACACCAGTGCGTTCGCCACTGTCGTCGACACGATGGCGAGCAGCGCGAATCCCGGTAGCCGCAATCGTCCGGCATCGGCCGTCAGCAGCAGAAACATCAGCACGGCGAGACTTGCCGAGAGCAGCATCAGCGAGCCGCTCGCACGAATCGGCCGGAACGTCTCGGCCAGCGAATATTTCGCTCGGCGTTTGCCGTCGAAGAGCCCCCAGTACGCACCGACCTCGCCTTCGTCGACCCGCTTCCAGGGCTGATCGATCGCCTCCATCAGAAAGTAGTCGTAGCCGGCAGGTTCTGCGGCTTCGAGAAAGTAGCGGAGAAAACCCTCGGCGTTCTGCCGCGAGGCGACGGCCGCCCCGAAGTCTCTGCCGTTGCTCGGCCAGCCCACTTCGCCAATCAGTATCGGCAGCCCCGGAAAGCGGGCCTCGAGATCCGCAACGCGCTCGGCGACCCGGTCGACCGCGTTTACGACCGAAACGCCTTCCCAGTACGGCAGTATGTGCGCCGCCACGAAGTCGACGTGCTCGGCCAGTTCCGGGTTGTCGAGCCAGGTGTTCCAGGGCTCGGCTGTGCCGACCGGGACGCCGATCCGGTCGCGCACCACGTCCAGGTAGGCCGCAACCTCGCTCGCCGACAGCGTGTCGTTCAGTACCGCCTCGTTGCCGACGATCACGCGAGTGATGTTCGGGTTCACCGCAACGATCTCGACGAGCCGTTCGATCCGGCGACGGTTCTCGGCGCGGTTGCGGTCGAGCCAGACGCCGGCCGTCACGTCGAGCCCGTAGCGCGCGGCGATGGCCGGAATCTCCGCGAGTGTCGAGTCGAGTGAATAGGTGCGGATTGCGCCGGCATGCTCGGCGAGCAGCGCGATATCGGACTCGATCTCGGCGACGCTCGGGTACTCGGCGTCGTTAGGCGACTGCCCCGGCTGCTGCGGCGAATACGCGAAGCCGGCAATCCGGCCTTCGAGCCTGGGGTGCGCGACCGGCCGGTTCGAGTACTCCCAGGCGACGACCGTCGCGAGGCAGATCAACGCTATGGAGGCTGCCTTTTTCATGAGTCGGCGCAGGGCGCGTTGATCGTGGCGGCACGGCGGAACGGCAGTGCGAGCGGGGTCCCGTTCGTTCGGACCCGCGTGCTGCCGCTCACTGAACCCCGACGTGTGCGCCGATTGCGGTCAGCATGCGAGCGTAGAGTTCGCGCTCGGTCGCAACGAAACGCGAAACCCGGTCGTCGTCGAGCGTGCCGGCCGCTTCGAGTGCCGTGGCCATCTCGGACAAGTGGTTCTGCTCTTCGCCGAGGATTCGCTTCAGCGATATCGGCTGACCCGCACGTGTCAGCGCATGCTGGTACAGCCGGTAAAACCATAGCGCCCGAAACTCGACGATCATCGACATATAGAGGTAGGCCGCGTGTGGGGCGGGCGTGTGCCCAAGCTCGCGAACCATTGCGGCTTCGAGGCGCTGAAAGTACATGCGCGCCGCAGGCGCAGCCAGCAGTTCGTCGTCCCGATATGTAAGCTCGCGGCCGGCGGTCTTTTCGGCCTGCCGCTTCATGAAGTACGCGTGATGCGCTTCTTCGGCAACGTGGCGCAGCGTCGACTGCGCGATCGCTGCCGAGTGCTGAGTCGCCATGATCTTGTGACTGCCGATATGCTCGAGCATCGACAGCGTATTGAGGAGTTTCGCCTGCCGGTCCGGTGCGCCGCAGACCGCCTCGAGCACGCCGTTCGTGCGCTCGACGAGGTCGGCGTTCAGCGCCTCGAAGCGCGCGATCGCGCCGTCGAGCCAGCGCTCGTTGCGGGCCTGCGAGTCTGCCGTCTGCATGCCGCGCAGTGTATACGAACCCCCGCGTGCCGGTTAGGATCGACCGATGGACGGTGCAGGCCACCAGTGGCGGGTCATCCAGGCCCGGGGCCCGCAGCAGGCTCGTCACGGGCTGCGTTCTTCGGCGGCACGAGGCGTTGCCACGCGCAGGGCCGGCGGCGGATTGGCTGCGGCGCTGCTGGCGTACGCTGCGGTCGTGAGCGTCGCAGCGGCGCACCACGCTTTCGGTGCGTTCGATCTCGACACCGAGCTCGTGTTGCGCGGCGAGGTGGTCTCGTTCGACTGGGTGCAGCCGCACACATCGGCGCTGCTCGACGTGACCAACGACGATGGCACCGTAACGCGCTGGACGCTCGAAGGCCGCAACCCGTCGTTTCTCGGACAGCGCGGCTGGTCGCGGTACACGCTCTCGCCGGGCGACCGGATCGAGGCTGTGGTCTATCCGCTCAAAAGTGGTGCACCGAGCGGTACGCTCGCTCGCATCACTCTGGCCGATGGCACGCTGAAGGTGCTGTTTACGCGGGCGCCGCGCTGAACCCGGCCTGGGTTGGCGCCGCGGGCGGGTGGTTGGGTTGGCTTGAGCTTGCTGCCGCGATCGTCACGGCAGTCCCGCTGCAGCGCTACTGCAGCTCGCCGTCTCGAGCGGTCGCAGCGTCGTCGTCAGTGAATCGGCACGCCGCGGCTCCGCGGCACGGTGCGTCGCTGGCGCAGCACGAGCGGCCCGGCGAGTGCGCCGAGCAGGGCCGACAGCAGTATCGGCGCCATGTGATGCGACAGGATATGCGCCGGGTCGTACATGCAGCCGAACTGCATCAGCGCGGCGGGTATCGCGCCGCCGGCCATTCCGGCTGCGGCAGCGGTGATGCGCGGCGCAACCGGATAAAAACGCCGCGCGATAAGCAGCAGCACGAACAGATTCGGCAGGCTGAACAGAATGCCCTGCCAGATGCAGTGCTCGCGTTTGCCGAGCATTGACACCGGATGGGCGGGTTCGACGAGCCCCGCGACATAGAACGCGAGCCAGGCGGCGAACAGCACAAGCGGCATGAGCAGCACGCGGCGCGGCAGACCGCGGCCGGGGATCGCGAGCTTGAGCGTTGCGATTGCGAACGCGACGATCGCGGCCATCGCAACGAGCGTTTCGACACCGAAGAGCGGATAGGCGGCCAGGTTCGCAAACGCGTCGGGCCTGACGGGCCCGGTGGCGAGCAGGATCGTTGCGCTATAAACCAGCGCCGCAACCAGCCAGGCCACGGCTGCATAGCCGATGCGGCCGGCCCGGCGAACCGGCTTCAGGTCCGCGACGAGGTCGTCGATCAGGTCTTCTCGGCTCTGTTTCATGTCGCTCAGTTTCACTCGTGCCGGGCCTCGCGCAGCAGCAGGTTCTCAGCCGCGCGCAGTGCACGGCTCACCCGTGACTTCATCGCCGACTCGCTGACACCTGTTTGTGCCGCTGCTTCGGCCAGCGAGTACCCGAAAATCTTCGTCAACGTCAGGGCGTGCCTTTGCGAGGGCTCGAGCCGGCCGAGCAGCTCACCGGCCGCGTATTCGTCCGCCGGCCCCGCGGCGGCGGGCTCGAGCTCCACCTTTATCCCGCCGGTCGCCTCGCGGCCGGCGTAGGCGCTGCGCAGCAGGTCAATCGTGCGGTGACGCACGATCGTAAACAACCAGGGCCGAAAAGGGCGGTTCGGGTCCCAGGTGTGGCGGCCGTTGTGAATTGCCAGCAGACATTCCTGCACGCAGTCCTCGATAAATGCGAGCGCCCCGAAGCGCTTCTCGATGTAACGGTGAATGGCGTTGCCCAGCTCATCGAGCAGCATCGCGTAGGCCCGGCCATCGCCGTGGTGTGCTGCCGCCATCATCTGCGCCCAGCGTTCCTCGTCGTTGACGGGTTCTGTCACGCGCAGGCCTCGCGTCTGCCGTTCACCATCTGGTCCCTGTCGTCGTTTCGCTGCTTGATCCGACTGCTGTCGCTCGGTTCGCTCAGCGGATCCTTCGCACGGTAATCAGTGCAACCGGATTGTTCCACGAATAGTGTGCCGGCTGCAGCACCTCGCCGTCCGTTTCCGGATAACCGAGCTCGTGAAAGCCGTTGCTGACGTGCACGAACCCTTCGTCGCTGTCGGCCGGCGGGGAGATGGCCTCGCCGTTGCAGCGCGGTCCCGGGATATTCGCACAGTTCTGATCATTGGCTTCGGAGCCGGCATCCCAGGCGAGGGCCTCGATGTGCTTGGTGCCGCGAATCGGCAGGAACATGCTGTCGACCGCAACGAACGTGTCGTTGGTCGGTATCAGCATGCCGGCCAGGCTCAGACGCTGTCCCGGGCGGCCCTCGATCTCCAGCACGACGGTCTGACCGGGCATCAGCAGACCACCCGAACTTGCGGTGCCGCCGACGAGACGGCCGGCGGATTCGAGCTCGGCGGCAAGCAGCGACACATCGCCGGATTCGGCAAGGGTCGCGAGTGCCTCACTGGCAGGCTGACCCGGCTCGAAGAAGCTGACGCGGCTATAGTGCGTCGCGGCCAGAATCGGCGTGAAAGTCTGGCCGGGCGTGACGTTCGTAATCTCGACCTGCCATGTCGTGGCGGCGGCGACGCCGCTCACCATCAGCAGCGCAAGGCCCCCGACAATCCGTTTCTTCATTCTTCAATCCTCCGTTAATGGTTCGACAAATCAGTGGTTTCGAACGCCTATACGGAACGGTGAGGCGAAAAGTTGCAGGTGCGCCGCCGAAAGTAATCGAGGGGGAGAAAAATACTCGACGGGAGAAGAGTTCCTAGCGGCAGCATCTGTCTCGCTGCGGGTATCATCTGACGGGACCGCTACCGGCACCGGCCGCCGGGCGGGTTGGTGGCGTTGGCTGGCGGCATCGGCTGCCGGGCATCGGCTGCCGGGCATCGGCTGCCGGGCATCGGCTGAAGTCGTCGGGCGATGTCGTCGACACACCCAACGGCGGTCGGGCCGTCGAAAACGGCAAGATGAAGGGCATGGGGAGAAGCAATGGCGGGCAATGGCGAACGAGTCGAAGGCGGATGTTTTTGCGGCAACGTGCGTTTCGACGCCGCCCCCGATTACCTGTTCTACAAGTACTGTTTCTGTTCGCGCTGCCGCAAGGTCAGGGGCACGATTCATGCAGCCAACATCTTCGTAAAGGCCGACGCGTTCCGCTGGCTTTCCGGTGAGGAATCGATCAAGCGCTTCGACCTCGAGGGTGCGCGCTTCGGCAACTGTTTTTGTCCGGAGTGCGGCTCACCGGTTCCCCGGCCCGTGCAGATGGGCGAAACGGCCGCCTACCTGGTACCGGCCGGCAATTTCGATGCCGACCCGCACGTGCTGCCGGACGACGCGATTTTCTGGGACTCACGCGCCGACTGGATGCCGATTGCAGACTCGCTCGAGAAGAAGTCCGAGTACTGATTCTCCCCGGTTACGGTCGAAACTGGGATTGCTTTCACGGACGTCGTGCGGCCGGGCAGGCAAGTTGTCGGAATGCAGTTCGCAAGCTACAGAGCCGCCGCCGCTTTCGCCCGCCGTTATGCCCAGAGGCTCAATGCCTCGGCGAAGATCCGCCGGGTCGGCTCGTACTGGACCGTTGCGCCGCTCGGCGGTTCGGATGTCATCTACGATCCGGAGATCGACGCGCTCCAGCGGGCCGAAGGCCGGGCGCGTTATCTCGACGAGATTGCCGAGACCGTTTCGTACGCCGGTGCTACAAGCGGACGGACGGGCCTGCCGAAGCTCTAGTCTTTAGGCCTTACCGATTGCGAGGCTCGCCGAGCTGCTTCGCCATCCGTTGCTGGACGATCCGGCCGAACAACGTCGGCGCCGGCCCGGTGATTCGATAGCCGAGCCGCTCGTAAAACGCGATCGCGCCTTCCCGGGCATTCATTTCTATTCGTTCGACCTTGCGCCTTGTCGCGGTCGTCTCGAGTTGCTCCACAATGGCCTGGCCGATGCCGCGGCCGCGGGCGTCGTCGCGGACCGCGACGTAACGAATCTGCGCGAGCGTTGCATCGACGAGGTGGATACGCCCAACGCCGAGCAGTGCCGGCGGCTCGCTTGCAAGATCGAGTAAAGCGTCGCTCGACGCGCAGGCGAGCAGATGGTCGGCCGCGGCTTCGAATTCGTCGCGCTCGGAACCGCGCGGCTGGCCCCAGGGCGCGCGCAGCAGCCGCCAGCGGAGGTCGAAGTACGCGTCCCATTCGGGCTGCGTTCGCGGCGAACGGACCTCGACGGGGAGAGCAATGTCGTTTCGCGTTTCGATGCGCGAGCGTAGCACGCGACATGAACGAGCCGCGCCGTTGGGAGGTGCGGCCTGGACGCGGCTCGCTCAGGGCTGATCGGTCAGAATCCCAAATAGCGCGACCGAGCCCGTTTCCTCCGCCAGCGTGAAGTCGAGCCCTCGCGACATGAACATGCACACCATCGAGCCCGGGTTCGAGTAGAGCTTCGTGGTCTCGGTGACGTTATAGAAGGTGCCGGGCAGAGCGACGAGGTCACGGTCACCCGCGGGCTCGAGTCGAATGGTCGAGCCGAAGCCGGTGCCGATCGTTCGCGACGCGTCCATCTCGATGCGCAGGGAAACGAAGCTCGTGTCAGGGGGCGTTTCGCTCAGCAGGAACGCATGAATCTGCTCAATGATGAGCCAGCGATCGGCCGGCACGTCGAAGCATTCCCGGACCGTGCTGCCGGACGGCGACCCCGCGGGGATCGGCAGGAAGCGTTTCAGGCGGAAGACTTCGCGGTTCGCTGATGACGAGACGGCGCCGACGACTTCGATCGGCTGGTCGACGATGGTATCCACCGTCACAGTCCCTTCCACGGCAACCGGCTTGACCGGACCGACCGGTTGGTTCGGGTTCTGGGCGTGAGCAGTGAGCGATGCGAGCGCAAGCAGCGTTGCCGCTCCGAATCGTAGTGTCATCGGGACCTCCTTGTCCTTTCGAGCTGTTCCTGGCGAATCCCCGTCAGCTGTCGTTACGAGTATGGCGCCTGGGCGGCGGTGTCCCCGTGCAAGGGTCTCGGAATGGGGTTCGGGTTGGGGAGGAGCGCGCGTGTGGCGTTGCGGAGGTCGCGGGCGGAACGAATCAGCGATCGCCGAATGGTTGTGGCAATGCCTCGATGGCTGCATCGGGCGTCAGACCGGCGCGCTGCACTGCGTCGGCGATACAGGGGTTCAAATTCGCTTCCATGCTGGAAACGTCGACAACCTCGGAGACGATTGCGATCAGATCCGTTGGCCCGGCAATCACGTCGGACGGATTCAGGTCCCCGAAGTTCATCGCGGCATCGAGTCGCGCCACGAGTTCGGCGGGCGATATCGACTGCCTCTCCGCTTCGACTCTCATCGCGATCGTGGAGCACTTCGCAACGTCCGACGCGTACGCACGCGCGATCGTCTCGCTGTCGGCCTGCGGCAGGCCTGAGGCTATCAGTTGCTGGACGATGTCGCCGCCTGCAGTCCGGTAGAGCATGCTCGCCATGTTGCGCTCGCGAGCGCCGAGTGGATCGTCCGGGCCTGTTGGCGAGGCGGGTTGAATGTCGGGCGGCGACCCGGAATCGCTGGCCGTTTCCGGGTCACGCGCAAGGGGGTCCGATCGATCGGTCGTTGCGGTCCCGACGCTACCGAGCGATGGCGGCTCGGCGGTCGAAGTGAATACCGGCGCAAGTTGCCAGACCGCGACGCCACAGATGGCTATGGCGGTGAGAAGAACGCCGACGATCGTCGTTCGTTTCATCGCTGCCCACTTTACACGAGCAACAACAGACCGCAGGTGCCAACCACGTTGGTTCGGCGTTGCTCTATACTTGCAACGCGGCGTCGCCGAATGCCGCACCGGTGCGCCCGTAGCTCAGCTGGATAGAGTACCTGGCTTCGAACCAGGTGGTCGGGAGTTCGAATCTCTCCGGGCGCGCCATCTAATCAACGGTCCATACCGGTCACATGGTTTACACCTTATTCCGGACACATAGTTACACCTTGTCCTGAGCAAAGGGACGCTGGCGGCACGACACGCACCCCCATCGATCGCCCGCGTGTCACTGCCCTAACCTGCGACCAACGAGCGCCGCCCGCCGGTCAGCTGCATTCAAAATCATCGTTGCCGACCGGCTCGCAGTAGTCGCCCCAGCCGAATTCACGCCAGAATTCGACAAGGTTGATCTCCTCCATCAGCGTCTTGAATTCCGGCAGCTGTCGGACCTCGCGCATGTACGGCAGCCACAGCCCATAGCTTCGCGGTTCACCGCCGCGCGCTTCCTCGGCAGCGAGCGTGAACGCGAGCGCCGTGTCGCCGTACCAGGCCGCTAGCCGGCCAACCTCGTGCCAGCGGCTTGGCCAGACGGCATCGCCACTCGCAACGTCGTGTAAGAGCCGCAGCGCTTCATCCCGATCATCGAACACTTCGAGAAGCGGCTCGTAAAGCGTGATGACGGCAACGGCCGGTGTTTCAATTGACTCGAGTGCTGTACGCACTTCTTCCTTGTCGTCGCGGCTCATTGCGAGCAGTAGCGCCACGTCCCGCCCATTCGCGGGGGCAAGCTCATCCATGAGCCGCTCGACTTCGTCGTACTGCCGCAGCCCGAGCAGGGCGAAGACGCGAAATTGGGTGTCGGCGATTTCGTCCGGGCGATTGCTGATCGATCGGGCTGCGTTCCATTGCGCAATTGCGATCCGCGAGCGCCCGGCGCGAAAATTCAGCAAGCCATTCTGCATGAAAGTGTCGTCGCTCGGATTCAGATTAATCGCCCGTGAATGCGCCTGCTGCCCTTCACTCCATTCCTTTTGCGCGTACAAGACCGTTCCGAGAAGTGAATGGCCCGCGGCGCTCATCGGATCGATCGCGACGGCGCGCTCGACGTAACCGCGCGCGACCGCGAGAACGCGCGGCATATCAGCGGGCGGCACCTCCCACACCTCGGTGCCGGCGGCCAGGCCGAGCTGCGCCCACGCGTTCGCATAGTTCGGATCCATCTCGACGACGCGCTCCAGCGCAGCCTCGCGCTCTGCGCGGTCCGGAATGACCAGTGCCCGAAGGTAAGCCTCATACGCCTCGACGCTGCTGGTTCCCGCGCCCTGGAAGGCATTGGCACCTTCCACGCCGAACTGGACGCCGAGTGCGCCGGCAACCTGAGCCGCGATGTCCTGCTGTAGCGCGAAAATGTCCGTCAGCTCGCGATTGTAGGTCTGGGAATACAGGTGAAAGCCGGTCTGCACGTCTATCAGTTGCGCGATAATCCGGAGTTGCCCATCACTTTCGCGAACGCTCCCTTCGAGCACGGTCTGCACGCCCAGTTCGCGACCTATGTCCGTCACCGGGCGCGGGCTGTCGCGAAAAGCAAACGATGACGTGCGGCTCGCAACATCGATAGCGTCGAGTCGTGCGAGCTCGTTCAGAAGTTCGTCGGCAATACCGTCACCGAAGTGCTGCTGGCTGGCGTCGGCGCTCATATCGGTGAACGGCAAGACGGCGATCGATGGCCGTCCTTCGCGATTAGCCGGCGGCGCACCAGGCTCAGCGCCTGGCCGAAAATACTGAAGTCCCACGAGCACGATTAACGCGAACAGGCCCGCCATCAGCGCGTAGTCGGTAAATCCCGAACGTCCCGAAACTTTCTCGCGCTCTGTCGGCTGGCGGCGAACACCCTCGGGCGTCAGCTCGAAGGCCCACGCCAGCACGAGAGCGACCGGGAACCCGATGATCAGCAATACGGTGACCAACGTAGCCGTCCACGCCGGCAATTGCAGCGTCGGGAATACGCTGACGGCAATCTGGATCAGCAGCCACGCGACGATCGCATAAGCCGCCGCGACCCGGAAAACGCTGCGCCGCCTGAGTTCCTGAAGCAAAGACATGGATCTCACACAGACTCGCCGATTCTCCGCATTCTAATGTATGTTCGTGGCCGCGGCCGGCCTGCTTCGACCCCCCTGGAACCGCTTTATCCGCCTTCGCCGGAGCAGTCGGACGAATGGCGCACCCTGCCCGATCCGACTATCATGAAATGTCCGTTCCGCTCCCAGGTGCCCCGATGAGAGTCCTGCCCGCCACTGCCCTCGCGCTCACCGCAACCGTCATTGGGAGTGCGCCCGCTTCGGCCCACCACAGCATGGCCTTCTACGACCAGGAACAGGAGATCCTGATCGACGGCACGGTGGCCCGGTTCGACTGGGTGAACCCGCACATGTACCTGTACATCGAGACCGAAAGCCCGGAAGGCGAGACGGTCGTGATTCAGGGCGAGGGGCTCGGCATCACGCAGGCGCTGGTCGACGGCCTTGACCGGGAGGCGCTGCAGCCGGGGATGCCGATCGTCGTGCGCGCCAATCCAAATCGCGGCGGTTTCGGTAAGCAGATCCGCGTGCTCGACGTCACAACCGAGGATGGCGAGATCCATCCTTTCTATGCCGCCAACACTCGAACCCGTCGGTTGACGCCGGCCGATTCAATCGAAGGCAGATGGGCGCCGAACCGGGCGTCGCTGGGTGCGGCATTTGGGGCTCTCGCGCGTTTCCCGCTGTCGCCGGAAGGGCGCGCCGTGCAGGAGGAAATGCTCGGTGACGGTTTGTGTTTCGCCGAGCCCACACCGGTGTTATCGATATTCGACGAGATGCGCTCGATCGAGATTGGCGAAGACGAAGTCGTCCTGCACTTCGACAACACGGGTGACCATGTCATTCGCACCGTCTATATGGGCGCGGAGCACCCGGCCGATCTCGAGCCCTCCCGCCACGGCCATTCCGTCGGCCGCTGGGACGGCGACACGCTCGTTATCGATACGATCGGCTTCGAGCCGAATATCTCGGGCCTCGGCTTGAGCGTGCCATCGAGTCCCGGCAAGCGCACGGTGGAGCGCCTGACG
Organism: Candidatus Rariloculaceae bacterium; assembly: GCA_965223375.1. Lineage (GTDB taxonomy): Bacteria > Pseudomonadota > Gammaproteobacteria > Steroidobacterales > Rariloculaceae > CBDCWM01. The sequence goes on from OZ245000.1 coordinate 2,850,844, forward strand.
CTCACCGACGACCGCACGCGTCTGCGCTATGAGGTCACCGTGGAAGATCCGGTGTATCTCACGGCGCCGGCCACGATGACGCAGCAGTGGGAGCACCGTCCGGACCTCGAATTCTCGCCGCCCTCGGAAGTCTGCGATGACGAGGTCGCGGAGCGGTACATCGAGGAGTAGGCGCCTCTCGCCGACCCGCCGACCTGCTGGCTCGAGCGATCGGTGACGCCAACGAATCCGCGGAAGCGCGCAGCACCGATCTGCATCTGAATCGACCGCGGCCCGCGCCTCTGCTCCTGCCGAGATCGGGGAAGGTGACCGGCTGACGCTGACGGCCCCCCGCGGCCGGCGCCCTCCCATCGGCGCCGGCTCACAGCTTCCTCCCCGCTCCCTAAAGGTTCCCGATCCGCGGCCGACAGGATCTTCGGAGACCTTTGAGCCGGGTTCGCGTCGCGTCGTGCTTTCGGGGCGATGCCGGGCCCACCGCGAGTGGAATAAACATAAGCCAAATCAATGAATCTAATTGCCGGCATCGTCATCGTCACCGCCAGCGTCCTCGGCGGCTTCGTGTTGTCGCACGGTCATCTGTACGCGCTGTGGCAGCCCTACGAACTGATCATCATCGGCGGCGCCGCGCTCGGCGCCTTCGTCATCGCCAACCCCGGCAAGATCATCGTTGCCGCGACGAAGGGCCTGCCGACGTTGCTGAAACCGTCGCCGTACAACAAGGCGCTCTATATGGAAGCGCTGTCCCTGCTGTATGCGCTCTTTCAGAAGATCCGCAAGGACGGCCTGATTGCGGTCGAGGGCGACATCGACGACCCGGATTCGAGCCCGCTGTTCGAGCCGTTCGAGAAGATCCGCAAGGATCACGCCACGATGGACTTCATTCGCGACAACATCCGCCTGATGCTGACCGGCAGCCTCGATTCCTTCCAGCTCGACAATCTGATGACGCTCGAGCTCGAAACGCACCACGAGGAGGCCGAGCAGCCGGCGCACGCGATATACAAGGTCGCTGATTCGCTGCCCGGCTTCGGGATCGTCGCCGCGGTGCTCGGCATCGTCATCACGATGGGCTCACTCGGTGGCGACACCGCCGAGATCGGACATCACGTCGCGGCCGCTTTGGTCGGCACGTTTCTCGGCATCCTGCTGGCGTATGGGTTCGTTGCGCCGGTATCGGTCGCGATGGAAGGGCGCGCCAACGACCAGAGCAAGTTTCTCGGCTGCGTGAAGACGGCCATTCTCGCGACCGTGCAGGGTTATTCGCCGCAGATAGCCGTCGAGTTCGCTCGCAAGGTGATCTATCACTCGGTGCGACCGAGCTTCCAGGAGCTCGAGGAGCATGTGCGCGGCAAACCGGCCTAGCCGATGGCAGACGATGCGCCGCAGCCGATAGTCATTCGCCGGATCAAGAAGGGCGAAGGACACCACGGCGGCTCCTGGAAGGTCGCGTTCGCCGACTTCGCGACGGCGATGATGGCGTTCTTTCTGCTGATGTGGATTCTCGGCAATGCCACCGAAGAGCAGCAGCGCGGCATCTCCGAATACTTCGAAAATCCCGCCGGCGTGCAGGGGCCGGGCGGCGCCAGCGTGTCGGCGATCGATCTCGGTGGCGGCATGGACGGGCCGGCGGCGCCGCAGCTCACCGGCCAGAACGGACCACCGAACGTTTTGCCTGCCGACACGATTTTCGTGCAATCGGCGCAGGCCGACAGGGAGCGGCTCGACCAATTGTCGTCGCTGATCCAGGACGCGATCGCGCAGAGCAGTGCGCTGGAACCGTATCGGGATCAGCTCATGCTCGACATCACGCCACAGGGCCTCAGGATTCAGCTCGTCGACAAGAACATCCAGTCGATGTTCGGCGTCGGCAGTGCCAATCTGGAGATGACCAGCGCGAGCATGATCGGCGAGCTCGGTTCCCTGATCAACTCCGTGCCGAACAAGGTCAGCATCACCGGCCACACGGACGGTCGTGCCTACAATCTCGACGATTACTCGAACTGGGAGCTCTCGGCCGATCGTGCCAATGCCGCCCGCAGGGCGCTGGTCGCCGGCGGCATGGACCCGGACAAGATCGGGCAGGTGGTCGGACTCGGGTCGTCCATCCTGTTCGACGCGGAAGACCCTGCTAATCCGATCAACCGCCGGATCAGCATTGTCGTGCTGACCGAGGAAGCCGAGCGAGCGTTCCACGAGCTGAACCCGGTCGACGTCGCACAGCTCGAAGAGCAGGCCGGAGTTCTCTGAGCGATGGCGCGTTGCATGCCTTTGGCAGGTTCAAGACTTCGCCGGCGCGGCCGACTAATTCGTTACACGTTGCCGGTTCGTGTGCTGCCGGATCGCGGCTCACCGATTTTCTTACGTTAGGGCGAAAGTATGGAATCAAACGCAGCAGCAGCCGGAGGATCCTTCAAGTTCGTCGAACTGCTGGCGAAGGAACTGTCGGGCGGCAACATCGAGGTTCCGGGATTCCCGGATGTCGTAGTTCGCATCCGTAGATTGCTCGACGATCCGGACTGCGACGCGGGCAAGGTCGCGAACGTGATCGGTGGAGAGCCGGTGTTGACGGCCCGCCTGATCCGTATCGCGAACTCGGCCGCGCTGCGCCCCACCGCCGGCGAAGTGACCGATCCGCGCGCAGCGGTCGCGCGTCTCGGCTTCACGATGGTGCAAAGCGCAACGGTCTCCTACGCGTCCGAGCAGATGCGCCTGGCCCAGAAATACGAATCGGCCAAGGTCCTGTTCGACCAGATCTGGCAGTCGAGCACCGAAGTCGCGGCAGTCGCCTACGTCATTGCGCGCAAGTGCTGCCGGCGTCTGAATGCCGACGAAGCGCTCCTCGCCGGGCTTATCCATGCGGTCGGCAAGCTCTACATCATCTCGCGCGCCCAGGATTTTCCGGACCTGTTCGAGGACGATCAGCAACTGGTCAGCGTGATGTCGGACTGGTACGTGCCGGTCGGCGAATCCATCCTGCAGAGCTGGAATTTTCCCGATTCCGTCGTTCAGGCCGTCGCGTCGCAGCTCGATACCGACCGTGAGCCGGAAGAGGAATCTTCGATCGCGGACATCCTCCATGTCGCGGTGCCGCTGCCGGCCGTGCTCGGCGACGAAGAAGGGCTCGTTCCGGTGCTCGAGAAAACGCGGGCCGGCATTCGTCTGGGCCTCACGACGAATCAGTGTGTCGAGGTGCTGGAAGAGGCGAAGGAACAGATCGCGGAGCTGCGGGCGACATTGAGCTGATCTGGGCGCGTCGCCTGCCGGCGTGCGTTACGCATGTCGCGGCAAGCGCGGTTTGATCCGCGGCGCCCTCTCGCTCGACCGGTGGCAGCCGGCCCAGGCGGGCGGGCCATCCACCCGGTGATCCCGCCGGGCGCCGCAACCGCCTGCCTCAAAGCCGCTCCTCAGCCTCCTCGCCGAGCGCCGCCACATCCGGGTCTGCCAGAACGTACGATCTGGGCCACCCCGCGGCGATGGTCCGACGGAGCAACTCGAACGCGCCGTCGACGTCGCCGAGATGAAGCTTCGCGATCCCGGCGAAGTAATAGCCCACGGAATTACGTCGAAAGTCGGGCTCCCGCTCGACGAACTGCCGGATCAGCGACTCGGCTTCGGCGGGTTGCCCGGCGTGAACGTAGTAGTTGCTCAGCCGCGTCATTACCTCGAGATCGTCAGGGTTGACGCGGCGCTCGTTCTCCGCGAATTCGATCGCCCGCAAGTAGGCTTCCTGCGCCTCGCGCTCGCGTCCGGCCAGGAACCGGTAGGCATCGCCGAGCCGCCCCCATTCCGCGTAGTACTCCGGGGCAAGCTCCAGTGCCCGGCGATGATCTTCGACCGATCGCGTGAACTCCCGCTGGTAGTAGTAGACCAGGCCACGGTTCTCGTACGTCCATCGCGACGGCAGCGGCGACTGATTCAATACCTCCTCCGCTTCATCGAAGCGTGCCATCGCCTGCAGCGTGTTGCCGAGGTTGTCGTAGCCGATGCCGCTGTCGGGCGTAAGCTCGATCACGCGGCGATAGCGTTCGACGGCCTCGTCGTGGCGCCCCGAGTCGAGATAGATATGCCCCAGCTCGTTGTGCACGCGCCAGTAACCGCTCGCCGACGCTTCTGCCCGCAACAGTGTCTCCTCGGCGATGGCGAAGTCGCCCTCCTGGGCGTAGGTTTGCGCCAGGGCCAGAATCAGGTCCACGGCGTTCGGCTGCTGCGACAAACCGCTCTCGATCTCGACACGGGCCTCGCCCGGTCGACCGGCTGTCAGATACAGCTCGCCGAGCGCGAGCCGAACGTCCCAGGATGTATTGCCGAGTGCGACGGCCCGCTGACACGCGGCTTCTCCGCTCTCGAACGCGGCAGGTGTTCTCTCGAGCTCGTACCTGCCGAGGCCGACCTCGCAAAGCCCGGCGTACGCTTCCCCGAACCGTGCATCGAGAACTACGGCGCGGTCGAACAGTTCCGCTGCGCTCGCCAACGTCGATGGCTCCGGCGGCAGGCGCAGGTATTCGCGGCCGCGCAGATAGAAGTCGTACGCGCGGGCGTCATCGGTGGGTCTGCTCGACACCAGCGCCCGGGATTCCGGAGAAAGCACGGGAACGATCGCAGCGGAAACGGCTTCCGCAATCTCCCGCTGAATGTCGAGCAGACTCTCGACGTTGCGATCGTAGCTTTCCGACCAGATCAGCTCGCCACTGGCCGTATCGTCGAGTGCGACCGTAACCCGGATACTGTCTCCATCGCGTTGAACGCTTCCCGAGAGAATTCTCTCGACGCCGAGCACCTCGGAGATTGTCGCAACGTCGGCATCCTTGTCTTTGAAATAGAACGACGACGTCCGCGACGCCACCCGTAGTTCCCTGACCCGGGAGAGCGTGCTCAGCAGCTCGTCGGCTAGGCCGTCGGCGAAATAGGCGTCCGCCGGATCGGGGCTGCGGTTGGAGAATGCGAGGACCGCTAGCGAGCTGCTCTCGGCGGTTGCCGGTTGCATGCCGTCCCGCAGCAGCAGGACAGTGAGGGCAAGGGCCAGCAGAACGATGATCGCGAAGTCGAGCCGGCGCGCCAGGGGCAGGCGTCGGCGGTCCGCCGCCGAAACTTCGTCGCGCTTGATGCCCGCGGGTGTCAGCTCGTAGAGCCACGCAAGCACGACTGCAACGACGAAGCCGACTGCGACGACGACCAGCAGCGCGCGAAACACCCAGGGTGCGAATTCGAACGCGGGCAGCACGATTGCCGCCACCTGAACGAGCAGCCAGGCCGCGACGGCATAGGCGGCGCCGACCCTAAAGACGCTGCGCCTGCGAAGTTCCCCCCAGACCGACATCGGTGCCTGCCGGCTAGCGATGCATGTCCAGTCGGTTGCCGCCGAAGAAGCCGTTGACGCTGTCGAGATCGATGACGACGGCTACGCCTTTCCTTTCCTCGTCCTGCTTGCGCTCGAACTCGTGGGAGTTGTCGTATACCTGGTTCCGAACGGCGTCCGTGTCATCCCTGCGCGCGCGGCCTCTGAAAATCATGAAACCGCGGTCGTCCGGCAGGAAGTAGCCATAGAGCATCGCGACGGCGGGGTTCTTCGCGATCGATTCGAGTATCCGCCCCTCGGGATTGCGCACCCATATCGCAAGCGCAGTATCGCTGAATGTCTGTGTGCTGCCGCGATACGAAAGCTGCGGTTTCAGATCTTCGTCGACATACGAAATGACCATCGGCCGGCGCGCGCCGAAGGCATCGTTGACGGCCTGCTTCATCTCGTCAGTCAGCTTTAGCTCGGTCAGAACCGGTGGGGGCGCGTTCATCGGCGTTCTCTCGTTCGTTCTTCTGAAGTTGCGTGTCTGGGATCAGATCAGTCGACAGCCGACGGCATTGAACACTCCATCGCCGAACCCGGGCCAGTCGCCCTCGAGGCCGATCGGCTCACCGTTGGCGTCCAGAATGATCGTGCCCGTGGCCGAGCCGAATACGTCGATCTCGATCTCGTAATCGTTCGAGTCGGGGAGCCTGGAGCCTGTCACATCGAAGTAGAAGCCGAGGATGTTGTCGAAAGCCTCGCCGGACAATGTGTCGCCGTCGAGCTTCAGCGCGACTCTCATCTGCAGGGACACCCCAAAGATCGTTTGCCCCGAAGCCTCGGCCATTCCGGTGAAGCGATAACTGCCGTCGATGTCTCCGAGTCTGGTCAACTCGAAGGACCCACGCGTATCGACGTCCTGTGCGGCGATACCGGAGGTCCATTCTCCTTCGAGCTCGTCGGTGCCGACGAATTGGGCATTGAAATCGTTGCCGCTCATCGTAGGCCGGGCGCCGAGGTCCACGACCGCGAATCCATCCGTGAACAGCGGTCTGAATCTCTCCTGCCTGATCAATCGAAAGCGACCGATATCGGTGTTTGCATCCGCATCTCTGAAAATGTTGAGGGCGGCACCCGTTGCCGTGTTGGAAGGGCCGCTGCCGAACAGGTTGGCGTAGACGCCCGAGTAAGCGCATGACAGGCTCTCATCGATGAATGCGAGCACGGCGTCATCGCTCGGCAATGTATCGATGATCCGATTTTCGGTCGTTGCGATGTCGGCAATAACCAGCGTCAATTCCGACTGGAAGTCTGGCGCGGCGAAATCGATTGGCGTCCAGGCGTCGGCGACGCTTCGCAACGACTCGGATATCGAAATGCCGTTGTCCGGATTCTCGTCCTCGTCGAGCACCAAAAGCAGTCGCATGATATTGACGGCAGATGTGTCGGCAGGCTGTCCGCTCGGTGCGAGCGAGACTGCGTGCACGAACGTTGCGCATGTCGTTCGCCCAAGATCGACCGCGCCGATCGAAAAGGAAACGAGCCCGTCCTTTTCGCACGAATACCTGCCGTCCGTGCTGGTGACCCCGGCCTGTTGTCCTGACTCGTAATTGAGCCCTGCGACGTTGCCGCCACGAAAATAGCCCTGCAGCAATTCTACGGAGGCTGTGCTGCCGGGCGCCTGTCCGGAACCGCCGCCACCGCAAGCGCCCAGAAACGCGGCTGCCGCCGCGGTGGCGAGCCGGCTGCGGCGGAGGAGACGAGTTTGTCGGCGTGCAGCGACGGGCATTGCGGACCTGCGGCTTGAGCTCGCGCGGGGGCAGTGCAGTAGAGAGTGGCCCGATTCGGGCGCGAAGGCAAACGATCAAGCCGTCGCCGCGGAGGCCGCCGGGCAGCCGCCCGGCCGCACAGCCGGCCGCTGACTGGCGCCACAGCCGGCAGCCGCCCGGCCGCACAACCGGCCGCCAGCTGGCGCCACAGCCGGCCGCCGACTGGCCGGGACCGACTACCCGCCGCGCAGGCCGGCCCGGGCGGTCCGGTTGACGCGCTGTCGACCGCAGATCTAGTCTGGCCGACCGATAGCACGCGCGTGCCGAACCGGCATCGCGAACCCGTTCAATCAGCAATTTCGTCAATGAGCCGCTGGCGCCCTTCGACACCGACTGCATCGCCGTACATCACGCCGGCGGGGTTCGCGGCGCTGCAACAGGAGCTCGACGAGACCTGGGTGCGCCGCCGCGAGGTCGTGGCGGCACTCTCTGCAGCCGCTGCCGAAGGCGACCGCTCCGAGAACGCCGAATACATCTATAGAAAGAAGGAGCTCGCCGGGATCGATCGGCGCATTCGCTATCTGAAGAAGCGGTTGCCGACGCTGAAAGTCGTGCGTGAGAAGCCGTCGGGCGACGCGGTCTATTTCGGCGCAACGGTCGCAGTGCGAGACGACGACGGGGGTGCGCACGAATACCGGATCGTCGGTGCCGACGAGGCCGAAGGCCAGTCCGGAGCGATCAGCGTCGATTCGCCGGTGGCGAAGGCCTTGCTCGGCAAGTGCGCAGGGGACCGCGTCGAAATCGTGACCGGGTCGTCGACCCGGGCGCTACTGGTCGAGGCGATTAGCTACGACTAACCCGATATGATGCGCGCATGTCGCGTTCCACCAGTCTCTTCGAAGACGCCGTCGACGTTCCCCGCTGGCTGGAAGCCGACCGGTCGCGGCCGCTCCGCGAGCGCCTCGAGCGCGACCGCGCCATCGGGCAACGCGGCCCGCGCGACGAGCCGCCCCTCGCCCGCGTCCGCCGCTGGTGGGCAGAGTTAGGGGACGCAGAGTTTGGGGACAGTGACCTAAACTCCGCCAGAGAGTTTGGGGACAGTGACCCAAACTCCGCCAATTCCGGGCTGCACGCGTCTTCCGCAGAGCGGGCCGAAAGGTCGGGGTCACGGCTGGCCCGTGCCCGACGCTTCGCGTCTCTCGTGGTCTTCGTGCTCGGCATCCTTGCCGGCGCAGGCGTTGCGGGCATCGCGTTTCGCTACGACGGCAGCTATCCGGTCAACGTCCTGCGCGTGCTCGGCCTGCTCGTTGCGCCACAGCTGGTGCTGCTCGTCCTGACACTGTTTCTGATGCCGGGCCGGGCGCCGGGGCTCCGCTGGCTTCAGGACGCGCTCGCGGCAATCAACCCGGGCATGATCGCTGCCGGTCTCTATCGGCAGCTGACGCGGTCCGAGCCGGCCGCAACCGCCTTCGACTGGTCCACTGCGCGTTCGGCGGCAGCGCGGCGCTTCGGCAAATGGCAGATGCTTTGCTGGTCGCAGCTGGCCGCGGTCGGCTTCAACGTCGCCGCGCTCGCGACCGCCGTGGCGCTGATCGCATTCACCGACCTCGCTTTCGGCTGGAGCACGACGCTCGGTCTCGGCGCGGATACGGTTACGCAGATCGCCCGGACGCTTTCGTGGCCGTGGCAGGCGCTGTTTCCGGCCGCCGTGCCGGATCTCGCACTCGTCGAACGTTCGCAGTTCTTCAGGCTCGATGGGACGCAGGCGTTCGACGGCGACGCATCGCGCGTGCTGGCCGGCTGGTGGCCGTTCGTGCTGCTCGCCATCGGTGTTTACGGGCTGGGATTGCGACTCGTCGTCTGGCTGTTCGTGACGCGGCGTCTGACGGTTGCGACGCAGCGCTGGCTGCTCGACGACCCCGGCGTTTCTGCGTTGCTCGATCGCATGAGCGCGCCGGTTGTTGAGACCGCACCGGGGACGGCCGAGGCCGCTGCAATCGACGACGGCGCCGTTGCGCTCGCCCGGGCGCCGGCACTCGTCGGGCACATCGGTGCCATCGTCTGGCGAGCCTTTGTATCGAACGATGCGGTCGGCGAGCTTGCCAGGCGCAAGCTCGGCGTCGACCTCGCTCGCGTCGAGACTGCAGGCGTTGAATCACTCGATGCTGACGCCCGCGCCTGCCGCCGGATCGCCGATGACCGTCCGGCTGCGGTCGCGATCTTCGTGCCGGCCTGGGAGCCGCCGCTGCTCGACTTCAGCGATTTTCTGATCAGGCTGAGAGAAGCCGTTGGCCCGCACGCATCGCTCGTCGTCGTACCCTGTGCAGAAGCAATCGCAAGTGCCGCCGATACCTCGCCGGCCGCCCCCGCATCCATCCCAGCCACTCCCCAAGCCACCCCGAACGCGCTGCAGGTGAAAAACTGGGAACGCGCCGTGGCGAGGGCAGGCGATCCATCGGCCTACGTCGAAATCGGCGCGTGATGGCGAACATTCCCCGTTTCGCGATCGTCGGCCATCCGAACAAGGGCAAGAGCAGCATCGTTGCGACGCTTGCCGAGGATGAGAGCGTATCGATCTCGGCTGTCCCTGGCACCACGACGCGGGCAACGGCGTACCCGATGCGGCTCGACGGTGAGCTGCTCTACGAGCTGTTCGACACGCCCGGGTTTCAGCGCGCGCGGGAAGTGCTGGCGTGGCTCGACGCGCATGACGTTGGCGCCGGGGGCCGCGCCGAGACCGTCCGTGCGTTCGTCGACGCGCACCGGGACGATTCGCGCTTTCGTGACGAGTGCGAGTTGCTCACGCCGATCATGGCCGGTGCCGGCATTCTCTATGTCGTCGATGGCAGCCGGCCGTACGGACGCACCTATGAGGCCGAGATGGAGATTCTGCGCCGGACCGGGCAACCGCGCATGGCCCTGATCAACCTGATCGCCGACGGCGACCACGTCGACGAGTGGCGCGCGGCGCTCGACCAGTACTTCTCGATCGTGCGCGTGTTCGACGTGATGCAGGCCGACCTCGACAAACGTCTGGATCTGTTGCGCGCTTTCGGCGCCGTTCACGAGCAATGGTCGGAACCGTTGGGCCGCGCCGTCGATGCGCTCGCGGCCGACCACGCCCGCCGCCGTCGCCGCGCGGCAGCTGTCATCACCGACATGCTGATCGACACGCTGGCCGCGACCGTGACGGTGCCGCTGACGGGCGCCGAGGCAGATACGGCAACGCGCGAACGCGTCGAGGCGACGCTCCGAGGGCGCGTGCGCGATCGAGAGGCGCGCAGCCGCCGTGAAGTCCAGGAAGTCTTCATGCATCCGGCGCTCGAGGCTACCGAGACAGGCAGCGCGAAGCTCGCAAGCGATGTCTTCTCGAGTGAGAGCTTCAGCGTCTTCGGGCTGTCGACCAGACAGCTTGCGATTACCGGCGCCGCGTCGGGCGCGCTCGCCGGTGGTGTCATCGACGTTGCGCTCGGCGGGTCCTCGTTGCTGGCCGGCGCCGGTGTGGGTGCCGCGATCGGCGCGGCCGGCGCGTTGCTCGGCGCGCAGCGGATCGCGAAATTCGAGATTCTCGGCCAGCCTGTTGGCGGCTATCAGCTTCGGGTCGGGCCGTTGTCGAATCCGAACCTGCCCTGGGTCCTGCTCGGTCGGGCGCTGTTGCACGCGCGGCTCGTCGCCGATCGCAACCACGCGCACCGCGAAGCGCTCGCGATCGACGCAACGGCGAGCCAGCACCTGACCGACCGCATCGAGCTTAGTGAGCGGCGCGCTCTGGAGCGCGTCTTTCGCGAGCTGCGTGCCGGCAAGGCGCCGGACGCGGCCGCGCGGGAGACGGTCGTCGCCGGGATCGATCAGATGTTGGCGTGAGCTTCGCCGGTAGTCACGGAATTTCGGTTGACGCCGCTGCGCGCCTCATCGCCCTCAAGAGACGGCCTGTTCCATCGGCTGTTGGCTTATAGTCGAGTCCTGACGAACTGCCCAGGTGGTGCGGATGAAACCGCTTTGCTTCGTTCTGATGCCTTTCGGTGAAAAGCCCGATCCAACGGGCGGCAAAGTCATCGATTTCGATCGCGTCTACGAAACCGGCATTCGCCCTGCTATCGATGCCGCCGGGATGGAGAGCATTCGGGCAGACGAGGAGCGAGTCGGCGGAATCATTCATGCCCCGATGTTCGAGCGCTTGCTGCTATGTGAGTTTGCGATCGCTGATTTGACGACTGCCAACGCTAACGTGTTCTACGAGTTGGGAATTCGTCATGCAGCGCGGCCGCGAACGACGGTGACGATTCGAGCCCGACATCAGCCGATCCCGTTCGACATCAATTTCCTACGGTCGCTCGCATACGATCTCGGCGACAACAATGCGTTTCCCTACGAATGCGCGGAAGCGCTTCGCTCCAGATTGGCGGACGTGCTCGGTAACGTGAAGCAGGAGGCGCAGCACGCCAGCGTTGACAGCCCGCTCTTCAACCTGATTGGCGAGTGGCGACCCGAGCCAATAGCGCGCGAAAAGACGGATACGTTTCGGGACCAGATCAGATACAACGAGTCGATCAAGCAATCGCTTGCGGCGATACGGGAACTCGCGAAAGACTCGGCCACGCGAGACGATGCGGTCGCGCGGCTGGCCGAGCAACGCGAGACGATTGGTGATCTAGACGCCGTGGATGGCGGCGTCGCTATCGACCTGATGCTCACCTATCGCGCACTCAGCGACTGGCAGGGGATGATCAATGTGCAGCGAGATATGCCAAAGACGCTCGCCGATCAGGTCATGGTTCAGGAGCAGCTCGCGTTTGCGCTGAATCGAAGCGCAAAGAACGACCGGCCCGCCCGGAAGCGAGCGCTTGAGATACTCGAGGGCGTCGAGGAGAGGCAGGGACCAAGCTCAGAGACCTGCGGCCTGATGGGACGCATTCACAAGGACCTGTGGCTGGAAGCTGTCGAGGGAGGCAAGCGAATCGAAGCGACCGGGCACCTGAACAATGCGATCGACGCATACGTTCGAGGTTTCTTCGCCGATCAGCGCGATGCCTATCCGGGCATCAACGCGGTGACCCTGCTGGACGTCCGCGGCGACGCTGAATCCATCGAGCAGAAAGACGAGCTCGTACCGGTCGTCAGGTTTGCGGTTCGTCGCCGCCTTGCGGGCCAGAAGCCCGACTATTGGGATCACGCAACGATGCTCGAACTCGCCGTTCTTCAGAACGAGCCGGACGAGGTCGGCGCACATCTTGGCAAGGCGCTCTCTGCTGTGCGGGAATCGTGGGAGCCGCAGACAACGGCGAACAACCTGCGCATGATCAGGCAGGCGAGGCAGGGGCGAGGTGAGGCGACCGGGTGGCTGGACGAAGTCATCGCATCGCTGACCGAGAAGCAGGCCGAGATGGAGACTCAGAGCTCGTAGTTGAATATGCGGCGCCGATACGGGTACAGGTGGTAATGCACGATTGCCATTGCCTCGATCGTGTTCTCGTAGTGATGAACTTCCATATCTCGTAGCAGAAACGCCGGACGTCCCCGCTCGCCGCCGCTCATCAGCAGCAGAGGCGTACCGGCGCCGCGGGCGATACCGACCTCGATCAGGGTGTTGTCGGCCGCGTGCCCGTGCTCGTCCGGCGAGACATCGGCAACGACGAGCGCCGCATCGCGGATGACCTGGGCAATCCTGCTTTGAATTGATTCGCGGCGGAGGCCCTTTATCGCCTGACCAAGAACGCATTCGACGCCGAGCGCGGTTTCCACGAAGCGGCATATCTGCTGTGCTCTCTCGAGGTCCGAAAATGAGGTTGCGACGAAAGCATGCGCGGGTGCCGGCGGGTCGCGCCACTCGTTCGCGACTTCCGAGGCCAGATCGTCCAGCTGACTGTTGTCAGGTGCTTCGAGCTCTACCAGCAGTCGCTCGCCGATATTCCGCGGCACGGTCACATTCTCCTGCCGCACCAGGAACGTCGGGAGTCCTAGTTCCTGCGCGATGTTGAGCTCGTGCCAGATGTATTTTGACGTGTTGTGTGGATCTGCTCTCTTGCCGATGCGATAGGGTGCGAGCCCGAGCACCGCGCCGCAGGATTCGATCAGCGCGCGGATCCGCATGTCACCGGTGAAACGCGGATGATCCTTACTGTCGCCGACCAGGCGCAGTTGCCTGGAATTGAGCCGCTCCAGGGGCGGCGTCACGAACGGTTGCTCGCTCGGTGCCCAGCCCAGGGTGACGTAGACATCGCGTCGAGTGCCTCGCTCCAGCCTGGACTGTGTGCCATAAAGGCGCTGCATCAGGTCGAGCAGGAAGTCGCTCGTCAGCCCCTCGTGCGGGACCTGGAGGAAGTTCTGGTTGGCCAGCTCCTTGGGGACCTCTGGCTCGCCCAGCCGAATGATGACCAGGCGAAATCCCGCGACGTCGAGCGCGTGCGACTTGGCGTGCGTAAATTCTTCCCTGACCCACTTCGATCGAACTGACGACTCGGACAGGACCAGCAGCAGCGCACGGCAGTCTTCGATCCCTTCGGCGAGGCGCGAGACGTAATTGCCGCCCTTGATGTCTTCGCGGTCGTACCAGATGTTGAGCCCCGCGGTCGTCAGCCAGTCATACAGCTGGTCAACCAACGCTTCCTTGTCGGCACTCGCATGGCTCAGGAAAGCGCTGAATCTGCGCTGATGGACGGGATTCGGGTCTGCCATGCCGAAGAGAATAGATCAAAAAGGGCCGGATTCGCGCCCGAATTTGGGGACAGTGACCCTAATTGACGGCCGCCTTGGTGTCGGCAATCAGAGTTTCAGAGTTAGGGTCACTGTCGCCAAACTCGAGAGTTACGGTCACTGTCCCCAAACTCACTCGAGCAGCTGATCGAGATCGAGGTCGAGGGCTGCGATGCGAGCTCTGATCGCGGGCCACTCTTCTTTCAGGAAGCGCCTTTGTTCCTGCCGCAGCAGCGCATCGCGCACGCCTTCCCTTACGACGAGCCCGACGCCGCGTCGGGCATCGGTGAATTCGTCGAGTTCCCGGTACGCCCGTGCGGCCGTCAGCGGGTTGACCGAAAAATCGCTCGCGAGCTGCCGTACCGACGGCAGCAACTCCCCCTCGGCATACGTCTGGTCCAGGATCCGCGCGACGATCGCCTCCATCAGCTGGCGGTAGATCGGCCGGTCCTGGTCCCAGATGGGTGCGTCGTCACTCATCGCAGTAGCTGATATCGGTTGTCCTTGACACGGCCATTGTATTACAGTATTACTGTATTGCATAGGTAATACAGTAACTCAATGACCGTGTCAGCAATCGATCGAATCCGTTCCGGCCCCGGCCCCCGCGACCCCCGCCTCAGCCCAGGCCCAGGCCCAGGCCCAGGCCCAGGCCCAGGCCCAGGCCCAGGCCCAGGCCCAGGCCCAGGCCCAGGCCCAGGCCCAGGCCCAGGCCCAGGCCAAGGCCCTGGTGCCAGTGCCGGGGCGAGCCTCAGCGCCAGTGCCAACCTCGGACCTGGCTCCGGTGCCGGCACCAACGTCAGCAACAACTCCGGCCCAAGCCCAAGCCCCGGCCGCGACGAGAAACCCGGCCCCCGCCCCGTTCGCGGAAGCACTGCGGGCGCCCCGGCGTCCGCCGCCTCCGCCGCGTCGACGATGGACCGTCCGCTCGCGCCGAGGCTGATCACGCGGGACCGCACCGTCGCCGCGATCGTCGCGGTCGCCGTGCTCGCTGTCGCCGCCTTCGCCTGGTTCCGATACGGCGCGCAGCGAACGGTGGCTGCTACGCCGAACCGCCTGACGATTTCCGCGGTCAGCTTCGACCGTTTTCGCGAGTACATTCCGGTCACCGGCAATATCGTCCCGCGGACGACCGTCTATCTGGATGCGATCGAAGGTGGGCAGGTAACGGCCGTCAACGCCGAGGCCGGCCAGATCGTCGCGGCCGGCGACGCGATCCTTACGCTGAAGAACACCAATCTGCAGCTTGAGGTGATCGGCCGTGAGGCGCAGCTGACCGAGCAGCTCAACAATCTGAGCACGACGACGCTCGCTTTCGAGCAGAATCGACTCCGTCATCGACGCGAGCTGATCGAGATCGATTTCCAGATCGATCGCCTGAACCGGGAGATCTCCCGGCTGACGCCGCTGATCGCGAGCGGCGGCATTACGCACGCGGAGCTCGACGATCTCGAGGCCGAGCGCGACTATCGGCGGGCGCTCCGCGATGCGGTCGAGGACGCTCAAGCCATCGACGCGCAATCACAGGCTACGCAGATCGATACGTTGCGAGAAGCCGTCTCGGCCATGAACCGCAATCTGTCGATCGCACGCGAAAACCTCGATAACCTGATCGTGACGGCACCGATCACGGGGCAGCTGACCGTGTTCGAGGCCAACGTGGGCGAGTCGAAGGCGCCCGGTGAGCGCATCGGCCAGATCGACGAAATGGGTGCTTTCAGGATTTCGGCATTCGTCGACGAGTTCTATCTGACGAGAGTCAGAATAGGACAGACTGCCACTGTCCGGATCGACGGCCAGACGCATACGCTAGAGGTCGCCAAGGTGTATCCGGACGTGCGCAACCGGCAGTTTGAAGTCGATCTCAAGTTCGCCTCGGCGACGCCGGCTTCGGTTCGCCGCGGACAGACCGTGCGCATGCGGCTCGAGATCGGGGAGCCGGCCGATTCGCTGGTGCTCACGAACGGTCGTTTCTTCGAGGAAACCGGCGGCACCTGGGTTTTCGTGCTCGACCCGTCGGGCGACCATGCGGAACGCCGCAACGTGCGGCTCGGGCGCAGGAATCCGGATGGCATCGAGGTGCTTGAGGGACTGCGCGAAGGCGAGCATGTCATCACATCGAGCTACGAGCGATTCATGGACGCGGACCGCGTTCAGTTTCGCGAGGCAGCCGGCAACGAAGCAGCTGGCGAAGCCGTCAGAAGCCAATAATCAGGATGCAGAGATGATCAGAGGAACGCAGAAATGATCAGACTAAACGGCGTCAGCAAGCAGTACCGAACGACCGAAGTCGAGACGACGGCGCTCGATCATGTCGATCTCGCGATTGACGAAGGCGAATTTGTCGCGGTTATGGGTCCTTCGGGCTGCGGCAAGTCCACACTGCTCAACATCGTCGGCCTGATCGACGCACCGTCGAGCGGCGCGTATTTCTTCAGCGACCGCGAGGTGACCGACTATTCCGAAGACCGGCTCGCGGATCTTCGCAAGGGCAACGTCGGCTTCATCTTTCAGAGCTTCAACCTGATCGACGAGCTAAATGTCTACGAGAACGTGGAGCTGCCGCTGCTCTACCAGAAAGTGCCGAAGGCGCAACGGCAAAACCTGGTGCGGGAGGCGCTCGAGCTCGTCGATTTGAGCGCGCGGATGAAGCACCGCCCCGACCAGCTTTCCGGCGGCCAGCAGCAGCGTGTCGCGGTCGCGCGTGCGGTCGTTGGCGACCCGAAACTGATCCTGGCCGACGAGCCGACCGGCAACCTCGATAGCCGGAACGGTGATGAGGTCATGGGCATGCTCGAGGTGCTGAACCAGCAGGGCGCCACCGTGTTGATGGTCACGCATTCGCCTGGCCATGCCGAGCGTGCGCACCGCACGGTCAATCTCCTCGACGGCCGAGTCGTCGCCGCCAACGAGCTCGAGATCTAGCGAGGAGACGCGAGAGATGTTGCAGCA
Source organism: Candidatus Rariloculaceae bacterium (assembly GCA_965223375.1). Lineage (GTDB taxonomy): Bacteria > Pseudomonadota > Gammaproteobacteria > Steroidobacterales > Rariloculaceae > CBDCWM01. Next base: position 2,867,539 of record OZ245000.1, read on the forward strand.
TCACATTCGTTCGGCCCTGCGCGGTTTCGCGCGCAACCGGCTCACGACGGGCGTGCAGGTATTCAGTCTCTGGCTCGGCCTGCTCGGCTTCGTAATCGCCTACGCAATCGCCCAGGACATGCTGAGTCTCGGTACGCGGTATCCGGGTGCGGACCGCACGTTTGCTGTTTCGATGTCGATTCGGGCCGACATGATGTCGCTCGAGAACGCGCCGCTCGCGAGCGCCCCGGCAGCCCCCTATCTGCGCGAAGAGCTGCCCGAGCTCGAAGCGATCGCACGCGTGACGACGTCGATGGCCGAGCATGCCGTGGCGGTCGGTGACCGGAAGACCTGGCAGGAAGTCCTATTCGCCGATCCGGACTATTTCGAGATGTTCCCGCAGCAGTTGAGCCGGGGGCCTGCCGGCAACCCGCTCGATCAGCCGCGCAGCGCAATCCTGTCAGCGGAGACCGCGACCGCTCTGTTCGGCGAGATGGATCCGATCGGCGCGACGCTCCGTCTCGACGGCAGCACCGATGTCAGCGTTGCGGGGGTCTTCGAGTCGGCGCCGTCGAGCCTCTTCGGCGAGCGCTACGGCATCCTGATGTCTTTCGATGTGAACCTTGCTCTCGAGCGCGCCGAAAGAGGCACCGATTCCGAGCAGCCGGGGCAGGCCGAGAACTGGTTTCCTATGAACCTCTCGACCTTCGTGCGAATTCCGGCCGACGGGAGCCTGACCGAAAGTGAGCTGCGTGAGCACCTTGCGGGCTTTGCCGAGCGCAGGATAGCCCCGGAGGCGCTCGCGGACGTCGAGCTCAGCTTTGGCCTGATGCCACTGAAGGATTTGGTGGACGCTGCCTTCGACATGCTCGTTGGCGGTGGTATCGGTATACCGATCACAACGCTGATACAGCTGATTGGCATCCTGGTCCTTGCGATGTCCTGTCTGAACTATGCCAGTCTCGCGGCAGCACAATCCTATGCCCGCGCCAAACACGTCGGCCTCGTCAAGGTCCTCGGTGCCCGAAGGGCACAGGTCTTCATGCAGTCGATCGTCGAGGCAGTGTTGCTCGTGCTCGGGTCGCTGGTACTCGCGCTCGCGACGGCCGAACCGCTGATAGCGTTCCTGAATGCGACGCTCGACTTCACAATGGATCTGCCTTACTTCAGCAGTTGGTCGCTGTGGGCTACGCTCGGAGCCCTCGTCGCCGGCGTTGCGCTCGTTGCTGGCGGTTACCCGGCGCTCGTGCTTGCACGCGTTCGCCCCGTTAGGGCATTACGTGCCGCGGGACAGGCAGGTCGCCAACGCATAAGGCGACTGCTCGTGGGACTCCAGTTTACGACAGCGTCGCTGCTGCTGATCGTCGTGCTCGTCATGCTCGCGCACCAGCGTCAGCTCGAGACAATCGGCGGCGCGGTCGGCGGCAGCCCCATCATCGTTGTCTCGAGTGAGCTGCCGGACGAGGACCGGCGCGTCGCGTTCACCGATGAGCTGCGAGCGCACCCGGCGATCGAATCCGTTTCCGCAACGGGACAGTCGCCGTGGGAGATCAGTCGAATGGACGTCGCGACGCTGGCGCTCGCCCAGGGCAGCGAAGCCCAGGGCTTCAATTTTCTGCTCCACGACGTCGACTATGACTACTTCGACACGCTGGATGGACAACTCGTCGCCGGGCGGCTGTTTTCGCGCGATCGCTCCGAAGACTTGTTCTTCTGGGGCGACACGCCGGCCGAAACAATGAGCCGGCCGCTGCACATGGTCGTCGATACCGGCACGGCGAGCCGGCTCGGCTGGACCGATCCCGCCGAGGCGGTGGGGCAACGGGTCTATCGGCAATGGTCGGGCTTTACGCGGCCGATCGAGATCATCGGTGTCGTCGAAAACGCGTCGTACAAGCTGATGGGGATGGGTCTTGCCTCGTCATCGATCTACTTTTTGCAGCCGGATGACACGTTGATGTTCCTCGTGCGGGTTTCCGCCGAGCGAGAAGCCGAGGCGCTCGCCCACATCGATGCGGCCTGGGACAACTTCGCGCCCGACATTCCGATTCGTCGCAGCTTCATGGGCGAAATGTTCGACGAGGCCATGGGGCTGTTCCGGATGTTCAGCGCCATCTTCGGCGGGCTCGCGCTGCTCGCGATCTTCGTTGCCTGCGTCGGGCTTTTCGGTGCGGCGACCTACGCGACGAGCCGCCGCCGACACGAGATCGGCGTGCGCAAGTCGCTCGGCGCACACTCGGCGAGCATCGTCCGGCTGCTGCTGTGGAGCTTTACGAAGCCGGTGCTGCTTGCGAACCTGATTGCCTGGCCGATCGGCTTTCTTGCGATGCAGGTCTACCTGAGTCTGTTCGTCGTCCGCGGGGAGGCGTCGCTGCTGCCCTTTGCCGGCGGTCTTGCGATCACGCTCGCCGTCGCCTGGCTCACTGTCGCCATGCAGACGCTCAAGGCTTCACGTGTCAGGCCGGCCGAGGTGCTGCGGCAGGAGTAGCGCCGTCACCATTATGTCGTGTCCAACGGGTCCGCGCCGATAGCAGGTAAGATGACCTCGAATGTCTCACTAAGAAGACAAGAGGAGCACGGCGGGAAATGGATACTTCTTCGGCCCTCAGAGTCTGCCTGTTGGCAGCAGCGAACCTTCTGTTCATTAGCGGCGGGCAGGCGCAATCGCGCTGCGACTGCGCAACGATTGTCGACACCTGCAGCGCTACGCTCGCAGTCGAATCCGATCAGGTGGCGATCGCGAGCGATCATCGGCAGTGCGCGCGCGTCGATTACCTGATCGATGGCGCGCCGTTCGTCGCACTGGTCGTCGACGGTGCTCATCGGCAGCAGATGACGACAATCAGCGCCAACCCGGAGCTCGTTCTGCAGAGCTGCCAGGTGTGCGCCGACGGCGCCGCCGCCCTCCCGGCAGGGCCACCGCAAACGGATGAACGCGATGCGAGCGCCGATGGAACCGATGCGAGCGCTGTCCCCAACGTTCCGTTGATGCGCCCAATAGAACCGGCGCGCCTCATTGCCGTAAACCCGGTCTATCCTCCGGCGGCGACGGGGAGTGAAGGGCAGGTCGAGGTCAGCTATACGGTCACGCCGCTCGGTCGCGTCGAGGACGCCCGGGTGACGGCTGCCGAACCGCCAGGGCTCTTCGAGCAGGCAGCGCTGACCGCAATCGCGCGCTGGCGCTATGACGCGGACGACACCAGGCCGGCCGTAGAGATGAGCCACCGCTTCGCTTTCACCCCGGACGACGCATCGCGCTCCCGGTCCGCCGGGCTACCGGCAACGGCGGTGATCGATTCGCTGATCGCGCGCGCCGCGGCACGTCGCGACGACTACGATGCGGGCCCGGAAGCGGCGGTCGCCGACGTCGAGCCGATCGATTTGAATCACTGCGTCAGGGAAGAGGCTGTCTTCAATTTCGGCGAAATGGTCGAGATCGACCTGATGAACACCTGCATCGAAGCACTGATCGTGTTCAGCTGTACGGAAGGCATGGGCCGGCAGCAGGGGCGCTGGGCCTGCCGGAGCACCGAGTCCGCAAGGAGCGTGCTCGTGCGGCCCGGCGATCAGCTCGTCGGGCGCACGCTTGCCGTCAGCAGTCCGGAAACGCCCGGACCGTATACCTTTACCGAGGATCTGTTCGTGGTTCGCCCGCCGAACACCGAGTACTGGTGGCTCGCCTGCGATGTGGCCGATGCTGCCTGCAAGGACCGGGGGCGCCATTGGGTCCGCTCGATGAATCGGCGGACGACGGCCATCGACCCGAGCGTTCTCGCAGAGCAAAACGTCGCGCGATCCTTCTAGGGAAGTCTTACACGAGCTCGAGGCGTCGCGCTGCGGCGCTGTGCGAAGCTTCGCTGGAAGCTAATCGCGACACCGCGGAGTGACGTCGATACCTGGCGACTTCAGTCCCGGGGCGAGCGCCGGCCACGGCGCGGATCGATCCCGCGGCGGATGAGTTCCTCCAGGTAAAGCGCCGTTAAAGCCCGCCGGAACGGCGGTGTGTTGCCGAGGAACAGCTGGTGCCCGGGCATGCGGGTTTCCGCCGCGCGCCCGTTCCCGGCGACACGCACCAGGCGACTCGAGCCGCCGGCGACGAGCTGTCCGCCGAGATGCCACGTGCTGCCGTCCGAAAGGGTCGCGAGAACGCTGCCGGAGACGCCGGGATCGAGGTAATCCGACGGACAGCGAAGAAACACTATCTCCTCGGCGCCGAATACGTAGTGCGACGGATGGTCGTCTTTGACTTCGTCGCAGTGACGCATCCTGAACGTGACCTCGTGGCTCAACACGAACGCCGACGTTCGCGCGCTTTCCGGGCTATGAAGGTCGTCGTGTGTCGTCGGCAGGTCCCACAGGAACGCGAACACGCTGCGGCCGCCGAAGCGGGCGATCGCGTCCTCGCGCAGGCGCGCAATTGCCCAATCGTGACCGACATCCGTTTGATAAGGCCCGACTGACTCGCCGTGACGCACGGAGGTCAGGTCGATCTCGATCAGGTTGTCCGTGCCGCGGTGATGGAGCGGCTCGAAGTACAGGCTGCCGTCCGGTGCCTTCAGTTGCCCGTCGTCCGCGATGAGAACGTGCGCGTCGGTCCGAATCAGATTGCCCGTGCCCATCAGCGCGGCCCGGCCCCAGACGAAACGGCCGTTCCGCTCGATGCTGACGATGTAGCCCATGCCCGATGCGGGATCGTGCAGCCGGCCGGACTGGTTCGCGAGTGTACGGCGCTCCGCGGAGAAGGCGGCAGTGCGGCAGTAGTCGCAGCCGCCGAGCACCGTGCCGTCGAGCCACTCGGCTGCAAGCGCTTCCAGGGAAACGACGCCCGCTCCGGCGACGCCAGCTCCGGCGACGTCCGCCGCGGCGACTCCCGCCCCGCCACCGTCTGCCGCGACGACACCCACTCCGGTGACGCCCGCTCCGATCACACCTGCTCCGATCACGTCCGATGCTGCGATGCCCGATGCGAGCTCATCCGCCCCGACGACATCCGTCACGAGCACCCCCGACGCGAGGACGCCCGACGCGAACAGCGCGATCGGGACGCGGATCGACGGCACGCGCTCCAAGGCGACCCCGGGATGTGCCGCTGGCCTATTGCGCGCGCGTGGAGTGCCCGCGTGGCGCGGCGCCCTCGCGATCGCGCAGGTGCTCGATTCGCCTGACGTTGCCTTCGAAGAAGACCAGAAGGGCCGGAAACTTCCCCCAGCCCCTGTTGTAGATCCACTGCTCGGACTCAGCCAGCCCCACGGCCCGGGACAGCCCGTGGACGGTCGACGCGCGGCCGACGGACTCGTGGATGACCTTGTCGTGAGGCGCGCCGCACTGCTCGAGAACGTAAGAGGCCGGCTGACCGACGCGGATGATCTTGCCGTTGCAGCGCAGCGTGCCCTCGGCGTTGGCGGCGGAGAGGCAGCAAAGGGACAGAGACAGGAACAGCATCGAACGTTTCATTTTGTTTTCCCCTGATTCTCTACTTGTGCAAGGCGCCGCGCGTTTCCCGAGCGTGCGCAACTCACGGATTTTTCTTACATAAAAGGCTACTGAACCGCGCGCTGCTTTCGGAGCGATCTTGACAGAATCCGCTCGATTCCGGTGATTACACCGCTTTTGGCTCGATTATTGTCAAGTCTATCGGCAGCACTGCACGTTCCGTCCTATCGTTGGGGGCATAAACACGGTCGCCGATGAGCGGCCGGCAAAACGAACGAGGGGGAAGCGATGCATCGTCGCCGACGGCTGTTGCCGCGATTCCGCAACGTCAACGGAAAACACCTGGCCGCGCTCGCCTGCCTGCTGGTCTTTGCGGCGCCGGTTCCCCGGACCGCGGCGCTGATTATCGGCGATGACGGTCGCCGCAGCCTGCATCCGGATGAAACCCGGCACTACGCCGCGATCGGTCTCGTCGTGGTCAGAAACAGGAAGGGCGTATTCGGTGGAACCGGTACGCTGGTGAACGATCCCTACACGGTCGTGACGGCGTTCCACAACGTCTTTCATGACGGCGCCACCGGCCCGATCGGGCAGGTCATGGCGCCGATGCGAAACATGCAGTTCGGTATCGGCGAGGGCGATGCGCTGACGTATTACCCGGTACGGAGCATCCGCCCGTTCAATCGCAACTACGGGTTCGTGCTCGCCGACGAGAACGATCTGGCGATCGTCACGCTGAGAGAACCGGTTCGCGGCGTCGAACCGCTCCGCTTGCAGGCCCTTGACCGGCACGAGGACGGAACCGGGCTGAGTGGCGTGACCCTGGTCGCTTATCAGGGCTACTCGAAGAACATTCAGGCGTGCAGCTTTCGGGAGCGGTCGGGTATCTATCCGCGCTCGCCCGACGTGCTGGTCCATGATTGCGATTCGGAAGGAAACGCATCGGGTAGTCCGTTCCTCGATGCGAACGGCAACATCGTCGCGATCCATCTCGGCGGGAACCCGCGCAACAGGAAGTTACCGGGCACGCCGTTCAATGCCAGAACGAACTTCAACGTCGCGAGGCGAGTGACGGCGGACGTCACACAGTTTGTCGACGGCGCCAGCCTCTAACGGGCAACCAGCTCGGCTATCGCCTTTGTGCTGCGCTGCTCCGCCAGCGACAGCACCGTTTGCCCGCTCGCGTTGACGATCATCGGGTCGGCGCCGCGCTCGAGGAGCCGCTCGACAATGGCGTGCGCCTGCCGTCCCGACACGGCCGAATGCAGAGGCGAGTTTCCGTCTTCATTCTGCGCATCGACGTCGAGCCCGAGCTCAAGCAGGTAGTCGATCGTTTCGACGGCCTCCGTTTCGGGACCCTGATCGTATGATGGCGCGATCGGGCTGCCGTTGCGCCAGCCGAGACCCGCTGCAAAGTGCAGTGCCGTGGTGCCGTTCGGCATCGTTGCAAACGGGTCGGCGCCATGCTCAACCAGCAAGCGGACCATCGCGATGTCGCCGGATTTTGCCGCGCGCAACAGCGGTGTCGCGCCCTCGTCGAGCACCGTATCGCCGATTGTGTGAGTGCGCGTGATAATCCGCTGCTTTAGCGTAGCGTTCGGGTCTGCACCGTGCTGGAGCAGGGTCCTGGCGGTATCGAGTGCGGTTAGCAGGCCAACCGGCGGCGGCGTGCCACGGCCGTGGCCGACCGCGAGCCGGTGCATGTCGACTGACGCGTACAGCGCCGCCATGCCGGCCTCGTGGTCGCCGATGTTCGGGTTCGCGCCTGCATCGATCAGCATCTTTGCGAACTCGTGGTGCGCATTGATGATGGCAATGACCAGCGCAGTCGCGCCGTCCGGGTCCTGCCTGTCGAGATTGGCGCCGGCTTTGATCAATGCGACGCCAGCCGCGAGCGAGTTCTCCCGCGCCGCGTACATCATCGGCGTCCAGCGACCGAGGCCGAGAACCGACTGGCCGGCACGCCGGGTCGGATAGTCGATCTCGGTCGAAGCGCCATCGACGTCGGCGCCGTGAGCCGCAAACATCGCAACTACATCTGCGTGATCCTCGACGACGGCCCGAATCAACGCCGTCTCGCCGTAGAAATCGTCGCGTGCTTCCGTGTCCACGCCAGCGTCGAGCAGCGCCTGCAGCACGGCGAGATTGCCGGATCGCGCAGCCGACATCAGCACGGTCTCACCTTCCGGCAGCACGGTGTGCGGGTCGGCGCCGGCATTGAGCAAAGCGGCGACAGCGCTCGCGAAACCGCCGTCAGCGGCAGCCTGCAACGGCGTCAGGCCGTAGCGGTTCGTCGGGTCCGGGTCGGCGCCTGCGGCGAGCAGCGCTGTCACCAGTTCGCGGTCGCCGGCACTGGCGGCCCAGTGCAACGCGGTGGTGCCGTCATTCTCGGCGACGTTTACGTCGGCGCCCTCCGCAACGAGTGCGAGCGCTGCAGTCGTGTCGTAGCCGCGTGCCGCCTGCAGCAGAGGAGTGAGGTCGTCGCGCTCGGCCGCGCTTGCGGCGGAATTGGCGAGCACGATCGCGAGCAGAGTGAAGAGCGACGGTACGGTCCGCAGCGGCGGCACGGCCAACTGCAGCAGCGTGAGTCGCGGAAGCAGCGCGGGCATGGCCCCTGCTAGACCTCGAAGCGGCCGTCGCTCTCGCCGAGGCTTGCCAGTTGCACGCCGTAGCGATCGGCAATATCGATCCACAGGTTGCCGATCGTGGTCCATTCCGGCGCAACGGTGAAGCGGCCACCAGCAATTCGCCCGCCGAGACCGCCGGCAAGTGACAATGGCAACGGATAAGAGTCGTGCGCCTGTCCGTCGCTCATGCCGGTGCCGTATGCGATCAGCGAATGATCGAGCAGATTGCCGTCGCCATCCGGCGAGTTACGCAATGTCTCGAGGAAGCGTGCATACAGCGATGTGAAATACGCGTTGATCTGTGCGTGCTTTTGCATCTTCTCCGGATCGCGGCCGTGATGCGACGTGTCGTGATGAGTAAACGTCATGCCGAGGCCGGGATACGTCCGCTGGCTGGCTTCGCGCCCGGTCATGAACGTGAAGACGCGAGTCAGGTCGGCCTGCCAAGCGACGGCGAGCAGATCGAACATCAGCGCGATGTGCGCTTCGAACTCCTGCGGAATGCCAACCGGGGCATCGATCGTTGCAACGTCGCCGGCCCCGTTTGCTTCGACCAGCTGGATGCGGCGCTCGATCTCGCGCAGGTTCGTCATGTATTCGTCGAGTCGGTTGCGGTCGACCGGGCTGACGCTTCGCTGCAATGCGCGCGCTTCGTCGGTAATCGAGTCGAGGATGCTGAGGTCCTCGCGCATGCGGCGGCGCCGGTCCTCGGCGCTGCCGGCCCGGCCGAACAGCCGCTCGAAAGCAACCCGCGGATTGATTTCCATCGGCAGCGGTTCGGTCTCCGACGCCCACGAAATCGTGTTCATATACGCACAGCTGTAGCCGGGCACGCAGCCGCCGATATAACCCGCGAAATCCTCGGTTGCATACTCGAGCGACGGGAATGGCGTTTCCTGGCCGATCTGCCGCGCGAGAATCTGGTCGAGCGACACACCGGCGCGTATGTCCTCCGCCTCGGTCTGTCTTGCGACCGCGCCGGTGAGCCAGCCGGCCGTGCTGACGGCGTGGTCCGTGACGCCATCGCGACCCGCGCGCGAGATGTTGCCAATGACGATGAGCTGATCCCGAAAGTCCGCCAGCGGCTCGAGGATCGGCATCAGATCGAGCGGTCCGGCGGGCCCTGACTGAATCCACTGCGGCGCCTCGCTCGCCATCGGGCAGCCGTTCGGCACGTAAATGGCGCCGAAGCGGAGCGGGGTCGCCGTATTCTGGGCCCGCGCGACAGCGGGCAGCATCGATTCCAGGAACGGCAGTGCCACGGTGGAGCCGAGACCGCGGAGCACGGTCCGTCGTGGCAGTGTCCTGTTCGTCAGATACTTCATGCTTTCGTCCGCATCCGGAACGCCGGGCTGTCGACGATGCCGAGGACGATGTCCTCGAAGCCGTACCCGCCGGCTGCCGCCGCCCTGAGTATCTCACGCAGGACCGGCATGTCGTAGTGCTGAAGTCCGCGCCCGAGCGCATAGATCATCAGTTTCTCGGTGACCGTGGCCGCGAACTGCGCGGGTTCGGCGACCAGCGCCGCGCGCAACCCGGTCACGCCCTCGATGGCCATGCCGTTGGCCAGGCGGCCGCGGGCGTCGACGGCCTGGCCGGCGTCGAAGTCCCGCCAGCCGCCGACGGCGTCGAAGTTCTCGAGCGCGAAGCCGAGCGGGTCGATCAGCCCGTGACATCCGGCGCAGGCGGGCGCCTCGCGATGAAGCTCCAGGCGCTCGCGCATCGTCCTCGGTGCGATGACCGCGGTCGCCTCGAGGTCGGGGACGTCCGCGGGCGGGGCGGGTGGCGGCGTGCCGAGCAGATTCTCGAGCAGCCACTTCCCGCGGAGCGACGGCGCCGTGCGGTCTGCGTGGGACGTGGCCATCAACACGCCCCCCTTGCCGAGCAGGCCGCGGCGCGCGTCGAACTCGGGCGCGAGCTGCACGCGACGGAAGCGGCTGCCGTAGACATCGGGGATCCCGTAGTGCTTTGCGAGGCGCTCGTCGACGAACGTGTAATCCGCCGTCAGCAGTTCGACGACGCTGCGGTTCTCGCTGACGATGCTCATGAAGAACATCTCGGCCTCCTGCCTGAAGCCCTCGCGCAGGTTGTTGTCGAAATCGGGGTAGTAATCGGTGTTCGGTCTGATCGTGGCGAGGTTGCGCAGGTGCAGCCATTGCCCGGCGAAGTTCCGGGCCAGTGCCTCAGCGCGGGGGTCGGTGAGCATACGCCGGACTTCGCTCGCGAGCGTGTCGGGATTACTGAGCCTGCCATCGGCGGCGAGCTCGATCAGGCGATCGTCCGGCAGGCTGCTCCAGAGGAAGAACGAAAGCCGCGTCGCAAGCTCGAGGTCGGTGATCGGAAACGCGCTGCCCTCGGGAAGGTCCTCCCGGTCGTTCTCGATCCGGAACACGAACGATGGGCTCGCGAGAATTCTCCTGAGCCCGAACTGGATGCCGGCATCGAACGAGCCACGCGACCGCCCGGCGTCGAAGAACGGCATCAGCCGGTTGAGATCGGCAGCCGCTATTGGTCGCCGGTAGGCAGCGCGCGCGAAGCGACCGAGAATTTCGCGGGCACAGTCGTGCTCGTCGGCGCGGACACTCGCGTCGGCGTCGCTGCCGGAAACCTTATCGGCGAAGGCGTTCAGGCGTTCGTTCGCTGCGGGTCTCGCATCGCCGTCCGGCTCAGCGTCCGGCTCAGCAACGGGGCGGCAGGAGAAGATGCGCTCGCGCACCGCGGTCTGGCCCGGCCCGCTCGCATCGAACGGCCCGGCCACTGTCATCGATTCGATATGCGGGTGCCCGTCGCCGGCATAGGTGTCGGCGTTGCTGCGATCGAACGGCCGTAGCCGTTCGGGGCTCGCCCCCGTCTTGCGAATGAACGCGGCGGTGATCGTGTGCTGGCCGGCACTGACCGGCGTTCGCACGCGCAGCCGCGCGTCGGTGGCGTCGGAGCGGTCGGTAATGATCGTGCCTTCCGGCATTTCCGGCTCATAGCCGCGGCCGATTCCCTCGAGCAGCACCCGCTGACCGTCGATCGCGATCTCGACCTGATGCGAGTGTTGCAGACCGCGAATGCCTTCGAGGTTGTTGCGGACGAGCTCCAGGCTCAGCTCGTACTCCGCGTCGAGCGGAAAGTTGTGCGTGACTGCCAGGCCGCCGATCGTGCCGAGCGGCAGGCCGTCGAGGTGCAGGTTCTGGGATTGGTCGCCGGGCACGATGTACGTCTCGGAACCGGCTGCGGTCGAAGGGTCGCCGACCGCAAGCGCACTGACGCGGTCGGCGGCCGCTAGATACCGCTCGAGCAGCAGCGGCGAGACACCCTGCAGGTCGCCGATGTTGTCAAAGCCGAAGGCCGCGTCGTCGGGCGGCAGCAGCTCGGTGACATCGATCTCGAGCCCGAGCAGGTCGCGGATCGCGTTCGAGTACTCGGCCCGGTTCAGGCGCCGCAGCACCGGCCGCCCGGGATTCGTCGTGGCGCTGCGGTCGAGCGACGCTTCGAGCGCCAAGACCAGAGTGTCGTACGTCCCTTCGTCCGGTCGCGCCGCGCCGTCGAGCGGCGGCATCTGGCGGCTTCTGAGCTTGCGCAGCACCGCCTCCCAGGCGGCCGGGTCGGACTCGACATGCGCCGGGTCGAGGGCCTCGAGATTCAGCTCGGCGGCGAAATCGATCGGGTTGTGGCAGTCCACGCAGTAGCGGTCGATGCTGGCCGATATCTCTTCCGGACCCTGTCCGCCGCAGGCCGCAACCAGCGCGATCGCGCCGGGCAGCAGTCGCCGGCAGTTGCGGGCGGCTGGCCGCGCACGGGCGGGCTCTGTTGGCCGGGTTCTGACGGAAGAACGCATCGCCAGGTCGCGGGCTCCGGAGACTCGATGCCGTTGGCATCCCTGCCGAGGACCTTACCGCAATTCGGCTGCGGCAAGCGACGATCCGCAGCCTGTGCGGTCTCGCATCGTCGGAGTCGGGTCCGCCCGCGCGCAACCGTGAATCTATAATGAGCGGTAACTCAATGCTGGGCGGTAATCCTGATCGCGGAGAGAGGCATGAAGCAAACGAGAAAATGGCCCTCGACCCTGTTGCTTAAGCTGATCGCCGTAGCCCCGGTGACTGCGGCCATCGCGCAGAGCGACTACAGCGACCCCGGCATGACGCCGACGAACGACCTGCCGAACCCGTATGCAGCGCGGCAGGTCATGCCATTGCCCGACGGCCGCAACTGGGGCTCGACCGCCGGCGTCGATGTCGCGAAGGGACGCGATGACGTCTGGGCAATCGATCGTTGCGGCAGCAACACCTGCGTCGGGTCCGCCGCCGATCCGCTGATGCACTACGACGCGAGCGGCAACCTGATTGGCCAGATGGGCGCGGAGCTCTTCGCATTCCCGCACGGCATTCACGTCGACGCCGATGGCAACGTCTGGGTGACCGATCCGCTGCCGCCAGACGGTCGCGGCGCCGGCGGCGCGGTCGGCCAGCAGGTGACGAAGCTGTCGCCTGACGGTGAGGTCCTGCTGCAGCTCGGTACGCGGCAGGTGACTGGTGACGGCCCGAACGAGTTCAGCTCGCCGTCCGATGTCGTCGTCGGTCTCAATGGCGACATCTTCGTCGCCGATGGCCACGGCGTCGGCACGAACGAGCGGATCATGAAGTTCGACAGCCGCGGCAACTTCATCACGGCCTGGGGCAGGCCCGGCAACGGCCCTTGCGGCGCCGGCGAGTTCTCGAGCCTGCACGCGCTCGCGATCGATTCGCAGGGCCGGCTCTTTGTCGGCGATCGCGACAACAACCGGATCCAGATCTACGATCAGGACGGCACATACCTGGACTGCTGGTATCAGTTCAGCCGCCCGAGCGGCATCTACATCGATGCCGACGACAACCTGTTCGTCGCCGATTCCGAGTCGCGGGACGGGGCCAACGACGGCATGGATCTCGCGCATCCCGGCTGGCAGCGCGGCATCCGCATCGGCAGCGCCCGCACCGGCGAAGTCCGCTATTTCATCCCCGATCCGGATCCGCAGGGCGGCAGCAGCACGGCCGAAGGCGTGGCCGCGATCGGCGGCGGGGCCGCGGTATTCGGCGCCGAGGTCGGTCCGCGCGCCTTCGTTCGCTACGACCGGCAATAGCCGACAGGAATTTGGGGACAGTGACCCAAACCCGGGAATTTGGGGAGGAATTTGGGGACAGTGACCCAAACTTTGCCGCCACACCGCCGGCGCCCCACCGGCCGCGCGCCTGATGAGCCGGGTCGACGAGGACAAGTGGAACCGGCGCTATCGCGACGGTGCGTACTCGGAGCGCAGGTATCCCGGCGTGCTGGTTGAGCGATGGCTGCCCCGACTCCGAATTTCGTCGGCCCGGCCGCATGCCGTCGATATTGGCTGCGGCGCCGGCCGCAATGCGCTTCATCTCGCGCGAAGCGGCTGGTCTGTCACGGCGCTCGACATCTCACAGGTAGCGCTCGATCGACTTGCGGCGGCGGCTGCCGAAGAGCAGTTGTCGATCGACTGCATCCAGGCAGACCTCGAATCCAACGTGCCGCTGCCGTCGGCGCTAACGGTGGAGAGGCGCTACGACCTCGCGCTGCTGATGCGCTACACGAACCTGCCGCTGACACGCGGATTGAAGCCTGCATTGAAGCCCGGTGGCTACCTGATCGTCGAGCTGCACCTGCAGTCAGACGCCGACGTCGTCGGCCCGCGCAACCCGAAGTTTCGCGTTGCCCCCGGGGAGCTTCGCAAGCTCGCCGATCCATTCGAAATCGTGGACTACCGCGAGGGACTGGTCGATGAGCCCGATGGGCGAGTCGCAGCGCTCGCGCAACTGGTCGCGCGCGCCGGAAGAACTTCCGGCAACGACTGATTCGCGAATTCCGGGGGGGGCGTCTACTCCGGCACGTGGTCGAGGTACCTGGCCGCCACGTCGTCGTCGCAGACTTCCCCGGGCGGCGAGAACGGAAGATCCGGACGGTGATCCCACTGTTGCGTCAGCGTCGCCGGTTCCGAGAGATACACCGGGTCCTCGACTGTGACTTCGTAGCGCAGCCGCGTGCGCGCCTCGTTCAGCGTCAGCCGCTCGACCGTGTGCTTACCTTCGCTCGACGGAACGTTGCCGGCGATACCGGACGGGTCCGGCAGGAATGCGACCGTGTCGATTACCAGCGTGTCGCCATCCCAGCGGCCGATCGAGTGCCCCTGCCGGGTGGATTCGACGTCGGCGGGATGCTCGGCATCCATGTAGACGATGCGGGTGACGCGGTCACCCGTGTTGTCGAATCGCAGGATGACCTGATCGTCCACGATCTCGATTTCCCGCATCTCGTCCAGGATCGACAGGAACGGCGTCGGCTCGACATAGCAGAGCCCGTCGCCGATCAGCTCGGCCTGAGCAGCGCGGCCTTGTGCCGTGATCGGCCAGCCGGCCATCGCGCCGAAGGCGGCCCCGAGCGCTGCGCGGTTCGGTGCCCAGCGACCGTTCATGCTTTCGGCCGGCGTCAGCCGCAGCGTGCGTGAATTGGCCGTGTAGAACGGATGAATCTCGCCGTCCTCGGTCGTGACGTCGAGGATGCGCACCTGCTTGCCCCAGCCGCCGCGGTTCGGATTCGCACGCATGACGACCGGCGTGCCCGGCTGCAGCGCGTCGCGATCGAGCCCATCGACGAGTGCCTGTGTGATGCCGAGGCCCTCGCCCTCGATCAGCGCGGGCTCGCCGTCCGGGCCCGTCGTCTCGACGATCAGGTACATGTGCGGGTTGACCCAGTCGAAGCGGGCGACCGTTCCCTCGATCAGGATCTCTTCCGTCTGATCGAACATTGCCTGGCTGTGGTGGGCGAAAGCGGCTCCGCCGGCGAGTGGCAGGGCGACGAACGCGAGCGCCGCGGCGGCCGCCCTCGCGGAAAAGGCACCCGCCGTCGAGGAAAAGCCCGGCGCCATGGCGGCGAACGCGGGGGTCGTGGCAGCAGAAGTCTGGCGTCTCATGGCGGAAAGCTCCGTAGCGTTATTGGCGCGACCGGGGACCTGGCCCGTGTCATCGGTGAAATTTCCGGGCTAAGGCACCGCACACTCGAAATTCGCTGCGACCCAGTTCTCGCGGTCATTCGGGTCGCCGCCGCCGATATAGCGTGCCTGCTCCGGATAGGGGCAAAGAATCCGCTCGTTGTCGACCACGCCCTCGGTCTGGTGCGTCGCGACGATCGATTCCGGCGCCGTGCCGTTCTCTACCCACTCGACGAGCGGCGCGAGCCGATCCCAGGTGTCGGGCCCTGGTCCGCCCCGGCAGTGCCCCATCCCGGGCGCCATGAACAAACGCGCGGATTGTCGCGCGGCGTCGAGATCGCCGTCGAAGGTGGCGTCGACGACATCCTGGTAGTAGTCGACGACAGGCTCGGCAGGAATCACGGTATCGGCCCAGCCGAAATACATCAGCAGCTTGCCCTGTCGGCCGACGAGGTAGCGGTTCAGGTCCGGGTCATCGGCGTCGGTGATGTCGCGCATCTCGTCGCCGAGGCCCGCCGTGAAGTCGTCGAAGTCGAATTGCCACCAGGCGAACTCGGGCGGTTCGCGGGTCGGGTCGGGTTCGAGGCTCAAGTCCGTCGGGCGCATCGTCGGCACGCCCGGATCCTCGCTGTAGAAAAGGAAATTCACGTAGTCGGATGCAAGCCCCATCTGTCCGGGAAAGTGATTGTTGCCTTCGTGTGGAATGACCATCAGTGGCCAGCGGACCTCGGTGCCGCGGGCCTTGCCTTTGTAGATCGACACGCCTCTGGAATCGTACGGTCCGGCGTACACGGCTTCGATCGCGCCGATCTGCGCATCGGTGAAGCAGGCGTCGCCGTTGACGTCGTCCGCGCACATCCGGTCGGCGAGATGCACCCGGGGCTCGAAGTCGCAAACCAGCGGGTCATCGACGACGCCATCGACGATGCCGTCGTTGGCGTCGCACTGCGCGAGCACGGCATCCTTCAGCATGTCGGCCTTCGTCAGGCTGTCGAGCGTGCCGTTACCGTCCGTGTCATAGGCCAGCGCACCGGCGAAGTTGTCCCGGAACATGTGCTGCATATCCCAGTTGTGGTCGAGGTTCAGGCGCTGCAGGAACTGCGCCGGCGCACCGGCGACGATACCGTCGAACAGTGTCGGAAAACGCTGCGCGGCCATCAGCCCCTGGCGGCCGCCGGTCGAGCAGCCTTCGTGATAGGAATACGTGGCGGCTTCGCCGTAGTACGCCTCGAGCGCCGCGCGGCCGGCGTTGACCGTGGCGACGATGTGACCGGTGCCGTACATCAATTCGGTCTGCCGATCGTTGAACGCCCAGGTGGCGCCGGGCTCCGAACCGTTGTCGTGGCCCATGTTGCTGTTTGCGACGGCATAGCCTTCCGCGACCCGATGGTTCGCGTAATCGAGGTCGCCGTCGTGGCCGCCGTCGCCCCAGTTCAGAAAGTTGCCGTTCCAGTCGGACGGGGCCGGGAGCTGCACGTGATAGTGAAGGCCGGGCGATACGGTGCCGCGGATGTAGCAGTGCGCCGGCGTATTACCGGCCGCGGGCTTCCAGTCGGCGCGATAGATCGTGAGGTTCGCCGCATCGACCAGCGCTTCGCAACGCATCTGCGCGTCCGAGTGGTTGTCCTGCGCGTGACCGGGACTCGTCGCCACGAAGCACAGACAGCCCATTCCGAAATATGTCAGGAGACGCGCCGGCGAAGCGGGATGTCTGGGAAGCTCGTCGCTGCGGTAGTTTTTCATGTTTCGGACCTTCTTTAGTCGGATTACTTGTTGGTCAGATAAACGACGATGTCCTCGAGGTCGGTGTCGCTGATTTCGGTCTTGCGTGAAATCGGCATCCCGAACAGCCCGCCGCGCACCACCGTGCGAATGTACTCCGGCGCTAGATCGGTACGTTCTTCGAGCACCGCGGGTACGGCACCGTTGTATTTCACGCCGAGCGCGGCAGTCCCGGGCAGCGGCGCGGAAGGAAACAGGCCGCCCTCGGTGATCGTGTCACCGTGACAGGGAGCGCACCATTTGTCGAAGACGACCTTGCCGTTCTCGGCCGATGGCGCGCGCTGACCGACGGCGGCGATGCATACGGCCAGCAGGGCCGCCAGCGTCAACGTCTGCTTCATGCGCGATCCCTCATTTTGGCGGGCCAGATGCCGTAGCGGCCCGGCGAAATGATGCCGTTCGGGTCGATACTGTCCTTCAGCTTCTCCTGGAACCGCAGCAGCGCGTTGTCGTTGAACGAATATTGCGCCACGACCTGCTCCTGGAATGACGGTGAGGTTCGGTACGAGCCCCAGCCGTTCTCGCCACAACGCTCGACGAGCCGCCCATAAACCGCTCGCGACACGGCGTTCTTCTCCGGGTCGCGCCAGGTCGGCACGATTGCGGCGACGATGTAGCAGCGCGAGTAGTAGTTGATCGGTGTCGTGAACGGCGTGTGCATGATCGGCATGCCGAACTCCTGATACACCTCCGAGAAGACCCGCGCCGCCGCATGTACAGCCTCGGCTTTGCGCGGCAGCATTGCGAAGAAGTCGGCGTGGCCGTCGGACGGGTCGGCATTCGTCTGCGGGTTTCGCGCGACGAGCATGAACACGTCGAGCGCAGGCACGCCGATCTGCGGCTTGTCGCCGAATGCCTCCTCCCGCTCCTCGGCAATCGGCAGCTCGAGGAGCTCGCCATCCTCGAACTCGGCGCCCGGTATCGCCGCGGCGAAGCGCCGCTTCGTAGCAGCCCAGCTGCCGCGTACCGTCTCCTCCGGACCGTAGAACTTGAGCGACGCCGACCAGGCCGGGCGGCCGGAATCGCTAACGAACTGCTCGAGCCTGTCGACGGACGGCCAGCCGCTTTCCATCATTTGAACGACTTCGGGTGTCGCACCGATCACGCCGCTGCCGGCCGCGGGGCTCGTGTAGATCGGCATGCCGGAGAGGAACGAATCCTCGAGATAGCTGACCTGTCGAACCATCTCTGCGAAGTCGCGGTAGCGCGGCACGGTCACATTGCCGATCAGATAGGTTTCGGGCAGCGGCATCAGCCAGACACCCATCTTCGTCACGATGCCGAAATTCGATTGCGCAAACAGTCCGTCGATCGTCGGTCCGGCGCCATAGCGAAAATCCTGCCAGCTGTCCGAGTTCGGCACCGCGCCCATACCGGTGCGCACAAGGTCGCCTTCAGCCGTAACGATCTCGAGACCGCAGTGGGAGCCGAAGTGATCGCGATACGGACCCATCGTGTAGCCGACGCCATGGTCGAGGCTGTTGCCCATCGGGCTTCCCCAGCCCGGATCGGGCACGTCGAGCATGACCTTGAGATTGTTTGCCTTGATGTGGCTGTAAAGGTCGAAGTACGAGACGCCGGGCTCGACCAGCGCGAAATTTCGCTCGTCGTCGACTTCGAGAATCCGGTTCATGCGTTTCAGGTCGACGACGACGCTGCCGCTCATCGTCGGCGATGAGCCACCGTAGGTCAGATTGCGGCCGGTCGAGATCGGGTAGAGCGGAACACCATGGCGGTTGGCGATGCGGACGATCTCCTGCACCTCTTCGACGCTCGCAGGGGCCACCGCCGCCGACGCGACACGCTCCTCCGGCTCGCCCCAGTAGATCGAGTACGAGTCGCGATAAAGCGCCACGTCTTCTTCCGAGCTGAAGACCCAGTCGTGCCCGACGACCGATTCGAACTCGCGAAGAATCGTCGAGAACTGCGATTCTGATATGCCGGGAGGTAAAGCCATCTGTTCCTTCCTTTGGGAATCCGAGGTGCGGGCGCGTGGTCCGGGGTACGGGTTGGGCCTCCGGCCCGGCTAGCTGATGACCCAGCTGACGAGGCCGACGTAGCCTGAGGGTGCAGCGGGGCCGGTCAGCTTCTGCGCTGCTGCGATGCGCTGTGGCAAGGCCTGCGAGACGAGCATCGCCGTCAGGTCGCCGAAACGCTGCTGCGGCGTGAGGGAACCGATCGGGGCCGCCCAGGATGCGGGCCCGGTGGCTTCATGGAGAACGTTGCCGTCGCTATCGATCACGTGATCGATTCTCGCGGCCACGCTCATGCCGACGTCTCTGGCAAGCTCCTCGAAACAGAACAGCGCCGATCTGTCGGTCAGGCCGAGCAGGGGTCGTCGTTGCTGCTCGAGCGTGCGGCGCAGATCGGAGTACCACAGCGTCGATACGTCGGCCGGCAGTGCGGTCGTCGCGACGCCGCACGCGGCGAGCGAAGCGGCGAACGCCGTGCTCTCGGCGAATCGCCGGTCGAACAGGGCGCGGGAGAACTTCGCGTTGCCGTCCTTGGTGCGAGCTGCGCTCGCCGTGCTCCAGTCGAGTGCCAGGGCCCCGGTGAGTGTCGCCGGGCCGAGCTTCAGAAAGTGTCTGCGTCCGATCATCGAAATACCCCAGGTGGCGGCACGGCGATCAACCAGGCCGACGCCGCTTGCCGGCCGGGTTGTCCATTCTTGCCGGGGGTGTCCTTACCGCTGCGGGACGCCATGGCTGCCGCGGACGCCCTGAATCAGGACGCGGTGCCATCACGATCGATTGTCATATGTCGACGATGGTGCTGCAAGCCCGGCCGCCGGTGCCGCCCTATCGCCGGGTCCGCCGTGCCCCGGGTTTGCCGTGCGGCCAGGTTCGCCGTGCCGTCAGGTCCGCCGTGTCCGCGGGTCTGTCGCGCCCCGGCTTCGCCGTGTCGGTGGGTTCGCCGCGCCGTCAGGTTCGCCAATGTCGCCGGGCCGCAATGTCGCCGGCTCTGTCCGTCGCCCGGATTGTCAGTCACCGCCTCGGCCCGGGTGAGAGCGGGCGCGGTCCGTGCCGAGAGTCGTGCGGGTTAGACTGCGGTCAGCCCGCAGTCGGCGTGGCCCCATTCTTTCGCAGAACCGGAGAATCGCGATGACTGAGCCTTCCCTTTGCCGGATCGCGGCGTCACGCCCGCGGCTTGGGTTCGCTCCCGTTCTGCTGCTGCTGGCCGCGGCCTGTGGGGACCAGTCCGCTGCGCCACCGGGATCGACGACAGACGCGCCGCCCGGTGCACCGGACGCGGTGGGCGGAGCGGCGTCTTCTGCCGACGGGACGGCGCCCGGCCCCGTGGCCGGCAACGTGCCGGCTGCCGCACGCGGCACGGCGATTCGTAACGTCACGGTCATCGATGCCGTGAACGGCGTTCGGGAGAACACGACCGTCGTCTTCGAAGGCGATGCGATCACGGCGATCGTGCCGGCAACCCAGGTCGTCGCCGGGGCGAACGACATCGACGGAAGCGGGCGCTACCTGATTCCGGGGCTCTGGGACTTTCACGTTCACCTGACGTACGACGAGCGCTTCACAGCGGCGATGCCGGAGCTGTTTCTCTCCTGGGGCATCACCAGCGTGCGCGACACGGGCGGACTGATCGACGAGATTTCGCCGGTCGTCGAGGCAATGCAGGCGGAAGGCGCCGTCGCGCCGCGCGTGTTCTTCGCCGGGCCGCTGCTCGACGGGGAGCACGTCGTCTATGACGGCGGCGATCGGCCGGAGATCGGCGTACGAGTTGCCACGCCCGACGATGCCCGGCGCATCGTTCGTGAACTGGTCGATCAGGGCGTCAATTTCGTCAAAGTCTACGAGATGCTGGCGCCCGAGACGTTCGCGGCAATTGTCGAGTCTGCCCGGGCCGTCGATCTCGCCGTCGATTCTCATGTGCCACTGTCGATGCGTGCGCGCGATGCCGGGCCGCTGGTCGACTCCATCGAGCATTTGCGAAACGTCGAACTGGACTGCGCGGCGACGCCAGAGGTCCTGCATGCCGAGCGGCTCACGCGGCTGACGAATCCGGATGGGCTGTCAGGCGGCGAGCTGCGCGCGTCGCTGCACGCCCTCCAGAGGCTGCCGGCGATAGAAGCATACGATGAGACCGAGTGCGATGCCGTGATCGCCGCGTTGACCGGCACGACGATGGTTCCGACTCTGCGGCTCAATGCGTTCCCGCTGTCGCCGTCTTACGAACGCGAAGACTGGGTCGACGCGCTCGCGCGCACGCCGCCGTCCGTGCAGTCCGACTGGGGGCCGCAGGGTGATGCGCAGTCGGGCCAGTCAGAGGGCGATACCACGTTCGCCGACTGGAGCCTCTTTCTGACCGGCCGGATGCATGCCGCCGGTGTGCCTTTCGCGGCGGGCACCGATACACCGATCAACTTCTCGATCCCCGGCTACAGCCTCCACGAAGAGCTCGAGATGCTTGTGCGCGCCGGTCTGACCGAGCTCGAAGCGCTGGAGGCCGCGACGCTCGAGCCGGCCGAATGGTTCTCGCTCGAGGGCATCCTCGGCTCGATCGATGTCGGTAAACGGGCCGACATGGTGCTGCTCGACGCGGACCCGCTGACCGACATCACGAACAGCAAACGCATCGCGCTCGTCATCTCGAAAGGCCGAATTTGGGGACAGTGACCTTAATTGCCCGCCCGAATTTGGGGACAGTGACCCTAATTGGCCGAGTCCGAGTCCGAGTCCGAGTCCGAGTCCTGCTCACCAGGTCCGTCGCCGCCGGCCGATGCGCCGCCGGCCGATGCGCGGCCGGCTGTGCACAGCTGCCGTGCCCGCGGCTGTGATCATTGCGAGCGGCTCGAGTTGCCTGAAACCGTCGTGCCGTTGTCCAGAGTTATTGAGCTGACGTTGCCGCGCATGGACCCGTCCTTTGCCCGATAGCCCGCGATCGTGATCCGATCGCCGGCCTGCACCGTATCCCGTGACCAGCCGCTCCGGCGCAGGCCCGTCGTGCTGCCAAGCTCGAATGCCCAGCCTTCGACTGCCTCGCCGGCCCCGGCCACGTCGACGTAGATCCAGACGTGCGGGTTCATCCACTCGACGTCCGTGACGACGCCGGTCAGCTCGATCGGACTGTCCGCATCGAAGACGGCGGAGAAAGAATGGTGGGCGCGCGCATCGTCGGTGAGCCCCAGGTGGAGAAGGGGCGCGAGTGCGGCGGCGAGTGCGAGGGCGGCAGAAAGGCTGCGAGCCAGCCCGACAGCGACGCCGCGACACCGCCCGGCAGAAAGGCCGCGAAGCAGCCCGGCGGCGAGGCCGCGAGGCAGCCCGGCAACGGATGTGCTGAGCCGTCGCTCCTTCGTGATCTCTCTATCGGTCATCGGGGGCCTCCAGCCATTTCTCGTTTTCGCAGACGAACTCCATCAGTTCCTGGTCCGGCGCAAGATAGAGCGGCATTTCCTGTACCCAGGGCGCCTCGTAGATCGCCGGGTCCTCGATCGTGAATTCGAGTTCCATGAAACCGTAATCGCTGCGCCGGTAGCGCTCGATCGTGTGAAACTGCTCGCTGCGTGGATGGCTCAACCCGGTCCAGCCGCGGTCGTTGAAACCGATCGTGTCGACCACGAACTCGTCGCCTTCCCACCAGCCGATCGAGTGGCCCAACCAGGCCGGGTCGGGATCGTCCGGATGGTCGCGGCCGTCGGTAAAGATCTGCCGGTAGCCAAGAATGCCCTCGTACAGAATGACTGTCAGCCCCGGCGTCTGAATGATCTTGCCGAGCACCGGTGGCGTATGGTTCGGAATCGGCAATGATGTCGGCAGGCAGCGAAAGCGCGGCGAGTCGACGAAGAAATTCGCGTTGCGCTCGCGGACGAGTTCTGCGGCGGCGGGACGCAGTTGCGGCGCCGGCTGAAAAGGGTCGCTCGCGTAGATCCACATTCCGCTCAGGTCCGGCCGCCCGTCGGCAGTCGTCGGCACGGGCAGGTCCGGCAAGTCCTGCGCCGCGAGTATCTCTGCAGTTGCGATGCCGACATCGTCGCCGATCGTGTTGAGCTGCATGCCCCGGGCGAGTCGGACATCCACCGTGAGCGACCCGGCGTCTTCGAGCCGCAGCTGGTCGGACTGCCACGGTGCGTATTCGAAGCCGTAAACGCGCACCTGCAGGCGGGCTTCGCCTCCCTGCAGCCCGGTGAACTCGTAACGGCCTTCGCTGTCACTGCGGGTCCGCCGGGATTCACCCGAGGCCTCGTGGACGATGCGGACCGGCGCATCCGTGACGAGCTCGCCGGACGGGCCCGTGATCGTGCCGGCCAGGTCGGCGGCCACGGTTTCGACGAACGGGGCGATGAGCAACGGAAGCCAGACGATCGTGCGACGGCAGCGCGGTCGGCTGCGGTTTGTGTGCATGGTTCTCCCCCGGGCTAACGGTTGCCTGCGCCGCGCGGCACCGTCCCGCAGAGGACCGGGAAGCGCCGCGGCTTGTTACAGTTTGCGCAACGGGCCGCCGCGGCCGGTAAGTCGCACGGAACCGCCTGCACCGGCGACCACGGAGCCACTGTCGCTAAACCGGGCAGAAACACCAGGTAATGCAGCGACCCAATCGATCCTCCCCGGCTGCAACGGGTGGGGACTCAGTTGGGTTCGGCCTGGTCGCGCCTGCTGCCCCAGTTACCATCGGCGTCGGTGCGGATGGTCCAGCTGTGACTCGTGTCGCGAACGAGCTCTACCTGATAGTTCTGCCTGACCGGAATGCAGAACGTCAGCGCATCGTCGCAGGCAAAGTACTGCACCTGCACGTCGAGCACGGAACCGGGCGGTCCTTTGACATCGACGATGAACTCGCGCGGATCTGCATCGGCGGGAACATCCGGAAGCGTACCGATGCCGTGCGCCGGCGTGACCTCGACACCCTCGGGCGCGGTGATGCGCCACTCCACCGGATCCACCTCGTTGTTCCAGTGCACGCGATATAGCGGATCCAGATGGAACCCGAGGTACATCTTGCCTTCGCCGGTATCCCACAGACTCGGTGGACCTTCTGCTCGCAGCTTCACGTAGTAGGGCGTACTCGTCTGCTCCACGACGTTGACGAGCATCGGCAACGCGCCTTCGGGCAACGGCACGCGCGGTACCACACCTTTCTGCGCGGTCGGCATCGGTGGTTGCTGCGGCAGATCGAGGTCGGCAATCGCGGTCGGATTCTCCACCGGCCCGACCAGCTCCGCCAGTTCGTCGCGCAACTGCGCCGGGCGGCTCCAGGGCCGGCGTACGACGACGCGGCTTTCTCTATCCAGGATCACTTCGGCGTTCGGAAACTGCACGAGCGCCTTGTGAAACTCGTTTGCCATCGTATCGGCGAGCCACGTAACGCTCGTTCCGAGCCTGCGCTTGGCCTCCGCGACGTGCATAAGGCGCTCGTCGAGGCTGACGGGTCGTACGTAGTTGTTCAGCTCCGGATGCGCGAGCGGTTTATAGACGTAATAGAAGTCGACGCCCTTGGAGGCGAAGTCCTGGTAAATCGTCTCCAAACTGGGGACGTTAGCCAGAAACGGGGGTCACGTGAGGCAGCCGAGCACCAGCACCGAGTAGTTCTCGGTTGGCAGCTCGTGAATATTTATTGGCGCGCCCTGATCGTCGACGACCGTGACATCCGGAAACAGATCGCCGACCGCGGGTGCTTCTGGCCAGAACTCGTGGGCGCGCGGCCCATCGCCGACGCTGGGATCGGGCGGATTGTCAGGGCGCTGCGCGTTCGCGGCGCTCGAGGCCAGGAACGATGCGGCAAAAGCGACAGCGATATTGCCCCGCATGTTCATGCCCCGAGCCTATGCCTCGCCTCTGGGAAATACAAGTCTTTCGTCGTATCTTGCTAACCCATGAATACAGGAGCGCGAATCTTCACGTCGGTGGCGCTCGGCGCGGGCGTGCTCGGCTTTGCGTCGTTCGGAGAGGCCATTTTCGGTCAGTCCGCCACGGACACTGAAACCGAGCGATTCATACCCGTCGAGCCCAGGTCTCGTCCGGCATTCAGGCTGAGCGGTCTTGACGGCGGCGAACGTTCGGTATCGGAATGGGACGGCAAAGTCCTGCTGGTCGACTTCTGGGCGAGCTGGTGCATACCGTGCCGCGCCGAGATGCCGACGTTCAACGATCTCCGCGCAGAATACGGCGACCAGGGGTTCGAGATCGTCGGGATTGCGGCCGACGACCTGGATAAGGTCGAGGCGTTCATTGCGCAGATCCCGATCGATTTCCCCGTGGTCTACGGCGACGTCTTCGACATGATGGATCTGTCGGCCGAGTACGGGAACACCTACGGAGGGTTGCCATTCAACGTCTTCGTCGACCGCGAGGGCATGATTCGTTACGTGCAAAAGCCCGGCGAAGTCACTTTCGAAGAAGCGGAAGAGATACTTCTTCGCTTGCTGTAACACCCGAAGCCTGGAAGGGCATGATCGGTGTTTAGTGCCGCGCGTGCCTGGCGGCCGAACTTGTGCAGCTCGCCGCGCTGTTGACAACGACCGAGATGAAGGCTGATTAGCGGGGGAATTCAATGCGCTTTTTACCTGGTCTGTCTTTATGGCTTCCGGCCGTCATCGGGCTCGAAGCTGCCGCACAGCCGAACAACCTCGACATCTACTGGATCGACGTCGAAGGTGGCGCTGCCACGCTGATCGTGACGCCGGCGCGACAGTCGGTCCTGATGGATGCCGGCTGGGGCACGGAAGACGATCGCGATGCGGAGCGCATCGTGGCCGCGATGACGCACGCGGGTATCGACGAGCTCGACTACTTCATCGCCTCGCACTTTCATGGCGACCATGTCGGCGGCGTGCCGGCGCTCGCGTCGCGCGTGCCAATTCGGCAGTTCATCGATCACGGCGACAGCGTCGAGCAGGACAGGGAACGTTCCGTGTCGGCCTGGGAGGCCTATCTCAGTGCCGCGGACGGCAATCGGCGGAGTGTCGTTCCGGGCGACGAGCTGACTCTCGACGGGATCGGCTTCACGTTCGTGACCTCGCACGGCGAGATCTTGCGCGGGCAGCCCGGGCAGCACGGCGAGAACCCGTTCTGTGCGAATGCGTTTCCCGGCGAACCGGACATGGGCGAGAACGCACGCAGCGTAGGCTATTTACTGACGCTCGGGGAATTCGAGTTTCTGAATCTCGGCGACCTGACACCGAACGTTCAGCATGAGCTCGCCTGTCCGCAGTACCGACTCGGTGTCGTCGATCTGTTGCAGGTGCCGCATCACGGCAACGGTATCGCGCCGCAGCTGATGGCTGCGATCAATCCGACGGTCGCCGTATTGAACAATGGCGCGACGAAAGGCGGCAGTGCCGAGGGCTTCGACGCGCTGCGAGTCATCGCGGACCTCGCCGGGCTGTGGCAACTGCATCGCGCGCTAGGCACCGACGACCTGCACAACGCGAGCGAGCCGATGACGGCCAACCTGACCGACGAAGCCGACGACGGGCACTGGATCCATGCCGAGGTCAGCCCGGACGGCAGCACCTACACGGTGACGAATGGCCGCAACGCCGTCAGCGAGACCTA
The DNA here is from genome assembly GCA_965223375.1 of Candidatus Rariloculaceae bacterium. Classification (GTDB taxonomy): domain Bacteria; phylum Pseudomonadota; class Gammaproteobacteria; order Steroidobacterales; family Rariloculaceae; genus CBDCWM01. Next base: position 2,893,845 of record OZ245000.1, read on the forward strand.
TCGCACGAAGCCGAATTAGGGGACAGTGACCTAAACTCGAATTTTGGGGACAGTGACCTAAACCGGCTGAACTTCGGTCGCCCCGGGTTTGGGGACAGTGACCCTAACTGGCCGGCCGTGGCCCCCGCTTAAGCTCGCGGAGCCGCCGTCCCGTCAGGCGCTCGAGCTTTGTCACGAATTCGGGACTCCCCGCCGGGCGACCGCGCCGCGTAAGGCTGCGCAACTCGTCATCGGTCGGTCCCGGGCGCGACGTCGCAAGATAGGCGCCCCAGTCGCCGACCCGCTCGCGCATCGGTGCCGCATCGACGACCGGGTCCCGACCACCCCGGAGGTGCACGTGGATGCTCGACCAGGGCCACATCTCGGGGCGACTGCAGATTCCCGCCCGCACGGGATTCAGTTCGACGTAGCGCACCGCTGCGAGCAGGTGCGCCTCATCCATTACCGTCGAGTAGAAACGTTCCTGCCAGAGATGTCCCTGCCAGCCGTGGCGGGTGTTGATCCGAACGGCATAGCGGTGATGCGTGACGCGCAACAGGCTGGCGAGACCGTTCGGATCCGTCGGCACGATCACGAGATGAACATGGTTCGGCATGAGGCAGTACGCCCATACGTGCGTGCCGGAACGCCGGCATTGTTCCCGTAGCAAGGCCAGATAGGCCTTGTAGTCATCGTCCGAAAAGAAGGTCGGCTGCTTGCGGTTACCGCGCTGTGTCACATGGTGCGGATATCCGGGCACGACCAGACGCGCCATCCTTGGCATTCGCAGTACTCACGCTCTACCGGAACCTTGATGGCAGCGTATTCGCAGGTCAGCCGGAACGCCTGCACCGAATCGGTTCAATCCTTTGAGTTAGGGTCACTGTCCCCCAACTACTCGGAGAGTTAGGGTCACTGTCCCCTAACTGCTGTCCGCTAATCGCTGCGTTCCGCCGCGACCTGATCGAGATAGATCTGCTCGAGCCGTTCGACCTCGGCCAGAAAGCCCGCCGGGTCGACGAACGTGTCCGGACTGTACGGCTGTCCCGGCCGATGCTTGTCGGCGAGCCCGTATTGAGTGCCGTGCGCCGCGACCCAGACGTCGACGTCCATCGCCTTCTGGCTGCGATAGGTGTTGGCGAAGTCGTCGGCAACGCCGGGATAGGTCGGGTCGACGACCAGCTTCTTGCCTTCGTTGATCGTGCCCATGTTCGCGACGACCACGTCGTAGTCCCGGCCGTTTTCACTGACGACCATAGAGTAGCTCGAGCTCCCCTCGGTATGGCCCGGGTGCTCGTGCACGGTCAGGCGAATGTCGCCAAGCTCGATCACTTCGCCGTCGCTGATGATCCGGTCGACCTCGATCGGCTGGAACGAGACGCTACCACCGAAATGCGGGTCGCTGAGGCCGCCGTCTTCCAGAACGCGTGCATCCTTTTCGGTTGCCCACATCTCCGCACCGGTGAGTTCCTTGATTTCGGCGAGTGCCGCCGTGTGGTCGAAGTGCGACTGCATCGTAAGAAGAATTCGGACGTCATCGATGTCGTGACCGACGGCCGAGATGTTGTCGCGGATCAGCGGCAGCGAGTCCTCGAGTCCCGTGTTGATCAGGATGTGGCCGTCGTCCGAGACGATCAGGAAGACGCCGAGTCCGGCCGTTCCCACCGCATAAAGTGGACCGATGACCCGGTGCCCCGGATACGGCGTCGTCCAGTCGTTCGCCTGTGCATCGACGCCGCCCGTCGACGACAACCACAGCGCGGCGATACCGAGGCTCGAAAGCGCGGCGCTGCGCAGTGCGGCCCGCAGGGATCCGGTTCCATTCATGTTGCCTCCATTAACTCGTGCTGCCGAATTTGGGGACAGTGACCCTAACTCTCGTCGAGGCCCATTGCGGCTGCAGCGCAAAGTTAGGGTCACTGTCCCCAATTGGGGTCTGTCCCCAATTAGGGTCACTGTCCCCAAGTAGGCTCGCTGCCCCAAACAATACTGGAGTTTAGGTCACTGTCCCCAAACTCCCCCCCAAACTCCGCCCGATTCACTGGCCGGGCGGGCCGACCGCGTTGCCGACGCGTTCCCAGCTCGCTGACAGGAACGATTCCTCCTCGACGATGCCCATCAGGCGGCAGAAGTGCCAGCTGCGGTCGGCGGGCGTCAGTCGGCCGTCGGCGTAGTCTGCACAGCTCGCCGGCACGTCGAGCGGGAACTCCTCGAGCGGGTCGCCGGCGAGGTCGAAGAACTCGCAGGTACCGGGGATCGCTGTCCCGGCGCAGACGACCTTGTATCGCCGGTTCCTGGCCGCCGCGTGCTGCAGGTTGTCCATGACCGGGTTCGTCGTCTCGGCGAGCAGGTAGTCCATGTCGGGGTCCCGCACGCTGGCGGCCGCGCCGAACAGAATCGGCGTCAGCGACACGGAATCGAGCGGAATCTGGCTGTCGCCGGTCGTATTCGATACCGTTGCAGGCGCGTCCAGGCCAGCGAGCGCGAGGATGGTGGCGAACATGTCGACGCCGTGCACCGGTTCGTCGCTGGTCGAGCCGGGCGCTATGCCGGGCCCGCGAAACGTGAGCGGCACCCGCGCGCCACTCTCGTACGAGGTCCCTTTGCCGCGGCCGCGTTTCGTCAGATACATGTTGTCGATGAACTCGCGCCGCTCGCCGAACATCCACGAGCCGTTGTCGCCGAGATAGATCACATAGGTGTTCGGGTCGAGGGAGTCGACGGCGTCGAGCACGATACCGATTACCGTATCCATCGAGTTCGTCATCGCGCGCATCAGCGCCTCGCTGGTGCAGTCGCCGACGTTGGCGGAACCGAAAGTCCCGCCGCAGGCTTCCATCTCGCGAATCGCGACATCGTTCATCGTGTCGCGGTTCGGCACGGCCATCGGGTTCGGCTGCTGCTGCCCGGTGATGTGCGACGTGTTGAACGCGAGCCAGGCGAACCACGGCCTGTCCGGGTCCGCTGCCTCTTGTGCCGTGATCCAGTCGATCGCGTCGGCGCCTTTGACGACCGGTCCGTACGGCGTCGCCGCTATGCCCGGCAGCGAGCGCGACGGTGGCTTCTCCGTGCGCCACTGATCGGGCGGGGTCGTCTCGTCCTGCACGTGGTAGTCGTAGTCCCAGTAGGTCGCGAGGCCGCCGTGCAGGTTGCCCTGAAACAGATCGAATCCGGCCTCTTTCGGCCGCATGCCGGGGTAGCGGCCGAGCCCGGCCATGTGCCACTTGCCGAAAACGGCCGTGCTGTAGCCGGCGTCCTTCAGGTCGTTGACGAACGAGTAATGGTTGTGCGTGACGTAGTCGAAGTAGTCGAGAACGTGCGTTCGTGACGCAAAGAGACCCGTCAGTATCGAAGCGCGGGTCGGCGAGCAGAACGGTTGCACCCAGGCCTGCGTGAACGACAGGCTTTGCTGCGCCAGCGCATCGAGCGTCGGCGTCGACGCCGGGCGGCCGTCGATCTCGCGATAATCGGGATGGTCGAGCCCCGAAGGCCCGTATTGCTCGACGAGCGAGTCGATCATTCCGGGGTACATACCGGTCGTCACGTCCATGCCGATGTCGTCGGAGATGATCAGCAGGATATTCGGCCGGGTGTCGTCAGATTGAGCGACGGCGACCGCAGAAGTCAGCAGCAAGAGTGGCGGCAGCCACAGTCGTGTCATGAAGCTCATCGGCAGCTGGCGGATCATGCGGATTCCCTCCTGCAAGGCTTCCGGCACGTGTCGGTCGTCGATTACACACTATTGCCGAAGCAGTTCGCCGGCGCAATGTCGGCTGTGAAGGCACCGGGTTTTTCGGTACGCTGCCGTGCGGTCCGGCACGAACGAGCAGAAACCCGCGCAATGCGACCGGACCGTTGACCGCGCCCGCGGCGCGACACACCGGGGACACGTGCGACAGCAGTCGAATCTCACAGGCGGCCGAGCCAGGGCTGGTTCGCGACGAACCCGGCGCAATAGCCGTATGCTGTTCTCCATGCTGACGGCGGCCGGCATCGTCGTCACCAGTGGCTGGACGGGACGCGTTTCGGCGCAGACGCTCGACATTCCGCGACTCGCCGAAGCACCGAGGCTCGAGCAATTCCTGTCGATGCGGCCGCCGCCCGGCGTCCGGACCTCGATGGCCGTAGTCAGCGGCTTCACACAGCGAATACCCGACGATGGCGCGGCCGCCAGCCAGCGGACCGACGTTTATCTCGGCTACGATGAGCGCAACCTATATGCCGTCTTCGTCGCGTTCGACACCCAGCCCGGCGACATCCGCGCCAATCTTGCGCCGCGGGAAAACGTCGAGAACGACGATCGTGTCGGGATTCTGATCGATACGTTCAACGATCAGCGTACCGGCTATGGCTTCCGGTCGACGCCGCTCGGCGTGCAGTGGGACGGGCGCTGGTCGGAGGCGTCAGGCGGCGCCAACTACGACAGCTCCTACGAGGCCGTCTGGGACTCGGAGGCTGCGCTGACTGACGACGGCTACGTCGTGCTGATGGCGATCCCGTTTCGAACCCTGCGCTTTCCGGAGTCGGGCGAGCAGCGCTGGCGCGTGCAGCTCGAGCGGCTGATTCCCAGGGCCAGCGAGGAGTCCTACTGGCCGGCCTATTCGCAGGCGATCGACGGTCGGCTGAATCAGGCCGCGACGCTCGAGGGTGTCAGCGAAGTTTCGCCGGGGCGCAACATCCAGGTGATCCCGTTCGCCTTCATGCGCAGCTACGACGTCCTCGACACGACGCTGCCGGGCGGGCCCGGCTTCCGCGCCGATACCGAGGACGATATCGGCGTCGATGCGAAGCTGGTGCTGCGCGACAGTCTGGTCCTCGATCTCACGTACAACCCAGACTTCAGTCAGGTCGAGTCGGACCAGCCGCAGGTGACCGTCAATCAGCGCTTCGAGGTGAATTTTCCGGAGCGCCGGCCGTTCTTCATCGAAAACAGCGACTACTTTGCGACCGAGACGCCGCTCGTGTTCACTCGGCGCATCGTCGACCCGAAGGGCGGACTGCGCTTTACCGGCCGCCAGGGACCATGGGGTATCGGCACGATGCTGATGGACGATGAGGCGGCCGGTGCGCGCCTGCCGGTCGCCGATCCGCTGCATGGCAGGTCCGCCGACGTCAGCGTGCTGCGCCTCTACCGCGACGTATCCGCACAATCGCGCGTCGGTCTGCTCTATACCGAACGCGAATTCGGTGACGGCTACAACGAAGTGGTCGCAGCCGACGCGCGGATCCGGCTGTCGCCGAACTGGACGGGGGAGATGTTGTTCGTCAACACGGAGACACGTGACCAGACGGGCGACCTGAGGAACGGTCGGCAGACGAATATCCGCTTCGATCGCAGTGGCCGCCACGCGCGCGTGCATGCCCATATGACGAGCCAGAGCAACGGTTTCGATACGCAGCTCGGCATCCTCGGCCGCAACTATCAGCCTGATCTGAAGGGCATACACAGCCGCGTCGAGTATCTCTTCTGGCCCGAAGACTCGCCGATCAACAGCTGGGGGCCGCGGGTGTTCATGTCGAGCTATGACGACTACAGCGGGCTGCGCGTCTACTCGGAGCTGTCGCCGGCGATGCAGGTCTCCTGGGCCGGTTCCAGCAGTGCGAGCATAGGCATCAACAAGATCCGGGAGCGACTGCGACCCAAGGACTTCAGCGCATTGGCCGCGAACCGGGACTACCATCGCGACACCTGGAATGTCGGGTTGCGCACGGACAGCCTGAACAAGTTCGGCTTCAATATTCGCTACAACGAGGGCACGGACATCAATCTCGTGCCGCCGGCCGGTGCCGTGCCGACGCTCGCAGACACCGAACAACTGCAGTTCGAAATGCTGTGGCGGCCGATGGACCGGCTCCGTGTCGATACGACTTATCTCTCCACGGATCTCGACGACCGATTCGGCGGCGGGCGGATCTTCCGCAACCGGATTCTGCGTACGCGCTGGAACTATCAGTTCACGCGCGAGTGGTCATTGCGGTTCATTGCCCAGCAGGAAGAAACGGATCCGAACGCGTTGCTGACACGCCTGACGCGCGAGAAGACCCGCAACTTCGATATTCTGCTGCGCCGTGTGCTGAATCCCTGGTCGGCTCTCTACATCGGCTACAACACGAACTCGAGCAACTTTCAGCTCATCGACACGGAGCAGGGCACGGCGCTGATTCGCACCGACGACCTCGATCGGGACGGCGATCAGCTGTTCATCAAGTTTTCGTATCTGCTGCAGCCGTAGTGGCGTCCGTCGGGTCAGAGTTCCGATGAAAGATGCGTCGCACGAGCTCGAGGACGTGATACCCGACGTTCGCGACGGCCTGACGCGTCGCGAGCGCATCGTTCTGTGGGTCCTCGATGAAACCCAGAAAGAGCTCGGTGGCCGCAACGTGCCGACGACGATGCTGTGGGGCCGGGTCTGCGAGCATTTCTACATCAGCCCGGAGGCCCTGTCCGCGATGCTCGCGCGACTCGGCGCCCGTCGGGACGGCCCGGGGGGCTGACTCCCTAGGGTCTGCCGGCGGCAGCTTCAGGTAAGCGCCGTGTCGTCGATTCTGCCCTCTGCGAAGATGCCGACTCTGCCGCCGACTTTCACGGCGTCCGCAATCTCGAGCGAGATGCCGGACGGCCTGCCGATCTCGAATCCCTGCTCGACGACAAAGCGACCGGAAATCCCTGCGAGCCGCAGGTGATCGGCGAACGCCGCGTTGGCAGAGCCCGTCGCCGGGTCTTCGCGGTCGCTGCGCCCATCGTTCCAGAGCATTCTTGCAGCGAAGTTCGCCGCGTCGGTGTAGGGCTCGCGGCAGACGGCGAAGACCGCCATGTCCGTGCGTCCGTTCAGCGCCACGCGAACGTTCCTGAGGGAGGCGAGGTCCCTAATGCCGATCAGCCAATAACGCAAACCACACTCGACGACATGGTGCCCGAGCGTCGGGTCGAGCGCTTCCGGGGTCAGTCCGACGAGGCTCGCAGCTTCCGTGACGGGAATCGTGCCGTCATGTCGAGTCGCCGGTGCAGTGAGCCACGCGAGCCGGTCGCGGAACTCGACCTGGACATCGCCGATCGGCAGCTCGAGCGCAATGCTTCGCCGGCCCTTCGCGACGACCCAGGCGGTGCCCAGCGTTGGATGTCCCGCGAACGGGATTTCATCTGCGGGGGTGAAGATTCGAACGCGCGCCCGGCCGGTACTCTCGTCCACGACGAAGGTCGTCTCCGAGAAATTCATTTCGGTTGCGATAGCCTGCATCGTTTCACTGGCGAGCCCGGTCGCGCCTTGCACGACCGCCAGCTGGTTACCCGTCATAGGGCCGTTTCCGAAGACGTCTACCAGGGTGAGCTTGAGCATTCGTCCCTCCGCTAGAGCCAGATGTAGACGATCGTGTAGATCATCAGCAGTATCAGGATCGATCTGATCGCGAGTCGCCAGCCTCGTTTGCCGAGCAGGAATCGGGCCGACGTGCCGAGCGCCGCCCACGACGTGATGCACGGCACGTTGATCAGCACGAAGACGCCGCAGAGCGTCATCAGGGACTCGAACGTTGCGCCGCCTTCGGGCAGAAAGAGTGCAGCCGCCGATACGCCCATCAGCCACGCCTTCGGATTCGCGAACTGGAACAGGAAAGCCTCATGAAACCGCAGCGGTCGGCCGTCGCTGGCCTTCCCCTCGGCGGAGAACGCGTTGCGCAGCGTCCACGTCAGATAGAGCAGGTAGGCCGTGCCCGCGAGCTTCAAGACGAGCTCGGCGGACGGCAGCCCCAGAACGAGTGCACCGACGCCGATTCCGCACATGAGCAGCAGGCTTGCGAACCCGGCCGGCACGCCGATCAGATGCGGCAGCGTTCGTCGCATCCCGAAGGCGATGCCTGACGATGCCAGCATCAGATTGTTGGGTCCGGGCGTGATCGACGATGCGAATGCGTATGCGGCCAGTGGCCAGATCGAGTCCATGACGGTCTTCCTGAGTATCGGCAGAACGGTAGACGCGTCGGGTTGCATGGTACAGACTCAATTTCCATGAAAAGCGGCTAGTACAGATCGATGAGCAACAATGGAGAGAGACTGCGGTACGTGCAGATTGCGGGACGGATCGAACGTCAGATCAGCGCCGGGACACTGCTGCCCAACGACCGCGTACCGTCGCTGCGTGCGATGAGCAAGGCCGAGGGTGTCAGTGTTGGCACGGTCGTTCAGGCATATCTGCATCTCGAGCGCCGCGGCATCCTGCGGTCACGGCCACGGTCCGGGTTCTTCGTCGCGTCACATGGGAGCGGCCGCCGGGAACCGCGCGCCGTCTCGCGAGCCCGGACGACACGGCCGACGAATGTAGCGACCAGCGTCATCGATGCGATCATCGAGTCCTTCGGTCGGGACGATCTGATTGCATTCAACAGCGCGGTGACTACCTCTGCGCGGCGTATCAATGGCCGCCTGAACGGTCTCGCCCGGGCAGCCCTGCGCAGACATCCTGAGAATGCGAACGATCTGACGCCGGTTGCCGGCCTGGGGGCAATGCGCAGGTCGGTGGCGAGACGACTCGCGCTGGCTGGCGTCGATTGCGGCCCGGATGACGTCGTCATCACGAACGGCACGATGGAAGCGCTCACGCTGTCCCTGGGCGCTCTGTGTCGGGCAGGCGACACGGTTCTGATCGAGTCGCCGACCTATTTCGGCATCCTGCAGGCGCTCGAGCGGCTCCGTCTCAGGGTCGTCGAGGTACCCAACAGGCCCGGCACCGGAATCGATGTCGAGGCGGTCGAGCGGACGGTGGCGCACGCAAAGATCTCAGCGGCGCTGTTTCAGCCGAACTTCAACAATCCCACTGGTGCGCTGACGCCGGACGAGTCGAAGCGCGCGATCGTCAGCGTTCTCGTCAAGGCTGGCATACCGATCATCGAGGACGACATCTACGGAGATTTGCATTTCGATGCAGACCGGCCGCGTCCGTTGAGCGCGTTCGACGAGTCCGGCCTCGTGGTGACATGTGGTTCCGTTTCGAAAACAGTCGCGCTCGGTTACCGCGTAGGCTGGGCGGTCAGCCCTTCGTTCGCTTCCGGGATAAGCCGCGCCAAGTTCAGCTCGTCCGTTGCGAGCCCCACGCTGCAGCAGCACGTGATCGCCCGGTACTTCGCTTCCGGTATACACGACCGACATATCACCCGCGTCCGGGAAATGCTCGCGAAAAATGTCCGCGTGTTTCGGCGCGCCATTCTGGACGAGTTTCCGGAGGGCACGCGGGTCAGCCTGCCGGCCGGTGGTGTGGTGCTGTGGGTCGAGTTGCCGGCAGACGTAAGCGGTCGGGAGATGTTTGCGGAGGCGATGGCGCGCAGGATCGGTATCGCCCCCGGTTCGATTTTCTCCGCCCGTGGCCGGTATGAGAACTTCGTTCGACTCAGCGCCGGCATCGAATGGACCGACGCCGTCGCATCCGCGCTGCGGACGCTGGGCCGGCTCGCGGGGCGAACCGGACAGGCGAGCCCGGACGTTTCCTGAATCGGGCCCGTCGTGCGCCTTAGCGGCACCGAACCCGGTTGGACGGCACTGGAGCCACTCTCCCCGAGCTCGTCCGGTGGCGCGGAGTTTCGGTCACTGTCCCCAAATTCGTCGGTGGCGCGGAGTTTCGGTCACTGTCCCCAAACTCCGTCGGTCGCGCGGAGTTTAGGTCACTGTCCCCAAACTCCTGCCCCCGATCTCGTGTACATTATTGCGTCTTCATCCACCGATCCGGAGCCGACCGACATGGCGACTTACACCTGTGACAAATGCGGAATGAGCGTGAACATGACGTGCGCCAAATGCGATGCAGAGCTGCAGCACGATTCGCTCAGCAAGGACGACGGGACGAAAGTCGCGATCTCCCAGTGCCCGAACGGCCACGGCAAGGTCAAGTCGCCGATGTGCTGCGGGCAGGACATGAGCTGTCCGGTCTGATCGGCCCGTGGCGGCCCGACAGGAGCCCAATGCCTGCGTGCTATCGATGCCGATGAGGCCACGAAGCTCGCGACATTCGCGCGGACGCGTGCTCGCCCGCGCGCCTTCGATATGTCTGGCTGCCCTGACGCTCGCAGTTGCCGTCGGGTTGCCCCGGGTCGGCATTGCTCAGGCACCCGATCTGCTGGGTGAGGCGCGCGCCGGCGTTGCCCGGATCGGCAAGCAATGGAACGGTGAGGTCAATGTCGCGACGCAGGCGCTCTATGCGCCGATACATCGCACCGTCGATGCGGACGGTTTGCGGCTGGTCGCGGACATCGGCTACGGGCCGCATGCGCTGCAGACGTTCGATCTCTGGGTCAGCGAGACCGAGCGCCCGGACCCGCGCCCGGTGCTCGTCTATCTGCACGGCGGCGGCCTGGTCCGCGGCGACAAAGTCAGTGCCGCTACCGATAACCTGATCTATAGCAACATCGGGAAGGCGGTCGCTCGTGCCGGCGGCATCGGCATCAATGCGAACTACCGGCTGGTGCCCGAAGTGCAATGGCCTGCGGGCGCCGAGGACATACGGCTGATGCTCGAATGGATTCGCGCGAACATTGCCGAGTACGGCGGCGATCCGGACAACGTCTTCCTGATGGGAAATTCGGCAGGGGCGACGCACGTTGCCACCTATCTGTTCCATGAGCCTTCGCAGTTGCCCGGCGGCCCGGGCCTGCGCGGCGCCGTGTTGAGCTCCGGCGGCTTCACGGCGGGCAGCGGCGAAGCGGCGCAAGCGTACTACGGGGCGGACGCGCTCGAACGCAGCGCGCGCTCACCGCTCGGCCTGGTCGAAAGCTACGAGGGCGAACCGGTGCCGATCTTCCTCTGGAGCGCCGAATTCGATCCGGCCGGCATCGAGACGGGTGTCGCCGAGATGTATCTGAAGCTGTGCGGCAAGTACGACGATTGTCCGAGGTTCACGCAGTGGCAGGGTTACAACCACGTGTCGCACGTGATGAGCATCGACACGCCGGACACCACCATCGTTGATGCGTTGAGCGATTTCTATCGCTCCGTCACGGAGTAGCGGGCGCTGACGGCACCACGCCGAGGCTGATGGCACGCCCGGGCTGACGGCTCCGTACCGAAGCTGATGGCAGGCCGGAGCCGATGGCTCCACACCGAAGCTGATGGCACGCCGAAGCCGATGGCTCCACACCGAAGCTGATGGCAAGCCGAAGCCGATGGCTCCCAGGGCGGGCGCCGATGGCGACTGACGACGCGAGTATCAGAACCGGAACGTATAGCTGAACTTGACCGACATGTCGGCGTTTGCGGAGTGAAACGAGTCGTTCCGGTCGGCGTCGACCAGGTTGTGATTGAAGACGATGAACCCTTCCCGCCCTGCCTGCGGAATCCAGTGCAGCCTGCTGTTGAAGCCGATGTTCTCCGACACGTTGTCGTACTGAATCAGGTTCACCCACGATAGCGTTGACGAGAACACCACCTCCGCGCGCACCGTCGCGAGCCGCACCGTGAACGAGTCCTGCGGCAGATCGACCTCGTTGACGCGGTAGCTCACTCCGAACCGGAAGCGTTCGGACGGTCGCCAGTTGAATTGCGCGTTGTACTGGTCGGTAGTGCCGTTGTAGAAGTCGCCGAACGTATAGCTTCCGCCGAGCGAAATCCGCCGCTGGCTGCCGGAGAAGACGCCAAGCCGGATGTTCTCGAACCGGTAGTCGCCTGCGGCAACCGCCACTTGTCTGGGCGTGTCGGGTGCCCGATAGATGACGAAGTCGTCGAGCAGGATCTCGTGATTGAAGAAGTAATTGATGAACGCGCGATCGTTGGTGTTGCTGTCGAATGACAGCCTGAGATTGATGACTTCAGTGTCGAGCGTGCCGGTATCGAGCCGTGTGAGCCGGTAGTAGTCGACACCCTCGTAGATTCCGCGCAGCCAGGCATCGCTGCCCTGCGTCCGGTGCTGGTAACCGAACAGGGCTTGCTGATCGCGCACGCCGACACGGTCGATGAATCCGACAGCCGGAAAGAAGTTCTCCTCGATGACCTTCTGTTGATAGCTCGCGCGCCAGCCGATCGCCGTCGGCAGGCTGATGCCGACGCCGTAAGCCCGGTTCTCGCTGGTGACGCCTTCGTTGTCCGTTTCCTGATACCAGGCGTGGCTTTCCAGCAGCCGTCCGCCCGGCAGGCGCGAATTTCGGTAGCGGAAGTCCGTCCCGACGAGCGTGCTGTCGAGATTCGACCGCGGGTCGCCGTCGGTCACGATAACGCCGATCGCGGATTCTTCCAGCACATTGGCGGCGACGCGTCCCACGAAAATGTCGCGGGCCTCGATCGTCTGGAATTCGTCCTGGCGGATCGCCAGTGCACCGACGTTCCAGCGCCCGATGCGCCCGGAGAGCTTGCCACCGTAATCGAGGTCGACCGGCTGGCCGGTCGCGCTCAGGCCGATGCGTCTGGAAAAGAAGGGCCGCGCGTTCTGCGCCGCGGAATTCGGTGCTGCGAAATTGCGATTCGCATTGGGGCCGCCGGTGCCGCGACCGCCGCTCTGGCCGCCGATCCGGCCGAACTCGAAGATGTCCGCATCCTGCAGAAAGAAATCCCGCTTCTCCGGAAAGAACAGGCTGAACCTCGACAGGTTGACCTGGCGGTCATCGACTTCGGTCGCAGAGAAGTCCGTGTTGATCGTCAGCGCGCCATTTAGCGACGGCGTGATTTTGTAGAAGACGTCGAGTGAGGGTTCGAGTTCCGAGTCCTGGCCCCCGCTCGTTCCGAAGGTCTGCGTGCGTATCGTCGTAACGGACGGCACGATGTCGAGACCGCGCCCCTGCTGCAGGCTCGCGAAGCCTGAGACCGTGCCGGCGACACCCGGATTGAGCTGCCGGTTCCGCGACACCCAGCCGATGATCTCCCCGCCGCGCGGGATGGCCCGCTCGAAGTTGATGCCCCAGCTCGAGTTGTTCGGGTTGAAAGAGAGCGTCTTGAACGGAATGGCGAGCTCGGCGATCCAGCCGCCTGCGTCACGCGAGGCGGCCGCCTGCCATATGCCTTCCCAGTTGCTCTCGAGATTCGATGTGTTCTGGTACAGCGCGTCCCAGCGCACGCCGTTCGGGTTGACCTCGAAGCGGTAGCCGCTTCGCCTGTCGAGGTAGGGGTCGATGATCAGCGCGAAGCGATCTTCGGCATTCAGATCTTCGCCCTGCCGCAAGACGTTTGCAGTGATCCGGTCCGCCGCCGTGTCGGTGAGCCGCGCGGCAACGTAGAGCGTGTCGTCGTCGTAAAAGAGGCGGATCTCGGTCTGCTGCGAAGGTTCGCCGAACTCGATCGGCTCCACCTGATGCAGGTCGTCGACGCGGGCGGCGCGATCCCAGACCGGCTCGTCGAGAACTCCGTCGACGACGATTTCGGCGGTCTCGCGGGGGATTCCGAATGCCTTGGCCGCCTGCTCGGGGTCCGGCTGCGCCAGTGCGACGGCGCCGAGCAACGAGGCACTGGCCGTGCAGGCAGAGATGGTTCGAGCGACTCGCTGCCGGTTCATCGTCCTCGCCATCCCGCTTTCCGAATTCGCGCGATATGCCGGGCCCTGCCCGACGGCGCCGCGGCAGCATAGGCGAGGGCGGCGACGAGAACCAGCACGCGCTCGGCATTTGAGTCAGGTGCGGCGTGCGGGACTTCGAGTGGCATCGACGGTACAGTAATTCAAATTTTCGCGATCCGGGGGAAACGTCATGTTCGCCAGTTACCGACGAGGATACGAGCCGCGACAGGTTTGCGAGGGGCGTCCGGCCGCCGGACAGGAACGGCCGCCGGCTGCGGGCCGGCGGTCCGGGCTGTTGGTCGTCATTGGCGGTATCGTCGCTGCCGGTGGCCTGCTGCCGGCAGCCTATGCGCAGACCGCCGCCGAGCCCATCACCGAGAATCCTCTGCCGGAGGCGATCACGAAGCAGGGACTCGAAGTCGAGATACGAGACCTTGCGCGGTTGCCGAAATCGCTCGGTTTGCTGCCTCCGGCGGACGATACCAACCCGGCCGGCTGGGCGCGTGTCAGCTTCGTTCAGGACTTGCCCGACGGTCGCCGGTTCTCGAACGACCAACGAGGCTTCATCTGGATTGTCGAAGACGGGGCCGCCCGGGCACTCTATCTCGATTCGCGCGAGGCATTTCCGTATGCGCTGTACAATCGCCTCGAGAGCGGCCTGATCGGTTTCGAGTTTCATCCCGAGTTCGCCTCGAACGGGTTGCTGTACACGGTGCACGTCGAGCACGTCGACGGTAATCCGCACGAGCCCGATTTCATCCCGCCGGGTTTCGGACCGGACGACGTCACGCATCACAACGTCATCACCGAGTGGCAGACAGAGGACCCGGCCGCGGACAGCTTCGACGGCACGCGGCGCGAACTGCTGCGGGTGGCGCACACGGTGATGAACGCCTCGCATCCGTTCGGCTGGGTCGGGTTCAATCCGACGGCCGTGCCCGGCGACGAGGATTACGGGCTGCTGTTCACGAGCGGTAGTGATCTGGGATTCAGCAACGGTGGCGGCCCGAATGCGAACAACGCCGGCCAGACGCAACGTCTCGATACCGTCGTCACGGCGATTCTCAGGATCGATCCGCGCAGCCCCGCGGAATCGGGCGGCGAAGCCGGACTCGGCGACTACACGATCCCGCCGTCCAATCCATATGCCGGCGACGACGACCCGGCGACGCTCGGCGAGATTTACGCACACGGCTTCCGCAATGCACACCGGCTGTCCTGGGATCTCGACGACGGCACGATGTTCGTCGGCGATATCGGCATGAACCACATTGAAGAGATCAACATCGTTCGTAAGGGCGAAAACTACGGCTGGATGGCCCGCGAGGGTCATTTCGAAAACGGTATGTGGCGTGAAGGCGGTGCGCTGAATCAGCTCTACACGCTGCCCGACGACGTGCTCGACGGCTCGACGGCCGACGAGTACACGTATCCGGTGGCGATCTACGACCACGACGAAGGCAACGTCGTCACCGGCGGCTTCACGTATCACGGCAGTATCGCCGCGCTGCAGGGCAAGTTTCTGTTCGGCGACGTTCGCCTTGGGCGGCTGTTCGCGGCCGATCTCGATGCGATCCATGCAGCCGACGATGGTGTGCCGTCGACGGTTGCGCCGATCGAGGAAGTCCAGCTCTACATTCGCGATCGGGACGGCAATCGCGAGGATGTCGACTTCATGGGGCTCGTCGAGCGCACGCTCGGCACGGTGCCGGGGCGGGCTGACCTTCACCTGAGCCGCGGGGCCGACGGCGAGATCCTGCTGACGTCGCGACAGGACGGGATGATCCGGGTGCTCACCGACTAGCGATGTCGGACAAGCTCCGAATCTTCGTCGCTTCCTCGTCCGAGCAGCTCGACACGGTCCGGGAGGCGGTGGCCTTTCTCAATCGGCTGGACGGGATTCATGCGCAGCCGTGGGAGGAGGAAGTCTTCGAGTTCAGCATGGCCTACGTCGAGTCGCTGGAAGCCGAGCTCGATCGCGCGGACTTTGCGATCGTGTTCATGATGGGCGACGACGCGAGCAACGTACGCGGCGAAGACGTCAATCTTCCGCGCGACAATGTGATATTCGAGCTCGGGTTGTTCATGGGCAGACTCGGGCGAGAGCGCTGCTTTTTCCTGGTCGACGGCGATTCGAACACGAAAATCGCGTCGGACCTCTCGGGCGTGAAACCGGTCGAGTTCTACCGGGACCCGTCCCCTGACGATGCTTTGCGTCCCGGTCTGTCCGTTCAGCTCGAGCGAATCGGGAAGCGTGTCACACAGCTGCAGGCCCGGCCGAAGCCGACGCCCGCACTTCGCGAGGAGCAGGAGAAGCTCTGGCGCTTCTCAACCCGTCTGTCGGGTCACTGGTGGGAGCGGATGCGGGAAGGCGAGGACGACAATTCGGCGTTGAGCTACGTGACGATATCCGTCGACGAGGTGACCAATACGCCGAGGCTGGAGGGGGAGTCCTGGCTGCTGTCCGGCAAGTCGCTTGCCCGCTGGTGGTCGGTTACCACCGGCGTTTCACTGAAAGAGAACAAGGTTTTCTATCGCTGGGAGGGTGAGCACGAGGACGAGCGCGGGCAGAAGCATGGCGGTCACGGCATCATCGAGCTCGACGACGACGGTCTCGAGACCGGCAAGGGGTTCTTTTTCGGCACGAATCTCGCGAGCATTTCGGCCGGCGGCATGACGCGGGTCCGACACTTCGGGCTGTATCGCGCGAGCGCCGAAGATGCGGCGACGATGAAGACGCCCTGGACGCGGGAAGCCGATCAGCTCGTCGCGGAACGGCTCGGCCTCAGAGGCCGCTGAGGTCGGAAGAGGGCGCCGTGAGTCCCGGTCGCTTCGTCGACTCTTTCGTTTGGCCGCTCTCTTAGCTTCAAGCCACGGCGATTTCCGGGGCGAAGATGCAGCGCGCCGGCGGTCGGACAACCCGTCCCGCCGGCGCGCTTCTTGCCCGAATTCGGTTCAGTCAGTCGCGAAGCAATAGAAGCGTCCGGCGCCGCCGGTGTTCACGAGAGCCTGCTGGCTGCATCCCTGTGAAGGATGCGCTGCGCTCCAGGGCGACAGTCCCGGCTGCAGGCTGACCCTGTCGCTGTGACCAAGCATCGCGTTGCCGTCACCATCCGACGTCCAGTTGCTGCAGGTGCGGTCCTCCCCGGCCGGGAACGCCGTGCCGTCCGGCTGCGAGCCCGTCAGTATGTCGTGCTCGACGAGCAGCTGCAGCTCGAGCGGCAGCGGGTTGCCGTCCAGGTCGAGGCTCACGTAGGGTACCGGCGCACCATGCTCGTCGAGCGCGGTCTCGATCGCGAGATTGTTGCTCTCCTCGTCGTGCAACTCGTCGAGGTTATTCGCAATGAGGTCGCCGTTCGCGTTGTGCCACGGGCCCGAACCTATGCGGTCGCGGGCGTTCACCGCGTTCGTCCCCTGTGTGCTGAGGTAGGCGCGCCAGGTCCTGTCGCCGGCACCGGCGACAGTTGCAAGCGCCTGGCAGCGCAGATCCGCGCCCTCGATACCGCCGAGGTTGCCGCCATGTCCCGAGCCTGCGCTCGTCACGAAGAAAGTCATTTCCCCGTCCTGCGCGATTGCGCCTGACGCGATCAGCATCGTCGCAGCGAGTGACAATCCCGAATTCAGCGTTTTCATTTGAGGCTCCCGTTTCTCATCATCGCTCTGTTCGTGTTCGTGTTCGTGTTCGTGTTCGTGGATTTCTGGTCCGCATTCAAACACAAATGTGGTGCACTTGGCAGCGCCCGGGCCGCGATCGATGAGACTGCCGGGCTATGGTTGTCGCAGCACCTCGACATAGTCCGCGGCGAGCCTCCGCGTAAAAATCTCCGTGCCAATCGAGTTCATATGCGTCGAGTCGGAGAAATGGCGCCCGTCGATCGATGGCAATAGCTGGTAATCCCTGACCCGCGCACCTGTTTCCGCCGCGATCCGCTGCTTCACCGTATCGAGCCGCGCCTGCACTTCCTGGCTGTAGACGACGTATTCCGCATGTCGCGGTAGCAGCAGCACCTCTGTGCTTTCCGCGACGGCCTGGAAATTCCTGACCATTTCGATGAAGGCAACGATCAGCGCTTCGTCGAAGCCGAGTTCGAGTATGTCCGCGGAGACGACGCGGGAGTGCAGATCGGCCTGCATCAGGAGCGGATGCCGGGCCGCTTCCTGATAGTCCGTGAGTGCCTCGAGTGTTGCCGCGGAGAACAGCGCCAGGTTCGCCCGGCCGCCGCGCAGCGCCGGGTCCCAGCCCGGCAGTGCCGAAGGCGGATAGTCGTCAGCGGCCACCCGTTCGCCGAGCACGCGACTCGCTTCCCCGCGGAGGCGCCGCGCGGCCGCGAATTCTTCGGTCGCGGCGATGGCCGGTGGCGGCCCGCCACCAGAGATCAGCTGCGGTAGCGACGTCAGCAGCTCTGCCGAATAGCCCTTGCGAAAGTAGCGGATGACGAATAGCCGTGCGCCGAAGGAAGGGTCGCTCAACGTGTGCTGCCACAGCTCGCGGTTGTTCGAAAATATTGCGATGTTCTGGTCGTCCATCATTCGAGTCGACTGGTTTCGAACGACCGTTGTCTGAAACGGATTGAACTCGATGAGAGCGAGCGACAGACGCCGACCGTCCCGCTCGAAGGCTTCCCGAATCCGCCGTGTCAAGAGCTCCTGAAATCGCGGGTTCAGGTTCCCGAGGCCGTAGTTGTACGTGCTTGCGGTGATACCCTCGGCTGCCAGTGCAGCGTCGAAATCCAGCGGATCGAAGCCGGCCTGGACCATCGATGAGCCGAACAGCATCACGAGGTCGCGGTCTGCCGGTTGCGACGTGATCTCCGGCAGGTAATCGAGCATCGTCAGTGCGCGGGCGTTGAGGCTACCGCCGCCGGCACGTTCCAGCACCGTAATGAGGCCGCCATAAGCAGCAACGACTGCGCCGAACAGGACGACTCCGGCAACCGCGATTCTGAGGTGCGTCCTGGGGGTGCTGTCAGTGCTCATCGGTGGGCTCCTGCTTGCTCCGTCAGAACTGGAAGTAGATGAACGCCTGATCCGGCTTGCCGACGATGAACGACAACAGCTGCAGCACAAAGACGAACGGCCACAGCAGCCAGGCGCGGCGTTCGATCGCGGTGCCGAAGCGAATTACCAGCGCGTCGAGCAGGTGCATGGTCAGCAGCGCTACCGCCGACAGGCTGGCAACGACGATCGCGGCAGTCGTCGGCACAGGGATCGACGCCGGCACGTGCATCGCGCCGAGCATCCCGACCGCCGAGTCGATACTCAATGCGCGGAAGATCACCCAGCCGATCAGGACCAGATAGAACGTGACGAGCACATTCACGAACTTCACGATCCGTGAGCGGGACTCGGCATACGCCCGGAAGATCGGCTGCACTGACAGGTAGTGGACGGCCGCGATCAGCAGGCCGTGAAATGCGCCCCAGACGAGAAACGTCCAGGCAGCCCCGTGCCAGAGCCCACCGAGCAGCATCGTGATCATCACGTTGCGGAAGCGGTGGTTCCGGTTGCCGCCGAGGCTCACGTAGAGATAGTCACGCAGCCAGGTCGAGAGCGAAATATGCCAGCGGCGCCAGAAGTCGACCGGTGAGCCGGCGAAATAGGGTAGACGAAAGTTGACCGGCAACCTGAACCCGAGCAGCAGCCCGATGCCGATTGCCATATCCGTGTAGCCCGAGAAATCGCCGTAGATCTGTCCGGCGAAGGCCAGCGCGCCGGTCCATGCCTCGATGAAACCGACCGGGTCCGGGGAATTGAACGCGGCGTCGACCGGCCCGGCCAGCAGGTCCGCAATCGTCTTCTTGAAGAGCCCGACCGAGATGAGAACGAAGCCATGTTTGGCGCCATCCCAGCTCGGCTTCGGCATGGCCTCGAGCTGCGGCAGTATCTCCCGAGCGCGCAAGATCGGCCCGGCGACCAGCTGCGGAAAGAAGGCGAGCGCTGCGGTGAACTGCAGCAGTCCCTTCCTCGGCTGCATGACACCGCGATAGACGTCGATCGTATAGCTCATGCTCTGGAACGTGTAGAACGAGATGCCGACCGGCAACAGAAACCCGAGCACCGGAACCGAAACGTCGAAACCGAACAACGCGAGCAACTCACCGGCCGATTGCAGCGCGAAGTCCGAGTACTTGAAGACGGCCAGAATGCCCAGATTCGTCGCGATCGATACGGCCAGCAGCAATTTGCGTCTCTGCTCGACCGACGAGTTGTGTATGCCGATTGCGACGAAATAGTCGACGACGGCGCTGAAGACGAGCAGCGGAATGAAGCGGTAGTTCCAGCCTGCATAGAAGATCAGGCTGCCGACCAGAATCAGATAGAGGCGCGGCGTGCGGCGAAGAAAGACGAAGCTATAGAGAACGAAGAAGATCGCGAAGAAGAAAAAGAACAGCGGCGTGTTGAAGAGCATCGGATCTTTCCGCGCGGCTGTCCGTCCCTGACGATCTCCGGCGCAGTGATTGGTCTCGTGAGCCGTAATGCAGCAGGCGTGCCAACCTGCTCGCCTGTGGACAAGGCCTTGATTCAACGAAAGATCAGCGCCTCAGCGCTCGCCGAGTCTGCGGCGCGGTTCGCCTTGCGGGCCATTGATTGGTTATTTTCGCCATCGAACGGCCCGTGGCCCGGGAACAGCGCGGATCAGGCGGGGCAGATCAGGCGGGGCAGATCAGGCGGGGCAGATCAGGCGGGGCAGATCAGGCAAGCTGGACCGGACGAGCTCGGCGGAAGCCGCCGGAGGCATCAATGAACTACGTGCACCTCGTGGCCGTGCTGGCCATCCTGCAATACTTCCTGTTCGGCATCCTGGTCGGCCGCGCGCGGGGCAAGTACGGCATCCGGGCGCCCGCGATCAGTGGCAACGAACACTTCGAGCGGGCGTTTCGCGTGCAGATGAACACGCTCGAGCAGCTGGTCGGATTCCTGCCGGCTCTCTTCCTTGCGAGCCTCTACTGGTCGAATACCTGGGTGGCAGGTATCGGCGCGGTCTTTCTCTTCGGCCGCTTTCTTTATCGCCACGCCTATCTCAGGGACCCTGCGAAGCGCAGCCCCGGCTTCCTGCTGACGGTTGCGCCGACCGCGTTCCTGCTCGCCGTCGCGTTGGGCGGGGCGCTGGGTCGATGAGGCGCTCAGGGCCGCCGGCCAGTCGGGCGCGGCCGCGCTGCTGCGGGTCGGCCCTCGCTCTCCTGCGCTGACTCGTTACCGCCGGGTGCCGTTCCAGCCTTCTGGCTCGGAATCTCGCGCGCGTCGGCACGACGCGCGGGTCAGGGCAGCGTCAGTGCCACGAGCTCGGCCGGATGGTCGGGGCCCGCGACGGCGACGACGATGAATTGCTCGCCATCGATTTCGTACGACATGGGCAGACCGGTCTGCGCGGCCGGCAGATCGACCTCGGCGATGATGTCGCCGGTGGTCTTGTCGTGGGCTCGCAGCAGCGGCTTGCCGCCGGCCCCCTCGCCCGAGAACAGCAGCGTTGCCGTTGCGAGCAGGCCGACGCGGGCCGGGCGACCGGTTCGGCCGATGTCGATGCCGGCAAGCGCCGGGTGGCTGGCGATGTCTTCCGGCGTATCGGCATTCGGGATCTGCCACAGGATTTCGCCGACGTTCAGATCTATGGCAGTGATGACGCCATACGGCGGTCTGATCACCGGCAGGCCGTCGACGAGCAGGGGATAGTTTGGCGCCATCATGTCGAAGTCGACACCAAACGGATTCTGGCCGGGTACAAGGGCCTCTATGTACGGGCTATCGAGTGACGTGATGTAGAGCACGCCGCTTTCGGGATCCAGCGCGCCGCCTTCCCAGTTGCCGCCGCCGACCGAGCGCGGCAGCGTGATATAGCCGCCGATGCCGCGATCCTCGTCCATGACGACCGGCGGCTCGAACAGCTCCCCGTAGCTGTAGCCTTCGACGATCTCGAGCGCCTGCGCGCGCAGCTCGGGCGTGAAATCGATCAGCTCGTCGACCGACAGCCCCTGGCGCGCAAACGCCGGCGGCTTCGTCGGGAACGGCTGCGTGGGCGACGCCACCTCGCCCGGAACGCTGGATGCCGGCACCGGGCGCTCCTCGATCGGCCAGACGGGCTCGCCTGTCTCACGATTGAAGACGTAGGCCCAGCCCTGCTTCGTGATCTGCACCACCGCCGGAATGTCCTCGCCGTCGACCTCGATGTCGGCGAGGATCGGCGCGGCCGGGTTGTCGAGATCCCAGATGTCGTGGTGCACGAGCTGGTAGTGCCACAGGCGCTCGCCGGTGCGGACGTCGAGCGCGACGACGCTGTTTGCGAACAGGTTGTCGCCGAGCCTGTGGCCGCCATACCAGTCGTGCGTGGGTGCCTCGGTCGGGAGGTAGACGATGCCGCGCTCCTCGTCGGCGGTCAGCATCGTCCAGACGCCGGAGTTGCCGCTGTAACGATTCGAGCCGTCTTCCCACGTGTCGGCGCCGAATTCCCCGTCCATCGGCACGACATGAAACGACCACAGCAGCTCGCCGGTGCGCGCGTCGAAGCCGCGAATGTCGCCGGGGATGTTCTGCGGTATCGGCTGCCTGCGGCCGCTGACATGCGCCGACCCCATGACGACGACATCGTTGACGACCAGCGGCGGTGACGAGGAGCCGATCGTCCCGATCGGGCTGACGCCTTCCGGGATTCGCAGCGTTGCCATCAGATCGACGCTGCCGCCGTCACCGAAACCCGGATCGCGACGGCCGGTCGCCATGTCGAGAGAGAACAGTTGATAGCCGGGGGTGATGTAGAAGACGCGTCGCTCGTCGCCGGATTCCCAGAACGCGACGCCGCGCCCGGCATTGATACGCGGGGCCTGAGCCCCACGCTCACCCTCGTCGATCCGGTGCGTCCAGAGTGTCTCGCCGGTCGCGGCGTCGATTGCGACGGCCGTGCGGCGGTTGCCGGCCGTCGCGTACAGGACACCATCGACCATCAGCGGTGTCACCTGGTAGTTGAACTCCGGCTCGGAGCCAAAATTCGCTGCAGACCAGCGCCACGCCACCCGGAGATCGGCGACGTTCGAGGCATCGATACGGTCGAGCGGCGAGTAGCGTGTGCTCGCGAGATCGCCGCCGTACGTCGGCCACTCGCCGCCGTCATGACGTGTCTGTGCGAGCGTGGCAGGCAGGGTGAAGGACGCGGCGAGAAGGAGGGCGGTGCGCAGCGACATGGGCGATATTCCAGGCGGTGACGCCCTCGATTATAGCGGCGCCGAGTTAGGGGACAGTGACCCTAACTGCCGCCGAATTTGGGGACAGTGACCTAAACTCCCGATGCCGGGTCCTGGCGGCCGCAATCTTCGCCCAGCGACCTCGCGTCGCGGCCGCAGCCGGGGCCCGACGGCCGCGAAACCGCCGACCGACGACGATCAGGGATGCCGTCGCAGTGTCCAGGCGTCGTCGTCACAGAGTCCGCAATGCTCGCCGACGAACATTGCCCTCGCGGCCGCGTCGCCCAGCAATTGCCACTGCAGCCAGGAGAGAGGACCGCTCGCAAACGGGCCGCCGTTCGGCATGCGGTAGGTGCCGCCGTGCCCGACGTCCATGTTGGCGTTGATCGCGACGATGTCGAGGGACTGAATATCCCGCCAGTCGGCTTCGGCGTTCGCATAGGCAATGTCGCTCTCGCCGCCGATGAAGTACGCGATCGGTGCATGCATCTCGTCCAGGATCGAGCGTTCGACGTCGTGGCGGGCCATGTACTGATCGCCGTCGGCCATCATGCCGCTGTTCAACACGACGGCCGTGGTGATGCGCGGATCGATCGATGCCCTGATTGCCTGCAGGCCGCCACAGGAGTGCCCCATGACGGCTACCGCGTCGATCGCGACGGCGCCGAAAAAGTCGCTGTCTCTGCGCACCGACTCGTTGGTGACCCAGTCCAGCGCGTCGAGCATCTGGCTGAAGTTCGTCTGGAACGGCGGCCATTCCGCCGGGTCGTCGGGGCGCACGAGCGGCGGTGGCGGTGTGTCCCGATGCGGGCCGATAGCGAGGACGATGAAGCCATGCGACGCGACTTCGGCCAGAAACTCGCGATAGTTGAAGTTACTGTCGATGCACGAGCCGTTGCCCCACACGACGACCGGGTACTGCCCGTCGAGCTCGGCCGGACGATAAATCGTATGCGTCGGCAGCGACTCGTCGGAATAGACGATCGCCGGTTGCGGGCCGGATCCGGCGGGGTCGGCAGCCAGAGCTGCGGTGCCTGCGAGCAGCCAGCCAGCGGCCGGCAGATAGCGCAGCAGCGTGCGCAGAGGTATTCGGGACATCGGCCTCTCCTCACAAGACTATCGGCTAGTCGAACTCGAATATCGATTCGTCCGTCGGGCGCTCCATGCCGTCCTCGAAATAGCGCTCCCAGATCTGTGCCCAGGGACGGCCGAAGATATCGGGCACCGTGAAGTCGATTGTCGTGCCGGGGCCGATCGGCTGAGCGCGTCCGTCGATCGGATAAATCGACTGAATGCAGCGCCAGTAGATGAACGGCTCTACGGCTTCGAGCTCGGCCGTTTTGATGTGCACCTGAACCAGCCGCAGTGGCTCTGCGAGCGCCTCCGAATCGTAGAAGACGATTTCGTGCTCGATACCGCCGAGCTCGCCGGTGGGGGCGTAGCGTGGCGTGAAGATCTCGACCGTCTGCATCCGACCGGAGTGCTCGAATACGCCGTGCGTGATCCATGGAATGACATTGGAGGTCCACGTGATCAGCGCCTCGCCGTCCCAGAATGCGATGCTCTGACCGAACCAGCGCGGTACGTCTACGCCGATGCGCGGCACAACGCCGCTGGTGTCGAACTCACGCCCGACATTGAAATGCCGGATGAAGTTCTCTGCACTGCTCGCCATCAGCTGCAAGCGCTCCGGCGTCGTGACGAAGTCCATGAACAAATGCGCCTGCCGCGAGAAGACCCGCAGGAAACCGTCCGGCCAGCAGAACTGCGCCGGCCAGAGCGGCGCGTTCGTCACGGACTGGTGATAGTGCATCTGCACGGTCCGCCGCTGGTACTCGGCGCTCAACAGCGAAAGGATGGTCGACGTCTGATTGATCGAAGTGAAAAACCATTGCGGTGGCTCTTCGAGATACGCCGGCACTTCGTAGCTGCGGCCCTCCCGGTTGGCGACGAACTTCAGTGACACGGCGCGGCTGTAGCGCCCGTTCCAGTCCGGCGGCGGTTCGTTACGCGTATAGACGGTCGGCCCGCCATTCCCCCGCGTTTCCTCGAGTAGCGCCTCGTAATGTTCCCGTGCGGACCGGAACGGGTAGGGCGAGACGATCGCTTCGCGCGGGTAGTCGATCTCGCAATGTCCCCACGACGCGGTTGCAGGTGGATCGGAGCCGATCATCAGTGCGTCCGTTTCGTCGGCACCCCACATCGCCTGCAGCGTGGACGGACTGTTGCAGCGGAAGTAGCGAGGATCGGACCAGAGTCCGGCATCCTTGTAGAAGTCCGTCGTCGTGAAAAGGTCGACCTCGAGCGGCTCGATACCTTCCGGTACGTTGCCGTCGCGCGCAGCCTGCCGGCCCTCGCCTTCTACGCCGCCGCCCACGTAGCCGAACTCGGTAACCGTGACGGGCCACCCACGTCCGACGCTTGCAGGCTCGGTCTGACCAAACGCGCACGGCCCGGCCACCAGCAGTGCGAACAACGTTCCGGCCAGAACGCGCCTGGTAGCGATCGCAACGAACGTGTCCATCACGACATCGGGTTGACTGTTGGCATCGCTTCGTCCCCGTACGAGGTGTCGGCTTCGGCTTTCTCGTGTGTCGTCGTTACTGTACCCGGCTGCCATTCGGTCGGCCAGGCGGCACCCTCAGGCTCTTAGTCGCCCTTCCCGCCTACGCTCGCTTTCTTTCAGCAGTTTCTTCCGCAGCCGGATGCTCTGCGGCGTAACCTCGACCAACTCGTCATCGTCGATGAACTCGAGCGCCGCTTCGAGCGACAGTTGCAGCGGCCGGGTCAGCAGGATGTTCTCGTCGGACCCCGCGGCGCGTATGTTCGTCAGCTGCTTGGCCTTCGTCGGGTTGACCGGCAGGTCGTTGCCACGGCTGTGGATGCCGATGATCATGCCTTCGTAGACTTGCTCACCGTGGCCGATGAAGAGTTTGCCGCGCTCCTGCAGGTTGAAGAGCGCATAAGCGAGTGCCTTGCCGTCAACCATCGAGACGAGCGTGCCGTTGTGGCGCCGGCCGATATCGCCGGCCACGCGCGGGGCGTAACCGTCGAACAGGTGATAGAGCAGGCCCGTGCCCGCCGTGACGGTCAGGTACTCGGTGCGAAAGCCGATCAGGCCACGCGCCGGTATCCGATATTCGAGCCGGACGCGGCCCTTGCCGTCCGGCGTCATGCTCCTGAGCTCACCTTTACGTTCCGCGAGCCGCGTCATCACGGCGCCCTGGTACTCCTCTTCCATGTCGACCGTGACGAACTCCCAGGGCTCGCAGATCTCACCGTCGACTTCCCGCTCGATGACCGCCGGTCGTGAGACGGAGAGCTCATAACCTTCGCGGCGCATCGTCTCGATCAGGATCGACAGATGCAGCTCGCCGCGTCCCGACACCTCGAAACGGTCGGGGTCGTCGGTCGCCGCGACGCGCAACGCGACGTTGTGGAGCAATTCCTGATCGAGTCGGGCCTTGATCTGACGACTCGTCAGAAACTTGCCCTCGCGGCCGGCGAACGGCGACTTGTTGACCAGAAAATTCATGCTGATCGTAGGCTCGTCGACGGATAGCGGCGGCAGCGCTTCGGGTTGCTCGCGTGCTGCGATCGTGTCGGAGATTCTGAGCTCGTCTATGCCCGAAAAGACGACGATGTCACCGGCAGCGGCCTCGTCGACCGAGACGCGCTCGAGTCCATGGAATCCGTAGAGCTCGCCGACCGTCGCGTTGCGATTGCGCCCTTCGCCGCTGACGACGACGACGGGCATCCCGGGGCGCACAGTGCCGCGGCTCACTCGACCGATCCCGAGCTGCCCGACGTAGCTCGAATAGTCGAGGCTCGAGACCTGCAGCTGCAGTCCGCCGGCGGCCGAGACCTGCGGCGGAGGAACCCGGCCGACGATCGTCTCGAACAGCACGCGCATGTCTTCGCCGCGCGTTTCAGCGTCGAGACTCGCGAAGCCTTCGAGTGCCGACGTGTAAACGACGGGAAAGTCCAGTTGCGTGTCGGTCGCGCCGAGCCGATCGAACAGATCGAACGTCTGGTCGAGCACCCAGTCGGAGCGTGCACCGTCGCGGTCGATCTTGTTGATGACGACGAGCGGCGTGAAGCCGCGCGCGAAAGCTTTCTGTGTAACGAAGCGCGTCTGCGGCATCGGCCCGTCGACCGCGTCGACGAGCAGCAACACGCCGTCGACCATCGACAGCACGCGTTCCACCTCGCCGCCGAAGTCCGCATGGCCGGGCGTATCGACGATGTTGATGCGCCAGTCCCGCCAGCGGATCGCGGTGTTCTTCGAGAGAATCGTGATGCCCCGCTCGCGCTCGAGATCGTTCGAGTCCATCACGCGATCGGGCACGGCCGCGCGCCGGTCGAGCGTGCCGGACTGCTGCAGCAGCCGGTCGACCAGCGTCGTCTTGCCGTGGTCGACGTGCGCGATGATCGCGATGTTGCGGAGCTTGTCGGTCGGGACCATTCCATGGCTCCCCGGGCGGGGCGCGCATTATAGAGGGAATCGTCAGCCCGCTACCTGCCGTATGTCGCGCTTCGTTCGCAACCAGGCGGGCGATTGCCGCGGCTTCGAACGCCTGAGCCGGGGCCGCCTTCCGCCGGCGCACCGAGCCGTTGCTACATCAGCGTGGCCTGTCATGGTCGCACCGAGCGAGTCGCCAAGCTGGCAGAGCCTGCCGAGTCTCATGGGGCCAGTCGCCAGGTCGCCGGAACCTATGGCGATCGCGCCCTGCCTGCCGCTACATCGAGAATATGGCCGACATTGTCCGGCACATCGTCACCGCGCCAGGCGACATGCTGATCCGGCCGCACCAGCGCCAGGGGCCGTTCATACAGCTCGAGTATTCCGGGGTCGTCGATGCTGACGATCACTAGCGGTATACCGCGCTCAGCCGCGGCGCGCTCGAACGTGCTGCCGGCGGGCGCGGACGGACCGAGCCGCAGCAGAGTGAAGCCTTGGCCGAATCGATCGAACAGCGAATCCGTGCCGCCGATCCACCAGTGCGGCGCACGGCCGCCGGGAACGCTCGAAGGCACGTAGACTTTCGGGTCGTCGGGTGGCGGCGTCGCGCCGTCGCTCACGATGATCGGCGAGTCGTCGTAGCGGGCGCCGAGCTGAATGCCGAGGCTCGCGAATTCCTCACGAAAGCTGGCGACTTCCTCGCGGAATGCCGCGCGTTCGGCCGCACCGGCTGGCGTGTCGTCCTCGATGTGCGGCGGCACTTCGAGTGCCGCCGCCTGCTCGGCGAGCAGCCCCGACTCCGTCGTGTTGCGCACGCCGACAGGCCGGCGCTCGGTTTCGTAGCTATCGAGCAGTGCCGGGCCGCCCCAGCCGTTACAGACGGCAGCGAACTTCCACGCCATGTTGGCCGCGTCATCGATACCGGTATTGAAGCCAAAGCCGCCGGTCGGCGTGAACAGATGGACCGCATCGCCGGCCAGAAACACGCGCCCGCGCTGGTAGTGGTCCGTCACCAGTGCAAGGCCGGCCCACCATTCCTGTACTGAAACGACTTCAGCGCCGATGTCGCAACCGACCGCACGATGAAACAGCGCCTTAGTGTCGATGTCCTCGAGTGGCAGGTTCGGCGGGATGTGCGCGAGGATCACGAATTCCCCGCGGCAGTCGAGCGAGATGCAGTCCATTCGCGTGTCGTGATTGGTCGTGAGGTAGTGCCACGACTTCGGAAAGCGCATGACGTCGTAAATGCCGGGCGCCCGGATATATAGCGACAGCATGCGGCCGTCGTAGAAGCGATCGCCGGAACTCGTGCGGCCTGCATACTTGAAGCCGAGCTGCCGCCTGATGTTGCCATTCGCGCCGTCGCAACCGGCGAGATAGTCGGCGATCACCCTGTGCTGCTCGCCGGTCGAGACCTGCTCTACGAGCGCCTCGACGCGGTCGCCGCGGTCCTCGAATGAGCTCAGGCGCCAGCCGAAGCGGAGCGTGACGCTGTCGCTGGCCTCCGCCCGCTGCCGGAACAGGGGCTCAAGGTAGAGCTGATTCGCGCGGTGAATGGGCTCCGGGGTCAGCAGGGTGTGCCCGCGCGGTCCGCGGTCCGCGATCTTTTCGTTACAGCTCGGCATCTCGATACGGCCGAGCTCGTAACCGTTGAAGCGGGTAATGAACGTTATGTCGGTGTTGTGATCCCGCGGTATGCCGAGCGCGCGGACCTGCTCCGCCGCGCCGAGGCGGCGCAGATGCTCCATGCTCCGCGCATTGATCGTGCTGCCTTTCGGATGCGTCGACGTCGTCGGCTGCTCGGTGACGAGCAGGCAATCGATCCCGTAGTGGCCGAGTTCCATCGCAAGATAGAGCCCCACGGTGCCGCCGCCGACGATCAGAACGGGGACTCGGATATCGGTCATTCGGATCTGAGGGCCGGGAATTCAGCCTCGGGATGATAAACGACCGCCGGTCTCCGCGGCCGCCATGCCCTGGCCGCGGAGGTGTCCCGGGACACCTCCGCACCGGGCGGATCGTCAGCGGCGCGAACTCACTGGCTGCCGGCGAACGTCATGCTGCCGGCCGGGTTCGCGAAGTCGTCGGCCGTGCTCGATTTCATGCCGACCGTCGACAGCGTGTAGATCCAGGTCGCGTCGCCGACCAGGGCCGAGACCGAGCGCAGCGGCCGTGCATACTCGAGGTATGTGCCGTCGGTGCACCACAGCGGCGCGCTGCCGGTGCCGGTGACACAGTCCCGCGCGCGCGCCAGATCGCTGTGGTCGAGCCGGCCGAGCTCCGAGAACCCGGTTTGCGTGTCGACGCGGAACGCTACGAAGCCACTGAAATCCTCGTCCAGCTCGGCCGCGCGGTACTGTACCGGCACCGTCAGCGTGCCGGCTTCCGCGAAATAGTTGAACGCCCGATGATCGTGTGTGGCGCTGGTCCAGGTGTGGCCCGCCGCATCGAACTCGGGCACGAGCTTGTGAATCAGCCGCGGGTCATCGAGGTTCTGCACGTCGAAGATCTGCAACTGAAAGTCGCCGTTCAGGCGCTGGTCGTCGCCGTCGTAGCCGATCGTCAGCAGGTGCGCGTCGTCGAGCGGGTGAATGTAGGTGCTGACGCCGGGGATCTCGAGCTCGCCGAGGAGTCGCGGGTCGCGAGGGTCGCTCAGATCGAAAGCAAACAGCGGGTCGATCTGCCTGAACGTCACGACGAAACCGCGATCGCCGAGCAGGCGCGTCGCGAAGATCTGTTCCCGTGCGCCGAAGCCGACGACGTCGCCGACGATTCGCAGCGTCCCGACGCCGTCATCCTCGAGGACGTAGAGCCCATTGTCGTCGTTGACCAGCAGTCCGTCCGGATCGAAATCCGTTCGATGCGTCACGGCCCGCAGGAAACCGTCGTGCTCGCTCAGCTGAAAGCTCGATCCCAGCCAGCCATCGACGACGCCGAGAGCGCGGTATTGCGGGGCGCCCGAACCGATCGAGACCTTGTAGATGGCCGTTTGCTGCTTTTGTCGATCGTCGAACCACCAGCCGCCGCTCGATTGCGTGAGATAGACGCTCGCCTCGCTTGTGTAGACGTTCCACGCGTTGTTCGCGACCATCAAGGTCGAAGGATTCGTCCCGTCGGAGTCGATACTCGTTACGGACGTGACGGCAAGCGGCATGTCGACGTCGGGCAGTGCGACATCGGCACAGTTTGGCCGGCTGGCATCGACAGACATTCCGTCGCGCTCGATCGTCACGTCCGGCAGGAAGGTTTCGACACCGCTGGCTGCGACGAGGCTCGCCACCGCGTCGTGAATGTCGGCCTGCAGAGCATCGATTAGCGCATCGTCCTCGGCCGAGATCGCATCTTGAAGCTCGTCCCTGAGCAGTTGCAGTCCATTGTCGAAAAAGATTTCGTCCGGAATGGCCGGCGTCGCGTGAGTCACGACATGAATCCTGCTGCCGATACGGCGAACGGCGAGGCGAAAACCGGAGACGAGCACGCGCCCGTCGATTACCGGGTTGGCCGGGTCGGCAACGTCGATCAGGACGAGCTGCACGATCGGATCGACCGGCGGCGCGATCGTCAGTGCCGCCGGCTGTACGAAAAAGCTGAAGTCCGAGACGACCGCCACGATCCGGTCGTTGTCGGGATCGAGAATCAGGCCTTCTGCGAACCCGTTCGCCGTGAGCTCTAGGCTCGCTACCTCGCTCAACTCGCCGGGGGGCAGGCCGTTCGCCACAATGAGACGGCCTTCGTCGACGACGTAAAAGTTGCCGTCGATATCGGTGTCGATGTAGTCGAGCTCGTCGACCCCGAGCTCCTGCGTGTTCGTCGTCGTGAACGCCCTGAACGAGCTCGAATCCTCGGCGCTGGCCAGGATGCCGACGGCGCTGCCGCTCGCGATGACGCAGTTCGGGCACGGCACGGTGACGCCGCGAATCATCAGCTCGGCGACGGATCTCGCAACGAAGGACTCGAATGCGTCGCAGGACGATACCGTCGTCAGCGTCAGCTTGCCGGCGGGGGTTTCGATCAGGTCGGCCCGCTGGTCGCCGCCGGGCGGGTTGCTGCCGCCTCCGGAGCCGCCGCAGCCGGATGCGAGCGCAAGCAGAAGGGTGGAAACGGCAGCGCCGATTGAATGGTGTCTTTTCATGGTCGAATCCTTGCGAGTTTGTACTTCCGTGCGACTGTCCCTTTCGGCTTCGCGCCGCGAAGTGGGATCGTCGTTCAAAGGATCGTTATCCGCTCCGCGTCGATTTCGCCGGCTGTCGCGATCTGTCCGTCGATCTGTACGCGCATACCGGGTTCGAGATCCCCGGCAGACCCGCCGGCGATCTCAGTGGTGTTCGTGATGGTCACGCTGACGTCACGCAGCGCGATGCTGGCCGGCAGATTCGTGGCAGTGACGATGCCGACGAGGCTCACCTCCAGCGATTCGGTCGAGCCTGGCGAATCCAGCGCGAAGCCCACTTCCTCGGTACGCAGGGTCGTTGCGTCGTCGGAAGTTCTGCCGGGCAGTGCGGCAATCGCGCGCACCGCGTCGGCGACCAGCACATCGCCGTCGATCTGCGTTCCGGTTATCTCGACGATGAGGCCGGCTTCAGGTAGACCGTTCAGGACATCGAGCACGCCGGCCATGGCGTAGTCGACGGTCAATTCGCCGAGCTCGATCCTGAACAGGGACGTGTCGACTGCGGTGATCGCGCCGGTGATATGCAACGGCCCGTCCGTGTCGGCGAGGCCAATGTAGCTTGCGCTCACCGACTCGTCGTCGAGTGTCAGCCCGCTGACCTCGACGATGTCGCCGATCCCGAGGTCCGGGAGACCGCTGAGCGGGCTGTCGAAGCTGGTCTCTGACTCGACGCGGAACACCTGACCGAGAACCTCGAACGTGCCCGTCGCGATATCGATGAGCTGCACCGGGCCGGTGACGTTGCTCCGGTACTCGATCGAGGTCGCACGCGCGCCGCTCGCATCGCGCCGGGCCACGGCCCGAACGATCTGGCCGATGCGCAAACCCGACTCGCTGCCGGGCGCCCCGTCGATCGATACCTCGGTGCTCGTCGTCTCGAGCCGGATGCCGTTGACGACTACGCTGCCGAAGCCGGAGATGGGGCCGGTAACGATGACCGTCGATTCAGTGGAGACGGGCCCGGTTATCGCCGGCGACCGAACGCCGCCCTGGTCGATGCCACAGGCTGCGACCAGGCCGAAAGCCGCGATGGCAGCAGTCACGCGCAGGAGTTGTCGTTTTGCACGAATCACGATGCTGCTCCCCCTCCTTGCCGGCCTGGGGTCTCCGACTGGATCCAGTAGATGCCAAGGCCAACGCGTTCCGTTGTGGCGTCGTCGTCCGGCGCTTCGTGCGCCGTCAGCCAGGCGTCGATGCGCTCGAGAAAAGTCTGGCACTCGGCATAGACCAGCTCACGGTAGTCATCGAGCGCCGCCCGCGGTACCCGAACGTTGCTGGCCCGCGCTTCGAAACGACTCGGCTCCGACGGCTCGTGATGCAGGTTGTGCGCCACGGTGCGGCCGATATCGGCAAGCACACTGCCGGCGCGCTCCAATGCTTCGGGCTCGGCCGTATCCAGCCGATAGTTGCGGCGCAGCACCTCGACGCGGTCCCCTTCGTGCATGCGTACCGCGCCGGTTCTTTCCAGCTCACGCAGGATCGTGATCCCCGGCACGTCGCCGGCATAGCGATCGACGAGATCGGCGTAACTCGGCGCCGGGCCTGCGAGCGGCAGCACGCGCGGCGCGCCGTCGGGCGTTCGATAATCCGCGTCCTGATGCCAGCCGGACAGCAGTCGCGCAATGCGGTCCTGCTGCCGGGGTTGCGCTGCTGTCTCGCCGGCGGCCTGCTCGATACGGTCCCGGACGCGGCTGACTTCCTTGCGGTCGAGGCCGGTCAGCAGCGCGACCCGCGAGACGTTCGTCGGCCGGCCGCGCAGCCCGTAGTCGCGCCGCGCGACGTCGACGTAGATTTCCTTGGTCAGCTCGACGAATTCGCGATGCATGACACCTTGCCTGAGTAGGAGTCGGACGATTGGCCGCAGCGCGGCGCGGCACGCCGACAACGTGGCTGCCCGGAGTCTGTCTACCATTATTGAGGTATTATTCCCTAAATATGGAATAAATCAATCCATTGGGATTATGTAAAGAAGGCACTGCCGTCGGATCCGGACTGCTGCCGGGTGGCGAAATGCATTGCCGCCACCGGCGCCGCGGGCGCGGCCGGCCACAGCGCGCTGCCTGCCACCGGCGCTGCCTGCCGCCGGTGCCCCATGCGCTGCCGGTCACCCGCTTTGCCGGTGCACACATCGCCGGCATGCTGTACAACGCGGTAAGGAATCCGGGCCGGCGCGATTCGGGCCGGCGTGACCAGCAGAGGAGTACCCGGGCGTCGCGCGATGCCCGCCAGCGCATGGCCAGATTCATCCCGGTCGAGCCGTTCGACCTCGTCATCTTTGGCGGTACCGGCGACCTTGCCGAGCGGAAGCTTCTGCCGGCGCTCTACCACCGCGACCGCGACGATCAGCTGAGCGATGACAGCCGCATCATCGGTGTCTCCCGGCAGCCCCTGAGCGACGCCGACTACCGCGCTAAGGTTCGCGCCGATATGGACCGCGCGATTGCCCGAGCGGAGATCGACGACGCGGTTTACCGCCGCTTCGAGTCACGGCTGAGCTACGCGCAGCTCGATCTCGCGAGCACCGGCGGCTGGGAGGAATTGGCCGCGCGGCTGAACGAGCGTCCCGGGCGTGTCCGCGTCTACTACCTTGCGACGGCGAATAAATTCTTCGGGCCGGTCGCGGAGCGTCTGGCGGCACTGGGCCTCAACTCGCCCGAGTCCCGCATCGTCCTCGAGAAGCCGCTTGGCGACGATCTCGCATCGACGCGGGCGATCAACAGCGCCGTCGGCGCAGCATTCAGTGAGGACCAGATCTTTCGCATCGATCACTATCTGGGAAAGGAAACGGTCCAGAACATTCTCGCGTTGCGCTTTGCAAACACGCTTATCGAGCCGCTCTGGACACGGGCTGTCATCGACCACGTGCAGATTACCGTCGCCGAGTCGATCGGGATCGGCGACCGGGGCGAGTTCTACGATCGCACCGGCGCGCTCCGGGACATGTTGCAGAATCATATTCTCCAGTTGCTTTGTCTCGTTGCGATGTCACCGCCGACGAGTCTCGATCACGACGAGATTCGTGACGAAAAGCTCAAGATTCTGCGCGCACTGCGGCCGATCGGCGCCGCTGATGTCGAGGCGCAGACGGTGCGCGGGCAATACATCGCCGGTGCAGCGGGCAAGCAGGCCGTGCCCGGCTATCGGGAGGAACTCGACGGCGTGGCCAGCGACACGGAAACCTTCGTAGCGCTCAAGGCACACATCGACACGTGGCGCTGGGCCGGCGTACCGTTTTATCTGCGCACCGGGAAGCGGCTCAGCGTCAAGTCGTCCGAGATCGTCATCGTCTTCAGGCAGATTGCGCATTCGATTTTCCCGGCCGATGCCGGGCACATCTCGCGCAACCGCCTGACGATTCGACTGCAACCGAACGAAGGCGTGACGATGTCCGTCATGACGAAGGAGCCCGGGCCCGGCGGCTTCAGGCTGAGCGAGCTGCCGCTCAATCTGAGCTTCAACGATACGTATCAGCTCCGTTATCCGGATGCCTATGAGCGTCTGCTGATGGAGGTCGTTCGCGGCAACCCGGCGCTCTTCATGCGCTGCGACGAAGTCGAAGCGGCCTGGGCGTGGATCGACGGCATCATCGCGGGCTGGCACGACGTCGGCATGCCGGTGCGGCCGTACATGGCCGGCAGCTGGGGTCCCGGTCAGGCGGACGTGCTCGTCGCGCGGGACGGCCGTTCCTGGCACAACACGCTCGACCCGTGACGATTGAGTGGCATGAGCTCGACAGTCGCGAGCGAGCGTCGACGGCGCTGGCCGATCACGTCGCGGAGCTGCTGCGCGCCGACATCGAGGCGACGGGGCGAGCCGCGCTCGCCGTCCCGGGCGGCACGACGCCGACCTCGTTCTTTCGGGCGCTGCGCGGACTGGCAGTAGCCTGGGACCGGGTGATCGTCACGCCGACCGACGAGCGCTGGGTGCCGCCGACCCACGCTGCGAGCAACGCGCGGCTGGTGCAGCGCGAGTTGCTGCGCGGGCCGGCTGCTGCCGCCAGGCTGGTCGGTCTTTACAGGGCCGTGCCACACCCGAAGGAAGCCCTCGACGAGATCGAGCAAGCCCTCGCCGCCTTGCCTGCGCGGTTGACCGTCGCCGTGCTCGGAATGGGGACCGATGCGCATACGGCATCGCTCTTTCCACAGGCGCCGGAGTTATCGACATCCGGCACAGTGTCGTCGGCCGAGCGGCAGCCGGGTGTGACGGTGGGCGCCAGGTCAGACGTCAATTCGGACGGCGATCAGATGTGCGCCACGCCGGGCGCCGGGAAGTCAGCCAGCGTAACGGACGATCGGAGCCGCGGCGCGATGTCCGGCGACGGCAGGCGCCACGTCGCAGCTGCCGCGGGACCGCCGCCGGCAACGATGCGCGTGACGCTGACGCCGGCCCGCTTGCTGGCATCGGGAGAGATCGTCATTCTTGTGTTCGGCCGCGAAAAGCGCGAAGTGCTCGAGCGGGCTCAGCGCGCCTCGCCGGCCGAAATGCCGATCGGCCTGTTTCTGCAACAGCCGGTGACGCCCGTTCGGATCTACTGGGCGCCGTGAGAGAGGTGACGAGTGCTGCATTCGACAATCGACGCCGTGACGACCCGTATTCGCGAGCGCAGCCGGCAATCCCGCGACGACTACCTCGCGGTCGTCGAGCAGACGGTCGTCTCGAACCCCCGGCGCGGCCGATTGTCGTGCAGCAATCTGGCCCACGGTTTTGCGGCAGAGGAGCGCTCCGCGAAAGACGCGCTCGCCGGCGTGCGCCGACCGAACGTCGGCATCGTCACTGCCTACAACGATATGTTGTCGGCACATCAGCCGTTTGCGCGCTTTCCGTCGACGATCAAGAAGGCTGCGTGGGAGGCAGGCGGTGTCGCTCAGGTCGCTGCCGGCGTTCCGGCGATGTGCGATGGCGTGACCCAGGGGCAGCCGGGCATGGAGCTATCGCTGTTCAGCCGCGACGTCATCGCGATGGCGACTGCCGTCGGCCTTTCGCACGACATGTTCGACGCGGCAATCTGTCTCGGCGTTTGCGACAAGATCGTTCCCGGCATGCTCATCGGCGCGCTGTCGTTCGGGCACCTGCCGGTCGTCTTTGCGCCGGCGGGACCGATGGTCTCCGGCCTGCCGAACGCCGAGAAAGCGCGCGTGCGGCAGGCCTTCGCCGAAGGCAAGGCGGATCGTGAGACGCTGCTGAGAGCGGAGTCCGGCGCCTATCACGCGCCGGGCACGTGCACGTTTTACGGCACGGCCAACAGCAATCAGCTGCTGATGGAATTCATGGGCCTGCACCTGCCCGGAGCATCGTTTGTCAATCCCGATACACCGCTCCGCGAAGCGCTGACCGTCGGCGCGACGCGGCGGGCGCTCGAGATCACGGCGCAGCACGATGACTACACGCCGGTCGGCCGGGTCATCGACGAGAAGGCCATCGTCAACGGCATCATCGGCCTGCTCGCATCGGGCGGCAGCACGAATCACACGATGCATCTGGTCGCAATTGCCCGCGCGGCGGGCATCGTCATCGACTGGCAGGATTTCGATGAGCTTTCGGCAGTCGTGCCTTTGCTCGCGCGCGTCTATCCGAACGGCAAGGCCGATGTAAACCATTTTCATGCGGCAGGCGGCATCGCATTACTGATTCGTGAGCTGCTCGCGAACGGACTGCTGCACGACGACGTGACGACGATCGCGGGTCACGGCCTCGGTGCGTACACGGAAGAGCCGTTCCTGGATGACGGCGTCTTGCGCTGGCGCGCGGGTCCGGACGAGAGCCTCGATGACAGCATCGTTGCCTCGGTCGCGCAGCCTTTTTCCGCGAACGGCGGACTCAAGCTGATGACCGGCAATCTGGGCCGTGCGATTGCGAAAGTGTCTGCCGTTGCCGGGCAGCATCGGGTCGTCGAGGCGCCGGCGCGCGTGTTCGACGATCAGCGCGCCGTTGCCGACGCGTTCAGGGCCGGCGAGCTCAATCGCGACGTCGTCGTGGTCGTCGTCAACCAGGGTCCGCGCGCGAACGGGATGCCCGAGCTCCACAAGCTGACACCTGTGCTCGGCGTTCTGCAGGACCGGGGTTTCGCGGTTGCGCTCGTCACGGACGGCCGGATGTCCGGCGCTTCCGGCAAGGTGCCGTCGGCGATTCAGGTGACGCCAGAGTCGACCGCCGGCGGCATGCTGGCAAAGGTTCGGGATGGTGACCCGATGACGGTCGATACGGTCGCCGGCGTGTTGCGGGTAGATGTCATAGATGCCGAGCTGGCGTCGCGCGAGCCCTTCGCCGCGGGCGTTCCGACACAGTCGCTCGGGCGGGCATTGTTCGCGAATTTCCGCGCGGCGGTGACTAGCGCCGAGCATGGTGGCTCGGTGCTCGATGCGGGATCGGCGGCGCAGTCCGGCGCAGCCGCTCGGGCGAAGTCGTCTACCGAGTCGGAGCGCGCGCGTTGATGGATGCCGGCGAGCTACTCTCCATCCAGCCGGTGATTCCGGTCATCAGCGTGGGGCGTGTCGAAGACGCCGTGCCTTTGGCCGAGACGCTGGTCGGCGCCGGCTGCCGGGTGCTCGAGGTGACGCTACGCACATCCGCGGGCCTCGCGTCGATCGAGGCGATGCGCAAGGCAGTGCCGTCGGCGATCGTGGGCGCAGGGACCATCCGGACCGGCGACGAGCTGCGTGCCGCACGCGACGCGGGTTGTCAGTTCGGCGTCTCGCCCGGCACGAGCGCCGCGCTGCTGGATGCGATTGCGACGGCCGGTCTCACGTTTCTGCCAGGCGCCCAGACCGCCAGTGAGATTGCCGCGCTGCGCGACCGCGGGTACGGTGCGATCAAGTTCTTTCCGGCCGAGGCGGCAGGCGGCGTCCCGGTAGTGCGCGCGTTCGGCGATGTGTTTCCCGATCTCATCGTTTGTCCTACCGGAGGAATCTCGGCCGACAACGCCGGCGATTACCTCGCCCTGCCGAGCGTGCGCTGTGTCGGCGGGAGCTGGCTGACGCCGCGGGCTCTGGTCGAGTCGCGGGACTGGCGCGCGATCGCGGAACTGGCCGCAGCGGCGATGCGCCTCGACGCTTGACCTATTTGGGGACACCTATTTGGGGACAGTGACCCTAATTCGATACCCGCAAGCGGAATTGGCGGATAGTGACCCCCATTTTCGCCGGATGAATTAGAGTCTCAGTCCCCGAAGCCTGCTGCCAGGCGGCCGGAGTTGAATTAGGGTCACTGTCACCAAATTGGGCCAAATTGGGAGAAGAGATGGTGGAGAGGTTTGAAGGCAGGCTCCGGCTAGTGATGGCCTGCGCGGTGGTCGCCGTGCCGGCGGCGGCCCAGGACAGCCCGCAGATCGATTTCGAAAGCGTCGGCCGCGGCGCGCCGGTCACGGTCGATGCCCGCAGCCTGCCGACGCTCGGCGCCGGATACGACCGGCAATCGGGCGACTTCGTCGGCTCCGCGTTGCCGGGCCAGGTGCCCGAAGGCGTCGAGCCGCTGACGGTAGACCTGTTCACATCGAAAGACTTCTACAGCGATCAGCCGCTCTGGTCCGATCGCCGCTATTTCCGCTGCAATTCGTCGGTTGCGGTCGAGGAAGTCTGGGGCCGGCGCGGCGCTATCGGGGATGACCCGCCGGCGTCGGCGGCCTGGGGACATTGCGACAGCGACTATCCCCGCGAGGCGATCGTCAGCCCCTATCCGTTCGCGACGGCCGAGGAACATTACCGGGCACTGCTCGAAGAGACGCGGCAGCGCGGCGGACCAACCGAACACACCTATGCCACAGTGCCCGGCGAATGGACCGGCCGTTATGGCCGCGCGGTCGGCGAGACGTGGTACCAGATGCGCAAGGTTCAGGTACCGACCGTGCTGTCGCTGCTGACCGAGGAATACCAGACCTACATGGTTCAGGAGGCCTACCACCAGGGCAACACGAACGCGTCGCAGTGGCAGTCGCAATACTGCTGGCCGGAGGGCTTCATGCGCCGCTGGCATCAGGCTGCGATCCGCGACCACTACATCACGGTTACGCCGCACCAGGTGCAGATCATGACCGGGATTGCGAAGAACTTCGTGACGAATATTCTGGTCGGGCGTGAATTCAACATGGAAGGCGCGGTGCCGCGCCTCGGCGCCGACGTGCCGCGATGGTACGGCGAAACGATCGGCTTCTGGGACGGCGATACGCTGATCAGCTGGACGTCGAACATCCAGGGCTGGAAGGTGCACGCGTCGTTCGAGTTCTCGAATCGGCTGCAGACGGTCGAGATCTATTCGCCGAATCGCGACGCGGATGGCAACTTCGTCGGCCTGAACCACGAGGCGATCTTCTACGATCCGGAAGCATTCGTTGAGCCAATTCGCATCGTCCGCAATTTCGTGAAGGAGGGCGAGCTCTACGAAGACGACCCGTACACGTACATCGAGTGCATCCAGACGATTTTCCCGGAGAACGGGCGGGGGACGCCGAGATCGCCCGGCGACGTCATCGAATTCGAAGTGCCGGACATGTACGGCCGGCCATGGGGTCAGCTCTGGGAGCGCTACTTCGAGCAGGAGATGGAGCGGCCAGAGGACGACGACATCTTCACCTTCGAGTAGCCGGATGCCACTGCGCGTAAACCTGTCAGCGTCGGTTTGGCGAATGCCATCAGGCACGGCCCAGGGAAATGCCGGGCGAGTCGCGACCGAAACGGAAGCGTCTCGCCTCTCCGATTTCGTCGCAAGATCCGAACGACTGCTCGTTCTGACCGGCGCCGGCTGCAGCACGCAGTCCGGCATCCCCGACTACCGCGACAGCGACGGTCGCTGGAAGCGCGGCGGCCGGCCGGTGATGTATCAGGATTTCGTTGCCGATGAAGACGTGCGGCGGCGCTATTGGGCGCGCGCAGTCGTCGGCTGGCAACGCATGCGCGAGGCGCAGCCCAACGACGCGCACGTGGCGCTGGCGGCACTCGAGTCGGCCGGATTCGTCGACCGGCTGATTACGCAAAACGTCGACGGCTTACATCACAAGGCCGGCAGTCGTCGGGTGATCGACCTGCATGGGCGCGTCGACATGGTGTGCTGCCTGCGCTGCGGGCGGCGGCAGGCTCGCGATGACATTCAGGCGGAGCTTGCGCGCCGCAATCCTGCATTCGTCGGCCTCGATGCGCTCGCTGCGCCGGATGGCGACGCTGATCTCGAAGGCGTCGATTTTTCCGGTTTCGACGTGCCCGATTGCGCGGCGTGCG
Source organism: Candidatus Rariloculaceae bacterium (assembly GCA_965223375.1). Classification (GTDB taxonomy): domain Bacteria; phylum Pseudomonadota; class Gammaproteobacteria; order Steroidobacterales; family Rariloculaceae; genus CBDCWM01. Next base: position 2,934,296 of record OZ245000.1, read on the forward strand.
ACGGCCTGCTGAAACCCGACGTCGTCTTCTTCGGTGAGAGCGTGCCGCGTGAACGTGTGAGTGCAGCGATGGCAGCCGCCGACGCGGCCGATGCGCTGCTCGTGGTGGGCTCGTCGCTAATGGTGTGGTCCGGATTTCGGTTCGCAAAGCGGATGAGCGACGACGGCAAGCCCGTGGCGGCGCTCAACGTCGGCCGGACCCGGGCGGACGAGCTGCTGGCGCTGAAAGTGAGTGCCCCGTGCGCGGAAGCGCTGCGCAGCCTGGCGTCGTCGATGCTCGCGCCGGACCGCTCGGACGACAGCGCAGATCGAGCCCGAGACCGGGAGTCGTGATCGGCAGTCCGCGCGCTGACCTCAGCATCCGATAGGGTGCTGTGAAGCCCCGGCGAAGATCGTTGCGGCGCCGCCGCCTGCGCCGCCGTCTGCGGCAGGCCGTCAGGTCAGATGCGGCCAGCCGTCATGTCAGAACCGGGCCGGCACGTCGGCCAATGCATCGCTGGCCGGCTCCCGCGCACTGAGCGTGTCGAGCCGCTCACGGTGCTTCGCGAGGTTCACGAACCCGAGCAGCGCGGCGCCGAGGAACATCACCACGGACATCAGCATCAGCTCCTGCCCCGGCTGCAGATACGGGGACAGCTCGCCGTAGGTCTGCGAACCGATCGAGCGCGCGAAGTTCGACCACGCCATGTAGATCGCGAACTGCGTCGCCGCGACCCGGCTCCAGCAGATCGTCATGTGCAATGCGATAAACGCGACGAAGATGATCTGCAGCGAGAAGTTGATCGCGAACAGCGCGCTGATCCAAACGGCATCGTTATCCCACCACGCGGTCGACAGGCCGAGCGACAGATAACAGATGCCGGCCAGTGCCATGCCGAGCATGAAAAACCGTCGCGCTCCGAAACGGTCGATCAGCGGGCCGAGCACCAGCGCGCCTATCACGGCGGCGGTAAAGCCCGCGGCCGACGTCCAGTCCGAATACGTTTCACTTTCCCAGCCGAGCTCCTGGGTGGTCAGCACCGGCGCTGCCGCGAGCAGGATGCCGTCGCCGATGCGCCAGAGCGTTGCGACCACGATCAGCAGCAAGCTCATCGGCAGCACGAGAACGCGGAAGAGATTGCTCGCGATGCCAGCCCAGCTCACTACGCGCAGGTGCTCCTGGTGCTGCACGCTCCCGGCTGTCCATGGCAGCAGTTTTTCGCCGTCGCGCTCGCGAAACAGGATTGCGATGGCCAGAATCGCCGCGATGCCGATTGTAAGCGCCGCGGCCGTCGCGGAAACACCGAAAGCGCTGAGCAGCCGCCCGCACAGCGCGCCGGACGCCGAGTAGCCCGCAACCTGACCGAAAGCCATCCACGCATTCGCCCGCCCGCGTTCGTCTTCCGGCAGCACGTCGATTGCCATGCCGTCGACGGCGACATCCTGGATCGCTCCGAAACTGTTGATCACGAAGCAGCAAATCGTCAGGAACGTGAGCTCCGACGGCGTTCCGCCCAGTACGGCGAGCGCCGTCATCGAGAGCAGCAGGCCGGCCTGCGCGGCCATGACCCAGGGGCGGCGCCCGCCGAGCGCCGGGAAACGGAACCGATCCATCATCGGTCCGGCGAAGAGCTTGAATCCCCATGGCAACGTCGTGATCGCGACGAAGCTCGCAACACCGGCGGCGTCGGTGCCGTTGGCCGCGAGCCATGCCGGCATCGCAATCGTGATCAGCCCGATCGGTATGCCCTGGGCAACGTAGAAAGCCGTGAATGCGAACAGGCGCAGGCGTCGGCTGCCGCTGAGACTCTTCATTCGGGGAGTATACGTTGGCTGGGCAGGCCGCCTACCAATGCCCGTGTATCATCGGGCGGGGTCGGGAGTCGACACCGCCGGTCCGGAGTCGAGGCCAGAGGTCAGGAGTCGAGGCCAGCGGTCAGGATTCGAGGCCGCCGGCCCGGATTTGAGGCCGGCAGTCTGGAGTCGAAGCCGGCAGTCCGGTGTCGAGACCGGCTCCGAGAAGAAACCGAAAAGCAGGGGAGCCCATGCAAAAATCCATACGCGGTTTCTCGGCCGTCGCAGCCATCCTCCTTGCCGGGGCCGCGGACGCGCAGCCGAGCTACGAAGGTACCTGGAGCACGACGACGACGCTGAACGACGACCCGGCGTGGCTGACGGAGGACTACTTCTGCTTCTTCGGCTGCACACAGGTCGAGATCGAGCACTTTCGTTCCCTGCTCGACGATCCCGCCAACGACGCTCGCCCGCTCGGGGCGCTGCGCGCGGAAGCCGACGCCCTCGGCGCAGCGGAATTCGAGCAGCTGTTGACCGACTCGGCGCGGGCCGTCTACGAGACCCGCGCACTCGAGGATCAACTCGACGAGATCTGTCTGCGCTACGGCCAGTTCGGCATGGCGATCTCGGTGATGCCGCTGCGCATCTCCGATCAGGGCGGCCGGCTGATATTCGACTACGAAACCCACGACACGAGCCGGACAGTCTACCTGCAGGATTCGGCGCCCGCCGCGCCGGCGGAGCCGAGCCGCCTCGGCTTTTCGGTGGCCCGCTACGATGGCGACGATCTCGTCATCGAAACCACCGGCATCGAGTCCGCGCCGTTCTTCGTCAGCAAGGCTCTCGGCCTGCGCCACAGCGATCGCCTGCGGACGACGGAGCGCTATTCCCTGAGCGACGGCGGCAGCACGCTCGACATGGTTTTCACGGTCGAGGACCCGGAGGTTCTGACCGCCCCCTGGGTATGGATCAAGAAGTGGCGGCTCGCCCCCGAGCTCGAGCTGCAGCATCACGAGTACGACTGCTCGTTCGTTCCGGGTCAGCGTTAGCGGCCTGCTTGTGGCCGATCCGCTACCGCCCGGTCCCCAACGGAGGAATCCCGAAATGTTTCGCGACAGACTTTCGTACCTGGCCGCAATCGCCGTCGCCGTGCTGGGCTTCGGACCTGCGGCTTCGCATCACTCGCCGGCGTCCGTCTACATCCTGAATCAGGAGATCGAGATCGAGGGAACGGTCACCGACTATCGTTATAACAATCCGCATGTTCGCATCTTCATCGACGTCGAAAACGCGAGTGGCGCGGTCGAAAACTGGATAGCGGAAGGCGGGACACCGAATATCCTGTTGCGCAATGGCTGGTCGGCCGAGACCTTCGCGTCGGGCGATCCGATCCGGGTCGTCGGCCATCCGCCTCGTGAAGCCGGCAGCCGGTTCATTCACATGGTCAACGCGACGCTGCCTGACGGCAGCGAACTCTACGGCGAGGACCTGCAGATCGACACGGCCGAGGAGCGGCGCCGGCAGCGCCGGCGGGCGGAGTGAGCGCCCCGCTCGCACGGGTGGACAAAGCGCAGGGCGGGTCCGCGGACGTTCGGGGAGTCAGCGCGCGTGCAGGTGGACGTACACGCGAAGGGGCGCGCGAATCGGGCCTGTGGCCGACCGGCGCGGTGCTGATGGCCGCGCTGCTGGCGGTTGGCTGCAGCCGTGACGCAGAGCAGATCGCGGACGACGTGCCCGCGACCGATGCAGCCGCCGAAGCGCTGAACATGCGGCTCGCGGGCCTGCACGAGCTCGACGGCCGCTCGGCCTACCAGCCGGTCGTGCATCGCTACGGCGATCGCTACATCCTGTTCGTGGGACATCATGCCGGCGAAGCCGTCAGCCAGGTATCGGGGCTCACCGAGACCAACGGTTTGTCGATCGTCGACGTCACCGACGTCAGCGCGCCCGAGCTGCTCGGACACGTGCCGGCCACCGGGCTCGACGTCAGTGGCACTCAGCACGTGCAGATATGCGATGGCAGCGAGTTGCCAGGCGGCGAGGATGGCCGGGTCTATATCGTCAGGACGAATGGCCGCGTCGGTTTCGAGCTGCTCGACGTGACGGATCCCGCGGAGGCGTCCGTGCTCGGGACGATCGCCGTGACCGGTGAGTCGGCCCGCGCCGAGTCGGACCGCGGCACCCGGGAGACTCACAAGATCCAGTGGGATTGCGCAACCGGTATCGGCTATTTCAACGGCACGGCCGAGGGCTGGCGCGTCACCCGAGTGTTGCAGGCATTCGATCTCAGCGACCCGCGGTCACCGCAGCACATTCGCGATTTTGGGCTGACGGGATGGGAGCCGGGCGGAGCGGGGCCGATGCCGGCGCCCGACATCTCGGGTTTGCATCAGGCGTTCGTCGTCGACGATCGCATGTATCTCGGCTACGGGAGCGGTAACGACGGCACGCTGCAGATACTCGACCGCGACCGGTTTCTGCGTGGCGATCCGCAGGCGGCCGAGCCGCTGGCGCCGACGCCTGACAGTCTTCGCTATCCGGAAGTCGCGCGGCTCGATCTGCCCGGCTACTGGGGTGCGCATACGGCGAAGCCGATCCTCGGGCATCAGGTGCCGGGCTACACCGGGGCCGGCGCGGTGCGGGACTTTCTGATCGTGCCGTCGGAAGCGGGCCCCGAGTCGATGGGCTGCGGGGAAGTGCCGCACGTCGTTTTCTTCGTCGACATCACGCAGGTGGACAAACCGATCCCGGTGTCGACGTTCCAGGTGCCGGCCGAGCCGGGCGGGTTCTGCGAGCGCGGCGGGCGCTTCGGTCCGCACTCGGTCCACGACGCGTTCGATCCTGCTTTCGATCATACGCTGGCCGTGTTTTCGTGGTTCAACGCCGGCGTAAGAGTCGTCGACATCCGCGATCCATTCCAGCCGGTCGAGGTCGCCTGGTATGTGCCGGAGACGAACGCCAACACGACGCCGAGCTGCGGCACCATCGACGGCGAGGAGCGCTGCCTGACTGCGATTCAGACCAACAACGTCAACATCGACGATCGCGGCTACATATACGCCGTGGACCGGGCCGGCACCGGCCTGCATATCCTCGAGTTGACCGGCCCGGCCCGCGAGATATGGGGGCAGTGAGTTTGGGGGGGAGTTTGGGGACGGGGAGTTTAGGGACAGTGACCCTAACTCGACGACGCGGCCCGTGCCGCAGAGCCAACAGTGCGAGTTAGGGTCACTGTCCCTAAACTCCCCGTCCCCAAACTCCCCCCCAAACTCACTGTCCCCAAACTCCGGGCAGGAACAGCGAGATCGCCGGCACGTAGGTCACCAGCATCAGGAAGCCGAGCAGCAGCACGAGCCATGGCAGGCTCGCGCGAATCACTGCGACGATGTCGAGCCCGGATATGCCGCTCGCGACGAACAGGTTCAACCCGACCGGCGGGGTCACCATGCCGATCTCCATGTTGACGACCATGATGATGCCGAGATGGACCGGATCGATCCCGAGCTCGATGGCGAGCGGAAAGACGATCGGGGCAAGTATCAGGACCACTGACGTCGGGTCCATCAGGTTGCCGGCGATCAGCAGGATCAGGTTCATCAGCAGCAGGAATGCCCAGGGCGGCAGGTCGAGTGCGAGCACGCTAGCCGACAGCGACTGCGGTATCTGCTCGGTCGTCAGCACGAACGAGAACAGGTAGGCATTCGCGACGATGAACATCAGCATCGTCGTCAGCCGGACGCTGTTGATGAGAACGAGCGGCACACGCGCGAGCGGCAGGTCGCGGTAGACGAAAACCGCGATGATCATCGCGTAGACGGCGGATACTGCCGCAGCCTCCGTCGGCGTGAACACACCCCCATAGATGCCGCCAAGAATGATCACGATCAGCAGCAGCCCCCAGAGCGCCTCGCGGCCGGTCTTCAATACCTCGCCGAGGCTCGCTGGCGAGTCGACGCGGATGCCTCTGCGACGGGCGAGGATGTGAATAACGAGCATCATCGCGAACGTCAGAATCAGGCCCGGAATTACCCCTGCGATGAACAGTGCACCGACCGACGTTTCGGTAATCGCGCCGTAAACGACCATGACGATCGACGGCGGAATCAGGATGCCCAGCGTGCCGGCGTTGGTGACCAGGCCGGTCGCAAATTCGCGGCTGTAGCCGGCTGCGACCATGCCGGCGATCGCGATCGAGCCGATTGCGACGACGGTTGCCGGCGACGATCCCGAAATTGCGGCGAACAGCATGCAGGCGAGCACGGCACCCATACCGAGCCCGCCGCGCACCCAGCTCGTGATCGCGACCGCGAAGGCCATCAGTCGTCGGGCCACGCCGCCGCTCGTCAGAAACGACCCGGCCAGGATGAAGAACGGCGCCGCGAGCAGCGGATAGACCTCCATCGCGTGGAAGAAGCGCTGTGCGAGCGACAATAGCGACTGGTTGCCGAACAGCATCAGCGTCAGAACGCTCGAGAGGCCCAGCGAGATTGCGACCGGAATACGGATCGCGAGGCACAGCAGCAGCGTGCCGACCAGAACGGCTGCCGTCACCGGCCCGCCTCCGCCTCGTCGATCAGCTGCGGTGCGCTTTCGGTCGGGGCACCGAGCCCGTCACTCGTACCTCGTAGCACGCCGAGGCCGACCTGCACGATTCGGAAGGACAGCAGGGCGAAGCCGACGGGCAGTGAGAGCAGCAATATCCAGCGGGGCAGCGGGATGTCGTGTGCGAGGCTGCCGAAGACGCGCAGCTGAGAAACGAGCGTCACGCTGCCGTACAGCATCAGGAGCGTATAGCCGAGACTGAGCGCGATGCCGATCAGCACGACGGCCGTTCGCAGCCGGCCGCGCAGCGAAGACAACACGAGATCCACGGCGATGTGGCTGTTCGTGCGCACGCCGATCGACATTCCGATCAGCACGAGCCAGCCGAACAGATAGGTGGTGGCTTCGAGCGCCCAGATCAGGCCGGTATCGAAGACGTAGCGCAGAACGACCTGGGTGAAGGTCAGCAGCGTGATCGCCGCGAGCAGAACCGCCGCAAGAGACTCCTCTGCCCGGTCGAGGATGCGCAGGGCCATGGCCTGCTACCGCGGCGTGGTCGCTGCCTCGAGCAACTCGGCGCCGATGTCGTCGGAGAACAGATCCCACACCGGGCGCATCGCCTCACGCCACGCCGTACGCTCCTGTTCGCTCAGCTCTATCAGCGTGTTGCGTCCGGAAGTCAGCACCGTGGCGCGCGCGTCGTCGTTGACCTGTTGAGCGATCGAGTTGACGTGCGCGGTCGTCTCGGCGACGGCGGCATCCAGCACCTCCCGAACATCGGCCGGCAGGCCCTCCCAGAAGCGCGGATTGACGGCGACCAGATAACCGATATAGCCATGATTCGATTCGGTGACGTATTCCTGAACCTCGAAGAACTTGCTGGCATGGATGTTCGACCAGGTGTTCTCCTGCGCATTGATCGCGCCGGTCTGCAGCGCCTGATAGACCTCGCTGAACGGCATTTTCTGCGGGTTGCCGCCGATGGCCCGGAACTGCTCGAGCAGCACATCGGAATCCATGATGCGGAACTCGAGCCCGTCGGCATCGGCAGGCAGCCGCAGCGGTCTGTCCGCAGTCAGCTGCTTCTGGCCGTTGTGCCAGTAGCTGACACCCATGATGCCGCGAGCGGTCAGCTCGCCGAGCAGCGCCTTGCCGGCAGCGCTCGCCTGGAACCGCTCGACCTGCGACATGTCCGCGAACAGGAAAGGCAGGTCGAAGATCTGGAAGCGCTTCGTCAGACGGTCGAGCTTCGACAATGAGATCGCGATCATCTGAATCTCGCCGAAAGCGAGCGCTTCGAGCGACGCCTGATCGTTCATCAGGCTGCTCGACGGATAGATCTCTACGTCGACGCGTCCGGGCAGCCGCTCCTCGACGATCCGCTCGAAGTACTCGGCGCCGAGGCCTTTCGGCGTCGTCGGCGCCAGATCGTGCGGAAACTTGATGACGATTTCCTGCGCGAGGCCGAGGGCCGGGGCGATGCACAGCAGGACCGCGGCTGCGGCCACGCGGCGAACTGCCGGTCCGATGCCGCTGCGTAACCAGCCACGCGCGGCGCGCACGGATCGCCCGTCACGCCAGGCGTACCTGCATCGCCCGTCTCGCCCGGCGAAGGCGGCCCGCCCGTCACGCTTACCGCGCCGGTCGCGCCCACCGCGTCCGCCGCGCCCACCGCCGTGTCTCCCGTGATGGTCAGAATCCGCCATGTTTCCCCCTCCGCCTCTTTAGTTCCCGTCCCGTCTCAGCTCAGCGCTGTCGCGCCGGCTTCCGCGCAGACTTCGTCCTCGGCACTCGACCCGCCCGAGACGCCCAGTGCGCCGATCAGCTTGCCGTCGACTACGATCGGCAGGCCGCCTTCGACCGGTATCGCGTCTTTCAGACGCAGGACGAGCAGGCCGGCGCCGCCGCTCGCGAGCCGGTCCTGAAACATCTTCGTCGGCCGTTTGTAGATCGCTGCCGAGTAGGCTTTCTGCTGGGCGATGCCGACGCTGCCGACCTGGGTCTGATCCATTTTCTCCAGATAAACGAGGTGGCCGCCGGGATCGACGATGGCAATGACCATCGTCCAGCCGTGTCGGTGCGCCGGCGCGAGCGCGGCGGCTGCGACGGCCTTGGCCTGCTCGAGCGTGATCGACGGGCCGTATTCGGGCAGTTTCGGCCCCGCCGCCGGTGTATCTGAATCGCTCATCCTTCCCCCGGATAGCCTCCGTCTGATTCTAGCCTCAACGTGCCGGCAACGGCCTGATCGGCTCAGCCGCGCGCCGACAGCTCCATACCATCTCCGATCGGCAGGCGGACCGACGCGTAACCGTTCGCCGCATCGCGCACGTAGCCGAGGTAGGAGGCGAGCGCCTCCGGAAACAGATCGATGTCGTCACCGATGATCAGCGCCCCGGCCTGCAGCGCAGGTTCGACCAGCTTCAGAACCGGTACGTAGAGGTTCTTCATGCCATCGAGGAACAGCAGTGAGACGTCGGGCTCGAGTTCGACCAGCGTCTCGAGCGCATCACCCTGGCGAAGGTCGACGAACTCGAGCAAGCCGGCATCGTCGATGTATTCGCGCGCCCGGGACGCCTTGTCGGCGTTCATCTCGGTCGTGACGACGAGACCGCCACCGCGATCCCGCACAGCGGCCGCCAGGTAAATCGTCGAGATGCCGTATGACGTGCCGAATTCGACGGTCAGTCCCGGTCTCGCATTGCGGGCCAGCGCGTAGAGCAGCCGGCCGGCGTCGGCGTCGACCGGGATGAAAGCCTCGGCAAGCATCGCAGCGCGGTCGGCGCCGATTTTGCCGCGGGCTCTGTCGAGCAGCGGCGGATCCACGCGATCCGCTTCGGCATGCATATGCTCGAGCACCCGGCGGATGCGAGGTTCTTCGAGGGAGATTCCCATGGCATCGAGAGTGTACTACCGAAGCCGCTCATGCAGCGGCGGACCGGCACTGCCCGGCCTCCTGCGGGTAGTGCCGCAGTTACGCGGTGCGCTCCTGCGAGAGTTCTGGTCAACTGGCCGCCAGTGGGTAGAATCGATGCGACGGCTTCTTTCGGCAGCATCGGGAGCGATTCACGAGATGGACGCCGGATCGACGAGAATTGCAGCGCTGGCCGGGGCGCTCTGCTTGCTCACGGGTGCTGCGACGGCACATCACTCGACGGCCGAATACGACGCGGCTGCGCTCGAGGAGTCGCGCGGCGAAGTCGTCACCGTCATCTGGCGCAATCCCCATGTCCGGCTGAGGATCAGCACAGCCGCATTCGACGGCAACGAGCAGATCTGGGAGCTCGAAGGCGTGGATCTGACGCGGCTCGACCGGTCGGGATTCCCCCGGGATCTGGTTGCGGTCGGCGACGAGGTTCGCTTCGCCGGCAACCCATCGACGCGCAACGCCCGGCGCATGTACGTGACGAACCTGCTGCTGCCCGACGGCCGCGAATTGTTGCTGCGCGGCGGAGCGCAGGCACGCTGGGCGCCCCAGCGCCTGCTAGATGCCTATGCACCGGTCGAGCCACCGACCGAAACTGCGGTCGCAGCAAGTGGCGGCGGGTTCTTCGACAAGGTGTACTCGCCGACGCGCGGTCCCGCGCCCGACTGGCTGCGCGATCCGCCGTTGACCGATGCCGCACGGGCCCGGCGCGCCGGCTACGACGCGGTGCTGGACGATCCCGTGCTCGGCTGCGTTTCGCCCGGCATGCCCAGGGTCATGACGCGCAGCGGCCCGTATGCGATTCGCCTGCTCGAACGCGACGGCGACATCGTGCAGCAGAACGAATGGTTCGAAATAGATCGTCTCATTCATATGGACGGTCGCCCGCCGTCCGCCGACCAGCCATACACGCCGCTTGGCTATTCCGTCGGCGAGTGGGATGGCGATGCGCTCGTCGTTACGACGACCCATATCGACTGGCCGTATTTTCAGCTCTACGGGCTCGAGGGCGTGCCGCAGAGCCGCGACCTGGTGTTCGTCGAGCGGTTTACACCAACTGAGGGAGGTGCCGTGTTACGTTACGATTTCACGGCAACCGATCCGCAGACGTTCACGCGACCGGTGAGCTACGAGAACTATGTGACTTTCCGCTGGGATCCGGGCCTCGAGTTTCTACCCTATGATTGTATCGAGGAGGAGCGCCAGGCTCGCGGGGCACGTTAGCCGGCGCCAGCGACCGCAACGGAAATGACGAAAGAGCTCAGCCAGGACGAGAAGGCCATGCGCCACTCCTCTCTGACGATGGAGGAGCGCAAGAAGATCTGGCTCGACATCTCGGACATCTCCGAAGCCGAGTTCGACGCCCACATGGCGTTCCAGAGAGCCCGCCAGGCCGACGTTCCGCGGCCGGGCGACGTGGCACCGGACTTCGAGCTCGAGCTGATCGATCGCGACCGCCGGCGAACCGGCGAGACGGTCCGCCTCGGCGCGCTGCACGGCAAGCCTGTCGCGCTGATTTTCGGCTCGTACACGTGACCCCCGTTCCGGAAGTGGGCCGTGCGCCTCAACGACATCCATGCGAACTACCGGGATCGGGTCGAGTTTCTGTGCATCTACGTTCGCGAGGCCCATCCCGACGATGGCTGGCGGGTCCCCGAGAACCTGGAGGCGGGCATCCATGTTCCGGAGCCGACGACCAACGAGGAGCGTACCGACGTGGCCCGCACCTGCCAGCTCACGCTCGACCTCAGGATGCCGATGCTCGTCGATCACATCGACAACCGTGCCGAGGAGGCCTATAAAGGTATGCCGATGAGGCTGTTTCTGGTCGCTGCCGACGGCACGATTGCCTACACCGGCGATCAGGGTCCTTTCGGCTTCGATCCGGACGGCTGGGAACAATCGATCCGTTCCGCCGTCAGAGGATAGAGGCAGAACGCCGGGAGTGTTGCAGGCAATGCAATCCAGAGTCGTTATCGCAGTCGCCGCGCTTACGCTCGGCAGCGCCGTTGCGGCACAGGAGCTCGAGCCGTCGGAAATCGACGTGTCGGCGCTCGGGCCACAGGTCGGCGAGGTCGTACCGGATTTCAGTCTCGTCGATCAGAACGGAGATACCTGGACCAGGGAGTCGATCATGGGCCCGCGCGGCGCCATGCTCGTCTTCATTCGTTCAGCCGACTGGTGACCCTACTGTAAGACCCAGCTCGTGGAGCTGGAGAGTCAGGCGGACGAGGTCCGGGACCGCGGCTACGGGATCGCGGTGATCAGCTACGACGCCCCGGAACCCATCGCCGCTTTCGCCGCAGGCAACAACATCTCGTTTCCGCTGCTGTCCGATCCGGGCTCCGAGACGATTAGCCGCTTCGAGCTGCTGAACCCGGTTCCGGAGTGGGCGTTCGGCGAGAATGCCGACGACCCGGACGTGCAGGCCGACATAGCCACCTTCGTATCGGTCGTCAATCCGAGCGAGCGGATGATCGGCATGGCGTTTCCCGGCACGTTCATGCTCGACGCGGAAGGCCGTGTGACGTCCCGGTACTTTGAAAACTCGTACATCGAGCGCAACACCGTGTCGAGCATCGTCGTGCGCCTCGGCGAAGCCCGTGTGCCGGTGCGCGCGGCCCGGATATCGATGCCTCAGTTGGATCTGACGACCTATGCGAGCGAGGCGACGATCGCACCGGGCAACCGCTTCGCCGTGACGCTCGACATCGATCCCAAAGACGGTATGCACATCTACGCGCCCGGTGCCGGCAGTTATCGTATCGTCAGTCTCGAGGTCGAGGACGACCCGCAGCTGATCGAGCTGCCGATGACTTACCCCGAGTCGACCGACTACTACTTCGAGCCGTTCGACGAGACGATGCCGGTCTACGAAGAGCCGTTTTCGCTCGTTCAGGAGCTGATTCTGGACGGCTCGCTCGAGGCGCAGCGCGCGCTGCGCGATCGCGAGAGCGTCACGATCAACGGCACATTTCAGTATCAGGCTTGTTCCGCGGACATCTGCTATCCGCCCGAAACGTTGCCGCTCAGCTGGACGATTCCACTCAGGGCGCTCGTTTTCCGCTAGGCTTTCCGGATGGCCCCGAAAGCGACCAATCCCTGGAGCTGGCAGGACGCACTCCATTTCAGTCAGGGCGTCGAGACCGGCGGCGACAGCCGCGTGCTCTATGTTGCGGGACAGACATCGGTCGATGCCGACGGCAGGACGCTGCACGCCGGCGATATGGCCGCGCAACTCGCCCGCGCGTTCGACAACCTGGAAACCGTGCTCGCGGCCGCCGGCTTCGCGATGGAGCACCTCGTGCGGCTCAACTACTATGTGACGGACATGGCCGCGTTCCGGGGCGCACGCCACGTCGTCGCCGAGCGGCTCGGCAATCTGCCCGTGAAGCCGGTCGGCTGTCTGCTTGGCATCAGCTGCCTCGCGCAGCCCGACTTGCTGGTCGAGATCGAGGCAACGGCCGCAAGGGAAACGGAAGTCTGACCGGAGATCGATCGATGCGCACATGCCTGCTCGCCGTTTTGGTCTGTCTGCTGACGGCTTGCGGCGCGGACGATGTCGCGGCACCGGAACCGACTGCAGGGAACGCAATGCCTATCGATTACCCCGAGACAGCGAAGGTCGGGCAGACCGATGACTACCATGGCGTCGTCGTTGCCGACCCCTACCGCTGGCTGGAAGACGACGTCCGCGAGAACGCCGACGTGCGCGCGTGGGTCGAGGCGCAGAATGCCGTCACCTTCGACTACCTGAGCCGGATACCCGAGCGCGCGCGCATCAATGCCCGGCTCACAGAACTCTGGGACTACGAGCGTTTCGGTATTCCGTACAAGGAAGGCGGGCGCTACTTCTATTCCCACAACGACGGTCTGCAAAACCAGAGCGTCGTGTACGTGCAGGCCGATCTCGACGCAGCGGCCGAGCTGTTGCTCGACCCGAACACGTGGTCCGACGACGGCACGACGGCGCTTGCGAGCTACTACCCGAGCCCGGACGGCCGGTACGTCGCATTTCTCGTGCAGGAGGACGGCTCGGACTGGCGCACGGCGCGCGTGATGACTATCGAGGGCCGGGAAACGCTCGGTGACGAGCTCGAGTGGCTGAAGTTCACGAACCTCAGCTGGGCCCGGGACGGTTCCGGCTTCTACTACAGCCGCTATCCGGAAACGTCGGACGACGAGCGGTTTCAATCGCTGAACCGCGATCAGGCCGTCTATTTCCATCGGCTCGGGACGTCGCAGGACGAAGATGTGCTGATCCATGCCGAGCCGGACGAGCCGGATTGGGGCCACGGCGCCACCGTTTCCGACGACGGCAGCTTTCTGGTCATCACGACCTGGGTGGGGACCGATGCGCGCTATCGGATCGCTTACGTCGATCTGCAGCGGCAGGCCGAAGAAGGCGGTCAGCTGGCGCCGGTCACGCTGATCGAAGGCTTCGATTTCGACTACACGTTCATCGGCAACATCGGCCGCGAGCTCGTTTTCCGCACCAATGACGGCGCGTCCCGAAATCGGCTGATCGCAATCGACGTCGACGCTCCGGCCCCGTCCGCGTGGCGCGAGATCGTTCCCGAGTCCGCCGATGTGCTGGACGGTGCGAGCCTCGTCGGCGGCAGGATCATTGCAAGTTACATGCACGATGCGTCGACTGTCGTGCGGCTCTACGAGCTGGACGGCTCCGCTGCCGGCACCGTCGATCTGCCCGGCATCGGGACCGCAGCCGGATTCGGCGGCAAGCCCGACGATCCCGAGACATTCTTCATTTTCCGCTCGTACAACTCGCCGGGAACGATCAATCGTCTGGACGTGCAGAGCGGCGATGTTTCCGTCTATCGAGAGCCGCAGGTCGATTTCGACAGCGCCGACTACCTGGTGGAGCAGGTTTTCTACCAATCGAAGGACGGGACTCGAGTGCCGATGTTCGTTTCGCGACACCGCGACACGCCGCTCGACGGCACCGCACCAGCACTGCTTTACGGTTACGGTGGCTTCAACATCTCGCTGACGCCATCGTTCTCGATCCCGGTTCTGGCGTGGCTCGAGATGGGCGGCATCTATGCGGTTGCAAACCTGCGCGGCGGGGGCGAGTACGGCCGCGAGTGGCATCAGGCCGGCACGAAGCTCCGCAAGCAGAACGTGTTCGACGACTTCATCGCCGCCGCAGAGTTCCTGCTGAACGAAAACTACACGCGCCGCGAAAGGCTGGCGATACGCGGCGGCAGCAACGGCGGACTGCTGGTCGGCGCCGTGCTGAATCAGCGACCGGATCTGTTCGGCGCCGCGCTGCCGGATGTCGGTGTCATGGACATGCTGCGTTTCCACCGTTTCACGGCCGGCCGCTTCTGGGTAGACGATTACGGTTCGGCCGACGATGCGGCTGAGTTCCAGGCGCTCTATGCCTATTCGCCGTATCACAACGTCCAGCCGGAGACGGCCTATCCGGCCACGATGGTGACGACGGCCGACACGGACGACCGCGTCGTCCCGGGACACAGCTTCAAGTACGCCGCTGCCTTGCAGGCCGCGCAGGCCGGTCCCGAGCCGGTGCTGATTCGTATCCAGACGGACGCCGGGCACGGAGCCGGCATTCCGACGGCGAAAGTCATCGCCGAATACGCCGATATGTGGGCGTTTCTCGTCCGGCATCTGGGCGCCAGTCTGCCTGCGGATTATCCGGGCGGCCGCGACGGGTAGCTGCCGGAAACGCCGCCGATTGCGCGGGCTCTCGCTTGCCCGGCCCGCGGGCGGCCATGCCGTTCACTTCAATGGCATATACTCGGGACATGAACAAGATAACTGCTTCGATTCTCTTGCTCGCGGCCGGTGCTGCAGCCGCCGAGCGTTACCCGGAAGGCTATGCAGACGACCGCGCAGCGATCGTCGATTTGCAGGGCCGCTATGTCATGGCGATGGACTACTTCGACGCTGACGGTTACGCAGCCGTCTTTGCCGAAGACGGTGTGCTCGACTGGGCGCGCGGTCAGGTGGTCGGGCGCGACGCGATTCATGCCTTCATGGCCGATGGCACGTACGACTTCACCCGGGGGGCGCCGCCGGCGGAGACGCCCGAAGGCAAGAACTGGCCTTCCACTGTCCGTCACCTGATCACGAATCAGGTCATCAAGGTCGACGGCGACAAGGCCACTGCGCTGACCTACTGGATCCAGTTCAACAACAACGAGAACCGGCGGCAGGTCGAGTGGATGCTGTTCGGGTCCTGGTACGACGAGTTCGAGAAGATCGACGGCGAGTGGTTCTTCACGCTGCACCGGATCCATAATGAAGGCTTGCCTGGCACGTTTACGGCCGGCGAGGAAAACCCGGTCCGGGCGCTCGACGACTGATGCCCGGCTCGCCGGCGGCTGTCAGGCTGATTCAGCCGCCCAGCCGCCCAGCCGCCCAGCCGCCCAGCCGCCCAGCCGCCCAGCCGCCCAGCCGCAGAGCCGCAAACCGGTTTAGCCACGCGGCCGCGGCGTCCGACCCGCCGACCATTCGACCGGCCGGCGGCAAGCCCACCCCCGCCGCGGGCAGCCCACAGTTGTCGTTGCCGATCAGGTTGGCTTCAGCGCCTCAGGATCGATCGGCAGCGACCGAACGCGCTTGCCGGTCGCCGCATGGATCGCGTTGACCAGCGCCGGAATCGCCGGCGGCAATGACGGTTCGCCGAGGCCGGTCGGCGGGTTGTCACTCCTGACGAAATGCACCTCGACCGGGGCCGCCTGGCTGATGCGCATCAGCGGATAGTCGTGGAAGTTCGTCTGCACGACGCGACCTTCGTCGAACGTGATCGCGAGATTAAGCGCCTGGCCGATACCGTCGAGCGCGGCGCCCTGCACCTGATTCTCGGCGCCGGTCGGGTTGATGACGTGACTGCCGATGTCGCCGGCGACCCAGACCTTGTCGACCTGCGGGATGCCGTTCGCGCCGACCGTAACCTGCACGACTTCGGCGAAGTAGCCGAAGTGGCAGTAGTAGAACGCGATGCCTTTGCCGGTGCCTAGCGGCAACGAGCTACGGTTCCGCCAGTCGGAAACCTCGGCGACGTGGTTCAGCACGCCATGTACCCGTGAGGTATCGAACGGCGGCTGTTCCATGCCGAAGGCGGGCGGCGGCGGATCGAAGACCTGTGGGTCACCGTAGACTTCGAGCCGGAAGTCGAGCGGATCTTTGCCTGCGGCTTCGGCGAGCTCGTCCATGAACGACTCGAAGACGAACGCCAGCGCGTTGCTGCCGGGCGCGCGCATCGGGCCGGTTGGATGGCCGAGCGGCAGCGGGGTGATGCCGAACTCGAGATTCGGAACGAAGCGCGCGGGAAACTCGATGTCGGACAGCTCGCCGCTGCTCGCAACCGGGTCGCCTGCACTGTAGCCGGCCGGTGCGAACGTGACGAAGTGATCCCTGAATGCTGTCAGTTTGCCGTCGGCATCAAGACCCGCTTTGAAGTGATGGAAACCGGCCGGCCGGTACATATCGTGCTGCAGATCCTGGCGCCGGTTCCAGACGAGCTTGACCGGCTCGCCGGCCATCTGCGCGATGACCGCTGCTTCGACCATGTAGTCGTTCGCGAGCCGGCGACCGAAGCCGCCGCCGCAGCGGGTCAGATGGATCGTGACGTTTTCCGGCGGCACGCCGAGCGCTGCGGCAACCATCGCGCGGCCACCTTCCGGCATCTGCGTCGGTGCCCAGATCTCGACCTGATCACCGTCTACCGCAACCGTGCAGTTTTGCGGCTCGAGAGGCGCGTGTGACAGGAACGGATAGTCGTAGGAGGCTTCGACGACCGTTGCAGCCTCGCCGAGTGCCGCGTCGACATCGCCATCGGCGCGGACGACGCTCGCGGGACCGGATTCGGTCAGTGCCGCAGCGGCGTCGGCCCAGCCGGCCGTGCTCTGCGCCGCGGTCGGATTCTCTTCCCATTCGATCTCGAGCCGGTCGAGCGCCTTGTTCGCTACCCACCAGCTGTCGGCGACGATTGCGACGCCGTCCTTGATGCCCATCTGCATGCCTTCGGTCGTCGCCGGCGCATCGCTCCTGACGATGAAGGCGTTGCGCACGCCCGGAATCGCCCGGATCTCGTCGATGTTAGCGTCGACGATCTTGCTGTCGTAGACGGCGGCTTTCTCGAAGACCGCGTAGCGCATGCCCGGAACGACCGTGTCGATGCCGAAGATCGGCTGCCCTTCGGCGATCTTGTCCGTGTCGATGCCGCGCACCGACGTGCCGATGATCCGGAAATCGTCCGGGTCCTTCAGCGTCACCGCCGCCATATCGGGCGGTGTTACGGCGGCAGCGGCCTCGGCCAGCTCGCCATAAGCCAGCGTCCGCCCGCTGGCTGGATGACTGACGCTGCCGGCATCGGTCTCGAGCTCCGCGACCGGCACGCCCCAGCGCTCGGCGGCGGCCGTCAGCAGCATCTGCCGTCCGGCTGCGCCGACCCGGCGCAGCGAATCCCAGTGCATCGGGGTCGCAAAGCTGCCGCCGGAGAACTGCGGGCCATAGATCGGGTTGTACATCGCCTGCTCGACACTGACGTCGTTCCAGTCGACGTCGAGCTCCTCGGCGATCAGCATCGGCAGCAGCGCGATGACGCCCTGACCGATTTCCGGGTTCTTCGACATGATCGTCACCGTGCCATCCGGTGCGATTCTGACGAACGGGTTCAGCTGTCCGTCGGTGCCGTCCTGTGCCTGCGCCGATCGCTGCCAGCCGACGCTCAGCAGCAGGCCGCCACCTGCGGCGACGCTCGCAACGATGAATCCGCGCCGGGTCAGACTCAGGGCTGCCTGCGGTACCGCCCGACTCAGCAGCTCGTGCATGATTCGCTGTTCCATGGCTACGCCTCCGCTGTGTCGTCTGACATGCCGGCCGCGCGCTTGATCGCGGCACGTATGCGGTTGTACGTCGCGCAGCGGCAAAGGTTGCCGTTCATCGCGGCGTCGATGTCCTGATCGGTCGGTTGCGGCTTGCGCTCGAGCAGCGCGGTTGCCGACATGATCTGTCCTGCCTGGCAGTAGCCGCACTGCATGACGTCGACGTCGAGCCAGGCGGCCTGAACCTTCCGGCCGACTTCGGTCTCGCCGATCGACTCGACGGTCGTGACTGCGGCGCTGCCGACGCTCGAGATCGGCGTGACACAGGAACGGGTCGGCACGCCGTCGACGTGGACCGTGCACGCGCCGCACAGCGCCATGCCGCAACCGTACTTCGTGCCTTTCAGGTCTAGCTCGTCGCGCAGGACCCAGAGGAGCGGCGTGTCGCTGTCGACATCGACAGTCCGCGTCGCCCCGTTGACCGTAATCGTGTATTCCATGATTGCGCGCTCCTTATATAAGCCGGCGCTGCCGAAGCAGCCAATCTAACGCGCGGCCGGACGTCCGATCAAGGGCGAGCCGACGCTTCCGGGCATGCTGACTCGCAGATTCGGAAGGCTGCCCGCGCTTTCACGGGCCGCGAGGGCAGGCCCGGCCGGGGCCGCCGCTTGAAACGCATCCGCGACGAGGAGAATATCTGCCCGAGGAATGCCGGGGATCGGGGGAGTGGCATGCGCAGAACAGCGGCGATTCGGGTTGCGGGGCCGGTCAGGGGAGGCGCGCTCGTGAAGCTGCTCGGCGTCATCGTCGTCGTCGGGCTGATCGTGCTGGCGTGGGCGGCGATTCGCCCCGGGCCGATGGCGTTCGCAGGATCGACCGTAGCGCTCGAGGACTACGACGGCGATCCGACCGGCGTGCCGGCCGATTTCACGGACGACGATCCGCTCGTCCGCGGCCAGTACCTGGCAGACGCCGCCGATTGCCTGGCCTGCCACACCGCGGAAGGCGGCGAGGCGTTCGCCGGCGGCCGCGCGTTCGTCACCGAATTCGGCACGATTTACTCGCCGAACATCAGCCCGGATCCGGACACCGGCATCGGCAGCTGGACGGATGAGGACTTCGTCGCCGCAGTGCACGAGGGTGTCGCACCGGGCGGCGAGCGTTATTACCCGGCGTTTCCGTATGCCGCTTATACGTATCTCACGACCGACGATGTGCTCGCGATCAAGGCGTATTTGTTCAGTCAGCCAGCGGTCAGCAACGTGGCGCCGGAGAATACGCTCCGGTTTCCGTACGACCAGCGCTGGCTGATGGGTTTCTGGGCGATGCTCTACAACCCGAACACGCGTTTCGAGCCGGTGGCCGACCGGTCGGCATCATGGAATCGGGGTGCCTACATGGTCGAGGCCCTGGGCCACTGCGGTGACTGCCACACGCCGCGCACGCCATTGCAGTCGCTCGACAATCGCCGCAAGTTCGGTGGCGGCCTGGCCGAGGGCTGGCGCGCGTACAACCTGTCGAGTCACGAGACGGCCGGCATCGGTGGCTGGAGCGCGGAGGATCTCGAGGCCTACCTGAAGACCGGTCGCGCCGAGAATCGCGGCTCGGCTTTCGGGCCGATGGCCGAGGCCGTGCACCTGAGCTTCAAGAAGATGACCGACTCCGATATCGGCGCGATCGTCGAGTACATTCGCTCGGTGCCCGCGGTCGATTCGCCGGATCTGCCGACGCCACGCACGGAGCCGGCGGCGCTCGATCCGCTGCAGGGTGTAGCGGCGGAAAATCCGCGCGGTTTGCAGATCTTCTCCGGCGATTGTGCCGGTTGCCACGGCTGGACCGGCCGTAACGACCTCGTGCCGCACTCGACCTTCACCGGCAGCCGGGCGGTCAACGATCCGACGGCCACGAACGTTGCGCTCGCGATTCTCCATGGTGCGAGCTCCCTGGCTTCCCCGGATGGTGCCGTTGCGACGATGCCGGCATTCGGCGACATCTATACGGACGACGATGTCGCGGCAGTCGCGAACTATGTCGTCGCGCGTTTCGGTGCGGAGCCTTCGGCGATTTCGGCGGAGCAGGTGGCGCGGCTCCGAGAGGCGCACTGAACCAGCCGAGTCTGGCGCCGCGACAACTGCTGAAGAACATTGCGGCGCGATTGCTGCATAACTGTTCGCGACGAGCAGGCAGGTGCGGTCCTTCGGCACGACGACTGACAGTCGGACGTTCGTTCCGCCACCGGAATCGCCATCCTCGCCGACCTTGCGATCGCAGGCGTCGAGTATCGGCAGACAGGCATCGCAGAGCTGCCCGGCGAAATCACGAAATCGTCACGGTCGTGTTGGCCAGCCGTCATGCGCTTGCGGGTGCCGATCTGCAGACTTTGGCTGTCCGGTCCGGCGCAGCAGACAGGGCCTCTGCGCCGCCCGACGCGATCGACTTCGCCACGACGACTACAGTTCAAGACCGGCCGGCCGGGTGCCGTCAGTGATCCCCTGCAGGGTTCCATGGACCCGGTCGGCCCGGTTTGCCGGACCGCGGCCGGCCGGCTTACCCGGACAGCGGCTCGTTACTGCGACTCGCCGCGTTCCGACGAACGGGCAGGTGGCTGCCGATGCTGCCGGTGCCGCCCCGCACGCGGTGCGACGCAGCAGCGCGGTTATTTCACGCCGGCATCCGACCGGTAGCTGGTGCGCGCCTTCTCGACCAGCGGCGCCGGCATCACCGTGGCGCGGATCTCGACCGGCACGTGATCCTCGACCTGCGCTTTTGACGACGGCTTGTCCTCGCCCCAGATCAGCGTGACCTCGGTGCCCGGCTTCGCGAGTTCCGCGTCGATAGTGCCGAGTGACAGGATGCGACGCTCGTTCGCGGAGTAACCGGTCCAGGTCGAGAGCCCGACGACCTTGCCGTTCGCCTCGACACGATCGGCGTGGAAGGTGTCGTAGAGCGACATCGGCAGATTGATGTGCTTGGCGCCGGGGCCGTCGAGAAACATCGAGCCGTAGGCGGCAGCCGTATCTTCGCCGTTCCAGACGAAGGTGACTTTCTTGCGACGCTCCGTGGTGCCTTCGGCGACCATCTTCTCGAGCGCCTCGCGACCGACGAAGTCGTGATCGAAGCTGACGATGCGGCCGTAGTCGAGCTCGTACGGCGTGAAGTAGTAGTCCTCGATATTGTCCGAGTGAAAGCTTCCGCCGAGCGGCGAAGTCGTTTCGTAGGCGTTCTCGGTCAGCCACTCGCGATACGGCTTCATCTTGTCGCCGGAATAAACGGCCGGCAGCGGCCGTGGCAGCCAGCCGGATTCGAGCGCGTTCGTGTGGTAGGCGCGGCCGCCGACCTGGATCATGTCGTGCTTCGCGCCGGCTTCGAGCAACGCCGAGTGAACGGCGTCGTTGTCTTCCCACGGCCCCCAGATCTCAAAGCCCGGCTCCCCGGCCATGCCGTGGCGGAGGGCGCGAACTTCCTTGCCGGCGATCTTCAGGCGCGTCATGTGGAAGAAACGGATTTTCGGCGGCGGTTCGCCGGTGGCCTCCTCGATGACTTTCATCGCGCCCGGGCCCTGGATCTGGTAGCGGTACAGGACCGGGTCGCCCTTGCGATAGAACGAGTTGTCGTCCCGCCAGATCCGCACGTCGTAGCCCCCGGTTACTGCGTTGAAGTGCAGCCAGTTGATCGACGGCGGAATGCCGACAGCCTGGTACTCGTCTTCCTCGAGATGGAAGAGGATGTTGTCGCCGATCACGTAGCCATCGTGATTGACCGCGACGAACTGCTTGGCCATGTCGACCGGAAACTTCTCTACGCTGTTGACCGCGAGGTCGCTGATCAGCTTCAGCGCATCCGGGCCCTTGATGTTCAGGTCCGCCATGTGGTGGGACTGATCGAAGATCACGGCATTCGTGCGCCAGGCCATCTGCTCGTCGCGCCAGTTCGTGAATTCGGGCACGACCCGCGGCACGATCGCCGGTGCCGTCTTCGATTCCCACAACAGCTCGACGGGTCCGCCCGCTGCCCGGATCGCTTCCTCGAGATTCTTCGCCATGATTTTCCCCCGCTGCTCTGCTTGTTGCGGTCTCGCCCGCAGCTCCGCACTTTCCCGGATCGGCTTTCTCATGTAAAACAGTTTTTTCAGATAATAATCTTAAGGAAAACTGTGGATGAGCGCGCCGTTCACGTTGCGCCAGCTCGAGTATTTCGACGCGACAGCCAGTGAGGGTTCGCTGGCCGCGGCTGCGGAGCGCTGCAACGTCAGCGCGTCGGCGCTCGCCCTGGCGCTCGACGAGCTCGAGTACCGCCTGTCGCTGCAGCTCTTCATCCGCCGCAAGGCAAAGGGCGTGACGCTGACGCCGGCCGGCTCCCGCCTGCTGACGCATGCGCGCCGGATTCTCTCGGGCGCCGAATCGCTGGCTGCGAGCGCCCTGCACGCATCGTCCGGTCTCGGGGGGCGCCTCGCGATCGGCTGCTTCCGGACGCTGGCGCCGTTCTTTCTGCCCGGCATCATGCAGGGCTTCAGGCAGCGGTACCCGGAGCTGACCATCGATCTTGTCGAGGCTGCCGCGCCCGCGCTCGACGAGTTGCTGCTGCAGGGCCGCGTGGATGCCGCGCTGATGTACAGCGTCGACGTCTCGCCGCAATTCGTTTTCGATCCGGTGCGGGAGTATCGGCCGTACGCGATGGTGCCGGCCGCGCATCGGCTGGCGTCCCGCGGGCGCATCCAGCTCGGCGAGCTCGTCTCCGAGCCGTTGATCCTGCTCGACGTGCATCCTTCGCGGGTCAACACGGAGCAGATCTTCGAGGCGCTCGACCTTCGCCCGCTGATCGGACACACGACGACCAGCTTCGAGCTGGTGCGCTGCCTGGTCGGCCGCGGCCTCGGTTACAGCGTCGCCTTTCAGCGACCTCTTTCGGCAAGCACCTACGACGGTAACGAGCTCGCGATCCTCGAGATCGACGAGCGCGTCGAACCGACGGTCGTCGGGCTCGCCCGGCCGGCCGGCGCGCCACGCACGGCACGTTACGACGCTCTGCTCGACTGGTTCACATCGGTGCCGGATGCGGGCTAATCTGCTGCTGGCGAGCAATGCTTGCCCCCGCTAGCATCGTTCGACGAATCAACACAGGCAAGAGACGATGACGACACGCGTTTCCGCGGTTCGCGCGGCCGATTCCGCTGCGGCGACCGAACATTTCGAATCCCGGCTGCAGTTCGAAACGGACTGCTGGGACGTCCATGACGCTCTGGGCAGCGGCACCGCCGATTTCGTGCTGCTCGACGTCCGCGGCCCCGAAGCCTTCCGGAAAGGTCACGTCGACGGCGCCGTGAATCTTCCGCACGCAGACATCAGCGAGGCGACCCTCGCGGACTACCCGGCAGATACGCTGTTCGTGACTTATTGCGCAGGGCCCCACTGTAATGGTGCGAACCGCGCAGCGATCAACCTCGCGCGATTGGGCAGGCCGGTAAAGATGATGATCGGCGGCATCACCGGCTGGCTGGACGAAGGCTTCGGTCTGGTCGGCAGCGACGCCTGAAGCAGGCACGCAGCGGAGAACGAGCAATGTACGTGCCTCCCGGATACGGAACCGTCTTTCCTTACATGATTGTCGAGGGTGCCGATGGGCTTGCGGGCTTTCTTACCGGCGTCTTCGGTGCGGAAGAATCGGGGCGAACCGTCCTGCCGGACGGCACGATTGCGAACATTCGAATACGGATCGGCACGTCGACGTTCATGATCAGCGATGCGAGGGAAGGGGGCATGGCGGCGATGCCGGGCGCCTACTACGTCTATGTAGAAGATGTCGACGCCGCGTATGCGATAGCGCTCGCTCAAGGTGCGACGAGCATCTTCGAGCCTGCAGACATGCCTTACGGCGACCGCCAGGCGGGCGTGACGGACGCTTGCGGCAACGCCTGGTGGATATCGCGGCGGCTCGTCGACGAGCCTTACGACAGCTGATCTGAGCGTCGTCACGATGCCGGCAGCGACACTCGGCGGATCCCGCTGCGGAAGCGATATCCACCGGGTATTCGGCTGAGTGGCCCCGCCAGCCGCCGGCTGATCCTTCGCATCGGCGTAGCCGCCTGGCGACGGTCTGCGCGCCTGCTGCCGGCGTTGCTACAATCCGGGCCCGATCCGCCCCGGTCCCCGTCGATGTTCCGATTCTTCGAAAGCCGCATCGAGCCGTTCCCGGACGTCAATCCCCGGCAGCCGCCGGAAAAGCTGACAGCCTTCCTGTATCACTACTCGAAGCCGGTGCTGCCGTGGCTGGTGCTGATGTCGCTGCTGACGGCTGTGATCTCCGCGGCCGAAGTCGCGTTTTTCGGGTTGATCGGCTCGCTCGTCGACTGGCTCGCGCAGTCGGATCGTGCGACGTTCTGGGACGAGTACGGCGTTTCGCTCGCGGTCTTCGGGCTCGCCGTCGTCATCGCGTTCCCGCTGCTGGCGCTGGTTCAGTCCCTGATCCTGCATCAGACGATTTTCGGCAACTACCCGATGCTGGTGCGCTGGCTCGGCCACCGCTACCTGCTGAAGCAGAGCATGCGCTTCTATCAGGACGAGTTCGCCGGCCGCGTCTCGCAAAAGCTGATGCAAACTGCGCTCGCGATACGGCAGACGGTCGTCAAGCTGATGGACGTGCTCGTCTACGTCATCGTCTATTTCGTCGGCGCGCTCGTGCTGATCGGCCAGGCGGATCTCCGGCTGATCGCGCCGCTGATCGTGTGGCTGTTCGTCTACTTCGGGCTGCTGCGTTACTTCGTGCCGCGGCTGAAGAAAATCGCGATGGCTCAGGCCGATGCGCGGGCCCAGATGACGGGCCGCATCGTCGACACCTACACGAATATCCAGACGATCAAGCTGTTCGCGCACACGCGGCGCGAACAGGAATACGCGCGCGATGCAATGAGCCGCTTCCTGGTCACAGTGCACCGGCAGATGCGTCTCGTCACCTGGCTCACGCTGTCGCTCCAGACGACGAATATCGTTCTGCTGCTTGCGGTCGCGGCCGTCGCGATTCTCGGCTGGCAGCAGGCCACCGTTTCGCTTGGGGCAATAGCGGCTTCGGTCGCACTCGTGATGCGCATCCGGGCGATGTCGAACTGGGTGCTCTGGGAAGTGGCGGGGCTTTTCGAGAACATCGGCACGGTTCAGGACGGGATTCGTACGCTCGCGCAGCCGCGCGAGGTGGTAGATGCCGCGGATGCGGTCGAGCTCTCGGTCCCGCGGGGGGAAATCCGATTCGAGCACGTCAGGTTTCACTACGGTCGCGAGTCCGGCGTGATCGACGATTTCTCGCTGACCGTTCAGCCCGGCGAGAAGGTCGGTATCGTCGGCCGCTCGGGTGCCGGTAAGTCGACGCTCGTCAATCTGCTGCTGCGTTTCTACGATCTGCAGGGCGGCCGAATCTGCATTGACGGTCAGGACATCGCCCGGGTCACGCAGGAGTCACTGCGCCGCAACATCGGCATGGTGACTCAGGACACGTCACTGCTGCACCGCTCCGTTCGCGACAACATCCGCTACGGCGCACCGGATGCTTCGAATGCGCAGATTGTCGATGCGGCGCGCCGCGCGCACGCCGACGACTTCATCGACGATCTCGAGGACATGAAGAAGCGTCGCGGCTACGAGGCGCATGTCGGCGAGCGCGGCGTCAAGCTCTCGGGGGGACAGCGCCAGAGAATCGCGATTGCGCGCGTCCTGCTGAAGAACGCGCCGCTGCTCGTGCTCGACGAGGCGACTTCGGCACTCGACTCCGAAGTCGAGGCAGCAATTCAGGAACAGCTGCAGACGCTGATGCAGGGTAAGACCGTCATCGCCATTGCGCATCGGCTGTCGACGATCGCGGCGCTCGACCGCCTGGTCGTCATGGATCAGGGTCGAATCGTCGAATCCGGCACGCACCAGGCGCTGTTGGATCTCGACGGTATCTATGCGGGTCTCTGGCGGCGACAGTCCGGCGGTTTTCTCGGCGTCGGCGAAGCCGATGAAGCGCCGGTGCGCGAAGTTGCCACCTGAGGGGCTGGGGCTGCGCGGGCGGACGGTCTTGCGACGTCCCGGGAGGTGTCCGCGATAACAAACCCCCGGCCGGGCTCAGAAACGTCGCAGGAACACGGATTCAGCGCGCGGAAACGCGGCTCAGCGGCGCGCGGCCTCAGCGGCGCGCAGGACGCGCATGAAGTTGCCGCTCCAGATGCGGCCCACGTCGTCAGCCGAATAGCCGCGCTCGAGCAGCGCGCGCGTCAGATTGGCGGCTTCGCCTGCGTCCCGATAGCCGACGATCCCGGCGCCGTGATCGAAATCCGTGCCGATCCCGACGTGCTCGATGCCGACGAGCCTGACGACGTAGTCGATGTGGTCCAGATAGTCCGACAGCGTCGCGCGCGGCACCGATGCCAGTGCCTCGCCGGTGTAGACACCGCGGGCATCGCCGTCGAGCCGCTCGGCGTCGTCCAGCACGCCCCGGAAGGCAGCCGGCAGCCCGTACCGCTCGCGGATCGCACCGAGCCGCGCGACGAAGTCAGGCGGCCGCGGCGCCAGATACGTATTGAACGGCGGCAGATGCACGACGCCGCCGCCAGCAGCGATCGCCTCGATTTCGTGGTCGAGCAGGTTGCGGGTCTCATCGACCATCGCCCGAACCGCGGAGTGACTCGCGATCACCGGTGCTCGTGAGGCCTCGATCGTCTGCAGGACGCCGTCCGGCGTCAGTTGGGAGACGTCGATGACGACGCCGCGATCGTTGAGTCTCGCAACCGCCTCGCGCCCGAGCGCCGACAGTCCGCCATTCGGCGCGTCGCCGGGCACGGCCGGCCGTGACGAGTCGGAGAAGGCATTGTTGCCGGCATGATTGAATGCGAAAACGCGCACACCCGCGTCGACGTAGTGATCGATCAGACCGATGTCGCCATCGAGTGCGTAAGCGTTCTGGAAACCGAGCAGGATCGCCGTGCGTCCGGCGGCATGGATACGTTTGAGATCGTCAGCAGAAAGCGCGATCTCTATGCGGTCGGGGAACGACGCCGCCAGTCCGCGGACACGGTCGAGCTTCGTCTGGATCTCGGCGCGGGCGAACGCGACGCCTTCGGCGGTGGCCGGCCCCGTCGGTGAATGCAGCGCAAGCGTGATCGTGGCCATCCCGCCAGCGGCAAGCTTGTCTATCGTTACCTGGGAAACGCCGTCTTCGGTGCGGTAGATGTCCGACGTCGTCGGCACGAGGATATCGACGTGGGCGTCGAGCGGCTGCGCCGCCGAGTGTACTTGCGCTACGCGCTCGTCGGAAATTGGCTCGACCGGCTGGCCCTGAGCCAGCCCGCCGGCGCAGAGCATGAAGCTCAGGACCAGCGGCCGGGACGCGACACGGGCTTTTGCGTTCATACGTCGCCTCCCCGCGACGCTGCTGTCGCCCGTCAGCTTAACGAATCCCGCGCTGCCGCTCGACTTCCGTCAGCAGGTCGATCAGACGGAACAGGGCCTCATGACCGCCGGTCATCGACGGTGTCGTCCGGTAGCGGCCGTTGACGACGAACGTCGGCGTCTGGTCCACACCATGGCGTTCCGCCAGCTCCGAAGCCTGCCGGACTCGTGCCGTGACGCCGAAGGATCCGACGGCGTCGATGAACGCGTCGCCGTCGACGCCGAAGCGTGCGACGAACTCGCCGAGCGCCGCCGTGTTCTCGAGAAAGTTGCGCTCGACGTGCATCGAGCGGAACAGCGGCGCATGCAGCTCGTCGAGATGGCCGAGGGCCTGCGCTGCGTAAAACGTCCGCGCATGCAGCTCGACCGTGGGATTCCAGATCGCCGGCACGCGCCGAAACTCGACGTCTTCCGGCTTGCCCGCCAGCCAGGCCTCGACATGCGGTTCTGCGTTGTAGCAATGAATGCAGCTGTACATGAAGTATTCGGCGACCTCGATTCGGCCGGCGTCGTCCGGTGTCGCGGCGGTATCGGGCAGCTCGACGTAGTGCGTGCCAGCCCGGAAGCCGGCCGCTGCGAGCTCGGCCTCTGCGGATGAGGTTTGGGCATTGACCACCGGGCCGGGCCAGAGGCTTGCCATCGCCATGATCGATGCCACTGCAACATTCAGCCAAGCGTGTTTCATAGCAGTCTCCTGCTCTGCTGCGATACAGGAAAGACGAATGACGGGCCGGCTCATGACGGCTGCGCATCGAACGGCGCAAACACCGCTCAAAGAGGATACTAAATGGACTTGTCGAACAACGGCTTCACCAGGTCCATCGGCATCGGAAACACGATCGTGTTGCTGTTTTTTTCGCTCGCGATATCGGTCAACGTTTGCATATAGCGCAACTGCAGCGCCTGCGGTTCGGCGGCAAGCACTTTCGCCGCCGCAGCGAGGCGCTCCGATGCCTGGAACTCGCCTTCGGCGTGAATGACTTTCGCCCGCCGCGCTCTTTCGGCTTCGGCCTGCGCTGCGATAGCGCGTATCATGCTTTCGTTCAGGTCGACGTGCTTTATTTCGACATTCGTGACCTTGATGCCCCAGGCTTCCGTTGCGTTGTCGAGGATCTCCTGAATGTCGGCGTTCAGCTTGTCCCGCTCGGCCAGCATGTCATCGAGCTCGTGGCGGCCGAGCACCGACCGAAGTGTGGTCTGCGCGAGCTGGCTCGTCGCATCGACGCGGTTTTCGATCTGTATGATCGCCTTCTCCGGGTCTACGACGCGAAAGTAGATGACAGCGCTGACCTGAACGGAAACGTTGTCGCGCGAAATGACGTCTTGCGTCGGCACGTCCAGGACGATCGTCCGCAGATCCACGCGCACCATTCTCTGAATGCCGGGGATAACGATGATCAGTCCGGGGCCCTTGACCTTCCAGAAGCGTCCGAGCAGGAAGATGACGGCGCGCTCGTACTCGTTGAGCACCTTGATCGCGCTGAAGACAAACACCGCGACCAGCGCGACGACGTAGATCCAGATCTCCAGTCCGAACATCGGAGCTTCTCCTTATTGTTGACTCGCCTCGGTCGGCTCGACGCTGAGCGTGAGCCCGTCGATGGCCGTGACCTTCAGCCGTTGTGATTTGCTGACCGGTTGACTCGAGACTGCGCGCCAGCGCTCACCGTGCACCCACACGTCGCCTTCGTGCTCGAAGTCCTCGAGCGCATGGCCCTCCATGCCGAGCATTTCCTCGACACCGCTCACGAGCGGGCGTATCCGCGATTTCATCGCGAGCCAGATGGTGCCCAGTACCGCGAGCGCGACCGTGACTGCAACGGTCGATACCAGAGGCACTGCAACGGTGAATCCCGGCACGTCGGTGTCGATCAGAATCAGCGAACCAAAAACGAATGCGGCGACACCGCCAATGCCAAGCGCACCGAAGCTGGGTACGAGGAATTCCGCGAGCATCAGAATGACGCCGAGCACGATCAGCGCGAGGCCGGCATAGTTGACGGGCAGAATCTGGAAAGCGAAGAAAGCCAGCAGCAGCGAGATGGCTCCTACGACTCCAGGCACGATTGCCCCGGGGTTGTAGCCCTCGAAGACGAGTCCATAGATTCCGATCAGCAGCAGAATATAGGCAATCGTCGGATTACTGATGGCGGCAAGGAGTCGCGTACGCCAATCGGGTTCGAACCGTTCGATCAGAGTTGCGTCGGCAGGCAGTGACAGGACAGTGCCATTGACCTCGCGGTCGCCGAGACGGCGGAGCAAATCATCGAGATCGTCGGCGACGATATCAATCACGCCCATCTCGAGCGCTGCCATGGCACTCAGGCTTTCCGAGGATCGCACGGCACGTTCGGCCCAGTCCGCGTTTCGACCGCGCCTCTCGGCCAGGCTTCGGATGTACGCGACAGCATCGTTGATGGCCTTGCGCTCGGACGGGCTGGTAGCCGTCGGTGCGTTTGTCGGTGGCGTCGTATCGTCCGTCGCGGTGTCTGTCTCGCTTTGGGTACCTCGGCCATCGTCCAGGGACGCCGGATCTGCGGCCGGGTCCTCACCGCCGTCGCGTGCGCCATTGCCATTGCCGTCCGGCGCGTCAGTGGCCGTCTGACCCGCAGCGTCGGGTGAGGCGCCGTCCTCCTGCCGCGCGCCCTGATCGGGCGCGGCGCCGGGCAGGGGTGACCCGCCGCCGATCGCAACCGGTGTGGCGGCGCCCAGATTGGTCGCGGGCGCCATCGCCGCAACATGACTCGCATAGAGAATGTACGTGCCCGCGCTCGCTGCTCTCGCGCCCTGCGGAAAGACGAACGTTGCGACCGGAACGGGCGAGCCCAGAATGCTCTGAATGATCTCCCGCATCGAGGTGTCGAGGCCGCCCGGCGTGTCGAGCTCGAGGACGACGAGCGTGGCTCCGGCTTCGATCGCGTGCGCGATGCCCTTTCCGACATAGTCGCTGGTTGCGGGGCCGATCGCGTCCTGCACCGTGAGCACGACGACTCGCGAATGGGGTTCATCGTCCTGAGCGGCCGCACCGAACCAGACCCCGGCGCCGAGCAGCAACGCTGCAACGAGCAGCCGTCGATGTCGCCGGACGGACATAAGAGCCCGATAGTAGCAGCTACGGGCCGCTCGCGCGTGCCGGTGAGCGTCGCCGGATCCGGAGCTGACGCCGGATCCGGAGCTGTCGCGCGATGCCGGGCGTGCTTAATCTTTCGCCGCCTGTCGACGTGATAGGCTCGAAGCGGTTGCCCTTAATGACTCGTCTCGGCCTCTCGGGCAATCGCGATGCCGGTTTGCGCTACCGAAAGATGACACGAACAGTCGCCTTCCCGATCCTCTGGGTGCTCGCCACGCTGCCAACGTTTGCGCCGCTGCCCGTCGGCGCGCGCGAGCCGGACGAGCTGCGGTCGAGCGCGCTCGGAATAGCGTTTGGCTCATCGCCCGGCATGCTGAGCCCGCGTATTTCGCCCGACGGATCGATGATCGCGTTCCTGAAAGCGGATCCGTGGGGTACTGCCGTGGGGCGCGTGCTCGATACGGCGACCGGCTCTGTGCATCCACTGGTGTCGCCGGAGCACGACAACGAGACTGTCGCCTGGTGCGGGTGGGCAAACGAGACGCGGCTGCTGTGCGGCCTGCAGAGAACCAGGATGGTCGTTGGCCGACCGAGCGTTTCCACCCGGATGATCGCAGTCAACGCCGACGGCACGGGCCGCCTGGATCTGATGGGCGCCCGGCTCGAAAACGCGCTCGCGCAGGTTCAGGATCGTGTCATGAACTGGCTGCCGGACGATCCGGCGCACGTGCTCGTGGAGGAGCCGGGCAGGAACTGCAGCGGCATCTCCACGCTCAACATCTACGACGGCAGGCTCCGCTCCGTTGAGCGCTGTCGCGGCAGAACGTACCGCTGGATTACCGACAGCGAGGCCGTGCCACGGCTGTTTCGGCGGACCACGCCAGCGGAGTTCATCTGGAACGTACGGCGCGACGTGAACGGCCCGTGGGAGGAGCTCAGGCGAAAGCCGATCACCGATATCGAGGACATCTTCGTACCGGCAGGATTCGCCGACGATCCCGACGAGCTGTTGTATTTTTCCCGGGACGACGGCCGCATTGCGCTCTTCGCAATGGATTTCCAGGACGCCGATCGCTCGCGCCTGCTGTTTTCTCACGATGACGTCGATCTCGCGGGCGCCCAGTGGCTCGGGTCACCCCCCAGATTCGTTTCCGCCACGTTCATCACTGAGCAACTGAACGTTCGCTACTTCGACGAGCATGTGCGCCGTGTTTACTCGCTGCTCGAAGAGCGGTTTCCTGGCGCGCAAATCCGGATCGTCGATGAGAACCGGGAGCGACGTTATTACCTCGCTGTCGTCAGCGACGATCGCGACGCCGGCGCGTACTACGTCATCGACACCGTGGATCGAAGCGTCACGATGCTCTCGAGAAACAGGGATGCGCTGGACGGTCGGGCGCTTGCGCCAATCGAACGGATTTCGTATACGGCGAGAGACGGGACTTCCATTCCCGCCTACCTGACGCGACCGATCGCAAATGGTTCTTCCCGGCGCGCGGCGATCGTTCTGCCCCACGGCGGGCCGTCACGTCGCGACTACCGGCGCTTCGACTATCTCGTCCAGTTCTTTGCAGCCCAGGGCTACACTGTTTTGCAAAGCAATTTTCGCGGCTCGCGTGGCTATGGCGTCGGCTGGGAAGGCGACGGCGGTTTTCGCGACTGGCGTCAGGTCGTAGCGGACATCACCGATGGAACGCGGTATCTCGCGACGAGCGGGATTGCGGCGCCAGATCGGATCTGCGTCGCAGGCTGGAGCTTCGGGGGTTACGCGGCGCTCTTGAGCGTGATCGAGGAACCGCAGCTCTACCAGTGTGCCGTGAGCATCGCCGGAGTCACCGATCCGCGGGCGCTCGGCATCTATTCCAAGAACTACGTGGGTGGCCGCGCCGCGCAGGTCTTTATCGGGACCGATCGCGAAGTCACGCGCGCGGGCTCGCCGCTGAGGCGGGTCGATGAAATCACGACGCCTTTGCGTCTGTTTCACGCGAAGTACGACGGCGATGTGCCGCTCAAGCAGAGCAGGGATCTCGCTCGTGCGCTGGCGAAGTCGAATGTCGACTTCGACTTCATCGAGTATGAGTACGCGGCGCACGACATCTTTCCGGAAAACTACCGGATCGACATGTTGACGAGAATCAGCGAGTTCCTGACGGAGGAGCTTGGTCACTGACTCCGGCTCCGGCGCTATCCGTCCTGCGATCTCCATCCGGCCGCTCTGCCGCGGCGCCTCGCGCTGGAGGTTCCCGGTCCGACTCACCTCCCGGCACCCAGCTTCTGTCCCGCCGGCCGCCGAAAGCCGTGCTGCCGCTGCGCATCACGTCACCGGCGCGCGCCAGAAACTCCTTCGTTCGCTGGACGTATTCCTCGTTCTTGTGGACCGGCACACTCGGATCGTAGATGTCGGCAAGCGCCCGTAGCTGCGCCTTGTCGTGCCGCACGAAGCTCTGCACCTGGCGTTCGGCGTCGTACGGATGGGCGCCGAGGCCTTCGAGGGCTGAGCGCGCGGCGCGCACCGAAGAATCGAAAGTATCGCGGACGATATCGCGACAGCCGGCGTTCCACAGCTCGTAGACGTGATGCCTGTCGACGGCACGCGCGACCACGTACATGTTCGGATGGTGTTTCGTCACGTAGCGGACCAGCTCGGTAATGCTCTGCCGGTCATCGAGCGCGACGACCAGCATCCTGGCGTCCTCGATGCCGGCGGCGTGCAACAGATCGGGGCGCGTCGCATCGCCGAAGAAGGCTTTCACGCCGAACGTGCGCAAGACCTCCAGATTCTCGAAGCGATAGTCGAGCACGATTGTCTCGTGGCCGGCGGCACGCAAGACCCTGTTGATGACGCCGCCGAAGCGGCCGTGTCCGGCGATGATCACGGCGCCTGTCTCGTCGATCGTGTCGGCTTCGCGCTCCTGGCCGCCCGCGTACCGGGGTGCGATAAGCTGGTCGTAAACGATGAACAGAACCGGCGTCAGCAACATCGACAGCGTCACGACGAGCAGCAACTGATCGGCCAGCGCCGTCGGAATGACGGCATTCGCGACCGTAAATGCGAGCAGGACGAAGCCGAACTCGCCGGCCTGCGCAAGGCCGAGCGCGATCAGCCAGCGGTTGGCGCCGCGGCTCCCGAACACGGTGGCGAGCGAATAGAGGATCAGGGCCTTCAGCGCGATCAGCCCGAGCGTCATCGACACGATCGTCGACAGGTTCGCGAACAGCAGATCGAAGCGGACGCTCGCGCCGACCGTAATGAAGAAGAGGCCCAGCAACAGCCCCTTGAACGGGTCGATGTCACTTTCGAGCTCGTGCCGGAATTCGCTGTTGGCCAGGACCACGCCGCCGAGAAAAGCACCGAGTGCCGGTGAGATGCCGACGATGGTCATGATCAGCGCGATACCGATGACGATGAACAGAGCCGTCGCCGTGAACAGCTCACGCAATCGGGCCACCGCTATGAAACGGAATGTTGGCCCAGTCAGCAGGCTGCCGCCGACGACGACCAGTGCGATCGCGGCAGCAGTGGCAAGCGTTCTGCCCCAGGCCGGCAATCCAGCGACGAGATTGAGGCCGCCGGTGTGCGCGCCTTCGTCGGCCGCCCCGGTTGCAGCGACGTCGGCCAGCTCCGGCAGCGCGAGCAAGGGGATGAACGCCAGCATCGGAATGACTGCGATGTCCTGGAACAGCAGTATCGAGAAGCTCGACTGTCCGCCGTCGCTGCGCATCAGTCCGTTCTCGTTCAGCGTCTGGATGACGATTGCGGTTGACGACAATGCGAGGATCAGGCCGATTGCCAGTGCGATGCTCCACGGCTGGCCCAGCAGCAACGCGACGCCGGTAATAGCGGCCGCGGTCAGCCCGACCTGCAGCCCGCCGAGACCGAGCAGTCGGCTGCGCATCGTCCAGAGACGGGCCGGGTCGAGCTCGAGCCCGACCAGGAAGAGCATCATCACGACGCCGAATTCTGCAACGTGCTGGATGCTGACGACGTCGACGTGCAGCTGCGTCAGGACCGGACTCAGAGCGATTCCCGCGATCAGATAGCCGAGAACGGAGCCGAGGCCGAGCCAGCTCGCCAGTGGGACGGCGATGACACCGGCGAGCAGAAACAGAAACGCGATAAGAAGAATTCCGTCCATGTTCAGGCCGTCCGTATCGGCAGAGTGTCGAAGTCGACGAGATCCATCCCGTCCGCGGTCTCGAAGTCGTACGTGTCGTCCCGAATGGCCTCGAGCATTCGGCGGTAGCCCGCCACGTGCGCTTCGACGACACCGAGTTCGGCAGCCCGCAGCCCCGAAAAGAGCACGTAAGGCGCGCCGAAATGCATGTGGCAGAGTCTCGCGGTCTGCTCGATCGGCGTCAGAAAAGTCCGCAGCGGGTAACGCTGATAGGCGCCCGCCGCAAACTGATCGCGCGGGCCTGCGACCGTGATGGCGAGCTGCACCCGCTTACCGGCGAGGCTGCAGGCGTCGTGCCCGTACGCGAAGCCGTACTCCAGCACGACGTCCTGCCACTCCTTCAGGATAGAGGGCGTCGAATACCAGAAGAGCGGAAACTGGAGCACGATCACGTCGTGATCTATCAGCCGCCGCTGCTCGACATCGGCGCGCACGTCGAAACGCGGATAGTCGGCGTAAAGGTCGACGAAGCGCGCGCCGGTGATTGCTGCAGCCGCGGTGGCCATATCGCGGTTGACGCGGGAATGGCGATGACCGGGGTGCGCATAGTAGATCAGTAGTCTGGCCATTCGTCGGGTGTATAGCGGGGCGCGACACGCGGCGCCGCTTCTGATAAAACCGGGGAGTCAGCCGGGGGAGCTTCACATGAAAAGATTCCGTCTGCAATTCACGGCGGGCCCGCCAACCGCGGCACGTCGGCGGTCCACGCACGGTCGAAGATATGTAGCAGGACCTGGTGTCGCGACTCTGGCGCTGCTCGTTGTATGCGGCACCGCGCTCGGCCAGGACTGCGATCGTCGATGCCTGATCGGCGTGGCCGACGACTATATAGCTGCGATAGTTGCACACGATCCTGCCGCCGCGGCTCTGGCAGACGATGTGTTCATGGTCGAGAACCTCGCGCGGATCGAGCCCGGCGAAGGCATCTGGGCGACGGCCGCGGCGGGGCCCGAGTCGTTCGTGATTCGCGTGCCGGACCCGGTCGCGGGCCAGATCGGCTATCTCGCCGTGATGACCGAAGACCAGGACGGGACGGTAGCGCCGATCCAGCTCGGCTTTCGCCTGAAGATCGAGAATGCCCTGATCGTCGAGGCCGAGCACATCGTCGTCCACACCTTGCGCGAGGAAGCTCTTGCGAACCTCGAGTCGCCACGCCTGCCGCTCGTGTCACCGGTACCCGACGCTTATCGTGACTCGCGCGGCCGGCTGATTGCGATCGGAGCAGCCTATTACGATGCGCTCGATGAGAACAACGGCTCGCTGGCGCCGTTCGCCGATGACTGTGTGCGCTTCGAGAACGGGCTGCAGACGGCCCGCAATGCCGTCGCGCGGGATCCCGCCGAGGGTTTCGGACTTGCCGGTGCGCTGGGCTGCGAGGCGCAGCTCGACACGAACACGTTCGAGTACATCACGTCGATCGATCATCGCCGCGTCGAGATTGCCGACGAGGTCAACGGTCTGGCTTTTGGCATTTCCCACTTCCGGCATGCGTTCGAGACGAACGAATTTCGCGTGTTCGGGATTCCGGGGCAGGAAACACGCGTGCTGGACTTCGATCCGTTCGATCTGCCGGCGATACACATCTTCAAGGTGTGGGGCGGGCAGATTCACGAGATCGAGGCGATCGGTTACGTGACAGACTACATGTCGCCAACCGGTCGGGAATAGTCACTTTTCGGCGACGCGGTGGCCGATCCGGCCGGACGGCGTCAGGGTTTACGGGTTTCGCAGGAGATAAGGATCATGACAACCGCTGTTCGAATGGCAGCTCTCGCGGCAGCGCTCATGGCCGGTGTCTGCTGGCAGAGCGCAATGGCACAGGACGTCGCGATTACGAACGTTCGCATCATCGTCGGTAACGGCGAGGTCATCGACGAAGGCGCGCTGATCGTGCGAGATGGGCGAATCGCCGAGGTGGCTACCGGGCGTGCCGGCACGCGCGGGCTGACGACGATAGACGGCCGCGGGATGACCGCGATGCCCGGCTTCATCGATGCGCACCGTCACATCAACACCGGGCCCGACGAGCGTGAGCAGATGCAGGCTCAGCTGGAGGCCGGGTATACGACGATTCTCTCCGGTGGCGGCCCGGCTGACGGCAACCTCGTGCTGCGGGATCGGATCGAGAGCGGTCAAATCAACGGCCCGCGAATCATCCCGTCCGGCCGTATCAGACTCGAGGAACACACGCCGGATTCGGCGCGTGCGGCCGTGCGCGAACTGAAAGCGATGGGCGTCGACTGGACCGGCGAGATCGCGCTGACGCCGCTACCGCGCCCGGGCGGTGAAGAGATCGCAACGCTCGAAGCGATCGTCGACGAGGCAGCGCAGGCAGGTGTCGTCGTGCAAGTGCACGCGGTCAGCACGGCTGCGATGGTGGCTGCGGTCGATGCCGGCGTGCGTCGTCTCGTACACATTCCGAACAAGGACTTCGTGGATCACGATGCTGCGAAGAAGCTCGCTGACACGAATACGATCAGCCTCGCCACGATCGGCTTCGGTGCACCGGTGTTCGGCGTCTTCGCCGATGACAACGAACCGCGCTTTCGCGATGGCAACGCCTGGCCCGAGTCGATCGCAGGTGCGAATCGGGACGCACAGGGCCGCGCCGAGGGCACTGAGATCGGCTACACGATCGTCAATGCGCGAACGATCTGGGATTCGGGCGCTACGCTCGGGTACTGCACTGATACGCGCTATGACCCGTGGGCGGGGCTGCGGCACGAGCTCGAGTCCTACAATGTGATGTTCTCGATGCGCGACATCATCGAGCTGATGGGCCCCAATACGGCCGCCTACATCAACATGGAGGACGATCTCGGCACGCTCGAAGAGGGCAAGCTCGCCGATATCGTGCTGGTCGCCGGCGACCCGCTGGAGGGCTTCTGGAACATGCTCGACGCGCGTGTGGTGCTGAAGGAAGGTGTTGTCGTCGTCGACAAACGCTGAGGCCGGAGCCTGCGGGCCGGCGAACGTGGTCGCATCCGTCGCCTCGTAGCGCCAGCGGGGCCGGCCGGACACATTACGGCGTCTCGCCCGCGGTGGACGCGGGGGCGCCGATGCGGGAGGATGGTTCGCAGGCAGGCAGCCGTCCATCCGCGATGAAGCGAGTTACCGTCAGTCTGATCCTCCTGGCAGTTGCAGCGCCGCAGGCTGGTGCCCAGACCTGGGGCGAGCTCGTGACGCTGCAGTTCTACCCCGAGGCGCGTTTTACGAGCCCCGGGGGCTCGTCGGCAGGTCCGTACGCAGGTGCGGAAGCCGACGAGGCAGCACGGGTTGCCGAGGTCGTCGAATTGACCG
This sequence comes from Candidatus Rariloculaceae bacterium, assembly GCA_965223375.1. GTDB lineage: Bacteria > Pseudomonadota > Gammaproteobacteria > Steroidobacterales > Rariloculaceae > CBDCWM01. The sequence continues at coordinate 2,972,310 of OZ245000.1, forward strand.
AGACGATTCGGCGCGGGCAGGCTGCCAACGGCGAGAATTGGCCCGGCCTCGTCGACGACCTCGTCGCGCTCGCCGTCGCCCATCAGCAGCTCGGCGACCACGCGGAAGCGATCGTGGCGCTCGATCGCGCCCAGCACATCATTCGGGTCGCCGAAGGGCTCTATTCACTCGATCAGACCGGCGTCGTCGAAATGGCGATAGACAGCCTGTCTGCATCGGCTGACTACTTCGACACGCTGCCGCTCGAATCGTATCTGCAGGAGCTCGCCTGGCGGAACCCCGGAGACCCGCGCGTGGTATCGCTGCTGACCCGCATCGGGGACCGCCGGATGGCTGCCGCGCGGCACTTTCTCGACAACGGCATTCCACCGACGCTGCAGATCAGCATCCGGAATGCGAGTGAAGCCAGGTGGCTCCCACGGAACGGTGCACCGACCAAGGAACGTCTCGCGCTGGCATCTCTCGGCGCGGCGCGACGCAATTATGCCGATGCGCTGCAAGTTGCCGTTGACGACGGACATGCCGTTTCCGACCTGCTCGAGCTCGAGGATCGAATCGTCGATACGCTCTACTTCGAGCTCGAGGATCCGGGATTCCGGCGCTACCGATCCTCGCGCAACCGGGGTAGCCGAATTGCCGGCGTTGGCGTCAGGGTCCTGCAGACCAAACTGACGAACAGCCATAACTTCCCCGGCACGCCGGATTCGATTGCGCGCGCGCGCGTCGAGCTCGCGGACTGGCACCTGATGTTCTCCGCGAACGGAGCAGCGCTCGATGGCTACGAGACCGCTCGCAGCGCACTCGTCGAGAGCGCGGCCGATCCGGAGGCCGTCGCAACGCTCTTCAGTCCGGCAGTGCCAGTGGCGCTGCCGGCGTATGGAGATGTCGACGAGTCCTTCGGTTGCAGTGAGTGCGTGGAAGGTTTTTTCGACGCGGACGTCGAGATCGGCCGCTACGGACGAGTAACCGACCTAACGGTCGTGCGGCGTTCGGAATCGGCGACGGATATCCTGGAGCGGCGTTTCCGGGGGCACATTCGCAACAGTCGCTACCGCCCGCGTTTCATCGACGGCGCGCTGGCCCGGAGGGACGCTTTCCGGGTGCGTTACCGCTTCAGCTACGAGCGCGAACGCTGAGCTGTCGCTTCCGGTCATAGACCCGATAGTGCGACGCTTCGGGGTCGGGACCGTCATCCCGCGCCGTGGGCCTGTTTCGGTATCCCGCAACCCGATTGGGGTCTGGCGAATCGATAATGGTCCCCACGACCGAAAGAGAATCGGGAATGAGCTGGCGTCGACACGATTACGAGAATATTCCGGGCACCTATGTCTTCGACGGCAGGACGTCGCATTCGGCCTATCCGCTCAACAAGCTGCTGTTTTCGTTCAACCACGCCGACAATCGAGCCGCGTTCCGTGCGGACCCGGCCGCCTATGCCGAGAAGTACGGGCTCAGCGAGGCACAGAAACGCGCCCTGCTGGACGACGACTTTCTCGGGATGCTGCGGCTCGGCGCGAACATCTACTATCTGGCGAAGCTTGCAGTTCCGCGCGGCTTTTCGGTGCAGGACGCCGGCGCTGCATTTCAGGGAATTCCGACCGAGGAGTTTCAGCGCAAGCTCGACGACAAGGCCGAAGGGCTGATCGATATCCTGCGCGAGCGGGGCTACTGGAATGGCTAGACTCGTGGGCGGTGTTACCACGTCGCATATACCGGCCATCGGTAACGCGATGACGAAGAAGCTCGAGCAGACGCCCTACTGGAAGCGCTTCTTCGACGGCTACGAGCCGGTCAAGGAGTGGCTCGCCGACGTCGATCCCGACATCGCAATCGTCGTCTACAACGATCACGGCCTGAATTTCTTCCTGAATCAGATACCGACGTTTGCACTCGGTTGCGCGGACCGTTACGAGAACGCCGATGAGGGCTGGGGTCTTGCGACGCTGGCTTCGTTCGAAGGCGATGCGGAGTTCTCGTGGCACATCGCCGAGTCATTGGTCGGGCAGGAATTCGACATCGCTACCTGCCAGGAAATGCTCGTCGATCACGGCTTCATCGTGCCGATGGCGCTGATGTGGCGCCACCTGCCGGAATGGCCTGTACGCGGAATTCCGTTCGCGGTGAATACGGTCCAGCATCCGATTCCGAGTGCCCGCCGGTGTCTCGCTCTCGGCAGGGCGCTGCGAAAAGCGATCGACAGCTACCCGGATGACATGAAGGTGGTCGTCTTCGGCACCGGTGGCATGTCTCACCAGCTGCAGGGCGAGCGTGCCGGGCTGATCAACGTCGACTACGATCTGAAGTGCATGGATAGCGTCATCGGCGACCCCGAGTGGCTCGCGAATCAGAGCATCACGGAGATCATCGAGAATGCCGGTACCGAGGGCGCGGAAATCATCATGTGGCTCGTGATGCGCGGCGCGCTCGATGCGGATGTCAACGTGATTCACAAGCACTATCACGTCCCCGTTTCCAACACCGGCGCCGGTGTTCTGGTGCTCGAGAACTCTGCCGGACGCTGAACGTGGGCGGGCCTGCTCACGCGCGTTGATTTGCTGCTGCGCCGCCGCAGCAACCGGCCGCAGTGACTATACTCGCGGCATCTGAGCGCGACGAACCCGGGGCTGCAATGGATTCCGTGTCGAAGCGAGCCGAGCGCTGGCGGCATTCACACGCGTTCGGGCAGGACCGCCGCCGCCCGGGCGAATCGAGAACGCTGATCGTAATCGCGATCACCGGCACGATGATGGTCGTTGAGATCGTCGCGGGCATCGTCTACGGCTCGATGGCGCTGCTCGCCGATGGTCTGCACATGGCGTCGCATGCGGTTGCGCTCGGCATCAACGCGTTCGCCTACGTCTATGCGCGGCGGCACGCGCACGATGCCGAATTCAGCTTTGGCACGGGCAAGGTCAATACGCTCGGTGGCTTCACCGGTGCCGTCCTGCTGGCAGGTTTCGCGGTGATCATGGCAACCGAGAGTGTCACGCGTCTCGTATCGCCGGTGCCGATCGCGTTCAATCAGGCGATCTTCGTCGCAGTGCTCGGTCTGATCGTCAATGGTCTGTCGGTGCTGATACTCGGGCACCATCATCACGACCACGACCACGACCACGACCACGACCACGACCACGACCACGACCACGACCACGACCACGACCACGACCACGACCACGACCACGACCACGACCACGACCACGACCACGACCACGATCACGACCACGACCACGACCACGACCGAGGGCACGGGCATACGGACGCGACAGGCGGCGAGCCGTTGCACGCGCATGAGGACCACAATCTGATCTCGGCCTATCTGCACGTCCTGGCCGATGCGCTGACGTCGCTGCTCGCGATATTCGCACTGCTCGGTGCGAAGTACTTCGGCTGGATCTGGGCCGACCCGTTCATGGGCATCGTCGGCGCCGTGCTGGTTGCGCGCTGGTCGGTCGGCCTGCTGAAAGCGACGAGCCGGATACTGCTGGACCGTCAGGGGCCGGCGGATCTCCGCGGCTCGATCACCGAAAAGCTCGCCGACCGGGGCGCCGAGGTCGTCGATCTGCACGTCTGGGCCGTCGGCCCGTCGATATACGCGGTGATCCTGTCAGTCGTCACCGATCGCGTCTCGACGCCTGACGACTACAAGGCGCTCCTCGCCGGGGACCCGCGGATCGTCCACATCAGCATCGAGATCAACGCCGTAGCGGCCTGAGGGGCCTGGCTGGACGGGCCGCCACCGGCTGCCCCGGATCCGGGCCGACAGTCGGCCAGCCTAGTCCCGGGCTGGATCGGGACAGGGCGGCTGGCGACCCCTCAACGCCTGTGAGCGGCCGGAATTCGCCCCCGAATGGACCGGCCGACGCACGTCTCAGAACCCGGACCTCGCCGGTGGTTGTCGACGGGTCATCCTGCTATGCTTCGCGCCCCAATGGCCGGCTGTTGACCGTCGTTGCGGTGTCGACGGCTCAGCCCTTCCGCCGGGCTACGCGTGGAAATGCGGTAGCGCGTTGCCGCGGCAGCAACGATGAGACATGTGACGGCACAGGCGCGCTGCCGGGATGCGGCGGGCCAGCCGATATCCATACATTTGAGTACACGGACATGACCGAGCTTAACCATTATCGCAACATCGGTATCTTTGCCCACGTCGATGCCGGTAAGACCACGACCACGGAGCGGATCCTGAAGCTCACCGGCAAGATCCACAAGATCGGCGAGGTGCACGACGGCGCGGCGACGACCGACTTCATGGAGCAGGAACAGGAGCGTGGTATCACGATTCAGTCGGCCGCGACCACCGCCGTCTGGAACGACCATCAGCTGAACATCATCGATACGCCGGGGCACGTCGACTTCACGATCGAGGTCTATCGGTCGCTGAAAGTGCTCGATGGCGGCGTCGGCGTATTCTGCGGCTCGGGCGGCGTCGAGCCCCAATCCGAGACGAACTGGCGCTATGCGAATGACTCTCGCGTCGCTCGCATCATCTTCGTCAACAAGCTCGATCGCATGGGCGCGGACTTCTATCGCGTCGTCAAGCAGATCAAGGATGTGCTCGCGGCGACGCCGCTGGTCATGACGCTGCCCATCGGCATCGAGGACGACTTCAAGGGTGTCGTCGATCTGCTGACGCGTAAGGCCTGGATCTGGGACAACTCCGGCGATCCGACCAGCTACGAGATTGTCGATCCGCCCGAAGAGATGGTTGCCGACATCGAGAAGTATCGCGAGGAGTTGATCGAGACCGCGCTCGAGCACGACGATGATCTGCTCGAAGCCTATCTCGAAGGCAACGAGCCTTCGGTCGAGGATTTGAAGCGCTGCATCCGCAAGGGCACGATCGCGCTGGCCTTCTTCCCGACTTATTGCGGCTCCGCTTTCAAGAACAAGGGTATCCAGCTCGTCCTCGACGCGGTGGTCGACTACCTGCCGAACCCCACCGAGGTCGATCCGCAGCCGGAGATGGATCTCGAGGGGAACGAGACGGGCAACGTCGCCACGGTGGATCCGGAAAAGCCTCTGCGGGCGCTTGCGTTCAAGATCATGGACGACCGTTTCGGTGCGCTGACGTTCACGCGCATCTACTCCGGCCGGTTGAAGAAGGGCGACACGGTCGTGAACACCTTCACCGGAAAGACCGAGCGCATCGGCCGCATCGTCGAGATGCATGCCGACTCACGCGAGGAACGGGATTCGGCCCAGGCCGGGGACATCGTCGCGCTGCTTGGCCTCAAGAACACGCGTACCGGGCACACGCTCGCCGACGCCAAGAATCCGGCCACGCTCGAGCCGATGGTGTTCCCGGACCCGGTCATTTCGGTGGCGATCGCCCCGAAGGACAAGGCCGGCACCGAGAAGATGGGTGTCGCGCTGAACAAAATGATTCAGGAAGATCCGTCATTCCGGATCGAGACGGATCAGGAAACCGGCGAGACCGTGATGATGGGCATGGGCGAACTCCACCTCGACATCAAGGTAGATATTCTGCGTCGGACCCACGGCGTCGAAGTATCGGTCGGCAAGCCCCAGGTCGCCTACCGCGAAACGATTACCCGGCTCGTCGATGACAGCTACACGCACAAGAAGCAGACTGGTGGCTCGGGGCAGTTCGCGAAAATCGATTACCAGATCGAGCCGGGCGAGGCCAACAGTGGCTACACATTCGAGTCCAAGGTTACCGGCGGCAACGTTCCGCGCGAGTACTGGTCGGCGATCGAAAATGCCTTCAAAGACTCCATGGCGGAAGGCACTCTGGCCGGCTATCCGCTGCTCGACACGAAGTTCACGCTACTCGACGGCGCATTTCACGCTGTCGACTCGTCGGCGCTCGCATTCGAGATTGCGACGAGGGCGGCCTACCGCCAGTCGATTCCGAAAGCCGGTCCGCAACTGCTGGAACCGATCATGAAGGTCGACGTCTTTACGCCCGAGGATCACGTCGGCGACGTGATCGGCGACCTGAACCGCCGCCGCGGGATGATCAAGTCCCAGGAGGCGGGTGCGACGAGCGTTCGCATCAGGGCGGAATGCCCGCTCAGTGAGATGTTCGGCTACATCGGCGATCTGCGCACGATGACGTCCGGCCGCGGTCAGTTCTCAATGGAGTTTTCGCACTACGCGCCCTGCCCGAAGAACGTCGCCGAGACGGTCATCGCCGAGACGCAGGAGCGCCGGCAGGCGAGCTGAAGTCCGCGGCCGCCGCCGGCCGCGGCCGGCTCAGTCGATCCAGCCTGCCCAGAACATCCACCACGGCGTCTCGTCGCCGTCGTCGTCTTCGCGTTCCACGCGGACGTCGCCTTCCGCGCGGGCGGCAATGGCCGACCCGGCAGGTGATGCGCCGGCCGCCCCGTTTACGCCGGCGGCCAGATTCGGGTCGTCGTAGGTGCGGTCTTCGCACTCGGTCGTGCCGTGGTACGGCAGATCGGACGGGAAGACGGTGTCGCCGCCGGTGAACTGGCCGGTGAAGAACTCGGGATCCTCCGCGACGTAGCGGCGGCTCAACGCCAGCGTGTCGGGATCGAGGCTGAAGCGCTCAACGACATGCAGGCCGGTGCCGTGCGGCAGGCGGCCGTCGGCCGACAGGATGCCGTGCGCAAAACCGATCGTATCGACGATCAGCACGTCATCTTCCCACCGCCCGATCGAATGACCCGCGACGCTCGGCTCGATCGCTTCGGGATGCGTCTCGAGGTCGAGGTGAATCGTCCGCTCGATGCCCATCGAGCCGTACCGCATTACGATGCGGCGTTCGTTCTGCTCGATGCGGTTGATGTCCGTCTCGAACGTCCAGTCGAACAGAATGTTTGTCGGCTCGCAGCGCAGCCGGGGATTGTCGGTCGACGCACCGTCGAAGTCCGCCATCACAGCGGTACCGGCTTCAGTCAGCGGCAACATGCTGCCGCGCCTGTTCCAGTAGGTATCGACCGGGTCGTCCGACAGCGAGACTTCGGTGCCCCTCGCGCCCGGGAATGCGCCGCCGCCGGCCGGGACCTCGCCGGGAGCGAAGTCGTCGGCTGCGCTGAGCGGCACCAGCGTGCCGGCCTGACCCCGTGGGTCGGTCATGACCCGCTGCTCGCCGGCCCAGTCGCCCGCGATGTTCGGATCCCCGTTGACGAGCCTGAGCGTGCGCTGCTCGGCCGCGGCCGCCGGCTCCGGCTCCCGCAACTGGCCGTAGCGGTCCACTGAGGATCCGTCCGGGAACGTGATCGTGCCCGTGTAGCAGGTGTTCGGTTCGCGACGGTCGGGCGAACCGAAAATCTGTATCTCGAGGCCCGCCGGGAACATCTCCGTGGACCAGCCGGAGCGCCTCAGAACGGTCGCACCGCGCAGCTCGCACCGCCAGTCGACCATGCCGCCGTCGCCGGCCACTTCGAGGTAGAGCCACGAGTGCGGATTCAGAAAATCGACTCGCGTCACCGTGCCGGTGAGCTCGATGTCGGTATTCAGATCGAAGTTCGCGATACCGTGGTGCGGCCGCGCCGGCCAGGCAGCCAGGTAGACGGCAACGGCGACGGCGGAGACTCGCAGCAGCCTCATTCTGGCCTCCGGAATCCGGTCGGTTGGTGCTCCTATTCTAAGCGAGCGCTCTATTGACCGCGCCTGCGTTTTCGGGTCTGCTATTTGGTGACACTGGAATCGGGCGCCGCAAGGGGGAGCATGGCTACCGAGATGCACCGGCGGCAATTGTCCGCATTCCTGAAGAGCTGCCGGGCCCGGCTGGAGCCGGGCGATGTGGGTTTACCGGATTCGAAACGGCGCCGCACACCAGGTTTGCGGCGCGAGGACGTGGCTGCGCTCGCCGGCGTCAGCGTCACCTGGTACACCTGGCTCGAGCAGGGCCGTGACATCAGAGCGTCGGCCGAAGTGCTCGAGAACATCTCGAAGTCTCTGCGCATGACCACTGACGAGCGCGACTACCTGTTCGCGCTCGTGCAGCATCGGCCCGCGCCTCTGCCTGAGGAAGAGGAGGCGATCGAGCCTGAGGTCGCCCGGATGATCGAGGAGCTGCACATACCCGCCCTGGTCCATACATGGCGATGGGATATCGTTGCCTGGAATGCGATGGCGACGCTGGTATTTCGCGATTACGGCCAGCTGGAGCCGCGCGAACGCAACCTGTTACGTGTGCTGTTGCTCGACCCGGACTACAAGGCCGACGGGGAGTACGAAGCCACCGTCAGCCGCGTGCTGTCCCGTTTCCGGGTCGAGTACGGTCAGACGCCGGACGACCCGCGCATGAAGCAGATCGTGCAGGAACTCTCCGACGAGTGTCCGATCTTCGACGAGCTGTGGATGCGCAGCGAAGTCAGCAGCCGTTCGCACGGCATCAACGTCACGCACCATCCCAGTCTCGGTGGCCTCACGTTCGAGCACTCCTCGTATGTCCCCGAAGGCACACCGAAGCTGCGGCTGCTGATGTTCGTGCCGCACAACGAGAAGACGCGCTCGCGCGTCGCCCAGCTCTGGAGTGAGCACGCGGGGAATTAAGGGACAGTGACCCTAACTTGCGGAATTTGGGACCGGAATTTGGGGACAGTGACCCTAACTCGCCGTCCGCGATCAGGAACCGATAAACCTCTGCTGCGAGTTAGGGTCACTGTCCCCAAATTCCGGTCCCAAATTCCGCAAGTTAGGGTCACTGTCCCTTAATTCCCCCGCAGGTATTCGAGGCCGCCCTCCTTGATATACAGCATGCAGCCTGCGGTCGTGGTCGGGTCGAGCGTTGCGCCGACCGGCAGACGCAGCCACCAGTGGGTGCCGTACTCATTCCCGTCTGCCTCGAATGAGCCCTCGAGGACGAACAGCTCCGCACCGCCGGGGAACGTCATCCGCGGCAGATCCAACCCGGGCGCCCAGCGTTCTAGCCGCGTGGTGTCGGAGTAGCCGGGCTGGCTGTAGAGCGTTTTCCGGTCGATGCCGGGCGTTTCCGCGGGTTCCCATGGCTGATCGCGGGTCGACAACGTGACGTGCCGGCGATCGAGTCCCGGGTACTGTCGCAACTTCACGAACAGCAGGCATCCCGGGACTGACCCAGGTGCATGCCGGAAACCCTCGGGGTTCAGCAGATAGGTTCCGGCCGGCCAGTCCCCGGCGTCGTCGGAGAAAACGCCCTCGAGAACGAGTATCTCCTCACCGTCCGGGTGCTCGTGGGCCGGGAAGCTCGACTCTGCCTGGTATCTGACGACGGAGGTGACCTGGCCCGACTCCGGCGGTCCGACGAGGTGCAGACGTTTCCGCCAGACCGTTCCGCTGGGGCTCGGAGACCATTGCATGCCGGCCGAATCGACGGCCACCGCGCGGTCGAGGTCGCCGTTGATCGAGTCGTGGGTATCCGGGGCCATCATGGCATCCTGAAATTGACGGTACCGGAAGCGAATTCTAGAGTATCGGGCGATTCGACAGTCACCGGTAGAACAATGAACGAGGCGATTCACGAACCCGCCAGAGATACGCCGCTATTCGGCAGCTTCGACGTCGCGGTACTTGGCGGCGGCCCCGCGGGAATTGCCGCGGCGCTGGCAGCCGGGCGCAGCGGCCGGCGCACGCTGCTGATCGAGCGCTACGGTTTTCTCGGCGGCGCCGGCACGGCTGCCGGGCTGAGCACGTTTTGCGGCCTGCACGCGGTCACCGGTGGCCGACACGAGCAGGTCGTGCACGGCATCGCCGATGACATTCTCGATCGTCTCGATGCGATGACCGGGCTCAACGCGCCGCATCTGACGGTTGGCGACCAGATCACTGCGCAGGCCTACGACATCTCGGCGTTCAAGATCGCCGCCGATGAACTGCTGGCCGCCGCCGGCGTCGAGGTGGTTTATCACGCCATCGGAGTCGGTGCGGCGATGCGATCGGACAGCGAGATCGATGCCGTCTTCATCGAGACGAAATCGGGCCGCTTCGCCGTGCGGGCCCGGATATTCATCGATGCGAGCGGCGACGGCGATCTCGCGGCCTGGTCCGGTGTGCCGTTCGATGTTGGCGACGGCGCCGGCAACATGCTTTACCCGTCGACGATGTTCCGGATCAACGGCGTGGACTTCGAGAAGGCCGGGCGGGCCTGGGAGCGGATCCCGGCCCTGATGGAGCAGGCCGAGCAGGAGGGCAGGCGCTTCCCGCGCAAGAAGCCGATCGTGCGGCCGCAGCGCAATCCGATCGAGTGGCGCGCCAATCTGACGCAGATCAAGAATCCGGACGGCTCGGCAGTCAGCGGTATCGACGTGCACCAGCTGAGCTACGGTGAGGTGGAAGGGCGGCGACAGTGCTGGGACGTCTTCGAGTTCATTCGCGAGGTAACGCCCGGTTTCGAGAATGCCTACATCGTCGAGATTGCGCCGCAGATCGGCATACGCGAAACACGACGCATTCACGGGCTCTATACGCTGACCGAAGAGGACATCCTCGGCTGCGCAGATTTCGACGATGCGGTCGGGGTCAACGGCTGGCCGGTCGAGGCGCACGTCCGCGGCGACGTGCGCTTCGTCTTCGCTCCGCCGGAATCGCGCGGCTACAACCAGATCCCGTACCGGATCGTCGTGCCGGAAAAGGTCGACAATTTGTTCGTTCCCGGACGCTGTGCGTCGATGTCTCACGAGGGGCAGTCTTCCGCGCGCGTCAGCGGTTCATGTTTCGTCATGGGGCAGGCAGCAGGCACGGCCGCGGATCTCGCGATCGCGGCCGATGCCGCGCCGCGGGACGTCGACGTCGAGGCGCTCCGTGACCGGCTCAGGGAGGCCGGTGCCTTTCTCGGCGACAACCCGCCGCAGCTCAGGGCCTACGCACGGAGGCTCGCATGACTGCCCGCAAGCTGCGCAGCAATCTCGAGCCCGGAACGGCGCTGTGGGCCGGCAGGCGGGCTCAGTGGCGGGCCCTGGGGCTTTCCGAGGAGGATATGGAGAAGCCCAAGATAGCGATCATCAATTCGTCGTCGGAGCTGTCGAGTTGCTTCAGCCATCTGGATGACGTGGCGGACGCCGTCAAGGCGTCGATCCGCGCGGCGGGCGGCGTGCCGTTCGAATTACGGACGGCTGCGCCCAGCGATTTCATCACGAGCGCCGGCCGTCGCGGTGCCTACATCCTGCCGAGCCGCGACCTGATTGCCGCCGACATCGAGGTGCAGGTCGAAGGCGCGTTGCTCGATGGCATGGTCTGTCTTGCCTCCTGTGACAAGACGACACCCGGGCAGTTGATGGCCGCCGGACGCCTGGATGTGCCGACAATCGTCGTCATCTGCGGTTATCAGGCGAGCGGCGAGTACCGCGGCGAGCATGTGGACATCGAGGAAGTCTTTCTGAAGTCGGGGTACGTCGCTTCGGGAGCGATCACCGTCGATGAGCTCGATGAGATGGCCAAGGTCGCGGTTCGCAGCCCCGGCGTCTGCGCGGGCATGGGGACCGCCAACTCGATGCATACCGTCTGCGAGGCGCTCGGCATGTGCCTCCCGGGAAGCGCGCCGGTCGCGGCGACGAGTCCGAAGATGCTTGCCAACGCGCGTGCCGCCGGCGAACGAATTGTGCAGATGGTTCTGGACGACCTTAGGCCGCGCTGCATCATCACGGCCGGCGCGATCCGGAATGCCGTTCGGGTCGTTCTTGCCTTGAGTGGGTCGATCAACTGCGTGAAGCATCTGCAAGCCATCGCGACCGAGGCAGAGCTCGACGTCGACGTCTATCAGCTCTTTGCCGACTACTGCGAGGAAGTGCCGCTGCTGGCCGCGATCAGGCCGAACGGACCGGGGCTGATCGAGGAATTCGAGGCGGCGGGCGGCGCGCGCGCGGTACTGAAGCGACTCGAGCCGATGCTCGACACGGACAACCTGACGGTCACCGGACAGGTATTACGGGACGAGCTCGAGAACGTTGCCGCCGACGGACCCGGGGTGATCAAGACGCTCGCATCACCGGTGTCGACCCGGCCGACACTCGTCATAGTGCGCGGCTCGCTGTTGCCGGGCGGCGGCATCGTGCGTCAGGGCGGCGAGGGCGAGCGGAAGCTCCGGTTCCGCGGCCCGGCGAACATCTTCCATTCCCGCGAGGAGGCACTCGCCGCGATTGCAGCCGGCCGGATCGCTGCCGGCGACGTCGTCGTGCTGCGTGGCCTCGGTGTCATCGGCGGACCGGGCATGGCGATGACTTCGGCAGTCGTCTTCGGGCTCGACGGCGCGGGCCTGATCGACGACGTGGCCGTCATCACCGAGGGCCAGCTGTCGGGTCTCGTCAACGACGGACTCGTCGTCGGGGAAGCATCTCCGGAAGCGGCGGCGGGCGGCCCGCTGGCGTTGCTGGAAAACGGCGACCCGATTGCGATCGATGTCGAGCAGCGCACGGTGGACCTCGACGTCGACGAAGCCGTGCTCGACGAGCGCCGCCGCAATGTCCGCTCTTTCGGCGCACAAGGCGAAACAGGCTGGCTGCACGTCTATCAGCAGACGGTGGCCCCCGTCCACCGGGGCGCAGTGCTGAAGCGCTGAGTCGTCAGGGCTTGCGGAGTCGTCAGGGCTTGCGGAAAACGAGCACCGCTCTGTCCGTGGCGCCGCGGATTGCTTCGTCGCGCATGTTCAGGCTGTGATCGTCATCCGGATTGGCGAGCACGTCGCTGTTGGCTGCAAGCTCGAACCCGGCTCCGGTAACCTCGTCGATGATCGTCTGCGGGTCGATTCGATGCAGCGTCATCGCGTCGCGCCATCCCGAGCCGGCTTCGGCCGCATGATCCACGACCACGTACGTGCCACCTGAGCGCAGCGCGTCGAATATCCGACGGTTCATGTCGGCTGTGTCGACGCTCTGCTCGGCCTGTTCACGCTGCAAGTCGTGATAGAACAGCACCATCATCGCCGTGTCAGCGCCTGAGGGCAGGTTCATTTCGTTGTAATGCGCCTGCATGAAGGTGGCGTTGTCATGCGCTGCGTCGAAAGCGCGTGCACCCTCGCCGCCGAATGGCTCGATCCACGGCATGTCGACCATGTGAACGTGACCGTCGGCGCCGACAGCCTCGGTCAGCAGCGTCGTGTAGTAGTGGCCGAAGGAAGCGAACTCGATGACCGTGTCGCCGCTGTCGACTTCGGCGAGCGCCAGGATCTCGGCCGGATGGCGCCCCGCGTCCCGGGCACGCTGATCGTCCGAACGTGCCGCCGAATCGACGGCGCTTCGGATGTTCGCCGGGATCCCGCCGGCTGCTGCGCCGCCGTCCTGCATATCCGAGCCACAGGCAGTAAGCAGCAGGGCGGATGCTGCGGTGAGAATGAGTTTTTGCATGGCTACCCCTCCGGCACGCGTGTCGCGCCAGCTTAGCCCTCAATCGCGGGTTTCGCCAGCGCCCGTCCACTGCGACCGCCGTCGGCTCGTGGACCGCCCCGCGTGCCTGCGGGAGTGCGCGGCCATTGCGCTCTATACTCGAGCCTGTCGCGGACTGCTGCGCTAGCGGGCAAAGGGGGAAATCATGGCGTGGATGAGAAACATCTGGGTGAGCCGGATACTGGTGCTGGTCGGATTTGCGCTCGGCTACGGCAGCATTGGTGCCACGGTCGGCCATCTGGGGAACGATGCGTTTCTGCTGGTCGACGCGGCGCCGGTCACACAGACGCACAGCTGGCACCATTTTCTGCGGGAGCTCGGCGGAGACTTCGGCGCGATGATTGCGATCCTGCTGATACTGTTCGCGGCACCGCGATTCCGGACGCCGCTCAACTGGTGGATCATGCTCGTGCTGATGCTGGGCTTCTACGGCCCGTTCTGGGTCGGCGTGCCGTTCAACCCGGCCTACGGTGCACCGAATCTCGGCGCGGAAATCAACCATCTGTCGATGGCCGTGCCGGCGCTGCTCGGCTGCTTCGCCGCCTGGCCGTGCTTTCGGGCACAACAGGCGGAGGCGTTGCCGGCCGCAGCCTAGCCTAGTCCAGCCCGGAAAACTCGCCGATTCACGGTTGAGATCAGGGCAAGCGAGAGCCCGTCTAATCGGTCGGGCTGGCCGGCCCGGAGCCCTGGCCGGCCCGGAGTCGATCGACCAGCCCGGCGAATCCGGGAGCTCTTCGGGCCGGCAGCCGCCGATCACATCGGGGCATAAAAAAACCCCGCCCTCCAGCCGGAGAGCGGGGTTGCTTTGCAGTGTGCCTCAGATCGCCAGGCGGCCGGTGCTGAGACCGATCGAATTGAGCTCGACGCCGGCCTTGTCGGTCATCGCGAGCAGCAGGTTCGATGTCGGCTCGTCTTCCTTCGCCTCGATGTGACGATTGCCCTCGAGCGCGCCGTTTGCACCGCCGAGGATCGCGGCCGGGACGTTGTGACGATCGTGCAGGACGCCGTTGCTCATGCCGGATCCGACGTAGATCATCGACGAGTCGAGCAGCGAGCCGTCGCCGTCCGGCGTTGCCTCGAGTTTCGCCAGGAACTCGCCGAACTTCGCCATCTGATACGTCGTGATGCGGCCGTAGAGGTCGAGCGACTCCGGCGTATCCTTGTGATGCGACGTCGAGTGGTGCGGCTCGGGACAACCGAGGAACGCGTAGCTCCGGCCGCTGGCCTCGTGGCCCGTCAGGAACGTGAAGACGCGCGAGATGTCGCCCTGGTACGCAAGGTGCAGCAGGTCGTAGGTCAGCGTCATGTGAGCGTCGAAGTCGTCCGGAATACCGACCGGGCTGTCCGGCGTATTCTCGAGCGAGCCTGACCGTGAAGCCATGTTCTGCAGCTGCGCTTCGACCCGTCGCACGTTGGACAGGTACTCGTCGAGCGTCGCATTGTCGGCGGCGCCGATCTGCGACTGCAGCCGCTTGGTCTCTTCGAGAACTGAGTCCAGCATGCTCTGCTTGCGGCGGAGCCTTGCGATGCGCTGCTCCGCCGTGCCCGGGTCGCCGAACATCCGCTCGAACGTGACCTGCGGGTTGATTGAGACCGGCAGCGGGCTCGTGTCGTCGAGCCATGACAGCGTGTTGAAGAAGAGGCACGGGTAGCCGTCACAGGCGCCGGCTGAGCTTGCCATGTCCTCGGTGCCGACTTCGAGCGATCGCAGCGGTGTGTCTTCCGCGATCACGTCGGCGATGTACTGATCGATCGTCTTCTTCGACTCAATTTCGAACTGGCCGAAGCTGCCTACCGGTCCGGTGCCGTTCAGGAACGCGGCGCTTGCGCCCATATGGATGCCACCCGAATCCTTGTCGCCGTCCGGGGCCTTCATCCGGCTGACCGTGGTCAGGTACTGACGGAACGGCTCCAGCGGCTTCATGATCGTGTTGAATTCGAAGTCCTTGCCGGACGTCTCGGGATGCCACATGCCCGGATAGATGCCGTTCGGCACGTAGATGGCGCCGAACCGCAGTTTCGGCGCGGCAGCCGTCAGGCTCTGGGCCGTCGCAGCGGGAACCATCGCATCGAGCAGCGGCAGAGCAACTGCCGTGCCCATGGCGCCTTTCAGCAGAGTCCTTCGATCGAGATGTTTTTTCGTAACGAACATGGTCAGTTCCTCGCTTGCGCAATGGTCGTCGCTTCCGGCGATGGGCGGTTCTGCCGCATCTGGAACGGGAAGCTCGCGACTATCCCTTCGATTATGGATTGTAAACGGTAATCATCCTCGGCTGCACTTCGCAGAATTTGCCGAAGGACAGGCTTGTCGGCCGGCTCCAGACCCCGGCCGAGGGCGTAAATCATCAGTTTCTCGGTGACCGTGCTGGCAAAAACCTCGGGCTTCGCGAGCAGGGCCTCGCGCAGCGCAGCCGGCCCGTCGACCTCGGTGCCGTCCGCCAGCACACCGGCCGAGTCGATCTCGAGCCCGTCCCGATTCGTTTCGCGCCAGCGGCCGTCGGCATCGAAGTTCTCGAGCGCAAAACCGACCGGATCGATGACGTTGTGGCACGCCGCGCAGGTCGGATTCGCACGGTGCAGCTCCAGCTGCTCCCTGACGGTCGACGGCCGGCCTTCGGGTGCGCTCTCCTCGAGCGACGGTACGTCGGCGGGCGGCGTAGGCGGCGGATTGTTCCAGAACTCCGTGATGATGAATTTGCCGCGAATAATCGGCGACGTGCGGCTGCCGGCCGCGGTCAGCGACAGCAGGCTGCCATGACCCAGCACGCCGAAACGGTTCGGATCGTCGAGCGCAACCTTACGGAAGCGCTGGCCATAGACGCCGTCGATTCCGTAGTGCCTGGCAAGCCGCTCGTTGACGAAGGTGTAATCGGCGCCGACGATTTCGTGCACCGGGGCGTTCTCACGCAGCACGTTGCCAAACAACATCTCCGTCTCGCGCCGGAACGCCTTGCGGAGGTTGTCGTCGAAATCTTCGTAGAGCAGCAGCACCGGGCGGGCGCGCGATTCCAGGTTGCGCAGCTGCAGCCACTGGCCGGTGAAGTTCTCCACCAGCGCGTTGGCTTTCTCGTCGGCGATCATGCGTGCGACCTGCGCCGACAGAACCTCCGGTTCGCGCAGGCTGCCCTGCTCGGCGACCGACAGCAGCTCGTCATCCGGAATGCTCGACCACAGGAAGAACGACAGCCGCGATGCAAGCTCGACGTCGCTGACCGGGTGGGGCTGACCGGCCGGAACGTCCGGATCGTCGGCCTCGGTCCGGAACAGGAACCAGGGACTGACCAGCACACGCGCAACCGCAGCATGAATGCCGCGCTCGAAGCTGCCGGTGGCTTCGCGCTCTTCGGCATAGAAGCTCATGATCGGGTCGATGTCGCTTGCATCGACCGGCCGGCGGAACGCCCGCCGCGCCAGTGCGCTCACGATGTCGCGGGCACAGCTAGCCTCGTCGGCGGCGGTCTCAGGATCACAAACGAAAAGTCTGTCCATTGCCGGCGTCGGGCTGACGCCAGTAACGTTGTAGGGGCCATTGACCGACACGAACTCGATGCGCGGTGAGCCCGACGGGTTGTGGACGTCGAGCGATGCCCGATCGACGCGTTCCCAGACACTCTGATCGATGCCGGGGCGCTCGCGCCATGTGAACGCGACCTCGTGGGGGCCGGCCGTGATGTGGATCGGTTCCGAGTTCAGCCGAGGCTCGATGTCGAACTGCAGAACGTTGAAGCCTTCGTCGATGCTGAGCTGATGGTCTTCCTTACCGCCGATCTTGCTCTCGTAAACGATTTCGCCATCGACGAGCACGACGAAGTCGTGCGGAATGTCGTGGCCTTCGACGCCGAAGAGGCCTTCCTCGACGCCGCGAAACAGCCGCGCGGACAGCACGTATTCGCCGTCGGCCGGGAAGTGGTGCAGTGCCTTGTAACCGCCGCGGGTGCCGAGCGGCATGCCCTCGAGCCGGTAATCCTGTGTGACGTCGAACGGGACGCTGTACGTCGCCGCTACCGGCACCGCATCGGGGTTGCCGATTGCCATGTCGGCGATTCTGAGCGCGACCGTGAGATACCGCTCCAGCAACAACGGCGACGTGCTGAGGGCATCGGCGATGTTGTCGAAACCGAAATCGCCGCCATCGCTCGGCAGCATTTCGCTCAGGTCCGCCTCGATGCCGAACAGATCGCGGATCGAATTTGCGTACTCGGTCCGGTTCAGCCGGTGAACCTTCGTGGGGCTCGCGTACGGGTTCCGGCGTGCCGCTTCGTCGAGGGTGGTCTCGAGCGCATTCAGAAACGCCAACCGCATTTCCGGATCCGGCTGCGCGACATCACGAGGTGGCATCGCGCCGATGTTCAGCTTGTGAATGGCCTTTTCGAACAGCTCGGCATTCGCGAGCACGTCTGCTACATCCGAGCCTTCGAACGATACCCCGGCCGTGTACTCCGCGTCGTTGTGACAGTCGACGCAATAGGCGTCGAGCATGTTCCACTGCCGTTCGAGCACGGCCTCATGGGAATTGCGCAGCGTGAAATACGCGCCAATGGCGGCCGTCGATACGACGGCGACCGTCAATGGAACCGCAATCCTCATTCGTTGCCACTCCCCGTCAGGCTCGCCTGCGTCGTCGCCGGATCGATCCCGAGCAGCTCGCGCAGCAGTGCGGCAACCTCGGTGGGTTGCGCGCCGACCTCGCGGCCTGCCTGGGCGCCGGTCGTCGGCGGGGCTTCCCGGGGCGGCATGGCTTCGACGATCTCGAGCGCGGTCTTCTCTTCGCCATTCGGCAAGTCTAGCTGGGCGCCGTTCTCGGCCAGCACGCGGATCACGTCGAGGCGTCCGTCCTTCGCCGCCATATGAATCGCCGCGTCACCTTCGGGCGTTACCGCATTCGGATCGGCCCCGGCCTCGAGCAGCAGCCTGACCGCGTCGGCAGGCTCGCGGTTCGCGGCTTCGCGGAACGGCGGTGCGCGCCCCTCGCGGATGTCGCCAGGACCACCGGCCATGCCAACGCCCTTGCCGCCGGCCATCGCCATCATCAACGGTGTCTTGCCGGCGCGCTTCGGCGCGAACGGTCCGGAGGCTTCATGTTCTGCCGACGGGGTCCATTCGAGGTCGCCGCCGTGCTCGATCAGTAGCTGCAGCGCCTCGACGTCGGCGGCGATCGCCGCGCGAAACATCGGCGTCGCGTTTTCCTTCGTGTCGCAGCACATCGATGTCGAGTGCAGCTGACCGATGAACGGCTTGTTTGGATCGGCCCCGGCTTCGAGGAGAATCCGGGTCAGATCGAGGGCCGTCAGCTCGTTCTCGTGATCGGCGCGCCACTGCGTGCTGTCTTTCGCGAGCCAGTCCGACGTCGCGTCACGCATCAGGACGGCCTGATAGAGCGAGCCGTCGTTGGCGTCCGCGCCGAGATCGAGCAGCGTCTTGGCAAAGTCGAAGCGGTCATTGACGACCGCGATCATCATCGCCGTTGCGCCGTCGGCATTGGTCAGGTTCAGATCGGCGCCGCCGTCGATCAGGCGGCGGGCGGTTGCTTCGTGCGCGTTGCGCGCGGCGAACATCAGCGCCGTAAAGCCGCCGCTCGGAAAGTCCACGCGGGTCGTGCGCTCGGTGAGTTCCGTTTCGCGGGCCTGCATGTCCGGGTCGGCGCCGGCTTCGAGCAGCGCCCCGACTGCTGCGGTATGGCCTTCGGCTGCGGCCCACATCAGTGCCGTCTGATGCTGCAGCGATTCGAATGCGTTCGGATCGGCGCCGCGCTCGAGCAGCAATTCGACGGTTTCGACGTTGCCCGACCTGGCCGCCGCCATCAGCACGGTTTCGCCGGTCGGGTGATTGACCTCGAGGCTTGCGCCGCCATCGAGCAGCGCGCGCACGACGGCCGCGTCACCGATCCGGGCAGCCTGCAGCAGCGGCGTGATGCCAAAGTCGTTGGCGGTGTTTGCGTCGGCACCCGCCTCGATCAGCGCGGTGACCATTTCCGGATAGGACTGGTAGGCCGCCCAGAGCAGTGCCGTCGTGCCGTCGGCTTCGGCCTGATTGACGTCGGCGCCGCTGCCGATCAGCTCGCGGACGGTATCGAGCCGCCCTGCCTCCGCGGCGTCGGCGATCGGGCTGGCCGCGCCGGCCTGGCCGGTGGCCAGCGACAGGGCCGACGTGACAGCGAGCGCTGCCAGCGCCCGCGCGGGTGTGATCGAGTCGTTACGCGATGAGAATCTGGCGCACATTCGGTAGTTCCCCTTACGCAGTGCTTCAAACGTCTTATCGACGACCGGCAATCGGTGCCGACCGTTCCCGGCCGCGGTCCGCAATGCATGCGCAGCGAGCGGGATCCGGCCGGTTCTGGCGAGGCCGGTAACCCTCGGAAATATAGCATTTCGGGTCTTTACGCTTCTAATGAATCGGTCGTCTCAGGACCGGTCCGGAGCGCCGAAAATCGCGGAAACGCTTGCCTGGAGCGGCCTGCGAGAGATGTTGCGCGGCGACAACACACGGATCTCCGAGCTTTACATAGACCCCGGTGCGTGTTAGGTCCGCTACCAGTCTGCGGGCTACTCGTATCGCAGGGCATCGATCGGCTGCAGACGCGATGCCTTCAGTGCCGGGTAGTAGCCGAAAAAGACGCCGATCAGGGCCGAGAAACCCAGGCTCAGCAGCGCGATTTCCGGTTCGATGAAGGCCGGCGTCTCGAATGGGCCGTTGATGATCGCAACCGCCGCCAGTGCGATACCGATGCCGACCGTGCCGCCGATGCCGCAGAGCGTGATCGCCTCGACCAGAAACTGATTGAGGATCTGCTTTGGACTCGCGCCGACGGCCATGCGGAGGCCGATTTCGCGCGTCCGCTCCGTCACCGAGACGAGCATGATGTTCATGATGCCAATGCCGCCGACCAGCAGGCTGACCGATGCGACGCCTGCCAGCAGGCTGTTGAATATCGCCTGCGTCGCTGCGCGCGTCTCGACCATCTCCGAGACGTTGCGCAGCATGAATGGGTCATCGGCGTCGGGGGCGACACGCATCGAGTCGCGCATCAGCGTCGCGATGTCTTCCTCGGCATAGTCCAGGTTTTCCCCGTCGTATACCTTCACGAACAGGCGCTGCACGGCATTCGGGTTCGCGTTGTTCATGCCGCGCAACCGGTTGCGGACCGTCTTCAGCGGCATGATGACGAGGTCGTCCTGGTCGCGGCCACGCGGGTCCTGTCCCTTGGCTTTCAGCGTGCCGATGATCTCGGCATTGAAGCGGTTGATGCGGATCGACTCGCCGATCGGGTCGCCACCACCGAAGAGCTCCTGGACGATCGTATCGCCGACGATCGCGACCTTCGCGCCGCCGGCCACTTCCTGGGGCGTGAATTCACGGCCGGTCTCGATCTCCCAGTTGCGGGTCCCGAAGTAGCGGTTGTCCGTGCCAACGACCTCGGTCGACCAGTTCATGTTGCCGAAGACGAGCTGTGCGTTGGATTCCTGCTCGGGCGCGACGGACTGCACACTGGGCAGTTCCTGCTCCAGCAGGTCCGCGTGGTCGAGTGTCAGGCTCTGCACGGAGCCGGCAGCCGTGTTGGCACCCCCGAAACGCCGGAAACCACCGAACATCACGAAGATATTGCCCCCGAGCGCTTCGATCTGCGCGTCTACCTCGCGCTGGGCGCCTGCCCCGAGTGCGACCATGATAATGACGGCCGACACGCCGATGATGATGCCGAGCATCGTCAGGAAGCTCCGCATCACATTGACACGCAGAGCAGTCAGTGCCGTCTTGAAGAGTTTCGCGCCTTTCACGTCTGTGCTACCGCCTGCGCCGATTCGACCACGTGATCGTCGACGAGTTCGCCGTCGCGAAAGTGCAGCTGCCGCTTGGCGAAAGCCGCTATCTCGGACTCATGGGTGACCAGCACGATCGTTTTGCCTTCGGCATTCAGCTCGCTGAAGAGCTGCATGATCTCCTCGCCGGTCTGGGTGTCGAGCGCTCCCGTCGGTTCGTCCGCGAGCAGCAGCAGGGGGTCGTTGACCAGAGCACGGGCGATCGCAACGCGCTGCTGCTGGCCGCCGGAAAGCTGCGAGGGATGATGGTCCATGCGATCTTCGAGGCCGACCAGTTCCAGTCGCTGCCTGGCTCGGGCCTCCCAATCGCTTTCCGGCACGTCCGAATAGAGCAGCGGCAGGCTCACGTTATCCAGGGCAGTCGTTCTCGGCAGCAGGTTGAACTGCTGAAAGACGAAGCCGACGTAGCGGTTGCGTATCCGCGCGAGCGCTGCGGCATCGAGCTTCGAGACGTCTTCGCCATTCAGCGCAAGCCGTCCGTCCGTCGGCTGATCCAGGCAGCCCACCATATTCATGAACGTCGACTTGCCGGACCCCGACGGACCCATGACCGCGACGAACTCGCCGGGCTCGATCACGACATCGACGCCTTTCAGCGCCCAGACGACATTGTCGCCCATCTGGTAGGCCTTGCGGATCGCCTCGGTTCTGATGACGGGCTCTGACGGCATCGGGCAGCCTGGCCTCGAATCAGCGCGCGACGCGCACGATGACCGGGTCGCCCTCGGACAGCTCGTCCGACACGACCTCCGAGTACTGGCTGTCGGCGAGCCCGACGAGCACGCGGACGGATCTGGGCTCGTCGTTGTCGAGAACCCAGAGTCGGCCCGGACGCATGCCGGCCAGCGCCGGGTCCCGCCCGGCGCCCCCGAACCCGCCGCGGCCGCCGCCGAGCGACTGTTCGAGCTGTGTCAGCTGCTCCGGCGTCAGGACACCCGACAGCTGGTTCGTCAGGCTTAGCCGGAGGCGCTGAAACTGCTCGCGCGGATTGCGGAAACCGCCGCCACCGGGGAAGCCGCCGCCCTGAAACCCCTGGCGCAACTCCGCCATCTGCGCCTGCATGTCGTCGAGCGCTGCTTCGAGCGCGCGGCGCTGTTCGCCATTGAGATCGAGCTCCGTCGCGATCTCGTCGATCCGGCCGGCGAAGCCGCCGCCGGGGCCGGCATCGTCGTCGTTCTCGACGCCCGGCGGGTTGAACCTGAGAGCGCTGTTGCTGACCCGCAGCACGTCGTCTTTTTCACCGAGCACGATATTGACGTTCGCAGTCATGCCCGGGAGCAGCTGCTGCCGGGGGTTCTCCGCGCCGACGATGACCTTGTAGGTCACGACGTTGTTCGTCACGGTCGCGGCTTTCCGCACCTGCGTCACCCGTCCTGTGAATGTGCGGTTCGGAAACGCGTCAACCGAAAAGCGTGCAGTCAGGCCCTCCTGAATCTGGCCGATGTCGGCTTCGTCGACGTCGGCCTCGATCTGCATCTGGGTCAGGTCCTGGGCAATCTGAAACAGCAGCGGTGCCGACAGGCTGGCGGCAACGGTCTGACCGACGTCCACCTGCCGATCGATGACGGTCCCGTCGACCGGCGAGCGGATGTATGTCCGGTCGAGGTCGAGCTGCGCCTGCTCGAGCTGTGCCTGTCGCTGCTGGACGCTGGCTCTGGCCGCGGTCAGCTGGGCGCGCGCGACGTCGACGTTCGCGATGGCCATCTTGTGCGCGGCCTCCGCCTGATCGAGCTCGGCCTGGCTCGAAAGCTGGCGAGCGACGAGCTCGCGCTGCCGGCCCACCTCTGATTCTGAGAGCTCGAGGTCGGCAATCGTGCGATTCAGGTTTGCCTCCTGCTGCTCGAGATTTGCGCCGGCCGATGCGACGTCGGCCTCGATCTGGCGAAGCCGCGCGAGGATCGTTCTATCGTCGATGCGCGCGATGACCTGGCCGCTCTTCACCTCGGAATTGAAATCGGCAGACAACTCGGAGATCAGCCCGGAAAGCTCCGAGCCGACATCGACCGTGACGACCGGGCTGATCGTGCCCGCAGTGTTGACCAGGCTCTCGATGCGCCCGCGGGAAATCGGCTGGGTCTGGAAGCCTGCGATTTCGGGCCCCGCATCGCCGCCGGCGAAATACCACCAGGCGGCACCGGCCGCGATCGCGGTGCCTGCAATGAGAGTCAGCTTCGACGGCATGTTCCGATCCTGGTGATTTGGAGGCCTGCGATTTGCCGATGGTGTTCTCTTTCCAGCTAGCTAGCTAGCCGCTGCCGACACTGAGACAACGCACGATCCGAATAATTCGTTGACAGCCCGGTCGCCTGGCTCTGCCGCGGCGCCCAAGTATAAGCGGCCGCGACGCCGTGGCGATTCAGCGCCTTTTCGTATCTAATCCCCGCATGATCTGCCTGCCGGAACCGGACCCGGAAATCCTCGCCCGACGCGATGCGATCGTGGCCGGCCTGAAGGCAATCGTCGGCCCCGGTGCCGTCATCGACGACCGGGTCCGGATGAAGGCGTACGAAACCGACGCGTTCACCGCCTACCGGCAGCTGCCGCTCGTCGTCGCGCTGCCGGGATCGACCGCCGAAGTTGCGCGACTGTTGCGTTTCGCCGAGCAGGAGGGCGTCAAGGTCGTGCCCCGCGGGGCGGGCACGTCACTGTCCGGCGGTGCGATCCCTGCTGCTGATGCGATCGTCGTCGGCCTCGGCCGCTTCAACCGGATCCTCGCGATCGACTATCCGAATCGCTGCGTGGTTGCGCAAAGCGGCGTGACGAATCTTGCAATCAGTCACGCCGTAGCGGAGCGCGGTTTCTACTACGCGCCCGACCCTTCGAGCCAGATCGCCTGCACGATCGGTGGCAATGTCGCCGAGAATTCCGGCGGCGTGCACTGCCTGAAATACGGGCTCACGACGAACAACGTGCTCGGCATCGAGCTGGTCACGCCGGACGGCGAAGTTGTCAGACTCGGCGGGCGCCACCTCGACAGCGGCCACTACGACCTGCTCGGGCTCGCGATCGGCTCGGAGGGCCTGATCGGCGTCGTGACGGAGGTGACGGTCCGGATACTGCGCAAGCCCGAGACCGTGCGGGCGCTGCTGATCGGCTTCCCGGACCTCGAGGGGGCGGGCAGCGCCGTCGCCGACGTGATCGCTGCCGGCATCATCCCGGGCGGCATGGAGCTGATGGATCGGCCGGCGATCGAGGCCGCCGAGGCCTTCGTCAACGCCGGCTACCCGCTCGATGTCGAGGCGCTGCTGATCGTGGAGCTCGACGGACCGGCCGTCGAAGTCGACGACCTGATCGACAGGGTCACCGAGATCGCCCGCCTCCGCGGCGCAACCAGCTGTCGGGCGTCGACCGACGAGGCCGAGCGGCTTTCGTTCTGGGCCGGCCGTAAGGCGGCGTTTCCGGCCGTCGGTCGGCTGAGCCCCGACTACCTGTGCATGGACGGCACGATTCCGCGCGTGCAGCTGCCCAGGGTTCTGCGCGAGATCAGTGAGATGTCGCGGCGGACCGGTCTGCGTGTCGCGAACGTGTTTCACGCCGGCGACGGCAATCTGCATCCGCTGATTCTCTACGACGCGAATGCCGGCGAGCTCGAGGCAGCGGAGAATTTCGGCCACGAGATTCTGAAACTGTGTGTCGATGTCGGCGGTGTGCTCACCGGAGAGCATGGTGTCGGCATCGAGAAGCGCGATCTGATGACCTATCAGTTCAGTGCCGCCGATCTCGAGCTCCAGCACCGGGTCAAGCACGCATTCGACCCCGACCTGCGGTTCAATCCCGGCAAGGTCTATCCGACGCTCCGGCGTTGTGCCGAGCTCGGTTTCGAGCATGTCCACAGCGGCGAGGAGCGGTTCCCGGACATTCCGCGGTTCTGAGGTTGCCGTGCAAACGAACCACGCTGCGCTCGCGCCCGACCGACACCGCGGAGCTTCAGGAGGCAATCCGGACCCATGCGGGTGCGCTCGAACCCGTTGGCCACGGCTCGAAGCGGCTGGTCGGCAAGCCGGTCGTTGCCGATCTGCTGGATCTCTCACGGCTGACAGGCGTTGTCGACTATTCGGCGGCCGAGCTGGTGCTGACGGCGCGTGCCGCGACGCCGCTCGACGAGATCGATGCGCTGCTCGCGGCCGAGGGCCAGCGGCTCGCCTGCGAGCCGCCCGACTTTACAACCCTGCTCGGCGTTTCGTCGCGGCCGACGATCGGCGGCGTCATCGCGACCAATCTGGCCGGGTCCAGGCGGCTCACGGCCGGCGCCGTTCGCGACCAGTTTCTGGGTTTCGAGGCGGTCAGCGGCAAGGGTGAGCGATTTCGGGCCGGCGGGCGGGTCGTGAAAAATGTCACCGGTTACGACCTGCCGAAGCTGCTGGCCGGGTCCTGGGGAACGCTTGCGGTCATGACCGAAGTCTCGGTCCGTGTGGCACCGGCGCCCGAAACCGAACAGACGCTGGTGTTCGATGACCGGACGCCCGAAGAAGCCCTCGCGACGATGACGGCCGCGCTGGGCTCGTCGTTCGATGTTACCGCTGCGGCGTTCGATCCCTGGCGGGGGACGGCTTTGCGGGTCGAGGGCTTCGCGGCATCGGTCGCATCGCGCCGCGAGGCGCTGGCGCGGCTGCTCGCTCGCGAACCTGCTGACATTCTGCCGCCGGCCGGGTCCGCAGCCTTCTGGCGGGCTTTCGGCAATGTCGATGCGCTTGCCGACTGGCCGGTCGTCTGGCGAATCTCGGTGCCGCCGGCAGCCGTGCTCGCGGTCCTGACCAAGCTCGAGCCGGAACGCTATCTGCTCGACTGGGGCGGCGGCCTGATCTGGCTCGCGGCCGGCGCGGTCGACATCGGCCGGGTCCGCGGCAGCATCGGCGAGGGGCACGCGACGCTGTTCAAGGCCCCCGCAGCCGACCGGGTCGCGACCTGCGTCCGCCAGGCGTCGTCGGCGGCGGTCGCCGCGCTCGGCGAGCGGATCAGGCATGCCTTCGATCCGGACGGCAGGCTCAACCCCGGCAGAATGGACTGAGCGATGCAGACCAGTTTCACCGATGCGCAGCGGCAGAATCCGGTCATCGCCGAGAGCGAAGCCGTGCTGCGCAAGTGCGTCCACTGCGGATTCTGCACGGCGACCTGCCCGACCTACGTCCTGCTCGGCGACGAGCTCGACAGCCCGCGCGGCCGTATCTGGCTGATCAAGGACATGCTCGAGCAGGGGCAGGAGGCGACGCCCGAGCTGACGCTGCACATCGACCGATGTCTGTCGTGCCTGTCCTGCATGACGACATGTCCGTCCGGCGTCGACTATCGGCGTTTGATCGACCATGCCCGCGTGCACGTGGAGAAGACCGGCCGGCGGCCGCTTCGCGAGCGCGCAACGCGGGCGCTGCTCGCCTCGCTGATGCCGTACCCCGCCAGATTCCGCGCGGCATTGTGGCTCGCGCGGCTGGCGAGGCCGTTCAGGCGGTTGTTGCCGCCCTCACTCGCGGCGATGCTCGAGCTGGTGCCGGCCCCGCAACGCGGCGGCAGCGGCGAGCCGTCACGGGCTCACGCCGGAGCTGTCGAGTCGGCCGCGGCGTCGCCGGCCGACCACGTCGTGGGCGATGCGCGACCGGCTGCCGGCGCGGAGAACCGGGTCGGCCGCAGCCGGGTCATCGTGCTCGACCGGCTGCGTTCAGGCGGTCGTCGGCAAGTCGATCAATCGCGCGACGATCGGTCTGCTCGAGCGGGCCGGCTACGACGTCACAACCGTCGGTGGGTGCTGCGGATCGATCGTGCACCACATGGGCCGCGACGAGCAGGGTCGCGATCTGGCACGTGCCCTGCTCGGCGAGCTCGCGCCCGAGCTCGAGGCCGCCACGGCGATTGTGAGCAACGCGTCCGGCTGTGGCGCGTCGCTGAAGGATTTCGGCCATCTGTTCCGCAACGAGCCGGATCTCGCGCCAGTGGCGACACGCGTTGCAGGTCTGACGCGTGACATCTCCGAGCTGCTCGAGCCTGCGCAGGTGGCGGCGCTGGTCGAGCGGCGACCGGACGCAGGGTCTCCGACCGCCGGTTTGCGGGTCGCCTATCACGCGGCCTGCTCGATGCAGCACGGCCAGCGACTTCAGGTCCCGCCTCGCGAGCTGCTGCGGGCGGCCGGCTTCGAGGTCGTCGAGATCGCCGAGGGACATCTGTGCTGCGGATCGGCCGGAACCTACAACATGCTGCAACCCGATCTGGCCGGCCGGCTCGCCGATCGTAAGCTCGGCAATATCGCAGCGACCGGCGCGGAAATCGTCGCGGCCGGCAATCTCGGCTGCCTGATGCAGCTCGACGCGCGCGCCGCCCGCGGTTCGCCCCCCCGGCTGCGCTTCGTCCATACCGTCGAGCTGCTCGATTGGGCAACCGGCGGTGGCCGTCCGGCGCGACTCGATTGACGCGCCTCCTCCGGCCGACGCGCCGCCAGAGACTTTTTTCAACAGCCTGCTAATCCGGGAATCGGTGAGCTCCGGGGTGGCCTTGCCGGGCAAGCCAGTGTGTATCATCGGCTGAACGAAATTCGGTGCACTCGACGCTGGGGAGGCCGTGATGTTCGACAAGATACCCGTGCAGACTTCCGCCGCTCTCGTGCTGCTGGTGCTGGTCGCCTGCAGCGATACCAATGCTCCCCGTGAATCTGCTGCCGGCGCCGCGCCGCCCGCCGCTACCCTGGCTGTCAGTGAATCCGGCGAGTCCGCACCGGATTCCGCTGCCGCCCGGCCGGCCGCCGAGTCTGTCCCCGAATACACGATCGAGGATTTTCTGGCCACGGTCGATTATGGCGGTGCGTCGTTTTCTCCGGACAATTCGAAGCTACTCGTGCACAGCAATCGCAGCGGCATTTACAACCTGTACGCGTTGCCGGTCGACGGCAGCGAAGCCGAGCAGCTGACGACGTCGACGACGAACTCGATTTTCTCTGCCGGGTACTTTCCGAACGACGAACGCGCACTGTTTCTGTCCGACCAGGGTGGGAACGAGCTGTTTCACGTCTACGTCCGCGAGCTCGACGGCAATGTTCGGGATCTGACGCCGGGCGATGGCGGGCATCGCGCCGTGCCTTCCGGTTGGTCGTACGACCATACCCGCCTGTTGATTCAGAGCAACGAACGGGATCAGCGATTCATGGACCTGTACTCGTACGACCCCGAGACGTACGAACGAGCAATGCTTTTCGAAAACGACGAAGCCTACAATTTCGGCGGTATCAGTCCGGACGGGCGGATCCTGGCGCTCTCGAAGTCCGTGACCAATGCGGATACCGATATCTACCTGCACCACCTCGACAGTGGCGAGACCGAGTTGCTCACGGATGATGCCGAACCGGTGGCGAACGCGCCGGCGGGTTTCACACCCGACGGCAGGCTGGTCTACATGACCGATCGCGATAGCGAGTTCCGTTATGCGGTAGCGCTCGATCTCGAGACCGGCGAGGAGACGATACTCGCGAAGCCCGACTGGGACGTGATGTTCGCGAGTTTCTCCCGCCACGGGCGTTATATGGCGACCGGTGTCAACGAGGATTCGAGGACGGTATTGACCGTGGTCGACACCGAGACCGGTAGGCCGATAGACCTGCCTGAGATTGCCGGCGCTTCGATCACGTCGGCATCGATTTCGGCCGACGAAACGGCCGTCGCGATGTATGCGTCGAGCAGCCGTATGCCGCGCGACCTGTTCGTGCAGTCGCTGCCCGGCGGCGAGCCCCGCCAGCTGACACGTTCTCTGAGCGATTCGATCGAGTCGAGCCATCTGGTCGATGGCGAAGTCGTCCGGTTCGACTCGTTCGACGGGCTCGAGATTCCGGGTGTGCTGTACATGCCCCATCAGGCAAGCCCCGAGAACCGGGTGCCGGCACTCGTCTGGGTACACGGCGGACCCGGCGGCCAGTCACGGGTGGGCTACAGCGACGCGATCCAGTTTCTGGTCAATCGCGGTTATGCGGTCTATGCGATCAACAACCGCGGCAGCAGCGGTTACGGCAAGACGTTCTTCCATCTGGACGACCGCGCTCACGGCGAAGGGGATCTGGATGACTGCGTCGCCAGCAAGGACATGCTGATCGGCACGGGGCTCGTCGATCCGGACCGAATCGGGATCATTGGCGGCAGCTATGGCGGCTACATGGTGCTGGCCGCGCTGACCTTCCGCCCGGAGGCATTCGATGCCGGCGTCGACATATTCGGCATTTCGAACTGGCACAGGACCGTCCAGAACATTCCGCCCTGGTGGGAAGCGGCCAGGGACGCCCTGTCGATGGAAATGGGCGACTTCGACGATGAGGCGTACTTTCGCAGCATCTCGCCGCTGTTCCACGCGGAAAACATCGTGCGGCCGCTGCTCGTGATACAGGGCGCGAACGACCCGCGCGTCCTCCAGGTCGAGTCGGACGAGATCGTTGCCGCAGTGCGCGAAAATGGTGTCCCGGTCGAATATGTCGTCTTCGATGACGAGGGGCACGGTTTCGCGAAGACGGAAAACGAGGCGACCGCCTACACGGCGATCGCCGACTTCCTCGCCGAACATCTGTAAGCACCGCCAGGCGCATTGCAGGATTGCCGATCGTGACGAGCATGAGTCCCCACACGCTGACGACGACGGCCGCAATCGCCCTCGCGGCCGTTGTCGGCGGCAGCCTCACTGGCTGTGGCGCGGATCGGGATTCAGCCGGGCTGCCCGACGTCGTCGACTACAACTGGGACGTCCGACCGATCCTTTCCGACAACTGCTTCCAGTGTCACGGCCCGGACGGCGAGGCACGGGAAGCGGGTCTGAGGCTCGATCTCGAGGCAGCGGCTCATGCTGAGCTTCCGAACTGGTCCGGGCACTTCGCGATCGTGGCCGGCGAGCCCGAAGCGAGCGAGCTGATCCGGCGCATCCGCGCGACCGACCCGGAAGAGCGGATGCCGCCGCAGTCGACGCACAAGACGCTGAGCGCGGTCGAAATCGCGACACTCGAGCGCTGGATCGAGCAGGGCGGCGAATACCGGCGCCACTGGGCATTCGTATCGCCGTCCCCCGTAGAGCCACCGGCCGTGCCGGCGGGTCTCGGGGACGACCTGCCCGGCGGTCTGAACGCATCGACCGGCACGGCGCCGAACGGCATCGACGGCTTCGTTTCCGCCCGGGGCGCTGCCGCGGGCCTCACACCGGAGCCTGAGGCCGATCGCGAGACGCTGATTCATCGGGCGACATTCACGCTGACCGGACTGCCGGCGACGCCGGCCGAGGTCGAGGCCTTCGTGGCGGATGCCGCGCCGAACGCCTGGGAGAAGGTGATCGATCGCCTGCTGGCATCGCCGGCCTACGGCGAGCGGATGGCTACCGAGTGGCTCGATGCCGCGCGCTTCGCGGATTCCGATGGCTATCTGGACGACGCCTATCAGCGACTGCTGTATCCGTGGCGCGACTGGGTCATCGACGCCTTCAACCGCAACCTGCCATATGACGAGTTCGGCACGTGGCAGATCGCCGGCGATCTGCTCGACGGCGCCACGAAGGAGCAACGGCTCGCGAGCGGTTTCGGACGGCTCCACCGGCGCAGCGCCGAGAACGGGATCATTGACGAGGAGTACCGTGTCGAATACGTGATCGATCGCACGGATACCGTCGGCACGGCTTTTCTCGGTCTCTCGGTCGGCTGCGCGCGCTGTCACGATCATAAATTCGATCCGATCAGTCACGTCGACTACTACTCGCTTGCCGCGTTCTTCAACAGCACCGATGACGCGGGCTACTACCCGCAGCTGAAATGGAATACCGGGCCGACGATGTTGCTGACCGATGGCGCAACGGATGCCGAGATTGCGGATCTCGAAGCGGCAGTCGAGGCGCGTTCGCGCGTCTACGACGACGCCGTTAGGCGGGCCGAAGCGCGGGCAGTCGAGCGGGCAGACGCACTGCTGGCCTCGGGCGACGCCCTGGCCGCCGTGCTCCCCGCGACGCAGGCCGCCGAGGTCGCGTACTACCCGTTCGAGACGATGGTTGAAGACGACGCGAGCGCGACCGCGTACCGCAGGCTTTCCGGTATCGAGCCGTCGAAGCCGATGGCGTTCGCGCCGGCCGCTACCGAAGGGCTCCGCCCGGTCGTTCTGCAGTCACCGATTATCGCGCCCGGTGTCGCCGGCAATGCGTTCTATTTCGATGCGAACAACAAAGGCTTCATCGACAAGGCCGATGGCATCGGCTATTTCGAGCACACGGAGCCGTTTTCGGTCGATTTCTGGGTCTACCTCGATAAGGCATACGAAGAAGCGGCTCTGCTGAATCACAGCGATCATCTGCGTTACGGTTCAGGCGGCTGGAGCTTCGATCTGGAAGCGAATCGCATCGTGGTCAGGCTCGTGCACGCCTATCCGCGCGAGCAGATCATCGTGGCGTCTGCCGACTCACTCGACCGCGGCTGGCACCGCGTCACGATGACCTATGATGGCTCGGCACGCGCTGCCGGCCTCGATCTGTTCATCGACGGCCGTGCTGCGGTGCTCGAGGTCCGGCGCGATCGCCTCACGCAATCGATGCTCCCGCTGGGTCAGGAGTTCGCGGGCCTCGACGACTTCCTCGGCATTGCTTTCGGCAAGCGGTGGCAGATGTCGCCGCTCGAGGGCGGCGCGATCGACGAGATTCGTATCTACGACCGGCGGCTGGCGCCACTCGAAGTGCTCGTGCAGCACGCGCGGGCCGCAAGCAGTGTCAATGCGGGTGACGGCCCCGTGGCGAGTGACGCCGCCGCAGCAGGCGATGACCCGGCAGCGGGAGACGGCGCCGAGGCACTGAGCGTCGCGCTGCTCGCGGAACATCTGGTCGCGCTCGACCCGGATGTCACGGCGGCATTTGCCGAATTGCGCGACGCCCGCCGGGCGCTCAACGATCTGCTGACTTCGCTGCCGGAAGTCATGACGATGGGCGACACGGAGCATCCGCGGCCGAGCTACGTGCTGGAGCGCGGCATTTACGATCAGCATGCCGAGCCGGTCGAGCCACGTGGGTTGACCCAGATCTTTCCGTACGCGGATGACCTGCCGAAGAACCGCCTCGGTCTCGCCCGCTGGCTTTTCGACCCGCGACACCCGCTGACGGCACGCGCCTACGTCAATCGCCTCTGGCAGATGCACTTCGGCCGCGGGATCGTGCGCACGGCGGAAGAGTTCGGGACCCAGGGAGAAGCGCCGACGCATCCCTATTTGCTCGACTGGCTCGCGGCCGAATTCGTCGCATCGGGCTGGAACGTGAAGGCTATGAACAAGCTGATCGCAATGTCGGCGACGTTTCGCCGCACTGCCGATGCCGGTGAAGCTGCACGCGCGATCGACCCCGAGAACATCTGGCTCGCGCGTGGCGCGGCCCGTCGATTGCCGGCCGAAATGATCCGGGACAACGCGCTCGCGATCTCGGGCCTGCTGAATCCTGCTGTCGGAGGGCCGAGCGTGTTCCCCTATCAGCCCGCGGATATCTGGAAATCGGTGAATGTCTACGGTCGTCTCGACAGTTACCCCGCGCCGGAAGACGTGCCCGACGATCATCATCGCCGCAGCCTCTACACGCTGATACGTCGCGGCGTGCCTGCACCGTCGTTGTCGATATTCGATTTCCCGCGACGACATACGAGCACGGTACGGCGGCCGACGTCGAGCACGCCGCTGCAGGCGCTCGTGCTGTTGAACGACCCGCAGTATGTCGAGGCGAGCCGCGAGCTGGCGGCCCGCGTGATACGCGAATCGGCGGAGACAGCAGGGCGTCTCGACGCGATCTTCCGGCTTGCGGCACGCAGAAGAGCAGCGCCGCGGGAGCTCGATCTGCTCGCGCAGTTTTATGAGCGCGAACTCCGCTATTTCGGGGAGTCACCTGACGCCGCCGCTGCCTATCTCGCGACCGGTATCGTGCCGGCGGACCCGCTGCTCGATCCGCTGGAGCTCGCGGCGCTCGCCTCGACGGCAAACGTCGTGCTCAATACGCCTGATTCCTACATGCTGAGATAGCCGGATGCGATCGAAGCACGACACGGTCGAGACGACGTCGCAAGACTCGACGGCAACGATTTCGCGACGTTCGTTTCTCACGCATGCCGGCGGCCTCGGGGGCCTTGCGCTCGCTGAGCTGTGTGGTCGCCCGGCCGCAGCACAAACCGGGCCGGCCACGGCCGCCGCCCTCTCGTCGACGCATCATCCGGCGCGCGCAAAACGCGTTATCTATCTGTTCATGGCCGGCGCACCGTCGCAGCTCGAATGCTTCGACTACAAGCCGACGTTGTTCGAGATGCACGGCCAGGAGACACCGGACTCGATCCTCGGCACGCAACGGCTGTCGACGATGGTCAAAGGCCAGACCGCGTTCCCGGTCGTCGCGCCGATCCGCCCGCTGCGGCAGCACGGCGCGAACGGCACGTGGGTCAGTGACGGCCTGCCGTACATGGCGAGCGCAATCGACGAATTCTGCATGATCCGCTCGATGTGGACGGAGCAGGTCAATCACGATCCGGCAATCAAGGTAATTCAGTCCGGGTTCCAGCTCGCGGGGCGGCCGTCCATCGGTTCGTGGATCGATTACGGGCTTGGCGCCGGCAATCAGGATCTGCCGACATTCGTCGTCATGACTTCGCGCGGCGAAGGGCCCGCGCAAAGCATCAACTCCGAGATCTGGAGCGCCGGATTTCTGCCGTCACGGCACGGCGGGGTGTTGCTGCAGCCCGGCGTCGATCCCGTGCTCTACGTGAGCAACCCTGCGGGCCTGTCGCGCACGCGTCGTGACGAAGCGGTCGCTGCGATCAACGCGTTGGCAGCCGTCCAGCACGAGCGCTCCGGCAATCCGGAGCTGTTGTCGAAGATCGCCCAGTACGAGATGGCGTTTCGGATGCAAAGCTCCGTGCCGGAAGCGACTTCGCTGGCGGACGAACCGGAGCACGTGCTCGATCTGTACGGTCCCGATGTGCACCGGCCGGGCTCGTTCGCGCGCAACTGCCTGCTGGCGCGCCGCCTCGCCGAACGCGACGTGCGTTTCATTCAGCTTTATCACAATGCCTGGGACCATCACGCGGCGCATCCGCTGTTTCACGAGGTCAGCATGCGGGAGGTCGACCAGGCGACGGCCGGTCTCGTGCTCGATCTGAAGCAGCGGGGCCTGCTCGAGGACACGCTGGTGGTCTGGGGCGGCGAGTTCGGCCGTACCTGCTTCTCGCAGGGCGAGTTCACCGGCACGAGCTGGGGCCGGGACCACCATCCGGGCTGCTTTACGTACCTGCTGGCCGGTGGCGGCGTCAGGGCGGGCCATGTGCACGGCCGGACCGACGACTTCAGCTACAACATCGTCGAGGACCCGGTGCACGTGCACGATTTCCAGGCGACGCTGATGCACCTGCTCGGCATCGATCACGAGCGCCTGACGTTCCCTTACCAGGGCCGGGACTTCCGGCTGACCGACGTGCACGGCAACGTCGTGCACGAGATACTTGCCTGAGCAGACAGCAGACAGCAGACAGCAGACAGCAGACAGCAGACAGCAGACAGCAGACAGCAGACAGCAGACAGCAGACAGCAGACAGCAGACAGCAGACAGCAGACAGCAGACAGCAGACAGCAGACAGTGGAGCCAGCGATGAACGACAACGACCAGCGTGACGGTGACAGCGACCGCCGGGTGCCCGGAAGCTCTCCGGCAGACCCCGCGGCCGGCGGTCAGTCAGTTCCAGCCACCCGCGCGAGCGGCGCGGGGCCCGCGAATCCTGCACGGCGCGGTATCGTCGCGGGGTCCGGGCTCGCAATGCTCGGCCTGTTCGGCCCGCGGCAGTCCGGTGCGCAGGGCTGGGAAAACGTTGATGACTGGACCGAGGTCGAGAAACAGAACGTCCGCGTCGTCGAGCAGTTCTGCGACGCCTGGAGCACGCGGGACCTGTCACAGGTGACTGCGACGATGGCCGGCAACAGCATTTACCGGATGTCGGAGACGACACCGCCGGTGCACGGTCACGAAGGCCTTGCGGAGCAGATGCAGGGCTGGATCGATTCCTCGCATACGATCGTCTTCGAGATCCTGCAGACCGTGGCCAAGGGCCCGATCGTGATGAACCATCGAATCGACTACTGGATGTCCGAGACGCGCCCTGTCACCTGGGAGGGTGTTGGCGTCTTCTTCCTGCAGGATGGCAAGATCGTCGAATGGTCCGACTACAACATCCGCATCGACAGGGGCTGATGCCTGCCGGGTATCCATCCAGCGCTGCAGATGCCTACTGCGCCGCCACTCGCGCGCGGTCGGCGAACCAACTGAAGAGGTATTGAATTGGACTTTCTGCTTTTTCTCGGCCGCACGCACGTACTCGTACTGCACGTGCCAATCGGCGTCATCCTCCTTGCGGTCATGGCGGACTTCCTATCGGTCCGGCCCCGCTTCGCGGCAGCCGCCCAGGCGGCGACATTGCTTTGGGGTGTCGCCGCGATCACCGGCATTCTCTCCGTTGCAACCGGCCTGATGCATGCCGGGGAGGGCGGGTTCGCCGCCGGCAACATCGATTCGCACCGTTTCTACGCGATCCTGACCGCGGCGGGCAGCGTCGTCGTCTGGGGCCTGCGGCTGCTCGGTGGCCAGGCCGTTGCCGGACTCGCGAAAGCCGTCGGCGTCGTGACGCTGGTCGTGATGCTGCTGACCCTGCACTACGGCAGCCGGGTGACGCACGGGGAGCGTTTCCTGACCGTTTCGGCAGCATCCGCGGCCGATCGTTCGGCCACTTCCGGCGGTGTTGCTTCCGGATTCGGGGCGGCGGTTGTCGAGCTCGATGCGGAAACTGTGGGTCGGCTCGACGAGCTGGCAGCCTTCGGGCTCGCTGGTCGCGCCGTGGCCAGCACTTCCACGGATCTCGTCATTGCCGTTGCCGCGCCCGGTTATTCGCTCGAGGCAGGAGTCTTTGCTGCGCTGACCGCACTGTCCGATCGCATCGTCGGGCTGAATGTCAGCCGCACCCGTCTGCCGGAGGGGTTCTTCGACACGGTCTCACAGCTCGGTTCGCTGACCACGCTCAGGATCGACAACGCCGGGATAGACGATACCGATCTCGCGTCGCTCGCAGCGATGCCGGCGCTTCGCGTCCTGAACCTGCACGGCAACCCTGGCGTTACGAACGCAGCAGTCGAGCACCTCCGCGCGATGCCGGCGCTGGAGCGTGCCTATGTCTGGGGAACGTCGATCGAAAGCTCCGCGATCGAGTCGCTGCGCGCGGAGCGTCCTGACCTCGCCGTTCAGGCCGGAACTGCGTTCCCGGCCGGTCTGGCCGCCGCTCGCGCGGAAAACTGACGACCGGGACGCGCGAGCTACTCCAGGGCTTCGTAGACCCGGGCCTCGAAGCCCTGCAGTGTCTCTATCGCCGCCGGATCGTAGAACGGCAGATACTGCATCAGCAGCACGCCGCCGATGCCGGTGGCGGGGTCGATCCAGAACTCCGTGTTGAAGATGCCGGCCCAGCTGAGGCTGCCGGGCGCCCGCTCCCGGTCGCCGTCATGGCTGCCTGTCACCTGAAAGCCGAGGCCGAAGCCGTCCCTGCCGGCACCGAGCGGGAACGCACGGGCGAGCAGCGGCGTGGGCTCGTCCTGCAGAGTCACGGTGCGTTCCCCGAGCTGGCTCCGCGCCATCTCTCGCACGGCCTCGCGTGACAGCAGCCTTTCGCCACCGGGTGCCACTCCGTCATTCAGGAACAGTCGGATGAATTGTGCGTAGTCGCGCGCCGTCGAGTTCAGGCCCCCGTCGCCGCTGACGGCGGCGCGCACATCGACCGGATTGGGTGTCTCCTCGAGATGCCCTGAGGCATCGCGTCGATGAATCGTTGCGACCCGGTCGAGTTTGTCCTGCGCGACGATGAAGCTCGTGTCGTTCATTCCGAGCGGAACGAACAGCCGATCGCGCATCAGCGTGTCGAGGCCGATCCCCTCGATACGCTCGACGATGTTGCCCACGATGGCGATACCGCCGGCGTAGGACCAGGCAGTGCCCGGGTCGTAGAGCAGCGGAAACCGATCGTCTTCCGGCGCGTCGGCGGAGCCTGCAATGGCCGTCGCCACGTCGCTCGCGAAGTTGTAGGCGAGGCCCGAGGAGTGCGACAGCAGTTGCCTGATCGTCGCCGGGCTCGCTGCCGGGCGCGTCGTGTATTCGCCTGTCGAGTCATCGAAGCTCGCAACGACTTCTCGCTCGCCAAACTCCGGCAGGTAACGCTCGATCGGATCGTCGAGCGAGAGCTTGCCTTCATCGACCAGCATCATGGCGATGGTCGCCGCGACCGGCTTCGTCATCGAGGCGATTCGAAATATTGTGTCCGGCCGCATCGGTGAAGCATTGCCGACATCGCGGGATCCGAACGCCCCTTCGTAAAGAATCTCGTCCGCGGAGACGACGAGGGCGACAGTCCCGGGTATGTCCGTTCGCTGCACGCTGTCGGCGAGATAGGCGCCTATGGCGTCATCGTCCGCAAGACGCGGCTGGGCGCCTGCGATGCCAATCGGCGCCAGGCCAACGACGGCGCTCGCCGCGATGCAGAGGTAAGCGGTACGCAGCAGTTTGCGGATCGTTTCGGTCATCGTTTCCCCTCCGATTGGTAGCGGCGCAAGCGGCGTTGCTCCTCGCTCGAATATTCCCGATATTCTCGTTCGTCGCGCCTTGCCAGCCAGGCGCCGCAGTCCGCGACTTCTGCAACAGGACATTAGCCGTCGGCGCAGAAGGCGACGAGTCGAGCCAGCCCGAGCGTGTCGAGGCGGCAGTACTCGAGTAGTGCTCGCCGGATCTCTTCGCGCCTGGCCGACGTCGTCGCGGGATCGATTGCCTCACGATAGGCGATTTGTGCGGCCCGTCCGTCGGCGACTGCACCGAGCGCAGCGTAGTCGAGATCCGGCGCGATCGTCGGCAGGACGGCTTTCATCGACCAGGAGCCGAGCATGGCCGGATGGTAGTAATGCGCCTTCACCGGTTCGTGCAGATCGACGAGCCGTCCCTCGATTGCCAGCAGGCCGGCCGCAAGATCCTCGAAACGGTCGGCGAGGCCGCGCAGCACTTGTCCTTCGTAGCCGGTGTAGACGACCACCGGGCCGTGTTCGCCGATGGTCGCAAGCAGTGACTCGGCGCAGGCTCGCATCGGGGCTGCGCCTGAAAGGTCGAGGAACGCGTCATGCTCGAGCTGTCCAGCCGCGGCTTCCTTATGGCACGACCATTGGAACGGAATGGCCTCGAACGGCCGCGTATCCGGCCACCGGGGAACGGCGAATGCGATCGTCTCGAAGTCCAGGTAATAGCGCGGAAATTCCAGAGCGGCCGCGAAGGCACCGAGCTCCGGATCGACGTGCGGTTCGCTGGCGATTGTCGCTGCGCGGATGCGTCGCTGCCTCTCGGTTTCGAGGCGCTCGGCCGGCACCTCGCGAAGGTCGCTGTAGCCATCCCGCAGCAGGCGGTCGTGCAGATCGCGGCTCCCACCGAGCGCGCTGACCGGATACTCGCCCGATGCCGGGGCGCAGTGAGCAAAGAACGGACACGGGTGCGGTTTTCGGCAATGCGTACCGATCGGCGCCTCAGGTTCGTCCAGCTGGTCGAGGACTTCGCGCGTCCCGGCGACCCAGGCGGGCACGTCGCCGAGCAGCGCGCCGACCGCGGCCGTGACGTCGGTTTCCGTGAAGAGGCCCTCGTAGCCGTCGCCCGAGTAAACGAACGCCGTATCGATATGGGCAACCGCGGCCGCCGACACGCTGCTACCGGATTCGGTCACGGCCCACCACTGAATTGCGCAATCGGGCAGGTAGTGATCCTTCAGACTTGCCGACGACTTCACCTCGACGATCCGGTGCGGATCGGTGGACCGGTCCAGCACGTCGACCTGCACCGTGACCCCATCGTGATCGAACGTGGCTTCGAAAATCGGCGTATCCGCGCCCTCGGCGAGCGCCGCGGCCGTTTGCGCAATGGCCGAACGTAGCCCGCGATCATTCGATACCCGGTGACCGCCGCCATTCGCGTAGACCTGGCGCGCAACATCGCCGACTTCGCGGCCGACGGCTATCGCCGCCCAGTCGATCGCGTCTTCGTCTTCGAGCTCAGGCGAGTACTGTTCGAGCCAGAGCTTCTTCGGACACTGGAGATAGCTCAGCAGCCGGGTCTTCGAGAGCGCGATCGGTGGGGGCATAGGGCACGCGATGATACCGACTATTGTTCGCTGAACAGCTCTTCCAGCTCGCCGCGCTCGAGCATCTCGTAGTAGAAGGCCGTCGCGTCGCAGGGCGGGCTTTCGAGCAGCTCCTGCGGATTGCCACGCTGGGACCCGCGCGTGCGGACCAGCGGCTCCGTGTAGAGCGCGTCGTGTATCGTCATTGTGCGATCGATCGTCAGCCCGTCGTCCGCGACTGTCCAGCGTTCGACGATACGTGTGTCGTCGCCGCCGGACATCTGATAGCCGGAGCCGTCCAGCCAGCCCGGCGAGAGATGTGTCGTCTCGATGATCAGCGTCCGGCCTTCCCAGCGGCCGGTCGAGAATCCCATCGCCGTCAGCGGCTGGTCCGGCAGCGGATCGCGACCGTCCATATAGACCCAGCGCGGCGTATTGTCCTGCAG
The DNA here is from genome assembly GCA_965223375.1 of Candidatus Rariloculaceae bacterium. Classification (GTDB taxonomy): domain Bacteria; phylum Pseudomonadota; class Gammaproteobacteria; order Steroidobacterales; family Rariloculaceae; genus CBDCWM01. The sequence continues at coordinate 3,011,986 of OZ245000.1, forward strand.
GAAGATCATCGTGTAGTGCGAACCGGCGTCGAGCACCTCGACCGGATACGGTGAGCCGAAGATTCGTGGCAGTCCGGCCGGGAGGCAGCGCAGCACGTGGTCGTCGCCGAACCGGCGCCCGGCGTAGATCGCAGCTGCTTCATCGGTCATCGGCATCGGTTTCGGCTCGAAGTCGTCGACCGTCGTCCGGAACCGGTAGCGATTGTCCCAGAAGCCCGAAATATCGACCTCGCGGGCCTCGGCCGAATACGTGTGCACGCGGTCCGGGTCGGCGGTGACTTCTCGTGTGCTGCCCGGGCTCACGCAGCGGCCCAGTTGCCGGCCGCTGTCGAGATTGATGCAGGTTGCGTATAGCTTCGTCGCGCCGTCGCGGCCGAGGTTGCCGGTCGCGTTGACGTGATCGCCGGCCTTCAGCGTGTCGGGCGTCCAGTTCTCGCGACGGTAGGTCGGCAGATTGCCCGGCGGGTGCAACGACCATTGTTCTACAGAGCCGTCCGGCAGCGTAACGTCGACGTCGTAACGGATGTGCGGATTCGCCCACCAGACCTTCGTCACGATGCCGTCGACCTCGCCTTCGAGGTCGCCGTCGAATTCGGTGTTGAACGCGTGGTGCCCGTGCACTGCGGCGCTGGCCGCGAGCAAAGTCGTCAAAGCGATGGCACTGGCTGTTTTCATGTATGGCTACCTCCCCCGCTGGGATCGAAGTCTAGCAGGCCGTTCGCCAATGCAGGCCGTCGGCCCATGCTGAGCCTGCGGCTAATCCCGCTCGGCCGGGCCGATGCGCAGCACAGCGCCTTCGTCCTCGTCAGTCAGCACATAGAGCATGCCGTCCGGACCCTGCCGGACATCGCGAATTCGCTGTCGCAGGTCGTCCAGCAAGACTTCTCGCCGAAGTTCCTGGAACTCGTGGTTGAACAGGATGCGCTGCAGCTGACCGGTTCCCGGTATCTCCCCGTAGCGGAGTCCACCGACGAAGACGTCGCCCTTCCACTTTGGCAGCGCATCGCCGGTATAAAAGGCCATGCCGGATGGCGCGATCGCAGGCATCCAGAACGCGATCGGCGGCTCGAAGTTGTCGTGGGTCGGACGCTGGTGCTGCGACTGCCACGGCCCCTGGTACGTCCGGCCGAGGCTGACTATCGGCCAGCCGTAGTTGGCGCCGGGACGCAGCACGTTGATCTCGTCGCCGCCATTCGGGCCGTTTTCGTTCTGCCAGACTTCGCCGGTCGTCGGATGCACGGCGAGCCCCAGCGAGTTGCGGTGCCCGAGCGTGTATATCTCGGGCAACGCACGCTCGCGCCCGATGAACGGATTGTCGGCGGGAATGCTGCCGTCGTCATTCACGCGCAGCACCTTGCCGCCGATATTGTCGAGCGCCTGTGAATCGCCGCCGCTGGCAGTGAAGTACAACGTGCCATCGCGCCCGAATGCGAGCCGCGATGGGCCGGCGGAACCCTCGTGGCCGACATAGATATCCTCGAAGTCACGTAATGCGCGACCATCCCAGCGGCCCCGGCCGACCGCGAGCACGTTGCGCTGGTCTGGTACCGGTTTCGTATAGCTCAGATAGATCAGACTGTTGTCGTCGAAGTCCGGGTGCAGCACCACGTCCATATAGCCATGAACGGCCCCGGGCAGGCCGGAGATGCCGGCGAAATAGGCCTCGGGGCCGCCGGCAACCGGGTTCGAGTCGAGCATGCCGCCGCTGATCCGGCGCAGCTCGCCGCCGCGTGTCGTGACCAGCATGTCGCCGTTCGGAAGAAACGCGAGGCTCCATGGATACTCGAGCTCTTTCGTGACGACCGTGACCTCGATATCCATGTCCTCGCCGGTAGGCATCGTCCACGGCCCTTCCCCGAGAGGAATGTTGTTGAGCCCTTCCGGTGCCACCGGAATACCGAAATTGAACGGCACCTCCTGCTGCGCGCTCGCAGTTTCGAGCGCAGCCAGCGCACCGGCGGTCATTACGAGGGCAGCGCACGCGAACCTGGATGGAAATCGGGATGCCTGATCAGCCATGGAAAGAGTCTCCGTTGTTTGCCGGCCAGTATAAAGCCGGGCGTGACCGAAAGGGACGACAACAGCCAGTGGTGCAGGGCAGGCGGCAGTCAGGGCCGCGACGCCGACCACGACGGGTTCACTTCGATTGCCGACGGATGCGGGCTAGAATCGCGCCCATGCGGAAATACATAGCGCTGGCAGTCGTTCTGGCTGCCCTTGGGGGCGCGTCTGCGGTCTGGTATCGGGCCGGTAGCGCGCCGGGACCTGTCATCGACTTCGTTCAGCCATCGGTCGTCGGCCGCGTCGGTGAGCTCGAGCTCGCGATCTCGACCCCGGACGCGATGCTGAACGCTCTCGACGTCGTTCTCGAGCAGGACGGCGCCGAATACCGTGTATTCGGTCTTGCGACCGACGGCAGATCCGGCCTCAGCGCGGCTGACCCCGATCGCCTGACGCTGCGGCAACCGATCGGCCGGGAGCGCTTCGAGGGGCTTCGCGAGGGTCCTGCCACGGTGCGCGTCACGGCCGTGCGTCCGGTGCTGTTCGGTTATCGCGAAGCGACGACTACGGCCGAGCGCGGCATCGAGGTGCGCCTCCGGCCACCGGTCGTCAGCGTTCAGTCACAGTTTCACTACGTGAATCACGGCGGGACCGAAATGGTCGTCTACCGGATTACGCCGGCGGGTGGCGAATCCGGCGTGCGGGTCGGCGATCGTGACTACCCGGGTTACCCGGCAGCCGGCGCGGGCATTACCGGGGCGGACGACTCGCTCCACGTCGCATTCTTCTCGTTGTCCTGGGATCAGGACCCCGGTGCGGCGATCACCGTGTTCGCGCGCGATTCGCTCGGCAACGAGGCGAATGTGCCATTCGACTACCGCGTTTTCGAGAAACGCTTTCGCGAGAGCCGCATCAACCTGAACGACCGGTTCCTGGGGCGTGTCGTGCCGGCCATCCTGCAGAACTCTCCGGACTTCCGGGTCGACGATCCAACCGACCTGCTCGCATCGTATGTCAGCATCAACAGTGAGATGCGCCGGGAGAACGATACCTACATTGCCGATCTGGCCCGTCAGACGGCGGCGACGATTCTATGGGACGGACCTTTCAAGCAGCTGATCAACACGGCGGTCGAGTCGGGGTTCGCGGATCAGCGCGACTACATTTATGACGGCGAAGTCGTCGATGAGCAGACGCACCTCGGCTTTGATCTCGCATCGACGGCGGCTGCACCCGTCCTGGCCGCGAACAGCGGCCGCATCCTGCACGCCGGCTGGCTCGGGATCTACGGCAACTGCGTGATCATCGACCACGGCATGGGACTGCAGTCGCTCTATGCGCACCTGTCCTCGATCGACGTTGCCGTCGGCGACAGCGTCACGCTCGATCAGCAGCTCGGCAGAAGCGGCGCCACGGGCCTCGCCGGCGGCGATCATCTGCATTTCACGATGCTGTTGAACGGTCGTGCGATCAATCCCGTCGACTGGTGGAGCAGCCAGTGGGTCCAGGACCGGATACTCCGTAAGCTGACCGAGGCCGGCGGCTGAGTTTGGGAGCGCCGGCGCGTGGCCGGACGCTCCACCTTGCCGGACGCTTTCCACCTTGTTGCTGTTTGCGCTGACTGAGCTCCGCTCGTCGTCAGCCCCGGTCCAGCCATGTTCTACGTCAGCTCAATCGCGTGTGCGAGGGGCCTCGACGACTCGAGCCGATCAATGTTGGGGGTTGCGTTCGCATTGACTCCGCGCGTCGATTGACCGGTTCCGACCGGGCTGGCGGGCTGGTGCAGCGCGTTTCGCGAGCCGCAAAGAAAAAGGCGCTGGCGATTCGTCGAACCGCCAGCGCCAGTGCTCTTGTGAGCAGCCGGTCTTAGAACCGGAATGTCAGAGAGGCACCCACCTCACGCGGGCGTGCCACGGTCGCGAAGTCGTAACCCCAGATACCGTGGAAGAAGCCCGAGTTCAGCATGTACTCGTCGGTCAGGTTCGTGCCGAAGACGGACACCTGATACTGGCCGTCCGCAGGCTCGTAGGTGAACCGTGCATTGACCGTACCCCAGTCGCCGGCTTCGTCGAAGCTTGCCGGGATCGGGCCACCGTTCTTCACGCCGTACTGATCCAGTCTCAGGAACGCCAGTGAGCGCCAGAACTGGTCGGTATAGGCGTAGTCGATACGAGTCGTGAACGAGCCGCCGTTAGCCAGGCTCGCGACATGCTGCAGGCCGACATTCCAGGTCATGTCAGGTGCCTGCTGGAACTCGGTCGACGTGTCGAGGAACGACGTACCGGCCGCGATATCGGTGTAAGCCGTATCGAGGATGCCGAGGTTGAAGTTCAGCGTCAGGTTGTCCGTCGGGAGAACCGTCAGCTCGAGCTCCAGGCCGTTCGCATTCGCGGTACCGACATTCGTCGTCGCCAGCGACGGCAGCTCGACTCCCGAGTCCGGATCGCGAACGACGCCGTCGTTCTGGATGTTGGTCCAGTCCGAATCGAAGTAAGTCGCGTTCAGACGAACACGGCCATCGGCCAGGTCTGCACGAATACCGATCTCGGTGTTCTCGATGACCTCAGGATCGTACGGGAACCAGATCTGCCGATCGGTGGTGATGCTGTCGATGCCGCCGGAGTTGAAACCTTCCGAGTAGCTGACGTAGCCCATGATGTCGTCGGTGAACTGCATCTGCAGCGCCAGCTTGATCGTCGTCTCGTCGAACGTCACCGGCGGTGCGTTCGGATCGATGATCGGCGTGCCGGCGAACGGATCGCCACCGGTGTGCAAGACGTCGGCTCGTGGCGTCTGCGGTGCGGTCACACCCGGGATGAACGCCAGTGCGCCGTTCTCGACGTCCTGATCGTGATGACGCAGACCCAGTGTCAGGTCCAGCCTGTCGTTCAACGAGATCGTTGCCTCACCGAACACGGCAAAGCCGTCCTGATTGGCGAAGTTCAGCCGGTCGTAGGCGAAGATGTTCTGCGCAAAGAATGCCGCAAACTGGCAGTTGTTCGCGCCGGTCGGGTTCGTCACCGGATTAGGCGCGAAGCTGGCGGGCGGCCCCAGGTTGGCTGTCGCCGGATCTACCAGCGCAACACACTGCGGATGCGCGAACACGTCTGCGAGATCGAACAGCGGCTCGGGCACGCCCGGGTACGTGAAGAAGTCGCCGAGTGTGCGTCGGTCAGCACGCGTAACGGACTCCTCGTCCCAGTAGTACAGTCCGGCCACCCAGCTGACGCGATCGCCGCCGCCGGTGATCTGGATTTCCTCGCTGAAGACGTCGAGTCGCGTCCGTGACAGGTCGCTGACGATGTCGTAATCAGCGCCGTCCCAATCGATGATGATGTCGGTTTCGACATCCGTGTAGGCGGTCAGGAACTGGATGCTGATGTTGTCCGTGATGTCCCAGTTGATATCGACCGTAGTCTGGTCACGCGAGATCGTCGATGGCTGGGCCGTGGAAGATGCCGTTTCCCATTGCCCGATGCGCCCGCCGGGGAACCCGGACGTGTAATTCTCGGGTGTGTACGGCAGGAAGCCGGGATAAGCATCCGGGTTCGTCTCGATCGCCAGCCGGTAGAAGTCCTTCATCAGGACGCCCCAGTTCTGTACGTCGTCGGCCGTGCCGACGATCAGGTCGGGACCCGGAATGACGCCGGTATCGAAGATCGCATCCTGGATGCGGGGCTCCGTCAATGCCAGGTCGTCCGAGGAATGGACTACCCGGATGCTCAGGTTGTCGCTCGGCGTCCAGAGAATGTCGCCGCGGAGAACGTCCTGGTCCGATTCGCCGTACTTGCGGTCGACGGAGAGACTCTGGATGTAACCGTCGCGATAAAGGCTCGATGCGGTCCACTTCGTCAGCAGGTTGTCCGACAGCGGAATATCGACCGAGGCTTTCACGTCGCGCCGGTCGAGCGAGCCGGTCGTTGCCGTGATGCTGCCACCGAACTCTTCTGCCGGCCGTGCCGTCCAGATTCGGATGGCGCCGCCGACGGCGTCACGACCGTAAGTCGTGCCCTGCGGACCACGGAGCACCTCGATGCGATCGACGTCGACGAAGTCCTGCGTCAGAAAACCGGACGCGTTGACCTGCCAGACGCCATCGACGTAGAGGCCGATGTTCGGCAGACCGCGCACGCGGAACGTCGGACCGAATGTACCGGCGCCGCCGCCCTGAATGTTGATGTTCGGAATGTAGTTGCCGACGTCCTCGAGGCTGTCGAGGCCCTGTAGCTCGAGATTGTCGCCGGTGATCGCGACGATCGAGACCGGCACTTCCTGCAGGTCCTGCGCACGGCGGGTAGCCGTAACGACGATCTCCTCGAGCGCCCCTTCCTGGGCGAATGCCTGCGGCACCCCGACAGCAGTGCTGGCGAGTGCCGCGGCCACGGCAAGACTGACTGAACTCCTGTTCATACTAAAAACCCCCATGGACTGGTAATGGGCGATCGAACTGTTCCTGTAACGAATCCGACCGTTGATATTCAAAAGCCCGCTCGGAAACATACTCCAGTTCGGACTTTTGGCAGATTGTTGTTCTGTTGCCAATCTTTGCGATCTATCGTCGCGTTGTCAACAGAAACATTGCAATGGGCTGCAGAAAACATGTTGTTTCCTGACAACGCGGCGACAGTTCAAATGCTATTATTGGCACTACCAGTCACCGACCTGACATCAGCTCGAGCAGCGCCCGGACCGTCGATTCGACGCCGCTGCGCACCGCTGGCTCGGGCGCAATCCTGAACAGCGGCGAGTGATGGCTCGGCACCGGCGCGCCGCCTGCCGCTGCGCGCTCGAAATCGGCGGCGGGCGTGCCGCCGATGCGCCAGAACGCGCTCGGAATGTCCGGATCGAGCGTCAGATATGGGAAATCCTCGCCGCCCATGCCGGTCGGCGGCTGATCGACGACCGTTTCGGGGCCCATCGTCGCGCGCCAGACCGACTTCAATCGCTGCACCAGCGGCGCATCGTTGATCATCGGCGGCACCGAGCCTTCCCGGACCGTGACTTCCGGCAGCATGTCCTCCGGGAGCCCCGCGACGCGGCCCATGTTCTCGGCGATCCTGCGGATCCCGTCGAGCAGCAGCTCGCGCGCTGCCGGCGACGTGTTCCTTACCGTGAGCTGCAGCCGGGCCTCGTCCGGGATGATGTTGTGCTTCGTGCCGGCATGAAACGACCCGACCGTAACGACGCCCGGTTCCCGCGGCGGCAGTTCGCGCGCAACGAGTGTCTGCAGCGCGACGACGATCTGGCTCGCGATGACGACCGGGTCGCGGCTCATGTGCGGGCTTGCGCCGTGCGCGCCAATGCCGTGTACCAGTATGTCGACCGAATCGACGCCGGCATACGGGCTGCCTTCCTGCACGTTGATCAGGCCGGCCTCGTTTTCCGCTGCGACGTGAAAGCCGAGTGCGAAGTCCGGTTGCCCGAAGCGCTGCCACAGATCGTCGTTGCGCATGGCGAGCGCGCCGAGGCCGAGCTCTTCGGCCGGCTGTACGATCAGCATCAGCGTGCCGCTCCACGCGTCGCGGCGCGCCGCCATCTGCCTTGCCGTCCCGACGAGGCTGGTGATGTGCACATCGTGCCCGCAGGCGTGCATGACGGGCACGGTCTCGCCGGTGATCGTGTCGGTCTGGGTCGCCGTCGAGGCGTACGCGAGGCCTGACTTCTCCTCGACGGGCAGGCCATCCATGTCGGCGCGCATCATGACCCGCGGACCCGGGCCGTTCTCGAGGGTGGCGACGACCCCGGTGCCGCCGACGCCTTCGGTGACGTCGAAGCCGGCATCGCGCAGCTCGCGCGCCATCCTCGCTGCCGTCTGATGCTCGACGAGCGACAGCTCCGGATTGCTGTGAAAATGCACGAAGAGGTCGGCGAGGTAGGTGGCGTAATCGGCGCTGATGGCGTCGTGCAGCTCGTCGGCTCGAGCCGGTGACACGACGATTGCGGCGGCGACCAGCATGATGCGAAGCAGGTCCTGTTTCATCTTTGTGCCCTCGTTGGCTGAGCATCGCCCGGATAGGGGGATCGGACGTTGCTCCGAATATTAGCCGCCCGGCGGTCCCGTGCTACAAGCCGAGCTTCACCAGCGCGTCGATGATCTCCCGAATGACGCGCTCCGCGACTGGATGGCTTGCAGCAAACTCCGCCTCGAGCTGTCGGGCCTGATCGACGAGCTGCTTGCCCTCGCTGCCGTCATCACTGGCCTGCAACAGCCGGTGCAGGTCCTCGTCGAGCCGCTTCAGCGACGCGCGGGTCTCGGCATCCATCGCGTCGGCCTGCATTTCCTGTCGGAGTTCGGCAAGTAGTTGCCGGATTCGCTCGCTCGTCATGTCGGAGTCCCGTCCTGCTTCTGCCAGCGCCAACTATTACCAGTCCGGCCGGCAACAGTCACGTGTCACCGGCGCCCCGGGCTTTGCCGGTATCGTATTTGCGTTGCCGCGTTGCCGCGTTGCCGCGTTGCCGCGTTGCCGCGTTGCCGCGTTGCCGCGTTGCCGCGTTGCCACCGCGTTGTCGAAGTCTCGCGGCAGAGTAGAATTCCCGGTTCAGGGGGAATGCCATGAACAATCGGAAACCTTGTCGGGATGGCCGGACTGCCCGGCGCCTCGGGCTGTCGCTGGTCTGCCTGCTCGGCCTTGCGCTCGGGCAGACGGCAGCTGCCCAGACGGAATCGCATGCCGGCCAGTACGAGCAGGCCGACATCGAGTACGGCGCGCAGCTCTTCGCCCAGCGCTGCGCAACGTGCCACGGAGAGCGCGGCGACCTGATGCCGCAGGCGAATCTCAGGACCGGCGTCTTCCGAAATGCGAGCTCGGATCGCGAGTTGAGCGGTGTCATTGCGAACGGTGTGCCCGGCACGGCGATGGTCGCGACCGGCTACACGGGCTCGGAGCTGACCGCGCTGGTCGCCTACCTCCGCAACATCACGACCTACGACCCGTCGGGCACGGTCCTGGGCGATCCGGCGCGCGGCAAGCTGCTCTTCGATGGCGAAGGCGAGTGCCGATCGTGTCATCGCGTCGGAGCCTCGGGGCCGCGCTACGCGCCGGACCTGACCAACATCGGCGGCGTGCGGACGGCCGCGACGCTGCGACGAACACTGACGGAAGCAGATGCCGCACTTCTGCCGATCAATCGCCCGGTTACGGCGGTTACCGCCGACGGCAGGACCATTCGGGGCCGCCGCCTCAACGAGGACACGTTCAACGTGTTGATGATCACGACGGCCGAGGAGCTCGTCTCGCTGGATAAGACGTCGCTCCGCGACTACACGATTCATCTGGAGTCGGAGATGCCCGACTACGGCGAGCGCTTCTCCGAAGAGCAGATCGCCGACCTGGTGGCCTACCTGCTGACACTGAAGGGGCTCGAGTGATGTCCGGGATCTCTGTTTCACGGCGGCTTTCGTCCGCCATTCCGCGTCGGATACCCGCTCATCGCGTCGGCGGCGTTGCGATTCTGGCGCTGGCGGCTCCGGTGCTTGCCTTCTCCCAGGTCACCGGCGAGCGGATCGGTAATGCCGACGCTGAGCCCGAGAACTGGCTGACCTACTCAGGCGGATACATGAGTCAGCGGCATACACGACTCGATCAGGTCGACCGCGACAACGTCGACGAGCTCGAGCTCAAATGGGTGTTTCAGGCGCAATCGCTCGAATCGTTCGAGGCAACGCCGCTGGTCGTCGACGGCATCATGTACCTGACCGAGGCGCCGAACACGGCCGTCGCGCTCGATGCGCGCACCGGCCGCGTCTTCTGGCGCTATCAATACGATCCGTCTACCGAATCGCGGCCTTGCTGCGGGCGCGTGAACCGCGGTCTCGCGATGCTAGGCGACCGGCTGTTCATGGCGACCATCGATGCCGAGCTGATCGCGCTCGACGCGACGACCGGGCAGCCGGTCTGGCAGCGTTCGGTCGCGGACCCCAGCCTCGGCTACGCGATGACGCTCGCGCCGCTCGCGATCGATGACAAGATCGTCGTGGGCGTCGCCGGCGGCGAATTCGGCATTCGCGGTTTCATCTCGGCATACGATGCCGCAACCGGCGACGAGGTCTGGAAGTTCTACACGATACCCGCGCCCGGCGAGCCCGGCTTCGAAACCTGGGAGGATGGCGGCGACGCGTGGATGAACGGCGGCGCCTCCGTCTGGCTGACCGGCTCGTACGATCCGGAGCTCAACCTGACCTACTGGGGCATCGGCAATCCCGGCCCCGACTGGAACCCGGCGCAACGCCCCGGCGACAATCTCTATTCGGACAGCGTCGTCGCTCTCGACGCGGATACCGGCGAGCTCGTCTGGTATTTCCAGTTCACGCCGAACGACCCGTACGACTACGATGCCGTGCAGATTCCGATCCTCGCCGATCTCGACACCGGCGACGTGTCGAGCGGCAAGCTGATGCTCTGGGCGAATCGCAACGGCTTCTTCTACGTGCTCGATCGCACGAACGGTCAGTTCATTCGCGGCGAGCCATTCGTTCGCGTGAACTGGGCAAGCGGACTCGATGAGGCCGGACGGCCGATCATGACACCGCAGGGCGCCGATGCGGTGACCTATCCGGGCGTGCAGGGCGGCACGAACTGGTATTCGCCGTCGTACAGCCCGGATACCGAGCTGTTCTACGTCACGGCCTGGGAGGGTTACGGCCATATCTTCCGGCCGGTCGAGGTCGAGTACCAGCCCGGGAATGTCTTCGGCGGCGGCACGCTCGGCGGACCGCTGGCCGGCGCCGACAATGTGCCGGGCTTCGGCCGCCATCCGATCAACAACTGGACTCAGGCGGTCGGCAACGGCGCGATCATCGCGATCGATCCGCGAACCGGCGAGCAAGCGTGGCGTTTCCCGACGACGGACGTCTCGCACAGCGGGATCCTGACGACGACCACCGAGCTGTTGTTCACCGGCAGCCGGGAAGGCTACTTCTACGCGCTGGACGCAGAGACCGGCGAGCTGCTGTGGCGCAAGACGATAGGCGGACACGGCGCCAACGGCCCGATGTCCTACGCGGTCGACGGCCGGCAATACGTTGCGGTGGCCTCAGGCAACGGGATGTTCGTCTTCGGACTGCCTGACTGAAGGGCTGCCGTCCGCTGCTCGGGAGCCGTTGCCCGGAACGCACGGCCGGATCTGCCTATAATCGATCGGATGCGAACTCCGGGTCGTCTCATTGGCATCGTCATCGGCATGGCCGGCGCGGCCGCCGGCCTGGCCGGCTGCGCTCCGGCCGCGGACGAAGCCGGAGCGGCGCACACAATCGTGTCGCGCCACTGCATCGATTGTCATAACGACGCAGAGCGTACCGGCGGGCTGACGCTCGAAGGCCGCGACTTTGCGGCGGTCGGCAACGACGCGGCGGTCTGGGAACTCGCTGTCCGGAAGCTGCGCGCCGGCATGATGCCGCCGGCCGACGGGCCGGCACTTGTGGCCGAAGATCGTGCGGGCCTGGTTGCCTGGCTCGAGCACGAACTCGACAGCTTCGCATCGGCGCACCCGAATCCCGGTCGCACGGTGCCGTTCCACCGGCTGAACCGCAACGAATACCGACGGGTAATCCGGGACCTGCTGGCCCTCGATATCGACGTATCCGACCGGCTGCCGGCTGACGATTCGAGCTACGGCTTCGACAACATCGCGGGCGTCCTGAAGGTGTCGCCGACGCTGCTCGAGCGTTATCTGACGGCAGCCGAGGAAGTCAGCCGGCTCGCGATCGGCCTGCCGGCAGCATTCGAGAACATCGATTACTTCCGCGTGCCGGACGACCGTTCACAGGAAGCCCGGCTGCCCGGCATGCCTTTCGGCACCCGCGGCGGTATCAGTATCGAATACCCGTTTCCCGTCGATGGCGAGTACTCGATAGCCGTCGATCTGGCGCGCAACCTCAATGAAAGTGTGCCGCTCTATGCCGAAGAGCAGCAGCTGGAGGTGAGCATCGACGGTGATCGAGTGGCGCTCTTTACATTGCCGGGCGTGCCGGAGCGGTCCAGCGAGGAGTCCGACGACGGGCTGGTCAATCCCGGTATCAGTCAGCTCCGCTCCCCGTTCGTGATTACGCGGGAGGAGCGGGCGATCCGCAATCGGCTCGACGAGAACTGGCGCGTGCGCCTGCCGGTGCACGCAGGGCAGCGGACAGTCGTCGCGACGTTCATCGCGCGTACGGCTGCACTCGACGAGTCGCCGCGCCTGCCTTTCGGCCGCCCGTTCCCGTCCGGCGTCAATATCCCCGAGACGCGCAAGGGCGCGTATCTGCGGAGCATGGAGATCAGCGGACCGTTCGCGACGCCCGAACGGCCCATTGCGGACACGTCGCCGAGCCGCCAGCGTGTTTTCGTCTGTGAGCCCGAAACGTTTGCAGGCCCGGCGCGGGACTGCGCGCGACAGATTCTCTCGACGCTCGCGCGCCGTGCCTATCGACGACCGGTCACGGATACCGACGTGGAACCGCTGCTCCGGTTTTTCGATGACGGCAGCGAAGACGGTACGTTCGAGTCCGGCATCCAGCTGGCGCTCAAACGGCTGCTCGTTTCGCCCGAGTTCCTGTTTCGCGTCGAGCAGGACCCGGCCGGGCTGCCGGAGAAAACGCCGTACCGGCTCGACGATTACGCGCTCGCATCGCGGCTGTCGTTCTTTCTCTGGAGCAGCATTCCCGACGACGCGCTGCTCGAGGCCGCCGCCGAAGGCCGACTGTCCGACACCGACGAGCTTCGCCGCCAGGTCGCGAGAATGATCGCCGATCCGCGAGCCGACGCTTTCATAGAGAACTTCGCAGGCCAATGGCTGTTTCTGCGGAATCTGGCGGCGATCGTGCCTGTCCAGAGCAACTTTCCGGATTTTGACGATACGCTGCGTGAGGGTCTGCGGCGCGAGACGGAGCTCTTCTTCGGCAGTGTGCTCCGCGAAGGTCGCAGCGCGAACGATCTGCTGACGGCGAACTACACGTTCCTGAACGAGCGGGTGGCGACGCACTACGGCATTCCCGGTATCAAGGGCAGCCATTTTCGTCGCGTCGAGCTGGGCGATGGCGAGCCGCGACGCGGGCTGCTCGGCCACGGCAGCATTCTGACCGTAACTTCCTATCCGGATCGCACGTCGCCGGTCATCCGTGGCAAGTGGCTGCTCGAGAATCTGCTCGGCACGCCGCCGCCCGCGCCGCCGCCGGACGTGCCGGGGCTCGTCGAAACCGATGGCGCCGGCACGGAGCTTTCGATGCGCGAACGTCTCGCTGCACACCGCGCCAATCCGACGTGTGCGAGTTGTCACGCATTGATGGATCCGCTCGGCTTCGCACTCGAGAACTACAACGCGATCGGTCAGTACCGGACAATCGGCGCAACCGAGGAAGCGATCGATGCGAGCGCCGTCTGGCCCGATGGCACCCCGTTCGAAGGTCCTGACGGCCTGCGTGAGTCGTTGCTCGCGTCGCCGCTGTTTCTGCAGACGCTCACCGAAAAGCTGCTCACGTATGCGCTCGGTCGGGGCGTTGAGAGTTACGATATGCCGACCGTCCGGTCGATCGTGCGCGAGGCCGCGGCCGACGACTACCGACTATCGGCGCTGATCGAAGGTGTCGTGACCAGCGATCCGTTCCGGATGCGCCGGACCGCGGGCGAGGCGGAGCTTTGATTATGAACGTCATTCGGAAACGCAGCTTGTCGAGACGCACGCTGTTGCGCGGCGGCGGCGCAGCGATCGCCCTGCCGATGCTCGATGCGATGGTGCCGGCACTGAGCCAGGCCGCGCCCGCGCCCAGCCGAATCGGGTTCATTTATATGCCGAACGGCGTTGCAATGAATTTCTCCGGCATCAACTACTGGACGCCCGACGGTACGGGAAACGATTTCCGACTCTCGCCCATCCTGACACCACTGGCAGCGCACCGTTCGCGTCTGTCCGTCATTTCCGGTCTCGCGCAGCACGCCGCCGACGCGCACGACGACGGGGCCAATGGCGACCACACCCGGGCGACCAGCTCGTGGCTGACCGGTGCGCACTGCAAGCGTACCGAGGGCGCAGACGTGGAGAACGGCATATCGGCCGATCAGATCGCTGCTCGCGCGATCGGCCGCGACACGGTGCTGCCTTCGCTCGAGCTGAGTATCGACCTCAATTTCCTGTCCGGGCAGTGTGAGAACAGTTACAGCTGCGTCTATCTGAATACGCTTGCCTGGGCGTCGCCGACGGCGCCGCTGCCCACCGAGAACAATCCACGCCTCGTCTTCGAGCGCCTGTTCGGCAACGGCGGCACGTCGGAGCAGCGGATTGCGCTTGCCCGCGAGAACCGCAGCATCCTGGATTCGGTCACCGCCGACTTTTCGCGGCTCGCGAGCACGCTCGGACCGGCGGACCGGGCACAGGTCGACGACTACCTGACCGCCGTGCGAGAAGTCGAGCGCCGTATCGAGGCCGTCGAAACGCTCGGCGCCGATACCGGTTTGCCGGCACTCGAGCGGCCCCGCGGCATCCCGGACCGCTTCGACGAGCACGTCGGCCTGATGTACGAGCTGCAGTGGCTCGCGTTTCAGGCGGACATGACGCGCGTCGTTACGTTCATGCTCGGACGCGAGCTCAACTTCCGGACGTATCCGGAGATCGGCATCACGGAAGGTCATCACGGGCTCTCACACCACCAGGATCGTCCGGAGCAGCTCGAGAAACTGGCCCGTCTGAATACCTATCAGACGCAGCTGTTCGCAGACTTTCTCGATCGCCTCGAACAGACACCGGACGGCGATGGCAATCTGCTGGACCATTCGCTGTTTCTGTATGGCGCGAGCCTCAGCAATCCGAATCTGCATGCGCATTACGACCTGCCACTGACGATGATCGGCGGACCGTCGCGCGATCATGCAGGCGGCAGACATCTGGTATTCGAAGGCGAGCCACCGATGACCAATCTGCTGCTGGCGATGCTCGATCGGGTCGGCGTGCCGGCCGATGAGCTCGGCGACAGCACCGGGCCGCTGGCGATAGAACCGCTGGCCGGGGTCTGAAGCCGGTGATGGCGGCCCGCATTACTGCAAGCGGCGCGCCTTTCGTTGCGTCCCGTCGGGTGTCTTCCGTCTCCGTTGCGATTACGGTCACTATTGCCGCCTTTCTGTGCTGCATCATCCCTGCCGCTGCGACCGCCGGGCCCATGATCGACGCGATTCGGGCCGGCGATGCCGCCGCCGTCGCGCGGCTGCTCGAGGCCAACGGCGATCCGAACGAACGGGAACGCGACGGCACCACTGCCCTGCACTGGGCCGTTCATCATGGCGCTGACGAAACCGTGGCCGCGCTGCTGGCGGCCGGCGCGGATGCCGATGCACGCAACCGCTACGGCGTCCCGCCCGTCCATCTTGCGGCACAGAACGGCTCGGCCGTCATCGTCCGGCAACTGCTCGCGGCGGGCATAGATCCGGACAGCGCGTTGCCCGAGGGTGAGACCGCGCTGATGACCGCGGCCCGCACCGGTGATGCAGGAACGATCGAGGCATTGATCGCCGCGGGGGCCGACGTCGATGCCCGTGAGGCCTGGAAAGGTCAGACCGCTCTGATGTGGGCTGCGGCTGCAAACAACGCGGCTGCCGTAGAGTCGTTGCTCGAGGCCGGCGCCGAGCTTGCCGCACGCAGTGCAAAGAGCGATTTCACGGCACTGACGTTTGCCGTCCGGCACGGCGCAATCGCTGCGACCCGGGCACTGCTAGCAGCCGGTGGCGATGTCGATGCAACACTCGCGTCGGGTGCGAGCCTGCTCGTGCTCGCGGTCACGAATGCACACTGGGAGCTGGCCGGCGTGCTGCTCGAGCACGGCGCCGACCCGAATGCCGCTGGCCAGGGCTGGGCTGCCCTGCACCAGATCGCCTGGTCGCGACGCTGGAACATGGGCTTCAATTTGCCGGGCCCGTATGCGACCGGCGATCTCGGCAGCCTCGATCTCGTTGCCAGAATGGTCGAGGCGGGCGCGGACGTCGATGCGCGGCAAACCGCCGAGCCGGTCGACGGCAATCGCAACAAGCTGAATCGGATCGGGGCAACGCCGTTTCTGCTCGCTGCCAAGTCCAACGATCTGCCACTGATGCGGAAGCTCCTGGAACTGGGTGCGGATCCTTCGATCCCGACAGAGAACCGGACCACAGCGCTGATGGCAGCGGCGGGCGTCGGCATCTGGGCGCCCGGCGAGAACCCGGGCACGCACGAGGAGTCGCTGGCGGCGGTTGAGCTCGCGATCGAGGTCGGCGGTGGCGATGTCAACGACGTCAACGACGAAGGCGATACGGCGCTGCACGGCGCGGTCTATCGCGGCGGCAATATTTCGGTCATCGAATATCTGATTGCGCGCGGTGCGAAGCTCGACGTGGTCAATGAGCTCGGCTGGTCGCCGGTTACCGTTGCAGACGGTGTCGAATACACGCCGGCCGTGCTGAAACGCTATCCCGAGGCTGCGGCCGTGTTGCGGCGGCGCATGGCCGAGCAGGGGCTCGAGGTGCCGCCGTCCTCACAGCCCGGTAGCTGATACGCTGGCCCCGGTCCGGCCGGTCGCAATGCCGCCGCGACCGGCCCGGAAATCTCACCGATTCGCGGGTAAGATCGGTGGCCGACGGGCCGCACGAGAAATGCCCGCGGCTCAACAACCAAAACTGAACTCTGATGAGGGGCCACCAGCAATGAACAACGCTCTGTCTTCGGATTACCCGCAGGCCGTACTCCGGCGCATCGTCGCGGCGGGAGTCGCTCTGCTGGCTGTCACGGGCCTGCCTGCCACGGCCGAGACGATTGCGATCGTCGGTACCGGCAACGTCGGTTCGGCGCTCGGACCGGAATTCGCGGCTCTTGGCCATACGATCATCTACGGTTCGCGCGAACCCGGTCGTGACGACGTCGTTGCGCTCGTTTCGCGGACCGGCAACGGTGCAACCGCGGTAGAGCCGCAGGTGGCCGTGGCCGGTGCCGACATCGTCGTCCTGGCGGTTCCCGGCAATCGTGCCGAGGAGATCACCCGCGGCCTCGGCGACCTGTCCGGCAAGATCATTCTCGACCCGACGAACCGCGTCGGTCGCGGTGGCGATTACCTTACGCACGACGTGCCCGGCAAGGGCTCCAACGCAGCGCTGATCCAGGCGGCGGCACCGGGTGCGCGCGTCGTCAAGGCCTTCAATACGCTGAACTGGCAACAAATGGTCGAGCCGGACTCGGCAGGTGGTGCTATTTCGATTCCGCTCGCAGGCGACGATGCGCCCGCGAAGGCGGCGATAGCCGCACTCGTCGAAGGCATGGGTCTGCACGCGATCGACGTCGGCCCGCTGGCCTACGCCCACGTTCTGGAGGAAATGCTGGTGATGTGGGGCAACGCCCGCGGCCAGGGCAACGCCTACAACTACTACCTGCGGCCGATGCCCGCCACGCCCTGACGGCGGCGCCTCCGGGCGCGGCAGCAGCGCAGGATCAACTCAGGAACAACGTCCGCCCGCGAGCCAGATTGGAAATCTCACTGATTCGCGGGCTGGAGACTGGCTTCGATCAGCCTTCGCGTGCCTGCACGGTGCACTCACCGACATACATTTCCGGGCGCGACGTGAAACCCGGTAATCGCGTCGGCGAAAACTCATGACGTGTGTGAACGGCCTTCAGCGTCCCGTTCGCCGTCTCGTCGGCAATGACGGTTGTCAGATACAACGGTCCGGCGCTGAACATCTGCATGAAATGCAGATACGTGGCGGTTTGCCTGACGACGATGAACGATGCGCCGAAGCGCCCCTCGGCTTCGGCCGTGCCCTCTTCGACATCGATGTCGAAGAAAGCCGCTTCGAATTCCGCGGGTGTCACGGCGGCCGAGGCGCCCGAGTCTTCCCAGTCGCCGGTGACGAGCGACGGGAACGTGCAGTCGATACGTTCTGCGTTTCGCAGCTTTTGCTGCAGCGCACGGTTTTGCGCCTCGACCGGCAGCGACGCTGGTACTGTCAGCACCAGTGAAACGGCCAGCACGGCTGCAGCGGGGAGACGATTGGTATTCTTCATGGCGTCATTCTGTCATGTTTCCCGCATCCGAACTATTTCCCGGAACGGCGCATGACTGCACGCTTCGCCGCGCGCCGGCGCACGCCGGTTGACCGCAGTTCGAAGCGGCCGGGATAATCGTTGCAGACTGTGACCGCGAACCCCGGGGAGAGTTCTTGCGAAAATTTGCCGCCATAGCGCTCGTCATGCTGATGCAGGGTCCGGCCGAATCCCAGGACGCGTCCGACGCGGGGCTGGCGGCTCGTCTCGCGACATTGTTTCCCGCGGCAACGAGCTTCTCGGCCAAGGAAGGCGATCCGCCGCACTACAAGGCTTACGGTCCCGGGAACCCGGGGCAGGATGCCGAGTTGCTCGGGCTCGCGTTCTGGACAACCGAGCTCGACCCGCTGGAACGCGGTTTCGACGGGCCGATTCAGATGCTCGTCGGCATGGACACGACCGGTATCCTCCAGCGCATCGTCGTGACGGATCATCGCGAGCCTTACGGCTACTTTTCGGTCGACCTGCCCGAGTTCGAGGCACAGTTCGAGGAGAAGAACATTCGTGATCGTTTTCGCGTCGGCGAGGACATCGACGCAATTACGCGCGCGACGATCACAGTGAGAAGCGCGAGTCGGGCCGTCCGCAACAGCGCACGCCGCATCGCCCGAGCATATCTGGCACCACCCGAGCAATGAATAACACCCGGCAACGGGGGCGACTGGCGGCGTTCGCCGGCCCGTCGCTGGCGGCCAGCCGGGTCGGGGCACAGGAAGAGCCCGAAGCCGATCCCTGGGGCTTCGAGGAATTCGAGGAGGTCGACCCGACACTGCTCGAGCTTGCCGTCGACCAGGCGCCGGACATCCTGATGTTCACGGCGTTCGCCGTTCTCGTGATGACCAGCTTTCTGCGCAAGAACGTGCCGCTGAAATACGTGACGCTCGTGATCTCCGTGCTCTACATGGGCGTCTACAAGAGCCAGCTGCTGTCCGTCGTGAACGTCTTCAGCACGGTCAGCACGGCCGGCAGCGTGCTGACGGGCGAGCCGCGCAGCTACCTGCCGATCTTTTCGTACAGCATGGCCTGGTACGCGTTTGCCGTATTTACCGTGGTGACGACCGTTCTCTGGGGCCGTGTCTACTGTGGCAGGGTGTGCGCATTCGGCGCGCTGACGCAGTTACTCGATGCCGTCGTGCCGTCGCGCCTGCAGCTGAAGGTGCCGGCGGCCGTCGAGAAGCGTGCAGGCATGATCAAGTACGCCATTCTGTTCGGTGCGATCGGCGTCTACCTCGTATCCGGGGAGATCAACTTCTATCGTTACATCGAGCCCTTCTGGATCTTCAGCTTCGACGCAACCGCGGTTCTTTGGACCGGGCTTGCGGTGCTGCTCGTTGCGAGCGTCTTCGTTCGCAACCTGTATTGCCGTTTTCTGTGTCCGCTCGGCGCAGCGCTCGGGTTGCTGTCGACCCTGACCGTGTTCCGAATCAAGCGCTGGTCGGAGTGCAGCACCTGCGCGCTTTGCGAGAAGACCTGCGAGTGGGGTGCGATCCGCGACCGAAAGATCGTCGCGCAGGAATGCGTGCGGTGCGACGATTGCGAGATTCTCTATGCCAATGAGGCCGAGTGTCCGCACTGGCTGCTCGAAGCCAAGCGCAAACGCCGCGCCGCGGCAACGGAGGCACGGATCGTCCCGGCGGCCGAGCTCCGCCGAGCCGCCGGCCGCGCGCCGGAGCACTAGCGGACTGTTCCACCGGAAGCTTTTTCAACAGCCACTAGCTAGCTGCCCGGCAAATCTTCCCGCGAACGGTTGAGACTTCCTGGCTGCAGGCTATTCCGCCGGGCGCCGGAACAGCAGCGTAAAGCGATCGGAGTTGCCGGTGACTGACGGCCGACCGACTTCGTAGCGCAGCTCATCGTCCGGCCGGCGCAGCATGTCGGCGTAGTCGACGAACTCGAAGCCTGACGCCAGGACTTCCTTGATGACGAGCACGGGGTCGGCGCGACGGCCGTTTTCGCTGTTGTCCGGCTCCATGTGGCGGCGCGTGTGATCGACGATTCCGTAGAGTCCGCCCGGCTTCAGCGCGTTGAAAACCGATTCGTTGATTGCCATGCGGTCGTCGAGCGAGAAGTTGTGATAGTTGCGGAACGTCAGTACCAGGTCGACCGGTTCGACACGCCACTCGCCCGATCCGAAGAATGGCCTGCCGTCCGCCGGCAGCGGCCGGCCCCAGGCGATCTCCTCGACCTCATCGACGCCCGGCAGGTCGGCAACCGGCACGAACGCGTCGCTATAGAACGTCGGGCTCGGATGGGTCACGTAGAGCTTGCCTTCGTCGCGGAGCACAGGCGCCAGGATCTTCGTATACCAGCCCGTGAACGGCAGTATCTCGATGACGCGCATGTCCGGCTCGAGTCGAAAGAACTCGAGCACCTGGGGTGCCTGCCGATTGCGATCGCGCGCTCGCTCTTCGAGCGTCCGTATGTCGCTCTCCATCGCGTCGATGACGAGCCGCCGTATCTCGCTCGGCGGTCCGCCTGGCTGTGCGCCGGCGCGCTCGGTCGGGACTGCGAGCAGAGCGCAGACCGAGGCGATGACGGCGGCCAGGGCCGGGGTGGCCCTCGCGGCAACGGATGACGTACGGACGGTGGCGTGGGAGGCGAGAGCACGAATGCGAGCGACTATAGGCATGACGATTCCTGTATTCAGAAGATGGCGTGGCGGACCGGCAGCCGTCTCCTGGCGAACCGGCGAATCCGTATCGATGAAGATGCTCCTCAGACCGACAGCCCGTCCGGTGTCAGCGGCCCGGTGCTGTCGCCGAGAGAAGCCTGCTCGGCGCCGACCAGCGCGAGCTGGGTCAGCAGCAGGTTCGTCATCGGCGTGTGCTCGGGATAGGCAAGATGCCGACCGGTGCGGATCTTCCCGCCAAGACGACCGAGCAGCAGGCAGGGCAGGTCCTCATGACGGTGCAGATTGCCGTCGCCCATGCCGCTGCCGTAGGTGATCAGGCTGTGGTCGAGCAATGTGCCGTCGCCGTCCGGCGTAGCCGCCAGTTTCGCGGCGAACTCGGCGAAGAGCTGCACGTGGTAGGTGTCGATCCGCGATTTCTTGTCGATCAGCTCGGCGTCGTCGCGATGATGCGAGACGTTGTGATGACCTTCCGGGACACCGATGTTCGGATAGCTGAGGCCGCTCAGCTCGCGGGCGAGGATCATGCTCGCGACGCGGGTCATGTCGGCCTGAAAGGCGAGCACCTGCAGGTCGAACATCAGTCGCGCGTGCTCCTCGAACGTGTCGGGAATACTCGTTGGCCTCGCCGGCAGCGCGATGTCCTGAGCGCCGCGGGCTTCCGCACTCTGAATGCGGCGCTCGATCTCGCGCACCGAGTCGAGGTATTCGTCGAGCTTGCGAGTGTCGCCGGGCCCGAGGCTCCGTGCGAGCTGCTGCGCCTCCGCAACGACAGAATCCAGGATGCTGCCTGCGGCACGGGTGCGCGCAAGCCGCTCTTCGCTGGACCCGCCGTCACCGAACAGGCGCTCGAAAATGACGCGCGGATGAATCTCGGCAAGATTCGGTGTCGTCTCGTTGCGCCACGACACCGTATTGACATAGAAGCAGTCGCCCGAATCGCATGCCCCCTGGATCGGCGGGTCGACGCTGAGTTCGAGCGATGCGATCGGCGAGTCACGGCCGATCGTGGCCGCAGCCAGCTGGTCTGCCGAGGTCGCCAGCTTCACCTCGACGCCCGGCTGAGTGCGGTCGTAAGCGTGTACACCGGTAAGCCAGGCAGCCGATGAGCGCGGGTGATCGCCGGTGCCGTCGCCTTTCGTGTCCGCTTCGAGATGGGCAAGCCCGCTGATCACGTTCAGATGGTCGCGAAGGCCGGCGAGCGGCGCCAGATTGAGTGGCAGATCGAAGTCGGTGCCCGCGCGCTTCGGCACCCAGTTCGTGTGCACGATGCCGTTGCCTGCATAGATGTAGCCGAGTCGGGGAACAGACACCGGGGCATCGGCGCCGAACGCAGGCAGCATCGCGTCGAACAGCGGCAGCGCTAGCGCCGTGCCGCTGCTGCGGAGAAAATGACGGCGCGACAGTGATTTTCCGGTCACGAACATTCGCTCAGCCTCTGTTTCGCTCCCGGTCCGCGCCCGCACGCCCGGTGGTCCCGGACGCAGCAGTCGCCGGCAGCGCCATCGACGGAGCGGCGCGTGACCGGAACGGCATACTGTGAACGATACCCCGAATCAGCGCGCGGAATGCATAGTCGTCGCTCGCCGCTTCCTGAACGATCGCGCGGACGGCCGGAGCGTCGAAATACTGTACGTTCCGACCGAGCGCATACATCAAAAGTTTCTCGGTGACCGCCGCGGCGAAGCGCTCCGGCTGACCGAGCAGCAGTTGGCGAACACCGTCCACGCCGTCGATCCGGGTGCCGTCCGGGAGCGTATCGGCTGCCTCGATCGGCAGCCCGCCTTCGCTGTCGCGCCATCGCCCGATCGCGTCAAAGTGCTCGAACGCGAAGCCGATCGGGTCCATCTGCGCGTGGCAGCTCGCACACTCCGGGTTCTCGCGGTGCGCGGCCAGTGCTTCTCGCAAGGTACGCGTTGCCGCTTCGGCCGCGGGCTCGGCGTCGAGTGCCGGCACGTCGGGTGGTGGTGGCGGCGGCGGCGCGGCAAGCAGGTTGTCGAGCACGTACTTGCCGCGGAGCACCGGCGACGTGCGCGTGGGGTATGACGTCAGCGTCAGGATGCTGCCGTGGCCGAGCAGGCCGCCCCGGGGGCTACCGGGGGGCAGCGTTACACGACGGAAGTGGCTGCCCCTGATGTACGGAACGCCATAATGTTCGGCGAGACGCTCATTCAGGAACGTGTAGTCGGCAGCGATCAGGCTCAGAACACTGCGATCTTCGCGAAGCACGCTGTCGACGAAATGCAGCGTTTCGTCGATGAATGCGTCACGCAGATTCTCGTCGTAATCGCGGAACAGGAAAAGATCCGGATCCTTCGCCTCGACGTCGCGCAGGAACAGCCACTGGGAGACGAAATTGTCGACCAGCGCGGAGGATCGCGGGTCGGCCAGCATCCTGTCGATCTGGGCATCGAGTACGCTGCGATCCGTGAGCGACCCGTCCTCGGCGGTGGCGAGCAGCGCGTCATCGGGCAGGCTGCTCCAGAGGAAGAAGGAGAGACGCGACGCGAGCTCGATCGGTGAGACTTCGTAGACTTCGCCGGGCGCTATGCCTTCGGGCAGGCGCTCTATCCGATACAGGAACTGCGGGCTGACCAGCAGCCGCTCGATAGCGCGCTGCACGCCGCCCTCGAAGCCGCGGGCCGCGTGGCCCTCCTCGTAAAACGGCCACAAAGTGTCGAGATCGTCGGCACTGACGGGTCGGCGCCAGGCGCGCCTCGCGAGCGTTTCGAGAATCTGGCGGGCGCAGTCCGCTTCGTCGCCCGCCGCGGCCGGGCGACAGACGAAAATCCGCTCGCGGCTCGCGGTATTGCCGGGGCCGGAAGCTGCAAGCGGTCCGCTGATCGTCACCAGCTCGATTGCCGGCAGCGTGCCGCGGCTGCGGCGCTTCAGGCGAACGGTCGCTTCGTCGAGCGCCAATGTTCGTTGAACGAACGTCGCGCCGACCCTGTGCGGCCCCGCGCTGACCGGCAGGCGGAATTCCAGCGGCGCATTAGCACGCGGCGCGTCTGAGCGGCCGACAGTCGCGGTTGCCGCGCGGGCACCGTCGATCGTGATCTCGAGCTGGTGCGGCTCACGGGCCGGACGCGCCAGCTCCACATGAAAAACGTATTCCCCATCCAGTGGGAAATAGCTCTCGACCGCGAGTCCACCGCGCGTGCCGAGCGGGAGGCTGTCGAGATGGATGTCCTGTGGCTGCTCGAGCGGCAGTCGATGCCGATTGACGATGACCGGCATATCCGGATCACCGACGGCCAGCCGGCTGAGCTTCCGTGCCGCGTCCAGGTAGCGCTCCATGATGACCGGCGACACGAACAGCAGGTCGGCGATATTGTCGAAGCCGCTGCTCGCATTGTCGGCCGGTAGCAGAAGCTCGAAGGCCATCTCGGCCGGCAATGCCTCGATCCCGAGCAGGTCGCGAACGGCGTTGGCGTATTCCGTGCGCGTCAGCCGGCGGAGCCGGGGCAGTGTCCCGGGATTCGGGGCGACAGCCGCCGCGGCGTCCAGCGAGTGCTCGAGCGCGCCGGCAACGCTCGCGTAGGTTGCCTGCGGCGGCCGCGGCTCGCCGACCGGCGGCATTGCGCCGGACCTGAGCTTGCGGACGACCTTCTCCCAGACCTCGGCATGTGCCGCGATGTCGTCGAGCGATGCCGGGTCGAGCACGACACCGCCTGAGCGAACGACGGAATCGTGGCAGTCGACGCAATAGGCGCTGAGAGTCTCGGCGGCTTCATTCAGCGGCGCACTTGCCGGGGCGCGACCGCCCGGCAGCCCCGCTTCCGGCGAGCGCCAGAGGACCACGGCGATGCCTGCGATGGCCGCCGCCGCAATTGCATAAGCGATTTTTCCGGAGCGTTCCGCGCTCATGCACGCCTCCCCAGTGCGGTCCTCCGATTGTATAGTCTCGACGAGACGAGTTCGCCGACGCGGCGAAGGAGTTCTATGTTCAGCACGACCGTGGTCAGGCTCGGGCTGGTTTTGGTCGCTGCAGGTGCGGCGGCGCAGGGCGTTGCCCAGGACCCGGACTCGAACCTGAACCCCAGCGTGGCACCGGTTGCCACGAGTGCCGGCGGAAGCAGCGACTTGCTCGCGGCTGCCGCGCGCGGCGATGCCGCTGCCCTCGCGACGGCGCTGGGCGCGGGCGTCGATGTCGATGCGGCCGCTGCCGACGGGTCCACCGCGCTGCATCTGGCGGTCAGAGCAGGCGGGACCGAAGCGGTCAGTGCGTTGCTCGCGGGGTCCGCCGACGCAAGTGCGCGAACCCGAAACGGCATAACGCCGCTGTCGCTTGCGGCGCTCGGCGGGCACACGGCGATCATCGAGCTGCTGCTCGCGGCCGGGGCTCCGGTCGACGAGCTTTCCGGCGAGGGTCAGACGCCTCTGATGCTCGCCGCTCTGAACGGGCAGCCGGCAGCGATCGAGGCATTGCTCGATGCCGGTGCGGACATCGATGCGCGCGAGCCCTGGCGAGGCCAGACCGCGCTGATGTGGGCAGCCGGTGAGGGCAACTCGGACGCGGTCACACAGTTGCTGGAGGCCGGCGCGCAGATCGAGTCCGTTTCCGCGGGCGGTTTCACGCCGCTGCTGTTCGCGGTCCGCAATGCCCGACTCGACGCGCTCGAGGTGCTGCTCGCCGCCGGCGCCAACCCCGACGCGATTGCCCCGGACGGCACGAGCGCGCTCAACATGGCGGTTGTCAATGCGTACTACGAGCTGGCATCGGTGCTTCTGGATAATGGCGCCGATCCCAATCTTCCGGACCCGCGCGGCTCGCCGCTGCACACACTGGCCTGGCTTCGCAAACCCGGCGCGACCGGAAATGCCGCCGTCGGCGCCGAAGCGGATGCGCCGCCCCGTCCGGTCGGTCGCGTGACGAGCATAGAGCTCGCGCGACAGCTGCTCGCTGCCGGTGCGGCGCCGGACGTCCGCATCGACTGGTCGGAGCGGCCGTTCAACAAGCTCGGCGGGACGGCGCGGAATCCGCCGGGGCTGACTCTCGGCCGGCACCTGTTGAGCTTCAATGGCGCTACGGCGTTCTACATCGCCGCGAAGAACGGCGACATCGAGCTGATGCGGGTTCTGGTCGAGGGTGGCGCGGACCCGACGATTCCAACCCGCTTCGGCATCACGCCGCTGATGGTCGCAGCCGGTCTCGATACCTGGGAAGGCGAAACGCCGGGACCGCATACCGGCACGTCCGAAGCCGAGCGGCTCGAGGCAGTCCGCTACGCTCACGAGCTCGGCAACGATATCAATGCGCGTGCCGATTTCGGTGACTATCCGATGCTGGGCGAGCCTGCTTACACGCTGCTTTACTATCCGCACAATCTCGATGACCTGATACATCTGGGTGTCGGCGACCCGCGCTGGGACGATTCGACGGCGCTGCACGGCTCGATCATCACCAACCAGCCGTCGATCACGCGATACCTGATCGAGAACGGGGCGGATGTCGACGCGAAGAACGCGCTCGGCTGGACTGCGCTGATGATGGCGCGCGGCGTGTTCCTCGCGAACGCGGAGCGAGAGTTTCCCGGCGCCGAGGCCGAGATTCTTGCCGCACTGGCTGCGCTCGATCGTGACACCGCGGCAGCATCATCGGATACAGCAGATCGAGCACAATGAATCGCTCTGTGAAGGGCGCGGTGACAGGGTGAAACGGAGGGTCCAAACGAAGGGCCCAGGGAAAGGCGCGATGAGGACTCAAATGAAGCGCGAAAAGAAACGCGGGCCGGCTGCACTGGTCTTGCTGGCTGCCGCCACTCTGCCGGTCGGCGGTCTGCTCGCACAGGCCGCAGCCCCCGAGCCGAATCCCGCCGCGCCGCTCTACCGGGCGACCGGCGAGCAGTATCGTGTCTACGACTTTCCGGGGACCGGCGAGGGAATTCCGTATCGCCTGTTCGTGCCTTCCGGCTGGCAACCGGGCGTCGAGCTGCCGGTGCTGATCACGCTTCGGGCGGGTCGCAGCATCAACAACAATCATCGCGAGGACAACGATTTCATCCGCGAGGCCGAGTCGCGTGGCTACATCGTGATCTCACCGCTCGGTTATCGGCCGCTGCCGCAGCCGTACTACAACAGCCCTTACCCGGTCATGCGTCCAGGCGGCCCGTCGGAACCGGGTGCGGGGTGGACAGACGAGGAAGACGCGAACGCCGAGCAGGATGTCTTCAACGTGCTGGGCATCGTCGCCGCCGAATACGGTGCTGATCTGTCGCGCGTCTACATCCACGGGCAGAACCCGTCGGGCTCCGGTGCGCTGCATCTCGTCGCGGCATATCCGGAACGATTCCGCGCAGCCGTGATCAGCTCTGCGCCGATCGCTACGGACGACTATCCGTTCGAGCGCATAGCCGACAGCGTTGCACTGATGATCGTGCATGGCGATCAGGACGAGGCGAATCCGATTGCCGCATCAATGGCGCTTGCGCAGACCGCTGTCGACGCGGGCGTCGATGCGCAATACGCGACGATTCCAGGTGGGACGCACCTGACCGCCTACCTGGACTTTGCGCGCGAGATATTCGACTTCCTCGATGCGCACTGAGGCAATCCGCTGAGGCAATCCGCTGAGGCAATTGGCTGAGGCAAGGGGCCGTTGAGCCGTCCGGAGCGGAAGGGCCACCCGGTCGAGGACTACTACGAGCGCAACACCCGCGCGTTCCTGCGCTTCGGCGGCAGACCATCTGCCGGGGCGATCCACCGCGCGCTGTGGGGGCCGGGCGTGGCGAGCGCCGGCCAGGCGCTCGATTACGTCAATCTGCTGTTGTACCGGGCGATCGCGGAGTCGACATCGACCGCCGCTCCGGTCCTGCTCGATATCGGCTGCGGCGTCGGCGGCACGCTGATCCGTCTCGCGACACTGCTGCCCGCCGCGCACTGCCACGGCATCACGATTTCGCCGACGCAATGCCGGCTGGCAGAAGAGGCAGGCAGACGCGCGGGGCTTGCTGATCGATGTGGGTTCCACGCGGCGGACTTCGAGTCGGCCCGACTGGCGATAGAGGCCGACGCGGCGGTCGCCGTGGAATCGTTCGTGCACAGCCGCTCGCCCGCGGCCTTCTTCGAGACTGCGGCTGCTCATTTGCGACCCGGCGGACGGCTGTTTCTCGTCGACGATTTTCTTGTGGACGGCGACTCGGCAGCAGGGCTCGCGAATCGTTTCCGCCGCGGCTGGCGCGCTTCATCCTTTGGCAGCGTTGCAGCATGCGTTGGGGCTGCCGCTCAGGCCGGGCTCGACGTGGTCGGCGAGCGCGACCTCAGCGCCCTGATCAGGCTCGACAGGCCGCGCGACCGGCTGGTTGCGATCGCAGGTCCGGTCTGTGCAGCGCTCGGCCTGGAGGCGATCCCGTACTGCGGCAACCTGATTGGCGGCAGCGCGTTACGCACGGGGCTCAAGAAGGGTTCGTTCAGCTATCTCTGGCTCGAGCTCCGCAAGCGGCCGGCTTGAACCGTTCCGCTGCTTCATGGTCGAATCGTTTCACGTCAGCGGGGAGTCCGGATGCGAAAATTGTGTGTTTTGACGGTTGCGATGCTGGGCTTCACCGGCGTTGCCGTCGCTCAGGATCTGCCGAGAACCGCTAGCGGCAGGCCCGATCTGCAGGGGATATGGCAGGTTGCCAATCGCGCGTCGTACAACCTCGAGGATCACGTGGCGCGTTTCGGGATGCCGGCGGGGCGGAGTGTCGTCGCCGGCGGTACGCTCCCTTATCAGGACTGGGCCCGCGAGAAGCAGCAGGATAACTTCCGCGACCGCGAGCGCCTCGATCCGCTGAACGACTGCTTCCTGCCGGGCACGCCGCGCATCATGTACATGCCGTGGCCCTTTCACATCTTTCAGACGGACGAGCACGTTGCAATCACGTTCGAGTGGCAGCAGGTCTTCCGGCTGATCTATACGAATGGCGAACCGCCGGCCTACGGCGGTATCGAGTCGTGGATGGGCGATTCACGCGGCCGCTGGGAAGGCGAGACCCTGGTCGTCGAGGTGAGCGACCACAATGACCGCACATGGTTCGACCAGTCGGGCAATTTTCACAGCGCAGCGATGCAGTTAACGGAGCGCTACACGCTCGTCGACCCGGACACGATTCGCTACGAAGTAACGGTCGAGGACCCCGATGTCTTTACCCGGCCCTGGACGATGGAGATGGCGCTGCATCGCCAAACGCACGTCGATCGAATTCTGGAGTATCAGTGCCAGGCCGAGAAGGAAGAGGAGAACGGCGCATTCGAGCGCGATGTGATGACGTGGTACCCGGCTGCGATTCCGGCGGACAATGAGCCGTTCGACGCCTCGGCG
This sequence comes from Candidatus Rariloculaceae bacterium, assembly GCA_965223375.1. Classification (GTDB taxonomy): domain Bacteria; phylum Pseudomonadota; class Gammaproteobacteria; order Steroidobacterales; family Rariloculaceae; genus CBDCWM01. The sequence goes on from OZ245000.1 coordinate 3,040,947, forward strand.
GCGAGCACGCTGCCCCTGCCGGAGCCGGTCGAGGACATCGCCCGCCGGGCTGACGGCACGCCGGACATTTCCGGCTACTTCATGGCGGATGCCGGCGGCGCGAACTATGGGCTCGAGCAACGCGAACGAGACGGGCTTCTGCCGGGAAGCCGCGGTCAGGTCGTCGATCCCGCCGACGGCAGTCTGCCTTACCAGGCCTGGGCGCGCGCCGAGGCGGATGACCGCGTGTTGCCGCATCGCGGCTACGACGATCCGACGGCCCATTGTTTCGTTGCCGGCATCCCGCGCTCGCACTATGTGCCGGCGCCGTTCCATATTCTGCAGCCGCCGGGCTACATCGTGATACTGCACGAGAGAATGTCATGGCGGCAGATCAGGCTTGGCGACGACGAGCACCTCCCCGACGGGCTCCGCCTCTGGATGGGCGATTCTATCGGCCGCTGGGAAGGCGATACGTTGCTCGTCGAGTCGCGCAACTTCAACGGCAAGGCATGGCTCAACGAGGCCGGCGACGTCATCAGCCATGCGCAAACGGTCGTCGAGACGTTTACGCCGGTCGGCCCAGCCCGGATTATCTATCGCGCGACCGTGTCGGATCCGATCACTTACAGCAGACCGTGGACGATCGAGATGCCGTTCAATCTGCAGGATGAGGAGTTGCTGGAAGTCGCCTGTCTCGAGGACAACGGCGATCTGCAGCACCTGAGGGATGTTCGCGACGAGTACAGGGAAAGTCGCAGTCAGGAGAATGGTCGATGAATGCTTCGCGTTGCACGTATGTTGCCGCCGGATTCGCGGCTGCGCTGGTGGCCGTCGCGGCTCCGGTGCAGGTGATTGCCCACCATTCGTTCTCGGCCGAGTTCGATATCGACCAGCCGGTAGAGCTAACGGGGACAGTGACCGAAATGCGGTGGTCGAACCCGCATACCTGGATCTATATCGACGTCACCGACGATCAGGGTAATGTCGTGAACTGGGCGCTCGAGACGCCGCGCGCGGCGAACATGCTGATCCGCAACGGCTGGCGGCGTGACGATCTGCCGCCCGGCACCGTGGTTTCGGTACGCGGATGGCTTGCGCGGAACGGCAGCCCCACGGCCAATATCTCGACCATCACGCTGGCCGATGGCCGGCAGCTGTTCGCGGGCTCGCCGGAGCCGGATCGACGCTGACGGCCCGCAGCAGCGGTACAGTCTGCTGCAGACCGTCAGCCGGCGTGCTCAGTCGAGATCGACGAAGGAAATCGCGTTCCAGTTGTTCATCGGAATCAGCAGCCGGTTTCGCCTCGAGTCGTAGGCCATCGACGCGGCGCTCGGGATGCCGTGAGCGATGATTTCAGCCGCTTCGCCTGGCCTGATCCGCGAGACCGTTCCCTGCCTGACGCTGCTCACGTACTTGGTGCCGTCCGCCATGATCACGAGACCGTCGTTGCCGCCGTCGACCGCCTGCTCGGTGGTCAGCAGCTCGCCGTCCGGTGAGAATGTCAGGACGTTGTTGTCGCCGATGTTCACGACGACGATGTTGCCGTCATTGTCGAACGCCACGCCGTTCGGCAGATTCAACGGCGCACCGTCGACGACGATCTGCGCATCGCCGTCGGCATCGATTCGGTAGAGCCTGAACGGCTCGCGCGTCTGGGTAGCCCAGACCGTGCCCGCGTCGTCCACTTCGACGTCATTGAGAAAAGTTGCGCCTTCGACTTCGATGCTGCCCTGCGGCTCGCCGGACCGCATGTCGAACCAGCGAATGACGTTGATGTCGGCGACATAAAGCGAGCCGTTCGCGATGTCGCTGCCGAGCGGGTGATTCAGCGTCAGCCCATCGCGAGTGACGCCGATCCACTTCAGTGTGTGTACGGTGGCATCGGGGTTTACCAGCGAGACGTAGCCGTCGTTGGGCATCAGATCCTGGCCGATGCCGGCGTTCACGACCACGTAGAGGTCCCGTTCGGCATCGTACGAGATGCTTTCGGCGAACCTGAAGCTGCCGAAAGTTCTGACGTTGGCCGATTGCTCCAGTGCTTCGCCCGCTGCGAACGGGGCTTCGGCTTCGTCCTGCGCAAACGCGAGCACCGGGGTCAGTGCGCAGGCCAGCAGGCTCAGGTGGGGCCGCAAGTCGATTGTTTTCATGTTGGTGAGCTCCGAGTGAACGAGTGAAGGGTCGTGCCGGGCGCAGATAATACCCGACGGCAGTGTCCGGTGGCCGAACACGTTGCTTCCGTGCAGGGGTACGATATCCTCGAGGCGCATTGAACGGAGGGTGCCGATGCCGACAACGAGACGGGAGGTGGTCAGGGGAGGCGCCGCGGCCGCCGCTGCAGCCGCGATCGGGATGCGGCCCCAGAGCGGGCTGGCCCAGTCGGGTGAGATGATCCGGAAAGCGATCCCGAAGAGCGGCGAGATGATCCCACCCGTCGGAATCGGGACCAATCGCTATGGTGTCGGTGAGTCGGACGAGGAGCGCGCGCCGTTGCGCGACACGATGGCGCGTTTCGTCGAGCTCGGCGGCCGTGTCATGGATTCGGCCTACATCTACGGCACGTCCGAAGCCGTGATCGGCGATCTCGCCACCGATCTCGGCATTCACGATCAACTGCTCATTTGCACGAAAACCGATATCCGGGGGCAGCTGCAGGGCATCGACGGCATGCGCAGCGCCTTCGGCAGACTGCAACGGGAGGTCATCGACGTGATGCTCGTTCACAACCTGGTGAACGTGCAGACGGAGTTGCCCATGTTGCGAGAATGGAAAGACGCCGGGCGGATACGCTATATCGGCGCGTCGATATCGACGCTCGATCAGTTCGCGGAGATGGAGCAGTTCATCCTGAGCGAAGACGTCGACATCGTGCAGTTCAATTATTCCCTGGGTGACCGCACGGCAGCGGAACGGCTGCTGCCGGCCGCCGCCGATCGCGGGGTCGGCGTGATGATCAACATCCCGTTTGCCGGTTCCCGATCGTCACTGTTCAGCGCAGTCGACGGCCACGGGCTGCCCGGGTGGGCGGCCGATTTCGACTGCGCGAGCTGGGCCCAGTTCTTCCTGAAGTACATCATCTCGCACCCGGCAGTGACGGTCGCGATCCCCGGCACACGGCAGGTCCGGCACGTCAACGACAATTTCGGCGCGGCCTTCGGGCGACTGCCGGACGCAGGTCAGCGGCGCCAACAGGAAGAGTATTTCGACAGCATCGCGTGATGAGAGGGAGTTCTGGCTGGTGGCTGGGATAGCCAGGTCAGTCCGTCGTCCGTCGCAGGCTCCAAGTCCTCCGGACTGACCTGACTAGCCCAACCACCAGCCAGAACGCTTTGTCAGAGTTTGGGAACAGAGTTTGGGGACAGTGACCCTAACTCTATCGCCGAGAAGCCCCGTCTGCCGGGTACGGTGGCTGCGATGCGCCGATTCATGGGGGGGTCACGGTGATCCGCTCCGGGGATCGTCTACCTGCTCGAAAACGGACGCGCCGCTAATCTGGGGTCACTGTCCCCAAACTCCCGTAATTAGGGTCACTGTCCCCAAACTCCTTCGAGTCGGTGATTCTGGTCGGTGCGGGGGATACACAATCGGCGTTCTGCGAGGGGTGAGGACGTGCCTGTGGTTCAGGAGGACTTGGAGCTTGCGACGGACGACTGAACCACAGGCACGTCCTCACCCTTCGCAGAACGCTCCTTACCCAGCGCTCGGGTTCACCGACTCGTGCCAGGGAATGAGCCAGCGTTTGAGGCCGGTCACCGCGAAATACAGGATCGACCCTAGCGCTGCGAGCAGCACGATGATCGCGAACAGTTGCGGTGCGTCGAGCGCATTCAGGCTGACGACGACCATGTAACCGAGTCCGGCGTTGCCGCCCAGATACTCGCCGACGATCGCGCCAATCAGCGCGAACACGATACCGACCTCCATGCCGGCAAAGACGTACGGCAGCGTGCTGTGAAAGTCGAGATACGTGAATGTCTGCCAGCGGTTCGCGTCGAGACTGCGCATCACTTCGCGATGGCCCTTCTCGACCGAGCGGACGCCGAGCATGACGTTCAGCATGATCGGAAAGAACGCGAGAATGGCGGCCGTGACGATCTTGGCCGTCAGGCCGAAGCCGAACAGGATTACGAACAGCGGAATCAATGCGACCTTCGGGATCACCTGCAGGGCTACGACGATCGGCCGCACGGCGAGCTCGAGCCAGAAGACGCGACCCAGCACTGCGCCGACGATGACGCCGGTGACGAGCGCGATCATGAAACCCGCCACCGTTTCGACCAGCGTGACACGCGTGTGAACGAGCCAGACGTCCGGTTCCCGGACCAGTGAAGCCAGCGTGCCCGCTACTGCTTCCGGCGGCGGCAGCACGAACGGTGAGATGCCGGAAACGACGGTCGCGAGCTTCCACAGCCCGACAGTGATGGCGAGCAGGATCGGCGTGCTGATCCACGGCAGCAGCTTTATCAGTTTGTCGTGATCCATCTCTCAACTCTCCTCGAGCTGGTGCCTGAGTTCGAGCGCGATCCGCTGGAACTCGGGCTCGGTGCCGACGTCGTGCGATCGCGGGCGAGCGAAAGGTACCGCAGTAATCGAACGGATACGGCCCGGTCTTGGCGAGAGCAGCACGATCCGGTCGGCAAGAAACACCGCCTCGTTGATCGAGTGTGTGACAAGCACGACGGTGGCCTTTGTTGCAGCCGCGATCGATTGCAGCTCGAGATTCATCTTGTCCCGCGTCAGAGCGTCCAGTGCCCCGAAAGGCTCGTCCATCAGCAGGATTTCGGGCCGATAGCTGAGCGCCCGGGCGATCGCTGCCCTCTGCCGCATGCCGCCGGACAGCTCGCGTGGATAGGCCCGCTCGAAGCCCGCGAGGCCCGTCAGCTCGCACAGCTCTCTCGCCCGGGCACGGCGCGTCTGGCCGTCCACGCCGCGGAGTTTCAGAGGCAGCGCGATGTTGTCCTCGATGCTGTACCACGGAAACAGGTTCGCGTCCTGGAAGACGACACCGAGCTTGCTTACCGTTTCCTGATCGCGCTCCGAGCCCTGCCAAAGCGAGCGGCCCGAGGCGTTGAGCTCACCTTCGCTCGGCCGCTCGAGGCCCGCAAGAATGCGCAGCAACGTCGTCTTGCCGCAGCCCGACTGACCGATGATCGCGACGAATTCCTCGCGCCCGAGCTCGAGGTCGATGCCCGTGAGCGCGACGGTCGTTGCGCGCCGCGTGACGAACGTCTTGCCGACGCCGGCCAGTGAAAGTACGCCCGCTTCGCCCACTAGCCGTCTACAAATGCGTTGGTAAACCAGCCTGTCGTGTCATACCCGGCAGGAACCTGGCCGGCACCGGCAAGCTCGTCATAGCTCGCCTGCCAGCGCGCGGCGTCGGTGCGGAGGATGTTCTCTTCGCCGGCCGCGGTCCATGCCTCAACGTACTCCGCGAGGCTCGCCTTCGCGACGGCGTCATCGGCAAGCGTGCCGAACGTGTACTTGCGGCGCAGAATCTCGAGCGTCGTGTCGAAGCCATCGTCGGCGATGATGAAATCGATCGCGCGGCGGACCGCTCGCAGGTAACGACGCACGATGTCGCCGTTCGCGTCGAGCTGGTCTGCGGGTGTCATGTAAATCTGCGATCCGGAGTCGATGAAGTCGCCCGGTCGCAGCACGACGACGCCACTGGTCTGGCTTTCGAGGATCTTGGCCGTGTCGATGCTGACGATGAATCCGGCGAGCCGGCCCTGCTCGACGAGGTTGTAGACGCCGGGCCCGACGCCGACCACCTGGCGGGAAACGCTGTCCGGGTCGATACCGGCCGACGCGAGCAGCAGATCCAGCGTAGTCTCCGACTCGCCGCCTTCCGACGGTATGCCCATCATCTTGCCGACGAAGTCTTCCGGCTCACGGAGTGGCGCCGCTGCACTCGATACGAACCGGATCGTCGATTCCTTGACGGCGGTCGCCACATTCATGATCGGCGCATCGCTGTTGACGGCATGACTCATCGCTTCGATCTGGCCGATGCGCGTTATCGGCGAACTGCCGGCGAGCACGAGTTGAATAGCCTGCGCTGTGCCGCGCGTCGATTGAAACGAGACGTCGAGGCCCTCGTCGATGAAATAGCCGTCTGCGTCGGCGAGCATCTCGGGCGAGTAGGTCAGCGTCGTCATCGGGACGACGGCAAGGAAGGTCATACTGTTGCCGGCCGCACCGGTGTCGCTGCCGCCGCAGCCGGGAAGCACCAGTCCGGTGCTCGCGGCTGCCAGGGCCCCGGCCGAGCCTCCCAGGACATCTCGCCTGCTGGTCAGAGTTTTCTGCACGTTCCGCCCCCGAAAATCCGAATCGTCACTGCGGTGTCTGTCGGTGCACAAGATACCGACGTTCAGGCTGCGATCAACTCGAGCGTTCGCTGATGCGCACGAACGACCGGAGCCAGCAACGCCGCGTCGACGCAATCCAGTGTATCGGATGTCGTGTGGAACCAGCGGTGCACGCCTAGGGCGGCGAACGCCGTTGTGTAGCCCATGCCTGTGAAGGTGGATAATTCGCCGGCCTGTGACTGAATTTCGCCCGGCGGGGACATGCCGCTCAGTCCGGCGAAGGCCGCTTCCGCAGGCCCGGCCGCGGACGCCGTCGCCATTACCCTGCGCTGCGGATCCGCGGTGTCGAGCATCGTCCAGCTGCCGCCGTCCTCTACGGCGTCGCGTGCCGCAAGCGTTGCGCCGATGTGCATCCAGGCTACGGTCGCTTCCGGCGCGGGAGCCTCGTGCAGGACCCGATGCGAGCCGGCAAAGAAATACTCGTGGCCGCCGGTGTTCATCAGAAAAATCGAATGCTCCGGAAATCGCGCTCTTGCCCAGTCCGCGATCTCGAGAAACGCGGCCGTGCCGGTGCCGCGTTCCGCAACACACTGAAACCATCCGGAGCGGGGTGTCGAAATCGCGAGCCAGCGCGGCCCCCGCTCGAGCCGCGCGACGATGTTCCGGCAAGGCCGGGCTGTCGGATCGCCATCGATGACGAGCGTGCCTTCGTCGCCGGCCCGTGCCCCGACAACCATGGCAGTGGCATTCTTCGGTGCGAGGACGGCCGCCGGGACCGGGACGAACGGCTCCTCCGGACAGTTGAGCGCGACCGCTTCGCCGCTGGGACCGCTCGTGACGATCACGATTGCCGCAGCGCCGGCGTCCGCCGCGGCGATTACGGTCGGGCCGAAGCCGCGGGTCGGGAACAGCGCCGCGTGTCGCCCGAACGGTGCGACGACGACGGCGATCCGGCCGCGAACGTCGCCAACGTTGCCGGCACGCCCGTTATCTGCCTCGATCAGAGCGAGCCGTGCAGTGATCCCCGGCCCGGTCGTGGGAACGACCGGTGCCTGTGCGATGACCTCGGTTGTGTGTGAGCCGGAAGCGATAGTCGAGCGACGGTTGACGAAGAACGGCGCATCGAAATTCGATTCGACGACGTCGTAGTCCAGAGCGCGCAAACGACCGGCGATCCAGTCGGCATTCGCATTGTCGCCGGGCCCGCCGGAGAATTTCTGGCCGAAAGACGCGTGCGTGACCAGGTCGTCAGCGAGTCGCTCGACTACGCCCGCGTCGACCTGCGCGAGCCCCGACCCGGGACGCAGGCCGCCGAGGACACCGATCGTCGACGCCGCGGCCGTGCCGCCGAGAAATCGCCGGCGATCCATGATTGGCTGTTCGTGCATGCAATGCCACCTCTCGCTAATGGCTCAGCGCGTATACCGCGAAATTCACGCCGAGCCGTATCGACGCGTTCGCCGCTTCCTGCGGGTAGCGCGCTTCGTCCGCCCGCTGCCAGCCGTCGGCGATGTCATTGTTGTAGGTGATCATAACCATCACGCGGCCGTCATCGTCCAGTATCGCCCGCCAGTGCGGTTGCTCGCCGTCGTTGCGGTAACCGTGCGGCAGATGCTGCCAGGTGGGTATTTGTGGACGATCGCTCATGTCATATACGGCATGGAAAATCGGATGATCGTCCGCGAGCTCGATGATCGGACGATCGGGAAACACACGCTTGATCCCGACGACGAAGCCTTCCCACTCGTTGCTGCCGAAGAAGCTGTCGCAGAGCAGGAAGCCGCCGCGCAGAAGGTACTCCCTGAGCTTTGCGGCCTGGGCGTCGGTCAGGTCCCAGGCGCCGACGAGCCCGGAGATCAGAAACGGCCAGTAGAACGCGTCGATGTCGTCATCGAGGTTGACCGGCTGCTCGACGGCGCGCACGTCGACGGTCGTGAGACGTTGAAGCAGTCTCGCGAACTCCCGGTCGCCTTCCGGGTAGTCGACGGTCCATGCCGTGCCACCGCGACGCCAGTCGCCGCCGCCGACACCGAGCGCCCAGCCTCGTCTGGCCTGCGGAAACATCAGCCGGCCGACGACGAACTCGCCGGGGACCTGATAGCCGAAATCGATATCGGCGTCGCGGTACCAGCCTCGCTCGATGCTCGGATACTCGCGCCACGCGTTCTGCGCGCCCGCCACCGATGGCTGCAACGCGAGGAGCGCGGCCAGGGCGCAGGCCGGCAGCAGAAAGGGTTGTGTGTGTCGGTGCATCGCGTGGACTGGCGCTCGCCGTCACGGTCGTCGAATCGGCACGATGACGATGGCACGCGCGATTCGGCAGCGCAAGCCGCGTGCATTGCCCGGATAGTTCGCACAGGGTAGTCTCGAATGAGGCGGCTACCTTCGGAGACACGACCATCGCGCAGCCATCCCGACAAGGAACACACAACGCAGCCGGGCGACGAGTGCTCGCCGCGTTGCTCGCGGCCGGGATTGCCGCCCTGGCCGGGTTCGTGGAGGCTCAGGGGCTTTTCAGCGGCCGGCGCAGCGCGGAAATCGAGATCGACGAGCGCTTCGGTCCGCCGACCTCGGAGTTTCATTTCGCGCGGCTCGTCTACACGAATGCGGCCGGCAGCCGGCGCGGCTGGCGGGGCCGCGGCTACGGCGCCTGGACGACCGACTATCCGGACGCCGAGTATCACCTGTCGCAGGGGATCAACCGCCTGACCCGGGTCGACGGCGCAGACGTCAGCTATTCCGGGGAGGGCGGACGGCTGATCCAGCTTTCCGACGAGGGTGTCTTCCAGTATCCGTGGCTATACGCGGTGGAAGTCGGGCAGTGGCATCTGAGCGACCCCGAAGCCGCGCGGCTGCGCGAATATCTCGATCGTGGCGGGTTCCTGATGGTCGACGACTTCTGGGGGCCCTACGAATGGACGGTCTTCACCGAGTCCATGCACCGCGTGTTCCCGGACCGGCCGATCGTCGAGCTGGCCGAAGGCCACGAGCTGCTGCACGTGCTCTACGACCTCGACCAGCGAACACAGATTCCGGGCCGCGGCGGCCAGCGCTCGGACCTGGTACCGCACTGGCGAGGCATATTCGACGACGACAATCGTCTGATGGTCGCGATCAACTTCAACATGGATATGGGCGACGCCTGGGAGCATGCGGACGACCCCTGGTATCCGGAGCCGATGACGACGCTCGCGTATCGCTTCGCGGTCAACTACCTGATCTATTCGATGACGCACTGATCGCGGCTGGCGGACCTTGCGGCTGGCTTTGTCGCGGTAGTCACTGTCATCGGGGCCGTGCATTTCGACGCGCGACACGCCGTGAATACGTCCCTGTAGGCTCGCGGCCGCCATCCCTGGCGGCCGACGGCCGCGCTTTCGAAACGCACGGCCCCGATGACAGTGACTCTTGGAGCATCATGCTGCACGAGGCTGCAGAGGCGCCGTCGCTTGTAAGCCGTCATCCTTAGGCAGAGTCCAGTCGTATCGTTTCGTGGATTCGCCGGTTGGCAGGAAAGTGAGAACGCAAGGGGCTGCGAGCGGTTTGGTAGTGGCTCAACACCAAATGCCAGCGCGATCGTTGACGCTCTCACTCCCAGTGAAGAGCTGGACTTCGTTGCGATGGCACGCTCGGCAGCAGCTCTCGGCTCTCGCTGCGGGGCCGGAGATTTCGATAGCGCGACCGTCGGCCGCCAGGGATGGCGGCCGCGAGCCTACAGGGATGTATTCACGGCGTGTCGCGCGCCGAAATCTCCGGCGCTGCAGCGAGAGACCGCGCGTATCAGCCCTCGGTCGCGACGCCTTGCTCTTCCATCAGGTTGCGGAGCAGCGTCGCGATTTCCTCGTTCGGCAGGATGCGGAAGTCCGGCTGGCCGGTGGCGATGTCGAGCGGCAGCCAGCCGCGGTCGTTGGCGGCGCCGAGATCGGCGCCGTTCGCGACGAGGAATTCGATGATCGCCGGTGACTGCCTGAGCGCCGCGCCGTGCAGCGCCGTGTTGCCGTTCTGGTTGCTCGCGTTGACGTCGGCGCCGAGGTCGAGCAACAGCTGCATGGCTTCGATCGCGCCCGGCTCGCTGCCGCGGCTGATGTCGAGCCGCCAGCCGACGCCGGCCGCGGCCTGGAACGCCGTCGTTTCGCCGTCCGGCAACATGTAATACGAGCGCTCGCACTGGTCTGCCGGCATCTTGCAAACCTGCGTGCCGGTGACGATGTTCGGGTCCGCGCCCGCGTCGAGCAGCACGCGCATGATCTCGACGTCGCCCGACATCGCTGCACGGAACAGCGCCGTTGCGCCTTCGTACAGCATCGGATTGTGCGTGCCGCCCTGGGCGACCCAGGCGGGCAGGCCCTCGTCTGACAGCCCGGCATTGACGTCGGCGCCCTTTTCGAGCGCGAGCCGTACGATATCGATCGGCCGGTAGCCGCCGGTGATCGGCGGCGCCGGACGCGGGTTGACGTCGAGCGTATTCAGGTCCGTCGCTACGAACAGCGGCGTTCTGCCGTAACGGTCGGCCGCATTCGGATCCGCACCGGCTTCGAGCAGCGCTGCCGCGACGCCGAGATGCCCGTTCAGCACTGCCAGCGTTACCGGCGTCGTCTCATAGTTGTCGCCGATGTTCAGATCGGCACCGGCCTCGATCAGCACCCTTGCCGCTTCGAGCTGACTGTCGCGGGCTGCGAAATGCAGCGCAGTCATTCGACCTTCCGGAATCTTTGCGTAGACGAAACCGCCCTGCATGCGGTCGGGCTCGATTTCCGGCGCGTCGATCCGCGCCGATGCCTGGTCGACATCCGCGCCGGCCTCGATCAGTCGCCGCATGACTTCCGTGTTGCCTGCGGCAGCGGCCCACATCAGCGCGGTCTGGCCGTACCAGCCCTCGCGTGCATTCGGGTCCGCGGCGTTACCGACGACGACGATTGAAGCGTTGCCGTAGTCGCTGCCGGAGGAGCTTCGGCCCTGCAACAGAGCGTCGACGACTTCGACATTGCCGCTGCGCGCGGCTGCCATCAGTACCGTCTCGCCTTCAGGCAGCGTGCGTGCGGGGTCGGCACCGGCCTCGAGCAGCGCAGTGACCGATCGGGCGTCGCCGTTGCGGGCGGCCAGGTGCAGCGCCGACATGCCGTAGCGGTTGTCGACGCGTGCGTCGGCGCCGGCCTCCAGCAGGATTTCGACCAGCTCGGTGTCGCCGCGACCGGCGGCCTCGATCAACGGTGTCGAGCCATCCGGCGCGGCGGTGTTAACGTTGGCACCGCTTTGCAGAAGCGCGCGGACCCCGGCTGCATCGCCGGCACGCGTCGCGGCGAGCAGTGAGTCCGAGTCGGCCGGGCCGGCATTTTCTGCGACCGGCGACATCGATCGGCTGTCGGCCACACTGGCCGGACCATCGTCGGCGCAGCCGCCCAAGAGCAGCGCGGTCGCGAAGATTCCCGCAAGGCGCTCGAAATGTTTCGCTGTCATGCTGATTTCCTCGACGATTCGCGTTGCGCCGTCTTACGCGTGTCTGGCGTGTCTGTCTGTCCGCATGTCCCCGGCGGATCCGCCTCCGCCTGATTGCGCGGCCAAACCGGCCCGTCTAACCTAGTCCGACCGTGCCGCCCTTGCTGCGTTGCCCGAAGCTCGCGAGCTCGATGCCCATCTGCTTCGCAATGTCGACGTGCAGGTCACCGATCGGCTTCGTGTAGTCGGGCAGCTCGATGTGGCGATTGCCGGCGACGAAGCCGCTGACCAGAGCGGTCGGCAGACGCAGCTTGATGTGCTCGTTGCCGTTGCTCATGCCGCTGCCGTACATCAGCAGCGTGTGATCGAGCAGGCTGCCGTCGCCATCCGGCGTATTCGCGAGGCGGTCGACGAACTCGGCGAACAGCTGCATGTGATAGACATTCACCTTGTGATGCTTCTCGATCGTCTCGTCGGAGTTCTGGTGGTGCGAGATCGAATGATGCGGCTCCGGCACGCCGATCTGCGGATAGCTGATCGCACTCAGGTCGCGCGCCATCATGAAGCTGAAGACCCGCGTGATGTCGGCCTGATAAGCCACATGTAGCAGGTCGAACATGATGCCGACGTGCTCCTCGAACGATTGCGGTATGCCGACCGGCGACTCGGGCGCTGACGTCGCGAGCTCCTCGGAGCGGGCCTCGGCGCGCTGAATGCGGCGCTCGACCTCGCGGATGTTCTCGAGGTAGTCGCTGATGCGGAGACGATCCGGCGACCCGAGCGACTTGCCCAGACGCTCGGACTCCTCGTAGATCGAGTCGAGAATGCTGAGGTTCTGCTTCATTCGGGCGCTGCGCTGCTCGGCCGTGCCGGTGCCGCCGAACATTCGCTCGAAGACGATCCGCGGATTGACCTGAGCAGGCAGCGGGTTGGTCGGGGTCGCGTAGGAGACGGTATTCAGGTAAGAACAGGCGTAGCCCGCATCGCAAGTGCCGACCAGGCTGCTGACGTCCTCGATCGCGAGCTGCATCGATGGGAACACGGTGTCCTGACCGATCTGCGATGCAATCACCTGATCGATCGAAGTGCCGGCCTCGATGTCCGCGCCCTGTGTCTTTTTCGGATAGGCATCGGTCAGCCAGGCAGTCGGCGCGCCGGTATGCTGGCCGACGCCATCGGCGCCCATCAGGTTGCTGACGACCGTGACCTGCTCGCGATATTTCTCGAGCGGCTTCAGCGTCGGCGAAAACTCGAAATCGGCCCCCGCGGTCTTTGGCGTCCACAGATCGACCGACTCGGTCATGATCATGCCGTGCGGCACGTAGACGAAGCCGGCGCGGCGCGGCCTGAGGCCCGACTGCGCGTATGACGTCAGTGCGGGCACCATCGCGCCGAGGAACGGCACGGCAACCGATGCGCCGGCGCCACGCAGGAAACTTCGTCGGGGGAGTGACTTCTTGAAGATATTCATCGTCTTTCGCTCCTTATGAGCTGCACGCGCAGGCCGCTCAGGCCCACACCCTAAAAGTTATTGCGCCTGCGCGGCAAGTCAACCGAGCCGTGCCCGATTCCGGTCGATTGAGGCGCTTACCGTTTGCGGGAGTCATCGGCTCGCGAGCTCCGCAGACCCGGCCGCATCGCCCGCAATCTTCATGCGAAACGGCACCGAGCGGACGATGTCCTGCACGATGGCCGAAAACCGGTAGTCCTCGTCGGCTGCCGACTCGACGATGCCGCGCACGGTCGGCATGTCGTATGGCTCGAGGCCGCGGCCGATCGCATAGGTCAACAGCTTCGAAACGAACGTGTGGACGAAAAGCTCCGACTCGGCCGAAATAGCGGCGAGCAGGCCGTCAACACCGTCGATTGGCGTGCCGTTCGCGAGCTGCCCCGACACGTCGATAGGCACGCCGTTCTCGTCGTTGATCCGGAAGCGGCCGATGCCGTCGAAGGACTCCATCGCGAAGCCGATCGGGTCCATGATGTTGTGGCAGCTCGCGCAGCTGGGGTTTTCGCGATGGCGCTGCAGCCGCACGCGCATCGTCTCGGCCTCGAGCGAGTTCGGGTCGTTTTCGTCGAGCGCCGGCACGTCGTCGGGCGGATCGGGCGGCGGTGTGCCGAGCAGGTTGCCTAGCACCCACTTGCCTCTGACGACCGGCGACGTGCGGTGGGCCAGCGACGTCACGGTCAGAATGCTGCCGTGACCCAGCAGGCCGCGCCGCGTCGTCTCACTGAGGTCGACGCGGCGGAAGTGACTGCCGAAGACGCCGGAAACGTCATAGTGCCGTGCCAGTCGCTCGTTCAGAAACGAATAGTCCGCGGTCAGCAGGTCAGTGACGCTGCGGTCTTCGCGCATCACGCTTTCGAAGAACAGCGACGTTTCGGTGCGGAAGGCTTCCCTGAGGTTGTCATCGAAGTCGGGAAACGTGAAAAGATCCGGCTCGACACTGTCGAGATTTCTGAGCTGCAGCCACTGCGCGGCGAAGTTCTCGACGATTGCATCGCTACGTGCGTCGGCCAGCATGCGGACGACTTGCTCTTCGAGCACGCGCGGCTCGCTGAGCTGCCCCGCAGCGGCTGCCTCGATCAGCGTATCGTCGGGTAGGCTGCTCCAGAGAAAGAACGACAGCCGCGCCGCAAGCTCGATGTCGCTGATTTCGAACACCTCGCCGGGTGCCGCGTCGACCGGGTCCTGCTCGAACCGGAACGTGAATTCCGGGCTTGCCAGAATCCGGCGCAGCCCGGCCTGAATGCCGGCGTCGAACGTGCCGTTCTCCTCGCGGCCCATTCGGAAGAACGTCAGCAGCTGGTCGCTGTCGCCCTCGGTCAGCGGCCGGCGGTAAGCGCGCCGCGCGAGGTCCGACAGGATACGTTCGGCGCAGAAGATCTCGTCGTTCGCGTCGGTCGGCTCGCAGGTGAATATCGCTCGCCGGCTCGGCGTGCTGCCTTTCGGCGCGCTGCCCTCGAACGGGCCGCGTACCGTCACACTCGTAACCGCCGGAATGCCGCCCAGGTAGACCGGGTCGAACGTGTCCATCTCGAACGGCTGCAGCTGCGAGACGTCGATGCCGCCCGACTTTTCCAGAAAGGTCGCCGTAATGCGATGCGTACCGGCTGGTAGCCGCACGCGGAGCTTCGTACGGTCATCGATCGTCTCGTTCGATGCCTCGGTGTTCTCCATCATCTGCATGTAGTCGGCATAGCCGCCGATCGTGACGAGCTTCAGCTGCTGGCCGTCGATCGCGATCTCGAACTGATGCGGAAACTGCAGGCCGCGGATGCCGTCGACGGAGTTCGTCAGGAACGCCGTATCGATCTCGTAGACGCCGTCGAGCGGGAAATAGTGGTCGATCAGGATGCCGCCGCGGGTGCCGAAGGGCAGGCCCGCGATGTGCTCGTCCTGAGACATTCGCTGGCTGACCTGATACCGCTGCTCTTCGGGCGGGAACTCTGGATCGCCGATGGCCAGCGCGCTGATGCGGTCGGCGGCGGCCAGATAGCCTTCGAGTAGCGCCGGTGAGACGTTCAGCACGTCCGCGATATTGTCGAAACCGTAGACGGAATCGTCGGGGGCGAGCAGCGACTCGACGTCGATTTCCAGATGCAGCAGATCGCGGATCGCGGTGGCGTATTCGACGCGATTCAGCCGGTAGAGACCGGGCCGACCGGGGTTCGGATTCGTCCGTGCATGCCGGTCGAGCTCGTCCTCCAGCCATTCGCGGAAGGCCCGGTAGGTTTCGGGCGCCGGCCGCGGCTCGCCGACCGGCGGCATCATCGAGCCGCGCAGCTTCGTGATGACCATTTCCCAGAGCGCTGGATCTGCGCCGAGCGCGCCGAGGTCCGGTGTCTCGAGCTGGAGCCCCGCGGTCGCCTCGGCGGCATCGTGACAATCGAGGCAGTAGCGGTCGATCAGGGCCCGGTAGCCGTCGGCGTCGTCGCGGAACCCGGACTGCGCCGAGGCACTGAGCGCGAGTCCGCCCCAGAGCAGCGACGCAGCAATGATTCGGGCGCGTTGGCACATTCTCGACTCCGGCTGAGGCTGCCGAAGACCGACGTCCGACAGCGCTGTTTCTCCCGGGAACAGTCTACGTCCCCGTGTCGGGCCGTTCCATATTTTCGAGGGTCATTGTGGGCCGGAGTTGGATCGAAACCGGTTGCCCCGGGCGGACGGCCCATCCCTTAGAATGATTGGCACGACATAACGAGAGCCACGAATGATCGCGAAGTTCAGTGTGTCGCGCGGTGCCCGATCGATCGCGCTGGCCGTCGTCTTGCCGGCCGCCCTGGCTGCTGCGCTGCCGGCAGTCGCCCAGCAGAGCGTACCGTTCGCCAACGGGATTCCGGTCGCGCCGGCGCTGGACGTGCCGCCGGTGCCGGCGACGGCGAAGATCTACGCTACGGCGGAAGGCATGGACATTCGGGTCGTGCCGGTCGCACGCGGCATGGCGAACCCGTACAGCATCGCGTTCCTGCCGGATGGCGTGATGCTGGTCACCGAAAAGGACGGCCAGCTTCGGGTGATTCGCGATGGCGTGCTCGAGGCCGAACCGGCACCCGGGATACCGGAAGTCAGCGCAAATCGGCGCTCCGGGCTCAATGACCTCGCGCTGCATCCGGAATTTGCCGGCAATGCCCTCGTGTATTTCACCTATCACAAGCCACTGCCGGGTGAGCGGACGGCCATTGCGCTCGCCAGAGGCCGCTGGGACGGCAACGGTCTCGCGGCTACAGAGGACCTGTTCGTTGCCGATCCCGGCACCGGCGACCGCTCGCGTCTCGTGTTCGGCCCGGACGGCATGGTCTACATGTCGACCAACGGCGGCGACCAGGAGCAGGCGCAGGACCTCGGCTCTCTCGGCGGCAAGATTCTGCGTCTGACGGACGAGGGCCGGACGCCGGACGACAATCCGTTCGTCGATGTGCCCGGCGCGAAGCCCGAGATTTTCACGCTCGGTCACCGAACGACGCTGGGACTGGCCGTGCATCCCGGCACCGGTGAGATCTGGCAGAACGAGAACGGGCCGAACGGCGGCGACGAGATCAACGTGCTGAAGCCAGGCGCCAACTACGGCTGGCCCGTCGTCAGTCTCGGCCGCACCTATCAGGGGCCGTGGCACTCGCAGAAGTTTCAGGGTGTCGGCTTCGAGGACCCGATCGTCTACTGGACGCCGTCGATTGCGGTTTCGGGCCTGACGTTCTACACCGGCGACCGCCTGGCCAGCTGGACGGGTGACGTCTTCGTCGGCTCTCTGCGCACCGGCGAAATCATCGGCACCGGCCACATCGAGCGCATCCTGTTCAACGAGGCAATGGAAGAGCTGCGCCGCGAGGCGCTGCTGCGCGACTGGCGGCACCGGATGCGCGATATCCGCATGGGTCCCGACGAGCTGCTGTACGTGCTGGTCGACCATCCGGAGCAAGGCGCCGTGCTGCGGATAGAACCGGCGGACTGACGGTCGAAGGCTCATGCCGCCGCCGATCCGAAACCTGTACACACGCCGCGGTTTCCTGCGTCGGGCGGCATCGGCTGCTGCCGTCGGCCACGCAGCAACGCGGTTCGCACGCCCCGCGGTCGCCCAGACCGGCACGAACGTCGAGACTGAGACGCCGGTCGCCGGGGTCTCGGTGTTGAGCGGGGTGGGCTGCAATGTCGTCCTGCTCGACGGCGGCAGCGGCTACGTGATGATCGACAGCGGTTCCGTGCAATCCGCCGATGCGCTTGCCGCTGCCGTTGCGACCGTAACCGCCGGCGCCCCGGTCGAGGCGCTCTTCAACACGCACTGGCACGCGGATCAGACCGGCGGTAACGATATCTGGGGCGCGAATGGCACACCGATCATCGCGCACGAAAATACCCGGCTATGGATGAGCACCGAGTATTACGTCGACTGGCAGGACCATACCTACCGGCCGCGCAGTGCAGCGGCATTGCCGACCCGAACGTTCTATTCGCACGAGCCCCAACCGCTGCTCTTGGAGCTCCGCGACGAGCCGCTCGAATACGGCCACCTGCGTGAAGCCCACACGGACGGTGATCTCTATGTGTTCCTGAGAGACAGGAACGTGCTGGTCGCCGGCGGCGCCGTCGCGTCCGGCGAGTATCCCGTGCTCGACTATGCAACCGGCGGCTGGATCGGCGGTCTGATGAGAGCGAACGAGCGCATACTGGCCATGACCGACGACGACACGGTCATCGTGCCGGCGCGCGGTCCGCTGCGGCGGCGGGGCGACGTCGAAGCGCAACATAATATGCTCGGCGTCGTGCGTGAGCGGATCGAGAACCTGATGCGCGACGGCTTCAGCGCGGCCGAGATGGTCGCGTCCGGCGTTACCGACGAGTTCGATGCCGTCTGGGGCGACAACCGCGAGCGCTTCGTCGCTAACGTATACGGCGGCCTCTGGTGGCAGGGGCGGCTGCAGAATTCGCTGTAGAAGAACGCGGCGGGGAACGACAGAGCGGACGAGATGCATGGACAGGAACGGCCATCAATCCGGCGGGCGCCGACGCAGATGACGACGCGGCGGGACAGCCTGGTGCCGGCGATACGGTATCGGGACGGACGCGTCGATATCGGGCGGACAGATAGCCGCGGCGCTTGCCTCGCCGCGCTCGCCGGCTTCGCACTGGCAGCGTGTTCGCCGGCAGAGCCGCCGCCGCTCGAGCGCGTTGCCGACAACATCGGCCTCACGCAGCAGTACTGCACCGACTGTCACAACGACGCCGAGTTCGCCGGTAACCTGTCGTTCGAAGGCGCCGCAGCGCACGAGGTGGCCGCGGATCCCGCGAAATGGGAGACAGTCGTCCGCAAGCTCCGTGGCAATCTGATGCCGCCGCCCGGCGAGCCGCGGCCGCCGGCCGACAGTATCGATGCGCTCGTCGCCTCCCTCGAAGACCATCTCGACGCGCTGGCTGCCGAACGGGGACCGACGCCGGGCAATGTCCCGCTGCATCGGTTGAACCGGACCGAGTACGCGGCGGCAGTCGAGCAGCTGCTCGGGCTCAGGATCGATGCACGGTCGATGCTGCCGGGCGACATTGCGAGCGACGGCTTCGACAACGTTGCCGAGGTGCTGCGCGTCTCGCCTACGCACATCGAGCAGTACGTCGCGGCGGCGCGCGACATCAGCATCATGGCCGTCGGTGAGCCGGCGCCGGCGCCTCTACGTTCGGCCTACCGCTCGGCGCGCGAGAACAAGACGACGCATGTCGACGGGTTGCCGCTCGGCACCAGGGGTGGCCTCGTCTTCGAGCACAATTTTCCGAGCGACGGCGAATACGTCTTCAACGTGACGGTCTCGTCGGTGCAGGGTTCCGAGCTGCGCGGTTATCCCTACGGCTGGCTCGAGTACGAGCATCGGCTGATCGTCGTCGTCGACGGTGCGAAGGTCTTCGAGGACACGATCGGCGGGCCGGAGGATTCGAAGGCCCTGGATCAGGGCCAGATCGCCGAGGTCGACAGGATCCGCGCGCGGTTTCAGAACATCCGGATTCCGATCCAGGCGGGCGTTCGCAGCGTCGGCGCAACGTTCGTAGCCCGCAGCCGGGCGGAGGGCGACTACCTGCTCGAAGCGCTCGTGCCGGGCGAAGGCGTGCCGGACGTGCCGCGAATTTTCGGCATGGAGGTCATCGGGCCGTATGAGCCGAAGGGCATCAACGGGATGACGGAGAGCCGTTCGCGGATCTTCAGTTGTTACCCCGACGCGGCCTCGGAAGAGGCGTCCTGTGCTGAATCGATACTGACCGACCTGGCGGGCCGGGCTTATCGGCGCCCGGTGGGTGTGGCTGAGGTCGCGCCGCTGCTCGAGTTTTACCGGGACGGCCATGCCGAGGGCGGTTTCGAGACAGGTATCCAGAAAGCCCTGATGGCGATCCTTGCGAGCACGCGGTTTCTGTATCGCGCCGAACCCGGGGAGCAATCGCAGGACCTCGCGCCGGGCGCGGCCCGGCCGATCTCCGATCTCGAGCTCGCCTGGCGGCTGTCGTTCTTCCTGTGGAGCCAGGGCCCGGACGACGAGCTGCTCGCGCTGGCGGAGGCCCGCGAGCTCAGCGAACCGCAGGTCTATCGGGCACAGGTCGAGCGCATGCTCGCCGATCCGCGCTCCGAGCGCCTGGTCACGAACTTCGCATTTCAGTGGTTGGGGGTCAGGCGCATCGATTCGCTCGATCCGGACCCGCGGCTTTATCCCACGTTCGATGAGGATTTGCGCAATGCTTTCCGCACCGAGATGCGACTCTTCCTGGACAGCGTCCTGCGCAATCCCGACGCCAGCGTGCTCGACCTGATCAACGCCGGGCACACGTTCGTCAACGAGCGACTGGCCAGGCATTACGGCTTGCCCGATGTCCGCGGCGATCGCTTCCGTCGCGTCGAGCTCGATGACTCCGCGCGCTTCGGTCTCTTCGGCAAGGGCAGCGTGTTGATGGTCACGTCGTACCCCGATCGCACCTCGCCGGTGCTTCGCGGGGCGTGGATCATGGAGCAGATGCTTGCCGCGCCGCCGAACCCGCCGCCGCCCGAGGTGGAAACAGACCTGGCGCCGGTTGTCGGGGATATTCCGCGCTCCGTTCGCGAACGACTCGCACTGCATCGCGAAGTCCCGTCGTGTAATCAGTGCCACGGCGTGATCGATCCGCTCGGGCAGGCCCTCGAGAACTTCGATGCGGTCGGTGAGTGGCGCCTGCGCGAACGTGACAGCGGCGTCCCCGTCGATACGACCGGCGAGTTGGCCGGCGGCGGTGCGATCGCCGGGCCCGCGGATCTGCGTGCGGCACTGACGTCCGAGCCCGGGCTATTCGTTCAGGCGCTGACCGAAAAGCTGATGGTTTACGCGCTCGGCCGCGGGCTCGAGTACTACGATATGCCGGTCGTGCGCGCGATCGTCGACCGCGCAGCCGAGGACGGCTATCGTTTCGGGACGATCGTGCTCGGGGTAGCCGAGAGTGTGCCGTTTCGAATGCGCGGCCTGCCGCCCGACGAGCACGAAACGACGGCGGCTGCGAATGCGGCTGGATCGACCAGCAGGAGATGACAGATGTTCATCACGAAAAAACACCTGTCCCGACGGACGCTGCTTCGCGGCGGCAGTGCGGCGATAGGCCTGCCGCTGCTCGACGCGATGGTGCCGGCGGCGACGGCGATCGCTCAGACGGCCGCGCGACCAAGCCCGCGGATGGGGTTCTTCTACCTGCCCCACGGCGCAATCATGGACAACACCCGCTTCGGCACGGAGATGAATCGCTGGACGCCTGAGGCGGAAGGCCGCGACTTCGACCTGCAACCGATCCTCGAACCGTTCGCACCGCTCAAGGACTATCTGACGGTCGTCAGCGGTCTGGGCAACAAGCCGGCGGAGAGCTCTGCCGTCCATGCGATCGTGCCCGCGACGTGGCTCTCCTGCCAGCACCCGCGCCAAAGCCATGCGCCGTTCGCCGGTGTCACGGTCGATCAGATTGCAGCGAGCCATATCGGTCAGGACACGCCGCTGCCGTCGCTCGAGGTCGCGACTGAAGAGGAGGGCGGCGGCGCTGCCTGCGACGGTACCTACGGCTGCAGCTACGGACGCACGATTTCGTTTCGCACGCCGACGACGCCGATGCTGATGGAGTACGACCCGAAAAAGGCCTACGAGCGTATCTTCGGCCGTGGCAGCACGGAGGCGGAGCGAAACGCTGTCTCGGCCGACTACCGCAGCCTGCTCGACATGGTAACGGGCGAAGTAGCGGACCTGAAGCGCACGCTCGGCCCGACCGATCGGTCCCTCGTCGACGACTACCTCGACAGCGTCAGGGAAATCGAGCGCCGGATCGAGTTGCTCGGCCAGCGCGACCTGACACAGGTCGCCCTGCCCGAGATTCCGGTGGCGCGGCCGGACTTCGATTCGCTGCTGCGCCTGCACTTCGATCTGATGGCTGCGGCGTTCCAGGCCAACATGACCCGCGTTGTCAGCTACATGATGGCTGCCGAGGTCAGTAACCAGCCTTACTCGCACATCGGCATACCGGACGCGTTCCATCCGCTGTCGCACCACGCGGACAACAAGGCCTCGATGGAGAAGCTGGCGCAGATCCAGCGCTACCACGTCGAAGTGTTCGTCGAGTTCCTGCAGAAGCTCGAAGCGATGCCCGATGGCGACGGTGGCTCGATGCTCGATAACTCGATCTTTCTGTACGGCAGCAACATGAGCAACAGCAATCTGCACAACCAGTTCCCGCTGCCGTCGCTCGTTGTCGGTCATGGCGCCGGCACGATCACCGGCGGGCAGCACCTGCCGTACCCCGACCGGACGCCACTCGCCAATTTGCTGCTGACGCTGCTCGTGCGTGCCGGCGTGCCGATCGAATCGGTCGGCGACAGCACCGGCGAGCTCAGCGAAGTCTGAGGTTGGGGGACGTTTGGGGGGAATTTGGGGACAGTGACCTTAATTGCGCGGGCGACCTCAGAAACGGGAAACATGCGGGCAGCAACGTGATACCGAGAATTCGCACAATTAAGGTCACTGTCCCCAAATTCCCCGTCCCCAAACTCCGGGTCCCCAAACTCGCTGGGCTGATTCTGGGTGCGGCCTTTGCCGCGCAAAGTGCCGCGCAGAACGCCTTGCTCGATGCCGCCCGCGGCGGCGATACCGCTCGCGCGTTCGCGGCGCTCGACGATCGTGAGATCAGCGTCGATCCAAACGCCGCCGGGCCCGACGGTTCGACTGCGCTTCACTGGGCCGTCTATCACGGCGAGGCGGAGCTGGTCGAGCGACTCCTGTTTGCAGGCGCCGACGTCGCAGCACGGAACGAGTTCGGCTCGACACCGATCGGCGAGGCGGCGACCGTCGGCGATGCGCGGATTCTCGAGCTGCTGCTCGCTGCGGGCGCCGACCCGAACCACGCCGGGGCCGACGGCGAGACCCCGCTGATGATCGTCGCACGGAGCAGCAACCTGGCGGCTGCCGAGGCGCTGCTCGCCGCCGGTGCCGATGTCAACGCCCGCGAGCTATGGCGCGAACAGACGGCCCTGATGTGGGCCGCGGCCCAGCGCCAGCCCGAGATGGTCAGGCTGCTGATCGAGCGCGGCGCGGACGTCGATGCGCGCTCGACGGTGAATCGGTGGCCGCGACAGGTCTCCGGCGAGCCGCGTCGCATGTACCGGCCTTTCGGCGGTCTGACGCCGCTGATGCTCGCGGCCCGGTCCGGTTGCGTCGAGTGCGCCCGCGCCCTGGTCGAGGGTGGCGCCGATATGGACCTGGCGGATCCGAAGAACGTCACGCCGTTGTTTCTCGCCGTCGACAATCTGCATTTCGATACGGCACGGTATCTGATCGAGGCCGGCGCGAATCCGAACAAGTGGGACTGGCTCGGCCGCACGCCACTCTACTCGGCCGTCGACGTCAATACACTGCCACGCGGCGGGCGTCCGGACCGCCTGTCGACGGACACGACGACGAGTCTCGAGATCATTCGCATGCTGCTCGAGGCGGGCGCCAACCCGAATTCCCAGATCAAGATGCATCCGTTGTGGCGGCACATCGGCGACGACCGCGGTTGCGATCTGATGCTGACCGTCGGCGCGACGCCATTGCTGCGCGCCGCAAAAACCTTCGACGTCGACGCGATGCAGGTGCTGATCGAGCACGGTGCGGATCTCGAGCTGCCGAATGCCGGTGGCATCACGCCGATCATGGCAGCTGCCGGGTTCGGGTCCGTCGAATGCGATCCACGCGGCTACGGCGGCGGTATCCCGCATTACCTGACGCCTGACGTGCAGCAGGCGTCGATCCGGGCACTCGAAGTGCTGCTCGACGCCGGCGCGGACATCAATGCTCAGACGCTGTCCAATGAGGCGGCCGCCAGGGCCGCGGGCCGCACGGCGCTTTTTGGCGCGGCTTTCTGGGGCTGGAACGACGTCGCGCGCTTCCTGGTCGAGCACGGCGCGCAGATCGACCTTCGCGACGCAGAAGGGCTGACGGCCGTCGATTCGGCAATGGGCCGCGCCGGCGGGCACGGCCGCGGATCGACTATCGAGGTCTTCGAGGAGACCGCCGCATTGCTACAGGACCTTTGCGCGCGCGACGCGGCATGCGATCTGGACGGCTGAGGGAGAAGTCATGAGAGAAGTCATAAACGATCTGGTCGAACGTTTCGATAACGGCACGCTGTCGCGCCGGCAGCTCGTGCACGGCCTGACCGTGCTGGCAGCTGCAGGTTCAGCGTCGCAGGCGAGCGCGCAGACGACGACGCCGTTCGTTTCGAACGGCATCGATCACATCAGCATTCAGGTCACGGACCTCGAGCGTTCGATCGACTTCTATCAATCGATATTCGGACTGACGATTCTGAATCAGGACGTCGAGAACGAGATTGTGCGGATGGGCCGCGATCGGGTGATCGTCTCGCTGCACCACAAGGCGCCGACCGGGATTGTGGATCACTACGCGATCGCAATCGCGGATTTCGATCGCCAGGCGGTGACCGATGCGCTTGCCGAGCGCGGCCTGGAAGCCCGGGAGAATCTCGACTACGGGTTCTACGTGCGCGATCCGGAAGACGTTCCGGTGCAGATCGTCGCCACCCGCGACTGAGCGACCGATCCGCCCTGGCGGCGCGAATCTCCGACCCTTGAGCCCATAACCTGGCGCGCGCCACCGGTGCGCAGCCGGCCGGATGTCGAGCCTGCGGGCCCTGACAGCCCGAAAACCGGACCGCCCCCCCGGGAGCGTATTGACTGTCATCGGCGTTTATTGATAATGATTCTCATTAACGCTCGCAAATAAGTCCCAATTGCAAGAACAAGGGAGTCGTGTTGGTGTCGGCCCGGTCTTCAGGCACGTTCACAGTGCTGCAACTCGTTTTGACGGCGACCTGGCCGCTGGCCGGCGTCGGACAGCCGACCGCCGGCGCCGGCAGCCATTCCGCTGTTTTCGTGATGGAGGAAATCACGATCGTCGGCGATGCGCAGTCGGCCCGGGGCATCGCCGGTGCCGCCAATGTCGTGGGGCCGGCAGAGCTCGAGGCGTTCGAGTATTCCGACATTCAGCGAATCATCCGCCAGGTGCCCGGCGTCTCGGTTCAGCTCGAGGACGGCTATGGCCTCCGACCGAATCTGAGCATTCGCGGCACGGCAACCGACCGGAGCGGGCGGATCACGCTGCTCGAAGACAATGTGCTGATCGCGCCGGCGCCCTACTCGGCGCCGTCCGCTTATTACTTCCCGACAACCGGGCGAATGACGCAGGTCGAGGTATTGAAGGGCCCTGCGGCGATTACGCAGGGGCCGTACACGGTCGGCGGGGCCGTCAATTTCATCTCGACTCCGATGCCGAACGATACCGCCGGCATGATCAATCTCGATGCCGGCAGCAACAGCACGTCGAGACTGCATGCTCATTTCGGCGACAGCGGCGAACGCTTCGGGTGGCTTGCCGAAGGCCAGCTCTGGGACAGCGCTGGCTATCAGCACATCGATCATGTCGGCGGGGATACCGGCCTCGATAAAGAGGACTGGATGCTGAAGTTCCGCGTGAATGGCGATCGCGATGCCGCTGTCTACCACCAGCTCGACATCAAGCTCCAGTATGCGAACGAGGTTTCGGAGCAAAGCTATCTCGGCCTCACCGACGCGGATTTCGAGCTCGATCCGTATCGCCGATACGCGGCTTCTCAGCTCGATCTGATGAGAACGGATCACGACCAGGTGATCGTTTCCTGGCGTGCCGAGTTTGCGAGCGGTCCCGCGTTCACCGCGACGGCCTATTCGAACACCCACGAGCGCGACTGGTTCAAGACCGAAGGAATCGATCCGGACGGCAGCACGAGCGCCGACGATTTCAGCCGCGTGAGCTGGTTCGATGTGATTCAGGCGGTCAACCGCGGCGCTTCGATAGGTGCAACGGGTGCCGCCGAGTTGCAGGCGATTCTCGATGGTGCGGATACGATGAAGGGCTCGATTCAGATCCGCAACAACGCCCGCGAGTATTTCTCCCGGGGTATTCAGTTCGGCGTCGACTGGTCGCTCGAGACCGGGCGCGCAACGCATGAGCTGCAGATCGGACTCCGTTTCCACGAGGACGAGGAGGATCGACTCCAGCGCAACAGCACCTGGCATCTCGACGGCGGCCGTCTCGTGCTCGACGACCCGGGTTTGCTCGGGAATGCCGGGAACCGGGTTCAGGAAGCGCAGGCCACGGCGTTTTTCGTCCACGATCGGATCGAGTGGGGCAACTGGCAGCTTACGCCGGGCTTACGCTTCGAGAGCATCGATCAGGGCCGGACTCGCTGGGAGGTCCGGCCGGGCAACACGGCCGATCCGGCCAGCCGCGCGTTGTCGAATCTGCGCGATTCACGACGGAACCGGACCGATGTCGTCATCCCCGGACTCGGTGTGCTGTACGACGTCAATGACAATCTCGCCGTGTTCGGGGGCGTACACAAGGGCTTTACCGCTCCGAGCAACGCGCCGGGCGTCAACGAGGAAGAGAGCATCAACTTCGAGGCCGGCGTGCGGGCATCTGCGGGCAGGCTGTTTGCCGACCTGACGCTCTTTCGGACGGACTACGACAACCTGCTCGGCGTTTGCACTGCATCGTCCGGCGCGGATTGCGAGATCGGCGACGCGTTCAATGGCGATGCCGCGATCATCAACGGCCTCGAGTTTACGCTGACACACGACTTCTCGCGTCAAGCCGGCACGGCCATTCCGTTCTCGCTGGCTTACACCTGGCTCGATGCCACGTTCGACAGCGATATCGCCGACACCGACTTCTTCGGCGACGTGAGGTCCGGAGACCCGATCCCGTACATTCCGGATCACGAGTTCTACGTGTCGATCGGCATCGAGCGAAACCGCTGGAGTGCGTACCTGAACGCCGTTTACGTCGACGAGACCTGTGTCAGAAGCTCGTGCGGTCCCTTCGAAGCGACCGACGATGCGCTGAACATCGATCTTGCCGCCCACTACACGCTGAACGATCGACTCACGCTCTATGGCCGGCTCGAGAATGTCAGCGGCGAAGAGGCGCTGCTCGGTCGGCAGCCTTACGGGGCGCGCCCGAACAAGGACACGACCGCCAGTATCGGCATACGGCTCGGGCTCTGAGCGGGACGGCGGTCGCGTCGGCGCCCCGACTTAGCGCTTATCGGTCGGGAATGGAAAGCGCCGGCAGTGAAGCCGGCGCTTTCGGATTGTGAAGCGTCAGATAACGGGCTTGAACACGAGCTGAGCGTGTGCCCGTCCATTCGTGTTCCACTGCCAGAAGTACTCGATAAGGCGCGGGTCGAACAGGGCAACGCGCTCGTCGCAGTTGCCGTCGAAATTCCCGTCATCGAACGTGTCCAGGCAGAGCGTCAACAGCTCCTTTGAGTAGTCGATGAACCTAAGCTTGCCGTTGCCTGTGTCTCTGACTTCCACAACGCTTTCCGTCGAACACAGGATATTGAGGTCTCCCGTGAAGCCGTCGTTGTCGTCGAAGATCGTGTCGTCCGTTTCTTCGGCGCAGGTCGTTACGTTGATGCCGCTACCGGGCTGGCCGACCAGCCGAACGTAGACGCGGTATTGGGTGAATTCGGGATCCGAAACGGGACAGTCACCCGCGCAGTTGTCCACATCGATCGGCAACAGCAGCTCCGCGCCATCCTTGCCCCGATCGGCGCAAGCATTCCCGTCGAGTACCTGGAAATCCCCGCCGACCCCGGATGACGTCAGCTTGATCGTATTGGTCCGCACGATCGTGCCCGCCAGGTTGCCGTTCTGGTCGAGACTGTAGTCCGCTTGAACAGCGATATGGCGTCTATTCGTGTCTGTGAAGTCTCCGGCGGGACAGTTGTCGTAGGCAATGACGTTCAGCAGGAAACCATCTTTGCCGGTGGCCGCACCGCTGCCTTTGCCACCCCCCTTGTTGCCGTTCTGCGCCGTCGCCGCGCCCGCAAGTGACACGAGCGCAAAGCCGAGAACGATTCGCGATGTCCTGAGCATGATTCGAATTCCCCTTTTCGCACTGAGTTATGTGAAGCGACGGAAGATAACGCGTCGGGCTGGGCTGTTCGTCGCGATTTAACCTTTGTCCGGGTTATGTTCAGTCGTGTCGGCTCGATTGCCGGCGGCGCGTCTACACGTCGTCGGCAAACCGCGCCTGCCAGTCCGAGCGGCTGAGCTCGTGTACGAGGCAATCGTCGTCATCGAACTTCCGTCTGCCGATCGGACGGAATCCGAGCCGCCGATAGAAACGGTGCGCGCGCGTATTGCTGGCAAGGGGGTCGATCACGATTGCGGTCACGGCTGGGACCGCAAAGCAGAGCTGGAAGGCGATGCGCATCATCGATTCACCGTAACCCTTGCCCAGGCAGTCCGGCTCGCCGATCCAGATATCGAGCGCACGCAGGTCCGGGCCGATCTCGCCCCAGTAATGCGTGCTTTCGAGCTGCGGGTCGATGATCTGCATCGCACCGATCGGCCGGCCGTTCAGTTCGGCGATCAGGTAGCGGCTGTGTTCGTTCTGTGCCGCCAGCTCATCCGGCCACCAGGCGTCCTGAAAGGCCTTGGCGGCGTTCGGGTCGTCGGTCGTCGCTGAGATCACGTGAGGCTCACGGTCCCAGCGGTCGAAGAGCGGCACATCAGCCAGGCTTGCAGCGCGAAGACGAATCGCTGAATCGATCGGCCGCGTTAGCCGTGGCGGGTGATCCTCTCCCTGTCGCCTCTCGGCTGCCATCGGCACGCTTCAAAGGCTCACCAGCCACCGCGGCCCGGGCCGTGCTCGGCGGCCCACACGCTCGGCACCTCGTCCGGCAGGTTGTAGAGCACGGCGTGGATCTCCTGGATCATGCCGTTCTTGACCTGAAAGAACTCGCCGACGAGGCGATCATTGGCCGTGATGGCGCTCTGGCTCGACATCCCGTCCTTGATTCCGAATCGAACGATCGAGAGCACGATCCCCCGTTCCTCATCGACGACCGGGTAACGTCGGTCCCAGAGATTCCGACCGATGAAGCGACCCGTGTCGAAGCCGTCGGGCGCCGACCGGAACGAGCCATCGGGAAACAGGCCGGTGGTCTGCAGGCCATTCTCGAAACGGTCGGCGTCGAACAGCAGATCCGCGCGGTGGTACTCGTCGGTGCCGTTCGTCTGGAACGCCCGCCAGTAACTTTCCGCTGCGGCAATCAGCCGATAGTAGGACTCGCGGTCGGCAACGCGAATGGAATTGGTCAGGTTGCGCGACAGCGGATGGTCGACCAGCCGCTCCGGGCCCCAAAGTCGATCGGCCTCGCCTTCGTTCGCGCGGATAACCTCGACCTCGGTGATGCGCCCGCTTTGCACCTTCAGGCGGACCATCGCCATCGTATAGCTGTCATCCGCATTCCGGATAACGACCTCGGTGGCTGCATCGCCCCGGCGCGGGTTGGCGATATCCCAGCGGTAAGCGGTTTCTTCCGCCTCTTCCCAGAATGCCTCGTGAAGGCTGACGAGCCGGTTGTTGTCCGAGATCTTCGCGCCCGTCGCCAGCGGCACGGCGTCGGGTGTGTTGGCGTACAGCGCGTCGAGATACGTCCCGATATGGCCTTCGAGGCAGTCGCGGTCGCAGCCACCGTCCTGTGCGTGTGCGGCGGTAACCGAGGTGAGTAGCGTCAACCCTGCAAGTACGAAACGGCTCTTCACTGACCTGACCCCCGATGAGTGCATTCGTAGCCCGATGCGCATCGTAACTCGGGGAGCGGTTACCGCGCTGCCCGCTCGCGGTACCTGTGCTCAAAGACCCGGTTCGAGCGCTTCGCCGGCGGGCGCCGTCAGGGTTGCGGCAGATTGATCGCCGTCTCGTACAGCCGGTCGGCGCGTTCGCGCATGACCGGATCGGTGATGTAGGTGTCGATCATCTCCCGGGCCAGCGCCGCGTCATGGCGGGCAAGCTCCATGAAGGCGAACATCAGGCGCTGCCCGCGGGCGGTGTCGCTGCTGAAGGCGCTCAGCAGCGCCTGGGTCGGCGCCTGACCGCCGTTCGCGAGTCCGCGGGCGATTCCGGCAAGGGCCGCATCGCGCGCTTCCCCCATCGGCAGCGTCAACGCCCAGCCTTCCGCTGCGGAAGCGTTGGCAGCCGCCCAGGCCCCGGCCGCGCTGGAGACGGCCATATTTCGCTGCTCGCGATCGCCGATCGCCACTACGGCCTGCACGACGAGCAAAGGATCATGGCTGTGGAGGCCCCAGCGACCAACATACTCGGCCAGAAATTCGTAACCGCGATCGATCATCAGGTCCATATAGGCGGTGGCTTCTGCCGTCTTCGCCTGCACGATCAGGCTGTAGATCAGTCTGAGCGCGGCCTGAGCGTCCGCAGGATCGCGCTCGAACGCCTGCCGATACAGCGCTTCGGCGGATTGAAACTCGCCGGCCTGAAGCAGCCGGTCGCTCTCGGCGATTTCCTCGTCCGTGAGTGCCTGCGCCGGCCAGGGAACCGACAGCAACGCCACGACGGCAACCCGAACTCCGCGCTTTGCAATCGTCATTCGGACCTCCGGTCGTGATCAGTCGATCTCGGCGCCGGCATCGAGAACATCGAAGATTCCCTCCTCACGTAGCACGCGCATGCCGAGTCGCTGGCTCGAGACACCCGGTCGCAGGAGATAGTCGAAGTCCAGCTTTCCTTCGCGTTCGTCGGCCTCGAAGTGACAGCAACACACCTGATCGATTGCCTCGAGTCGCTCGCGCAGTTCGATCAGATGCGAAGAAAATACGAACAGGCAATCGTTGCGTATCGCCAGGCGCTCGAGTATCGCAAGCGATGCATCGAGCGCATCCTTTACATTCGTTCCTTTGAAAGGCTCGTCCAGGAGCGCAACGACTCGCATCCCGGCTGCGATCGCCGCGACAATTGACTTCACCCGCAGGGCCTCGGCCCGAAAATAACTGACGCCGTTTTGCTGGTCGTCCGTCAGCGAAATGGCAGTGAAGAGCCGTTGCGCGGGCACGAACCGGAAACTGCGTGCCGGCACACCCACGCCGAGGTGAGCGAGATAGATGGCAGTTGCGAGCGCGCGCAGGTATGTCGTCTTGCCCGCCATGTTCGGTCCGGTCAGGAACAGCAGCCGGCGACCCTGATCGAGTTGCACCGGGTTCGTGACCGGATTACTGACGAAAATGTGCGCGAGGCCATCCGCTTCAACCCGCAATGGTCCGTTCTCGATCGAGGGGAGGGTCAGACCGAGCTTGCCTGTCGTATCCGCCATTGCGACCAATGCGTCGAGCTCGTAAGCGAGCTGCAGCAGACGGGTGATTGCCGCAGCTTCGTGAAAGCGCAGCAATTGATCGATGCGCAGAATTCGCCAGCTTCCGAAACCCTCTACATCGCCGTCCGGTATTCCGCGGAGTCGAGTTCGGGTAAGCAATGCCTCGAGCTCGGTATAGATCGCGGACAGCTCACCCGTTGCGTTCTCGAGCGCGGGCTGTTCGACGAACTGACGCAACTGGCGCACGAACCGACACGCTGTCTGAACGCCCCAGGCGAGCCGTGCGTAGTCCCGATTCCGGTTGAGCCAAAGCTCGGCGGCCAGCAGGGTGAACTCCAGCGTGTTCGTATTGGAGAGCGGCTGCACCAGGTCGTTCAGATGCCTTTCGACGCGAGTGGTCACATAGCCGAGCGACGAAATCGGGTCGAAGAGCGCGCGATTGGACAGGATGAAAGCGATCGATTGCTGTGTCGCGCGGATACGCGCCGGCGACGACGACGGGTGCTGCATGCGGCGGCGCAAGGCGCGGGCGCCGCCTTCCGTGCACGAGAGATTGAAGACATCGAAGAGGGAAGTCCCCTCGGCAGAGGAGAAGATTTCGAGGTCGTTACAGGTCTGCGCGTCCAGCTCCAGAATGTCTGGATCGACTTGCCCGAGTGATTCCGGCAGACTCATGCGCATATACCTTTAAAGGCATCGTATAAGCGGCGGGCGCCGCGTTCAACTCGACGGGTCGGCTTTGCCGGCCTGCGCGTCGTTGCTACCCGGCACGTGGTAGCAAAGCGCCACCATGCCGTTCCTGTACGCCTTGACCTCGGTGAGATGCAGCGCCACGTCGTCTTCGAGGCCGTCGAAAAAGGGAATCCCGCCGCCGATCAGAATCGGCAGGATCGAATAGCGGACCTCGTCGGCCAGACCGAGGCGCAGGCATTCGGCAGAGACAGAACCGCCACCCACAAACCAGATCGACCGGAATTTCGGGCGCAAGTGCTGATTCACGAGCTGCGCGAGATCGCCCGAGTAGAACTCGACGGTCTCGCGAACTCGCGGCAGCTCTCTGCTGGTGAGGACAAAAGTCGGCTTGTCGCCGTATGCCCAGCCGGCGCCTTCGCCTTCGAAACGAAGCGCCGTCTCGTACGATTTCGAGCCCATGACGTAGCAGTCGATCGTCCTGAGAAACGCTTCGACGAACTCGGGATCCATCGTGTCGCCGTCGGGGAACTCATCCGAAGTCTCGAGCCACGCGACATCCCCATCCTTTCGCGCGATGAAGCCGTCAAGGCTCGCGGCCATGTGGATTGTTACTCGGGAATCGGTGTCCATCATGATCGGTCACTCCGATGTGTGCCGGATCTCGCCGGCCGTGCAGGCGTTCAGTGCGGTCCGGAAGACGCTCCCTCACCAGGCGTTCCATTGCCATCGACGCGTCATCGCCGCGCAAACGCAGTCCGTCGGCGACGCCACGCCGATCGGCTAGCGGCCGATTCTGGCTGACTTTCCATTTGCCGACCATCGAGTCTATCGGCATCTCGATGCCGGCGAGTCGACTGATCATGCTGTCCCGGTAGTCGTCCGGCGCATCGGCCACCTTCCACGGCTGCATGCGGTCCGATTCATGCTCGTCGGTCAGCTCGTTCAGATGACGCAGCAGCCAGTCGGCGTCGTCAATCGCTGTCGGTTTACCGCGGGCATGCACGACGACGAAGTTCCACGTCGGTGCCACCTTTCCATGCACCTGCTTGCTCGGGTACCACGATGGCCTGATGTACGAGTCGGGGCCGTGAAAGACTGTGACCGCTTCGACGATTCCATTGAGCGCCGTCCACACCGGGTTCGAGCGTGGAACGTGGCTTCGCAAGGTGCCGTAATTGCCGCCTTCCGCGGATAGCACGAATGGCATGTGATCGACGCTGATACCGGCGTCCGTCGGCGTTATGAACGTGCCGAGCGGGTGTGCCCTGGCTATTTCATGGAGCACGTCGATACGCGTCTCCTCGAACTGCGGCTTCAGGTACATTGCGTTACCTCAGCGATTCTGCGACCGCCTGCTGAACCGGAGGTCGGATCAGGTCAATCGTTCTGCCGCAAGCCGCGGTCGCCATAGAGCAGCATTGCTTCATTACCTGCTTCGCCTTCGAAGCCCACGGTAACACCGGTATCAACGTGGACGAAACTTCGGGGACCGGTCGCGGTAAGTCGATAAATATCTCCGTTCGGAAATACGATTCCGAAATCTAGTCCATTCGATTCGAATACCGCCTCGACAACAGCTGGCTGCGGGCGGCCAAGATCGAATTCGTACCGGCCGGCCAATCGTTCCAGTTCGTCGGGACGCACGTCGAACGGGTCGATAATTTCCGGCTTGTAGTCGGGCCAGTCATAGACAGCCGATACCGCCCGCAACACCTCGTTGATCAGCGCGCGACCACCGCTGTCCGAATTCGTCATTAGTGCTGCGCCGTCGCCGGTCACCGGATGCATAACCATGAACGCCGAATACCCGACATTTCCTCCGGCATGTTGGAAGGTCAATTCGTCCCCCTCACCGGAAACGACGAGCCCAACCGCCTCGCCGTCCATCTGTTCCGTTAGGAGTTCGACGGCTGTGCTCCGGGACATGAAGTCGCTTTGGCCCTGGTACGCCTTGCCGATTTCAGCAGCGAAGACTGCCAGGTCGTATGCGGTGGACCACATGCCTGCGGCGGCCTGCTCCGGATGAATTCGCCAGCCACCCTGCACGGGCTCGGATGCGACGCTGTGACCAGCAGCTATCTGCATTCCCGGTGGTTCTGCTCGCAGCATTCGAAACGTGCTGTGCCGGAGCTCGAGCGGAGACAGAACCCATTCATCCATTATTAGCTCGATCGGCTTGCCAAGCGTTTCTTGCATCGCTTGCTCGATCAGCGTGTATCCGCCGCCGGAGTAAGCCACACGAGTACCCGGCGGTGCGTCTACCGATATCGCTTCGGAGTTCGCAGGCGACTCTCCGCGAAGTACCTGCACATCCGTCGGGATCGGGTCGCCGCGCGCGTAACCGAAATATCCGCCTGGTGTGATTCCGGATGTGTGAGAAAGCAGATTTCGAAACGTCACCGGGTTTCCGGGCGATTGTTCCCCGTTCGGCAACGCGAATTCGGTGAGGTACGAGCTGACGTTCTCGTCGAGGTCTATGAGACCCGCGTCGCGTAGCCGCATCGCAGCAACTGCGACGAGAGCCTTGGACACGGACGCCGCCTGAAACAGCACACGATCCGACACGTAGTCCCGCGTACCAGATTCGATGACGCCGTAGCCGGCTGCCCAGTCAACCTCCCCGTTATCAACGACTGCGAGCGACAGCCCTGGCACGTCGTAGTAGTCCATCCTTT
This sequence comes from Candidatus Rariloculaceae bacterium, assembly GCA_965223375.1. Taxonomy (GTDB): domain Bacteria; phylum Pseudomonadota; class Gammaproteobacteria; order Steroidobacterales; family Rariloculaceae; genus CBDCWM01. Next base: position 3,075,233 of record OZ245000.1, read on the forward strand.
CGGCAATCGAAAAGCTCGGATTCTCGCTATCACCCACTTCTATTGCTCTGCGGAGCCCATTCTCGACGGAACGTTGCGCGTCGCCGTCCTGTCCGAACAGGGAGAATGGGGCTACGGCCCGGGCGCCAGCCGCGATTATCGTCGTGTTGCCAATTCTGGTGCGCATCCGCTATTTCTCAACCGATCATGACACCTTCGAATCGGGTATTCAGCAACAGATGGAAATAGATGCTGGCGACGTACCCGGCTGCGATCACCGGCGTCCATTTCAGATGGCCGAAGAATGTGTATTTGCCATGTGCCTGACCCATCAGAGCAACGCCGGCAGCCGAGCCGATTGAGAGCATGCTGCCGCCGACGCCGGCCGTCAGCGTAACGAGTAGCCATTGCAACTCGTCCATTACCGGTTCCATCTGCAGCACGGCGACCATGACTGGGATATTGTCGACGATCGCCGATAGCACGCCGACCAGGGAGTTGGCGATCGTCGGGCCGAGATCCATGTACATCCACGTGCTGATGCGGCTGAGATAGCCGATGAATCCAAGCCCACCGACGCACATGATGACGCCGAAAAAGAACAGCAGCGTATCCCATTCGGCTCTCGCGACGGCACGGAAGCTGTCGAATGCCGCCACGTCACCCACCTGGCCGTACTCGGCGTCGTCGTTGGGGTGGGGCTTGTGTGTGACCTTGAGATAGTAGCCGTAGAACTTCAGATAGCCGAGACCGGTCATCATGCCGAGGAACGGCGGCAGGTGCAGAAAGTTATGGAAGCTCACCGCGGTCAGAATGGTTAAGCCGAAGAGGCCGACGATGACGAATGCTCCGCGCTTGATGCGAACGCTCTCCTTCGGCACCTGAGGTGTCGTATTCGGGACGGCGAAGTACATTGCGGCAGCCGGAATCAGGTAGTTGATCACCGAGGGCACGAAAAGGGCGAAAAATGTAACGAACTCGATGTGGCCGGCCTGCCAGACCATCAACGTGGTGATGTCGCCGAATGGTGAAAACGCGCCTCCCGCGTTGGCTGCTACGACGATGTTGATGCAACCGAGGCCGATGAATCGATTGTTACCTTCGCCAACCGCCATGACGACGGCGCACATCACGAGGGCTGTCGTCAGGTTGTCTATCAGCGGCGACAGGAAGAAGCTGATGATGCCGGTGATGACGAAGAGCTTCCGGTAGCCGAATCCCCGCGTGACGAGCCACGCGCGCAGACCCTCGAAGACGCGCCGTTCCGACATCGAGTTGACGTAGGTCATTGCTGCGAGCAGGAACAGAAACAGCTCGCCGAACTCGATTATGAATTCGCGCACGGCTTCCTCGGCTGCGTGGTCGATCCCGGATTGAGCGTAGACCAGCCCGATCGACCCCCAGATCAGGCCGGCTGCCAGAATGACCGGCTTCGATTTCCGCAGTTGCGTGAACTCCTCAGCAATGACCAGGGCGTAGGCCAGGACGAAGATCGCAATCGAGGTCAGGCCTACCCAGCTCGTCGTCAGATCCAGGCGCGGTTGCGACGTTTCTGCGGATTGCGCGAGCGCTGTCATGGGGCTGAGCACGAGGAGGCACGGAAGGGCCGCCCGGTAGCCGCGCCGGCCGAGAGCACTCCTGGTGAGGGCCCGGCGGCGTAATTGGGCGACTAGCCGCGCAAGGAGGTAGGTCACTGTCGTCTATCCTCTCTGTTGAAGGTTGCGTCGCTCCTGATGCTTCGTCGACGCGGGTGAAGTTTATTGCGCTTCCGCACTGGCCTTCAGGCGAGCCAGCATCGAGTTCTGGTTGTTCCGATTCAGCTCCAGATAATCGCTCGATTCGCGCCGCGCCCGAAGCGGGTGGGGAGACTGCCCGGGCCACGCGAAGTGGCGGCTCCAGAAGGTGGTAACAAGCGTGCGGTCGCCGAGGTCGGTCAGAACGACCATTACCTGTCCCAACGAGCGCTCGCCGTCGATCTCGAATGGCTGAAGCGTTCCGACGAGCAGCCTGTCGGGGATCAGGTTCGAGATCTCGAGAAAGAAATCCTCGCCTTCATAGAGCCGCAGGACTTCCCCAACGGCCTGCTCGGGGCCGGTTTCGTGGATCAGGCCGGTCCAGGCGGGCAGATCGAGCACGTGGGGCCAGACGTCGTCCGGTGTCTTCTCGACGATGATCTCGTAGTGATCGAGGAAGAAGTACGACTGCGCGAGCTCGCTGTCGATAATCGTGTGCTGCGCGAGCGCCAGCGAGGTAACGAAGGCACCGGCAATTGCGGTGGCGAAACGACGGTATGTGCGCATGCGCGTGTCCCCCTCTCCAGAGGGGTAAGTTAGCAGACGCCATCGATTCGCCGCCGCTGAAGCTCTGGTGTGCGTCCGGTTCGAGCTCAATTCGCTTCGATCAGCTCGCGAGCCTTGTCGAGAGCCTGGTCTGCCGGAACTTCGATGTCCGGCTGAACACCGGTCCCCTCCCAGTTCGTCTTGGTGATCGGATTGATCGCGCGGGCGAACGGTACGCCCACCGAGAACTGCTCATTGACCCATACGCCGCGCACCGGATGTGCCCCGCCGCCGGTGATCTCGCCGACGACCGTGGCGCGGCCCAGGCTCTTCAGGTTGTACGTGAACTCCTCGCCTCCGGAAAACGTACGCTGCGATGTCAGGACATAGACTGGTTGCTCCGCGAGTCGCCGGCCGGCAACGTGCGGAAGCGTCCACCATTGACGGGTCGTGTCCTCTGCCCGTTCGTAAAGGTCGTTCAGGTGTGTGGGCGTGTCAAACAGGTAGCTGGTTACGTAGGCGACCATCGCCGGCGAACCGCCCAGGTTGTCGCGCATATCGAAGATTAGTGCGCGGACGTTTCCGAGGAAGTTCATTGCGGCGGTCGCCGTTGGGCCACAGACAGTTGGCTCAGCAAACATGTTGAACTTGAGATAGCCGACATTGCCTGGCAGGACTTCGACTTTCTCGAAGCCACAATTCACGTTTGCCATTTGCTCGCGGTAGCGTTCCCGTGCTTCGGGGCTCGGCTCCGCGTTTGTCGGGGGCGGCGGTGTCGCGACCGGGCTGAAATTGACGCGCAGGTGCAGGTCGTTGCTCACCTCGCGCAAGTGTGTCGTCAACAGCTCCGCGAATGTGGAGCCGTTCGTGATTGCGTCATACTCGCCACCACGACGCCGGCGCTCCAGCGCTTCAGCCATCGCTTCCGCGCTGTCCTCGTACACGTAAAACTCGCGAAGCTTGTCGTTTACGCCACGGATCACGTCGTCGCGCATTGCGGCATCGATTTCGAAACCGGCAATCTCACTGCCCGGTGGAATGGCGCGGAGCGTTGCCTCGGTTATACGAAAGGGATCTACCGAGAGAGCGAGCCGCCCGAGCGCCCGTGTGTCGCGGGCCCGCTCTTGCACGATGAATTCGATGCTTTGAGCATCTGAACGCTCGATGCCGAGCAGGTCGAAACCACCGGTCATGGTGCTGAAAGACACGATCCCGTCTATCGGTTGAGGCCAGCCGTACCGGTCCACGAACGCCTGGATTTCGGACCGATTGCCGCTGTTGAACGCATCGAGCCACGCTTCGAGCGCTGTCCCGGCCGGTGTTTCGGGTATCTCCACTTGCGCCCAGGCAGGACCGTTTAGCAGCCCGATCGCGAGGGCAAGGCTGAGCAGGACGTTGCGCATGACAGTCTCCTCTCTCCGCGGGGCGGCGGGTCGTCACCGTCAGGCGTTGCGAGAAGTAATCCGGCGAATGCCGGTTATCCGGGAGTCGGTGACACCTGCGAACCGCTACTACCGGCGGGGTTTCGCCGGTCGCTCCGATCATAACACCCCCCAGGCACACGGCCAGGAGGCGGGGTCAGACTGGAGCCGATCCTCCTGCGCTAGTATCGGACCATCTCCCGCGAGTTCTTCGATGCCACAGCGAATCGCATTAACCGCTCTCGTCGTCAGGGACTACGACGAAGCGATCGACTTCTACGTCGGTCGACTCGGATTCGAGCTCATCGAGGATTCTCCCGTTCCCGAGCAACACAAGCGCTGGGTAGTGATTTCCCCGCCCGGCGCGTCCGAGTCGCAATTGCTGCTGGCGCGCGCAGCCAGCGAGGAGCAGGTCGCCCGGATCGGAAATCAGACTGGCGGACGGGTCTTCCTGTTTCTGCACACCGACGACTTCCGGCGCGACTTCGAGAAGTACGAAGCTGCCGGCATCGACTTCGTACGTGGCCCGCGGGAGGAGCCCTACGGCACGGTTGCCGTGTTCAGGGATCTCTATGGCAACCTTTGGGATCTGATCCAGCCGCGGGGATGAGCGTCGTTCACTCGAACGTGCCCGCCAGCCCGATTCATCCTGTGTCGCCGTCGCCCAGACCCTCGTCCCTGATGTCAGGCGGGTCCGTCGCCCGAATCACTCGTACCTGCCTGGCCGACGAACGCTATTGAGTTGCCGTCAGGATCGCGAAGGATGAACTCCGAACCGCCCCAGGCCTGCGTCGTGAGCTTCTGACGGAAATCCAGACCCGCGGCCATGTACTCGGCGTAGAGCCCCTTGACGTTCCGAGTCTCGATGTGGGCCATGATCAATTCTTCCTCGCGTACCCTCTCTTCCATCAGCACAGGCGAGTGCACGAAACGCAAGTGAAGCGTCGCGCCATCGCGAGATACCGAGCCATAGAAGGGCGGATGCCCATGAAGAAAGTCGATGCTGAATCCGAGAAGATCCCGGTAAAATTCCGCCGCTGTCTGCACGTCGCGAACGAACAGCACGGGCCGGGCCGATCCCAGCATGACGGACTCTTGCTTCTCAGGTACTTGTGCTACTGATCCAACGACCGCGGCCCTCAGCGCTGCCCAGCTTTCGTAGCCGGCCTCGAACGCGATGATTTCCTGTGCCTCGGCGAGCTTGAAGTCCAGTGCCAGCGCCTCAGGATCGGTCAACTGGCTGTAGCGGTGCAGCTTGCGGATGCGGCCGCCGACGGAATAGTTGCCGTCGCGATGCCAGCGGAGCAGTTGCTTGGCTTTCTTCTTGTAGGTTTCGAGTGTGGGCACGACACGTCCTCCCCCGGGTCAGGTGGAGTAGGTGGGCCTTGCCCTTTCGGCGATTCGCCGATGCGCCCTACGAAAGAGACTACGCTCGCGCTTTTCCTGCCAGTCTAGCACCGTCAGTCAGGAGTCACTGGCTCGGTCGGCCCGTCGAACGGTCCACTCGTCCCTCGTCTGTCCCCATATATCCACCTTCGTATCCTGGTATGGGGCGGGCAGCCGGCCGGCGCCGCGGTTGCGGCTGCCGAGCTTCCTTGCGACGGCGATCGAGGCCGTGTTGTCCGGGTCGATGACATGAATGACCTCGTTCCAGCGTAGTGCCCGGAAGACCCAGTCCATCGCAGCAGTGGCCGCCTCAGTGGCGAAGCCTTTGTTCCAGTGAGCGGTCGCGATGCCCCAACCGACCTCGGCTCCGGGCCAGTCCTCGGGCATCCATGGCCCTCTGATGAGCGTCTCACAGAGAACCGACTCTCACATAGATTTGTCGGATATCGAGTATCTCAAACACACTCCAAACGCCTACTCATCGACGACGTTCGTATTCCAGAGCCTTAGGCCGAATGAGATTGGGTTCAGGGACCAGGAGCGATTCCGGCTGATCATGCACAACGCGCTGTGGGGGATCTGGAACACTTATGCACAGGTAACTTTCTCACAGCTCGCACCTGAGACCTGGGAATCTCAGAAGCCGCTGATCCGGCGTTTCATAGGAACACCAGGCGGGCGATGGTTCTAGGACGGCTACAAAGACGAATTCGAACAGGGTTTTCGTGACGAGATCGACCGAATTCTGCGTGTCCCGGAAACCTGTTGACGCTATTCTCTCGCCGTCGGACCTGCCTCGTCGGGCCGGTCGACTCGTCAGTCGTCGAGCCCGGACCAGTTGGTATTGCCACAGGCGAGATTGCTACAATCTCGTTCCGGTGAGCGACCGGAAATCCGGGCGAGTGGCAGTCGTCCGTCGCAACCTTACCGCTCATTCAAGACGACGTTTTCCCTGGAGAAAGGACTGACTTTATGCCGTATTTGTCGCGTGAGTATCGTTGCCTCTTTTTCTCCGCGCCTGCCACGGGAAGCACAGCGATTATTTCCGCCCTCGAGGCAAGGGGAATTGGTGAGTACTACCCCGAGGCCGACATCGTTGACGGTGAACGCCGGCTCGTGCCTCGAAAGCATGGCAATCCGGCGCAGATGCAAAAGGCGGGACTCATTACGGATGAGATCAGGGGCTACAAATGGTTCGTAGGTGTACGTAACCCGTTCTCGTTCCACGTGGCGAAATACCTTCGAAATCGTACCAAACGGCTACGAAGTATCGAGAATCCGCAGTCGTGGATAAATCGGCTTCCAGAGGAGGATCGGCGCAGATATATTGCGACGATCAAGCGGCAATCCGAAATGAACTTCGATCAATTCCTCAGGGATGTCTTCTCCAGATACAAGAGGCCGCAAGCCATTCAGGAGGCATTTCTCGATGGCATGTCTTCGTATGTTCATCAGGAATCCATTAATGACGATCTAGAAGAGATTTGCTCTTCAATCGGGCTCAGCCCGCCGCTACAGGCCGAACGCGTAAACGTCACGAACGCCATGCCCGCGGACAAGACGTACAAGGATTACTATTCGAAGGATCTCGTAGACATGGTCTACAAATGGAACGCTCCGTCGTTCGAGAAGTTTCCCGAGTACGATTTCGATGGTTTTCACCGGGAGCGATGTCGCAGTGTCTGAGACAAGTGCCTCTGGGCAGGGTGGTCATAGAGTTCGGCCCGTATTGGTAACGATCGATGTCGAGGCAGTCCCGTCCCGTGCCGACTCCGACCACGTACGAACGCTGATCTACGGTGACTTCGGATCAGGCGGCCGTCAGGGAATACTTGAGATGATGGACGCGGCGGATGAATTTGGCATTCGTTTGTCGATGTTTCTGGATATTTCCGAGGTGGAGCTTCACGGCGATGTCATCACGGAAGTGGGGCAGGTCATCGTCGATCGCGGGCACGATTTGCAGCTCCACCTGCATCCGAATCTACTGCCGGATGATTACTGGCAATCGCGGGGTTTTTCGGTTCCCGATGGCAAGCGTTGGGGGTATCCGCGCCAGATTGTCGATCTGGTACTCCACGACTTTATCGATCGCATGAGCCGTATCCGCGGTTCGGTCCCTGAGGGATATCGGGCAGGTTCCTTCCAGGTTAGCTCCGACTGGCTGGAGTCTGCTACCGCTGCCGGTATGTCGATATCTTCGAATCACAATTACCGCAGTTTCGTAAATCAGGGGCGCGATCCGCTGGCAGAGCCAGAGGCCGGCGCATTCCGGTGGTCCGTAGGTCCGGTCGAGCTGCCGGTAACGCAGATCCGAAACGGCGACGAGTGGAGGCCCTTCACGATTCCGGTTCGTGCGCCTGCCGACGATCCGCGGCTCGATCGATTTCTGGATCGCGCTGCGGAAGTTGGTGATCCCGGGTCGCCGATCGTCGTTTTGATGCACTCCTGGTCGTTACTTGCATACTCCGGGCAGCGCCGGAGGTTTGGCGGCATCGCGCCTAACAAGATGAACCTGTTTCGTCACTTTCTCGGCTTATTCGCCGAGAAATTTCGGCCCATGAGCGTCGCCGAGTACGCCTGTACGAACCTGGCTGCTCTCCCTGTTCGTGAATACCCTCGGCACTGCGATGCCGCTTGAAACGATCGGTACCTGGCGGGTGCGTCGATGACCAAGAACGCCGGAGTCGTGAGTCGCATCCATACGTTCAACGGGGGAACGGTTCCGTTTTCGCAGTCCTTGTTTGCCGGTAGGGCCGGTCAGTTGCTGTTCTGCCTCAATGATCCCGAACTCGAGGCAGGCGGGACGGCGACGCTGTCGACGGAGGAAACGGATACTGTTGTCGGCCAGGTCGAGGTCAGGCCCGAGGAGGGCTCCAGCACGCGCTTGTATCAGACGGAGATTACCCTCGACCACCCCGGCCGGTACCGTCTGAGACTACAAGACGGTGCCGGCGGGGCGCACGAAGCGACGCTGTCGGTGCTCGATGCGCTGAGCGATCCCGCCGACAACCCTTTCAGTGAAAGCGATGGCAAGAAGTACTCGAAGATCAGCAAAGTCTATTATCGGATTCTTCGGCACTTCACGCAGCCGGGACACAAAATCCTCGAGGCTGGCAGCTCGACCGGGCACTTTTCGCGGACGATGGCACTTGCTGGATACGAGCAAATCAGCCTTCTGGATGTCAGGCCCAAACCGATCGAGCAGGCCCGGCAGCAGTTCGCGAAGAGTGGCGTCGCAGCGCAGTTCTATGTCGGCGACTTTCTGGAGCATCAGCAAAGCTACGACTTCGTGTGGAATACGGGGTTGATCTGTTCCGGATTCAATGATGCGACCAAGGAGAAGTTCATTCGCAAGGCAGCTGAGTGTTCGCCGAAGCTCCTCGTGATTTGCGGGGACAACGTGCGTAAGTACCCCGAGCTGCACGATCACCGCGTTCGCTCGGCGCGCGGCGATCTGCCACGTGGTGGCGATGCCTCGCTGCCGGTCGGCGTAGGCGCTGCAGTCACTTATCCCGGGGTCAACGTTCCGGAGATTTTCGCCCGTCACTTTTCAACGGTTTACACGGGAATGATCTCCCAGCAAGAGGGGTTTGCAGGTTCGGAGCGATTCTGGACCTATGGTGAGAACGTCGCCTGAGCGGCGTGCATGCCAATCAGATCGTATATAGCGTCTGCCGCACCCGGTCGAGTGAATCGCGCGCCCGCGAAGCCAGGCTGCTTCTGGTGATGTGTGGGATCTTGGCCATGAATGGCGAGAAGTGATCGGCGATCGACTCATCTTTCAAGTTCGACAAGTCTTCACGCTCGATTCGGTGCATGAAGTTGCGGCTTTTGTCGGTTGGCGAGAGCACGATCGACGGACTTCCATACATCGTCGCGACGACTGAACCATGAAATTTCATGCTGGCAAGCGCGTGGCATTCACCTATCGCGCGGCATTGTTGCAGGGGATCTTCGTCGAAGAACGTTTCTTTGTCGGGAAAATCGAATTGATCGGCTGCCGCGAGATCGTTTTCTCCCGTCGTTCCGCTGCCGAGAACTATCTGTCCTATTTTGAATCCCCGGTCGGTGGCTTTTTCGCAGAGCTTCCTGACATTGCTGTAGTCGTCATCACTGCCGCGGCGCGCTCGAGTAGCCAGACCGAGTGTTGGTTCAGGGCATTTGACTGCCGGTGGCAGGTCCAGCGCGCAAACCATGTCGGGGGCCTCGTGGACCGGGCAGGACGGCCGCAGGTGCGTAGATATCCAGCTGGCGCTCTCCGGGTCGCGCGCGCTGATTTATGCGACGTTTTCATGCGAGACGAACTCGCGCATTTTCCGCGTGACATCCCGATCGTAGCCACCCCAGCGCGGAACGCCGACGCTATTGAGAATCACCGGCTTCGCGAGATACTCCTCGCGCCAGTACAGGCCGGACAGCTGCCACGGAATTACCAGATCGCCGCCACCGATGACGAAGGCATCGTACTCATCCAGGACCTCTTCCAGGGGGCGTGAGAAATACGGTTTCTGCAGCAAGCAAGTCGTGGATAACGGAGACTTCGAAGTCTTGCGACAAGTAGCGCCGATAGGTCTCGACGAACAGTTCATCGCCGAAGTTGCCCCAGCCAAGAAATCCGACAAGACCAATTCGCTTCATTACAGCTCGCTTCAGTTGAAATTCGTGATGTGTCGCCTGGGAGGACGACAGCCGGTGTTGCGCTGGCTGTTCCGGATCGAGCGCCCGAACGCGCCTGAAGGCTGCACTAGCGATCCTCCAGCCTGCCCTCGGCATAGGTCCAGAATCGTTCCGAACCCGCGTACCCTTCTTCCTGCGTGATCATGCCGGTATGAACGTGCCGAAAGTACCGGGCACAGATTGCCGGTGCGTTGATGCCGGGATAGGTCGGTCCGGATCGGACGCCCGCAGGGTACTTCGGATTTCCGGAGCGGACCTTGCTACCGCGCTCGATTCGTCCCTCCGCGGTCGTGATGTCGTCGTAGTTCCAGATTGTGTCGCCGCATATGAAGAGCAGTCGAGGTGCGAGTCGGGCACTGTGAGCGATGAATTTGTCTTTCATAGGGTCTGGAAATCCGGAGGCGGTCACCGTACTCCAGACAAGATCGTAGTGGCCTTCATGATCGAGGTAGTCACCGACGAAGAATTCTGCTCTCAAGCCTGCCGCCGCAAAAATTTCTCGCGCCTTGCGTATCGGCGCTGGTCTGATGTCGATCAGTGCTGCAGACTTCTGACCATCTGCGAGTATTGCCTGAGTGATATGTCCCGTCGAACTACCGCACTCGATAATGTCGAATTCCCTGGGAATAAAGTGGCTGACGATGTCGTAGTAGAAGTTGGCGATCTTGTCGTATTTGCTTTCTGCCGGATCGAAAGGGTTTCCCGGTGCACGCTGAAGTTTGTCGAGAGCCGTCAACTGAACCGCGCCGGTTTCGCCATTCTCGGTCGCGACCTCGACGAGGTACCTGCCCGGGGCAGCTATGGTTACCTCGGCGGCGAAGAGTCGGGACTGAGCATCGTCAACGGGCTGCCAGCGGGCAGAGGCTTCCACCGGGTTGCCTGACTCGTCCATGACGCGAATCGTCACGGGCATCGCGTCGGCGTTATTGTCGAAGCAGAAAAAAAACCGTCCCATCCGCCCCGCGAACACGCTCTGCGCGTAAGGGATCGTGCCGCCGTTGAAGGAGTGGATCGCGATATTGGCCATATATTGCCTGTCGATTGGGTTTTTGCCGAAGGAGCTATGAACTACAGACTAAGAGTCCGTGCCAGTTCTTCGTGCTCGAGCTTTCGAATCCTGCGTTCGAACTGGTGGTAGTTGAGGTTTCCATAAATCTGCGTGCGCTGGAAAGACGTGTGATCGTAATTCAACCTGATCGCATGCAGCGATCGGTCGCCTACCATGAACATTAGCAGCGAGTTGTTTGCATTGATCTGCCTGACCGATTCGCACCAGTCCCACGGAACCCAGCATCGCTGGACGTCGGTGTGCTGTTCCCAGAAGCCGTAAATCGGTTCGTACCGGCTCTTGAGTCGTAACAGGTGGGTGTGAATCGGTTGTTTCGTTGCTGACTCATCGGTATTGATGTTGATCAGATACGTCATGCATTTCGCCCGAATGTCCGGGTGGGGGCTGATTTCGTAGCCGGTCAGGTACTTCTGAATCGTCGTCAGCATAGTCGTGGAACGAGCGATACCGAACTTCGACTCGATCGCCGATTTGAAATCGTCGCCCTTGAGATACTGCATCAGGGCGCGAATCCGCGGATTGGCAAACCGCTCCAGCCGTAGTGCGAGACCAGCGCCACCGACGGGGCGTGTTTGTTCGGGTAACGTACCGTCGCTTATGTAGCGCAGATAATCCGGCACGTGATCGAAGCAGCCCGGGAAGTGCTGGACTTCGTAGTCGCGGTCCATTAGGTCAGCGATCAGGGACTCGGACGAATGATGCGCCGGCAGCCTGATTTGAGGGTCCGAAGTGATCAGGTCGAAGTGCTCCGGTGACAGGTAGTCCTCGACCAGGAGATGCGGAAACGGATCCTGCTGAAACTCTGCAACAAGCAGCTTCTCAGCCAGGTATCGAAACTCTTCAGACAACGCGTTACTCTGAAAGCGATTGGATGGTCATTCTGTGGCGCGGATTCATGCATGGAAACCCTCGCCGGGCTGATCGGTGCCATTGTAATACAGCAAGCCGACACTTCGTGTGGCGCTATCAAAGAACGTCCACCGGTTCTGCCCGAAATGGCCGCGTAGCCTGTCTTCAGATGCTTGAGGCATGTCCAGTCTCGATTGCCAGAAAAATTTCGAAGCGGTCGGATCCGAAATTCGCTTTCGCGCGTCACCTGACTCGATCGGCCGGGTCGGATGGCATCCGCATCGCGCCTCCGGACTTCATTGTGAGACTCGTGGCGCTGGTGCCGAAGCCGCGGGCTAATCTCACGAGGTATAACGGTGTGTTTGCGCCGGCGAGCCCGGACCGGGCGCGGGTGGTTCGGAGGCACCGTGTTGCTGCCAGTCAGGCCATCCCGGGCGCTGAGCCATCAGCCACGGCGCGGCACCGGTCGCTCACTTGGGCGCAGCGTCTGAAGCGGGTATTCGCGATTGATATTGAGACCTGCCAGCATTGTGGCGGTCAGCTTAAGGTGATCGCGAGCATCGAGGAGGCTGCCGTCATCGAGCGGATTCTCGAGCACCTTGGGCACGACGACGAATCGTCCGATCCCGCCCATCGGAGTTGGGCGCCGCCGGATCAGGATCGGTTGTTCTGATACTTCGTCACCGCCCACGCCACCGCCTACCGCGGGACGGGCGGTTCTGGCTCGCGACGGGCTTAGGGCGATATTTCCGGCGGAAGGGGGAAGATTCAGGTACCTGAAAGACGAGGCGTCGGGGCAGGCGGGCAGCCCGATCCGATCTGTGCCGCGGTTTCAGCCCGACTCGACCGTTCCCGCCGATAACATAAGGCCTCTTATGCGAACTATCCGCCGTACGGATGGATCTGACGCACAATCAGCAGTAACACGCACCCCACAGTGACGAGATTTCGTATTCCCCGGAAGGCCGCCACTTCTTGTCGATCTACGTCGACTGGCGAGGCGGTCAACTCGACGACCTCGCCTACGAGTGGACGGACGAATTCTCGTCAGCTGCCGCTCCGTACCAGCAAGGCCACTACTTGAATCAGATCGATACCGACGTTTATCCCGCGAAGGCCCGGCAGAGCTTGTCCAAGGCGAAGTGGAATCGCCTCGCCGAGATCAGGCGTGCGTACGATCCGGATGATCGGTTCTTTACGTGGGTCGGCCACGAGACGTAGCCTGCATTCAACGGGAGTGATTCGATCTTGGAGCTCGCCGTGCTCCCACCGCTCAGTCTCTCGGCAGCGAGTGTAGGTACGCAACGATGTCGTTCAGATTCTGCTCCGCGAAGAGGTCCGGAAACGCGCCGCGCCACGCGATCATGTCGTTGAAGTTCTGCATCGCGTTCACGACCATCGGCACGGTCGCGGCGCGAATGTCCGGCCCGACTCGGCCCTTCGCATCCGGACCGTGGCACACCTGGCATCCGGTCGGTGACTGGAACAGAGTCTCTCCGCGGCCAGCGTCGCCGTCGACGGGCGTTGCATCGACCATCGCCGCTTCCTCGACAAAGATCGCGAGTGGCTGCGCCCGTACCGGCTCGCGTGGCTCCTCGCTGCCGGTTACCGTTTCGACGATGCGGGACACGAACGTCGGAGCCGGCGCCGTTTCATACTCGAGCGGCCGTCCCATCTGTGGATCGACATCGTTGTGGAAGCCGTTCTGATCGGCGACGAGCCGGCTGCTGCCGTCCTCGTCGTAATAGATGAACGGCAGGCCATGCGGATCGCCGTAGCCCGGCAGAGCAATCTCGCCTTTGAGCTTCCGTGACTCGACGTCGTAAACGTAGAGCTTGCCGTTGCCGTTCGAGCTGACCCACATTTCCTCGCCGTTCGGCGACAAAATGACGTGATCGGACGTGAAACCGGTATTGATGATGCCGATCCGGTCACCCGTTTCGGTGTCGATGATGTGGATGTCGTGACCCCACATCCCGGTCGTCTCGCCCTTGTTCAGCACCCACAGCTCGCTCAGGTCTGCCGACAGCTCGTTGCCGTACGGACCGTCACCGACCGGCGTGCTCCAGACGGCCTGCCCCGTCTCCATATCGATTTTCTGGGCGATGTTCATACCGCCAGAGTTGACGTACATGTGCCGTTGATCCGGCGCAACCTCGACCCAGTTGCCACGATTTCCGAAATACGGAAACTCGCGCACGACCCGCCAGTCCTGCAGGTCCTCGCTGACGCTGATCTGCGCGACCCAGTAAGGCCGGCTCGCGGTGAAGCCCTGTTGCCTGAGCCAGAAAGACGAGAGGTAGCCGTCGGTCGTCGGCCGGTCCGTGTAGCCCGCCGGCTCCATCAGTTGGTAGATGTGCTCGTTCTGGTGATCCGTCCATGCGGTGTAGGTCGAACCGCCCAGCTCCTCGTTGCGGATCCCGGCGATCACCTGATCGGTCTCGGGATCGAAGATGAACGTGTCGACGCCGTCCGGGTCCTTGCTGAAGCTGTCGAACAGCATGTAGCGGTCGCGGAAGACGTGGCCGTGATGCTGCCGGCCCGGCGCCGAGATCACCTTGACCGGCTGCAACGTCAGCGTATCGATCTTGACGTAGGTCTGCGGTATGACCATGCAGACCGGCGACGTGCACCCAGTGTTGTCGGTCAGTGACTCGTCGAGCGTGACGTCGCGATAGTTCGTCAGCGGCGGGCCGGCCGCGTAGATGTAGCGCCCGTCGGGCGTGACCGGCGACGTATGCGGGTTGCCTTTGAGCCTGACCGGAAGCTCATTCCACGCGATGATCTCGCGCGTTTTCGCGTCGATCGCGGTGATTCGGACCGATTCCGAGGTGATCCGCTCGTCTTCCGGGCGGTGATAGGGGTTGTTGTACGAAAGACCGGTCAGCTGATAGACGATCAGATCCCCCGGCTCCGGAAAGATGACCTGCTCGCCCTCTGGAAACGTCTCAATCACCTCAATCGGCTTGTAGGGCCGCGCGATGTTGCCCGGCTCGGACTTGTTCTCCCAGGCCCTGACGACCTCGGGGAAGAGCGGCAACGACATCACGGTTTCTTCGAACTCGGCAAGGGTCATGCCCGTGTCGGGCTGATCCGGAGACGTTTGCGTGGTGCCGACCGCCGGCAGCAGCGCGATCAATACGGCCGACTTCATCGATCTGGCAACGGTCATATTCGTGGCTCCCATCGGTCGCCCGGTCCTGCGACTTCCGCCAGAAGGACCCGTTTTCTGCCGTTCCAAGTCCCGAGGCGACCTTCTACGCTCGCGCTTTTCCCGCCAGTCTAGCACCGTCAGTCAGGAGTCACTGGCGCGGCCGGCGCGTCGAACGGTCCACTCGTCCCTCGTCTGCCCCCAGATATCCACCTTCGTATCCTGGTATGGGGCGGGCAGCCGGCCGGCGCCGCGGTTGCGGCTGCCGAGCTTCCTTGCGACGGCGATCGAGGCCGTATTGTCCGGGTCGATGACATGAATGACCTCGTTCCAGCGTAGTGCCCGGAAGACCCAGTCCATCGCAGCAGTGGCCGCCTCAGTGGCGAAGCCTTTGTTCCAGTGAGCGGTCGCGATGCCCCAACCGACCTCGGCTCCGGGCCAGTCCTCGGGCATCCATGGCCCCACGCGGCCGATCCAGGCCCCCGAATCGCGCAATATCACCGAGAACATCGAAAAGCCACGGAGCTCCCATGCGCCGACATGCGTCGCGAAACTGCGCCACGCTTCCGAGCGAGATTGAACGCCACCGAGATGGCGCGCGGTGCGCTCATCGGCCATGAATTCCGCGTAAGCGTCGAAGTCTTCGCTTCGGGGGCGGCGCAGCAACAAACGGTCGGTCAGGAGCTCCGGGTCCGGGGCACTCATCGCCGACAACCGGCCCCGCTAGCCGATGTGCTCGGCATCCGCAGGTACGACTACCCAGCTATGCCTGCGCGATTCATAGACGGAAAAGCGCGGCGCCGGGAATGTCGGTTCGGCGAATGCCCCAACCGGAATCGCCACGAACTCCTCGAGGCCTTGCGGCTCGTAGTAGACCGTCGATCCGCACTTCGGGCAGAAGCGAAAGCTGATGCGCGAGCCCGAGTCACCGACGCGGACGTATTCGGAGGACTCCCCCGATACGGCGACATCCTCGCGGCGAAACCTTGCCTGCTGGCCGAACACGCTTCCGGTTCGGCGCTGGCAGGCAAGACAATGGCAGATCGAGACCCGCACCGGCTCGCCGGAAACCCGGGCCGTCAGCTGGCCGCAGCTACACGAGGCGAGGCGATTCGACATTTCTACCGTTCCCTTCGAGCCGCCGGCTTGTCATCGATCGCCCCATTCTATCCACTGGCCGTGAAAACCGGCGCGGCCCAGCATACGGTCGATCCCGAAAGGCCAGGCCGTCAACCGTATGGCTCCACCGGGTCCGATGGCATCGGGCTCGAAGCGCAGCCATACCATCGGGGCGTCTTCGGTAGCCGTGTCGCCCACCTCGCGTATCGATGTCTCGCAAGCCCGTTGAGTGTCAGCATCGAGGTACTGCCACACGATCGTGTGGTAGATGACATGTACTTCGTGCTGCAGCGGCTCGGCAAGCCGTGATTCGAGCCAGCTTGCTGCATCGGCGCGCTCGATGCGTACGGGGTTGGCTGCCGCGATGCTCAGCGCAGCCCGCGTGCGGGCGATCCGATCGTGCTGGTCTGCCCAGATATAGCCCAGCAGTCGAAGCCGCTGCTTCGGATCGGCGGGATCGATCGGCCGCAGATCGCATCCGAGGCGCCGCGAAATCCTGATCGGAGCCAACTCGGGCGCTCTGCCGGTCCACTTGGGCGCGAGTGTCACCGGGGCGTGCGCTCGACCCCAGCGCGTATCGCCCAGCGTGTATCCGAATTCGTCCCAGAACAGATTCAGCCCGGCGCTGGCACCGATCTCCGACAAGGCCAGCGGATGCCCGGAAATCGCCGCGATCGTCAGGAACGCGGGAAACAGGATCGCCGCACGGCCGATTTCGTTCGTTTGCGGCGGGCTGTCCAGACGCTCGATAATGAAGTCTGCATGTTCCTCGAGAGTGCGCGACACGGCCTCCCAGAGAAGATCGTCGTCGGATGGATCGAAGCGCGGTGGATAGACTGCGGCGAGTTGCGGGCTGAGCCCGCCGAGCACGAGCGCATGCAGCGCACCGGCTACGCGGAGCGCAAGTGCGGCCGGCCGAGGATCCTCGGTCGCCGGCCACGCAAGCAATTTGTTCGCTACGGCACCACCGGGCCGCAATCGTTTCGCGAACAGGTCGCAAAGACGACTCGTGAACGGCGAGCCGAGCGCGAGGCAGCCCTCTGCCTGCTGTGCGAACGCGTCCCTCACTGCTTTCTCGTCGACTCGCATCAGTCCTCCAACAGCGGTCTGAAATCCGCCTGGTCGCCTGTTCCACGTGTGCGGGTCGCATCTCGCCGCGAGACCCAAAACGATCCCGGAACGGCAACCGAGATATTGGCGACCAGTCCGTACAATCCGGGATGAAAGCCCAACACCTTGCCGTCCACGACGAAAGCGAACGGGCCGAAAGCGAGCGCCAGAGAAATCGTAAGGCCCAGTAGCAGGCCAATCAGCACTGGGCCGGTGCGCAAACCGGCCCAGTGGATACCGAGCATGAATGCCGGCGCAAGCTGAACGAGCACGTCGAACTTTCGGTCGATCAACGCGATCAGCGAGGTCTGCTCCTTCAGCAGGATAGCGAGCAGCGCCAGCACGCCGACCACGACCCATGAGCAGCGCTTGCCGATACCCGTCAATACCGATTCCGGTGCGTCGCGCCGAAAGTGAACGGCATAGATGTCCTTCGTGAACATCGACGAAATCGAGAGCATCGCGGAATCTGCCGTTGACATCAGTGCTGCAAGCACGGCACTGAAGACCACGACGACCAGCGCGTAGCCGAAGAAGGACTGCTCCTGAATGAGTCGGAGGATGCTGGCCAGCACCTGATCGGTCGCCGCGCCTTCGAGCCCGGGTAGATAAGCAAGTGCGTAAATCCCGGCAATGATCGCGATCAACACCGAGACGAAAGGCATGAATGCCATCGCAGCGAAACTTCGCGTCAGCGTGCGGGCCGAGCGAGCCGAATAGATGCGTTGAATCGCCTGTGGGTAGAGAGCGCCACCGATCCCGATGATCAGAATGTAGCTCAGCCATTCCCGCAGCATCGCACTGTCCGGGCGCTGAACTTTCCCGGCATTCGATGAGGCGAGAATGGACTCGGTTGCGGCGGACAACGGCCCAAACTGGTTGACTATCAGCACGAGGAGAATCAGGAACCCGATGAACAGAACGGCACCCTGAATCACATCGGTCCAGGCGATCGCGCGAATGCCCCCGAGCGTGCCGTAGATCAGCATGATCAGCGCGAGCCCGACGACGCCGTAGTTGTACGCGATATCGCCGGCCGGGCCGGCAAGTCCCTGCAGCGCACGACCCATCGTCATCAATTGCGCAAGCAGGTAGTTGTTCAGTGCGACGATCATGACGATCGAGGCGATCGTCGATAGTGTTTGTGAATCGAAGCGATCGTGAAGATAGTCAACCGGCGTTACGTATGAGCGCTGTCGCGCAACGGCGCGCAACGGCAGGGCGAAAGCGCGATAGAACACGATGATCGCCAGCATGTAGTGGGCGCTGATGATCCACGCGAACCCGAGTCGATAGCTCGCGCCCGCAACGCCGAAAATCGTGTTGCCGCTGTATTGAGTGGCGTATAGCGTAAGAAACAGGACCACGAACCCGAAGCCGCGGCCCGCGAGATAGAAGTCTTTGAGAGAGTCTTCCTCGCGTGCCTTGCGGCCCAGCCACCCGAGCAACAGCAGCGAACTCAGGTAGCAGGACAGAAACACCCAGGCGCCGACTCCGAAAGGCAGGAGATTGCTCACTCGGCCGACTCTTCCGGTTCGTGGTCTCTGAGGCTCAGCCAGGCAGTGAAGAGCGCCGTTACGAGCGACACACTCAGGCTAGTCAGCGCCCAGAGCGGAAAACCGAATAGCCGGCGCGCCTCATCGGCCGGCCAGTACCAGGGGATCAGCAGCGTCAGAAGAATCAGGTAGACGATGACGACCCAACTGCGAGCCGTCCGGTCATGGATTCGCGCCTGTCTCATATCCGATCCGACTCGACTCGATCTCTCGTGGTCCTGCCTACCGAAGATAACGCGAATGGCGAGTGCCGTTCAGATAAGATTGGCGTCTGCGGGTGGTTCTGTGCTGCCTGCACGCGGCGCCGGCCGATCTGGAGGAATGATGCTTCGAAACGACCTGTACATATTCGCGATCTTCGGCGCTTTGGCGCTGACGGCCTGCGGCACGGAAACATCCGATGCGCCACCGGAGGAATCCGAAACGACCGGAGCAGCAGCAGGCGGCGTGGACGCCGGGACGGAGGCCGGCGCGGACGCCGCGGCAACGCCGGCCGAATCGACAACTCAAGGTGCGGCCGACGTCGACGCGGACCGCCTCGTCAGCGCGGAAAGCGAGCCCGACCAATGGATGTCGCACGGTCGAACCTATGCAGAGCAGCGTTTCACCCCGCTCGATGCGATCGACGCCGGAAACGTTTCGGCGCTCGGGCTCGCCTGGTACGCCGATCTCGACACCCAGCGTGGGCAGGAGGCGACGCCGCTGATGGTAGACGGCGTTCTGTACATCTCGACCGCCTGGAGCAAGGTGCTCGCGTTCGATGCACGGAGCGGTGCCGAGATTTGGTCCTACGATCCCGAGGTGCCGGGCGGAACGGCAGTGAACGCCTGCTGCGATGTCGTCAATCGCGGTGTCGCCGTCTGGGAGGGCAGGGTTTTCGTCGGCACGTTCGACGGTCGCCTCGTCGCGCTCGACGCCGCCACCGGTGAGGAGCTTTGGGACGTCAACACGGTCGACCGCAGCCAGCCTTACTCGATTACCGGCGCGCCGCGAGTCGTCAAGGGCAAAGTGCTGATCGGCAACGGGGGCGCGGAGCTTGGTGTTCGCGGTTACGTATCGGCCTACGATGCACAGACCGGGGCATTGGACTGGCGTTTCTACACGGTACCGGGCAACCCGGCAAACGGCTTCGAGAATCCGATTCTCGAGATGGCCGCGGAAACCTGGAGCGGCGAGTGGTGGACGATCGGCGGCGGCGGCACGGTCTGGGATTCGATGTCCTACGATCCCGAGCTCGATCTCCTTTATATAGGCACCGGCAACGGCTCACCGTGGAATCACAGCTTTCGCAGCGACGGTGAAGGCGACAACCTGTTCCTGTCGTCTATCGTCGCGCTCGATCCGGACGACGGCAGCTACGCCTGGCACTATCAGACGTCACCGGCCGAGACCTGGGACCACACGGCCACGCAGCAGATCACGATCGCGACGCTGACGATCGACGGCGTGGACCGCAAAGTCGTCATGCAGGCGCCGAAAAACGGTTTCTTTTATGTGCTCGATGCGGCGACCGGCGAGCTGATCTCGGCACAGAATTTCACGGAGGTGGCCTGGGCCACACACATCGACCTCGAGACCGGCCGGCCGGTCGAGACGCCGGAAGCCCGCTACAACGAGACCGGCGAGCCGTTCCTGTCGACGCACAATCCGAACGGTGCCCATACCTGGCACTCGATGGCCTACAGCCCGCTGACGGGCCTCGTCTACATGCCGATCCATGGCTCGCCGTTCGTCTATGGTGCCGCCGAGACATTCGAGCCGGTGCGAATGGCGAATAACCTCGGCGCCGACTTCAGCGGCAACGCGGCGCTCGATCCGGACGACGTTTTCGCGCGGACCTATGGGCGCCTGATCGCCTGGGATCCGGTCGAGCAGCGCGAGGTCTGGCGTGTCGAACGCGCGGGCCCGGCCAACGGCGGAGCGCTGGCAACGGCCGGCGGCCTGGTTTTCCAGGGCACGGGTTCAGGGCAGTTCACCGCGCTCGATATCACGGATGGCACCGAGCTCTGGTCGCATCACGTGCAGACCGGCGTGATCGCGGCACCGATGAGCTACGCGATCGACGGCACCCAGTACGTCGCGATCATGGCCGGTACCGGCGGTTCCTGGGCTCAGGTCGGCGGTGCGACAAACATGAAGGGTTTCGCGTTGCCGAATGCGTCCCGTCTGCTCGTGTTCACGCTCGGCGGTGAAACAACGCTTCCGGAAGCGCCGACATTCGCTCGTCCACCGATGACGCCGCCACCGTTCGAAGCCACCGACGATTTGGTGATCGCAACCGGGGCGCGCCTTTACGACACGCACTGCGGCAGTTGCCATGGCGCGGGCGTGATCGGGGTTGGCATCCTGCCGGATCTCAGGCGTTCTCCATATCTGCACGACGCCGAGGCATTCAGCCAGGTCGTGCTCGGTGGCGCGCTCGAGCCCAATGGCATGGCGTCGTTCGCGCCCGTGCTCGATCAGGAGGGAGTGGCCGCCGTTCTGTCGTTCATCACCCTGCGCGCGAATCAGGACGCCGGCACGCTGACTCAGTAACGCCGGGCTCTGCGCCCCGGGGCGGCGCGCCGGCAGATTCGGCGATCCGGCGCAGCCCCGGGTTGACCGCCTGCGTCGGCGTGCGCGGCAGGTGCGCGCCCCGATCGGCTATGATGCCGCCGTGTCGGACGCGCCGGATCATGCTCAACCCGTCCTCGGGATCGTACTGAAGCTTGGATCCGTAGTTTGCCTCGCGGCGATGGCCGCTTCGGTCAAGTACCTCGGACCCGCCGTGCCGGCCGGTCAGGCAATCTTTCTGCGTGGTGCCATCGCGATGCTCGTCATTGGCTGCATTGCCTGGCGCACCGAGGGCCTCAGAATCCTGCTGACCGACAACTGGCGCGCGCATGCGCTGCGATCGGTTGCGGGTTCGATCAGCATGTTCTGCTGGTTTACCGCGCTCACGCTGATTCCGCTGGCCGAGATGACGGCGATTTCGTTCGCAACGCCGCTTTTCCTTACGGTCCTCGCGATGCTGTTCCTCGGCGAGCGCATTCACTGGTATCGCTGGACCGCGCTCGGTATCGGTTTCGCAGGCGTCAGCGTGATGATCGCGCCGCAGCTCGGCAGCGATCGCGGCAGCGCGCTGGGCACGGGTGTCGCGATGCTGGCCGCGGTGATGGCGGGTTTCGCGCTGATGTTCCTGCGGCAGATGAGCGGCCGCGAGCATGCGCTTGCCATCACCTTCTATTTCTTTCTGACATCCACGGTGCTGGCCTCGCTGACCTGGATTTTCACCGACTGGCCGCTGCCGACCGGGCAGCAATGGGTACTGCTCGTGATGATCGGCGTCTTCGGTCTGCTGGGGCAGTTGCTGATGACGCACTCCTATCGTCATGCCGAGGCCTCGCTGATCGCACCGCTCGATTACACGAGCCTGCTGGCCGCCGTCGCGATCGGCTACTACGTGTTCGGCGAAATCCCGCACGTGGCGACCTGGCTCGGCGCGCCGCTCGTGATCGCGGCCGGCGGCATCATCCTGTGGCGCGAGTATGCGGGTCGGCGGGCGATACGGCCGGTGCAGCGGCTGCCGTCCTGAACTTCCGCGGCGACGGTCGTGAACTCTCGCAGCGACCACCCTGAACTTCCCCGGCGACCTTTGTCGTACTATTGAAACCACAATGACAGCGGGGAAAGTCGCATGAGCAGAGATTCCGGGTCCGGATTGAACCGGCGGGTCGTTCTCAAGTCGGCGGGCGCGATTGCCGCGGCGCCGGCTCTCGTCGGGCTTGCGGGTCGCGCTGCCGCCCAGCCAGCGGCCCAGGCTGCCGGAGAAGAAGGCCTGCGTGTAGAGCGAGACATCGTTTTCGCCAAAGGCGGCGACATGGACCTCCCATTGGATGTCTATCACGCCGTGCCCGAGCGCACGAAGCGCATGGCCATCGTGCATCTGTACGGTGGTGGCTTCTTTACCGGTAGCAAGGCGGGCGTCACGACATCGTCGCAGATGTTCGCGCGCCAGGGCTACACGAGCATCGCGTCGACCTACCGGTTACAGGATCAGGGTAAGTGGCCGGCGCAGATTGAGGACGTCAAGGCGGCGATTCGCTGGACGCGTGCCCACGCCGACGAGCTCGACATCGATCCGAACCGGATTGGCGTCGCCGGCTACTCGGCAGGCGGCATGCTCGCGCTGTTCGCGGCCGGCACTAACGGCGTTCCTGAGTTCGAAGGCAGCGGCGGCAATGGCGACGTCAGCTCCGACGTTTCGTCCTGTGTTGCGTTTTATCCCGCCGTCAGCGCGACGCCCGGATTGTTTCCGGAAGGTGAGGCGACGGAAGCCGCGCTGGCTGCGGCTTCCCCGACGAGCTACATCGGCCCTGATTTCGCGCCGACGATCTTCCTGCACGGCGTCGAGGACACGACGATTCCGTATACGACGAGCCTCGACTTCTTCACACGCCTCAACGAAGCTGGTGTCGCGACGGACCTGCATCTGATTCAGGGCGCGCCGCACGCCTACGAGGGCCGGAACCCGGATGCGGCGCTGATGTCGGCACAGGCGTCGAATCTGTTTCTCGACCGCGTCGTCGTCAATCCGACCGAGTATCCGCCTTTCGGATTCGGGCGCGGCGGCCGCCGTCCGGGCTAGCTTGCTACCCGCACCAGTGGTTGCCGGGCGATATCGAGGCGGACGTGCACACCTCGCCTTGATGCAGGGGCCAAAGCACGGAGCAGGAGTCGGATGAAGCGACGAAATCTCATCAGGGCAGCAGCCGCCATCGGCGCTTCCTGTCTCCTGACGCTGGCGTTGCCGCCGGGCCCGACGCAGGCGCAGGGCGACGATTACCGGATCATCGTTTCAGGCGCCTCAGGCAACCTAGGCGGGCTGACTGTCGAAGCATTGCTCGAGCTCGGCGTGGCACCGGAGCGGCTGATTCTCGTCAGCCGCTCGACGGCCGCGCTCGAACGCTACCGGGCACTCGGCGCAAGTGTGCGCTTCGGCGATTTCACACAACCGGAATCGCTGCCTGCCGCCTACGAGGGCGGCAGCCGTATGCTGCTGATCAGCGTCGGCGGTCAGGACGGCGTGTCGGCCGCCGAGCTGCTCGGCCGGGCGATCGATGCGGCGCAATCAGTCGGCGTCGAGCACATCGCTTATACGTCGTATATCGGTCTCTCGCGCGGTGACGAGGCAGGGCGCGCCGCGGATCACAAGGCCGCCGAGGATGCGCTGCGGGCGAGCGGTCTCGACTGGACGATGCTGCGTAACTCGATCTACATGGACGGCCAGATGACCCGGGCGGCGCGCGCGATGCTCGATTCGGGACAAGGCGTCATTCCGCCCAACGAGTCGCCGATCGGCTACATCGCCCGCGCCGATTGTGCCGCCGCCGCTGCAGCCGTGCTCGCAAATCCCGGGCACGCAGGCAGGGTATACGATCTCACCGGCCCGGACGTCCTCGGCGTGCGCGAGATTGCGGACCTCCTCGGTACGGCGACCGGTCGTGCGATCGAAGTCGTCGACGGCGGGCCGGACATGCGGCCCGGCTTCGGCCGTCCCGCGATGGCTTTTACAACCGGCGACTTCGAAGCCGTGGTCGGCAGGCCGCCCGTCAGCGCGCGCGAATTCATCAGCGCGAATTTCGGGCGCTAACCGCCCGTCCGGACCGTAATCTCCCGTCGGGGCGCTGACCTTCCGTCCGGGCAATGCCGCCGGACGCCGAGTGCCGCCCGCCGCGCGCCGCCCGCGAATTGTGTAGCGCATCAACGGGACAGGCCGCTTGTCAGCCGGCGCAGCCAGGCGCGCAACCACCCGGCCACTCGCGCAAGAAAGCGTTCGGGTTTCACGATGTCACTCTGGTTCCCGGCACCGTTGTCCCCGGCAGCCTCGCTGCTGGCAGCTTCCGTCGCAAGGTGCTCGGTATCCGGGCGCGGCGAGCTGGCAGCCTCCCGCGCCTTCGCTGCGGCGACTCCGCCGTCCTTTTCCGGTAACAGTCCGTATCCGGAAGACATGGCCCGACTCCTCCACGACGTTCGAAGAACGGGGCCGGGAACGAAAAAAGCCCCGGCGGATAACCTGCCAGGGCTTCTTCGGGTACCGCTGGAAGGCTTGTCGTCGTGAGCCTTCCAGCGCTGTCGTCCGGAAAACTCAGTGCATCGGAAGCTCCGTGCCGAGTGACGGTTTTGATACGTCGCCGACGACGAAAGACCAGGTGCACGCGCGCGTCATCGGGACGCCCGAGACGCGGCTAAGCGACTTGATGTGCTGTGCTAAAGGATTCATAGGGCGCCGGACTATACGCCTGCGTGGGGAGATGTCAACGTGGAGACCGTCTGCGTTGCCCTACGCAGTCATGATGTTGCACGTGGCGTACACGCAGGCGAACAGCACGATCAGCGCGGCAAAGACAAAGGTGAGTTTGTCTTTCATTCCCTTGCTCCCTGAATCGGAGGGTCGGGTTGAGAGACGCGCCACCCGGCGATCTCCTTCGCGGCAACGGCCAGTTCATTGTGTTTCGTCACGAATTCGGCAGGCGGCGAAGGATTCCGGCCGCCGAATCGTCTAGATTGGCAGGACCGGACCGGAGGCCCGCACGCCCCGTGGATTTCGAGAACGCAGATCGTCATGCCGTCAAACGCCTGCTGGCCGGCGACGAGGCGGCGTTCGATGGGCTATTCGAGCGCTATTTTCCGCGGCTCTACCGCGCGGCCCTCGCGAGGCTCGGCGGTGACGCCGACGAGGCCCGCGAGGTCGTGCAGATCACGTTCTGCAAGGTGTTCGAGCGAATCGACTCGTGGCGCGGCGAAGCCTCGCTCTACGGGTGGATGTCCCAGATCATGCGCAACACGATCATCGACCGGGGCCGCAAGCACGGCCGTGAGCAACTGCATCCGGATATCGGCAGCGATGACACCGGTCTCGTTGCAATCGTCGAGTCGCTGTGGGCAAAGGATGGATTGCCGGAAACCGAGGCGCGTCGCGACGAGCTGGTGACGCTGATCCAGATGACTCTCGATCATCTGCCGAGCCACTACGGTGACGTGCTGGAGCTGAAGTACATCGACGAGCTGCCGGTCCGGGAAATTGCCGCCCGCCTGAGCGTCGGCACGAAGGCCGCCGAGTCGTTGCTGACCCGCGCGCGCGCGGCGTTTCGCGACGCGATCGTGTCGATCGGTGGCGCAGCGGATCTGTTGCCGATGGATTTGAGTCCGTCGGCGAAGGAGTAGGGATATGGCACCGGAATCACACGACAGCCCAGCCGCCGACAATCGCGACGCGCTCGCGGCGTTGATTCGGGCCGCGGGCCGCAGACAGCCGCCGCCGGCCGACGTCGAAGCGGACGTCAGAGCCGCGGCCCGGGCCGCATGGCAGGCGAAGCTGCGTGCGCGCCGCAACCGTCGTGTCTGGTACGCGGCGGCAGCCTCGCTGCTGGTCGCGGCAGGCGTAGCCGCATTGCTACCCGGTCTGCTGCGACCGGCCGCGACGCCCGTTGCCGAAATTGCCGTCGTCAACGGCACACTGGTGGTCGGGCAGGACTCGAACGAGGTCGCGGTCGATGCGGGCAGGCCCGTGCTCGCCGGCGAGCGGCTGTTCGCCGGAACCGGCAGCGGCGCGACGCTGACGCTTGAGAGCGGCGCGTCGCTCCGCGTCCGCGGCGGCACGACGTTCGAATTCGCGGCGCCCGATGACATCGTGCTGCTGGCCGGCACGATCTATGTCGATTCCGACACGGCCGCCACCGATTCGCCGATCATCGTCGAAACATCGCTCGGGACCGTCACGGACATCGGCACGCAATTCGAAGTTCGAAGCGGCAGCGATGCGCTGCGCGTGCGCGTTCGATCCGGCCTGATCCGGCTGGCCCGGTCCACGGTCGGTGAGGACGTCGATGGCGGCCCCGGGGACGAGATCGAGGTCGGCGCGGACGGTCATGTGGACCGTCGCCGCGTCGCAGCGACGGGGCCCGATTGGGAGTGGGCCGAAGCGCTCGCGATCGCGCCTGCGCCCGGCACGGCCTCGATTCTCGACTACTTCGAGTGGATCGCGCGCGAAACCGGTCGCGAGCTCCACTTCGATTCCGATGCCACCGAGTTTCAGGCCGATCTTCGCGAATTCGTCGGTGATTCGAGCGGCATGATGCCGATGGACCTGCTCGACTACATCAGCCGCACATCGCTTTTCGACTACGAGATCGAGCCCGACGAATCGATCGCCATTTCACGACGGTGACGCACGCCGTTGGCAGGCCCGCGAGGGGCTGCTACGTTGTCGGGGGAGATCGGTCAATGGCGCCGAAAAAGCAGCAGCGGTCGAGTCATCGTCCAGCCCGGATATCTCATCGATTGCCGGGGCGCCTGCTTCCGCGAATCGGAGAGTTTTCGGGGCTGGCGTGGCTGATAGCGGCTCTGGCGTGGCTGATGGCGGCGCTGGCCCTGGCGCAGCCGATCACCGCGGACTCCCAGCTCGAGGGTGTCCCACTCGAAGAGGCGATTCGCTCGCTCGAGTCGCCGACGCTGAGGATCTTCTACAGCACCGATCTCGTCAGGCCTTGGATGCGGGTCGAATCCGAGCCCCCGGCAGGCGCGCCACTTGCGACGCTGGCAGCGATTCTCGAGCCGCATGGTCTTGCGACCGAGCTTGCCGCGAACGGCGCCGTGCTGATTGTTCGATCCGATGCGCCGGTGTCCGCGGCTCCGCCGGCGACCGACCGGCCAGCTCCGCAACGGCCCGCGCCGCCGGCCACGAATCGCCTCCGGCCACGCCCGCTGGAGGAGATCGTCGTTTCGGCGAGCCGTTACCCGTTTCAGCGCCCCGGCGGCGGCACGGCGGCGACGCTGACCGCAGCCGAGATCGAGTACCAGCCCGGGCTGGGCGACGATGCCTTGCGTCCGACGCAGCGATTGCCCGGCGCGGCGTCCAACGGCCTCAGCGCCCGGACTCACATCCGAGGCGGCGATGTCGGCGAGACCCTCGTTCTGTTTGACGGACTCAGGCTCTACGATCCGTTTCACCTGAAGGATTTTCAAAGCGTCTTCTCGGTGGTCGATCCCCGCATCGTCCGCTCGATGGACGTCTACACCGGTGCGTTCCCGGCCGCGTTCGGGGAGCGGCTGTCCAGCGTCATCGACGTAGAGTCCATCGACGTCGACGAGCACCGCTATCACGAGATCGGGGTCAGCTTTTTCAATGCGTCGTTGCTGAGCGCCGGCGAGGTAGCGGACGGCCGCGGTGAGTGGCTCTTTTCGGCCCGACGCAGCAATCTCGACCTGCTCTACCAAGCGTTCAGCACATTGCCGGAGCGACCGAGCTACGTCGATACGTTCGCCAGATTCTCGTGGGAGTTCGGGCCGCGG
Source organism: Candidatus Rariloculaceae bacterium (assembly GCA_965223375.1). GTDB lineage: Bacteria > Pseudomonadota > Gammaproteobacteria > Steroidobacterales > Rariloculaceae > CBDCWM01. Next base: position 3,103,165 of record OZ245000.1, read on the forward strand.
CTCACGGTGACCGGCAATCTGCTCGGCTCGTCCGACGACATCGCGCTGGCCGACGATGTCGATCGGGAGGAGCGGGCCGAGGCCGAGCATCAGGACGAGTATCGCTGGCTGCGGCTCGATCATCGGCTGCCCGGCGGTGCTGTCGGCAGGACGCTGCTGACACGCGCCAATTTCGACAGCGCCCGATCGGGCACCAGCGAGAAGGCGGGCCTCAGTAGTGGAACGCTCACCGATATCCGCGACTTTTCGATTCGGTCGGCCCAGACCGAATGGTCGTGGCCGCTGGGGGAACGCTGGCTGATCGAGTTCGGCGGGCAGCTGAGTCACGTCGAGGGGCGCTACGACTATTCGGAAGACGTATCGTTCGACTTGTTGTTCGACATGCCGGGCACGCCGGCGACGCCTACGCGGCAGCGAAATCTCGCCGTCGTCGCCAGCGGGCGTCCCGCGAGCGCGCACGTCGCCTTCCGGCACCGCATTACCGATCGCATCACCGGAGACTTTGGACTCCGTTGGGACGATTCGTCGCTGAATGCGTCTGACGGTTCGGCCATGGTGCCGCGGCTCGGGATTCGTTTCGACATCACCGGCAATACCGAGCTTCGGGCGAGTGTCGGCCGTCTGAACCAGACGCAGGCGATCAATGAGCTGCCGATCTCCGACGGCGTCGATTTCTTCTTTCCGCGACAGTCGTCGGATCAGGCCGTCGTCGGTCTGCTGCACGAGTTTCCGGCGGGCGGTACGCTGCGTGTCGAGGCCTACCGGAAGCGCATGCACGACCTGAATCCGAGATTCGAGAACATGCTCAATGCGCGGGTACTGTTGCCGGAGCTCAAGCCGGACCGCGTACGAATCGAGCCGCTGTCGGCGGCGGCGCATGGTCTCGAACTGATGTACCAGAGCCCGCGCGAGCGCCCGCTCGACTGGTGGGTGTCGTGGAGCTGGGCGCGTGTAGAAGATCGCTTCGCGACCGACACGATCCCGCGCAGCTGGGACCAGCCGCTGTCGCTCGGTGCCGGCATCGAGTGGACGATCGGGCAATGGCAGCTCGCGCTTGCATCGACTTTCCGAAGCGGCTGGCCGACGACGACTGTCGCGCTCGACGACAGCGGGGCGATCCCGATTGTGGTGGCAGGCCGGCGCAACGACTCGCGCTTCCGCCACTATCGCTCGATCGATGTGCTGGCGTCGCGGACGTTCGAGTTCGAGCGTAGCTCACTCGCACTGACGATCGAGCTCACGAATCTGCTCGATCGCCGTAATCCCTGCTGCACCGAGTACGAGATCGGTGACGACGAGGACGAGGTCGGTCAGCTCTTGCTGAAGGAGCTCGCCTATCTGCCGATCGTCCCGTCGGTGGGCATACGCTGGTCGTTCTGAGCCGGCGCCGTCAGGCCCGGCGTGTGTTCTTCTACCGAGCGACGCATCCCCGCGCCGGCCCCCGCGCCGGCCCCCGCGCCGGTCTGTGCGCCGATCCCCACGCCGATCAGTCGTTGCCGAACCGATCCAGGCATTCGTACGGATGCACGGTCATTTCGGGCTTCCAGACGAAGTGTCGCTTCAGCGTAAACGGCTCGGTGAAATTCGCCGGGTCCGTCGTCGTGAGCTCGTAGTCGAGCCGCGTATAGTCCGCGTTCGGGATGAAGCGCTCGACCGTGGTGATCTGATCGCTCTGCCGCACGCCGTTGTAGTCGAAGTAGCCCGGCGCGATATGGTCCGTCTCGACCACGAGGACATCGCCCTCGAAGCGCCCGCGTGAGAAGCCCATCAGCGTATGCTCGTCCGGCGCGACGGCGTCCGGGTTCATATGGATGACGCGCAGCGAATCGTATTCCTCGATCCGCATTTCGATCGTTTCGCCGACGCGAACGAAATCGATCGGCAACGGCGTGATCATGATGCTCGGCTGCCCCTTCGTGCCGCATTTCAGCAGGATGTTGTCGCTCGGGTCGAAGGCTTCGAACGCCGCACGTCCGGTGGCGCTCAGCGGATAGCCGCCTTTGAACATCGGAAACTGTGCCGGATCGCTCATGATCGTCGACCAGACGCGCAGGATCCCGTCCGCCTCGGCGCGCGCGCGCTCGACGTCCGCCTCGATGATCGGCGCACCATAAATCCGCCCGCTTTGTCCTGCCGGGAAGTGCGCGTCGGCGGACCCGAAAGTGAACTCGTAGCCGTTCGCGAGCAGCATGCTTCTCGCGAGCACCTCCGGGCGGTTGCGCACCGACGGCGCCCCGGCAATCGTCACCCGGTCACCGACCTTGACCGCATCGCCCGGGTCGACGCCGCGAATTCTGAGAACGCTGACCGATGCCGTCTCCGCATCCCATTCGGTGACGTTGCCGTCTTCGTCCGTCACGTCGAGCAGGATCTGACCGTGCGGATTACGCCAGTTCACCCGGGTGACGATGCCGTTGATCTCGACAGTTTCGTCCGAATCGAACAGGCCGACCTGGCTGTGGTGTGCGAGCGCTGCACCGGTCGGTACGCCGAGCGCAAGCGCTGTGAGAATAGTAAGTCGAGACATCTTTCGGTCCCCTTGTTTACTTGTTGTCGGTTTCATTCGTCGAGATCGGCCTCGAAGCCGCCGGTGACGCCATCCACCTGATTGCCGAGCTGAATCGATCGGGCGATCGCTATTTCCGAGGGTGCTGACCCCTGCGGGTCGACGTTGCCGCAGGAAAAGGCCCGCAGCGTGCATTCCGAAGTCGTATGCACGATCCCGCGCTCGGCCATCAGTCGCGATATCAGCTCCGTGGCTTCGGCCATGTGCAGAATGGCGTTGTTGGGTCGGAACGTGCCGACACCGATCGCGTAATCGAGCGGCATCAGTGGCTCGATGCTGCCGCCGAAAACGCCGTCGTTCTTCTTGCCGAGGTCGTGCGCGGACAGATCGGCGCCGACATCGACGAGGTACTGGATGATCGCCGTGTCGCCGAAGTTCGCGGCCACCATGACCGGCGTAATGCCGTCGTTGCAGGCCCAGTTCACATCGGCGCCGTTCTCGATCAGGAAGCGTATCGTCTCGAGCCGCTCGGCGTTCGAGCGGCCCTGGCTGTAGCCATCGATCCAGCCGTAGCCGGAAGCGACCAGCAGCGGCGTTTCGTTGTCGCTGTTGCGGACGAGCGGGTCGGCGCCAAATTCGTGCAGCAACTGAACGAGCTCGACATCGCCCGAATAGGCCGCGCGCATCAGCGAAGTCGCAAACTTCACGCGCGGCGAGCCGCCAAAGTTGCGCCGCGATTCCGGGCGGTTGTCTATCCAGGCATCCGGCTGCGCCCCGGCTTCGAGCAGCGCCCGCACCAGTGGTAGCGGGTCAGCCGTCTGAACCCAGGGGAATCCGGGATTCCACTCCATGTTGCGGCGGTCCACGGCCCAGAAGAGCGGCGGAAAACCCTCGGCATCGGCGTGGTTGACGTCGGCCCCGCGCTCGACCAGCAGCGACGCGACGTCGTAGTGACCGTTGTATATAGCGAGCGCCAGCGTATTCTTCCCGTCCGCGGCGACGGCATCGATGTCCGAACCCGCCTCGATCAGCAGTCTGGCAGCGTCGGCTTCGCCTTCGCGCGCTGCGAAGTGCAGCGGTGTAAAGCCGCCGTTCGCGTAGCTCTTCGGGTAGATTGCCGGGTCGAAATCGATCGGTGCCGTGCCCTCCACACCACGCATCCCGGGTTCCCGGGGCGCGACCACTTTGCTGACGACATCGACCGCAGCGCCGGCCGCCAGCAAACGCTCGACGATGGGTGTGTGGCCCTCGTTGATCGCCCATACCAGTGCGCTCGTGCCGCCCCAGCTCTCGACCGCATTGACGTCGGCGCCGGCGTCGAGCAGCACATCGACGGCGTCGAGCATGCCGGTCCGTGCCGCAAGCATCAGAGCCGTATCGCCCTGCGGTGTCAGGGGCTCGACGGGGTCTACGCCGGCATCGAGCAGCAGCGCGATCGTGTCGGCATGGCCGCTGATCGTGGCAAGCCGGAGCGGTGTCGCCCCCGCCCGGTTGGCGCGTTCCGGGTCGGCGCCGGCCTCGAGCAGCAGTGCGGTCAGCCCCGCGTCACCCTGGCTGGCAGCCCAATGCAGCGCGCTCGAGCCGTCGGCCTCAAGCGCATCGGCATCGCTGCCGGCTTCGAGCAGGGCCCGGACCGCATCGGCGTCGCCGCGGATCACGGCCTCGGTTACATCGCCGGCGCCCGCCGTGGCGGTGACGACGCTCAATACTGCGGTGGCAGCGATCGATCCGATACCAGGGCGCATGCTATTTCCCCCGTGAATCCCGGCGACACCTTGAAAGGATGGCCGCCTGGAGAGATAGTACCGAAACACGGGGAGTAAGGCATGAGGCGAGCCGTCACAGGCAAGGCCGGAATCGCTGTAGTCGCTGCCGTCTCGGCGCTGGCGATCGGGGCGCTTCTGTACTTTTTTCCGAACCTTTCCGGCGATCGTGACGGCCACGGCGATCGCGGCGGCGATGCCGGGTCGATGTCGGCGCGCACCGCCGCGGGCCTGATCGACGCGAACTGCGTCGATTGCCACGACGACCTCACGCGAACGGCGAATCTGTCGCTCGAGGACCTCGACTACGACTCTCTGCCGCACGATGCGGCGCTCTGGGAACCGGTGATTCGCAAGCTCCGCGCCGGGATGATGCCGCCGCCCGGCAATCCACGGCCCGGGCGCGACGAATATCTGGCGCTGACCGAATGGCTCGAGCAGACGATCGATGCGGCCGCAGCCCCCGCACCGGGCACGAAGGTGCTGCATCGGCTGAACCGCACCGAATATGCGAACGGGATTCGGGATTTGCTCGATCTGGAAATCGATCCGACAGAGTTTCTGCCGCCCGACGATTCGAGCCGCGGCTTCGACAATATCGCCGGGTCGCTGACGATCTCGCCGACACTGCTCGAAACCTACGTCACCGCGGCGACGAAGATTGCCCGAATGGCGATCGGCTACTGGCGCACGCCGACGGAGCGACTTTACATAAAGCGCACCGACAGCTCGCAGGTCTACCAGCTCGAGGGCATGCCTTTCGGAACGCGCGGCGGCATGGCGGTCACTCACGTGTTCCCGGCTGACGGCGACTACACATTCACAATCCGCAATCTCGGCGTCGGCGTCTATATACCCGATGAGGTGCTCGAGCTCAGCATCGATGGGGAGCGCGTGCATCAATGGACCTACACGCAGATGGGCCTCAGCGCCGGCATGGACTCGGCGCGGGATGGCGAGCTGACGGTCACCCTGCCCGTGCAGGCCGGCTCGAGAACCGTCGGTGCCACTTTCGTCGCTACCAATTTTCGCCCGAGTCTGGACGTGGCCGAGCACTTCGCGCGCAAGTCGCTCGAGAACGGCCGCGTACGTGAGCTGACGAACTATCCGGTAATCGGTGCCATGAACATCCAGGGGCCGTTCGATGCCACGCGCCCGACCGATAACGCGAGCCGCCGCAAGGTGTTCACCTGCGAGCCCGCCGCTGCGGATGACGAGGACGCGTGCGCGACCGAGATTGTCGCGAACTTGGTGCGAAAGGCGTTCCGGCGGCCGATCCGTCCCGGTGACCTCGAGCTCTTCATGGGTTTCTATCGCGACGGTCGGGAGACCGGCGAATTCGAGGACGGCGTGGAGCTTGCGCTCCGGCGGGTGCTCGCGAGCCCGCAGTTTCTGCTTCGCGTCGAGGCCGAGCCGGAGGACCTCGCGCCCGGTGACGTCTACCGGATCACCGACCTCGAGCTCGCGTCACGGCTCTCGTTCTTCCTGTGGAGCAGCCTGCCGGACGACGAGCTGATCGAGCTCGCGGCGGATGGCCGCCTCAATGATCCCGCGACGCTCGATCAGCAGGTCAGAAGGATGCTGGCCGACCCGAAGTCACAGAGTCTGATCGACAACTTCGCTCAGCAGTGGCTGTATCTGCGCAACCTGGACACGACGTCGCCCGCTCAGACCGTTTTTCCGGACTGGGACGACGAGCTCCGTCAGAGCTTCAGACGGGAGACCGAGCTGCTGTTCGAGCACATCATGCGTGAAGATCGCGACGTGCTCGAGATCCTGACCGCCGACTACACGTTCGTGAACGAACGGCTGGCGCGCCACTACGGGATACCGCACGTTTATGGCCCGCATTTCCGCAAGGTCATGCTCGGGCCCGAGCTCGGCTATCGCCGCGGCATTCTCGGCCACGGCAGCTTCCTGTCGACGACCTGGGTGCAGAACAACCGCACGTCGCCGGTGAAGCGCGGCGTCTGGGTGCTCGAAAACATACTCGGCACGCCGCCACCGGAGCCGCCGCCGGACGTGCCGGGGCTCGAAGAGACGTCGGCCGACGGTCCGGGCCGGCCGCTGACGCTGCGCGAGCAGATGACCCTCCATCAAGCACAGGAACCATGCGCCAGCTGCCACCTGCTGATGGACAGCATCGGATTTGCGCTCGAGAACTTCGCCGGCGACGGCCAATGGCGAACAATGGACGGCGGCGCCGGCGGCACGCCGATCGACACGGCGGTCGAGATTTACGACGGCACGCAGGTGGACGGGCCTGTAGAGCTGCGGGAGGCGCTCCTCAACTACTCGCCGCAGTTCATGCGAATGCTGACCGAAAAGATGATGACGTACGCACTCGGCCGAGGGGTCGAGTACCATGACATGCCTGCTGTCCGCGCCATCGTGCGGGATGCCGAGCGGGACGGTAATCGCTTTTCGAGCATAGTGCGTGGCATCGTAATGAGCGATGCTTTTCAGATGAGGACGAAACCGGAGTCGGGAGGGTGACCATGTTCATCACGAAGAAGCGGTTGCCGCGGCGGACATTTCTGCGCGGCGCCGGCACTACGATCGCTTTACCGCTGCTCGATGCGATGCTGCCCGCCGCGACGGCGCTCGCACAGACGGCGGCCGCGCCGGTCAAGCGATTTCTGGGCATCTGGCATCCGCACGGGGCAGCGCCCGGCTACTGGAGCCCGCTGCAGGATGGGAAGGACTTCGATTTCTCATTCATAACCGAGCCGCTCGAAGCCGTCCGCCAGCGCACCGTGTTGATCAGCGGGCTCGATTCCACGGCAGCCTATTCGACGCCCGAGGAGCCCGGCGGCAATCATGCGCGCGGCGCGGTTTTCCTGTCCGGCGTCCGACCGCGGCGCGATGCCGTCGCTCCTTATCTTGGCGTGACGATCGACCAGTCGATTGCCGAGAAGCACGGACGGGACACATTGCTTTCGTCGATTCAGCTTGGAATCGAGGACGCGAGCCATAATTCCGGCAACTGCAACTGGGGGTACAGCTGCGCGTATACGAACTCGGTTTCCTGGCCCGATCCCGCGACACCATTGCCGACCGAGGTCAATCCCCGTATCGCGTTCGAGCGGATGTTCGGCGACGGGTCCACACCGGAGGACCGGCGGCTCGGCCGGTTGCAAAGCGCAAGCCTGCTCGATTCGGTGACACACGAGATTCCGGGTCTGAAGCGCGGCCTCGCGGTCGGCGACCAGGCCAGACTCGACGATTATCTCGACAAGGTTCGCGAGATCGAGCGCCGGATTCGAAACGCCGTGAATAATCCGGCCGCGGAGGTTTCGACGGAAGTGCCTTTCGGTATCCCGGAAAGCAAGGACGTGCATTACAAGCTGATGTATGAGCTGGTCGCGCTCGCGTTCGAGGCCGACATTACGCGGTCGGCGACACTGATGCTCGGCCGCGACCTGTCCGGCACCAGCCTGCCGGAAGCCGGTTTCGAAGGCGGCTGGCACGGCATTTCGCATCACGGCGACATTCCTGCGAACAAGGCCGGATATGCGAAGGTGAACCGCTATCACGTCGGCAATCTCGCGGGCTTCTGCGAGCGCCTGCAGGCGACGGACGACGGCGACGGCAATCTGCTCGATCATGTGCTGATCTACAAGTCGAGCAACATGGGCAACTCGCATCGGCATGCTCACGAGAAGGTCCCGACGATTCTGGTTGGCGGCGTAGACGGCACTTTCGAGGGCAACCGGCACCTGGTATTCCCGGACAACACCGAGAGCTGCGCGAACCTGCTGCTCAGCATCCTGCATCTGTTCGATATCGAGCAGCATTCGATCGGCGAGAGCACCCATCCGCTCGCCATTGCCTGAGTTCCTTGCCGTGCAGCGTGGTGCTCGTGGCCGGGGCTCGCGCGAGTCGGCACCGGCCTTGGCGATGCTGATCGGAGTCGCTGCTGCGTTGCCGCTCACCGCGTTTGCCCAGTTCGAGAACAACCGGCGTCCCGAGCGTCCTGATGTGACGCTCCCGGACGGGCCGGTTCGCGCGATCGTGCTGCGAAGCTGCACGCAGTGCCACGGCATCGACGAGTACGGCTACTACGCGATGGATCGCGAACACTGGGCGAAAGTCGTCGAGCGGATGAAGTCCGCGAAGAGCGGCGTTGTCGATGGGGCGGTCATCTCCGAGGCGGAAACGGAACTACTTCTCGACTGGCTCGCAGCCGAGTTCGGACCCGATTCCGAGCCGCTGCCTCGTACCTACGTCGTCCGGCCGCTGGAGGAATTCGAGCGGCTCGACGCCGACGGCGCGGCAGCTATGCTCGATCCGGGCTGCACGGAATGCCACGGTCTCGAGACGGTGTTCGATGCAGATCTCGAGCCCGATGAGTGGCGCGTCCGGATCATGCAGGAGATCAGCCGCGGTGCCGGCGTCTTGTTTCAGAATGCGGAACCACTGGCGCAATGGTTGATCGGTCGGTCGAGGTAAAGCGTCACCAATGAGTGAAAGCCACGAAGCGCTGCCGGCGAGTGACGGCCCGCCGGAGGAGCCCGGTGTTCCATGGGTCGATCCCGACATCCAGCAGTGCATCGATTGGCGCGACGGCGACATCGTGATCTCCGTGCCGCTGAAGAGCGGCACCACCTGGACGATGAACATCGTCCATCAGCTGCGGTCGGGCGGCGATCCGGATCTCGAGGACGTATATCTCGAAGTGCCCTGGCTCGAGCTGATCTCGAGCCCCGAGCGGACGCAGCAGGATGTCGCGGACGAGATCAATGCGATGCGGGCCGATCGCCGGCGTGCGTTCAAGACGCATTCGCCGCCGGGCCCGCTGCCGTATCAGGCGCCCGGCTCCGGACGCGACGTGCAGTACATCGTCGTGCTCCGCCATCCGGACGAAGTTGCGGCATCGATGCATCCCTTCATCGGCGCCCATACGGAGGAGTGGTTCCGGCTCTGGGGCATGGAGCGGGGCGAGTTCGTCCCACCGGATCTTGCGACTTTCCTCGATACGATGGGAACGCCGATGCTGGCCGAAGCCGTGTTCGGCTTTCTCGGCGCGTGGTGGCCGCTGCGCAATGAGCCGAACGTTCTGCTGATGCATTTCTCGGATATGAAAGCGGACCATGAGGGTTCGATACGAAAGATCGCGGACTTTCTCGGCTTCGAGCCCCGCGCCTCCGAATGGCCGGCGATTCTCGAGTGCACGTCGTTTCCCTGGATGAAGAAGAATGGCGATCGGTTCGAGCTCCGCGGCGTTTCGGAAGTCCCGATCCTCGAGAGCGGCGCAATGGTGCGGAAGGGCCGTTCGGGCAAAGCAAAGGACGATGGCGTGACGGCGGAGATCTCCGCCGAGCTCGCGCGCGTCGGCCGCGAAGCCCTGCCCGACCCGGACGCGTTCGACTGGCTTTATAGCGGCGGCAGGCCGAGCTGACCCGCGGCGGCGGCACGCCGAGCTGACCCGCGGCGGCGGCAGGCCGAGCTGATCCACAGCGGCAGGCCGAGTTCACCCACGGAGGGGACAGGCCGAGCTTGGCCATCGGCGGCGGCATGCAGACCGCCTGCCTGGGCAAGAACTACGCCGACTGCAGGAACTGCGCAGGCACGGCGAACGAGGGGGAAAACGATGCAGGTAGAACCGGGACGGCGGGCCAGGGGAACGCCTTCGAGGCCGGCGCGCAAGAACCTTTTGTGGATTGCCCTGCTTCTGGGCGGTTGCGGCGCACCCGGCCAGGAGCCGGCGGAAGGGCCGGCTGCCGGCGCGCTCGTCTACGACAGCTGGGTGCCCGGGCCGTGCAGCCCGAACGGTCAGACACAGGGCAACTGCCCGCCGGGTGACCGCGTTCCGGTGCGACTGGTGCCGGTCGCCGAAGGTCTCGGCACGCCGCGGCATATCGCGTTTCTGCCGGGCGGCACCGATATGCTGATCACGACGAATGACGAGCTCCGACTCGTTCGCGACGGTGCACTGTTGCCGGATGTCGTCTCCGGCTGGCCCGCAGACGAGCTCGCGGCCGGCATGTTCCAGGCAGCGATTCCGCATCCTGATTTCGCTGCCAACTCGACCGTCTACGTCTACTACGTCAAGGGCCGCTACGACGGTGCGACCACGCTCGCGCTCGCGCGGGCGAGCCTCGACGGCTCCGCGCTGAGCAGCGTCGAGGAAATCTTCGTCGCGGACGGCTGGCTCGTCGGCGGCCCGATCGCCGGCCGGGCGCAGTTCGGTCCGGACGGCATGATCTATCTGACGCTGAACGATCACGACCCGGGCTTTTCGACCGACGATGCAACGGTTCGCCGGCTCGCCCAGGATCCCGGCAGCGATATCGGCAAGGTCATGCGGATTCGTGACGATGGCAGCGCGCCTGACGACAATCCGTTCGTCGGCCGCGACGACGCCAATCCGCAGGTGTTTTCGATCGGTCACCGCAACGCCACCGATTTCGCGTGGCATCCGGAAACCGGCGCGCTCTGGTCAACCGAGATCGCACCGATGGGCGGCGATGAGCTGAATATCCTCGAGCCGGGGCACAACTACGGCTGGCCGGTGGTGTCGCTCGGACGCATCTACAACGAGTCGCTGGTCTCGGAGCAGAGCTGGTATCAGCCCGGCATGGATATGCCGGTCATGCACTGGACGCCGTCGATCAGCCCGTCGTCGCTCGCCTGGTACACCGGTGACCGGATCCCGGAGTGGACGGGCCATCTGTTCGTCGCCGCGCTGAACGGGCAGATGCTGCAGCGGGTTGCGTTCGATCAGCCCGGTGCGCAGTCGGAGCGGCGCGAAGCGTTGTTCATTCCCGTCGGTCGGCGATTCCGACACGTCGTCGACGGGCCGGACGGCTATCTCTACGTAGCGACCGTCGTCAGGATTCTCGGGCCAGATGCACCGCGCGGACGGAACACGAGCGGTGTGATTTATCGAATTGAACCGGCGGGCTGATGCGGCCGGATGATCGGTGCGCCTGCACGGCGCAAACTCGAGCCCCGGCGCAGGTGACAGCAAGGGCCAAGAGAGTCCGCGTCACGATTACGGCCCGGCTCTCATGGCCAGTTCGCTCGCCAGCTTTTCAGCGGCCTGTTGCGCGCGTTGCGCACTTTTCCTTCGATAGGCGAACCGGAAAAATACGGCTGCGAGCCCAAGGGCGACAGCGCCCAGTAGCGTGAGTAGGAGAATGGCACTCGACGGTACCTCGTCGGCAAAAACAGGCGGATACGTCACGACTTCCCCATCGACGGACACGGGTAGCGACTCGAAAATGCGCCTCCCCGAGCGATCGATGGCCTCGATCGAGACGAGGGCCGGATCGTGAATCGTAATCGTTCGTGAACCGGAGCGGTCGACTGGACCGATGGCGGGACTTATCGAGACTGACTCCGCTCCCTCGGTCGACCACGAGATGATTACTTCCTCGCCGGAAGAGATGTTCGCGGGTTCCACCGTGAACGCCAGGATCCTTGCTTGCGAAACCGAAGTACCCGATACAGGCTCGTCCGACAGGACGAATAGCGATGTCGCGGCTGCAAGCAGTAGACCTGCAGCCAGAGCTGCCATCGGATACCGAAGAGACCGGCTCCGAGACTCCTTGTTACGGTGTCGAACCACGTCACGCAGGTCCACGCCGTGAAACTCACCCAGGTCGTCCGGAAGCGGCGTCTCATCGAGCAACACAGGCACCAGATCCTTATTCGCATCGATGGCGGCGCGATACTCTTTCCGAACTTCATGTGATGCACGCGAATGGATACACCAAAACACGACGACGAGCCTGGCGTGCTCGAGAGAGGACTCGACTTGAGGTCTCCATTTCCTTCCCGCTTCGATGTCATCGAAATCCAGGAATACGAGATGTTTCAGCGCTTTCAGAAATCGCACGACGTCCGAAATCAACTCGCGGTCGTGATGGCTGTAGGAGACGAAGACACTACTTTTTTGCACGGTAGTCACGTCTGATGGTTTTCTGAACGGGCTGCTTTTGCGGTCGTGCGGAACTCCAGTCCCGGCGCGCTCAGTTGACGCACTCGTAAGGCAGAAACTCAAGCCCAGGCTCCCAGCGAAACTGCAGATAGCCGTCTGCGACGACGGGGCGCGTGAACGTCTCGGGGTCCGTCACGCCGATGTCGTAAACGAGCGCGTCGGCCGCGGCGTTCGGCGTGAAGCGTTCGACGATCGTCGCGACGGTGCTCTGCGGCACGCCCTCGAGGCCGTAGAGCTGGAAGTAGGGCCAGTCGATGTGCGTTGTCGTCACGACCAGCGTGTCGTCTTCCCAGCGACCGGTCGAGTGCCCAAGCGGCGATGGCGCGACCGCGTCATCGGCTGCCTGTTCGGCGTTCATGCGAATCAGCCGGTCGAGCGCGAAGTACTCGTTCTTCAGCACGATGTCGCTCCCCTGCCGAACGAAACGAATCGGATGGCCGCCGGCGCGGGAGATCACGCGCGGCATGCCGGGCGGCGTGCAGTCGAGCAGCGGGTCGTCGGTCAGCGGATCGTAGGCGGCGAGCGCCGTACGCCCGGCTGCCGTCAGCGGTGGATCGTTCGCCCAGTCGGGCGGTGTGCTGCCCGCCGGTACCCAGATGCGAAAGATGCCGTCCGGTCGGTCGGCCGCAGCGGCTTCCGGCGTAATCGCAGAGCGGTTGATGCTGACGACCGCCGACTCCTCGTCCGACCAGCGTGGTGTTGCCGACGTGCGCAGCAGGATTTCCTGGCCGTCCGGCATCAGCACATTCGTCACGTACATCTGCCGTTCGCGTCGCCGCGACGGGTTGCCGGCGAAGCGAACCGTCGTTCCGACGCCGACCAGGTCGCGTGAAATCCCGGCCCGGTCGAGCCGCATCACGCCCATCCCTTCGAGCTCCCAGACGCGCGGCTCTCCGTCGAAGTCTTCGGTGCTGATGCTGAGCCGCACGTGAGGGTTGCGCCACGTCACGTCGACGACCGTGCCGACGGCTTCGACGAGCGTGTCGTCGTCGTACTCGGCCAGCGAGTGATGGGCGACGACGGCCGTCGCGCTCAGCGATGCGGCGGCCGACGCAGCAAGGGCGGCAAGGATCGAACGCCGGGAGAGTCGTGTTCGCATGCGTCGGCTTCTTCGTCCGGGATACCGATATCAGCAGGCGGAGGCGCCGAGGTCAACGTTCCTGACGTCCGGGACCCCGACCTCGAGCCCGTTTGATACCCTTGCCCGATCGCCGAACGGGCGATCAGGGGGAGCAAACATGAAGGCGCGAAACGCCCGCCACGGCACGATCTGTCCGTCACCCGGCTCGGTCCACCGGATTCTTCCGCTCAGTGCACTGCTTGCACTGAGCGTCGGTTGCGCGCCGGCCGATCCGTCGGCAAGCGATTCCGCGGAAGCGTCTGCGCCACCGGCGTCCGCCCCGGCGGCCAATAACCCACAAGCGGGAGCGCCGGCTACTGCGCCGGCCGGCGCCGACAACGGGACCGCGGAGCCGATGCCGGATCCGCTGGTTTTCGACACGTTCGTGCCCGGTCCATGCTCTCCGAACGGGCAGGCTCAGGGGCAATGTCCGCCGGGCGACCTGTTTCGCGTGCGCCTGGCCACGGTCGCCGAAGGCCTGCGCAGTCCGCGGCACATGGCGTTCACGCCGGATGGCGATCTGCTGATTACCGAGCTCGCGCCGGATCCCGAAGGCGTCGAGGGTGCGGTCTCGGCCTCGACGACGGCGCGTCCGGGGCAGCTTCGCGTCGTCCGTAACGGCGTGCTCGAGCCCGAGCCGGTCGCCGGCTGGCCGTCGGCCGATATTTATGCGGGGCCGTTGTGGTCGGTCGCCGTGCACCCGGATTTTGCGGCGAACCGGACGATCTATCTCTTCTACATCAGGCGAGGCGAGGGCGACGCGGTGTCGCGGGCCGTCGCTCGGGCGCGTTTCGACGGCACGGCGCTAACGGACGTCGAGGAGATCTTCATCGCCGAGCCCTGGATTCCGGGTGGTCCGATGGCCGGTCGCCTGGCGTTCGGACCTGACGGCCTGCTCTACCTGACCGTCAACGACCACGTCGAGCACGACCACCGCACCGCAGGTGAGCCGCTGCTCGCGCAGATGCTCGACAACGACATCGGCAAGGTGCTGCGTATCCGCGACGATGGCAGCATCCCGGACGACAACCCCTTCGTCGGCGACGATGGCGCGCGGCCGGAGATCTTCACCTACGGCCAGCGCAACGTCACGGATTTCGCCTGGCATCCGGAGACCGGTGAGCTGTGGACGACCGAAATCGCGCCGCTCGGCGGCGACGAGATCAACATCCTGCATGCCGGGCACAACTATGGCTGGCCGCTGGTCACGCTCGGCAAGAACTACGACCAGTCCGAGCTCAACGACAACCGCTGGTACCGGCCCGGCATGGATATGCCGGCACTATTCTGGGTGCCGTCGATCAGCCCGCAGACGCTGGTCTGGTACACCGGCGACAAGCTCGAGCCGTGGCAGGGGCATTTGTTCGTCGGTGCGCTGAACGGGCAGACGCTCGTGCGCGTTGCGTTCGATCAGCCGCTGCCGCAGATGGAGCGCCGCGACTCGCTCTTCATTCCGCTGGGCCTGCGCTGGCGGCACGTGATCCAGAGCCCGGACGGTTACCTGTACGCGCTGACCGAGAAGCGCACGCTCGGTAGCCCGTCGGACCCGAACGACGCAACGAGCGGCAAAGTCTGGCGGATAGAGCCCGCGGATTGAGTTCGGGGACAACTAATTTGGGGACAGTGACCTTAATTGCTCGGGAATCGCATGACAGTGACCCTGACTCAGGGAGTACCGCCCTTGAGGACGGCGACGCTCAGTCAGCGCAATCCCACGCATTAAGGTTAGTTACTCGGAATTAAGGTCACTGTCCCCAAATTCCGCCGTCATTCTGTAAAGCCCGCCGTCGCCGTACGGCTACAGTTTCCGACGCCGCCAACCGCTGCGTGCGAAATTTGTGTTGCGCGTCACGTTTTGAGCCGATTCCCCCACTCAAGACTCGGCACAAGTGTCGCGAAGCAAACTCGATCGCAGTGCGTCCACAAGAGGCGTAACTCCACGACGATTTCGTCTCGCGACGACCTGAGGCTTCAGGGATGGGGGCGGTCTACTGATGCTCGAAAGCGTGCGGATGCGTGTACTCTCGCAAGGTCGCGGGCCGGATGCCGGTCTCCTCGGCCGCGGCGCGGCGGCGAAGTTTCTTGGCGCGAGTGTTGTCGCCCTGGTTCTCCTGGCACCGGTCGGGAGCGCATCGGCAGCGACCGTCACGTACGTTTCCGTGACCGGAAACTGGCGTGACCCCGTCGACAATGTCCCCGGCCCGCAGCCTGGCGACCCGGTCATCGTCAACGGCTCCCCGACCTCGAGTATCGACTGGGGTGACACGACCGGACAGCAGAGCGGCTATGACTTCACCGCCACAATTCCGCCGCCATTCGACCTGCCGGGGAACATCCCGTTCTTCTCACTGGGAACGTTCACGCATCGAAACTTCTCGGTCGGTGACCCGTCGCTGACCTCGGTCCAGCTCGACGTCATCCTGGAGCTCGAGGTGGATGGCGTCCCGACCGGGCCACTGACCTTCACGTTCACGTTCAATCACGAAGAAACACCGAACTTTCCGCCCCCGCCTGCAACCTGTCCATACCCGACGCCGCCCGGCGAAGGCTGTACGGACCGCGTGACGATCGTTGCGTCGGCGCAGCCGACGACTTTCAATATCGATGGCGTCGACTACACGTTGTCGATGAATTTCCTCGATAACGGCAACCCGGTTTCGGAGTTCATCACTCGCGAAGGCGGCACGGTCAATACGTCGGGCCTGATAGGCGATTTCACTCTGCCGCCGGGTCTGACGGTCGCGAAGACCGGGCCCGCGACGATGAGCGTCGCAGAGTGGGCGACCTTCGTGCTGGATGTGCAGAACGCGAGCCCATCGGATGCGTACAACGTCACGCTGATCGATCGGTTGCCCGATGAACCGACCGGCGGCATGTGCGATACGACACCTGAGATACTGACCGCGCAGGTCTTTGCCGCCGACGGTGTCACTCCAGTACCCGGGAAAGGCCAGCTGGCCCAGGGCACGGACTACACGCTGACCTACGACGGTGCGGCGTGCGAGCTGACGTTCAACACTTTGTCGGCGCAGTCGGTCATCGCCGTCGGCGAGCGCCTCGTCATTACATATCGAACGCGGCTCGACGACGACAGCCAGAACGGCATCATGCTGACGAATCTGGCCGGTGCCACGGAATGGTTAAACGACTTCGACACGAACCCCGCGCGCATCGCGTACGCGCGGATGCTGACCGACGGCACTGTCGGCGTCACGGACCACGAGGACGCGCACACGGTGACCGTGACTCTCCCGTTCCTGCGTTTCGACAAGACCGTGATGAATGTGACGACCGGAGAGGATCCGGCTACCGGCGCGTCGCCGGGCGATACATTGCGCTACAGCCTCTACATCGAGAACCTGAGCAACGTAGCGATCGCCGACTTCCGGATCATCGACGAGCCCGACAACCTGAACGACCCGTCGGGTTTCGAGGCGGGCACGCTGAATCTGATTGCGTTTCCGGTCGGTGCGGACACAACCGGCACGGACCCGAGCGGGGGCGCCGATGGCACGGGCCTGCTCGACATCGGCGGCCTTACGCTCGCCGCCGACGGGGACCCCGACGACACTGTGGTCATCGAATTCGAGATCGACCTGGACCCCGCAGTCGCCGAGGGTCGGTTCATCTACAACCAGGCGCAGCTCTATACAGGCGGCATCGTGTTCGCCGTCAGTGACGACCCGAACATCAACGGCGCGGCCGATCCGAACATCGCCGGTGACGAGGACCCCACGGTCGTCCCGATCGGCGATGCACAGTTGCTGATGATCGCGAAGTCGGTCGCGGTCGTCGGGGGCGGGGCGGCCGTAGCCGGTGCCACGCTCGAATACACGGTGACGGTGCTGAACCCGACGCTCGTGCCGGCGCTGTACGTCGAGATCACTGACGATCTCGATATGCCCGAGGCCGGCCAGCTGATCTACGTCGACGGTTCGGCAACCATGAACGGTGCGCCTGACGGCATCACGTTCGCAGGCTCCACGCTTACCGCCGCTTACAGCGACGTCTACGGCAACCTGCCGCCGGGCGAGCAGATCGAGCTGATCTTCCAGGCCGAGATCTATCCTGACCTGCCGCTGGGGACACGCGTCACCAATATCGCGCAAGTGAAGTGGGACGACCCGCCCGAATATGCCGAGGCGGAGGTCTCGATCGACGTCGGCGGCATGGCAGGTAGCGGCACTCTGAGCGGCACGGTCTGGCACGACGCCGATTTCGATGATCAGCCGGACGCCGATGAGCGCCTGCTCGAGGGCTGGGTCGTCGAACTTTATCGTGACGACGAGCTCGTGCTCGCAACGACCACCGACAACGACGGCAACTATCAGCTCGCCGGAATCGAGCCGACCTACGCGGGCGAGGAACGGTACGTGCTACGCTTCAGCCAGCCGGGGGCAGGCCCGAATACCGCCGCCCTGGGCCGGGCATTCTCGGCGAATTTCACGAACGGTCCGCAGACCATCAGCGATATCGCGGTAGAGTCGGGCAGCAATTTCGTCGATCTCAATCTGCCGATCGACCCCAACGGGGTGGTCTACGATTCGGTGACGCGCGCGCCGATTCCGGGTGCCGCGCTGACGATGGTCGATGCGGGATCGGGGTCGGAATTGCCCGCCGCGTGTTTCGACCATGAGGCCCAGCAGGGTCAGATTTCGCTTGCTGACGGCTGGTACAAGTTCGACATCAACTTTTCGGAGCCGGCGTGTCCGGAGGGCAATGCGTATCTGATCGAAGTCACGCCGCCGGCGGCCGCCTCGTCCGTCGTCACTTACCTTGGTGGTCCGTCCGAGATCATTCCGCCGGAATCGAGCGCGACGACGGCCGCACTATCCGTACCTGCCTGCCTGCAGGGCGGCGCGGCCGACGCCATTCCGTCATCGACGACGTTCTGCGAAGCGACGGCCTCTGAAACTGCGCCCGGCGCGGGAGTTGGCGCCGGTTCGCCCGGCACGGTCTACTACCTGCACATCTTGCTCGACAACAGCAACAATCCGGGCTCGCGGCAGATTTTCAACAACCACATCCCGCTCGACCCGGATCTTGCCGACTCGGTGTCGATTACGAAGCAATCACCGGCGCTCAACGTCCGCCGTGGCCAGCTCGTGCCGTATGTCATCACGGTGACAAATGAAGTCGCATTCGATCTCACGCAAGTCAGCATCGTCGACCGCTTTCCGGCTGGCTTCCGGTACGTCGAAGGCTCTGCCCGGATCGACCGGGCCGAGGCCGAGCCGGCGCTGATCGGGCGCGAGCTGATCTGGAGCGGGCTGAGTCTCGGGACCGCGGGGGAACACCGAATCGAACTGCTGTTGGCCGTCGGCGCGGGTGTCAACGAAGGTGAGTTCATCAACCGGGCGCAGGTTGTGCACACCACGACCGGGATGGCGATGTCCGGAGAGGCAACGGCGACCGTAAGGCTCCAGCCCGACCCCGATTTCGACTGCACCGACGTGCTGGGCAAGGTCTACGACGATGCAAACCGCAACGGCCGGCAGGACGCGGGCGAAGCCGGCATTCCGGGTGTGCGCCTCGTCTCGATGACCGGGCTCGCGGTTACTACCGACAGCTACGGCCGCTACCACATCACCTGTGCAACGGTTCCGAACGAGGCGCGCGGCAGCAACTTCGTCATGAAAGTCGACGACCGCACGCTGCCGAGCGGATTCCGCGCGTCGCAGAAGCGGCTGCAGATCGCACGCGCCACGCGCGGTAAGGCTCTGGTCATGGATTTCGGTGCGTCGATCCACCGGGTTGTGGGCCTCGAAATCTCCGATCCGGTCTTCGTGGAAGAGGGCGACGAGATTCGAGAGCTCTGGCGGTCGAGGCTCGTTTTGCTGCTCGACCAGCTTGCCGTTGCACCGTCAGTACTCCGACTGAGTTACCTCGCGGATCTCGAGGAGCCGAGCCTCGTCAGTGATCGGATCAGGGCAGTTGTTGCCGAGATAGAAACACGGTGGGAGTCCGAAGGTGGCGACTACGCGCTCGAGATCGAGCCCGAGATCTTCTGGCGGCGCGGCGGTCCCGTTCGAATGCCAACACCGCGCTGAGCGCGGCCTGATGTCCGTCGGTCATTGCACGCACACGCGCTGGTACCTGACACGCCGACTCGAGTCAGATCATCTGCGAGTTTAGGGGCGCGGCGAAGCCGAATAGATGCACCTGCTCAGCTCGCGTTGAGCGCGTGCTCAGGAATTCCGCGTTCCGACCTCAGGTACTTCAGTTGCGCATGGTTGAATAGCGCGCGCCTGATTTCGCCGATGCCCTTGTAGCCCGCACGCCTGAGCATCGTTCCCGGGTCCCGTTGTTTGGCGCGGTCGCCGATCGTCGAGGTTCCCGCGTTTGCCGACGGCGCGATCGGGCCCGGCGACAGTGCGAAGATCGGCACACCGTGTTCCCAGGTTCGCTGGACGAGCTTGTCGACAGGCGACGACAGCACTTCACTCGCGGCGATGAGGCGGGCAGCCGCGCCGGGGCTCACCGCGTAGCCCAGCAGGCACAGTGGTACGTCACAAAGGTAGTGGAGGCCGAACCGGTCGATGCGTCCGACGCGAGGCGCCGGCGCAGTGATCCGGAGCCGATTGCGCCGCTCGAAGCTCTCGAGACGGACAAAGCCGAGGGACCTGATCGTGCGGCGCACCGCATCGAGAGCACGTGAAAAAGCTGCATCCAGCTGACAGTCGTCTTCCAGCACGACGACCGGCTCGTCGTTGCGGACGGCGTGCTTCCAAAGCGCGAGGTGACTCGCGAAGCAGCCGATCTCACCCGGTAACGGCTCGCGATAGGTGTGCAGTCGCCAGGTGGCGGTATCGAGATGCGAGAAGTGATCCGTCAGCCGTATTTTCCGGCCGTCGAACGCATCGAAGAACGAGAACGGAGCCTCCGCAGCGGCGAACTGCTCGCGCACGGCGCAGCGTCGCGCAACGGCATTCGGCAGGCTGATGACGAAAATCTGCAATGGTGGTGACGCATTCCATGTGCCCGACCTATAGACGGATCGATGGCCGGGATCCTTCGCGGAGTGTGACGTGCAGCAGTCGAGCGGAGTTTGGCCGCACAGCGTGCCCAGCCTGCAGGGACAGCGCGCAGGCGCGCCGGAATAGCGGTACAAGCGCAGGGCCCTAAAGTCTCCGCGAGTCATTGGTCCGCGCCTCGGCGCGCAGAGCTAGTCACTCGTGGCTGAAGTGTCGACCCGTTTCCGGGCTATTTGCGCATGGCTGGCGTCCGAATATGTTCGAGCAGGGTCAGGAGATTAGAATTATCGGCAATCCTCCGCGACGACCGGATGACCGCATCATCCACATCATGTTCGTCGAGACGGAAGACGGTACGCGCTATAGCCCAAACACGCCGAAGTAGAGAAACTACGCAAGTGAAGATAGGCAATCGAATCCTGTTGTCGCGTCGTGCGGTGCTGCGTACGCTGCCCATGGGGGCGGCAGCAGCGGCGATTGGCACATAGATACAGTGATTATCGATGGCCGATTGCGCAAGTTCGCCGGGCGTCTGGTCGGAATAGATATCGATGAGGTCGTGAGAAATGCCGCTGCTGCCCAGGATGCGATCCAACAACGCGCCGACTAACTGTTGCATCACCCCGGCGCGCGGAACGACGCAGCCTGGCTGAACAGCGCCAGACGATGCGACGACGTAACGTAGTGTGTTTCGGCGAAGCCTTGTGGGACGTCACGCCCGACGGTCGCACACCCGGTGGTGCACCGATGAATGTTGCGCTGCGGCTCGCAGGCTTTGGTGTCGACACACAGTTGCTGACGCGGGTCGGCAATGATGAACCTGGCCGCGAGCTCCTGAAGTTTCTGGCTGGGCATGGCCTCGCGACTGAACACATTCAGATCGATTCACGGATGCCCACCGGACGCGTGAATGTCGATATGTCGACCCCGGAATCCGTCAGTTACGAGATCCTTGTACCTGCGGCATGGGACTTTGTCGACGCAGATGAATATCTCGCGTCGGTCGGCACTCCCTGCGAGATCGTCGTGTTTGGTTCGCTCGCGGCCCGTAAACCAGCATCGCGGGGCAGCCTGATGCGCCTGTTGGAGCACGCGCAGCTGGGCGTCTTCGATGTCAACCTGCGTCCGCCTTTTGATGAGCGTGCAGCGGTGGAGCCGCTGCTCCGTGCAGCAAATTGGGCGAAGCTCAACGAAGACGAACTCACAGTGGTTGCGCAGTGGCTGGGCGTGAGCGGTTCGCCCCGGCAGATGCTGGTTGCGATAGGCGAACAATACGACATCGACTTAGTCTGCGTGACTCTCGGCAGTCGCGGGGCAATGATGCTTCATGAAGGTGCCGTCATCGAGCAGCAGGGATTTGATGTCGCTGTGGTCGATACGATCGGCTGCGGTGATGCGTTCCTTGGCGCATGGCTTGCGCAGATGCTGGACGGGGCCGAACCGGCGCAGGCGCTCGAGAGGGCCTGTGCGGCCGGGGCCGTTGTCGCATCGGCAGAAGGTGCAAACCCCGCGGTCACAGACGCGACGATCGATGCCGTCATTGCGAGTGCTCGGTGCTAGCCGTTAGACGCTCCGGAATCGAAGCTCGCGTGTTCGTGCTCGGACAGGCGCTCGGCGAGCGACTCGAGACTGCGTCCCTTCGTTTCCGGCATGACAAACAGCACGAACAGCAGCTGCAGCACCATCATCACAGTAAAGAAGCCGAAAATTGTCTGGCCGTCGAACAGGCTCAGCAGATAGGGCATCAACAGCGTGATCAGTGCGGCGAATACCCAGTGTGTGCCACAGCCGATCGACTGGCCCTTTGTACGTACGTTGTTCGGAAAAATTTCGGCGATGAACACCCAGATGACAGCGCCCTGACCGATTGCATGCGATGCGATGAACAGGAATACGAATGTAACGACGACAATGCCGCCGATGTCGTTGGCGAATGCCCAGGTGACCGCCGCGAGCGAAACGATGTAGCCGATGGACCCAATCAGCATGAGCGATTTGCGTCCGGCAACATCGATCAGCCAAAGGCCAGCCATTGTAAACATGAGATTGACCAGCCCGATGCCGGCCGTGGACAACAGTGCCGAACTGGCATCGAGCCCTGCAAGCGCAAATACGCGCGGCGCGAAGTAGATGATGAAATTGATGCCCGAGAGCTGATTAAACATCGCCAGCAGAAATGCGAGCAGGATCGGGAACAGATAGGCGCGGGCGAAGATGCTGTCCTGTGTGAACTCACGTTCGGCATGGCGGATCTCTCTGATCGTGCGGTCCACCTGCGTCGGATCGATGTGCTCGAGGATCTGCCGGCTGCCGGCTTCGTCGTTCCTGTTGAGCAGCAGCCAGCGCGGGCTTTCCGGTACACGCGTGACCATCAGCAGATAGATCAGCGCCGGTACCGCTTCGATCCCAAGCATCCAGCGCCAGTCCAGATCGAAGCCGGTGGCGAGGACGAAGTTCGACAAATATGCGACCAGGATGCCGAACACGATCTGGAACTGATAAAGCGCCACGAGTCGGCCGCGCACGTTGGCCGGCGCAATCTCGGAGATATACGCCGGCGCAGCAATCGACGAGATGCCGACGCCGAGGCCACCGACAAAGCGCCAGAACGAAAAGCTGTAAGGATCCGGCGCGAGCGCCGAACCGAGCGCAGACACGAGGTAGAGCACGCCAATTGCAATCAGCACTTTCTTGCGGCCGTAGCGCTCACACGGCAGGTTGGCGCTCAGCGCCCCGATGACGGTGCCCCACAGCGCCGCGGACATGATGAAAAGCCCGTGAAACAGGTCGCCGGTTTGCCAAAGGGCCTGTATCGGCTGATCCGCGCCCGAGATGACGGCTGTATCAAAGCCGAAAAGGAAGCCGGCGAGCGCAACCGTTACAGACCACCAGGCAATTCGGCTGCTCATTCGCTGAGTATCCTGCGTTCGTTGATCCGGCCATGCCCCGGTCCGGCTACGCGCGCATAAGGGCAGACATGGTGGCAAAAGTCCAGCTCATTACGTATGTCGATCGCCTCGCCGGAGACCTTGCTGGCCTGGTTCGTCTGCTCGATGAGAAGTTCACGGGTCTCTTCGGTGGCGTTCATCTCCTGCCATTCTTCGACCCGATCGATGGTGCGGATGCCGGATTCGATCCGGTCGATCATCTGCGTGTGGATCCACGGCTCGGTGACTGGGATGACGTTCTCGAATTGTCCCGCCATGTTTCCATCATGGCGGATCTGATCTGCAATCACGTTTCTCGCGAGTCGGAGGAGTTCAAAAGCGTTAGTGTCGACGGTAAGCAATCTGAGTACTGGGATTTTTTTCTGAAGGTGAGCGACGTGTTTCCTGCCGGACGCGAGAATGAAGAGGTTGCGCGGATCTATCGACCGCGACCTGGCCGGCCATTCACAAGAATTGCGCTCGATTGCGGTGAGACGCATGACTTTTGGACGACATTTACGGCGGACCAGCTAGATATCAATGTCGAGTCCGCTCAGGGCAGGCGATACCTGGAGTCCATCATCGATCGTTTCGCGCAGGCAGGAATTCGTGAGATTCGACTCGATGCAGCCGGGTACGCAATCAAGCGGCTGAGCACTTCCTGCTTTATGTTGCCCGAGACGTTCGAGTTCATCGCATCGCTTGCCGAATTTGCAGATTCTCGTGGTATCGCGACGCTCGTAGAAATTCACTCACACTTTGAAACGCAGATCGAGATCGCGTCACACGTCTCGAGCGTCTATGATTTTTGTCTGCCACCGCTCGTGTTGCATGCGTTGTTTGAACACGACGCGAAGCCGCTGAAGCGCTGGCTCGGGATCGCGCCGCGTAACTGCGTCACCGTTCTCGACACGCACGATGGTATTGGCATCGTTGATGTCGCCGGAGACGGCGATAAATCCGGGCTGCTCGATGACGATCAGATCGACGCACTCGTAGAAGGTATTCACGAAAGAACCGGAGGATCAAGCCGGGCTGCAAGCGGCCATGCAGCCTCGAACCTCGACATTTATCAGGTCAATTCGACTTACTACGATGCGCTCGGTCGGGCCGACGATGCGTACCTGCTGGCGCGCGCCATCCAGCTGTTCGCACCGGGCACGCCGCAGATTTACTATGTGGGGCTGCTTGCAGGCGAAAACGACGTTGATCTTCTGCAGAAAACCGGAGTGGGGCGGGACATCAATCGACACTACTTCAGTTCTGAAGAAGTCGATTCAGCGCTAGAGAAGCCGGCCGTTAAGAGTCTGTTTGAACTGATCCGGCTGCGCAACGAATCCCCTGCGTTCGACGGTTCGTTTACGGTCGCGGAGACGGGCCAGTCGTCTTTGCGCTTGCACTGGGCTGCGAACGGTACCGCGATCGCGCTCGAGGTTGATCTCCCAGCGCGTGCCGGTCGCATCGTGGAAGATCGGGATGGGCATCGTTACGTATACGAAATCGGCACCGAGCTGGTGAAAACGCAATGACTGAACAGGGAACGAGCAGAAATCTCGGGCTGATTCGGCTTCTGACTTATCTGATGTTCCTGATGTTCGCGATGACCACCGACGCGGTCGGCGTGATTATTCCGGAAGTGATCGCAGAATTCGGGCTCAGCCTGACTCAGGCGGGTGCGTTTCACTATGCATCGATGATTGCGATCGCAATCAGCGGTGTGGGGCTCGGATTTCTTGCGGACAGGCTGGGTCGCAAGCTTGCAATACTGCTCGGTCTCGTCATCTTCGCGCTGTCCAGCTTCCTGTTCGCGGTTGGTAACGCATTCGCCTTCTTTCTCATTCTGCTGGCCGCCTCAGGTATTGCGATTGGCGTATTCAAGACAGCTGCTCTCGCGCTGATCGGCGATGTCTCGAATTCCGGCAGTCAACACACTCGCACGATGAACACAGTCGAAGGCTATTTCGCAGTCGGCGCAATCATCGGGCCGGCTGTTGTGACAAGTCTGCTCGCAGCCGGCGCGTCGTGGAAGTTTCTGTATGTCATCGCGGGCGTCATTTGTGCAGTCCTGCTCGCAATTGCAGCATTTGTCGAGTATCCCGTAATGCGCACGAGCGCCATTCAGCAGGCTAGTTTCACGAACTCGCTCAGGATGCTGAAGAATCCATATGCGATGGGGTTTTCGCTCGCTATTGCACTGTACGTTGCCGCCGAAGTCGCGATCTACGTGTGGATGCCAACCTACCTGCAATCATATCCCGGCAACATCGGCTGGCTTTCCGCGTACGCTCTGACGATTTTTTTCGTGCTCCGTGCGGTGGGCCGATTCTTGGGTGCCTGGGTGCTCGCCCGCTTCAGCTGGACGAGCGTGATGCTGGTGTTCTCGGCTGCGATTTTCGCCTGCTTCGCCGGTAGTGTCGTATTCGGCGTCTCGGCTGGCGTGTTTTTGCTGCCCGCTTCGGGGCTGTTCATGTCGATGATCTATCCGACGCTCAATTCGAAAGGCATCAGCTGCTTCGCAAAAAACGAGCATGGTTCCGTCGCAGGCGTGCTGCTGTTCTTTACCGCCGCGTCCGCGGCGCTTGCGCCACTTGCGATGGGCGCGGTCGGAGACATCTTCGGAGACGTGAAGTACGGCTTTGTGCTCGCGACTGGCTTCGCCGGAGCGCTGTTCGCAGCGATGTTGTTCAACGCTTTGAAGGATCCCGCTGGTGCCATTCATGCAATACGGGATAGAGATGAATATGCCCGTTCGGCATGAATCCTTGGTGCCCGGGACAGGGCAAGGTCCGGGACAGGGCAGATCCCGGTCAGGGCGAAGCTCAGGAGCAATGACCCGATTCAGCGGAAGCGGCGGATCCGAAATTAGGGGACAGTGGCCCTATTAGGTGGAAGCGACCGAACTTCACTCAGAAATCCGGGGAGCGTCCGAATCAGAGCGTGGGAATGATCTCAGGGCTGAACCAGAGCTCATAATGGCGCGCTCTGATCTGCTCACTGTCTTCATACTGCGAGGAAAGGTCGACGAGCTCTGCCTGGATGCCCATCTCTCTGAGCGCGTTGTAGATTTTCGTGGCCTCGCCTTCCTCGGCTTGCTTGAAGAAGCGAAACTCCGTGCGTGCCGGCCCGGGCCGAAGCTCGATCCCGGGCACGTTGAGGCCGACATCCCGAAACATGTACTCGAGATCGTTGGAAGCCTGCTGCGCCGCGTCGCGCTGCGTTTCCTGCGCAATGTGGACGTAGATGCGGGGCGGAACGGATGGCGACGGCCCCGGGGCTGCGCCGTAGTACCAGTAGCCGGTGGCACCGAGACCAGCGACAGCGACTACGGCCAGCGCGACGTTCCTCAACAGTGCTCGCTTCGGCGGGCTTTCGGTCGACTGAACGGTCGCGGGCCGCTGCTCGACCGGCGGCACCGCGTTGACCTCGGGCTCAGTGTCGGGCCGCGTCGTTACAGCCGCGGCCGGTTCTGCTTGCAGCTCATCGATCTCATCAGCAATAGCGGCAAACAAGTCGCGCCTCGACCTCATCCGCTCCAACAGCACGCGGCCGTCCGCCGCTGTTTCCGGATCACGCAGGCTGAGCCTGAGCTCGGAGACGAGAGCGCTTTGCTGCTCGAAGCTCAGATCAGCGTCGGCCGACAGCTTTTCGGCCAGACCGCCGAGGTAGGAAAGCGGCGCCTCGGGGGGTGCCGGCAGCGGGTCCGGCAGCGCAGGAGGCTCTGGCAGTGCCGGGAGCGCCTTGGCCAGGCGGCGCAGAGCCTCGCGGCCATCACCACGGTAGTCCACATGCTGAATCTCGGCGAGCGCCGGCGGCAGCAGGCTCACCTTGACGTCGTCGGAGACGAGGACCGGCAGGATGGGCTTGCCAAGCGCGTGCGCATAGTCGTACTCGCGCCTGCAGGCGGTAGATGCAAGCGAATCAGGGTCGAGCAGCATGACGAAAACGTCGCAGTCGCGAATCGTCTCGAGAATTCTGTCCCACCAGCGCTGGCCTCCGCTCAGCGCTTCGTCGAACCAGACCGTGTTACCGAGCGATCGGACGTCCTCGGCGAGGTCGCGCACGGTTGCCTCACGCTCGCGGCTGTAACTGATGAAGACTCGGGCCATGCTCTCCCAGGATCTCGAACGGCCTGCAACGAGTGTAGCAGCCAGGCGATCCGTCAGGGCGCAGGTCAGATATCCGACCGTTGGCATCGGCGCGGTCATCGCACGCGCCGCTTTCATGCTGGCGGATTTTCGGCCGCTGTCGGGATAGACTCGTTGCAGAGCAACTCTAGTCTCGCCGGAGTCCAGCGATGAAACACTCAGCCTGTCACGTGACCATTTTGCTGTCCTTGTTGTGCGTGTGCAGCGGGACGCTGCCCGCGGTGGCTCAGATGGGTCCGGGGCAAGCCGGTTTCTCGCCGGACCGGCTCGAACGTATCGGCGAGCTGATGCAGGAACGGATCGACGCGCACTGGTTTCCCGGCGCCGTGTCGCTCGTGGCTCGCAATGGCCAGGTCGTGCATCTCGAAGCGCAGGGGCTGATGGATATCGAGAGCGAACGGCCGATGCAGACGGACGCCGTGTTTCGCATCATGTCCATGACCAAGCCGGTTGCGGCCGTTGCGGTCCTGATGATGGTCGAGGAAGGAAAAATACGGCTCACGGATCCGATTTCCCGCTTCATACCGGAGCTCGGCGGTCTGTCGGTCGGGGCAGATGCGGGGACGAGCGCGGCGACCCGCGGCATCGCCTACGACGTAACGCTCCGCGATCTGCTGACACACACGGCAGGCTTCATGACACGGGCAGGCACCGGTCAGCCGGCAGTCAGCATCGGCCCGGACGACTCGCTGGCCGACGTGCTGCCGCGTCTCGAGGGCGTCGCCCTCGATTTCACACCCGGAACGATGTGGGCCTACAGCGGGCAATACGGTTTCGACGCGGTCGTTCGTGCCGTGGAAGTGGCATCCGGGATCCCGTTCGACCGGTTCGCGGCGCAGCGCATATTCGGCCCGCTCGGAATGGGCGATACGTTCTTTGCGCCGCCGGACGATCATCCGCGCATGGCGAGTCTCTACAGAAGCACCGGCAGCGAACTGGTGCCCCAGGCCGACCTGCCGTTCGTGAACGGCCGCTATTTTTCTGGCGGCGGCGGTCTCTTCAGCACGGCAGAGGACTATCTGCGCTTCGCGACGATGCTGCTGAACGGCGGTGACTTCGACGGCAAGCGGCTGCTCGGCCGCAAGTCCGTCGAGCTGCTACACGAGGCGTTCATTCCCTCTAGCCTGCCCGGGCGCGTGCCGGGCGAAGGCTATGGTCTCGGCGTTCGCGTCGTCACGGACAGGGCGGCACGGAATACGCTCCTTTCGGACGGCAGCTACGGCTGGAGTGGCGCGTTCAACACGCATTTCTTCATCGATCCACAGGAAAATGTCGTCGGCATCTTCATGACCCAGTCTGCATTCCTCGCGACACGCCAGCAGCTTCGCGACGATTTCGAGACAGCAGTGATGCAGGCGCTCGTCGATGGCAAGACGATGCATTGAACAGCCGCTGTCGCTTAATCACGCAGGCTGAGCCCGAGCTCGGAGACCAACGCGCTTTGCTGCTCGAAGCTCAGCCGATTGCGCCGGACGGCGTGAGCGTGCCGTATACTCGTCCAGAAGGCTGCCCGCTGGCTCGGGCGGGCAGCGACAACGGGTTTACGTGTAGCCGGGATGCCTCAACGGAATAAGATCGCACAGAGCATCAGCGAAGCGACGCTCATTGTTGCGGTGTTCGGTGTCGTGCCGGCGCTCGCGCATCACTCATTTGCGATGTATGACCGGGATCAGATCATCACATTCACGGGCGTCGTATCCGCAATCGATCCGGATACCAATCACCTGATGATTCAGTTTGCGCCGATGAATGCCGAGCGCAACGGCGTGTTGCGCGATGCAGCTGGAAATCCCGAGATCTGGGCGCTCGAAATGCAGGCGGCCTCTGCGGTCGCCCGTTACGGCATCACGACGACGGAGTTTGCCCCGGGCACGGTCTTCAGCGGGGCGATTTACCCTGACCGAAGCGGCGCGCATGCGGGTACACAGGTGATGGGCGAGGGCAACACACGAGTGCTCTTCAGGTGCCCCGACCGGACACCACCCCCGCCGGGCAGGCACTGCGATTCGGTAGAGGGAGCGACGCGCCACGGCACTGCAGAATCGTTGCCGGAGCCGACTGGTTCGATCGACGCCCGTTGACAGCAGCCACTTCACGCGCCGACGCAGCCCCTTCCGTCGCGGTGAGCGGACACCGGTGCCATCGATGAGAGGCGGCTGCAGAGCTTAGTCAAAGCTGAAGATGTCGACCTCCGGCTCGGGGCGCTCCATGCCTTGCTCGAAGTAGCGTTCGTAGATCCTGGCCCACGGGCGGTTCGTACCGGGCACCTCGTACTCGATGACCTGACCCGGGGCAACGAATTGACCCTTGCCCTCGATCGGGAAAATCGTCTGCTGGCAATGGCTATAGTTCTTGGGCGGCCCATCCGTTAGTCCGCCGACCACCGACAGAAAACGAAGATCTCGGACCGGCGCGACCAGCGCTTCCGGGTCGTAAAAAACCGTCTCGTGTTCCAGTCCCAGGAAGCGCCCGTCGACCGATAGTCGCGGTGAATAGATCTCGATCGTCTGCAGATAGTCGGAGTGTTCCCAGCTGCCATGAGTGAACCAACCGCGAATGTTCGACGTCCAGACGACGAGGGCGTCGCCGTGCCAGAAGCCGACTGACTCACCAAGCCACTGGCGCACGTCGTCGCCGAGCCTCGGCACCGGTCCGCCTGTCTCGAATTCGCGACCCACATAAACATAGCGGTTGCCGTTGAAGCCGCTGCCGAGCTGAACGAAGTCCGGAAGTGCGATGACATCGAGTCCGGCGAATCCGGGTCCGGACCACTCGCGCATGAAGCCTTCAGGTCGGCAGTACATCAGCGACCATTGCTGCGTGTTGCCCTGGGCCATGTGGTAGAGCTGCTGAACGAAGCGTTGTTGGTACTCGTCGGTCAGCAGCGAGACGATGGTCGCAGTTTGCGTCAAATGACCGACCAGCCACTGCGGATGCTCTGCATAGGCCGCCGGAATGCGCGCTTCGGCCGCGGCCTCGCCGGCGACGAAACCACCGGCCGCGAAAGAGATTTCCAGATTTCGCTGGTACCTCTTCTGCCAGACTTCAAGCTCGCGGTAGTCTGGCGTTGATGGACCGCCTTCCCCTTCGGCCTCTCCTCGCAGCGCCTCGTAGTGCTCCCGCGCCGTCGGGAACGGATAGGGGCTCAGCAGCGACCCGCGTGCGATGTCAGTGTCACACCGACCCCAGGCACCAGTCCTGGGGTCTTCGTCCTCGATCATCGGTGGCGCGGTCTGGAAGTCACCCCAGTGTCCATCGATCGACGCCGGGCTGTTGCAACGGAAGTAGCGTGTGTCGGACCACAGCTCACGATCAGCGTAGAAGTCGTCCGAAGTGAACAAGTCGCGCTCCAGTGGCTCGACGCCGGGGGGTGCCGAGCCGCCTTTGGCAGTCGCTACGTCCAGGTCCCAGTACGGGACGGTTGCACCGACGAAGTCTCCGGTGTCGGGTGCGGGGCGAACCGCGCCGGCTTCAGGCCACGGCCAACCGCGCCCGATGCTGCGGGTCTCCGAAGTCTGTGCGACGACCGCATCTGCTGCGATGCAGAGCGTGCCTGCGATTGTGACGACACAGATGCGTTTTATCACTGAGCTGGCTCGCTGACGGCGCCGCTTTCCACTTCCGGCAGCGTCGTCTGCACAGGCCGGATCAGCAATATGCAGATGAAACCGATGAGCCCGGAGAGGGCAATGATCGCCGGGATCGGCCAGTACGCGCCGCCGGCGAGGCCGACGAGCGACGCCGCAACCAGCGGGACGAAACCGGCGATGGCACCGCCGAGCTGATAGCCGAGCGACGCACCGCTGTAACGAACGTTGGCGGGGAACATCTCCGAGTAGAGTGCCGCCGTCGGCGCGTAGACGGCGTTGTGCCCGACGCAGATGCCGATGACGACCGCGAGCCACGCGAGCGGCGCGAGCTGCGACGTGATCATGAAGTTGAGCGGAATCGCGAAGGCGATGACGAAAAGCGTGCCGAACATCATTACCTGGCGGCGGCCCAGTTTGTCCGACAGTGCGCCGAGCGTCGGAATCGTGATGATCTGTATCGCGCTCGCGGCCGTCACACCGATCAGATAGGTGTTCTCGGCCAAGCCGTATTCGCGCGTGGTGTACGCGAGTGTGTAGACCGTCAAAGCGTAGAACAGCACGCCATGGGCGAGGTACGTGCCGGCCGCGAGCAAGACGTTGCGCGCATCCTTGCGTATCAGTTCGAGCGCCGGGATCTTGATCACGCGCCGCGCTTCCTTGACCTTCTCGAAGACGGGCGACTCCATGATCCGCAGTCGAATGAAGAGCCCGACGAACACGAGCACGATGCTGATCAGGAACGGTACGCGCCAGCCCCAGGCGAGGAACTCGGCTTCCGGAAGCTGCTGCATCAACAGAAACATGCCGGTAGACATCAGACCGCCGACCGCGCTGCCCACCTGCGCGAAGCTGCCGAAGAAGCCGCGTCGTTTGTCGCCCGAGTGCTCCGTGGCCATCAATACTGCGCCGCCCCATTCACCACCGACGGCGAGTCCCTGAACGAAGCGGAGCACAACGACCAGAATCGGTGCCCACACGCCGATGGTTGCATAGGTCGGCATCAGTCCGATCAGGAACGTGGCTACGCCCATCATCGTCAGGGTGATCACGAGGGTGGTCTTGCGTCCGATTCGGTCGCCGATGTGTCCGAACAGCAGACCGCCGACCGGGCGCGCGATGAATCCGACCGCGAACGATGCGAAAGCAGCGAGTGTGCCGGCAAGCTCCGAGAACGTCGGGAAGAACAGCTGCCCGAAAACCAGCGCCGATGCCGTGCCGAAAATGAAGAAGTCGTACCACTCGATCGATGTGCCGATCATGCTCGCGAGCGCGACACGACGCACGGATTCCTTCGGCGCAGAGTCGCCGGGCTTCGTCTCAGTCAATGCGGATCTCCTGCCTTTGCCTCTCGCGTGCGTAGTCAGTCAGCGCGGTATTTCTCGTAGCGGCGGTCGAAGATCGGGGCCGCAACCGGTACCCGCTCCCGATGCCGGTTTACCGCCGCGATCATGTCTGCCAGCAGCTCCGGGCGTCGCGGCGTCAGATCGTCGCGCTCGGAGATGTCGCGGTGCAGATCATAGATTTCCGGGACATCGAGCGGTTCGGCAGCCGTCGGCGACTCGTAAAAGTGAATCTTGTAATTGCCGGCCCGATAGGCTCTGAGCGTGCCCATCCGATAGTAGGCGAGCTCGGTGCGCGGGCTCTTCGTGCCTTCGAGTAACGTCGCACTCAGGTCCATACCGTCGATGTCTGCGGGGCGTTCGGCGCCGGCCAGACTCAGAACGGTCGCGTAGACGTCCATCGTGGTTCCAATATCGGAGACGACCGCCGGTTCTATCCTGCCCGGCCACCAGAAAATGCCCGGGACGCGCATGCCGCCCTCGTAGATGGTCGTCTTGCTCTCCCGAAATGGCCCGGCGCTACCGGCGAAGTGCGTGTGCACGTCCTGCCACGGGCCGTTGTCGCTCGCAAAGATCACCAGCGTGTTGTCGGCGATTCCCAGACGCTCGAGTGCGCCCGCGATTTCGCCGACGCTCCAGTCGATCTCCTCGATCGTGTCGCCGTAGGGGCCTGCAAGGCTGCGGCCGGTGAATTCGTCGCTCGCGAATATCGGCAGGTGCGGCATCGAGTAAGGGACGTACGCCAGAAACGGCCCGTCCCTGTTTCGTTCGATGAAGCGAATCGCTTCCTCGGTGAGCTTGCGGGTGAACGTCGGCTGGTGGATGGGGCGCTCGAGCGTCTCCTCATGGAACTCGCCGTCGATCAGCTCGCTGCGCACCGAGTAGATGTCGAAGTCCTCGCTTCTCGGGTTGTAGAATTTCGCGAAGAAGTCGTCGATGTTTTCTCGGATCGTGTCGAACTCGCCGGCCAGGCGGAGCTGGTACACGTGCTCGACCGGGAAGCGGCCGAGCGCATTCATGTCGTTCGAAAACGGCGTGCCGAACCAGTAGTCGAAGCCGTGCCGGGTCGGGTAGTTGTCCGGGGCGTCGCCGAGGTGCCACTTGCCGAAGATCCCGGTCGCGTAGCCTGCGGACTTCAGCGCCTCCGCCATCGTGAGCTGCTCGCTCGGGATGCCGTTGGGATCGCCCGGAAACATCACGGCGATTTCACGGCCATAAAGACCACTACGAACCGGGTACATGCCGGTAAGAAGCGCGCCACGGCTCGGCGAGCACACCGGCGCCGCAACATAGAAGTCCGTCCAGCGCTGTCCTTCCTGTGCAAGCCGGTCGAGGCTCGGTGTCCTGATATAGGGACTGCCGTAGCTACCGAGATCCGCATAGCCGAGGTCATCGGTAAAGAGGATGACGATGTTGGGTTTGTCTTGCGCCTGCGATGCGAACGAAACCGCGAATGCGGTGGCCAGAATAGTCAGCGATCGGGTAATGCCCACGTTCGTTCGTTTCCCCCTTGTCGGCAGCAAGCGCACCGCCCCGGCCATCCTGCCGGAGCAGCCGGGCGCTTACAACAGCGCGCGGCCACCACGCGTCCGAATCGGCGCATGCGTCGGGCTGAAGCTGGTCCCGGGCATCGGCTCGACTGCTCTCGTTGCGGCCGTAAAGGGCCGTCAGGGGTCCGCTGCACGGGCGAGTCCTGTCGGTACGCTGGAGGTCGCGCTATAGTCAATGATTCGATCGTCCGCAGAGGGGAACGGAATGATCTTCAGCGACAGGAACCGTTCGCGCCGATACTCACTCGGACCCTTTCCTTTCGAGGTCCTGCCGCGGTCGGCGGATCCCGGCGATTACGAGGCGGCACGACCGGCGAGCGCACCACAACGGCCCGCGGAGGCAGCCACCGGTTACGGGGCTATCGCACGACGCTATCAGTCGCTGTTCGAGCAGTTCCGCTCCGGGGAAAAAGCACCGGCGCAGGCGCCGGTACCCGATGAGCCGGATGTTCGCGCCGATGACGTCAAGGGGCTTTGCTTCTTTCTCGATGCGGCCCACACGGGCATCTGCCGGATGCCGGCGTCGGCCTGGCTGAACGCCGACAATGCCGCCCCGCACGACCATGCCGTCGTCGTGCTGGTCGAGCACGGACGCGTTCCGGAAGAAGATAACCGGGCGCACCAGTGGGTCCGCGGCGCCGTCGACGATGTCTTCAATATGCGGGCTGCCGAAATCGCAATCTGCGTTGCCCGCTACATCCGCGCGCTCGGTTTCGAGGCGACGGCACATACGGTTGCCGAGAGCGACGTCGATATCGCCAAGCTCGGTATCCTGAGCGGCATCGTGGCTCGCGGTGAGAACGGGATCGTCAGCCCGTTTCTCGGCGATCGCTACTCGCTGGCGGCCGTGACCACCGATTACGCCCTCGCGTGCGACGAACCGCTCGCCGAAGCACGCGATGCCACATCGGGCCTGCGTTACTGGTTCGGCATCAACGGCGCGCTGTCGGGCCGGGAGCGCGCACGCCGCGCGCGCCGACCGTCGCATCGGAGCCGCTACCCGATGGAGCAGGTGACGCGAATCGAGCGCCCGACGACGCTGATCGTCGACGACGAGGCGCCACGGGTCCCGAAACGGTCCAACTTCTTCCGGCGTGCTGCGGCCGGCGATCTCGGCAAGAAGGCCCAGCGCGAAGTCGGCCGGTTCATCGGCAAGTCGCCGTATAACGTGGCGATGTTCGGCCCGATGTCGACGATGCCGCCGCTGCAGAACGGCGAGGTGGCGGATGTCGATACATCCGCGTATTCGGATCCGGTCGCGAACGCGAGGGCGATCAAGTCACTGTCCTACTTCATGGGCTCGGACCTGACCGGCATCTGCGAGGTGCCGCGCTACGCGTGGTATTCGCACGGCGAGGACGGTTCGCCGATCGAGCCGTACCATCGTTACGCCGTCGTCATGCTGATCGACCAGGGTTTCGAGACGATGGAAGGGGCGAGCGGCGACGACTGGATATCGGGCGCGCAGTCGATGCGCGCCTATATGCGCGGAGCAGAAATCGCGGGCGTCATGGCGGCGCACCTCCGTTCACTCGGCTTCCCGGCCCGTGCCCAGACGCAGGCAGACAGCGACGTTACGCACATTCCGCTGCTGATGTGGGCCGGCCTCGGGGAGCTTTCGCGCATCGGCGAGCTCGTGCTGAATCCGTTCGTCGGCCCGCGCTTCAAGTCGGTCGTCCTTACGACGGATATGCCGCTCGCCGTCGATGAGCCTATCGATTTCGGTCTGCAGGAATTCTGCTCGAATTGCTTCAAGTGCGCGCGCGAGTGTCCGTGCGATGCGATTCCGTTCGGCGACAAGGTCATGTTCAACGGCTACGAGATGTGGAAGCCGGATGTCGAGCGGTGCGTTCGCTATCGCGTGACGAATCCTAAAGGGTCGGCCTGCGGGCGGTGCATGAAGACCTGCCCGCTGAACAAGGTGCCAACGCTCGATGGGCCGCTCGTGCACCGGGTCGGCACGTGGCTCGGCGTCAATGCCCGGTGGCTGAAGCCGGTGCTCGTGCCGCTGGCCGTTTATCTCGACGACAAGCTCGGCTACGGCCGCCGCAACCGGCACAAGAAGTGGTGGCTAGATCTCGAGATGGACGACGGCGTCTGCCACGTCCCGACGAAGGGCAGCAACGAGCGTGAGCTCGATCTCGAGCGCGAGATCCCGGTCGGGAACCAGAAGATCGCCTACTATCCCGCGAACGTCGTACCCGCCGGGGACGCGCCGGCTGCCGTGCCGGTCGATCGGAAAGCGGCACTCGCGGTTGCGGGCGGACTCGAAACGCCCCGCGAAGCCGTTGCGAGAAGGGCGGCCGGTGGCGCAAAGCCTGCGATCTACGAGCCGACGCCCGCGTCAGGCCGGCCGCTCGGGGAAGCGCCCGGTCCGGTGACGCCGAGCGACCTCGTGCGCCGGGGTCAGGTACCGCGGTAGAAGAAAGGGGACGGGGAGAAAGGGGGGGAAGAAAGGGGACAGTGACCTTAATTGCGCTGTTGCAGCCAGTGGAATAGCTGACGCCGCGGCGCAATTAAGGTCACTGTCCCCTTTCTTCCCCCCTTTCTCCCCGTCCCCTTTCTTTCCCCCTTCCCTCAGCGGCCGGGGCGGCGGGCGTCGTCTTCGTGCGGGTGTGAGGCGAGGTTCGGGGTCGTCTCGAGCCAGCCGTTCGATTCCCAGACCTCGATGACGGCGACCGAGTCGCAGACGCCGTCATTGGGCCGCACCTTCGAGCCGTCTTCCTTGACCACGAAGCACAACGCCCCGGCCTGCCGGCCGTCACGCAGCGGGCTCATCACGACGCGGATCTGCTCGCCACGGGAAAACGTGTTCCCGGTCACGCCTTGTCGCGCGGCATGCACCGGCGCCGCGCCCTCGAAACCCCACTGCTGAACTTCGCCATTCTCATCTTCGAACTCGATGTACAGCCAGCTGTGCGGGCTGTTGTAGTCCCAGCGCGTTACGGTTCCCTCGACGAGCATGTGCTGGCTCGAGTCGAACATCGCGAACGAGTGGTGGGCAAAGCCTGGCGCCGCCGTGTATGTCAGGGCGACCGTGGCAGCGATCAGAAGACCGGTTTGCGCCGCGCGCACACTTGTTTTCGTCACAATCTAATCCTCGTCGAATATCGGGTTCAGCGACTGCCCGGGCAGCTCGGGAAAATCCGTCGTGTTGCGCGGATCCTTGTATTCCGGGTCGCCGGGCAGATAGAACTGGGTGTTGCCTTCTTCGTCCTGATACGAGTTGCTCGAGCTCGTGCACTGCCAGTTGCGAATCCGGACGCCCAGCTCTTCCAGATCGGGTCGTGAGTAGTGCGTGTAGACGGCCCACTGCGGGCTCGTGAGCCCGACTGGATCGTAGAATGTCACCTGTGCGACGAGCTGCTTCGAACCGTCCTCGAATTCGCGCTGATGCCAGTCCTCGACCATTTCAAACTGGTTGCTGGTCAGCGGCATGCCGCGCAGATAGTCGGCCGGGTTCACCCATTTCGTCCAGATGACGAGATGATCGTCGTCCCAGAAGCCGATGCTGTCGCCGGTCGCCGAATGCTGCCCTTCGATGTTGACGTGATCCTTGCCGATATAGAC
Source organism: Candidatus Rariloculaceae bacterium (assembly GCA_965223375.1). Lineage (GTDB taxonomy): Bacteria > Pseudomonadota > Gammaproteobacteria > Steroidobacterales > Rariloculaceae > CBDCWM01. The sequence goes on from OZ245000.1 coordinate 3,140,595, forward strand.
GCGGCGTGACTCGTTCATGAAATCGTTCAGCATCCAGGTCTGATACGGCAGGTTCACGAACTCCTTGATGTATGGCTCCCAAAGCCAGCGCGGCACGCCCGGATACTCACAGTTCGTCAGTCGGTCGTAGCGCTGCTCGCCGTATTCGTTGACCTCTTCGCGGCGCGCCTTGAAGTGCTCTTCGTACGGTGGCGTCAGCACGCCTTCGCGAATGACGCCACCCGGTCGCATCGCGATGCCGAGGTTGCCGTCGACGAAAAAGAGGTTCGGCATCGTGTTGTTGCCGCTTTCCCAGAGGCCGTCCCAGACAGGGATCGACTCCATCGTGTGCTCGGTGCCGCCATCGGCCTGCTCGTAGAGGTAGCGGTAGTGCGCCTCAGCCGTCTCGAACTCGCGTGCCGGCAGCTCGAGGTCCGGCATCGTCGTCGCGGCCAGCGAGCCTTCCTGCGCGCGAGCGCTCGTGCCGCCCAATGCGAGTATCGTCGTGATGATGGCGAAGGCCGGTGCTGCCAGCTTCATTCGCGGTCCCCCGGAGTTATCGTTTTCCCCGATGATACCTGCCCGTACGGCCGCCCGGCACGTCCGTCGCAGCCGGCGGGATATACTCGAACTCACGGGCCGCTCGCGGCATCGACGAATCGACCAATAGATCGACTCTGGGGGACCTTTCCATGCACATCATCTCGAAGCGACCGACGCTCACCCGCCGCCGGCTGGCCACCGTGCTCGCTGCCTCGCCCCTGCTTGCTGCACAGGCCGCACGGGCGCTCGAGCCCGGCATCCGCCAGGGCCGGCTGAAGCAAAGCGTGATGTTTCAGGTCTGGGGTGACCTCGATCTCGGCATCGAGGAGCGCTGTGAGGTGCTGGCCGCGCTCGGTTTCGCGGGCATGGATCTGCCGCAGCCGGATGAGCTTGCCGTGCTCGAGGACCACGGGCTCACGCCGTCGATGATGACCGGTACCGGCACGAGCTTCAGCGACGGGCTGATTCGGCGCGAGCTGCACGACCAGATCGAGGAGGCGACCCGCGAGGGGATCGACATCTGCGCAGCCGGCGGCTGCCCGAATCTGATCGCGCTGCCCGGAGAGCGCCGCGGCATGTCTCGCGAGGAAGGCGCGGAGCACGCCGTCGAGATCCTCTCCCGTGTCGCGCCTTACGCCGAGGAGAAAGGCGTCAACGTGTGCATGGAGATCACGAACTCGAAGGTGGCGGCGGACAATCGCACCGACCAGGTCTTCGACGACATCGAATGGGGCTTCGACGTTTGCCGCAGGACCGGCTCGCCGCGCATTACGGTCGTCTACGACATCTACCACGTGCAGATTGCCAATGGAGATGTCGTTCGCACGATGCGCGACAATCTGCCGCTGGTCAGCCATGTGCACTGCGCCGGCGTGCCTTCGCGTGCCGAGATCGACGAAAGCGAGCTCAACTATCGCTACATTGCCCGCGAGATCGCGGACATGGGCTACGACGGCTTCGTTTCGCAGGAGTATCGTCCGAGCCCGGGCCGCAATCCGCTGATCAGTCTCGCAGTCGGCTACGACATATTGACCGTCTGATCGCCGCCGCACGCGTATGGCTGGAATCTGCCGGTGCAGGCGTTAACATCCGGCTGAAAACCCGATCGCACGGGATCATAAGAATGATACGCATCAACTCTTCCGGTCGGCGGATTCTCGCGGCCGCAGTCTGTCTCGTTGCCAGCAGCGCTGCGCTGCAGGCCCCCGCTCAAGACGCACCGATCGTCCAGCCGGGCGCGCCCGGCAGCGCCGTGCGCGTGCTGAGCGCGGATGAAGCCATCGAGATCGCCGACACGAGCTACTCGGCCGCCGACGTACGCTTCATGCAGGCGATGATCCCCCATCACCAGCAGGCACTCGAGATGTCGGCGCTCGCGGGCGATCGGACCAATACGCCCGAGTTGATCGATGCCGCCGGCAGAATCGAGGCGTCCCAGCAGGATGAGATAGAGTTCATGCGCACGTGGCTCCGTGAGCGCGGTGAGCTGGACACCGACGCGTCGGCCGATCACTCCGCGCACGGCCCCGCAGAGGGCGAGGCGACGGGCAATGTGATGGACGCGATGCACGGAATGGCGACGCCGGAGCAGATGGCGGCGCTGGCGGCTTCCGAGGGCGCCGGCTTCGATCGGCTGTTCCTCGAGCTGATGATCCGGCATCACGAGGGCGCCGTGACTATGGTCGAGGAACTGCTGGACCAGCCGGGCGCGGCATACGATCCCGCGCTGTTCGAGTTCACGAACGACGTCACGAACGATCAGACGAGCGAGATCGATCGGATGAGCGCGCTGCTGGCGGGTCTCTCGAGCGATCCGCGAACGGGACTCGCCGCAGGCTTCGACGATGCCGGAGAGGCGATCGCGGGCCTCCGGCTCGCGGCACGCCTCGGCCGCCCGGCCGGTTTCTTCGACCCGCAGAATCCGGCCGGCCTGCCGCCCGAGATGCCGGCCGACGACGAGGACGACGCCGGCGCGGAAGGCACCCGCGATGAGGCCATCATTGACGGGGAGCGGGCCGGCGCGGAAGGCACCGCCCGGAGCGAGCCGGGCGCAGGCGATGCCGAAGACCCGGTCGCGGATGCCGACACGCCGACCGAAGACGACGAGGAAGAGGCGGAAGACGACTACGACCGCAGCCCCTTGCTCAGCTTCGCGAACACGGACATCGCATTCGCGGGCGACGTCATGGTCGCGGGCAGCTATCACGGCTTCAACGTCTACCGCCTCGGCGGCGACGGCGTGCCGAAGCTGCTGAGCTCGGTCGTCTGCCCGGGCGGGCAGGGTGACGTGTCCATCGTCGGCGAGCTGCTGATCATGTCGGTCGAGCAGACACGCGGGCGGCTGGATTGCGGGCTCGAAGGCGTCGCCTCCGACATCAGCGATGACCGGTTCCGCGGCATCCGGATATTCGATATCAGCGATCTCGCTCGCCCCGTGCAGGTCGGCGCCGTTCAGACCTGTCGCGGCTCCCACACGCACTCGGTCGTCTCGGCCGACGAGCGCCGCATTGTCGTCTACAACTCGGGCACCGCTTCGGTGCGAGACGAGGAAGAGCTGCCCGGCTGCGTCGGTGCGATCCCCGGCGACGACCGCACTGCGCTCTTTCGCATCGACGTCATCGAAATTCCGGTGGACGATCCGGCGGCAGCGAAGATCATCGACAGCCCTGCGGTTTTCGCCGATCCCGAGTCGGGGGTCCTCGCGGGGCTCTGGCGCGGCGGCGATCACGGCGACGACACGCAGGACACGGACCGCACCGATCAATGTCACGACATCACCGTGTTCCCGTCGGCAGGTCTCGCCGCCGGCGCATGTTCCGGCAACGGCATATTGTTCGACATCTCGGATCCGCTCGAGCCCACGCGTCTCGACGCGGTCATCGATTCCGGATTCGCCTACTGGCATTCGGCCACGTTCAACAACGACGGCACGAAAGTGCTGTTTACCGACGAGTGGGGCGGCGGCTCGCGCCCGCGCTGCCGCTCGCACGATCCTCTGACCTGGGGCGCCGATGCGATCTACGACATCGTCGACGGCAAGCTCGAGTTTCGCGGTTACTTCAAGATGTCCGCACCGCAGACCGACAAGGAAAACTGCGTCGCCCACAACGGCTCGATCGTTCCGGTCCCCGGCCGCGACATCTTCGTGCAGTCCTGGTATCAGGGCGGCATATCGGTGATCGACTTTACCGATTCGGCGAATCCGGTCGAGATTGCCTACTTCGATCGCGGGCCGATCGATGAGGATCACATCATCCTCGGTGGCTTCTGGTCGTCATACTGGTATCGCGGCAGGATCTACGCGACCGAGATCGTTCGCGGCATCGACGTGCTGGAGCTGATCCCGAGCGACTATCTGACGGCCAGCGAGATCGAGGCCGCGCGCCTTGCCGATCAGGGCGACGTGTTCAATCCGCAGCAGCAGTTCCCGGTCACCTGGCCTGCCGAGCCGGTCGTTGCGTTCGCCTATCTCGACCAGCTCGAACGCGCAGATGCGCTTTCGGCTTCTTTGCAGCGGGAGCTGAGATCGGCGCTCAACGACGCCGGCAGAAGCCTCGGCGACGAGCGCCGCGGTCGCGATCTGGCCGGCGATCTGGAAGCGCTTGCCGACGATGTCGAGCGGATCGGTGGCAGTCGGGCGGACGCAGGCGCGGCGGCACGGCAGCGCATGGGGCTGGCCGACACGCTGAATCGCCTCGCCGACCGGCTGCGCTGAGCGACCAGGCGGGACCCGCACGTTGATGAGCCGCCGCGAACTGGTGAAATCGGCCGCGGTGGCGAGCCTGCTCGAGGCCGGCGCCGGGGGGCTGCGGCGGGCTTCGGCGCAGCCTGCCACGGGTGGTCAGCTGCGGACGGTCCGCACCGGTGTGCTCGAGATCGCTTACGAGACTTACGGCCCCCCCGACGGGACGGCTGCGATCCTGCTGCACGGTTTTCCCTACGACACACGCTCGTTCGATGGCTGCGTCGGGCCGCTGGCCGAAGCGGGCCACTGCGTGCTCGTGCCGTACCTGCGCGGCTACGGGCCGACCCGCTTTCTCGATGCCGACGCGCCGCGCATGGCGGAGCAGGCGGCGCTCGCGCAGGACGTGATCGATTTTGCGGATGTGCTCGGTGTCGACCGGTTCGCGACGGCCGGTTTCGACTGGGGCAATCGCGCCGCCTGCATCGTGTCGGCGCTGTGGCCCGAGCGCGTGATCGGCCAGGTGTCGGTCGGCGGGTATTCGATTCAGAACACGGTGTCGCCCGGCGGCGCGATGCCGGCCGCGCTCGCCTCACGGTTCTGGTACATGTGGTATTTCAACACGGACGCCGGTGCGCGTGCGCTCGAGGCGAATCGTCACGACATCATCCGGTATCTCTGGGACACATGGTCGCCGGAATGGAACTACACCGACGAGGCATACGCCCGCTCGGCGCCGTCGTTCGACAATCCGGACTTCGTGCCGGTCGTCGTGCACTCGTACCGTCACCGGCAATTGAACGCACCTGGAGAGGACCGCTTTCTCGAAGTCGAGCGACAACTCGCCGAGCGGCCGCCGGTCGAGGTCCCCGCAATCGTGCTGCGGCCGGGCGCCACCGGGCTCGGGCGCAGACCCACCGGCGAAGCCCCGAATCTCGGCCGGCAGTTCACGCGGCTCGTCGAACAAACCGTCGTCGACGGTGCCGGGCACGACCTGCCTGCCCATCGACCCGACGCCGTCGTTGAAGCTCTGCTGCGGCTGATGGCCTGACCGGGCGATGTGCTTCGGCAACCGCGGCGCGAATCAGGCCAAACGAGGAGAACGGCAATGACGAAACGATCGTGGGACGAAACCGGTCGCGTCTGGGACGACGATCGCGGTCTGCTGGACGAGGAACAAGCCCGGCAATGCGCGCGCGCCGATGCGGCGGACGAATTGCGCTCGCCGATACCGACGCGGATGGTATCGAACGGCGAGTACATGCCGATTCCGCAGACCGACGATCAGCGGAAGGTCGAGGCGCGGCTTGCCGAGCTGACCGACAATGGCAGCCACAGACTTGGAATGGATCGACGGCGATTTCTGGCCGGAACCGGCGGCACGGCAGCGGCCCTGGTCGCAATGAACGAAGTGTTCGGCCGGTTTTTCGAAATCGATCCGGTCGAGATGTTCATGCCGTCCGCCTGGGCACAGTCCGCGACGCCTTCGGACATGTTCATCTTTGACGACCAATTGCATCTCGTGCGCGGCAGCGTCGGTAATGCCGGTGCGGGGCTGCGCGCGATCGCGCAGGGACCGTCGGCCGGCGGCTCCAACCCGTTCAACCCCGACGGACTACTCGATGAGCGCGGCGAGGCGTGGGGCGTTTGGAATCCCGAGCTCGTCGGGTTGCCGAACGAGGAAGGTAACGCGCAGCTCGTGCAGTTCATTAAGGATGTCTACCTCGACAGCCAAATCACGATAGGGCTGCTGAGCAACGTGACAGCCTCGGTCATTTCGGTGGAAGGCGGTGCCGGGCGAGCGCCGCGCAACGTCAGCGAAGCGCTCGACGGCGAGATACTGACAGCCGCACAGACCGCGGCGGCGCGCGATTTCGTCAACGCGATCTCCGGCTCCACCCGCATGCTTGCGCACGGCTTGCTGTATGTCGGTCGCGGCAACCTTGCCTACATCGACGAGCAGATCGACCGGAATTCGCCGGACTCGTGGAAGGGCTACAACATCTCGAACGCAGCGAAAGTCGACGACGATCCGAACAGCCTGATGCGGCCCTGGCGACACGACGACGAGGAGGTCGCCTATCCGACTTTCGAGCTGATCCAGTCGCGCTACGAGCAGCTGCGCGAGCAGAAGCCCGGTTTCAACAACATTTGCGTGCACAAAGGGCTCGCACCCGGTCCGCCCGATCCGGAGCGCGGTCATCCGGAAGATCTGCCGAAGGCCGCGCGCGACTGGCCGGGGCTCAACTTCATCACCTACCACGCCTGTATCCAGCCCGCGTTCTTCATGCACGCGGCTTTAGAGGAAATCGAGTCCGGCCGGTTACGCGATGGCGTGCCCGATATCAGCTGGACGACCGAGTACGCCCAGCTGGTCGCGCCATATTCGAACTGCTATGCAGAGATCGGCACGACGTGGGCGTCGTCGATCGTGACGTTTCCGACGGTCGCCGCGCACATCATGGGTCAGCTGATGAAGTACCTCGGGCCGGATCGCATCGTGTTCGGCTCAGACTCGGTCTGGTACGGCTCCCCGCAGTGGCAGATCGACGCGTTCTGGCGGTTCCAGATCCCGGAGGCGATGCGCGAGCGATACGGCTACCCGGAAATCACGCAGGAAGACAAACGGAAGATTCTGGGACTCAACTCGGCGCGTCTGTACGGCATCACCGCGACGGCGGCCGAGGACCTGCCGACATACCGACCCGTGCCGGCCGACTTCGAGGACCGGATCGGCGACGAGCTGAAAACCCTGCTCGAGTTTCCGGACTATCGCGCGGACAACATGCAACGGTTCCGGGCGCTCTATGCCGAGGCCGGCGCGCAGCCGGACCACCGGCGTTATGGATGGGTCAGGGCGCGGAGCTGACCGCGGGGCCGAGCGCGGGTCAGTGCGCGGGATCCGCGTGGCTGAGCGCAAGTCAGGGCGCGGGATCAGCGCGGGGATGAGCGCAGATCAGGGCGCGGGATCAGCGAGCGGCTGAGCGCAGGTCAGGGCGCCGGTGCGGGGGCCGGACGGGCGCGTGCAGCCTCGCGGTTCGTGTTGAACGGCTGACGAAGTCAGTGCGGCACGTCGTTGTTGCCGTCGAGCAGCACGAGTTCCTGGCCTTCCACCTGCAGCGTGCCGCTACCTGACAGCGTCTGCAGCTTCCTGCCCTCGGCCGAGTCGGGCGGCAGCAGGTAGACGTTGTTGGTTTGCGGGTCCCGCGTGACCGGGACCAGCGACACGCGATGAATCTCGCGGTCGCGAATCACGACCCGGGCGACGAGGCCGTCGAGATAGTCGCGAACCCGGATCCAGTCGGACGTGAAATTGCCGAGGCAGTACATGACCGGTCTGTCGGCATACGTCTCGACCGGTTGCTGACTGTGGCAGCCGTGCCCGAACACGATGTCTGCGCCGGCGTCTATCGCTGCGCGGGCTAGCTGCCGCTGGTATGGCTCCACCTGCTCGAGGTTCGGATTCACCGGCAGCTTCGAGTAGAGGTCGTCGATCGGCGGTCGGCGTGACGCGGCGCCGGATGAAGCTGTCCCGCCGGCGGCAGATGCCGCGCTGGCCGAAGCCGCTTCGCCGCCCGGGGCGCGCGCCCGCCCCTGGCCGTCGCGGGTATGCGCCGAGACCACGAGGACGTCGACGAGCGGTTTCGTTGCGCGGATATCGGCGCGCAGGCGTTCGAGATCGCCGGCGTCGATCGTGTCGCCATTCGATGACTGCAGCCGGGCGACGCCGGCGGACGTCTCAGTCGCGATCTGCTCGTCGGCGTCGTACCACTTCGACGTGTATTGCAGAAAGCCGATGTGGAGCCCCCGGACTTCGAGTATTGCCGGTTTGTGAGCCGCATCGATGTTCGCGCCGGCGCCCGTGTGAGCGATCCCGTTGGCATCGAGCACGCCGAGGCTCTCGAGCAGATTCTCCCGTCCGTACGCGACGTTGTTGGCGACGCCGACGGCCCGGATGTTGCCGGCGACCAGCGCTGCGACCGACTCCGGTCCCAGGTGCGTCCAGCCGCTCTTGTTCGGCAGATCCCGGTCGGGGCCGCGCGATTCTACGAGCAGTCCTTCCAGATTGGCGTAGACCAGATCCGCCTCGTTCAGCGTCGCGTGCACCAGCGCGAGCGCATCCGCGGGGTTCTCGCGCTTCTGCACGTTGAAGTCGCCGAGCAGCAGGAGTGTCACGTCGTCGTCCGTGGTCTGGTCAGCCCAGGGCCACGGGTCTTCCGCGGATGCCGGTGAGGCCAGCAGGGCCAGGGCGATTATCGGCAGGACGCGACCAGGCAGGAAGCAACCAGGCAGGGTGCCACCAGGTACGGCGTCACCAGGCAGGGCGCGACCATGCGTTCGGAGCGGCGTGGCGATGGCAGTGGGTGTCGACTCGCGCATGTCCTCGGTTCCTCCACCGGTATGCGGACAGACTCAGGTGACCGGCACGACGGGCGAGCTCAGCGTGGCGGGTCGAGCTCTATCGTGCCGGACACGGTGACGATCATACGCTGCGTGCCGGCCTCGAGCGACGGCGCTGCCACCGACTCGGACGAATCTTGGGCTATTCTGGCCATGTTCGGCAGGAATACCGGGTTACGGTTCCCGCCGCCGGTCTGGATGTTGATCCGGACGATTCGGTAGCCCGGCCTGCCGAGCTCGGTCGCGACCAGCGCCGCGCGCTCGCTGAACCGCGCCAGCGCAGCTGCGATCAGCTCGTCGTTCGCCGCGTCGCGTGCATCGCTCGAAGTGTCGTAGTTCACCGACTCGATAGCGGCTCGAGCCTGCAGCTCGCCGAGCAGCTCGCTGAGCGCGTCGGTGTCAGTGCTTTCGAGCCGCACCGACTGCCGTACCTGCCACGCGGTGATGCGACGGTTGTTGCCATAGACCGGAAAGCTCCCGTACTGCAGCGTCTGCGAGCGCACCGAGCGGACATCGTCCGCCTGCTCGAGCACCCAGCTGATCGTTTGATTGACCTGATCCGCGGCGACCGACTGCCTGGCGTCCTGTTCCTGCGCGTAGACGACGGCGACGAGCAGATCGTTCTCGACGTCACGCTCCGCGCTTGCGGAGAGGTCGATCTGGTCGTAGGTCGGCGATTCCTGCGCGCCCGCCGTCAGCGCCGCCGCCAGCAAAAAGATAGGGGACAGTGACCTAAACTTCGTGTCGATCATCGATGCTTTCCCATGAATCGGTTGTCTGGAGACTGATATACCGCCGTTGCTGACTGCGCGCTGAACCGGACGGCGTCCCGAACCTTATCTGCACTCCACGTCCGCGCTCAGGGTGCCGGCAGGATGACGATCCGGTTGCCGCGGAACGAGCCGACCCATAGTGCATCGCCGATCTCGGCCAGGGCCGTGCCGGCACCGAATGCCGGGCTGTCCGCCCGCAGGACGACATCTTCGGTTACCAGAGTTTCCGGATCGATTTTCACGGCCTTCCACCCGTTTTCGCCGGCCTGGCCTACACCCCAGAGCCTGCCGTCCCGGGCCCAGTGGATGTTGTCGATCCGAAAGCCCAGCGCGATTTCCCGGCGCACCGGCGGCGTGACGCCGCGCGACAGCGTGAAGAACGACTGGCTGCCCCACGCTGCGACGTACAGGGTTTCGCCGTCGTCCGAGAGCTCGAGTCCGTTGGCACCCGCTGCCTCGCTACCCGGCACCTCGACCCAGCCCGTATCAGTGTGCCACTCCCACAACTCGCCGTTCGTCTCACCGGCGAGCATCCGTGCAGTCTCCTCGCGCGTGCTGTCGCGCGGCAGGAAGTTTGTCGTGATGAAACCGCCATCGGGCAGGCCGCGGACCGAGTTGAGGCCGACGGGCTCCGGCGCGATCGCGCAGCCGAGCCAGGTCGCGCGCGGCAGATCGCCGGTCGTATCGACATCGAAGATCTCGATGGCCTCGCGCGCGCCGTGCCCGACTACAAACAGCCGGTAGACGGGCCCATCCCCCGGCCGCACGTACACCCCGTGCGTCGTGAAGTCGGTCGTGTCCGGCGGTCCCGGGCAGTTCGGATAAGTCGATATATCGTGCCGATCGCGGGCTGCGTCCGCCGGATACACGGTGAACGGCGCGCGATCGCCGACGCGAACGACAGCGAGTCCGCCGGAGCCCGACATTGCGGACGCCGCCACCCACTCGGAACCGAGTGCCACGATGTCTTCGGGACCCTGCTGCTCGCAGACGACGTCGTCGGCCGGTGTGCATGGTGGCGGCGGCGGTTGCGGCGGGGGCTGGGCCGGCAGCTGCGTGCTCCACACCGATGCAAGCAGGGCGAGCCCGACGGCAACGAAAGAGTGTCTCGATCTGTTCATTCCGCCTGGTCCCCGAAAGTTGGTCTGGACTCGTCTGATGCTGTCATGGCTGACCGGCTCGTAGCAACCATCGCGCCGGCTCGGCCACTATGACCGTCTCGCATGCGCGGAGTTTAGGTCACTGTCCCCAAATCGGATGCGCGGAGTTTAGGTCACTGTCCCCATTTATACTGGGCGCTGCGCCGTCCACCCGAGGTAGTCGATGCCTGCACGATCTCTTACGTCCCGAACGGTCTTCGCGGTATGGCTGATCGGCTTGTCGTTGCCGCTGGCCGGTGCGACTCAGGAGGCGCCGGCATCGGCCTACACCGAGGCGCAGGCCGAGAACGGCCGGCATGCCTACAGCCTCTATTGCGCACCCTGTCACGCGCAGAATCTGGCCGGTAGCGGGGCGTCGCCGCCGCTTGCGGGTCCGGCATTCATTGCGCGCTGGGGACAGCGGACCACCGGCGAGCTTGCGGCGTTCACAGCGCTGACGATGCCGCCGGAAAACGCCGGTGGCCTGACCGATGCCGACTATGCGAACGTGACGGCGCACCTGCTCGCAGCCAATCAGGCTTCGCCCGGTGATGCGCCGCTGACGCGTGAATCCGAGGTCAGAATTGCGAGCGTCGTGCCCGCTGATGCCGCGGCGCCGATCGACTCGACACCACTCGGGGTCACGGTCGCCGGCAGGGTCGAGAACTTTCGGTCGGTCCCGCGCGCGCGGCTCGAAGCGCCGGACCCGGCCGACTGGCCGATGATCCGCCGCGACTTTCGTGCCACGAATTACAGTCCGCTCGACCAGATCGATCGCGACAACATCGGCGATCTCGAGCTCAAATGGGTCTACTCGATGACGGATCGGGAAGGCCGCGACCAGCCCGCGCCGATCGCTCTGGACGGCGTTCTATACGTCAACAATCCGCCGAATGTCATGCAGGCGGTGGATGGTGCGACCGGTGTGCAGATCTGGGAGAGCCGGCTCGCACCAACGCTGAACTATCACCCGATGCGCGGCAGCGCGATCTATCGGGACAAGCTCTATGTCGCGACGACCGAAGCGCATCTGCTGGCGCTCGATGCGGCGACCGGCGAAATCGTCTGGGAGACAGTCCTTGGCGATCGTTCCGACGGCGATTACACGACCAGCAGCGGGCCGATCGTTGCCGACGGGCGCGTGCTGCAGGGCATGGGCACCTGTCAGCAATACCGCGACGAAAAGTGCTTCATCGGCGCGTTCGACGCCGAAACCGGCGACGAGCTCTGGCGTTTCGAAACGATTGCTCGCGAGGGCGGGCCCGGCGGCGACACCTGGAACGGTCTGCCGGACATCTTTCGTGCCGGCGGCGAAGCCTGGATCACCGGCAGCTACGACCCGGCGCTGAACCTCGCGTATTTCGGCATCGCGCAGGCGAAGCCGTGGATGCGCGCCAGCCGGCAGACTGGCGAGGGCGACGCGCTCTACACGTCGTCCACCGTTGCGCTCGACATCGAGACCGGCGAGCTCGCCTGGTATTTTCAGCATGCACCCGGCGAGACGCTCGACCTGGATGAGGTGTACGAGCGCGTGCTGATCGACGACGGCGGGCGCAGGCTCGTCATGACGATCGGCAAGCCCGGCATTCTCTGGAAGCTCGATCGCGAAACCGGCGAATACATCGATCACGCCGAAACGGTTTACCAGGACATTTACGAATCTATCGATCCGGAGTCCGGTCGTCCGACGTATAGGCGTGACATCATCGAGCAGCGCGCCGGGGAGTGGGTCAGCGTCTGCCCGGGGACGGCTGGCGGACACAACTGGCCCGCGATGGGCTATCACCCGGGCACGAACTCGCTCGTTATTCCGCTGATCCAGACCTGTAACGAGCTGCGGCCGCTCGCCTTGCCGCTCGAGCCGGGGCTTACCGGCCTCGGCGCCGGCTGGCGCGGTTTCGCGATGCCGGGTACCGACGCCAATCTCGGCAAGCTCGCGGCCTACAACGTCCGGACGCTCGAAGAGCGCTGGTCCTATCAGCAGCGCGTGCCGTTCATGACATCGGCGTTGACGACGGCCGGCGGGCTCGTCTTCATCGGTGACCTGGACCGCTCGCTGAAGGTGTTCGATGTCGAGAACGGCGACGTTCTCTGGCGAACCCGCCTCGGGACCGCCGTGCAGGGGTTCCCGATCTCGTATGCAATCGACGGCCGTCAGTACGTGGCCGTGCCGGCAGCCTGGGGCGCCGGGGCGCCGCTGATGTATTCGGAGGCGATCCTGGAGGAGCCGCTTCGCGTGCCGTCTTCAGGCAGTGCGCTCTACGTGTTCGGGCTGAGCGAGCCGCGGCCCTGAGGCAACGGCTGGCCCCGCCGGAGCCAGCTGCTTGCCGGATCGATCGCAGGCCCGGGTCGCCTGCCCGGCCGCCTGTCCGGGCTGGCAGCCTGCCGCGAACGCCTACTCGAACTCTGCGATCAGACCCTCGAGCGCCATTTGGACGTGAAAGTCCTCCCAGGCGAAGTCGCTGCGAAGGATGGCCTCGATATCCGCGCGTGAGCGGCCCTGCTCGACCATCGTCCTGAGAACCTCGCGGAAGCGGATCGTTCGCTGCAGGTACTCGACGAGATCCTCGCGAGTCGAGATCTCGCCGTGGCCGGGCACGACCGTCTCGAACTCGAGCGCCAGCGCTTCCTCGACCGCGTGCGGCCAGGTTTTCGCGCTGCCGCCGCCATTGCGGTCGACCAGCTGCGCCGACGTGCCCGGTCCGTTCGCAAAGATATCTCCGGTCGCCAGCACGCCGTAATCGGGAAAGAGGACGACGACGTCGCCATCCGTGTGCGCCGGGCTGACGCTGTGCAATTCGATCGTCTTGCCTCCAACATAGAGAGAGGCGCTCTCGCTGACCGTGAAGTCCGGCAGACCGGACTGATTGCCGGCAAGCATCCGTGCCCGGGCTTCGTCGGAGGCGATCGCGACGGCGTCGAGCGCCTGAAGTTTCGCGTTGCCGCCACTGTGATCGCCGTGGTAGTGCGTGTTGATCACGTAGGCGATCGGCTGGTCCGTTACGGAGCGAACCAGCGCCATGATGTTGTCGTGATCGATCTCGAACTTGTCGTCGACCAGCACGACGCCATCGTCGGTGACGAGAACCGTCACCAGCCCGGGTACCGCGACGTTGCTGACGACGTACATGTCGTCGTTCAGCTGGATGAGTTCGACTTCGCTCGGGTCGCTGCCGAATTGTGCCGCAGCCGGTCCCGAAAGGATCGCGCACAGCGTGAGTAGAATGCTTTGCTTCATCGTCCGGTTTTCCTGTTGACCGTGCCGGACCGCTCGTGCCCGGCGTAACGACGATTATAGTCAGCGCAGGATCATGCCGGACGCCGGTTGACCGGTTGCCGTCACGAACCGAATTGTGCCGTCCATTGCCGTGCCGCCTGCGTTGGCCAGGCGGAATTCGGTTGCCATCCCTTGGCCGTCTGCGACGTATGGAGCGATCGACCCTTCAGATAGCGGGGGCAGCCAGGTATCAACGGTCTGAGAGTGAATGTTTAGCGTGTGCTGGCGCGCTGCGGTGAGTATCGGAAGTGTTGCGGCGACGGCAAGTCGACCGCGCACTGCGGCGCCGGCAAGTTCGCGTACGCTGAGCAGAACCTGCTGGTCGGCGCGCAGCGTAAGCGTCCGTAACGTCTCTCCGTCGAGGTCGATGTTGACTTCGCTGTCGTCCTCACCCGGGTTGACCAGAATCAGCTCGGTATCGATATCGCCATGGCGAATCAGAGTCGGCTGCAGATCGATCGCGAACGCGACCTCTCTGCCAGACGCCGCAGTCGCGAGCGCCCGGCCGGTCAGTGTGTTCCCATAGCGACGTTCCACGCCGACGGTTGTATGCGGATGAGCGCCAACCGACGGCGCAATTCGCACGTAACCGATCACGGGCGTCGAGCCCCCCCAGCTGCTGTCGACGATCCGGACACCGAATGGCGGGATCAGATAATCGACAACTTCCGACTGTGTCCCGATAACCTGCGCAGCACCGTCGGAACCGTGAAAACTGACGGTCCCGCGCGCGACGTCGCCGGTCGGGTTGAGCAGCACGAGCTCCGAGCGAATCCCGCCGCCGCTGACAAAATACGGGGCTGCTGACGATGTCGTCCGATCCTCGATCGCCAGCGGTGCCGGCGCGACGATTTGCTCGCCCTCGTCACTGACAGAGGTTCTGAGCGCTGTGATTGCGACAGGTCGCGTCGACTCGATCGTCAGCGTCGATTCACGCGTGAGGGCACCGTCTGTGACGGCCTCCGGATTCAGGTGCATTTGCTGTCCGCCGGCAAGATCTCCCTGCCACTCGGCCAGCACGTTGCCCGCATTGTCCCGAATCGAAAAATCGAGAGCACTGTTACGCGAGCCCGGGTTGAATAGTGCGACATCGTGGCCAGCGCCGGGTTCACCTTCGACGTGGATTGTTGCCCGCCGGGTCGTTCCGGCAGCGCTGACTGCCGCCTCGCTGACTAGCAGGCGATTGTGACGTTCGGTGGGTTCGTCGATCATCGGGCGGCTTGTGCTGAAGATCACGGTTGCCTGCGGATCTGCGCCCGATTCGGCATCGAGCCACGCAGCAGCCTTCGTAAATGGCGCGGAGCGGCCGCCGGCATCGGCAGCATCGAGCGTCGAGAACGATTGCATCTTCCGCTGTCCGATACGGTAGCGCCACGCGGCGCGCGGAAAGTTGAACTGGACGACCCGTGAAGCGAACGATCCAGTCGTATAGAGGCGCCCGTGGACGGGGTCGATCTCGATGCCGCGCGTGTCGCGGATCCGGTATTGGCCGGGCACGGGCTCGGTGCCACCCCAGCTGGCGGCGGCCCGCGTTTCGGCATCCGGTGCTCCGATCGTCGCGATGGCCTCTGGCCCGTTGAACAGCCGGTCCGGATGGACGTCGAAGACCAGCACGCGATCGGCCTGGACGCCGAACGTGCCGCCGCCATCGGCGACGAACAGTCTCTGACGCGTGGCATCGTGCGCGATACCGTTCGGTGCGACGAAATTTCGTCCGCTGACCGCGACCGGTGTGGCCGGCCTCGGTGGACCGCCGCTGCTCGAACCTTCCGTCGAGAAGTCCGGACGGCCCAGAACCGCAATCGAGGCCGCGCCGTTGCGAAGGCTGCCCTGCTCGACGTCGAACACCACTATGCGCTGACGCTGGCCGTCGATCACGAACAGTCTGCCGGTCGCCGGATCGTAGGCGAGATGCCCGGGATCGTGGAGGCCAGCAGCGCCTGCCTGAGGCATCGTCGACTGGAAATCGTCCTGACCGAGCACGTGGGTAGCGGCGGCGCCGTTCGTCAGGTTGCCCCGGCCGATGTCGAAGACGAGAACTCGATTGTTTTCACCGTCGGATACGAACAGGCGCTGCCCCGCCGAGTCGACGGCGAGACCCATCGGCAGAAAATCGGATGCGATACCGCGGCCCATTCGCACACCGAAGTTGATCCTGTCCGGCCCGGCGCCGCGGTCGACGGACTCGAAATCGGATTGCCCGATTACGACCGATGCAGCCATGCCGCTGGCGAGCGTCTCCGGCGCCGCTTCGTAGACGAGAACCCGATTGTGATAGCCGTCGCCGACGAACAATCTCTTCGTGCTGACGTCGTAGGCCGCTGCGATCGGTACCGTGATGTTGCTGGCAGTCGGCTCGCCCATCTGACTCGACTCGAGATCGGGCTGCCCCAGTACCCAGCGAGCGTCGCGATCGACGATTCGATTGAGCTCGTCGAGCTGCCAGACGACGACCCGATGGTTGTACTCGTCCGGCACAAAGAGCCGGTGGTCGACCGGGTCGAGAACGACCTCCCGCGCCGCCGCGAGTGACCGGCCATCGAGCCGACCCTGCGCCATCCGGCTGACGAAGTCCGGCTCACCGTCAACGGTCTCGTGGCCGATCACGTCGCTGGCCGGCATACCCGTGCGCAGGTTCTCGGGAGCTATGTCGAATATCGATACTCGGTTTCCCGCGGGGAAACCTTCCGAGACATAGAGCTTCTGCGTTTCCGCGTCTACCGTGATGCGCGGCATTGCGACCCGATCGCGGGCTACGGCCGGGTGAGTCGACGTGGTATCGGGCTGGCCGATGACCGCAATCGCGCGCGCCGGGCCTCCCACCCGGTCCGGGTGGGCATCGTAAACCATCACTCGGTGCTCGAGATCCTCGGCGACGAAGAGTCTCTGATGACGCTCATCGTAGGCGATCGTCTCGGCTTCGAGCTGATCGAGCGAATCGCGGGGGCGCCTCGAATCGAAATCAGGCTGGCCCATGACCGCGATCGCGGCACTGAACCCGTCCGGATTGTCCGCGCTCGCATCAAAGATCAGCACGCGATTGTTCCCCGAATCGGACACGAAGAGCCGGTCGTTGGACGAGTCGTACGCGACGCTGGAAGGACCTGCGAATTTCGATGGGCCGACTCCCGGATCGCGGCTCTCCAGGTCGGCTTGTCCGATCACGGCGATCGCACTCGGGTCGTGCCGCAGCGTTTCCGGTGCGATGTCGAACACGAGGACGCGATTGTTGGGTGCATCGACGACGAACAGGCGCTGGTTTCGTTCGTCGATGTCGGCGGCGACAATCGCACCCATCCGATTCGGGCCCAGTCCGCGCCTCGTCGAGCTGAAGTCGGGCTGGCCGATCGCGAGGCGGGCTTCGGGAAAATCGCGGAGCCGGTCGTCCGCCGAGTCGTAAACCAGGATGCGATTCGCAAACCGGTCGATCGCGAAGAAGCGTTGCGTCGAGTTGTCGAAGACGCCGGCTGCGCCGGGGAACGTCAGCTCGCGAGCGTTAGGCAGCGGCGCCGAGCGTCGGCCGAGCAGGCTTCTGCGAGACGTGACAAAACGAGCCTGACGATCAGCCGGCAGTCCATCGGCGTTCAGCTGAAAAGCCCGGTATCCGCCGTTGCCGTACGCCGGTACGAGGACCTGATTGTTGACGCTGTCCAGCGCCACAGCGCCGGGTCACCAGACGCTGCCGGAGTTCGGACCCCCGTTCGTGATTCCGCCGATGAAAGTTGGATTTCCCCAGGCGTCGTGCGAGGCCAGGACGTCGGCGGCCGGCTGCCCGTCGAGCGGATCGCAGTCACAGA
Source organism: Candidatus Rariloculaceae bacterium (assembly GCA_965223375.1). Classification (GTDB taxonomy): domain Bacteria; phylum Pseudomonadota; class Gammaproteobacteria; order Steroidobacterales; family Rariloculaceae; genus CBDCWM01. Next base: position 3,158,186 of record OZ245000.1, read on the forward strand.
CGCCGACGGCAGGCTGGCCTGCGGCGCGAGTCGCGATTGTGATCAGCGCGAAGAACAATGCAGACTGGACGCTTGCACGGTCCATCGACGTTACCTTGGAACTGAACTGTGCGGTACAGTGTAGGTCGAGGCCTCACGGCATGCAATCTTCGTCATACGGGCAATTGAGACAGATCTTCCGACTGTGTGGTGCCATGGCATTGACGGCTGCCGTACTGTTGCCGGCCGGCCCGCGAGACGCGATCGGACAATTGCGGCAGGCCGGCGAAAGCGCGACAGATCGCCGGCCGGAATCGATCGATGCACGGCAGCGCGCCAGGCCCGCCGACGTGGCACCGATGCTGGGACGCCTCGAGTTTCCGACGTCGGCTGCTCCGGACGCGCACGATGAATTCGTGACCGGATTGCTGGCGCTGCACAGTTTCTGGTACGACCGCTCACGCGATCATTTCAGTCGTGCCCGGCAGCTCGATCCCCGCTTCGGCATGGCTTATTGGGGCGAAGCCATGACCTATGACGACGCCTTGTCGACCGTGCCCGGTGACGAGGGCGAAGTGCTTGGGGAGGCGGTCGTTGCGCGAATGGATCGGCTCGATGCCGCCGGCCGACTCGACTGGACACCCCGGGAACGGGCCTACCGTGACGCCGTACGGCTGCGATTCGCGCCCGAGACGGGATATCTGGCCCGCCGCGAAAACTATGCCGCTGCGATGGACCGGGTTGTGGCTCAGTACCCGCAGGATGACGAAGCATCAGTGCTTGCGTCGCTTGCACTGATGGCACTCCCTGTATTCGACCGCAGGCAGGCTTCCCACGTCGTTGCCGTCGCGAGCCGGCTCGAGGAGGTGTATCAGCGCAATTCGGCGCACCCGGGTGTGCTGCACTATCTGATACACGTCTACGACACGCCGACGTTTGCGCTGATGGGTCTGCGTCAGGCGCGCCTGTACGACGATATCGCGCCAGCGTCATCGCATGCACTGCACATGCCGAGCCACATCTACCGGCACCTCGGCATGTGGACTGAGGTCGCCGAGTCGAATCGTGCCGCCTACGACGCGTCGGTGCGGTGGCAGCAACGAATGGGCCAGCCGCTCCACACACGGGATTTCCACGCGCTCGACTGGCTCCTCGATGCCACGCTGAGGCTCGAGCGCATGGCCGAAGCCCGGCAGATCATCGCGGACCTGGATCGGATCGAGGCAGCCATCGCGGATCGAGGCGAGGCGTGGGGCGCCTTCCGCGAGATGGCGCTGTCGATGCGCACGCTTTACGACGCGGCGCTCGACGGTTCTTCGGAGCTCCCCTACAACGGCCACTGAGCGCCGTAATTGGCCTGCCACCGCCGGATGCCGGCTCCAGGCATCCGGTCCGTTGTCGGCGGGGTACAGGTCGTGCGCCCCGTCAGTTAGCATCGGTAGGAGAACGAACACCGGAACAAGGGGAACGAAGCGATGTGGCAACGTAACGAGATCGGCTATCGGATCGGAGTGACCACGCTACTGGCTGCCTTCGTCATGCTCGGTCAGGCGGACGCGCAGCCCGCGGCCTATGAGGGCGCGCGGTTGATTGCCGGTGATGGTTCGGCACCGATCGAGAATGCGGTGTTCGTCGTCGAGGACGGCCGCTTCACGGTTGTCGGTCCGGCAGATAGCGTGACGATTCCGGCCGGCACGGAGACGGTCGATCTTTCCGGCATGACCGTGATGCCGGCGATCATCGACGCGCATGTCCACCTCAGCACGACGCGCGATGAATTGATTGCGGACCTGAAGCGTCGGGCCTACTACGGTGTCGCTGCTGCCGTGAGTCTCGGGGCCGACGGCCCGGGTGCCGCGATCGACGTGCGCGATGAGACGATTCCCGGCGCCGCCCTTTATCGAACCGCGGGTTGGGGTATCACGTCGCCGGAGCCCGGTCGTCGCGAAGTGCATTGGGTGACCTCGCCGGCCGAGGGTCGCGAGGCCGTTCGTGCCGAGGCCGAGCGGGGCGTGGATGTCATCAAGATCTGGGTCGACGACCGGAACGGTCAGTACGAGAAACTGAGCCCCGAGATTTACCGGGCCGTGATCAACGAAGCACACGAGCACGACCTTCGCGTAACGGCGCATATCTTCGCGCTCGAGGACGCAAAGGAGTTGCTGCGGGCGGGCATCGACATGTTCGCGCATGGCGTGCGCGATCAGGATATCGACGACGAGTTCATCGGCATGGTTCGCGAGCGGCCGTGGGTGATCATGATTCCGAATCTGCCCGGCCGTGGCGTCGAGACGGACCTCGGCTGGTTGCGAGGCTCGATGCCGCGCGGCGAGTTGCGGGACATCGAGGCCGGGAATCAGGAGCGTCCCGACATTCAGCCGGCCTTCGGGATTCAGGCGCGCAATCTTGCGCGGCTCAGCCGCGTCGGAATGAAGATCGCTTTCGGCACGGACGGCAATACGCCCTGGGGTCCGCATGTCGAGATGGAGGACATGGTGGCGGCGGGGATGTCGCCAGCCGCCGTGATCGTCGCTGCGACATCGACGGCGGCCGAGGCGGCGGGTCTCGAGAACATGGGCAGTGTCGCGGCCGGCAACAGCGCAGATTTCATCGTGCTGGACGCAAACCCGCTCGATGACATCACGAACACACGGCAAATCGATGCCGTCTACCTGCGCGGTGAGCAGGTCGACCGGAGCGGGATGGCCGGGGAGTGAGGCCGGCACGGGCGCGAGCCTAGCCCGCAAAGCTCACCAGTCGTGCCAACGCGCCGGGGTCCGTAACGGCGACGAATGCGATGCCGGCCAACGCGCCGCACAGGTGTGCGTCGTGATTGATTCGGCCTCGCCGGTTCTTTCCCGCCCAGTACGAATACGCGACGTAGCCGACACCGAAAAGCACCGCCGGGATCGGGACCGGTATCGGCAGAATGATCAGCGTCGCCGTCGGGAAGTAGGCGATGTATGCGAAGAGCACCGCGGCGATTGCCCCCGATGCGCCGAGCGATGCGTATTCGGGATTGCTCCGGTGGCGGATGTAGGTGCAGGTGTGGCTCAGCACGAGTCCGACGAAATAGAGGACCAGAAATTTCCGTGTGCCGATGAATCGCTCGAGGTCGAACGCGAAGAAGTAGAAAGTAAACATGTTGAACAGCAGGTGGCCCAGATCCGCATGCACGAATCCGCTCATCAGCATCGTGTTGTATTGCTTGCGACGCAGAAACCAGTAGGGCCGGAACAGGCTCCGGTCGATGAGCTCGGGTTTGGCGTTGAGCCCGATCAGGCTCAACGCAATCGTGGCGATGAATATGACGAGTGCGCCGGGCTGGTCGAGTCCCGGCAAGACTAGACCTCGACCCGCTCGCCTATCGGCAGCCGGTGAATCGACTTACCGGTAACCGATCGGATTGCATTCGCGACAGCCGGGGCCAGCGGCGGCAATCCGGGCTCCCCGACGCCGCTGGGCGGATCGTCCGACGGCACGATATGCACCTCGATCTCCGGCATTTCGTTGATTCGAAGCGCTCGGTAGTCGGTAAAGTTCGATTGGCGGACGGCGCCGTCGTCGAGAGCGATCTCTTCACGCAGCGCGGCACTGAGGCCATAGCCGATGCCGCCCTCCATCTGGGCCCGTACCACGTCCGGGTTGACCGCCAGTCCACAGTCGACGGCGCATACGACGCGATCGACGGAAAATCGGCCATCGTCTTCGACGGTGACCTCGGCGATTTCCGCAACGAAGCTGCCGAACGACTCATGGACGGCGACGCCGCGGCCACGGCCCGGGGGCAAAGGCGTTCCCCAGCCGGCCTTTTCCGCGGCCAGGTTCAGTACTTCGAGATGCCGCGGATGTCGCTGCAGCAGCTCGCGGCGCAGCTCGACCGGATCCCTGCCGGCGGCAGCCGCGAGCTCGTCGAAGAAGACCTCGGTTGCGAATGCCGTGTGCGTGTGCCCGACCGAGCGCCACCAGAGCACCGGTATGCCGACGTCCGGATGCTGCACTTCGACGCGCAGGTTTTCGATCGAGTAAGGCAGCGTGCTCGCTCCCTCGACCGATGAGGCGTCCACGCCGTCCTGCACCATGAAGGCTTCGAGAGGCGTCCCCTTGACCAGCGACTGCCCGACGATGCGCTGCCGCCAGCCGGCAATATTGCCGCTCTCATCGAGTGCGCCACTGACGCGATGGAAATGCATTGGTCGGTAATAGCCGCCGCGCATGTCGTCCTCGCGCGCCCACTGCATCTTGACCGGGGCCCGCCCGTCGATTGCGACGGCGATTGAGACGGCTTCGCGTATGAAGTCGCTCGTCGGTACGGCGCGGCGTCCGAAGCTGCCGCCGGCAAATACCGTGTTGATCCTGACTTGTTCAGGCGCAAGGCCGGCGACTTCAGCCGCGGCAACCTGATCGAATGACTGGAACTGGCAGCCCGTCCAGATCTCGCACTCGTCCTCGCGGAGCTCGACGACGCAGTTGAGCGGTTCCATGCTCGCATGTGCGAGATACGGAAACTCGAAATCCGACTCGACCCGGGTCGCCGCCGTCGCCAAAGCGTCTTCGGCATCGCCGTGGTCGGCCGCGACGAGGCCCGGCGAGCCGGCGAGCTCACGGTATTCCGCCATCAGCGCGTCCGTGCCCCGCTGCTCGGCCGCGCTCGCATCCCACTCGATTTTCAGCGCACTGCGTCCGTTGAGCGCTGACCAGTATCCAGCGGCAAGCACTGCGATTCCGGTCGGAATCTCGACGACATCGGCCACGCCGTCTACGGCGAGTGCCGCGGTTGCGTCGAAAGAGGCAACCTGTGCGCCGAATTTCGGCGGGTGCGCAACCACGGCGACCAACATGCCGGGTCGCTCGATATCGATCGTATAGGTTGCCGTGCCGGTCGTTTTCGACGGGCTGTCGAGCCGCGCCACACGTTTGCCGATGTACGTAAATTCGCTCGGTTCCTTGAGCCTCGGCATCACCGGTGGCGTTACGTTTGCTGCGGCTGCGGCGACATCGCCGAAAGTTGCCGACAACCCGCCGGGACCGCTCAGCACGCCCTGCGACACGGAAATCGCCCCCGCGTCGACGTTCCATTTCTCGGCTGCTGCCTGCACCAGCATCGCCCGCGCCGCGGCGCCAGCTTCGCGGTACTGTTCCCACGAGTTCGCGATCGATGTCGAGCCACCGGTGCCCTGCATGCCGAGCGCGAGATTCGCGTAGCGTGCGTTGTCTGCCGGCGCGAATTCGAAATCGACCTGTGACCACGCGGCGTCCAGCTCGTCGGCGACAATCGTCGAAAGCCCCGTCGTGACGCCCTGGCCCTTGTCGAGGTGCTTGATGATGACCGTCACGCGATTGTCGGTGCCGACACGCACGAACGGATTCATCTCGGGGGCCGGTGCCGCCGGCATGGCTGACTTGGCCGGCATTTCGGCAGGCGTTACCTCGCCGATCGCGGCCGGCGCGTCGGTTTCGTTGCTGCAGCCGACTATGAAGCCGGCGCCCGCGAGAGAGCTGACCTTTATGAATGTGCGACGGCTGTGATCCGTCGCGCGGGTAGGCGTATCGATTTTCGAAGTCGTCATCAGAACTCCTCGACGCCGCTCAGCCGGCCAGGTTCGCGGCGGCTTCGTGAATCGCCGCGCGAATGCGATGGTAGGTGGCGCAGCGGCAGAGATTGCCCTGCATCGCGGCATCGATGTCCGCGTCGGTTGGTGAGGCGTTTTGCTCGAGCAACGCCGTCGCAGCCATGATCTGGCCGGACTGGCAGTAGCCGCACTGCACGACATCGAGAGTTTGCCAGGCCGTCTGAACCGCCTCGGCCGTCGGGCTTGCGAGACCTTCGATCGTAGTGACTGCCCGCCCCGCAACGGCGCTGACCGGCGTGACGCAGGTGCGAATCGGCTGACCGTCGAGATGCATCGTGCAGGCGCCGCACATCGCAACGCCGCAGCCGAATTTCGATCCCGTGAGTTTCTGACGTTCGCGCACGAACCAGAGCAACGGCATCGCAGGATCGCCGTCGTGTTCGACCTGCACGCCGTTGAGCGTAAACGTTACCGCCATGAATCTGACCTCATCCGGTTATCCGCACGGGCGGATGCCCGGTGCTGTCAGTGCGCGGAGTCTATAGCATCGGGGCTGGGGGTGCAGGTTCGGCCGACAAGAGGCGGGTCTGGCGGGTGTGCCCACTTCGCCCATGCGTCCGTCGCACGCTCCAAGTCCTTTGGGCAAAGTGGGCACACCCGCCAGACCCGCACCTCTTTCTGCTGCCACGAACCTTTCCGCGCCGCGCTTCTCCCGGAGCGGCGGCCGACATGTCTCGCGGTGCTACGGGCCCCTTTTGCCGGTGTGGCCCGTCGGGCAGTCGGCCCGGGTCGGTCCGGGAGGACTTGGAGCCTGCGACGGACGACCGGACCGACTGCCCGACGAGCGCAGCCTCCAAAGCAGGCTCCGTTCGCTCGCTACGACGCAACAGCCGGCCGGGAGAAACGCCGCCACCCGACATAGCTGAGCCAGGCGAGCGCCAGCACGATCAGCGTCATGCCGATCGCTTCGGCGGGTGTCGGGATCTCGCCGAGCTGCAGCCAGGCGGCGGCGAGAGCGAATACCGGGGCGCCGAGCGAAGCGAGTCCCGTGACGCCGGTCGGCAGGTTGTTCAGCGCGTAGAGCCACAGCACCCAGGCGAGTGCGGTCGCAAGAACGACGTTGTAGGCGAGCGCCATCGAGAATGCCGGCGTCCAGTTGACTGGCTGTGTGTCGAACAGTGCAAGCGCGACGAGACCGGCAGTTCCGGCGAGCGCCTGCCAGGCAGAGACGTTCAGCAGCTCCTCGCCGGTCAGATCCATCCGCTTGATTACGATGTTGGCCGCCGCCCAGCACCAGGCGGCGGCGAGCGATAACAGGCTCGCCGTGACCCCGAGCGTACCGCTCCAGGGGCTCAGGATGCCGATCAGGCCGAGCGCAGCCAGCCCGACGGCGAACCACTGCACGCCGCGCATGTATTCGTTCAGCAGGGGCCCAGCGAGCAGCAAGGTCCAGAAAGGCATCGTGTAGGCGAGAACGGCGCTCTTCCCGGCCGCGCCGGTTACGAGCGCGAGCGACACCAGGCCGACGAAGCCGGTTGTCTGCAGCACGCCGAGCGCGATCGTCGAGCCGATACGAGTCGGACGCAGCGGCTTGCGCATCGCGACCAGGACGATGAACAGCGCGACGGTGCTCAGGCCCGAGCGGAGCGCCGCGAACGTCAGTGCGGGCGCGTCGGCTAGTGCGATCTTGATCACGACCCAGTTGTAGCCCCAGATCGCAGTCAGGAAAGCCAGTGCCAGCGCCGGCCCAAGGGCCGATTTCGACGGGGTGAGGGCCATCAGGGGGCGGGAGCGTAGCATGCGCCTGCGGCAGGATCCTGCCAGGCCAATCGCGTCCCGGCCGATCGCGTCCCGGCCGATCTCGCGTCCGGGTCTCGCGTCGAGGTTTCGCGTCCGCGCCTCGCGTCCGGATCGGTCGTAGCCGTGCTGATTCTGGTTCCGCCGGCCGTAGCGCTGGTCCGCCCCGTGCCGCGCAGCTCCCGCTGCTATAGTTCGCGCCACGGCCACCGCCACCGCGAGCCACGGCGACAGCCGAACACAACATCGAACAGGGGAGTCACCAATGAAAGCTCTGACCGGAATTCTTGCCCTGATGCTGCTTGGCAGCATCGCGAACGCTGCCGAGCCCGTCGTCGCTGCTTCGCCCGAGGAACAGCGAGCGATGCTCGAGAGCGACGATCCGCAGCTCGCGGCCAACAAACGTCTCGTCTGGGATATGTGGCGGGAGTTTCTGCAGGCGGGCGATATCGAGGCCGCCGACAAGTACCTAGCACCGGAGTATCACCAGCACAACCCGAATGCCGAGACCGGGCTCGAAGGCGTGAAGGCCTACTTCCGGGCCGCCGGGATGGAGAAGGAGCCGGTCAAGGACTATATCGAGCGGCTCATCTCGATTACGGCCGAGGGAGATCTGGTCACGCTTGCGCTGGTTCGTGCAGAAACGAACAGCGCCGGTGAGGACTACACGACGACCTGGTTCGACATGTTCCGTGTCCGCGACGGCATGATCGTCGAGCATTGGGACACGGCAATGATGCCCTGATCGGCAGCGTCTCGGCCGGCAGCGCCCTCACCCGTAGTGGCGAGGGCGTTGCTCAAACTGAGATAGGCGATGGCCTCAGTCGCCGCCGCGAAATACGACACCCGTCTGCACGGCGATCTTGCCGTCGCGAACGATGAATGTGTCGGAGCCCGTCAGATCGTCCATCGTCCAGACGACATAGCCGACATTGCCGGAGAAACTGCGCGTCGTGTAGTTGAGGTCGAGCGGGGTGCGCGCGTAGAGGTCGTCGAATACCTGCTGCACTGCGTCGAGGCCGACCGACGGCACGTCCCCAAATATCACGACGGCATCCTGCGCGTAGTCACGTGGCACGACGCTCGCGTCGCCGGCCTCGCTGGCGGCGAGATGGCGCATGACGACGCGCTCGGTGTCGACAGTCTGAATCGCGTCTACGCTCAGCATCTTCGACTCGGTGTCCCAGGTGTCGTTGGTGCAAAGGGCGCAATGAGGGCCGACGAACTGCCGTGCAGCTTCGCGGTCGGTTTTCAATACGAAACGGAGCCAGTTCGCCGCGACGTTCGCGAACTCGCCGCCGCCGGGATGAAACACGGTGGCCGAATGGCCGGCGTTGTGGCGTGCGCCATAGAACACCGGGACGTGATCGATTGCGGCAAACGTATCCTGCGATTCGTCCATCATGAAGTCGATCTCGTGGCCATTGATGAGCAGGACCGGGCCATGGAGCGCTGAGAGCGAGTCCGGAGAAGGGGCTGTCGGCGATCGATCGTCCCGATCCGCGGCCTGCACGCCGGAGTTGAAGACACCGATCGTATCGACGCGCGGGTCGCTGCCGAGCTCGATCGACATGAATCCGCCGCAGGATGTGCCCATCACGGCGATGCGGTCCGTCGAAATCTTCCCGGCCAGCGGCGAGCCGTCGCGCTCGTTCTCCGCGATGACCCAGTCGAGGCCGGCCCGCAGATCGTCGACATTTGCGCGGCGCGCGTCCTCGCCTTCGATGACGGCCGTTGCCATCGCGACGAAGCCGTGCGATGCAACCGTCGTCAGGAAGCCGCGGTAATTGGTGCTGTTCATCGCGCAGCCGCCGTTACCCCAGATGAGCACCGGCAGAGAGTCTTCGGTCGGGAAGGCGCGGAGGTCCTCGGGTCTGTAGACCACGTGTCGCGGCGAGCCGAAAGCGGCTTCGGCGAGCACGTCGTAGCGGCCATGCAAGGCGCGCGGCGCACCCTCGAGCGGCAGCGACGTGCGAATCATTTCCATCGTGATGCCCGGAGCCTGAGCATGGGCGGCGCCGGCAACGACAATGGCGAGAAGCGTGAAACCGCAGCGAAAAGTGGCCTTGTGCATCGCATGAATCCCCCGGAAGTTCCGCCGCCATCGTCGCGCGGATCGGGCGTGCACACAACCTGCCTGCGGGCGTTTCCGCGAGCACCGCCAACGAGTTCTTCAGGCGCGGCGCGCCGACAGCGGGTCTTTTCGATCCGGGGCTAGTCGGCTTCGCGAAAGACAACCTCGCCGCCAACCATCGTCATCGTCGGTCTGATGTCTTTGATCTCCGCGGCCGGCACGCGCAGATAGTCGCGATCGAGCACGACCAGGTCCGCCTGTTTGCCGACCTCGAGTGAGCCGAGATTGTCTTCCTGGAAGAACAGCCACGCATTCGAGCGCGTATGCGCGATCAACGCTTCCTCGCGAGTCAGCGTTTCATCGAGAACGCGATTGCCGGCGAGATCGAGGCCGCTGGCAGCCCAGCCGAGCGTCACGAACGGCTGATAGTGAGATACGATCGTTGCATCCGTGCCGAGGCCGAAAACGATGCCGCTGTCCGCGATCGTGCGCAGCGGCATCCGCACGCCGCCGTGCATTGCGACGCCATGAACGGCCAGCGTCATGCCGAGTGCTTTGGCGCGCTCGATGTTGTCGGCCGAGATGTCGTAAATGTGCGCGAGTGTCCAGCGGAGACTTTCGATCGGAACGCCCTCGTTCAATGACTCGAAGCTGTCGAGCAGGTCTGTCACGCTCGAGTTCATCATCGTATGCTCGTGGATGTGCCAGCCGGCACGCGCGGCCGTTGCCGCGAGCTTGAGGTATTCGTTCATGATCTCGTCCGGCCAGGGCCCGGCCCGGTTCGGCAGATCGAAAAACGGCAGGTAGACGTGCTCGCCGAGACCAAAGACGCCGAAATTTCCGTCGAACTGATTCGGTGGCGTGCGCTCGATCATTCTTACGGCAGCATCGGCGGAGCCCGGGTCGGTCGCCTCGAACATCAGTGTTTCCCAGATACGCAGCGGCAGCTTGCTTGCCGCGGCTCGGGCGAACAGCAGCTCCGTTTCCCCTTCCGGGCCGCGGCCGAGGCTGTAGAGGCCGGTCAGGCCGGCGGCATTCAGCGTGAGCATGAAGTCGTCGAGATTTTGCGCGAGCTGATCGGGCGAGGTAGCAGGTATCGCCTGGATGAAAGCGCCGTATGGCGGCTGGAACGTCGCCAGTCCGGCTGCCGGGCGCTCTGCGCCGTCCGCCGGATCGAGCCCGACCGCATCGAGCGCGAGGCTGTTCGCGTAGACGACGCTATAGCCTTGCTGCACGAAGAGCGGATTGTCGGGAGAGACTGCATCGAGTTCGGCCAGCGTGAAGCCGCCGGGGGCATCGGCGAATTGGCCCTGCGACCAGCCGCCCTGAACCATGACCCATTCACCGGTTGGCATCGCGGCGGCTTTGGCAGCGAGGATGTCGAGCGCCTCAGCACGCGAGCTGATTCCGTCGAGTCGTGCCTGCCGGTGCCAGCGCTGCACGGCACGGGTGAAGTGGAAGTGATTGTCGATCAGGCCAGGGATGACGGTACGCCCGGCCAGGTCGATGACGTTCGTGTCGGGGCCGGCCAGTGCGGCGACGGTAGCGGTGGCGCCACGCTCGACAATCCGGCCGTCCGCTACCGCCAGGGCTTCGACGATCGTGAAATCCTCGTCGACCGTCAGGATTCGGCCGTTTGTCAGGATCGTATCGGGCGTCTGGGCGGCTGCGGTCGCTGCGCTCAGTGCTGCTGCCAGGGGCAACAGGGCGCGAAGCCTGCGGCATCGGGGGAGCCGGAATAGCCGCGCGAGGCGCGAGAGTTGCGGGAGCCGGGTGTTCCGCCGACGCCGACGATCCTGCCGATGGTTCATGCGCTGGGTCCGGTCGTGATCAGACCTTCGATTCTAGTCCTACCGGCCGGCGAGTGTGCATCGGCCGTTAGCTGCTGCTGTCGCCCTCGTTGCCGCCGGTCGCATCGTCCTCGGCTCGACCCGGATAGCTGAACACGGCTTCGAGCGGCTCGCCGAAAACACACGCGATTCGAAACGCAACCTCGAGCGATGGCGAGTACTTGCCGAGCTCGATGGCATTGACTGTCTGCCGCGTAACACCTACACGCTCCGCAAGGTCCTGTTGGGTCATCTCGTCATGCTCGAAACGCAGCTTGCGAATGCGGTTTTCGATACGGGTCTTACCCATTGTCAGAATCCACGCCGGTAGTAGTGGATGCGCATTGCCTGGTTGACGATCTCGGCGATTACGAAAGCGAGCAGTGTGACGAAACCGATGCCGACCTCGTTGGCGCCGGCGTGGAGCGTCACGAATATGCCGCCGAGACTCAGGATGGCAAAGACGTACCACGCGACGGCGCGGCTCTTGAGTTCGATCAGCCGCTCGCGCTCGTCCTTCGGTGTTCTGGCATCGCGGGGCGAGCGAATCCTGAAGACGATGTGCGTAACGATCTGAATCGTGATGAACGTCGTGATCATCAGCATCAGCACGTGCAGCACCCAGATATCAGGTGCCGGCCGGAGCATCTCGGTCGGGGCGATGTGCAGCCAGAACAGAACGAGCACGAAGATCAGCGTGATCAGCGTGGCCCAGGCGCGTTTTTCTCGAAAAGACATCGTGGTCAGGCCTCTGAGCGGTTCGGTACAGGCGACGATCGGGTGTCGCTGAGTCTGCAATACCAGACGCACAGTAAAGTGAAATAGACGTGATGTCAAAAATAATTGACTTTTCGGATCGAGACGCCGAAAATCGAGTGACAGACAACAACGGGAACGGTGGGTGTCATGAAGAAACGCAGCAAGCTGATTCTGCTGTCGGTTACCGCGCTCGTCGCGCTCGCGGCCGGCGCCGTCGTGCTGCACATGCCGGCGACCGGTCGTTTCGCCGCGCACCTGCATGGCGTGCAGCCGCACGGGCCGGCAGCCGTTCTGGTTGGCGGCTCGGAGGCGGAATCCGGCGCGCTGGTCGCGGCACTGAACGGTATCGCGGCGTTTCGCAATCGGTGGGACGAAGCCGCGTACGCCGAGACCATCGCGCTCTACACGGAAGTGCACCGCGTCATCGAATGGCCGGGGCTGTTACCGGGCGAGACGTTTCGGTATGGGCCCGACGAACTTCAGACGCTCGAGCTCTTCCGGCCGGCGCAGGGGTTTCGCGAGCCCGGTCCCGTGTTTGTCTTCATGCACGGCAACGGCCTCGGTACGGACGATCGCGTCGTGCCCGGCAGCGAGGGTCTGATCTACGATCACATCGGCAAGCTCGGTGCGACCGCCGGTGGACTCGGCGTGACGATGAGCTATCGGCAGCAGTCAGACGGTCGGCCGGATGCGCCTCGAGCCGTCGGCGCGGGCGATGCCGGCGGCGCGGGCGATGCAGGCGGCACGGGCAAGGCCGGCGGCACTGCACTCGAACCGGGAGCGGAGGACCTGCGACTCGTGCTCGAATGGATCGTTGCGAACATCGGCAGGTATGGCGGCGATCCCGATACGATCGTGCTGATAGCGAACTCGGAAGGGGCTGCTGCCGCCGCGGCGTATCTGTTCAATTCGAACCGGCAGGTGGCCACCGGCCCGGGTATCGCGGCCGCCGTGTTGAGTTCCGGGCCTTCCGGCGATGCGCTTTTGTCGGTGCAGGCAGCGCTCGATACCTATGAGGGTGAACCGGTGCCGCTGGCGCTCTGGAGCGGTGAGCTGGATGAAGTCGCCGTCCCCGAGTCGGTCGATGCACTGCATGAACGGCTGTGCGCGAAGTACGGCGAGTGTCCGATGCGAGAGCACTTCGCGGGCCACAACCACATCTCGCCCGTGCTGAGCCTCGGCACCAGCGACACGGAGGCGATGAACGCGTTCATCCGCTTCTATCACACGGTGCGCTAGTCTGCATCCGTCATTGATTCGCGGACAAGGCCGGTTATGCGGGCACGCTCCTGGTCGGCGCCCGAGAGTCGCGCCCGCGGTTGCCTGTCAGGCGGTGGCGCAGCTCAGACGGTGCTGCCGTTCGCCCACGCCAGCATGTCCCAGTCCTGCTCGACGTGAATGAACAGATTCGTCACCGGGGACATCACGCGCGTGACGTGGCCTTTGCCGGTCAGATCCTCGAGGTAGACGAGGTCGCCCTGTCCGATCCGGTGCCTCGAACCGTCTGAGATCTCGACCTCGAGCTCGCCGGTCATGTTGATGGCGAACTGTTTCCGGGGTGCCGGATGCCACTCGGCGTCGTTCGAGACGTTGCGCGCATACGCACGAGCCGTCATCGCCGTGACCGGAATCTCGCCGGCGTCGTTCGAAATCCGGACGACGTCAAAATGGGATTCGCCGTCCGGCGTCGCGTAGATATGAAAGAGTTGCGCCTGCAGCTTCTGCGCGTTCTGGGCCTGCGATTCGGCGGCACCGAGCACGGTGGCGACACCGGCCAGCGCCAGCAGTTCTCGTCGGTCCATTGGTCTCTCCCCCTTCGGATGTTTTGCTATAGCCGAGCGGGTTGCCCGCCTCGACCGATAAAAAGTTTCCGCGGAATCGCTCGTGTCCGCGGAATCGCCAGTCGAACCGCCGACCGCTCAGGTCTGCGCGGCCAGTGCCTCCCTGACCCGCTCCGGCCGGAACGGCACGCGCCTGAGCCGGACGCCCGTTGCGTCGTAGACCGCATTCGCCACCGCCGCGATCATCGGCTTGTGACTTGCTTCACCGGCGCCGTAGTGCGGCATGTCGGGCCGGTCCGGATTCGGGTCGCCATTGACGATGACGACCTCGATCGACTCCGGTGTGTCGGTGTGGCGCATGCTCGGGTGCGAGGCCCAGTCGACACTCGTTACTTTTTCGGTGTCGAACTGCACCTCTTCCCAAAGCGCACGGCTGAGCCCATGCAGCATGCCGCACTCGACCGTGTTCTTCAGTCCCGTCGGGTTGATGACGAGTCCGCAGTCGTGGGCGCAGACGAGGCGTCTGACCCAGATGCCGCCGGTCTCGCGGTTGACTTCGACCTCGGCGATGGTCGCGACGACGGTGCCGCTGCGGTACGTGTATGCGATGCCGCGCCCGGTCGCGATCGGGCCGCCGCCAGCGGCTGCGGAACTGCCTTCGTTTCCGGACGCCTGCCCCATCATTCGCGGGTTTGGCGACGGCCGCGTATCCCAGCCGAATGTTTCCGCCGCGGCACGCACGGTCGCGAGCGAGCGTGCCTTGCGCCATATGTTGTCCTCGGTGCTCGCCTCGATCATCGCGAGACGGAACTCGACCGGGTCTGCATTCGCCGCGGCGGCCATCTCGTCGATGAACGACTCGAACGCGAACGTGACCTGCGGGCCGTTCGGGTCGCGCAGGTTGCCGCAGCGCAGCGGCGTCTCCCAGATCATCGGCAGGCTCACGACATGGGCCTGCAGACGCTGGTTCGGGATCGCGTATTGAGTCGATGGCGTTGCGGCGCTGCCGGCTGCCGCTTCTGCCGGGCGTATGCCCATCAACTGCGCGACGAGCACGGTTTCCGGATCGTTGTACCAGACATGGTTGTAGTCGAGCGCGCGGGCATCGTAGTCGAGGGCGACCGGATTGCCGTCACCGTTCAGAGCGCCGCGCATCCGGAACGTGTACGCCGGGCCTTTCGTGTCCCACGCGGTCTCCTCGTCGCGCATCCATTGCACGCGGACCGGCCGGTTGAGCTCGCGTGCGAGGTACGCCGCCTCGAAGCCGACATCGTCCGCAGCGGTCCTGCCGTAGACCTGCGGGCCGTCCATATAGACGACGCGGACCTGCTCGCGCGGCATGTTCAGGAATTGCGCGATGCCGTTGCGCAGGCCATACGACTTCATGTCGTTCGAGTAGATCGTCATCTGCCCGTCGGACGGGTCGGCCAGCGCGTGTGCCGGACCGATCGCCGTGTGGCCCTGGAACGGGACTTCGTAGTCGGCCTCGATGAAGCGCCCGGCTGTCGCAAGGACAGCTTCGGGGTCACCGGTGACATCGGCATCGCCACTGGACGTAGGCGTCTGCGCCCGGATGTAGTCGAAGACATCGTCCGACGCCGGGAACGGTGCCTCGGCCGGCGGGGTCCAGTTCGCCTCGAGCGCACGGGCGCCGTTGATCGCCTGCTCCTCGCGCTCGAACACGACTGCGACGTAATTACCGCGGTTCACTACCGCCACGAAACCGGGCATCGACGAGATCGACGACTCATCGATGCTTTCGAGCGTTGCGCCCGCGACCGGCGGCTTGACGTTTCGCGCGTGGACCATGTTCGGCAGCTTGACGTCGACTGCCCAGGTCAGCGAGCCATCGACTTTCGCGGGAATGTCGTAACGCTGGATCGACTGGCCGATGACCTTGAGGTCCCGAACGGGCTTCACATCCGCGACGCCGGTTGTCGCGTTGATGTTGTTGCCGGAAAGCGCGACGTCGAAGCGGCGACCGCCGATCAGCTCGGCGTAGGTGACCGACCGGGACGGATCGGCCGTCACCGAGATTGTGCCGTTGCTCGCCAGGAGCCGATCGACCGGCGCGTCGAGCTGTTCCGACGCGAGCTCGAGCAGCACCCGCCGCGCTTCGGCGGCCGTGCGGCGCATTGGCCAGCCGTCGCGCTCGACGCCGTCGGAGCCGCCGGAGCCGCCCTGATCCGGCGTACGGTCCGTGCTGCCCATCACGAGGCTCGTTGCGTCGTAAGCGATGTCCAGCTCGTCGCACATCATCTGCCGGAACGCGGTGCCGGTGCCCTGGCCGCCGTCCGTCTTGCCGACGAAGAACGTGGCCGTGTTGTCCGGATGGATGACGATCCAGGTGTCGAGCTCGAGATAGTCCGGGTCGGGGTAGGGGCCGGCGTTGGCGCCTGCCGCCTGGGCGAGGACGCGGGCGCCCGGGACCGTGCTCAGCGATGAGCTGATCACGAGCGCGCCGGAAGTCTTCAGAAAGTTGCGACGTGACGTCGACGGGTTGACGCTGCGGATCGCGTCTTCGACGGCTTTCGGCAGTGTGAGTGTGGTGCTCATGCCTCGTCTCCAGCGTTAGCCGAGACGCCGGGCAGGTTTGACGCGCTGCTAGCAGCGAGCGCGTCGATCTCTTTGGTGCGTCTAATTCTCTCTGGCGCGTTCGGGGCTTGGGCGACGGAGTGATCGTGGCCGTCGGCGCGGCTCGCGGCGGCTGCCATTTCGCGCGCTGCGCGTTTGATCGCCTGGTGGATCCGGTAATAGGTCATACACCGGCAGAGCGCGCCCTGCATACCGTCGCGAATCTCGGCGTCGGTCGGGTTCGGGTTTGCATCGAGCAGCACCTTGGCCGTCAGAATCTGGCCGTTCTGGCAGTAACCGCATTGCGGCACCTGCTCGTCGATCCAGGCCTGCTGGATCGGGTGAAGCTCGCCGTTCTGCGCAAGCCCCTCGAGCGTGGTGATCTCGCCGCTGACTGCTGAAACCGGGGTGACGCAGGAGCGGATCGGATCGCCGTCGACGAGGATGGTGCAGGCGCCGCACTGGGCGAGGCCGCAGCCAAAGCGCGGGCCCTGCAGGTTCAGGTCGTTGCGGAGAACGTAGAGGAGGGGGGTCGTGGCGTCGACGTCGACCTCGTGGGAGGCGCCGTTGACATGCAGGGTAACGAGGGCCATGGATTCCTCTCGAGCGAGCGGTCGTTGATGGCACCGACCCTAGAGCAAGGCCGGCGCCAATTCAACGGGTCTTCGGGGCGGAACTACGGGCCGGGGTTCAGGACGCCTTTTCAGGCCACGCGTTTTGCCGCGCGCTGCCGTAGTCGATCAGATCCAGCCGAAGCCGCGAGCCATCACCGTCAGCATCATGCCGGCCAGCGTGACGTACATCCCGAATCCCCAAACACGGACGGCGTTGATCTCGTCGCTCAGGCCATCAAACTTGCCGGTGAGGGTTGCATTCAATTGGTCGATCTTTCCGTTGAGCCGCCCATCCAGCTCATCGACTTTCCCGTTGAGTCGCGCATCCATAGCCTCGATCTTCCCGTTGAGCCTCCCATCCATGGCCTCGACCTTCTCGGTGAATCGCGCATCGATGGCCTGGACCTTCTCGGTGAATCGCGCATCCATGGCCTGGACCTTCTCGGTGACCCGTCTATCCATGCCATCTAGCTTCTCGGTGAACCGCGCGTCCAGCTTATCTATTCTCCCGTTTACCCGAATCTCCGCGTCGTCGAGCTTGTCGCGCATCGAGCGAAGGTCCGACTTGATGTCTGAAACGTCCGTTCGAATGTGAGAGACGTCAGCTTCGAGGCGCGCGATTCTGGCTTCCATGGGTTCGTCTACAGGCTTCGAGGGCGATTCCATTCTATTCTCCGATGTCTTCGGTGAAACGCAGATCGTTTCGTAATCGAGGCATCGCGCAGAGCGCCAGACGAGAAAGGCCACCGTTTGGCGTGAAACATCGCGCGCAGTCGGGTCGAAGCGGCGTCTACGAGCTCGACAAGGGAGTATCTGCTATGCCCGCCGCCTGTAGTCTGCTCGATCGAACCGAGCAGGGACCGCCTAAGTCAGCTCAGCCAGCGCGGCCTTCCAGATACTCCGCGGCGTAGTCCACCAGCCGCCCTTCTTCCGGCATCCCGAGCTGGGTCGCTTCCTCGCGGGCCCGCTCCTGATCCCAGCCGTCGACGACAACCCGCTTCAGATACCACATCGTTGCAGCACGTCCGCCACCGGCGCAGTGAACGAATGCGGGCTCCACGCCCGGCTCCTGAATCACTTCGATGAAGCGATCGGCCACGCCCGGGTCGAGATCCTCGCCGCCGAAAGGCAGATGGAAGAAACGCACGCCGGCTTCCTCCGCGGCTTCTGCCTCGGCCTCGATGTTGGCGCCTTCTTCGCTCGAGCGGCGCAGGTTGATGATCGTCGTGAAGCCATAGTCCCTGATGCGCCCGACCGAATCCGGGGTGATGGCGCCTGCGCAGGCCACGGTCGTCTCGATGCGTGCGAAGTTCACGATGCCTTCGACGTCCTCGCGCACGACCTGGGCCGTTGCACCGGTCGCGTGACTCAGAACGCCTGCAACCAGCACAGTCTTCAAAATCCTCGTCATAGCTTCCGCTCCTGGCAGAGATGGTTATTGTCGATCGGGCGCCGGCCCATAAACCGACTTCCGAACCCGATCCATGTCGGACGGGGACCAGCATAGCATCGCGTGACCGGCATCGGCTGCCCGCCGATCGGCACGCATTGAGGGCCGCTTTACCTGCCCGGGTCGGTCGTCTCGCCGGGCTCCTGCAGGCGGCAGCAAGAGCCCGGTTTGTTAGACTCGTCGCCAGAGACCTAATCCTGTGCCACGGAGGAAAACACCAATGATCATGCGCATGTTCGCGACGGCCTTGTCCCTCCCCACGTTGTCTCTCGCCGCGATGCTCACGTGGCCCGTGTATTCGGTCGCGCAGGCGCCGATGACGCTGACGGCGCTCGATTACTTCGAAATTCAGCAGCTCATCGCGCGCTATGCTCGCGCGATCGATACCTGCTCGAACAACGGCTACGACTATGCCGACCTCTACACGCCGGACGGCATCTTCCAGCCGGTCATCAACGGCCGCGAGATCGCCCCGATTCAGGGTCGCGAAGCGCTGGCCGAGGTCTCCGGCGGCGGCTCGAATAATTGCGTCAACGTCGGCTGGATCGAGCAGGGCGTGCACCATATCTACACGAATCACATCATCGAGCCGTCGCCCGAGGGCGCGACCGGCACGGTCGAAATGCTGATGATCGGCCTCGGCGGTGACCCGAACAAGATCGAGCACGACGGCTACTACGAAGACACCTACGTAAAGACCGACGACGGTTGGCGCTTCAAGCAGCGCACGCATCATGCCACCTACGATGCCTCGGTCCGCCCGGAGTCCGCACCGTACGAGCAGAACGGCGACGAAGAATAGCCACGAGCAGGGAGAACCCATGAAAGCGATCTGGCGCAACGAAATCATCGCCGAGAGCGACGCCACCGTCGTCGTCGAGAACAACCACTACTTTCCGCCGGCTTCGGTGGACAGGCGTTTTCTGCGCGAGAGCGACAACAGCACGCACTGCCCGTGGAAGGGCGATGCCAGCTACTACGACATCGTCGTCGGGGATGAGGTCAACGGCGATGCCGCCTGGTACTACCCGGCACCGAAGGCCGCAGCGGAGCAGATTCGCGATTATGTCGCGTTCTGGCGGGGGGTCGACGTGACCGAGTGAATGGCGCGTGCAATCGGCGACCGTTTCGCTAGGATAGAGGTACGCAGGGAAGCCTCACGATAACAACCAACCGGGGGTGGATATGACGGTATCGGCACGGATTCACGCTGCGGACACCGTCCGCAACATCGCATTTCTGGGCAACGCCGGTTCCGGCAAGACGACGCTGATCGAGCAGTTGCTCAGCAACACCGGCATGATTCAGGCGGCCGGTACGGTCGAGTCCGGTACCACGGTAGGGGACTTTACCGATCAGGAAAAGGCGGTCGGTCACTCACTCGACATTGCCGTCTGTCATTTCGAGCAAGACGGGAAGCTCGTCAATATCATCGATACACCCGGCTATGCCGACTTTATCGGGCGAAGCCTGGCCGTGCTGCCGGCCGTCGAGACTGCAGCGATCGTCATCGATGCCGCGCAGGGGGTCGAATTCGTTGCGGAGCAGGCGATGGCTGCCGCAGCGGACCGGCGGCTGTGCCGGCTCGTCATCATCAACAAGATCGACGCGCCCGGTGCCAACCCGGCAGCCGCGCTCGAAGGCGTCCGCGCCGCTTTCGGCGGCCAGTGCCTGCCGCTGAACCTGCCCGCAAGCGCCGGCCAGGCCGTGGCGGACTGCTTTTTCGAACCCGCCGACGTCGAGCCGGATTGCAGCTCGATAGAAGTCGCGCATGCGGAAATCACCGATCGAATCATCGAGCTCGACGATGAGCTGATGGAAGCCTACCTGGAGCAGGGCGAAACGATCTCGCTCGAGCAGCTGCACGATCCGTTCGAGCGCGCCCTCCGGCGCGGTCACCTGATCCCCGTATGCTTCACGTCGGCTGCAACGGGCGCGGGCCTGCGCCAGCTCGCGCGGATATTCACACAGCTGATGCCGAATCCGTTCGAAGGCAATCCCGTTGACATGGTTACCACGGCCGGCAAACCGTTCCGCGTGGATCGCGATGGCGGCGATGGCCATTTCGTCGGCCACGTGCTGAAGCTCAACATCGATCCGTATGTCGGCAGGCTCGCTACGGTCCGCGTCCATCAGGGCAAGCTCCGGACCGGCGACCAGATCTACGTCGGCGAGAAGCGTAAGCCGGTGCGCATCGCCCATCTTTATCGCGTCCAGGGCAAGGACACGGGCGAGATCTCGGCCGCATCGGCCGGCGAGCTCTGTGCCATCGGCAAGATTGATGGCATCGAGTACAACGACGTGCTGCACTCGAGTCACGACGAGGACGGTCTGCGGATGGCCGACTCGCATCTGCCGGAGCCCGTGTACGGCCTCGCGCTCGAGATGCCTCAGCGCGGTCAGGAGAAAAAGCTGTCTGATGCGCTGCACAAGCTGGTGGCCGAGGATCCGAGCCTGCGCGTCGATCACGACGCGGACGCGAACGAGACCGTATTGCGCGGCCTCGGTGACATGCACCTGCGTCTCACGCTCGAGCGGCTCGGCGAAGAGTTCGGCGTCGAAGTCACTACCCGGATACCGAGTGTGCCCTACCGCGAAACGATCACGCGAGCGGCCGACGGCCACTGCCGCCACAAGAAGCAGACCGGCGGCGCCGGACAGTTCGGCGAAGTGTTTCTGAAAGTGGAGCCGTTGGAGCGTGGCTCCGGGTTCGAATTCGTCAATCAGGTCGTCGGCGGCAGCATCCCCGGCCAGTTCATTCCGGCCGTTGAAAAGGGCGTTCGGCAGGTTCTGCACGACGGCGCTGTCACCGGCCATCCGATCGAGGACGTGCGGGTCATCGTCTATGACGGCAAGCATCACCCGGTCGACTCCAAGGAAGTGGCTTTCGTCGCGGCCGGGCGCAAGGCGTTCCTGGATGCCGTGAGTCATGCGAGCCCGGTGGTTCTGGAGCCGATTGCACAGGTCGAGATCACCGTACCCAACGCATTCGTCGGCGACATCACCGGGCATCTCGCCGGAATTCGCGGTCGCATTGCCGGCACGGAGGCAACCCGCACCGGTAAAGCGCGGATTCTCGCGCAGGTACCGATCGCCGAGCTCGGCGAGTTTCAGACCTCGCTGAAATCGCTGACCGGCGGCGAAGGGAGCTTCACGCTGAAGCTCGACCATTACGAATCGGCACCACCGGCGATCCAGCAATCGCTGGAGGCGGAACATCGCGCGCGTTCGCACTGATCACCTGATCCCCGGAGAACCATGAATCATCGCTTACCTGTCGCGGCCCTCGCCGCAGGCCTGCTGCTGACCGGCCAGTCCCTTCGCGAGGCCCATGCTCAAGCGAGCCCATGGGATTCGTTGACTTCCGACGAGATCGCCGTCGCTGCCGCCGCCGTTCAGGGCGAGGTCGGCGGGCCCGTCATCTTCAACGAGCTCAAGCTGCAGCGGCCGGACAAGACGGCGGCGCTCGCGTGGCGCCCCGGCGGGGATATCGGTCCGCGTCGGGCCGATGTCGTCTTTCTGTTCGAGAACGTCGCCTATGAAGGCCTCGTCGACCTCGCAACCGGCGATGTCACGCTCACAGCGCTGGCCGACGATGTGCAGCCGATGCTGTCGATCGAGGGCGAGTTCGTGCCGACGATGCCGATCATCCGCGAGCATCCGGACGTCATCGCAGGGCTCGGCCGCCGTGGTCTGGCACCGGAAGACGTCACCTGCGGTCCGCTCTCCGTCGGGCGATTCCCGGGCGACGTGGACGGCACGCGGCGACTGGTCAAGCTGATGTGCCTGAAGATCAGCGGCAAGTCCCGTAACGCGTTCTCGCAACCGGTCGAAGGGCTCGTGCCGGTGGTCGACCTCGAGGCGCGTGAAGTCGTCGAGGTCATCGATCTCGCGGCGGGCAGTGAGCCGATACCGGTTCCCGAGCTCACTCACGACTTCGACGCGGCGGCGATTCCCGTTCGTGCCGCTCTGAATCCGGTGCGGCAGGATCTGCAGGGCGACCCGAACTACGATCGTGACGGCTCGCATGTCAGCTGGCAGAACTGGGATTTTCGCTTCGGCTTCGATCCCCGGCAGGGCGTGATTCTCCATGACGTAGGCTTCCGCGACGGCGACCGGCGGCGGCGTGTGATCTACGAAATCGCGATGTCCGAGATGTTCGTGCCCTACCAGGATCCGACACCGGCCTGGTACTACCGCACCTACTTCGACATGGGCGAATACGGCTTCGGGAACTCGTCCACCGAGCTGCTTGGCGCCGACTGCCCTGACCATGCCGAGTTCATCGACGTCACGCTCGCGAGCGTCGCCGGCGAGCCTGTCCGGGTGCCGCGCCGCATGTGCCTCTTCGAGCGCGATCCGTCGCGCCCGGTCTGGCGTCACAGCGAGTTCATCCTGCCGGCCCACGAGTCGCGGCCGGCCACGCAGCTGGTCGTTCGCATGGCAGCAACGATCGGCAACTACGATTACTTTCAGGATTACGTGCTGAGCCAGGACGGGCGATTTCGGGTCGAGCTGATCGCGACCGGCATCGACGCCGTCAAGGCGGTGAGCGCCGCAACGAAGGCCGACGCCGCACCGGGGGAGCTCGACTACGGCACGTTGATCGCTCCCTATCTGCTCGGCGTCAATCACGACCACTTCTTCAGCTACCGAGTCGATCTCGATGTCGACGGCACGGCAAACGACTTCGTGCGGATGCGTCTGGTGCCGCAGGGCACTGCGGGTTCGTCGCCGCGCACCGGGTACTGGCGCGTCGAACCGGAAACCGTCGCGAGCGAGCTCGCGGCAAGAACCCGTGTCGACGTCGATCGGCCGGCGGCCCTGCTGGTCCGCAACACGTCTTCGACGAACGCGATGGGCGAGCCCGCTGCGTTCCAGATCATTAATGAGAGTGTCGCGCGGCCGCTGGTCGACCCGGAGGATCCGGCGTACCAGCGCGGCGCGTTCACCCGCTATGACCTATGGGTGACGCCGTACGCGGCGGGTGAGCTGTTCGCTTCCGGTCGGCATATCAATCAGGGCCGCGGCGGCATGGGCCTGCCGGAGTGGACGTCGGCGGACCGCGCGCTCCGTGGTGCCGACCTGGTTGCCTGGGTCACGCTCGGTTTTCACCACGTCCCGATGGCCGAGGACTGGCCGGTCATGCCCGCCAAAGTGGATGCATTCGAGCTTAAGCCGCGCAACTTCTTCGATCGCAACCCGGCTATCGACGTGCCGTCCCGCTAGCGGGACGCGGGGGCTGCTGTTGTGCGCGGACGGCTCGACTGATGCAGGCCTCTGCCCGCTTGAGCTACTCGGCTACTTTTCCCGACTGATTCGTGCCATAGCAGTCGCAACGGCGGACTCGGCCATCGCTGTCCGATAGCCCTCATTGATGAGGCGCTGGATGGCTTCGCTCTTCGAGTATGTCTTGAGCAGCCGCTCGGCCTCCGATTCGGCGGCCGGTAAGCTTTTTAGAATGCTGCCGAGCCTGCTGTCTGGCTTTCTGCGCCTGACGAAATCGTCGAGTAGACGCGGCCCGCTTTCGCTCATGTTTACGAGACGGGACAGGCGTATCACCTTGGGATGACCCGCCGGCTGATCCCTGAGTTTCACGTGTGCCTGCGCAAGGCAAAAACCGTTGGCAAGCTCCTTGAGTTCGAATAGCCTTTCAGCCGGCCCCCCTTTCTGGATTCGATGCTCTTCCGGGTAGCCCGGAAGGTGGTACTCCACGGAGTCGATTCGGGCCGTGGCGGAGTGATGCCCAAAGACGATGAGATGAATGCGGTACGGCATGTTTCCGAACCGCGTATTCCGGTCGACGCGCCAGCAGCTGTGGATCAGGTGCAGGTGGCTGGGTGTCACTGGTTCTCCGTCAGCCACCTTGTCGAGACTCCCTTGCATTTCGATGCTGCCGATCCGGGATTCAATGGCCTGTCTGAGCTGATCGAGACCGGTCGTCCCCCGGTCGGCGACCCACTCCTCGATCGACAGAGCCTGGGCTTCTCGAAACAGCCTCGGCGGTCCCGCATCGTCGATGCATACAGGCAAATACACGTCTCTCTCGAAAGCGGCGGCTGCTTCGCCCTGAACCCACAAAGACTTCCGCGACGTTCGGGACCACAAGACGAGCACGCAGCGAGCGCTTTCCAGCCGGCGTTGTAATTCGCTGCTCCATGCGGCGCCGGCTTCGATCTTCCGATCCCAGAAGATTTCCCAGCCGTCTTCCTCATGCAGCCGTGCGGCGAGGTCGGCTGCGATCTCCCTGTCGTTCCTTGCGTAGCTGATGAAAATATCGGTCACTCTGAGAGTATGTACCTCACGAGCCCTGCGTCGACAAGTTGGCAACGAAGAGAACGTCGCTTGCCATCTTCCTAAGCCTCTGGAAATCGTATAACGTCGGGATCGACGTTGCCCTTTTACACCAGAGCCGCGGGGGAATTAACCATGGCGATCCAAGCGGGGCGTGTCTCATCGCGCAGGTCTTTTGCTTCCCTGAGCATTCTTTCGGCAGCGGTTGCTGCCGCCCTCTCAGCACCGGGTGTCGCTTTGGCCCAGGCGCAAACCGAGGAAGTCATCGTTACCGGTTCGCGCGTTTCGCGTAGTGGTTTCGATACCCCTCAACCGGTAACGGCAATCGGCGCCGAGCAGATAGAGAGTCTCGGCCTCGTCAACGTCGGCGATATCGCCCGCACGATGCCGCAGAATACGCCGTTCTTCGCTGAGACGAACGTCGGCGTCGGCAACTTCAATGTCGGCGCACAGCTCGCGAATCTTCGCGGCCTGAATCCCTTCTTTGGCACGCGCACGCTGACGCTGGTCGATACGAAGCGTGTCGTGCCGAACTCCGAGGGCAGTGCGGTCGATCTGACGCTGATTCCGTCGATGCTCGTCGAGCGAATGGAAGTCGTGACCGGCGGCGCCTCGGCCGCCTACGGGTCGGACGCCATCGCCGGTGTCGTCAACGTCATCCTCGACAAGGACCTCGACGGTTTCCGTGCCCAGGTCGACATGGGCCAGACTACCGAGAGCGACGGCGACGATCTGCACGCTTCCTTCGGCTTCGGCATGCCCTTCGGCGACGGCGACCGCGGGCACTTCCTGATCGGCGCCGAGTTTCAGAATCAGGACGCCATCGGACCCTGCGTCTCGAACCGTTCGTGGTGCGCCGAGTCGTGGGCCATTCATACGAACGGCGCCTTCGCGACCGGCAACGGCCTGCCGAATTTCGTAGTGGCCCCGGATTCCAAGCTGCCCACGACCGAGACCGGGCTCTTTACGCCTTTCGGTGGCGCCACCCAGCAGTTCACGGCCGATGGCCAGGACCTGATGCCGTACGATCCCGGGCAGTTCTCCGGCTTCTTCACGCGCCTCGGCGGTGACGGCAGCCTCTCATCCTACAGCCTGTCGAACATCCGGCCGGAAATCGAGCGGCACACGGTCATGGCCCGTATCAGCTATGACGTCACGAGTTCGCTCAACTATTTCGCCGAGCTCTACAGCGCGGCCAGCGATTCGGTCGGCGATCCCGCCAATGGTGCGCTTGGGCCCTTTGTCGGCATCATCGCGCCGGATAACGCGTTCCTTTCGCCGGCCGTACGGGCGGTCGCGCCGGGCGGCGGCATCTTCAGCCGTAACTACGCGCCGAACCTGTTCTCGGCACGCAATACGACCGAGAACGACACGCTGCGCTTCGTCACTGGCCTCGAGGGTGATATCGGCGCGAACTGGAGCTGGGACGGCTATTACCAGTACGGCGAGAACGAGAACCACCAGCGGCTGTTTCACAACATGGTCGGTGCGTTCGTGCCGGTGCCGGTAACGTACAACTTCCTCGGCTGGGCAATCGATTCCGTCGTCGACCCGAACGATCCAAACAATATCGTCTGCCGCGCGACGATTCCGGGCGACCCGGCATTCAATCCACTCGCCGCGGGGTGTGTGCCGCTGAATCTGTTCGGCGCCGTGCGGCCCGACCAGGCCGCCATCGATTACGTCTATCGGACGCTCAAGGAAGACACGGACTACGAGCAGAACGTCATCGGCGCGAATTTTCGCGGTGACCTTGCCGAAGGCTGGGCCGGCCCGATCCGTGGTGCATTCGGCATCGAGTACCGGCAGGACGAGTATCTCGCGACGCACGATATGGCCAACCAGCCCTGGTACAACGACTATCTGCTTTCCTGGGGTCTCGACCGCGGCGGCAAGATCGAAGCGACCGAAGCCTACGGGGAGATCCAGGTACCGATGGCGGAGAACTTCCAGGCGGACTTCGCGGTTCGTTCGACATCGACCGATGCGACGAGTGCAACGCAGGCGGGTGTCGGCGCGAGCCGCAGCTTCGAGAGCTGGAAGGCGGCGGGTATATACGATCCGCTCGACTGGTTGCGCTTCCGCGCCACGCGGTCGCGCGATATCCGCGCGGGCAACTTCCGTGAACTTTTCCTGCCGCGTGATACGGCGCAGGCCGCTCCCGGAGGCTTCCCGGGGCCGATCACGAATCCATGGAACAACGGCATCGAGGAGGGTTACACGAGCATCACCGGCGGGAATCCGGGTCTCAAGCCTGAGACTGCCGATACCACGACTTTCGGCGCCGTCTTGTCGTTCGACCGCCTGCGCCTCTCGCTCGACTGGTTCGAGATTGACATGACTGACGCGATCACGCCGGGCGGTCTCGGCGGCGTCAGCGCCCAGAACCTGGTCGATGCCTGCTTCCGTGGCGGGGCAAAGGCCTGCGAGTTCGTTCAGGGCTTCGGCACCGACGACATTACCGCGGTCGAGGCGGGCTCCATCAACATCGGCCAGTTCCTGACCCGAGGCATCGACATCGAGGCCGTCTACGACGTGGCGATGAGCAACGGTGGCAGCCTCAACCTTCGGGTGATCGGATCCTATCTCTATGATCTGATCGTCGACACGGGGCTCGGCGACCCGCCGATCAACTATGAAGGGCAGAGCGGACCGGTCGGTTCCTTCGGCGGCTTCAACACCTCACCGAACTGGCAGGCCACGGCGTGGCTGACATACTCGCGCGACCGTTTTCGCACGACGCTCGAGACTCGCTACATCGGCTCCGGTTCGCTGAACGCCACTCGCTTCGACAGCCCGGCCGGCGCATCGACGAACACGCTGCTCAACTCGATGACGACCAATACCGTCGAGGATCGCTACTACCTTGCTTGGTCGGGTTCGTATGACTTCGAGTTCGGCGGCGGCGGTACCGATATGCAGTTCTTCTGGGCCGTGACGAACCTGCTCGACGAAGATCCCCCGGTCGCACCCGGCGGAAACGTGTACCCGACCAATCCCGTGTTCTTCGACACGATCGGGCGCCGGTACAGGGTCGGACTGCGATTTTCGTTCTGACCGCCTGACGGGCTCGGCCGGCCAGTCAGCAGAGACGTCCGATCGTCCCTACCGTCTGCCTGGGCGGGTCATTCAGGATCCCCCGGGGCTTCCGGCCCGCAGGCGCCTCCTCAGGCGCTTCCGGGAGCGAGCTATGGCAGAGGGGGCAGACCCAGGTGCCGCCGGATTGCCGGCCGGACCGAGTTGACGTTGTAGACGATCAGGTCCTGCAGGCGATCGATGCCTTCGTCCTGATCCTGGACTTCGTCGTCGAGCCAGACGGCACCCGCCGAAATCAGCACGGCGCCTTCATCGCTGATCGTGTAGATCGCCATATGGACAACTGCAAGCAGGTCATCGGCATCCGAGTCACTGACTTCGCGGGCAAACTCACGGATGCGGGCGAACGTGTTCGGTTCGATCGACGCGCGGACGGATTCTATCGATGATCCCCGACCGATTGCCGACGGTCGCAGCATCAGCACGGCCTGAACTCCCTGTTCGACGAGCTCGTGACGGAACTCGACGTCGTCGAGATCGCGCACATCGGGTTCAATGTCGAAGCTCGTGACCGCGTCGTAGTTGTTTTCGCGCGCCCGGGTGACGAGCCGGGTCTCGAAGTCGGCGCGTAGCACCGGATCGTCGGTCAGCGCGACGACGGCAGCCTTGTAGCGTACGACCGGCTGGTCAGCCTGTTGCGCGAATACAATCGGCAGGCCGCCGCCTAGCAGAATCAGGGCCAAGCAAGATTTGCGCATTGGTGTTTCCCGGCCGCGGATCTCGATCGATCATACCATCGGGCTCGTAATCTCGTTCCTGCGCCGTTGTTCTGGGACGCACCAGCTGCGTTGCCAAGGCGGACGATGCACAGTAGTGTCGCGAGTCATCAGGCGGTGAGGTACCGAATCCGGAGGAGGACGAGCTTGATGACTCAGCGAATCTTCAGGTTCAGTGGGCCGTTGCCGGTGGTCCCGCTGATGCTGCTGCTGATTGCCTGCGGGCCGGCGCCGGATCCGACGACAACATCCGCTACGGAGCCGGCCGAACCGCAGCAGGAAGTCCGGTCGATACCCGATTTCTCCGGCGTTTGGATGGCGTTCACCGTCGAGAATCCGGATGGCGACGGCACGGCACCGGTCTATTCCACGGAAGGCGAAGCGACGCTCGACGCTTTCGTCGCACAGTTCAACGAGATTCCCGAGCCCGGCGGTAACTGTGTCGGTACGGGGCTGCCCGGCGTCATGCTCTCGACCGTGTCCTATCCGATCGAAATGGCGCAGACCGAATCCCGGATCCTGATGGTCGCGGAGCTCGAGCATCAGATTCGTCGCATTTTCCTCGACGGACGCGATCACCCGAGCGACACGTTTCCATCGAACGTCGGCCACTCGGTCGGTACCTGGGACGGCGATACGCTGGTTGTCGACACGACGCTGCTCGAGCCATGGGAACTTCGGCCCTGGCCGCGCGGCGACAATGCCCACGTCGTCGAGCGCATGTATCTGACCACGTTCGACGAGATCGCTGCTCGCCCGACCGGCTTTGTCGCGGAACTCGACGTCGCGGTCGGAAATTCTGTGCTGGTCATCGATATCACGCTGACCGACGCCGACTACTACGATAGCCCGCAGCGACGTATCGCTTACTACCAGCGTGTTCCGGACAGCGCGACTGCCGAATACGGCTGCAGCAACGGACTGTGGCGCGACCTGCTCGACGACGAACGCATCGACTGAGCCGGCATCACGCAGCTGATGGCACGACGGCCCGGCCGTACTCGCCTTGACACGTCCAGGAGCGACATCGATAGTCCCCGGGGTATCCGCTGACGTCCGATCGGGAGAACAACGATGAGAACCGGACCCGCTCCTCGCTCGCTACTCGCCGCCGCCGCATTCGCCGCCTTGTCGATTGCCGTGACGCCGGCACGAGCCCAGCTCATGGCGACCGGCGCCGTGACGAACGGTCACCATCATCTGAACGTCAGCGATGTCGCCGCACACCAGGCCTTCTGGATCGATACTCTGGGCGGCAGCCCCGGTATGTTTGCGGGCCGCACGCCGATCGCGATGTTCCCTGATGCGCTCGTGTTTTTGCGCGAGCAGGCACCGACCGGTGGCTCGATCGGCACCATCGTGGATCACGTCGGATTTTCCGTGCCGAATCTGCGTGAGATGCTCGACCGCGTCATTGCCGCCGGCTACGAAGTGGCCACCGAAGCCGGGTCGCCTCCCGATGCGGAGATCGTCGATGGCATTCGTGTCGTGCCTGGGAATGGGCCGGTTTCTGGCATCGCCTACATACTCGGCCCGGACGAAGTGAAGGTCGAGCTGCTCGAGATGCGCGCGCAGGCGGCGCCGATCGTGAGCCACCATATCCACTTCTTCGGCGACGAAGCCGATGAGATGCGGCAGTGGTATGCGGACGTTTTCGGTGCCGAGATGCAGTCGGGCGGCGGCGCGGGCTTCGTCACCGCGACACTACCGGGTCTGTCGATGAATTACACTCGCACTGAATCCGCGACCGACGCAACGGCCGGGACGGTCATCGATCACATCGGTTTCGAGATCGACGGGCTGGAAGCGTTCATTGCCGGGCTCGAAGCCAAAGGCATCACGCTCGACGTGCCATACCGGGAAATTCCGAACGCGGGCCTCGCGATCGCGTTCCTGACTGATCCCTGGGGCACCTACATCGAGCTGACCGAGGGACTCGACGAGCTCCGCTGAGTTAGGGTCACTGTCCCCTAACTAGCGTTCGGCCGAAGAAGGGCAGGACCTCGGCCTCGAAGCGCGCCCTGACGCGATTGACGTGGTCGCCTTCGTAGAGCTCGAAGTCGTGGGCGACGCCGAGCCGATCCAGTGACGCGCTGAGCCGCTGATTCGTGTCGGCCAGCGCGTCCGCGTCGCCGACGTCGATTGCAATTGCTGCATAGCGCTTCAGGCTCGGCACGTACTGATCGACCATCACGAGCGGTGAGTTTGCGATCCACTTCGCCTGAACATCCGGCAGAGCCTCGCCGTCTTCCCAAGGCCAGTCGAAATAGCGCGGCGCTCGTTCGGGATTCGGTGCCCATGCCGCGGCTTGCGCCGACAACACGTTCGCGAAGCCGCCTTCGGGCGCCGGCGCATCCCCGCGCTCGGCAATTTGTGCCTCGACCCGCGCCTGCGACGGTGCCTGGTTCATCAGGCAGCACGCGCTCATCGAGTAGAGCGAGCCGAAAACGTCCGGCGACTTCATGCCGATTCGGATCGTGCCATAGCCGCCCATCGAGTGTCCTGCCAGGCCGCGGCTCTCGCGTGCCGGAATCGTCCGATAGTTCGCGTCAATGTAGTCGACGAGATCCGCCGCGACGAACCCCTCCCAGTTGCCGGTCGTCGGCGAGTTTGAATACATGCTGCCGCTGTAGATTGTGTCGGCATCCGGTAGCACGACGATCATCTCGGGCGTGCCATTCGCAATGGCCGTGTCCGCCGCATCCTGCAGCTCGAGAAACTCTTTCATCCGCTCCGCCGTAAGCGAATAGCCGTGCAGGAAGTAGACGACCGGGAAACGTCGCGACTCATCGGCCGCATAACCGGGCGGCAGATAGACGATGACCTCGCGATTCGGATCGTCGCCTTCGAGATTGCCCGCCAACGATGCGCCGTGGACGCTGATGTGATCGAGTGTGCCTTCCGGCATGGTGTCCGACGACTGGGCGGCCGCACTGCCGGCCATCGTGAGCCCGAGCCACAGCACGAGCGTTCGCAGCGGAGTGAGCGTTGCCCGAAATGTGTGCGCAGCGGGACGCGTTGAAGTGTTCGGCGACAAGAACGCCGATGACGGCCGCCACACGTTCCTTTTGCTCTTCATGCCTCGCTTCCCCTGGTTGCCAGTGTCGAGTGACAATATCGCGAACATCCGAGTGAGGAGCAACGCCGCCGGACAGCGCTCCCCACCCGCGAATCGAGCAACGAATCAGCCGGACAGGACACTAGACCGCGATTGGGCCCGTGCTGTCGCCGAAGCTCTCCTGCTCGATGCCGAGCTTGTGAAGCAGCGCCAGCAGGAGATTCGACATCGTCGTGTCCGGTTGATGGCGCAAGTGCCGGCCGCCTTCGAGCGCCCCGCCGGCATGGCCTGCCAGCAGTATCGGCAACGGGTTGTGGTTGTGCTCGTTCCCGTCGCTCATGCCGCTGCCGTAGACGAGCACCGAGTGATCCAGCAGGCTGCCGTCGCCGTCCGGTATCTCGTCCAGTCGGCCGAGAAGATGCGCGAGCAGGCCTACGTGATAGCGGTTCAGCACGGCGAAACGCGCCTTGTTTTCCTCGACATGCGAATGGTGCGACAGGATGTGGAAGGAGTCGCGAATGCCGCTTGCCGGGTACACGGTGTTGCTGAGCTCCGACGCAAGCTGGAACGTAGTTACGCGAGTGATATCGGCCTGCCAGGCGAGCACCTGCAGATCCATCATCAGCTTGATGTGCTCCTCGATATCGCCCGGAACGCCGGCGGGCCGGTCCGGGACCTCCAGGTCGTCGGACGATCGGGAGCCGGCTTTCTCGATGCGTCGCTCGATCTCACGCAGGTCGGTCAGAAACTCGTCGAGGCGCGCCCTGTCGGGCTGCGGCAGCGTTCGTTCGAGTGATGCAATCTGCTCGCTGACGGCATCGAGCAGACTCAGCGCCTGAGCACGCCGTGCTGCGCGTTCCTCGTTCGTGCTGCCATCGCCGAAGAGGCGCTCGAAAACGACCTGCGGATTGCGTTCCATCGGCAGCGGCGATGTCGGACTCTGCCACGAGATCGTATTGCGGTAGGCGCAACTGAGGCCGTCACCGCAGCTGAGACTGCCTTCGTTGATGCTGAGCTCGAGCGACGGCAGCGGCGTGTCCTGGCCGATCGCCTGGGCAATGACCTGGTCAACTGTCGTGCCGAGCCGCGCCTCGGTGCCGGCCTGCGCCATGGCGCCGCTCAGAAAAACCGCCGACGAGCGATTGTGATGAGCCGTTGCACCGCCCGGGCCGTATGCCTGCGGATGCGACAAATCGCTGATTACATTTATCTTCGATTTAAAGGCTTCGAGCGGCGTCAGGATTTCCGACAGCTCGAAGTCGCTGCCGGTACCGGCCGGCGTCCAGCGCGACATCGTCGCGCCATGCGGGAAGTAAATGAAGCCCGCGCGTACCGGTGTGCCCGCTGCCCCGCTGCTCGATGCCGCTCCCGCCTGCGGTGTCCCCGCTGTGCCCGTCGAGGTCGTGGCCTGCCCGAACGCACGGCCGGCCGGCAGCATCGCGTCGAGCAGCGGCAGCGCAATGGCGGCGCCGCTGCCGCGCAACAGCGTACGGCGTGAAAGATGCTTACCGCTGACAACTCGCATTATTCGTTACCTCCCACGACCGGTGCGCCGCCATTGGCGCGCGTGCGGAACGGGACGCTCCGGACGATTCCGCCGACCAGCGCCGAGAATCGGTAGTCGTCCTCCGCCGCCTCCCGAACGATAGCGCGAATCGTTGGCATGTCGTAGTGCTCGATTCGCCGCCCGAGCGCGTATGTCATCAGTTTCTCCGTTGCGGCGCTGACGAACGCCTCGCTGCGATCGAGCAGCGCCCGCCGCAACGCCGCGGGCCCGTCGATCGCGGTGCCGTCGGCCAGCGTGGCCTGCGTGTCGATCGGCCGGCCGGCATCGGCGTCGCGCCAGGCGCCGACCAGATCGAAGTTCTCGAGTGTGAGCCCGAACGGGTCCATGATCGCGTGGCACGACGCGCAGGTCGGGTTCGCGCGGTGGGCCTCGAGGCGCTCGCGAACCGTCAGAGCGATCTGCTCGCCGTCGTCGCCCTCGAGCGTCGTTTCGACATCGGGTGGCGGTACCGGTGCCGGCGAGCCGAGCAGCGTCTCGAGTATCCAGCTTCCCCGAATCACCGGCGAGGTGCGGTTGGTCACCGACGTGACGGTCAGGATGCTCGCGTGGCCAAGCAGCCCGCGGCGGGGGCTCTCGGGCGGAATCCCGATCCGGCGGAAATGGCTGCCGCGCACGCCGTCGTAACCGTAGTGCTCGGCCAGACGATCGTTGACGAAGGTGAAGTCGGCGTCGAGCAAGCGCAGGATACTCAGATCCTCGTGCATGATCGCAGCGAACAGGCGCTGGCTTTCATTCGCCATCGCCCGCCGCAGGTTGTCGTCGAACGACTCGGCATCCGGCGTGACCGATTCGAGCTCGCGCAGGAACAGCCATTGGGCGGCAAAGTTCTCGATCAGCGCATCGGCCTTCGGGTCGGCGAGCATTCGTGCGACTTCGCCTTCCAGCATCTCCGGCTCGTGCAGTCGGCCGCTCGCGGCGACGTCGAACAGCGTGTCGTCCGGGATGCTGCTCCAAAGGAAGAACGACAGCCGCGTCGCGAGCTCGTA
Organism: Candidatus Rariloculaceae bacterium; assembly: GCA_965223375.1. Lineage (GTDB taxonomy): Bacteria > Pseudomonadota > Gammaproteobacteria > Steroidobacterales > Rariloculaceae > CBDCWM01. Next base: position 3,192,333 of record OZ245000.1, read on the forward strand.
ATCGCCAATTTCATATGCGCTTCCCGCAGCGAGGCCGGGGCGGTCCGTCTCGATGCGGTAAAGGAAGCGCGGATCCACGAGGATGCGGGCGACCGCATTCTGAATCCCGTCTTCGAAGCTGCCGTCGATCCGTCCCTGCTCGAAAAAGTGCAGCAATGCCGGCAGCTCGTCCGGCGCGAGCGGGCGGCGGAACGCCCGGGCAGCCAGCGCGTTGATGATTTCGGCGGCACAAGCCGATTCCTCGGCCGGCACGGTCGGTGCGCAGGCCAGAATGCGTCTGCGACTGGGCGTTTCGCCGACGCCCCGCGCATCGAAAGGCCCGTCGATCTCGATACTCTGAATGCCTGCGGACGGCGCCGGCGCCGAGTAGATGTCATCCACGCCCGACGCGCGGCGCGTGTCGACCAGTGCTGCGGACAGCGCGCGCGGGCCGGCCGCTACCGTGAGGCGAGCCCGCCCGCGCTCGTCGACTTCGACCGGTCTGCCGTCGATCGTCAGGTCGACCGCGCCGCCCGACCGGAAGGAGCGGCGCACGGCAATCTCGTATTCGGCGTCGAGCGGAAACAGGTGGTCGACGCGGAAGCCGCCGCGCGTGCCCAGGGGCAGGCCGTCCAGGTGGCGGTCCTGGCGCAGGTCCGGCGGCACGGTGTAGATGGCCTGCGTGCGCGGCGCGGTTCGATCGCCGATCGCCCAGCGGCTGATCTTCATCGCTGCCGCCACATACGACTCAATCAGTGACGGCGACGTGCCGAGCGCGGCCGCAATGTTGTCGAAGCCCTCACTGGAGTCATCGAGCGGGAGCAGCGTGGCCGCATCGATTTCAAGCGCAAGCAGGTCGCGAATGGCATTCGCGTATTCGGCGCGATTCAGTCGGCGAATGAGCGCCGGTCCGGGTGTGGGCGCTGTCGCCGCATCGAGTGTGTTTTCGAGTGTCGCGATCAGGGCATCGGCCCGTTCGCGCGACGGCCGAGGTTCGCCCGCCGGCGGCATCATGCCGGTCTTGAGCTTCCGGACGACTTTTTCCCAGACGTCTGCGTCATCCCGAATCGCGGCAAGGTCGCGATCGTCGAGTCTCAGCGAACCGGCGTAGTCGATGCCGTTGTGGCACTCCACGCAATACCGGTCCACGAGTTCGGGGACAGTGACCTTATCTCCGACGTCCGCGGATCCCTGCACCGCGTAGAACCACCAGATACCGCCGGCGACGGCGCCGATGCCGGCCAGAGCCGGCCAGCTCGTCGCGAGGATTCGGCGGCGGTTTCGGTTCGACTCTGCCATCGGCTCACTGCCCGCCTGCGGCCGGCCGCGATGGCGTGCCCTGGTTATCGCTTCCGGCGCCGGTCCCTGCTGCGCCGCCGGTCTCGGCTGCGTCGCCGGTCTCGGCTGCGCCGCCGATCCCTGCGCCTGCCGTGCGTGTGCCGTTGGCCGACGTCTCGTCCAGCAGCCTCTCGATCAGCGCTATCGAGCTCGGCTTCGGCTCGGCCGGGTGCGTTGCGAGAAAGACGCCGCGCGCCCAATCGAGCGGCGTTCGTCCCTCGTTGTCGGCAACGTCGAGTCTCGCGCCGTTGGCGACGAGAAACTCGATGATGTCGTCGGAGCCACGGTTCGCCGCTCCCATGACCGCCGTGATCCCCATCGAGTTCACGGCGTTGACGTCCATGCCGAGTCCGGCGCACAGCTTCACGGCTTCGAGCAGCGCGGCCGGCCCCTCCGTGTAGGACTGCGAGACTACCCAGTTGACGCCGGCCGCTGCCATCAGCGCCGTCGTGCCGTGAAACGTCGCAATATGCGGGTCGGCACCGTGCTCGAGCAGTAGCTGCATCGTGTCGAGATCGCCGGCAAGCGCGGCCGCCAGGAATGGCGTCTGGCCCGTGAAGTCGACCCACTCGAGCGTGCCGGTGATCGACAACAGTGTCTCCCGCACCGGCGGCGACTCGGTCGTGCGGGGATTCGGGTCGGCGCCCCGGTCGAGCAGCAGCGCTATCGTCTCGAACGCCGCGTCGCGATCGACATTGTGCTCGAACGTGTCGTTGTGCACGTAGAGATTCCTGACGTTGACGGCAGACCAAAGCGGACTGCGGCCGTACCAGTCCTGGTGGTCGATCGACGCGCCTCTCGCAACCAGCATCGCGGCTGTCTCGAAACGCTGATTCGATACCGCCATCAGCAGTGGCGTGATGCCGTTCGCCTCCACGCGGTCGATGTCGGCTCCCGCATCGAGCAGGCTTTCGGCAATGACTGTGTGACCCTCGCGCGCGGCGTAGAGCAGCGGCGTCATGTCGCCGGGTCTGAACGGTCGCATGCCGCGGTCTTCCGGAAGCCCGCCGCGCACGATGCCGACCCCGAAACTGAACCCGGGGCGCGAGTTGGGCAGAATCCACTCGGGCTCCGGACCGGTACGGGTACTGGCATCGATGCGGGCGCCGGCGGCCAGCAGCCGTTCGGCGATTCCCGCATGACCTGCGCGGGCAGCGATCATCAGCGCGGTCTGCTCATAAGCCGTATCGCGTGCATTCACGTCGACGCCATGCGCGAGCAGTGCCTCGACTGCGTGGATATCCCCGCTTCCGACGGCGGCCATCAGCATCGTTTCGCCGACGCTGTCCCGGGCGCTCGGGTCGGCGCCGGCTGCGACGAGCAGATCGATCTGCTCGGCGTTACCGTTTGCTGCCGCGAGATAGAGCGGCGTAACGCCGAGGCGGTTCGGGCGATTCGGGTCGGCGCCCTCGTCGAGCAGGCGCGCGGCACGGGTCGTGTCGCCGTGGCGGATCAGATCGAGCAGGTCCTCGGGCGCCGGCTGCGCCCCGACGGGTGCCGTCACGAAGAGCGTGATCATCTGCAGCGCCACCGCCGCGCCCGTCGAGACTCGGGGGTTGGGAAGTTTGGTATGCCGCATAGCCACACGTTAATCTGTCCGAAGCGACCGATGAATTCAAGGTGATTGGCAAGTGGCCGGAGATTGCGGAACGAAGGGGCGCCAGACACTGTCACGCCGGGCTTTGCTTGCGGCAGTGCCACCGACTCTTTTCGCACCTGCTGCCTTGCCGCTGCTGTCGTCACGCGCCGCAGCGCAGTCGACGCCGGACGAGGCGAGTTTCCCCTCGAGCGGCATCCGCCTGCTGCGCCTGAACAGCTTCGAGATTCGCGTCCCGGATGTCGGCGCCAGTCGCGACTTCTATCAGAATCTGTTCGGCATGCCCGTGCAAACGCGCAGCGGGAACGGCATTGGCCTGCGCATTGGCGACGGCCCGCAGTTCATGGCGATCCGCGCCCTCGGTGAAGGCGAAGCGCCGGGCATTACGCGGATCGGCTACGCCGTCGAGGACTTCGATGCCGAACGAACGCAGGCCAGGCTCGCCGCGATCGGTTTCGAGCCGGTCGCTTCGCCGCCGCCGGCCGACGCCGGTGTGCTGCATCGGATGCAGACCTGGATCCGAGAGCCCGGCGAGGGGCGGGAGCTCTACTTCTCCGACGACAACGGATTGATCGTCCAGTTGAGCGCTGCCGGCTACTGCGGCGGCGGCGGTGTCGACGGCACGGCCTGCGGACCGGCCGAGACGGCACCAGCGGGCCTGATCGAGCTTACGGACATCAATCACTTCACGGTGTTTCTCGGCAATGGCGCGGCCGCCAATCGCTTCTACCAGCAGACTTTCGGTCTCGAGATTCAGGCGTATCAGGGGCCGCAGTCGCCCGTGACCGGCATCGGTGACGGCCGGCAGTTCGTCATGTACGCGGGCCGGGGCGACGCGGGCGCCGTGCCGGCGAATATCCACCACGGTTCGTTCAACATGCGCGACTTCGACGTCGAGCAAGTGCTCGACACGCTGACGAGCTTCGGGCTGAGCGCGCGTGGTGAACGGGACGTCGGGCCGTTGATGCACTACGTGAGCCGGCGAATGCCTGAGCGCGGCGGCGCCGAGGGCGGAACGCCCGAGGTGTACTTCACCGATCCGGACGGCATTCTGCTGCAGCTGCAGGACCGAACTTACTGCGGCGGCGGCGGTTATCTCGGTAACGAGTGCTTCTAGTCACTGTCCGGCAGCACAACAGGGCGCCGGCCGAATTGGTGCTTGCGGTGGCGCGGGCGCCGAAAGAAAGATGCCCGGCAGGACTGCAGGTTGTGTGCGCCGGCGCCAGTTACAATCGAGTACGCCACGGTATTCCACTGTGCCGTCCACATCGTCCCGGGGGAACTCACAATGAGGCAGATGACTGACAGGTATGGCACCGCGCTGCGAGCGGTTGCGGCCGCCGTCGCGCTTGCATGCGGGGCGGCCTGCACACAGGAGGAAGCGCCGGGTGCCGACGATGCCGGCGATTCCAGCGGCGACAATCCGGCTGCCCTGGCCAGCAGCGCGCCCGGAGAAGGCACACCGGGTGCTGGCTGCGCTGCGCTGGCCGGCACCACATTCCCGAATACCGAGATCGAGTCTGCGACGGTTGTCGCAGCCGGCGAGTTCGAGGCCCCGGCACCGGCTTTCGGCGGCCCCCCGCCCGATTACTCGAACCTCCCGGCGTTCTGTCGCGTCGCAGGCTCCATTCATCCGACCGACGACTCCGACATCCGCTTCGAGCTCTGGCTGCCTACCGACGACAACTGGAACGGCCGCTTCATGCAGACCGGCAACGGCGGCGCAGCCGGCAGCATCGTCGTCTCATCGTTGCCGGATCCGCTCGCCCGCGGCTACGCGGTTGCCAATACCGATACCGGCCATCAGGGCGGTGGCGGGTCCTTCGAGTGGGCGGTCGGCCATCCGGAGAAGCTGATCGACTATCAGTATCGCGCCGTTCACGAGCTGACGGTCGTCGGTAAGGCGATCACCGCGGCGCGCTACGGCCGCGCTCCGGAGGAATCCTTCTGGCTCGGCTGCTCGACCGGCGGGCGTCAGGGACTCAAGGAAGCGCAGCGCTACCCGGACGATTACGACGCCATTGTCGCTGGCGCCCCGGCCGCCAACTGGTCGCCGTTGATGTCGCAGGCGACGCAGATCCAGTCGAATATCGGTGCAGGCGGACTCGGCGCGGACAAGCTCGCGTCGCTCAAGGAAGCTGCTATTGCTGCCTGCGATGCCAGCGATGGTCTGGAAGACCGCATCATTTCCGACCCGGCGCAGTGTGCCTTCGATCCGGCGAGCCTGGCGTGTAGTGTCGAAACGTCCGACGGTTGCCTTGCCCCGGCCGAGGTTGCGGCCGCGCGCAATATCTATGCCGGCCTCGTTACGAGCGACGGCGATGTGCTGATGCCGGGCACGGGTCCCGGCAGCGAGCCACTGTGGGCTGCGTACGCGGGCGGACCGTTCACCATAGGCACGAACTGGTTTCGCCAGGTCGTGCTGAACGATCCCGACTGGGACCCTGCCGAGTTCGATGCCGATACTCACGTAGCGCTGGCCGAGCAGCAGGATCAGGGCGCGGCGGACGCGATGGATCCGGACCTGTCGGCATTTCTCGGGAACGGCGGCCGGCTGCTGCTCTATCACGGCACCACCGACGGATTGATTCCGTATGGCAACACGGTTCGCTATTACGAGAGCGTCGTCGATACGCTCGGCGAGGACGCGGTCGATGACGGCGTCCGGCTGTTTCTCGTACCGGGCATGGATCATTGTGCCGGCGGTGAGGGGGCGTTCGCGATAGATTGGCTGACTGCGCTCGAGGCCTGGGCCGAAGCCGGCGATGCGCCGGATGTCCTGCCGGCCGCGCGGCCGGCGGTCGGCGGCCCGCCCGGCGCGCCATCAAACGGTGAACAGCGCGTGTTTACCCGCCCGGCCTGTGCCTGGCCCGCGGTCGCGACGTATGACGGCTCCGGCGATCCCGACGACGCGTCGAGCTTCGAGTGTCGGGTGCGTTAGTCAACCCGCGAAAATCGCCGTTCCCGGATTTCGGCCGCCGCGCAAGACGATTGGATTGCGGCAGCGACTTCGGACGCGATTTCGGCCGCGGACTCACGAGGCGGCGGCCCGGCGATCGGTCACGCCGGGCGCACCGCTTTAGAGCGAAGGTCGGCGCAGACGGCTCAAGGCACATGCACGGTCGCCTGCTCGAACTGAGCGGGCGGTACGGGGGTACGGAATTCGTCAGGCAACACGGTGGACGGTTCCAGCTCTCCATGCTGGCCGATTACGGCATGCACTTCGGCAGCACGGGCATCGATCAGGCCGGCCGGACAATTACCTCCACCCACAACACGAGACGTATCGCCGACGCTCAGGTGTGAGCTGAACGCGGCATTGCCCGATTCCCCGATCAGGTGCCCGGCTCCGAAAATGACACAATCCATCGTGCCCGGTGTGCAGAAGTCACCGCCGTTGGCGGGCGGACAATCCGCGTCGTTCGCCGGATCGTTCCAGACGAGTAGCCAAACCGTGTAGATCTGGTGCTGGAGGCTATTGGTGACGATGTTCAGGCGAAAGCCCGCATCGTTTCGCTGTATGGAAGATCTGGCTCCCTCAACGGGCACGACTGCCGGCAGGAAGTTGACCGGCGCATAGCTTGGAGGATCGGCGATCGCCGCGGATGAAGCCAGACATGCCGTGACGACGCTCACTGCGGCGAGAATCGGGATTTTTCTGATGAACATGGGATAGTTGCCTCCTCATATAACGATTCATTATCTGAGCGTCTTTTTTCCAAAACGCTATCGCACTATTTGTTGCGAGGCGGCAGATTTCCATGATAAAAACATGACAACAAAATGATCCGAAAAAAAACAGTATTTCATATACTTACGCATCGAGCGGTTTGGCACTACAGGCAGGGCGAAGCGCCATGATTGTCGCTGCCGACAACCCGAGGGGACCTGGAGATAGACGCCGCAGATAATCCGCGATATCGATTCGGAGATTTCGATTTCGATCCGAAATCTCGCGAGCTGCTCAAGAGCGGTCGCCAGATCAGACTGCAGAAGCAACCCTGCGTCGTCCTCACTCATCTGCTTGAGAAAGCGCCATCCATCGTTCAGCGGGAAGATCTCGCAAGGGCGCTCTGGGTGGGCCATTCGTTCGTCGATTTCGAGGATCGGCTGAATCACGTCATCAGCCGGCTGCGGGCGATCCTTGGCGACACGACGCAGTCGCCGAAGTTCATCGAAACGCATCACGGCATCGGCTATCGCCTCGCAGTTCCCGTGGAGTTGATTCGGCCGGCCGTGAAGCCGTCGTCATCCGAAGCCGAATCACCGACGGAGGCACGCCTGAATCCTGCGCGGCGGCGATCGTTCCGTGTCGCTGCAGCAGCGGTGCTTGCCGCGGTGGCTGCGCTGCTTATCGGCATCTGGGCGCCCTCCGGCGATGGCCGCGACTCGCCGGCAGCTGCAGCAGCACGCCTGTCGGTCCCGGCCTTCGTGAATCTGACCGGTCGCGACGAGCGGCAGGTTGCTGCCGATGCGTTGACCGAAACCGTCATCAATGTGCTCGGAAGGTCGGGGGCTTTCGAAATCAGCAGTGCGGAAACAGATGCACCGACGAGTGACGCACAGTTTCGGCTGATCGGGTCCATTCTCTCGCAGCCGGCCGGGCAAGGAGTCCGGCTCATCGTTCGCTTGACCTCGACGGACTCGGCGGGGCTGGTTTGGGCAGGCGAATTCGCGCAGGACGATGAGACGATCGATATGTTTCAGACGCGCGTTGGCGCGGGTGTCCTCGCCGCGGTGCAGGGGGAACTGCTGCCGCCGGAATCCGAGCGGCTTGCTGCCGCGCGACCGTTATCGGCCGAAGCCGAAAGGCTTATTCTGACAGGGCGGGCCGCGCTCGACGCCGGACGCGTCGAATTCGCCATCGGGCAATTCGAGCGTGCCGTAGATGAAGATCCGGAGAGTGCGGTTGCGCACGCGGATCTCGCGCGCGCTTATCTCTATCAGGGCTGGTATACGGCGACGGAGTCGTCAGACGTGATGCCGCTGGCCAGAATTGCTGCACTGAAAGCCATTGCGCTCGACGACGCGCTGGCTGAGCCTCGGGTCGTGCTCGCTAATATCACGGCGTTTTACGACTGGAACTGGGCCGAAGCGGAACAACTCTATCGCGAGGCTCTGATCAGAAACGCAAACTACGCACCGGCCTATCTGGATTTCGCAGGATACCTGTTGGTGAACGGTCGCAACGCGGAATCGGTCGCGATGATTCGGAAGGCCAATGAAATAGACGGGCTTGGTCCCGCCACCAACGGCAATTCCGCGATTCTCTATCACTATCTGAGGGAGTGGCCGGCCGCGCAACGACACTTCCAAACGGCCATCGGCATTCAGCCCGGCAACATTCTCTGGCGCGTGAATCTCGCATGCGCGCACATCTTCGAGGGCGATCTGGATGCGGGCGCGGATGTGATTCACGAACTGCGGGAAGACTGGCCGGCAAGTCCCGTGCCGGTGATCATCGATGCCTACCATGCGGCGATCAGCAGAGGCCCCGGTGCATCCGATGCCGCATTGTCCGAGATCCCTTTCGATCGCCTTCCGCCGATGTCAGAATTGATGAGCGCGTCGATATTTGTCGCTACGAATAAGCTCGACCGCGCGATCGACATGCTCGAGAGGGCCGCCGAAAGAAGGATGATCGCATTACCGTTCACGCTCGTTCATCCTGCCCACGCCCCCCTTCACGAGCATCCGCGCTACCTTGCCCTGATAGAGCGCATGGGATTGACCGGGCCTGCCGGATAAGCGTCCGAATCCCGTCCCGCACCAACCCTATGTGATCCAGTGAATTTCAATCTTCCTCCAGTAACCCAGGCGCTGATCCTGGTCAACGTCGTCGTCTATCTCGTGCAGATGCTGATGTGGACGACGATGCTTGCCTGGTTCGCGCTCTGGCCCTACGGCACCGAATTCATCGATGCCCCCGGATTCGGTGTATGGCAGATCGTCACCTACGGATTTCTCCATGGCGGCCTGGCACATCTGTTCTTCAACATGCTGGCGCTTTTCATGTTCGGGAGCGAGATCGAGCGACTTTTCGGTGCTCGCTGGTTCCTGAAGTTCTACTTCGTTTGCATCGTGACGGCGGCGCTTGCGCAGCTCGCGGTCGCGGCATGGACGAGCGCATCGCCCTATCCGACCATCGGCGCTTCGGGCGGAGTGTTTGGCATCCTGCTCGCTTTCGGCATGTATTTCCCGCGGCGAACGATAATGCTGGTTATACCGCCGATTCCGATGCCTGCCTGGTTATTCGTTACGCTCTACGGTGCGCTGGAGCTCTATCTCGGCGTCACGGGCATGGCGCCGGGCATTGCGCACTTCGCGCACCTGGGCGGCATGGTCGGCGGCTATGTCATGATCGTGCTGCGCCGCGGCGTGCGGCGCGGCGGCTGGCGTCGCTGATCGGCGCGGCCGGCACGAACGATACGGCCGCACAGCCGGTCCGCGAACCGCCGCGTATCAGGGTACCAGGAGACAGTCTGGTCATTGGAGGACTTTCGATGACTTCTCAACGATTTCACGGACGACGATCCGGGCGGCCGGCAGTCCTGTTTGCCTTATGGATTGCGATGTCCGCGGCTGGGGCCCAGTCCGGGCCCGAAGCCTGCGCCGAGCTCGCAACCTGGGCCGGCAATGCGGAGCTGAGGATCGACACGGCACAGTTCCATGACGGTCGCGCGGTCGATGGCCAGGGCGGCGCCCGCATCACGTTGCCCTCGCACTGCCACGTTGCCGGCAGTTTCGAGCATCGCACCGGGGTCGGTGGTCGCGATTACGCCATCGGCTTCGCAATCAACCTACCGGCTGAGTGGAATGGCCGATTGCTGTTTCAGGGCGGCGGTGGACTGAACGGGACCGTCCGCGAGCCCGTTGGCGCGGTCGCAGCCGGAGACACGCCGGCGCTCAGCCGCGGTTTCGCCGTCGTCAGCACGGACAGCGGTCATGAAGGGGCAGTCTTCGACGGCAGCTTCATGGCGGATCAGCAGGCGCTGCTGAACTTTCAGTTCCTGGCGAATGCCAAGACCCTCGGTGTAGTGAGGCCAATCGTCGAGCGCTACTACGCGAGCGCGCCGCACCACAGCTATTTCGTCGGCTGTTCGACCGGTGGGCGTGAAGGCATGATCATGGCGCAGCGTTATCCGAACCTGTTCGACGGGATCGTCTCCGGGGCGCCCGCGATGCGAACGACGGTCAGCAATCTGGCGCTTCGCTGGATCAGCCACCAGTACGCGGACGTCGAGGAGGCGAATCCGCGCGATCCGTTCTCGGAGCAGGAAGAGAGGCTGATCATGGGCGCGCTGATGAATGCCTGCGATGCCCTCGACGGCAACGCGGACGGGCTGATCTTCAACCGCCAGGCCTGCACCTTCGATCCGCGCGATCTGTCCTGCTCGGCTGCCCCGGGATCCGCGTGTCTCGCGGACGACAAGGCCGAGGCGCTTGCCAGGGCGATGGCCGGCCCGGTCAGCGCGGCCGGCAAGCACGTTTATGCGTCGTATCCCTACGATTCCGGCATTGACGATGAGGTCGGGTTGCCGGGCCTGCTGATCGCCGGCGGCACTCCGCCGATCGGCCCGAACGGCGGCGACCTCGATGTGCTGGACGTCGACGCCGAGTACATCGACGCGCTCTCGGCCACCGAAGCGCTGGGCAGCACGGCGACCAATTACAACGTCAGCACATTCATCGGCAACGGCGGCAAGCACATCTTCTATCACGGCGAAGCCGACCCGTGGTTTTCAGCGAATGACACGCTGCGTTATTTTGAGCGCCTCGGCGAGGCCAATGCGGATCTGCTCCCCATCGAGGATTTCGGTCGAATGTATCTCGTCCCCGGGATGGGGCATTGTTCCGGCGGCGAGCAGACCGTCGATCGCTTCGACCTGCTGACGCCGCTGGTCGAGTGGGTCGAGGAGGGCGTCGCGCCGGCGGCAGTACCGGCAACCGGCGCATCGATGCCCGGGCAAGGCCGGCCGTTGTGTGCCTGGCCCGCCTATGCACACTTCGATGGCGGTGACGCCGCGAGCGCCGACAGCTATCGATGCGCGATGCCCTGACGCCCATCCGTTATGTCACCACGGTTGCCTGAGAACCCGTTCACACAGTTCTCCCCCCGCCGCCTGCGATGATGGTTGCCGCCTGAAGAAGCCCGGGGGGGCAGGCGCTATGAACGAGGATGGCACGGCGGCCTGGTCGCTGCCGGCGCTCGACGCGGACGGTAGCGGCGCGATCACGATCAGTGACGTGCGCGAATGGCTGCTCGACGTACTGTTTCTGCCGGGTGACGCGGCGCTGGGCGCCATCATGGTCTATCTGCCGGGCGTCGCCGACTTTTTCGAGTTGAGTCCCGACGACTACGGCCATCTGTATTCGAAGATTGTGTCCGTGATCTTCTGGCTGCTCGCGCTGCTCGTGGCCGGTCTGATCGTCAACGCGATTCGCAATCTGGACAGGACACTGACTGCCTGGATTGCCCATCTCTGGCAGGATTCGCTGCGCCAGCTACGCGTCGTGCGCCGCAGGCTGGTCAGCTGGGTGGGACTGATGCGGTCTAGGCAGCAGGCCAGACGTTCCAGAGTGGCGGTCGGCACGGTATCGCTACCGAGTCCGGCGGCGGCGGTTCTTCGTCGCTACGGTCAGGTCGGGGAAGCGCAGGTCGTCACGGCCGGCGATGTCGCGGCGGACCTGCGCCTGCCGTCGCGCCAGATCGACGCGGCGCACCGGATGTTGCTGGAGCTAAAGCTGATTCGGCGCGGCTTCGGTACCGACGAGGGGCGCGAAGGTTATCAGATCACGCAGGCCGGGCAAATCTATCTGCTCGAACGCTGACCGGCATATCGAACGGCTTGCCGCTCGGCGCCGCATGCGGGCGCCGCCCCCGCGCGCTTAGTCGCCCGCTCACCGCCGGCATCCAGTCTCGACTGACGTGGGCAGAACCCGCCGGCGCCCGAGATTTCCGAACCCGGTTCCAGCCCGGACGATATACTGCCAAAGGTTCGTTGTCGCTCACCTTGCGCCAGGAGTCCAGCATGTCCAGATACCTGCGCGGCAGGCTTGCCGCCGTGGCGATCGCCACCGCCGTCGCCTCGATCACAGCTCAGGCCCATCATGGTTTCGGCCGCTTCGATATGCAGGGCGAGATCAACTACTCCGGTACGCTGGTGAGCGTTGATCTCGTCAATCCGCATTCGTACATGAATTTCGTTATCGACGGCCCGGATGGCGAGCCGTTCGAGGTGCGGTGCGAGATGCGCGCCGCGATGCTGCTGCGACGCTCGGGCTGGAGCGAAGATCTCTTCGTGCCGGGCCTTCCGGTCGAGATCTTCGCCCGGCCGCATCGCGACGACCCGCACTCCTGCTATCTCGAGACATTTACGCTCGGTGACAGGGCGACGGTAGATCGCAACGACCAGTTCTCGAGCGGCCAGACCGTCGATACGTCCGGCCGACCGCTGCGGCTCGCCAACGGCGACCCGAATATCTCCGGCGACTGGGCCGTCGAGCAACTCGTGCTGACGATTCCACCGGAGGGTGGGACCGGGGCACTGGTGCCGAAGAGCTTTCGTGATGCTTACGCCGCCGGCGATATCACGCTCGATGAGATCCGGGCGCGCAATCCGCGCCCTGCGCCGCCGGTCTATACCGCCCGCGGGCAACAGGAAGCAGACGCATTCCAGATGTGGTCGCCGGAAGACAATCCGCGGCTGTCCTGCCAGGCGACGAGCATCATTTTCGACTGGACGTTCGACTGGCCGATCAACCGCATCACGCAGGCCACGACGCAAAACGGCGATCGCGTCATCGATATCGATTACGGTCTTTACAGCTTCGCGCGGCGGATCCACGTCGGCATGTCCGAGCATCCGGACGACATCGAGCCGAGCAATGCCGGTCATTCGATCGGTCAATGGGAAGGCAACACCTTGACCGTCGATACCGTTGGTTTCACGGCAGGCGTGCTGGTGCCGCCGACGCGCAACAGCGAAGAGCTCCGTATCGTCGAGGAGTTCGAGTTCGATCCCGAAGCGCTGTCGATAACGCGCCGGTACACGGTGACTGATCCGGTTTATCTGGCGGCCCCGTATACCGGTCGGGACATCGTTTACCTGTCAGCGACGCCGTTTGAGCGGCACCCGTGCGAGGAGCTGACCTACGAGTTCATCGAGGGTAACGAAAGGCAGGAGGTTTCGCCGCAGGAACAGCGCGCGACGAGCGAGGCTTCGGGGAACTAGCCCGGCAATTTCACTGATTCGCGGGTGAGATCGGTTAACAGGACCAGCGCGCATGCGCCGCAGCGGGTCCGGGGCACGCGCTACGTGAGTCAGTGTGTCAGCGCGTAGACCACGACGTTGACGCCGAAACGCAGCGCCAGGTTCGCCTTATCGGCCGGGTAGCGCGGGTCGTCAGCCCATTGCCATGCGTCGGCAACGTCGTTGTTGTGCGCTATCAGGACCATCAGCCGGCCATCGTCGTCAAAGACGCCCTTCCAATGGGGCACTGCACTATCCGGACCCATGAAGCCGGAGCCGCCCCGCATGATCGAGTTTGCATTCGGAATCTGTGTGTCAATCATCTGCGGGAGGTCGAACACGATGTTGAACACGGCTTCCTCGCCGGTCAGGTCGACGATTGGTCGGTCGGGGAATACGCGCTTCAGGCTTTCCTGAAAGACGATCCAGTTGCGAGTGCCGAAGAAGCTGTCGCAAAAAATGAAGCCGCCGCGTAAGAGATAGTTGCGCAGCTTGACGGCCATCTCGTCGGTCAGCTGCCACGCTGATGCGAGGCCGACGACCATGAATGGCCAGTAGAACACGTCGTCGTCGTCTTCGAGATTGATCGGCTGCTCGACGCCGCGTACGTTCGTACGGGTAAACCGGCGAATCATTTCGACCAGCTTGCGGTCGCCGCGCGGATAATCGTCGGTCCAGCTCGCATAACCCTGGCGCCAGTCGGCGCCGAAGCCGAAGTTGCCGCCGGGATACATCAGCCTGCCGATGACGAGCTCGCCCGGAGTGTCCCAGTCGGCTGGCAGCGGCGCTTCGGCCGAGGCTCCCTCGAAGCTCGGGTAGACTCGGAACTCTCGCTGCGCGTTGGCCGCCGATCCTGCGGCGAACGCCGCAGCCAGCAATGCCGCCAGCAGGAAGGGTCGCCAGTAACACATCGTGGCAGTCGGCGATGCGGGCGCGGCGATCGATTGCCTCGAGCTCATGGGTCCGCACTCTGCCATCATTCGCCACGATTCTGCCAGTCGCAGGCCAGATCCCGGGCGCAGGCTGTATCCCGTCACTCGGAGTCGGGAGTCGCAGCATGAGAATTTTCTTGACCTCGGTCGAAGTGAAGTTCGCCGGGCAGATCGCAACGGCCGTCTGGCTCAGCAAGCTGACGGACGCATCGGCGCGCGAGGCCCTGCTGTCGTACGCGATCGCCCGTCATCCGTGCCGGCGAGAGCTGTCACGCCTGCTCGAGGTCGCGCTGACGTCGGAGTATCTGCACTGGAGGGAGCGCCAGGACATCGCGAGCTGATCGAAAGGCCCGGCAGCTCATCGCAGGCAGAGGGCGAGCAACACATGCTATCTTCGACGCGCGATGACCGTAACCGGCGCTCACCTCTTAAGGCTCTGGCGGCGTCTGTCCGCCGTGCCGGGCGGCGCCTGGTTGTTCTCCAGGTTGCTCGGTTTCATGATTCCGTACTCGGGCTCGGTCGGCCCGAGGATTCGTGTGCTCGAGCCCGGACACGCCGAGGTCGAGATTCCCGATCGGCGCTCGAATCGCCAGCACCTGGGGTCCGTGCATGCCATTGCGCTGATGAATCTGGCCGAGATCACCGGCGGTCTTGCGATGATGGCGGGTCTCCCGCCGACGGTACGCGGCATCGTCACGGACCTGTCGATGACCTATCACAAGAAGGCGCGTGGCACGATTCGGGCCATCGCGCGCGTGACCGTGCCGAGCGTCGACCGGGATCTCGATTTCGATGTCACTGCCGAGTGTTTCGATCGGCAGGGCGCGCTCGTTGCTACGGGGCATGCACGCTGGCGACTCGGCATCGCCAGGTCCGGAGCCTGACCGATGGAGACGCCGTTCACGCGGCAGGCGGGCGTCTCCGTGCCGTTGATCGGCGGGCCGATGTACCCCTGCTCGAACCCCGAGCTGGTTGCCGCCGTCAGCGAGGCCGGCGGGCTCGGCGTCGTGCAGCCGTTGTCGCTGACCTACGTGCACGGTCACGACTTTCGCGCCGGATTGCGTCTCATTCGCTCATTGACCAGCAGACCGATCGGCTTCAATGCCCTGATCGAGGGCAACAACAAGACTTACCTCGACCGCATGCGCCACTGGATCGACATCGCGCTCGAGGAGGGCGTCAGGTTCTTCATCACGTCACTCGGCAACCCGACATGGGTTTGTGCACGGGTCCACGCGGCGGGCGGTGTCGTCTATCACGACGTGACCGAACGCAAGTGGGCGCAGAAGGGCGTCGACGGCGGTGTCGACGGCCTCATAGGCGTGAACGACCGTGCCGGCGGCCACGCCGGTTCGAGGTCGCCCGAAGTGCTACTCGAGGAGCTGCTGCCGTTCGAGAAGCCGATCGTCAGCGCCGGGGGCGTCGGTTCGCCGGAGGAATTCAGGCGGCGATTGCGTCTCGGCTACACTGCAGTGCAACTGGGCACACGCTTCATTGCTACACCCGAGTGCACGGCCAGCGCTGCGTACAAGCAGGCGATCGTCGACGCGGACCAGGACGACATCGTTCTCACCGAACGCCTCACCGGCGTTCCGGTCGCCGTCATCAACAACGAATACGTTGAGCGGCTCGGCACGAAGGCCGGTCCGTTCGCCCGCTGGCTGCTCAAGGGCCGCAGGACGAAGCACTGGGTCCGCACTTGGTACGCGCTCAACTCGCTGCGTCGGCTCAGGAAGTCACTGATGGCTGAGGACATCCGTACCGACTATTGGCAGGCCGGCAAATCGGTCGCCGGAATCAGCGAGATCAAGCCGGCCGGGCGCATCGTGCGAGAGTTCGCAGCAGCGCTCGATTGATCCGTGGTGCTGGATGAAGCGGCGGCTCACATGGGATACTACCGGTGCGTCTCGCAGGAATGTTGGTACCCGGCATCGAGCCCGCTGACCGGCCTCGCGGCCGATCCGGAGCGCCGACTGTCGCATGGAGTTGCCGTGAGCTACAACCCGTTTTCCGGTCTGCCGTGTCGGCCCTTGCTGTCGGTAACCACGCTGGCAGTGCTGTCGGTTGTGGCGACGCCGGCCCGGGCTCAGTCAGGGGGCGCCGTGCCCGATATCGCCGGTGTCTGGCAGTGGGGACAGTGCACCGGGGAAAACGGTTTCGGCTGCATGCTGCTCGAGGAAGACGATGATCTGCTGACCCGCCGGGCGCGCGCATATCGGGATGCCATCGACGAGGTTGCGCAGCCGAAGTACGACTGCGCGCCGATGCCGATTCCTCACATGTGGACGGATCCGTATTCGCACCGGATCGAACAATTCGATGACCGCGTGGTTTTCACCTACGGCAAGGACGACGTCGTGCGAACCGCATGGCTCGAGGGCAGCGATCACGATGAGCCGGCGGTCGGCGACTTCTACTACTTCGGCCATTCGCACGGACGCTACGTGGATGACGCGCTCATCGTCGAGACCGCGAAGTTTACGTTCGACCCCCAGGGGCTCAACGCGGACTTCAAGATTCCATCGTCCACGCAGAAGAAGGTCACCGAAAGATACTCCCGGAACGGCGACGACCTCGTTCTCGAAGTGACGACGATCGACACGTTTTTTCTGCGCGAGCCATGGGTATTCGAGATCCGGTCGGCGCCGGATCCCGCACCGCTGGCGCTACCGTGGAATTGCGATCTCGAGGGCGCCAGGCATACGCTGCAGCTGCTGCCGAGCAGCTATCCGGACGACCCCCCGATCGAGCGGATCGAGTACGAACAATGAGCATTGGACCGATGAAAAATCTCAAACTTCCGGCCGGCATGGTTTGTGCAGCCATCCTTCTTGCGGGGTCTTCCGCAACGGCGCATCACAGCACGAACGGTATCTACAACGAAGATGAGCTCATCGAGCTGACCGGCACGGTCCGTGAGTGGCGCTTCGTAAATCCGCACCCGAGTCTGTTGATCGAAGTGACGACGACTGCCGGCGAGACGCAGGTCTGGGATGTCAGCTACGGCGGGCGCGCGGTACCGCATATGACGAGCGCCGGCTACACGGCCGATACGTTTCAGCCAGGCGACGTCATCGTCGTGAGCGGTTACGCGGCGAAAGTTGAGACGGCTTTCGGTCTGTTGATTCGCGGCAATCCGGTCAGGGAAGACGGGTCGCCCATCCCGGACGAGTAACACCCGGGCCTGCCGGGCCCCTCCCACGCCTACGGGCCGCTGCTGAACGCGTCCAGCACCCAGGCGCTTACGTCGGTAATCTGCTGCGCGCTCAGGGCGGCGCCAAAGGCCGGCATATCGTTGCGGCCTTCGCGGACGATGCCTGCGACCTGTGCGATGTCGCCGAGTGCATCCAGCGGCATGCCGCCGCCATGCCCGCCGCGGCCGTCGTCGCCATGGCACGGCAGGCAGGTCTGGCGGTAGAGCTCGGCGCCACGCGTCAGGTCAGGCTCACCGGTTGCCGGTGCTGCCATCGACACCGCCGGCAGCAGCGACGTGTCGCCGGGCGCCGCTTCATCGAGCGTGCCGTTCAGTCCGAAGAGCCACACGCTGTCGCCGCGCGGCGAGCCGATCAGCGCGTTGCCGGCCGACAGGATCACGACATACTGCTCGCCGTCGTGCTCGAAAACGCTTGCCGGGGTGTTTAGCCCGGCACCGGTCTGAAACTCCCAGAGCAGGCTGCCGTCGTCGGCATCGAGTGCCATCAGGCGGCCGTCGTTGCGGCCGGTGAAGATCAACCCGCCAGCCGTAGCCACCGACCCGCTATAGCACTGGTCCGGCCATTGCACGCGCCAGGCGGCGGTATTCGTCTTCACGTCCATCGCGACGAACTGGCCCATCCGCGGCAGCCGCGGGTTGCCGGCGCGCCCGCCGGTCCACGACTGGTTGAAATCCGGTGGTACGTCCATGGTTAGATGTCCGCCCGTGAACGTGCCCGCGAAATCGGATGCGCAAACGAACAGCAATTCGCGCTCGGGATCGTACGAATTCGGCGGCCAGCTCGCGCCTCCCCAGATGCTGGGTCGGGCGATGACGGGATCCGGGCCGAAGAACGGTGTGAAAATCCGACCCTGATTGACGAGCTCGAAGCCGAGCGGGGCGACGTCGACGTGCTGCGGTACGACCGGGTCACCGATCGGATACGGCTGCGTAGCGGCAGTTGCCTGGCGGGGCTCCTGTGGCACCGGCCGTTCCTCGATCCCGATCAGCGGCTCGCCGGTCTCGCGGTCGAGGATGTACGCGAAGCCGGTCTTGCCGACTTCGACGATGCCGCGGCGCAGCCGGCCCTCGAGCTCGACGTCGAACAACAGCACCGGGTTGCTCGCGTCGTAGTCCCAGATGTCGTGATGCACCTGCTGGAAGTGCCAGCGGTATTCGCCGGTGTGCAGATCGACTGCGACGATGGACGACGAGTACAGATTGTCGCCCGGCCGAATCGCTCCGGAATAGTCGGGGCCTGGATTCGCCGTCGAAAAGTAGACCATGCCGAGCGCAGGATCGATCGCCGGTGTCTGCCAGACGGCGGCACCGCCGTGCTGCCAGACGTCGCTGTCGGCAGGCCAGGTGTCGTGACCCGGCTCGCCGGGGCCGGGAATCGTGTAGAACGTCCAGACCAGCGAGCCATCCGAATCGTCATAGGCCTTCACGCGACCGCGGGTGCCGCGGTCGGCGCCCGCGAAGCCGGTGATCACGAGCCCCTCGTACCAGACCGGCGCGCTGGTAATTGTGAAGCCTTCCTGCCAGCGCTCGGCCTGGATCGACCAGACCGGTCTGCCGGTGAGTTGATCGAGCGCGACGAGTCGGCCGTCGAGCTGGCCAATGAAAACCTTGCCGTCGCCGATTGCAACGCCACGATTCGTCCAGCCGCAGCAGACAGTCGTGATGCCGGGATCGAGGTTCGCCGTGTATTCCCAGAGAATGTCACCGGTCGCGACGCTCAGTGCGAACACGTCATTGGCGCCGGTCGAGACGTAGATGACGCCATCGTGAACGATTGGCGTTGCCTCGCCCGAAAATTTCGGGTCGAGGCCCGAGCCGTTCAGATGCGTTCGCCACACGCCTTTCAGTCCGCTGACGTTGCTTCGGTCGATACGTATGAGTGTGGAGTAGCGCTGATTGAACAGGTTGCCGCCATTGGTAAGCCAGTCCCGGGCTGGCGGTGCAACGAGTGCTGCTGTGGAAAACGCCGGGGCCGCCGGAATCCGGTTCGAGTCTGTCGCGTGTTCCTCCGTGCGCGAGTCCGTCGTTACGGATTGAGCCGGAACGCCGCCGGCGATGACCGCGACGACGATGCCCGACAGACAGGGCGTAGCCCGGTGCGGCGCGCTCCGGCGACGCGCGGTGGCGCGACGGGTTTCCTCAGTCAGCGGCGCGAATGCCACGGCTTTCCTCGTGCTCGATCCACATGCCCTCGGTGCACTCGTATTCGAGCATGCGTATGCCCGGTGGCGCTGCCCGGTAGTATTGCCGCACGACGACCGGCTCCGAATACATCACCGGGTCGGTAATCGTCAGCTCGTTGACCAGCGCGGCCCCGCCGTCGATCGCGCGAATCCGTTCCGTAACGTGTACCTGGTCGCTATGCGGCACCGAGCCGAAAGTAATCGCTTTGATGGCCGTCGTGTCGACCACCAGCGTGTCGCCTTCCCAGCGACCGATCGAATGTCCGTTGCGCTGCGGGAACGGGCGCTCCGGGTGCGCCGAACGATCGAGGTAGATGCGTCTTACCTGCTGATGCAGCTCCATCAGGAAGGTGACCTGGCGTGGTGTGACGATGATCTCTACCGGGTAGTCTGCCCCGCCAAGAGCGAGTGACGGCATGCCGGGCGACTGACAGAAGCGGCCCGGGTCGTCTTCTATCGGGTCGTGGCTCGCTCGCCATGCGGTCACGATCTCCCGGCCTGCCGGTGTATACGGCGGATCCGCTGGGAAGCGCTCGCTGCGGCTCGCGTCGGGCTGCCAGATACCGGCAATCGTCGGATCATTCGTCGCCTGCTGCCCGGCCACGGGCAGAGCGATTGCGACAGCCAGCAGCGCGAGCAGTGCCCGGCCGGTCTTCGCTGCGCTGACTTTGGTGCCGGCAGCGGCAATGCTCAGGCGCCTGCCGGTCACCGGCCAAATGCCGTGCCGTCATCGAGGACGATCGACCACATGTACATCTCGTTCATGCCCCGGGCGCTCGGGTTGCCGACACAGGTGACCCGCAGGCCGCTTTTGAGGCGGTCGATGTCCCAGCCGCGACGGAGCAGCAGGTTGACGCTGCTGAATTCGATCTGCCACACCGTGCCATCGCCATCGCCATCGCCATCGCCATCGCCATCGCCATCGCCATCGCCATTGCCATCGCCATCGGCGTCGCCATCGGCGTCGCTAGCAGTGACGCGCAGTGCCATGACCGAGTGCGGATTACGCACATCGACGCTCGCGATCGTGCCGGTCAGCGTGAAGTCGGTGACATCGAGGTCGTAGGCAACCGGCGAGTGATGCGCGAGCGCCGGCATGACGATCGATGCTGCGCCGATCGACGCCGTGCCGGTCACGATGGCGAGCGCCGCGACGGCCGGTGCGTGCAGATGGGCTTTCCCGCGACTGATCATGCGGTCTCCTGATTCCGAACCTGTTTTACCGTCAGTCGGCGCGGCTGCGCAAGCCGGGTTGCGTTGGGGGCACGGCGTCAAACTGAGGCAGCGCCTGCGTTGGCGCAGGATTGCGGTTTCACAGGCTGCCGCCTATCGTTGTCGGCTCCGATCGACGGCGCACGGAGCCACGCGGTGCTCAGGCAGGGAGCGCGGCGAAGGTGCCCGACGACGGGCCACGCGATGCACGGCGCGACGGGCGTTCCGGGGAGGGCAAGTCCATGACCGCGACGAGAATGACCGCGACGAGACGAGACCTGCTGACCGGCGTTGCCGGGACGGCAATGACTGCGCTGATGCCACGGAGGTCGCCGGCGCAGAGCGACATCTCGCCGGTAGCGGTCGAACGCGACTGGTCGGGCGAGCGGCCGCTTCCGTATCCGGACCCGGACATCATCGCGCTCGACGATCGGTTTCGCCGCTACATCCTGTTCAATACGCCGATCGTCCGGCTGCACACCGGCACGCTCTGGGCCGAAGGTCCGGCCTGGAACGGTGTCGGTCGCTACCTCGTCTGGAGCGATATCCCGAACAACGTCCAGATGCGGATGATCGCTGACGACTCCCGGGTGACCCGGTTCCGGGCGCCATCCGGCCACAGTAACGGCAACACGTTCGATTTCGGCGGTCGGCAGTTGTCGTGTGAGCATGGTGGCCGGCGGGTCGTTCGCTACGAGCGCGACGGCACGCAGACCGTGATCGCCGAGCGCTATCAGGGCCGTCGACTCAACTCGCCGAATGATGTCGTCGTGCACCCCGACGGCAGCGTCTGGTTCACCGACCCGATCTACGGTATCCGGGGCAACTACGAAGGCTTCGCCGCGGAGTCGGAAACCAGGGAGGCGGTGTACAGGGTCGACGGGGCGAACGGCCGCATCGAGCTCGTCACCGATGAGGTCGTACAGCCGAACGGGCTGTGCTTTTCTCCGGATTACTCCGTGCTATACGTGGCCGACACGGGCAGCGGCGAGACGAAAGCCTGGGACGTCGACGGCACGAGACTCCGCAACGGCCGGCGCTTCACGCAGCTCGAGCAGCCCGGCGGCGCGCCGTCCGCTGCTGACGGTATTCGCTGCGATGCGGACGGCAACGTCTGGGCCGGTGCGCGGCCTGGCGTCCAGATCGTCGCCCCGGACGGCGACGCGATCGGGCTGATCCGGTTGCCGGAGGTTTGTGCCAACGTCGCGTTCGGTGGTGCGCGTCGGAATCGACTCTTCATGACGGCGAGCCAGTCGCTCTATGCGGTTTACGTGGGCGTCGCCGGCGCCCACATTTGCTGACCCGAAACTCTCACTGACCCGAGACTGCGCCGCCGGCATCGCGTCGCGCGGCTCAGTCGGGTGCGGCCGTAGGCGTCAGGTCCTCGCACGGTTCCGACGCGTACGGCACGTTCGAGACGATCATCGTGCCGGAACCGGCATGAATCGTATTGAAGAAGGCCGGGTCGTCCGCCTCGTAGTCCCGCGTCAGAGTCATCGCGTCGGTGTCGATCGAAAACCGCTCGACGACGTGCAGCCGATCGCTGTGCGGTGTCGTGCCGAGCAGCACGCCTGGCTCGAACGCCACTGTGTCGACGACCAGCACATCGCCTTCCCACCAGCCGATCGAATGTCCGGCCCAGGACGGGCGCAGACGGGCCGGATGCGTCGTTCGCGTCAGATCCACGACACGCTCGCGGCCATGCGCGCCATAAGCGATCGTGATCTGTTCGTCGCTCTGACTGATGCGGTTCACCGGTTCGCCGCCCCAGTCGGAGACGATGCTGCCGGCAACGCAGGACCTTTCGAGCCGCGGTATCGACAACAGGCGCTCTCGCTCCGCCTGTCCGGCCGCGGTCAGCTCGACGACACTCGGAAAACTGCGTGGCGCATTCGGATCGCGCACGATTTCCGCCTCTGGAGTGCCGCGCGCACCCGGAATCTCCTGCTGGCCTTCCGGCACACCGCCTACACCGAAGTCCGTTGCCCGCGACAGCGCCACCAGCGTGCCGTCCCGGCCTTTCGGGTCGGTCATTATCCGCTGCTCGACGGCCCAGTCGCCCGCCAGATTCGGCTTGCCGTTGGCGAGGCGCGCCGGCCGGTCGACCTCGACCTCCGCGTCGATCAGCTGTGAATAGCGGTCGAGGCTCGTCTCGCCATCAATGGTGATTGTGCTGACGTAACAGGCGCGCGGATCTATCCGGTCCGGTGAGCCCTGGATCGACACGCGTGTTCCGGGTGGAAACATTTCAGGGCGCCAGCCGGATCGGCGGAGTGTCGTCGCAGACCGCATCTCGCAGCGAAACTCGACCACGGAGCCGTCGTCCTGCGTGACCTCGAAGTTGAGCCATGAATGTGGATTGACGAAGTCGAGACCGGTAACGACCCCCGACAATTCGATGTCCTCATTCATCGCGAACGTTCCGAAGCCATGGTGGGCGGTCGCATTTCCGCCGATCGCCACGGCAAGAACGGCGAGCAGTTTCTTCGGCATCCTGTTCCCCCTGAAGCGCTGCGCACGTCGACGCTGTTATCGAGCCGCAGACATCGATGCTGGCGGCAGATCGTCGGCCGGTCAAGCTTGCGTTCGCGGCCGGGATCGCTTCTGATTGACGCGCACAGGCGCGGACCGTCACGTCGGCGGGCAGACTGGCGGTCGAGCGTAGTCGGGGGAGCGAATGACGGCGAAAACAACGGCGGTGGCAGCGGTTGCTGTCCTCGCGCTCGTCGCGTGCGTCGACGAGGGACCGGTCCGTGGCTCGTCATCGGGCGTCACGGAAGACACCGGGTCGGCAGCAGAGCAGGCGGCCGCGGCCGATTCGGGCGGCGCCACGCCGCCGGCAGACGCCGGCGACAGCCGGAGCGCCGGTCGGGGTGCGCCGCTGACGCCCGCCCTGCCGTTCCCGCGTGAGGACAACGCGAGCCTGAATCGTTTCCTCGCGGAGTATCCGGTGGTTGGCCCGTTTCGCGTCGAGATCCCGGCGACGGCAGATTCACCGGCCCGAACGGTCGATGTCGGCTCGGCATTCGATGGCGCAGTCCCCGCGGGTATCGAGCCGCTACCGGTCGACATCTTCACGACGGCCGATTTCTATCAGGATCGGGAGTACTGGAGCGATCCACGCTACTTCCGCTGCAACAGCAGCCTGGCACTCGAGCAGCAGCGCGGCGCGAGCCGATTCAGCGCGCCGACGATAGGCGACGATCCCGCCGCTGCGGCCTGGGGTTACTGTGACCGCGATTTTCCCCGCGAATCCATCGTGAGCCCGTATGCGTTCGGGACGGCAGAAGCGCACTACGACGCGCTGCGCCGAGAGGCGGTGGCGCGTGGCGGACCGACTGCGCACACGTATGCGACCGTGCCCGCTGACTGGAACGGCCGCTACGGCAGGGTCAATCTGCAGACGGCTTTCGGCTCGTGGTACGGAATGCTCGTCAATCAGATTCCGACGATCCTGTCGCTGCTGACCGAGGAGTATCAGCTGCGGATGGTGCAGCAGAACTACCACGAGGGCACGACGAACACGCCGCAGTGGCCCGGGCAGTACTGCTGGCCGGAAGGCTTCATGCGGCGGTTCCATTTCGCCGGCACGACGCAACGCTACATCATGGTGACGCCGAAGCTCGTGCAGGTTCTGAGCTCGTCGGCCGGCAACTTTCTCGTCAACATTCATATCGGCCGCGATTTCGACATGAGCGGGGCCGTTCCGCGACTCGGCGCCGATGTGCCGCGCTGGTTCGGCGAGACGATCGGTTTCTGGGACGAGGATGCGCTGATCACCTGGACATCGAACATCCAGGGGTGGGCCTCGCACGGCGTGTTCGAATTCTCGAGCCGAATGCAGACGATCGAGATCTATACGCCGCTGCGCGACACGAACGGTACGCTGACCGGGCTGCGCCACGAATCCGTGTTATATGACGATGAGGCGTTCGTGGAGCCGGTCAGGATCGTTCGCGATCTCGAAAAGCTGAACGAGTTGGGCGAGGGCGAGACCTTCCAGTACGTCGAGTGCATCCGGCAGATCTTTCCGGTCGGTGGCCGGGCGCAGGCCGTGGCACCGGGGACCGTCATCGAAGACTATGTGGTTCCGGACATGTACGGCCGACCCTGGGCCGAAATCTGGCGGCGCTACTGGGAGCCCGGGATGGTGCCGCCGGACGGCGGCGACGATATATTCAGTTTCGACTAGATTGGCACAGGCGAATGAATCTGATCAGGCTCAAGGAGGCAGAGGCCGCGTTTCTCGCCCGCTATCCCGGCGGGTTTGACGACCCGGACCTCGAGCACGTACGAAAGCGGCACAATGTCGGGAAGCTCTCGGCGTATGCGCGCGAGAACCTGACACCGGCCGTGTTCGGCCAGCCGCAGAAGTTTGCCGACGCGCTGTGGACGATCGTCAGCCGTTCTTCGATGGTGTCGCGCTTCGAGAAGCCGCCGTTTCGTGAGATGCTCGACTCACTGACGTCACGTGACAAGAGCCGCCTGGCAGCGGCCTACGAGATGCGGCTGACCGGGCGCAGGAAACGGCAGGGCTTCGACGAGATCGTCGATTTCCTTGCCCATTACAAGCTGGCGCGCTGGTCGCTGGTCTCGGCCGTCCCCTACTACTTCGCTCCGACCAGGGAAGCGTTCGTCAAGCCGACCACGGCAAAGAAGATCGTCGCGGGCCTCGAGGTCGACGATCTGCACTATCGCCCGCGGCCGGACTGGGCCTTCTACGACGGGTACCGCAGGCTGCTGCTGGCGATAAAGCGCGAGATCGACCCGAGCCTCGGTGGCAACAATGCCGGCATCGCCGGATTCCTGATGACGACCCTCTAGCTCGGAAGTTTGGGGACAGGGCGGAGTTTGGGGACAGTGACCCTAATTTTCTGGAATTAGGGTCACTGTCCCCAAACTCCGCCCTGTCCCCAAACTCCGCGTGTATGATCCGGTGCCTGCTGCGCGCCGTCCGCGCGCGGTTCGGGACCCAATAGCTCGGATTTGCGAGGATCATGCGCTTTCACCGGACGTCCGCCGACGCGACGAGAGACTTCGGCATCGGCATAGACTTCGGAACGACGAACAGCGTCGCCGCCGTATATGACGGCCGTGACGTTACCGTCGTCGAGCTCGAACCCGGGTCGCGCGTCATGCCATCGGCGAGCTACATCGACACGCATTTCGCGGTAGCGACCGGCAACGAGGCAATTCGCACCTATATCGACAGCAATCGTGGCCGACGTGTCGAGCTCAGGGCCGAGGTCCTCGGTGAAGGCAGGCTGTCGACCGGGCAGATCGACCCGGATACCGGTATTCCTGGTGCGGCTGAGACCCAGAAGATCTACGGCCGCGAAATTGACGACGCCGGGTTGCCCGGCCGGCTCTTTCATGGCACCAAGCGACTGCTGGGCAGCCCGGATGCGGAACGTATCGTCGTGTTCAATCGGCCGTTCAGGCTCGTTGCACTGATCACGCCGATTCTGCTGCACATTCAGCGTGCGATCGAACGCTCACTGCAAGAGCGCGAGGGGGCGGGTCGTGCGGCCGACCACGCCTGCATCGGATTTCCGGTGCGTTTCGAGGGCGCAGACCGGGATGACGACCAATTGGCGTTGTCACGACTGAGCGAGGCGAATCGGCATGCCGGTATCGCCCGGCAGCAGTTCTGCCCCGAGCCGATCGCTGCGGCCATCAGCCACTTCCACAGCGATCCGCCGCAAGGCGAATCGCATGCGCTCGCCGTCGATTTCGGCGGCGGCACGCTGGATCTGTGTGTCATTCGTTATGCGGATGGCGATCTGGAGGTCAAGGCCGTGCACGGCATCGGGCTCGGCGGCAATCGGATAGACCAGGCGATATTCCGGCGGCTGCTCTTCCCGATGCTCGGCGACGGCGAAACGTGGCGCCGGGATGTCGATGGGCGTGTCCTCGAAGCGCCGTTCCCGTTCTGGATGTACGAGGATCGCCTGTTGAACTGGCAGCTGACCTACACGCTGAATCAGAACAAATACACGACACCTCTGCTGGACCAGATGCGGAGCGGCAGGCCGGGAACGAAGCCGTTCGAGCGGCTCTATCATCTGATCGCCCAGAATTACGGCTACGAAACGTTTCGGGCCGTTCGCCGTCTGAAAGAGCACCTGTCTTCCGAGGCAGCCGGCGTCCTCGACGTGCCGGAGATCGACATCTACGCGCGCATGGACAGACGCGAACTGAACGGCATGATCGGCGAGTTGCTGCAACAGTTCGAGACGACGGTGGACGAGACGCTCGACAAAGCCGGGCTCGCGGCAGCGGATGTCGATCTCGTGCTCAGGACCGGCGGTTCTGCGCTGATTCCGGCCGTTGCGGACATTCTCGAAGACCGCTTTCCCGGCAGGATCGTCGCCCAGAACCCGTTCACCAGCGTTGCGGCGGGGCTCGCGATCGCCGATTACTACGACCTCGGTCAGAGCCTGACTGATATCGGTGGTGAGCGATGAGCCGGGGCCCGAAGTCAGCCCGTTTGTCGGTAAGGCCGGGCGTGGCTTACCTGCTTGCCGCAGTGTCGATGATCATCTACTCGAGCCCGCCGGTGGTCACGCGTGCCGTCAACACGGACGTACCGGCGCTCGCCCTGTCACTTTCGCGCTGGGCCATCGCCGCGGTCATTCTGCTGCCATTCGTATGGCGGCAATTGCCCGGCGAGTGGCCCAGGCTCAGGGCCAGCTGGTTCGCGCTGATGCTGCTGGTGTTGCCGATGATCATCGGTAGCACGATGTCGGTGCTCGCCGTCTATTACACGACGGCGACGAATGCCGTCCTCGTCAATGCAAGTCAACCGGCGATTACGGCGATGCTCGCCTGGCTGATCGTCGGCACGGCGCTGCTCGGTCGCCAGAAACTCGGTATCGCCTGCGCGTTCCTCGGTATCGTCATCATGATCGTGCGCGCCGATCCGGCTGTCCTGATGACGCTGGAACTCAACGTCGGCGACTTCATCATGCTGCTCGCCGTGATTGGCTGGTCGCTATATGCAGTGTTGCTCGGGCGGTCGACCGATGCGCCCCACGGCGCGATGCTGATGTTCGTGATTGCGGTTGTCGGGTGTGTGGTGCTCGCTCCTGCGGCTCTGATAGAGCGTAGCGTTACCGGACCGTTCGATTTCGGACCGAACGTCGTCGCCGCAATGTTGTATTTGGCTGTCTTTCCCACGCTCCTCGCTACCGTGGCATGGAACACGGCAATTCGCGCGATCGGCGCGAACAAGACCGCGATCTTCGTGAATCTGATTCCGGTATCCGGCGCCGCCCTGGCGGTTGTCTTCCTCGGCGAGCGGCTCTTCGCGTATCACGTGATCGGAGCGATCTTCGTGATTACCGGCATCTATCTGGCCGTCCGTCGTTGATGTCGGCGTGACTCCGGCCGGTCAATGCGTGTGCGGCGAGTCGGGCGCCACCGACACATAGCGAAATTCGTGCTTCCCGCCCAGCGTGACGATATCGCCGTCCCGAAGCACCGTGCGGTCGATTCGCCGCGAGTTGACCATCGTGCCGTTCTTGCTCCCGGTATCCTCGACGATCAGCCCGTTCTCGGCGACCCGCAGCCGCACATGGGTCCGGCTTATGAGCTCATCGCGGATCGTGATGTCGTTCGACCGGGCCCGGCCGATCGTAATCACCGGCTTTGAGATCGGAAATTCCCTGCCGGCCTGCTCGCCATCGCTCTGCGTCACGAGCAAATGGCACCGGGCCGGGGCCGCCTCGTCTTCGAGGCGGAGATCCATCATGATGCTGTCGTCGACGCATCCGGCAGGCTGGCACTCGCCATCCGTGGCGTCTTCCCATGATCGTACCGTGGTCTCGACGTGTTCCTCGTCGTCGAGGAATACGCACCACTGCAGCTTGTCCGATTGTGGCCCGGCGGCCGATGGCTCGGTGCCGCCCCGGCGCAGGTCGTCCTCGAGACTCGCGATATGAGCCTTCTGAATTGCGCTCCGCTCCGCAAGCTCCGCGCACGCCTGTTCCGCGACCAGTAGCTTCGCATCGAGCGAACGCATTCTCTGCTGCGCCGCGCCGAGCTCGTCGGCCAGCTTTCTTCGTTCGGCTTTGAGCTTCGAAAGCTCGTCGGGCGACTCGCCATCCATGTCTGACTCCCTGTCGTGCTTTTCGGCGGGCGGGGCGGTCGGTGCCCGTTCCAGGTCGATCGATCCGCGGTTGATCGGCGATGCCTTACACGTTCTGGTTATTCGTAGCCGGCATCAGATCACAAAACACGATTTGCTTCCGTGATCGGTGTCACACACGGAGCGTTTCGAGTTCCCATGGAATTGCAGGAGAGCGGGGACTCAAGAACAACCCGCCGCCCAGATTCGTCAGGTGCCGGCTGAGTCTGCGCCGGTACCAGTCGGCCGGCCTTATGTAAACGTCCGCGTCCGTCCGGTCGCGATCGCAGTTGGCTTCCCAGTCCTCCCGTGTCAGCAGACTGAAATACAGCACGCCACGCGTGATCGACGCGAGATTCTCAATTGCGGCATTTGCCTGGCGCGGCGGGAGGTACTGCAGCGCATCCTTGCATATGACCAGATCGAACGGATACCGCGCGCGAAAGTCGACCGCCGAGCCGCGCACCCAGCCAAACTCGCGGCACAGGTACTCGCTGACCTCGACACCGGTGTAGCGCGCCTTCGGATAGTGCTTTGCCAGCAGCTCGCGCCACGGCCCGAAGCCGCAGCCGATGTCGGCGATCGTGCGTACCGGTTGTTCCAGGTACTTCAGATATGCGCAGACGAAGTTGCAGTGTGCCTGCTCCTCGCGTGCCGATGCGATCCGACGGCGGCTGCGGCCGTAGAAGCGGTCGTAGTAGGCCTTGTCGAACGTCGTACGCTTGCTCATCGATGCCGCGCGACCTGGCTGCAGAGGCGCCGGCGCCGTCGAAGGCCGGCAACAGGATCAGGACGGACCGATCGGCCCCGGATAGTCCACCTCGTCGAGTTTCCCGGTATCGACGTCATAGACGAAACCCCGGACAGTGACAGCATCCGCGCCCGTTGTGGGGATCCATGGATGATTGACAATCGACGAGATGCCGCGCCGCACGTTCCAGGCCAGGCGTTCCATCTGACCCTCGGTGCGGGCCGCGTCGAGCGGCTCCAGCTCGCCGCGAAACGCGTGGAAGGCAGCCGGGCTGGAACTCGACTTTCGGCGGCTCCTGAATTGCCGACCGGTCGCCTGGCCGAGCAGTTTTGCCGCTGCCTTGTCGCCCTCGAGACCGGATTTCAGCAGGTCGTCGGTGAATGCAAGCATCCCGCAGCGCGTGTGATGAATCAGGATGATCTCGTTCGTGTCGAGGAGGTGGTGGGAGATGATCAGACAGCGAATCGCATCTTCGGTGACTACGCCACCGGCGTTGCGAATGATGTGCGCTTCACCCGTCTGCAGCCCGAGAAGATCCTCGACATCGATTCGGGCATCCATACAGGCAACGACGGCAAGCCGGCGCGCCGGTTGTATCGGTTGCTTCCCGGGGTGAGCGGACTTGTGAAGTGCCTTGCCCCGGACGTAGCCGGCGTTGTTGCGTAGCAGCTTGTCGGTGATCTTGTCGGCCATGTTGTTCTCCTTGTGGGCGACGCATGCTAACCCATTCGGGACACGTGCGAATGTGATATATGATGGCAGAGATGCCCATCTACGATTATCGCTGCAGGAGCTGTGACCGGGTTTTCGACGAGCTGGTGAAGCTCGGCGAAACGCCGGATTGCCCGTCCTGCGGCGGCAACGATCTCGAGAGACTGAGATCGCTGCCGGCAATCAGCACGTCCGGGACGCGGGCCCGTTCGCACGGCATCGCACGGGCGAAGGCCGACGCCACGCGCAAGGAAAAGCAGCACGCGCAGGCCGAGTACGAGCGTAACTACATCAAGGATCACAGCTAGCAGGTTGTTGAACAAATCTCTGGCGGATGCGATTCAACGGCGCAGCGCGCCGCCAGAGACTTGTTCAACAGGCTGCTAGCGGCTGCGGCACAAAATCACGAGCCCTGTCCGGCTGCGAACTCTATTCCGCCCCGATGCCGGTCGTGTACTCGTACGCGAGCTCACGGCACTCGTCCTCGGCGAACGGCGCGTCGGCCGGCAGAACGATGTCGGAGCCCGCATAGTCCTCGCGGAAGAAGAGCGGATCTCTCGCGACATAGTCGCGGGTAAGCGCCGCGGTCGACGGGTCTAGCGTGAAGCGCTCGACCACATGCAGCTCGCCGCTGTGCGGCACGAGCCCCGCAATGATCCCGGGCTCGAAACCGATCGTATCGACGACCAGCGTGTCGCCTTCCCAGTGACCAATCGAATGCCCGCCGCGGCTCGGCACGATGTCGGCGGGATGGGCCGACTGATCGAGCCGTACCGTCCGGGTCAGGCCACGCCCGTACTCGATCGTAATCGCGTCGGCAGTCTGGCTGACCCGGTTGATCGGGCCGTCGAATACCCAGTCGAACAGGATGCTGGTGATCTCGCACTGAATGCGCGGATGCTGCTCGGGCGGTGCATTGCGCAGCACTTCGGCCGCAGCCTCACCGGCGGCCGTCAGCGTAACGGGGCGGGCGCCCCAGCCCGCGTTCGGCACGTCTGCGGCGGCGATCTCGCCGGCCTCGACGGCGGCAACCATGCTCTTCGGCACCAGCCCGCCGCGGCCGTCCGGTGACGAGGCGAGCAGATACTGCTCCTGCGCCCAGTCCCCGGCCAGATTGATCTCGCCGGTCTCCGTCCGGTACGGGCGGGTGCCGGGATCGGCCGGCGCGCTGTCGGTCAGTTGCTCCGTTAGCTGCTGATAGCGCTCGAGCGCGTTGCCATCGATCTCAAGCGTTTCGGCATAGCACGACGACGGGTCGTCGCGGTGCGGTCGGCCACTGATGACGATCGGGGCGCCCTCGACGAACAGCTCCGGCGACCAGCCCGATCGCCGCAGGACGGTGGCAGCGCGCATCTCGCAGCCCATCGAAAGCACGCTGCCGTCGGGCTGCATCACGTCGAAGTAGACATAGGAATGCGGGTTGACGAAATCGAGGCCCGTCAGAATGCCCTCGACCTCGATCTCGGCATTGCGGTCGAAGCGACCGAAGCCGTGATGCGCGAGTGCCGGTGTCGCCGTGACGAGCAGCGCCAGAAAGGCGGCTCGACGGACGCCGGCCGAAGGCGCAGACGCGCGCTGCCCGGAGCGCTCGCCGCGGCAATGCCTCCGCGCGCTGGTCGGTTCGGTTTCACCTGCCGCCATGCGCGTCGCGTCGATCGAGTCGTCGTGGGTAGTCATTCTTCTTGTCCTCGCGCGCAGTCGTAATGGCCCGATGATACTGGCGAACTGCCGTTCGCAGCGAGGCGCGGCGGGCTCGCCCGGCTGCTGCGGCGGCATTGCGTCCCGCCCATGGCCCCGGATGTATCGATGGGTGTCCGGGGGCAGCTAGAATGGTCGAATTATTGCAACGACTCAGGGGAGAAGCTTGTGACTGGACTCACCAGAATTCTGCTGGCAGGGATCTGCTCGATCGGCCTCGCGACGAGCGCCATGGCCGTGGCGCCTGATTTCATCGAGAAGCTGACCGGCGACTCGCGCCCGGCAGAAGACCAGGTCCGGGACGGCGCGCGGCGACCCGCGCAGGTCATGGATCTGCTCGGCGTCGAGGCCGGTATGACGGCGATCGACGTCGGCGCCGGTGGCGGCTGGTATACGCGCGTGCTGTCGGCGGCGGTCGGTGGCGACGGCCACGTCATCGGGCAGTTCGGCCCGCGCGCGCTACAGCGCGAGAACGGTGCCGGGCCGCGGGCGCTCGCCGAGGGCCTCGGCAACACGGAAGCGTCGTTCGAGGATCTCGGCGATCTCGACGAAGGCATCGCGGACGTAGCCATTACGGCGCTCAACATGCATCACGGCAACGCCGACAGGAACGTGCCTTATTTGCAGAGCATTCTGCGCGTGCTGAAGCCTGGCGGTCGTGCCGCGATCATCGATCACATCGGGTCGCCGGGGATGAACAACGGCGATCTCCATCGAATGCTGATCGACGATGCACGGGAATGGATTCAGGCGGCAGGCTTCGAGATCGTCGTCGAGTCGGACATCCTCCGAACCACCGCCGACGATCACAGCAAGGCGCCGTTCGACCCAACGCTCGGCCGGAACACGGACCGCTTTCTGTTCATCGTGCGCAAGCCGTAACGACCAGCCGAATACGCTTCACGCGAGCGCCGGCCCCGCTGCGTGGGCCGGCCTTATCCGCACGTCAGCGCGTCTGCCTCTCGGCGATCGCCTCGAGCCTGTCTGCGATGAAGTCAGCCGGCAGCCAGCGGCCGTCGATCATCACGCCCGCGTTTCGCGCAACGGCGCCAATGTCCTCGAGCGGGTTCGCGTCGAGCAGCAGAAGGTCGGCGTTCTTGCCGACCGCAATCGTGCCAGCCGTTGCGTCGGTGCCGAGATGCCGTGCCACGTTTACTGTGCCGGTCCGCAGGACTTCGTACGGCGTAAGTCCGGCCTCGACCATCAGCGGCAGTTCCCGGTGCAGCGAGAATCCGGGGACGCTGAAGATCTGCGGCGCATCGGTCCCCATCAGAATGACGACGCCTTCATCGTGCATTGCCTTCAGTAGCTCCTGACGCAGCTCGGCCTCGCGCGCCGCCGCAAGTCGGCTCGCATTGTTGAAGGCAGCGCTGGCATTGCGCTGCCAGCCACGCACGGTCGCAGCCGCGACGTAACGATTCTCGGGATGCGTCACCAGCAGGCTCGGGTCATGGGCGCCGCTCAGCACCTGCCACAGCATCTGCGTCGGAACGACCGCGACGCCTGCATCGAACGTCGCCTCGGCAAGGTCTTCGATCGTGTCCGGGTCGGCGTGAACGGCCAGCAGGCGACGTCGTTCAGCTCCGCTTGCTGCCAGGGCCGGCGACCGCGGCGGCTGCATCGCATCGATGTAGTTGTCGAGATGGTCGATCGTCGACTGGCGGGCCGCCAGCGCGCCCGCAACGCCTATCGCATCCGGGACGTGGCCACCGAAAGGCAGGCCGAGCTCGTTGGCCGTGGCGACGATCGTTGCGTAGACGCTCTCGCTGAGCCCCTCGTGAATCTTCAGCAGGTCGTAGCCGTCGGCATGCGCCTGGCGCACGAGCCTCTGCGCGGTTGCCGCATCCGGAACGTTTCGGCCGAGCAGCGCTGGTGCCGCGAGCCACATCCGCGGCCCGAGCAGCTCGCCGGCCGCGACGCGCTCCCGGATCTCGAGCTGCGCCGGGTGACCCTGCATGCCGCGCACCGTCGTCGCACCGCCCGCGAGGTACAAGAACAGAATGTCGGCCGCATCGCTCCCCGCAGGCAGATGGCCATGCATTTCCGCGAGGCCAGGCAGCAGGAATCTCTCGCGACCGTCGATGCGTACTGCCTCGGCAGGCACCCCGGTCGAGGCCGCCGGTCCGACCGCGGTAATGCGGCCCGTATCGACGACGACCGTGTGATCCGGAAGCACGCGCTCCTCGTCCATCGGAATCACGGTGACGTTCGTGATTGCGTAGCTGCCACGAGCCGGTGGCTGCGCGTGGCCGTTGCCGGTGGCAAGCAGCAGGCAGGTCGCGAGGCCCGCGGCGAGTGCTCGGGTTGCGGCAACAGTCAGCCGGCCTCCGGCTGCCTCGAACGGTGCTGTCATGGCGGCGGACTCCCGGCGACAAATGGAGCGACGATGGTAGCAGGCCGGCAGCGCCCCGCCGCCGGCCGCCAGGGCTGTTAGCAGTATGAAATAATTATGATATCGTGATAATATCATGCCAAGGACCCGCTTGGAGGCCTGAAGATGAAAAACAAATCCCAATCCACTCATGAGCGCACCGTCGGCGCTCCGAACGGCTGGCTGATGCTGCTGGTCGGCATCGTCTGTGTCGTACTCGTCGTTGTGTCGTTCGTGCTGATGATCCTGGCCGCGAACAGCGGTGCGGACGGGATCCCGCTCAGGTTGCTGCTGATCCTGCTGCTCGGAATCGCCGCGGGGCTCAGCTTCGCCGGGCTCTTCACGCTGCAGCCGAACGAGGCGCGTGTGCTGGTGCTGTTCGGCGCTTATCGCGGCACGGTCCGGCGCGCCGGGTTTCAGTGGGCGAATCCGTTCTATTCGCGGCGGCTCGACAAGGGCGGGCCATCGAGCAAGATTTCGCTGCGCGCCCGGAATTTCAACAGCGACAAGCTGAAGGTCAACGACAGCCGCGGCAATCCCATCGAGATCGCGGCTGTTGTCGTCTGGCGCGTTGCCGATTCGGCCCAGGCCGTCTTCGACGTCGACGATTACGAGAGCTATGTCGAGGTTCAGAGCGAGTCGGCGATCAGAACGATCGCAAGCCGTTATGCCTATGACGAAAGCGAGGATGACGAGGTGACGCTGCGGGGCTCGGCGGATGAGATCGCCAAAGAGCTCGAGCGGGAGCTGCAGGCACGGCTCGACATGGCAGGCGTCGAGGTCGAGGAAGCGCGACTGACCCATCTGGCCTATGCACCTGAAATCGCGTCGGCGATGTTACGGCGTCAGCAGGCGGAAGCCGTCATTGCGGCTCGGGTGAAGATCGTGACCGGTGCCGTGAGCATGGTCGAAATGGCTCTCAGGGATCTCGAGCAGAAAGCGGTGATCGAGCTGGACGAAGAACGCAAAGCTGCGATGGTCAGTAATCTCCTCGTCGTGCTGTGCGGAACCTCGGAGGCATCGCCCGTGATCAACACCGGAACGCTCTATAACTGACCGGACTCGTGGCTGACGAACGCAAGCCTTTCCTGTTACGGCTGCCGCCCGAGCTGCGGCGGGAACTCGAGAAGTGGGCGTCCGACGATCTGCGCAGTCTCAATGCGCAGATCGAGTATCTGCTGCGCGAGCAGGTCCGAAGACGCAAACGCAGGAGCAGGGACGACGAAGACCTCTGACCGCCTCCGTCAGTCCGCGTACCGGCCGTTCAGGTAGCGGAGCAGGAACGTGATCACGATCAGAAGGATCAGCGGGATGACGAGATACAGTGCCAGCTCCGTCGCGTCGCGAGACCGGACGAGGCCAGCGCCGAGAAAGCTGTAGATGGCCGCGGCCGGCAGCGCGCCGATGGCCGTCAGTCCCGCGAGTCGATGACTGCCGATTCGCGTTACGGCGAGCACCATGTTTTGCAGCAGATAAGGAACGACGAAGGCGAGCCGGACTGCGATGACGACGATCGAGCCATGCCGTTCGGCCTGGCGCAGCACGCGTTGTGCGGTGGGCCGCTTGTCGATGGATCGTTGCAGGCCGGTAAAGACGTGCCGGACGGAAAACGTCGATGCATAACAGCCGAGCGTGATGCCGGCGATCGAGACGACCGTGCCTGCGTAAGGTCCGTAGACGGCGCCGCACAGCACGTTCAATGGAATCAGCAGCGGGATGAAGAAGAACGCGCATAGCGTGAAAGCCGCAAGCACGCTGACGTAGCCGAAAGGCCCCAGAACCTCGAGCGCCGACTCGAGTACCGTTCGGACGGCTTCGGTCGTTTCGGGCGGCAGCAGCCCTCGTAGTGCAAAGAACGCGACGTTGAATGCGACCAGTAGCCAGACGGGACTGAAACGGAGCACGCGTTACGGCTCGATAGTCCAGTGTTCGTCCCAGCCTGCGATTTCGTACTGATCCGTGACGGGAAAGTTCGGCGGCCGGGCTTCGGCCAGCCGCTGGTCGAAAATCAGGCGCGTGCTGAACCGGGGCTCGGTCGCGCTGATCGAACCGGCCGTAATGCTGCCCACCACGCGCAACTCACCGCTCGGCCGGGATCGGAAGCTGCGCACGACAAAGCGTTGACGGGCATAGATCGCCGCATGAACCCGGAGGTCGCCAGGCCCTGTGTCGGCGGGTTCGGCAATTGCGATGCTGCGATCCGAGACCAGCCCCAGGTAGTCGTCGCTCGCTTCGTCCCGGAGTGGGTGCGCGGCATAGACCAGGTCGCCCTCGATGACGATATCCTCGGGCGAGTAAACGAGCACGCGCCCGTTGAGCGTGCCGGACAGGCGAATCTCGGCATCCCCGGAGCCGAGCACGTAGAAGGGTGCGTCGATCGGCAGCCGTCTGTTGCCGCTGCCGGCCGCCTCGACCGCGCCGACATCCGATGCTGCACGTTTCTCGCGCTTCGACAGCACCGGCGACCACGAAAGTCCGCCAGCGGCATCGAAGATCAGCCGCGTATCCCGTTCGATCGTCAGAACGGCGGCCGGGTCCTCGAGTTTTCCGTCGAGCAGGTCGCCGCCGACAGGCAGGGGAATGCGTCCGACGCGCGTCTCGAGCCCGCCGAGAAACACGTCCCCGCGATTGACGCGGCGGTCCGACTGTGACGTGTCGACGTTGCGAGCTGTAGTGACTTTGCCGAGAAACGTCGGCTGCACACCGCGGCTTCGCTGGATCAGGATGTCCGAATTCGAGTGGAAGCGGCCCTCGATCGTGTCGTCGTGGATCTGGACGCGCGGGTCCCATCGGTCGACGAATTGCGCGAAGTGGGCGAAGCCGAGACGTCGAAGTCGCATGCGGGTCGACATCGTCCGGCCGTCGCGGTGCGTCTGAATCGTCACGGTCGCCTCGTCGTAACCGGAGCC
This sequence comes from Candidatus Rariloculaceae bacterium, assembly GCA_965223375.1. Classification (GTDB taxonomy): domain Bacteria; phylum Pseudomonadota; class Gammaproteobacteria; order Steroidobacterales; family Rariloculaceae; genus CBDCWM01. The sequence goes on from OZ245000.1 coordinate 3,229,609, forward strand.
ATCGGTGCTCGGTCGGTGGTCGAGACGGGCCGTGTAACTGCCCTGTGCGTCTTCCCAGCTCGCCTCGCTATCCCAGTCGTCGAACGCGGTGAATCTCTCGGCGAGGTCCGCGATTCGCGCCTCGAGCAACTCGGCCTCGACGTCGGCGACCGGCGTCTGTTCGGCGGGCACCGGGGGTTCCGTCGCCGGCTCGGGCACGGTCGGGCGGCGCTGATCGGATGCGACGGCGCGGACGGCTGCCGTGGAGGTTTCAGGCTCCGCGGTTGCGGGGTCGGTGCTGGCACCGTCATTCTCCGCCGCGAGCACCTCGTCGGCCTCGTCCGGGGTTGCGGCGGGCTCGTCGGCGGCTTCGCCGTCGGGCGGGGATTCCGTCGTGCCTGCCGCCGCAGCCGAGGCCGACAGCGTTGCCGCTGGCCCTTCCGCTGGCTCATCCGCTGGCGTGTCTGGCGTGCGGGCGTCAGAGGCCGTTGGCTCTTCCGGCGGCGTCTCCGGACGCAGTGCCGCCGATGCCGAAGGCACGGCGTCGGCCGCCGTCGAGTCGGCGTCCGGGGGCGGCTCCTCGGGATCGTTCTGCGGGGCGTCCTCCGCTACGCCGTCGTTGTCGGCCGCCAGTCCTTCGGTGACCGCCGATCCGTCATCTGCGGGGCTCGCCGCCGTCGGCCCGTCGATGAAGGCGACTTCGACATACCGTTGTGAGATGCCCGTGCCCGGCTCGGCAACCGGTCGCAGCAGGGCAAGCGCGGACAGCACCGCGACGTGAATCAATAAAGAAAGCAGGAGCGCTTTGTAGTTTCTGTTCACCGTTGCCGGCGTCGCATCCTCTGCCAGTATTCGCCCAGTGTACCTTCGAGCTCGAGGCCCCGAAAGAACGGATAAGGGTCGCAGTCGTACTCGAGAATGACCGTTTCGGGCGTTCGAACCCAGGCGCGGTGCCGCGTCACGGGCCGCCGGTAGAACTCCGGATCGTAGAGCGTCAGCTCGCTCAGCATCCGCGTTCCATCGTCGCTGAGCGACATCCGCTCGACGACGCGGGCGTTTTCCGACAGCGGTTGCCCGTGCAGGTCAACGAATCCGGCGTTCAGCATTTGCGTCTCGACGACCAGCGTCGAGCCTTCCCAGTGCCCGACCGAGTAGCCCATTGCGCGGTGCGGAACATCGTCGGGGTAGCCTCTGCCGTCGAGATGAATGCGGCGGACCTCGTGAAAGCTCTCGTAAAGAATGGTCACCTGCTCGTCGTTCTGGACGATCTCTACCGGATACGGCCAGCCTGACACGCGGACCAGGCCCGGGGACACACAGCGCAGCGCCTCGTCATCGAGATAGTGATAGTCGTCTACCGCGGCCTGCGCTGCCGGCGTGTAATCCAGATGAACCTTTGCGATTCCTGAAGAAGTGCGCGACCAGATGCCGGTGAAGTCGACGGGCGCGGCCGGAGCGGACTCGGGTTCGACGAATCGCTCGGCACGCCACGTGCCTGCCGGCGCGTCGAGCGGCGGCGACAGGCTGCCGGCGAGAACGCCGTCATCCAGACTGCCCTCGAGCGCGTAGGCGAGTAGCCGCCCGCCGCCGTCACGTGTGTCGATATCGAGCGAGATGCGGCTGCCGTCGATATCGAAGTCGACCGGGCCGCCATCGACGAAGACGCGCCTTTCGGTGTCACCGCCCTCTATCTCGAGGATGCCGGTGTGCTCATTGCCCCGATCGCTCAGCGTCAGCAGCCAGCGCCCTGCCAGCTCGTCGCCCGATTGGGCCCGAGCGCCTGCGGCGCCGCAGGCCAGCGCAACGATGGCGACGGCACCGAGCCCGCGCCTCACTGGCCTGCCACCGGTCGGACGACCTCGCCGGATTCCTTGCGGGCCTCGCGAATCCAGAGCTTGCGCGTGTCGCCGAGCCCCAGATTGCCCTCGAAAGTGACGCGCTCGCCGACCGTAATCGTGTCCCGCGTCCAGCCGACCCGCGTCAGCGCGCTGATGCTGCGCGTCTGCAGGTCCCAGATCACCTCACTGCCGTCCTGCTCCGTGACCGCGACAAAGTATCTGGCATGCGGATTCACGTAGAGGACCTCGATGACTTCGCCTTCGATCGTTCCCGTTCGGTCATAGTCGAATTCAGCGGCAAAGGAGTGGTGGGCGTTCGCGCCGTTGACGGCGATGGCGCTGCCGATGGTCAGTGCTGCAAGCAGTCTCTTGGGCATGGCGATCCTCATCGCAACAATCGAGTGATCGAGTCACATTGTAACCGTTCGAATAGGCACCGGTCGGCGGTCGCCCGGTGTCGAGCTCCGGCTCGTCGACGGTCGAGATCCCTCGGAGTGACATAAGCGTGCACGGGTCAGAAACGTTGCCACTCGACGACAGTTAGCGGCCCCTCCGTTCCGCTGATATTTTCTCTTACGCATCTTGAACAAACGTTTTAAGAGCGACTGAAACGGCAAACCGATCGCGAGGTCGGGACGCAAAGCCACCGGTCTCTTCCAACCGAGACAGCGGGGCCGCCAGTCAGCGAGTTGCACGGGAAGGGGACATTCCGTGCCTTGCCTCAGGCTTCTGCGTCCTTGCGTTTTCGGTCGCCGCGGAGACAGCGACGATGACCCAGGGATCGGGACGGCTTTTTGGGGGGAGGGGCAGGTGGCTTGCGGTGCTGGCCGCCCTGCTTCTCCAGGCTTGTGGCGGATCGGAGGAGGAGGGCGCGCAGACGAGCGTGGCCCCCGGACCCTCCGGGCAGGACGCCGATGTCGACGTCGAGGTCGAGCTGGCGGGTACCGTCAGCGACGGACCGATCGTCGGCGCCAGCATCAGAGTCACCGCCAATGACGGCTCCGTTGTCGGCGCGGCGGTCACGGATCCCGGCGCTGCGTATAACGTCCAGCTGAAGACGAAGGGTCGCCATTACCCGCTCGTGATCGAGGCGACCGGCGGTATCGACCTCGTTACCGATGCTCCACCCGGATTCACCGTTGCGGGCGTCGCGCTCAGCCCCGGCAAGAAGGCCGTTGCGCAACTGAGTCCCTTCACGACGCTGATCGTCGCAACGGCCCGCCAGATGAGCGGCGGGCTGAACAGCGCGAACCTGTCGGTGGCGGCCAGCAGCGTAATGCGGGAATTCAATGCCGGACTGACCAGTGCGATCAGCACCGATCCGATGTCGACGCGGGTCGACGACACGAACCTGGCCGAGCACGTCAAGGGCTCCGAAGCGGTTGCGGAAATATTCAGGCGCGTGCACGCAACGATGGCGTTGACTGGTATCAGCATGGATGAGGTGATCGATGCGATCGGCGCGGACATCACCGACGGAACGCTCGATGGCAGCGGCGGGGCGGCGGCCAACCGACAGGTGTCCGCGCTGACGCTCGTTGCCGCGGCGCAGGTGATGATCGAGGCGATGCGCAACGACATTCACGTTGGCGGAGAGTCGGCGACCGGCGTGCTGGACAAAGTGATCCTGCAGCTCGCCGAAGGCCCGAACCCGCTGCTGACCGACAGTCGGCCGGTCACGACGCCGATGATCGTGCAGGCCCGCCGCGGCGTCGATGCGGCGATCGCGGTTGGTGACAATGGCGCGCTACGGGCATTGCGATCGGCGCTGAATTCGGTGACGACAGGCATGAGCGCGGCGGACGCCGTGCTGCTGCTGCCTTCCCCGGATCAGCTCGATGGGACGCTCGAGTTTCTGCGGACCGCGACGAGCGCCGAAGTGAACGCTGCCCTCACCGGCACGCCGATCGATCCGACGTCACCGCCGCCGCCGGAGAACTCGGCACCGGTGATTGCGGGATCGCCGGCGTCTTCGGTCATGTCCGGATCGCGCTACGACTTCGTCCCGTCGGCCAGCGATGCCGACGGCGATTCGCTGACCTACGAAATCGTGCGTCAGCCGGTCTGGGCGAGCTTCAATCCCGCGAGCGGGGCATTGTCGGGCACGCCTGCCGAAGCACATGTCGGCCTTCATGACGGCATCGTGATTACCGTCTCCGATGGCAGCGACAGCGCATCGCTCGGCCCATTCTCGATCATGGTCGAGAGCGAGCCGGCGCCGCCGCCGCCGGATCCGACGCCGACGAACACGCCGCCGGTGATCTCCGGGTCGCCGGCTTCCAGTGTTTCGCAGGACGCGCACTACCGGTTCAGGCCTTCAGCCAGCGATGCCGACGGCGATTCGCTCCGCTTCGCGATCAGCGGGCGGCCGCGATGGGCGAGCTTCAGTGCGACGACCGGAACACTCGCCGGTACGCCGGCTGCCGGCGATGTCGGCACTCATTCCGGAATCACGATCACCGTCAGTGACGGCAGCAGCACGTCTGCACTCGGCCCGTTCTCTATCGATGTGCTCGCGGTCGAGAACCAGGCGCCCGAAATATCGGGCACGCCACCGGCTTCCGTCATGCGTGACACGTTCTACCGCTTCGCGCCGACGGCCAGCGACGGCGACGGCGACCGCCTCACGTTCAGCATCGGCGGCAAGCCCGGATGGGCGAGCTTCGATTTTGCGACCGGTGTCCTGAGCGGCACGCCGGGCGCCGGCGACGTCGGCCGTCATTCCGGCATCACGATTGCGGTTACCGATGGTGAGGACATCGCTTCGCTCGGCCCGTTTTCGATCGATGTGCTCGCCGCCGAGAACAACCCGCCGGTGATCTCGGGATCGCCGGCTGGATCCGTCCTGCAGGAAACGAGCTACAGCTTCGTGCCGACGGCCAGTGACGCGGATGGCGACCGGCTCACTTTCGGCATCGATAGACTGCCGCGTTGGGCAAGCTTCGATGCGACGACGGGCGCGCTGACCGGCACGCCGGGGATCGCCGACGTCGGTACCTACACGGGGATCACGATTACCGTGACGGACGGCGAAGACAGCGCGTCGCTCGGCCCGTTCGCAATTGCGGTGGAGGCCGTCTCGACAGGCACGGCGACGTTGTCATGGACGCCGCCGACGACGAACGCGGACGGCACGCCGCTGGTCGATCTCGCGGGTTATCTGATCCGCTGGGGAACCGTTTCCGGGGCGTATACGGATAGCGCGACGGTAATGAACGCCGGCGTCAGCTCCTATGTCGTCGAGAATCTCGGCGCTGGTGCCCACTATTTTGTCGTGCTGGCAATCAACGATGCCGGCTTGCAGAGTGCGCCGTCGAACGAGGCCATGAAGCTGATCAACTAACCGGATTGCGCGAGCGGCCGCCGAACCGTCGCATCACCCCGTAGCCAATGCAACCGGTTGCGACGGTGAGAGCGGCGGCGGCGAGCTCGCGCGGGCTTTGCGAAGCACCGAGCGCGGCGAACAGCAGCGTCGCCACGATGTAGATGGCCGGCGCCCAGGGATAGCCGGGCAATTTCTCGCGCGGCGCCCGGCGTCTGAAGACGAAGACGGTGGCCACGGTTGCGGCCGTGCCGAGTCCCAGCGTGAAGCCGAGGTAGGAAAGCAGCTCGCGTAGCTCCGAGACCCAGACTACGACGATGGCGAGGCCGGCCTGCAGCCAGATCGCGACGCCGGGAACGTCCCCGCTGAAGCGGAGCGCCCTGGGGAACACCCCGTCGTCAGCCATCTTCGCGTAGACCCGCGGCCCGATCATGATCATTGCGGTTACCGACGTGACCAGTGCAAGGGCGATCAGCGCGCGCACTGCGAGTGCCAGCCGGTCTCCCCCTATGGCCTCGGCCGCAAGGGCCGCGACGTCTTCCTGGTTTGCGACCGATTCGAGCGGCGCAGCCAGCACGAAGATCGCGTTCAGCGCGAGGTAGACGACCATCGTCAACGCCGTGCCGGCCAGCAGCGCTCGCGGCACGATGCGGCGGCCGTCCGGCACCTCGCCGGCCAGATAGACGGCGGCGTTGAAGCCTGAGTAGCTGAACGATATCCACATCAGTGTGAGCGCGAATGTCGCAATGCCCGGCCGCGCGGCAGCAGCGCCCGATCCGGCCAGGCCGGGCCAGTTGCCGACGTCGCCGAAAAGGAAAGCGAACAGAACGAAGGCCGTGATCGCCACGAGCTTTACGAGAACGCCGAGGTTTTGTGCGCGCGTGCCGGCCTCGAGCCGGATGCCATGCAGCAACGCGGCGACGAGGATCAGCGCAGTCGCCGTCTGCCGACCGGCTGTCGTGCCCACCAGCGCCGGCGTCGCATATGCCACGAACGTGATGGCCGCGTAGGCGATCGCGCCGGTGAAACCGGCCAGCAGCGAAATCCAGCCGCCGATGAACCCTGCGAGCGGGTGTATTCCGCGCGCGAGAAACAGATATTCGCCGCCCGATTCGGGACGCAGACGAATCAGCGCGCCATAGCTCGCCGCGCCGCAGAGCGCCACCCCGCCGCCGATCAGCCACGCGAGCAGAACGAGCCAGGGAGAGCCGAGGTCACCCAGGGCGAAACCGGATGTCGTGAAGACGCCGGCCCCGATCATGTTTGCGACGACCAGTGCGCAGAGAGTCGCCGGGCCGAGCGCAGTCCGGCCGGTGTCGGGCGTCTGCGTCAAATCGCCTTGTCGCGCACGAGCATCGCGAATGGCCTGCTAGCCCTCGGTGACACTCGACCGGCAGGTCACTAGAGCCGCTCGAACTCGCGCATGAAAGTTTCGCTCATCCCCGGGATGTCGGTCTCGTGCGAGAACCGGAAGCCGCTCGCCACGATTTCGGAAGTGAACACTTCCTTGCCGGCCCTGATGTGCTCGAGCGTGAAGTCCGACGACTGGCCCGGAACGCGCTCGAACTCGACAACGACCAGCTTGCCGCCCGGCTTCAGGGCCGTGCGAATCGAGGCCAGCATTGCGTTGTAGTCCTCGAAGTGGTGATAGGTGTCGCAGACGAACACGACATCGACCGAGGCCGGCTCGAGATTGGTCGAGCTGTCCGTGCCGAGAATCGCGGTCACCTGGCGGAGGCCGCGTTCAGCCGCCTTGTCTTCGATGTGTTCGATGAATTTCGGCACGATGTCGACTGCATAGACGCGACCGTCTTCCCCGACGAGCTCGGCCAGCAGCGGTGTGAAGAGGCCGGTGCCGGCGCCGACATCGGCCACGGACTGCCCGGGCGCGAGACCGATGGCGGTAGCAATCTCCTCGCGAAAGTCGAAAGCTTCGCGGCCCTCGCTCTCCAGCCGGTCGACCCAGACCTCGACCTGCAGCTCGGGATCCTTGTAGCCCGCGTTCAGGGCTGCAACGTCGACAGCCTGGGACCAGGCGGTGGCGGCGCCCAACGCAACGAAAGCACCGAGACAACTCTGCAACGAAAACGGGAGAAAGCGTTCAGGCATGACGGACTCCAGGTTGGCTGCCGCCAACTATACTGCGCTTCAGGCCGGCGAAGAATCCGAATCCACCGGCCGTAAAGGAGGCACGATGGTTTACAAGCGGAATCTGAGCGATATCGACTGGGCGCAGATGGGGCATGGCGAGCAGTTTCTGCATCAGCGCAAGACGCTGACGCCGCTCGACCAGGCCGAGATGCCGAAATTCGGCCTGTCGCTGTACCGGCTGGAGCCCGGCAAGCGGGCTTTCCCGTTCCACGAGCACACGGCGAACGACGAAGGCCTGCTGGTTGTTCGCGGCAGTGGTACGCTGCGCTACGGCGATGACGAGATAGTGCTGCAGGAAGGCGACTACGTGCATCTTCCGGCTGCATCCGGCAAAGCGCATCAGGTGATCAATACGAGCGACGACGCCCTCGAGTACTTCTGCTATTCGAGCATGACGCTGCCGGAGGTCGTGTTCTACCCGGACTCGAACAAGCTCGGGGCAATCACACCGGGCACAGCCGCCGACGGCCGTCTCGCGGCGCGCCAGGCGGCATTCATCCGGCGCGAACCGCTGGACTACTGGGACGGCGAGTGAGCTTGGGAGAGTTGGGGACGGGGGCGAGTTTGGGGACAGTGACCCTAATTCCAGAGTTTGGGGACAGTGACCCTAATTCTCCGCAGCCCGCAGCCCGCAGCCCGCAGCCCGCCAGATGCAATTAGGAATTAGGGTCACTGTCCCCAAACTCCCCCCTGTCACCAAACTCTCAGGCGGTGGGCAGCGCGTCGACGAACTCGATCATGCGCCGGCGTTCGTCCGCGTCCGGCATGCGGCCGTAGGCGGCGCCCATGTTGTCGACCATGTGATGCGGCTTGCTGGTCGCCGGTGTCACAACAGTGACATCCGGATGTGAGGCCGCAAATTTCAGGAAGAACTGGGCCCAGCTCTCGGCACCGAATTCGGCGGCCCAGTCCGGGACGGTGCGGTCGCCGACGCGATTCCATAGCCGCGTGCGTCCGAAAGGCATGTACACGAGCACGGCAATGCCGCGATCCCGAGCGAGCGGGAAAAAGCGTTGCTCGCAGTCCTCCCAGTTGTCGACAGCGTAATCGATGCCGATGAAGTCGAGCGGCAGCGTCTCCATGTATCGGGCGAGGTCGTCATACTGCTGCTTGAATGTCGAAGTCGTTCCGATGTAGCGGACGCGACCCTCGGCCTTCAGCTCCTGCAGCGCGGGGAACTGCGTCGCCATGTCGGCGATGTTGTGTACGGTGATCAGATCGATCGTGTCCCGGCCGACTCGCGCAAAAGAGTCGTCGAGTTGCGCCCGAATCTCCGCTGGATCGGCCGTCGTGCCCGGCGGTGCGCGAAATCCGATCGTGTTCAGCTTCGTCGCCCAGAATATCCGGTCCGCGACTCCAAGGTCGTGGATGATCCGGCCCGCCACCTCTTCGGCACTGCCCCGGCCGTAGCTGGGTGCCGTATCGAAGACGCTGCCGCCGGCGTCGACGAATGCGCGGAAGACCTCCGCCAGGGCCTCGGTCTCGCCGTTGGTCGCCATTTCACTGAATGTCGCCGAGCTGCCGAGCCCGATCACCGGTAACTCCTCGCCCGTTGCCGGGATGGCTCGGGTCGTCGGACTCCCGGCGTACTGGCCGAGCGCGAAGCGCGGCGGGAGAGTCAGTGCGGCCGCGCAGGCGGCGGTTCCGGTCAGGTATTCGCGGCGGTCGATCATGCAAGTCTCCGATTGGCCGAATTCAAGTGCGCGGATGTGCGCCCCTCCAACTGCGACAGAAAATACCACTGCCGGGTTCCCGCGGGTACCCGGGCGCGCGTTGCTCTACCCCCACGCGTCCCCGCCGCGGGTGTCCCTGCCGCGTCCTCGCTGCCCGCCTCGGCACGACATCGATCAGCCGGTACACTACCGAAGCGGCCGTTACAGGCCACCAGAATCATCCGAGGATCGGCGCCGCCGAACGGTCAGGGGGTAGTGATGAAGACCATTTCGTTCGTCATGGCTGTCGCGGTCGTGGTCTCCGCGCCGGCCGCCGCGCATCATTCGGTCGCGGCCGAATTCGATACGGCGCTGACCGGCGAGCTCGAGGGCGAGGTCACGCGCGTGTGGTTCACGAATCCGCACATCCGCTATCGCCTGACGGTCACCGATTCCGCCGGCAACACTGAGGATTGGGAATTGCAGGCCGGTAACGTCACGACGCTCAGCCGTCAGAACTGGACTGCCGATTCGATCGTCGTCGGCGACCGTCTCACGGTCAGCGGCGACTTTGGGCGAAACGGTGCGAAGAAGCTGCGTATTCGCCGAATCGAGCTTGCGGATGGTCGGGTTCTTCCGCCGGAGCGCAACATCCGGGCCGAGCGCAATACGATCAGCGCGTCGGCCGATACCGATTACAGCTACCCGGGCCCGGACGGGCGTCACCCGATCGATATCACCGGTGCCTGGCGCAACAGCTATCGCTGGACGGTCACCGTCGATGACCTCGAGCCCAAACCGACCCCGTTTTCGGCGGCGGGCAGGCGCGTTTTCGAGGCGACGGAAGCCTGGCACGACTATGCGCTGCGCTGCGTCGCGCTCGGCCTGCCGCGGGTCTTCGGCTCACCGTACGATGTCGAGATTCTCGACGCCGGCAGCCATTACCTGATGGTCTACGTCGAGCACAACACGCCGCGCCGCGTGTGGATGGACGGTCGGACCGCACCAGACGGCCTGCAGCCAAGCCCGATGGGATTCTCGGTCGGTCGGTGGGACGGCGATGTCCTCGTCATCGAAACGACGCACTTGTCGCCCGGCTGGCTCGATGGCTCGGGTCTGCCGATGTCCGGCGACGGCACGCGAATTGTCGAGCGTTACGAGTTTTCCGACGATCGCCTGTCGGTCTCGCGCGCGATGACGATCGACGACCCGTACTACACGGAACCGCTATTGAGGCAGCGCTACTCCGCGCGCAGTGACGGGTTGACCGTGCTCGAGCAGGCGCCGTGCGACCCCGACAGCCACTATCGCGATCTGGCGGCCGACGGTCGGCTCGAGGAGCATCTCGAGCGCGACTGACCCGATGCCCGCACGGCCTGCTGCCGGTCGACGCCGCGGCTCGTCGAGCGCCACGTCAGCGCTTTGCCCGGCGCCCCGTTTCCGCGGCGCTGCGCACTCAGAGCACGCGGAAGAACCGGATGATCACGCCATTCGGATAGCGTTCGCCGGTGGCGACGAAGACTGAGCGCGTCATCCATTCGAGCTCAGGCGCCGCCGTTTCGAACTTCGGCACGGCACGAAAATAGATCTCGGACTGGTCGACGACTTCGCCGGCATTCAGTCGTGCCATGACTTCGGGCGCTGCGTGACGAATACCGATATTCGTGACATAGACGAGGGCGCCTGAGTCCGTTTCGATCATGTAGCGCGCGTCGACGTCGGTGAACCCGTCACTGGTCCTGATCAGTTGCCAGTCCGCACCGCCGGGCGGGATCCGGCCTTGCAGCCGCGGGCCTTCAACCGTTCCGCCCGTGACGTCGATGATGCGCCGGATCTGTCCGGTGGGCAGCTCCCCGATGACAATCGGATCCGCTACTTCAGCGCGGACCTCGAATTCGAACACCAGCTCCGGCGGGGCCGGAGTGTCCTGAGCAGCGGCGCGCATCCCGGTGGTTGCGATGATCGCGGCGGTCAGCAGTGCGGCAGGGAATCGAAGACGAATCTGGGTCATGGGACGCTTCCGGGTTTTTCGGTTCGAACGGAGTATACGGCCAGTGTTCCGGCCCGGAAATCTCACCGATTACACGGGCTCTCGCTCCGGGCTAGAAGCCCGAACCCGGCTCTGCCAGGAACGCCATTTCCTCCGGCGTCGAGTGTCGGCCGAGAGCCGCATTGCGGTGCGGGTAACGGCCGAACCGCTCGATGATCGCGCGGTGCCTTGCCTCGAAGCCGATCGTCGACTCGACGCCGTTGGCGGCGAACAGCATCGTCGCGACCTCGTGTATCGGCAGCGATTCACTGTGCATGAACGGCATATAGAGAAAATTGCGCTCCGTCGACGTCAGGTCCCGATCGCAGCGCCCGGCGACGGCTTCCTGTGCGAGGGCCAGCGCCATCGGATCGCAGGCAAACGCCCGTGCAGAATCGCGGTAGAGATTGCGTGAGAACTGGTCGAGCACGATGATCTCGGCAAGCCGGCCGCGGCCGGTCGACCGCCAGCCATATAGCTCGCCGGCTGCCGCGCGCTCGTTGAGATCGAGGAATCGCGACCGAATCAGCGCATCGAAGTCGGCGCTCCTGCGCCACCAGCTGGCGGGCTCGATCTCATCGAACCAGAAGGCAAGAACGCGATCCGGATCGACATCGCCCGTATTGCCCGACATCACCGGCGGGCCCGCGCTATCGAAGCCGGCGTGAGTTCGCTACCATGCGCCGCAAGATAGGGGAAGCCGCCGTGCGGCGCCAGCCATGATTCGCTATTCGTCGGTCCTCGTCGGTGCTTTCGCTGTCTCAACGTTCGCCTGCTCGGTGCCTTCGGGCGGGCTCGATCCGGAGGGTTCCCGGTTGCGCGCGACTGGCGAGGTGAGCGATTTTCCGTTGCCGACGCCGGCCGCCGGGCCGACGACGATTGCGATCGATCCCGGCGGCGATGTCTGGTTCACGCTGTCGCAGGCTAACGCCATCGCCCGCATGCAACCGGACGGCGGCGGCTACGTCGAGTACGCGATACCGACGCCCGACAGCTCTCCGCGAATCATTGCGCTCGGTTCGGACGGCAACATGTGGTTCTCCGAGCATCAGGGCAACCGGATGGGCCGCATCACGCCCGACGGGCAGATCGACGAGTTCGAATTGCCAATACCGGCGAGTCAGCCGCGAGCCATCGCCCTGTCGGCCGACGGCAACATCTGGATCGGCCTGTTCGCGGCGGGCAAGATCGGACGAATTACGCCAGCAGGTGAGATCGCCGTGTTCGATATTCCTACGCCGGACAGCGGCCCGCGCGCACTGGCCGCCGGACCCGACGGCAACGTCTGGTTCTCGGAGTTTCGCGCGAGCAAAATCGGGCGCATCACGCCCGCCGGCGAAGTCACGGAGTTCGACCTGCCGAGACCGAACGCCGGGCCTGGCGACATTACGGTCGGCGCCGACGGCAATCTCTGGTTCGTCGAGCTCGCGGGAACGATGGACGGCGAGTCGCCCGACGGCAATCGTATTGGCCGAATTACGCTCGATGGTGAGGTCGCCGAGTTTCCGATTCCGAGCGAAGGCGGGACACCGATCAACATCGCGGCAGGGCCGGACGGCAACGTCTGGTATACGAAAGGCAATGCGCTCGGGCGAGTGACGCCGGACGGACGAATCGACGAATTTCCCGTTGCCGATGGTCCCGCTCGCACGGTCGGTGTGTCGGCAGGCAGCGACCGCCAGCCACCCAACCGTCTGACAGACCGGCTCTGGTTCACCGACCCGCTCAACAACCGTATCGGCTACCTGCATTTCGAATAGAGCCGCGGTTCGCTGCAGGGCGAGCAGAACGCTGCAAATTTATCGCTGAGGAGAATCGAATGATGAATCGAGTGTTTCTGGCGCTGCTCACCGCAACGATTGCGGCCTGTTCGAGCGGCCCCGACGCAGGCGCCCAACAGGCTGGCGACGAGAGCGCAACGGGCGCTGCCGCGGCACCGCCTCTCGAAACTGATGAGCAGCGCACGCTCTACGCTCTCGGCGTCGCGCTCGGGCGCAATGTCAGCGATTTCGAGCTCACCGGGCAGGAGCTCGAAATCGTAACGATGGGTCTGCGCGACGGCGCGCTGGATGCGCCGTATCAGGTCGACATGGACGTCTATGGTGCGCGTATTCAGGAGCTCGCGAACCAGCGTATCTCGGCGGTGGCGAACGACGAGAAGCAAGCCTCGGCGGCATTCGCGGCGGAGATCGCGAACGAGTCCGGCGCCGAAGTATTCGAGTCCGGCCTGATCGTCGTGCCGATGGTCGAGGGCGACGGTGAATTTCCGACGGCAGCGGACACGGTCCGGGTGCACTATCACGGCACGCTGCGCGACGGCACGGTGTTCGATAGCTCGGTCGACCGTGGCGAGACGATCGCCTTTCCGTTATCCGGCGTGATCCCCTGCTGGACCGAAGGCGTGCAGAAGATTCGGGTCGGCGGCAAGTCGAAGCTCGTGTGCCCGTCCGACATCGCCTATGGCGATTCCGGCACGCCCGGCATTCCGGGTGGCGCAACACTGGTGTTCGAGGTGGAGCTGTTCGCGATCGAGTAACCGGCTTCCGCGATTTCGTCAGCGCATGTACAGCCAGGCGACATAGAGGACGTAGGCGCTGACCAGCAGTATGCCGTCGCGGCGCGCGACCCGTTCCCGCAGCAGCATGACAGCCAGGACGACGACGGTGACGAGGATCATCAGGGCGAGGTCCGCCCTCGTCACCGACTCGCTGGACAGCGGGCGCACCGTTGCAGTCACGCCGAGAATCAGCAGCAGGTTGAAGATATTGGATCCGATCAGATTGCCCGCTGCCATCTCCGGGTGACCGTGTTTCGCTGAAATCACGGCAGCCGTCAGCTCCGGGAGACTGCTGCCGAAGGCAGCGGCGGACAAGCCAACGATGGCCGGCGGGACGCCGGCGGCTTGCGCTATGGCAACCGACGCATCGACGAACATCCGGCTGCCGAAGACGAGCATGGCAATTCCGGCGACGCACAGAATCAGGTTGATCGTCAGCGCCTCGGAAATCAGCGGTACGGCGTTGTCGTCGGCGGATGACGGTCGTGCCCTTGCGTGCCAGACAGTGAGAAAGAGGTAGGCCGCCATGCTCAGCACCAGCAGAGTGCCCTCGGCCCTCTCCAGCGTTCCGTCGAGCAACAATCCCGGAACCAGCAGCGTCGTGATCGAAAGGACCAGCACATCCCTGCGAACCAGCGCGTGGCCGACGCGGGCCGGTTTGACGATCGTCACCAGGCCGAAGATCAGCGCGAGGTTGCAGATGTTCGAGCCGACGACGTTGCCGACAGCGAATCCCGACAGGCCCTTGAACGCGGCATCGAGCGATATGGCCAGCTCCGGAGCGCTCGTCGCGAATGCGATCAGCGTGAGCCCCACCACGAGCGGCGACAGTCGCATGCGGACGCCGATTGCAGCGGCCCCACGGACGAGGCTCTCGCCGCCGAAGTAAAGCAGCGCAAGTCCGCCGAAGAACAGGACTGCCGTCATCGCGCGTCGTTCCGCCCGGAATTCATTACCGACGACCCGATGGCCAGTCCCGCTGCATTTCGAGGAACGTGAACGATGCGGACCAGGTGATCATCACGAGCCCTGTCAGGGCCTCCATACCGGTCATGAAGCGGATAGGGCCGGCCGGAATGATGTCGCCGAAACCGACTGTCGTGTAAACCATACCGGAGTAATAAACGTGGTCGAGCAACGATGCGATCGGCACCTGACCGGAAATGCTGCCGAAGATTTCGAAACGCAGCAGCCCGAAGTAGCCGAGCCCGAAAATCCAGATCTCGACGGAATGGGTGAGCAGTATGACCAGGATCAGTATGACGACGCGTCTGCGCCGCGCCGTGCTGACGACCGGCAGATAGCGGATGCAACCGCGCAGGACCTCGTAATGAAGCCCGATCACGAGTGCGACGATGACCAGAGTGGCACCGAGCACGCCCCAGTTGCCGATGTGGCCGAATTCGCTCATCGGGACGGCGTCGCAATCGTTCGGGCTCGCGCAGAGTGGCCGGGAGGCCCACGTGAAACGGACCGACCGGCGTCGTGCCTTGCCCGGCGGGCAGGCCTACCTGCGCAGCGCGTCGCGAATCTCCGTCAGCAGTTTTTCCTCATTCGAGGGCTCCGGCGGCGCTGCGGGCTTCTCTTCTTCCTGCTTCTTGAGCCTGTTCATCGCCTTGATCGCCATGAAGATCGCGAACGCGACGATAACGAAGTCGATGACTGTCTGGACGAACGCCCCGTACTTGAGAATGGGGGCGCCGGCCTCTTCGGCAGCGGCGATCGTCGCATACGCTTCGCTGCCGAGATTGACGAACAGATTGGAAAAATCCGCGTTGCCGAGCAGCATTCCAATCGGCGGCATCAGCACGTCGTTGACGAACGAGCTCACGATACGACCGAAAGCGCCGCCGATGATGATACCCACCGCCATGTCGACGACGTTGCCGCGCATTGCGAATTCTTTGAATTCATTCAGCATGAAAAAATCTCCCTACCCGTGAGTGACTGTCCGCGCCGTCAATCCCCCCGTAGATGACCGCGCGCGGCAAGCGCTGCAGCTTCACGCCCGCAGCGCCAAAGACTATACTCGGCGGCTGCGAATCCTTGCAATCACGAAAAAGGAACGACAATGAAGTCCATTGATACTATCGAAGGAATCGGACCAGCCAACAAGGAAAAGCTCGCGGCGGCGGGTGTTGACACAGTTGAAGCTCTGCTTGACAAAGCAGGCTCGAAAGCGGGGCGGGCAAGCCTGTCGTCATCCACCGGAATCAGTGAGAAAGTCATCCTGACGTGGGTGAACATGGCAGACCTCTTTCGGGTGAACGGCGTAGCCGGTCAGTACGCCGAGTTACTGGTGGCCGCGGGTGTCGATACGGTCAAAGAGCTCGCTCAGCGCAATGCCGCGTCGCTGCATGCGAAGATGACGGAAGCGAACGAGAAGAAGCCCGTTACCCGTCAGGTTCCCGCAGAGAAGTCCGTCGCGAAATGGATAGCGGAAGCGAAGTCGCTGCCTCAGGCCGTCACGCACTGACAGCGGCGTAGCGAGACAGAATTCAGGGAAAAACAACAGGAAAGGAGGCTGAAGCCGATGGCTGTAGCAAGAATCACAGAGATAACCAGTGACTCGGACAAGAGTTTCAAGGATGCCATCGAGAAGGGCATCAAGCGCGCGACGAAGACACTGAAGAACGTGACCGGCGCGTGGGTCCAGGATCAGGAAGTTGTCGTCGACAACGGCGAGATTTCGGCGTATCGGGTGCGGATGAAGGTCACCTTCATCCTGAACGACTGATCATGGATATCCTCAAGGCGCTGCTCGACGCGGGCGGCGGGCGGAACATTGCCGAGGCGGGGCAGCGCTTCGGCATCGATCAGAACAGCACTCAGCAGGTCGTCGCGAAGCTGCTGCCGGCTCTTGCCGCCGGTCTGAAGAAGAACGTTTCTCAGTCCGGGGGGCTCGAGTCCCTGGTGAGCGCGCTCGGGCGAGGTTCGCATCAGCGCTACCTCGACGATGCGGCCGCAGTAACCGGACCGGAATCGGTCACCGAAGGCAACGCGATCCTCGGACACCTGTTCGGCAGCAAGGACGTCAGTCGTCAGGTGGCCAGCCGTGCTTCCGAGTCTACCGGGGTCGACGTCGGCGCAATCAAGAAATTGCTGCCGGTGATTGCCTCGATGGCAATGGGTGCGTTGAGCAAACAAACGAATCGCGGTGCGCAGCTGGATTCGTCGGGTGCGGCCGGCATGCTCGGTGGCCTGCTTGATCGCGACGGCGACGGACAGGTGTTCGACGACCTGCTGAACCTCGGGAAGAAGTTTCTCTAAGCCGGTCTTCCCGGCCAGCGTATGATCCGGCACCAATGCGGGGCAGGCTCCATTCCGGAGTCTGCCCCAGACCCCTTGCAGCCTACTCGGGAGAGGACTTGATGAGGTTTTCGGTTCGTGTTTTGTGCGGCGTATTCGTTGCGGTGATGTCAGGTAGCGCGTTCGCGCAGGACGAAGAGGAAGAAGGGCTGTCCGGTCAGGTGGCATTCGGCTATCTGGCGACGAGCGGCAACACCGAGAACGAAACACTCAATCTGAATTTTGGCGGGCAGTACATTCGCGACCGCTGGACCCATGCGCTCGATGGTTTGGCCGTCAAGGCACGCACGAACCAGATCACGACTGCCGAGGCCTACGGGCTGGCGTGGCAGAGCAGATACGAGCTCAGCGAGCGCAGCTACGTCTTTGGCCTGATCGACTGGGACAAGGACGAGTTTTCGGCCATCGCCAAGCAGACTCGCGAGGTCATCGGCTACGGGCGCCGCCTGATCGACAGGGACAATCACCTGCTGAACGGTGAGGCCGGTCTCGGTGCGCGGCAGGCCGATTTTCGCGACGGCACGAACGAAGACGAAGGCATCATGCGGCTGGCGCTGGATTATCAATGGACGATCAGCGAAACGGCCAGGTTCAATCAGACCGTGTCGATCGAAAGCGGCGATCAGAACACCTACACCGAGACGATGTCGAGCCTTTCGGCAGATGTCTGGGGCAATTTCGCCGTCGTGTTTTCCTATACGATCAAGCGGAACTCGACGGTGCCGGTCGGCACTGTAAAGCGCGATACGTTCACGGCGATCTCGCTCGAATACTCGTTCTGATCCCACGGTCGGGTGACTGACCAGCCGGCATTCGACTATGTCATCGTGGGCGCCGGCACGGCCGGCTGCGTGCTTGCGAATCGATTGTCCGCGGACCCGGACGTTACCGTGGCGCTGGTCGAAGCCGGCGGTCGCGATGACTATTTCTGGATCGACATCCCGGTCGGTTACCTGTACACGATCGGCAACCCGCGCACGGACTGGTGTTTCTCGACGGTAGCGGAGCCGGGGCTGAACGGCCGGCGGATCGGTTACGCGCGAGGTCGCGTGTTGGGTGGCTGCTCGTCGATCAACGCGATGATCTACATGCGTGGCCAGCGCAGCGATTACGACGGCTGGGCTGCACTCGGCAATCGCGGCTGGGGCTGGGACGACGTGCTGCCCGTGTTCAAGCGCTCGGAGGACTACGTCCACGGCGCCGACGAGTATCACGGCGTGGGCGGCGAGTTGCGCGTCGAGGAGCGCCGCGTCAGCTGGGAGATCCTCGATGCCTGGCGCGATGCCGCGGCCAGCTGCGGTATTCCGTCGATTCCCGAATTCAATCGGGGTGACAACACCGGCTGCGCCTATTTTCAGATGAACCAGAAGCGCGGCGTGCGCTGGAGCGCGACGAAGGCGTTTCTGCGACCGGCGATGCGCCGCCCCAATCTGACCGTCCTCACGGATACACATGCGCGGCGGGTCATGTTCGACCGTGCCGATGGTCGCAACCGGGCGACCGGCATTGAGATCGAGCGCATCGGGCGCGGTGCCGGCGAGCGCGGCGCTGTGCTTGCCCGCCGGGAAATCCTGCTGGCCGCGGGTTCGATCGGCTCGCCACAGCTCCTGCAGCTCTCCGGGATAGGACCGGGTGCGTTGCTGCAGGCACACGGGATCGACGTGCTGCACGATGCGTCGGGCGTCGGTGAGAACCTGCATGACCACCTGCAGATCCGGACGATCTATCGGGTCAGCGGCACGCGTACGCTGAATCGGCGCGCGCGCTCAATTACCGGCAAGCTCGCGATGGGGCTCGAATACCTGTTGTTTCGCACGGGCCCGTTGACGATGCCACCATCGCAGCTCGGCGCGTTTGCGCGCAGCCACGACTCACTGGCGACGCCGGATCTCGAGTGGCACGTCCAGCCTCTCTCGCTCGACCGATTCGGTGAGCCGTTGCATCCGTTCGATGCGATCACGCCATCTGTCTGTAATCTGCGGCCTGACAGTCGCGGCAACGTTCGGATCGAGAGTCCGGATCCTTTCGTAGCCCCCGCCATCAGGCTCAACTATCTCTCGACTCCGAATGACGAGGCGATTGCCGTTGCCGGTCTGCGCTACACGCGCCGTATCATGGCTGCGTCGCCACTCGCGAGGTTCAGCCCGGAGGAATGGCTGCCGGGGCCGGTCGCGACGACGGAGGAGCAGTTACTCGATGCTGCGCGTGACCTCGGGACGACGATTTTTCATCCGGTCGGCACCTGTCGCATGGGCAATGATTCCTCGGCCGTCGTGAACGATCGGCTCGCCGTGCGGGGCGTCAGCGGATTGCGCGTCATCGATGCTTCGGTCATGCCGACGATCACGTCCGGCAACACGAACGCGCCGACGGTGATGATTGCCGAGAAGGGCGCTCAGTTCATCCGCAGCGGCGAGCACTGACTGTCGCCATTAACCTCCCGTTCAGTATCGGTTCAGTCGCCCGGCGTAGCCTCAATCTCGTGGGGAGCGTTAGATTCCGGAGGATGCGGCAATGAGATTCGGTACCTGGGCGTTCGCCGCCGTCGCGTTTGTGACATTAGCCCTGCTCACCCCCGATGATGCAGATGCGCACGGTGCGCGGCGCCATGTTTCCGTTGGTGTCGGCTATGGCTATGGCTATGGCTATGGCTATGGCTATGGCTACGGTGGCTTCTACCGGCCGTATCGCTACTCCCGCGCGTATGCCTGGCCCAGGGCCCATATCGGTTTCGGCATATGGCCGCGGCACCGGCCGTATCGGGAGCGCCGCGAAGCGGTGCGCAACGAGACGCTGTACGTCTACCCGGCTGCAGGACAGTCCGAGACCCAGCTCGCCGACGATCGTTACGACTGCCATGTCTGGTCGGTCGATTCGACAGATTACGATCCGACGCTCGGCGCCGGTTCCAGGCGCGATGCACAACGTTACGCACGCGCGTTCACGGCCTGCATGGAAGGGCGCGACTATGTCGTGCGCTGAGCGGGCCCGGGCGAGACGGGTGCCGGTGGCCGTGGCGGCCGCGATGCTCGCCGTCTGCGCCGTCGGCAGTGCATCTGCGGCTGACCTGGCCTCGCTGGTCGTCGTGCCCGAGCAGGGTCAGTCTGCGGAGCAGGCGCGCCGGGATCGCTACGAGTGCCACAACTGGGCCGTCGGCGAGAGCGGCACCGTGCCGCAGCAACAGGACGCGGCCGACCGGAACGATGAGCGCCGGGGGAGACGACTGAACAAGATCGCAATAGGCGCTGCCGTCGGTGCGGCGCTCGGGGGCCTGGCCCGGGACCGCGGCGGCCGCCGATACCGCGATGACGTCGGCGACGGCGTGCTGGGTGGCGCCGTGCTGGGGGCCGCAGCCGGTGCGGTGGCCGGCCAGGTTGCGGAAAACCGGCGGGAAGCCTCGGACGAGGACAGCGACTACATCCGTGCGCTCGAAGCCTGTCTGACCGGGCGGGGTTATTCGCTTGGCGAAGCGGCGCCGCCGCCCGACGCCTGATCTGCCGCTTCGAAGCGAACGGCTACGCGAGAGGTGGGAGTCGCTACGCAGGAGGTGGGAGCCGGAATCGCGGCTCTCGTCGAGCCAGCCGGCATCACCCGGTCGCGGTCGCCGCCGCTGACGGCGGATTGTCCTGACTGCTGGGTTCCCGCCCGGACCGCGAGAAGCGCTGCCCGACCTTGTCCCCAAGCACCAGCAGACTCGGCGTCACGAGCAGCGTCAGCAGGGTAGCGAACGCGAGCCCGCCGGCGACGGCGGTGGCGAGCTGCGTCCACCATTGCGTCGACGGCCCGCCGATCTCGATATGGCGGTGAATGAGATCGAAGTTCATGCCGAGCACCATCGGCATCAGCCCCAGTATCGTCGTGATCGTCGTCAGTAACACCGGCCGCAGGCGCTGCGCGCAGGTATAGAGCGCCGCCTCGGCGCTGCCGATACCGGTCGCGCGCAGGATGTTATAGGTATCGATCAGCACGATATTGTTGTTGACGACGATGCCGGCGAGCGCGATCACGCCAATGCCGCTCATGACGACGCCGAAAGGCTGATCCGTGATCAGGAGACCGATCAGCACGCCGACCGTCGAGAACAGCACTGCCGTGAGAATCAGCAACGCCTGATAGAAACTGTTGAACTGGGTCACCAGTATGATGGCCATCAGAAACAGTGCGGCACCGAAAGCCTTCTGCAGGAACGCTTCGGCCTCGCGCTGATCCTGATCCTCGCCTTTGAACGAGACGCGCACGGCGGGATTCCAGTCGTCGACTGACTGAAAGTAGGCCTGCAGCTCCTGCACTTTCGTATCCACGAGCACGTCGTCGTCGACATCGGCCTGGATGGTCATCGTGCGAATGCCATCGGTCCGCGTGACGCTGCCGACGCGCGGCGCCGCAACGCGGCGGACGAAATTGCCGATCGGCACGTTGCCCTGGGTCGAGCTGACGGTGAGATTATCGAGCTCGGCAATGTTGCGCTGCTCGCCGGGGTAGCGAACGCGGATATCGACTTCGTCGTCCGCGTCGTCGGGGCGATAACCCCCGACCATGATGCCGTTCGTAATTAGCTGGATTGCGCTGCCGATCGTCGAGATATCGGTGCCGAAGCGGGCAGCCTGTTCGCGGTCTACCTCGATGCGCCAGTCGATACCGGGCACGGGCCGGTTGTCCGTCACATCGATCAGTCCGCCGACGTCGTCGAACGCCTGGCGAACACGCTCGACCGCCGCATCGAGCAGCGCGGGCTGTCGCGAGGCGAGCTCGATGACGATCGGCTTGCCGCTCGTGATGCCGCTTTCCTCGAGCTGCGGCTCGACGATGATGCCGGCGAGCCCGGCCGTGCGTGCGCGCACCTCTTCGATGATATCGTCGGCCGGGCGTCTGAGTTCCCAGTCGATGAAACTGAGCTGAATGCGGCCGATGATGTCCTCGTCCACGTCGTTGCCGAGACCGACGCCGGTGCGCGAATAAACCGATTCGTATTCGGGCATGTCGAGAATGCGCTCCTCGACTTCGGCGGCGAGTGCATCGCGCTCGGCAACGGACAGGTCGCCGCGGGCCCTGATATTGAGCGCGGCCATCTCCGGTTCGACCGCAGGGAAGAATTCCACGCCGCGACCGAGCTGGTCGTATAGCCCGAAGGAGCCGAGCAGGACCGCGATCGCAGCAACGAGCACGAGGCCGGGCCGGGCGAGCGCTCGGCGCAGGAACGAGAGGTAGACCTGCGTGCCGCCGCCGGCGCCGGCTATAGTCTCGCGCGCCTCCGCCAGCACGTCGCTCTCGGGCGAAGGCGGCTCATCGCCTTCGGCCGTCACGTTCGGGTTCTTGAGGAGGGCGCCTACGGTCGGCACGAACAGCAGCGCCATTGCGAGCGAAGCGGCGAGGGTGACGAGCAGCGTGATCGGCAGATAGATCATGAACTGCCCGATCATTCCGGGCCAGAAGAGCAGCGGCATGAAGGCGGCCAGCGTGGTTGCCGTAGAGGCCGTGATCGGCCACGCCATTCGCTGAGAAGCCGCGATGTAGGCATCGCGTGGTGCGTAGCCATACGACATGTTGCGCTCGGCGAGCTCGACGACGACGATCGCGCCGTCGACCAGCAGGCCGACGGCCATGATCAGCGAGAACAGCACGACGATATTCATGCTGAAGCCGAGCAGATTGATTGCGAGTATGCCGGTCAGGAAGGATCCCGGGATCGAGATGCCGACCAGGCCGGCCGAGCGCAGTCCGAGCGCGCCGAGAATGACGATCATCACGAGCAGGATCGCCGTTGCGACGTTGTTCACGAGATCGTTCAGCATGGTTCGAACCTGCTCCGAACGGTCCTGCGTGAACGCGACCTCCACGGATTCGGGCCACAGCTGCTGAGCCGTGGTCACCGCCGCACGGACGGAATCGACGACCTCTATGATGTTGGCGCCCGTCCGCTTGCGGACCTCGATCGCCACCGAGCGGGCGCCGTCGAGGCGCGCGTAGCTCGTTCTGTCCTTATAGGTCCGGCGGACCGAGGCGACATCGGCGAACGTTACGGTTTCGAGTCCGTCCGTCTTGATCGGCAGCGTGGCGAGGTCCTCGAGGCCTTCGAAAACGCCCGGCACCTTGACCGCGAAGCGACCGTTGCCCGAGTCCAGCGCGCCCGCTGCGACGAGGCGGTTGTTACGGGCCACCGAATTCAGGATCGTCTCGTAGTTCAGGTTGTAGCTCTCGAGCGCGACCGGATCGACGATGACCTCGAGAAGCTCTTCCCGATCGCCGCCGATGTCTGCCTCGAGAACACCGGGGATGGCCTCTAGCTCGTCGCGCAGCCCGCGCGCGATCGTGACGAGCGTCCGCTCGGGCACGTCGCCGTGCAGCATGACGACGAGCACCGGAAACAGCCCGACACTGATTTCCTGAACGAACGGCTCCTCGCTCTCGGAAGGCAGCTCGGCGCGCGCGAGATCGACCATCTCCCGGACGTCGGTAAGCGCCTGATCGGCGTCGAAGCCCGCGTCGAACTCGAGGATGATCGCTGCGACGCCCTCGGAACCGGTGGCGCGCATCTCTTTCAGCCCCTCGATCGTCCTGAGCTCCGTCTCCATCGGCCGGATCAGCAGGCGCTCGGCATCCTCGGGGGAAATTCCCTCGTGGATGATGTTGACGTAGATCGTCGCGAGCTGAATGTCGGGCTCGGCTTCCTTCGGAATCGTCACATAGCTGACGATCCCCGATACGATCAGCATCGCGAGGATCAGCAGGACGGCGCGGGGCCGATCCACGAAGGCTTCTATCAGAGCGTTCATTCCGCGCTACTGAGACTGGCGGAGCCCTGCACCGGTTCCACCATCTGGCCATCGACGACGAAACCCTGACCCACGCTGATGATCGACGCGACGTTCGGCAGCCCGGTAACGGTCACGCCGTCGTCGGTCGAGCCCTGTAGCTCGACGGGATAGAAGCGCACCCGATTGTCCTCGTCGACCGTCTTTACGCCTATCGTGCCGTCGTCGGCCAGCGTCAGCAGAGCAGCCGACAGCGTATGCGCGTTGATCTCGCCGGCATCGATCGCGAGCGCGGCAGTCATGCCGGCCTTGATATCGTAATCCGGGTTCGGGATCGCAAGCTCCACGCGAAAGGTACGCGTCGAATCCGATGCCACGGGCGACAGATAGCGGATGCGCCCCGTGTGCCACTTGCCGGCGAGCTCGGCACGGCCGGTGCCCCCGACTTCGAGATCGCCGACCTCACGCTCGTTCACGTCTGCGACGACGATGATCGGATCGGAGTCGACAATGGACGCGACCCGATCGCCGACCTGAACGTAATCGCCCAACTCGACATTGCGCTCCTGCAGAACCCCGTCGAAAGGCGCAGCGATCGTGGTCCGCTCGATATCGAGCACGATCCGCTCGCGGCTCGCTTCGGCGCTGACCAGCCGGGCACGGTTTTCGGCAATCTGGGTTTCCGAAACGAATTGCTGGCCCTCGAGCTCGAGGGCCGCCTCGTACTGGAGACGCGCCTGCTCGATCAGTGCCTCGGCCTCGTCGAGCCTCGCGCGCCTGTCGCGCATGTCGAGCCGCACGATCCGGTCGCCGGCGCCGATGCGCTGGCCGCGTTCCGCGTCGAGCGCCACCACTCGACCCTCGGTTTCGGCCCTGATTTCAACCTGCCGGTCCGGCACGGTGCGGGCGCTGAGATCGAGCACGCTTGCAATTCGGCCCGCCGTGGATCGGACGACCGTGACGCGCATCGGCCGCTCGCCGGCCTCCACGGCTCGCGCGCCGATCGACCGCTCGGGCGGCGCCTCGGCCGGACCCGTGCCGAGCCCGCTCAGCATCCAGAGCACGAGCGCAACCGCGACCGTCGCCGCGATCAGGATCGATGACTTCCGGGAACTCGTCTTCGCGCTGGTGCTCATGAAACCGTTGCCTCGCCGGCCCTGCCCTGGGCCGCAGTCGTCGTAAAGTCGTTTGCCAGCAAGCTGCAAGCAGCATCCATGCCAACCCGGCGGTTGCAGCGTAAACCCCTGATTCGGCCTGCTGCCGAGCGGGGAAACGAGCCGCGTCGTGTTGTCAGCGAGCGCCTTTTCGACCACGAAATGGCGTGGCAAATCAACGATTGGTCGAATCGGAAATCTGCAGCCTGAGATTCCGGGCCGATCCAAAGCGCGGTGGCGCCCCGATCAGGGGGCCGCGCCGATCGGGCAGAAGATCCGAGCGCGCTCGGCGCTAATTTACCATAGTCGCCCTGGCGAAACCCGTGATGCGCATCATGTCGGAGGTGCCGTCGGCAGGCGCCAGGCGCCCAGCGGCCGGTCTTCGATACGGATGGGATTGTGCTGCGTGCCGAGTCGCTCGATCGAGATTTCGACGGGTCCCGGGACGCTCTGGAAATCGGCCTGGTGGATCGATTTGCGGGTCGAGCCTGGTTTGAAGGCCGTCCCCATCGACACGATCTCGCCGGGCCACAAAGTCTGGAAAAAGCTGATGAAGCTCAGAATCTCGGCGACCTTGTAGTTGTAGTAACGGGTGTTGTCGTCCGCGATCGGCTCTCCGCCGATGCTGCAGGTCACCCCGAGCGAATCGGGATCCGGCACGTCGTCGGCCGTGACGAGCCACGGCCCGAGAACGCCGAAGCAATCGCTCCCCTTGTAGCGCGCCGCGTAGGACAGGTGCTGCTCGACGCGCTCGGTCTGATCCGGTGCATCCTTGCGGGCATAGATCGCCCAGTAGTGAAAGCGATCTTCGGCCCGCATGCCGTTGCCTGTAACGTCGTTCATGATCGAATAGCCGAAGACGTGACGCATCGCATCGGCGGCCGGCACGTCCTTCATCCGCCTGCCAATGACCACCGCGAGCTCAGGCTCCGGGTGCACGCTTCCATAGTAGGTCCTGACGCGGATCGGCTGGGCGTGGCCTATCAGGCAGGATGGCGGCTTCAGAAAGAACGCCGGATGTTCCGGCGCGCTGATCTTGCGTGCATTGCTGGCCGAGTTGTTCATCGCGACGGCCAGGATCTTGCCCGGCTGCCGGATCGGCGGATACCACGCTTGCGGCTCGTACGCGAAGCCCGCCATTGCACTGGTAGCGGCGAGCGCGGCCGCTTCCTGCAGTGTGCCCTCGATCGCGGACCACGCTTCGATGAGCTGCTTCATCGATCGCGGTGCCTGAATGTCGCTACCCGCCTCGGACAGCAGGCGCGCAAGCCCGACGACGCGGGATCCATCCGCTCCGACGGCAACCTCGTCGCCATCCGGTCCGCGCACGCTGGCCAGTCGCATCGATTCGTCTCCTGTGGTCTCGACCCGTTCGCGCGCCGCAGGCGCGTCAGTCGTGGGTCGGCATCGTGAACGTGGGGCCCTTCCGTTCGCTGTCGGGCCAGCGCTGCATGATGGACTTGTATCGCGTATAGAACCGCACGCCTTCCTCGCCGTAGATGTGATGATCGCCGAACAGGCTCTTTTTCCAGCCGCCGAACGAGTGAAACGCCATCGGTACCGGCAACGGCACGTTGATGCCGACCATGCCGACTTCGATGCGTCGCGCGAATTCGCGCGCGACGCCGCCGTCACTGGTGTAGCAGGCGACGCCGTTGGCGAACGAGTGTGCATTGATCAGGTCGACGGCCTCGGCCGCATTCGAGACGCGGACGACGCTCAGCACGGGGCCGAATATCTCTTCGCGATAAATCTGCATGCCGGGTGTCACGCGATCGAATACCGAGGGGCCGAGAAAGAAGCCCGTCTCGCTGGCGGCTGACGCTACGCTGCGGCCGTCGACGGTCAGCTCGGCACCTTCCGCGACGCCGGAATCGATGTAGTCGAGCACGCGCTGGCGGTGCTCCGCGGTTATCAGCGGTCCCATGTCGGACGCGGGGTCGCTACCCGGGCCGACCCGGAGTGCCCTGGCCCGGTTCGCGACCGCCTCGACGAGGGCGTCGCCGATATCGCCGACGGCAACAGCCACCGAAATCGCCATGCAACGCTCGCCGGCCGAGCCGAAGCCCGCGCCGATCAGTGCATCGGCGGCCTGATCGAGGTCGGCGTCCGGCATCACGACGAGGTGATTCTTGGCGCCCGCCAGGGCCTGCACACGCTTGCCGTTCCTGGCGCCGGTGGCGTAGACGTGTGCCGCGACCGGCGTAGAGCCGACGAAGCTGACGGCGGAAATGCCCGGATGTCCGAGCAGCGCATCGACGCCTTCGCGATCGCCCTGCACGACGTTGAAGACGCCTTTGGGGAGGCCGGCTTCGTCGAGTATTTCGCCCAGCCGGAGTGCGGCGCTCGGATCACGCTCGCTCGGCTTGAGGACGAACGTGTTGCCGCAGCCGATCGCGATCGGAAACATCCACATAGGCACCATGGCCGGAAAATTGAAGGGGGTGATGCCCGCACAGACGCCGAGCGGCTGACGAATCGAGTAGTTGTCGATGCCGCCGCCTATCTGCTCGGTGTACTGGCCTTTCAGAAGTTGCGGAATGCCGCAGGCGAACTCGACGACCTCGATTCCGCGTTGCAGCTCGCCCATCGCATCGTCGATCGTCTTGCCGTGCTCGGCGGTGACGAGCGCTGCGAGCTCGTCGTGATAGCGGTCGAGTAGCTGCTTGAATCGAAAAAGCACCCGTGCCCGGCGCGCTGCCGATGTGTCTCGCCATGCCGGAAAGGCTTCCGCGGCGGCTGCTACCGCGGCATCGACGACGGCGTCGTCCGCGAGCACCGTGCGTCCGGTTGCCACCCCGATTGCGGGGTTGAAGACCGGTGTCGTTCGACCGCTGCCGGCCGTCACGATCCGGCCGCCGATCAGGTGCCCGATTGCGGGTGGCGATCCTGCGGGTGCCTGTTGCAGCGGCGTACTCATCGTGGCCGCATTGTACTATTTGCACGCTGAGCCAGCGGGGCAGAACGATGTCGAGAAAGGGACGGCCGCCTGTGATCCTGCGCAAATCGCACGCGCATTCGGACGGCGACGCGCGCGCCCGCGGCAAGCGCGAGCTCGAGGAAGCGCTCGATTCGCTGACCGATGCAGACGAGCCGCCAGACAGCAGCGCGCAGGTCGAGTCCCGCGGGGAAGATGCCGATGCCGACGAGTCTGATTCCGGCGTCGACAAGCCCCGTGCCGGTCGCCGCGGCCAGCGACGCCGGGTCGCGGAAGAGGCGGAGTAGAATACGGCTGACTGAGTTCTTGCCGGGAAGAGTGCACATGCAGCAACGGGAAGCCGTCGAGCCGGACACGCCTGCGGCAGTGGCCGGCAGGCGCCAGATCATCGGGCTCGCGGTCGCGGGCGCAGCCGTGCTGGCCGGCCTCCTGTTCGCTTTGTCCTTTGCCGCATCGCTCAGCAGCGGCGGCGAGAACGTCGCCACGGCGGCAATCGACTTCGAGCGACGGGCAATCGTCACGTCGCTTCGCGACGAGCCGCCGCAGCTAAACAGCACCCGATCGTCGGACTCGTACAGCGGCATGGTGCTCGGTCATGTCATGGAAGGGCTGACCCGCTACGACGCCACGAACGAGCTCGCACCTGGAGTTGCGGAGCGCTGGGAAGTGCGCGACGACGGCGCCACGTTCTGGTTGCGCGAGGATGCACGCTGGAGCGACGGCGAGCCGGTGACGGCCGACGATTTCGTCTTCGCCTGGCGGACGGGTATCGATCCGAACACGGCGACACGCTACGCGTTCATTTACTACAGCATCAGGAATGCCGTGCCCATCAACCGCGGCGAGATGCCGGTCGAGGCGCTCGGCGTTCGGGCCGTGGGCGACCATGTGCTCGAAGTCGACTTCGAATCGCCCGCTCCGTATTTCGACAAGCTCGTCGCGTTCTACAGCTTTCTGCCCATTCGCGAGGACTTTTACGTCAGTCGCGGCGAGCGCTACGGGGCCGATGCGGAAGACCTGCTGTTCAACGGCCCGTTCTCGATCGCGAGCTGGGTGCATTTCTCCAGAATGCGGCTCGTGAAGAACCCGTATTACTGGGACCGCGAGTCGATCGAGCTCAACGAGATCGACATCGGCTACATGACGAACGATGCCGTCGCGCGCCTGAACCTCTATCAGGACGGGCGGATCGTCGACGTCGACTACATTCCCGGGGAGTCGCTCGACCGGATACTGGCGCAGCGCTGGCCACTGCATCGTTTCAGCGACGGCAGCGTCTGGTTCCTGCAGATGAACCACCGACCGGAGCGACTGACGTCGAGCTTTCACCTGCGCCGCGCGCTGCAGCTCGTCAACGACCCGGCCGAGCTCGTGGCCAAGGTGCTGAGGATGCCGAGCTATACGGTTGCCGACTCGCTGTTTCCCTCGTGGATACGCGGGGCGGAGGGCCTGCTGCGCCAGGAGTATCCGCCGCCCGAGGTGACCTACGACATCGAGGGGGCGCGCGAGCATATCGAGCTTGCGAAGCAGGAGCTCGGCATCGACAGCATCCCGCCGATCGTGCTGTTGTCGGACGACACACCGGCGGCGATCGTGCACTCGGAGTATCTGCAGGATCACCTGCGCCGAACGCTCGGGCTCGAGATCCGCATCGACCGCCAGAACTTCAAGCAGCGGCTGCAGAAGGCCGAGGACGGCGAGTTCGACCTCGTGATCTACGGCTGGAGCCCCGACTACGACGATCCGCTGTCGTTCGCCGACCTGTTTGCGTCGTGGAATCTGAACAATCACGGTCGCTACGACAATCCGGAGCTCGATGCCCAGATCGCGATCGCGCAGCAGTCGTCCGACCAGCGCGAACGTATGCAGGCATTTGGCGAAGTGCAGCGCATCCTGATCGAAGACGCCGTGATCATCACGAATTACGAACGCGGGGTGCTGTACGTGCAGGACCCGCGGGTCACGAATGTAGCGCGGCGAGCGATCGGCCCGTTCGTCGATTACACGCGTGCCCGGCTCGTCGACCCCGATTGATCGGTTACGGTGGCGCGATATATCCGGAACCGCCTGCTGCAGGGGCTCGTCACCGTCTGGTTCATCGCCACCGTTACTTTCTTTGCGATGCATGCCGTTCCCGGCGATCCGCTGAGCGGTGAAAGACTCGCGAACGAGCAGATCCGCGCGAATCTGATGGCCCGTTACGGCCTCGACCGGCCGCTACACGAGCAGTACGTGATTTTTCTCGGCAACATGGTGCGCGGCGATTTCGGACTGTCGTTCACACAGGAGAATCGTCGCGTCAACGACATCATCCGCGAGCACTTTCCCGTCTCGGCGACTCTCGGTGTGCTGGCCGTGTTCATTGCCGGTATCGGCGGTGTGCTGTGGGGCGCGCTGACCGCGCTCTATCGCAACCGGCTGCCCGACACGGTCATCATGTTGCTCGTCATCGTCGGCATATCGGTGCCGAGTTTCGTCGTCGCGGCGCTGAGCCAGTACTTCATGACGAGTCTGAACGCGACAGTCGGGTTTTCGGTGCTGCCGGTCGCCGGCTGGGGTACGGTGCGCCACATGTTGTTGCCGTCGCTCGTGCTCGGGCTCACGACGATGGCCTATCTGACGCGACTGATGCGCTCGTCGATGCTCGAGATCGGCCGCTCCGACTACATTCGCACGGCGCGGGCGAAGGGTCTGTCGGGTGGGCGAATCTTCTTTCGTCACCAGTTGCGTAACGCGATCCTGCCGGTCGTCACCGTGCTCGGCCCCGCCATCGCGGCGATTACGACCGGCGGTTTCGTCGTGGAGCTCGTGTTCGCCGTTCCGGGGCTCGGGCGCTACTTCGTCCAGGCCGTGCAGCAGCTCGACTACACGGTGATCATGGGCACGACCGTTTTCTACGGCGCGTTCCTGGTTCTGATGGTCATCGTCGTCGATATCGTCTACGGCTTCATCGATCCGCGGGTGTCGCTCGAGTGAGTCAGGATGCGCTGCACTTCGGGGCCGAGGACTTTGCGCCGGCCGGCGAGCGGGCGGCCGCGCAGATCGTTGCCCGGCCGTCGCGCTCGTACTGGCAGGATGCATGGGCGCGCCTGCGGGAGAACCGCCGGGCCATGGTCTCGCTGGTCATCATCGGCTTTCTCGCGCTCTTCACGATCGCCGGGCCATGGGTGTGGCGAGTCGACCCGGCGCAGCAGGACATCGACCAGATCAGCATCGGGCCGCGGCTGCCGGGCGCCGCGCAGATCGTCGCGCCGTACTCGGGCTGGTCGCCGCCGGTGCTCGAGACGCTCCCGGCTACGGCTGCCACGAGCCCTGGCGGCCTGGCGGTCGAAGGGGACGCGACGACGCAGCGCATTCGGCTCACCTGGGATCCGGTTCGTGGTGCTGTTGGCTATCGCGTCTACCGCAACGTGTCGGACCCGGCGCCGGACCGCGCGCTCGGACTGCCGCTGGCCGAGGTCCTCGATCCACGTGTGACCGGCGTCGAGGACCGCTTCGACCTCGAGGAGCGCCCGTACTGGTACTCCGTCGTCGCGATGCTCGAAGGCGGGGCAGAGTCCGAGGACTACGCCGTCGTTCAAGTGCTGCCGCCGCGGGTCGCGAGCGTCGAGGAGGCGCGGGCCAACGGCTGGGTCGATGCGGATGCGCTGCTCGGTCCGGGCGACGTCGTCAGCCTGCCGTTTCATCCGCTCGGCACGGATTATCTCGGCCGCGACATGCTCGCGAGGCTGATGTACGGCGCCCGAGTGTCGCTTTTCATCGGCGTCGTCGCGCCACTCACTTTCGTGCTGCTCGGCGTCATTTACGGCAGCGCAGCGGGTTTCATCGGCGGGCGTGTCGATCAGGCGATGATGCGTTTCGCGGACTTCGTGGTCGCACTGCCGTTCCTGCTCTTCATGATCCTGTTCAAGGTCGCGTTCGGTATCGGACCGGGCGAGAGCGGCATCCTGCCGATGCTGGTCGCGCTGGTCCTGCTGAGCTGGCCGGCGACGGCGCGTCTGGTCCGCGGCCAGATTCTGCAGATCCGGCAGGAAGCCTACGTATCGGCAGCCCGGCTGCTCGGCGCGCGCAGCCGCTATCTGATCTTCCGGCATATGATTCCGAACACGGTTGGCGTGATCCTGGTAACGCTGACGTTCGAAGTGCCGAAAGCGATCTTCACGGAAGCATTCCTGTCTTTCATCGGGATGGGCGTCGCGCCGCCGACGCCGTCCTGGGGCAGCATGTCGAACGAGGGAATCAAGACGATGCTGTCGCATCCGCACGAGCTCGTCTTTCCGGCGATTTTGATCAGTATCACCGTGCTTGCATTCAACCTGCTCGGTGACGGCCTGCGGGACGCTCTTGACGTGCGGATGCGAGGCATGGAATGACGCCCGGCGATCGCGATGCCCCCGTGCTGTCGGTGGCCGACCTGCACGTCGAGTTTTCGACCTACGGCGGCGTGGTAAAGGCCGTTCGCGGAGTCAGCTTCGACGTGTTCGCCGGCCGTACGCTCGCGATCGTCGGCGAGTCGGGCTGCGGCAAGTCGGTTACCGTGCAGAGCATTCTGGGATTGATCCCTATGCCGCCGGGCCGAATTACGGCCGGTCGCGCGCTGCTCGGCGATACAGATATCGTTGCCACCAAGGCGATCGACGGGCGAGATGTGCGCGGCGACCGGATCGGCGTGATATTCCAGGACCCGATGAGCTCGCTGAATCCGACGATGCGAATCGGCGACCAGATCGCCGAGACGCTCGTCGTGCATCGCGGCTACTCGCAACAGGCCGCGTTCGCGCGGGCCTGCGAGCTGCTCGAGATGACACGGATTCCGGAGGCGCGTGAGCGTGCCCGGCAGTATCCGTTCGCATTTTCCGGCGGCATGCTGCAACGGGCGATGATCGCAATGGCGATTGCCTGCGAGCCCGATGTGCTGGTGGCGGACGAGCCAACGACGGCGCTCGATGTCACGATTCAGGCCCAGATCCTCGAGCTTCTGCGGGAGCTTCAGCGCGACAACGGCATGGCGATCGTGCTGATCACGCACGATCTTGGTGTGGTCGCCCGGATGGCCGACGACGTTGCGGTCATGTATGCCGGCGAGATCGTCGAGACCGCGACTGCCGAGAAGCTGTTCCGGACGCCGGGGCATCCGTATACGGAGGGTCTGAAGGCCGCGATACCGGGCGTGCGCCAGTCTCGCGACACGCCGCTGCAACCGATAGAAGGCTCACCACCGGACCTGTTCGACCCGCCGCCGGGTTGTGGTTACTTCGCCCGCTGCCCGCAGGCGATGAAGCTCTGTGCGGAGCATCGGCCCGGATATTTCGATGTCGCACAGCAGCATCTTGCCCGGTGCTGGCTGCACCATCCGGGGCGGCGCGCGGCCGGAGATTCCCGATGAGCACTCTGGTCGAGGCCCGGGGGCTATCGAAGTACTTCCCCGTTGGCAGGCGCGGTCACGTGTATGCGGTAGACGATGTGTCGCTCGCGGTCGCCGAGGGCGAGATCGTCGGACTCGTCGGCGAGAGCGGCTCCGGCAAGTCGACTTTCGGCAAGACCCTGCTGGGCCTGCACGACAAGACGGCGGGGGAGGTTCTGTTTCGCGGCGACGTGCTGCCGGCGCGCTACAAGCCGGCCGACTACCAGCGTTACGCCCGGCACATGCAGATGATCTTTCAGGATCCGTACTCGAGCCTCAATCCTCGAATGACTGTCGGCGAAATCATCGCGGAGGGCTATCTGCTGGTCGGTGCCGGCAACCGCGAACAGGCAGCGGCAGCGGCCGGCGACTGGCTTGAGCGTGTCGGCCTCGACCGCAGCCATGCGAGCCGCTACCCGCATGAATTTTCGGGCGGCCAGCGGCAGCGTGTCGGCATCGCCCGTGCACTTATCATGAATCCCGAGTTCGTCGTCTGCGACGAGCCGATATCCGCGCTCGACGTGTCGGTGCAGGCCCAGGTCGTCCGGCTTCTCGGTGAGCTCAAGGCATCGATGGGGCTGACGATGCTGCTGATAGCGCATGACCTGTCGATGGTCAGGTACATCTCCGATCGGATGGCCGTCATGTACATGGGCCGGATCGTAGAGCAGGGCAGCGCCGACACGGTTTATTTCGCCCCGCGGCACCCGTACACGAGCGTTCTGATTGCGTCGAATCCCGAGCCCGACCCGGCGATCGAGCGTCAGCGCGCGGCCGAACCGATTCGCGGCGAGGTCACGTCACCGATCGACCCGGCGCCCGGCTGCCGCTTCGCCGGACGCTGCCCGCGCGTGATGGACGTATGCCGGCGGCAAACACCGGCGCTTGCGACACTGCAGGATGATGACGGTACGCGCGAGGTCGCGTGCCACCTTTATCTGCCCCGATAAATTCGCAGCTGGGTATTGAAGTCCTCGGCGGCGCGCTCCATCAGCGATACGGCCTCGTTGTGCGCGCCCACGGCGGCGACTTCCTGCGCGTCGTCCAGTGAGCCGTCGTCGATCACTTCGGACAGGCAGTCGAGAAAGGCCTCCGAAGTCATCAGAAACGACCGGATCGCTGCCTGGGCCGCTTCCATCTGGTCGAGCGAAGCAGAGCGGCCGGACGGAACCTCGGGCGCTGCGGCCGATGGGCAGTGTGCGATCAGTGGCGCGATGCCCGATTGCTCCGTCAAAGGCAGGCGGCGGAACAGCGCCTGGGCGCGGCGCATCTCGGGATCGTCATAACCTGCAGTGACGAAGTAGTTGTCGACCGCGTAGCGGGCGCGCGGCAACAGGCCCGCTTCGAGCGCTGCCTCGGCTTCCGCGACCAGCATAGCCGGCAACAGCGGCTCGCACCGGGCGCGCCAGGCGTCGTTCGCTGCGACGGCGGCCGGCGGCTCGGGCATTGTCGGCGGCGCGTTGGCAGGCCTGGCGTCGGCGGCCGACCCGGCCGCGTTGCCGTTCCCGACGTCGCCGCCAGCGTCGCCATTGCCCAAGTCGGTGCCGTCGTTGGCGCTGCCGTCGCCGGGGCCGACGTCATCACCGCCATCGCGATCACTGTCGCCGCCGCTACCGTCGTCGTTGCCGTCGGCCGTCGCTGTCCCGCCTGCGGGCGCAACCGGCGCTCCGGCGTCAGGCGTGATTCGCGTGATCGCGTCGATCACGACCATTGTCTCCGGCACGTCGTCGGCCAGTGGCCCGCCCGGTCCGGTCGGAACCCGGCCGATCGCATCGAGCACTTCGAGCCCGCTCGTTACGTGTCCGAAGACGGTGTACCCGGGCCGGCGGGAAGACGCGTCGAGATCGTCGTTGTCCCGCAGGTTGATGAAGAACTGGCTGCCCGCGCTGTCAGGCTCGCGCAGTCGCGCCGCAGCCACGGCCCCACGCTCGTTGCCGAGCCCGTTGTCCGATTCGTTGACGACCGGGTCACCCGGCGGCCGGCGCACGAAGTTGCGGTCGAACGCGCCGCCCTGAACGAGCGTGCCCCGCACGACGCGATGCATCTGCGTGCCGTTGTAGAAGCCGTCGTCGACCAGCCGCAGGAAATTGGCGACGTGGCGCGGCGCCTCGGGCGAGAGCGCGATCGTGAATGCGCCGTGGCTCGTGCAGACCCGGACCTGCTCGGCATCGGCGACTGCCGCGCACAGCAGGCCCGCCACGATTATTGTCAAATTTCGCTTGATCGAAATCTGTATGTGTGCCAAATTTACACACATACAGGAAACCTTGCGCATCATGCCGACTAACCCCCTACACGATGCCTGTCGATTTTTGCTCGAGCCGATCGTTCGGCTTCTCGTCCGCAACGGCGTGCCCTGGGCCGACTTCGCGGAGATCGCGAAGCAGGCCTACGTCAAAGTAGCGCGCGGGGACTACGGACTGCAAGGTCGGCCCACGAACGACTCCCGGGTGGCGATGATGACTGGTCTGTCACGCCGGGAAGTCGGGCGAGTCAAACAGACGCTCGCTGCCGGCGGAGTGCCGGCGCCTGTGGCGGGCAGCCGCATCTCGCAGATTCTGACCGGCTGGCATGTCGATTCGGAGTTCCTCGACCCCGACGGCCGACCGGCCGAGTTACCCGCCGACGGCGAGCGCGCGTCGCTGACCGCGCTGCTGCGCCGCTACGGCGGAGATCTGCCGCATCGCGCACTCGCCAAGGAAATGCAGCAGCTCGGCCTGGTGGTTGAAGGGGCCAGCGGTTTCCGTGTCACCGCGCGCGACTACGTTCGAAGCGCGGCGGATCCCGACATGCTGCGGCAGGCGAGCGTCTCCCTGCACGACCATGCAGCGACCGTGGTGCACAACGTCGACGCGGGCCGCTCAGGGCCGGCGCGCTTCGAGCGCATGGCGACACATGCGGCAGTCACACCCGAGGTCGCCGCCCGATTTCGAGAACTCGTGGCCCGCCGT
This sequence comes from Candidatus Rariloculaceae bacterium, assembly GCA_965223375.1. Classification (GTDB taxonomy): domain Bacteria; phylum Pseudomonadota; class Gammaproteobacteria; order Steroidobacterales; family Rariloculaceae; genus CBDCWM01. Next base: position 3,265,645 of record OZ245000.1, read on the forward strand.
GGTCAGGAGCTGCTGGAGGAAGTGGACGCGTGGCTTACCGAGCACGCGACCGATGGGAACGACGCAGGCACTCGCCGGGAGCTCGTCCGAACGGGTCTCGGCGTCTACCTGATCCATGATCAAGCACAGGAAGCAACCGACGATGAATAACCCGACTCGAATCACTGCCGGTCTCGGCGCAGTGGCTGCATTCATCCTGATTCCGGGCTGCGGCGGCGATGGCAATCGCACGGCCGGCATCGACGGCACCGGTGCCACGCCGCCCCCGCCGTCGCCGACACCGGCAGTCGCGGTCGGCACAGTCACCGCTTTCGGCAGTGTGTTCGTCAACGGCATCCGATTCGAGACCGACGCCGCGGACTTCACAATCGATGGAGAGTCGGGAACGCAGTCCGACCTCGGGATCGGCGATGTCGTCATCGTCACCGGCACGATCGATGGCGACGACACGACGACTGGCAGCGCGACCAGCGTGACATTCGACGATGCCGTCGAGGGCCCGGTTCAGGCCGTCGATGCGGCGGCGGGCACTCTGGTGGTGCTCGGCCGGACGGTCCTCGTCACGCCGGCGACTTCATTCGACGACTCGATTCAGCCGCCCTCGATCGACGGGCTCATGCCTGATCAGGTGGTAGAGGTTTCGGGTCTGATCCGAAGCGACGGCACGATCGAGGCGACGCGCATAGAGCCGAAGCCGGCAAGCCTCGAATGGGAGACGACAGGCCTGGTGTCCGGTCACGACGGTGGAGCGCTGACCTTCATTATCGACGCGTTGACCGTCGACTACGGCACGGCCGCACTGTCCGATTTCCCTGGCGGGGTCATAGCCGATGGCGATCTGGTCGAGGTCAAAGGGCAGACGACTCTCGGCCCGGGCGGCGAGCTGATCGCGACGCGCGTCGAGTTCCGGGGCGATCGGCTCGGCGCAGCAGCAGGCGACCGGGTCGAAATCGAAGGCTTCATCACGCGGTTCGCGACCGCGAGCGATTTCGATGTCGCCGGAACCCCGGTAACGACCGACGCTCAGACGCAGTTCGAAGGCGGCAGCGCCGCGGACCTCGGTCTCGACATCAAGGTCGAGGTCGAGGGGACGATCAGCGCGGACGGCACGCTCGCAGCAACGAAGGTCGACATTCGGCGGGCGCGCGCCGTGCGCCTGTTTGCCGCAGTCGATTCCACGTCGCCGGCGAGCGGCGGGGTGCCCGGCACCGGCAGTTTCGTCGCGCTCGGAATCACGATCGAGGTCGACGGCCTCACGCGGCGCGAAGACAAGCGCGACGACGTCTCGCCTTTCGGCGTCAGTGAGCTCGCGGTGGGCGACTTCGTCGAGGTGCGCGGCACCGAGTTTCCGGCTGGCAGCGGACAGCTGCTCGCCGGCCGGCTCGAGCGCGACGACGCCGATGACACGGAGCTCCAGGGTTTCGTGACCGACGTCAATGAGCCGGATCTGACGGTTCTCGGTGTGACGATCATGACGGATGCCGGCACGGTGTTCCGCGACGCGAATGACCTGACGATCTCAGCCAGCCAGTTCTTCGCTGACGTCATCGCGGCCAGCGGCAACGACGCCGGCAGCCTCGTCAAGGCGACCGGGCGGGAGGTCGCCCCGCAGATGATCGCTGCCGACGAAGTGGAGTTCGAGTTCGAGCTCTGAGCGACAGGCGTCAGAAACGGAACGTGTAGTTGAACTTGACCGAAACGTCCGATGCGATCGAGTGGAAGCGGTTGTCACCGTCGAGGTCCTGCACGTTGTGATTGACGACCAGGAACGCTTCACGGCCGGGCTCGGGGATCCACACGACCCGGCTGTTGAAGCCTGCGACCTCCGACACATTGTCGTATTGGACCAGCGTGACCCAGCTCAGCCGCGGTGAAAAGACGACTTCCGCCGGTACTGCGCGAGGCGCGTAATGAAATCGCCTTCCGGCAGGTGGATATCGTTGGTCTCGTAGCTGATCGAGCCGAAAAAGCGCCCGGACGGGCGCCAGGAAACGCCGACTTCGGTCTGCACGCGGTCGCCACGGTAGAACGGTCCGATCCGATAGTCGAACGTTCCCCAGACGCGGCGGTTGTCGGCCGTTTCGAGCTCGATGTTGAAGTCGCGAAACGGGTAGGCCCCCGGTGCGATCACGACACCGTCACTGATCTCGAACGGCTCGATCAGGACTTCGTCGCGCCAGTGGTGCCGAAAGCGCACCTCGTCACCCTGCCGGCTTTCAACCTCGAGCAGCCGGAGAGTCCGGCGTTTCGATTGCAGCCCGCCGTCAGCGATGAAGTCCTGCTTCTCGAAGTTGACGCCGGTCAGAATCGAGCGGAGGAATCCATCGGTCGGGCGCCACGTGTACTCGGTGCCCATGTTGAGTTCCTCGACGCCGGGGTTGTTGACGAAGCCGAGGCCGGGATTGAAATTCTCCTCGATATGACTGAAGCGCATCCCGCCGCGCAAGCCCGTTTCGTTCGGCGCGCTGATGCGCATGCCCCAGGCCTGGTCTTCGTCCGTGACGCCCTCGGTGTCGCTCTGCTGCATCCATGCCGAGGTCTGGATAATGCGGCCGCCGGGCAGGCGCGTGTTCCGGTAACGGAAGTCTATGCCCTGCAGCGAGTTCTGCTCGTTTGAGCGCGGATTGCCTTGGGTTGCGATAAAGCCGACGGCCGATTCCTGCAAAATGTTCGCAGAGACGCGCGCGACCACCGAGTTGTCCGCGGCGATGCCGCCGAACTGATCCTGGCGGACCGCGAGCGCGCCGAGGTTGAACCGCCCGATCCGCCCGGTGACCTTGCCGCCGACGTCGAGGTCTACCGGCGCGCCGGTCGCTGACAGACCGATGCTTCGCGAAAAGAACGGTCGGCCGTTCTGCTCGAGCTGGCCGAACTCGAAAATATCCGCGTCCTGCAGAAAGAAGTCGCGCTTCTCCGGAAAGAACAGGCCGAACCGTGTCAGGTTGACCTGCCGATCGTCGACCTCGGTCGCCGAGAAGTCGGTATTGATCGTCAGCGCGCTCGTCAGGCTCGGCGTGATCTTGTAGAAAACGTTCAATGATGGCTCGGTCATCGTATCGGAGCTCGACACCTCAAACGGATCCGTCGCGAACGATTTGCTCCCGGTGACGGCAATCGAGGGAATGATGTCGAGACCGACGCCCTGCTCGAGGCCCTCGAAACCGACGGCGATCCCCGACGTGCTCGGGTCGGTGTTGCGATTTCTGGAGACCCAGCCGATGCGTTCGTCGCGGCGCGCGATCGCGCGCCGAAAATTGATGCCCCAGGTGTCTCCGGCCGGGTCGAACGAGATCGACTTGTACGGAATCTCCATTTCGGCGACCCAGCCTTCGTCGTCGACCGATGCCGCTGCGTACCAGATGCCCTCCCACTCCCATTCGGTCTCGGTGACGTTCTGGTAGATGCCTTCCTGCCTGAGTCCGTTCGGGTTCGTGAAGAAGCGGTAGCCGCTGCGGCGGTCGTAGAATGGATCGATGCTGACGGAAATCCAGTCGTCGCCGAACACCTGCTCGCCCTGCCGCATGATCCGCGCCGTGATCAGCTCGGGGTCAGCGTCGTACATGCGTGCACCGATGTAGAGGGCGTCGTCGTCGTAAATCAGGTAAATGACGGTGCGTTCCGACGGTTCCTCGTACTCGGTGGGCTGTATCTCGTGAAGGTCGTCGACGGTGGCGGCACCTTGCCACGCCGCGTCATCGAGCCGTCCGTCGATGACCGGACGCGTCGCCGTCCGCAGGATGCGGACCGATTTCTGCTGACTGCCGCGGATCGCCGCATCCTGAGCCAATGCCACGGCTGCCGGCGCGAGCAAGGCAACAGCGCAGACGAGGACCCCATAGACTCCGGAAAGTCTCAATATCGACTCTTTGTAGCTTGCGGGTTGCTGGCCTGCCGGCTCGACGCGGCGGCAGGCGCGGCAGTTCAAGCCGGTAATCGTAGCGGAATGTCCGTGGGCGTGCCGCGGCGATCGACTGCCAGCCGGTCGGCGTGCAATAGGTGAGTTTTCCGGGCTAGACTCGAATGCCTGGACGCGCCTGCCGGGAGGATCGAGATGCGCACACTTACTGCCGCCGTGCTGGCGGTGCTCGCTGCCGCGGCGATGCCGGTGCTGGCACACCATTCGGTATCGGGGCAATTCGATGTCAACAAACGGGTCGAGCTGACCGGTGTCGTGGCTAAGATCGACTGGATCAACCCCCACACCTATCTGCATTTCGAGGTCGCGAACGACGACGGGACGACGACCGTCTGGCAGCTCGAGTCGCTGCCGACCGCGATGCTCCGGAAGGCGGGCCTAACCAGCGAGATGATTCGCGGCGACGGTGCGGTCGTCACTGCGAGTGCTATCGTCGCCCGCGACGGCACGCCGAACCTCGGCTGGCTGCTGCGGATCGACTATCCCGACGGCCGTGTCTACCAGTTCGCCGGCGAGTAGCGGCAGGAGAGCGAAACGATGTTGGAAGCAGTGAAAACCGGTTCATCGCGAATCGTTGCAGTGCTCACGGTGGTCATGATCCCGTGCGGGGCGGCGTTTTCCCAGGACGAGATCCCGAGGCTCGCCAACGGCAAGCCGGATCTGACCGGCACATGGGACAACGGCGCTGGTATCGGCTTCATCCGGCCGGTCCTCGATGGCGACTCGATCTGTATTTCCGGCTGCGCGCGCCCCGAGGCGGCTGCGCGGCCGGCCGGTCCGCCGCCTGCACCGGACCGGCCGGTCTATCGCGCGGAGCACGTCGCGGCGGTCGAGGACATGAACGCGCGGCAGGTCGAGCTCGATCCGGTGCTGCGCTGCATGCCGCCGGGCGTACCGCGCATCGGACCGCCGGACAAGATCGTGCAGCAGGTCGACCAGGTCATTTTTCTGTACGACGACGTGTCCGGGAGCTTCTTCCGGATCGTCCCGACCGACGGGCGGGGTCACATGTCCGGCATCGAGCCGTCGTTTCTCGGCGATGCCGTCGGCCGCTGGGACGGTGACGTGCTCGTCGTCGAGACAGCCAACTTCAACGGCGAGACGTGGCTGACCGACGACGGTTCCTTCCACAGCAGCGACTTAAGGGTCGTCGAGCGGCTCAGCCGCGACGGCGACGTTCTGACCTGGGAGGCCACGGCGCACGATCCGACGGTTCTTGCCGAGCCCTGGGCCGTCCGGCCGCGAACGGCGACACTGACCGATATCGAGCTGGTCGAAGCACCACCTTGCATCGAGCGCGACCTCGAGCACATGGTCGACGGCTCGAACCACGACAATCCGCGTTGACGAGACCGGCAGCGGCAGCCTGTCCGGTAGCGGCAGCTCGTCGGTGATCGCGCGCTCGAGCGGATCGGCGCTGAGCGCCGCTGACCGGCCGATGCGGGCGCTGATCAGCGGATTCGATCCGTTCGCCGGGATGACCGTCAATCCGTCGGCCATGCTGGTCGAGGCGCTGGCGAAAGAGCCGGCCGTCGAGCCTTTCGAGCGCGTCGATGCGATCGTGCTGCCGACGGTCTACGCGCGCGCCGCGCCGCACCTGATCGCCGCAATCCGCACGCTTGAGCCCGATCTCGTCATGATGTTCGGCCTGGCCCGGCGGAGTGACACCATCCGGCTCGAGCGCTTCGCGCTCAACGTTGCGGACTGCAGCGACCCCGACAACGACGGGGTCGTATTCGCCGGTGCGCCGGTCTCATCGGACGGTCCGACGGCCTGTGCAACCGGGCTCGATCTGGGCGCCATCGTCGAGCGTTTCGACGTCGACGGCGTCGCGTCGCCGCGAATCTCGAATTATGCGGGGACGTTCGTCTGCAATCACGTTTACTATTCGGTGCTGCAACACCGCGAGGCGAGCGGGGCGGTTTTCGAAGGGCTCTTCGTCCACATTCCCCCGGCATTGCCGCTGCGGAACGAAACCGACGTGACGCGCTCACCGCTGGCAGCACACGTTTCCGCGGCGCGCGGGCTGTTGCGGGCGACGGGCAAGGCCATGCTGGCAGGATCGCCCGTACACGCGGACAGGCAGATCTGACCCCGGGAGGTTCCGATGATTCGTCTTCACTCGACCATGCAGTCGATCAATGGTTACAAGGTGCGGCTGCTGCTCACGATGCTCGATATCGAGTTCGAGCTCGTCGACATCGATATGTACGGGGGCGAGCACAAGCGGGAGCCGTTCCTGTCTCTGAATCGTTTTGGCCAGATGCCGGCGATGCAGGACGGCGACTTCACTATCGCCGACTCGCACGCCTGCCTCGTCTACGTCGCCCGCCGCTACGATGCTTCCGATCAGTGGTATCCGCCGGGTGCGCAGACCGAGGCCAAGGTGGCGGAGTGGCTGTCCAAATCGGCGAACGAGGTCCATCAGGGTCCATGGATGAAGCGGGCCAAGATCCGCCGTCCCGACGCGATCAAGCTCTCGGACGAGGAAATCGATGCGCGCTGCGACCATGTGCTCGGCATCATGGATCAGCATCTCGCGGGCCGCGATTGGCTCGCACTCGGTCATGCGACCATCGCCGATGTGTCTTGCTTCGGGCCGATCTCGCTGCTCGACATCTCCGGTTACGACACGAGCCGCTGGGCCGAGGTGACTGCGTGGCTGGCTCGGTGCCGGGCATTGCCGGGTGCGATCGACATCGAGGGCAAGCCTTTCTAGAAGAGGGCCGCGGCGGCGGCTCGTGTCAGAACGAGCCCTTGCGTTCGAGGCTGATCTGCATGCTGTCGATGCCCGGCGGGGCGTTGACCGGAAACGCGAGATCGAGATGCAGTACCGAGCCGCTGCTCGACTTCGGTGACGTCAACCGGAGCCCGACACCGACGTCGTAGAGCGTGCCGAGTTCGAGATTCGGGTCCGAGCGCAGGTCGTCTCCCCAGACCCGGCCGGCGTCGACAAAGAAAGCGTAACCCACGCGCAGCAGGCTGAACGGATACCAGTCGGTGAAGAAGCGCTGCTCAACTGTCAGGATCGCGCTGCGCTCGCCGCTCTGGTAACGCAGCGGGTAACCCCGGAGGTCGTTGTCGCCGCCGAGCAGCACCTGGTTCTCGAAGTCGAGCGCATTGCCGATGACGGTGCGGAGGAGAACGGTCAGCAGCCCGTTGCCGAAGTTGCGCTGATAGTACTGACCCGAAAACGAAACGATCGAGTTGCGGACGCCGTCGGGTTCGTCGCGTGCGGTGGCGGCCGCCTGCAGCAGCAACAAGCGCCCCGGGCCGCCCGGCTCGAAGCCCCGCGAGGCTGCCGCTTCGAAGATCGTTGCGTTCCGGTCCGAGCCGAATCCGGTTCTGGCAAGGCCCAGCTTCGCAATCAGGTTGAGGCCAAGTGCCACGTCCTCGGTGCGGCCCATATCATTGAGCTCCGTGACCTGACGAAAGTCGTCCTCGACGATGTGAATCCCGGCCCACGGATAGACGAGCTTGCGATCGAGCGGCTGCAGCACCGGCGGCGGCTTGCCGGCGGCAGGTAGGAAACTATCCTCCTCGAACGTGATGCCGGCGATCCAGCGACGCGCCCGGCCCTCGATCAGCCCCCGCGAACGACCGCCTTCGATCGTCGCGAACCGGGTGTCGTGCCGGAAGCGGTCGATGATCTCGCCGAGGTCGTACATCGGCACGACACGCTCGTTGTCGAGCATCCTGCCGGTGACCGACCAGCGCGAGTCGAGCTCGAAAAACGGGCGGCCTGCACCGAAGCCGATGTTGTGGCCGTCGCTCGCGTTCACGAGGTCGACGTTCATCCGCATGCGGCTGCCGCGGAAATTCGGATCGGTAAACTGAAACGTTCGCTCATCCCGATCGACGTCGCTTTCGAACGAGATGGTCATCGATTTGCCAAGTCCGAACAGGTTGTCGTCGGTAACGCCGATACCGTATTCGTTCGCGCCGCCGCCGCGGCTGAACGAAAGATCGGGTTCCAGTGACCACGCATCGCGCACGTGAACGTCGACATTGGCGGTGTTCGACGCCGGGTCGAAGTCCCTGGCGACGATCGTGGCGTCGGCGATGAAAGGCTGCGAGCGCAGCAGGCGCTCGGTTTCCGCGAGCAGCCTCTCGGTCAGCGGCTCGCCCTGCTCGAAGAGCAGAATGTTGTCTATGACGTGCGGTCGCGTTATCCGGTGGACACGGTTTGCCCAGCGGTAGAGTGGCTTGTCTTCGCTGGGGTTGCTGGTATCGAAGACGTTGTCTACGCGAATCCCGATACTACCGATCGTCGTGCCGCGGGCCTCGAGATTCAGCGGATCCTCGCTGAGGGCGAGCCCAACCGGCGCCGGACCGGCAGAGGGCTGCGCCGTCAGCACGGCTGGTCCGCCCGCCAGGCAGCCCGCGATCGTGGCGATGATGATGCGTGGCGGCGCGTTCATGGCTGGCGGGATTGCTGTCCGGCACGTGCCGCTCGAGGCGGCACCGGCGTTCAGAGCCGGATGACGATCTTGCCGAAGTAGCTGCCGTTCTCCATGAAATCGAACGCCTCCGGCGCTTCCTCGAACGCGAATACGCGGTCGACGACCGGCGTGATCCGGTGCTCGGTGATGAAGCGGTTCATCGCCTCGAAATCTGCACGGGAGCCGACATAGATACCGGTGGCCCGTGCGCCGAGACCCATCAGCGAACCAACCGGAATCGCAGGCGCGAAGCCCGACAAGCCGCCGATCAAGGCGATGTGCGCGTCGAAGTCGAGTGCCTGGATCGCTTTCTCGAGCGTGTCGCGGCCGCCGACTTCGAGCACATGGTCCACACCGTTGCCGCCGGTCAGCGATCGAACCGCGTCCTGCCAGTCTTCGTTACTGCGGTAGTTCACGCGGCCGAAGGAACCGAGTGCTTCCGTTCGCTCGAGCTTGTCGTCGCTCGAGCTCGTGATAATCGGCCGTGCGCCGGCAGCAGCGGCGAACTGCAGACCGAACAACGAGACGCCCCCGGTGCCTTCCAGCAGCACGAAGTCGCCGGCCTCGAGACCGCCTTCGCGAAAGAGGCCGACCCAGGCCGTGACGGCTGCGCACGGCAGCGTCGCCGCCTCCTCGAAGCTGAGATGCTCGGGCACCGTGACCAGCGCATTCTCGCTGGTCACGACGTACTCGGACAGCATCCCGCCCGGGCTCCCGCCACGGGCCGAGGCAAGCGCGGCGGCCGAGCGCTGCCCGTCTACCCAGTCCTCGAAAAAGATGCCTGCCACCCGTTCGCCGGTCCGAAAGCGGGAGACCCCGCTGCCGATGGCGACGACCTCGCCGGCGCCGTCCGACAGCGGTATTCCGCCGCCGGCGTCGCCTCCTCTGCCGTACTGCCCGTTCAGCATCAGCAGGTCACGCCGGTTCAGTGACGTTGCGCGGACGCGGACGAGCACCTGGCCCGGACCCGGTTCCGGTATGGGCGCTTCGTGCATCCCGAGTCGATAGCCGTCGGCCGACGCCTCGAACCGGTACTGGCGCATGGTTTCCTGAGCGAGCGCCGGCGCCATTGCCACCAGACCGAGGATCAGGCCCGCCCCGATTCTGGCCGGGATGCTTCGTCGCTTGATCGTGGACGGATGACGCATGGGAAACTCCGGAGCGAACCTGCCCCGATAATACTCGATCGGGTCAGACTTCAATCCGTGACCAGTGCCACGGTTCGTATGCAAAGTCGAAGCGATTGCTGCGCCCGTAAGGCATCCGGAACCCGAACGCGTTCGCCCGGTTGACCAGCCAGGCGAACGCGTCCGTAGCGGCAAAATCCTCGGTCAGCGGGCGCGATCCCGGGGTTGCGATATCTACCGCCTTGCCGGTGTGGTGCTGGCTGAAACCCGGGGCCGCGGTGCTGCGAAGAATCTCTGTGAGTGCGTTGCCGCGCGCGAGCTTCCGCTCGATCAGCCGCGCCTGGTACTCGATGCTGCGAAAGCCGGACACGATGAGCAGGACGACCCCATCGTCGGCGGCCGCGTCCTTCATTGCCGACCAGGCCGAAGCCGTCTCGGGTTCCAGTGCCTGCATTCGCCCCATGACGTTCGGACCGACATCGGTCAGTTGCCCGGTCTCGGCGTACGCCGGCCGGTACGGATCACTGCCGTAGGATGGCTCGATCCCCAGGCGTTCGAGCAGCGGTGCGACAAGCTTTTCGGACATCGGCGGCTCGCCTGAGCTGGCATTATTGCAACGGTAACGGGAATGGGCTTCCGATGCAGCGTAGCAGTAGCGATTCCGGCGGTCGGGCGCAGAACCGCGATCGCCTCTCACACGGGTTCGGGCCGATCGCGCCCCGCCACCCGCGGCTGCTGGTGCTCGGCAGCCTCCCGGGCCGCATGTCACTGGAAAAGCAGCAGTACTACGGTCAGCCGCGGAACGCGTTCTGGACCGTCATGACCGAAATCTGCGGTGCCTCGCCGGCCCTTGGCTATGCCGAGCGCGTCAATCGGCTCGAAGCAGCCGGAATCGCGCTGTGGGACGTGCTCGCGGCCGCGGAGCGGCCGGGGAGCCTCGACTCCTCGATCGTCGCCGCGACGCAGCGCATCAATGATTTCGCTGCGCTCTTTCGGCGCTGTCCGGCCATTCGTTGCGTGTTTTTCAACGGCCGCAAGGCCGCCGAGCTCTACGAGCGCCACGTCCTGCCAACGCTTGCTGAAACGCACGCCGCGCTGCCGCGCGCGACGCTCCCGTCCACGAGCCCCGCGTACGCGGGCATGCCGGTCGAGATCAAGCGCGAGCAGTGGCAGGCTGCTGTATCGCCATATGTGCGAGACGCCGGACCGTCCGCAACCTCGAAGCGCACAGCTTAGGCCGGAAACCTCGCCGATCACGCCGCGGCATTTCGGCCGGTTGCGGCCGCTCAGAACCGGAACGTGTAGCTGAACTTCAGTGACACATCGCTCGAGATCGAGCGAAAGTCCCGACCACCGTCCGGATCCCTGGCTGCGTGGTTGAAAACGAAGAAGGCTTCGCGGCCCGCCTGTGGAATCCAGTGCAGCCGGCTGTTGAGCCCGATCGTATCGGAAACGTTGTCGTACTGGATCAGGTTCGTCCACGACAGCGTGTTCGAGAAAATAGCCTCGAGACGCAGCCGAATGACGCGTGTAATGAAATTGCCCTGAGGCAGCTCGACATCGTTGATCTGGTAGTTGATGTTCGCGCGAAAATGACTGTTGGGCCGGAAGCTCAGAAAGCCGCCGGCCGAGCTTCGGTCGCCGTTCCAGAATTCCCCGAAGTTCGTGAACACCCCGCCGCCGATCTTCCGCTGGTTGCCGGTTCTCACATTGAGGCCGAACGATTCGAACGTATAGAGGTCCGGCTCGAGGATGATGCCCGGCGAAATTTGAAACGGTTCCCGGAGCCCCTCCCTGGTTCTGCTGACATCGAGCCCGAACGAATCCTGGGAGTTGAGATCGACGTTGACGAGATTCAGGTTGAGCTGCTCGCTCTGAATCTCGCCCGTATCGAGAAAATCGATTCGTTCGAACGACACGCCGGAGTTGATCGTCCGGATCGCGCCGCCTTGTGGCCGCCACTGGTGGTTGACGAACAGGTCGATGCTGTCGACGCCGGTGCGGCGCACGAAGCCGAGTGCCGGGTTGAAGTTCTCTTCGAAGCGCTGCAGGTTGAAGGCGCCGCGCCAGCCCTCTGCGCTCGGGAATCGCAGCCTGAGCCCCATCGCGCGGTCGTCTCCGGCGAGATCTTCGGAATCCGATTGCTGTATCCAGGCTTCGCCGTCGATGCCGCGCCCGCCGAGAGTGCGGCTGTTCAGGAAGCGGAAGTCGACGCCGAAAACCGAGTTGTCGAGATTCGAGGCCGGGTCCCCGTCCGTCACGATCATGCCGAGGCTGCTTTCACGCAGAATATTCGCAGCCACGCGGCCGACGAACGCAGTCGTTGCATCGACATCGCCGAAGGCTTCCTGGCGAATCGCCAGCGTGCCGATGTCGAAGCGTCCGACCCGGCCACTGATCTTGCCGCCGTAGTCGATCGGCACCTCGGCGCCGCCCGGACCGATGCCGAGCGTCCTCGAGAAGAACGGTCGTCCGTCCTGAGCGAGTCGGCCGAACTGGAAGATATCCACGTCCTGCAGGAAGAAGTCCCGGCGTTCCGGAAAGAACAGGCTGAAGCGCGTCAGGTTCACCTGTCGATCGTCGACTTCGGTTGCCGAAAAGTCGGTGTTGACGGTCAATGAGCCATTCAGCGACGGGGTGATCTTGTAGAAGACGTCGACGGATGGCTGCAGGTCGGTATCGGTTGCCGACGTCGAGAAATTCTTCGAGTCACGGACGCTGAGAGATGGCACGACATCGAGCCCGACACCCTGCTCGATCTGCGAGATCCCGCGTACCTCGCGCATCGTGCTGAGGTCGGTGTTCCTGTTGCGGGACGACCAGGCCATCGACTCGTTCTTGCGCTCGATGTTGCGCGCGAAGTTCATTCGCCATGTCGTATTGGTTGGATCGAACGATAGTGTCTTGAAGGGAATCGCGATCTCCGCGACCCAGCCTCGCTCGTCGATCGAGGCGGCAGCCTGCCAGATGCCGTCCCAGTCGAACGAGCGGTCGTTCAGGTTCTCGAAGATGCCGTCGTAGCGGACGCCATTCGGGTTGACGCCGAACAGGTAGCCGCTGCGGCGGTTGTTGAACGAGTCGAGGTGGACGAAGAAGCGATCGTCGGAACCGATGCCCTGGCCCTGCCGCAGAATCCGGGCCAGGATCCGCTCCGGCTCGCTGTCGAACATCCGCGCACCGATATAGAGCGTCTCACGGTCGTACAGCAGGTAGACTTCGGTCGGCTCACTGGGCTCGGCGAACTCGACCGGGTTTATCTGGCGCAGGTCCCGCACGATCGGGGCGCGCAGCCAGACTTCCTCGTCGAGGCGGCCATCGATGACCGGCGGGTCGGAAATTCGCTGAATCCTGACGCCATCGATCGTCTCGATTGCCTCGCCGGCTTCGTTCGCCGGTTGTGCCGCTGCCGTCAGTGACGCGATCATCAGGATCAGCAGCGTCATGAGGGGCGTTGCGCGCAAGCCAGGAACGGCGCAGGCGCGGCGTGGAGCGGCGTGCCGGGGCATCAGGAATCCTGAAGGAGACGGGTTCTGGTTTCGCGGAGGCGGCATATTTGACCACGTTGCAGCGAATTGGTGCCATCGAATTCCCGCCGCCGCGGGAAGCGGCCGTCGAATTTTGTGACGCAGCTCGCACGCCGGCGAGATGCGTGTTCTTTTCCCTTACCGAGGCGTGGCGGACTTGAGCGACAGCCTGCCGGCTATCGTCGAAACCTTGTTTCTCGATGCCGGCAACACGCTCATCGGCCTGGATTACGCCTGGATCGTCGAGGAAATTGAGGCCTGCGGCCATCGTGTCGGTATACCGGAGCTCGAGCGGGCCGAGGCCGCCGCGCGGCCGATCGCGTCCCGCCACCTGTCGCGGCTCGAAGCACAGAGCGGCGATGAGGCCTTCCGCTTCTACCTGGACCGCATTCTTTCGCGGCTGCCGGCGATGAGCCATATCGATACGGCGGCACGCGAGGAGCTCGCGATCGAGCTCACTGCGCGACTGAAGCGGCCGGGCGGCGATCATCGGTTGTGGTCCCGCGTGCTGCCCGGGGTAGAGCAGGCGCTCGAAGCGCTGGCCGCGGCGGGGCTGCGGCTGGTCGTCGTTTCGAACTCCGACGGCTCGGTCGCTCAGGCAATGCGGCAACTCGGGCTCGCATCCTGGCTCGACGACGTCCTCGATTCCGAGATCGTCGGCTACGAGAAGCCGGACCCGCGATTCTTCCGGCATGCGCTCGCCGCCTGTCGCGCCGATGCGGGGACGACGCTGCACGTCGGTGACATGTATTTTCAGGATGTGCTCGGCGCGCGTGCTGCGGGCATCGCGGCAGTCCTGATCGATCCTTTCGGCGACTGGCAGGAGGTGGACTGCCCAAGACGCAGCGGCTTGCCGGTGCTTGCCGCGGAGCTGCTGGCCCGCTAGCTGTGAACTCCATGAAGGTTGTTCACAGCTAGGGAGCTCTGCACCAGCCCGAGGCGCCGCGCCGCGGCGCTACAAAACTTGACTAGTGGCCTGTAACGGCCGGTAGCGACATCGTGACGCGCAGTCCGGGTGCGTTGTCGGTCAGCTCTAGCGTTGCGTCGTGCTGATCTGCGACGGCGCGGACCAGTGCCAGGCCGAGCCCGTTGCCTGGGCGCGATCGTGAGGCATCGACGCGGACGAAGCGTTGCAGCACCCGGTCTCGCTCACGAGCGGGGATGCCCGGACCGGAGTCTGCCACCCGCAGCACGACCCGGTCCGCTTCGCGGTCGAGCTCGATGTCGATACGGTTGCCGGCCGACGCGTACTTGAATGCATTGTCGAGCAGATTCGTCAGCGCCTGCGCGAGCAGCTCGCGGTCGCCGAACACACGCGCGCCGGCGACGGCGTTGCAGCGGAACTCGATATGCTGATCCTCCGCGGGCGCCTCGTAGAGTTCCGCCACATCGTTGACGATCGCGGTGAGATCCACCGTGTCGAATGCGCTGCGGTACGCGCCGGATTCGACGCGCGCGATTCTGAGCAGCGCGTTGAACGTCGCGAGCAGCGCGTCTGCCTGTGCCAGGCAGGCGCGCGCGCTTTCGGCCGACGGCGGGTCTTCGTTCGCCAGCGTTTCGAGCCGGGTGCGCAACCTCGTGAGGGGTCCGCGCAGATCGTGCGCGATGCTGTCGCCGACGTGCCGCAGGTCGGACAGCAGCGCCTCGATCTGATCGAGCATCGTGTTGACGTTCGTGGCGAGCTCCGCGTGCTCGTCGCGGGCGCCGCTGACGGGGATCCGGCGGCTCAGGTCGCCGGCGATGATGTGCCGTGTCAGTCGATTGAGCTCGGCGACGCGGCGCTGCGAGCTGAGCGCGAGCAGCACGCCGCCGATCAGCGACAGGCCGATCGTCAGACCGACGCCGACGATCGCGGCTCGGCGGAACGTCTGCTTGATCTGCTCGAGCTCGCGTATCTCGCGGCCGACGAGAAGGCGATAACCGGAACCGACCGGCAGCACCTGCGCGCGCACCGGCACCTCGGCACCGGGTGTCTCTGACGTCACCGAGAATTCGACCCAGCCGGGCTGATCGAATTCGCGTGGCCAGTACGGCAGGTTGCCGACGTAGCGGCGCAGGTCCGAGTCGACCAGCAGATACAGCGACCGCTCTTCCGGCAGCACTGAGCTGTCCTCGTCGGGCAGTCGCGTGCGCTCGTTGATGACCTGAGCGAGGCCGACGAGGCTGCGCCGCCGGTATTGTTCCCGCAGGCCGTTGATCTCGGCCTCGATCACCTCATCCGTCTGCCGCTGCAGGAAGCCGACCGTCGACCAGTAGACGAATGCCGATATCGCCGCCACGGAGGCGCCGAACAGGCCTATATACAGGAGCGTGAGCTGAAAGACGCTCGTTCTCAGCAGTCCCGGTAGACGCATGCGCTCGATGCGCCCCGCAACGGCGGGGCCGATCCCTCAGTTAGCGCTCAATCGGTAGCCTGCCCCACGGACGGTGTGCAGCAGCGGCCGATCGAATCCCTTGTCGATCTTCGCACGCAGCCGGCTGACGTGCACATCGATGACGTTCGTCTGCGGATCGAAATGGTAGTTCCAGACGCCTTCCAGCAGCATCGTACGCGTGACGACCTGGTCGGCATGGCGCATCAGATACTCGAGCAGCTGATATTCCCGCGGCTGGACGTCGATCAGCTGGCCGCCGCGCCGGACCTCGCGCTTCAGCAGGTCGATTTCGAGGTCGCCGACCTTGAGTTCGGTTTCCTGCGCACCGGCTGCCGCCTGAGCCCGGCGGACCAGCGCCTCGAGTCGGGCGAGCAGCTCGCTGAATGCGAACGGCTTGGTCAGATAATCGTCGCCCCCGGCCTTCAGGCCCTTGACCCGATCGTCGACCTCGCCGAGCGCGCTCAGGATCAGCGCCGGCGTCGCATCGTTCGATGCGCGCAGCGTCCGGATCAGCGCCAGACCCTCGACGCCGGGCAGCATCCGATCGACGATCAGCGCATCGTAGTTTTCGGTCGTGGCCATAAAGAGGCCGTCCTTGCCGTTATCGGCAAGGTCGACGTTCCAGCCGGCCTGGCTAAGGCCGCGTTCGACGAATGAGGCGACGTCCCTGTCGTCCTCGACTACCAGTACTCGCAAACTCGACGGACTCCTGAAAAAGTAGCTGCGTGATCTACAGAGCTTTCGCCTGTGCTTTCGTCAGCCGGTAAATTCTTTCGATCGGGTAATTGATACCACGAATCCGAATTCGATCGAACCCGGCGTGGACCTGGCTCGTCGCCGTGTCGATAGCGATACCGCGCGCGAATTTGAGATCCACGCTCGGCCACGCGAGCTCGATCAGGTAAGGCTCGAACGGCGTGCGCCAGACGATCAGCCTCTCTCTGTCGAGCGGCCTGAAGCTGTGCAGCCCGCCGAGCGTCGAAAAGCGCTCTACTGCCTCGTATGCGGCCTCGGCGTCGAGGCGCTCTGTTGCAGTTGCCGCCGCGGCATTCTGAGTCCCGGCATTCTGCGTCGCGGCATCGGTTGCCGCCACCGCGCCATGCCCAAGCGAGAGGGCCAGCAGGCCCACGACCATCCTCGTCTTCATGTGGACACCTCCTCGTGTCTGTCGCTCGACCCCGGCTGACACTGTCGCGCGGGGCGCGTTGCATCCCGCTGACCAGGTAATTAACGCGTTGTCACACAAACGGTTGACGCGGATAAACAATCCGTAGGGTTGCGTAAAAAGCGCCGTAATGTCCGGTCGACTAGTGTGTCCGTCAAACCGGTCAATCGGTTCAGTCGCGATGTCCATCGCGGCTCAGTGCCGCTTGGCGGAATGCGCATAGTGAGGAGGCGAAACTGATGCACAGCAAGGGAAATCAACGGTTTGGGCGTGCCGGGCTGGCCGTCGCGGGGATCGCTGCGATCGCCGGGGGCGTGACCCTGTCGCTGCTCGACTCGAGCAGCGCACAGTCCGACGGCCGTGCGGCGCCGGCGTTTGCCGTGCCCGGCACCAACACGCGGTCGTTCGCCGATGTGATCGAGCAGGTGAGCCCGGCAGTGGTCAACATTGCGGTAACGAAAGTCGGGCGCGCGTTGCCGACCAGCGGCGGGATGCGCAGCCCGTTCGAGGAGTTCTTTGGAGAGTTTTTCGGTCAGGGCCGGCAGGGGATGCCTGTCCCGGAGCGCCGCAGCCAGGGACAGGGCTCGGGATTCATTATTGATGCCGACGGCTACATCGCGACGAATTTTCACGTCGTCGATGGCGCCGAGGAAATCACCGTGACGCTGCCGTCCGGCGAGGCCCTCGAGGCCGAAGTGGTCGGACAGGACCCGCAGACCGACATCGCGCTGCTGCGTGTGGATGCAGCGTCCGCCGACCTTGACGCTGCGCTGCCCGAAGTGCGCTTCGGCGACTCGGACGGTACGCGGATCGGTGACTGGGTGCTCGCGATCGGTAACCCTTTCGGTCTCGGTGGCACGGCTACCGCGGGAATCGTTTCGGCACGGGGCCGCGACATCGCATCAGGTCCGTACGACGACTACCTGCAGATCGATGCGCCGATCAACAGCGGCAACTCCGGTGGTCCCGTCTTCAACGCAGCCGGTGAGGTCATCGGCATCAACACGGCCATCTTCTCGCCGAATGGCGGGAACATCGGTATCGGCTTTGCGATTCCGTCGAATCAGGCGGAGCTGGTGCTGGCTCAGCTGCGGTCCGACGGCACGGTTACGCGCGGCTGGCTCGGTGTTCAGATTCAGGATGTCGACGAGTCGATCGCCGAGGTGTTCGGGCTCGACGCAGCCGACGGCGCACTGGTCGCCGAAGTGGTCGCGGGCAGCCCGGCCGCCGACGCCGGCCTCGAGGTGGGTGACGTCGTGGTCGCCGTGGATGAGCGCGAGATCGGCTCGTCGCGCGATCTCGCCCGGGCCGTCGGTCTCCACGACGCCGGCGAGGACGTCGAGCTTTCGCTCATTCGCGACGGCCGGGAACGGACCGTCGACGTTGAGCTCGGCCGGCGCGCTCAGGATCAGGCCGTGGCTCGCCGGCCGGGCAGCGGGCCCGCCCGCGGCAGCGCGGCAGGCGATCTCGGGCTCGAGCTTGACGACCTGAACGCGGCAACCCGCGAGCGTTACGGTTTCGATGCCGATGTTGCCGGCGCCATCGTCACGCGAGTGTTGCCCGGTAGCGAGGCGGCGGCGCGCGGTATTCGACCGGGCGATGTCATCGTCTCGGTCGACCGGCAACCGACCGGTGACGCCGACGAGGTCGCGGCGGCGCTCACGGCGGCACGCGATGCGGATCAGGGCGCGCTGGTCCTCGTTCGCCGCGGTGACAGTCAGCGCTTTGTCGCGCTCGGCGCCGGTTGAGAAAGTTGACGGTGCCCGGCCCGGGCACGTCGGGGATTCGCCGCCCGGTAGCCGTTCAGCCCCCCTGACGGTCTGCCGGCGGACGAATCCGCGGAGCGGCGCACCGGTCACCCCGGACCGGTGCGCCGTTATTTCGTCCTCATTCCGTCACTGACGATCGACGGCGTAGGCGACCGCGTCGCTGACTGCGTCGTCGCCGCGCGCCGCCGCATATAATGGCCGCGCCGATGTTGCGCGATCCGCTTATCCATTTTCTGCTCGCCGGTGGCCTGCTGTTCGCCGTCCTCGCCTGGCGTGGCGGCGAGCCGGCGACCGAGAGGATTCACATTTCCACGGCGCGGCTCGCAGAGATCGGCCGCGCGGCGAGCCTGCTCGAAGGCCGCGAGCTGAATCGCGCCGAGCTCGAAGCGCTCGTGGAGCCGGTCATTCGGGATGAGGTCTACTATCGGGAGGCCCTGGCGCTCGGGCTCGATGTCGACGACGACGAGGTTCGTACCCGCCTCGTCGAAAAAATGCGCTATCTGTCGGAGGACCTGGCCGACCCGGAGCCTGCCTCGGTCGATGAGCTCGAGGAGTTCTATTCGAGCTTCCCCGAGCGCTTCGAGATTCCCGAGTCGGCGACGTTCGATCAGGTGTTTTTCAGCCCGGAGCAGCGTGGCGAGCGTCTGGACGCCGACATTGTTGCGGCACTCGACCTGCTGGCACAGGACACGGACCCCGGCACGGTCGGCGATCCGACGCCGCTCGATGCGAGGCTCGTCGACGCCTCGCGGGCGCGCATCGAAATCCTGTTCGGCGCGGCGCTGACGGACGCCGTTTTTGTCGGCGAGACCGGGCGCTGGCTCGGCCCGTTCAGCTCCGATTTCGGCAGTCATCTGGTCCGCGTGATCGCCCGCTCGCCGGCGCGCCTGCCGGCATTCGACGAGATCGAGCAACGCGTACGCGAAGAATTCGCCGCGTATCGCCGGGCCGCCGCCAACGAAGCCGAGTATCGCCGAATGCTCGAGCGCTACGACGTCGTCATCGACTGGCCGGCAGAGGACGGCTGAGTGATGCAGAGCGTGGCGGGCCGCCGCATCGCCCGTCTGTTTGCGGGGATTCATCTCGTGGCGGCGACTGCCGCACCGCTGGCTGCGGCGGTGCCGACGGCTGCCGCGCTGACCGCGGTGACGCTGCTGACCGCCGCGCTGACTGCGGCGCCTGCGAGCGCGCATCGACTGAGTCCGGCGTACTTCGGGCTCAGCGAGACTGCCGATGGCAGCTTCGCTGCGCAATGGAAGGTATCGATTTCCGGCGGTCTGGCCGACGTGCTCGAGCCGCGCGTTCCCGAAGGATGCAGCATCGAAGGCGCGGTCAGGCCGTACGTTGTCGATGACGCGCGGGTTCTGCATGCGACGATTCGTTGTGACGGCGCGCTCCCTGGCCGCGAGTTCACAGTCGACGGGCTCGCGGCAACCGATACCGACGTGCTGCTGCGGATCGACTATGCGGACGGTGGCTCGTTCACCCATCGGCTGGTGCCGACAGCCGCGACAGTTCTGATTCCGGAGGCGCCCGGGGTCGGCGAAGTGATCACGACGTACCTTGTGCTCGGGATCGAGCACATTCTGCTCGGTATCGATCATCTCTTGTTCGTGCTCGCACTATTGCTGCTCGTGCACGGTTTCGCGCGGCTCGTCGCGACGATCACCGCATTCACCGTGGCGCACAGCGTTACGCTCGGCGCCGCGACGCTAGGCTGGGTGCAGGTGCCGGGCGCGGCCGTCGAAGCAACGATTGCCCTGAGCATTCTGTTCCTCGCCACCGAGCTTGCGCGGCGCGCCGCAGGCACGTCCGCGAGTGCGCCGGCAGGCGCGCCGGCCGTGGCGGCCGCGGGCGTCGGTGCACCGCTTCCGCCGGAGCCACCGATTACGCTTGCGATCCGCTACCCGTGGCTGGTCGCCTTCGCTTTCGGCCTGCTGCACGGTTTCGGTTTCGCCGGCGCGTTGAGCGAAGTGGGACTGCCGGCTCAGGCGATTCCACTCGCGCTGCTGTTCTTCAACATCGGTGTCGAGATCGGTCAGGTCATGTTCGTCGCAGCAGTGCTCGCGGCCGGGTGGTTGCTGCGGCGGGTGTCGCTCGCACCGCCGCGCTGGGCACCGCGGGCCGCGGCATATGTGATAGGTTCACTCGCGGCGTTCTGGGTGTGCGAGCGAACGCTGGCCGTCTTCTGACGTTTGGTGCGGACCGGCACGGAGTAATACTGTATGGAAACGTTCACGGCGCTGGTCACGGCGATCAACGACGTCATCTGGCACGACTACGCGCTGTTCGCGGTCCTTGGCGTCGGATTGCTGTTTACCGTCTGGAGCGGTTTCGGGCAGTACCGCGCGCTGACACATGGTGTGTCCGTCGTGCGCGGCAAGTTCGACCACAGTGACGACCCAGGGGCGATCAGCCACTTTCAGGCCTTATCGACAGCGCTGTCGGCCACCGTCGGTCTCGGCAACGTCGCCGGTGTCGCAATCGCCATCTCGCTCGGCGGGCCGGGGGCCTTGTTCTGGATGTGGATGGTCGGCCTCGCCGGCATGTGCCTGAAAATGACCGAGGTCACGCAGTCGATGATGTTCCGCGACACCTCGGACCCGGACAACCCGCACGGCGGCCCGATGTGGGTATGCAAGCGCGGCTTCGAGAAAATCAGCCCGTCGCTGGCACCGCTGGGCGCAGTGGTCGGCGGCATTTTCTGCATAACCCTGCTGATCTCGACTGTGACCGGCGGCAACATGTTCCAGGCCTGGAACGTCGCGGACATCTCGTTCACCTATTTCGGCATCCCGCAATGGATCGCGGGCGTCGTGCTGACGGTTGGCGTCGGCGCGGTCATCGTCGGCGGCATCAAGCGTATCGGCGAGGTGGCCGGCCGGATCGTGCCGTTCATGTGCCTCGTCTATGTGTTGGCTGGCCTGGTCGTAATTGTCATGAATCTCGCCGAAGTGCCGGCGATGTTCCGCCTCATATTTTCCGAAGCGTTTTCACCGTCCGAAGGCGTCGGCGCCTTCATCGGCGGCACGGCCGGCTACGGTTTTCTGAAGGGCATGCAGCGCGCGCTCTTCTCGAACGAGGCCGGCCAGGGTTCGGCCCCGATAGCGCACTCGGCGGCGCGCACCGACGAGCCGGTGCGTGAGGGCATCGTTGCAGGGCTCGAACCGTTCATCGATACGCTTTGTGTCTGCACGCTGACGGGGCTGGTGATATTGCTGAGCGGCGCGTGGAATCGGGCGCCGGCGCTCGCGTTCGAGGAGCCTCCCGCGTTGAGTCAGGTCGTCGCGAGCGAGCAGCAGCCGGTCATCACCGAGGCCGGCGACGACGAATGGGCGATTTCGCCGGTCGCGGTGACGATCGTCGATGCGGTCGAAACGGACGCCCAGATGCGCGAGGGCGCGGTGGTCTTCGTCGTCGTCGAAGCCGATCTGAACGACGAAACCGGCGCACGCCGGCATCGAGTCTTCGGCGAGTTGCGTGGCAGCGTGGAGGTCGGCTGGTTCGCCGAGTTCGATACGTTCGCGGTCAGCCCCGGGACCGAGCCGTCGCTGGCCGTCGATGGCGTCTATCTGGATCTCAAGGGCGCGACGCTCACTGCCAAGGCGTTCGATCGCGTGATTCCGGGACTCGGCATCTGGATCGTCCCCGTCACGGCATGGCTGTTCGCCTTCTCGACGATCATTTCGTGGAGCTATTACGGCGAGCAGGGCGTGGTGTACCTGCTCGGGCAGAGGGCGTCCATGCCCTACCGCGTCGTTTACTGCGCGCTGATCATGGTGTCCGTGCAGCTCATCCGCACCCAGGACGAGCTGGATCTGTTTTCGACCTTCGGCACGGGCGTCATGCTATGGGTAAATGTGCCCATCATGCTGCTCTTTGCGCCGATGGCGATGCGCGAGTACCGGAACTACTTCCGCCGGCTCGACGCCGGGCAGATGCAGCCGGCTCACTCCTCGGCGAAGCAGTAAGTGCAGATCTTGTTGCCGTCGGGATCGCGGAGGTAGGCTGCGTATGCCGTCGGCGTGAAGTCACGCGGACCCGGCTGTCCCTCGTCCGTGCCGCCGTTTGCGACGCCGGCAGCATGGAACTCGTGGACGGCCGCGCGGCTCGGCGCATGAAAACCGATCGTGCCGCCGTTCGCATGGCATGCCGGCTGGCCGTTTGCGGGCTTCGTGATCAGAAATTCGGGGCCGTCGGCGCCGTACATGAAGGCGTGCTCGCCGAGCGGGCCGACACGATTGACGCCGAGCGGCGCCAGTGCTGCGTCGTAGAACTTTGTCGCCTTATCGAGGTCGTTTGTACCAAGTACGACGTGAGTGAAGATGGCCACTGTTTTGCTCCTTGTTGTCGTGGAAGCCGAAGTGTATATGCGACTCACCGGAAGCGCGAGCTGAGGAAATGCTGATGAATCTGCGTTTGGCGATTACTCCTTTTGCGGCTGCATTGCTGGTTGCCTGCGGCGGCTCGACCGACGCTGTTCTGGCACAGCAGGCAGCCTTCGAAACGACCGTGGTCGGCGACTTCGAGTCGCCGTGGGCGTTGACGTTCATGCCCGACGGCCGGCTGCTGATGACGGAGATGGAAGGCCGGCTGCTGATCGTCGACCCGGACACCGGTGCGGCCGAAGACGTCGCAGGCCTGCCGACTGTCGCGCACGCCGGTCAGGGCGGGCTCGGCGACGTCGTTCTGCACCCGGACTTCGCCGACAACGGGCTCATTTACCTGAGTTACGCGGAGCCGGGCAATTCGGGGAACCGCGGCGCGGCGGTCGCGCGGGCGAGGCTCGATGCGTCTGCGACGCCACCGGCGCTGGCCGGGTTCGCCGTGATCTGGCGGCAGGAGCCAAAGGTTTCGGGCAACGGGCACTTCGGTCACCGCATCGCTTTCGGCCCGGACGGTTATCTATGGATCAGCTCCGGCGAGCGGCAGAAGTTCGACCCGGCCCAGGACATGCAGGGCAATCTCGGCAAGATCGTTCGCCTCAACGCGGACGGCTCGGTGCCGGCGGACAACCCGTTTGCCGGGCAGGGCGGCGTCACGGCCCAGATCTGGTCGCTCGGGCACCGTAATCCGCTTGGTCTCGCGTTCGATGGCAGTGGCCGCCTCTGGAATGTCGAAATGGGTCCGAGCGGCGGCGACGAGCTCAACCTGGTCGAGCGCGGTGCCAATTACGGCTATCCGCTGGTCTCGAACGGCCGCCATTACAGCGGCGCCGACATCCCGGACCACGACACGCGCCCGGATCTCGCGCCGCCGGCCGTTTTCTGGAATCCGGTTATCTCGCCTTCGAGTCTGCTCTTTTACGACGGCGACGCATTCCCCGAGTGGCGCGGCAGCGCGTTCATCGGCGGGCTGTCGTCCGAGGCGCTGGTTCGGATCGAGTTCGACGGAGTTCTGGCCCGGGAAGCCGAGCGCTTCGATATGGGCAGACGGATTCGCGGTGTCAGCCAGGGGCCGGACGGCAGCTTGTGGCTGCTCGAGGACGGCCGTCGGGGCGGTCGCGGCCAGCTGCTGCACCTCGTTCCCGCCGAGTAGCGCCTTTCGGCTGACCGGGCGCCTTGGCCTGCCCGCGGCGCGGCACGGCACGCGCCGCATCGCCCGGCGAGGCCGCTTCGCTGTTATTCTGCGCCGATAACGATGACGGGGGAGACGGGGATGGTCGCGAGGCTTTGCGTGCCGCTGCTGGCGGTTGCCGCGTTGAGCGCCTGCTCGGGAAGCGACGACGCCGGTGACTCGACACCGGCCGCCCTGCTCGCGCCGCCCGCTGCAGGCGAAGACACGCCGGCACCGGAGAATTCCACCGCGCCGACGCCACCGATGACCGAGTGGCGGCACTACGGTGGCAACCCGGCCGCGCACCGGTACTCGCCACTCGACCAGATCGGCCCGGACAACGTCGCCGACCTTCGGATCGCGTGGCGCTGGCAGGCCGGCAATTTCGGTCCGCGGCCGGAGCAGAAGAACGAAGCCACGCCGCTGATGATCAACGGCGTTCTGTACACGACGGCCGGCACGACGCGCAACGTCGTCGCGATCGACCCGGAAACCGGTGAAACGTTGTGGCTGTGGCGTCCGGACGAGGACCCGGAGCGCTATGAGCGGGCGCCGCGCAAATCGTCGGGACGCGGTCTGTCTTACTGGACGGACGGGCAGGGCAACGATCGCCTGATCGTCGTCACGCCGGGCTATCTCCTGGCGGCGCTCGATCCGGCGACCGGTCGGCAGATTCCGGGCTTCGGCGAGAATGGCATCGTCGATATGCTGCCTGGCGTGCGCGGCGACTACACGGCACATGCGACGATCGGTAACACGTCCCCGGCGCTGATCGTCGGCGACACGGTCATCGTCGGCCCGGCGCATGCGCCCGGCACCCGGCCGCCGTCGCGCCAGAACGTCAAAGGCGACGTGCGCGCGTTCGATGTTCGCACCGGCGCCGAACGATGGTCGTTCCATACGATTCCGGACCCGGGGCAGCCGGGCTACGAGACCTGGCTGGACGGCTCGGCCGAGTACACCGGCAATGCCGGCGTCTGGGGCCGGATCTCGGCCGACGTGGAGCGCGGTCTGGTGTATCTGCCGGTCGAGGCACCGACCAGCGACTGGTATGGCGGTGAGCGCCCCGGCGACAATCTGTACGGCAACTCGATCGTTTGCGTCGATGCAGTTACCGGTGAGATCGTCTGGTACTACCAGCTCATCCACCACGATATCTGGGACTGGGACAATCCGACGGCACCGATCCTGATGGACATCATCGTCGACGGCGTCGAGATCCCGGCCGTGGCCCAGGTGACGAAGCAGGCCTGGGTCTACACGTTCAACCGGGTCACCGGCGAGCCGGTCTGGCCGATTGAGGAGCGGGTCGTGGGGCCGTCCGATGTGCCCGGCGAGCGCACGGCGCTGACGCAGCCGTTTCCGACGAAGCCCGCGGCATTCGATCGTCAGGGCTTCACACTCGACGACGTCATCGACTTCACGCCGGAGCTGAACGCTGAGGCGCTCGAGGGTCTGGCTGGCTTCCGAATCGGGCCTATGTTCACGCCGCCGTCGCTGTCGGACGACCCGTCCGGAACGAGTGGAACGATCTCGTTACCGAGCGCGACCGGCGGGGCGAACTGGGAGGGTGCGACGTTCGATCCGGAGACCGGCATGCTCTATATCGGCTCCTACACGAATGCCAATGTGCTCGCGCTGATTCCATCCGATGAGGGCTCGGACATTCGCTATGTTCGAGGTGGCGGCGGTGAGCTGCCGTGGTTGTCGGGTCTGCCGATCGTGAAGCCGCCGTGGGGCAGGATCACTGCGATCGACATGAACACCGGCGAGCACGTCTGGATGCGGGCGAATGGCCCGACGCCGGAGGACGTCGCGAACAATCCGGCGCTTGAGGGCGTCGACGTGCCGGCCACCGGGCGAGCAACGCGTGCGATGCTGCTCGCGACGCGCACGCTGCTCTTCGGCACCGACGGTTGGGGCGGAACGCCGGTGCTCCGGGCGTACGACAAGGCGACCGGCGAGGAGCTCGCGGCGATCGATCTGCCGGGTGCCTCGAGCGGATTGCCGATGAGCTATGCGCTCGGCGGTCGCCAGTATCTTGCCCTGCCGGTCGCGGGCGAGCGCGGGGCCGAGCTGGTTGCACTGACACTGCCCGACTGACGGCGGTTTATTACCTCACGGCGATCGGCTACGGTGCGCCGATGACGGGCGGAAATCGTGGCTGAAACGGCCCAGGAAACAGCGGACGAGCTCCGGGAGCACACGGCGGCGATCATCGCGAGCGGGGTGCTCGGGCGGTCGCGTTTCTACCGCTCGCTGCTCGAATACCTGGTGGCGTGTGCCGAGCGCGGGCAGGCGCCGAAGGAAGTCGAAATCGCCGCCGACGTGTTCGATCGCGGCGAACATTTCGATCCGGGCCAGGATTCGATGGTTCGTGTCTACATCCACAACCTCCGACAGAAGCTCGACCAGTACTACCAGCATCATGTGCCGGACACCGGCCGGCGGCTGGCAGTCCCGAAAGGCGAATACCGGGTCGTGCTGCAGAACACGACCGCCGTCCAGACGAGCTCGTCAAACGCCGGGAGCCCGGCGACGCCGGCCCTGCGCCGGCTCGCGATTGCGGCGCTCGTTATCGCAGGCATCGCTGCCGGTATTCTGATCGGGCGCTCGACCGGCTCGCCGGCCGACGCGCCAGCGGATTACCGGGATGTGGCAGCCAGCCCGTTCTGGGCCGGGATGCTCGACGATGAGCTGCCGATCGCGCTCGTCACCGGCGACTACTACATCTTCGGAGAGCTCGATGAGCGCGGCGAGGTCGATCGACTCGTGCGTGAGTTCGCGATCAATTCGCGGCGTGATCTCGACGACCTGCGCGTGCTGGACGCGACGATCGCAGACCGCTACATGGATCTGGACCTGACGTATCTGCCGACCAGCGCCGGATCGGCGATTCGCGACATCCTGCGGATCGTCTATACGACCGACAAGCAGGTACAGGTCGTCGCGATGTCGGACCTCGATGCGATGGATATTCGCGAGCATCACATCGTTTATGTCGGCTACCTCAGCGCCCTCGACAAGCTGTTCGACTTCGTTTTCATGGCGTCCGAGCTCGCGATCGGTGATACGTTCGACGAGCTCGTCGACATGGTGTCAGGCGCGTCGTTTCGCAGTGAGGCGGGAATTCCGACCGGCCAGCGCAACTATCGCGACTATGGTCTCGTGTCACGGTTCCCCGGTCCGAACGGCAACGAGATGCTGATCCTCGCCGGCACGCGCGATGAAGGCCTGATGCACAGTGCCCTGTCGGTCAGCGATCCCGGTTACGTGGCGGCCGGAGTCGGCGCCGTGGCCGGAGCGCTCGGCACGGTGCCGGTAGCTTACGAGATTCTCTACGAGGTAGCGGGCTTCGACCGTACCAACCTCGATGCATCGATCGTGCATATCGCGGAGCTGCCCTGGCAGGCGATATGGACCGGCGAGTTCGGCCCGCCGAGATAGCGCGCCCTCTGCCGTGCCTTCGCGCTGCGACAGCCGTCCGGCCGGGCAAGCCGCCGTCTGGCTACGCGGCCTCCCGATAGCCGCCTGTTCCGCACAGCCGACCGGGACTATTTCCGCGGCAGGAAAATCTCCGCGAGCATGCAGCGCACGCTGCCGCCGCCATATTTTTCTATCGTCTGCACGTTGACCGGAACGAGATCGCCGTGGCGTGCCAGCGCTTCCGACTGCTTGTCGGATAACGTGGCCGCCGCCGCTTTGGAAAGCACGATCAGCCGACCGGTGTCGGTTTCGAGCTCGAGCAGGTTGGCCGCGAACCGGTGCATCTGCTGCAGGGAAATTTCGATGACCTCGCGGCCGCTGCTTTCCAGTCGCCGCAGCACGCGAAAGCGCTCCTGCACTTCCTGGATTGCCTCCAGGCAGACCACGGCAAAGCCTGTGCCCACGGACATCATGACATTCGTGTGGTAGATGGCCTGGCCGCCGAGGTCGCGGGCATCGAAGTAGACCGGATGAAACCCCAGCCGCTTCGTGAAGACGTGCAGCGCCGCAGCGTGAGTCCGAGGCGACTTGCAGGCGTAGACGATCCGGCCCGGCCGGTCGAGCACGAGGCTGCCGGTTCCTTCGAGAAAGTGGCCGTGTTCTTCCAGCACGGACAAGTCGATGACTTTGTCGATGCGGTAGCCGCTCGTGCGCCGCTGCAGCTCGTCGACGATATCGCGGCGCCTTTCCTCGCGGCGGTTCCAGGCGCACAAGGGATAGAGCACCAGCGTGCCGTCCGCATGCGTCGTGAACCAGTTGTTCGGGAACACCTCGTCCGGCAGCGGGGTCGTTTGGCGCCCTTCGAACATCTCGACGCTGACGCCGCGGGCATGGAGCGCGGCGACGACCGCATTGAATTCCGCAATCGCGGCGCGCGTTACGGCACTGGTCGTCGGCTGCTCGTCGCGAGCCTGAAACTGATTGGTCGGCGCAGTGACCGGATTGACGTCGAAGTGCGCCGGTCGAACCATCAGGACGGTGCCCGTTGACTGGCTCACCTCCGTGGCCGTTGCCATCAGATCAGACCGACTGACCAGAAGACGCAGACGGTCGCGAAAGAGGCGAGACCGCCTATCAGCGTTGCCCCGCCGTAGGCCATTATCGCGTCGTTCACCTTGAGGCCGCTGAGCGACGTGCAGACCCAGAAGTAACTGCTGTTGACGTACTTGATGATGACCGAGCCGCTGGCGCCGGCGAGCATTGCGGCTTCCGGCGAGAGCCTCAGGTCGCCGAGCATCGGTGCCACGAGCGATCCGGCGGTGATCACACCGACCGTCGTCGAGCCCGTGATCAGGTTGCCGATGATGCCGATGACGAACGGGAGCAGGATGGACGGCAGCCCGAGGTCACCGAAGATGCCGCTTACGGTATCGACCGCCGGCGTGCCTTTCAGAATCTCGCTGAGCGAACCGCCGAGACCGGTGACGACCAGAATCATTGCCGAAACGCGCAACGCTTCCTCGATCCAGGCCCCGCGGGCATCCTTGCGCTGCTCGGGGCCACGCACGTTCAGGTACGAGAGCGCCACGCCGACACCGAGCGCCGCGACCGGCCAGCCGATATAGGCGAGCGCGGCGCGCAGCGCGTGATCCTCGGGCAGGAACAGGCGTGACACGCTCTGCGCGGAGATCAGAACGATCGGCACGACGATCGGTGCGTAAGAGGCCAGTGGCCCCGGCAGCGGCCGGTCGTCGCTGGCCGCCAGCACGTCCTCGCCGGCGTACTCGTCGGATGGCAGTGTTGGGATTCTGGGTCCAATGACGAACTGGCCCCAGACCCAGCCCGCCAGCGAACCGACGAGGCAGGCAGCACTGCCGAACAGTATCGTCTTGCCGACGTCGGCGCCGAGCAGCCCGGCCGCGGCGATCGGGCCCGGCGTCGGCGGCACGATCGCGTGCGTCAGCTGCAGCGAACCGACGAGGCCGACCGACATGACGCTGATGGGCAGCTGCATCAGCTTCGCCGCCGAGTGCACGAGCGGGTTCAGAATCACGTAGGCGACGTCGGAGAAAATCGCGATGCCGAGAACGAAACCCGTCAGCGTCAGCGCGAGTGGCATTCGGCTCGAACCGATCGCGCGGATCATCGTGCCGGTAATCGTCTGTATCGCGCCGGTGTGGCGCAGTGCCTCGGCAATGATCGAGCCGAGCACGATGACGACGCCGATCTCGCCCAGCGTCCCGCCGAAACCGGTTTCGAACGCCTGGATGAAGTTGTTCGTGCGGACGCCCGGAATGATGCCGAACAGCATCAGCGGTACCAGCAATGCCAGAAACACGTGCCAGCGCCAGCGCGCGATCAGCAGCAGCAGCACGACGATGACACCGGCGAAGCCGAGCAGCGCGACGACCGGGCTCGTGATGACGGCGTCCGGGTTCATCCTGCCTGGGCGAGCAACTTGAGCGCCGCCTGCACGCCGCCCGACCGATGCGGAACGCCGGCGGCGGTGAGGCCCATTTCGATACCGCCGAGCGTTCCGACGAGCGTCAATTCGTTCAGATCGCCGAGGTGCCCGATGCGGAAGACGCGGCCGGCCAGGCGGCCCAGTCCGGTCCCGAGCGACATGTCGTAGCGCTCGAGAATCATCTCCCGCAACCGATCGGCGTCGTGTCCCGCCGGCATCATCACGGCGGTCAGCACGCTGCTGTACTCGGCCGGATCGGCGCACAGGATCTCGAGGCCCCAGGCCTCGACGGCAGCGCGCGTAGCGGCTGCGTAGCGATCGTGGCGGGCGAAGACGTTCGCGAGGCCCTCCTCGAACAGCATGTCGAGCGCTTCGCGAAGGCCGTAGAGCAGATTGGTTGCCGGTGTATAGGGGAAGAAGCCGCTGACGTTTGCGTCCAGCATGTCGGACCAGTTCCAGTACGCATTCGGCAGGCGCGCGCCGGCATGCGCAGCGAGCGCTTTCTCCGAGATGGCGTTGAAGGCGAGGCCCGGCGGCAGCATCAGCCCTTTCTGTGAACCGGCGATCGTTACGTCGACGCCCCATTCGTCCATCCGGAAGTCGATCGAAGCAAGCGACGAGATCGTGTCGACCATCAGCAGCGCCGGATGTCCCGCAGCATCGATCGCGCGCCTGATCGCGGCGATACGGCTCGTGACACCGGTCGACGTCTCGTTGTGGACGACACAGACGGCCCGTATCTCATGTGTCTTGTCGTCGGTCAGCGCAGCGCCGATCGCGTCGGGGTCGGCGCCGCGCCGCCAGTCGGTGTCGAGCACGCTGACGTCGAGGCCCAGGCGGTCGGCCAGGCGCTGCCAGAGGGCAGCGAATTGTCCGGTCTCGACGATCAGGATGCGATCGCCCGGCGAAAGCGTATTCGTCAGTGCGGCTTCCCAGGCGCCGGTTCCGGATGCCGGATAGATGACGACCGGCTGCGTCGTGCCGAAGACCTGCCGGACGTCGCTCAGGATGCCGCGCCCGAGCGCGGCGAATTCCGGCCCGCGGTGGTCGATCGTCGCGCGATCGATCGCCCGCAGGACCCGGTCGGGAACATTCGTCGGCCCCGGTATCTGCAGAAAGTGACGGCCGCTTCTTGTCATTGTTCGCCGCAACGAGAGTAGTCGCGGCGTACGATACACCATTGGCGCGTCGGACAGAGCAGCGCCGTCAGAGCGCGCGAATCGGTGCCAGCCATTCCTCGGCGGCCGCCGGCCGTCCCGAATCGAGATACGCGTATACGAGGCTGTGCCAGAGCACGCGCCGAACATAGGCGCGCGTTTCGTTGAACGGAATGTTCTCGACCCAGATGTCGGCGTCGAGTGGTTGTTCCGGCAGCCAGCGCTCGGCCGCGTAGTAGCCGGCGTTGTAGCCGGCGATCGCCGGCAACAGCTGACCGTCGAAATCGTCGAGCAGATTCTTGAGTTGCATCGCACCGAGAGTGATGTTCGTCCGCGGTTCGAGCAGCGCGCCCCGGGATGGCCGCTCGATCGAGTGCCGGCGCGCGGCGCGGCGCGCAGTCTCGAGTTTGAGCTGAGTCAGCCCGACCGCCCCGGCCGACGATACGGCCGTGGGCGAGAACAGGCTCTCCTGGCGAATCAGCGCCAGCAGCAACTCGTCGCTCAGACCGGCCCGGCCTGCCGCTTCGTCGACCTCTTCCTGATATTCGCGCGGATAGAGCAGCTCGTAGTCGAAGAAGACCTCGTTGCGGCTCGCCGTCAGCACGGCCATCTCGTGCCAGCCCCATCCGGCCGCGACACGCACGCTCGCTGTCCGCAGCTCCGTCGGCAGCGCGGCGTAGCCGACGTTCCATTCGCGCCGCGCGTCGCGCTCGATACCGGCGAAGTAAAGCTCGCGCGCCCGCTCGAACGCAACGGTCGTCTCGATGGCTCGCACGCTGGCTGCGTCGACGACCAGCGGCTTTGCCTGCGGCCTGAACCGTCGGCCGAGCCGGGCCGCAGCCAGGGCCGAATAGAAGTTGTCGCGCTCGATGACGGCGGCATAGCTGTGGCCGGCCTCGACGTCGTTACCCAGCGCTTCGCTGACCCGGGCGTGCCAGTATTGCCACGCCGATTCGTGGCGTCGTTCCCGCGACATCGCAGCGATTGCCCCGGCGGCAACGTCCCACTCGCCGGCCCAGAGCGCTGCGCGGGCGTGCCACTCACGGGTGTCATCATCGAAGTCGGCGGCGGCGATCGCCTCGAAATGCGTCAACGCAGTCGGCTGCCTGTCCCAGGCGAGTCCGAGCGCGAGTGCACGCGAGAGCCGGCTGTGGACCCTCGGGCTCGCCCCGATCGCTTCGGCCAGCGGTGCCAGCATCGGCGCGGCAGCCGTCGGTCGCGTGCGCGTATGGCGATCCCAGGCGTCGAGCAAGGTCGTCTCTTCGGGCGCCGCGGCCGGTGACTCGACGATACGGGCGAACTCGCGCTCGGGATGTTCGATCAGATCAGCGCGACGCTCGAGCGGCAGCCTCTGCCTGGCCTCGAGCGGGCGTGCGATGATGCGCGCGAATCCCGGCTGACCGTTGTCGAGCAGCCGGCGCACCCGGTCCGCGATGGCGTCCGCGTCGATGATGCCGTTGGCTCGCCCCCAGCGGAACACCGGTTCGCACGGCGGCGGCAGTCGCCGGCCGGTCAGCCAGCGGTCGAGGATCGGCGCATCGATTCCGTCGGTGTCCTGCAATGCAATCCGCGCCTGCAGGTAGTGACAGTCGACCGCGATCGATGCATCGCGGCGCGAGTAATTGGCGATGAGTTCGCGCTCGAGGCCGCGGCGCGCAAGGCTTGCGAGCCAGGCAGCTCGCACGCGGCGGGCTACCGGCTGGCCGTCGTGCGCGGCGATGAACTCTGCGGCGGCGCTGTCGTGTTGTCCTGCGGGACCGGTCGCCGTCAGCAAGGCCCGTTCGAGTCGCGCGGCGACGAGGTAGTCGAACAGCACATAGTCCGCGAGCGCCGCGTCGGCATTCGGCGGCTGCCGTCCCGAGACCGCGGCCTCGTACGCGGCGGCGAATTGCTGCCGGATTGCGTCCTGCGTTTGCCCATCCTGCGCCAGCGCGCCGCCGGCGACGGCGAGAAGGCCGAGCACGAATGACAAACCTGTCGCGTAAGCAGCCACGCGGCGATCATCCGGCAACGCTGCGCTGAAATCAAAGGTCGTGACTGCGCATTGCGACGGGTGTCATTTATGATCGCCCGACGCGATGATTCGCGTCCGGGAACCCCGATGACTCCGACCCGTGACCCGCGCGTTCGCCTGTTTGCCGGCGCCGTGCTGATCAGCTTCTCGCCTGTATTCGTTGCGCTCGTCGATCTCTCGCCGACGGTCAGTGCGTTTTATCGTGTGTTGATCGGCGGCGCGGCGCTCGCTGTCGTCTGGGCGATGCAGCGCTCGAGGACGCACGCTGGTGGCACGGCCGCGGCCATGCTGGCAGGTGCGGCCGTTTTCTTTGCCCTCGATCTTTGGTTCTGGCACCGCAGCATCATCTACATCGGGCCTGGCCGTTCGACACTGCTCGCCAATCTGCAGGTGTTCTTCATGATTGCCGCCGGCGCCTGGCTGTTCGCCCAGCGGCCCACGCGCCGGCAGCTCGTCGCGGCAGCATTCGCCGTCGTCGGGCTGGCTGTGATGATCGGGCCGCGGTGGCTCGCGCCGACGGCGGGGTATCGACTCGGTGTCGTGCTGGGCTTGCTTACGGCCGCCAGTTACGCGGGCTACCTGCTGTGCCTGCGCGCCGCCCGCGCCCGATCGCGCTCGGCGCTACCCGCGCGGGAGGTGGCCATCGTGTCGTTCGCTGCCGCAGCGTTGCTCGGCGCGACGGCGGTTGCCGAAGGCCAGGGTCTCGCGGTCGCTTCGGCGCGCGACATGTTTTGGCTCGCATGCTATGGGCTGCTGTCGCATGCCTGCGGTGTCCTGCTGATTGCCAGCAGCCTAAATCGGGTAACACCGGCCGAAACGGGCATCGCGCTGTTGCTGCAGCCGGTCCTAAGCTTCGTCTGGGAGGTCGTGCTGTTCGGCATGGAGCCGTCGCTGTTCGAGATCGCCGGCGCCGCGGTCACGCTCGCGGCGATTTACGCGGGTGCGGTTCGCGGCCGGGAGCCGCGCAGACAGGCAGTCGGCTGACGATCCCGCGCCATGGCGGAAGGCGCCGGGTGACGCGTCACATTTTCGCCGCGGCCGGGCCGTTCGTCGGTGTCCCGGGGCCGGTCGTCGCGTAGTTCCTGCCGTTCGGCAACGCGCGCCTATAGTCATCGACATGAACGCGAGGCGTCATCGCGGAGCGACGGCGCCGGTTCGCTCCGGCTGGCCACGGTTTGAGGGAAGTATGCGTCGCGCGGAATGCCGCAGGACATCGGATGAAAGCGCCGCTGTGAGGCATAGCCACGGCGGGTTCACGATCGTCGAGGCCATGGTTGCGCTGGTGGTCCTGTCCGTCGGCATGATCGGGGTCGCGGCTCTGCACGGGCAAAGCCTGAGCGCCGGCCGCTCTGCCCTCTACCGCTCGGTGGCCGTGATGCTGGCCGCTGACCTCGCCGATCGTATCCGGGCGAACCGGACCGGCGCCGCCGCTTACGCCGGTGCGCCCGCAGCCGGCGGCTGCGGACCGGGTGGGGGCAGCCGCTGCTCGCCGGAGGCGATGGCCGCGCACGACCTTCATCTGTGGGATCGGCAGGTCCGTGACACGCTGCCGAACGGTCAGTGGGAAGTGAGCTACGACGGTGCTGCCAATCCACGGGTCTACACGATCGACGTCCTCTGGGACGATGTCGGCGCCGCTGCGAACCCCGTCAGCCACCGGCTCGTGTTGCAGCTGCCGGTCTACTAGCAGGCTGTTGAAAAAGTCTCTGGTGGATGCGATGCAAGGCGAAAATCAGCTCGAAAGCGCAGCGTACACGCCAGTACATGAGTATTTCGAGCTGGTTTTCAACGCCGCAGCGCGCCGCCAGAGACTTTTTCAACAGCCTGCTAGTGGCCTCGAACCGCCGATGACCATCGACTCGCAGCGTATTGGAACGACCACCGCCGGCCACGGAGCGGCACGCGGCCTCACGCTGATCGAGCTGCTCGTGGCGCTCGCGATCGGTTCCTTTCTGCTGATCGGGGCCGTCACGGTCTTCCTGCAGAGCAGCGCCACGTTCCGCGCGAGCAACGCGATTGGCCGCCTCCAGGAAGACGCACGCTACGCGCTCGAGGAGCTTGCGTCCGACATTCGGATGGCCGGGTACTTCGGGCTCGCATCTGGCGCGGGCAGCATCGAGGGTCGCGCCGGGCTCGGGGACGCCGTGCAACTGCCCGCGGGGGCGGACGAATGCGGGCCGGACTGGGCTCTGCGTCTGGCCGCGCCGGTCGGCGGCGCCGATGACGACTGGCGCTGGGGTTGCCGCCCGTCGGGCGATCGCGTGGCCGGCTCCGACACACTCGTCGTGCGCCGGGTGGCGCCGGACCCCGCAGCTATTCCGCTCGCGCCGGAGACGGTCTACCTCCGGTCCGCACGCTTTCCGGGCAGCCGGCTATTCGTCGGTCCCGACCTGCCGACCGACGGTGCGTCGGCGGCGTACCGGGTAAATCGACTGGTCGTGAACGCTTACTACATTAGTCGCAGCTCGTCCCGCGATACGGCCGGGGCGCCGGTGCCGGCGCTGCGACGCAAGTCGCTTCGCGGCCCCCGGATAGAAGACGCTGAAGTGCTGGCGGGCGTCGAGGATATGCAGTTGCAATTCGGAGTCGACACCGACCGACCCGGGTCATCTGGCCGCGGGGTGGTCGACCGCTATGTTCATGCGGACGATCCACTGATCGATGCGGCGAGCACGGCGTTTCTTCCGGACGCACGGATACTCGCGGTCCGCGTATGGCTCAGGCTCAGAGCCGAGCGACCGGAGCCTGGGCATCGCGACGACCGGGTCTATGCGTACGGCGGCCAGCGCTTCGGGCCGACCCGCGACGCGTTCCGTCGCGTTGTCGTCTCGAAGACGATCTTTCTGCGTAACGAGTTGCCAGCGAGCTGAGCGGAACGACGATGCAGGAACCTGTCCGCCAGCCGGTACATCGCGAACCCCCCGCCGCGCGCCTTCCCGGCACCAACGCGGGTCGGCACGCAGCGGGCAGTCAGCGCGGCGCCGCGCTGATCGTCGGCCTCGTGTTGCTGCTTGCGATCACTGTCATCGGCGTTTCGGGCATGAATGCGTCGACGCTCGAGCTCAACATGGCCGGCAACATGCAGGCTCAGGAGGCCGCGTTTCAGGCCGCCGAAGCCGGGATCGACATCGCGATGGCGCGCGGCATGTATTCGGCCGACGAGCCCCGCACGCTCGAATGGACGGCGCTCGGCGACGGTGTATCGCGCACGCGGTCCGTGACGAGCTGCGTTGCGACTACACCGGTACCGGATATTGCATTCAGCACCGGTACCGGCACGGGCATGCTGCAGGCCTGGCACTTCGATGTCGTCGCCGAGGGCGAGCAGACGAATCGCAATGCGCGCGCGAGCCATCGGCAGGGCTTCTATGTCGTCGGGCCCGCCACTGGCGGCTGCTGAATGGCTGCGCAAGCAGAAAATCGCAGGGATTTGGCATGAAGCGCAACGTGGCACTGGCGCTATCCGTCGCAATACTGGTGCTCACCGCCGAAGCCCGGGAACTCACGATGATCGAAGGTGCCCAAGAGCTCGCTCTCGCCGATGTGACGCTGCCGCAGGGTATCCGGGGCAGCGTAGAGTTTCGTCGTTGCGACAGCTGCGCGGCAACGCGCCTGGCAGTCGATGCCGAGACGGTTTTCGAGCTGTCGGGTGCCCGGCTGTCGCTGGCGCAGTTTCTCGCGTCGGTCGCGGCACTCCGACAGGCCGAGGGCGCCAACGCACTCGTGACGGTGCACCATGCGCTGAGCTCCGGCCGTGTGACGCGTATCAGCGTGTGGGCGCCTGCCGGGGTCGATGTCAGCGCGCCGCGGGCCCCCGCAGGCACGGGTGCCGAGCGGTGAGCGTGCGTCATCGTCGCGCAACGTCGTTCGTGGCCGGGCTGGTCTGGCTGCTGACCGCGGTGGCCGCCGTCAAGGCAGAGGACATCGAGCTCTTTGTCGGCCACACGCGCACGCCGGCCGCGAGACCCAACATACTCCTGCTGCTGGACGACTCCGGCAGCATGGATTCGGTCGTCGAGGCACCGTCCGGCTACGATCCGGCGACGAGCTATCCGTCGGTCGGCTGCCTCGCCGACAGGGTGTACTGGTCGTCCAACGGCAGTCCGCCGGAATGCGGCACGGCCAACTGGTTCGACAGCGTGGCTCTGCGGTGTCGCCGTGCACTCGATGCCTTCGCACGGCGTTTCGGTGGTACCTACACGGACAACCTCGCGCAGTACGACGCTGACCGGCAGCACCGCTGGGAGCACATTGCAGCCGAAAGCCGGGCGGCACCGGTAGAGTGCGAAGACGACCGGCCCGATCCGGGCAGCGGCTGGGCGGGACACGGTCGACACGACGGGTCCCAGGCGGTGTATGCAACCAACGGTGACGCTGCCGCGCCGTGGGCCAGCGATCCGGATCGGGAAATCGCCTGGGGTCAGCATCCGGCCGATCGGGTCTACACGCTGTTCGACGGCAACTATCTGAACTGGTACTACGGCCCGGTGACGCTGACGACCCGGATCGACGTGCTGCGGGAAGTCGCGGCCAACCTGATCAGCTCGGTCAACGGCGTCAATGTCGGGTTGATGGGTTTCGGTTTCGACGCGGGCGCCCGTGTGCATCATCCGGTCGCGAACGTCTCGAGGGCGCGACGCTCGCTGGTGGACGCGCTCGAGGCAATGGCCCCGGCCAGCTTCACACCGCTATCGGAAGCGTTGCACGAGGCCTATCAGTATCTGTCCGGCGGCGTCGTCGTTTATGGCGAGCGGTCGGCTGACGGCGCGCTGCTGCCGGGGTCCGAAGATCGCTACGACTCGCCGATAGACTTCGAGTGTCAGAAGACGCACGTGGTCCTGCTGACTGACGGCGAGCCGACCCGGGATCACGATTCGGACGCCGCGATACCGCAGCTGATCGATGCCGCCGGCGGGTCCTTCGATTCGATCGTCGGCGCGAGCTGCGACGTCGAGCCTTACCCTGCCGGGTTGAGCCCCGAGACCGGCCACTGCCTCGACGATCTCGCCGCCTTCATGCATGCAGGCGATCACTCGCCGCTGGCAGGCAACCAGAGCATCGATGTGCACGCCGTCGGTTTCTTCGTCGACCTGCCCGTGCTCGAGCAGACGGCCGGGCGGGGCGGCGGGGCCTATCACACGGCCGGGGACGCGGCGGCGCTGCGGACATCGCTGACGGACATCGTCACCGACGTGCTGGAAGCACAGGCAACGTTTACGTCGCCGGTCGTCGCGGTCGACAGTTTCAATCGCCTGCGGCATGCGGACGATGTCTATGTTAGCGTCTTCGGCCCGTCCGCCACGGCGCACTGGCCCGGTAATCTCAAGAAGTATCGTTTGCGTGCCGCCGATGCAACGCTGCGCGACAGTCACGGCCGACCGGCGGTCGATCCGGTCTCGGGGTTCTTCACGCCGACCGCACAGAGTTTCTGGTCGGAGTCCGTCGACGGCGCCGACATCGAGTCCGGTGGCGCGGCGCACCGGATCCCGGCTGAGCGCCTCGTCTACACGTTCCTCGGCGATCGCGCGCTGACCGCGCCGTCCAATCGCGTGGCGGTCGCCAATGCTCTGATCGACGGCGCGGTGCTCGATGTCCGCGATGCCACCGGACCCACGCGGGCCGACGTCATCGACTACATCAATGGTATCGATGTCGCGGATATCGACCACGATGGCGACAGGACCGAGAGCCGCAATCAGATCGGCGATCCGATGCACGGCCAGGCAGCGGCGGTCGCCTACGAGCGCGGCCGCGCCGAGACGGTCGTCTACGTTGCGACGAATGACGGCTACCTGCATGCGATCGATGCGGCGACCGGCGTAGAGCGCTGGGCATTCGTGCCACCGGAATTCCTCGCGAGGCAGCGCCTGCTGCTCGAGGATGCCGAGCCCGCCGGCCGCGCCAAGTTTTACGGCATCGACGGCAGCCTTCGCCTGCAGGCGCTCGGCGACGGCGATGCCGTAGTCGAAGATCGCGAGCGCGCATTGTTGTTCTTCGGCATGCGTCGGGGCGGCGATGCCTACTATGCGCTCGATGTCAGCCAGCCGGATTCACCCGTGCTGCTGTGGCGGAGGGATTCGGCTGACCTGGCGGGCCTTGGGCAGAGCTGGTCGAGCGCGGCTGCGACGCGAATCGAGGTCGGCGGTGCGCCGCAGAACGATGACCACGCCGTTGTGATTCTGGGCGGCGGCTACGACCCGGGCCAGGACGATTACGCAGCGCGCACGGACGGCGTCGGCAACGCGATATTCATTCTCGATTCGCTGTCCGGCGATCTGTTGTGGCGTGGCACGAAGACCGGCGGGGACGCGAGCTTCAATGGCGCGACGACAAACGGCAGCATGGATTATTCGATTCCGGGTGACGTCAGGGCGGTCGACCTGAATGGCGATGGCTACGCCGACCGGATGTTCGCGGCCGATATGGGCGGCCAGGTGTGGCGCTTCGACATCGCGCACGGGCAGCCTGCAGCAACGCTCGTGAGCGGCGGCGTTTTCGCATCGCTCGGCTCGGCCGCTCTGGCCTCGGCTTCTGCCGCCGATACGCGCCGCTTCTATTACGCACCCGACGTCGCGATCGTCAGCAACGACCGCGGGAGCTTCATGCATATCGGTCTCGGTTCAGGTTACCGCGCTCACCCGAATGAGACCGCCAATCAAAACCGCTTCTATGCGCTACGGGATTACGACACCTTTGCGACTCGCACGCAGCAGGACTACCGCAACTTGGTCCCGCTGCACGACGGAGACCTGGTCGATGTCACCGACGATCCGACAGCCGAGGTTCCGCACGGTGCTGCTGGCTGGAAGCTGCTGCTGAACGACGGTGGCTGGCGGGGCGAGAAGGTTCTGGCCGAAACGCGCACGTTCAACGACCGCGTATACGTCACGACCTTTCGCCCGGGAGCACCGGGCGCCGGCTGCCAGCCGGGGCTAGGCGTCGGCCGCCAGTACATCATGAGCCTGGCCAGCGGCGCACCGGTCGTCGATCCGGATCGATCGACGGATACCGACGAGCCTTCGGTCGAGGACCGCCATAGCGAGTGGGTCGGCGCACCGCCGGCCGAAACGGTGTTCATCTTTGGCGAGGATCCCGAGTGCGCCGACGGCTTGTGCCGCCCGGTTCAGTGTGTGGGGCTTCGCTGCGCAGCCACGGACTTCGACCCCTGGCCGCGGCGCACGTTCTGGTCGGAAACATCGCTCGAGTAGCACATGCGGGTTCCGCGCAACTCGGCTGGAATGAGTGGGCGGCTCGGGCGCCGCCCTGCCGGCGTCACGCTGATCGAGCTGATGATCGTGCTGATCATCGTCGGTGTCCTGAGCGCGGTTGCCGTGCCCGCGTGGCGCAGCTACACGCTGCGCGCGCATCGGACCGAAGCCAAATCCGCTTTGCTACGCCTGGCCGTCAACCAGGAGCGCTGGTATCTGCAGCACAATGTCTACGCCGACGATCCGGTACAGCTAGGCTTTCCCGATAGCCTTAGCGAAAACGGCGTTTACTCGCTCGACTTCGTCGGCATACCCGGCACGACAGGGTTCACGGCACGCGCAACGGCCGTTGCGGGGGGCGGCCGAAACGGCGTGGACCAGAGCAACGATCTCGACTGCGTCTGGTTCACGATCAATGAGCAGGGGAGACGTGACGCCGGACCCGATCCGACCGATACCTGCTGGTAGGCCGTACGGCCGTACCCGTTGAGCGAGCAGGCAACGACCGCTCTTTCGGCAACTGGTAAAAGCCCGCACAGCGACTATGATGCCGGGGGTGACGCTCGAGAAACGCCTTCGTCGCGAACTGCGTGGTGACGTCCTGTTCGACGCAGCGAGCCGCGGCCGCTACGCAACCGATGCATCGATCTACCAGATCGAGCCGGTCGGGGTCGTCATTCCGCGGGATAGCGAAGATGCTCTGCGCGCACTCGACGTCGCTCGCGACCATGGCGTTGCGATCCTGCCGCGCGGTGCCGGTACCTCGCAATGCGGGCAGACCGTCGGCGAGGCGCTCGTCATCGATTGCAGCCGCCATCTGACGGCGACGTCGGAGCTCGATATCGACGGCCAGTCGATCTGGGCCGAACCCGGCGTCGTTCTCGATCGGCTGAATGCCGAGCTGAAGCCGCATGGCCTGTGGCATCCCGTCGATGTTTCGACCTCGGCGCAGGCCACGATCGGCGGGATGGCCGGCAACAACAGCTGCGGTGCGCGCTCGATCCGTTACGGCAACATGGTCCACAACGTGCTGGCCGTCGACGCCTGGCTGCCGAACGGGACGACCGTCAGATTCGGCACGGTCCCGCCGATCGGCGAGGCAATCGATGGGCCGCCGGTTTATCGACACCTGATCGACGTCATGCGCGGTCTTCACGCCGCGGAGGAAGCGGAGATTGCGCGACGCGTTCCTAAGCTGCTGCGTCGTGTGGCGGGCTATAACCTGGATCTGGTGTCGTCCCGGCAGTTCAACGCTGCAAGCCTGCTCGTCGGTTCCGAAGGTACGCTCGCGTTCTCGCGGCGGGTCAAGCTCCGACTGGCGCCGCTGCCAGCTTCGAAGACGCTGGGCGTCGTTCACTTTCCGACCTTCTTCAGCGCGATGCAGGCTGTGCAGCATATCGTCGCGCTGGATCCGGCCGCGGTAGAGCTCGTGGACCGAACGATGATCGATCTCTCACGTCGTATCGCGGCGTTCCGTGCAACCGTAGACAGCGCAATTCGCGGCGAACCGGAAGCCGTGTTGCTGGTGGAATTCGTATCGGACGACGCGGGCGTGACACGTGCACGGCTCGCCGAGTTGTCCGAGTTGATGGCGGATCTCGGTTTACCCGGCTCGGTCGTCGACGTCGATGACCCGCAGTTTCAGTCGGCGATCTGGAGCGTACGGAAGGCCGGGCTCAACATCATGATGTCGATGAAAGGCGACGGAAAGCCGGTGTCGTTCATCGAGGACTGTGCCGTTCCGCTCGAGCACCTGGCCGACTATACGGCGCGCCTTACCGAAGTCTTCGCGAAACATGGCACCTCGGGCACGTGGTACGCGCACGCATCCGTCGGCTGCCTGCACGTTCGGCCCGTGCTCGACATGCGCGCGGCGGGGGACGTGCGCAAGATGCGCGAGATCGCCGAGGCGGCGTGCGCGATGGTTCGCGAGTACAAAGGCTCGTACTCGGGCGAGCATGGCGATGGCCTGGTGCGCTCGGAGTGGATCGGTCGGATGTACGGCGATCGCCTCACCGCAGCTTTCGGCGCGCTGAAGAAGGCTTTCGATCCGGCCGGCATCATGAACCCCGGCAAGATCGTCGATCCGCCACCCATGGACGATCGCTCGCTGTTTCGCTATCGACCCGGTTACGCGACTCTGCCGATCGAGACCGGCCTCGACTGGTCGGCCCACGAAGTGGGGGAAGGCAATGCGGGCCGCGGCTTCGCGGCCGCGGTCGAGATGTGCAACAACAACGGCCATTGCCGCAAGCTCGATGCCGGCACGATGTGTCCGTCGTATCGCGCGACCCGCGACGAGCGCGATCTCACTCGCGGGCGCGCGAATACTCTGCGTCTCGCACTGTCGGGTCAGCTGGGCGCCGACGCGCTCCACGCCGACGAGCTCTACCGGACGATGGATCTTTGTCTGAGTTGCAAGGGCTGCCGCCGCGAGTGCCCGACGGGCGTCGACATGGCGCGCATGAAGGTCGAGTTTCTCCACCAGTATCATCGCAGCCGGCCGCGACGCCTGAAGGACCGGCTCGTCGCCGACCTGCCGCGCGCGGCGCCGCGCCTTGCCCGCTTCGCGCCGCTAGTCAACCTTCGCGATCGCGTGCCGGGTCTCGCGGCGGTTTCGCAATGGCTGCTCGGGTTTGCCGCGCGGCGGTCTATGCCCGTGTGGCGCCGGGACTGGTTTCGCGGGCAATCCGAGGTCGATGCCATCGCCGGCAGCACGGTGCGTCCGCCGGCGAACACCGGAGCCGTCGAGCAGGATCGGCCTGAAGTTGCGCTGCTGCCGGATACGTTCAACACCTGGTTCGAGCCCGGAAATCTGCGCGCTGCTGTCCGCGTGCTCTGCGCAACCGGCTATGACGTGATCGTGCCGGAAGCAGCCGGCGGCGCGCGGCCGTTGTGCTGCGGACGCACGTGGCTCGGAGTCGGCATGCTCGATGAGGCCCGCGCCGAGCTCCGCCGCACGCTGACGGCTCTGCTGCCGCTCGCGCAGCGCGGCGTACCGATCGTCGGGCTCGAGCCATCCTGCCTGCTGACTTTTCGCGACGAGCTCGCGGCGCTGTTGCCGGAAGAGGACGTCGCCTCGCTGGCATCGGCTTGCGTGACTTTCGAAGAGTTCCTGCTGCGTCTGGCCGACGACGGTCGCCTGCCGCTCGCGCTCGGCACACTGCCGTACCGGCGCGCCCTGCTGCACGGGCATTGCCACCAGAAGTCGTTCGGCCTGATGGGCGACGTCAAGAGCGTGCTCGCCGCGATCCCGGGGCTCGAGGTCGAAGAGGTGCCGTCCGGCTGCTGCGGGCTGGCCGGGGCTTTCGGCTACGACGCCCACCGCTTCGATATCTCGATGCGTGTCGGCGAAGAGGTGCTGTTGCCGGCCGTACGTGCCGCCGGCGAGGATACGGTCATCATTGCCGACGGGACGAGCTGCCGCCACCAGATTCTCGACGGTGCCGGCCGTGAAGCGCGGCATGTCGCGAGCGTGCTGGCCGAAGCGCTCGTAGAATCATGAGGGGCGCAGCGACCTGCAGGAGAGGGCTGATGACGAGAGCAATATCCGGATTGAGCTTAGCGGTGATCCTGGCCACCTTGCTGTGCACGGCCGGTCAGTCGCAGCAGCGCGAATGGGGTCAGGACCGGACGATCGAACAGGTCAGCGAGAGCGTCTATCGCTGGGGCTCCGATGGCCAGTTCGGTGCCTATGTCGTCAATGACGCCGGAAT
This sequence comes from Candidatus Rariloculaceae bacterium, assembly GCA_965223375.1. GTDB lineage: Bacteria > Pseudomonadota > Gammaproteobacteria > Steroidobacterales > Rariloculaceae > CBDCWM01. The sequence goes on from OZ245000.1 coordinate 3,309,504, forward strand.
CGTCGTGATCGACGGGCATTACTGTCCTTCCGGCACGGTTGCCTGGTTGCGCGACGAGCTCGCGCAGCGCTACGCCGTGCCGGTCCGCTATGTCGTATTGAGCCACGATCATCAGGATCACATCTGTCACACGGAGCTGTTCGACGCTACGGCGGTGACGATCGGACACCGCAGGATCCGACCTCACATCGTGCGCGAGAACCGGATTTCGGCCGTACCTGACATCACGTTCGATGAGGAGATGGATCTTTTCTTGGGTGACCTCAAGCTGACGCTCATTTATACCGGGCCGTCGCACAGCGACAATCTGATCCACGTGCACGTCCCGTCCGAGGGCGTGCTCGTTTCGATCGACGTGGCGAGAAACTCGCTGTTTCCGGACCTGCGCGATTTCGACGTGCATGCCGGCATCGCGGGCTTCAGGCAACTCGCGAAACTCGACAACGTCGACGTCGTGCTGCCCGGCCACGGACCGACGCTCCTTCGCCAGGATGCGTTCACGCGCATGGCGGACTTTCTGCAGACGCTGCATGATCGCGTGCTCGATGAAATGCTGGCCGGCCGGCCGCTGCCGGAGATCCGGGAGCGCGTCAGCATGGCGGAGTTTCGTGACCTGGGCGGCCTCGATCGGTACCTCGACGTCAACATCGTGACGATGTACGACTTTCTCTATCGTTACCGCGAGCCTAATCGGCGGATCACCGAGCTCGAAGCCGTCAGCTGTATCGAGGATTCGCGCGCCTGCCGAACGGCCGACTGAGCGTCATCGCGCCGACGCAACCGGGGTTGCGGCGCTCAACGCCGGCGGACGAGTCGCTCGGCGCGTCCTGTCACGTTGCGGTCCGTGCCGGCGAGTGTCAGCGCCTTGCGGGCCAGCGAGTCGGCCTGCTCGCGGTCGCCCTGATTCCAGCGAACCTCGGCAAGCTCGATCCAGAGCCGCGCGTCGTTCGGCTCGATCGCGACGGCACGCTCGAGCGTCGCCGCCGCCGATTCGTAGTCACCGCCGGCACTGGCCGCACGGCTCGCCTCGAGAAGGCTCGTTGCCGCGCCATTGCGAGGTTGCGCATCCGGTATTTCTGCGGCGCCGCCGTCCCCCACGGATCCGCGGGAGCCGCCTTGACCGGGCTGCGCGATCGGCTCACGACCCGGCGGGTACGTGGGTTGCGGCGCCAGCGAGCAGCCGGCAAGGCTCGTCGCGAGCAGCGCGCAGGCGAGTGTTAGTTGAGTACTCTTCGGAACCACTGCCGGATCCTCTGGCCGGCGCGCACCCGGTCACTGCCGCAGGCAGATGCCTTGGGCGGGATTTCCCGCCGCAGCAACGACAGCGGCACGGCCTGCGGGCAGTCCGCGTCGGTCTGCAAGCCGGTGCCGTAATCGATCCAGGTCTCCTCGTAGTGCGGTGGCGGCGGGGCGGCGTACGAGGTCGTACCGAGGCCGCGGACGATTGACGACCAGACGACACCCGCGCCCGTGCTGCCGGTCAGGCCGATCGGCGCGTTGTCGTCGTTGCCTATCCAGGTAACGACGAGTCGATCGCCGGAGAAACCGGCGAACCAGCTGTCCCTCAGACCATCCGACGTTCCCGTCTTGCCGGCGGTCCGCAGGCCCGTCGGCAGCGATGATCGAGCACGGCGACCGGTCCCGCGCTCCATCGCGAGCACCAGTGCCTGATTGACGGCGAAGACCGCATCGGGGTCCGCGACGGCTTCGATCGTAAGCGCATAACGATTCAGTGTTGCACCGTCGCGGTTGGTGACGGCACGAACGCTGCGCAGCGGCACACGAAAGCCGCCATTGGCCAGAGAGTTGTATGCCTGGGTTACCTCGAGCGGGGTCAGCTCGACGGCGCCCAGCAGCAGCGACGGATAGTGCGGCACGTCGTGCTCTATGCCGAGTCGCCGCAGCAGATCGGCGATAGGCGCGAGTCCGGTATCGAGTCCGAGTCGCACTGTTGCCATATTCAGCGATTCGGCCAGCGCGCGAATTGCGGTAACCGGCCCGCGCGCTTCGCCGTCGAAGTTCTCCGGCGACCAGGTGTCACCGTTGTCGAGCAGCACATCGAGCGGTGCATCGTCGATCAGTGTGGCAAGCGTGTGCTTTCGGGATTCGAGCGCTGCCAGATACACGGCCGGCTTGATGAGCGAGCCTATCTGACGGCGTGCATCGAGCGCGCGATTGAAGCCGTCGAAACCGGTGCGGCGGCTGCCGGCGACGGCTAGCACTTCGGCATTGTGCGGATTCGTCACGATGACGGCGGCCTCGAGCGGCGCACGGCCGGTCTGCAGCGCCTCAATTTCCCGCCCGACCGAGGTTTCTACCGTCGCCTGCGCGATCGGGTCCAGTGTCGTGTAGACGCTGAGGCCGGCAGCGGTCAGGTCTTCGCGCGCGTACTCGTTCGCGAGCTGTCGGCGCACGAGATCGAGAAACGCAGCGTAGTAGGTACCGCGGCGCCGGTCCGCGCCGATAACTCCAAGGCCGGCTGAAGCAGCATCCACATGTGTCGCCGCTTCGATCACGCCCTGCTCGAGCATCAGGTCCAGCACCAGGTTGCGGCGCTCGATGGCGCGCTCCGGGTTGCGACGCGGATCGTAGTAGGACGGCCCGCGAACGATCGCGATCAGCGTTGCGATCTCCTGCAGTTCGAGCTCGGCGAGCGGCTTGCCGAAATAGAAACGGCTGGCGAGCCCGAAGCCGTGGATGGCGCGTGCGCCGTCCTGGCCCAGATAGATTTCGTTGACGTAGGCCTGCAGCAACTCGGCCTTGTCATAGCGAAGCTCGAGTGCGAGCGCCATCAGCGCTTCCTGAATCTTTCTCGACCAGGTCCTTTCCGTCGTCAGGAAATAGCTGCGCACGAGTTGCTGAGTCAGCGTGCTCGCTCCCTGTCGAATTTCGCCGGCCGCAAGATTGACGGCGGCCGCGCGGGCGACGGCGCGCAGGTCGATACCCATGTGCTGCATGAAGCGCCGGTCCTCGACGGAAATCAGGGCCGCCAGCAGCAGCGGCGGCACTTCTTCCGGTGTGACGATCAGCCGGTCTTCGCCGTGCGCGGGAAAGATGCTGCCGATCAGCAGTGGCTCGAGCTGCATCAGCGCGAGCGGGCTGCCCGACGGGCCATTGCTGCGATCCTCGAGCGCGGCGATGCGGCCGCCGGAAAAATCCACCCGGACGCGCTGCTCGGCGACGGCGCCTTCGGCCAGCCGGAACGGCCGGACCCGGATCTCGATGAAGTCGTCGCCGCGGCGGTAGCGGCCTGGGCCGCCGAGGCTCGCGTCGCGTGCGTAGCCGAGTCGCTGCAACTCGACCAGCAAAGCATCGGCCGACAGTGGCCGACCCGCATAGAGCTCGAGCGGCGCCGCGTAGACCTGCGCCGGCAGGTCCCAGCCGCGTGCATCGAACTCACTGGTTATTCTGAGCGCCAGCCACAGGCCCCAGATGGAGGCTATCGCAGCGACCGAAAACAGACCGGTGGCGAGGCGCCGCCCCCAGCGTCGTCCGCGTCCTTTGCGGCTCTTGTCCATCGCGAGAGCTTACAGCAGATCGCGCAGGCGATCTCTCAGCCGATCTTCGACGCGATCGCGGACTTCCTCGCGCACGCGATCGCGAACGATCTCGCTGTAGTCCGGCTGGATGTCCGGCGCGCTGAGGGGACCATCGATCGTGAACGGAATCGAGTCGCCGACGAATTCGGTCATCGTCTCGCAGCCCTGAATCGGCACCGCCGCCGTGAGCGTTGCGCGCATGTCGTAATCGACACGCGCGTCGGCCAGTGCCATGCCGCCGCTCCCGTCGATGTCCAGGAAGCCAGTTCGCGCCAGCACGTCGCGGCTGGTCGCGATACCGTCGCTGACGTCGGCGGTTGCGCGGATCAGCTCGTAGTTCGTTTCTGCAGCCGCGTCGGCCGGTTGCGGCAGTTGTTCCCTGAGGTTGTAGGCCGCGCACAGCGTACGGCCGAGGTTGAAGCCCGTGATCGTGCCCTCCGTCAGAGCGAAGTTCATCGTGCCCGCCGCCGAACGCAACGTTTCGGTCACGGTTACGCCATTACCGGTCAGGTCGAGCTCGAAACTGCCGGTCCCGGTGACGGTCGATTCGCCGGTGAGCGCCCTGATGAGCGGCGCGAGCCTCACGCTCGTTGCCGTTCCCGTCAGCTGCATCGACGGCGTTTCGGTCGAGGTATCGACCGCCAGGCTGCCGTCGAAGTCGCCACCGTAGACGCGTGCCCGGGCGGGTGCGATCCGCGCCCGGCCGTCGCCGATCGTAAGCGTCGCGTCGACCTGCCTGAAGCGCAGGTTGGCGATCCTCAGGTCGCCGACGCGGGCACGCCCGTTCAGGGCGAGAAGCTCGAGCGGCTCACTGGCCAGCTCTATGTCGCCCGCGACGCGCTCGTCGTCGTCGGCTTCGTCCGTGGAAGGCGGCAGGTAGCGGTCGACATCGAGCGCGTTCGTCCGCAAATCGAAGCGATAGCTTGGCGATTCGAAATCCTCGACGCTGATCGAACCGCGAATCTGCATGTCGTCGAGGCCGAGCCGCATGTTGCTGAACTCCGCGTGCGCCGAGTCGATGACGAAATCGCCATCGAAATCTGCGGTTTGAAACACGTTCGGGTCGGACACCTCGGGCACGGGCTGTTCGAGCCGTGTCAGCACTTCGCGAGGATCGAAACTGCGCAGCGAACCGTTGCCGCGAACGACCGGTGCCGAGCGAAGGTTGTTCGCAACGAGATTGCCCGTCGCGCCGAGTCCGAGCGCTGCCAGGTCGAAGGATTCGACGCTAAGCGTGTCGCGCCCGGCAGCATAGCGAAATTCCGCTGTCAGGATAGCGCTGCCGACCGCGGCCGGATCGAGATTCGCAGGCCACGCCTCGCCCGCGAGTGCCGCGAGAAGTGCGGAGTCCGGCATGTCGAGCGTCAGCGTTCCCGAGTGCTCCGCGGCCGGCTCGCCGCCGCCTGCAAGCGAGGCGCTGCCGGTCAGACGGGCGTCGTTGACGGCGAGGTCGATGCCGTCGATCCGGACGGGGCCATCGGTAAGGCTGGCCGCGAGGCTCAGGTCGAGGCTCAGCGACTCGATGGCGTCGAGCGACGCCGCATCGCCAAGCTGTTCTTGCGCGATATCGCGAAAGGCCGCCGTCGGCGCGAAGCTCGGGATGTCGATAGTGGCCTCTACGGCGGAGTCGGCGGCGAGCGATGCAGTTGCATTGACGGACATCCCGAGCACCAGGATCGTAAAGTCTTCGAGACTCGCCTCGCCACTGGCGCGGGCCGTGAACGCACCGCCGCCGGCAACATCGCCGAGACTGTCGGGGTCGATGCCTTCCGGTGGCGAGATGCCGAGAATAGCAAGCAGTTCCGAAGCCGGTGCGGTGTCGAGACGAACCTGCCCGCGGACATTCGGCGATGCGCCGAGATCGTCGACGTCGACCGTCCAGGTGGCCCGGATGCCGCCCACCTCGGTCACGATGTCCTCAACGCGGGCGGATTCGCCGGCGCCGGTGATTGCGAGCGCCGGCCAGGAGATTCGTGCGTCGAGCGTCTCCGCGCCGACCGGCAGATTCGTGGCGGTGGCGTCGATCGAGCCGGCGGCCGCTTCGATGCTGCCGTCCGAGTTGATGCGCACAGCCTCCGTGACCAGGCGCGCCCGGCCGCGCTCCGTCCCTGCCGCATCGGTCACTAGCGTTTCGGCATCGAGCCCGGACAGCTGCACTTCGCTCCCGTCTGTCGCCGCGGTGGTTGTAACGTTGAGCGCTACGCGCCGTTGGGTCGGAACATCGAGAAGCTTGAGTGCCGCTTCGAGATCGACCGGTTCGCCGAGCGCGACAGCGCCGGATTCGACATTCAGCTCGCTGACGACATAGCGGACTTCGCCGCTTTCACGCCACAGTACTCGGCCGTTGCCGATGCGGATGCCGGCGATTCGCAGGTCTTCCATCGCGCTGCCTGCAGATCGCTGTTCGGGCTCGGCGCCAGTCGCCCCGCCGGCGACGTCTTCGGGCATTAAATCCGACCAGTTCGCAGTGCCGTCCGCATTTGTGCCCAGATCGAGGACGATGCCGTCGATTGTGATTTCGCCGAGCTGGATCTCGCGCCTGAGAAGCGGCAGGACGCGCACCCGCGCGGACACCGACTCGATCGTCGCGAAGTCCGTGTCCGTGAATTCCGGGTGGTTCCCGAGAGTGATTCCGCCGGTGCCGATCGCGAGCCACGGAAACAGCGTCCACTCGATGTCCTCGTCGATCCGCAGAGTCCGGCCCGTTCGCTCTTCAACCAGAGCCGTGATCTGTGGTTTGTAGTCGTTCGGATCGAAACGGAGGATCAGCACGATGCCGACGACAATCACGATCAGGAGGATGGAGACGGTAGCGACGGCGAACAGTTTCACGATACGCATGCTGCGCCCTGCCCGGGTGACGGCCGTCGAGCGGCCTGTGCGCAGCATAGCGCGGCCGCGTTGCCGTGCAACAGCCGACGGATGCGTGGCGCGAGACAGCCCGCCTGCTCGCATGGTTGAATAACGCACCCGTCAACTCGAGTCAGCACGCGCCATGGAACTCAGAAATCTCGGCCGGACCGGCGTCAAGGTCAGCGAACTATGCCTCGGCACGATGATGTTCGGCCGGAGCACGAGCGAGGCCGACTCGATTCCGATCATCGAACATGCGCTCGATCAGGGCATCAACTTCATAGACACGGCCAATGTCTATGCGCTCGGCGAGAGCGAGCGGATCGTCGGGCGCGCACTCGCCGGCGGCCGCAGAGAGCGCGTCGTCCTCGCGACGAAAGCCGTGCTGCCGATGGATCGCGACGACGCGAATGCGCGGGGTCCGAGTCGCCGCCACCTGATCGCGGCCTGCGAAGCCTCGCTGAAGCGTCTCGATACCGACTGGATCGACCTCTACCAGCTGCACCGGCCACAGTCCGATATCCCGATCGACGAGACGCTCCGGGCGCTCGACGATCTAGTTCGCGCCGGCAAGGTGCGCTACATCGGCACGAGCATGTTTCCCGGCTGGAAGATCGTCGAGGCGCTCTGGGCAGCAAAGGAGTTCGGAACGAATCGCTTCGTTGCGGAGCAATGTACCTACCATCTGCTCGATCGGACCGTCGAGCGGGAGGTTCTGCCGGCGGCGCAGACCTTCGGTATCGGCGTTCTGAGTTGGGGTCCGCTTTGTGGCGGCCTGCTGACGGGCAAGTATCGGCGGGACGACCAGTCGGCCGAAGGCAGATGGCAGGGTGGTAAGGACAACTTCGATCGTCCGGTCACTGCGGCTGCCTGGGATGTGATCGACGCGCTCGTGGCGCATGCCGCCGACAAAAACTGCACGCCGTCCCAGCTGGCGCTCGCGTGGAATGCGGCTCAGCCGGGCGTAACCTCGCCGATCATCGGGCCGCGGACGCTTGAGCAGCTCAAGGACAATCTGGCGGCCGCGGATATTGCGATCGGCGACGACGATCTCGCCCGGCTGGACGCGGTCGCGCCGCCAAAATCGTTCGCGATGCCGTACTACGATGCGGCGCTCGCGAGCGATACCGGCCCGAATTTCGGCCGCTGGTAGCGACTTCTGCTTGTTGGCTGCCGCCAACGCCCATAGAGCCCCGAATCCTGCGTTGAAGAACCCTTTCAGCGGGCCGGAAAGTTGTGTAGCAAAAACACAACGCAATTAGGGGTCGGCATTTTCTGACATTTTGGTAATATGCGCCCATTATTTCTGCAGGGGATATCGTTATGAACTCGTTGAGAATGGCTGTCCGCGCAGCATGCGGACTGGCCACAGTGGCCTATTTGGCGTCGTCGCCGGTCAGTGCCCAAAGTAATGCCGAGGGCTCCATCGCGGGCAGCGTCATGTCGTCGAGCGGCGCCGTTTCCGATGCCACAGTCACGATTCGCAGCCTCGACACCGGTCTCACGCGCTCGCGCTCGAGCGCCGACAACGGCACCTACCGGTTTCCGGCGCTGCCGACCGGCACCTACGAGGTTACCGTCACGCAACCTGGCTACGAATCTCGACCGGTAACGGTCCAGGTCGTCGTCGGGGAAAGCACTCCGGTCGACATGATGCTGTTTGCCGGTGGCGAAGCGATCGAAGAGGTGCTCGTCCAGGGTCAGGCGTTGACGCTCGACACGACTGTCGCCGAAACCTCGATGGTCGTGACGGCACTCGAGCTCGAGCGGCTGCCGATCGCGCGCGACATCAATGCGGTTGCGCTGATGGCCCCGAATGCCGTCCTCGGCGACGCGATCTTCGGCGGCGGCGGTGACAAGACGCGTCAGCACTACAGCACGAACTACGGGCTGGCCTCGTTCGGCGGTGCCTCCGTCGCGGAGAATGCCTACTACATCAACGGCATGAACGTGACGAACTTCCGCAACGGTCTCGGCGGCGCCACGTTGCCGTTCCACTTCTACGATCAGTTCCAGGTCAAGACCGGCGGTTTCGGCGCCGAGTTCGGCCGCTCGATCGGTGGCGTGGTCAACACGGTCTCGAAGCGCGGCTCGAACGAATGGGAGGTCGGCGGGGGTCTGTATTTCGAGCCCGATTCGCTGCGCGGCGAAGCGCCGGACGTGCTCGATCCCACCGGCGCTTCCGTCTACGACTCCGTCTACTCGTTCGACGAGCTCGACCGTGAAGAGATCTTTGGCTACTTCAGTGGCCCGCTGGTCGAGGACAAGCTTTTCATCTATGCGACTTACATGGATCGCAATAATGACGAGCGCAACTACACGGGCGCCAGCACCGTGCTCGCGGATGTCGACGATGATCCGTTCTGGGGTATCAAGCTCGACTGGAACATCACCGACAACCACACGCTCGAATACACGGGCTTCTCGGATGAGAGTACGACGAACCGCGTGACGTATGACTGGGACGAGCAGGGCACTGCGTTCGGCGCCCCGGTCGGTACTTCCCGGATTTCACGCGGTGGTAAGAACGACATCCTGAAGTACACCGGCTATTTCGGTGAGAACTTCTCTCTGAGCGTGCTGCGCGGCGAAGGCGAGTATGACCTGACATCCGGTGGCACTGCGGATGAAGCCTGTCCCGCGATCTACGATTCGCGTCAGGGTGGCCTGACGCAAATCGGCTGCTGGACCACGTTCCTTCCGGAGACCGGTCGCGACCTGCGCGAGGTGACCCGCATCGACGCCCAGATGACTATCGGTGATCGTCATTCGCTGCGGTTCGGAATGGATGCCGAAGACAACACTTCCATCAACAGCAACTTCTACTCGGGGCACACCTATTACCGGTACTTCGCGTCCACACCGGGCGAGACGCTCAGTAATGGTGGCATCGTCCCGGCCGGCGTCAACGAGGTCGTTCGTCTGCGCGTGCTGGAAAGTGGCGGCCAGTTCAAGGCCGAGTCGACGGCGTTCTACATCGAGGACGAGTGGCTGCTAAGCGATAACCTGACGCTGCGCCTGGGTCTCCGTAACGAGACTTTCGATAACAGGAATGCGTTGGGAGATACGTTCGTAAAGATCGATGACCAGTGGGCGCCGCGCTTTGGCATCACCTGGGACATCGGTGGCAGCGGCGATTCCAAGCTGTACGCCACGGTCGGTCGCTACCACATTCCGGTCGCGACGAACACGAACATTCGCCTGTCCGGCGCAGAGCTGTTCACCGAGGACTGGTATCCGCTCGTCAGCCTCAATGCCGACGATACGCCGGTGCTTGGCGCCCAGATCGGTGGCACGAACGTGTTCGGCGATGGCTCTGTGCCCGATGTGCGCACAGTGCTCGACGACACGATCGAACCGATGTATCAGGATGAGTACATCATCGGTTACGAGCGCACGATGTTCCGTGATTACCTCGGCGGCGTCGCGTTCACGTATCGTGATCTCGGCACATACATCGATGACGTCACGATCGATGAGGCCCTCAACCTGCCAGGTGAGTTTCACTATGTGCTGACCAATCCGGGCACGGCGATGCACACGTTCTACGACGCGGACGGAGACGGCATAGCCGAGGAGTACAACCTGTCGGCCGAGCAGCTCGGTTACGAGCCGGGTAAGCGGACGTATCTGGGACTGACGTTCTACCTGGACAAAGTCGTCAGCGATCGGCTGTACTTCCGCGGTTCGTACGTCTGGTCGCACAGCTACGGCAACACGGAGGGTCTGGTCCGGTCCGACAACGGCCAGGATGATGCGGGTCTCACGACGCTGTATGACTTCCCGGGTCTGAACGAGGGCGCATACGGCAACCTGCCGAACGACCGCCGCCATCAGATCAAGTTCTTCGCGAACTATCAGCTCACGCAGAACCTGACGCTGAACGGATCGGCCACATGGTCGTCGGGGCGACCGCTGAACGCCTTCGGTCTGCATCCGAACGATCCGTTCGCAGTGCTGTACGGCGCCGAGTCGTTCTTCAACCAGGGTAGCTTCACGCCACGCGGCTCGCAGGGCACCAGCGAAGACATCCTGAACATCGATGTCGGCCTGACGTACCAGCGTCCGACGCGTAACGGTCTGCTGACTGCACGCGCCGACTTCTTCAACATCTTCGATCTCGATTCCGTCATCGATACGGACGAGGTCGCGGACGAAGAGTCGGGCACGTTGTCGCCGACTTTCGGTCTGCCGCTGCGCTTCCAGCGCCCGCGAACGATCCGCGTCGGTCTGCAGTTCGATTTCGGCCGAACCAATTAGCGCGAATACTTTGTCCTCGTGACGAAAGCCCCGCTTCGGCGGGGCTTTTTTTTGCTCTGGCTCGGTGCCGGCGGCAGCGGCCGGGCCTGAATGCAAACCCTGGCAGGCAGCGCAGCCTGCCGGAAAGTGCGCCCCGGCGTTGGGCGTGTCCCGGCTTCTGTGGTGTTTCCGCGTGCTCCGTTCGCGCCCGTCCTCTAAGACGCCGGGGGTATCCTGATCGCTACTCGTGCGTCTACAGGGTCATGGAACGCGAGGAAATCCAGTGAGAGCGCCGAAGCAGGAATTCTCGACTGTCGTCGAGCCGCATCTGAGCCTGCTGTATCGCACGGCCTGGCGCCTTTGCCGAAATCGCAGCGATGCCGAAGACCTGGTCCAGGAAGTGTGCCTGCGCGCTTGCCGGGCGCTGCAGCAGGATCAGGAAATCGCTGCGCCGCGGGCATGGCTGCTGAGGATCCAGTATCGGCTGCACGTCGACTTCGAGCGCCGTTCGGCGCTTCGTCGCACCGAGACTTACGACGACACCGTGAGCGGTGAAGCTCACCCGAACGTCGTCAACCTGCCCGAGGCGTCGGCAGCGCTCGAGCAGCAGGTCGATGCGCTGTCGCAGGCGTGGCGGCTGCTCAGCTCCGACCAGCAGGCCCTGCTTGCCTGTTACGCCGAGGGGCACACGCTGAACGAGATCGTATCGATCAGCGGGCTGCCGTTGACGGCAGTCAAAGCGAGGATGCGCCGGGCGCGCCTGCGTCTCGGAAAGCTCATGTCCGGCAATGCAACGGACGCGGACCGATTGGCCGCGGGAGAACGAAAATGAATTGCGAAGAGTTCACGAGATCGCTCGACGAGCATGGCATTGCGATCGTTGACGCAGACGCGGGAGACGAACCCGAATTCGCGCGTCATGCCAGCGAGTGCGACGACTGCGGCGCCGTATTGCTCGGCCTCACCGCCCTGCGCGCCGACCCGATTCCCGCGATGTCGCGTGTGCACTATGGAGTGGCGAGCGAAGTCCGCGGGCGTCCCCGCAGGCGTCTCGCGCTGGCCGCTCTGCTCGCCTGCGGTGGTGCGGCCGTGGCGTGGGCCGGCTGGCAGACGTGGATTGCGGCGCCGAGCCGTGCGCCCTCATCCGCGGTAGGGCCCGCGAGCAGCACCGCGACCGGCGACGCCGCGGAGTCCGGAATCCCTGCCGGCGCCTCGGAGACCCCGGATCCGGCCGCGGCGATGTTCGCACTCGTGCAGGCCGAGGAAGAGCGGGAGATCGGTAACTGGACGCAGGCGATTCTCGATGCGTTACCGGATGGCGAGTACTTCGCGTTGCTCCGATCGGCGCCGAGGTATCCGGCGGAGGCCGGCGCTCTGGGAAGAGAGGGCGAGGTCGTCACCGAGTTCACGATCACCGAGGCAGGGGACGTCGTTGACGTGACCGTCTACAGGTCCACCGATTCGCTGTTCGACGAATCGGCTATCGAGGCCACGCTGCAGACGAAATACAAGCCGCGAGTGGTGGACGGACAGGGCGTTGCCGTCGAGGGTGTGCGCAGTATCTTCCGGTTTCAGCTTCAGGAAGACGCGCCCCCGAGCAGCCAGGGGCCCGGCGAGGGCGGCGAACCGAATCCGTCGAACGCCGAAGAGCGTTACGAGGCGGCGGATGCCGATTCAGGGCTCGCCATCGAGTTGTTTGCTGCGGAGCTGCGCGAGGCACAGCGCTGCCTCGAAGCGGTCGATCTGCGTTGTCTGGAGCTCGAGCTCGACCGGATGATCGCGACGTACGAGCAGGACATGTCGTCCTCCCAGCGCTCGCGGCTCTGGCATTTCTACGGCTTCCTGCACCATCGGCGGGGGCGCTATCAGCTCGCGATCGAAGCGTATCGAAAATCCGTCGTAAGGCCGGGCGAAGCGGCACACTACTTCAACACCTGGCCGCTTAAGATCATCGCCTCGATTCACTACGAGCTCGAGCAGTACCAGGAAGCGATGAACGCCATGACGGAGTACTTGCAGTCTGCGAATCGAACGGCCGCGTCCGACTACGTCTTCATCGATCGGCTGCGCGCACTCGGTGCGACCGAGCCGAGCGGCTGAGCAGCGGGACTCGATCCGACGGACACGCTCCGGGCCTACTGGAGGAATCAGGCAATCCGCCAGGCTTCGTAGCTCAACATGGCGACAGAGAGGACCAGACCCACCCGAGGTAACAGCGTGGGCACTTCGAAGCGAGGTTCCGTCGTAGACGATTTCTTGAGCCGCCAGAGCGCCGCATTCACGGCGGCGAAAATTGCGAGCGCCATGAAGCTCGTAGCCCGCGCCAGGCCGCCAAGCGAGAAGAACAATGCAAGTAGCAGCAACAGAAACGCCACGACGCAGGTGCCGACCACTGGAGTTCTCGTGCGTGCATTGATGCGGCTCAGCGGTCGCCACGCGAGTCCCTGGGCACCGAGCCCGTAGAGGACGCGGCTTGCCATGATGATTTGCACGAGCGCTCCATTGATGACGGCGAACAGGCTGATGCCGGCGATGATATGTGGCGGCATTCCGCGTGACTCGACGATGACGGCCAAAGGCGCGCTGCTCCCCGCGATCGCGTCCCCGGGCACGGCAAGTACGGCGACTGTAGCGACGAGCATGTAGACGGCAGTCGAGACGACCAGGGCCAGCACAATCGCAACCGGCAGCGTTCGTCCGGGGTCGCGCACCTCTTCCGCGACGTTCACCATGTCTTCGAAGCCGATGTATGCATAAAACGCGAGAAAAGCACCTGAGACGACGCCGGTCATGCCCACGGTATCCGGAGTCGGCAGCAACGATGTCCACTCGTCCGGCAAGCGCGACAGGCTGTCGCGCGCGACGAAGCAAACGAGCAGCAGGCCGAGGATCTCGAGTACCGTGATCAGGGCGGCCAGAAGCAGGGACTCGTTGATGCCCCACGCGGCGACGAGTCCGAGGAAGACGACGATCGTGATCACGACGAGCGCCTCAGGTAACTGGAGGAACACATCGAAGTAACCGACAAAGCCGCGCACCATGGTCGCGGCCGAAACGATGCCGACTGCGACGACTGCCCAGCCGACCAAGCGGGAGAAGAATCGACTGTCGAATGCGACGTCGACGTATGCCGCTTCCCCGGCACTCTTCGGTACGCGCGACGAGAGCTCGGCAAACGACAGCGCGGTGACGCCCGCGAGCACTGCGGCGATCGCGAACGCACTGGGCGCGGCCGTTCCGGCGACGGCTGTGACTTCGCCGATCAGCACGTAGACGCCGGCGCCCAGAATCGTTCCGAGACCGTAAAGCGTCAGCAGGCCAGGGCCGATGCTTCGCTTAAGTGTCGCCGGTCGGTCCATCGTCGCCATGTTAGCCGAGTACTGCCAGCCGGCATCGATTCGCCGTGGCCAACCTGTTGAACCAGGCTCGGGCACGCACAGCCAACCATCTCGGCGAAGCGACGCAGCTTGGCATACCAATGGCGTATCGGGGTAGCTGGCACAGCGGTAGGCTGTTGACGAGACGCTGTCCGGAGGCAGACGCTCGTTGATTCACGAGTTCGGGTCCGCGATCAGGCCGTTGAGCCGCTCCCCGGGTTTTCTGGTTGTTTCCGCATCGCGGATCATGCTTACGGTCGCCGGGAGCACGAGCATTTTCAGGCTTGTCGATGGAAGCACTCTGCTTGCGTTCCCCGCCCGTGCGCGAACCGGAGAGTCTCGTGCAATTGTTCGAGATTCGACCGAACGATCCGCCTCAGGAGATGATGACGGAGTACTTGCAGTCTGCACAGAGAACGGCCGCGTCCGGTTACGTCTTCATCTTGGCCGCGCTCGCTAGAGAGACGGAGGCGGGGGCTCAATTTTTTGGTGACACGGGCGAGCTGCAGGCTCCCCTTTCCGGGCACATCTAGGCCGTTTTCGCCCTGGAACCTCGAGATCGCAGCTCTGGCATCCTGCCGATCCGTATGCGCAGCCGAAATCGGGTGGCTCTTGGTACCTATATCCGGTAGCCTGACCAGCCGCGGTGGCAAGCGGATGCGAGCGCCAATCTCTTCGCCGTTGGAGGTTCCGAAATGAAGAATTCGTCCATGCTGTTGAAGCGCTGCGTGACCGTAGGCGCACTGGTTCCGTTCGTCAGCCTGCCGCTCGTTGCGCGGGGCGCACTCGACGACGTGGTCCTGCTTTGGGGTAGCGCGAACGAGGGGCCTGAACAGGCCGAGCTGGGTGTGTTTGGTGCCGGCCGATACGAGGAGGTCTGTCAGAGGGTGAACGGCGTCATTGGCTTGACCCTGTGGGCAGTCGTGGACATGCTTCCTGCGGACATCTCGCTGCCGACTGGTCTTCCAACAGGTAACGTGCTTCTCGACTGCAGCGATCCGAGGCCCTCGGGCGCCGCTTATTTCATTTTCTCGACCTGCAGTATGACGATGGGCCAGGGACCGTACTGGATGCGCTGGACCGTCCCGCCACTGGCGTCCGAGGCCTCAATGGCTTTCGTCGACCCGGAGACCGGCCTGGGCTACGAGTACCCGCTCGAGACGGCCTTCGACGAGCTGACTCAGGAGATCGACGGGCAGGAAGCGGTCCCGCTGGGCGATATGGTGCGTTTTCAGCAACCGAGCGGTGCAGGAACGGGCACGGTCACGCTGGACGTCTTTACCGACGGCGTGGACCGTGCGTTCACGCCGCGCGAGTACACGACGCGCACGTATGAGTTCAGCTACGAGGGCTCGCTCTCGCTGAGTGGTGCCGGCGCGGCCCTGCCCCTGCGATTTGGCCGTATCGAGAGCGAGGGGGTCGCCGAGATCGCGGCGGATGCACCGGGCGCGGACGTGATCGCTCAGTTCTACGCCAACTTCGCGAACAACGTGCTGCCGCACACGGGCGCGAGCTCGCTCTATGGCGGCATGATGGCGCAAATGGCAGCTATCGCCGAACGCGGTATTGCAGTCCGCACCAGTCAGACGAACAGCGGGGGACTTGCGTCGATGTTCGGGGGGGGCACTATCGGTGCGGAGTCCTCATCGACGAGCACGATTGAGCGCATCATGGTTTTGCCGGGCGCTGCGGAGCAGACCTGCGGTTCTACCGTGTTCCCAGAGGATATGGAAGTGGTCGATCTCAGCGAGCAGATGGAGGAATCCCGTGCCGCGATGGACGAAGCGATGGAAAGCCTGAGCGCGGAAGACCGCGCGATGCTGGAGCAGATGGGCAGTGCCGGCGATCTGAGCGCGATTCTCGGTGGCGGCGTGCTCCCTGCCGACGTGTTCGGTGGCGCTGAGGAAGGCGCTGGTCAGGCAGGGCAGATGAACCCCGAGCAGCGGGCCGCGATGCAACAGGTCAGCGGCATGCTCAATGGGTTGCTCGGCGGTGCAGCTGCTGCTGCAGCCGGAGGTGCCCCGAACGCCGCCGCAGCCGGCGCGGGTGGTGCCGCACCGGTCGTCGCGAGACCTCAGGGACCGTCGTTGTCCTCCGCGCTCATGACGGATGATCTGGCGCAGTCTGCACAAAACATGCTCGAAGCACTCGGCTACGATACGGGCAACACGGACGGCGAGCTCTCCGTTGAGATGACGATCGCGATCTCTCAGTTTCAGGCCGAGCGAGGCATGGAGGTGACGGGTGAGGTTACGCCGCAGCTCGTCGGCGTCCTCGCGGCCGCCGTCGATGCGCTCTAAGGAGAAGGCCAGATCCGAAAACGACGGCCGGTCGTTCTGCTCGGCGCGCTCGGACAGCTCGGCAAACCTTGCTTCCTGCTCGCGCATCACTTCTCCATATCGCTGCATCACCCGGGCAAACTCACCCACCCGTTCTTCGGTAAGCTCACCGTTCGCCGGCGGGTCGTAGCGATCTTCCTCGGCCGCTGCAACGATCTGTGCGCATTCGGTGATGCCGGCGAACAGCCACCGGATGCCGCAGGCTGTCCCGGCCGAGCCGTCGCCGAAGCTGTGACGGTCTTCAATGCCCGCGCCAGCTCTCCGACTTAAGGTCTGACAACGCCGGTCCGTGGATTCGGGCACGGCGGCGATTGCAGGCGACCCGGACGGGTCGACCACGGAGGAGAGCGAATGTCGACTGTGACTCTGACCGTGCGACTCGCACGGCGATTACCCGATCCCCTGTCCAACAGCACGCACGGCACCGAGCGACACATATTCTTCGTGCCGGTGCGCGCGCTGCCGACCAACATACCGACCGGTCCCGTGCCGCGGGCGGTGCGGCGCTGGGACGTCTATAAGCAGGTACAGGCGAGCCTGCTCGATCAGAACTGTACACCCGGCACGTTTCACCTCAAGAACCAGGGCATCACGATCGTTGCCCGGGCCGTCGAAAAGATGGAAGAGAACGAGTACGCGATCCATCTGGGCGAAGGGCAGGGCGTCATCGATGGTGCTCAGACCTATGCCGTCATTCGCGAGACGAAGCGCGACAAGGCCGTGCAATTGCCCAAGCAGCAGTTCGTGCGCGTGGAAGTCATCACGAAGTTGCCGGACGGCTGGACAGGTGAGGTTGCCGCCGCACTGAATGCATCGATGCAGACGTCGGCCGACACGCTGCGGCATCTGTCGGACGCGCTTGGCTGGTTGCGCGACGAGCTCGCCTCCCGCCCGTACTTCGCTTCGATCGCGTGGTCGGAGGAGGAACGCGGCGTCGTGGACGTCAAGGACATCCTGTGCATTCTCACGTGTTTCGAAACGGCCGCGTACTCGAACAATGCAGCGAATCATCCGGTGGTCGCGTACGAAAAGCGCAATGTCGTGATCAGCTCGTTCGAGCAGGACTTCAAGGCGACCGGCGGGCAGGCCTACCGGCGTCTTCGCCCGATCGTCCGCGAGATTCTGATGTTGCACGACATCGTGCAGGCCGAGTATCCGACGTTTCAGCGACGCGCCGGCCTGCCCGGCGACGGACTCGTCGAGTCGAGCTCGGACAAGGGCTTCGATTTTCCGTTCATCGGGCGGCAGGGATCGGAGCGCCTCGCTCGCGGTCCCCTCTACGCGATACTGGCGTCATTCCGTTGGCTGGTGGAGGCAGATCCCGCGGCTGACACGGTGCGTTGGCGCGGCGGCTTCGAGAACGTGCTGCAGCGCTGGCGTGAACTGGCGCCGCGCTACGTCCAGCTGTCGACGGAGCGGCTGGCAGAATGCGGCGGCAGCGCCGATCTCCTCGGTAAGAGCGCTTCGCACTGGGGCATGCTGCATCGCGAGGTCGCGCTGGCGGAGCTGATGTCCGGTGATGCCCCCGTGGCGGCTGACCCGACGAACCAGCGCCAGCCGCCGGTCGATTCGGCGGCGGCGGGAGCGGCAGGCGATCCGGCCGCATCGCCAACATCGTCCGCGCCGGCCGGCGCGGGCGCAGGCCCGCTGCCTGAGTCGTCGGTCGCCGCCCGCCCGGCCCGGTCTGCGGCCGTGCCGCGCGCCGTCCCGGCCGGGCCCGCCGAAGCCGCTGGCGTGGCGCTCCCGGTTGAGGAAGTCGATGAGTGATCGTATATGATCGCCTAATCTGCTCAAGGCCCAAAAGCTATCGAATATGAGAGCTAAACGATTACGATAATATCGATCAAATCTGATATATTTATTACTTCTAGACTGAAAATATATCGGAAATGATCGGTGAAGATCGATGAATTGACCCCTGTGTCGACCACGCTGCTGGAACTCGGCCGGCGGGTCGCGCGGATTCGCAAGCAAATGGGTTTCACGCAGCCGGCGCTCGCGCAGGCCGCCGGGATCGGCGTCGCGACGCTGCGGCGGCTCGAGAGCGGCAGCGATTCGCAGCTCGGCACCTGGATCCGGCTGCTCAGTGCCCTGCAGATGTCCGACGCGATGGAGAATCTGCTGCCGGCCGACTATGCCTCGCCGATGCACGAGGTACTCGGGCCACGCCGGCAGGCGGCGCGGCGCCGGCAGGCCCGCCCGGCCGGATGGGGTGACGAGACGGAGTGACCACTGCGACCGTGATGCTCTGGGGCACGCCGGTCGGCTACGTCTCGATGGATGCCGGCGAGCGGTTCGCGCGCTTCGAGTACGATCCTGCGTTCGCCGGCTTCGGCATCGAGCTTGCACCGCTGAAGATGCCGGTCGTCGCGCGCCGCATCTACTGCTTCGACGAGCTGCATCCGCGCAGCTTCCACGGACTTCCGGGCCTCCTGGCCGACAGCCTGCCGGACCGGTATGGCAACCGTTTGATCGATGTGTGGCTGGCAACGACCGGTCGCCGTGCCGAAAACTTCAATGCCGTCGACCGGCTCTGCTACGTCGGCCGGCGCGGCATGGGCGCGCTCGAATATCGGCCGGCTGCGCGCGATACCGGCGACGACGACAGGCAACTCGAGATTGCCGCGCTGCTCGACCTCGCGGCACTCGCGTTCGCAAGCAAGGAAGCCCTCGATACCCGGCTCTCCGACGGCGGCGACGAAAACGCGCTGCTCGACATCCTCGGCATCGGAACGTCGGCCGGCGGCGCCCGTGCGAAGGCCGTGATCGCATTCAACCCGGAGACGAGCGAAGTCAGATCGGGGCAGCTGGACCTGCCGCCCGGTTTCGAGCACTGGCTGATCAAGTTCGACGGCGTGCGCTTCAGCGGCGACTGGGGCGTCGCCGATCCGTCCGGCTACGGGTTGGCCGAGTACGCCTACTACCGGATTGCACAGGCGTGCGGGATTGAGATGATGGAGTGCCGACTATTGACCGAGCACGGCAGGAACCATTTCATGACGCGTCGCTTCGACCGCGACGCCGACGGCGGAAAGCGCTTCGTGCAAACGCTCGGTGCGCTCGCGCACTTCGACTACTGGGAAAGCGGTCAGTACTCGTACGAACAGCTGTTCATGACGATGCACCAGCTCGGGCTGACTGCGAACGATGTCGAAGAGCAGTTTCGGCGGGTCGTATTCAATCTCGTCGGTTGCAATCAGGACGATCACGTGAAGAATTTCTCGTTCCTGATGGACAGGCGAGGGCGCTGGACTCTGTCGCCGGCCTACGACATGTGTCACGCTGAAGGCAGCGACTTCACCCGCTTTCATCAGTTGAGTATCAATGGCAAAGTCACCGGCTTCGGGCTGGACGACCTGAAGCATCTGGCGGTCTACGCCGGCCTGCCGCGATCGAGGGAGAAACTCGTCCTGGAGCAGACACTGGAAGCATTCTCGGAGTGGCCGACACTGGCCGCGGATCTTGGCGTGCCGCAGCCGCTGCGTGCGCACGTCGATCGTACGTTACGACTTCGATGGTAGGCCTCGCGCAGCGCGGGGGAAGCCTGCGCCGATGGAGCCCGGGCGGAGGCAACGTGCGCCGGTGGAACCCGCGCGAACGCCACTGGCGCCGCTGGAGTGTGCGCCCGTGCTGACCGCCGGAGAGCCGGCCGCGTTCGAGTCGCTCCGCGGTAACGCGGCCGATCGACTGATCCTGGTCTGCGATCACGCAAGCAACCGGTTACCCGAGTCGCTCGGCAACCTCGGCCTGACGCCGGACCAGCTCGACGACCATATCGCCTGGGATATCGGGGCAGTGGCGGTCGCCCGCGAACTGCAGTCACGCTTCGATGCAGCCGCGGTCTTCGGCGCCTATTCCCGGCTCGCGGTGGACCTGAATCGCTCGCTCAGCGACCCGTCGGCGTTTCCTCCCATCAGTGACGGCATTCTGATTCCGGGGAACATTGCGCTGACCGACGCTGCGCGCGTCGAGCGAGCGCGTGCGTTGCACGGTCCGTATCACGCCGAGATCGATCGGGTGATCGACTGCGCCTGCACGCCGGCATCGGCACCGGCCTTCGTCGCCGTTCACAGCTTCACGCGGCGCTTCAACGGCTCGCGACGGCCCTGGGACGTGGGCGTCCTCTGGGATAAGGATCCCCGCCTGGCCGTACCGCTGCTGGCCGCGCTGCGATCGGTGCCGGGTATCCGGGTTGGGGACAACGAGCCTTATTCAGGCCGCCATCCGGCCGACTACTCGATCGATCATCACGCGGAACCGCGGGGCATCGCGCACGTCGGTATCGAGATCTGCCAGGATCTGGTCAGAGACCGCGATGGTCAGAAGCGCTTGGCCGGAATTCTCGGCGACGCACTGGCCGCCGTCCTGAAAGATCCACGTGTGTTCGCGCGCGGCGTGGCAGAGAGTTCGGACCGATGAAGAAACCCTCGTTCACGCTCGGCGTCGAAGAGGAGTACCTGCTGGTCGATCGGCAAAGTCGCGATCTCGTGCCGAAGATGCCGGAATCGATGCTTGCCGACTGCGAGTCGCTGGCCGGCGGCCAACAGGTCAAACCCGAGTTTCTAAGATCGCAGATAGAAATCGGCACGCGCGTGTGCCGCAATCTCGCGGAGGTTCGCGAATCGCTGCTCTCGCTGCGCCACGCCGTCGTACGTGTCGCAGAAGAGAACGGGCTCGCGCCGATTGCCGCGTCGACGCATCCGTTTGCCCGCTGGACGTCGCAGAAACACACGAGCCGCGCGCGCTACGACGCGCTGTCGGAGGAGCTCCGGGCCGCAGCCAACCGCATGCTGATCTGCGGCATGCACGTGCACATTGGCGTGGAAGACGACGAGCTGCGGATCGACCTGATGAACCAGGCGGCCTACTTCGTGCCGCACCTGCTCGCCCTGTCGTGCTCGTCGCCGTTCTGGGAGGGCCTGGATACGGGCCTCAGGTCCTACCGTCTCACGGTGTTCGACACGCTGCCCCGCACGGGCTCGCCCGAGCGGTTCGGCAGCTTCGCGGAGTACCAGCGACTCGTCGGCGTGCTGGTTGATACCGGTGTCATCACCGATTCGACGCGAATCTGGTGGGACATTCGGCCGAGCGCGCGCTACCCGACCGTCGAGACACGCATCATGGATGTGTGCACCGACGTTGAGGACGCATTGTGTCTGGCAGCCCTCGTGCAGTGCATCATGGCGATGCTCTACCGGCTGCGCGCCGGTAATCGCTCGTGGCGCAGCTACTCGAGTGTGCTGATCCGCGAGAACCGCTGGCGGGCGATGCGCTACAGCATCGACGAGGGCCTGATCGATCTCGGCCGCGGCAAGATCATCCCGTTTCCGCAAATCGTCGAGGAACTGATCGAGCTGCTGCGTGAAGACGCCGAAGAGCTCGGTTGCCTGGCTGAAATCGAGCACGCGCGAAAGATCCTGTCGCGCGGGACGAGCGCACACCGCCAGGCGGCCGTGCGGGCGAAGGCCCTCGAAGAGGGCGCCAGTGAAGCCGAGGCCAACGTGGCCGTCGTCGACCACCTGATCGCGGAAACCGCACGCGGGAGCGATTCCGGAAACGCATGAGCCGCGACCGCGACAAGTCGACGACCAGGTCGCGTTCGCTCCTGATGATGATGGGCCCTGGGCTGCTGCTCGCGGCGACGGGTGTCGGCGGCGGCGATCTCGCCACCGGCAGTATCGCGGGCGGGCTGCTCGGCACTGCCGTCCTGTGGGCCGTGCTGGTCGGCGCATTGCTGAAATTCGTCGTCACCGAGGGCCTCGCGCGCTGGCAGCTCGCGACCGGCACGACGCTGATCGAAGGGGTGGCGGCCAAAGTCGGCCGGCCGGCGCTGTGGATCTTCCTGCCCTATCTGCTGCTTTGGACGTTCTTTGTCGGCTCGGCGCAGATGAGCGCAACCGGCATCACGCTGCACGCGATTCTGCCGGTCTTCGCAAGCGCCGAAACCGGCAAGATCGCCTTCGGGATCGTCGCGGGTATCGTCGGCCTGCTGCTCGTGTGGATAGGCGGCTATCGCCTGTTCGAGCGCGTCATGCGCGTGTGCATCGGCATCATGTTCGTCACAGTCATCGTGACGTCCTTCGCGCTCTGGCCGGGCACCGGAGAAGTGCTGCGCGGGCTTTTCGTGCCGAGCATCCCGGACATCGGTGGCGAAGGGCTCGCCTGGACGATCGCGCTGATCGGCGGCGTAGGCGGCACGCTGACCGTGCTCTGCTACGGCTACTGGCTTCGGGAAGAAGGTCTGTCCGGGCCGGAACAGCTGACCGCCTGCCGGATGGATCTCGGTGCTGGCTATCTGATGACCGCGGCTTTCGGCATTGCGATGGTAATCATCGGCTCGAGTATCACGGTCGACGGCGGCGGCGCGGAGCTTCTGGTCCGGTTGTCGGAGCGGCTCGAGTCGGTGCTCGGCCTCTGGGGGCGCTGGCTGTTTCTGATCGGTACCTTCGGCGCCGTGTTCAGCAGTCTGCTGGGCGTCTGGCAATCGGTGCCGTACCTGTTTGCCGACTGCTGGGGATTGCTGCGCGGCGGCGTCGAGCCGGATCCCGGCCGGGTCGATACCCGCGGCACGCCGTATCGTTCCTATCTGTTGCTGATCGCGTTCGTGCCGATGCTCGGTCTCTTCGTGAGCTTTCGGCAGGTGCAGCTGATCTATACGGTAATCGGTGCCTTTCTCTTCCCGGTGCTGGCGCTGCTGCTGCTGATTTTCAACGGCCGGCGTGCATGGGTCGGTTCGGCAAATACGAACGGACCGCTGACGATAGCAGCACTCGTTGCCGCACTGGCATTTTTCAGCTGGGCTTCTCTGGGGAGTTAAGGTCACTGTCCCCAAACTTGGCTAGACTTCGCTTCTCGAGCCAGTTCAGGTAGCCGAACAGATGTCGCAACCGTCGATCGTCCGGTCACCGATCGAAGTCGATCGGAGCCTTCCCGTGCCGGAATCTCTCGTACACATGCTGTTCGATGCTGTCGAGCGCGTTCCGGACGTCACGGCGGTGATCTACGAGGATCGCAGCATTGACTATCGCTCTTTCGGTCGCGCGTCGAATGGCCTGACCCGGCTGTTGATCGATTCGGGCGTCCGGTCCGGCGACCGCGTCGTGATCATGAGCCCGAACACGATCGAGATGGATATCGCGCTGATCGCGGTGATGGCCTGCCGCGCCCAGGTCGCGCCGGTCAATCCTTTCTTCACCGTGCCCGAGTTGACGAAGGCGCTGAAGAGCATCGCGGCGACTGCGCTGATATGCGATGCGCCGATGCTCGACAAGGCGAACACCGTTGCGGCCGAGCTCGGCATCGAGGCGGTGATACCGCTGGGCGCGGGAGGCCAGGAGATCGGCGAGTGGGTGGATGACGCGGGCCTGGATTTCGTGCCAGCGCCGCTCCCGTCAGCCGACGATCCGGCGCTGGTGATCTTCACCGGCGGCTCCACCGGCGTGCCGAAAGGCGTCGATCATCTGCACCGCGGACTCGTCTGGTCGCTGGTGCAGCACGTCAGCGTCTGGCCGATCGAATACGGCAAGGAGACGTTTCTGAACGTCGCGCCGATGTTCCACATATGGGGACTCGGCTACGCCACGTGGGTGCCGATCTATACCGGCGGCACGCTGGTGATGGTCCCGAAGTACGACCCCGACCGTGTCGTATCGGACCTGTCGAAGTACGGCGTCAACACGTTTGCGGGCGGGCCCGCGCCGATCTATATCGGACTGCTGTCGAGCCCCGAGTTCGAGAAGGCGGACTTCTCGAAGCTCAGGTACTGCATTTCGGGCGGCGCTCCGTGCCCCGAGCATCTGCATCACGAGTGGCTCGACAAGACCGGGTGCCCGCTGCTCGAGGGCTGGGGAATGTCGGAGGGCGCACCGTTCTGCCTGAATTCGTACGACCGCGAAAGAAAACTGCTCTCGGTCGGCAATCCGGTGCCCGGAACGGTTTGCGAGGTCGTGGATCTCGAGACCGGCACGGAAGTTCTGCCGCTCGGCGAGACCGGCGAGCTCAGAGTCAAAGGGCCGCAGATGATGCGCGGTTACGTCAACAACCCCGAAGAGACTGCTATCGCGTTGCGGGACGGCTACATGTACTCCGGTGACATTGGCTACGCGGACGAAGACGGCTTCGTATTTCTCGTCGACCGCAAGAAGGACATGATTCTGGTTGGCGGATTCAACGTCTATCCGCGGGACGTCGATGAAGTGCTGTTCAACCATCCCAAGATTCGCGAGGCAGCAACGGTCGGTAAGGCCGACGAACGCCTTGGCGAAGTCGTCGTCGCGTTCGTTGCGCTCGAGCAGGGCGCGACACTCGACGAAGACGAGTTCTTTGCGTACTGCAAGAAGAACCTCGTCAAGTACAAGCGACCGGTCGAGTTCCATCTGGTCGACGGCTTGCCCCGTACGCGGACGAACAAGATCAATCGCCTCGAGTTGCGCGACATGTTGCGCGCAGGACCGGGCGCCGGCTGAAGCGGACGCGTGGCTGTCAAACGCTTCACGGGTCCGGTCGGTCGGGTCGTCAGGCTCGAGTACGACTCGCGAATCCTGGCCGACAATCCACTCGGCGACCCGACGTGTCGGCAGTTCGGCGTCTGGCTGCCGCCGCAGTACGACCAGGGTGCCGGGCGCGGCCGCGGCCGGCGCTTTCCCGTGCTCTTCGACCTTGCCGGCTTCACCAGCAGCGGGCTCGCGCGAACGGCCTGGCGGGCGTTCAACGAGAACGTGCCAGAGCGGGCCGCGCGCCTCGTGCACGACCGGAAGCTCGATCCGTGCATTATCGTGTTTCCCGATTGTTTCACCGCGCTCGGCGGCAACCAGTACGTCAACTCGAGCGCAATCGGCCGCTATGCCGACTACCTGACACGTGAGTTGATCCCGTTCGTCGATCGCGAGTTCCGCACGAAGGCCGCACGTGAGCACCGCGGTTGCTATGGCAAATCGTCAGGCGGTTACGGCGCGATGATCCACGGCATGAAGTACGCCCGCTATTGGGGCGCGATCGCGAGCCATTCCGGGGACGCGTATTTCGATTTCATCTACGGGGCCGACTGGCCGGGTACGCTCGACGAACTCGCCCGATACCGGCATCCGCGCCTTGCCGACGGCAAGGTCGACATGCGGCGCTTCCCGGCGGACGTGCCGCCGGGCCACGACGACGGGCGCGTGCGGCGCTTTCTCGAGCGGATTGCGAAACGGGAGAACCCCGCGGGCAGGGAGGTGCACTGCCTGATGAATCTTGCGATGGCTGCCACCTACGATCCGGATCCGGATGCGCCAAACGGCTTTCTGCTGCCATTCGACCTCGATACCGGCGAGAGGATTCCGGCGCGCTGGCGCGCCTGGTTACGCCACGATCCGGTGCGTCTCGCGGGTCGTTACGCGCACAATCTGAAGAAGCTGCGAGGCGTCTTCATCGACTGCGGCTGGCGCGATCAGTACCGCATTCACTACGGCAGCCGGCAGCTGTCGAAGCAGTTGCACGCGCACGGCGTGCCGCATCGCTACGAGGAGTTCGACGGCACGCATTCGGGCATCGATTTTCGGCTCGACAGCAGCCTGCCGTTCCTGGCACGCGCCCTGCGTTAGAGTTGGGGGGGAGTTTGGGGACAGTGACCCTAATTCCCCGCGGAGGATGTGAGATGGCGGAAAACAAGACGAAACCGACCCGGGTCAAAGCCGCAAAGTTCCTGCAGGGCGTCGAGAACGAGCGCCGGCGCCGGGACGGGCAGGAGCTGCTCGAGATGATGGAGGCCTTGAGCGGGGAGCCGCCGGTGATGTGGGGGCCTTCGATCATCGGCTTCGGTCAGTATCACTACCGCTACGACAGCGGTCACGAAGGCGACATCATGATCGTCGGCTTCTCGCCGCGGAAAGCGAATCTGGTGCTCTACCTGGGCAGTGCACTCGACGCCGAAAAACTCCTTGCGGCGCTCGGCAAGCACAAACGCGGTAAAGGCTGCCTCTACATCAACAAGCTGGACGACATCGATCGCAAGGTCCTGCGGCGCCTGATCTCGAAGTCGATCGCCGCAACCAGAAAACGGATCGCGCGGACGTCGTAAGCGCCGCACACTGGACCGCCGACCGCCGACCGCCGACCGCCGACCGCCGACCGCCGACCGCCGACCGTCTCGCCGCGGACCGGGTGTCCGCAAACGGCACGCGCCGTCAGTCCGCGAACACCTCGTCGAGCTTGATCGTCTCGACCGCATCGACAGCGACTTCGAGCGGATACCCGGCAATCTCGCGATCCTCCGCCAGAATCTCCGCGGCCATTTCCGACTCATACGAAATCGGCGCGGGCGCGTCGCTCGTGAGTTGTGCGACGAGGTCCGCGGCGCCGTCGGCGACGATCGCGATCGTGATCGGTTGCCCCGACAGGTGGCGCTCTATCGCCGCATTGACGTCGGCCAGCGTAAGCGCCTTCATCATCCGCGCGAACCTGGCAAGGTGGCCTTCGTCCGGCAGTGTTGCATCGCCGAAAGCGTAGAAGCGATCGTCGACTGCATAGCCGA
Source organism: Candidatus Rariloculaceae bacterium (assembly GCA_965223375.1). Lineage (GTDB taxonomy): Bacteria > Pseudomonadota > Gammaproteobacteria > Steroidobacterales > Rariloculaceae > CBDCWM01. The sequence continues at coordinate 3,336,361 of OZ245000.1, forward strand.
GGCGATCGCCCGGTGCCGGCGCAAAATGTGCCGAATACTTGCCGAGGAAGGCGCGCGTGAGCTCGAAGCGCTCCTCGTCGAGACCCCGCGCGCGAAGTTTGTCCAGTTCCCGAACGGCTGCTTTCAGGGCGAATGCGGCAGCTGCAACCGGGACGGTGCGTACCCAGACTTCGAACAGCTGATGCCGACGAGGCACGTTTACCGGCGGCATCTGCAGCGAACCGCCGTCCGGGAAGCATTCGATGTAGGAATAGTCGCCGTAATTGAGGCCGCGTCGTTCGCGAATGACCTGATAGAGGTGGCTGGAACTGTTGCGGTGCTCGCCGAGCCACGAGTTTGCGATCCAGAGTGCGTAGAAGTCTTTCTCCCCGCGATGCACGTCGATCGGAAACCCGAAACTGATTGATGCGTCCGCACCGGGTTTGTCGACGACGACGAGTCGGTTGACCGAGCTACCTGTGGCGGCGACTGCTGGTGGCGTCCGCCGCTCACCTTCCGGCAGCGTCGCCACGGCCGTCCGCAGACGCTCGACCAGCGCGTGATCGAAGCAACCGGTCAGGCCGATCGTCGTGTTGGCCCGAGTGTAGCGGTCACGGTAGAAGTCCCGAACGTCGTCGAGCGTGATCGATTTGAGCCCCGCGAGCGTGCCGTCCTCCGGGTGCGCGTAACGCGTGCCCGCAAATATCTTCGAGTACAGCACGGCCTTGGCGAGTTCCTCGTCCGAGCTGTAGCGCAGCGTGCTCTCCAGGTAGTTGATCGCGTCGCTCCGGATGCGCTCGAAATCGCTCGCCGCGAATGCGGGTTCGGTAAATGCGGCGACGAAAAGCTCCGTAAACACTTCCAGCTTGTCGCGATGGACTCTGCCGGTCAGGGCCGTCATCTCCCGGTCGACCGAGACGTCGTAACCCGTCGCTAGCGGATAGAGCGCTTCCAGGATTTCGTCGTAGCTGTTCGTTCGTGTGGCTGCCTCGCCCAGCATCGATGCCGTCAGCCCGGCGAGACCCTCCTTGCCCGGCGGGTCGTCCTGTGAGCCGGCGGCGAACGATACCGAGAACGATACGGTTGGATCGGCCGCAAGCGGCAGCAGCACTTCAGCCATCCCGCGGCCTCAGCACGCCGGCCGTCCGGCGCTCCGGAATCAGTATCGTGTTCGCTGCAGCGATGATGTCGTCCGGCGTGATCGTCTCGTAGGCCGCGTAGAGCCCTTCGAGATCGGTGACGTGACCACTCAGTGCGAGGGGCCTCGCCAGTGCCTGCGCGACTTCGTCTGCGGTCTCGAGCTGCATCAGGAATCCGTAGCGCAGCCGCGACTTCAGTGCGTCGAGGGCCTCGGTCGACACCGGATGGCTGCGAAAGTGACTGTTGGTCGCATCGATCGCCGCCTCGACCTTGCCGACGTTGTCCGGATCCTTTACGCGGCAATAGATGTCGAGCATCGACGGGTCGCGATTCATGTTCGTGTATGCCGCCAGAAACTCGACTGCCTGATCGCGGAGGACGAGCTTGCGGTAAGCCCGCGAGGTTTCGCCATAGGCGAGCTCGACGAGCAGGTCGGCGGCCACGCGTACTCGGTCGCTCGGGTCGAAACGTCCGATCTTGTAGGCGTGCCACAGCAGGGGCAGTGTATGGCCTTCATAGCGAACGTCGAGCCTGCGCTCCTGCATCTGGGGCGGCTCGTCCGGAACGTCCGGCGCCTCGTAGCCCGTCGCCCATTCTCCGTGATGCCGCGCGGCGAGCTCGCGTACCTGGCCGGGATCGATATCGCCGGTAACGAGCAACAGCGCATTTTCCGGCCGGTAGTAGCGACTGAAGAACTCGCGGGAATAGTCGTAGAGCGTCGGCATCCGGGCAATGTCGGCCTCGTAGCCAAGCGTCGTGTGTCCGTAGGTGTGGACTTCGAACGCGGCTTCCCGGATAGCTTCGTAGAGAACGAACAGCGGCTCGGTCTTGTCCTTGCGATACTCACCGTAAACGGCGCCAGCTTCGGTCCGGAAATCCTGCTCCGGATAGTCGAGTCGCATGAACCGGTCGCTTTCCAGATCGAACACGGCCGGCAGGTCCTCGGGCGCACAGGTGATGTGGTAGGCCGTCAGGTCGTCGGTCGTATAGGCGTTTGCATCGGCGCCCATACGCGTCATGACTTCCTGATAGCGATCGGCCGGGTATCGCTCCGTGCCGCGAAACATCATGTGCTCGAAGAAGTGAGCGAAGCCCGTGCGTTCCGGCTCGAACTCGTCGCGCGAGCCAGTGCGCACGATCGTCCAGAAGCTCGCGATGCCGGGGCTCGGCACCGGCACGGTCATTATGCCGAGCCCGTTCTCGAGCCTGACTATTTCATGTGGAAAGGGCAGCATCGTCCACCCGCGGCAAGCGATCGGTATCCGGCGCGAGTGTAGGTGACCTCCGAACCGCGCCGCAATCGCGCGCCGCGCTGCTATCCTGATGCTGCCCGTGCCTGGCGGGCGGACGGCGGCGATGCTGCAGAACACGACAATCGGCATTCTGGGGATGGGCGACATGGGCAGCGCGGTCGGCGCCGTGCTTCGCCGTCGCGGCTACCGGGTCGTCACCGCGCTGACGGAACGCTCCGCGCACACGCGTGGTCTCGCTGCCGCGGCCGGTGTCGAGGACCTCGGCACGCTCGAGGCCGTGCTCGCGGCCGCTGACGTGTTCCTGTCGATTTTGCCGCCCGCGGCCGCGCCCGGGTTCGCTGGCACCTGCGCGGATATCATCGCCGCGTCCGGTCGCAGGCTCGTGTGGGTCGATTGCAACGCTGTGTCGCCTGCCACGCTGCAGGACATCGAGCGGCTGTTCGAGGGTGGCCCGGCGGCGTTCGTCGATGTCGGCATCGTCGGGCCGGCGCCGCAACCCGGGACGACGGCTCCGACCCGGTTCTACGTCTCCGGCGCGCGGCGCGACGCCCTGATCGGTCTCGACGTTCCGGAGATCCGCGTCGTCGATCTCGGTCCGGACAGCGGGCGCGCGTCGGCGCTCAAGATGTGCTACGGCGCGGTCAACAAGGGCACCGACGCGCTCTGGACGAATGTTCTGATGGGCGCGGAGCGTCTCGGGGTGCGCGAAGCGCTGATGCAGGATTTCGACGCAAGTCAGTCATCGTTTGCCCGGCGCATGCGGGCGCGATTGCCGTTTCACGCGGCAACGGCGGCACGCTTTACCGGTGAGATGCGCGAGATCGCGGCGACGCTGGAAGCAGCGGGCGTATCCGGAGACTTCCATCGCGGCGCCGAGTGGCTGTTCGCCCGTCTGGCCGAGAGCGCGCTGGCCGGCGAGACACGCGCAACGTTGCCGGACGAGCGCTCGCTCGACGAGGCACTGGCCGCCTTCGTTGCGGTGCTCGGGCAATCGCCACCGGAGTGACCGTTTGAGCGCAGCCCCGTACGACCGTCTGCTGCCGGACACCGTGCTGGCCGCCGTCGAGGACTGCGGCATTGCAACGACGGGCAGTATCCTCCCGCTCAACAGCTACGAGAACCGCGTCTATCAGATCGGTGCGGAGACCGGCTTCGTCGTCGCGAAGTTCTATCGCCCGGAGCGCTGGACCGACGCCGCGATCCGCGAGGAACACGCCTTCTCGCTGGAACTCGAGGCGCACGAGTTCCCGGTGGTTCCGCCGCTCGTGTTCGACGGTGAGACGCTGCTCGAGCGGGACGGCTTCCGCTACGCGTTGTTCGAGCGGCGCGGCGGTCGCTGGCCGGAGCTCGGCGACCGGCAGTCGCGGGAATGGATGGGCCGCTTCCTGGGGCGCATGCATGCCGTCGGCGCCGCCGCGGAATTCGTCCACCGTCCCGTGCTGTCGATCGACCGGCTGGGTTACGGGCCGGTCGAGGCCCTGCTCGCGGGGGACTGGATCCCGGATCATCTGATCGACCCGTACCGGCGAATCACGAGCCTGCTCCTCGAGGCGATCGAGCAGCTGTTTGCCGACGTTGGTGCCGTCGAGCTCCTGCGGATTCACGGCGACTGCCATCCGGGCAATGTGCTTTGGACCGATGCGGGCCCGCACTTCGTCGACCTCGACGACTGCATGACCGGACCGGCCGTCCAGGACCTGTGGCTTTTTCTGTCGGGCCCCGTCGACGAGATGCGCAGGCAGCTCGCCGACCTGCTCGAGGGCTACGCCCAGTTCCACGGGTTCGACTTTCGCGAGCTGCGGCTGATCGAGGCGCTGAGAACCCTCAGGATCATCCACTACGCGGCATGGATCGCCGGCCGCTGGCAGGATCCGGCTTTTCCGCGTGCGTTTCCGTGGTTCGCGGAGACGAAGTTCTGGGAAGACCACGTGCTCGCCCTGCAGGAGCAGCGTGCCGCGCTGGACGAGCCGCTGTCGATCTCGCCAGGTTGAGCGCGCCGTCGCGTGAGCGTCGGTGCCCGCGGGCTCCCGGGTGTCAGCGTCCCGGATCTTCGGTATGATCGGGGCGGGGGTACGCGAGCCGCTGCTGCCGCCGAAATCCCGACGGGAGACTCTCGATGGCCTATGAGCTGATTGGCAAGAATTTCACGCCGCCCGACGTCCGCGCCAAGGTGACGGGTCAGGCAACCTACTCCGAAGACTTTCGCCGCGACGGCATGCTGTTCGTCAAATTGCTGACGAGCCCGATGCCGCACGCGCGAGTCGTGAATATCGACGCGAGTGAGGCGCTCGCGATGCCGGGCGTCGAGGGCATCCTGACGGCCGATGAAGTAACGCCGCTGCCGTTTCCGCAGGATCCGATCCTGACTAATGAGCCCGGCTACGTCGGTGAGCCGATACTGGCCGTCGCCGCCGTCGACGAGGCGACCGCGGCCGAGGCGATCGAGAAGATCCGCGTCGACTATGAGGAGCTGCCGTTCACGGTCGATCCGCTCGAGAGCCTCTTCCCCGGCGGCGCCGATGCGCGGCCTGGCGGTAACGTCGTCTCGCAGGGGCAGGTGAGTCAGGTCAAATGGACGGCGCAGGATTTCGCCGGAGCCGGTGAAGGCGCTCTGCCGGAGGGCGAGCCGACGGTCGAGTGGCAGTATGGCGACATCGACGCGGGCTTTGCTTCCGCCGATCTGGTGCTCGACGAGACGTTCGTGACGCAGGGCATGGCGCATCACTCGATGGAGCCGCGTTCGGCGATGGCATATTGGGAAAACGGCAAATGCCACCTGCATGCGTCGTCGCAGTCCGGCACGTTCCCGATACCGTCCGTTGCGCGCTACATCGGCATTCAGCCCGACGAGCTCGTCTTCGTGGCCGAGTTCTGCGGTGGCGGCTTCGGCTCGAAGGGCGCCGGTTACCCGATCATGGCGGTGCCCGCGCTGATGTCGAAAAAGCTCAACAACCGCCCGGTGATGATGCGCATCACCCGCCACGAGGAGTATGCGATCGGGTCGGCGCGGCACGGTTTCCAGGGTCGCATCCGGCTCGGTTTCCGTAATGACGGCCGGCTGCTCGCGGCGGATCTCTATATCGTTCAGGAAAACGGCCCGAACGCCGGTTTTTCGGATTACACGTCGGCGGCCGATGCGGTATCGATCGTGTTCACGCCCGAAGCCATGCGCTTTCGCGGCATCTCGGTCATGACGAACACGCCGCCGCGCGGACCACAGCGCGGCCCGGGCCAGAATCAGATTGCCGTCGCGGTCGAGCCTCTGCTGGATAAGGCCGCGCGCCAGCTCGGCATCGACCGGCTCGCGATTCGCGAGCTCAATGCGCCAACGACCGACTGGCGCTACGGCGGCCGGCAGAGCTCGATGACGAGCGCTCACCTGCGCGAGGCGCTCGCGAAAGGCGGCGAAGAATTCGGCTGGGCCGACCGCAGTGCGCGGAGCGGCCAGCGGAACGGCTCGAAGATTCGCGGCGTAGGTGTCGGTTCGGCCTACCATTCGGCCGGCGGCCGCGGGTTCGACGGTCTCGTCGTGCTGACGCCGGAAGGCAAGCTCCACATCCACACCGGAGTCGGCAACCTCGGCACTTTCTCGCACACGGGCACCGCGCGCGTCGCAGCCGAAATGCTGAAGTGCGACTGGGAAGAGTGCGTCGTCATTCGCGGCGACAGCAGCAAGCACCTGCCGTGGAACTTCGGGCAGTTCGGCAGCAACTCGTCGTTCACGATGACCCGCACGAACTATGTGGCCGCGATGGACGCCGTGCAGAAGCTGAAGGAAATCGCGGCGATGGATCTCGGCGGCTCGGCTGATGATTACGACATCGGCGAGCACCGGGTCTTCAACAAGGAGAATCCGGACCAGTCGATCACCTACCAGCAGGCTGCGCAGCGGGCGATCGAGCTAGGCGGACGGTTCGACGGTTCCGAAGCGCCGGAAGACATCAATCCGATCACGGCGGCCGCGGTTGTGGGCGTCCGCGGCAGCGGCCTGGTCGGTGTCGCCAAGGACAATCTGGAAGGTTCGGGCACCGTGCCGGCGCTCGCCGCGGGTTTCATCGAGATTGAACTCGACGTCGAGACCGGCAAGTACGAGATCCTCGATTACCTGGGCGTCGCCGACTGCGGAACCGTCATCCATCCGATGGGGCTAGCGACCCAGATCAAGAGCGGCGCGGTCATGGGTATCGGCCTCGCTGCCCTCGAGCGGCACATCTACGATCCGCAGAACGGGCTGGCCGGCAATATCGGCCTGCTCGGAGCCAAGCCGCCGAGCTATCTGGATGTGCCGGCGACGATGCAAACGGCGGCGGTCGAGATCGGCGACCCGGACAATCCGATCGGCGCCAAGGGCATCGGCGAGCCCGTGCAGGGCTGCGCGGGCGCCGCGCTCCTTTGTGCGATATCCGATGCGCTCGGCGGCCACATGTTCAACCGGACGCCGGTAATGCCGGACATGATCGTCAATGCAGCAGCCGGGCGGGATCCGTCGCACGGGCCGCTCGACGTGAACACGGCCTAGTCTCTCGATTGGGCTGCGAGGATCAGGCATGCGTTATTGTGATTTTCTGAAGACTGACGCGGGCGGCAGCGCCTTGCAGGAGGACGTTTCCTCATGACGGACAAACCAGATCGCAACGGCTCGTTCCCCGAGCCGCGTTACGACAGCTCGGAAGCCGGCGACGGCGTTCTCGGCGATCTTGCCGATGCCCGCGCGACTCGACGGCGCTTCATAAAAGGTGTCATCGCCTCCGGCGCGGCTGTTTCGGGCGCCGGCATGCTGTTCGGTCTGAGCGGCTGCGCACCGGAACAACAGGCAGCGACCGGCGGCGTCGAGCGCATGCTGCGGCTGATGGTCAACGGCGTCGAGCGAACCGTCGACGTTCTGCCCAACGAAACGCTCGCGATGACACTGCGTTACAAACTCAATCTGACCGGCACCAAGCTCGGTTGCGACCGCGGCGAGTGTGGTGCCTGCACGGTGCTGATAGACGATGTCGCGAGCTACTCGTGCTCGATGCTGACGCATTCACTGCGCGGCAAGTCGATCACGACGATCGAGGGTCTCGAAGCGGCCGACGGAACGCTGCATCCGGTGCAACAGGCAATGATCGACGAGCTCGGGCCGCAGTGTGGCTTCTGCACGCCGGGCCAGATCATGAGCGCAGTCGCCTTGCTGCAGGTGAACCCGCGGCCGACACGCGACGAGGCGAGACTCGCGCTGTCAGGCAATCTGTGTCGCTGCGGCGCCTACGATCACTATCTCAATTCAGTCATGCGCGCGGCGGAGATGGCGTAACACGATGCCGATTTTCGTCGCTGACAGGCACATAGCATAAGGAGCGGGAGCCATGTCCAAAGACATGATGCCGGGGTTTCAGCTGTATCAGCCGGATACCGTCGCAGGGGCGGTAGAGTTGCTGAGCGATGCCGGCGAGGGCGGTTGGGCGCTGGCCGGCGGCAACGACAGTCTCGACTGGTTCAAGGATCGGGTAAAGCGGCCCGCCGTGGTCGTCGACCTCGGCGGCCTCGACGAGCTGCGGGGGATTCGTGAGCTCGACGACGGCGGCATCGAGATCGGTGCGATGACGACGCTGACCGAGATCGAGACGAACGAAATGGTCCGCGAGCGCTTCGGCGTGCTCGCCGATGCGGCCCGGCGTGTGGCGAGCCCGCAGATCCGCAACACCGGCACGATAGGCGGCAATCTTTGTCAGGACACGCGCTGCTGGTACTACCGCTACGGAGTCGACTGCTACCGTGCAGGCGGCGATACGTGTTACGCGGATTCTCCTGAAGGGCAGAATCGCGAGCACTGCCTCTGGGGCGCGGACCGCTGCGTTGCAGTGACGCCATCCGATACCGCACCGGCTCTGGTGGCGCTCGATGCGCGGATGGCCATCGTCGGCCCGGGCGGCGAGCGTGAGGTGCCGGCCGAGGAATTCTTCATCGGCCCGGACATCGACATCGAGCGCATGACTGCCCTCGAACCCGGTGAAGTGCTGACGGCTATCCGCATCCCGTCCGACTGGGCCGGCGCGACCTTTTATTTCGAGAAGGTTGCCGACCGCAATACCTGGGACTTCGCGCTCGTCAACATCGCTGCCGCGATGGTCGTTTCCGGCGGCAACATAGATCGCATCCGGCTCGTGGCCGGTGCCGTGCAATGCGTGCCGCGACGGCTCGAGCCGGTCGAGCTCGCTGTTACCGGGCAGCCGAAGAGCGAGGCCACGGCTGCTATTGCGGGTCAGACGGCGGTGCGCGGTGCGACGCCGCTGAACTTCAATCACTTCAAGATTCCCCTGCTGCAGAATCTGGTGACGCGCGCGATTCGTGACGCCTGACCTTCGGGGCCGTTGATCTTGGAACTGTTACGCGTCAGTCGCGACGTCTACGGCCGCGAGGTTCTGGAGGGGATGTCCTGGGACCTGATCGGCGTCTTCTTCGCGCTCGGCGCTGCCGTCATCGTGGTTCACGCGGCCTACCGGCTGTTCTTCGCGCCGCCTGACGGCGAGCGCTGATCGGCGATGATGTGAGTCGGTTGCCGCCACACTCGGGGGCGGACGCGGGCAGCGCCCGGGTCGTTCGCCACGCACTCTACGATCGTCTGCAGCACTGGCTGATGGCGGCGTGCGTGCTCGTATTGCTCGCGACCGCATTCCTCCCGATTCTCGGCATCGAATTCGGCTGGGTGACGATACATTGGGTTGCAGGCTGGGTCCTGATCGCGCTCGTCGTCGTGCATGTCGTGCGGGCGCTCGGCTGGCAGGACTGGCGAAACGCCTGGATCAACGGCCACGACATCGCCGAGGCGGTAGCCGTCGTAGCCCGGACGCTCAGGCTGCGGGCCGCTAGCCCGCCGCTGCCCGGCAAGTACAGTTTCGCTCAGAAATCGATACACCTCGCTTTCGCCGTTGTCGTGCTCGCGGCGTGCGTCACCGGCGGGCTGATGATGGTCAAGATCGATACGCCGTGGTGGGATCCAAATCCTTTCTGGCTGAGCGATGCGACGTGGGGCATCGTTTACATCGTGCACGGCCTGGCGGCGCTCAGTCTGATTACGATGGTGATGTGCCATGTCTATTTTGCGCTTCGTCCCGAGAAGCGCCGCTTCCTGCGCTCGATGATCCGCGGCTGGCTGACCGATCGCGAATACCGCGACTATCACGATTCGTCGCGATGGCGCGTCTGATTCCGGGGTAACTGATGAACGATTCGACCGACCAGCGCGCGACACTCGAAACCACCGTCGATGCGATCGAGGCGGGCTACGAGTTTCTGCTCGCATACGCCGCGCAGGGCCGCCATACCGACCGTGGCGGCGGCGCCGGCGACGATCTGCGCAAGCATTTGGGCCGGATGGCGGAAGCTCTCGAGGCACTGCCCGGGCAGGCAGCCGAGTGCCTCGCCGAGCGCTCGGCGGAGCTGCGCAACACCGGTGCCGCGTTTCTCGATGCGCTCGATAGCGATGCTCGCATCGCTGCATCCGCCGTCAACCTGGTGCTCGCCCAGTCGGACATCGGCTCGCAGCTGATCGACAATCTGAACGCCTCCATTCACCTGCGCGCCGTGCTCACGGATATCTTTCTCGTCGATGAGCTGTTGAAGCCGCCGCCGGCGGCGGGTGGTGTCCTCGCAACTTAGGACACCACCGGGCAGCGCGATGACTTGCGGTTCGTTCGGCGATTTGTTTATTCTCCGGCCAGCCATTTGGAACGACCACCAGCAGAAGGTCAAAGTATGAAAAAGACATCAGGGATATTCACGATGGGCGCAGTGACGGGATTCCTCCTGCTTGGCGCCTGTGGCGGAGGCGGCGCGCCCGCGTTTGACGCCGAGTCGCCGGCAGGGCAGGCGTATCTGTACCGCCAGTCCGTCATGACGCTTGCCGCGAACAAGATGGCAATGATCGGCGGCATGGCTCGTGAGGAGATTCCGCTCGACGAAGCGGCTTTCGTTCAGGCCACTGCCGACCTCGCGGCGCTCGCGGGGATGACGGCGGCCGGCTTCGAGATGCCCGGCATCGTCGGCCCGAGCCGGAGCCTTCCGGTTATCTGGGAAGACGAAGGCGACTTCGCGCAGAAGACCAACGACTTCGTCGAAGCCACGGCGGGCCTCGCCGAGGCAGCGGCCAGCGGCGGCTTCGCTGCGGCGCAGGGCCTGGTGCAGGGCACTGCGGGCACCTGCGGCGGCTGTCACCGCACCTACCGCGAACGCACCGAGTAAGAACGACAGACCGATCGGCCGGTCGGGTCAGCGCCCGGCCGGCCGAGTTGGTGTCAGCTACTGGACGGTTCCTATCCTCTGGAACCCGACGCGGTCGTCCGATTCGACGATCTTGCGCAACGTCTGCGCTTCTCTTTGCACACTGATCGGCACCTCGACGCCGGCTGGTCCCAGCCCCCAGATACGCCGGAACATGTTTGCGAGCCCCTCGACCGGCTCGTCATCGATACTTACGATCAGATCGCCCGGCTTGAGACCCGCCCGGTCGGCCGGGCAATCGCGATAAACACCGACGATAGTCAGCTGATCGTCCTGGTCCTCGTGGACCAGCACGCCGAGCCACGGCCGCGGAGGGCCGTCGCGGCGGCCGTGCTTGCAGATGTCGTCGACGATCGGAATCAGCAGATCGATCGGGACGAACATGTTGACCGTCTGCGACTCGCCGGTCGTCTCAAAGCCCTGGATGACCAGGCTACCCAGCCCGCAGAGCCTGCCGTCATCGTCGATCAGCGCGGCGCCCGACCAGCTCTCGTGGACCGGCGCCGTGAAGATCGCCTCATCGATCAGGTACTCCCAGCGCCCGGCGAACTCCTGCTTGGCGACGACGCGGGACTCGACGATCTGGCTGCGGTCGCCGCAGCCTGAAATCGTGACAGGATCGCCGATCGCGAGACTCGCCGCCGAGCCGGTCTCGATCACCGGCCCTGCGAGGGGCATTGTCGGCTTGACGAGGCCGAAGCCGCTGTCGAAGTCGTAACCGACCACGAAGCCGGGCACGGTCGTGCCGTCCCGGGTGCCGATCCACACGGTTTCGGCTTCGTGGACGACGTAGCCGATCGTCGCGATCAGCCCATCGTCCCGAATGCGGGCGCCGTGCCCGGTTCGCTCCGTGCCCAGAAGGCTCGCGCTCAGCGCGTCGTCGGGGATGGTCGTCTTGATCGATACCAGGGCGTCGAGCCGGCCGGATTGATCGGGAGGTGCCACCATGCGGCTATGTTAACGCCTCCGCGCCATCCCAGAATACACCGCCCGGGCGGCCCGAAGTCCCGCGCGGCGCGGAACCAATGCGGCGCCGCAGGAGTCAATTGCGGCATGGACGGCGAAGCTTCAATGGGTCCCTATGGCATAATCGAGCCGGTCGGGGTACGCCGCTTTGCCCCGGGGATTCAATGAAACTTTCCACGATCATCGTCGTCGTCGCTCTCGCCGGTGGCGGCTTTTATATCTGGTCGTCGCAGTTCTCCGATTCACCGCCCACGCAGGCGCCCGGCCGATTCGGCGGCGGCGGGGGCGGCGGTGGATTCGGACGCCAGCAGCCACCGCTGGTCAGCGTCGCGCCGGTCGGCCGCGAACGGATGTTCGATACGGTCGATGCGATCGGCACGGCCCGGGCGAACGAATCGCTGACGCTGACCGCGAAGGTGACCGATACCGTCAGCGCCGTCGATTTCGAGGACGGCGACTACGTCGATGCGGGCGCCGTTCTGGTGCAACTGACGAATAGCGAAGAGGAAGCGCTGCTCGATGAAGCGCGCGCGAACCTCGACGATGCGGAGAGCCAGCTGGCACGGCTGGAAAATCTCGCGCAGCAGAACCTTGCGCCCGAATCCGAGCTGGATGTAGCGCGGGCGCGTGCCGATGCCTCGCGCGCGCGCCTGAACACGGTCGTAGCCCGCCTCAGCGATCGGCTCATTCGCGCACCCTTCTCAGGCGTGCTCGGGTTTCGTGAGGTGAGCCCGGGCACATTGCTGCAGCCGAATACTGCCATCACGACGCTCGACGACATTTCGATCATCAAGCTCGACTTCACGGTGCCCGAAACGTTCTATGAGGCGATGCAGCCGGGGTCAGCCGTGCTCGCGCGCGCGGCGAGCTATCCGGATCGCGATTTCGAGGGCGAAGTCCGCACCGTCGGCTCCCGAGTCGACCCGGTGACTCGTGCGATTCAGGTCAGAGCCCACATCGACAACGCGGACCGGGCGCTGCGCCCCGGCATGCTGCTGACCGTTCGTGTCGTGATGGCCGAGCGCAACGCGCTGGTCGTGCCCGAGAATGCGGTCTTTCAGATTCAGGATCGCGCGTACGTCTACACGTTATCCGATGAGTCTGTCGTCAACGAACGGCAGATCCGCACCGGTGACCGCAACTTCGGCATCGTCGAAGTGCTCGACGGGCTAGAAGAAGGCGAGCTGATCGTTACCGAGGGCATCGTCAAGTTGCGCAACGGCATGCGCGTGCGGACCGAAGCGGGTGCTCAGGCGCCCGATGCGGCCGGTTACGGCAGCGGCTCCACGGGTTAGCGCGATGTGGCTCTCTGACGTATCCGTCAAGCGCCCGGTCTTCGCGACTGTGATCAGCCTGATGCTGATCGCGTTTGGCTCACTGTCGTTCCGGGATCTCACTGTGCGCGAGTACCCCGACGTCGTTCAGCCCGTCGTGCAGGTGTCGGCTTCCTATCCCGGTGCCGCTGCCGACATCATCGAGACTCGTATCACGCAAGTCCTCGAGGGAGAGCTCAGCGGAATCGAAGGCGTGAAGACGATTCGATCGACGAGCCGTGACGGCCAGTCGAGCCTGAATGTCGAGTTCGAGCTCTATCGCGATCTCGACGAGGCGGCGAACGACGTGCGGGATCGCGTCTCCCGCGTCATAGACCGCCTGCCCGAGGACGTCGAAACACCGTCGGTTTCGAAGTCGGATTCCGACAGCCAGCCGATCATGTGGCTCACATTGACCAGCGACTCGATGAGCATGATGGAGCTGACTGATTACATGCAGCGCTACATCATCGATCGCTTTGCGGTCATTCCCGGCGTATCGCAGATCAACGTTTTCGGCTCGGGCGGACCGTCGATGCGCGTCTGGATCGATCCGCTCGCGATGGCGGCACGCAATCTGACGGTCAGTGACATCGAAGCGGCGGTGCGCCGCGAGAACCTGGAGCTGCCGGCCGGCCGCGTCGAGTCGCTGGACCGGGATTTTCAGGTCCGGATGTCGCGCAATTATCAGACGGACGAGGACTTTCGGAACCTCGTCATCACTCAAGGCGCGGACGGTCATCTGATTCGTCTGGGCGAGATCGCGCGCGTCGAAGTCAGCACGCGGCAGCAGGAACGCATGTTCCGCACCAACGGCGCGACGACAACCGGTTTCGGCGTCGTGAAGCAATCGAAGGCGAATACCGTCGAGGTGCTCGACGGTGTGATGGCGGAAGTCGAGCGACTCAACGCGACCGACCTGCCCGAGGGCATGGAGCTGATCACCAGCGGCGACGACTCGATCTTCATTCGGGCCGCCATCAGCGCCGTCTATTGGACGATAGGCGTGACGACCGCGCTCGTCGGCCTCGTGATACTCGTCTTTCTTGGCAGCATCCGGGCCATGGTGATCCCGCTGGTCACGATCCCGGTTTGCCTGATTTCGGCGTTCTCGGCGATTGCGCTCTTCGGCTACAGCATCAATCTGATCACGCTGCTCGCGCTGGTGCTCTCGATCGGGCTCGTGGTCGACGACTCCATCGTGGTTCTCGAGAACGCGCACCGCCGCATCGAGGCCGGCGAGCCGCCGCTGCTCGCGGCCTACAACGGCACACGCCAGGTCGCATTTGCCGTCATAGCGACCACGGTCGTGCTCGTGGCCGTCTTCGCGCCGGTTGCCTTTCTGCAGGACAGCGTCGGCAGGATCTTCGCGGAGCTTGCCGTAACGATTTCGGCGGCGGTAATCTTCTCGAGCATTCTCGCGCTTTCGCTCGCGCCGATGCTCTGCTCGAAGCTGCTGAAGCCCCATTCGGGCGACGGCCGCGCCTCCCGGATGCTCGACCACGCGTTCGACTACATGTCGCGGCGCTATCAGGGGATGCTCCGCTGGCTGCTCGGCGCGCCGGCGGTTGCGATAGGCGCGAGCATCGCACTCGCTTTCGGCGCGTGGCAGCTGCTGCAGGTGATACCGCAGGAATATGCGCCGTCCGAAGACCAGGGCAATTTCAACGGCATGCTGCAGGCGCCGGAGGGCACGAGCTACGAGCGCCTGTCGCAGGAAGCGCTGAAGGTCGAGGCGGCGATGACGCCTTACTACGAGTCGGGCCTGATACAGCGCGGGATCATCAGTGTGCCGGGCTGGAACAACCAGGCCGGCATCGTCAACGTCACGCTGGTGCCGTGGGACGAGCGGGACATCACGACCGGCGAGGTCCTCGCCGACCTGAACGCCAAATGGGCCGACATCCCGGACCTGCGGGTGACGGCCTTCATGCGTTCGAGCGCGCCCGGCGGCGGGCGCGGCGGTGGTGGCGGCGGGCAGCCCGTGCAGCTCGTGCTCGGCGGGCCAAACTACGACGAGCTCGCGAGCTGGCGCGACATCATCATCGATCGCGCGTCGGCGAACCCCGGGCTGCTGCGTATCGATTCGGACCTGAAGGAGACACAACCGCAGGTGATGATCCGCGTCGATACCGAGAGAGCGGCGAGCCTCGGCGTATCGGCCCAGAGCATCGGCCAGACACTGCAGGCCATCATGAGCGAGCGGCGGATCTCGACCTACGTCGTCGACGGCGAGGAATACGATGTCGTGCTGCAGGCGGAGCCCGAGGATCGGGCGACCTATTCGGACCTGCGGAGCGTCTTCGTGCGCTCCGAGCGCAGCGGCGAGCTGATTCCGCTGTCGAATCTGACGCGGCTCGAGGACCAGGCGGGACCCGGTCAGCTCAACCGCTACAACCGGCTGCGCGCGGTCACGATCAGCGCCAACCTTGCAGACGGCTACACACTCGGGGATGCGCTCGATTACCTCGAAGCCATCGTCAGAGCGGAATTGCCGATCACCGCGCAGATCGACTATCGCGGCGAGTCGCGCGACCTGCGCGAGTCCTCCGGCGCGTTGCTGTTTACTTTCGGAATCGCGCTTCTGGTCGTGTTCCTGGTGCTCGCCGCGCAGTTCGAGAGCTTCGTGCACCCGCTGGTGATCATGGTCACTGTTCCCCTTGCGGTGGCCGGCGGACTGTTCGGGCTCTGGCTCACCGGGATGACGCTCAATATCTACAGCCAGATCGGCATCATCATGCTGGTCGGTATTGCGTCGAAGAACGGCGTGCTGATCGTCGAGTTCATCAACCAGATGCGCGACGAGGGCATGGAATTCCATGACGCCGTGGTCGAAGGCGCACGGATCCGCTTCCGGCCTGTCGTCATGACCGCGTTTTCGACCGTGATGGGCTCGATACCGCTGATCATGGCGACCGGACCGGGTGCTGCGAGCAGAACGCATCTCGGCGTCGTCATCTTTTCCGGTGTGAGCATCGCAACGTTCTTTACGCTGTTCGTCGTGCCCGTCATCTACGATGTGTTCGCCCGGCGCACCGGCTCGCCGAAGAGCGTCTCGAGGCGGCTCGAGACGATGCGCGAAAAGTTAGGCGTGCAGGGCGGGCAGGTCGCCGAGCGGTAGGGCTGCTCAGCGCCGTTCAGGGCCGCTGAGCGCCGCAGGATCGCCCACCGCCGCTCAGCGTCTCAGGATCGCCCACCAGCGTGCGATGTTGAGCAGGCTCTGCAAGGCGCCCGACACGTAGGTCAGCGCGGCAGCGGTCAGGATTCGGCGGGCACCGGCGAAATCCTCTGGCCGCAATAACGCGCGCTGACGCATCACCGGCAGAGCGCGCCCGAAGCTCGCGTCGAACTCGGTCGGCAGCGTCAGGGCGTGTATCACGACGCCGGACGACAAAGTCAGAAAGCCCCCGAGCAGAGTCAGCATGCCGACGGCCGGGACGCGCGTCAGCGCTGCGGCCAGCGGCGAGAGCATCAGCATGCCGGCGCCGAGCTTTTCGACGGGTCCCACCCATTTGACGAGCCGGGTGCGCCAGGCCAGCGGCCGGAAGCCATCGGCGTCCTGCATCGCATGTCCCACCTCGTGCGCGGCGACTGTGAGGGCGGTCAGAGAGCGGCCATCGAAGTTCTCTTTCGACAGGCGAACGACCTTCTCGATCGGGTCGTAATGGTCACCGCGTTCCGTCGTTTCCGTTCGGACGTGCGGCAGTGACAGCGTGTCGAGCAGATTCCGGGCGAGCTGCCCGCCGGTGTTGGCATAGCGCTCCGCCGGAAACGAATAGCGCTTCATGACCGCCTTGACCCAAAGCCCTGGGCCGACGATGAGGAGCAGCAAACCGACGATGAGCAGCAGGATATGCATCTGGCGGCATATTCTACGAAAGGCGGCGCGTCGAGCGCGGGCGTGGCGGGCATAGCGCATGGGTGTGGCGGATACAGCCGCCGGCCCGGGTGGGCGCAGGGCGCGCCACGCGAGGCAGTCGCGCGCGGACCTTGGTCAGCGTGTTTCGAGACTCACCAGTTTGCCGAGCGCCTTCCGCGCTGCGAACAGCGCCTTGTCGCTCTTCAAGGGCACCAGAGGTCGTTCCGGCTCGCGATCGATTCGGGCCTGCTGTGCCTCCATGATGACCTTGTCTTCCTGAAACGTCGGCATCGTCTCGTTGAACAACTGTTCGGTGGCGTCCGGTTCGTCCTGCCGATAGCCGTTCGCGACCGAGAAGAAGTAGTGAAACGACGTCTCGGTCTCGGGTGTTGCGTGATGCAGCAGCTGAAAGTGCAGACCCGGCTGGTCACGATTGCTGCGGGCGTTCCTGCCGACATCGATCGCGCCGTTGTTCTGAATAACCGTGGCCGGCGCGACGTACTCGAAGCGATGCCAGCGATCGATGTTGCCCTTGAAGCCAACTGCCTTGACGTAAGTGGGCGGCGCCGGCGAGTCCATCATCCAGCGCTCGTAGAGGCAGCCCGTCGGCGTGTCCGTCACCGTGATCTCGGCGGCCGCGTGAGCTTCCGGATTACCGCCGATCGTTTTGCTGTGCACGTAGGCGAGATGAGTGAGATCCATCAGATTGTCGATCATCATTGCGTAGTTGGCTCTGATCGGGAACATGGCCTTCCGGTGCGGCCATTTCGCGGGCTGATCGTGGAACGGGTAGTCGACGATCAGTCGCTCATCCGCGTCGGCTGCATCGCCCATCCAGATCCAGACGATCTGCTGGCGCTCGACGACGGGATAGCTTCGAACGCGGGCGCGGGACGGAATCCTGTCCTGGCCGGGGACGGCGATGCACTGCCCGCGGCCGTCGAAGACCATGCCGTGGTAGCCACACTGGATCGCCCCGTCGAGGACCCGGCCGTGGCTCAATGGCGCGCCGCGGTGGCAACAGCGATCCTCGAGCGCCACCGCCCTGCCGGCAGAGTTGCGGAACAGCACCAGCGGCTCGTTCATGATGGTGCGTGCGACAAACCCGGTCTCGAGCTCCGCCGGCCAGGCGGCGATGTACCAGGCATTGCGAACGAAGGGCTCGATTGGGCGTCTTTCGGGCGTCGAGGCCGACACGATGCGCTCCTGTTTATCTTCGGTAGTCGGGATGCTAGTCGTAGCCGTGATGCTAGTCGATGAGATGCTATTCCCTGAACTGTGTAATTTCGAGGGCGCCGCTATCCAGAATCACTCGCAATACCGAATAGCCGCTGAGGACGATCTCGCCACTATGCCGATCGGTCCCGGTCAGGCAGTAGTCGAACCGGTAGCTGCGACAGAGCCGTCGCCGGTTGCGGCCGTCGCGCTCGACCCGGAAACGGCCGGACACCAGCGTGCCATCGAGCAGCTGCAAGCCTCTTTCCCGGCAATACGACCGGGCGGCAGCGATCGCCACCTTCTTCTGGTCACTGTTGATCCACCAGTAGACGACCAGGAGCACTACAGGCAGCGCGAGGAGGAGATCCTGGATTTCGTACACTGGGAGAGAGCTCTCCGGCGGTAAGGCCGCGGGCCGGCTAGGGAAGCGGAGCGCCGCGCGGCGATTCCGCGGAAGCGTTTCGCGCGATCGTAGCTCTATGACTCATCGTCAGAAGAGTACTATCAGTGGACCGGGGCGATAAACCCTGATCGTTCGGAGGACCGGAGTGCGTCCAAAGCCGACGGTCGGGCGTATAGTCGGTAGGACCGGGTTCGACCTATGGCTGCCGTTAGCCCATACAGGTGATAAGGTCTGGTCTTCTCGGTCGGCTCAAGTGGATCAATGAAGGTAAAGCTCTCAGACGCAGCGAGCATAGCTGAGGTTATTGGTGCCATCGCAATTGTCGTGTCTCTGATCTACGTTGGAATCCAGGTAGAGGACAGCACCCGCGCGGTGCGATCAGCAACCGCGAACGACACCACAACTTCGTTGTCGTCCTGGTATCGCGGTATCGCAACTGATCCAGAGTCTAGTCGAATTTATCAGGATGGAATGACAAATCCTGAAACGCTCTCGCGTGGGGATCTCTTTCGCTACATGTTTCTTGTACATGCGATCATGCTCGAGTTGCAGGCGACCTACTATCTGGCCGCGGAGGGAACTCTGGATGTCGAACTGCAGGAGTCAATAACCAATACGCTCATCGCAGTAAAGGACCAGCCGGGCTTTGTGCACTATTGGGAGCAGAGGAACAGCCTTTTTCAAACTGCTTTTAGGCGATATACCGATGCCATTATCGCGTCAGATACAAGCGGCAGCCCGATCCCGGAGATTTATCAACCTCTCGAAGCAGAGTAGTAGGAAGATCTTTCAGTCATGGGTGTCGAATGTCGGCCTCTGGACGTACCAGGTCGTACAGCTTGGTCATTCGAGTGACTGTTAACGAATAGACTTACCCGAAATTCTCACTCCGAGTACTCAGGATGAAGGGATTAAGGTCACGACCCCTCTTCGGACTTACGTCACACATTCCAAAGCCGAACCTGGACGTCTAAGTACATATATGTAGACTTAGTGCTCATGGTTCGGAAACGAAAGAGTTCAAGACAAACCCTCGTGTTTCTTGCCGTGATGCTCAATCAGCCACACGCATGGCGCTATGGCTACGATCTCTCGCAGGAAACAGGACTACAATCGGGCACCCTTTACCCGATATTGATGCGGCTATGCGAGCGCAAGCTGCTCCAATCAAGGTGGGGCCCTGCCTACAAATCAGGTCGCCCGCCGAGACATCTGTATCGTCTGACTACTGAGGGCGTCGCCTTTGCGAAGTCTGAACTAGCCGAAGCAGAACCAGGCGGCACCTTCGATCTCCCTCAAGGGAGCGCTGCATGAGCCGGTCAACGTATCCGCTCCGGCGCGTTGCTGATTCCCTGATCGGAGTTGCATCGTGGTTAATGCCTAAGCACCAGTCGGAATGGACGGCGGCCATGCGGTCAGAACAACTTTGCCTCGAAAATGACTTTCAGGCGATTCGCTGGGCAACAGGATGCCTGGTGGTAGCAATCCAATGGAGGGTAAGAAACATGGCAATCGGCGACCTCAGGATCTCGAAATGGGTGCTCTCTCTCGAGATGGCGTGTTGTTTCGTGCCGCTGACTTTGTTTTGGCTGATCGTTTTGTTCGACAGCTCCGGTGGAACCAGCCTCAAGCCGGAAATTCTCCGGCAGTATTTCGAAGCCCCAAACGGCTTGATTGTTCTCGCCTACATCTTGTCTATGGCAGTACTCGGCGTATCCGGTCCCATCGGGCTGTTTGTTGCTTTTCGGCAGATTGCGCTTGGGCGCAGCTTACTTGACCGACCGATAGGCATTGCGCTGATGGTCGGGCCCGCGCTACTGGGTGTGGCCTACGTGGGGACTACCTTGGCGTTAGGCGGCCCGGGGCGACTGATCCCATGGCTGGGCGGCGTCTTGTTGTTCGCCATTCTGCCCATAATCGGGACAGCCCATTTGCGCTACCTGGGTTGGAGGAATTCGGCGCGGGCATTGGCAGCCTAAGCGGAAAGTCGCCGCTTTGAACGGCCGGTTTTGGCCGTAAGGTCCCTAGAGCTTGGTCATTTCTACGACCGGACCGCCCCCGTTTCGGGACGTCTGCGGGTATAGTCTGTAGGGTCCGTTTCGACCCAACTCCCACATTCTCGCAGCATGAACTCTACGCTACGAAACACCGCGACACTGGGCGCCGGTGTGCTGCTTCTTGTTGTGTTTCTGGCTGTCGGCGCTCTATACGAACCCAATACAGACCAGCCGTTATGCAGCGAGTCGCTACAAGGACAAGCAGGCGATCCTCTGACGGTGATAACCGATCCCGCGTTGCAGGTAGTCTCGGACTATACGATCGGGAAATACGGATGGCGTGAAGGTAATTTCGTCGTTCGCAAGTGGGAGGACGAGAACGAATACGTGGTAGCGCACTGCTCACTCCTGCTCGATGACGAACCGCGAATCGGCGGTAGCGAGTACGAGTTCCTTGTGATTCTCGACGAGGAGCTTCGGGAGGTGGTGCAGGAGCTGGCCTTTCAGTAGCGGCCCGAATCGTCGGCTCTTGGCCGATCGTGCGCGGTCGCATAGGGATTTCGAGTGTCGGCTATCTAGCAGCTCGGCCGTGTTCCCGGTCGTTGCCCAGACAAGCACTCGCTACAGTTAAGGGGCCCCCCATTCCGATCCACTCGACGGATCAGAATACTCGTTTTCGGGACGGTCGTGGTAGGCTCGGGAAGAACCGGGTTCGACCCTCTCGGGACACTCGATGGGTATTTCGGCAAGGAAGAGGAATACGAAGCTTCCGTCGAATGACGGATTTGGCCGAAGATGTGCAGTCAACACTCGGGCGCTAAAGGACCGAGCTGCGTCAATACAACCTTCGAAACGAGTCGCTCGCTGGAGCGAGCGGCGGCTCTCAGTCACTCGTGATGCATTACCGCTACGGGCGTAATCGTGCCAGCTCTGATCGCGGGTATGATCGTGGCGACGAGCGCTACCACACCGAGCATGATGATTGTGCCGAGATAGGTGCCGATGTCCCATGGACCGATCTCAAAGAGCAGACTTGAAAGCAGTCGTCCCATGGCAACTGCGCCGATAAGGCCGCACACGAGGCCGATCGTGACCAAACGCAGTCCCTGGCCCACGATCATACGAATGACATCCGCGGCCCGTGCACCCAAGGCTTGTCGAAGGGCGATCTCACGTGATCGTAGTCCGACCAGGTAGACCAGCACGCTGAAGATACCGATGCCGGCGAGAATGGTTGCAAGCGCCGCAAAAAGTCCGATGATCTGAGTTCGAAACTTCGGGTATGCGAGTGTGGAGTCGAACATTTCCGTCATCGTTGCTAACTTGACGGGCACAGCCGGATTTACTTCGTTCAGAATTCTCAGCAGCGTGCCAGCGAGCGTTGCTTCGTCCAGGGACGAGCGGGCCAAGATGGCTGGCTCGTTGCCGATGCCCTGCATCGATGCTGCGTACACGACTGGTGGTGCCAATTGGCCTGGATCCTGCCAGCGCGTATCGCCGACAATGCCCACGACCTCACTATAGGGATTGGTGCTACGAAAAGTCGTAATGCGTTGCCCCAGCGGTGATTCGCCAGGGAACAGCGTGCGCGCGAGGCTTTCGTTGATGATGACAACACTTCGAGACTCCGGAGTATCGGTTGACGCAAAGTCTCGTCCATCGAGAAAGGGAATCTCCAATGTCTCGAAGAAGCCGTCAGAAATGGCGTGAAACTCGGCTTGCGGCCGCTCGCCCGCTAGCCCATCCGGCCGGCCATCGACGAACACGTCGCGAAGCTCTCGAGGTTCCCATCCCATCCCGAGATAGGCCACAGCCGATGCGGCTTCGATCCCGGGAACGGCACGTAAGCGGTCGAGCACCTCGGCATGAAAGATGAGTCGCTCCGTCACGCCCGCACCTGGAATCGCGTCGTGATCCGTGTAGGCCGCGATCACCTGGTCGGTCGTGAATCCAAGGTCAACGTGCTCGAGTGCGAGTAACGATCGCACCAGAAGGCCTGCAGTCGTGAGCAGGATAACCGACAAAGCGACTTCAGCCACAACCAGGCCTGAGTGGAGCCTAGCCCCCGTTTTCGACAATGTCGCCTTCGAACCGCCCTTCTTAAGAGCGTTGGAAAGATTGAGTCCGGATGCATGCACGGCCGGTACAAGGCCGAAGAACGCTATCGAAGCCAACGCGAGCCCGAGTGTGAAGAAGAGGACGCTCGTGTCGATCCGCACTGCGCCAATGCGTGGCAGATCGTCCGGCGCAAACATCGCGATTCCGTGAACGAGCAGCAGGGCGAGCACGAGGCCTGCCAGGCCGCTTGCCACGGCCAGCAGAGAGCTTTCAGTCAACAATAAACGCATCACGCGGCTCTGTCCGGCGCCGAGCGAGGCGCGTAACGCGATCTCGCGCGATCGGCCGGCGGCCTGCGCGAGCAAAAGGTTTGCGATATTGGCGCAGGCGATGAGCCAAAGAAAGCCGACGGCACTCATCAGTATCCACAGCGTTGCGCGGACGTTGCCTGTGAGTCGCTCTTGCAGTGGCACAAGAGCCACAGTTTTCACGCGGTTTTGCGCGTACTGCCGCGCAATATTGTCGCCGATAGTTCGCAGCTCGGCTTGGGCGCGTGCGAATGGTACGGTTGGCCCGAGTCTTCCGATGGCCTGGTAAGCCATATTGGCGCGCTGATCCTGAATCATCGCGTCGGACGTGTCGGGCGACAGCTCGGGATTGAATGGTACCCAGAGATCGGCTGTGCGCGGATAGTGAAATCCTTCAGCGGCCACGCCGACGATTTCGAGCGTTTCACCTGCGAGCGTCAGATTTTTCCCGACCGCGGCCTCGGCACTTCCGAAGTGATGCACCGCCATCGCATGGGATACGACGGCGGTTGTTCCGTCCACTCCGGCCGCCGGCGAGTCCTGCTCGTCCAGCAAGCGTCCTGCAGACGGAACCTGACCGAAGACGGAGAAAAAGTCGACTGAAACGAATTTGGGGTTGACAAAAAAGGCTTGTCCGTCGACTTCGGCGCCGTAGTCCTCTCCGCTGAAGAACACGGCCATCCTGTCAAATGCCTGGCTTTCCGCTTGCCAGTCGAGAAAGTCTGGTCTTGATACCAGCTGGCTGCTGTGCGCCGTATTTGTAAAGTACGTCTCGATCGAGACGATGCGATCGGCATTGGGGTAGGGGAGCGGTTCGAGCAAAACAGTATCGACAACCGAGAAAATGGCAGTGCTTGCACCGATGGTCAGCGCGAGTACGGCTGTGGCGCCGAGTGCGAAGCCGCGGTTCCTGACTAACCTGCGCGTCGCGTAGCGAATATCGAGCGTCAGCGCATCGAGCGTCGGCCAGGTCCAGGTTTCGCGAACGGCCTCTCGTACCTCGGGCTCACCGATTTCCCGGTATGCGCGGCGTTTGGCCTCCGGCTCACTCAAGCCATGGGCACGAAGCTCGTCAATGCGGCGGTCGATGTGGTACCGCAGTTCGCGATCGAGATCGCTCTCGAGCCGAGCGCGGCGGTGGCGCAGGTAGTTGAGAAGTAGTCTCAAGCTCAGCCACCCTCGGCGAATATCAGGCCAACGGCGGTGGACAACTGGTCCCACCTTTCCCTCTCCGATTCGAGCTGCTTATGACCTGCACGAGTGAGTGAGTAGAACTTTGCTTCGCGACCAGTCTCTGACCGGCGCCATGTCGCTACAAGCCAGCGTTTTTGTTCCAGACGGTGAAGTGCGGGATACAGCGACCCCTGGTTGACACGCACGACGTTTCGGGACGTCTGCTCGAGCCGCTGGCTGATGCCGTAGCCATGCGCCGGCCCAAGGGAAAGGATCTGAAGGATCAGCATATCCAAAGTGCCTTGCGGGATTGGAAATCGCGACGACATTGAGCCATCGACCTTCGTCACCTCAACCTTCGACCTATCATGACGCGCATGAGTTTCGCCGTCAAGCGGACTCGCTTGGGATTTCTCGCGTCCAGCATGGGTGGCCCGGAATCTCGGTTTTCAGTGTCTCCAGTTGGCCGTGCCCGGTCGTACAGCTTGGTCATTCGAGCGACCGAAGGACTCCGAAAGCTGCCGGTCGAGCGTATAGTCGGTAGGACCGGGTCCGACCCAATCGAGACGTAAGGAATGTACGGCAACGTCGCACGAAACTTACGAGAGCTGGCTATTACTGCCGTATGCGTTCTCTCTGTGCTGTCAGGAAACGCTATAGCTCAAGACATTGGCGATGCGGGTCCCGATGTACTTTGGATCGGCCTCGAAAACGCCACATCCGCCGAGGCGAACACGGCATCCGAGCTTCGAGCGGCGATGAGAGCACTCGACCTTGATCGCTGGATACTTACGCGACGTGTTCTAATCGATCAGACTCAGACGCCGCACTCTCACCCCATTCTGACGATCCACACGCGGTACATTGGAAACGAAACCGGGTTGACGGCCATGTTTCTGCACGAGCAACTGCATTGGCTCGAAGCGGACCCGTGGATCAGTAGTTTTCGAGCAGCGATGGAGGAGTAAGAGAGTTTGTTTCCCGACGTGCCGTCGGCAGTAGATGGAGGCGCCCGAGACGCAACGAGCACATACCGGCACTTACTCGTATGCGACATGGAGTATCAAGCGATGACGGCCTTGTTTGGTAGAGAGATTGCTAAACAGACGTTAGAGCAGTACACACACTACGAGTGGATCTACGAAAGGGTTCTTGAAGATGCTCGGATACGTGAAGTCGCCCTCCGACACGGATTCGACGTACACGAAGGCTTGCCTTCGAGATAGCGTCGCAGATATCGAGGCCGCCTCCAATGGCACGGTCCTGCTCCTGATAGAGCACAAAGAGGGTGGTCAGATTCTGAGGCTGGTCCCTGCGTTTGACTGACCCCCAGACAGACGCTTGGCGAAGGCCCCCGGTTGTTCGGCTTCGCTATACTGCCTCTCATCAAATAGATGCAGTCGTTGCTCAATCGCGCCGGGGAAGTCATGCAACCTGATCACGTACATCTCGTCGGTAGCGTCGCGCTCGATACTGTTGACGATGTGTTTCGCACCTGCGGTCGGACGCTCGGTCGTCGCCTCAGGCGGATGCCCGATGGAGAACCTGGCGGACGCCGGCTTTGGGTCAGCTGGCAGATTCCTCTGCTGCGGGCGAGCCCTTATCTACGACAGGTCGATAAGGGCTTCAGCCAGATACCACTCGAGCTAGTACCCGGTGTCGATGCGGAAGAGATCCGTTTCGGTGAACTCGGCTACTGTCGCGAAGCAAGGATTTCCTATCAGGACTTCTGTGCAGCACGAGATCGCGGCGACATAGCACAGAAAGTTCGCTTTCAGGTTTGTTTGCCGACGCCGTTTGCGGTCATTACGCCGTTCGTACGCGGTGATGGCATGTTTGCGGTGCTGGCGGCCTATGAGCGGGCGATGATTCGAGAGATCGGGATGATCTGCGATGCGATTCCTCATGACGACTTGGCGATTCAGTGGGATGTCTGTAACGAGATGGTCGCGTGGGACGAACAACCAACTCCGTTCATTCCGCCAATTCCGAACAAGGAGCAGGTCCTCCTGCCGCCACTGGGTCGGCTGTGCGACGCGATTCCCGACGATGTCGAGCTTGGGATTCACCTATGCTATGGCGACTACGATGCCAGGCACTTCGTTGAACCCATTGACGCGACCAGAATGGTCGAGCTTGCCAACGCGGTTGCAGAAACTGCGCGCCATCCGCTGGCCTGGGTGCACATGCCGGTCCCGATCAGCAGGGATGACGACGCATTCTTCGAGCCGCTAAGGGACCTGAGGCTTGACCCTGGCACCGAAATCTACCTCGGGCTCGTGCATGAGGATGGTGCGGAAGCGACGCGGAGACGGATAGAGACAGCGGGGAAATACCTGCCCGAATTCGGTATCGCGACCGAGTGCGGCATCGCACGCCAGCGCACGAATGAACGTGTAGAGAAGCTGATTCGGATTCATGCCGAGTCGTCAGAAGAGCCCGCTGCCTAGAATGGCCGTCGAAGGCCCTGGAGTTTCTGTGATCGAGCATCAGGAGAATGATTGCGATGCCTGAAATGAGCCGACGAAACGTGCTCCATTTAGGAGCAGCTTCGATGACGATTCCGGCGTTGTTAGGTGCCGGGTGTACACCGTCTCCGCAGGGTAATCGACGCGATGCCGTGCAGATCCACTTTCTCGAGATTGTCACTCCGGACGTTGACAGCGCGTGCGCGCTCTATTCGATGATGTACGGCGTTACCTTCGGTGATGCCAACCCGGACCTGGGTGGTGCTCGTACCGCCAACCTCGATGGCGGTGGCATGCTTGGAGTGCGGGCGCCACTTCGCGATACCGAGACACCGGTTGTGCGTCCGTACGTGCTTGTCGATGACATCAGCGCAGCAGTTTCGGCAGCGGCCGAGGCGGGTGCCGAGATTGCGATGATGCCAACGGAAATTACGGGCTATGGGCAGTTCGCGATCGTCATTCACGGCGGGATTGAGTCCGGGCTGTGGCAGGTTTGAAACGAACGGAATAGCCAGTGAAGCAGACCAGTGCGCCCAACTGCTTTATTCTGCCTTTCTTCTCCTAGTCTCGGGAGTTTCTGATGATCGGGTGCCACAAGCGGAGGCCTCTGCCTGGCGCGATGTTGTTCGGCCTGCTTGCCGTCCCGGCTAGCGTTTCGGCCCACCACCCCATCCTTGCCAAATTCGATGACCGTCAACCGCTCAGTATTTCAGGACAGGTGACCGGCATCAGCTGGGCAGCACCCCACGCCCATCTGTTCGTCAATGTCGGCACCGAAGAGGGCGCCGTGGTGAACTGGGCAATCGAGTTGGCGAGCCCCACGGAGTTACAGTGGAGCGGCTGGCGTCCTGACACACTCTCTGTGGGTCAAACGATCAGTGTCGAAGGCATCGTCGCCAGAAATGGTAGCAACCAGATTTGGGCCGAGCGGGTCACCGTAGACGACGGCGCGGCTGTTCTCGCCGTGCCGGAAAACCTGATGGCGCGGAGACTGGCCAATCGACCCACAGGCCCTGCTCCACGCTGGCCCGACGATCAACCGAGACTCGGTCCCGCGCCGGGCGCAACCGGATACTGGGTGACAAACGTCGATTCAGTCATGGCCGAAGAAGGCGCGAGTGTGGAAATCGATTCCGAAGGTCTGCTGGCCGACATTAATGATGCCTCTCGAGTGGCGCCATTTCAGGACTGGGCCCTGGCCCTCTACAGACGCCGCCAACAGCGCTTCGGCAGGGATGATCCCTTGTTTCTCAAGTGCATTCCGCCCGGGGGGCCACGTCAGTTTCAAGTGCCTTTCGGCGTGCAATTCGTCGAAGAGAGAATCCGCGACCGGCTCTTCATCATCTATGGCGGCGGCAATGGTAACTGGCGCCTCATTTATACAGACGGCCGGGATGAGTTCAGCCAGGTGAGCGGCAACGACGACAACCCGCTTTTCTTCGGACACTCGACGGCCAGTTGGCAGGGAGACAGCCTGGTCATCGACAGCCGCGGTTATCACGAAGGGTTCTGGTTCGCCAATGGCGGCCTGCCCCATACCAATCTGCTGCAGCTGGAGGAACGGTTTACAAGAACGGACCTCAATACTCTGCACTACGTCGTCACCGTGGATGACCCAGGTGCCTATACGAGACTCTGGACTGCGAGCTGGGACCTGCAATGGATGCCCGGCGAAGAGCTGCCGGAATCCTATTGCCAGGACAACCGCCAATGAAGCTCGTCAGAAGAGGATTCGATATGCGCGGGCTACCTGCACTCGTTGGTTGGCTATTGCTTCCCGTCGCCAGCGTCCTGGCGCAGGAGGGCTGGCCGGGTTTCGTCGAAGACGACAGGCCTCCGCCGCGGTATGAAGACGGTCGAATCAATTTCGGTGCGCCCCTGGGCAGCTCGGGCTACTGGTCGCGGCGCACCCAGAACATTGTGGTCAATCCCGACAACTACCAGCCGGTAGATACGCAGATCGCCCCCATCCATATCGACGAAGTCCCACTGCAGGAGTGGGCGCTGGCCCTGACCAACTACCGGGCCGGGCCGATGAATCTGGCGAGCGAGCCGTATGCTCGCTGCAAACCGGCCCCCGGGCCCAGGCAGATCATGTCTCCTTACGGCTTTGAAATTGTCGATATGCCCGAGCTTCAACGGATTTACATATTGACCACCTCCAATGCCATGACCTGGCGCGTTATCTACATGGATGGGCGCGAACATCCGGACGATCTGCTACCCAGCTACTTCGGTCATTCGGTCGGGCACTGGGAAGGCGACGTGCTGGTGGTGGACACGGTCGGCCTGAACGAAAAGTCCTGGACCACGCGCGATGGCCTGCCTACCACTGAACAGGCCCGCCTGATCGAACGTTACAGTCGACCCAACTACAGCAACCTGATTTATGAGGTGACGACCGACGACCCGGGTGCCTACGATGCGCCGTGGACCAGCGGCTATGTGATCGGCTGGAACGAGGGAGAAGAACTGTTCGAATTTGTCTGTCAGGAAAATAACCTTTCCATCGAATCCATGCTTGGCGACGGCCGCTTCAACAACATAGCACCCTGACGTGGTGGCCGGCACGTACCCTTGAGGGATTGGCGCGCCCGGCCGGTCATTCGCGCGGCACTCGGCAGTTGGCTTATGATCCAGGACGACCCGTAGCGGCCATTCCATGCAGCAGACTGGGTCGACATGTTGGTGAACGCGCGGAGCGGGCAGAATGAAACTTGCGATATTCGGTGCCGCTGGTTTTGCCGGAAAGATCGTCACAGCGAAAGCGCTCGAACAGGGTCATGAGGTCAAGGCACTCGTTCGCACGCCCGAGAAACTCGGCGAGCTGATGCGGAAAGTGACACTTGTGCAAGGCGATCTTTTCGATTCGGACAGCATCAGGGAAACCATTCGTGACGTCGACGCAGTGCTTTCGTGTGCCGGCCCGCAGCGCAACGCGCAGTATCGCCCCGAGCAATACGAACAGGCGATGCGTGACATGGTTGCAGCGATGAAA
The DNA here is from genome assembly GCA_965223375.1 of Candidatus Rariloculaceae bacterium. Taxonomy (GTDB): domain Bacteria; phylum Pseudomonadota; class Gammaproteobacteria; order Steroidobacterales; family Rariloculaceae; genus CBDCWM01. Next base: position 3,365,756 of record OZ245000.1, read on the forward strand.
GATTCCGGCGTTGAGCGAATCGTCACGCTCGGAGGCGCCGGAACAGTCCGTGTCGAGGGTGAGGCCGTCGAGTTTTCGAGGAAGTTGATGCTGTTTGTTTTCGGCATGATTTCCCCGCGAATCGTCAAAGCGAAGCAATTGGAATATGAAGTGCTCCGCAGATCAGGTCTAGCCTGGACGATGATCCGTCCGCCGATGATCGCGAAAGACGAATCCTCCGGCGGGATAAATGCAAGCGCAGATCAGTCGGTCGGGCACAAGGTTGCGGTCAATGACCTTGCCGATTTCATGCTCGCACAACTCAACGCGACCGACTGGGTCGGCGCGTCGCCAATTGTCGCGTCCGTTTACGAATAGTCGTGTCTTCGGTTGGCCGCCCCGCGGCTTCCAGCTTTCCGACATTCAGAATAATCTCGAGAGATGGCACCGCGAGGGTCGGAATCGCACTTCGAAGCGGTCGGTCATTGAGACGGTGCTATGATCGGTGCATCTGTTCGAAGACAACCCGAAGACGACATTCAGATTGTTTATGAGGACGCTTCATCCGGCATGCCTTCCAGAGTTGTCGTCATCATTTCTTCAAGCTCATCTATCTCCCTTTGACACCTCTGAGCTTGCAACTCTGCAAAGATAAACGCCAGCTGCATCGCGAAATAGCTCGCGACAATCGTAGCGATCGTTAATCCCCATCCTTCGGGTCCGATAAAGGTTTCCGCATCTGGCCAATGTCGGCTCAGGTTGACGAGGACGATTATTGGAAGGATGAGCGGTCCGGCCGAACGCGCTGAGAGATTCATATCTCGCTGGCGCTCGAGTTGCCGCTTGTGAACTGTGGCGCACGTTATCGCGCTTGCGTCGGCAGGGATGGGAAGCGCCGAAAAAAAGGATCGGAAAGCCCAGATCAGATAGGCTGCGGTGACCAGCAGCATGCCACAGGCAACTCTAGCAAGCAGTCCGCTGTCCTGTACGAAAGTAGACACCGCGGCGATCGGCATTATCAGTCCCGCAGTGATTTGGTTGACCAAGACGCCGCGTCGCGTCTTTGCTTCAAACTGTCTCGCTCGGTTTCGCAGTTTTTCAGGGTCGAGGGTTCTCGCGTTCGTAAACTGATTCTGCCAGACGGCACGGATGTCATCGTCTTGAACTGTGGGCATCGGGTTCTCCTGTACGAATATTTCGTTTCAGTAGTTTTCTTGTGCGGTGGACTTTCTGTGAAACCAGGCTCGAAGAAATTCCAATAACCTCGGCAATTTCCTTGGCTTTGAATCCCTCCAGGTAGAGAAGGAGAACGTCTCGGTCGATTGGCTTTAGTGTACGTATGATGGCCTGGATCTTTCGTAGGGCTGAAGACGCGTCTACGGCGCTTTCAGCGTCGAAACCATCCGGCAACTGCTCGACTTCTTCGAGTCCAACGTAGCGGTGTCGTCCTTTGCGTCTTTGCTGTTGTATATGGGTTGCAGCCGTGTTGTGAGCGACTCGGTAGACCCATGTACGCAACGCGCACTCGCCTCTGTAGGCCGCAAAGCTTCTCCAGACGGCCAGATGAATGTCCTGTAGCAAATCTTCACGGAGAGCGGGATCGATTTCATAGCTGGCAGCAAGCCTGGCTATAGCTGGTCCGAATTCACTTCCGGCATGCCGGTACAGCTCGTCCTGGCGAGCCGACGAAGCCTCTGAGCGTTCAATGCCGACATGGCCTCGTTGCGCCTTTCGCAGTAGGTCCATATATAGATAGTCGTCTTCACGTTGAATTTATGACGCGAGAAAGCAAAGGTAGGTGCCAGTAGACAGTGATGGCAGGAGGCTATCAACCGCAAGTTCGTCGTGCGGCCGATTCTGGCGCTTTGACCCGGACGAATCCTGGGCGTTCGACCAGGGGCGACCGCCCCAGAGCGTCCCGAAACCCGGCCGTCGCGGTAACGGCTTCGGTTCACAAGCTTCACCGGTGGGATTTGTCCCGATTCTGGTCGGTCTTTCGAGGCGTGCTAGGATTCAGACGACTGGGTCATGTCGACCCACTTCGTTCATTCAAGTCTTTAATGAGTCGTCGACCAGTGCAGTGAGTGACGAAGACGAGAAAGTCGACTTTAGTGTCGTACGGAACGTTGCGCTCTCGCTGCCGGACGTTGAGGACGCAACTACGCCGAGAGGCATGTCGGTCAAATTGCGCGGGCGGCTACTTGCGTGCAAGGCGACGCACAAGTCAGCAGAGCCGGATACTCTAATGGTGCGAATTGGCAAGACGGAACGAGACCGGCTAATCGCCCAAGATTCAGACGCGTTCTATGTGACAGAGCACTACATCGGCCATCCAGCAATTCTGGTTCGCCTTTCGACTATCGAACGTAGAGCATTGCTTGATGTCCTGCAGTTAGCCTGGATCCGCCAAATGGAAAAGCAGTGAACAGATCGGTTGTTTCGTTTCGGCCGATCGGTCTGGTCATTTGAGCGACCGGAGCGCTCCACTGACCGACGGTTAAGAGATATAGTCGGTAGGGTGCTTTTCGGCCAGTTGTTGCCGTTCCGCGATTGCGAACCATCACGCAGTGATTTTCCGTCTATGTATCTTGCTCGTCGGGTTCGTAAGCGAGCAGGTCGCCCGGCTGGCAGTCCAATATTTCACACAGTTTCTCAAGCGTGCTGAAACGGACTGCGCGGGCCTTCCCGGTTTTCAATATGGATAGATTCTGCGCAGTTATACCGACTCGTTCGGCAACGGTGTTGAGTCGCATCTTTCGTTGAGCGAGGACAACATCGAGATTGACGATAATTGGCACTCGACTTCTCCCCGGTCAGACAACCAGATCTTGTTCTTCACGAAGCTCCCGCCCGACATCCATGATCCAGGCGACGACGATAATGATCGCTCCGACGATCAGTTCGGCAAACGGATGCTGACCGCTGCTCATCACACTCCGTGCGACGTCGTCCGTAGGCAGAAAGCCAGGAACGATCAGACCCAGCACCCAGAGAGCGGGAAAGAGTAAGACGGTGATACCAATTTGCCGAATTTGGTGGACGTTCTCGCGATTGAATAATCTGCCATCGGCGTATAGCCCAAAGAGCTTGATCAGGTGAAAGTTGAGCTTTAGCAGAACCCCCAGGCTCAACGTCGTTCCAAGCCACGCGATCGCGCGAATCACAAAGGGGATCGGGTCCCCGCTGTACTCAGTGTTGCCGATGCGCACACTTGCGCCATATGGCTCTGCACCAGTAACTATCAATAGCGTTTGAACTACGAGAGCCAACGCGACCACAACGAACAGGAATCGGAAGAGGCGTCTGAACGATCCGCTGTACTTCTGGACTTTTTCGAGTCTTTGAGCTGCTTCCGGGGTCATTGTGTCGCTCCATATCCGCCAGTGGAGCCATTAAACGACCAATATTTACTGTTTGTCAATAAAGACTATATGAAAAACATGATCTGCTTCACGTTTCGATGATGCCGAACAATCACGCTGATTGCCTCATGGATACGTTCGTCGCGTCTTCGCAGAAAGTTGCCGGCTCGCGGCGGTCCGTTGGCGGTGCATTAGTCTCGAAGCGTGACGCTCCGCTGGTAGTACCGTAGCTCCGGAACCGGACGCGAAGCCGCCGTCGCTTGACTTTCACGTTGCGTAAAGCCCTATCGTTCCCACCTTGAGGCGACGAGGTAGACGCATGTACCAGATTGGAGAAGCCGCGGAACTGAGCAGGGTGAGCACCCGCCTGCTGCGGCATTACGATGAGATCGGACTGCTGGTTCCCTCCGGCCGGAGCGGGGCGGGCTACCGGCTGTATTCGCGTGCCGATCTTGAGCATCTGCAGTTAATCCTTTTCTACCGAGCGCTGGAGTTTCCACTCGATACCATTCGGCGCCTGATTACCGGGCCCGGTTTCGATCGGCATGCTGCGCTGTTGCATCAACGGGAGTTGTTGCAACAGCGAGCGGCGCACCTGGGCGAATTGCTTGCGCTGATCGACAGGACGATAAACGACATTGACCCCGTGACGGGAGAGGAGAAACACCCGATGGATACCACAGAGCTGTTCGAGGCGTTTCCCGATATGAGGCAGGAATACCAGGACGAGGCACAGGAGCGCTGGGGCCACACTGAGGCCTGGAGACAATCCGCCGAACGCTGGAGCAAATACACGAAAGCCGATGTGGATCGCATGAAGGCGGAAATGGCGAAAGTGTACGGTCGGCTTGAGGACGTCTTCGCTTCCGGCGCGAAGCCAGATACACCGGAAGCGTTGACGGCTATCGAGGCCATGCGGCAACTTTCTGACAGGTGGTTCTACGACACATCCAAGGAGATGCACGTAAGAGGAACGGGATTCGTCAGCCAGGACGAACGTTTTGTGCGCAACATCGACAGGAACTATCCGGGCCTCGCGGCTTGGATACATCGAGCCGCGAAAGCGAATCTGGCAGCCGGAAACGGCCCGTTGCCGTCAGAGTAGCGTCTACAGTCGCGCGAGCGTCGCTGTGAAAAACGGCTACTGGCCGTACCCGGTCGGAGGGCTTGGTCGTTCGACCGACGGACTGCTCCAGGCTGACGGTCGAGGGTATGATCTCAAATGACCGGGTACGACCTGATTCGGCCGGATGTCTACTAGCGAGGAGCGTGCTCTGAAAGTCGCAAGTCGTATCGTCTTCACGTGTCTTGCCATGGCGGTCATGGCTACGCAGGCAGTTGGCAGTGCAAGGTTCGGGATCTTCGCCATCATCGACGACGTCACCTTCGAGCCGTCGGAATACGAACCCGAGAGAGTCTTGCTTTCCGGGATATTCACGGTACCTGCGCCTGTATCGAGTGGGCTTCACCAGAGTCCTTCACGTGGTCGGCTCTATTTCAGCCTTAACGAGGAGGCTCCCGTCGCGACGCGTTTCGACTGGGAAGCATTACAGGCCGCATCCGGTACGGGTCAGGTCGTCGGATTCGGACAGTATTGGATGTCGTGCGCGCACTCGTCCCTGGTCGGCGATCTGGACCCGGACTCCAATTGCTCATTCGAAGTTAGCGTCTTTACTGGTCATCCAGGTTTGGCGACGCCCGTCCCTTATCCGGCGCCTAGTGACGAGGGGGTTGTCACCGATTTCAGTGACGACAATTGTGCGCGGTTTGGTGCCTCATCGAATCAAATCGCTTTCGATCTTCGGAAGACCTATTCATCAGATGAGGTACGACACCAGCCACCAGCTTGTCCCGGCAGCATCGGCCTGGTGCCGTTATCCGAATCGGAATTTCAGCAGCAGCCAAGAAATGCGATCTGGGCATCGGAGACCGAAGCTTACCTTGTGCAACGGTTGGCTGAGGCGCCGGGATTGGAGCTGTCCGAGCTTGGTATCGAATGCCGTGACACTATCTGTCACATTCGTCTGATTTTTCCGACGAAGGAGTATCAAGAGGCAGCGGGGAATCGACTCGCGGCAGAGGCTCTGAATGAGCTGCCTATATTCGCGCCCGGTTCCAGGATCATCGCCCCGCGAAACCGACCTGTGACAGAGTATTATTTTCAGCGCCGCCTGCCATCAGAGACGACTGAGTGACAGCTGTTGGCCATTCGGGACGAGCCGATTAACAGTCCCATGATGTCCCGGTTCAGGTCGCTCGGCGGTAGACTTTGAATAACCGGGTTCGACCCGTTCTTGCCGTTCACGCATTTCCGGTGCGAGGCCGTGGCCATGACCTTCGATCGCGCTGTACCCGTCCTTCAGGTGTCAGATGTAGCCAAGAGCATGCGGTGGTACAGACAAGTCTTGGGCTTTGATGGCTCGGCATTCCCAGAGAAGGAGCCATACACCTTCGCCTTGCTTTGTCGAGACAATTCGGAGCTGATGCTCCAGAAGTCAAAGTCGCAAGCCAATCCGGCGAGTCGGGGTTGGTCGGTCTACATCAGGCTCGTCGGTAACCGACTTCTTGATCTTGCAGAACATGTCCGAGTAAGCACGCCGCTATTACGAGAACCGGAGCGCATGCCCTACCGCGACGTAGAGTTCTCAGTCTCCGATCCGGATGGTCACGAGATTGTGCTCAGCGAGCAGCTACCTGATGGCGTTGATGTGCCAACTGTCGAAGAGGGTAAATCAGTCTCCGAATAATACTGGGCTCAAGGGCAGTTCATGGCCGAGAGCCGACATAGCCCTTGGTCATTCGACCGTCGGGTCCGCTCACTTTCCGGCCGTTCAGCGGTATAGTCTGTAGGACACTAATCGACCCCAAGCGGTCGTTCAGTCAATAAATTCCGAACTATCGATCAATCGCAGCGTCTTACTGATCCTAGGCTTTCCGGCATCACCTATTGTCACGGGATACAGGTCTGGAAAATCTGTATTCAACGAGATCGCCTTGTCAGTATCTGGGTTCATGAAGTAGTAAGCGATTCGAAATTCACTTTGATGGCTGAATGTTATTGGTTTTGTGAATAGCTCTCGATTATCGACAGAGTCACCTTTCAACATAAGGTCAGTCGTCGCCGGTGTAACGACCGCCCTCTTTCTCTCCACGTAGTCCACCGGTCCCAGAACACATCGCACTCGAGTGATGCCCCGTTTGTCGAATCCGAACTCCTGATTCATAAGCTGCCTGAGAGCTTGGGCGGAGTGTTTGGAAAACTCATCGATGTCACAAACTTCAACAGCGCTGTCATACCCAAGCCGCGCCATGAGTGATCGCGATGGCACTGACGCTTGGGTGAGCGAGTACATAAAGGTATTGAACCCACCGGCAGCCTCTATCCAGCTCTCGTCACCCGGGGGCAAGGTTTTTGATTCTGTAAATCTCGGGCTGCCCGGAGGGCTCATGGCCGCAGCATCTAGGAGGTCTGGAGTGATAACCCAGGGCTTGTCAGTGTCATTGAAAAAAATGAAACCAGATTGGCCCTCATCGGGGTCCCCGATCTCCGGAGTTTCGTTAGCACGAAAGTGCCAGTAGGTTCTCAGATACACGCTGCCTTCATTGATCATCGAAGCTATATATTCTTGGTAAGTGTATTTGATCAGCATATCCAGCTCTGCTCCTTTACTGATCGCGTAATGCTCGTCTCTACCGCGAAAATTCTATTATCAGTTCCGACAAGAGGCGCAGTTTGGGGTCGCGAAGCACCGCTATTGGCCGTAGATCGCCGACCGGTTCACGTGCGATCGCAGACAGTTGAATGCCACGAGAGACGGCGAACCGAGTCGTTCGCGCGTGTGGAGATCTTAGCGGCATCGTTCGTCGCCAGACGCGCCGCTCATTGACTATACTGCTCAAGTAACCGGGAGAAACCCGCATCGACCGAATAGCGCCGTTCTACGAATCCTAATTTGGGGCCGGGAATGCGTATAGGCATGAAGCGTATCGGAACCATATTTGCGGCTTTAGCATGGCTGCCAGCATCGGTTTCGAGTCAGCCAAACGCTGCTTTCGAGCCCGGCGCGCACTGGACGTTCATGAACCGTCCAGGTGAAACGATCTCGCTAACGATCATAGAGCAGGCTCCACGCGGTATCGGTCCGACAAGATACAAAGTGTATGCGAGCGGCTTTCGTTCGTTTTCGTCACCATCGACACAAGAACCTGACAACCACGTTGTCTGTATGTATCTGACGAAGGACGTCTTTAATTCAGCGCTAGCGAAACATGATGGAAAGATAGGTCTGCCCGAAACTGATCCATGTGAAGCGCTCGCAGGTCAACGCGCGTATTCTTCATTCGATCAGGTGATTGACAGCATCGAGCGTCCCATTCTGCCGGCGCCGAGGGTCAGGCCGGAGCTCAGTGCAGATCAGCGCGAGATCTCGGACTCGGTCAGGCCGATGAATCACTGCGTACCTGTATACCCAGAAGCCGCTGGCGCAGCAAAGCTGGAAGGGTGGGTCATCGTTGAGTTCACGGTTTCGGCAGAGGGCATTCCTACTGATGGCCGCGTCATTGATGCCAGTCCGCCGGAGATTTTCGATGCCGCGGCTCTGGAATTCCTCTTGAGATGCCGACTTGACCGAATCGACGGCGAAGTTGTGGAAACGCAGGGGGTACGCTGGCCAGTTCTGTTCGAACTCGAACCTTGAACGTCCGTTCTTGGCCGTAAAGGCGCGCTCATTCTCGTGGCGGTCATGCCTGAGCGACCGCCCGGGTATCGCCACATTTCGGAACGTCGCGGAAGTTGCAGTTCTTAACATTCGTGAACGGTGAATCTGCGCTCCCGAGCGGCCGGTCGTTCGGGCGGTGATATGATCAGGGCGACCGGGTCATGTCGACCCAGAACTGCCATTCAAGAACAAGCATGAAAGTTCGAGTAAGTCTCGTTGTAGCTGGACTTATTTCTTTGCCGGCGTGCGAATCGCGATACGACCTGATTATCTCTGACGTTCGAATCATTGATGGGGCGGGCGGCGTAATCGAGCAAGGCGCCCTAGTTATCGACGACGGTCGAATAGTTTCAGTTGTTAACGGGCAAACGGATGCTCGTGCCGATTTCGAAATAGATGGAGCCGGAAGGTCGGCATTACCTGGCCTAATCGACACGCACTGGCATGTCTTCGGCGATGTCCTGCCTGCAGGAGATGAAGCGACCCTGGATCAATATATTGAAACAGGTGTTGATGAGTTGCTCGAAGGTCGTCTGGCTCAAGGTGTTACGACCCTCATGTCCGCTGGCGACTATTTTCCTCACGTGCTCGAATTGCGACGCAGACTCTCTGACGGAGAGAAGCGCGGCCCGCGACTTGTATCAGTCGGACGTCAAATCACGGGGCCAAACGATTGGGCTTCGGTGCTTTGTGAGGGAAACGCTGAGTGCGAGCTAAAGTACACCGCGCAAGTAAACTCTGGCGACGAGGCCCGAGCGATCGTTAGGGAATTGGCGGCTGCTGACGTGGATGCTCTGAAACTCGTCTACGACGACCTTATAGTCCCGGGTGTGCGAATTGAGGACGAAGTAGTTGCAGCGCTAACTGATGAGGCCAGCCAGTTTGGGTTAACAGTATTTGCGCATGTATCTACTCGCGAGGCTTTGGGGCCACGAGTCTTGGGTCTTGGTGTTCGTGGTTTGGTTCATCCCGCTCTGTCTTTCTCGCCCGACAGCAGTCTCGGTGCCGATTTGCGGCGGCAGCAGATCCCCGTATCCACGACTGTTTCTGGTTCAAGCAGGGAGTGGCGTGAACTGACGGGGCAAGACTACGACGAAGCGTTCTATCAACAGGCTATTGGTGCAATTGAATACCTTCGAGGCGCCGGCGTGACATTAGCTTTCGGCACCGATTCGGTCAGCGATTCTAATGCTGACGAACGGTTCCGTATCGAAGTCGATGTCCTGAATCGAGTTCTTTCAAATGCTGAGGTGATCTCCGCTCTGACCAAGAACGCGGCAGATTACATCGGTTTGGGTGATGAAATCGGCACGCTTGAGATTGGAAAATTAGCAGACATCGTCCTAGTCAATGGAGATCCTCTCAGCAACATTTCAGACTTGGGAGAGGTGAGCTTAGTGCTGCAGAATGGCCAAGTCGTGGTTGACTAGAAATGGATTGAGCGTCGGAAACTGGCCGCGAAGGCGCACTCGTTTCCGGGGCGTTCGCAGGCGAACGAGCGCCCTGCGGCTTCCAGTTTTCCGACGGTCGAGAGAATCTTGGTAGAGAGCATTCTTGAGCGTCGGAGTCGAGCTTCAATGCGGCCGGTCGTTCGAGCGAAGATATGATCAGGCGACCGGGTCATGTCGACCCAGCCCGGTTATTCGCTATTCGAAGCGATCTTTCTCTGAATAATCCTTCCCACAAAAAAAAGATCAAAGAGGGAGTCGATGAAACTTGAGAAATGGGCGCTAATTGCCGAAATCGTATCCGGTGTAGCCGTCGTAGTGACTCTGATCTTCTTGATTCTTGGCATTCGTGAAAATACGGAGGTCGTACGAGCTTCTGCATACGCGAGTAGCATCGACGGCTTTAATGACTTCACGAACATCATTTTTAGCGATCCCGAACTTGTTAGGCTTTACGACGCATTCTTCAATGACGGGGTGAGCGAACTCAGTGAGCCCGATACTCAGCGGCTCCAGTTCATGATGAATACGTTGTTCCGAAGCTACGAAAAGGCCTATTTCTCGCGCCAATATGGCCTCCTTGGCGAAGCGGAATGGGAACGGATGGAGGTCATTGCCTGCCGGAACTTCCGGCTTACAGAGCAACTGCCGTTCTGGCGGGAGAACGTGATCGTTACGCTGGTGACAAGAGAGTTTCGCGAGTTTCTCAACCGGTGCCCCACTGGTGAGTAACGGCAATCATTGGCCGAACCACTCCGAACAGGTAGCCGCAAATCTCTTGCGTAACGGCTCAAGTCTTGCCGTTCAGGACACGGCGGCATATGGTCGGGGCTCGATCCGGAGCTACCGTAATCCCAGGGGGCATCATGTTTAGACTTCGGGCTGGATTGTTCGTCGCGATGTGTATCGCATTGATTCTGCAAAACTACGCTGTGGCTGAAGATCGCTATTTCGATTCAAACGGCGTAAGTATTCACTACACCGATCAGGGCGAAGGCGAACCAGTCGTGCTGATGCATGGATTGAACGGCGATTACGCGTCTACATGGTTCGACTCTGGTTTCGCTCAATCTTTGATGAACGCCGGCTACCGCGTACTGGCTCTCGATGCGCGGGCACACGGATTAAGCGGCGCCCCTCATGACTCCAATCGATATGGCCCCGAAATGTCTCTGGACATTGCACGGCTGCTCGACCATGTCGGCATCGAAAAGGCCCATGTTGTGGGTTACTCCATGGGCGCACGAATCGTGGGCAAGTTGCGGGAGATGCGACCGGATGTGTTCATCTCTCTCACCTTGGGAGGGTACGGATTGGTAAAGGAGGACAGACCTCCGCCGTCCGTGGCCGAGCTGGCAGACTCGCTTGAGCGAGGAGGAGGTTTCATGCCTCTGTATAGAGAGCTGTACCCGGCCTGGACTGATGAAGCGCGTGAAGCTCGAAGTGCGGCTATGGTCGCAGCTCTGCCGGACGTACCGGGAATGGTGGCATTGCTGCGAGGACTAAGGTTCCGTGTATCCGAAGAGAGCCTGCGAGCAAATACTGTTCCCACTTTGGCGATCGTTGGGGCATTAGATCCACGCAAACAGGCTGCGGATGAGCTGGTTGCCGTAATGCAGAACCTTGAGTTGGTAGTAATTCCGGAAACGGATCACGCGGCCGCTGACAATCACCCGGTATTCCTTTCAAGCTTATTGAATTTTCTTGAAAGACATTCGCTAGCCGAGTCAGCGCAATGACGGCAAGCACGGAAGCTGGAAAGGTTGTTTAGCCGTCCGGTAACGCTTCGATGGCGGCCATAATATTCTCCAGTCTCAAAGGAGAATTCGGGGGAGCAAATGAAGCTCGAAAAGTGGGCGCTGATTGCTGAGATCGTCGGCGGATTTGCGGTTGTTATATCGCTCCTGTTCGTCGGCTATGAAGTTCGGCAGAGCAGTCGAAGCCAGACTCAGGCAATGACGCAGGAACTTGTCAACACGTATACGGATCGCCTAACGCTTTTGGCCGAGCATGAAGACTTACGGTGTATTTACTCTGCAGGCATCAGAGACTTCAATTCGCTCAAGGGTGCGGACGCTATAGCGTTTAGTTCCTACTGGTTAGCTCTATGGCGACATCGGGAGGACATGTACCTGCACTTTCGCAACGGAACGCTTGCACCTGAAACGTGGAGTGGGTTCGAGGGGACCAATCGGGAAGTGGTGCTATATCCCGGATTCCAACAATGGTATGCATTTCGTCGTGATTGGTTTAGCGAGCCGTTTCAGGAGTACGTTGACGGCATCACGGGACCGCCAACTGAGCTACTGCCGTTCGCGGACACGAACTGCTCCGCCGGTGAATAGCGCAACGTCGGAAGATGGCCGGATTCAGACTGGAGTTCTAGTGCATTAACTGGCCGGCAACGGCCCCGTTTCTGCCGTTACGATTTCGTGTGCGGAGATACGGGGGCGAATTCGTTAGAGCCCTATCTCAGGGTGATTCCTATTCGTCCCAGCATGGACTGGTCGATTTCGCTGCAATCGAATCTCTCCTGGGGCATTCGCTCCTCGAATAGCTCTCGCAATGAATTTCCGACAGATCCCCTCAAAGAAGGCCAGAGGCAGTTGAACACCGGCGTGCTCCACGCGTAGGCCGGGGTGTTCGCCCAGCCCAATCGCTCCATAGAATCCTCCGGAAGCACGTCTTGTTCCACTTGAAGCAAGAGTGTTTCAAATATCCGCAGTGATTCTGTCCAGTTGCGGGAATACCGTTCCCAATCTGTCGCTGACCACGTGGTGACGCGTTCAGGGTCGCGCGACTCAACAGCCAAGGTCGCCAATCTGTCATCGAATTTGCGTGAAATTCGGCAGTTGCAATGCCAATCGCCTGATATGCAGCGGCGCGAGCTTGCGCATTACTTTGACGAATCTCCAGCCCGACGAACACCATTGATCCTGCAAGCAGTGCAAGGCCGATAAGTTCTCTTCCTTCTTTGCTCCACATGAACTTCATAGGGGGTCTCCTGCGTGGTACGCATCTATTCTACGATCGCATACGAAAACAGAACGTTCGCTACAATCTGGGCTTCTTAGTCGATTTGAGCACAAGAATGAAGAAGATCGACCTCGGGCAGACGATCACGATTCTGGCCAATATCGGTGTACTTGCGGGAATTATCTTTCTGGCATACGAGCTACGCCAAAACACTCGGGCCACCCAGTTGGCGTCTGCCGAGAGCGCACTTTCAAGTCAATCCGAGTTGGATCTCCTGATCGCTGAAAGTGAAGGGTTCGCGACCTTACTTGCCAGTGATGCGAACTGGGACGAATTAGACGGGGCCGACCGCCTCCGCTTGCAACGCTTTACTTTCTCTGCGCTTCGTCAATGGGAGAATGTTCACTATCAGTACTCGATCGAGGCCCTAAACCCACGCTTTTGGGAAGCGTATCGCAACGAGCTCCTCGCACTTCTCGACGGGAATGAGCGCTTTATTGCCTTCTGGCGCGATCGCAGATCGAGCTTTACGCCAGAGTTTAACGAGGAGATGGAGAGCATCCTGGGATCACTCAGCGAGTGACCGGAAGTGGCCGGTGCGGGAACCGGAAGTTGGTCGTTCGGACGGCAAGAGTACTCCAAGAGCCGACACTCCTGGTAACTGTGCTAACTTCGGGTATCGACCCCCGTTTTCGACGGCCTCGCTTTCAGGGGCCGAACATGACCGGACCATCGTTCTGTGTTCGCCTGATCACTGTTTTCATCTGTGCAGTCGGGCCAACAAGTGTCTTAGCACAGGTCTCGCATGAAGTGCCTGACGACGAGTGGACGTGGGTGGCAGTAGAAGGCGCGGAATGCCGCGATGGCACTCCGGCGGGGATGTCTGTTCGGCCTCGACCCGACTCCGACGGCTTGCTTATTTTTCTCGGGGACGGACCGATATGCGTCGATGCGCCATCCTGCGCAGTATCAGGTGCACCACTGATTCCCCAGCTCATGGAGCGACCAGAGGGGCTTGGCGTATTTTTCGATCGTCCCGAGAATCCTTTCGGTGATTGGAATCAGGTATGGGTCCCAAACTGCACTGACGATTACCACGCCGGTGCCGCGCGCGATGTCCGGGTCCCAGGCGTGGATGGAGCGCAGCAGTTTGTGGGCCACGCCAATATGACTCTGTTCTTGGGCCAGATAAGGACCATGTTTTCTAGCCCGGGCCGTCTAGTCCTTGGTGGCGTTAGCGCGGGTGGTCAAGGCGCCATCGCCAATCTTCCCCAGGTACGACGCGCGTATAGCGATGAGACGCGAATGGCGTTGCTGATTGATTCGGGACCGCCTGTGCCACGCTCGGAGACCAGAGGAATATTGCGCGCGATGCTCGGTCTTTGGGGTGCCGACGAAACGCTGTTGTCCGAGTGCGGCGAAGCATGCAACGACCTCGATGACTTCTTCTTCGACTACCTGATCTGGCTTGCGGATACCTATAGCGGTGACCTCGACATCGTCATGACCGCTTTTGCGAACGATCCAACGAAGGCTGCGGAGTTTGGGATCGGTACGGACGCATGGCAGGCGCACATTGAATTGGTCGATGCGGAGGTTCTCCGCGACGCAGGGCTCTATCACTTCTACTCACTTGGCGAAGGGCACGCGATGACTGGGAACGGAATGTACACTCCGCGGGTCGCGGGTCAAAGTTTCGCTGGATGGCTCACCAAAGTCCTGGCTGGTGAACTCTTGCATCTTAGGGGCGCGCACTGAACGTCTTCCTCTGGGCGGGTCTGCCGCAGCGAGCGGGGAAGGGTTGTCCGGCTAGCGTCGACCCGTTTCCGACACTCGCCTGTTCGCGGATAACTGTCTGATGCGAACCTTTCCATTTGAACCAAAGTCGAATCGATTCCTTGAACCCGGCTGTTCCACTTTATGACGGCCGATTCGCTTGCGGTCGTGTGCTGCAAACAAATGGCGACGAATTACCCTCGTCACGCGTCAGTTTCTTTGGAGGCCTCCATTCTTGGATCGGTCGCTCGGAACCAACTGACGCAGACGTCCGCGAATCCGAAATGGTTGACTGGGGCGTAATGCACATAAAGGCTATTCGAGAATCGGGCGGGCTCGTGTTGGGTAACGTGCCTCTGTCCTCAGACGAGCCAAAAGCAGCTTGTCGAAGACGACAGCTAGACAAGAGAATTGGAGAATCGCGCGCTCCGGTTTCTGACGTATGAGATTTCGTTAGCCGAACCCGCAACTGAATTTCAGTGTGGCTAGTCGAGCATCCTTACGTCGCTGAGTGGGTTGGCGCAGCAGAAAGTGAGGAAGAGACCATCGAGTTCATCGTGGAGCTCGTGCCGGCTGCGGAAAGCGCGCTGACTTTGGGATGACATTCGTAGCAACGATGGTACATAGGAATGCCCGTTTGACAGGGCGTTAGCCACGGAATGCGGCACGGATCGAGTGTCAACCGAGATCCAGCCCAATTCACGGCGACAAAGCTGAACGAGGTTCAAGCAGTTTCTAGCAAAGTTCCCGCAGAAGCGGCGACCCATGCCGCTCAGCGCATTCTCTTGATCGGCGCGTACACGCTCAGCATCAGCCATTTCGGAAACGCTTTCCTCAGCGCCGACTTGCCCTCCAGCCGGACCGTGCCTGCTTGCAGCTCGCGCCTTACGGGCCGGATGCCCCGCCAGAGTTCAGCCATGACGCGCACCGTCGTTTGCACGCTGAGGTCCACCACGAAACCCGGCGGTTTCAGGCACACCTCCACATCGCCATCGGTATTTACGAGCCAGAAATTGCGATGATTTCGCGGCGCGTCGGAAAACTCGATCGCGATGACCGTTCGTCCAGGCGGCATCGCGTCAGTGTCAAGTCTTCGGTGGATATTCCAGACGAGCCATCCCGGGTCCAGGTCTTCCGGCCTGATGTCGCGTGCCCATCGCTGTCCCCATTCACCGATATGACTCAACACGACTTTGAGCTCTTCGCCGGCGTCGGTCAGGAAGTACTCCTGGACGTCGCGGTCCCGCCCATGACGTCTCTCAACGATATCTGCATGCTCGAGTGTCTCAAGACGATCTTTCAGCAGAGACGCAGATATTCTCGGAACGCCTCTACGGATGTCATTGAAACGGGAGCTACCTGCCATCAGCTCGCGAAGAATGAGCAGCGTCCATCGTTGCGTGAGCACTTCAGACGCCAAAGCGACAGGACAGAATTGTCCGAATCCCTGCTGCATGTCCATCCTGTTTCGAGCCGACGAAGATCGAAGCATGATGACTTCCACGTGCGCATACAACCGGTTTCCTGGTCCAGATTTGTGACTGGATTTGCCTCTTGCGGGGCTCGATAGTGGCGGTTCCTTGCGTCCCGTATTGCCATCCGAGCAGAGGTATGACATGTCACCAAATTCGATATCGCGACGATCCCTGATAGCGGGTGCCGCCGGGCTGGTTGCGGTGCAGCCGTCCTTTGCTCAATCGAACGGGAGCGGCGCTTCTGGCAGAAATCGTTTCGATGTCGAACGATTCATCGATGACGTCAAGCGGGCGAGGGCCGAGCCCGATGGTCAGCAAGCGGTTGAAGAAGTCTTGCAGCGGGCTGTCACGCAACCACGCGGCATACTGGCCGAGCTCGGCGAGCCGAGGGCGGGGATTCACCCGATTCACAGAAGCAACGACATCACGATACTCAACGTCGTTTGGGCACCGCTAATGGTCTTGCTCCCGCATAACCACAACATGTGGGCCTCAATCGGGATCTATTCCGGCCGCGAGGACAATATCCTTTGGGAACAGCGCGACAATAGGGTCAAGGCGATCGGGGCGGCTTCGCTGTCCGAGAAGGAGGTCTTTGGTCTTCCGGCCGACGCCATTCATTCGGTCACGAACCCGATAGGCCGTCTCACTGGCGCTATACATATCTATGGCGGTGATTTCTTTGCGGCCGGTCGAAGTGAGTGGGATGCAGAAACGTTGACGGAACGCCCCTGGGACCTTGACGCAGCCAGAGGCGAGTTCGAGAGAGCCGCTGATCGATTCGAGGCTGTTCCTTAGCCGGTCGGAACCGATCAGTTGACGTTTGGATCCGATCTGATCGGGCCGAATCAAAACGCGCCTATTCGCGTGCACCTTCGATCAACTGACTCATCTCGTCGAGATATGCCTTAAACGCCTTGCGGCCCTTCTGTGAGATCTGCACCTGGGTCCTGGGCTTTCGACCCAGATAGCCTTTGATGATCTTTACGTATCCAGCTTCCTCGAGCTTGCGCAAATGCACGGACAGGTTGCCCTGCGTCGTCTTCAGCTGGTCCTTGAGCTGATTGAAGTCTGCGATCTCGTCGCGCACGAGTATCGCCATGACGCCGAGTCGTACGCGCCCGTGAATTACGTCGTCGATCTGTTGGAGATCGAATGGCATTGATGATTATCCGAGCTCTCGGGCCTGCCGGTAGATCAAGACGCCTGGCGCGCCGACGACGGCGAAGAATGCGAAGGCGACGACAAACTCACGATAAGGTGAGTCCCAGAGCAAACCGGTGACGATGACAATGGCATAGCAGGCGATGGTGACCCAAAGCTGCCAGCTACGTCGATAGATCGCCCAGACGACGAACCATCCGCTGCCCCAGAAAGCGAAGAGCGGGATTCCGTTCATTTCGGAGCCGCCGGCGAACGTAAATCCGACCTGCGACAGGCCAAAGCCTGCACCGGCCGCTGCCCATGCGGCCCACATGGCTCGCGACGCAGCGTTCGGGCTCGGGATCTCGCGCACACCCGATCTTCTGCCCATCACAACGAAGCAGCTGAACAGGCTCACGAAAAAAACGATGACGCCGTCGAAGGGCATCAGTGGCACGAGGGCGTCGGGCCAGACGAGCCAGCCCTGATCGATCAGGTTTGCGCGCAATGCCATGAGCCCGAATACGAGTCCGGCCAGCA
The DNA here is from genome assembly GCA_965223375.1 of Candidatus Rariloculaceae bacterium. Taxonomy (GTDB): domain Bacteria; phylum Pseudomonadota; class Gammaproteobacteria; order Steroidobacterales; family Rariloculaceae; genus CBDCWM01. Next base: position 3,383,173 of record OZ245000.1, read on the forward strand.
TCAAGCCAACGCCGCTGGCCTCGAGCACCTTTCCATCGTCGGCGGCCAGCTCACGCATGAAGCTGAGGTCGTCCCTGGCTTTGGTGAAGTCGTCGTGCGTCATGGAATCCATCCTCCGCTAATGCGTGACATGAGTCGGCGTGTGCATCGAAAAACGTTGACCTGCACCAGTGGTCTAAATTATAAACTAGTTTATTCACTTGATGTCAAGGACTAAGCGTAGGAGTAAAAAGGCAATGAAATCAGAAGACTATTACGAAATCAGCGGGATTCTGCGCGTGGCTGGTCTGATCGCGGCGCTCGGCGGTGGTCCGGCCCTGGCGCAGCAACCGGCCTTTGAAACGCTCTATTCGCAGGCCTGCAGCAGCTGCCATGGAGAAGGGCTCGAAGGGTCGCCAACCGGCGCGGCACTCGACGGCCCGGTACTCAAGCATGGCGATTCGATCGATGCGATCGCCGCGAGCATCGCCGAAGGGTTTCCCGAGACCGGCATGCAGCCCTTCTCCGATTCGCTCGCCGCCGCCCAGATCCGGGGTCTCGCGATCATGCTCGCCGAGCGGCGCTCGCAGTTGAGCTACGCCGACTTCAAGGTAACTGCGCCCCTCGAGATACCGGAGGGCACGCTCTCGAGCGAAGCGCATTCCTTCCGTATAGAAACGGTTGCGACCGGGCTCGACCCGTTCCCGTTTTCCATTGCGCCGTTGCCGGACGGCAGCATTCTCGTGACCGAAAAGACCAGGGGCCTGCGCATCGTTTCACCGGAAGGGGCCGTTTCCGGGTTGGTCGAAGGCACACCGACGGCCTATGACGACAGCATGGAGATTCCCGGACTCGAATACATCATTGGCACGGGTTGGCTCATGGACGTTGCGATCGATCCCGGATACGCGGACAACGGTTGGATCTATCTTCACTACGGCGATCGCTGCAGCGACTGCAACGAGCTCAGCCGAACGATCGGCGCACCGGTCTCGATGAACAAACTCGTTCGCGGGCGCATTCGTGGTGGCCGATGGCTCGATGAGCAGGTCGTCTGGCAGGCCCCAATCGAACAGTACACGTGGATGCCGGACCAGGCAGCAGGCGGCAGGATCGCGTTCGACGATGACGGCCATGTCTTCATCAGCATCGGGATGAAGGGCCAGGGCAACTTCGTCGGGATTCAGGATCTTTCGTTACCGTACGGCAAGATTCTGCGGGTCAACGTAGATGGGTCCGTGCCGACGGATAATCCGTTCGCCGGCGTTGATGGTGCGCTCCCCGCGGTCTGGACCTACGGTCACCGGAGTCCGCAGGGACTCGAGTTTGACTCTCAGACCGAATCTCTCTGGAGCACCGAGATGGGACCGCGCGGTGGCGATGAGGTGAATCTCCTCATGCCCGGCCGCAACTACGGTTGGCCGCTGTACTCGAAGGGTGTGAACTACGACGGCACCGAGGTCAACTACGGCGTACAGCTCGGCATTGAGCGTGATCTCGCAAGCATCGAACAGCCGATCGTCGATCTGACCCCGGCGCCGGCGGTGTCCAGTTTCGTAATCTACGACGGCGAGGCCTTTCCGGCCTGGCAGCGCCAGCTGCTCGTTGGCACATTGAAAGCGACCGAGCTCTATCGGATGGTCCTCGACGGCGACCGCATCGTGCATCGAGAAACGGTTCTGAGTGGGATTGGCCGCATCCGGGACATCGAAACGGCCGCAGACGGCACGATCCTGCTGCTGATCGAGCACAAGGAGGGCGGGCATATCCTGAGGCTGGTACCAGTGCCCGGCTGATCTTCCGTGGAAGAATGGCTGGCGTTTTTCTTTCGCTGATCGTGCGGTCGGAAGTGGTCGAACCTGGCCGGATACCATGGTCATTCGCACGACCGGAGTACCCAGGAACCGGCCGTTCGGGGGTATAGTCGGTAGGACCGGGTTCGACCTACAACTGCCGCACGCTGTCATGAGCTGAACGTCCGGGAAGGTTGATAGCGCGATTCTCGATTGCCTCTTTTCCACGCCTTCTTTGAGTGGAGTGTCATGCCGAAATACACAGGTCAGTGCCAATGCGGCCATGTCAGGTATCACGTTGCGGGCGAAGCGATTACCGTATTTGCATGTCACTGTCCGGAGTGTCAGCGTCAGTCGTCCAGCGCCTTCGGGATGGTTCTGTGGATACGCGACGCCGAAGTTGAGTTGCTTTCCGGTTCGACAAAAACCTGGCAACGAACGACCAAGACGGGTGCAGAAATGAACTGTCGCTTTTGTCCGGAATGTGGCACGCGCCTCTTTCATTCAGGCCATGCGGGTTCAGGTGTGGTGAGCATTAAGCCGGGAACACTCGATGATACGAGCTGGCTGCGCCCTTCCGGTCACATCTGGACGCAACGTGCCCAGTCATGGTTAACCTTTGAAGAAAGTGCTCATGTCTTCGAGGCAGATCCGCCCAGCTTCGATCTGCTGATCGAGGCATGGGAGCCGCCTCATGCGCGGTAGCTATAGGCGCTTGTCTGTGTTCGGAACGGACGATAGCTTCGGGGCGACAGGAGCATCATGACCGTCGGCTCATGGCCGATGCGGGAAGTAGAGCCTGGTCATTTCTACGACCGGAGTACTCCGGAACCAGCCGTTCGCGGGTGTAGTCTGTAGCGTACTTTTTGATCCCGAACAGACGAAAAGGAAGAGCCATGCCAGCAATGCTTACATACGCCATACCGCTCTTCGTCATCTCGCTGCTAGGGCTTTACTTCTCGATCAAGCGACGAAGCATGCATCCGCGGGCATCAACGTACGCAACTGTCGGCTTCAGTTTCTTGTTGCTGCAAGGCATTCAGCTGGTGGGCCTTGCGATTTGGATAGCAGCCGTTGTGGGGCGAGGAGAGCGCCCTCCACCAACATTTGGAGAGACAATCAGCTACTGGAATCTGGCTGGAATGGGCTGTAGTTGGATCGGGTTAGGTGCCATTGCGCGTGCCGTGTTCGTTGATCGTCCATCGTCGCTTCGAAGAGCAGCGTCGCACCGACCATCGGCGACTCCGAACCAAACATCAGAGGAGCCGTCCTAACGAATTCTGCCCCTATCTAACCCACGTCGAGTTCCCGCGACTTTTCGCCGCTTTCACACGAGCGCATTTCGGGCCTTCGAGCAGGGGTGGACGCCCCAGACCTTCCCGTTTTTCGACGGTCGCGTTAGCCGTGGTGTGAGCGGCCACGTTCCGCGAAAGTGCACGTCGGGCGACTACTCCACCCTACTGCTGCCGTTCCGTAGCGCTGCATCAGCTCAGGGTAACTCTTCATTATCGCCGACCGGTCCAAGTGCCTTTCGAATCATTGTCAGCGTATCAGCTTGCAGCCTGTGCACATCGGTTTCGAACCGATTCTTCGGAACGTCACTGGAAACCAGCGCGATCATTCGTGCGACCAGTGAAGCTCGTGCGTTCTCGTGCACATGCGGTAGCGCTGCCTCGATTAGTGCAGCAGCGCGAAAGCGCGGCAACCAGTGACGATAGGCTGCGAACATCTCCGGTGCCAGCTGCGGTGAGCGCTTCCAATCCGCACTTCCGAATAGGTGTTCACTGACCCACTGCCCGGCGCCGAAACACTCGAACGTCGTGCAGGCCGGGTAGCCAAGCCGCGTGCGATTTCCGTAAATCGCGCAGCGGTGCCTCTCGGTCAGGTGGACGCAGGGCGTATCCGCGGGCTTGTCGACGGCGAATCCCTGCTGAGCCATTTGGTCAGGCACGACACAGCAGAGACCGCAGCATCTGCTGCAATCGGCACGAAACTTCGACATTGGACATTCTCGTCATTGCGAAAGGGCAAAATGACGAGGCGCAAATTGAGGCAGCGCGACCTAAGACGTAATCATGGTAGTGATGCGGCGATGAGTCGTCAAACCGGAGCGTTCGCGTTGGGCATCTTTGCGCCGCTGACTTCCAATTACCTGATTATTGCATGAGACATCATGCATATAGTATGCTTTTACGATGGAATCAGTCACCAACGAAGAGAGCCGATCTGCGTTCTTGCGCGCAATGGGGAAATAGATGTCTGCTGAATCCCCGCTATCGACAAGAACATGTCGAAGGAAGACGGCCTAATGAGCTCATCTGTTCGCAAGGTGTTTCTGGATCCATCGGATCAGAATGTCGAAGCGCTGTTCTCCCGCCAAATCTCGGGACCTGTCACGATGTTGAACCTGCTCCGGTTGCGCGAGACAGCAGACTACGTCGCGACTCCGGAGTTAGCTCCGGCTTCACCGATTAGCGGTCGGGAGGCCTACGACAGGTATATCGAGCATACGTTGCCTTACCTTCACGCCTCAGGCGGGGAGTTGCTCTATTTGGGCGTTGGAGGGGATTACTTGATCGGTCCGACTGGTAGAGGCTGGGACCTGGTGATGCTCGTGCGCCAGAGTTCTCTCGAGGAATTCTTGTCATTCGCATCCGACGACGCCTACTTGCAGGGCGTCGGGCACCGAACGGCCGCCGTCCGGGACTCGCGCATCGTTCCGCTTCAGGACATTGTGCCGCAGTTGGACGGCCGTTGAGTCGCCCGAAATCCGACGGTCGCCGGCGTCGCTCTCATCAACCTTGCTAACGGGTGAAGTCCTGCCCGAAATCGGACCGTGATACGAGCGATGATATGATCTCGCCCACGGTCTAGACCGACCATCCGAGACACATGCAAAAGAGTGTTAACCGGCATGTATGCCAATAGAGTCGAGAAGATCCTCTATTGGATTGCGACAAGCGTACTTGTCGTTCTCCTGTCTGCTTCCATCATTACCTATCACGCAATGTATGACCGGCAGGCAGCGTTCTTCGAAGCGTTCGGATATCCAACGTACCTGGTATACCCGTTGGCCTATCTGAAACTGGTCGCACTTCTGGTGATTCTGAGTCACCGATACAACGATTTGCGGGACATGGTATATGCCGCCTATTTCCTGAACATGATTGTCGCTTTGGTGGGGCATGTCATATACGGCGACTTTTATGGACATGCGGTCGCTGGAATGATCGCGCTCCCGATATCGTATCTGTTGGGGAACCGGGTTAGGGGGCGTCCCCGAAGAGATTTCTTCGGGCGGTTTACCAGGGGGTAGAGAATCCCGGTGGTTACGCAGTACTGCGACTATCACGTCGTAACGGTTCTCATCGCGCCCTGAATGTGAAGAACGGAAGGTGACGATTGTGGATGACGAGTTGCGGTGGGAAACGGTCGCCAGTGAAGCAGGACCGGATCTGCCCCTTTTTCAAGTTCGCCTCCACAAAATGCGCCATCCATATAGCGGGGAGATCTTCAAGCGTCTGGTGTTGGAGTCCGCAGATTGGACCAACGTCGTAGCCGTCGATCCAGAAGGCAGGTTGGTCATGGTCGACCAGTATCGCTGTGGCGTTGACGAGGTGATCACCGAGCCAGTGGCGGGCATCGTTGACCCCGGTGAGGACCCGCTAACCGCCGCCAAGCGAGAACTTCTTGAAGAAACCGGGTACGGCGGGGGAACCTGGCGTTACCTTGGCTGGGTACATCCGAATCCTGCAACACAAAGTAACCGATGTCATCATTGGTTAGCTGAAGGAGTCGTTCCGGTTCGACCGGCCAACCCTGAAAGGGGCGAAGCTATTCGCGTGCGGCTAATGAACCTCGACGAGGTTCGAGACGCCGTTTCGGCCGGGAATGCTAGTAATGTTCTGGGCTTGTCTGCATTGTCTCGTGCGTACCCGATTTGGGACCTTCCCTGACTTCGGTAGTGCCGGGCCTGGACGGACTGCGGCAACTCATTGAGCTTGTTCGCAAGACTTGCGAGCAGGATGATGAGCTAACCGGCAGCTATGCTCGCCACAATAGTTTCTTGTCAAAGCGCAGAGATAGTTAATTGACCGCCCCATCATGCGGTTCTATGCTCGAACATGGCTTCCGATTCGACGTTCGTCACAACAATGCGATCCGGTTAGTTCATCGTGAGCGAGACAGGGTGGCGCTTGAAGCTCATAGACTGTCGAGATCCTGGAAAGGACGCGGAAGTCGATGAGTTCTGGATTAGGGAGGCGACGCGCCGCCAAGAGAAGAACGACGATGGCGCAGCCAACGCGCGCGACTTCGATTTCGGGCTGTCTCAAGCTGAACAAAGTTAATGTAGCTTCTAGAAATGTTCCCGCGGGAACATTTCTGCACCATCCTGGTGCGAAATCTCGCTGCTAAGCGCACTTCTGGCCGGCGCCTATCCGCCACAACGGCTGCCGCTCTCGATATCGATCGCGAACACCCACTTGAGGCGCCGCGGCGATACCACTACCTTGAATGCGTGCAAAGAAGGCTGTAACGTCCTTGTAACAATAACGATGTGGCGCTTCGAATCCGCCCAAAAGACGAACTGGAAGGCAAGCCGCTTACCCTAAAGCACTCTGACTACGGCTGTACCGGATTGATACTAACAACAGTACGGCGGTAGCAATTCAGCATCGACGTCCGGTCCGTGCCTGCCACGCGGCTCGGCCGAGGGGACTCATGTTGTGCCGGAATTCTCTTTCTCGACCAATCCCGCGACTCCGCGATTGACTGACTGACCGCTGAATCCGACACAGCGGCGGTCTGGTTCGTGGGTTTTAACGCTCTGTCGGATGGTAAACGGGGGACAAGACTAATGAAGCTACTTACCAGACTGGCGGTTGCGAGCACCGCATCGGTGGTTTTCGGCGCTGCTACGACGTTCGCCCAGGACGGTCCGCCTCGGTTCAATCCGATTCAGATCTACGGATGCAACTTTGTCGGCGGCAACGACATGACGGATGTCAATCCGATATTCGATGAACTGAATGAGTGGATGGATGCCGATGGTGTTGATGACACAACGCTGTTGACGATGACGCCGTTCTATCAGAGCGCCGATTTTCCCTACGATTTCATCATTCTCGGAGCTTGGCCGAGTGGTGCTTCGATGGGCGCTGGCCTGCATGCTTGGGTAAATGAAAGTGGCGACTTGCCGGGTCAGTTTCAGGAAGTGATCGAGTGCCCACTTCATCAAGGCATGGCTTCGCTGCTTCTCAACGAGCCCTCGGCCGGCGATGGCGGAGGCAACGGCGGCTCATTCGTGACGTCGTTCTCGAACTGCAGTGTGGCTGATGGCAGAACACCGCCCGAGGCGGTCGGAGGCATCCGCGAATGGATCGACTACGAGCAGGAAAACGGTTTGGACAGGTTCCACTTCATCGCGGTACCGGGCCCCGGGGAAGCGGCCGATGCCGACTATACGTTCAAGTGGATTTCCGCGTACGCCAATTACCAGACCGTTGGGCAGTCGTTCGAAATCAGCGTCAATGACGGTGGACTCGCTCGTAACAACGAGATTTTTTCGCGGTTAATGAGTTGCGATAGCGCTCGAATCTACAACGCCAGGTTTGTCCGGCAGGCTGCGAACTAGACGGCGATGCTGCACCCGAGCCTTGAACGGCTCGGGTGCTGTCCGTGGCCCGGGGATAGATCGCACTCGGTACGCGGCTCTCATGTTCTCAATGGCGTGGTGCTTCTCTCAGCCCACACCAATACCCCGCCCGAAGCATCACCGCTGCCGATGTTTGGATTGGCACTGGAATCCGGTCGGTCGCTAAGTATCAGCGTTCGATACATTGAACTGGCGCCCATACTCGGGGCATAGATGCTCGTAATCTAGACGGGATGGGCACATGGGAGATTTGGGCATGCCCAGCGTGAGAATGCTGATCGACGATTTCAGACACGCACTCAGAGTGTTCCGCAAGAGCCCGGGGTTCACCGCGACCGCCATCAGAGGTGGTCCCGCTCATTAGGACACAGAGATAAGTGTAGGCTTTGCCCTGAGGCGGGGGAACCGTCAGACGGAGCGAAGTGAAAGTGAGAAGACCGAGAAGGAATCACAGCCCGGAGTTCAAGGCGCGTGTGGCGCTGGAAGCGCTGAAGGGCGAGAAGGCGATGGCCGAGCTGGCCTCGCAATTCGATGTTCATCCGAACCAGATCACGCAATGGAAAAGCCAGCTCCTGGAGCAGGCGTCGTCGGTGTTCAATGGCGGGAAGTCTGAGGCGGAAGAGCCAGTCGATCTGAAGTCGCTGCACGCGAAGATCGGCGAGTTGACGCTGGAAAACGATTTTTTAGAAGGCGCGCTCATCAAGGCCGGCATGCTGAGCGCAAAGCGATGATCGATCCGGATCACGATCTTTCGATCTCTCGGCAGGCGAAGATCCTCGAGATCTCTCGCTCGTCGGTGTACTACCGGCCGAGGCCACCGTCGCCACGAGACCTCGAGCTCATGGCGGCGATCGACCGGCTGCACCTGGAAGCGCCGTTTGCCGGGAGTCGGATGATGAAGAAGCTCTTGATGGCCGAGGGGTTCAAGGTCGGGCGGCGGCATGTCCGAACGCTGATGCGCAAGATGGGCATCGAGGCGCTGTACCGGAAGAAAAACACGTCGCGCCGGCATCCCGGGCACAAAGTCTTCCCGTATCTGCTGCGAGGCCGAACGATCACCGCGGCGAATGAAGTCTGGGCGCTCGACATCACGTACATCCCGATGGCGAGGGGCTTCGTCTACTTCGTCGGCGTGATGGACTGGGCGACCCGAAAAATCCTGTCCTGGCGGCTCTCAAACACACTGACAGCAGATTTTTGTGTCGAAGCCTTGGAGGAAGCCATCAACCGTTACGGCGCTCCTGAAATCGTCAACACGGACCAAGGCAGCCAGTTCACGAGCGCGGACTTCGTCAGCTGCGTGCATCGCCACAAGATCGCGCTCAGCATGGACGGCAAGGGTGCGTGGAAGGACAACGTCTTTATCGAGCGCTTCTGGCGCACGCTGAAATACGAGGAGGTGTATCTGCGAGCCTACGAGAGCGTCTCGGCGGCCCGGGAATCGATCAGGAAATATCTGGCGTTCTACAATGCTCGTCGTCCGCACACCGCGAACGACGACTTAACGCCCGATGCGGCATACTTTGGCGCGCTGCCGATCAGGTCGGCTGCGTGATGGCAAAACCGCAAGGCCAATCACTTATCGAACGCTGAAAAACTGTCCGAAAAAGCGGGACCCTCTCTATCGTTGCCCTGACTCTGGGAATCGGTGCCAGCACGGCGGTGTTTTCGATCGTAAATACCGTGCTTCTGAAGCCAGTGCCCTTCGAGGATGCTGATCGCCTGATCATGCTGATGATCAGCCAGGACGACAACCCGGTCATTGCATCTTCGTCTCCAGCCCAGTTCATGCATTTCAAGGCTCAGGACGAAGTGCTCGACGACGTCGCCGCATTTCGTAGCGTTTCGTTCGCGTACGAGGGCGGCGCGGTGCCCATCAGCATTGATGCGAGCCAGGTATCGGACGCTTACTTTCGCGCGTTTCGCGCACAGTTCGCGCAGGGTCGCGGCTTCACCCTCGCCGAGGATTCGCCAGGCGCCGGCAATGTAACGGTCATCAGCGACAGATTCTGGAAGGAGTTTCTGGGTGCTGATCCGGATGTCCTCGGCCGGTCCATATCGCTGAACGGCGACGCCTACACGGTCGTCGGCGTGGCGAGCCCTGATTTCGATATGCGCGAATTCGGAGCGCCACAGCTTTGGGTGCCACTCCGGATCGACCCGAACACAAGCGATCGGGGTTACTTCCTGCAGGTCGTCGCGCGGCTGACGCCTGATTCGAGTCTGGCCGAGGCGCAAGTTCGGCTCCAATCGTCTGTCGGCGCGTACCTTGAGCGCTTTCCGAACGATTTCGGCCCACGAGGCGGCTTCAGTGCGTTGCCGCTGCAGGATGCCGTGGTCGGACGCGATGCTCGGACGTCGCTTTTTTTCCTTGGCGGCGCGGTATGCCTGGTGCTCCTCATCGCCTGCGCGAATGTCGCGAACCTGATGCTCGTGCGCGCGAGCGGCCGCCAGCATGAATTCGCAATTCGGGCTGCGCTCGGAGCCGGCCGGGACCGCATTGTTCGGCAGCTTGCAGCCGAAGGAGGAGTACTGGCGCTCGTTGGTGGAATCCTCGGACTGGGGGCCGGATATCTTGGCACGCGGATTCTTCTTGCCGTGCACACGGCAAACCTGCCTCGAGTAGGCAGCGATGGCTCACTGCTGGGCCTGGATTGGCGCGTGATCCTCTTCACCGGTGTCGTCTCGATCGTTGCAGCCGTAGCGTTCAGTCTTGCGCCGGCTGCCGCCAGTTCTCGGCCCAATCTCGTGCCAGCCATCAGCGACTCCGGGACACGCGCAGGTTCCGGAACGAGGCAGAGCAAGACACGTTCCGCGCTCGTCATCGTGGAGGTGGCACTCGCAGTCGTGCTGCTCATCGGCGCCGGCTTGTTGATTCGTACGTCGACGACACTGATCCGCGTCGATCCGGGCTTTAACGCCGACAATCTTCTAACGATGAACACATCATTCAGGAATGACGACTACGCCCTGACCGAGAATGTCGCGGAGACCGTGCGCCGCACGCGTGAACGGCTGCGGTCCATACCCGGCGTTGCCAATGTCGTAGCCAGTTGCTGCAGTCTTCCCACTAGCCCCGGGTGGAATCTACCGTTCAACATCCCTGGGCGCGAGAACGAAGGCTTGTACACGGGTGGTGGCGCTGTCGTGTTTACTTCGGCCGGTTACTTCAGCACCTTCGATATCCCGCTGCTGCGTGGTCGAGTATCGGACGAACGCGACGACGCGTCCGCCCAGCCTGTAGTAGTGGTCAACGAAGCCCTGGCCCGCTTGTATTGGCCCGACGGCGACGCACTAACGGGTCAATTGCTGGTCGGCGGCGGCGCGGTGAATATGCAGGCGTATGCGGATGAGCCATTCCGGCAGGTGGTCGGAATCGTAGGCAACGTGCGAGAAGCGGGCCTGGACTCAGACCCTGGTCCGGTCATGTATGTACCTCAGGCGCAGTTGCCGGACGCGTTCAATGAGCTGATCGTTTCCAGCGGGCTGCAGAATTGGACGGTTCGAACGCGCAGCGATCCAGCAGACGTTTCCGCCTTCATCCTGGAAGAACTGCGGCTCGCGACCGGGCTGCCAGTAACCGATGTGCGTGAGATGGATGAAGTCCTGTCACTTTCCGTGTCGCGTCAGCGATTGCATATGTTATTGATGACTGCATTTGCAAGTTCCGCGCTCTTGCTCGCAGCCATTGGCATCTTCGGCCTGGTAGCCTCAGTGGTACAACGTCGGACGGCCGAGATCGGCGTACGATTGGCGCTCGGCGCAGAGCCTCGGCAGGTTCGTAGAACGGTTGTCGGTCAAGGAATGTCGCTGGTGGGCTTTGGACTGGCGATAGGTCTGGCCGGCGCGTATTTCCTGGCGACCGTGCTTTCATCGATGCTGTACGATGTGGATCCGCATGATCCTGCCGTATTCATTGCCGTTCCAGCGCTGCTGATTACGGTCTCGATCGCTGCCATTGCCATTCCTGCGCTGCGCGCAAGCCGAGTGGATCCCGTTGTCTCGTTGCGACACGATTGACGTCCAGGAGTCCACGGTAATCGCCTGGGAATCCCCGCCACGTAGTGGCGTCTGATGCGGACGGGACCATCGATCCCATGTGCGGGATGAGTTGTTCGGATCTGGGAAGCGCCGCTTGCTGCGACAACGCGGCGCGCGCTGCTCAGCGCCGCCAAATCAACAAGTGATGCGTTTCGCGCGAGTTGGCTCGCTTCTTGCGTTAGCAGTTCGTCGTCTCAGTGATGCTGCTGTTGTAAGTCCGTCCGTATGAGCGTTTACGATCATTTCGATCCCATCCGCCGTGATCTAAGCTTCGCCGCGCGCGGCTTCTTGCGGCAGCCCGCGTTCACGTTGGTCGCGGTGCTCACGCTCGCGCTCGGCATCGGCGCGACCACGGCGATTTTCAGTGTCGTCTACTCCGTGCTGATCAAGCCGCTGCCGTACCCGAATGCGGAAGAGCTCGTGCGCGTCAGGTACAGCACCATCAACTACGACAACCAGCCGTCTTCGCACACGATGTACCTCACGTACCGGGACGAAAACCGGACGTTCGCGAGCATGGGGCTATGGCAATACGCCGATGATTTCGCGACGCTGACGGCCCCCGGTGAACCGACGCGCCTGAATATCCTGATCGTCACCCACGGCACTCTGGAGGCGCTCGGTGTGCAGCCGGTGCGCGGTCGTTGGTTCGCCGAAGCGGAGTACGGCCCCGCAGCCGAAGGACCGCAACCTGTCATTCTTTCCCATGCGCTCTGGCAACGGCGATTCGGGAGCGACGAAGGGGTCTTGGGCAGGGAGATCTCCATCGATTCGCAGCCGGGGCGCGTGGTCGGCATCATGCCGCGCGACTTCAGATTCATCCATTCGACACAGCCCGACGTGATTCTCGCCGTGCGTCGTCTCGAACTACCGGAGCAGACCATCGGCTGGTTCAACTATCAGATGCTCGGGCGGCTCAAGCCGGGCGTGACACCGGACGAGGCACGCGCCGACATCGAGCGCATGTTGCCGATCTGGCTCGACGCCTGGCCGCTCGTACCCGGCGGCGGGCAGACGAAAGAAACGATTGCGAACCAGCGATTTACGCCGATCGTTCGCCCCTTGCAGGAGGACTTGGTCGGCGGTATCGCTGGCACGTTGTGGGTGCTGATGGGCGCGATCGGCGCCGTGTTGCTGGTCGCCTGCGCCAATGTCGCGAATCTCATGCTCGTGCGAGCCGATGCGCGGCGGGAGGAACTAGGCGTGCGCGCCGCGCTCGGCGCCGGCCCGGCACGAATCGCGAGAGAGCTGCTTGTCGAGAGCTTGGTTCTAGGCGTCGCCGGCGGTGTGCTCGGCTGGGGGCTCGCGAACGTTGGACTCCGCATTCTGCTCACCATCGCGCCGAGCGATCTGCCGCGCCTTCAGGAGATTTCAGTCTATCCTCCGGTCCTCGCGTTCACCGTGGTCGCTTCGCTCGCATCGACGCTCATGTTCGGCTCAATCCCGGTGCTTAAACACGCGCTACACCTCGATGTCCCGATGCTCGGCGCACCACGCGGCTCGAGCACGAGCCGCGAGCGGAGCGCAACCCGCAGCGTCTTGGTCATCGTGCAAGTGGCGCTCGCGCTCGTCCTGGTCGTGGCAGCGGGACTCATGATTCGATCGTTTCAGACGCTGCGCGACATCGATCCCGGTTTCTCGGACCCCGCAACGATTCAGACGGCGGAGATCTGGATGCCGGGGTGGCAGTACGCGGAGGCCGCGGAATCCCTGGAATGGATCCCCGCGCAGCGCGAGATCCTCGACAGGATTGCGGCGCTTCCTGGTGTCACTGCAGCCGGCTTCACGGACACCCTCTCCATGGCAGGGGTCTCGAACACCGGGACAGAAGTCGAAGGGCAGCCGCTGGGGCCCGCGGGCGCGCCGTCGCGCGGCATCAAGCGCGTCTCGCCCGGCTATTTCGAGGCCGTCGGCACGCGTATCGTCGCCGGCCGCGACATCGCGTGGAGCGACATCGAAGCGGGCGGGCGAGTGATCCTGATTTCCGAGAATCTCGCCCGCGAGATCGCGGCAGAGCCAGCGGCCGCGCTCGGGATGCGTCTGCGAGCACCCGTGGGCTCACGGCAATGGCGCGAGGTTGTGGGCGTCGTGCAGAACGTTCGCGAAAACGGTTTGTACGAGGAGCCGCCGAGCGTGGTGTACTACCCGGCGCTGATGGAGAACAGGTGGGGAGGGCCGTATGCCGCGTTCGTCATCCGCAGCGCGCGCGCAGGCACCGCCAGCCTAATCGAAGAGATTCGGCAGGCCGTCCAATCGGTGAATGGAAATATCGCCATTTCCCAGGCGCGTACCATGCGTGAGATGGCCGCCGAGTCGCTCGCGCGCACGTCGTTCACGTTGGTGCTGCTCGCGATCGCCGGCGGCATGGGCCTGGCACTCGGCGTCATCGGAATCTATGGCGTCATCACCTACGCCGTGTCGCAGCAGAAGCGGGAAATCGGGATTCGGTCGGCGCTCGGTGCTGAGCCGCGCCAGCTAAAGAGGATGTTCCTGCTGAATGGGCTCATGCTGAGCGGAGTGGGCGCCGCGGTGGGCCTCGTCGCCGCCGCGGCCTTGGGGCGTGTGATGTCGTCGCTGCTGTTTGGACTCAGCGCGATGGACCCGGCAGCCCACATCGGCGCGCTCGTCGTGATCCTGTCGGCCGCGGCACTCGCTAGCTATCTTCCCGCCCGCCGCGCAGCGGCGATAGATCCGATGGAGACGCTCAGGGCGGACTAGCTGTTTTCGGACTCGGAGTTCTCGTCAGTTGGGACGGTGAGCGTTCGGGCCACCGACGCACGGTCGTCATCACACAGCGGAATGGCGACATCGCGTTTCGGCCTGCCCCCGCTTCGAGACATCCGCAGGTATAGTCTGCAGGGTTCTTTTTGACCCGATTTAGACATGCGATCCGTCGTTAGGAGACCGCATCAGAGGACCAATGGCAACGAGCAAAGAACATTACAAGCACGTTTTGGCTCCTGTTTACTCGTGGATGTACGGAGGCTTTGCCGCCGCGCTTGAACGAAACACAGCTTTCTTTGCGGAGCGAGGCCTGTCGCCGCGCAGTTCGGGCGTCGCAGTTGATCTGGGAGCGGGCTGCGGCTTTCAGTCGATACCACTTGCCCAACTCGGTTACCACGTAACGGCGATTGATCTCGACAATCGCTTGTTGCAGGAACTGACGAGCCACGCCGACGGGCAATGCGTCGAAACGATCGAGGCCGACCTCTTGAGCTTCCGAGAGCACGTTCAGGAGCCCATTGAACTGGCCGTATGCATGACGGACACATTGCTGCACCTTGAATCGGCCGGCGAAGTGCAGCAACTCTTTAGTGACGTATATGCGGCGCTGGTTGGCGGCGGCCAGTTAATAATTACATTCCGCGATTTGACGCAAGAGCTAACGGGCCTCGATAGATTTATACCGGTTCGAAGCGACGCGGACACGGTATTCACGTGCTATCTTGAGTATGAGCCGGACAAGGTAAAGGTGCACGATCTCGTTTACCGACGAACGGCGGATGGTTGGGAGTTCAGCAAGAGCTATTACAGAAAACTTCGGGTTTCACCGTCGTGGGTTTCCGATGAGCTTCGCGAAGCCGGGTTCATCGATGTACAAGCCGACTCAGACAAGGGGTCGATAACTGTAGTAGCGACGAAGTCGGAATGACCTCGGCCTGGAGTGCTCCGAAAGCCGACATTTCCGGGGGTTGTGCTAAGGTCAGCCATCGACCCGAACCGGCCGTTACCGCCGACAAGATTGGGCGGGGCAGGCATGTCGAGTGACTACAAGTTCTTCGTATCCCTCGCGTTTGAGCGTGATTCTGAAGGGTAAGTTGCCGTGAACGCAGAGTTGTACATCGCATACGTTGTTGCTGCGTTGATCTTGATTTCCACGCCGGGACCCACAGTGATGTTTGTGACTTCGCTTAGCATCAAGCGCGGATCGAAAGCCGGGCTGCTTGCGGTTGCAGGGAGCACCATCGCAGCATCTCTTCAACTTGGCGTGGTAGTGGCTGGGCTCGCATCCATTGTGTCATTCGTCGGCGAATCGTTTGAATTGATTCGTTGGATCGGCGTCGCTTATCTCTTTTACCTCGGGTTGTCTGCCTTGCTCCGGCCGACGATGACCAGCCAGCACGATTCAAGTGTCGACGCTGCCGTATCCGGTGTCCGCGATGGCACCCAGGGATTTTTCGTGACTCTCACGAATCCGAAGATGCTCCTGTTTCATGGTGCATTCCTACCTCAGTTTGTCGATCCTCAGCTTCCGGCACTGCCGCAGATGATCGTTCTGGCTATCACCTTTGTGATTCTGGCGGGAATCGGAGACTCGATATGGGCACTGGTCGGTGCGAAAGTCGGTACGGCCCTTGAATCCCGTCGCGCGAGACGAATGGCAGATCGTGTATCCGGGTCGTTGTTGATTGGGGCGGGAGTAGCCTTAGCTACCGTCAGGCGCTCTGACCCCTAGGGTCGGAAGTCGGCCAAGCCAGCGTAGCACTTGGACATTCGACCGTCGCGCGTCCGGCCGGCGGCGATCATGCGGCGCCGGCCATCGGTGGTATGGGATCGATCAATCCCTGCTCTGCGTACCAGGTTGCCATTCTTTGCAGGCCTTCGCGATAAGACACCCGCGGGTCATATCCCAACACGCGGCGCGCTTTGCTGATGTCGAACTCGCGGTGATTCGTGAAGAACCCGACTCGACGTCTGTGTAACGGTGGATTGATCTGCAACGGCACACACACCAATTCGCATAGCCAACCGGCTGCGTAGATCGGTCCGACCGGCACGCGAAACCGCGGCGGTGCGACTCCCATCGCGGTGGCCGCCTCGGCGATGATCTCGTTCAAAGTCGCCGCGGCCGGGCCGGCCAGGATGAACGTCTGACCCAAGGCCTCTGCCTTCGAGCCGCACAGCTTGATGCCGGCGACCAGGTCGTCGATGTGGACCAGGTGCAACCGCACCTTGCCCGGACCGATCATGATGAAGCGGCGCTTCTGCAACGCCTTGAACAACTTCAGGAAGCGAAGGTCGCCTTCGCCATAAATCGATCCCGGCCGAAAGATCGAGACGGGCTGACCCCGCTTAATCGCTTCTTCGGCCTCCCGCTCACCGTCAAGCTTGGTGCGCTGGTAGATGTCGCCCGGTTTTACCCGGTATTCCTCCGTGGCCGGTGGTTCCTCGATATGGCCATGAACACCTATCGTCGAGCAGTGGACAACGCGCTCGCACCCCAACTTTCGGCCGGCCTCGAGCACGTTGAGCGTGCCGCCGACGTTGACCTCCCTGTAGTAGTCGTCCGAATGCCCGGCCGTACGGAATACGGCAGCGATATGGTAGATCTTCTCGACGCCCGCGGCGGCAGCCATGACGTCGTCGCGTTTGGTCAACTGGCCCTTATGCACATCGATACCGGCATGCTGAAGCCCGGTCGTGTCGCTTCCGGGGCGGGCCAGTGCAACGACTTCATGCCCATCCTGCGCCAATCGTCGCGCAAGATGACCGCCGGTGAATCCTGTCGCTCCTGTCACCAAGCACTTCATTGTCGAACGTCCGTATTCCTGGAACCGCGCGCAGTTTAGCTCAGGATAAAAGTGCCGATCAGCCGAGTCGGGTGCCGCGCCACTGAAGTGAGTTCACGACGTGCTCCGCGTCCGCCGCGCGAAGGCGAAGACGACCCCGCCGACCAGCCCGTGAACCAGAATGAGTCCGTATACGATCCAGGAGAACGCCAGCGTCGCGCTCGTCCCGGCCCCGTGAGCCCCGAGCAGAAGGGCAAAAACGCTTTCCCGGACACCGATACCGTTGATTGAAATCGGCAGCATCATGATGATGACCGCGACCGGTACGATGTAGACGTAGGCGTATAACGGAACGCCGAGATCGAGCGCGTGGCTTATCAAAAAGTAGTGCAAGACGACTACGCACTGCAGAAGCAACGAAAGTGCGAGTGCAGCGAAAACGACGTCCCGCCGGCCACGGTAGGCAGCAAAGGCGGCGAAAGTTTTGTCGACGAAAGTCGCGAGCTTCGCCGGCAGGAATCGATACAGCCGACGTATACGTTCGAACTGTGCCTCCGGCAACAGGAATATCACGGTGATCGCAACGACACCAAGCGCCAACAGGAGTGCCACGGCCTCGAGAATCCGATCCGGAACCGCGCCGAGCCGGCGTGTGAAAACGAGACCTGCAAACGCGAACATTGCCAGTGACACGACGCCGAACACGCGATCCATGAAGACAGCGCTGAAGGCCTTTCCGCGCCCGACTCCGGATGTGTAGTGATAACGAGCGACGTCGCCGCCGACCGTCGTCGGCAAGATCTGGTTGAAGAACACCCCTATCATGAAGGACGAATACAGGTAACCGAAACCCGGCTCCGTCCCGTGCGCCGCGAGCATAATTCGCCAGCGGGCGACACTGAAGGCATTGCTGACGAAGAAGCACAGAAACGCCAGCAGAATGAGGAACGGATCGGCAGCAACTATTGTCTCGCCGACGACGGCAAGCTCCGCACGGCTCAGCACGAACACGATCAGCGCGACCGATACGAACAGCCTGAAAAGTGACGCGGCCTTGATGCTCATCGCTACCGGTCGGTCCGCGAAAGGTCATGCCGCCGTCGGGTTTGTCGACTCGACGAAGCGCGAGCGTGACCCGCCGCGACATGACCGCCACCACCGTGATGCTCGAGATGTTTACGAACCATTTGCGCGGTGAGCAAGATCACAGCTACCGCCTGTGGACGAGGGTCAACTTCGATCTGTGGCACCGGATGTACGTCGAGGGGCAGTCCGTTGACTCAGTGCGGGCACTGACGACTCAGCCCGGCCTTGATGCCGGTGCCTCGCTGTTGGGCGCCAGTGCCGGATAGTGTCGAAACAAACTGCCGTAGATTGAACGCACGTCGCATCGAAACTTGTCGATGCTGTGCTCGCGCCGAATGAATTCCTTCGCTCTGGTCGCCAGAGCTCTTGCATGGTCGGGTTGCTCCAGAAGTCGCCGCAGCCCGTTCGCAAACGCGTTGACATCCGGTTTGGCCAGCATTGCGATCGTGTCGTCGAGTATCTCGGTATGGGTCGGCAGATCGGTCGCGAGCACCGGCGTGCCGGAGTCCAGATAGCTGTATATCTTCATGGGCGTGTTGATGCCCTGAATCCTCGGCGACACCAGCACGTCTGCGCGTGCCATCCAGACGCCAATATCGCTCACAGGCTGCGGTCCCGCAAAATGGGTTCTTTCCTGAATGCCCAGCGCCTCGGCTTTGTTGCGATAGTGTGCGAGGGTCGTATTGTTTCCACCGACGATGACAAGCTGCGTCGCGAGATCGCTGATCGATGCGAAAGTCTCCATCAACAGATCGATGCCCTGATAGCTTTCCAGGTTGCCTATGTAAAGGACCACGCTATCGTCGCTGCTAACAGAATCCACCAACGGATCAGCCTGCGTGCCGCTGGGAGCCGCCATCAGCGAGACATCCTTCAATACGAAGACAGGTTTGCATGTCTGCTGACGCAACGGTGTCGCCAGCGAATCGTTACACGCGACGATCGCGTGCGCAGTCTTTGTGGGTATCCGCTCCAGCCATTGCAAGACCCTCCGTATCGGGCGCAGCAACGGTTGTTTATCGATGAGTTGCGTACTCATCTCGGAATCCACGTCCATGATGTGCGGTGTTCGTGTGAAAAGACTTAGGAACATCGCGATGAATGCGCTTTCCTCCACGGCATGAATGACGTCGTAACGCCGCCGAATGCACAACGAGATGGCGCGGAACATCAGAATCATGTCGAGCACCAACTTCTTCAACGAAAAGCCGGGCGGCACATGGCCAAGATTCAGGCGGCGACCAACGCGGTGTAGCCGAACGCCGGGAATCTCAGGGTCTTCACCTTCATTGAAACACACAAGGTCGATAGTGCAGCCATCGTCGCTGAGCGCCTGAGCCAGCAGTTTGACGGCGATCGGCGTGCCCCGTTCCACGAAGAACGGTTGTGGCGCCAACAACAGAATCCTCATAGCCGATACTCGATCTGATTCTTGATGAACTGCGCGCAGCTAACGCCCGCGCCGAAACGTCCAATCTCGTTTTGCGGGCTTACAAGTGCTCTGCGCAGAGTGTCACAGAAGCGCTTGCGATCCGGTAAGTCGAACTTGAGTAGCATGCCGGCGTTGCCCAAACGCTGATGATCGCTCTCGGTAGGGAGCGGATCCGAGCCGAGCAATACGGGTTCTCGCTCTTTCGCGGCTGCATTCAATAACGCGACATGCCACAAGCGCATCCGGCCGCCGTTGTCGGCGAGGTGAATACGATCCTGGAACTTGTCTCTGACCGCGCTTACCTCTCTACCCCGAGCGCCGAGCCATTTACCCGCACCCCAGGGCACCACGCCGTATTCGCCGGCCGAGATCGACTGCGCCATTTCTTCTAGAGAGAGCCCATCGCAAATATCGACGTTCAGGGGCGTCAGTAATTCCAGGTTGTTGTAGGTTTTCCACTGCCGGCCAATCAGGAGGTAGAGAACGCGCTCGCCGCTCTCCAACCGGTAGCCGCCGTCGATCTCTTCGGCTTGCCAGCTCGCGTGCAACGAGCGGCGCCAGATCGAATCGATGTCTGGTTGTGCGGCGATTCCGTAGAGAAAAATCGCCTTGTACCAATCTGCTTCAGCCATGTCCGAAGTCAAGTGGCGAGACAAGTTGGCATGGGCAGATGTCGCCCAGTCGGTGGCGAACCTGTCAGGGTAGATATGTACGTGGGTGTCCACGCTGCAGCAGATCATAGGTAGCCAGTCTTCCGATACCGGTCCACGGTTGCCGCGATGCCGGCGGCCAATTCGTTCAATGTCATTGGCTCATTTCTTGCATTCGCACGTCGCCGGGTCGGCAGGCATTGTAGGCCGATTCACCACGATGGTCATACCCTGTGCCTCGGCGCTCGACCGAGCGTATGAAACTGCTTCGCGAATTCTGCGGCCCGAGGTTCGAGCAGATTCGGGACGATTTTCTCGCGTGCCTGCAGCATCCGGATCACCATTCCCGGGCGACCGTATGCGTGTGCGTAGCACGCATGCCGAAGTAGCGTCAGCCCGGAAATCTGACCGATTCGGGGGTGAGATCGGTTAGGGGCAGGCGGAGTCTGCATAATCGGCGAGATTTCCGGGCTAGAATCCGGAGGACCGAAATCGAGCGGAAACGGCCCGCTGTGGCCACGGGACGCCGCTCAACCCCGGGGGGTCAGCATGATTCAGACATCGCTAAAGAATGTTGTCCTGGCCAGCGCGCTCTTGTCGGCTGCCGCGGCGCCGAATGCGGCATCAGCGGCGGGCGCAGGCGTGCTCACTTTCACGGAAGTCGACGGCGTTCGTTACGTTCTTCTCGCAGATCACAAGGCACCGGTCGAAGGACGCGGCTGGGGAATTCTGGCAGGCATTGTGGAAGCCGGCGAAAGCGAGCTGGACGCGGCTATCAGAGAGGTCGTTGAGGAATCCAACGGGGCATTCGAGGAAGCAGCCCTCCGCGCCGCGATCGACTACAGCAACTATGTCGTCGACAACGAGTTCACGATGTATTTCGCCGATGTCGGCTTTGAGCCGGCAACCGTCTACACGTACGCCGTTGCCGACGTCGCATCCGGAGTGAACGGTGAGCGAGGACCGTTTGCGTGGATACCCTGGAGTCTCGTGTCCGAGGCCGTCAGGGAACTGCAAAACGCAAGCGGCGAATGTCGCGATCAGCCGGTCATGATTCCACCGGAATATCTTCCGGAGCCGAGACAGTCGAGTTGGTTCTTCTGCGCATTCCTGAGTGTCGCAACACTCGTGGAGCGAAACGGCGGGTTGTGAGCTTCGGAACGCCAATCTTCGCTGTCCAGGGAAACGCTCGCCGTGAAGATCCTCGTAACCGGTAGTTCAGGCCATCTCGGTGAGGCGCTGATCCGGAGCCTGCGAGAAGCTGGCGCGCACACCGTAGGCCTGGATATCAAGGACTCCGAATTTACAGATATCGTTGGCTCCGTGACCGACCGTGCGACTGTCGCCCGTGCAGTCGATAGTGTGGAAAGCGTCTTTCACACGGCTACCCTGCACAAGCCGCATATGGTCACGCACTCCAAACAGGAGTTTATCGATACGAATGTCACGGGCACGCTGGTCTTGCTCGAGCGATCCGCAGAAACCGGGGTCGGTTCGTTCGTGTTTACCAGCTCGACCAGTGCTTTCGGGCATGCCTTGCGCCCGGTGGAAGCTGGGCCCGCAGTGTGGGTTACTGAAGAACTTCATGCGATTCCGAAGAACATCTATGGCGTCACGAAAGTCGCCGCTGAAAACCTGTGCGCGCTCTTCCACGACAAGCATGGGGTGAATTGCATCGCGCTGCGCACGTCCCGCTTCTTTCCCGATGAGGACGACAGCGCGGCTGTGCGTAGTCGCTATTCCGACGAAAACGTCAAGGCCAATGAGTTCCTGTTCCGGCGAGCGGATCTTCACGACGTCGTTACCGCCCACATCTCAGCTATGGAGCGTGCGAAGGCGCTCGGCTTCGTCCGGCTGATCGTCAGTGCGACGACACCGTTTCAGCGGCAGGATGCCGCGGAGTTGAGAGTGAATGCCCGCGCGGCGGTGCGAAACTACTTTCCCCAGCAACCCCGGATATACGAGCGGCTGGGCTGGACCATGTTTCCGAGCGTCGATCGGGTATACGACAACGCCAGGGCGAGAGAGCTGCTGGATTGGGCGCCCGAGTATGACTACCAGCGGGTACTTGAGAGCGCCGCAGCAGGCGCCGACCCGCGCAGTGAAGTCGCTCGTGCCGTGGGAACCAAGTACTACCACGCCGAGGTTTTCGAGGACGGCCCCTATCCTGTCGCGTGATATCAGCAGACTTCTCACCCACGGCGCTTTCTCGATCGATGTGCGCCATGGTGCAGATCGCCCACGGCCGTAGCTGACGGCCGCGATGGTATAGTCGTGAGAAACCCGTTCATCGCTCACGCGATCGGAGAAAACAATGGATGACATCGTCCGACAACGCCGGCTGCCGATCTCACGACTTCGCGTTCCCGATGAATCGGAAGTGGACGACAGTATTCGGCCGTTGCTCGAAGAGAATCGAAAGATGGTCGGCTACGTCGAGAACTGGATCATCTCGCTCGCATTGAACCCCGGCACGCTGAAACGCGCGGTCGACTACTTCGCATCACTGTTCGATCCGGGCGAGGGCCGGCTCTCGATGGCGGATAAGGAATTGCTCGCGCTGGTCGTTTCCGCTGACAACGGTTGCGCCTACTGCGAAGCCCATCATACGAAGGGATACGCCGAGGCCATCGGCGACGAGCTGCGGGCCAGGCGCATGGCGCTCGGCTACGAGCACGTTCCTGACCTGACCGAGCGGGAAGAGGCGCTCGCGAATCTGGCCATCAGAATTACGCGCGACCCGTCGGAGGTCGGCGACAGGGAACTGAACGCGCTGCGACGGCTCGACTTCGACGATGCGGAAATTCTCGAAGCGATCGAGACGATTGCCTTCTTCAACTACACGAACCGTGTCGCGATAACGCTGAACAATATTCCCGAAGACCAGCTGTTCGACATCGACGCGTGACAAGCCACACTCTCCGGAGGCCCGGCCGCATGAAACTCTCGCCCGAGGAGGAGGATTGAGCGCCGCGCGTAACGTGCCGATGCTGCTCGCTGCTGCGAGTCTGCTCGCCATTTCGGATGCAGCGCATGCCCAGACTTCTGCGGGCCCTGCCGTCACCGTGTCCCCGTTCGTATTTCCGGCCGAACTGAACGTCGACGATCCGATTGGTGCGCTTCGCTATCGCGGTGCCGTGGTGATCGAAGGCGCGGACGAGGAGGAGAACGCGTTCTGGGGCCTGTCCGGTCTGTGGGTCTCGCCCGATGGCCTGCGCATTGCCGGCACGGAAGGCGGCATCTGGCTCGAAGGGTCGCTTCGCTACGATGCGAACGGCAATCTCAGCGGTTTCGCGATCGATCGCTCAGGACCCCTGCTCGACGAGAATGGCGAGCCTTTCACCGAAGACCGCGACAAGGATGCCGAGGCGCTCGATCACGATGGACGCCGTTATCTGGTCGGCTTCGAAACGCACGACCGTGTGCTCGCGTACGAGGACTTCGGCTCGAGGTCCGTGCAGTTGCCGTTGCCGCCCGAGGCGCTGGAAGGCATCCCGGAAGGCGCCGGCTTTTCCTCGATTGCACACCTGCCGGACGGGCGGACGATCGCGCTGGCCGAGCTGACCCGGCCGAGAGCAACGCGCGGCTGGCTGATGACCGGTCAGGGCGATGGCCCGATCTGGCTCAGGCCTCAGGAGCGCTGGTTGCCCGTCTCGTTGTCGAGCTTTCCGAACGGCGACCTGATGGTGCTCGAGATCCTTCTGCCGGAAGAAGGTACGGCGAACGTCACACGGCTCGGCCGAATCGCCGCGGCCGACATCTCGATCGACGGCAGCATGGAACCGGTAGAGATCGCGACACTGCAGCCGCCACTGACGGCGGCTCGTTT
Source organism: Candidatus Rariloculaceae bacterium (assembly GCA_965223375.1). Taxonomy (GTDB): domain Bacteria; phylum Pseudomonadota; class Gammaproteobacteria; order Steroidobacterales; family Rariloculaceae; genus CBDCWM01. The sequence continues at coordinate 3,407,149 of OZ245000.1, forward strand.
CGAGGGTGCCGCTATTCGAACTGGTCCGGACGGCGAGACGCTGATCTACGTCATCTACAACGCGTCGCCCGCCGTGCTCTTCATGTTCGAGTTGCTCGAATAGCCGAATTACTTAACGTGTTATCCTTTGCGGATGGTTGAACTGCGTCCGTTCCGCGATTCGCTGCCGATGCTGCTGCTGCGTGCGCGGGAGACGGCGATGGCGCGGTTTCGCCCGATTCTGAACCGCAGCGGCGTCACCGAGCAGCAGTGGCGGGCGTTGCGAACACTCAACGACAACGGTGCGTTGACCGCTTCCGGCCTCGCCGAGGAGTGCGCGATCCTGGCGCCGAGCATGACGCGGATTCTGCGCAAACTGAGCGAGTCGGGCCTGATCACGACGCAGCGCTCGGTCGACGATCAACGCGAGCTGAGAGTCGAGATATCCGCCCAGGGCAGGGAGCTCGTGCAGTCGATTGCGCCGGACATTGAAGCCGAATACACGACGCTCCGCGAGCAGCTGCATCCGGAGCGACTGGCGCGCCTGCAGGACGACCTGAAACTACTGATCGAGCTTGCCGACGACAACGTGCGGCAGGACTGAGCCCGAGCTTGCTGGGCCTGTCTTAAACCGCGACCCGCCGCCCGCACTGCCTGAGACGCGCTTGTCCGCGACCCGCCGCCCGCACTGCGTCAGATTCGCTCGTCTGCGACCCGATTTTCGAGCGTACCGATTTCCGGCACGTGCACGCTGACCGTATCGCCGTCGCGCAGATACTTCGGCGGGTCGAAACGCGCGCCAGCCCCGGTCGGCGTCCCCGAGGCGATGATGTCGCCCGGCGCGAGCGGCATGAACGTCGACAGATAACTGATCAGAAAGTCGAACGGAAATATCAGGTTATCGGTCGTATCGTCCTGCCTGAGCTCGCCGTTGACGTGCGTCGTCAGATGCAGCGGAGCGGTCGGATCGAATTCGTCGCGCGTCACGAGCCAGGGACCGCAGCTGCCGGACCGGCCGAAATTCTTGCCCTGCGTCACGTTGAATTTCGCGTGTCGCAGCCAGTCGCGGACCGAGCCCTCGTTCATCAGAGTAAGGCCGGCGACGTGCTCCCAGGCATTCTCGCGGGCGATTCGCCGACCAGGCTTGCCGATCACGAGCACGATTTCGCCCTCGTAATCGAGTTGTTCCGACTCGGGCGGATTCGCGATCGCTTCCGCATGCCCGACCAGACTCTCCTTCGTCCGCATGAAGACGCTCGGATACTTCGGCGCGGACGAGCCGTCCTTGTATTCCTCGTTCCGGTTCCCGTAGTTGACGCCGATGCAGATGATCTTTCCCGGCGACACGATCGGCGGCAGGTAGCGGATGTCATCGAGAGCGAGCGTCGGCGAGCCGCTTGCCGCGATCTCGGCCGCGCGCGCGATGCCATCCATCTCGATCAGTGCGCCGAGGCTCGCGGCGCCGGACACGTCGGCGAGCGGGATGATGGCGCCGTCGACGACGGCGCCGAAGCCCTCGCGGCCGGATACTTCATAGCTGAGCAGGCGCATCAGGCTGCGCTCGATTTAATGAGGCCGGTGCGCTCGAGCACGGCATCGAGCCTTGCCTCGAGCTCTGCCGTTGCGGCCGCCATCGGCAGCCGATGCTCGTTCTGATCAAGCAGCCCGAGGCGGCGCATCATGTACTTGATCGGTATCGGATTCGTGTCGAAGAAGACGGCCTTGTTGATCTCGAGAAGCTGGTCGTGCAGCTGGCGTGCAACCGTCATGTCGCCGGCGGCCACGGCGTCGCACATTCGCGCGAGCACGCCGGGATGGAGGTTCCCTACGGCATTCATCAGACCGCACGCACCGACGGCCATCATCGGGAAGCTGAGCTCCTCGAGGCCGACGAAGATCCGAAAGTCATCGCCGAATGCCGCGAGGCACTCCGACACGAACCCGAGGTCGTTGACGGCATGCTTCATGCCGATGAATTCCGGCGAGCTGTCCTTCAGCGACTTGAGCGTATCGAGCGTCACACTGACCGCGGTTCTGCCGGGGATGTGATAGATCATCCATGGGATCTCAATGCCGCGTGTCAGCGTCAGGTAATACTCGATCAGTCCACGTTGCGGGGGGCGGATGTAATAGGGCGTCACGATCAGCAGGGCGTCGGCGCCGGCAGCCGCCGCATGCTCGGTCAGTTCCCGCGACTCGGCCAGCGACTGGGAGCCGGTGGCCGCGATGACCGGGACGCGCCCGGCGGCCCGTTCGATGGCGACGCTGACCAGCCGGTTGCGCTCGGCCGTCGTCAGCGTCGAAGGCTCGGATGTCGTCCCGTTGACGAGGACGCCATGCGTGCCCTCGGCGATCTGATGGTCGATCAGCCGCTCGTAGCAGGCATAGTCCACTTCGCCGTTGCGAAACGGGGTGATCAGTGGCGGAATCGAGCCGCGAATCGAATCATGCATGATTGCCTGCCATCATCTTCGTTGCGTTGTGTTGCGTTGCGTTGCGTTGCGTTGCGTTGCGTTGTATTCGTGGGGCCGTCGCGTCGCCGGGGCGCCGATTGACAGCCTTCGACAGAATAACTTAGCATGTTAACTATACCGTGAGCCGCGGGCAAATCCGGGTTTCAACGCCATCGTGCCGCACCTGATCGTCGAATATTCCGCGAATCTGGAGCAGCGCGTCGATCTCGACGGTCTGCTCGACGATCTGCACGCGGCCGCGCTCGAAACCGGCATCTTCCCGCGCGGCGGGCTCCGCGTACGCGCCTTCCGCGCGGACGACTACCGGATTGCGGACCGCCATCCGGACAATGCCTATGTGCACGTTACCGCCTGGATCGGCCACGGCCGGCCGCTCGACGTGCGTGAACGCGCCGGCACGGCGCTGTTCGAGTGCCTGAAGGCGAGCCTCGCAGGCCTGTTCGACGCGGGTCCGCTCGCGATCTCGTTCAACATTCAGGAATTCGACCCGGTGCTGAACTTCAAGCACAACAATCTGCACCGTTACGTCGAGACCCGCGAAAAGGGCAGCTGACGCCGGGGAGGGCCATCGGCAACGCCGGCGCCCGCGCGGGAATTACAAGCCGAACAGGCTCAGCGCGTTCGCGCCCCTTATCCGTGCCGCGGACCGGTCCGGGAGGCCGTCGACGCGGCCGAGGCAGCCGGACATGTCGCCGATGTTGTGCGGGTAGTCGGAGCCGAACAGAACCCGCGTATCGGAGCCCGCGACGTCGATGCACAGGCGCAGCGCTTCCGGGGAATAGACCACCGCGTCGTACCAGATCCGCTGCAGATACTCGCTCGGCCTCGTCGAGGTCGCTTCTGCGCATGCCGGTATGCGCTCATGGCAGCGATCGAGTCGACCGGCGAGATAGGGCAGTGCCCCGCCCCCGTGAGCCGCGATCAGTTTCAGATTGGGAAATCGGTCCAGAAAGCCGTCGAAGATCATTCGCGTGAAGGCGAGCGTCGTGTCGAACACGAAGCCGACCGGCGGCACCAGCCCGTACTCGTCGAGCGCCATGTCACGCACACCCTGCGGGGTGCCAGGGTGCACGAGCACGGGCAGGTCGAGGCTATCGATTGCCGCCCAGACGTTTCGAAAGCGCTCGCTCGTCAGGTTTTCGCCATCGATGTTGGCGATGACCATGACACCGACAGCCCCGTTCGACGTTGCGCGTTCCAGCTCGGCGAGCGCCAGCGCCTCATGCTGCCATGGCAGCGAGGCCAGCCAGCGGATACGATCCGGGCGCGCGGTCTGCTCCGCCGCCATCGAGTCGTTGACGATTCTGGCGGCCTCGATGCTGGTCTCGGCATCGCCGAAGTAGGCGTTCGGGCACGTCAGCGATACGATTGCAACGTCGACACCCGCAGCGTCCATATCGGCGATGCGTTTGTCGTAATCCCACATTTCGGGCAGCAGCGTCATGAACGGCGCTCCCCACATGCGGATGATGTCTTCACCGGCCCTGCTCTTGCCGGCGGCGTACTGCGGTGCCCCTTTGTCATAGAGAAGCGCCAGATAGTCGCGGGATAACATGTGCGTATGCACGTCGATGACGGTCACTGGATACCTCGGCCGATTTCGATGTCAAAGCAGCGTGAAAGGGAAATTCTAGCAATGCGGCACCGGCTCTTCGGGGCGCTGATGATGACCGTCCCGATGACGGTGTCCCAGGCCGCCGTCGAAATCAACGGGATTACGGACGAGCTTCTGGCGAACGTCCAGGCGCACCTTACGCTCGACGATCTCGACTGCGATGCCGATCCGCAACTGGTTCGAAGGGAGTACGACGCCCTGGATCGGGAAGTGCGCGACGCGCTGCGCGCTCTCGGCCACTACCGCGCAACGATCGCGGCGGAGCTCGATCTCGACGCCGACTGTTGGGAGGCCGTGGTCGAAATCGACGCGGGCCGGCAGACGACGATTCGGGGCTTCGTCCTCGACATCGTCGGCGGCGATGACGACGTTGCCTTCTCGCGAATCGCCGCGAATCCGGGGCTCGCCACCGGCAACGGCCTTCATCATGGACGCTACGAAGCGCTGAAGCGGCGCCTGCGGGACGTCGCGCGCGATCGTGGCTATCCGGAAGCCGAGCTCACCACGGCCCGAATCGACGTCTATCCGGATGCAGCGGCGGCCGATATCGCGATCCGGTTCGAAACGGGGCCCAGGTACAGCGTCGGACCGGTGACGATCGAACAGGACGCGCTTGCCGAAGATTTCGTATCGAACTACATCACGGTCGAGACGGGGCAGCCGTTCAACAACAACGATCTCTCCGCCACGCACATCGCGCTCGCGAACAGCGGCTACTTCGATACGATCAGCGTTCGGGCGCTGGCCCCCGATGCCGAAACGAAGACGATCCCGGTCAGCGTCACCGTGGCCGGCGCGCCGCGCCTGCGTATCAACTACGGTGTCGGCTTTTCCACGGACACCGGCCCCCGCGTCCGGATCGGGCGCGATATCCGGCGTTTCAACGATCGGGGCCATCAGCTGACTGTCGATTCGCAGCTCTCGCCGGTCGTTTCCGAAGTCTCGGCCAACTACCGCTTGCCATATGGCGATCCGCGCTTCGAGTGGGCGAGCTTCGACGGTGGCATCAAGCGCGAGGACACCGAGACCGCGGAGAGCAAGAGCCTCGAATTCGGTGCGCGGCGCGTTCTTGAGCGCGCGGGCGGCTGGTCGCGCACCCAGTTTCTCGATCTGCTGGTCGAGGACTTCGATGTCGCCGAGCAGACCGGGCGCTCGCGGCTGCTGATGCCGGGCATCAACTGGACGCGCCTGCGTGCCGACAACGCGTTGCGGCCCGAGCGCGGCGAGCGGCTGAATATCGAAGTGCGCGGCGCCGGTGACGCGATCGGATCCGACACGAGCTTCGTTCAGACGACCGTCGACTACAAGCTGATTCGCTCGTTTGGGAGCGGGGCGCGAATTCTCGCGCGGGCGACGGCGGGTGCTACGGCCGACGATCGGTTCGAGGACTTGCCGCCGTCGGTGCGCTACTTCGCCGGCGGCGATACCAGCATCCGCGGCTACGACTTCGAGTCTCTGGGTCCCCTGGACGAGACAGGCAACGTCATCGGCGGCGAGCATTTGTTCGTCGCCAGCATCGAATACGAGCACCCGGTTCGGGACCGCTGGTCGGTCGCCGTGTTCGCCGACTCCGGCAACGCGTTTGCCGGCTCCGATTTCGACGCGAAGACCGGGGTCGGTATCGGTGCGCGCTGGCGCTCGCCGCTGGGACCCGTTCGGCTCGATATCGGTTTCCCGGTCAACGACCCTACGGCGAACCCGCGGATTCACATCAGCCTGGGGCCGGACCTCTGATGTTGCGTCGCACGGCCGTGGGAGTCCTGCTGACGGTATTCGTGCTGCTGGTCGCGGCCGCGGCGACGTCCGTCTGGCTGTTGGCGTCCGAGTCGGGCGGGCGTTACATCGTGGCGCGACTGGTCGACGCGACCGGCGAGGTGCTGACTGCAGAGACGGTCGAAGGCAGCGTCGTCGGCGGATTCAGATTTGCCAATCTGGATTTCGAGATCGCGCGCGTGCGTGCGCGCGCCGCTGAAGCCACGATGCAAATCGACGTGCGCGCGCTGCTGGCCGGCCGTGTCGTGGTTCGCGATCTCTTTGTGTCGACCGTCACCGTGACGCCGAAACCGGTTCCGGACGAGCCGGCGTCGGACGACCCGTTCGTCGCGCCTGTCCTGCCCGTCGATCTCGTGTTCGAAAGCGTCGCGATTGCCGGGGTCGATGTCGTCGACGGTGACGATCTGCTCGAATTCGGCCAGCTCACGCTGACAGCAAGCTACATCGGGAAGCGCCTCGATCTCGCCCGCTTCGAGTCGTCCTACCAGACCTTTTCGTTCTCGACACAGGCGAGTTTCGATCTCGCCGAGCGGCCGCGGGTCGATGCCGCCATTAGCCTGTCCGGGCGCCTGGCCGACCACGCCGTGTTGCTCGGGGCGCAGGTTGCCGGCACCTTGCCCGAGGTCAGTGTCGACGCGGAACTGCTCGAGCCTGCGCGTGTGAATGCCAGCGGGCCGGTCGTGCTGGACGAGGGCCCGCGCTTCGACCTGGACGTCGATTGGACCGCCATCGATGACGAGTCTCTTCTGGCGCTGCTGCCGATTGCGCTCGGACCCGGGTCCGGCACGGGCCGCGTTTCCGGTCGGCCGGACGACATCGACTTCGAGGTCGATACGTCGGTGCAGGTCGATGCCGGCCCCGACACGGCCCGCGTTGCCGACGCAAGCCCCGACGCCGGCCGCGACCCCGGCGCTGATCTGGGCCTAGACCCGGACTCAACCACAGGCCGCGCTGTCGGCACCGCGTCGGTGACCGTTCGGGCCGCCGGCAATCTGCAACCGGACCGGCTGCAGTTGAGCACGGTGCGCCTCGCGCGTGACGGCGGAGTCGCCGAGCTGTCGGGCTCGCTCGACTTCGGTACGCTGCAATTCGACGCGAGCCTCGATGGCAGTGACCTCGATCCTGGCTGGTTCGTGCCGGGCTGGGCGGGCCGCGTTGCCGCGACGGCGCGGATCGACGGCCGGTTGAGCGAAGACTGGACCGTTGCGAGCGACGATCTGATCGCGAGCGGCATCGTCCGTGACCGCGAGTTCGAGCTCGCCGCCGCGGCGCAGTATTCCGCCGCCGGAGACCTGCGACTCGATCGCGGGCTTCTGCAATTGGGCGCAAACCGCATCGCGGTCAGCGGACGTGTCGGCAGTGAGCTCGAGCTCGAGGTCGATGCGGAGTTGCCGGATATCGCCGAGCTGGCCGACGGCGTCGCCGGTCGACTCCAGGCCCGCGTGACTGCGGCCGGGACATTGGAGGCGCCGGTAATTACCGGTGAGGTCGATGGCGCGGGTCTGACTTTCGGGGGTGCCTCGGCCGACGCTGCCCGGCTGTCAGGATCCCTCGGCCTCGGCGCGGGTGCGCCGATGAATCTGACACTGGCTGCATCCCGGGCCGCAGTCGGAGACTTCGGCCCCGCGACGATCGGCGCTCGGGTCGAAGGCACGGCCGACGCGCATCGCGCCGAGCTCGAAATCGATCACCAGAGCTTCCAGGCGGCAGCCACCCTGAGCGGCAGCGCCACGACGACGCCTTCCTGGCAGGGACGGATCGAACAGGCCCGGTATCAGCAATCGCCGCTCGGTGTCTGGGCATTGCGCGAGCCGGCAGATCTCGCGCTGGATTCGGCAACGCTGTCGGTGTCGACGGCCTGCCTCGGACAGGCCGCGGCGGAGCTTTGTGTCGGCGTGACCCTCGGGACCGGCGATAACGATCGTCTGCAAGTGGCGGCCAGCGACTTCGATCTGGCGCTGCTGCAGCCATTCCTGCCCGCCGACGTCACGCTCGTGGGTGGCCTGCAGGCGGACATCGATGTCACCGGGTCGCGCTCGAATCCGGTCGGTAACTGGCAGGTGTCGGGTGACGGCGCGCGGCTGAGTTATGCGCCTGCCGGCGCCGAACCGGTCCATCTCGATTTCCAGGGGCTCGAGGCCGACGGCCGCGTCGATCTCAACGGCTTCGAGAGCAGCGTCGAGCTGCGCGGTGACGGCAGCGACGGTTTCAACCTGCAGCTTGCCGGGTCACGCACCAACGCCGACCGTGTCGCGATCGACGGGCGCCTGGACGGCGCCTGGAGCGAGCTCGGCGCATTGTCGATCCTCAGTCCTGAGGTCGGCGCGATAGCAGGTCATCTCGATGTCGCGGTCGGCATCGGCGGGACGCTCGACGGGCCTTCGCTCGATGGGCGCGCCGACCTGAGCGAGGGCAGTGTGGCGCTGCCGGTCTGGGGCGTGGTCGTCGACTCGATCGCGGGCTCCGCTGCGAGCGCGAGCGGCGAGACGATCGACTTCGAGGCAACCGGCCTGATCGATGGCAGCGAGCTGAGGTTGAGCGGTACCACCGAGCTCATTGCCGCCCGCGGTTGGCCGACCCGGCTGGTGCTGAGCGGCGAGCGGCTGGCGCTCGTGCAGACGGCCGACGCCGAGGTTCTGGTGTCGCCCGAGCTCGAGGTCGACGTCGACCTGCCGGCCGTTCGCGTGGCGGGCGTCGTGACCGTGCCCGAGGCGCGCATCTCTATAGCGGAGCTGCCCGCGCAGGCCGTATCACCGAGCGGCGATGCGATCGTCTACGGCGAGGAGCCGGAGGAGGCCGAGTCGCCCCTCGAGATCGATGCTGACATCGAGCTCGTGCTCGGCGACGACGTCCGCTACGTAGGCTCGGGCCTGAGCGCAGACCTCGGCGGCGGGCTGCGTCTGCGTTACTCGTCAGGAACCTCGGCCAATGCGTCCGGGCGGCTGGATGTCGAGGGCATCTACGAAGCCTTCGGACAGGAGCTCACGCTCGAACGCAGTCAGCTGATATTTACCGGTGCGCTGACGAACCCGACACTCGCCGTGCGTGCCGTTCGTCGTGTCGACGAGGTCACGGTCGGAATCGACCTGACCGGCACGCTCGAAACCCCGGTCAGCCGCGTGTTCTCGGAGCCGGTGATGGCCGAGGCCGATGCCGTTTCGTATCTGGTTTTCGGCAGGCCGCTGGCCGTGGCCGACGGGGCGGGCGATCCCGATCAGCTTCGCAACGCAGCCGTTGCGCTGGGGCTGCGCCAGGCCGTGCCGGTGATCGATCGTATAGGCGACTCGCTCGGTCTCGACGAATTCGCGATCGAGTCCACCGATATGGACGCCGGTGCCCTGATGGCCGGCAAGTATCTGAGCCCCAAGCTCTACATCCGCTACAGCTACGGGTTGTTCAATCGCATCGGCGGCCTGCTGCTGCAGTACCAGATCAACAACCGCATCAGTGTCGAGACGCGATCGGGCGATCAGAAGTCGATGGACCTGATTTACTCGATAGAGAAGGACTGAGACGTGAGCCGGCTCGCCGGCGGGGGTACTTGCGGCGGCCGCCTTCAGTCGGCCGGGGGAGTCAGCGCAGCAGTGAGACCCGCCTCATTCAGAGCCATCACGCTTTCCCAGAGCCGCCCGGCATCCGCCTCGAGCGCGAGCTCCGCCGTGCCCGCGACGACGCGCCAGTAGCCGTCGTCGATCTCTTCCTGCAGCTGCTCCGGTGCCCACACCGCGTGCCCGGCAAAGATGCGCAGGCGCCTGTCGGCCTCAGACTGGCTTGCCGCCAGCATCTCGATATCGGTCGTGATGAAGAGGTCATCGAGGACCTCGGTTGTCCGGTCCGGATCGACCGGGTCGGTGACGAGCGCGAGCAGCTGCGTAATGCCGACCGGTCCGCCGAAGCTGAGCGTCCGCGTGCTCCGATCGAATGCTTCAAGTTCCGGAAAGCTCTCTCCACCGTCTACCCATGTCGGGCGGTTCAGGAAGAGCCCGAAGCTGCCTTCTTCGCTGTGCTGGATCATCAGCACGGCCGTGCCGGTGAAATTCGTATCGACGAGCGCCGGTGTCGCAACGAGAATACGTCCGGCCGTCGGAATCTGGGCCTGGGACAGCGCCGGTGCGGCCACCAGCATCAGGAGGGCGAGCGTGGATCTCATCGGGCAATCATACAGCCGTCTCCTGCCGGCCGCGAAACGCCTGCGAATGCCTGCCGAGTGGGCGCCACACGATGCGACCTGGCTCACGTGGCCGCACAACCGCGAAACGTGGCCCGGCATGCTCGATGCCGTCGAGGCGGCGTTTTGTGAAATCGTCGCGGCGCTTGCACCCGCAGAGACGGTGCGAGTGAATGTTCAGGACGCCGTGCACGCGACACACGTCGAGCGGCTGCTGCGTCATCGAGCGCCGTCGGCCAGCGTCGTGTATCACACGATTCCGTCGGACGACGCGTGGATTCGCGATCACGGCGCGATTTTCGTCGAGGACGCCGAGTCGCCGGTGGGAATGACGGCGCTCGATTTCATTTTCGATGCATGGGGCGGCAAGTATCCGCCGTTCGATCGCGACGCGGAGGTCGCCGCTGCGATGGCCGGGATACTGGAAGTTCCGGTCGAGTCCATACCGCTGGTTCTCGAGGGCGGGTCGGTCGACGTCGACGGCGCGGGCACGCTGCTGACGACCAGACAATGCCTGCTGAACGAGAACCGCAACCCGCAGCTGAGTCAGTCAGACATCGAAGCGCTCCTGCGAGCCTGCTTCGGCATCGACCGTGTCGTGTGGCTCGGTGAAGGAATTGTCGGGGACGATACCGACGGGCATGTAGACGACATCACGCGTTTCGTCGCCGAGGGCAAGGTCGTTACCGCGATCGAGCACGATGCATCCGATCCGAATCACGTGCCGCTGAGCGACAACCGCCGTCTGCTCGCGGCCGCCGAATGTGCCGGTGGCGCGCGCCTCGAAGTGATCGAGCTGCCGATGCCGGCGCCGCAGTTCAGCGGTGATCAGCGCTTGCCGGCGAGCTATGCGAATTTCTATGTGGCGAACGAGGTCGTGCTGATGCCTGCGTTCGACTGCGCCAACGACGAGTCCGCCGCAGGCGTGCTGGCCGAGTGTTTTCCGGGCCGCCGCGTCGTGCCGATCGACTGCCGCGCGCTCGTCGCCGGCCTCGGCGCGATACATTGTCTGACACAGCAGGTCCCGGCTATTGTCGCTCGGAGGGTGATTCCCTAATCTAGCGAGCTTTGCTGGATGTGGGCGGGAGAGGTCCATGGGTGAGATTTCGGATTTTGTGCGGCATCACTACCGGCATTTCAACAGTGCCGTGCTGGTCGATGCTGCCGAAGCCTGGGTCCGGCACCTCGATGACGACGGCCTGATGATGGTGACTCTTGCGGGTGCGATGAGCACCGCGGAGCTCGGACTGTCGCTTGCCGAGATGATTCGCGAGGACAAGGTTCATGCGATCTGCTGCACCGGCGCGAATCTCGAGGAGGACGTGTTCAATCTGGTCGCGCATGAGCACTACGTGCGAATCCCGCACTATCGGCATCTGACGCCCGAGCAGGAGGAGGCGCTGCTCGAGCAGCAGCTCAATCGCGTCACGGACACCTGCATCCCCGAAGAAGAAGCGATGAGACGCGTCGAGAATTACGTCATCGAGCGCTGGAAAGCGGCCGACAGCGCGGGCGAGCGCTTCTTTCCGCACGAATTTCTCTATGCCTCGCTGCTGTCAGGCGAGCTCGAGGAACACTATCAGATCGAGCCCGAGGACAGCTGGTTGCTGGCGGCGGCCGAGAGAGATCTGCCACTTTACGTGCCGGGGTGGGAAGACTCGACGCTCGGCAACATCTATGCGGCTCACTGCATTCGCGGTGAGATCGAGAACGTCGACACGGTCCGCTCCGGCATCGAGTACATGATGGACCTTGCCGACTGGTATCAGGACGTCACCGAGGAAAGCTCGGTCGGGTTCTTTCAGATCGGCGGAGGCATCGCCGGCGATTTCCCGATTTGCGTCGTGCCGATGCTGGAGCAGGACATGCGCGTCGACGATGTGCCGCGCTGGGGTTATTTCTGTCAGATCAGCGATTCGACCACGAGCTACGGCTCTTACTCCGGCGCCGTGCCGAACGAGAAGATCACCTGGGGAAAGCTCTCGGCGGACACGCCGAAGTTCATCATCGAATCCGACGCGACAATCGTCGCCCCGCTGATTTTTTCCTGCGTTCTGGACGACTGAGTTGGCGAGCGAGACCGAGGCCGTCGTCGAGCAAATCGATTCGTGGACCGGCGATGAGTCGGCGGCCCTCTATCGGATCGGGAGCTGGGGCGATCCGTATTTCTTCGTCAACGATGCCGGGCACGTAGGCGTCCACAACGTCGACGATGCCGGAACGACGCTCGACATTCCGGAGATTGTTGCAGCACTCGAGGCGCGCGGCGTCCGATTACCCGCGCTGATCCGTTTCCAGGACATTCTGAGGCTTCGCGTTCGCGAGCTGAACGCCGCATTCAGTGCAGCGATCGAAGACGCCGAATACGGCAACGCCTATCGAGGCGTTTATCCGATCAAGGTCAATCAGCTTCATGAGGTCGTCGACGAGCTGCTGGATGCCGGCCGCGAGTACGGCATGGGGCTCGAATGCGGCTCGAAAGCCGAGTTGATAGCAGCGTTGCCGCAGGTCGGCAGCGACACGCTGCTGGTCTGCAACGGCGTCAAGGACCGCGGGATGATGGCGCTGATGCTGGCCGCCCAGCGGCTCGGCCAGGAAGTGGTTCCGGTCATCGAGCGATACCGCGAGTTCCAGTACGCGCTTGAAGCCGGTGCGATGGATCGCGTGCGACCCGTCATCGGCGTTCGCGTTCGATTGTCGACGCCCGGCTCCGGCCGCTGGTCGGGTTCGTCCGGCGTGCATTCGAAGTTCGGCCTGAGCATGGTCAGCCTCGATCGTCTCGTTACTCAGATCGAGAAGGGCGAGGCCGACGCCGAGCTGCGGCTGCTGCACTGCCATATCGGCAGTCAGATCGCCGACATCCGCGTATTGAAGCAGGCCGCCAGGGAGGTCGCTCGCGTTTACGCGGAGCTGCGGGCACGCGGCATGCCAATCGAGTATCTCGACCTCGGCGGCGGGCTCGGCGTCAATTACGATCCTGGGCAGCTCGAGGAGGACGCGGGCATCAACTACAGCCTGCAGGAATACGCCAACGCCATCGTCTTCTCGGTCAAGGAGGTCTGCGATGCCCAGCGTGTGCCGCCCCCGATCATCGTCACCGAAAGCGGGCGAGCGCTGACCGCGCATCACTCGGTGCTCATCGTCCCGGTGCTCGGCGCGAGCCGGCGCTTCAATGCTGCGGCGGCGGCGGTCGTTCCCGACGATGCCGCAGAGCCGCTCCGTGGGCTCGACCGGATCCGCAGCTACCTGCCATCGATCGATACCGGCGGCGAGCTGCGCGAGGCGTTTCACGATGCGAACGAGCGTCTCGAGGACGCGCGTAGCCTGTTTTCGCTCGGCTACCTCGATCTTCGCCAGCGGGCTCTCGCAGATGCCGTTTACTGGCGGATCTGCGACGAGCTGCTGCGTCGGCTGCAGTGCGACGACCCTCACGCGCCCGAGGTGGCGGAGCTCGAGTCGCTGCTGACGGACCAGTATCTATGCGATTTCTCCGTGTTTCAGTCGATGCTGGACCACTGGGCCATCGGTCAGCCGTTTCCGATCATGCCGCTCGCCCGGCTCGATGAGCGCCCGTCACGGCGCGGCGTTCTGGTCGATCTTACCTGCGACTCCGACGGCAAGGTCAGCCACTATGTCTCGAGCCAGCAGGACAACGGCATGCTGCCGCTGCACCCGTTGCGCTCGGGCGAGACCTACCGGCTCGGTTTCTTTCTGATGGGGGCCTATGAGGACATCGTCGGCGATGCGCACAATCTCTTCGGGCGCGTCAGTGAAGCGCACGTCTACGCCGATCCGGAAGAGCCTGGCGGTTTCTGGATCGAGAAGGTCATCGCCGGCACTGCCGTCAAGGACATGCTTGCGCAGGTTCAGTATTTCCCGAACGACCTGCACCGCCGAATGAGCGAGCTCGTGCGGGCGCAGATTCGCGCCGGCGCGATACGGCCCACGCAGGGCATGCGGATTCTCGATCAGTACATGTCCGCGATTGCCGAAAACACTTATTGCGATTCCGACGATGCCGTCACACCGGACGCGTCGGCGGCGAGCGATCGGGAACGCATCTGATGGGCGATCGGGTTGGCGAGCTCACGGTAGGCGTCGTGCAGATGTCGATGGACGAAGGCTCGGAGTCCAACGACGCCCGCGCAGAAGCGGCAATCCGGGACGCTGCCGGGCGTGGCGCGAAGCTCGTCTGTCTGCCGGAGCTCTACCGGTCGCGGTATTTCTGTCAGGTCGAGGATACGGCCCGATTCTCGCTCGCAGAGGCCGTTCCGGGCGAGACGACGCGCCGGCTCGGAGCGCTTGCAGAGTCACTGGGTGTCGCAATCGTTGCGAGCCTGTTCGAGCGTCGCGCTGCCGGCGTCTATCACAACACGGCGGCGGTCATCGGTCGCGGTGGGCAGCTGCTCGGCAAGTATCGCAAGATGCACATACCGGACGACCCGCGGTACTACGAGAAATTCTATTTCACGCCCGGCGATCTCGGCTTTCGTGTCTTCGACATCGGCTCCGCGAACATCGGCGTGCTCGTCTGCTGGGACCAGTGGTATCCGGAAGCGGCGCGGTTGACCGCGATGCAGGGTGCTGCGCTGCTCTGCTACCCGACGGCCATTGGCTGGCATCCGTCGGAGAAGGCAACGCACGGTCATGCCCAGCACGATGCCTGGGAGACGATACAGCGCAGTCACGCGATCGCGAACGGCTGCTACGTCATCGCGGCGAATCGCCATGGGTTCGAGCCCGGACCTGATGGCGACGGGATCGAGTTCTGGGGGCAGAGTTTCATCGCGGCGCCCGACGGCACCGTCGTTGCGCGGGCGCCGGCCGGAGAAGACAGCGTGCTCGTCGAGACGCTCGATCTGAACGCCGTCGAGGAGTCACGACAGGGCTGGCCGTTTCTGCGCGATCGCCGTATCGACGCCTACGGCGGGCTGACCCGCCGCCTGCTGGACTAGTTTGGGGACAGTGACCTTAATTGTGCGGAGTTTAGGGACAGTGACCCTAACTGCGGCGAACTGAGGGGGCAAATCAATCCGGTCGGTGCGCAGTTAGGGTCACTGTCCCCAAACTCACTGTCCCCAAACTAGTCGAGTACGTGCGTCAGCAGGCCGTCCGCGAGTTTCGGCTCGAACCAGGTCGACTTCGGCGGCATCAGGGCGCCGGCGTCGGCAACGGCCATCAGCTGATCCATCTGGGTCGGATAGAGCGCGAATGCGACGGCGGCCGTGCCGCTATCGACGCGCGCTTCGAGCCCTTCGAGTCCGCGAACGCCGCCGACGAAATCGATCCTCGCGTCGGTCCGCGGGTCGTCGATACCGAGCAGCGGCCCGATCAACCGGTCCTGTAACAGGCTGACGTCGAGCCCGCCAACCGGGTCGGCAGGCACCGCCGTTTTAGGCGTCAACCGCCGCCATTCTCCGTCGAGATACATCGCGAAGGTGGTCGGTGAGTCCGGCTTCGGCGCCGGGCCGGCGTTGCCGACGTCGAATCTCTCCGCAACCGCATCGAGGAACGCCCGGCTGTCGAGCCCGTTCAGATCCGCGACGACCCGGTTGTAGTCGTGAATCCTGAGCTGGTCGTGCGGAAACGCGACGCTCAGAAAGTACTGGTGGCTGCCCTGCGGATCGCCCTCCCGCCGGGCGGCCGCAACGCGTGCCGCGGCTGCTGACCGGTGGTGGCCGTCGGCGATGTATAGCGAGGGGATCGCATTCAGCGCGCGCGCCAGCTCCGCGACCAGAGCAGGCTCCGATACCGCCCAGATCGAGTGCTCGACGCCGTGCTGTCCCTCGGCGGCGAACAGAGGCTCGCCGGCGGAGAGCTGCGCCAGCAGGCTGTCGAGCGTCGCATCGGCCCGGTAGGCGGACAGCACCGGACCGGTCTGAGCGTTCAGTGACTCTATGTTGCGCACCCGATCCTGCTCCTTGTCCGGGCGAGTGCGCTCGTGGCGCCTGATCGCGTGCGATTCGTAAGCGGCGATCGACGCGACGAGGCCGATCCCGGTCTGCTCGTGATTGCCCTGCCGCAGGCGATAGACGTAATAGGCCGGCGCGGACTCCCGCACGAGCGTGCCGTCATCGACGAGGGTCGCGAGGTTCCGGGCGCCGCGCGCGTACGCGGCATCGCTGTGCGGATCGGCGCCGGCTTCGAGATCGATTTCCGGACGGGAGATGTGCAGGAAGCTCGCCGGCAGGTCCGCTGCGAGCTCGCGAGCCTCATCGACGCTGACGACGTCGTAGGGCGGAGCGATTACCGCACTCGCGGTCTCCGGTCGCGGGCGCAGGGCACGGAAGGGTCTCAGCATCTCAGACATCGTTCAGTTTCCGATATGAGTCGCCCACAGGTCGTAATCGCCGGCGCTCTCGACGCGCGCCCGAACGATCGCACCCGGATACAGGGCCTTGCTGCTCGTCGGCGCACCGGCAGCCGGCGTCAGGAACACGCTGCCGTCGATTTCCGGCGCATCGCCGGTGGACCTGGCGACAACGCCATCGCTATCGGCCTCGTCGACGATGACATCGATCTCGGTGCCGATCTTTTCGGCAAGCCGATCCGCGCTTATGGATTGCTGCAACGACATCAGGCGATGGTAGCGATCCTCGATGGCCGACTCGTCAACGGCGTCGGGCAGCGCGTTCGAAGCCGCCCCGCTGACCGGCTCGTACCGGAAGCAGCCGACGCGGTCGAGCCGGGCCTGCTCGAGCCACTGCAACAGAAACTCGAAGTCCTGCTCCGTCTCGCCCGGAAAGCCGACGATGAACGACGAGCGCAACGTCAGCGAAGGCACGGCGGCACGCCACTTTTCTATTCTGTCGAGCGTCGCCGCCTGCGCCGCGGGGCGACGCATCGCCTTCAGCACAGATGGACTCGCGTGCTGAAACGGGATGTCGAGATAAGGGAGGATCAGTCCGTCCGCCATCAAGGGTATCAGCTCGTCGATGTGCGGGTACGGGTAGACGTAGTGCAGCCTGACCCAGGCGCCGAGCGCGCCGAGCGCTTCGCATAGCGCCGTGATTCGTGCGCTGACCTGGCGGCCCCGCCAGCTCGACGCGGCATAGCGGGTGTCGACGCCATACGCGCTCGTGTCCTGCGAGATCACGAGCAGCTCGCGAACGCCCGCGGCGACGAGCTTTTCCGCCTCGTCCAGCACATCGGCGGCCGGGCGACTGCTCAGGCGGCCCCGAAGTGACGGGATGATGCAGAAGCTGCACCGGTTATTACAGCCTTCCGAGATCTTCAGATAGGCATAGTGCCGGGGTGTCAGCCGGATGCCCTGGGGGGGTATCAGGTCGAAGCGCGGATCGTGCGGTGGCGGGAGCGCGGCGTGGATGGCAGCCATGACCGCCTCATACTGATGCGGGCCGGTCACCGCCATGACGTTCGGGTGTGCCGCGCGGATCAGCTCGGCGTCGCCGCCGAGGCAACCGGTGACGATCACGCGGCCGTTCTCGGCCAGTGCCTCCCCGATCGCCTCCAGAGACTCGTCCCGGGCGCTGTCGAGAAAACCGCAGGTGTTGACGACGACGGCGTCGGCTTCCGCGTAGTCGTGCGCGGTCCGATAGCCCTCCGAACGGAGCCGGCTCAGGATTCTTTCCGAATCCACCAGCGCCTTGGGGCAGCCGAGGCTGACGAATCCGATTTTCGGCGTCTGGGGCATGTATCGAGCGGGCGATCGGGATGCGGCGGCGGTATTGCGCCACGGCTGACCGGAAAACGCAATTGGCGTGCCGTGCCGTGCCGCGTCGGGATTGGAGTCGGCGTCGGGATTGGAGTCGGCGTCGGGTGCCGGCTCGGCGCCGCCCGCTTGCATCCGTGCCCGGGCGGCGCCGATGATACGGACAGCGGCCGCTCGCGAGGTGCCCTGTGACACGTGACGAACTACTGCAGAGTATCGGGCAATCGTTCGGGCCGTCGGCGTGGATGCCGATCGATCAGACCCGGATCGATGCATTCGCCGACGTGACCGAGGATCATCAGTTCGTCCACGTCGATCCGGTTCGAGCTGCGCAGACCCCTTTCGGCTCGACGATCGCGCACGGTCTTCTGACGCTGTCGCTGATCGTGCCGCTGTGCTGGGATTTCGTGCCGAAGATCGACGGCACGACGTTGCTGCTCAACTACGGCTTCGACAAGGTCAGATTCGTCGCGCCGGTGAGGGTCGGCGCCCGAATCAGGGCATCGGCCACGCTCGCCGACGTTGCCGAGCGGCGCCCGGATCAGCTGCTGGTTCGACTGGATGTGACGATCGAGATCGACGGCGAGCCGAAGCCGGCACTGGTCGCCGAGTGGCTCAGTTTGCACGTCGTAGCTTAGCTTGCGGGGCTCGGGCGGCTCGGGCGGCTCGGACGGCTCGGCGCGCGATTACGCCCGCTTCAGTCGCTGTGACACTCGTAGATCACCGGTATATCGTGCTCCCGCGCGTAGCCGCGGGCGATGGTCCGCGCATCGTCCCGGGTCATTTCCTCGCCGTCGACGATCGTCGCGCACTTCCAGTTGCCGTCACCGGCGTCCAGATGCTCGATCGTCGCGCGGATCGGGTCGTGCCGGGCTGGCGGGTGATCCGGGTCGAGCGCGACCGTATGGACACGAAGAAAGTTCGTTTCCGTATACGTTTCGGTGCTGCGCAGGCTCGGCTTCAGTTTCATGGCCGGTAGAGCTGCAAGCCACGTGCCATTTGACGATGCGTGCCATAGACGACCCGTAGCGGCCTTTATGTCAATGCGGCGGTGACCGCCAGCGTCACTTTCGGCTCGGCAGTGGCCGATGCGCCGTCCGGACGGCGTGACGGCACTCACGGTATTCGGGCCGGCATTAATGTCTAATTAGTGACTGCAAGAAGCTCGAGCGACAGGACGGTATGGATACCCCCGCAGCCGACAGCCCTCAGAAGCAGGAGACGCGTAAGAGCTCGATAGTCGGGTTCATCGAGCGCTATATAGAAAAAAGTGCGCGGTCCCGTCTGAAGACGCTGATGGTCGGCGAGGTGGATGCCTTCAACCGGATCGGGTCGACCTTCGGTGAGGCGCACGCCGGAAGCTTCTTCGACAAATACCTCGAAATCATTCGCGGCATGCTGCCGGAAGGCTCGGTCGTCGTGCAGCTGTCGGACCGGCGCTTTGCGGCGCTGTTCCCGATCGAGGCAATGGGCGGGCTGATCGACGTGGCATCGGAGCTTACCGAAGGGCGGGCACCGAAGTTCGTCATCAACGGCAGTTCGCTGCTCGTCGATGTAACGATCGGCGTAGCCGTTTATCCGACCCACGCGACGAGCGCCGCAAATCTCTTCCGCCGCGCGGAACTTGCGCTCAACGAGGCGCGGCGCAACGAAGTCGCGTTCGAGATCTATCGGCCGGATGCCACGCAGCAGCAGGCAGCGCTGTGGAAGTTCTCGAGCGATCTGGAAAAGACGATCAGGGACGGGCTGCTCGAAGTCTACATGCAGCCGAAGATTCGCATACAGGACGGCACGACCGCGGGCGTCGAAGCGCTCGTGCGCTGGCGTCAGGAAAGCGGCCAGCTGGTGTTGCCGTCCGACTTCGTTCCTCTGGCGGAACAGTCCGGCAGCATCGTGCCGATGACCTGGCTGATCTTTCAGAAGATTGCTGCCACGGTCGAAACCTGGACCGTAGAGCTCGATGACTTCACGGTGGCCGTCAACGTCTCGGCGCAGGTCATCGACGACGTCGACTTCCTGACTCAGGTGCGTGCTTTCAAGGAAACGCTGGATCGTCACGGCATTGGCCTGCAGCTCGAGCTGACCGAGGAAAGCCTCGTCGAGGACTTCTCGAGAATTCGCAAGAAGGTCGATCGAATCAGGGAACTTGGCATCGGCATTGCAATCGACGATTTCGGCAAGGGCTATTCCTCGCTGACCTACCTGAAGGACATCCCGGCCACCGAGATCAAGATCGACAAGAAGTTCGTCGAGAACATCGCGGTAGACGAAAAGGACTGGCACATCGTCCGTGCAACGATGGATCTGGCTCAGGCCTTCGGGATGAAAGTGGTCGCCGAGGGCGTAGATAACGACGAGAGCCTCAGAGTGCTGCAGGAACTCGGTTGTGCGATGGCGCAGGGCTTCTATATCAGCCGGCCGATGCGCAGCGATCTGGTCGAGGACTGGTTGCGCAGCAAGCTTTCGACCTTCACGTCGAAAGCAGCGGACGAGGTTCAGGCGAGCGCAGAGTCAGCCTGACGAGCACGGCTGCGCGTCGGGCAGCGGCGCGCGATGCAGCTACAATAACGCGCGTTCGTTCCGGTGGGACACATGCGCTTCGTCCTCGATTTCCTGTATGCCTTCATGCTGATCGTCGCGTCGCCGTGGCTCGCGTTCGCGACTCATCGGGATGACGGTTGGCGCAACGTGCCGGGCCGCTTCGGTTTCGGCTGGCCGGCGGGTGAGGGACGGGTCTGGCTGCACGGTTCGTCGGTAGGCGAGGTCGGGTTGCTCGCACCGCTCGCGGCGGCACTCGAGGCGCGCGTTCCCGGCACGCGGATTCTGATCACAAGCCATACCAACACCGGCATCGCCGCGGCGCGCGCGCGCTATCGGAAGGTTCCGGTCATGCCGCTGCCGTTCGATTTTTCGTTCGTCGGGAATGCTGTGCTGCGCCGCACAGAGCCCGCCGCAATCGTCGTAGTCGAGTCGGATCTGTGGCCCAACCTTTTTCGGTCGGCGCTTGCCCGCGGCATTCCGGTCATTGTTCTGAACGCCAGGATTTCCGAGCGATCGTTGCGGCTGCATCGGCAGCTCGGGATCCTGCCGCGGTTGATGCGGCGGATCGGGGCAGTCGGTGCCCAGAACGGCGAGCAGGCGAAACGGTTCGAGCTGCTGGGCGCACCGGCTTCGAGAATCTCGGTGACCGGCAATATGAAGTACGACCTGAACCCGGAACCGGATCCCGATCTTCGCGCGTCCGTCCGCCAAGGTCTCGGGATTGCTGCGGCGGATCTCGTCGTGGTCGCCGCGAGCCTGCATTTGCCGGAAGACGAGGTTGTGCTCGATTGCCACGCGCGGCTTTCGAAGCGCTTTCCGGAAGTGCGCCTGGTCATCGTCCCGAGGTATCCCGCTGACGGCGGGACGATGGCGGCGCACGCGCAGGAGCGTGGCTTCGCCACAGTGCAGAGGTCAGCCGCATCGTCAGAGCGTTTAGGTGTCGGCGAAGTCCTGATTGCCGACACGCTCGGTGAGCTGCGCGCTTTCTATCATGCCGCCGACATCGCGTTCGTAGGAGGTAGCCTGCATTTTCGTGGCGCCAGCAAGGGCGGTCACAATCTGATGGAACCGGCGATACTCGGTATCCCGGTGATCTTTGGCCCCTATCATTTCAGCTTCAGGGAAACGGTTGCCGATTTGCGTTCGGCCGATGCGGCGATCGAGGTAACCGATGCCGGTGAGCTCGAAGCCGCGCTGACGCGCTTCCTCGCTTCGCCGGACGCTCGCGCGACGCACGGCGCGCGAGCGCGGCAGGTCGTGCTCGATCGACGCGGTGCTACCGAGAGCAGTCTGGCGCTTCTTGCGCCGTTGCTGAGCGTTGCGCATGTTGCAGCTCAACCCGCGACCGACGACAATGCCCCGACCCGCACCTGAAGCGAGCAGATGAGTAAGAATCACGTACGCGTCGGCGATATCGATTGCGGCTCTGACCAGCTTTTTCTGATTTCCGGACCCTGCGTGATCGAAGCGGAAGACCTGATGCTACGAACGGCGGAGCGCCTGCGAGGGATCGCCGCTACGCTCGGGATGCCGCTGATTTTCAAGTCGTCGTTCTCGAAAGATAACCGCAGTTCACTCGACTACTACCAGGGGCCGGGGCTCGAAGAAGGCCTGCGGATTCTCGAGAAAGTGAAGTCGACCTTCGACTTGCCGCTGCTCACCGATATTCACTACCCGGATCAGGCTGCGCCGGCCGCCGAGGTCGTCGATGTCGTGCAGATTCCGGCCTATCTGTGCATGCAAACGGAGCTGGTCGTGGCGGCCGCGAAGACCGATGCCGTGGTCAACCTCAAGCACGGGCAGTTCATCGCGCCGGATAACATGGCGAAGCCGGTAAAAAAGATCGAGCAGACGGGGAGCGACAGGATTATCCTGACGGAACGCGGCTACACGTTCGGTTACAACGATCTCGTTGTCGACCCCCGCAGCTTCATGCTGCTCGCGCAGACGGGCTATCCGGTCGTCTTCGACATCACGCACACGATTCGAAAGTACGGCATTCCGAGCAAGGATCCTCGCGGCGGCAACCGCGAGTTTCTGTCCGTGCTCGCGAGGGCGGGCGTTGCCGCGGGCGTTGACGGGCTGTTCATCGAGGCGCACCCGAATCCTCCCGACGCGCTCTGCGATGCGGCAAGCCAGTACTATCTCGACGATCTCGAGGGGTTCGTGGGCCCGCTGATCGAGATTCACGACCTGGTGACCGGCCAGTCTATGCACTGAGGGCTTTCAATGGACCTGTATCTCGATTCCGTCGATTTCAGCGAAATCGAAGCGGCTGCCGCTTTCGGTTTCGTCAAGGGACTGACGACTACGCCAACGTTCATGCACCGCCATGGCATCACCGATATCGATGGCGCCATCGTGCGCCTTTCGGGCATGGTGCCCGAGCTGCAGGTCGAGGCGCTCGGCGATACGGCGGATGAAATCGTTACCGAGGCCGAGCGGCTGCTGAAGCTGCCGCTCGAGCGAGAGCCGGTCTTCAAGGTGCCGATTTCGAACGCGGGTGTGACGGCCTGCAAGCGTCTGACCGATCGTGGGCATCGCGTCAACGTTCATCTGATCTACACGCTAAATCAGGCATACATGGCGATGGAGGCCGGTGCGGCGTTCGTCTGTCCGCTGGCGGGCCGCCTGCAGGATCAGGGCCACGATGCGATACGCCTTTACGAGCAGTGCGTCGACGTAATCGAGCATTACGGTTATCCGTCGAAGGTGATGTTTTCGTCGGTTCGCCACCCGGAGCATGTCCGGCAGGCGATGCTGTCCGGCGTGCACGTCTGCACCGTGCCGTTCAATGTCATGAACCGTCTGTGCGACAACTCGCTGACGGAGCTCGGCACGGCACAGTTCCGTGAGCACACGGCACTGATGACGACCCGGGTAGGCTCGGTCGTCGGATCTGCAAATCCGGTCTGCCCGGTTACCGAGACGCTCAATTCGGCGATGGTCGGCATGACTGAGTCGCGGCTTGGTGCCGTTGCGCTGACCGACGAGGCCGGCTCGCTGGTCGGTATCTTCACCGACGGCGATCTGCGCCGGCGCCTGCAGAGTGGTGGTCGGGAAATACTCGACAAGCCACTCGCGGAAATCGGCTATACCGAGAATCCGAAGTCGGTTCCCCGGGATGCGCTGCT
This sequence comes from Candidatus Rariloculaceae bacterium, assembly GCA_965223375.1. Taxonomy (GTDB): domain Bacteria; phylum Pseudomonadota; class Gammaproteobacteria; order Steroidobacterales; family Rariloculaceae; genus CBDCWM01. The sequence continues at coordinate 3,430,505 of OZ245000.1, forward strand.
CGATGAGGCGGTAAAGCTGTTCAAGGAATTCCGAATCGACAACGTCGTCGTGGTCGACGGCTCAAAGCCTGTCGGAATACTGGATATCCAGGATCTCGTGCGGCTCGGTTTGCTCGGCCAGGAGCACCTGTGACGCGTGAGCCGGTGGTGGCACTTCGCTTCGTATCTGTTGCTCCCGTATGCGCTCGCGAGCCTTGCGTGGCGCGGGCTGCGTTATCGGCCTTATTGGCATCGCTGGCCTGAGCGGCTGGGCTTCGGCCCGCGCATCGGGGGTGGCCCGGTCGTATGGGTGCATGCCGTATCCGTCGGTGAGGTACGCTCGGCCGTCGCGCTGATCGACGCCATCGCCGCGCGGATGCCGAGACACCGCGTCGTCGTCTCGACGATGACGCCGGCCGGCGCCGAGCAGGTGCGGTCGCTGTTCGGTTCCCGGGTCGCTCACGCATACCTGCCGTTCGACTTTCCGGGAGCCGTCCGCCGTTTTCTGGACAGGCTGCAACCCGACGTCGCCGTCATTGCCGAAACCGAATTCTGGCCCAATCTGTTTGCCGCGTGCGCCGAGCGCAAAGTGCCGATCGCGCTCGTCAACGTGCGTCTGTCGCCGGCTTCGTTCCGCGGCTACGGGTTCGTTCCGCGAACCGTCAACCGGATGTTCGCGCAGGCGAGCGTGATCTGTGCGCAAACATCGATCGATGCCCAGCGGCTCAGGAACCTCGGCGTCGACGGGCAACTGATACACGTCACCGGAAATCTGAAGTTCGATGCACCCGCGCCCGACAAGCTGATTGCCGAGGGGCGGGCGCTCCGTGCCTCCTGGGGCGCGAGCAGACCGGTGCTGATCGCTGCAAGCACGCACGCCGGCGAAGAAGAGCAGGTGCTCGACGCATTCGGGCGGTTGCGGCGGCGCTATCCTTCGATGCTTCTCGTGCTCGTGCCGCGACATCCGGAACGGTTCGCTGCGGTCACAGGCCTGGTCCGCCGGGCGGGCTATCGGCACGCGCTTCGCAGCGGGTTCGCGACGGGCCTGCCACCGGACACCGAAGTGCTGGTCGGCGACACGATGGGGGAGCTGCAGCGGCTCTATGCGACCGCGGATGTCGCATTCGTCGGCGGGAGCCTGATTCGTCACGGTGGGCAGAATCTGCTCGAGGCCTTCTCCGTGCGCGTGCCTGTCGTGTTCGGGCCGCACATGTTTCACTTCGAGGAAATCGCCGCGTTGGCACTCGAGCGGGGAGCCGCGTTCCAGGTGGCTGACAGTCACAAGCTCGCTGACGCGGTTGGGCTGCTGCTCGATCAGCCGGCGCTCCGGCAGCAGGCGGCGCTGGCGGCCGTGTCCCTGCTCGAGGACAATCGCGGCGCCGTAGCGAGAACGATCGAATTGCTGGGCGAGTTCTCTCTGCCGCAGCTGAAGTCGCCCGTGGTCGACGGCAGCGGCCGGTGGCCCCGGATTTCGGCGGGCTGACCGGTTGACTGGCGCTCGTCTGCCCGCCGCGCTGCTCGCGACGTTGCTTACCGCAGGCGTTGCGCAGGCGTACGGGGTGCAGGGGCACCTGATCGCCGGACGGGCTGCCGCGGGCAAGCTTTGCGATGCGGCCGCGGCAGCGGTTGAGCGCATCGGCGGCGGCGTGACGCTCGGCGAGCTGGGGCTCTGGGCCGACCGTGTGCGCCGAACCGGCGATTACCCGCAGTCCGGCCCCTGGCATTACATGAATATCGACGACGGCGTCGCTCTCGAACGCTATGCCACGCCTCCGGAAGGCGACATCCTGAATGCGCTCGATCGCTTTCACGGCCTGCTGTCTTCCGCTGGCGCGAGCGCCGGAAGTGAGCAGGCTGATGCGTTGCGTTTCCTCGTGCACTTCATCGTCGATCTGCACCAGCCGCTGCATGTCGGTCGTGCGAGCGATCGGGGCGGCAATCGCATCGATGTCACGCTGGACGGCGAGCGCATGAATCTGCACCGATTCTGGGATACGGAGGCGGTAACGCTCGGTAGCTTCGGCGTCTTCATCTATGCGTGGAGGATTGGCGGCGACGTGGCCGAGCGCGTTGGCACGGAAACGTTCGAGCCGCGCCGCTGGGCCGGTGAATCGCTGGCGCTGCGAGCGGACGTCTACGATTTCGGCGATCGCGACCGCCGTGGCGGTGTCGTGCTCCGTGGCGATTACGTGGCCCGCGCCCGTCGCACCACGCGCGACCGACTGACGCTGGCCGCCGCGCGTCTCGCAGCGACGCTGAACGGCCTCTACTGCGGGTGAGTTTGGGGTGAGTTTGGGGACAGTGACCTTAATTGTGCGGAGTTTAGGGGCGAGTTTAGGGACAGTGACCCTAACTGCGGCGAACCGAGGGGATAGATCGATCCGGTCCGTGCGCAGTTAGGGTCACTGTCCCTAAACTCGCCCCTAAACTCCGCACAATTAAGGTCACTGTCCCCAAACTCCCTACTCGGTCCTGAGCGCATCGAGGGGTGCCAGGTCTGCCGCGCGGCGGGCCGGCAGCAGGCCGGCCACGAGGCCGATCAGGATGGCGATAGCTTCGGCGGCGGCGGCGTAGCTCGGCGAGAACCGCAGCGGCACGCTCGGCAGCGCGAGCGTTCCGATCACGACGATCGTCAGACCCAGCAGGAGACCCAGCAGGCCGCCGAGGCCGGACAGCAGGACGGCTTCGCTGAGAAACACCTCGGCGATCCGGCGTTTCGTCGCGCCGATCGCGCGCAGCAGACCGATCTCGCCGGTGCGCTCGCGGACCGAGATCGTCATGATCGTAAAGATGCCGACGCCGCCCACCAGCAGCGAGATGCCGCCGAGGGCCGCGACACCCATCGTCAGCACGTCGATGATCGAGCCCAGCACGTCGAGCATCTGTTGCTGAGTGACGATAGTGAAGTCCTCGCTGCCGTGTCGCGCGACGAGAATCCGCGTGATCCCGGCGACGACCTCGTCGACCGGCGCGTTGTCGGCATAGAGAACGTCGATCTCGTGCAGTCCCTCGCGATCGAAGAGCTCGAGGCCGCGGGCGGCCGGAAGATAAACCGTGTCGTCCAGGTCGATGCCGAGCATCTGCCCCTTCGCCTCCATCACACCGACGACGCGAAAGCGGGCGCCACCGACCCGAATCCGGTCGCCGATCGGGTTTGCGCCTTCGTAGAGCTCGTCACGGACCGTTGCGCCGATAACGGCCACCGAACGGGCCCTTTCGAGGTCGTCGGGCGGCAGAAACTCGCCGATTTCGACACCGAATTTGAATGCGCGGTCGAAGTCCGGTCCGACGGAAAAGACGTTGACCGTGCGCTCGCGCCCGCGCGCCTCGATCGAGGCGCTGCCCGAGACGACGGGCACGGAGTTGAGCACGTAGGGCGCACGCCGCAGGGCCTCGGCATCGGCCAGACTCAGCGGCCGGACCGAATTGATGACACCCGTCGAAATGCCGAAAGTGCCGGCCTTGCCCGGCTGAATCGCGAGTGTCGTCGTGCCGAACTGCGTGAACTGCTCGACGATGTACTGATTGATACCGCCGCCGATCGAGGTCAGCAGCACCACGGCGGTTACGCCGATCGCGATGCCGAGCGCCGTCAGGCTGCTGCGCAGCCGGTGCGCGGTAATCGCGCGTCCCGTGAAGCGAACGAGGTCGATATGCTGCATCTGGTGTTCCGTCCGGCCAGTTCCTTACACGGTTCTCGGGCCGCTCACTATCCGCTCCGCAGGGCGTCGACCGGGTCGAGCCGCGCTGCTCTGCGGGCCGGCATGATGCCGAACAGCAGCCCGCTGACGATTGCGACGGCGACGCCGGCAACTGCGGCCCAGACCGGGGCTCTGAAATCGATGATCGGGTACAGGCTTCGCATCAGCCAGGTTCCCCCGGAGCCGACGACGTAGCCGACGATTCCGCCGATCAGCGACAGACAGACGGCTTCGGTCAGAAACAGCCCGACGACCTGACCGCGGGTGGCGCCGAGTGCCTTCAGCAGCCCGATCTCACCGGTGCGCTGGCCGACGGCGACCAGCATGACGTTCATGATCAGGACGCCGGCAACGACCAGACTGATGGCGGCGATCGCGCCCAGCGCGGCTGTCACGACGCCGAATATCGAATCGAATGTAGACAGGACAGCGTCCTGTGAAATGACGGTGACGTCCTCGTTTCCCTGGTGGCGTCGCGTAATCGTGTCGAGAACGTCGCGCCTCGCGCGCGCCATCTGCTCGGTCGTTCGTGCTTCGACGAAAATGCGAAATACCGACGGCGTGTTGAAGAGCTGCAGAGCGTTCGCTACCGGCATGATGACCGTCTCGTCGGTATCGAACGCGCCTGCCATGCCCTGCTGCGACAGCATGCCGACGACCCGGCAGCGGGCATCTCCGATTCTGACCCACTCGCCAATCGGGCTTGCGGCATCGAACAGCTCGCTCGCGACCGTGCTGCCGAGCACACAAACCGACCGCAGCACGTCGAAGTCCTGTTCCGGCAGGAAGCTGCCGGCCGCGAGGTCCCAGTGCTGGATGTCACGCAGGGCCGCGGTCGCGCCGACGACCGTGATGTCGCGCTCGCGCGACCGGTACGATACGGTCCCGCCGCCGATCACGAGGGGCGCGACGCGCGTGATGTAGGGGCTGCGCTCGAGTGCCGCGGCGTCGTCCAGCGTCAGGTCCCGCGCTGTCTCTCCGATCAGCATGCCCTGCAGGCCGGCGCCGGTCGTGTCGGAGCGGCCGGGCAGGACGATCAGCAGGTTCGTGCCGAGTTCGGCGAACTCACCGGAAATGTAGCGACGCGCGCCTTCGCCGACGGCCGTCAACATGATCACGGCAGCGACGCCGATCGTGATCGCGAGCAGCAGCATCGAAGAGCGCAAGGGGTAGCGGACCAGGGCGCCGACCGCCATCGCAAGCGTGTCTACGCTCCTCATGTCTCGGGCTCCGCAGGCAGTGCCACGTCGGTTCGCTGCCGCGATTCCTCGCCGGAGCGATCGGCCGTGTCGCTATCCTGGCGCCGATTTTTCGGACGCCGCTCGTCGCTGAAGATCCGCCCGTCGCGCATCACGAGCTGTCGGGACGCCCGTTGGCCGAGCGCGGGATCGTGGGTTACGACCAGGAGCGCGATGCCGCTGTCGTTGAGCCCTTCGATGATCGCCGTAATTTCCGCGCCCGACCGGCTGTCGAGATTTCCTGTCGGCTCGTCGGCCAGCAGCACGGCGGGCCGTGTGACGATGGCGCGGGCGATCGCAACGCGCTGGCGCTCGCCACCCGACATTTGATCGGGCCGGTGGTCGACGCGCTGGCCGAGGCCGACCGACTCGAGCGCCGTGAGAGCACGTTCCCGGCGTTCTCGCAGTGACGCGCCGGCAAGCACGAGCGGCAACTCGACGTTTTCGATACCGGTCATCCTCGACACGAGATGAAAGGACTGAAACACGAAACCGATCCGGGCCTGTCGCAACGCGGCCAGGGCATTGTCGTCGAGCGTCGCAACGTCGGTGCCGTCGAGCTCATAGCTGCCCGATGACGGCCGGTCGAGCAAGCCGAGAATGTTCAGCAACGTCGACTTTCCGGAACCCGACGGGCCCATGATCGACAGGTATTCGCCGGGCTGAATGTCGAGATCGACGTGGTCGAGCGCGTGAACGATCTGATCACCGACTTCGTAGTCGCGGCAGATCTGGCGCAGCCTGATCACCGATCTACTCCGGCGTCACGAACGCGCCGTCTCCGACTCCGTCCCGGTCGATCGTCGCAACCACCCGCGTGCCTTCCGCGAGTCCGCCGAGCACTTCCGTGTATTCCCAGTTCGCGACACCGGTTTCGATCCGGCGCTCTTCGAGGCGGCCCGTCGCGGCATCGAAGACGAGCACCGTTGCATCCGGACCGATGACCGCTGTCGGTATTCTGAGCGTGTCGGCGCGGCTCGCCAGAATGACTTCCACATCGGCGCTGTAACCCGGCAGCAGCCCGGTTTTGTCCGGATCGTCGATCTCGGCTTCGATCTCGACCGTGCGCGCCTGTCTCTCCTGATCGAGCACGTAGGGCGCTATTCGTCTGACGTGCCCGGAGAAGCTTCGCGATGGAAACGCATCGAGGCTGATACGCGCCGGCAGCCCGGTCCGGATCAGCGGCGCATCGACCTCGTCGATCGGCGCGCTGATGTATAGACAGGAAGCATCGATCAGGTCGACGGTCGGCGGTGTCGGAATTCCTACCGGCGACGGAGTGACGAACTCTCCCAGCTCGCCGTTGATCTCGGCGATGATGCCGGAAAACGGCGCGCGCAGCCGCGTGCGTTCCAGCTGTGCCTCGACGACCGTGACGCTCGCTTCGGTGACACGCACGGCGTCGCGCGCCGCAGTGCAGGCCGCGGCCGTGGACTCGGCGCGGCCGGTGGCCTGATCGGCCTGTTCCTCGGAGGCAAGCCCCTGCTCGAACAGGGCCATCAGGCGAGCCGACTCCCGGCCGGCCAGATCTGCTATCACGCAGGCCTCACGGGCGCGCGAGGTGGATGCCTGCGAGTCCCGTCGGGTCTGCTCCAGCTGTGCCTGCAGATCTTCGTTCCAGAGTTCGAGCAGCACGGCGCCCGATTCGACATGGTCGCCGTCGTGCACCGGCAGCGATGCAATCTGGCCGCCGGTGGCAGGCGACAGGCCCGCTCGACGGCAGGCGTCGACAGTACCGGCGCGTGTGTTCGCGACAGTTGCGGCAACTGGACCGCGCTCGACGGCTACGAGCGCGACCGTAACCGGTGACGGCTGGAGGTACCACCACAGACCGGCGCCGGCGGCAGCGAGCAGGACCAAAACGATAGCGATGCCGCGCATGGCTCTTCCGCGATTCGGGACCAGCGCACTCTACCATGCACCGCGCTCCCGACACCGGTCGAGCCCGCCGGCTATTCCCGGACTGGCCCTACCAGCTACGGGCGTGGCCGGTATCCAGATGCACGAAGTTCGATGCCGGGTAGTAGCCGACGCCACCGCGACGCATCGCGAGCGCAGCGTCGCGGAATCGCTCGGTCTCGATGCCGACGAAACGAACGTCGATGGCGCGCCCGAGGATGTGAAAGCTGTGTTCCTCAACGCCGCTCGTGACACGTTTCAGCGCCGCGTTCGTGCGCGGCGAGCGGTATCCGGAAATGACCTCGAACCAGCCCTGGCGATTGAAGCGATCGTAGAGGAGGCTCAGCGTGTCGAGAAGCTCGATGTCGATCTGCGCTTCCTGATCCGTCCGAAAATCGCGCAGCAGGTGATCGATGTCGCCGAGTGCGCTCGCGATGATCGCGTTGCCCTGACGGTATTCGACATCGAGTTTCTCGCCCGTGTGCATATGGTAGAAGCGCAGCGCACCGGACGGTGTCGCGTTGACTGTCGAGGCATGCGCGTCTCGCACCGCCAGGGCGATGGTTGCTGAGACGCCGCCGGACACGAAGGCCCGTCGACCGCGGTTGAACACCTGCCCGAAACTCATGGATGCGAATCTTCGCGCGCCGGCACGCCGTCGATCCTCGCCTCAGTTCTCAATTCGAGCCGCGTCTGCGGAATCTTGCGACATTCAGGACCGTATAGCGACCTTCGTCGGCAGCTATGTTAAACGGAACCGTTCTCCGCCAGCCAGCGTTCTGCATCGAGAGCCGCCATGCAGCCGGCGCCCGCCGACGTAACCGCCTGCCTGTAGATCGGGTCCGCGACATCGCCTGCTGCGAACACGCCCGGAACGCTCGTCGCTGTCGAGAGCGGACCGGCCTTGTCGACATTGATGTAGCCGCCGCTCATGTCGACGTGGCCTTCGAAGATCGCAGTGTTCGGCTGATGGCCGATTGCGATGAAAAGCCCGTGTATGTCGATCTCGTTCATTGCTTCCGATTGCGTGCTAGCGAGCCGTGCGCCGGTTACGCCGTTTTCGTCCCCGAGCACTTCGTCCAGAGTGTGATTCCACAATATCTCGACGTTGCCATTGGCCGCTTTCTCGAGCAGGCGGTTGCTCAGGATTTTCTCCGCGCGAAATTCGTCGCGCCGATGCACGACCTTGACGCTCGATGCGATGTTCGAGAGGTAGAGGGCTTCCTCGACCGCCGTGTTGCCGCCCCCGACGACCGCGACCGGCTTGTTGCGATAGAAGAATCCATCGCACGTGGCGCATGCAGACACGCCTCTGCCCTTGTAGGCGTCCTCCGAAGGCAGCCCCAGGTATTTGGCCGATGCGCCGGTCGCGATGATGACGGCATCCGCGGTGAAGCTGGTGTTGTCGCCGGTCAGCCTGAAGGGACGATCCGAGAAATCGACGGCGCTGATGGTTTCGTAGATCAGTTGCGTACCGAATCGCTCGGCGTGCGCCTTCATACGCTCCATCAGCTCCGGGCCCTGAACGCCCTTGTCGTCGCCCGGCCAGTTGTCGACATCGGTCGTCGTCGTCATCTGACCGCCGACCTCGATGCCGGTTATGACGACCGGGTCTAGCGCAGCGCGGGCTGCGTAGACTGCTGCCGTGTAACCGGCCGGCCCCGAACCGATGATGATGAGTCGATGATGTCTTTGTTCCATTCCGGCCTCCAGCGCAAGCGCCGCTATCTTACGCAAATCGTCATACAGACGGTCATGCAGACGGGCGATAAGCTCATGTGCCGCAGATCCATGCGCGGAAGCCGGCGAACTGGCATCATCGCGTCGAGCCAGGGCCAGAACGGGAGTTCCCGCATGCCATCGATGCGCAAGCCGTTGCTGGCTGTCGCGCTGATCTGTTCTGCCGGTGTCGCGCCGGGCCAGCCCGCGACCGATGCCGGCGACGATACGACTGCGCCGGTCGGCGACCTCGGGCCGGCCAATCCGCCGGTTTCGACGCCGGTGCTCGAGCGCGGCGTTCGCCCGCGTGTCGGTCTGGTGCTCTCCGGCGGTGGCGCGCGCGGCGGCGCGCATCTCGGCGTGCTGAAAGCGCTCGAGGAGATGCGGATCCCGGTCGACTACGTCGCCGGCACGAGCATCGGTGCCGCCATCGGCGGTCTTTACGCGAGCGGCATGACGTCGGCGGAGCTCGACGAATTCCTGAACAGCATCGACTGGAGCGCTGCTTTCACGAATTCGACGCCGCGCCGTCTGAATTCCTTCCGGCGCAAGCGCGACGACGACCTGTTTCTGGTCAGCCAGCGTCCGGGTCTGAATGCCGGTGAGCTGTCGCTGCCGCAAGGCGTCGTGCAGGGCCAGGTGATTGACACGATCATGTCGCGGGTGACGTTGCCATCCGCATCGGTCAGGGATTTCGACGCGCTGCCGATACCGTTCCGGGCCGTCGCAGGCGATCTGGAGACAGGGCAGGCGGTCGTGCTCGGTGCCGGGGACCTCGGGCCCGCGATCAGGGCCAGCATGACGATTCCGGCAGCGCTTGCGCCAATCGAGATCGACGGCCGTCTGCTGGTAGACGGCGGCATCGCGATGAATCTGCCGGTCGAAATCGCGCAGGGCATGGGCGCCGATGTGATCATCGCGGTCGACATATCGGAGGACCTGCTGACGCGCGACGAGCTCGGTTCCGTGGTGGACGTGACGTCCCAGTTGTCGAGCATACTGACGCGTCGCGGCACGGATCTGCAGCGCCAGCGCTTGTCCGACGACGACATTCTGATTCGGCCCGATTTCACCGATGAGCAGACCGCGCTCGATTTCGGCCGCATTACCGAGACCATCGACGTCGGCTATCAGGCGGCGATGGCGAATCGCGCCCGGCTGCAAGCGCTGTCGCTGACACCGAACGAGTATCGACGCCACGCTGCCGAGAGGGGTGCGGATTCGCGTGCGCTGCCGGCGCCGACGATCGATTTCGTGAGCCTCGGCAACGACTCTGCGCTCGCGGACAGCGTCCTACAGGAGCGCCTGCGCGAGATCGTCATCGGCGAGCCGCTCGATGTCGATGGTCTCGAGACTTCGCTGAATCGGCTGTACGGCCTGCAGCTGTTCCAGAACATTCGCTATCGCATCGTCGAGCAGGACGAGCGCACGGGGCTCGAGCTCGACTTCAACGAACGCAGCTGGGGACCGAACTACCTTCAGCTCGGCGTTCAGTACAGCTCTGCGACCGATCAGGACGCGACATTCGGGCTCGCTGCCAGCTACCTGCGTACCGCGATCAACGCGTTGAACGGCGAGTTTCGGGCAACGCTTGGCCTCGGGGACGAGCCCTCGTTTCTGACGGACCTCTATCAACCGGTCGGGCCCAGGGGATTGTTCTTCGTGTCTCCGTCGCTTGCCATCAGCTCGACGCGACTCAATCTGTTTCAGGACAACACGCTGGCCGCCGAGGTGCGCGTGCGTGAATCGACGCTCGAAATCGGGGCCGGCCGGGAGCTGCTCGATTGGGGTGAGCTCCGGGGCGGCTTCAGAACCGGCTACGGGGATGCCGAGCTGGTCGTCGGTGACGCGTCGCTGGTGCCGTTCGAGGACTTCCGGAGCGGTGAGATCTTTGCCCGCTTCTCGGTCGATACGTTCGACCACATCGCGTTTCCGCGACGCGGCGTGCTGTCGACCATCGAGTGGCGCGGCTCGAGGACCGGGACGCTGGCCGCCGACGATCGCTTCGATCAGCTACGCATCGATTCGTCCGTTGCGAGGTCGTGGGGTCGCCATACGATGCTCGGCACGTTTCGTTATGACACAACGATCAGCGGCACGACGCCGCTTTACCGAATATTTCGGGCCGGCGGACTGTTCGACATTTCGGGTCTGAACACCAACCAGTTGGCCGGTCAGCACGTGCTGCGGGTCGGTGCCGCCTACTACCGCCGGATCGGCGACCTGGCGCTGTTTCCGGCGTTCGCGGGTGTCAGTCTCGAGATGGGAAATGCCTGGGATTCGCGCGATTCGATCAGTGCGGGGAACGCCATCCTGGGCGGTTCGCTCTGGGCCGGCGTCGATACTCCGGTGGGTCCGATCTACCTCGCCTGGGGTGTCGCCGAAGGCGGGCAGGACGCTTTCTACGCGGTGCTGGGACGTGCGTTCTGAGCAGGATTTACATAAGCGCGATGTGGTGAATTTGCGTCGGATTGTGACGGACACGGTAGCGGCATTCAGCGCCTGCAAGTAGTCTGCGAGACCTTATCGGCCCAGGTGTCTCACGCTGACGATGAGCTTCCGCTGCCTCAATCTGTCACTGGCACTCGTGTGCCTCGCACTCGCTGTCCCCGGCGCGGCAGAGGCAGAAGTGCGAACCTTTCGCGCACCGACCTACGGCGGTTACGCGATCAGTTTCTGTGGAGCGGATTCGTCGACCTGCGGAGAAACCGTTGCCACCTCCTGGTGCCGCTCGCAGAGCTTCGACTTCGCGACCGAATGGGCCGTCATCTCCGGCGTTGTCGATCAGGTTAGTGTGCGGCTCGAGGACGGCACGATCTGTCGTGGCGCGCAGTGCGAGGCGTTCAACTCGATCACCTGTAGTCGGGACAGAAACGAGTTCCGGATGCCGCGCCTCGGCGGCATCGGTCGGGTCACACTGATCGAGCCCGGTCGGCGGGGTACGGCCGCATCCTACGAGACGGTCGAATTCACGGCGTTGATACCCGGGTGCCATCAGCGCGAGCCGGGTGTCTACATGTGCGAGTCGGAGCACGAGTACCAGCACTGCCGGACGCTGATGACGCTCGGGCACGTCTACTCCTGTCGCGCCGGCATGGCTTTCGATGGCGGCTTTGCCGAGCCCGTCGTTCCGACCGGTGATCAGTACGATCTGCGAGTGCGATCGAATGTCGAGATTCGCGTCGCGAGAGGCAGCCGCGGCGAGGGGCGATCGAAGGGCGAGGCCAATGTAGAGGTGCGCTTCGATCCGCCGGTGGCGGACGCAGGCTCAATCTGCCTGCAGCGAGACCGGTACGTCTATTACCCGACCGGCCCGATGGGCGGACTCGGGGAAATCGGCGGAACCGACGATTGCGATGAGCCCGTCGAAACCGAGTTCATTCCGCATGAGGACGACATGCTCGTTGCCTACGATATGTGCGACGCGTTCGCGTCCTGGGGCGGCGAGATCGAGCATTCGATCGACATCATGGTCGGCGCGCTGTTTCATGTCGCACCCGTCAGCGCCTCGACGAGCCTTCCGGAGCCGCCGGTCGTGATCGCGCCGTATCTCACGGTAGAGGCACCCGTCAGGATCGAGTGCCGCGAATAGTCCGGATCGTCGAGCGAACGATTTCGCGGTGTATCATCCGCGGTCCTGATACCGGAGCTTCATGCCGTGGCGGACTTCGAGGCGCTCGACCTCAGGTACCTGTTTCACCCGAACACCGATCTCGCGGCGCATCATGAGGCCGGCCCGCTGGTGCTGTCGCGCGGTGAGGGTATCCACGTCTGGGACACCTCCGGCCGGCGCTATATCGAGGGCATGGCCGGTCTGTGGTGCGCGACGCTCGGCTATGGCGACGACGAGCTCATACACACGGCTCAGGAACAGCTGGCACGGCTCTCTTTCGGTCATCTGTTCGCGGGCAGAAGCCACGAGTCGGCAATTCGCCTGGCCGAGAAGCTGGCCGCGTTGGCGCCGTTCGATGCCGCCCGCGTTTTCTTCGGCAACTCCGGGTCCGACGCTAACGATACGCAGATACGCTTTGCGTGGTACTACCACAATGCGATCGGCAAGCCGCGGAAGAAGAAGATCATTGCGCGCGAGCGCGCCTACCACGGGACGACACTCGCCGCGTCGGGCCTGACCGGCCTGCCGCCGTTTCACCGGCACTTCGATTCGCCGCTCGACTTCGTCCGACACACCGACTGTCCCTACTACTACCGAAACGCGGAGCCAGGCGAGAGCGAGCAGGAATATTCGTCCCGACTCGCGGCGAGCCTGGAGAAGCTGATCGTCGACGAGGATCCTGAGACGGTGGCGGCGTTCATCGCCGAGCCGATGATGGGTGTCGGTGGCGTGCTGCTGCCGCCGGACGGCTACTTCGAGAAGATCCAGGCCGTGCTGGACCGCTACGGCGTGCTGCTGATCGACGACGAAGTGATCACCGGCTTCGGCAGGACCGGTAATCTCTGGGGTGCGGAAACGTTCCGAATGAAGCCTGCGACGATGACGGTCGCAAAGGCGCTTTCGGCGGCTTACATCCCGATCAGCGCGGTCATCGTTCCCGACTTCATGTACGACCCGATGGTCGCGTCGACCAGGGATGCAGGGCTCTTCGGCCACGGCTTCACCTACTCGGGCCACCCGGTCGCCGCGGCCGTCGCGTTGCGGACGCTCGAAATTTACGAAGAGCGTGGGCTCTACCGCCACGTTCAGCGCATGACGCCGCGCTTCCAGTCGAAGCTCGCCGCGCTCGGTGACCATCCGCTGGTCGGCGATGCGCGCGGGATCGGGCTGCTTGGTGCCGTCGAGCTGGTCGCCGACAAAGAGCGGAAGACCTCGTTCGCTCCGGAGCGCGCGATCGGCACCCGGTGCATGGGTTTTTGCGAGCACCACGGGCTGATCGTTCGCGCGATCGGCGACTCGGTGGCCGTGTGCCCGCCGTACATCGTTACCGAAGCGCAGGTCGATGAGATCTTCGCCGCCCTGAGGGCCGGGCTCGACGACACGCTGGATTGGGCGACGGGCGAGAAACTGCTGTAGGCTTCGGCACCGGGAAAACAAAAACGCGGGCGGACAGCATCGCGGCAGAAGACGACAGGGAGAATCAGAATGCTTTTTGTTGCACGATTTACTGACAAGCCGGGGATCGCAGAGAAGCGAGCCGAATTGCTGGACGCGCATTTCGCCTGGCTCGATGCCAACAAGGAACGCGTGAAGCTGGCCGGATCGCTGCGCGAAGACGTCGGCGGTAACTCGCTGGGCGGCCTGTGGATCATCGAGGCGGAAAGCAAGGCCGACGCCGAGCAGGTCTATCAGACCGATCCGTTCTTTGCGAACGGTCTTAGGGCGAATGTCGAGGTCTACCATTACGTCAAGGCCAACGCCGAGCGGCCGGTAACCCTCTGAGCGCCGGGCGCGAGGCCACTGCCACGAATCACTCGTCGTCGGAATCGGCGTTCCTGCTGCGCGTACCGGAAGCAGAGTCCGTTGTCGGGTCTCTGCGACAGCGCTACGATCCAACCGTTGAGCTTGGCGTGCCGGCACACGTCACCGTCATCTATCCGTTCATGCCTGCCGCCGGGCTGTGTGACAGCGACGAGAAACTCATTGCCGCCACCTGCCGCACCACGGCCAGCTTCGATCTGAGCTTCGCGTCGATCGCCCGCTTCGAGAACAGCGTTTACCTGCAGGCCGAACCGGCGGCACCGGTTGTCGGCCTCGTCCGCGCGCTGACCCGGGCGTTCCCGGAGTATCCGCCGTACGGCGGCGAGTTCCCGGAGATCATTCCCCATCTGACGATCGCCGCGCGGCCGGCGCCGCTCGATGTCGCAGAAAGCGAGCTGCGCGAGACGCTGGCACAGAGCGGGCCGATCCGAACGACCTGCCGTGAGTTGCACCTTCATGAGAACGGTTCCGGATGCTGGGAGCCGTTCCGTTCGTATGCGCTGGGCACCGCCGCCGCAAGCGGCGTCGCGGCCCCCGACGTTCGGGTAGCATCGCGCGGCGATTCGCGGGAAATTGCCGCACTGCACGTCGCAGCCTGGCGGCACGCGTACGCGGGCATCATCCCGCAGCATTTTCTGGACGATCTCGACGTAACCGACAGGGCTGATCGCTGGGAGGCAGTCTTTGCGAGTGTCGACACGACGGTCCTCGTCTCCCCCGCCACAGATCGTATCCGCGGCTTTGTTGCCTTCGGTCGGTCCAGGGATGCGGATGCAGCTGCGACGACGGGCGAGATCTTCGCAATTTACGTCGATCCCGAATTCTGGTCCGCAGGTTTCGGCAGGTGCCTGTGGAAGGAGGCCCGCGAACGGTTGCGCGGGAGCGCGTTCACCGACGTAACGCTTTGGGTGCTGGAGGAGAATCGGCGCGCGATCCGGTTTTACGAACGCGCGGGTTTTCAACGGACCGCGGGATCGAAGAGAGCGGAGCAGATCGGGGGACGAAGCCTGAACGAGGTCCGCTACGAGATCCGGCTGACCTGATCTCATGCAACAGGAGCAGAAATGCCCAGACGTCTGACACACACGAAGCGCGGCACGGCACAGGCACTGCGGAACTCCTCGTTCGAGAGCCTGGTAGTCAGCTGGCTGATGCAGGATGGCTGGCAGGTGTTCGTGCCGATACTCGACAACGCCCACCAGACCGACCTGCTGATCTCCGACGGCCCGCACTATTACCGCGTGCAGGTGAAGACGGTCGACGCATCCAGCGAGAGCCATCTGCTCGACAACCGCTGGGACGGGTCCGATCTCGACGTCATCGTCTGTTTCGCGCGAAATTCGAACTGGGGCTACGTGATGCCGGCCTTCGAGCAGCGCAAGCGGCGCCTCAACGCCGAAGGGCACTATCGCTTTCAACAGAACAAAACGCTGTTTCTGAAGGCGTTCCACGCACTCTGATCGCCGGTGACTGCAGCGACGATCCGCCGGTGACCCGACTATTCGTTGCCATCGCAATTCCGGAAGCGCTCGGCTATGCGCTCGCGGAAGCTCGGCCCGAGGGGCGCCCAGGCATCAGAAACATCGGGGTCGCCGACATGCACATCACGCTGCACTTTCTCGGCCGACAGCGCACCGACGAGATTGCCGCAGTACTGCAAACGGTAGCTGCCTCTGCGCCTCGCGTTCGGGTAGAAGGCCGGGGGCTCTTCCGCATGCGTGACGGCAGAACGATTCTGTGGGCCGGGGTCCCTGTCGATCGGCGACTGACTGCGCTCTACGACGCTGTCGGCGATGTGCTCACGGGTGTCGGTTTCGTTGCTGAGACGCGGCCCTGGCGACCGCATGTCACGCTCTGTCGAGCGGCGCGCCGCGTGCCGGAAAACGACCTCGAGGCATGGGTCGAAGCCGGCCGGGACGAAACCTTCGGCTGCTTTCGACCGGCCCGGTTCGCGCTCTACGATGCGGCGCCGTCCGGGTCCGATGACCGCTATGTGCAGGTCGCGTCCTTTCCTCTCGCACCCGACAGCAACGACGATATTTCGGTATGATGCTCGGCTCTCGACGGGGACGGCATCAATGGGATTTACGACAAAACAGGTGCATGCCGGGGTCAAACCGGACCCGCAGACCGGGTCGATTCTGACGCCGGTTTTCCAGTCGACCACGTTCGTCCAGGAGTCGGTCGACCAGTACCTGGAGAAAGGCTACTCCTACTCGCGCTCCGGGAACCCGACCGTTGCCGCACTCGAGGAGAAGATCGCGATACTCGAAGGCGGGACCGGCTGTGCCTGCTTTTCGACCGGCATGGCAGCGGTCCAGGCGGTCGTCCAGGCACTGCTCAATGCCGGCGATCACGCCATCATTTCCGATGTTGCGTATGGCGGCACCTATCGGCTGTGCACGACGATCTACCGCCGTTTCGGCGTCGACTTTTCGTTCGTGGACACGTCCGACCCGGCGGCCGTTCGTAGTGCGCTCAAGGACAATACCCGCCTGATTCTGACGGAATCGCCGGCCAATCCGACGCTGAAGCTGACCGACATCAGGGCGATATCCGATATCGCGGCCGAAGCCGGCATCCCGCATGCGATCGACAACACGTTTCTGACACCGTATTACCAGAGACCGCTCGAGCTCGGCGCTAACATTTCGATACACAGCACGACGAAGTACTTCGACGGGCACAACGCCACTGTGGGCGGCGCCGTCGTTGCCGATTCCGACGAGCTGAATACAGCGATTCGTTACGTCATGAATGCGGGCGGCTCGATCATGTCGCCGTGGGTGGCCTGGTTGACGCTGCAGGGCACGAAGACGCTGTCGATCCGCATGGACCGGCAATCGTCCAACGCCATGCAGATTGCCGAGTTCCTCGAGCAGCATCCCAGGGTGACGCATGTCGAGTACCCGGGTTTGCCGTCTTTTCGCCAGCATGAACTCGCGAAGCGCCAGGCCAGCGGGTTCGGGGCGATGATCTGGTTCGAAGTCGAAGGCGGCGTTGCTGCCGGCAAGCGGCTCATGGACTCGGTGAAGCTCTGCACGCTGGCCGAGAATCTGGGGTCGGTGGAGACGTTGATCACGCATCCGGTCACGATGACGCATGCCGATGTCGAGGAGGCGGAGCGCAGGCGCGTCGGCATCACGGACGGTCTCGTGCGCCTCTCCGTGGGGCTCGAGGACGTCGAGGATCTGCTCGCCGACCTGAATGCCGCTCTGGCGGCGCTCTAGCAGCGCATTGCGCGAGTCGCTTCCGGCGTGTCGCGGCGTTGAAAACCGGTTAGCCACGAACAGATGCCGCAGATCTCCGCCCTCAATATCTACCCGATAAAGTCCTGCGGCGGGATCGCCGTCAGCGAGGCCCGCGCCGCCGCGCGTGGTTTCGAAGGCGATCGGCGTTACATGGTCGTCGACATGAAAGGGCGCTTCGTGACGCAGCGGCAGTTTCCGAAGCTCGCCCTGGTCGACATCGAGCGCGTCGCAGGTGGCTTCCGCGTCTCGGCTCCCGACTGCGCCCCGCTCGATCTGCCTGATTCGATCAGTGCCGGCCGCGACGGGGCCGGGTTGTGCGAGGTCAAAATCTGGCAGCAGCAGCTGGAGGCGACACTGGCACCAGCCGATGTGAACGTGTGGTTTTCGGAGCTGCTCGGCTTCGCGTGCGGACTCGCGTACATGGCTGACGATCAGCACCGGGCAGTGACGAACGATGCCGCGCACTTCGATGACGAAGTGAGCTTCGCCGATGGGGCACCGTACCTGCTGCTTTCGGACGCGACGCTCGCCGGCCTGAACGCCCGCCTCGAACGTCCCGTCTCAATGAGCAACTTTCGCCCGAACATCGTCGTTACTGCGGACACACCGCATGCCGAGGATGAGTGGACCGGCTTTGCCGCGGGTTCCGCGAAATTTGCGGTCGGCTGGTCATGCTCGCGCTGTGTCCTGACGACCGTCGATCCCGAACGGGGTGTCCGCCGCGATGACGGCGAGCCGCTGAAGACACTGCGCAGCTATCGGAGCGAGAACGGCGTCGTTCTCTTCGGGCAGAATCTGTTGCTGAGACAAGCCGGAACCGTTGCCGTCGGCGATGCCGTCGAGCTGGAGCCAGAAAGCCGATGAAGAAGGAAACGCGCGTAACGCATCAGACGGAAACGCCGTTACTGCCCGGTAACAGCTCGGTCGTGCCGCCGCTATACAGATCCGTCAAGTTCACCTATCCGTCGATCGAAGATTCACTGTCCGCCGAAGCGAAAGTGTCGGGCTTCGACTACACGCGCGACTCGAATCCGACGACGCGGCAGCTCGAGCTGTTGTGCGCGGAACTGCAGGATCGCGACGATGCGATTGCGGTCAGCACCGGAATGGCAGCCGTGTGGCTGAGTCTGATCGGCAATCTTGAGTCGGGCGATCGCGTGCTGATATTTCTGGAGTCCTACCGACCGACGCGGATCGCCGCCCGCAGGATGCTGCCACGCTTCGGCATCGACCATCTGATGGTCTCGCTGGACGATCGTGATGCCGTCGAAGAAGCGCTGGCCGACGAAAAGACCAGGGCGGTCTTTTTCGAGTCGCCGACGAATCCGATGCTGCGTGTCCCGGACATCGCATGGCTGACTGCAGCGGCGCGTCGCCACGATGCCGTGACCATCCTCGACAATACGTTCGCCGGGTTTCACAACCACGGTCAGTTCGACATCGACTACCACGTACACAGTCTGACCAAGTATGCGAACGGCCACGGCGACGTCATGGGCGGGATCGTCATCGGCTCGCGCGAGCGGCTGCGTCCGTTGCGCCCGCTGGCCGTGAATATGGGCTCGACGCTCGACCCGGGCGCGGCCTTTCTGATTGCGCGCGGCATGAAGACGTATTACCTGCGTTACGAGCGGCATTGCGCCAACGCGCTGGCTCTGGCGCAGTTTCTGGCGGCTCGTCCGGAAGTGCGGCGCGTGATCTATCCGGGGCTCGCGAGTCATCCCGATGCCGGGCAGGTCGCTGCACAGCTGAACGATCACGGCGGCGTGATCACTTTCGATCTGGATGCCGACAAGGATCGGACCTGGCAATTCATCGACGGCCTCGAGATGTTCGTGACGACCGCGAGCCTCGGCTCGACCGATTCGCTGGTCGCGCCTGTGGAGCTCTATCTCGGTACGGATCTGTCCGCGGCAGAGCGCGCGCAGGCGGGAATCGGCGGGTCCACCGTGAGATTTGCCGTGGGCATCGAGCATCCGGACGATCTGATCGCGGATGTGACGCAGTCGCTCGAGCGTGTGTTCCCGGCGAACTGACGCGTAGCCGTAGCGGCAGTTCCTGCCCCGGAAATCTCACCGATTACGCGCGCCGGGTCCCGGGAGACGGCGTTGCGGCCGGATCAGCAGCAAGTCGCGGTCGAGCGAGTCGGTTGCGTTCTGTATCCCCGCCCCCTCGATATTTCAGAGTTCGAAACGCCGCTCTCAGAGCGGCCGGATCTGCAGCGAGCGGTACTCGAGCGAGTCGGTTTCGCCCTGCAGTCCGATGTGGCCTTCGACATTGCCGATGTTCGATGCCGTCAGCACGCGCCGGCCGTTGAGCTCGGCGACCAGCTCCTCGCCGGTGACGCGCACGACGATCAGCTGCCACTCGCCGTTCGGGCGCGAGAGCTGCCGTGCGAGCGTCTCGTCGTAGTCCGTGTCGCCGTCGGGCATGCCGTGCCGAAACAGGCCGCCGACCGGAACGAAACGGCTTTCGCCCAGCGGATTGCGCATCTGCACCTGATAGCTGGCGTTCGGCCAGCCGCGCACGAACGTGTCGTCGCCCGCGGCGCGCACGAATATGCCGCTGTCGGCCGCGTCGGTCAGAAATCGGAACTCGACGCGAAGCTCGAAGTCCGCGTAGCTTGCAGTGGAACGCAACCAGCCGTCCGGCCCGTCCACCCGCAGCACGCCGTCATTCATGCGGAAGTTGTCACCGGCCGTGTTTTCGATCGTCCAGTGACTGAGCGATGCATCGAGTAGCTCGGCGTATTCCATCGACTGTCCGTGAAGCTGATCGAAACCCGTGATCGCGATTGCGATGACGAACAGCCTGGCGCCGCGCATCAGTAGGCGTTGACCGGTTGCTCGGCAAGGAAGCGCCGCGCTCTGCCCATCGCCATCAGTGGGAAGTAGTGCCGGTACATGTTGTAGTTCAGCATGAAGCCGCGCTGCAGCTCGATGCCCTGAGCGATCCGGCTGCGGGTCTTGCGATCGCGGAAATCGAGGCGGGCACCGAAACCGTAGCCGGGAAAGCCGGTGCCGGTGTACCACGGCTCATCCCAGGAGCCGTCGGTTCGCTGCGTGCGGGACAGCCAGGTCAGTCCCGCGCGGATGGCCGGCACGTGCCGCGGCTCGCCGGCCGCGATCAGCGCCATCAGAGCCCAGCCGGTCTGCGAGGCCGTCGAGTCGCCGATGCCGCGCAGCTTGTCGTCCATGTATGACGCGCAGGTCTCTCCCCAGCCGCCGTCGCCGTTCTGATGCGCGACGATCCAGTCGGCGGCCCGCTGCACGTAGTCCGCAGACATGTCTTCACCCAGCGCATGCAGTGCCGGCAGCACGGCGGCCGTGCCATAGATGTGGTTGACGCCCCAGCGCCCGAACCAGGTGCCGTCCGGCTCCTGTTCGCTGCGCAGGAACTGGTAGGCGCGCTCGACGGCAGGATGGCTGCGATCGAAACCGAGCAGCGCCAGCGCCTCGAGCACGTGCGCGGTCACGTCGGCAGACGGCGGATCCAGCGCTTCGCCGAAATCGCAGAAGGGAATCATTGTGATGATCAGCTTGTCGTTGTCGCGATCGAACGCTGCCCAGCCGCCATTGGTCGACTGCATGCCGAGCGTCCACGCCAGCGCCCGATCGATGGCGGCCTTGACCCGCGGACCGTTGCGCAGGCTCGGTGGCAGCCGTGCGAGGACGATCAGTGCGACAGCCGTGTCATCGATATCGGGATAGTGCAGATTTGCGCGCTCGAACGCCCAGCCTGCCGGGACGAGCTCGGGGTTCTTCTGCGCCCAGTCGCCGGGGTAGTGGTTCTCCTTCTCCAGAACCCAGTCCAGTGCGCGCTGCATGCTGGAGTCGAATTCGCGGTCGCAGTCCTGCATCGCAAGCAGCGACAGCAGCGTGTCCCAGACCGGCGACTCACTTGCCTGGATGTGCAGCGTTCCGTTGCGTTCGTAAGACCAGTGCGAGTCGAGGGCGGCCAGGCCTTTCGCTATGGCCGGATGATCGAGCGCATAGCCCTCGACGTTCAGTGCCATCAGGCTGTATATCCAGGGCGGCTGAATCCCGCCCCAGGCGCCGTCGGCATCCTGGTGCCGCAGAATCCACTCGATGCAGTAGCGGCTTGCGAGCCTGCGGAACGGAGTAAAGCCGATTGCCTGATACCAGTGCAGCATCCGGTCCGTCATCAGGAAAAGGCGCTTGAGCGAGAACAGCGGCTGGTCGTGCGGCAACGAATAGTCCATCGCGCCGCGCCCGTCCGGAAACAGCTCGTCGAGGCGCCGATCTTCGGGCAACGGTCGGACGGCCTTGCGTGCCGAGAGCACCGCGAGGGGAATCAGGGTGGCCCGCGCCCAGCTCGAGAAGTTGTACAGATTGAACGGGAACCACTTCGGATTAGCGATCACTTCCGGCGGCAGGTTCGGGGTCTGGTTCCACGGCCATTCACCGATCAGCGCCAGCCAGTAGCGCGTGAAGACGCGAATCTTCGGCAGGCCGCCGTGCGTGAGAATCCAGTCCCGCGCTTTCACGAGCACCGGATGATCCTTCGCCATGCCGACGCAGCGCAGCGCAGCGTAGCATTCGACAGTGCTGTTGATGTCGCCGTGCGGGGCCTTGAAGTAGGACTCCCACGCACCGTCTTCGCGCTGCGCGGCGATCAGCGTGGCGACGATGTCGCGCTGCCGCGGGTGCGAAATGCCGAGAAAATGCATTGCGAGCAGCCACTCGGCTTCCATGCAGGGGCTCGATTCCAGCATGCCGACCCAGAAGCCTTCCGCCTCCTGCTCGCTGTCGAGCCAGCCCATCGCGCGATCGATCGCTTCGTCCAGCTGCGGCTGGTCGTGGGGCAGTTGTTGGATGCTGACGGCCATGGTGGGGGAACTACTCGCAGACAATCGAACAAGTATCGCATATCGGCCGGCCGCCACCTACGAGCGCCGGGTACTTGCTCCGTGCCCGGTGAACGGAGACGATGCCGCGCCGTGAGACGGAAACCTGTATGCGACAGAACGTCCTGATCCCGCTGCTACTGACGGCCGCGGCGCTGGCTGGCGGCTGCGCCGCCGTGACGACTGCCGACGGGCAGAAGCTCCGTCCCGGCCAGGCGGCGTTTCGGGATTACGTCGAGTCGGTGTTTCGCCGTCAGAACGCCGTGTTGACCGAGCTCGCGTTCGCACTGGACGCCGCGGACCCTGTTGGCGCCCGCTTCGGGGTGCTGGAATCGGCTGAAGCCGATTTGCTCGATGCCTGCGCGGACCTGAACGCGCTCGCGGCGGCAGCTCAACGTCAGCGTTCTCGCGGCGCCGGGGATCTGGCGGCGGCCCGGACGGCGCCGCTGTGCGAGCGGGCGACCGAGTCCGCGCAGCGAGTCCTGCAGCAGCCCGTCGAGGTCGAAGCGGCCGGCGACCCGCGCCGTTGAAGTCGCGTCGCGGCGCCGTGGCGGATGCGGCCGGGCCTCAGTCGCCGTCGCCGAGCCACGGCGGTGGCGGCAGACCCTTCGATTTCATGAATGCCCGATCGAAAAGCTTCGACTGGTAGCGTGCGCCGGAGTCGCACAGAATCGTCACGATCGTCTTGCCGGGGCCGAGCTGTTGAGCGAGCCTGATTGCGCCTGCCACGTTGATGCCGGTCGACCCCCCCATCAGCAGGCCCTCGTGTTCGAGCAGATCGTAGACCACCGGCACCATCTCCGCGTCGGGGATCTGGAACGCATCGTCGATCTTCGCCGTCGCGAGGTTCCCGGTGACACGACCCTGGCCGATACCCTCGCTGATCGAGCTGCCGCTCGACGCGAGCTCGCCGGTCTTTACCCAGCTGTAGACGGCGGCGCCCATCGGATCGGCAGCGGCGGTGACGATGCCCGGGTTGCGCTCCTTTAAATAGCTGCTGACCCCGGCAAGCGTGCCGCCGGTGCCGACCGCACAGATGAATCCGTCGACCTTGCCGTCCGTCTGCTCCCAGATCTCCGGTCCCGTGCCCTCCAGATGCGCATCGCGGTTCGCCAGGTTGTCCCACTGATTTGCGTACAGCACGCCGTGCTGCTCGGTGGTCTCGAGCTCGCGCGCCGTGCGCTCGGCGATGTGCACGTAGTTGTTCGGGTTTTTGTAGGGCACTGCCGGCACCTCACGCAATTCGGCGCCGCACAGCCGCAAGGCATCTTTTTTCTCCTGCGACTGCGTGTCGGGCATCAGGATCAGCGTCCGGTAGCCGCGCGACTTGCCCACCAGCGCCAGGCCGATACCGGTGTTGCCGGCCGTGCCCTCCACGATCAGACCGCCGGGCTCGAGCAGACCGCGGCGCTCGCCGTCCAATACGATGTACTTGGCCGCGCGATCCTTGACCGAGCCGCCCGGATTCAGGAATTCCGCCTTGCCGAGTATCGTGCACCCGGTCTGCTCGGATGCCTTGCGCAGCCTGATCAGCGGTGTCTGGCCGACGGCCTCGACGAAATTGTTACGGATGGTCATTGTCGGAGCGTCCTGAAAATAGAAGCGGGCCCGTATTCGGTGGTATTGTTTGGAGGACGCTGCATCGGTAATTCGGCGCCAGCGGCCTGGTGGCGGGATAGTAGCACCGGACCTGCTGCGTGAATTTCCCGGTCGGGCGTTACGCAGCGCAGTTTTCTGGCGACCCGGGCGCGTGTCAACCGATCTGCGGCAGTTGCGTTATGCAACATTTGCAGCCGGGCTCCGGTCAACCGTCGTACAGTGAACCAGCGTGCGATTACCGGAGACTAAACTTTTACAGGGGGTTTCGCGGACGCCACGCCGAAGAGGGCCGCGGAGCCCGAACGAAGAACGAGGAAGACCATGAACAAAGACGCGATGCGGCTGATGCTGATCATGGCGGCAGGGCTTGCGCTGGGAGCCTGCACGTCGCCGCCGCCGGCGCCCAGCAGCCCGTCCGGCGGCATGCCGAGCCCTTCCGGGGGCACGCCGAGCCAGTCGGGTGGCCCGCAAAGCCCCTCGTCGCCATCGAGCGGCTCTCAGGGGTCTCAGGGCTCGCCGCCATCGTCGCCGTCGTCGCAATCCGGCGGTTCGCCCGGGTCATCGTCGCCGGCTGGCTCGCCGTCTGCCGGTCTGCCGCCGTCGAGCCCGAGTTCGGGCTCGCCGTCGTCGCCCGGCAGTCCGTCGTCCGGACAGCCGGATTCGAGTTCGAGCGCCGGTCTGCCGGATGCCGGCTCGACACCGGGTCAGACGCCCGGGGATCCCGCCGCCGGGGAAGGTGCCGGCGAGGCGGGTTCGACGCAGACGGCCGGTATTCCCGGACAGAGCGAGGGGGATAGCGTCGGCGATGCTGCCGACGGTGCCGGTGCACCCGGTCAGCAGGGTGACGGCACGGACGGTGAGGACGGCGCCGGCGGTCAGGATTCGCGGACGGCCGGCACCGGCGAAGGCGATCAGGGCGGCGCGGCCGGCGACAGTGCAGGCGCTGCCGGTGGTGACGGCCGCACGGCCGGTACCGGCAGCGAGGATGGCGCGGCGGGCCAGGGCGGTGCCCAGGGCGACGGCGCCGGGGACGACGTCGGTGACGCTTTCGGCCAGGACGGCGAAGGCATGACGGCCGGCACATCCGAAGGGGAAGACGCGTTCAATCGCGCCCTCGAGGAATTCGACGAGTTGATGGGCGATGAGCAGGACGCGCTTGCCCGAACCGGTGGCTCGACCGCGGCCGACGAAGCACTCGGCCGCGCCGGCGGTGGTGCGGGTGACGTGTTCGGCGCGCCGGGCGGGGCTCCCGAGCCCGGTGCCGAAGAGACCGGTGGCCTCATTCAGGGCGCCGGCGGCGCGGCTGCGCCGACCCGCCAGTCGCGGGCGCCGGAAATACCGCCGGAGCCGCCGGCAACGGTCGAAGGTTGCGAGGACGATGATCGCGTCGCCAGGCAGCTGTGCGAGGCGGCCACCGAGGAAGAGGATCCGTTCCTGCGCGCTGCGCTGTGGGACGAGTACAACGAGTATCTGAAGATAATCGCCAGGGAATAGTCTGCCGGTCCCGGCAGGCCGGAACCGCAGCCGCGGTTCCCGAAAAGAGGCGACAGCGGAGACACGAATGAGTCGAACAGGGATACTGAAGGTCGGAGCAGCGCTCGCTGCGGTGGCGATGCTTGCCGGTTGTTCGAGCACCGAGGTCAAGCTGGCACATGCCGTGCCGCTCGTCGCGACATCGGACGCGGTACCGGAGGCCGAGCTGCTGGATGTCGGCATCCGGGTATTCGATCCGGGCGTGCCGGAAGGCGAAATCGCCAAGGAAGTGCTGGAAGAGCTGCTGGAAGACGGCACGTTCGTGCAGATCCGGCGCACCGAATCGATGTATCTCGCCGTCGAGTTGCGCGATACGGTCAGGAAGTCCGGTCACTGGGGCGCCGTCTGGGTGACACCGACGACGTCGACGGCCGCAGATCTCAATGTCGTCAGCGAAATCCTGCACTCGGACGGCGACATCGTGCGGCTGCACGTGACGGCAACCGACGCCACCGGACGCGTCTGGCTCGACGACGAGTACGAGCTCGAGACGGCAGCAAGCGCCTATAACCGTCAGCGCTACCCTGATCTCGATCCGTACCAGGACGTCTTCAATACGATTGCGAACGATCTCGCCGAGGCTCGCGCCGGCCTGTCGGAGCGGGAGCTGGCCGAGGTTCGGACGGTGGGCCAGCTGCGCTACGCCGGTGAGCTGAGCCCGGAGTCGTTTTCCGGATACGTCGAGCAGAACCGCAGCGGCATCTTCGAGCCGATCCGCCTGCCGGCAGGCGACGATCCGATGTACCAGCGTACGCTGAGCGTGCGACAGCGCGAGCGGCTGTTCTTCGATACGCTCGATCAGCACTACGAGAGTTTCTCCAGTCAGGCGGCGGAGTCCTACGACGGCTGGCGCGAGTATGCTCGCGAGGAAGCCATTGCAATCCGCGATCTGACGCGGCAGGCACGCTGGCGGACGGGCATCGGCATCGCAACGATCGTGGCGTCATTGCTGTACGGGCAGGATTCCGACAACGACAGCTTTTCGAATCGCATCGTTCGCGACGCGATGATGTACGTCGGTTCCGATATTCTGCGCTCGAGCGCCCTGCGGCGACAGGAGCGGCGGCTGCATACAGCAACGCTCGAGGAGCTGTCCGAGAGCTTCAATGACGAGGTCGCGCCGCTGGTCGTCGAGATCGAGGGCACGGAGCATCGGTTGACCGGCACGGCGGAGGTGCAGTACTCGGAGTGGCGAGACCTGCTGCGCCAGCTCTTCATCGAGGAAACCGGTTTCGAGCCGGAAGGTCTCGAGGTATACGCTGATCCGGAAGCTGCGATCGGTCCGCTCGAAGAGATCGATGTCGACGCAAACCAGGTGGTGATCGGCACGCCGGCGGCGGACAACGCGGCCGAGGTCGACAGCGCCGGCGAACAGACTTCCGAATCAGAGGAATCCGGGTCCGATGCGGGCGGGAGTTCGACAGGCGGCGCCTGAGCCGCTCGAGTACCTTGCGGCAGTCAGCCCGCGCCGGCTCACCGACGAATCCGGGCCTCGTTTCCCGGGTTTCCGGGCCATGCGCCGTCTCGCGCGCTCCGCGACCGCGGCTGTCTGGCTTGCCGAGCGGGCCGGCTACCGTTATGCACTGAAGGTCGCTTCGACACCGGCCCACGCGGGCCTGCTGCGGCGCGAGTTTCGGATCGGTCAGAGCCTGCGTCACCCATGTATTGCAACGCCGTCGGGCTGGGTCGACGGCCGGGAAGGCAGCGGGGCAATCGTTTTCGACTACCTGCCGGGCGGCGATCTGGTCGCACTGGCCGGCAGCGCACCGGCGCGCTGGGCCGGTCCTCTGCTCGACGTGCTGGACGCCCTCGTGTACCTGCATGAGCAAGGCATCGTTCATCGTGACCTCAAGGCGCGCAACGTGCTGCTCGACGGCGAGGATCGTGCGCGGCTGATCGATCTTGGGTCCTGCCGACCGGTCGGCAGCCGCCGGACCACCGGCGGCACGACGGCCGGCCATCGCCGAGAGGGCGACCGCTGCGGCCTGGTCAGCTCCGACGACGACCGGTATGCGTTCGGCGTGTTGCTGCGCGAAATGCTGGCCAACCGGGCCCCGGCTGCGGCTCGCGAGCAGACGCTGCACCGGCTCGTCGAACGTGTGCGCGGGGATGAGCCGCTGCCGGTAGCCAAACTCCGCGCGATTCGGGTTGTCCTAGAATCGTTGCGGCCGGAATCGCAGTGAGTCCGATGTCAGAAGGTCCGACGATAAAGACGAACGGGAAAGAGGAGTCGATCACTCCGATTCAGCGGCCGAGCGCGGCGCAAACGCCGTCGACGGACCAGCCGTCTACGCGCGCGTTCCCGTGGCTCGCCGTGACCGGCGTCGTTCTGTTCGCATTGCTGCTGGTCGTTTTCTTTGCGCTGCCGCGCTGGGTCAACGACGTGCCGGACGAGGCGGCCGGCTCGAGCGTTGCCGCGGCGGCGGATTCCGAGGCGCCCGAGCTGACGGCGACGCCGCAGCTCAGCGCCGCCGAAATTGCCGAACTCAAAGCCCGCGCCGAAGCCGCACTGGCCGACGTGCTGGAGCTCGACGATCGGCTCCGGGCGCGCTCGGCTGGTGTCTGGGCGGCGGACAGCTACGCCGAGTTCGATGCGACGGCGCGCGAAGGCGACACGGCATTTCTCGACGAGGATTTTCAGGCGGCGAACGAGCGTTACGAAGTGGCGCTCTCGATCGGTGCGTCGCTGATCGAACAGTCGGACGGCATCATGGCCGCCGCGCTCGATGCCGGCGATGCCGCGATCGCGGCCGGCAACGCGACGTTCGCGATGGAACAGTACCGGATCGTGCTGGGGGTGGACCCGGAAAGCGTGCGTGCAAACGCAGGTGTTGCACGCGCAGAGCGGCTGCCGGAAGTGCTTGCGCTCATCAGAACCGCCGAGGATCAGCGCAGGTCCGGTCAGCCGGAAGCGGCCCGCGACAACTACCGTGCGGCGCTCGAGATCGATCCCGACTGGCAGCCGGCCGCGCGTGCGCTTGCCGAGATCGGCGCGGAAATTGCGAGCGCGCGTTTCGATCGCCGCCTTTCCGAAGGGTTCGCGGCGCTCGGCGACGAGTCGTACGAACAGGCTGTCGAGGCGTTCACGGCCGCGCTGGAACTGCGTCCCGGCTCGCAGCCTGCGCGCGAGGGATTGGATCAGGCTGAGCAGGGCCTCAAGCTCGACGCGATCGCGCTGGCCGAAATCCGCGCACTGGCGTTCGAGCGGCGGGAGCTCTGGCCGGAGGCGATCGAGCGCTACACGGCCGCACTCGAGACCGATCCGACACTGGCTTTCGCGAATGAAGGTCTCGCCCGGTCGCGGGCGCGTGCCGATCTCGACCAGAAGCTAGTAAACCTGATCGATAACCCCCGGCTGCTGCTCGACGACGAAATCCTCGCGGACGCCCGGGATATTCTCGGGGAGGCGATCGCGATCGTCGACCGCGGCCCTAGAATCAGCGGACAGACCGATCGGCTCGGGCTGCTGATCGATGCAGCAACGTCGCCGGTCAGCGTCGTCTTGCAGTCCGATCAGCTGACCGAGGTTACCGTTTATCGCGTCGGTGCCCTCGGCACGTTCGCGCAGAAGGAAATCGAGGTGCGACCCGGCACCTATACGGTCGTCGGTAGCCGCGCGGGCTTCCGCGATGTGCGGCAGACGCTGACCGTGTTGCCCGGCCGGCCCGTGGACCCGCTGACCGTCGTCTGTGCGGAGCCGATCTGATGAGTGACTGGGTACTCGCCACATCGCAGGACGGGTATACGCGCCACTTCGGCCTCGAGGCCCTGCCCGTCACGATCGGCGGCGCCGGCGACGACGACATCGTGCTGTCGGGCGTCCGCGGCACCGCCCAGATCGGTTGCCTGGACGACGTGTTTTTCGTGCAGCCGGGCCGCGACACCGATCTGCTGCGAATCGATGGCGAGGCGGTCCGCGGCTCGCAGCGGCTGGCCGACGGCATGGTCGTCGCGGTCGATTCGGCCAGGCTCGAATGCTCGATCAAGGGCGGTCGCCTGACGATCAGGATCGAAGCGCTGATCACCGCTGGCGATACGGCGCCTCCGGACTTCGATGAGGTTGCCCGCAGCGATTCCGCCGAAGTTGCGATCGCGCCGGTGGCTTTCAAGCCGCAGGCAGAAGGCGGCAGTGCAGTGTCGGGACCGCGCATATCGCCGGCAGGCGCGGCGGTCGCGGCGGCGTTCCTCGTGCTCGCCGCGCTCGGCTGGTTCGCGTTCACGGCGAAGTCCGTGGGTTTCACGATCACGCCGGGCGCCGATGAAGTCACTTTGCCGGACACACTGCTCAAGTTCCGCCTGGGCGACCGCTTTTTGATCCGTTCCGGGCGTCATCGCGTCGCCGTTCGCCTGGACGGGTACTACGACCTCGACACCGAGGTGCAGGTCGGGCCGCTCGCCGACCAGACATTTCCGCTCGAGCTGACGAAGCTCCCGGGGCTGATCAGCTTCGCCACCGAGTCCGGCGTCGAAGCGACGATCAGCGTGGACGGCGAGCCGATCGGCACGACGCCGATTACCGACGCCGAAATCGTGCCCGGACAGCATCAGGTCGAGGTCGTCGCGCCGCGGCATTTGCCGGAAGTGATCGAGCTCGATGTCGAGGGTGGCCGCATGCGGCAGTCCGTCCTCGCGACGCTGACGCCGAGCTGGGCACCGGTGACACTGACCACCGAGCCAGCCGGCGCACTGGTCACGGTCGACGGCGTCGAAGCGGGCCGCACGCCGGCGGTACTCGAGCTGACCGCGGGGGAACGGATGCTCGAGGTGACACTGGCGGGCCACAACGCCTGGCGCGACAGGATCATGGTCGTTGCCGATGAGCCGCAGGCGCTGACGCCAATCGAGCTGATGCCGGCCGACGGCCGCGTCCGGCTCGCGAGCGCGCCATCGGACGCGACAGTGAGCGTGAACGGCGAGTACAGCGGGCGCACGCCGATGACGCTGAGGCTGCGGCCGGGCAGCGCGCACCGCATTGCCATCTCGAAGCCCGGGTATGAGACGGCCGAGCGCGAGCTGTCGGTGGCCGCGGACAGCGGTCGCGACCTGTCCGTCGAGCTGACACCGTTGTATGGCGAAGTCGACATCCAGTCGTCGCCGGAGGGCGCATCGATAGTCGTCAACGGCGAAGTCGTCGGCACGACGCCGACCCGGCTGCAGCTGCTTGCGATCGCACACGACATCGAGATCACGGCAGAGGGCTATGCGCCCGACGGCCGCGAGATCATGCCCCGACCCGGCTTCCCGCAGACCCTGTCCTTCGAGCTGACGAAACTCAATGAGGCGACCGGCACCGGCTTCGCCGCAAGCGTCCGCACGTCGCTGGGGCAGGAGCTGAAACTGATCCCGGCCGGGCGGTTCACGATGGGTTCGTCGCGTCGAGAGCAGGGTCGGCGGTCGAACGAGGTGCTGCGCGAGGTGGAGACTTCATCCGCGTTCTACCTCGGTGTGCGGGAGGTTACGAACGCCGAGTTTCGCGCGTTTCGGGCCGAGCACGATTCGGGCGAATTCGGCGGCGAAAGCCTGAACGGCGACGACCAGCCGGTCGCGCGAGTCACGTGGGAAGAAGCGGCAGAATTTCTGAACTGGCTCAGTGTTCAGGATGGCCTGCAGCCTGTTTACATCGAGACCGCTCGCGGCCTCGAGCCACAGCGGCCGCTGCGCAACGGCTATCGATTGCCGACCGAGGCCGAGTGGGCCTGGGCGGCGCGGGCGGCCGGCCGCGAGGCGACTGCCACGTTCAGCTGGGGAGACGAGCCGCGCCCGCCGGCAGATCGAACGGAGAATCTCGCCGACCTCTCGGCCCAGGAGCTGTTGCCTACCACGCTCGTCACTTACACCGACGGTTTTCCGGTTGCGGCGCCGCCGGGGAGCTTTGCCGCGAACCCGGCCGGCATCTTCGACATGGCCGGTAACGTCAGCGAATGGGTCCAGGATTATTACGAGATCGTTGCGCTGCCTCCGACCGAGGTCGTCGTCGATCCGCTCGGCCCGGAGCAGGGTCGCTTCCATGTCGTCAGGGGTCCGAGCTGGCGGAGCGCGAGCGTGACGGAGCTCCGGCTCGCGTATCGCAACAACAGCGCGGATACTCGTGAAGATGTCGGCTTCAGGATCGCCCGCAGTCTGCCGGCGAGTCCGGGGCGGTAGAAGGAGTATCGATGCAGAACAGACTGAAACTGCTACTCGGAACGCTTCTCGGGACGCTGCTGTTCGCCTTGCCGCAAGTCATGCCCGCGCAGCAAGACGCCGGGAACGCCGACGGGGCCGGTAACGTCCGCGGCGTCGTCGTCGAGGAGCCCGGCAATGTCCGCGGTGTCGATGTCGGCGAGTCCGAAGCGCCGCCGGCCGAAGGCAACGATGACGATGATGTATTCATTCCGACGGAGGAGATTCCGGCGGACGAGGAGATCACTTTCCCGGTCGATATCTGATATCGATCGCGGGGCTGGAGCCAGGGACCCAATGAAACGCACTTTCTTCAACGAGTTTCTCTATCAGATATTTGCACTGATCGTCGCCGTGATCGTCGTTCACACGGTCTACGTGACTACCGTTCGCCCCCGCGCGACCGAGATCCTGGCCGAGCAGGCGCTGAGGATCCAGGAAGAGGAAAACTACACGCCGGACCGGCCGATCGTCGTGCTGATCCGCGACTTCGAGCAGGAGGCCTGTTTCATTCTGATGCTCTGGGCGTTCGCGATCATGGGCTACAAGGCCTGGGCGGCATTGCAGGAACGCGCGTTGCTGCAGCGCAATCTGTTGCCGGTGCGCGAAGGCGTGCGGATCTTGCCGGAAGATACGCGCGAGTACGGTCGCGCGCTGCAATCCCTGCCGGACAAGGAGCGCGGTCTGCTGCTGCCGCGCGTGATGCTTGCGTCACTGGAGCGCTTCGGGTCGACGCGTAACGTCCAGGACGTGTCGTCGGTCGCGAATTCGCTGTTCGAGTCCGAGGGCGAGAAGCTCGAGTCGGAGCTCTCGATGATTCGCTACATCGCGTGGGCGATCCCGTCGGTCGGGTTCATCGGCACCGTGCGCGGTATTGGCCAGGCGCTCGGCGAGGCGCACCGGGCGGTAGAGGGCGACATTGCCGGCGTCACCCAGAACCTGGGCGTTGCGTTCAACTCGACGCTCGTTGCGCTGTTGATATCGATCGTCGTGATGTTTCTCGTGCACCAGCTGCAGCTGTTGCAGGAGCGTCTCGTGTTCGATACCGAGACCTATGTCGACCACAATCTGGTCAGGCACATGCAGGCGAGGGGAGGCTGAGCGCCCGGTGCACGAGCGGACGCTGCACGCAATGCGGTGAACGAGGCACGATGCACGGGCAAGGTGAACGAGGCATGATGAGCAGGAGGCGATGAGCAACACGATCGTCATCAAGATCAACGATGCACGCCTCGTCGTTGCAGGCGACGGCCGCATTCTGCACGTCGAGCCCGGCTTCGCCGTTGTCGACGACGGCCAGGTGCTGACCGGGCACGATGCGTTCGCGAACTCACGGCTGATGCCGCGGCGGACCAGTGATCGCCACTGGTCGGATCTCAGCGCGGAAGCGGGGTCCGCAGCCGTCCCGGGCATCGAGACGTCGGCCGAGCTCGCCTACGCACAGCTTGAAAGCCTCTGGTCCGGGCATCGCGACAAGGCGGATTCCGTGGTGCTGGTCGTGCCGAGTAACTTCTCCAGTCACGCCCTCGGCGTGCTGCTCGGAATCGCGCAGGAGTGCGGCATGCCGGTTACGGCGATGGTCGATGCGGCGGTCGCCGCGTCCACGCAGCCGTATCCGGGAAGTCGTCTGTTGTACGTCGATGCCGGTCTGCACGGTGTGACGGTCACGCCGATCGAGCAGGGCGCGGAGGCGAGCTCACTCGACCCCCAGGTCATCGACACTGGGCTTGCGAGCCTGTTCGATGCGTTTGCCCGTCGCATCGCCGAGCTGTTCGTGCTCGAAACGCGCTTCGACCCGTTGCACGATGCGGAGTCGGAACAGCGGCTGTATGACGGCATGTCGGAATGGCTCGCGGCCCTCCGCGAAGACGACAGCGTCAATGTCGAGATCTCGCATCGTGGCGAGCAGTTCGCGATCGAGCTGGAGCGCCGCAATCTGCTCGGTGCCGGACAGGGGTTCTTCCGTGCGCTGCAGCAGCTGGTCGCCCAGTTGCGAACCGGCGATGGTCCGCTCGCCGTGCAGTTGAGCGACAAGATCGCCGCGATTCCCGGCGTGGTCGATGCGCTCGCGCGACTCGATGATGCGATGATTATCGAGCACGAGCCGGGGCATGCTGCGGTTGCTCTGCTCGGCGCCGTCGACGCGCTCGCGTCCGACGGTGACAGCCAGATCAGGCTCTACCGGCACCTGCCATGGCGGCAGCCAGCGGCCGTGACTGAATCGGCGCCCGCGGTTGTCGCGCGCCGTCCGGAGCCCGAGTCGGAACGGGCACCCGCGCCGACGCACGTCGTCTATCAGGGCGTCGCGCATGCGATCAACGGAGCGGGCGTTGCGATCGGCCGGAGCGCCGAGCCCGGGCGCCGGACGATTGTCGTCGCCGACGGCGGCCAGGGTGTCTCGCGCACACACTGCGTCCTGACCGCGGCGGACGGCGAGCTGAGGCTCAAGGACGTTAGCCGCTATGGCACATTCGTCAATGAACGCCGCATCGAAGGCGAGACGGCACTGCGGCCTGCCGATGTCATTCGCGTCGGCTCACCGGGTGCCGAGTTGACCGCGATCAGGCTTGCCGCAACCGGCGAGGGTTCAGACGATGGCGCGTAGACGAAGTTTCTCAGTGATATCGATGTCGTTCCTCGACGCGATGACCTGCGGCTTCGGGGCCATCATCCTCTTTTTCATGATCATTTCGGCCAATGTGGATCTGCGTCAGGACGAGGTGCTCGAGGACCGCAGCGCCGAGGCCAACCGGCTCGAGCTGCAGGTGCTCGTCGGGCGCAACAATCTGGCAGAGATCAAGCAGGAGCTCGCGGAGGTTCTGACCGAGCTCGCAAGCTCGTCTGCCGTCCGGGAGCGCATCGTCACCGAGGTGGAACGGACGCGCCGCGAGATTCAGGAGCTCGACGAGGACAGCGCGGCGCAGCGTGAGCTGATCGAGCAGCTCGAGTCCGATCTGGCGCAGCTCGAGAGCGACACCGAGGATCTGAGCGTCGAAGCCCCGCAGCCGACCGACACGGGCAACTTCATCCGCGAGATCCGCGGGGAGGGTTATCGCCAGTACCTTACGGGGCTGCGCATGGGCGGCGAGCGCGTGCTGATCCTCGTCGATGCTTCGACGAGCATGCTCGACCGGACGCTCGTCAACATTCTGCGCCGGCGGAACATGCAACCCGAACAGCAGCGGCAGGCGCCGAAGTGGCGCCAGATCGTCGACACGGTCGACTGGCTGACCGCGCAGATTGCGCCCGAGACACAGTTTCAGGTCATCGCCTTCAACAGCGAGGCTCACTCGGTGATCGAGGGTACCGACGGGCAGTGGTTGTCGGCGACGGACGGTACGTTACTGCAGCAGGTTGTCGATGCGATGAACGAGCTGACGCCGTCCGGCCCGACCAGCCTGCACGCGGCGTTCACGGCAGCGAACGCGCTCGAGCCGAGGCCGGACAATATTTTCCTGCTCGTGGACGGGTTGCCGACAATGGGCGAGGTCATGCCGGCGCGCTCGGGCGTTACGAGCCGTGAGAGGTCGCGACATTTCGAGCGCGCGGTCCGCGAAGCCCCGTTCAATGTTCCAATCAACGTTTTGCTGTACGCGATGGAGGGCGATCCGCTTGCCGCGCCCGCGTACTGGCAGCTGGCACTGCGCTCCGGCGGATCGATGCTGGCTCCAGCGGAGGACTGGCCATGAAGAGGAAAAGACGCGAGACGACGAGCCTCAGTCTGTCGTTTCTGGACGCGATCACCTGTGGTTTCGGGGCAGTAATTCTGCTGCTCGTCATCACGAAGATTTTCGAGCCGGTCCGTCTCGAGGAAAGCGACAACGAGCTCGACGGCCTGATCGTGCGTTATCAGCAGGAGCTGGAAGACATACTCGGCGAAACGGATCGCATCCGCCGTCAGAGGATCACGGTTCAGAGCGACCTAGACCTCGATCGCCAGCAGATCGCCCAGCTCGAAAGCCAGCTCGCCAGGATCCGGGCTGCCTACAACAATCAGGTGGACGAGGCGACAGTCGCCTCGCTGCTCGCGGGCCAGCTCGCCGAGGCTAAGCAGTCGCTGACCGAGGAGATGCAACGGCTGCTCGCCGACTATCGGCCTGACCCCGAGGACTACGTCGTCGGTGGAATTCCGGTCGACAGCGAATACATCGTTTTCATCATCGACACATCGGGCAGCATGCGGCGCTACGAATGGGATCGCGTTCAGCAGCAGATTCAGGAGACGCTCGATGTCTATCCCACGGTCAAGGGCATCCAGGTGCTGAACGACGAGGGCGAGCACATGTTCCGCAGCTATCGCGGCGAGTGGATACCGGACACGCCGACGCGACGGCAGGCGATTCTCGCAACGCTCAGAAACTGGAACGCTTTCTCGAACTCGAGCCCGCGTGAAGGCATTCTCGAAGCGATCGAAACCTATTGGTCGCCCGACCGCAAAATTTCGCTCTATGTGTACAGCGACGACTTTTCGCAAGGGTCGATTGCAGCCGTCGTTCGTGAAGTAGACCGCCGCAACAGGCTCGGCGCCGACGGCGAGCGGCGCGTACGCATTCACGCCGTGGCTTTCCCGGTGTTCTGGGACGTGACCGGGACGATGCTTACCGGCGCAAACTTCGCGATCCTGATGCGGGCGCTTTGTCAGCGAAACGGCGGGACGTTCGTCGCGCTCCCGTCGCGCCGCGCCGGCTGACCGAAGGCAGATTTACACACGGCTTGCGCGCACCGCTTGTGCGCGTCGTTGCCTCGTGTCCCCCGGAGCTCTCGCTGTGGTTCGCGCTGCCGACCCGCTGCTCGTCATGATTCGCCCGATTTGACCCCGGCTCTGCCCCGTTCCGGCGGGGCGCCAGCCCATTTGCCCGCTTCAATGGAGACGTCTGAAAACGAAAGCTCCAGGAGCGCATCATGATAAGCAAAGTCGTATCGATTCTCGCGTCGCTGTGTCTGTCCATGCCCGCGATGGCCGAGAGCGGCGGGGCCGCACCGAAAGAAGAACGTATCGGCGTTGGCGGCGGTCTGCTGGTCGGCGCCGCGGCCGGTGGGCCGATCGGCATGATCATCGGCGCCGCCATTGGCGGCCTCGTCGGCAACAAGGTCCACGTCGAGAAGTCGGCCAGGGAAGACTTCGAGCAGCGGTTTGCCGCCGCTTCGGCTGATCTGGCGTCGCTTGAAGCCATGCTCGACGGCACGGAAGAGGATGTCGCGGCGCTCGAGCAGGCGCTGAACATGCAGGCCTCGCGCTACCGGGACGCTCTGCGACGGACGTTGGCAGCCGAGATCTACTTTCATACCGGCGAATCGGCCATCGATACGCGCATCGCGGAGCGCCTGACCAGTATCGGTGCCGTGCTGAGCCTGATTGACGACTTTACGCTCGTCATCGAGGGCCATGCGGATGGCCGGGGCGATGCCGAGTACAACGCGCAGTTGTCGGCGGATCGCGCCCTGGCCGTGCGCGATGTGCTGGTCGCTGCCGGTGTACCGGCCGACCGCATCACGGCCACCGGTGCCGGCGAAGCACTGTCGACGGCCGACGAGAAAGACCTCGACAGTCTCGCGCTCGAACGTCGCGTGCAGGTGAACCTGCTGTATCCGGAATCCGAGGGCCGCGTTGCGCGCCAGCGGTAAGGTCCGGGCGGTTGATGGCGCACCCGGACGAGTTGCGCCGGCAGCGACATGACAGGGCCGCAGAGAACAGCGGCGGTCTGGCCATCGGGAGGCCGGACCGCCGCCTCGGCTTTGTTTCCGGTCAGGCTTCCGGTTCAGTCGTTCGCCCGCGCGGCTGCAAGCATTGCGGCGAGACTACGCTCGACGTCATCGCTCGTCGTCGACCAGTTCGATACGCTGATCCGCATTGCGGTTCGCCCCTGCCAGACGGTTACGCCGCACCAGCACGTGCCGTCCCGCTGTATCGCGTCGATGACGCGCCGGGTCTCGTCGTCGTCGCCGAACGACACGAGCACCTGATTCAGCACGACGTCGTTCAGGACCTCGAAACCTGCATCCCGGAGGCCGGCGGCGAAACGGCGCGCATGGATACAGCAGCGATCGACAAGATCGGCGATCCCGCTCCTGCCGAGATGCCGGATCGCAGCCCAGATGTCTACGCCCCGGGCACGCCGGGAAAGCTCCGGCGTGTAGTCGGACGGGTTGCGCCGGCCGGAATCGTGCGGCAGATACTCGGCCGAGATCGACATCGCAGACTTGAGCGCATCGTGGTCGCGAACGATGGCGACGCCGCTGTCGTACGGCACGTTGAGCCACTTGTGCGCGTCGGTCGCCCAGGAATCCGCGCGCTCGAGGCCCGCAGTCAGGTGACGGTACTCGGGTGCTGCAGCGGCCCAGAGCCCGAATGCACCGTCGATATGTACCCAGGCGTTCGCCGAATCGACGGCCGCGCAGACATCGGCGATCGGATCGAAGCTCCCGGTGTTGACGTTGCCCGCCTGCGCAACGACGATCGTCGGGTCCGCCGATCGCGGAATGAGCTCGGCGCGCATGCGTCCCTGCCCGTCGACCGGGACGCTCACGACGCGATTGCGTCCCAGTCCGAGCATCCCGAGAGATTTCCTGACCGACGGATGCGCCTCATCGCCGACGATGACGGTAATCGGCGGCGCCCCGAATAAGCCGTCGGCTTCGACGTCCCAGCCGGCGCGTGCCAGGATCGCATGCCGCGCCGCCGCCAGGCAGGTCAGATTCGCGACCGTGCCGCCGGTGACGAATCCGCCGGCCGACTGGCGCGGCAGGTCGAGCAGATCGAGCAGCCAGGCCAGCGCCTGTGACTCGAGCACCGCGGTTGCCGGTGTGCTCGAGTAGAGCCCGCTGTTCTGGTCCCAGGCCGTTGCCAGCCAGTTTGCCGCGACGCCGACCGGCAGACTGCCGCCGATGACGAAGCCGAAGTATCGGGGGCCTGCCATCGCCACCGAGGCCGCGGTGCCGAGCCGATCGAGATCGGCCAGTACGCTCGTCGCCGGCCGGCCGCGGTCCGGTACCGGGTCGTTCAGCGAATCGAGCGCTGCGACTGCATCCGGTTCGGCCCGTACGGGCCGCTCGGCCAGCGAGTCGAGGTACGCAATCGCGCGATCGGCCGTTGCCTGCAACAATTCCCGAGTGCCGTCGCTCATGCCGGTCTCCGGTATTCAGCCCGAGTGGTGATCGGCGCCGCCTGCCGGCCGGGCTTCGATCGGTGCTGTCGGAACCAATGCGATCAGCCGACGGCGCTGGATCGCATCCGGTGGGCGACTCAGGCCGAGAACTTCGGCAGTACCGGCGAAGCGCCTGACCACCTCGACAATCTCGGGCAGCGGCGCTGCGGGTGTCGTCGACTCACTGACTACGATCGCGTCAACCGCGAGTCCGGCAGCTTCGATGGCGCGCTGTGTCGCGATCGTGTGGCTCAGCGCGCCGAGATAAGTGCCGCCGACGAGCCACACAGCGGTCGCGGTCGCGGCCATCCAGTCGAGCACGGTCCGCTGCTCGTCTAGCGGAACGAGCGCGCCGCCGATCCCCTCGATCACGGTCAGCGACTGGCCCTCATCGCGCAGCGAGAACGTCACTACCTCGTCGAACGGCACGACGCGTCCCTCGCGGGACGCAGCCATGTCCGGCGACAGTGCCGCACGGTACCGCCACGGCGTCCTGCCAGCCACCGCTTCGGCGGTTACGTCTCGCGCTTCCGCACGGAGCAGCGCAGCCGCGTCGCTCGTCTCGGCGCGCGAGGGATCCATTCCGGTCGCGATCGGTTTGATGATTCTGTATTGGTGCCGCTCGCCGAGCGCCGCTGCGATCAGACAGCAGACAAAGGTCTTGCCGACGTCCGTTCCGGCCGCGGTCACAAACAACCGGTTCATCTGCCGAGCCCGATGGCGGCGACCGCCCGTCCCAGTGAGTCGACCTGATCGGTCGAGTGCGCCGCCGAGAACGTGAAGCGAAGGCGCGATGTGCCCGCCGGCACGGTCGGCGGCCGGATCGCCGGCACGAAAAAGCCGGCATCCCGAAGGCGCGCAGCGGCATTCAGCGCGTCGGTCGCGCTACCGATGACGATCGGCACGATCGCCGATTCGGGTGCCGCGAGGCCCAGCGCGGCCGCGAAGCGGGCAGCGTGCTCGAGCGGGCGCGCCACGCGCGCCGGGTCGGAAGCGATACAGGCGAGCCCTGCAATGGCGGCTGCCACGACTGCCGGCGGCAGGGCCGTCGAGTAGACGAAGCTGGCCGCCCGGTTACACACCAGCTCGATCGCGCTGTTGCCGGCGCAAAGGTAACCGCCGTAGGCGCCAGCAGCCTTCGAAAGCGTGCCGAGCTGCAGTGCGATGTCGACGCGCTCGTCCCACGCGAATGTCGACCCGCGGCCGCCACCGACCACGCCGAGCCCGTGCGCGTCGTCGGTCAGCATCCAGGCATGGTATTCGCGTGCGATTCCGGCCAGTGCGGGCAGCGGGGCAAGGTCGCCGTCCATGCTGAATACGCCTTCGGTGACGATCAGGCAGTGCCTGCGGGCCGAGCGATGTTCTTTCAGCAGGCGCCGCGCATCGTCGACGTCATTGTGACGAAACGCGACGGACTTTGCGCCGCTCAGCTTCGCGCCGGCGAGCAGGCAGGAATGCGCGAGCTCGTCGATCAGAATCAGGTCGGCGGCGCCGGCGAAGACCGGAATGACGCCGAGGCTAGCCAGATAGCCGCTGCCGAAAACCACCGCGGCATCGGTTGCCTTGATGCGGGCGAGCGCCGTCTCGAGCTCTGCATACAGCGGGTGGTTTCCGGCAATCAGGCGCGCCGACCCGGCGCCGGCTCCGAGTTGCTGTGCTGCGTCGGCAGCGGCGGCAACAGTTCGTCGATCTCGCGCGAGGCCCAGATAGTCGTTACCCGCGAACGAAACGAGCTCGAGGCCTTCTGTGGTGACGCTGGTGCGTTGGCGTGGGGCAACGGTAGTCAGATGGCGTTGCAGATTGCGCCGCGTCAGTGCAGCGAGCTTGCGCTGCGCGAAGGCATCGATATCGAATCCGGTCAACCCGCTTCGCCGCCGATCAGGTCGAGCAACTCTGTCGTACGCTGCTGCATCAGCGCTTCATCGCCGCGGCTCTCCACGTTCAGGCGCAGCAGCGGTTCCGTGTTCGATGCGCGCAGATTGAAGCGCCACTCGTCGAAATCCATGCCCAGGCCGTCCGTGCGATCGATCCGTGCAGCCTCGCCGGCATAGCGCGCCTCGACGGCGCGCTGCACGGCCGACGCATCTTCGACGCGCCGATTGATCTCGCCGCTCGCCGGGAATGATTGCATGCGTTCAGCCACGAGGCTCGATAGCGTGGCCCCGGTGCGCGAGAGTATCTCGCCGATCAGCAGCCACGGAATCATGCCGCTGTCCGCGTACGAAAAGTCTCGAAAGTAATGGTGCGCGCTCATTTCGCCGCCATAGGCGCCGTCGACCTCGCGCATGGTCTGCTTGATGAACGCATGCCCTGACTTGCTCTGCACGGGGTTCCCGCCGGCGGCCGACACGACTTCGATCGTATTCCAGGTCAGGCGCGGGTCGTAGACGATGGTGCTGCCAGGTTGCTTGTCGAGAAATGCGCGGGCCAGC
Source organism: Candidatus Rariloculaceae bacterium (assembly GCA_965223375.1). Taxonomy (GTDB): domain Bacteria; phylum Pseudomonadota; class Gammaproteobacteria; order Steroidobacterales; family Rariloculaceae; genus CBDCWM01. The sequence continues at coordinate 3,471,464 of OZ245000.1, forward strand.
AGGCCGACGATGTAGTAACCCTCGATGAAATGGCCGGTCTCATCGAAGAAGAAGCACCGGTCGTAGTCGCCGTCCCACGCGATGCCGAGCGCCGCACCGTGGCTGCGCACCGCATCGATCGTGACCTGTCGCTTGTCCTCGATCATCGGGTTCGGCACGCCGTTCGGAAAATTCCCGTCCGGCTCGTGATGCAGCTTGACGAATTCGAATGGCAGATGCGCCTCGAGCCTGTCGACGATCGGCCCGGCGCAGCCGTTGCCGGCATTCACGACGATTTTCAGCGGACGCAGGGCGGAAATGTCGACGTAGCCGAGCAGGTGGGCGATATAGGCGTCGCTGACATCGCGTTGCTCGACGCCGCCGGCTGCGGCCGGAGCGGCGAAGTCGTTGCGCTCCGCGAATGCCCGGATGTCCTCGAGACCCGTGTCGGAGCTGATGGGACGGGACTCCTCGCGAACCATCTTCATGCCGTTGTAGTTCGGCGGGTTGTGGCTTGCCGTTACCATGATGCCGCCATCGAGCCCGAGATCGAACGTCGCGAAGTAGACCATCTCCGTGCCGCACAGACCGATATCGACGACGTCGACGCCGGAATCGGTCAGTCCGCGAATCAGCGCGCCCGCGATTTCGTCGCTGGTCAGTCGAATGTCGCGGCCGACGGCAACACGGCGCGGGTTGATAAACTGTGCGTATGCCCGGCCGATGCGATAGGCGATGTCGGGATCCAGCTCCTCCGGCACGCGGCCGCGAACGTCGTACGCCTTGAAACAGTTGATAGCGGTCATGAATTGCTCGATGGGTCTGCCAGTGGCGCAGTATAGCGAGATGAGCTTCTCAGCCGCAGGCCGTCCCAGTGCCTGACCATCGGCTCTGGTTGCCGTATACGCAGCTGCAAACGGCACCGGCGCCGTTGCGGGCTGCACGCACGGAAGGCTCGCGAATCGTGCTCGCCGACGGCAGAACGCTGATCGACGGCATCGCTTCGTGGTGGACGGCCTGCCACGGCTACAACCACCCCGTCATTCGGGCAGCGGTCGAGCGACAGCTCGCCGAAATGCCGCATGTGATGCTCGGTGGCCTCGTCCACGAACCGGCGATCGTTCTCGCCGATCGGCTGGCTGAAAGGCTGCCCGGCAGTCTTTCGCATACTTTCTTCTCCGAGTCGGGCTCGGTAGCCGTCGAAGTCGCGATGAAGATGGCGCTGCAGTTCTGGATGAATCGCGGCCAACCGGCGCGGCGACGGTTTCTGAGCTTCAACGGCGGCTACCACGGCGACACGTTTGCGGCGATGTCGGTATGCGATCCGGAGGAGGGAATGCACGCGCTGTTTGCAGGCGCGCTGGCGGAGCAGCTGATCGTGGATTTGCCGCGCGATTCGGCGGGCCTGGCCGCGCTCGACACGCTGCTTGCGGCGGAAGCCGGGCAGCTCGCCGGAATGATCGTAGAGCCGCTGGTGCAGGCGGCCGGTGGCATGCGTTTTCACACCGCCTCGATGCTCGCGGCCGTCGTCGATACGGCGCGGCGCCACGGCTTGCTGGTCATTTTCGACGAAATCGCAACCGGATTCGGCCGAACGGGCACGCTGTTTGCGATGGAGCAGGTCGGCCGCGTGCCGGATATCGTCACGTTGTCGAAGGCCCTGACGGGAGGCACGCTGCCGCTTGCGGCGACGGTCGCGAGTGAAGACGTCTTCGCCGCGTTTCTCGACGATGATCCGAACAAGGCACTGATGCACGGCCCGACCTTTGCCGGTAATCCGCTCGGTTGCGCGGCCGCCAATGCCTCGCTCGACCTGTTCGATTCGGAGCCGCGGGTCACCCGTGCCGCCGGGATGGAGGCGCGCCTTGCCGCGGGCCTTTCCGCGTGCGCGGCGTTGCCGGGCGTCGTCGATGTCCGCGCCCGCGGAGCGATCGGTGTGGTTCAGCTGACTCCGCCTGTCGATACGACGGCGCTGCGTGAACGGCTGATCGAACGGGGCGTCTGGGTACGGCCCTTCGGCGACATCGTCTACCTGACCCCGGCGCTGACGATCACCGACTCAGAGCTCGACCGGCTGATCGTCGCAGTCAACGAGGTCGTGCACGAATGGTCGAGAGTCTGGGAGGAGTTTGGGGACAGTGAGTTTGGGGACAGTGACCCTAATTAGTTCGGGGACAGTGACCCAAATTGCCGTCACCGTTACGTTGCAGATCTGACGCCCCTGCCGCAATTTGGGTCACTGTCCCCGAACTAATTAGGGTCACTGTCCCCAAACTCCCCTAGAACATTTCGGAGGCGTCGGGTTCCTTCTCGACGGCATCCTTGCCGTAGCGATTCGGAATATGCTCGCCGGTGACGATGTCCTTGTATGACAGGCCGGGGCCGACCATCGGATACACGTTCGCTTCGGGATCGATGATGACCTCGAGGAATGCCGGCCCGTCGTACGCGAGAAACTCGTCGAGCACGGCCGGCACATCCGCCTTCTTGTCCAGGCGCTTCGCATAACCGAAACCGTCGGCCTCCGCGGCGCGAACGAAGTCCTTCTTGCGCAGCGACTTGTCGCTGGCCGACAGGCGACCCTTGAAGAACAGTCGCTGCCACTGCATGACCATCCCGTCGCCGTAGTTGTTCAGCACGACGACCTTGACCGGCAGCCCGTAGCTCGTCGCCGTCTCGAGCTCCCCGAAGTTCATGCGAATGCTGGCGTCGCCGTCGATGTCGATGACCAGTTTTTCCGGTCGGGCGACCTGCGCGCCGATGGCAGCGGGCAGCCCGAAGCCCATCGTGCCCATGCTGCCCGAGGTCAGCCACAGGCGCGGCTCGCGGAAGTCGCAATATTGCGCCGCCCACATCTGATGCTGGCCGACGCCGGTGGAGATGATTGCCTCGCCGCGGGTTATCCGGTTGATCGTCTCGATGACGTAGTACGGCTGAATCAGCTCGCTGTCGCGGTCGTAGGCGAGCCCGTACTCGCTCTTGAGCCCGGCTATCTCCTCGTGCCAGCGACCGAAGTCGCGCTCGAAGCGCTGCTTTCTGCCCCAGTCGAGCAAACGCTCGAGGGCAGGCGCGAGCAGCCCCACGTGGTGCCAGTCCGCGGTGCGCACCTTGTGAATCTCGGACGGGTCGACATCGAAGTGCAGAATCCGCTTGGCCTGCTTTGCGAATTCTTCGGGCTTGCCGGCGACGCGGTCGTCGAAACGCGCACCGATGCAGATCAGCAGATCGCAGTCGTCGACGGCATAGTTTGCGCTCGCGAGGCCGTGCATCCCGAGCATGTGCAGAGACAGCGGGTGCGTCGTGTCGAATGAGCCGAGGCCCATCAGCGTCGTCGTGACCGGAATACCGAAAGTCTCGGCGAGGCCGCGCAGCGCGCTGCTCGCTTCGGCATGGATCACGCCGCCGCCGGCATAAATCAGCGGTCGTTCGGCCGCAGCGAGATAGCTGAAGAACTCCGCGCAGCGGTCGTCATCGAGCGTATTGGAGTGGATCTCCTCGACCCGCGACTCGTAGCCGGGCAGCGACAGTTTGCCTGCGCCGCGGAAGCGGCCTTCCCAGTTCTGGACGTCCTTTGGTATGTCGATGACGACCGGACCGGGGCGTCCCGTGGTCGCGATCTCGAAGGCGCTGCGAATCGTCGACTCGAGCCGTTCCGGATCCGTGACGAGAAAGACGTGCTTCGCGACGGAGCCCATGACCGAGCTGACCGGGGCCTCCTGAAACGCGTCGGTGCCGATCGCGGCCGTTGGCACCTGCCCGCAGATCACGACGATCGGTATCGAGTCCGCCATGCAGTCGCGCACCGGCGTCACGCAGTTGGTCGCGCCCGGCCCCGACGTGACCAGCACGACACCGGGCCGGCCGCTCGCTCGCGCGAAGCCTGCTGCCATGAAGCCCGCGCCCTGCTCGTTTGCCGGGACGATCAGCGGCATCGGCTCGCCGGCTTCGCCGCGGTGCGTTTCGTTGTAGCGGAAGACGGCGTCGAAGATCGGCAGGATCGCGCCGCCGCTGTAGCCGAACATCGTGCCGACGCCTTCGTCAGCGAGCACCTGCACGACGATGTCGGCACCGGTCATCGGTGAGTCGGCAAGGGGATGGGGCGCGGGTGCGTCTGGCTGGATGTTCATGGCGAAACCGGCCGCGCGGCCGGTCGACGACTACAGTCGATCAGTGTTTACGAAAAAATCCCGCATTGCAATAGGCGTTGTTCTGCGCCAACATCCATCGGTTGGGCTTCCTGCCGGTATCGGGCGATGCGTCACATTATTTCAATACAGCTCCAGAACGAGGCAGGAGCGCTCTCCCGTGTGGCCAACCTGTTCTCGTCTCGCGGATACAACATCGAGAGCCTCAATGTTGCGCCGACGGCCGACCCGCTCATCTCACGCCTGACACTGGTCAGCACCGGCTCGGAAGAGGTCATCGATCAGATCTGCAAGCAGCTCGGCAAGCTCGTCGATGTCGTCGCGATCACCGATCTGACCAGTTTCGATCATGTGGAGCGCGAGCTGGGCCTGTTCAAGGTCGATGTCGGCGCTGCCGGCAGCGATACGCTGGACGACGTTCTTCGCGGCACGCAGGCGCGCGTCCTCGACGACCATGAAGGGCACTTCACGATCGAGCTGATCGGCGGCAGTCACGAGATCGATCGCTTCATGCATCGCCTCGGCAAGGCCGGGAGTCTGACGACCGTAGTGCGCAGCGGCGCGATGGCCGTGGCGCGGGGCGCCCCGGTCTTCGGCCGCGCCTGAGCATCGCGAGTGCAGGCGACAGCGCGATGGCCGGGACTTCACAGGCTGCCAGCACGGACCCGCTCGATGGCGTAGCCCGGGTCGTCATAAAGATCGGCTCGGCGTTGTTCGTCGACGCCCGGACGGGGCAGCTCGATCGTCAATGGCTGACGGCGCTCGGCGAAGACATCGCAGCGCTGCGTGAGACGGGCGCCGAGGTCGTTCTGGTCTCCTCCGGTGCCGTGGCATTGGGTCGCCGCGAACTCGGCTTCGATGCGCGCCGCGCCCGGCTGGAGGACAATCAGGCTGCGGCTGCCGCCGGCCAGATTCTGCTGGCGCATGCCTATCAGGAAATACTCGGTGCGCACGCCATCAGGGTCGCGCAGGTCCTGCTCACGTTCGAGGACAGCGAGAGCCGGCGTCGTTACTCGAACGCGAGCCGGACATTGCTGACTCTGCTGCGTGCCGGCGCAGTGCCGGTCGTGAACGAAAACGACACGGTCGCCACGCAGGAACTGCGTTACGGTGACAACGATCGCCTCGCGGCGCGGGTTGCGCAGATGGTCAGTGCCGACTGCCTCGTGCTGCTTTCCGACGTCGATGGCCTCTACACGCGCGATCCGCAGAACGGCGGCGGCGCGCACGTGCCGAAGGTGGCCGAGATAACGCCCGAGATTCTCGCGATGGCGGGCGGTGTCGGCTCGGCGCACGGCTCCGGCGGCATGCGGACGAAGCTCGAGGCGGCGCGGATCGCACTGGCCGCCGGTTGCCGGATGGCGATCACGAGCGGGCGGCTCAATCGGCCGATTCGTCTCCTCCGCGAAGGCGGTCGCGCGACCTGGTTCGTGCCCGGTGCGACGCCGGGCACGGCACGCAAGCAATGGATCGCGGGCACTCTGGAGCCGCGCGGGAGCCTGCGAATCGATGACGGGGCGGCGCGGGCGCTGGCCGCCGGTCGCAGCCTTCTGCCGGCCGGTGTCACGGCTGTCAGTGGCGAATTCGATCGTGGCGATGCCGTGCGCATCGTTGCCGAGGACGGCACGGAGGTCGGGCGCGGACTCATCCAGTATCCGGCCGACGAGGCCCGGTCGATCGCCGGCCGGCAATCGTCGGACATCGCCGGGATATTGGGATATCGCGGCCGGGATGAGATGATTCATCGCGACGATCTCGTACTGAAGACGACCGGGTGACGAAAATGAGGACGCCTCAGCAGCGGATCGAAACACTGCACGATCGAATGATGGCGCTGGGCGCAGCGGCGAAAGCGGCGGCCCGGGATCTGGAGCGGAGCGATTCGGAGACCCGTCGCGCTGCGCTCCGCGCCGCGGCGGCCGAGATCCGCGCCGCCCGACGCGAGATTCTGCAAGCCAATGCCGAGGATTGCGCGCGCGCCGAGGCGGCGGGACTGAGCGCTGCGATGCTGGACCGACTTGCGCTCGACGATGGCCGCATCGAGGCGATGGCGGCCGGCGTCGATGCGATCGCCGAACTCGACGACCCGCTGGGGCAGGTGATCGCGGAATGGGAGCGCCCGAACGGGCTCAGAATCCAGCGCGTGCGAGTGCCGCTCGGCGTCATCGGCATCATTTACGAGAGCCGCCCGAACGTCACGGCCGACGCTGGCGCGTTGTGCCTGAAGAGCGGCAATGCGGTCATTCTGAGGGGTGGCTCGGAAAGCGCCCGCTCGAGCGCGGCGATTCATCAATGCCTGGTACGCGGCCTGGCCGAGGCAGGCCTGCCGCCGGCTGCGATACAGATCTTGCCGACGCAGGACCGCGAAGCCGTCGGTATCCTGCTGCGCGACATGACGGATTTTGTCGATGTCATCGTGCCGCGCGGCGGCAAGAGCCTCATCGCGCGTGTCCAGCAGGATGCCCGCGTACCGGTGATGGGGCATCTCGAAGGAATCTGCCATACCTACGTGCACCGGGCGGCGGATCCGCAAATGGCGTGCGACATCGTGCTGAATGCGAAGATGCGGCGTACGGGCATCTGCGGCGCGACCGAAACAGTGCTTGTCGACCGTGCCTGCGTCGATACGCATCTGATGCCTATCGTCGAGGCGCTGACCTCGGCCGGGTGCGAGGTACGACTCGATGGCGCCGACCCAGGAACCGACGCTCGAGTCCGAGTGGCTTCGCCGGAAGACTTCGGCCACGAGTTTCTGGATGCAATCGTTGCGATCCGGGTCGTCGACGACCTCGATGCCGCGCTCGAGCATATCCGTCGCTACGGTTCGGGCCATACCGACGCGATCGTGACCGAAGACTCTGCGGCGGCAGAGCGATTTCTCAACGAGCTCGACAGCGCGATCCTGATGCATAACGCCTCGACGCAGTTCGCCGACGGCGGTGAGTTCGGCATGGGTGCGGAGATCGGCATTGCGACGGGCCGAATTCATGCACGGGGTCCCGTCGGGTCGACCGAGCTCACCAGCTACAAGTACGTCGTCAGAGGCAGCGGCCAGACGCGGCCCTGAGGCAGGTCGGGCCGACCTGCCGGACGGCTTGCGGGATCGGCGGGTGAACGAGGTCACGGCAGCCGATGCGCGAGGGCCTCACGAACGGGTCGATGGCCGGCCGGTCGCGGAATACGACCTGATCGTCATCGGTGGCGGCGTCAACGGCACCGCAATCGCGAGAGAGGTCGCGCTGTCGGGTGCGACGGTCGCGCTGATCGAGCGGGAAGACTTCGGCTGCGGTACCAGTGCAGCCTCCACGCGCCTGATACACGGCGGGTTGCGCTACCTCGAGCACGGCGATGTCGGCCTGGTGCGCGAATCGCTCCGGGAGCGCCGCCGGCTGCTCCGGGATGCGCCGCATCTGGTCGAGCCGCTGCAGTTGTACCTGCCGCTCTACCGGGGCCACGGACGACCGCGCTGGAAGATTCGCGCCGGCATGTTGCTCTACGACCTGCTGTCGATCGATGGCGTCTTGCCGCGGCACCGCATGCTCGACGCGAATCAGATGCGCGAGCGGGTGCCGGCACTGCAACAGGACGGGTTGCTCGGCGGCGCCGCATACCACGATGCGCAGGTGAGATTTCCGGAGCGCATGGTCCTGGAGCTTGCCCTCGACGCGGCCGCGGCCGGCGCACGGCTGCTGACGCACACGTCCGTCACGCGGATCGAGACCGAATCGGGACGGGTCCGCGGGATCGTCTGCGAGCATCAGGGCCGACCGCTGCGCCTCGCCGCAACGACGGTTGTCAACGCGTCGGGCCCGTGGGTCGATCTGGTCAATCGGGGCATAGGTGCGCGCCGCCTGATCGGCGGTACGCGGGGCGTTCATCTGATCGCGAAGCCTTTTCCCGGCGCGCCGCCGGCCGCAGTGTACGCCGAGGCCCGCAGCGACGGCCGCCCGTTTTTCGTCGTGCCCTGGAACGGGCTCTATCTTATCGGCACGACGGACGAGCGTTTTTCCGGCGACCCGGCCGATGTCGGTGCGACTGTCGTGGAGACGCGCTACCTCGCGGCCGAGACCGCGGCGCTCTTGTCGCTAGCCACGCCGTTCGAGCCCTTCGTGTGTTACGCGCAGGCGGGCGTCCGGCCGTTGCCTCATTCGGCCGCCGGCCAGACAGCGGCGATTACTCGCGGCCACGTGGTGCATCGTCATCGCGAGGTCGACGGACTCTTTTCGATTGTCGGCGGCAAGCTGACCACTCATCGCGCCCTGGCCGAGGATGTCGTGCGCAAGCTCAAGGCAAGGCTCAGGATCTTCGGCTCGAGCCCGACCAGGGAGCGCCGCTTTCCCGGTGCGCTGACCCCGATCGAGCGCACGGAGCTGATCGATGCGTTGCGCGCACGTTTCGGGGAGCGGTGCGCCGAACGACTCTGGCGCATCTACGGCTCAGCCGCCGAGCGTATCCTCGCCGACGCGCGCGAGCCGGAACTCGCTCGCCCGGTCGCCGATGGGAGCGACGTCATCGTTGCGGAGCTTTATCACGGCATCGAGCGAGAGCATGCGCTGACGCTTCGCGATCTGCTGTTCAGGCGGACGATGGCGGGGCTCGATGCAGACCGGGCACTCGGGATCGCCGGGCACTCGGCGGACCGGCTGGTGCGGATCGGCCTCTGGGACGACGATCGCGCGGTCGAGGAGCTCCGTGCCTACAACGCGCAGGCCGAGCGCCTCCGTCCGCGTTTCGGCTGAGGGAAGCCCTGCACGAGCCCGAGGCGGTGCGCTGCCTAAGCCGAAAATCGCACCCGCGAATCGGTGGGGTTTCCGGCTTAGTCGCTCACGGCTGCCTGGCGCTCGACCGGCTCGAAGCGAACTGTCGGCCGGTCGCCGCGTCTCGAGTACAGGTGCTCGCTGCGCATGTCGGCGAGCGCCTGATCGCGCTCGTGCTCGCTGGCATACCAGTGGGTGCGCTCCCAGTCGGCGCCGAGCAGCCTGGCGAACGTGTCGCCCGGCGGCAGGCTCACCCGAATGCCGTACGGCTTCGGTGTCGTCGGGTCATCGTTCAGATTGTGAGGATGGCAGATTTCCATCATGGCTCGGCTGCGGGTCATTTCGGGTCGCCAATGATAATACCGGCCGACTCAGTCGGTGTCGGGAATCGCACCGCGCTCCTCGGCGCTGCTGCGCGGCTCGAGCCCGAAGACGACGCGCGACACGAAGCGCTGCACCGGCTTGCCGGCGGCACGCCAGACCCGGGCCACAGGGCCCGGGCTTTCCAGCATGCGGCGCTCGCGGGCGGTCAGAGAATCCGGCAGGTAATGGCGCTTGTGCTTCAGCAGGTGGCGCAGGTCTTCGCGCGCGAGCAGCCGAAACATGGCCCCGCGGCGGTCGAAGCGGGTCGCGATCTGAAAATCTATGAGGCCGGCCCGGCCGTCCGGCAGGCGCAGCCAGTTGGCCTCCTTGGCAAGATCGTTGTGGGTGACGCCGGCGAGGTGGATGCGTCTTAGCAGGCGCCGCGCATGACGAAAATACGCCCTGTCCGGCGGTGCGCCACGATGCAGCGGCGCACCGTCGAGCCACGTGCGGCAGATGCCGTCCCGATGGCGCGAAACCAGCCGTGGCAGGCAGTCCGATACCGACGCCAGGCTGATGAGCGCGGCGGCCTCGCGTCCGGCCAGGCGCCTCGCCAGCCAGCGTACGGCCGGCACGGCCGCGCTCGTGTCCCGCACGATCAGTCGTTGACCGTCGGACCGGCGTGCGCGTATTTCGCCGAGCGCATCGCGCTTCAAGAGCTCATCAGGAACGACTGTGTGTCCTTGTCCGTTCACCGCGATGCGTCGTCCCCGTGCGCCAAATGACGACGCGGCCGGTGCGAATCGCAGCGAGAGGATCTAATATCCGCCACAGGTCGAACCGTCAGGAGTCCTTGTGCCCAAATCCGCTCAGGTCGGCCGCTACTTCGTCGTCGGCGGCCCGGTCCAGCCGGATCGGCCGTGCTACATCGAGCGCGCCGCCGACCAGCGGCTGCTGCAGGCGATTGCCGAAGAGCGTTTCGCGTACGTCCTGAGTCCGAGGTCGACCGGCAAGTCGAGCCTGATGGCGAGCACGATAAGGCGGCTGCGCGCCAAAGGCCAGCTCGCCGCCGTCGTCGACCTGACACAGATCGGTTCGCGGGCCGAAGGCACCGATGCCGGGCGCTGGTACTACAGCATCGCGTACCGCATCGTGCGCGAGCTGCGGCTGAAGATCGAGCTGCAGGCATGGTGGCAGGACCGCAGCGCGCTTGCGGCCGAGCAGCGACTCGTCGAGTTCTTCGGCGATATCGTTGTGGCGAACACGTCGGCGCCGGTCACGATTTTCTTCGACGAAGCCGATCGGGCGACCGAGCTGCCATTCGCGACCGAGCTGTTCGTTGCGCTTCGCAGTTGCTATATGCGGCGCGTGTCCGAGCCCGAGTTTTCACGCCTCAACTTCGTCGTGCTCGGCGTCGGTTCACCGGAGTCGCTGTGTCCCGACGCGAGCCTGTCGCCGTTTTCCGACGGTGTCGCGATCCAGCTTGCAGACTTTACAGGGGAACAGGCGCGGCAGCTCGCACCCGGATTCGATCGTGACGAGCAGCAGGCCATCGGCATCGTCGATGCCATCGTCGGCTGGACCGGTGGTCATCCCTACCTCACGCAGAAGGTCGCGCGCGCGGTGGCCCGCCGCGGTGCGGATGTCGCTGGCGTCGACGCAGTCGTCGACGAACTGTTGCTTGCCCCGTCCCGGCTCGATCAGGAGCCGCTGTTCGCACAGATTCGCGGTGAGCTCGAAGGCCAGGACAAAGTTACCCGGCAGGCACGCACGGCGCTTGCGCGCCTCGCAGACGGTGCGCCGATGGCCAGCGATTTCACGACGGCCGGACGGGCATTGCTCGATCGGATCGGCATGCTGCGCCAGCGAGACGACGGGAGTTTCGTCTACCGAAACGTCATCTTCGAGAACGTGTTCGGGTCCCGTTTCGTTGGCGCGGGCAAGGCCGACAACTGGCACCGCCCCGCGGCGCTCGCCGCCGTCGTTCTGCTGATTGCAGCCGTGCCGTTCTGGTATCTGCAAATCCTGCCGCAGCCCTATATTTCGACGTTGACCGTCGTCAGTCAGGACTTCGCCGTCGCACAGGAGGCGTACAGCCGGCTGAGTCGGCTGCCCGGGTTCGGCGACAGGGCCGATCGCTTACTGACCGACGCGATGGCCCGGCGCAGCCAGCAATCCAGCCTGCTCGAAGACGTCATGATGGCCGACGCGATCATGCGCCGCCTGCCGGAAAACGAGTCGCTCGCCGATCGTATGCTCGCCGGCTTCTGGTTGCGTCGTGCATCGGGTGCGATGAATGAAGGCGATCGCGACGCCGCTCTGCTCTATGCGTTGGCGGCGGGTCAGGGTGAGCCCGATGCGTCCCGCCGGCTCGCAGCCGAGCTGATCAGCGACGACTACCGTTTCCTGGCGGCGAGCTATCCGGCCATTGGGCCTACGTCGGGCTGGGAGGTCGACTGGGAGGGCGACCAGCTGATCCTGCTGGACGAGTCGCGGCGTATCCGGCGCCTTGCGCTCGAGGCGCGGTCGGATGCCGCGCGCGCAGCGCCGGCGCGCGTGCCCGGCCGAATGACCGCCGTGCAGCACGTCGAGGTCGAGCGCGAGCTGAGCGTCGAGGCGGATGGGACGGCCGGCGTATTTACTCTGCGACTGACGACGCAGCATGACCGGGCCAGCGATCTGATCGTGCGACTGACCTCACCGAGCGGCGCGCGCGTCGAGTTTGCATTGCCGCAGCCGCGGGCAGATCAGCAGGCGTTGATGTTCATCGCGCGCCGCGGCTCACCGTTGGCCGCGCTGTCCGACGAAGAAGTTCGTGGCGTGTGGCTATTGAACGTTCTGGATGTGCGCACCGGCGAGCAGGGTGTGCTGACGACCTGGGGGCTGCAGTTCCCGGGCTCCGACCGGCTGTGGGAAGACCGTCCGCAGCAGGGCGTCGCGTTGCCGGATCCGCTGCGGACGGAACAGGTCGAGCTGGTGCTCGACAGCGGGGGCGGCGCAGCCGTAGCCGTGCCGTCGCGTTCAGGTGTACGCGGTGCGATGTCCATCTGGGATCTCGGGGCGGGCACGCTGCGTGCAGACCTAGAGATTACCCGGGTGCCCGAGCATGTCGACCTCCTCGATGGCGGCGCCCGGCTGATCAGCGTGACCGACAACGCAGCCGCGCTCTGGGACGTCGATCAGCGCCGGGTGCTGTTCGAAAGCGAGTCCGTGAACGCGCCGGCCGTTCTGCCGGTAAGCAGTCCGGATCAGGGACTCGTCGCCGTCGCGACGGATGTCCGCGAGGGACTGACCGAAATCTCGGTGGTCGAGACCGCGACCGGCGCGGTACGGAGCACGGCCGAAATCCGCAGCGAAGTCTTCGACTGGGCGCTCGGCGCAAACGGCGACTACGTGGCGGTCGTCGACGGTTCGCGCTGGCTGCGCCTGTTCGACCCCGAATCGGGGTCGCGTCTCGGCGACGTCATACACGACCGCCCGCTCGATCGGCTGGCGCAGCTGACGCTCGCAGACCTCGTCGTTGCCGTCGACGTGGACGGAGCCGTGCTCGCATGGCCGGTTGATCGTGACGACCAGGGACCCGCGCTCGGCGATACGCATTTCCTCGGAACGACGACCGATCCGACGTCGGTCATCGTTGCCGAGGAGACCGGGCGAGTCGTCTTCGTCGGCCGGCCGAATCACGTCGAGGTCCGGCAGATCGATGCCGGGCGCGTCGGTGCGGTTGCTCTGCGGCAGACGCAGGCGCGTCGGCTACGCCTGTCGCCTGACGGCGAGACGCTGGTGGTCGAGGGGGATGCGCGGTTGCGTCGCTGGCGGCTCGACGCGGTCGCATTGCGTCCGGCCGAGGCGGCGGGGCCGTCTGCTCTCGGTCTCGACCGGGCGGGCTCGGTCGCCGCCATCGGCTATCGCGGCGGCCACCTGCGCATCAGCGGACTGGGCGGAAGCGCCGGTCGCGCCGAGCCTGCCAGCCGAATCGACTATATCGGCCACCGCGGCGCCGTCACGAGCGCGGCAATCTCGGTCGCGTCGGGAATCGCGGCGAGCGGTGGTGCGGACGGCGTCGTCAGGATCTGGGATCTCGCGACGGTCGCGCCGAACGATTACTTTCTCCGCCATCCTGAGGGGCCGATTCGTTCGCTTGCGCTCAGCGCCGATGGCGCGAGCATTGCGAGCGGCGCCGAATATTCGGCGCGTATCTGGGCTTTGCAGAGCGGTGAGCTAAGCGCCGAGATCCCGGTTGATGGCACCGTTCAGGCGATCGCGTTTGCACCATCGGGCGCGCTCGTCGCCGTCGGCGATTCTGCCGGCAACGTCTTCCTCGGCTCGCCTCGTGGCGGCGAGGCGCTGCGTTCGCTCAGGATGCCCGCATCGATATCGGCGATCGCCTTCGCCCCCGACTCGGCCCGGCTTGCAACTGCCGATCGCGATGGAAACCTGACGATCTGGGACGTATCGGCAACCGAGAGGCCGCTGGCTACGACAACCCTGGCCGAAGCGGTCCGCTGGATTTCCTTCGGTGAAGCGACGGATCGAATCACGGTTGCGACCGAGGACTGGCTGCAGGCCCTCGTGCGGGTCGAGGAAAGCGACTCGCTGCAAGTCACGGGTACTCGACTGCTCGGGACGGATATCGGGTCCGCCGCCGCCTTCGCACGTGTCGGCGAGACCGTCGCCGCCGCCGCTGCCGCCGCCGGCGGGGCTTCGATACTGTCGCTCAGTGTGGACGCGCCGACGAGTTCCGACGCGGCAGCCGTTGCCGCAGCCGGCGCCGCGTTGCCCCATCGTGAATGGTCGCGGATCCTCGGCCTCGAGCTCGACAGCTCGACGGGCGACGTCCGACGCGTGGCGCAATGAGGCTGCCGATCCTGCGCCGAATTCTCCGCGTTTTGTGAACTAGTCTCCCTTCCGACGGGGGACATGCGCGCTAAGCTGGCGCTGCCGGGTCGGACCACGGACCGGCGAGGATTATCGGCGCAAAGATGAACACCGAGTTTCGCAAACCGGAGCGTGCCCGCCGTCAGCGACTGACCGCGTGGTGCGTTGTTCTGGCAGGGGCGTACCTGGCGGCAGCCTGTGCGGACGAGCCCCCGCCGCCGCGGAACTTTGCTGTCTTCATGGAAGATCGCATAGCCAGGGAAGGCACCCTCGCCCGATGCAACGCCGACATCGAGGCGGCATCGCGGAACATCGAGTGCGCGAATGCACGACGTGCGGCGGCCGCGCTCGCGCTCCGTCGCGAGCGCGAGTTGCGCGAGCAGATCGAGCGTGAGTCGGCCGAGCGGCTCGCGTTGATGCAGGACGCCCTTCGGGCGCGCGAGATGGAGGCGGCGCGTGCCGCCGAGCTCGCGGCGGCCGAGGAGCAGAGAGCCTACGAGGAGCTCTGGGACGAACCGGCCGATGCTGCCGCGGGGTCTGCGCCCGGCGCCGTGGTGCTCGAGGAGGTGGTCGTTCCGAGCCGCTTCGTCTGGCGACCGCCCGAAGAGTAGCCGGGCAGACCGCGTCGACGTCGCGTCAGCCACCGGCACGGCGGCCGGCCGGTTCCTGCGTTCGCGTTCACTGAGCGACTGCGGCTCAGGGACCGAGTGGAAATGTCCGGACGTCCCCTTCTTCGGACGCGGGCTCCGGTCTCGCCTCGGGCCCGACACCGAGCGCCTCTATGAATGCCGTTACCGGTGCCGGCGCGGTGCCAACCGGCGCCGCCAGCGCATCCCCGCCACTGGCATAGAAGCGGTCCGCGGCGTCCTCGTCGAGTGCCAACCGGGCGCCCTCGAGCGCCGCGCCGGCGAAGAGCCCCCGGCTGCGCAGATAACTGTAGACCTCGGCCCGGAAGGTTACCGCCGATGTTGCGCGCCTGCCGACGGGTCCGGCGACCGCGGTAGCGTCTCCCGCGAGCGTGAACTTGCCGCGCGCAATGTTGCGGACAGCGTTGTCGTTCGCGAACACGAGCACGATGTCGGCGCTCTCGGCGCCGAACTGCCAGCCGATGCTGCCGCCGGTCAGTGTGACGAAAGCCGGCATCGACCAGCCGCCGTCCGGCAACCTGACGCTCAGCACGCCACGTCCGCGGCGCCCGCCGATCACGAACCCGCCGCGAATGACCCCGGGCAGCACGGCAATTCCGCGTGCTCTCGCAAACAACTCGTCCGGAATTGCGGTTGCCGGATCGGCACGAAACGCCTCGACGAGCTTGGTGGCGTCGCGCAGTTGCGCCGCCTCCGGCGTCTGTGACTGCGCTTCCTGAGCGTGCGCGGCCGTCAGCGCCGACATCGCGAGGAGCAGGTACAGCGCCGCATTACGGCGCGACGATCGATGCGGCCGCGTGGCCGCAAGGTCGGCGGGGTGCCGGTCAGTGCAGCGCGCTGGCCGGGGGTATCGGGCACCCGAGAGTTGCCGCGACTGCGCGGAGCATTTCCGCTTCCTCGATCTGAATCGCCCCATCATGTCGTATGACCCTCTCCATGGCTTCCAGTGTCAGGCGCCGCGACTCGAGCGGGCTCGCAGCCAGCAGCCCGAGTGCCGTGTCGAAGTGCTGCAGGCTGCCGGCGGCGCCGTCCTCGAGCGGCCGACTGCCCTGACCGGCATGCGCGCCCGGCAGCCTGTCGGCGCCGGCCCGAAAGGCGGCCGCCGCGCCGTCCTTTGACGAGTGCCCGTGGTACGCCACCGCGGCAATGACGGCATGCTGGGCCGCGCGCAATGTGCCGCGTGAGTGCCGCCGGGGCGCGGGCTCGGGCAGCAGGTAGGCCGTCAGCAGGCGGGCGAGCACATACTCGAACAACGACGTCACCGAGTCGGCGTCGCGCAGGCGTGCCAGCAGGTCCAGCAGATACTGTAATTGCGCCTCCGGCCGGCGCTTCAGCGCCGGAATGGCGATCTCTACCAGCGGCAACCACAATCGACGGTCGAGCGCGTCGAGTTCGCGAACGAGCCTGAGGCAGCGCACGCTGCGCTGGCGTCCCAGCCGCGCATCGACGATCGCGAGGCGTCGCCCGGTCGCGGCCGTGTCGCCTGCGAGTGCGACCGCCACGACCAGCAGCACGGAATCCTCGACACTGTGGGCAGACTCGAGCAGTGCTTCCGGAATCGCAGCGTGCAGGATCTCGCCGGTTCGGTCGTTGCGAATCGAGCCGGCTGCACCGACGGTCACGTCGTCGAGCACGGGCGTGTCCGTCAGGCCCGACGTGCCCGCAAGATGATCGTCGCGTGGAATGACGGGGGCCGGCGTTCTCGGTTGCGGATAATCCTCGCCGCGGAAGCTCGGGTCGAGCGCGAGTATTCTCTCGTGGAGCGGTGGGTGCGTGGCGAACCAGCCGCGCAGGCTCGGCGCGCCGCGCCCGAACAGCATGTGCGCAACTTCCTCAGTGTCGGCGCCGTTCAGGTGAGGGGTAAAGCCGCCGATCTTTTTCAGAGCGCCGGCAAGCGCCATCGGCTCGCGCGTGAACTGAACGGCAGATGCATCGGCCAGCACCTCGCGTTGCCTCGAGACGGCGGCCTTGATCAGGCGGCTGAACAGCACGCCGATGCCCCCGATCACGAGCAGCGCAACGCCTATGACTGCAATGCCGCCACCGTTGTTGCGGGAGCCCGACGAGCGACTGATGCGGGCGCCGCGGAGCAGCCAGCGGCCGATCAGCGACAGCACGAGGATGCCGTAGGCGAAGCCGATCAGCCTGAGGTTGAGCCGCATGTCGCCATTCAGAATATGACTGAACTCGTGGGCGATGACGCCGCGGAGCTCCGCTCGGGACAGCTGATCGAGGCTGCCCCGCGTTACGGCGACAGCGGCGTCGGCATGGCCGAGGCCGGCCGCGAACGCGTTGATCCCGGATTCCTGCTCGAGGACGTAGATCTCCGGGACCGGCACGCCGGATGCGATCGACATCTCCTCGACCACATTCGTCAGCCGCCGGTAGATCGGATCGGCTTCGTCGCCGTGAATCTGCGTGCCGCCGAGGGTTCTGGCGATCTGCCCGCCGCCTTTCGACAGCGTGGCGCTGCGGTAGAGGCTCGCGAGAAACATCAGCGCCAGCGTGCCGCCGATGACGCCCGCGAACAGCGGCCAGCGTTCCGCGACGGCGAGGTTCCCGGCCGCAGTCGTCGACAGAACCCCGTCACCGGCGCCGGCAAACGCGACGACGATCGTAACGACGATGCCGGACGCGATCGCTACCGCGAGAAAAGCGAGCCCGAACAGCAGGACCAGGCGTTTGGTAGATCTGCGCGACGCATCCTGTCTCGCGAAGAAGTCCATTTCGACTGACGCTCAGCCCTTCCGGTGCACCGTCATTCAGGTGAACGAGACGTCGGGCACATCGCGTTTCGTTTCGTCGCCGATGTCGAGGAACTCGGCTTTGTCGAAGCCGAAATTGTTGGCGACCAGATTGCTCGGGAAGTTCTCGCAGGCGTTGTTGAACCCCATTACGGCGTCGTTGAACGCCTGCCGGGCGAATGCGACCTTGTTCTCGGTCGAAGCGAGCTCCTCCTGGAACTGCATCATGTTCTCGCTGGCTTTCAGATCGGGATACGCTTCGACCAACGCGAACAGCCGGCCGAGGGTGCCACCGAGGGTCGCCTCCGCGGCAGCCAGTGACTTGATGGCCTCTGCGTTGGACGGGTCGGCGGACGCCTGCTGCAATCCGGAAACCGCCGCATTGCGCGCGTTGACGACGGCATCGAGCGTTTCCCGCTCATGCTGCATGTAGCCCTTGACGGCCTCGATCAGATTCGGAATCAGGTCGTAGCGGCGCGTGAGCTGGACGTCTATTTGTGCAAAAGCGTTACGGACGCGGTTGCGCAGATTGACGAGGTTGTTATACATCTGCACGACCCACACGGCGAGAACCGCAACGATCGCGACGATGATCAGAATTTCCATAGCTTCGCTCCGACGGGGCAACAACAGGCGCAGAATACGTTGTCGCTCGTGCCAGCGCCAACGCCGTCTCGGTGCCGCCACCGCCGTGCTGCTGTTTCTGCACGGCCCGGCGGCAGTTGCCGACTGGTTCGGCGAGGCGATCGACCTGATGGGGACACGCGTTTCCGTCGAGCTATGGCACGACGATGAGGTCGTGGCCGCACGTCTGATCGACGATGTGCTGAACGAGTATCGTCGCATCGACCGGCTGATGAGCACCTACAAGGACGACAGCGAGATATCGTTGGTCAATGCCGAGGCTGCCGAGCGACCGGTTGTCGTCGGCGCCGAATTGTATGCGATCGTAGCTCGGGCGCTGGAGCTCTCGGCTGCCAGCGACGGTGCTTTCGATATCAGTTATGAGAGCGTCGGTTACCTCTACGACTTCAGAGAACGGCGTCGACCGACTGCCGCCGAAATCGACGCCGGGCTGCCCGCGGTCAATTACCGCCTCGTCGAGCTCGATGCCGACGCAGGCACGATCCGCTTCGGGGCGGCCGGCATGCGCATCAATCTCGGCGGTATCGCCAAAGGCTATGCCGTTGCGCGTGGCGCGGAGATTCTCCGGGCCGCCGGTGTGCGTCACGCGCTGCTCAATGCCGGCGGCGACACGCGGGTCGTCGGCGACCGCAACGGTGCGCCGTGGATGGTCGGGATCCGGCACCCGCGCGCCGACGACGCCGTCATGACGCGGCTGCCGCTCGTCGATGAGTCGATCTCGACGTCCGGCGACTACGAGCGGTTCTTTGACGAGGACGGGCGGCGCTATCACCACATCATCAACCCCGCCACCGGCGAGCCGACCAACGGAATTCTCAGCGTTACCGTGATCGGTCCGGATTCGATGCTGACCGACGGCTTGTCGACGACGCTGTTCGTGCTCGGCGTCGATCGGGGGCTCGCGCTGATCGAAGATTTCGAGAGTTATGAGGCGATCATCGTCGATGCTGGCGGCGAGCTGCGCTATTCGAGCGGCCTCGTTGCGCCGGACTGACGCGCTGCCGATTCCAGCATCGAAGCTGTCCGCGGCGCGTGCAGGTCGCGGTCCAGCGGACGGAAAGGCCGGTCGCGGGGCGTCGGTGCGAATGGACCGGCGGCGGCTCAGCCGGAGCCTGCGGGGCGCCGCAGCATCCCGATCGGCGTGATCTTCTGAGTCGTCTCGCCGGCGAAGTGCCGGCGCATCCTGACGGCCGCGCGCAGGCGTGAGCGGCGGACGTAGGCCTGATAGAAGAGGTCCTTGAAGAGCTCGATCAGCACGGCTGCGCTATCGGAATCGAGCGCGGGCTCCTGGCCGGCGGCATCGAACAGCAACGTCTGCAGCGTGCGGGCAGTGTCCGGATCGATGTCCGCGATCTGCGCGGCTTCGGCGAACAGCGCTTCGAAGTCCGGGCCGCCGTTCGTGCGCGCCTCGGTCATGGCGATCTGCACGGCGCGTCGGGACATGACCCCGAATGCCGTCAGCAGGTCCGCCGTGTAGCAGTCGAGCGCCTCCATGAACGCGGTCGAAACGGCATCCGGAAGATAGCCGACGTTGAAACGCTCGCGCGCACGCTCGATCTCGACGACGTTCTGCGAGAGCTCGATTGCGTCCGGCCCGAAGCTGCGAACGGCGACGCGGGCAAAGCGCGGCTCGTGACAGGCGGAACACTCGAACACAATGCCGGCGTGGCGCGGTCGCGCCTCGTCAAGATGCCGGAACGTCGGTGGCGCCACGGGCAGCAACTCGGCATGCGCGCCGCAGTGCGGGCATTCGCGCCGCACCGGCTCGCTCTGCACGAAGCTTCCATCCTGTTTTACATAAAACGACAAGCGCGTTACCTCCGACACCAGTCTACCAAGGAGTCGGGGAGGAGTTTGGGGGTTTGGGGACGGGGAGTTTGGGGACAGTGACCCTAACTGCGTGCCGACCAGATCGATCCACCCTGCCGGTCAGACGCAGTTAGGGTCACTGTCCCCAAACTCCCCGTCCCCAAACCCCCAAACTCCTCGTCAGTCGGCGAGGCGCTTGTAGCGGATCCGGTGCGGCTGCTCGTCGGTGTTGCCGCGGCGGCGCTTCAGGTCGGCGGCGTAGTCTTCGTAGTTGCCCTGGAACCAGACGACTTCGCTGTCGCCTTCAAACGCGAGAATGTGCGTGGCGATCCGGTCGAGGAACCAGCGGTCGTGCGAGATCACGACGGCGCAGCCCGGAAAGCTCAGTAATGCTTCCTCGAGCGCGCGCAGCGTCTCGACGTCGAGATCGTTGGTCGGCTCGTCGAGAAACAGCACGTTGCCGCCGGACTTCAGCAGCTTCGCCAGGTGGACGCGGTTGCGCTCGCCCCCGGACAGCAGCCCGACCTTCTTCTGCTGATCGCTGCCGCGAAAATTGAAGCGTCCGACGTACGCGCGCGATGGCGTCTCATAGCTGCCAACCCGCAGGATGTCCTGTGCGTCGCTGATTTCTTCCCAGACCGTCTTCTCGCCATCGAGCGAGTCGCGGGACTGGTCGACATAGGCGAGCTCGACCGAATCGCCGTGTCGGATCTCACCGCTATCGGGCTCGACCTGGCCGACCAGCATGCGGAACAGCGTCGTCTTGCCCGCGCCGTTCGGTCCGATGACCCCGACGATGCCGCCCGGTGGCAGACTGAACGACAGATTCTCAAAGAGCAGCTTGTCGCCGAACGATTTGCTGAGGCCCTCGACCTCGATGACCTGGTCGCCGAGCCTCGGCCCGGGCGGAATGTAGATTTCGTTCGTCTCGTTACGGGTCTGGAATTCCTTCGAGTTCAACTCCTCGAAGCGCTGCAGACGCGCCTTCGATTTCGCCTGCCGGGCTTTCGGGTTGCTGCGCACCCATTCGAGCTCGGTCCTGATCGCGCGCTGCCGCGCCTGCTCCTGCTTTTCCTCGATCTTGAGCCGTTGCTCTTTCTGTTCCAGCCACGAGCTGTAGTTGCCCTCCCATGGAATGCCATGGCCGCGATCGAGCTCGAGAATCCAGCCGGCGACGTTGTCGAGAAAGTAGCGATCGTGCGTCACGGCCATGACCGTGCCGGAATACTCGTCGAGGAAGCGCTCGAGCCACGAGACCGACTCGGCATCGAGATGATTCGTCGGCTCGTCGAGCAGCAGCATGTCCGGGTTCGACAACAACAGACGGCAAAGCGCGACGCGCCGCCGCTCGCCGCCCGAGAGCGAATCGACGTCGGCGTCCCACGGCGGGAGCCGTAACGCGTCGGCCGCAACATCGAGCTTGCGTTCGAGCTCCCAGCCGCCGGCCGAATCGATCTGATCCTGCAGCTTGCCCTGCTCCTCGAGGAGCTTCGTCATCTCCTCGTCGTCCATCGGCTCCGCGAAGCGGTCGCTGATCGCATTGAACCTGGTGATCAGGTCCATCAGCGCAGCGACGCCTTCCTCGACCGCGGCGCGCACCGTGAGCCCGGCGTCGAATTGCGGCTCCTGCGGCAGATAACCGATGTTGATACCCGGCTGCGGCCGCGCCTCACCGTCGAATTCACGATCGACGCCGGCCATGATGCGCAACAGCGTGGACTTGCCGGCGCCGTTCAGGCCGAGCACGCCGATCTTCGCGCCGGGAAAGAAACTGAGGCTGATGTCGCGGAGAATGTGCCGCTTCGGCGGCACGACCTTGGCCAGCCGGTTCGTGGTATAGATGTATTGGGCCATACGTGCTGGGGAGCCGTTCTTGCTTCGAGGGGACAACGGACTGCCGCGGCCGTCCGTTCAGGGTGCGGGATTATCGGTGAAGCCGCTGACGTTGCAAACCGGGCAAACCGAAATGAGGCGCGGCTGATCGTGCCGGCGCCGACAGCAGATGACGAAGCCGTCGCGCCGGGTTCGGAGCCGGCCGCGAGCGTGCTGCTCGTAACCGGACCGGAAATCGCTGCGTACGGTTTTCCCGGCGGCCATCCCTTCGGACCGGATCGGCACGCTGCCTTCATCCGCGGGCTTGCCGGGTCCGGCTGCCGCGCCTCTATCGCCGAAACCTCGGCAAGAGCCGCCACCCGGGAAGAGCTGCTGCGCTTCCATACGCCGGACTATGTCGATCGCGTCCAACGCCTGTCCGGCATCGGCACGGGTTATCTCGATGGCGGCGATACGCCAGCGTTCCCCGGCGTCTTCGAAGCCGCCGCGCGGGTCGTCGGTGGCACGCTGGTGGCGCTCGATCGGATCGTCAACGGTCCGCAGACACGGGCGTTCATTCCGATCGGCGGCCTGCATCACGCGGCGCCCGATTCCGCGGCCGGCTTTTGCGTCTTCAACGACTGCGGCGTCGCCATTGCCACTGCGCGTGAGGTTTTCGGCATCAGCACAGTGGCATACATCGATATAGATGCGCACCACGGCGATGGCGTCTACTACGCCTTCGAGTCGGATCCCGAGCTGATATTCGCCGACATCCACGAGGACGGGCGCTTTCTCTATCCGGGCACGGGCGCCGCCGATGAGCGGGGCCGGGGCGCGGCCGAAGGCACCAAGCTCAATCTGCCGCTGCCGCCGGGTGCCGGTGACGCCGAGTTCATGGAGGCCTGGGCCGGCGTCGAAGCATTTGTTGCCGAGGCGCGCCCCGAGCTGATACTGCTGCAGTGCGGGGCCGACTCGCTGGCCGGCGATCCGCTGACGCACCTGCAGTTCTCGGCCGCTGCGCACGCCCACGCGGCGACCAGATTGCGCGCGCTGGCCGACGAATCCGCCGGCGGCCGGCTGCTCGCAATGGGAGGCGGCGGCTACAATCGGGACAACCTGGCCGAAGCATGGACCCGTGTCGTCGAAGAACTTTGTTGACGAGCGCTCGCTCGAAGACTTCGATCCGCATCTGGCCGCCGCAATCCGCGGCGAGCGACAGCGACAGGAATCGTTTCTCGAGCTGATTGCGTCGGAGAACTACGCGAGCCCCCGAGTGCTCGAAGCGCTCGGCTCGACGCTGACGAACAAATATGCCGACGGCGTGCCGGGTCGGCGCATGTACAGCGGTTGCGAGTACGTCGACGTCGCGGAGACGCTCGCGATCGAGCGCGCCTGTCGGCTGTTCGGCGCGGGCTACGCGAACGTCCAGCCGTACGCCGGCACGCAGGCCAATGCCGCCGTCTATCATGCGCTACTGGCGCCCGGTGAAACTCTGCTCGGCATGAAGTCCGGCCACGGCGGCCACGTCACACATGGTGCCGATGGCAGCTTCTCGAGCCGGCACTATTCGGTCGTCCAGTACGGTATCGATCCGGCGACCGCCATGGTCGACTATGACGAGGTTGCGGCGCTCGCCGAGCGCCACCGCCCGGTCCTCATCGTCGCGGGCTTCTCCGCGTTTCCTCGCACGCTCGACTGGGAGCGCTTCCGCGCGATAGCCGATTCGGTCGGGGCGTTGTTGCTCGTCGACATGGCGCACGTCGCGGGACTCGTCGCGGCGGGGCTCTACCCCAATCCCGTACCGGTTGCCGACGTCGTCACGACGACGACCCACAAGACGCTGCGAGGGCCGCGCGGCGGGATGATTCTGGCGCGCGATCGGGAGCGCTTCGGGGGCCGGATCGACCAGGCCGTCTATCCGGGCGTGCAGGGTGGCCCGCTGATGCATGCGATTGCCGCGAAGGCCGTCGCGTTCGCCGAAGCGTTGACGCCGGAATTTCGCATATATCAGCAGCAGGTACTGGCCAACGCGCGGCGGCTCGCAACGGCGCTCGCGGCGCACGGTCACTCCGTCTGGTCCGGTGGCACCGACAATCACATGCTGCTGATCGATCTCGATGGCCGCGACTACGACGGCAACGCCGCCGAGCGGGCGCTCGAAACCGCCGGCATCGCGGTCAACTGCATGGCCGTTCCGGGCCGCGACCGGGGCCGCGCAGGCGGGCTCCGGCTCGGCACGCCCGCCGTGACGACTCGGGGGCTCCGCGAGAAGCAGATGGAACAGGTCGCTGGCTGGATCACCGAGGTGCTCGATGCCCGTGACTCGGCCGCGGTTTGCGAGCGCGTCGCCGGGGAGGTCGCGGCACTGTGCCGGGCCTGCCCGGTTTATGCTTGAGGCCGCCAGGCGGGGATCGGCAGGTGCATTGCCCATTTTGCGAAAACGAAGACACGAAGGTGATCGACTCACGGCTCGCCGGTGAGGGTCGTCAGGTCCGTCGGCGGCGCAAGTGCATCCGCTGCAAGGAGCGGTTCACGACTTTCGAGTCGCCGGAGCTGGTGATGCCGCACGTCATCAAGCGTGACGACAGACGCGAGCCTTTCGATGCGATAAAGCTCCGCTCGGGAATTCTGGCCGCGTTGAACAAGCGGCCCGTTGCGGCCGAGGAGATCGAGCGGGCGATCGAACGGATCACGCACCGCCTGCAGACTGCCGGCGAGCGCGAGGTGGACAGCAAGCACGTCGGCGACCTCGTCATGGACGAGCTCAGGAGCCTGGACGAGGTCGCCTTCGTTCGCTTCGCGTCGATCTATCGAAGCTTCCAGGACGTCACCGCATTTCAGGATGAGATTTCCCGACTGCGGCACACACCGGACCGCCGCAGCCGCAAAGAGCAGATGTCGCTGTTGCCGGACGATGACTGAGACGCCGGACAACGGCGGTCAAAGCGAGGCCGACCTGGCACACATGGCACGGGCGATCAGGCTCGCCCGCCGCGGCATCGGTCTGACCGACCCGAATCCGAGTGTCGGCTGCGTCATCGTCGGCAACGGCCGGATCGTCGGGGAGGGCACGACCGCAAGAGCCGGCGGGCCGCACGCTGAGATCTCGGCGCTGGCTGCCGCCGGTCCGCTTGCCACCGGCGCGACCGCCTACGTCACGCTCGAGCCCTGTTCCCATCAGGGCCGCACGGGCCCGTGCACGCGCGCGCTGATCGATGCCGGCGTCGCGCGCGTGGTCACGGCCGGTCGGGACCCGAACCCGCTCGTGAGCGGCGCCGGGTTCGCCGCGCTCGAAGCCGCCGGCGTTGCCGTCGAGACCGGGTGCCTCGAAGCTCCGGCGCAGGCGGTCAATCCCGGCTACTGGTCGCGCTTCGGGCGTGGGCGACCCTGGGTCCGGCTGAAGCTCGCCGCGAGCCTCGACGGACGAACGGCGCTCGCTAGCGGCGAGAGCCAGTGGATCACGGGCCCCGAGGCGCGGGCCGACGTGCACCGCTGGCGCGCGCGATCGAGCGCGATCCTGACCGGCATCGGTACCGTGCTCGCCGACGATCCTGCACTGACGGCGCGACCGGAAAATGGACTCGACTTCGCGCCGCCGGCGCGCATCGTCGCCGACTCGGGGCTACGGACGCCCCCGGCTGCGCGTCTGTTCGACGCCCCCGGCGACGTGCTGCTGTTTGCGAGCCGTGACGCTGCGCACTCAGCCGAATTCGCACGGGCCGGCGTGCGGCTCGAGCTTACCGACGGCGGGCCGCGCGTGGATCTCGCTGCGATGCTGCGCCGACTCGGTGCGCTCGAGTTCAATACGGTCTGGACCGAAGCGGGCGCGGGTCTCGCAGGTGCACTGCTCGAAGCGGAGCTGGTTGACGAGCTCATCATTTACGTCGCGCCCGATCTTCTCGGCAGCGAGGCGCGCGGGATGGCGAGCTTCGGGCCGCTCGGGTCGCTGGCCGACAGGATCGGCTTCGAGTTCGACGACGTGCGACGCATCGGCCGCGACTTGCGGATCACGGCATTGCCGGCTAGCGTCGCCCGGCGCTGATGTCGCGCGGAGGCCCGGACTTGTTTGCAGGAATCGTCAGGGGCACCGGCAAGGTGCTCGCATTCGAGCGGCGCGGCAGAGACGGCCGGCTCGTCGTCGACTGCTCAGGCGTCGATCTTGGCGATGCCGGCACGGGCGCCAGTGTCGCGGTCAACGGCGTGTGCCTGACGGCGCTCGCTCCGGTCGGCCCGGAATTTGCGGCAGACGTGTCGCGTGAGACGCTGGCCGTCACGACGCTCGGGTCGCTTGCCGCAGGCGACCGCGTTAACCTCGAGCCATCGCTCCGGCTCGGTGAGCCGGTCGACGGGCACCTGGTCTACGGCCACGTCGATGCGACGGCAACGGTTGGCGAGCTTGCGAGCGACGGCCGCTCGACGCGGCTCGGTATCGATCTCGAGTCGGCTCTGATGCGTTATGTCGCAACCAAGGGCTCGGTCGCGATCGACGGCGTCAGCCTCACGGTGAACCGGGTCGAACCCGCGCGTTTCGAGGTCAACGTGATTCCGCACACCGCGGAAATCACGATAGTCGGGAGCTACGCCGTCGGCACGACAGTTAACATCGAAGTGGATATGATGGCACGCTACGCGGAGCGTCTCGCCACGCCGGGCGGTTCGTCACTGAGTATCGACACCCTGAGAGAACATGGTTTCACTGGCAACGACTGACGGCCCCTGGGCCGGATTCGACAAGACGCGGGACATCATCGATGCGTTGCGCGACGGCCAGATGGTCATCGTTCTCGACGACGAGGATCGCGAGAACGAAGGCGATCTCGTGATGGTGGCGTCGAAGGTCCGCAGTGACGACATCAACTTCATGGCGCAATACGGGCGCGGATTGATCTGTCTGACGCTGACCCGCGCGCGCTGCGAACAGCTCAGGCTCCCGCTGATGGTCAGCGACACGGATCGCAGTCAACGCACCAACTTCACGGTATCGATCGAGGCGGCCGAAGGCGTCACGACGGGCATCTCGGCCCACGATCGTGCCCGGACGGTGCGCGCCGCCGTTGCGCCCGAGGCGCGGCCCGAGGACCTGCAGCAGCCCGGGCACATCTTTCCGCTGATGGCGCAGCCCGGCGGCGTGCTGACGCGTGCGGGGCACACCGAAGCCGGCTGCGATCTGGCTCGTCTGGCAGGCTTCGAGCCCGCCGCGGTGATCGTCGAGATCCTGAATGAAGACGGCACGATGGCGCGGCGCGACGATCTGATCCGATTCGCCCGGACCCACGGCCTGTGCATCGGGACGATCGCGGATCTGATCGAGTATCGCCTGGCGAAAGAGGAATCGGTCGAGCTCATCAAGACCGTCGATGTCGAAACGTCGTTCGGGGGCTTCCGACTGCACTGTTTCGAGGATCACATCAATAGGGAAGTGCATCTGGCGCTGGTGCGCGGCGACATCGATCCGCGCGAACCGGTTCTCGTTCGTGTGCATCGACAGGACACACTGGGCGATGCGCTCGGCATAGAGCACGAGTCTTTCGGCATGCGCGCGCGCGATGCGCTACGGCAGGTCGCGGGCGCCGGGGCCGGTGTGGTCGTGCTGCTCCGGCACACGGAATCGGCCCGCCAGTTCATGAGCGCCGTTCGGTCGATCGAAGGCGCCACCGTTGCCAGCGCGCCGGAGCGCGAGCCGCCGAAGGCGATGGACCTGCGCACGATCGGGACCGGGTCGCAGATCCTGCGAGCGCTCGGCGTTCGCAAGATGCGGGTCATCGGCAGTCCGAAACACATGCCCGGACTCTCGGGCTTCGGCCTTGAAATCGTCGAATACGTTCCAGCCGCCGGCGACGAGGCCGCTGCAGACGAGCGATGACCGAGCAGATCAGGACGATCGAGGGCGAAGTGAGCGCACGCGACCTGCGTTTCGGCGTGCTCGCCGCCCGTTTCAATGACTTCATCGTCGAGCGCCTCGTTGCGGCGGCTATCGATACGCTGACTGCCCATGGCGCCAACCCGGCCGACCTCGATGTCGTCTGGGTCCCGGGCGCCTGGGAACTGCCGCTGGCCGCGAGCCGAATGGCGTCAAGCCGGCGCTACGATGCGCTGGTTGCGCTCGGTTGCGTGATCCGCGGCGCGACACCCCACTTCGACTACGTCGCGGCCGAGGCGTCGAGTGGGATTGCACGCGTGAGCGTCACGCACGAGCTCGCCATCGGTTTCGGCGTGCTGACCGTCGATACGCTCGAACAGGCCATCGAACGCGCGGGCTCGAAGGCCGGCAATAAAGGGGCCGACGCGGCGCTCGCGGCGATCCGCATGGCATCGGTCATGCGCCAGCTCGAGGCCTGAGTGTCTGCCGGTCGCGCGCGCGCGCGAAACCTGCTCGTCAAGGCGCTGTACCAGTGGCAGATCGCCGGGCACGACTACGCCGAGCTCGTCGACCAGTTCGGGCTTCTGGCAGAGTTTCGGCGGATCGATCAGGATTATTTCACCGACCTGCTGCGCCATTGCATCGACGACAGCGACGAGCTCGACAGCCTGATCGCGAAGTTCGCCACGCGCGGTGTCGATCAGCTCGATGCCGTCGGCCGGGCCGTGCTATTGCTCGCGCTGGCCGAACTCAAGCACCGCGACGACGTCCCGTATCGCGTCGTGATCAACGAAGCCGTGAAACTCGCCAAACGCTACGGCGCTGCCGACAGTTATCGCTTCGTCAACGCCGTCACCGACAAAGCTGCCGCCGAACTGCGCGGCCAGGTGTCGGCATCCGGGGCGTGACGTGCCGCTCGACGAGTTCGGGCTGATCGAGCGTTTCTTTTCCCGCCCGGGGTCGGCACCGGGCGTCGAGATCGGTATCGGCGACGATGCGGCACTGATAGATACGGACGGCAGGCTCGCGGTTGCCGTCGACACGCTGGTCGAGGGTGTCCATTTTCCGGCCGACCTGCCGGCGGCGGCAATCGGCCACCGGGCGCTTGCAGTCAACATCAGCGACATTGCCGCGATGGGGCTGAGCGCCGGCTGGTTCACGCTCGCGCTGACGCTGCCGGCGGTCGACGAGGACTGGCTCGATGGTTTTGCCAGTGGACTTTTCGCATTGGCGGACAGACACGGGCTCGCGCTCGTGGGCGGTGATACCACCAGGGGTCCGTTGACGGTCACGGTTCAGGTGCTGGCCGATGCCGGTGCGGACCCGGTCCTCAGCCGACGATCGGCGCGGCCCGGCGATCTGGTCGTCGTGTCCGGCACGCTCGGCGATGCCGCGGCAGTGGTGAAGCGCTCTTTCGCGCCGGACTTGCCGTCGGCGCTCGTCGAGCGTTTCCGGTTTCCGGCACCGCGGGTCGAGACCGGTTGCGCCCTGCGCGGCCTCGCGAGCGCCGCAATCGACCTGTCCGATGGCTTGCTGGCCGATCTCGGCCACATTTGTGAGGGCAGCGGCTGTGGCGCGGAAATCGACGCCGGCAGCCTGCCACTGTCCGCTGAGCTGCAGGCCGAATTTTCGATCGACGATGCGCGTACGCTCGCACTGGTCGGCGGCGACGACTACGAGCTTTGTTTCACGGTGCCGGTGGAACGCTTGGGGCGACTCGCGGCCATCGCTGAGGAGACCGGTGTGAGCCTGACCGCGGTCGGACGCTGCACGTCGTCGGGCCGGATAGACGTGACCGCGGACGGGCGGCCGTGGACGCCTCGCGCCCCGGGTTTCAGGCACTTCTAGAGGGCACGCCGATGGCACAGCGACTGGACCCACGTCTGCTCGCCGATCCGGTGCATCTGCTCGCGCTCGGGTTCGGCACCGGGCTCAGCCCGAAAGCCCCCGGCACGGCCGGAACGCTGCTGGCGTTGCCGTTCACGTGGCTGCTGATCGGCGCCCCGCTGGTGCCGAGGCTCGCGATCATCCTGGCCGTGGTGCTCGCCGGCATCGCCATCTGCGGCGCGAGCGCCCGCAGGATCGGGGTCCACGATCACCCCGGCATCGTATTCGACGAAATCGCCGCGATGCTGTCGCTGGCGCTGGTGCTGACGCCCGATCTGCGCCTGCTCGCCGCGGCCTTCCTGCTGTTCCGTTTTTTCGACATCGTGAAGCCCTGGCCGATACGCGATCTGGATCACAGATTGCACGGCGGGCTCGGGATTATGCTTGATGACGTTCTGGCCGCGCTTTATGCGGGCGTCTGCCTGAAAATCTTCGAGTTCCTTCAGGGCTTTACGTAAGTCATGGTGCAAGCCAAAGCTGCCGCAGTGAACAACGTCCCGGACCTGCCGGAGCGCATCGGCAAGTACGAGATCATCAAGGAAGTCGGGCAGGGCAGCTCCGGCCGCGTCTACCTGTCACATGATCCCTACTACGGCCGCGATATTGCGATCAAGCTCTACAACAACGAGAGTGAGGAAGATCCGCAGAAAGCCCGCGTGACGCGAAAGATGTTCTTCAACGAGGCGCAGATGATGGGGCGCCTGCAGCATCCGAACATCCTGCCTGTATACGATGCCGGTGAGGAAGACGGCAAATACTGGGTCGTCACCGAGCACGTGCAGGGCGCCCGCACGCTGGCTGCGTATTGCAAGCCCGACAACCTGCTGCGTATCGACGATGTCGTCGAGATCATCTTCAAGTGTGCGAAGGCGCTGCACTACGCGCATGGCCGCGGCGTCATTCACCGGGACATCAAGCCGAGCAACATTATGCTGACGCTCGACAACGACGTTCGCATCATCGATTTCGGGATCGCACTCGTCACGGATTCGGACGTTTCCCGGATCGAGGGAATCGCCGGCAGTCCGAGCTACATGTCGCCGGAGCAGATCCAGTCGGAAGACATCACGCCGCGTTCGGACCTCTATTCGCTCGGTGCCGTCACTTACGAGCTGCTGACCGGCTTTCGCCCTTTCCGGGCCGGCAACCTGTCGAAGCTGCTGCATCAGATCGTCTACGCCACCGCACCGCCGATTCATACGCTGCGCGCGGACGTATCAGAGGACCTCGAGTCGCTCGTTGCGAAGGCATTGCAGAAGGACCCGGAGGCGCGGTTCGCGAGCGGGCTCGAGCTTGCCGGAGAGCTGACGAAGATCTTCCAGCAGCTGCGCACCCAGAGCGATCAGATCGATCGCAAAGAGCGCTTCGATCGACTGCGGAGGCTCGAGTTCTTCCACGACTTTTCGCATGCCGAAATCCTCGAGATCCTGCGAGCGAGCGAGTGGCGGGAGTACGCGGCGGACGAGGAGATCATTCGCGAAGGCGAGATGGACGACCGCTTCTACATCATCGTCGACGGCGACGTGATCGTCCGTTCCGGGCGCCGTGAAACCGGCACGATCGGTGCCGGCCAGGGTTTCGGTGAGACGAGCTATGTGCGCGGTGCCAGACGGACCGCTTCGATCTCGGCGAAGACGGACGTAACCCTGCTGCGCGTCAGCTCGACGCTCCTCGAGCAGGCATCGGCGGCCTGCCAGCTCCGTTTCAACAAGATGTTCCTGCGCTCGCTGATCGAGCGCCTGCAGGGTCTCGGCTCGGCCGCAACCTGAAGCTGGATTCAGTCCTCTCCCTGTTCCTCGAACGGCGCCGGCTCGGCGGCTTCGGCAAGCAGAATCTCGACCTTTTGTTCCGCTTGCCTGAGGACGGCCTGGCACTGCCGGGTCAGCTTCATTCCCCGTTCGAACTCGCCGACGGCTTTTTCCAGCGATAACTCACCCGACTCGAGCTGCTCGACGAGTCCCTCGAGCGCTTCGAGCGTGTCCTCGAGCTTGTCCAGGCTGATGCTGTCTTCCGGCGCTCCGGACTTGTTCGGCATGACTGCGGACTCGTCGAGGGGGGGCGGCCACGGTACACAGGCGGGCGTTGCCGGTCAACGCGCGGCACGGGCGCCGACGCCGGTTGCGCGGCTGCCTTGCCTGCGCGACCCCGCTGCCGCGCGCCGGTTGACAGTGCTGGTCACGGTACTTAGATTGGCCGTGACTTAGACCGGTTCTAAGTCGTTCGGACATTCACAACAGAGCCTTGAAGCGCAGCACGGACACCGGCGCAGCACGGGCGGAACTTTCGGCAGGAGAGGACAATGGACCTTAAAGGGAGCAAGACCGAGCAGAATCTCAAAGACGCGTTCGCCGGGGAGTCGCAGGCGAATCGCCGCTATCTCTACTTCGCGTCGAAAGCAGACGTGGAAGGCTATAACGATGTCGCTGCCGTCTTTCGTTCGACGGCCGAGGGCGAGACGGGGCATGCGCACGGCCATCTCGAGTATCTCGAGGCGGTTGGCGATCCGGCCACGGGCCTGCCGATCGGCGCAACGGATGCGAACCTGAAAGCTGCCGTCGCTGGCGAGACGCACGAGTACACGGACATGTATCCGGGAATGGCCAAGGCGGCCCGGGACGAGGGTTTCGAGGAGATTGCCGACTGGTTCGAAACGCTCGCGAAGGCGGAGCGTTCCCACGCCAACCGTTTCCAGAAGGCGCTCGACAACCTCGACGGCTGATACCGGTACGTTTCGCCTGCAGCGCCGGCCGGCCTGAGCCGCCGGTCGGCGCTCAATCGACCACAAAATGGCAAATCGCGAAGGCAGCCTGGACGCGCCGATTCGGCATCCGATCGACTGGCGTTCCGAGGAGTTTTTTGATCAGGCGGCGCTCGATGCCGAGCTCGAACGTGTCTTCGATATCTGTCACGGCTGCCGCCGTTGCTTCAGCCTGTGCAATGCGTTTCCGACGCTGTTCGATCTGGTCGACGAGTCCGACACCGGTGAGCTCGACGGCGTCAGCAAGAGCGACTACTCGAAAGTAACGGAGCACTGTTACCTGTGTGACATGTGCTACATGACGAAATGTCCGTACGTTCCGCCGCACGAGTGGAACGTCGATTTCCCGCATCTGATGTTGCGCGCCAAGGCGAAGAGCTTCCGCGAGTCGGGTGCGAGTGCGCGCGACCGGATGCTCAGCGCCACCGACACCGTCGGGCGGCTCGCGGGAATTCCGGTCGTTGCCGGGCTCGTCAACGCAGCGAACGCCTCGTCGGCCGGCCGCGGGCTACTCGAGAATCTGGTCGGCATCGATCGCGATGCCGTCGTCCCCAGGTACGAGTCGCGGAGCGCGCGCAAGCGGTTGACCTCCCGCATCGACAAGATTGCCGCGGATGCGCGCCCGACCGAGTCGACGCGCGGCCGGGTCGCGGTATTCACAACCTGCTATGGCAACCGCAATGCGCCGTCCGTCGTCGAGGATCTCGTTGCAATCCTCGAACACAACGACATCCCGGTATCGCTGCCGCCGAGTGAGCGGTGCTGCGGTATGCCCAAGCTGGAGCTTGGCGATCTCGAGTCGGTCGCGCGGCTGAAGGAGCACAACGTGCCGGTGCTGTATCAGCTCGTCCGGGAAGGCTGGGACCTGACGGCCTGCGTGCCTTCCTGCGTGCTGATGTTCAAGCAGGAACTGCCGCTGCTGTTTCCGGACGACGAGCAGGTTCGGGCGGTCGCCGAGGCGTTCTTCGATCCGTTCGACTATCTGATGCTGCGCCACAAGAGCGGTCTGCTGAAGACCGATTTTTCGAACGCTATCGGCTCTGTCAGTTACCAGGTGCCTTGCCACCTGCGCGTGCAGAATCTTGGGCTCAAGACCCGCGATGTCCTGAAGCTCGTTCCGAACACCGAGGTCACGACGATCGAGCGGTGCTCGGGGCACGACGGAACGTACGCCGTGAAGAAGGAATTCGGCGAGACCGCAAGAAAGATCGCGAGGCCGGTCGCTCGTCAGGTCAATCAGGCGGAGGCCGATCACTTCGTCAGCGATTGCCCGATGGCTGCGGCGCACGTCGCCAGCGTTTCGGACTCGGCGAGCGCATCGCATCCGTTGACCCTGTTGCGTGCCGCATATGGGATCTGAAAACGGGCGAAGCGCCGCGCTGGCCGTCGACGACCTGTATTCTCTCGAGGAATATCATCGCCTGCGCCCCGATTTTCGGGCGCGCGTCCTGGAGCACAAGAAGGCGCGGCAGGTTCCGCTCGGCGAGCAGGTCACGCTCTACTTCGAGGATCGCCTGACGATTCAGTACCAGGTCCAGGAGATGTTGCGCATCGAGCGGATTTTCGAGCGCGAAGCGATTCAGGAAGAGCTCGAAGCGTACAACCCGCTGATTCCGGACGGGACCAATCTGAAAGCGACCTTCATGATCGAGATTCCCGATGCGGAAGAGCGCCGCAGGCGGCTCGCGGAGCTCCCCGGCATCGAGGACCGGCTCTATGCGCGCGTCGGTGGCCACGACCGGCTTTACTGCATCGCCGACGAGGATATGGAACGCAGCGAGCCGGACAAGACGGCCGCCGTCCACTTCGTGCGTTTCGAGTTTCCCGCCGGGCAGCGCGCTGCGCTGGCCGCCGGAGAGCCGCTGTTCTTCGGTATCGATCACGCGGCCTACACCCGCGAGGTCGAGCCGCGCCCCGGGAGCCGCGCCGCGCTGCTGGCCGACCTAATTTGGGGACAGTGACCCAAACTCCCCCAATTAGGGTCACTGTCCCCAAATTGCCCTACAATCCTCGCCACCGCGGCATGTAATCAGGCAATGCGGCCGCTTGATGGCTGCGGTACGTCAATGAGCAAGCAATATCGCGCTGCCGACATCGAAGTCCTTAGCGGCCTGGAGCCCGTGCGCCGGCGTCCCGGGATGTATACGGACACGACGCGGCCCAATCACCTGGCCCACGAGATCGTCGACAACAGCGTCGACGAGGCGATTTCGGGTTACGCGAAGAAGATCGCCGTCACCGTCTATCGGGACGGGTCTTTGGAAGTGACCGACGACGGCCGCGGCATGCCTGTCGATATTCACCCGAAGGAGAAGATTCCGGGCGTCGAGCTGATCCTGACGAAGCTGCACGCGGGCGGCAAGTTCTCCGACAAGAACTACCAGTTCTCCGGCGGCCTGCACGGCGTCGGCGTGTCCGTCGTCAATGCGCTGTCGAAAAACCTCGAAGTCTGGATCAGGCGTGACGGCAAGGAGTACAACATGAGCTTCGCCGCCGGCAAGCGCCGCGGGAAGCTCACCGTTGTCGGCAAGGTCGGCAAGGCGAATACCGGCACGACGATCAGGTTCTGGCCCGATCCGAAGTATTTCGACAGCGCCGCGTTCTCGATCCCGAAGCTGAAGCACATGCTGCGCGCGAAAGCAGTGCTGTGTCCCGGCCTGAAAGTGACGCTCAAGGTCGAGAAGCCGAAAGACGGCGAAGAATGGCTCTACGCCGGGGGGCTCGAGCAATACCTGATCGAGAGTCTGGGCGACAGCGAGCGGTTGCCGGCCGATGAGCCGTTCTCGGGCAGTCTGGAAGGCAAGCGCGAAGCACTGGACTGGGCGCTCGTCTGGCAGCCCGATGCGCAGAGTGTGGTCACCGAGAGTTACGTCAATCTGATCCCGACGGTCCAGGGCGGCACGCACGTGAACGGACTGCGGGCCGGCCTCACCGAGGCGCTGCGCGAATTCTGCGAGTTTCGTGGACTGCTTCCGCGGGGCGTCAAACTGACGCCGGAAGACGTCTGGGACGGCGTCAGCTTCGTGCTGTCGGTGAAGATGCAGGAACCGCAGTTCGCCGGCCAGACCAAGGAGCGACTCGGCTCGCGAGAATGCGCCGCCTTCGTCTCCGGCGTCATCAAGGACAATTTTTCCCTCTGGCTGAACCAGCATCCGGAAACCGGCGACGAGATCGCCGAGCTCGCGATCTCGAATGCCCAGCGCCGGGTCAAGGCGGCGAGAAAAGTTACCCGGAAACGTGTCGTGGCTGGTCCCGCGCTGCCGGGCAAGCTTGCCGATTGCACGAGTCAGGAGCCGGCGATGACCGAGATCTTTCTCGTCGAGGGCGACTCGGCCGGCGGTTCTGCCAAGCAGGCCCGCGATCGCGAGACGCAGGCGGTCATGCCGCTGCGCGGCAAGATCCTGAACTCGTGGGAAGTCGACACGCAGGAGCTGCTTGGCTCGCAGGAGGTCAACAACATCAGCATCGCACTCGGTATCGACCCGGGATCCGACTCCCTGGACGGGCTGCGTTATCACAAGGTTTGCGTTCTGGCCGATGCCGATTCCGACGGTCAGCACATCGCGACGTTGCTGTGCGCGCTCTTTGTGCGCCACTTCCGCGCGCTGGTCGAGGCGGGGCACGTGTTCATCGCGATGCCGCCGCTCTACCGCATCGATGTCGGCAAGGAAGTCCACTACGCGCTGGACGACGCGGAGCGCGACATGCTGATCGATCGCATCGAGGCGGGGTCGAAGAAGCCGCGCATTACCGTCACGCGCTTCAAGGGTCTTGGCGAGATGGATCCCGTGCAGCTGCGGGAGACGACGATGGCCCGCGACACGCGACGTCTCGTGCAGCTGACGCTCGACAAGAAAGAGGCTTTCGAGGTGCTCGACATGCTGCTCGCGAAGAAGCGCTCCGCGGATCGTCGCGAGTGGCTGCAGGCGAAAGGCAATCTTGCAGACGTGAGCTAGCCTGCCAGGCGCAAGAGTCGGTCGCATGAACCAGCCGCATGAACCAGCCGCATGAACCAGCCGCATGAACCAGCCGCATGAAGTAGTCGCATGAAAATGCAGGAACTCGACTTCGACGGCATCGAACAGGTGCCGCTCGCGAAATTCACCGAGAAGGCCTACCTCGATTATTCGATGTACGTCATTCTCGACCGCGCGCTGCCGCACCTCGGCGACGGGCTCAAGCCTGTTCAGCGTCGCATCGTCTACGCGATGAGCGATCTCGGCCTGTCGGCTGCTTCGAAGCCGAAGAAGGCAGCCCGCACGGTCGGTGACGTGCTCGGGAAGTTTCATCCGCACGGCGACCTGGCCTGCTACGAAGCCATGGTGCACATGGCGCAGCCGTTCAGTTATCGATATCCGATCGTCGATGGCCACGGTAACTGGGGATCGCAGGACGACCCGAAGTCGTTCGCCGCGATGCGCTACACGGAGGCGCGACTGACCGCTTACGCGCGCGTGCTGCTGTCGGAGCTCGAACAGGGCACCGTCGACTGGAATCTGAACTTCGATGGCACGCTGCGAGAGCCTGCGCTGTTGCCGGCGCAGCTGCCGAATCTTCTGCTGAATGGCACCAGCGGTATTGCCGTCGGGATGTCGACGGACGTGCCGCCGCACAATCTCGTCGAAGTGACCGCTGCCCTGATCCGGTTGCTGGACAACCCGAAGACGCCGCTGTCGCGCCTGCTCAGGGACATCAAGGGGCCGGACTTCCCGACCGGCGGTGAGCTCGTCTCGTCGTCCGACGACATCAAGGCGGTATACCGGCTCGGTTCCGGCACGCTGCGCGTCAGGGCCTGCTACGACATCGAGAACGGCGAGATCGTGATCAGCGAGCTGCCGTTTCAGACGTCCGGTGCCAAGGTGCTCGAGCAGATCGCGTCCCAGATGCGGGCGAAAAAGCTGCCGATGATGGAAGACCTGCGCGACGAGTCGGATCATGAGAGTCCGACCCGCCTCGTGCTGACACCGCGCTCCGGTCGCGTCGACCTCGAGGGCCTGATGAGCCATCTGTTCGCGACGACGGACCTCGAGCGCACGGTCCGGGTCAATTGCAACGTCATCGGGCTCGACGGCCTGCCGCGCGTCTTCGGGCTGAAAGACCTGCTCGAGCAATGGCTCGTTTTCCGTCGCGCCACGGTTCGTCGCAGGCTCGAGCATCGGCTCGAGAAAGTCACGTCGCGGCTGCACATTCTGGACGGCCTGCTCGTCGCTTACCTGAACATCGATGCCGTCATCAAGATCATCCGCAAGGAAGACGAACCGAAGCCGGTGCTGATGAAGCGCTTCAAGCTGTCCGATGCGCAGGCCGAAGCGATACTCGAGCTCAGGCTGCGGCACCTCGCCCGGCTCGAGGAAATGAAGATCAAGGGCGAGCAGAGCGAGCTCGCCGACGAAGAAGCCGATCTTCGCTCGACGCTCAGGTCGAAGGCGAAGCTCACGAAGCTGATCAAGGGCGAGCTGACGGCGCTCGCCGAGGCGCATGGCGACGCTAGGCGCACGGCCATTGTCGAGCGGGCGCCGGCGCAGGCTATCGCCGAGGCGGATCTCGTCACGAGCGACCCCGTCACCGTCGTCCTTTCGCAGCGCGGCTGGGTGCGCGCGGCCAAAGGTCACGACGTCGACTCTGAGAGTCTGGCCTATCGATCGGGCGACGGGTTTCTCGCCGCCGCACCGGGCCGCAGCAATCAGCCATGTGTTTTCCTCGACAGCACGGGGCGGGCCTACAACGTCGCGACCCATACGCTGCCTTCGGCGCGGGGGCAGGGCGAGCCGCTGTCCGGACATCTGAATCCGCCGGATGGCTCGACCTTCTGCGCCGTGCTGATCGGCAAGCCCGACGATCGCTGGGTCATAGCGAGTTCCGCCGGCTATGGTTTCACGGTGAGGCTCGGTGAGCTCTACACGCGGAACAAGGCCGGCAAGGCGGCGCTGCGCGTGCCCGCCGACCGGTCGGTCGTCCCGGCGGCCCCGCTGGGTGAGCAGTCAGCGTGGATTGCGGTGCTGTCGAGTGACGGACGGTTGCTGCTCTTTGCACCCGACGAGCTACCGGAGCTCGCGCGTGGCAAGGGCAACAAGCTGATTGCGCTGCCGGCAAAGTCCGATGTCACGCTGGCTGCAGTCTGCGTCGTTGGCGAAGGGCAGGCACTGAAAGTGCGTTCGGGGCAGCGCGAAATGACCCTCAAGCCAAAGGATCTGGCGCACTACGTGGCGGCCCGGGGGCGGCGCGGCATGGCGCTGCCGCGCGGCTGGCGAAAGGTCGACCGCCTCGTTGCTGAAGGGTGAGTTTCGGACGAGCCCGGGTCCGCGCGCAGCACCGGCTGGTAACGCAGAGCAGGATCAACGCCTCTCGGCGCTGCTGAGAGCCTTCTACGCGGACTCGCCGAGAACGACTTCCGGCTCGTGGACGTAGTGCCCCTGGATGTGGCCTATACCGAGCTGGAACAGCACTGCCATCGTGTTCGCGTCGTCGACACGTTCCGCGATGGTC
The DNA here is from genome assembly GCA_965223375.1 of Candidatus Rariloculaceae bacterium. GTDB lineage: Bacteria > Pseudomonadota > Gammaproteobacteria > Steroidobacterales > Rariloculaceae > CBDCWM01. The sequence continues at coordinate 3,510,177 of OZ245000.1, forward strand.
TCGATGCCGGCGGCGGTCGCCGCCTCCGCGTAGCTGCGAATTCTGTCGGCGACCGTTACATCCGAGCAGACCGTCTCCATCAGTGAGCCATCGATCTTGACCCAGGCCGGCTCGAATATGCCGAGCAGCCGCAGCGGGTCGCGGCCGACACCGAAATGCTCCAGCGCGAAACCGAAGCCCGCGGCGCGCAGGCGCTTCGACAGCGCTTTTGCCTGGGCGAGATGCTTCGTGGCATCGGTCTCGCTGATCTCGAGGCACAGCCGCGCGGGTTTGACCGACGCTTCGGTGCACTGCTGCGCGATCCAGTCGACCAGCTCTTCGTCGGTGATCGAGCTGTCGGTCAGCCGGATGAACAGAAGGTCGCACTCGTTGCCGGCCAGGAAGCGAATGGACTCGCCGAGCACCCAGCGGTCGATCGGTCGCGCAAGCTCGTTACGGCGGGCCGTTTCGATGAACTGCGATGCAGCGATCTCGTCGCCCTGCTGGTCGATCATCCGGACGACCGTATCGAGCATGATCCGATTCGGCCCGCTCAGTGTCGCGAGGCCGAGATGGAGCAGCTTGAAGCGTTGGTGCATCAGCGCCGACTTGATCTGATGAACCCACAGCGCATCGAAGCGGCGAATCTGCGTGCCTTCGTCGGAGGCTTCCTCGACGACGATCCGATTGCCACCGGCTCGGCGGCCGCGCTGCATCGCATCGTGGGCGGTACGGATCAGCTGATCGGCATCTGCGGTGTCGGGGCCGACTTCCGCGATGCCGGTCGTGCAGGTGACCGGAATCAGTTTGCCGGCGACCTCGATTACGGCCTCCGACAGCCGTCGCGTCAGGTTGTCGCCCCAGGCGACGATGTCGCGGAAGGCGCCGCGCTCGAGCAGAACCGCGAAGCTGGTCCCACCGAAACGCCCGCAAAAGTCCTGCTTGCTTGCCGCCTCGCGAACGATGGCGGCGGCCTGCTCGATGATCGCCTCGCTCGAAACGGGCCCGACGTCGCTCTGGATTTCCCGAAACCTGTCGAGTCGGATCATCGCGACGGCGCGTGCACCCTGTGCCCGCTCGTCGAGGCGCTCGGCGAGGTGCTCGAGAAAGTACGTGCGGTGTGACATGCCGGTCGCGGGGTCGGTGCGGACGCTGCTCTCGACCAGCGTTTCGGGGGCGATTTCCGGTGTCTCCGGTTGCTGTACCGTCAGCCGGATGGCCGCCTCGCCGTCGAGCACCATCGGTTCGAGCCGCACATCCACCGCAACGCTCTGACCCGACTGGCGTCGGATCGAAATATGCAACGGCGTGTCCTTCCACCGGCCTTTCTGACAGGCCAGCAGGGCGCCCTTGAGTGCCGCCTGGCTGTCTGCGTCGACGGCGTCCATGATCGGGCCATGGACGTTTTCAGGCGTGTCGTGGCCGACCAGCTCGGCCCATGACGGGTTGGCATCGACGACGATCCCCTCCTGAATATCGGCGATCGCATCGACCGCGCCCGCCATGTAGTTCTTCAGCTGCGCCTTGTAGCGAGTCGCCGACTCGAGCGTTCGCTCGAGTGCGCGCTCGAGGCGAAAGGCCCGCATCTCACGCGTGGCGACGGCCTGCAGCCGATCGCGCCGCTCGGGAGAGACGCGGTCCTGGGCACCTGCGCTCAGCGCGTCGGCGATGGCTGCCTCGTCGCAGCCGCTGCCGACGACGATCAGCGGTATCCGTGCATCGTGCTGGCGCCGCAGTTCCACGACCGCGGCGACGTCCTGCGGAATCGAGTCGGTAAAGAACACGATCAGCTGGGGATCGGCGCTGCCAAGACTGCTGCGCAGGTCGTCGAGGCCGGACGTCCAGTGACAATGCGCGCGGTGCCCGGCCTGCCGGAGAACCTGGTTGATCATCTCGGCGTCGTCCTGCTTGGCCGAGAGAACGACGACTGGTGTCGAAGACTGTTTCATCCAGGTGTGGTCTGAGGGAAAGAGCGGTCGTGCGAGTCTATTGAAGGCACCCGCGCAGAGGCCGTGCGCAATTCACAGTGCACGAATGTGTCGCGGCTACCGGACCGGCGTTTTACTTAATCTTCCCGATTGTTCCCTGACGAGCCTCGGTACCAGATAGCCCGGCAGCGCGTGACGGACGTCGCGGATCAGCGTCCGCGCCGCTGCGTCCGGCACTGCGAAATGCGCCGCGCCGGCTACGCGGTCGAGCATGTGCAGGTAGTACGGCAGGACGCCGGCAGCGAAGAGCCGGCGGCTGAGCGCGATCAGCGTCGCCGGTTCATCGTTCACGCCACGCAACAGGACGGACTGGTTCAGCAGCGCGGTCACGGCGGGCTTCAACGCCGACAGCGCCGCCGTCGCGCTGTCGTCGAGCTCGTTCGGATGATTGCAGTGGACGACGACGACGACCGGCTTCGGCTGGGCTGCCAGCATCGTCGTCAGCCGCGCCGACACGCGCTCCGGAATGACGATCGGGAACCGTGTGTGGAGCCGCAGGGCGGTGACGTTCGGCAGGGCAACGATGCGTCGCAGCAGGCGCTCGAGCCGGGCGTCAGGCAGCGTGAGCGGGTCGCCGCCACTCAGAATGACTTCCGTCGATTCGCCGTTCGCCGCGAGCCGGTCGAGCGCCGGGTCCCAGTCGTCGCGTCCGGCGTGCTGCGCCGAATACGGGAATGCGCGACGAAAGCAGTAGCGGCAATGCACCGGGCAGGCACCGGTCGTGACCAGCAGCGTGCGGGCCGCATACTTCTGCAGCACGCCGCCGGCTGCCACGCCGATCTCGTTCAGCGGGTCGTTCGTGTATCCCTCGACAACGACCGTCTCGAGCGGCGTCGGCAACACCTGGCGCAGCAGAGGATCGTTCGGATCGCCACGTTGCATCCGATCTACGAACCCGCGCGGCACGAGCAGCGGGAAGTCGTCCGCCGCTGCGTGGCCGGGTTGCAGGTCGGCCGGCGTCAGGTCCAGAAGCTCGGCGAGCTCATCGATCGTGCGGACGGCATCTTGCAGCACCTGCTGCCACGAGCACGAGGTAACGGGTATTTCGGTGAGCGGGTCGGGATTCGGCATCGGGCGTGGCGATCTGTTCGCTTGATACCGGGTAGCGGGTATCATTCGGCGCTCGATATTGTAGCGGAGCCTACGCCGGTTCCTCTGCATCGCGAACGACGAGACAAGCGCATGGCAAGCTACAACACGAACGAGTTTCGCAGTGGGCTGAAGATACTGCTCGACAGCGACCCGTTCGTCATTCTCGAGAACGAATTCGTCAAACCCGGTAAGGGTCAGGCCTTCAACAGGGTCAAGATCCGCAATCTGAAGACCGGGCGCGTCGTCGACCGCACTTTCAAGTCCGGCGAGTCCGTCGAGGCCGCGGACGTTATCGATCAGGACATGCAGTATCTGTACACGGACGGCGAGTTCTGGCACTTCATGCTGCCCGACACATTCGAGCAGTTTGCGGCGGACAGTGCCGCGGTCGCCGATGCCGAGCAGTGGCTCAAGGAGCAGGATGTCTGCCTCGTGACGCTCTGGAACGGCTCGCCGCTCGCCGTGGCGCCGCCGAATTTCGTCGAGCTCAAGATCGTCGAGACCGATCCTGGCGTCCGGGGCGATACCGCGCAGGGCGGTGTGAAGCCGGCGAAGCTCGAAACCGGCGCAGTCGTTCGCGTTCCGCTGTTCGTCGAGGAAGGCGAGGTGGTTCGCGTCGATACTCGCAGCGGCGAATACGTCTCGCGCGCGAGCTAGTGGCCTGTAACAGCCAATTCGGTACTGTCCGGTCGCGTCTGTTGCGCCGATGCGGCGTTGCTCGTCGTCGCCCGTGGCTTTGCTTACGCCGGTTTTTCGCCGTGGGGGAAATTGACGACTGCGCCGATACTGTCCGCGCCCGCGAGTAGCGCGGCGATCCGGTCGACGCCGAGCGCGACGCCGGCGCACGGTGGCAGGCCGCCGTCGAGCGCCGTCAGGAACGCCTCATCGATCGGTAGCGCCGGCTGTGCCCGTTCCCGCCTCATCTGCGCATCGCGAGCGAATCGCTCCCGCTGCTCGGTGGCATCGGTCAGTTCCAGGTAGCCGTTGCCTAGCTCGACGCCGGCGACGAACACTTCGAAACGGGCGGCGACCGGCGGTGCCGCGTCGCGTATCACGGCGAGCGCTGCCTGGCTGGCCGGGTAGTCGTGGATGAACACGATCGCATCGCGCGGCAGCGACGGGATCACGCAGGCGCCCATGGCCAGATCCAGGCAGGCATCGTCATCGATGCCGGGCGGCACACCGACGCCTGCGCGCTCGAGTGCGGCAGCGAGCGCCGATCTCGAGTCGGGCCGGTGCGGGTCGATGCCGAAGCAGCGATCGAAGGCCTCCGCGTAGCCGAACTTGATCCGCGGCAGCGGCTGTCCGCCGCGATCGAGACAGACGTCCAGAAGGTCGGCCACCTCGTCCATCAGCGCATGCTCGTCGATGCCCAGGCGGTACCACTCGAGCAGCATGAATTCCGGTTCGTGCCAGCGGCCGAGCTCGCCGTCGCGAAAAACCCGACAAAGCTGGTAGATATCGCCGCTGCCCGCTGCGAGCAGGCGCTTCATCGCAAGCTCGGGCGACGTGTGCAGCCAGTAGGTGGTATCCACGTTGGCCCGGCGCGCGGCGATGGGCTCGATCGCCGGGTCCGGGTTGGCTCCGGTAGCGAACGCCGGTGTGTCGACTTCCAGCACGTGACGCTCCGCGAAAAAATCGCGGATTCGCCGAAACAGATCCGCTCGCAGCGACAGGCGCGTACGTGGATCCACCGATCGCTCAGCCTCCGTGGCCGCGAGCGAGCGTCCCGAGTCGCTCGCCGACCCGCACGGCCTGCCCGGCGCAAAGCCCCTCGGACCAGGTCGCGCGGCCGGGCGGGAAAAGCAGAATGACTGTGGAGCCCAGGTTGAAGCGCCCGACTTCCTCGCCGGCAGAGAGCTCGACGCCGCCCGCTTCCCGACAGTCCGAAACACCGCTCGGGAACTCACCGCAATCGGTCGTCGAGATCGACGACACGTTCAGGGCGCCGACCATGACCAGATGACAGAAGCCATCGTCACGCTCCAGGCGCAGCACGGCGCGCTCGTTGCGGCAGAACAGATCCGGAATCGCTGCCGCAGTTGCGCTGTTGACGCTGAATCGGCGGCCGGCAATGAAGCGTGTGCGCATCAGTCGTGCCGCAATCGGCGCGTGCACCCGATGATAGTTGTGTGGCGCCAGATAGATGGTCGCGAACGTACCGCCTTCGAGTGCGGTCGCGGCTTCCCCGATCAGAGCGGCTGCCGAGTAATCGATGCCCTTCGCCTGCACGAGCCTGCCGGAGCCGATGCCGCCGAAAGCCGTGAGTCTGCCGTCGGCCGGTGAGACGATTGCGTCTGCGCCGCCCCCGGCCGGCCGCGCGCCGGGTTTGAGCGCTCTCGTGAAGAGCGCATTGAGCGAAGCGTAAGCCTCGAGGCTGCCTTGCTCAGCCTCCGTCATGTCGAGCGCGTAATGCGTAGCGAACCAGCGGATCAGTGGACGGGCGAACCACGGTCGCGTCGACCGCGCGGCCCGGTAAACGAAGCGGCAGACGAGTTTCTGGGGAATCAGGTATTGCCAGAGTACGGCGCCAACCGGCCTCATTCGGCGGCGCTGCGAGCGCGCAGCCGGTCCGGATCCTGAAACAGGTTCCCGCCGGCATGCAGGCGCCTTATGCGCAGCACGTCGGTTGCGATCGTCGCTGCATCGTGTTGTTGCCCGCTGAACAACGCGATCCAGTTTGCATCCGGGTCGAGGACATAGATCGTGCCGTTGTGCACGACGTTGTATTGCTCACCGTCGAGGACCGTCTTGTGCACCGTGACGCCGAGGTCGGCGAGCAGCGGCGCCAATGCCGCCTCATCGGTCGTCAGGCCGACGAAGTCGGGATCGAAACTGCGCAGATACGCGCCGATTCGCTCCGGGTCATCGCGTGCCGGGTCGACGCTGACGAAAGCCACCCGGGGAACGGCGCGCGGTTGCCGCTCGGCGATGCTTTGCGTGGCGAGCGCGATTGTCTGCAGCGTGATCGGACAGATATCGGGGCAGTTGGTGAAACCGAAGAACAGCAGCGTGAAGTTGCCGGCGAGGTCGGCCGTCGCCACCGCATCGCCGTGCTGATCGATGAAGCTCACCGGCGGCAATGCCCGGCTTTCGGGCAACACGGTTGCCGCGTCGGGACCCGGCGAGAGGCGTGCCTCGCGACCGGTCAGCATCAGCGCAACGACGAGCACGAGCAGGCCGATGACGAGTATCCGCAGCATTCCTCCGAGCATGTCACGAATTATCACACAACGCGTATCATGCGCGGCCGATGCAGGTGGCGGCGCTGGAACGGGAATTACGCAACGCACGGGACTCGTCCGCGTGCGTGCCGCCGATCGGCCGTTTTTTCGCGGCTGCGGCCCTGCACTACGGGCACGGCACGGATGCGCCCGAGGACGAGGCGCACTGGCTCGTGGCTGCCTGCCTCGACTGGGACGAAGCGCGCTGGGCGGCGCCACCGGCGCCGGCGGTGCTCGAGCGGATCGTGGCGCTTGCCGAGGCGCGTGTGTCGAAACGCGTTCCGTTGGCTTATCTGCTCGGGGAAGCATGGTTCGCAGGCCTCAGGTTCGAGGTCGACGAGAGCGTGCTGGTGCCGAGGTCGCCGCTCGCCGAGCTGATCGAAAGCGGCTTCGAGCCCTGGTGTCGTCTCGAGCCGGGCGACCGGCTCCTCGAGATCGGCACGGGCAGCGGCTGTATCGCATGCGCAATCGCGCGACACGTCGAAGACGTTCGCGTCGATGCAACGGACGTGTCCCCGCAAGCGCTCGAGCTCGCGCGCCGCAACGCACATGCGCTCGGCGTCGGCGAGCGGATCCGCTGGTTCGAACGGGACCTGTTTCCGGACGGCGAGACCGGCTATCGCGTTATTATCTCGAATCCGCCGTATGTGCCGGCAGGCCGGCTCGCAGAGCTGCCTCCGGAGTACGGCCACGAACCGGCCGTGGGTCTCGATGGCGGCGACGACGGCCTCGACATCGTTCGGCGGATCGTGGCCGGCGCGCGGACGCGGCTCGCGGCGGACGGGGTGCTGATCGTCGAAGTCGGTGAGTCGGCGCAGGCGATGGTCGAGGCATACCCTCGGTTGCCGGCGACCTGGCTCGAGTTCGAGCGTGGCGGTGACGGCGTCTTTCTCGTCACGTGCAGCGAGCTGGCGGCGCTCGGCTGACTGCGACATACCGACACGGGCACGGAACATGGCAGGCGATACTTTCGGCAGACTCTTCACGGTCACGACTTTCGGCGAAAGCCATGGCGTTGCGCTCGGCTGCGTCGTCGACGGCTGCCCGCCGGGGCTCGCGCTCGACGAGAGCGACATTCAGGCCGATCTGGAGCGCCGCCGGCCCGGACGCTCGCGTCACGTGACGCAGCGCCGCGAGCCCGACAAGGTCCGGATTCTGTCCGGTGTTTTCGAAGGCCAGACGACCGGCACGGCGATTGGTCTGCTCGTCGAGAACGTCGACCAGCGGACCCGCGACTACACGAAAATCAAGGATCGCTTCCGGCCGGGGCATGCCGACTTCACCTATCAGACCAAGTACGGGATACGCGATTATCGCGGCGGCGGCCGGTCCTCGGCCCGCGAGACGGTCATGCGCGTCGCGGCAGGTGCCATCGCCCGCAAGTTCCTCCGGGAGCGCTGCGGTATCGAGATCCATGGCTATCTGGCGGCGCTGGGCGACATCGAAATCGAGCCGCGCGACCTGTCGGTCGTCGACGATAACCCGTTTTTCTGTCCGGATCCGGAGCGGGTCGACGAGCTCGATGCATTCATGACGTCGCTCCGCCGCGCCGGCGATTCGATCGGCGCGAAAATCACGGTCTGCGCGAGCGGCATGCCGGTGGGGCTCGGCGAACCGGTATTCGACAAGCTCGAAGCCGATCTCGCGCATGCGCTGATGAGCATCAACGCGGTCAAAGGTGTCGAGTTCGGCGATGGTTTCGACGTCGTCCGCCAGCGCGGCAGTCAGCATCGCGACGAAATCACGCCTGACGGCTTCGTCAAGAATTCGTCGGGCGGCACGCTGGGGGGCATCTCGAGCGGACAGGACATTCTGGTCAGCATTGCCATGAAACCCACATCGAGTATTCAGGTGCCCGGCCGTACGATCGACGTCGAGGGCAGGGCAGCGGAGATCGTGACCACCGGCCGCCACGACCCCTGCGTCGGGCTGCGGGCGACGCCGATCGCCGAGGCGATGGTCGCGTTGACGCTGCTCGATCACTGGCTGCGGGATCGGGCGCAAAACGGCGATGTGGTACGAGCCGGCGGCCCCGACCAGGCGCAGCCGGCGGACGACACGGGCCCGGGCTGACCCCGCCCGCCCGTCGCCAGGGCGGGTGAGTGCGCCGGTGCCGGCCCGGACGCAGTCGCGGCGCCACGCCCGCCCTGTGTCGAAAACAGAACGAAAGTCACAGTTAGTCAGGCAGGTAAATTGTTAAATTCCCCGGCCGGGACCCGATTTTCGGGGTCCGGCGTGCGCGGCCGCAGGTCGTCGCGCGGATGGACGCGTTGCCGGAGACCGGCAGCGGCCCGGGCCGCGGAGATTTTTGGTAAATCGGTTTATGTAAGGTATCGTTCGATGACCGCATCAGCTGTTGGGCAAGGTTGGCCGACGCGTTGTCTGGAAATCGGATGATCCGGCTAGTTTGGGAGAATCCATGAGACCACTGGCACGTTGGGGAAGCTTGCCGCTGCTGGCAACGCCCTTCGGGACCTGGGCGCTCGGCCTCGGTGAGATCGAGCTGCATTCGGCCCTGAATCAGCCACTCGATGCCGAAATCGCCCTGGTTTCGGCGACGCCGGAGGAACTGGCGAGTCTCGACGTTTCTCTCGCGCCACTCGCGAGCTTTCAGCGTTACGGCCTCGATCGGCCGGCTTTTCTGACATCGCTCGAGTTCGAAATCGGTCGCAACGCCGCCGGCCAGGACGTCGTACGGGTAACGTCGACGCAGTCGATTGCCGAGCCGTTCGTCACGATACTGGTCGAGGCCGACTGGGCCCGTGGACGACTGCTGCGCGAATATACGGTCTTCCTGGATCCGCCGGTGCTGCTGCCGCAGTCGGCCGGCGCCGACCCGGTCACACCGCCCGCCAGTCGCGAGCCCGCCAGCGCGGCGGGTCCGATCAATCGTCCGGCACCTGCACCGACGCCGGTCGAGCAGGTAACCCCCGCGCCCGCGCCGCAACCCGCCGAGGCGCCCGCGGCACCGGCAACGAGCGTCGCTGGCAGCGATCTCGGCGGTTCGGACGGCAGTACCTACGGACCGGTTCAGAGCGGCGAGACGCTGTGGGCGATTGCGTCGACCTATCGTCCGGCCGGCGTGTCGATCAACCAGGCAATGATCGCGATCTTCCGGGCGAACCCGGAGGCGTTCAGCGGCAACATCAATATTCTGCAGCGCGGCGCGATCCTGCGCATCCCGGCCGGCGCCGATATGAGTGCCATCGCGGCCGGCGATGCCACCGCCGAGGTGCAGCGCCAGATCGATGAGTGGCGACCGGGCGGCGTACCCGCCTCCGACGCCCGGCTCGTGCTGGTCCCCCCGACCGAGGTGCCGACCGAGGACGCCCCGGCCGAGGGTTCGGCCGCCGGTCAGGACGGTGCCGAAACGGCGGAGCTCGAGTCGCCGGTCGACGCGTCGGAATCCGGGCTTGCCGAGTCCGACGGGCTGCTCGAGGTAACGAACACCGAGCTCGCCGAGCTTCAGGAGCAGCTCGCGGTTGACGGCGAGGCAGATCTCGCGGCCGTCATCGATCCGCCGGAAGCTGCCGACCCCGGTGTCGAGCTCGAGTCGGAAGCGGCCGTCGACGAGACACCGCTCGACACGGCGGTCGATCCGGACAACCCGTTCGAAGAGCCGCTCGCCGATGTAGCACCACCCGCGGAGCAGGCCGAGGCCGATGCGCCGGCCGAAGAGCCGCAGGCAGCGGTGACGCCGCCGGCCGTTCCGGCTGCCACTACGCAGACGCCGGCCGAGTCGCCGTCGCTGGTCGACCGTGTCGTCACGTTCGTGACATCGACAGCGGGCCTGATCGGTGGCGGCCTGCTGCTGATCCTGGTCGGCGCATTCCTGTTCCTGCGCAGGCGTCGGGCCGAAGTCGACGATGCGACCGGCGAGTGGGAGGCGCTCGAAGCGGATCTCGATCCGAGTGATGAGGACGTGCTGGCGACGAGCCGCATGCGGGCCGAGGCCGACGAGGATTTCGTCGTCGAAGAGTCGGCCGGCTTCCCCGCGGACGACGGCGATGCGGACCCGGCGGCAGCAAGCGGCGTTTTCGCGGGCTTCGAGGATCAGGACGCGGAGGTCGCGCCGGCACCGACCCCGGTCGCCGCAGCGCCGGAAGCCGCGGACGAGGCCGAGGCCGACGACGAGGCCAGCCAGACGCTCTCGAGCAATACCGTCATCAATCTCGAGCAGGCCGATCCGCTTGCCGAAGCCGACTTTCACATGGCCTACGGTCTCTACGACCAGGCGGCCGAGCTCGTGCAGAAGGCGCTCGAGGCCGATCCGCACAACGTCACGTATCGCCAGAAGCTGCTCGAGGTCTACTTCGTCTGGGGCAACAAGGACGCGTTCGTCGATGCCGCTGGCGCGCTGAAGCAGGATCTCGGCGACGACCCCGGCGGCGAGTGGGGCAAAGTCGTGATCATGGGCAAGCAGATTTGCCCGGACGATCCGATGTTCGCCGATTCGCAGGCCGCCGTCTCGTCCGACGTCGATCTCGATCTCGAAGCCGGTGCGGAGCCGGATCTGGACCTTGCTTTCGACGGCACCGATGCGGGCGCAGCAGACGGAGGCGAGTTCGATCTGGACGTCGACTTCGATTCGACACTGGCCGAAACGGCCGAAAGTGCGGCGGACGAGCTTCTCGCGCCCTCGGACGAGCCTGTAGCGTCGGCGGACGAGCCAGTCGCATCTGCGGATGTGGCCGTCGCGGTACCCGAGGAGACGGATCTCGCCGACGATTCGCTCGATATCGGAGAGAGCACGCAGGCAGGGCTCGAGGCGGCCCTGTTCGACGTCGACGAGAGCGCCGAAAAGACGACACCAGGGCTCGAAGCCGAAGCCGAAGACGACGCATCGCTCGCCGAAACGATCGAGTCGCCAACCGTCGAAGCCGACCTGGACATCGACTTCGGCGACGATGAGGCGCTGTCGATCGCCGACAGTCAGACTGTAGAGGCACTGCCGGCGGAAGACGACAGCCCGACTGTCGAAGCCATCCCCGACGAGTCCGTAACGGCCGCCGAAGACGACGACGTCACGGTCGAAACGCCTACGATCGAGACTCAGGTGCCGGCGAGTGACATGACGGCCGAGCTCGAGCTCGGCGATCTCGGTCTCGATGTCACGGACCTCGAAGGTCTGGACGATGTGGCGGCGGATGAGGCCAGTGAGGCCGACGCCTTGTCGGCAACCGCCGAGTTGCGGGCCGTGCAGGCGGGCGAGGAATTGTTGTCGGCAACCGGTGTCACCCAGGTTCTGGGGCCGAAGGACGTCGAGGAGCATGATCTCGGCGAGTTGACGAACTCGACGGTCGAGGCCGGTTCCCCGGACGACGACACGATGCTGGCGGCAGGATTCAGCGCAACGCATGCCGATACCGAAGTCATCAGCCGGCCCGATGGCGCCGGTGCCGGTGGCGACGATCTGGATCTCGACCTCGACGATCTGTCGCAGGCGCTCGACGAAGGCGACACGGTCGAGCAGGAGACTTCCGGGTTCGACCCCAGTCTGTTCGAGGATGCCTCGGAGACGCCGGTCGACATCGACCTCGGCGATGGCGCCGCCGCCGTCGCCGACACGCTGGCCGGCCCGATGGATGCTCAGACGATGACCGAGGTCGGAACGAAGCTCGATCTCGCGCGCGCGTACATCGACATGGGCGATCCGGACGGCGCCAAGAGCATTCTGGAAGAAGTCCTGAGCGAAGGCGACACGGGTCAGCGCCAGGAAGCCCAGACACTGATCGATGCGCTGCCGGCCGCCTGACGCAAGCCGGACAATCCGCCCCGGAGGCTGAGCCGCACACAATGCCCAGGCTCGCAGTCGGGCTCGAGTATGACGGCACTGCGTATGCGGGCTGGCAGGCTCAGCGCGACCGCGAGACCGTTCAGGCCGCCGTCGAGGCGGCCGCGAGCCGGGTGGCCGACGAGCCGGTACGACTCCACGGTTCCGGCCGCACCGATACCGGCGTTCATGCGATCGCGCAGGTGGCCCATTTCGATGTCACCGCGACGCGCGGCGCCCGGCAGTGGCTGCTCGGCATCAACTCGAACCTTCCGGACGACGTCGTAGCGCGCTGGGTTCTCCCGGTGGACGAGACGTTCGACGCCCGCCGATCGGCGATCTGGCGCGAGTACCTCTATGTCATTCTGAATCGACCGGTGCGCTCCGCGCTCGATCGACATCGCGTGTGGTGGGTTCGCGAGCCGCTCGATACGGCGGCCATGTCCACCGTCGCGGGCTCATGGCTCGGCGAGCGCGATTTTTCGGCGTTTCGGGCTGCGCATTGCCAGTCGCGGTCGCCGATGCGGCATCTGATCGACGTCGGCGTCGAGCGGACCGGCGATCACGTCGTCTGCCGGTTTCGCGCGAATGCCTTCCTGTACCACATGGTCCGCAACATGGTCGGCACGCTGGTCGCCGTCGGCAGCGGCCGCATGGCCACTGCGGATGGCGTCGGTTTGCTCGCGGGGCGGGATCGGCGCCGGGCGGGTCCCACCGCGCCTGCAGCCGGGCTGGTGCTCGCCGGGATCGCGTACGATGCGCGTTTCGGGCTGCCTGTGCCACCTGACGTGTCGAGAATGACGATATCATCCCTGCCAGCCAGGGAAGCGGTCGATTCATGAGCTGGTTCGACAAACTGATGCCGTCGCGGATTCGCACGGAACAGCGCAGCAAGTCCGTGCCGGAGGGGCTGTGGGTCAAGTGCGAAGGTTGCTCTGCCCAGCTCTATGTCCAGGAGCTGAAGCGCAATCTGTACGTCTGCCCGAAATGCTCGCACCACCGACGTCTCGGTGCCCGCGATCGTCTCGACATGTTCCTCGACGATGAGGATCGTGTCGAAATCGGCGCCGGACTGGAGCCGACGGATCCGCTGAAGTTCCGGGACAGCAAACGTTATCGGGACCGGCTCAGCGACGGGCAGAAGAAGACCGGCGAGAAGGACGCGCTGGTCGTGATGTCCGGCAGCCTCAAGTCGATTCCCGTGGTTGCCGCCGCATTCGAGTTTCGCTTCATGGGCGGCTCGATGGGCTCGGTCGTCGGTGAGCGGTTCGTACGTGCGATCCGGCACTGCGTCGACGAAGGCCTGCCATTCATCTGCTTCTCGGCGAGTGGCGGCGCGCGTATGCAGGAAGCTTTGCTCTCGCTGCTGCAAATGAGCAAGACGAGCGCAGCCGTAGCACAACTCGCGCACGCTCGACTGCCTTATATCTCGGTGGCGACGGATCCGACGATGGGTGGCGTGTCGGCGAGCCTCGCGATGCTCGGCGACGTCAATCTTGCCGAACCCAATTCGCTGATCGGATTCGCCGGGCCCCGTGTCATCGAGCAGACCGTCAAGGAAACGTTGCCGGACGGCTTTCAGCGCGCCGAGTTCCTGCTCGAGAAGGGCGCGATCGACGCTATCGTGGACCGTCGCCAGGCACGCGATGAGATCGCGTCGATTCTGACGAAGCTGATGCGCATTCCCGAGGCGTCCTGAGCTTGACGCCGCCCGGATCTGCGCGTCGGCCGCGCCATGCCACGCTCGACGCCTGGCTGGCCTGGTTCGAGACACTCCACCCGAAAAAGATCGACTTCAGCCTCGATCGCGTGCGGCAGGTGCTCCGTGCGCTCCGAATCGACCGCCCGTCCTATCGCGTAATCACTGTCGGCGGCACGAACGGCAAAGGATCGTGTGTCGCCATGCTCGAGAGCATCTATCTGGCTGCGGGTTACCGCGTCGGCGCGTTTACGTCGCCACATCTGCTCAGATTCAACGAGCGGATCCGCATCGACGGTCGCGACGCGACCGACGACCAGCTGATCGCCACTTTCGACCTCGTCGATCGTGCGCTCGGCAGTGTCACGCTTTCCTACTTCGAGTCATCGGCAGTCGCTGCATTGCTCGCGTTCGCGCGCGCCGAGGTCGACATCGCGATTCTCGAGGTGGGCATGGGCGGCCGGCTCGACGCAGTCAATGCGATCGACGCGGATGCCGCGATGATTGTCAGCGTGGATCTCGACCATACCGATTGGCTCGGCCCCGACCGGGAGGCGATCGGTCGCGAGAAGGCCGGCATCGTCCGCCCGGGGCGACCCGTTGTCGTCGCTGACGCAGATCCGCCGCAGAGTCTTCTCGACGTCATCGAGCTCGTCGGTGCGGTCGGGATTCTCGTCGGCCGTGACTACGAAGTTCGTGCGGATGCCGAGCGAATCGAGTGGTGCGGTGATAATGGTCGCGTGCTGGAGCTTCCCTGGCCGCCTTTCGGGGGCAAGGTCCAGAGCGGAAACGCAGCGGCCTGTGTTGCCGTCGTGTCCAGCCTCGGGTCGATCCTGCCGGTCGACGATGAAGCGATCGTGCACGGTATTGCAGGCGCCCGGGCTGCGGGTCGGCTCGACCGTCGCAAGCTCAACGATACCGAATGGCTCTTCGACGTGGCGCACAACCCCGCGGCAGCGGCGCGTCTCGCCGAGGCGCTCGCCGAGCTCCCGGCAGTGCCGCGCACCGTGGCGGTCTTCGGGGCGATGAGCGACAAGCAGCTGGACGGCGTGCTCGCGCCGTTTCTGCCCGTCGTCGATGCGTGGCACGTCGCAGCCGTCGATTCCGAACGTACGGCCAGCGCCAGTGAGATCAGCGACGTGCTGTACCGGCTCGGGACGTCGGCGGTAGAGAGGCACCCGGACATCGCCGCCGCAACGCTGGCGGCGCAAGCCGCCGGTGCTGACCGAGTGCTGGTGTTCGGCTCCTTCTATACGGCCGGTCCCGCGATCGAGGCGCTTGGGCTATACTCCGCTCCTCACTCGCCGAGTGACCCCGAGGTATGGACTCAGGCTTGAAGGAACGGCTGGTCGGCGCCGCGGTTCTCATCGCTCTCGGTGTCTGGCTGATCCCCTGGATACTTGACGGTCGCGATACCGCGGGAGTTGTCGAGCCCGAAGCTACGGTCACGCTGCCGGCCGGCGATTCCCCGGCCGCAACCCGAACGCGCACGATCTCGCTCGTCGACGGCAGTCAGAGCCGACGAACCGACCAGGACGAGGCAGAGACCGGGGCCGAGCCGGCGACCGGGACCGAGACTGCGACCGAAAATGCGCCGGCAGACGCCACCGACGCGACGGCCGCAACCGAAGCGCCGCCGACAAGCGCCGTAGCCGGGAGCGTCGCGACGGAGTCCGGCGCGGCAGAAACACCCGCCGAGCCGCGTCCGGTCGGCGGGCAGACGGCTACTTCGGATCCGGAACCGATGCCGGACCGCGCGGTCGCGGCGGCTGCCGCACCGGTCGATGAGGCCGCCGGCGGATCGCCATCAGAGTCTGAGCCATCGGAGTCGGATGAAGGCTGGTTCGTGCAGCTCGGCAGCTTCAGCGAGGAAGACAACGCCAAGAGGCTGGCCGAGCGCGTGGCGACTTTCGGCTACAAGGCGGAGGTTTCCGCCTATCGCGCCGGTGGACGCGAGCTCAAGCGGGTCCGTGTCGGACCCTCGGCATCGCGCGAGGCAGCCTCGGTAATCGCCTCGTCGCTGTCCGCGCATGGTTTCGTCGCGCAGGTCGTCAGCGGAAGCTGAAGCGTGATGTCATGGATCGACGCCTTCATCGTGTTCATCGCGCTCGCGTCGTGTGCTTTCGGCATCTGGCGGGGTTTCGCGAAAGAGGCCATCGCCATCGTCACCTGGCTCGCAGCCATCTGGTTCGCCTGGCAGGCAGCCTGGATGGTCGAACCGCGGCTCGGCGAATGGGATGCAGCGCCCGAGCTACGGCTCTGGGCGGCCCGCATCATCGTTTTCGTCCTTATTCTGGTCATTGGCGGACTCGTCGCGTGGCTGCTGCGGGCGGTGATTCGCAGCACGGGCCTCAGCGGCACCGATCGGTCGCTCGGCGGCCTGTTCGGCGTATTCCGCGCCGTGCTGATCGTCGGCCTGATGACGATCGGACTGCAGTATTTCGGACTGGACGAGGAATCGTGGTGGGAATCCGCCCGTTTGCGACCGGTCAGCGAGCGCGTGGCTGACGGCATCCGTTACTACGTCGCGATCGGCAATCGGTATATCGAGGAACAGGGGCTCGTCCAGAGCCGCAACCGGACAGGCAACTGAAATGTGCGGAATCGTCGGGATCGTCGGACAGGGTCCGGTCAATCAGTCTATCTACGATGCATTGACGGTGCTGCAGCATCGTGGCCAGGACGCGGCCGGCATCATCACCGAGGAAGCGGGGCGGCTTCATATACGAAAACGCAACGGGCTCGTCCGCGATGTGTTCCAGCAACGGCACATGGACGGCCTGCGTGGCAACGTTGGCCTCGGCCACATTCGCTATCCGACCGCCGGCAGCGCCAGCTTCCACGAAGCCCAGCCCTTCTACGTGAACTCGCCATACGGTGTCTGCCTCGGCCACAACGGCAATCTGGTCAACGTAGACAGCCTGAAGGAAATGCTGGTCAGGCGCGATCGCAGGCACCTGAATACGGCTTCCGATTCGGAAGTCCTGCTGAACGTGCTCGCGCACGAGCTCGGCCAGCACGCGTCGAACGGACTCGAGCCGGACGACATTCTGGCCGCAGTGCAGTCGGTGCACGCGCGCTGCTCCGGGGCGTATGCCGTCGTTGCCCTGATCGTCGGCCACGGTATCGTTGCGTTTCGCGACCCGCACGGTATACGTCCCGCCGTGCTGGGCTGGCGCGAGGCCGCCGGTGGTATCGAGCGTATGGTCGCATCGGAAAGCGTCGCTCTCGACGCTCTTGGCTTCGAGCTGGAACGCGACATCGAACCGGGCGAAGCCGTCCTGATCACGCCGGACGGCGAGCTACACCGCCGCCAATACGAGGGAGATGCCGTCGTCGCGCCCTGCATCTTCGAGTACGTGTACTTTTCGCGTCCGGATTCGATACTGAACAAACTCTCCGTCTACAAGTCTCGGCTGCGGATGGGCGAGGCACTTGCCGACAAGATTCTCAGGCTGACGCCGCAGCACGACGTCGATGTGGTGATTCCCATCCCGGATACATCACGAACGGCGGCCATGCAGGTCGCTCATCATCTGGGTGTCAAGTATCGCGAGGGATTCATCAAGAACCGCTACATCGGCCGGACGTTCATCATGCCGGAGCAGTCCGCCCGGCAGGCGTCGGTACGCCGGAAGCTGAATGCGATCGACCTGGAATTTCGCGGCAAGAACGTGATGCTGGTCGACGACTCGATCGTACGCGGGACCACGTCCCGGCAGATCATCGAAATGGCCCGCGAGGCCGGCGCGAATAAAGTCTACATGGCATCGGCCGCGCCGCCGGTGCGCTACCCCAACGTGTACGGCATAGACATGCCGTCGGCTTCCGAGCTGGTGGCTGCCGGCCGCTCGGAGCGCGAGGTCGAGCGGATCATCGGTGCAGACTGGCTGATCTACCAGGATCTGGATGCGCTGGTCACCTCGGTGAATCACGAGAACGCGGGCATCAGCCATTTCGATACCTCGTGTTTCTCCGGTGAGTACGTCACCGGCGACGTGACGCGGGAATATCTCGACGAACTCGAGGTGTTTCGATCTAATGCTGCCAAAGCCAGGCGGGACGAAGCGACGCGTCGGGCCGAACAGGACGACGAGTCGGTGCAGGTTGCCGGTGGCATCTGAAACCTGTTCGCAAGCGGATCGTCCGTGCGTTTCCTTCTGATCGACGCCGACGCTGCCTATCGGCGAATTCTCAAGTATCACCTGTCGGCGGCGTGGCCGGATGCGCGAGTCGACGAGTGCGCGCCTCAGCACGGCGGGGTCGTCGCTGCGCTGCACCATGCGGGCATCGATCCCGCCATCTACGATGTCGTTCTCCTCTCCTATCCGCCCGGTAACGCGCAGGGCCTGCAGTGGCTGGAGCAGCTCAGGCGTGCGTGTGCGACACCGGTCATCGTATTCGCCGATCCCGGTGACGAGCTTCTGGCCGTCGATACGCTGAGTGCCGGGGCGAGCAGCTATTTTCCGAAGGACAAGGTCCGGCATACGCGACTCGTCGCCGTCATCAACTCGGCCATAGGCAGACGCGGGCACTGGTTGCCCGGCAACGCGCCTGCGCCGATGCGCTCCAAGCCGCCTTACGAGATCGTCCGAGAGCTGCACTCGAGCAACACCGCGTCGGTGTACGTTGCCCGGGCTTTCGGAGACGAAAGGGATGTGGCGCTGAAAGTGCTTCGCTACGTGCCGGATGCCGGCAGCGAACACGCCTTCGAGCGCTTCCTGCAGGAATACGCGATCATCGCCGGTATCGACCACCCCAACGTCGTAAGGATCGTCGATCTCGGCGTCGCCGACGATCACGCCTTCCTCGCGATGGAGTACCTCTCCGCGGGAACGCTTGCCGAGCGCCTGAACGAGCCGCTCGACGTGGAGTCCGCGATCGCCAACACGCGCCAGATTGCCGCAGCGCTGGTCGCCATTCACGGTGCGGGAATCCTGCACCGGGACCTTAAACCCGGCAACATCATGTTTCGGGAGGACGATTCGCTGGCGCTGATCGACTTCGGCCTCGCCAAGAATCTGCAGCAGGCGCTCGCATTGACGGGCAATGGCCAGATCTTCGGAACGCCCTATTACATGAGCCCGGAGCAGGGGCACGCCGAGCCGACCGACCAGCGATCGGATCTGTACAGTCTCGGCTGCATACTATTCGAGATGCTGACCGGCAATCGGCCGTTCACCGCGTCGAGCGCGATGGGCGTCATCTACAAGCACGCTCACGCGGCCCGGCCTCTGCTGCCGCCCGAGCTCGCGTGCTATCAGCATGTGCTGGACGGGCTCATCGCGGCGTCGCCGGCGGACCGCTTCGCGTCGGCCCGCGATTTGCTGATCGAGATCGATGCGCTGACGCCGGCTGCTTAGCCGGCTGGCCGGCTGGCCCCGGAAATCTCACTGCCTGCGCTGGCTCCCGCCTGCCGCCTGTCCGGCGACGGCATTTCTTTCTTGCGGCCGCCTCAACGGTCGAGGCTGATTCTGCGCGGGCCCGCCCGATCCCAGACGAGCGCGCTCGCCGACTCGTACCAGTCGCCGAGATCTATCCGCAGGGCCGGCCGGCCGTCGAGCTGCCAGCGGTGGAAGTCCGGTCGATGCGTGTGGCCGTGAATCAAGGTGCGCACGTCGAACCGGCGCATCGCTGCCTCGACTGCACCCTGGTTGACGTCCATGATGGTGGCGGCCTTCGCCGCCATCTCGGTCTGGCTGAGCTCGCGCAGGTCGGCAGCGATGCGCCGCCTTTCGGCCAATGACCTGGCCAGGAAGTCCGCCTGCCAGTCGGCGTCGCGGAGCTGGCCACGGAGCGTCATGTAACGCGTATCGTCGGTGCAGAGCAGATCGCCGTGGGTCAGCAGCACGCGCTCGCCGCCGAGCTCCTCGACGACGAACTCGTCGAGCAGTCGGACTCCCGTTTCCTCGCTGAAGCACGAGCCGAGCAGGAAGTCGCGATTGCCGTGAATCAATGCGCAGTCGACGCCGGCGGCGCTTGCAGCCGCAAGTCCTGCACGCACCGGCACGAGCCAGGCCGCATCGTCATCGTCGCCTACCCAGGCTTCGAACAGGTCGCCGAGAATGAACAGCCGATCGCCGCCGGCGACGCGCTGCCGGAGAAAGTCGAGAAATGCGTCGGTCGCCGCCGGGCGCTCGGGATCGAGATGAAGATCCGAGATCAGCAGGGTCGATGCCTCGCTCATCCGTTGAGCCCGAGGCTGCGCCGCGACCGGCGGTATTCCGGGCGCGCGGCCGGCAAGTGATCGCTCGCTGCTAGTCGCTCAGACGCACGATGCGTCTGATGATGATCGGCTCGACGGGGACGCTGCGGTCGAATTCGCCGCCGGCGCCGGTCGCGGTGTGACCGATCCGGTCGACGATTTCCATGCCTTCGACGACCTCGCCGAACACGGTGTAGCCCCAGCGGGAGGGGCGCGGGTTCAGCGACTGGGAGTTGTCAGCCAGATTGACGTAGAACTGGGAGTTCGCCGAGTGGGGGTCGGCCGTGCGGGCCATGCCAACGGTGCCGCGCAGGTTGGCAAGGCCGTTGCCCGATTCATTGACGACGGATCGCTCCGTGGGCTTGAGCTGCATGTCCGGCGTGTGCCCGCCCGCCTGGGCGATGAATCCGGCAACGACGCGATGAAATATCGTGCCGTTGTAGTGGCCATCGGTGACGTACTGCAGAAAATGGTCGACAGTCAGCGGTGCGCGGATCCGGTCGAGCTGGATGACGAAATTGCCTTCGCTCGTCTCGACCCTGACGCGCGGCTCGGTCTCGAGCTCAATCTCGTCCTGGGCGACGGCAGCCAGTGTCGCGGCAAGCAGCGTCGCCGTGCATGCAATTTTTCCCAGTGTCTGTCTCATCGTCTTTCCGGCCATCGCGAGCCCTCGCCGAACGGTCGACCGCAATCAAGAATCATCCCAATCATAACGCAGGGCAGCGCTCGCTTCGGCCGCTCTGCCCTCTCGTTTCGTCAGCCCTGGCGCAGCTCGGCCGCGCGCACCGTGTTGACCATCAGCATCGCGATCGTCAACGGGCCGACGCCGCCCGGCACGGGTGTCATTGCACCGGCCACCTCAACGACATCCGGGTGCACGTCGCCGATGAGCACGGAGCCGTTCTTCTCGAATGCGGCCAGGCGCTTCGGAAAGTTCGCCAGCGCCTCACGCGCGAGTTCATCGTCCGTCACGCGATTGATCCCGACATCGACGACGGTGGCACCGGGTTTCACGTAGTCTGCCGTCACCATAGCGGGCCGGCCGACGGCGGCCACGAGGAGGTCGGCTTCGCGGCAGACAGCAGGCAAGTCGTCCGTTCGCGAATGGCATATCGTGACGGTTGCGTTCCGGTGCAGCAGCAGCATTGCCATCGGTTTGCCGACGATGTCCGAGCGGCCGATCACGACTGCGCGGCGGCCGGCGACATCGATCTCGAGTCGCTTCAGCATTTCAATCACGCCGGCTGGCGTGCACGGCGCAAAGCCGTCGCGGTTCTGGCTCAGGAGCCCCGCCGACAGCGGGCTGAAGCCGTCGACATCCTTGCCAGGGTCGATCGTGTCGAACACCCGTTGCTCGGCGTCGCGGCCCATTGCCGCCGGCAGCGGGGACTGCACGAGGATGCCGTCGACACCGTCGTCGTCGTTGAACTGCCGGACCAGGCTCAGCACGTCGTCGAGCGCTGCCGTTTCGGGCAACACCTCGTGCCGGACGTGCATACCCGATTCGCGGGCCGTCTTGAGCTTGCTGTTGACGTAGACATGGGAAGCCGGATCCTCGCCGACGAGAACGATCGCGAGGCAAGGCGGTCGCCCCAGCCCGGATTTCACGGCGGAGACTCGATCCGTCAGATCGGCGCGGATGGCGGCGGCGACGGCCTTGCCGTCGAGCAGGGTAGCGGTCATTGGCAGCTCGGGGTTGTCAGCACGGGGCGGTTGCAGGCGCAAATTCTCGCACGCCCCTCCGGATGCTCACAAGCGCGACCCCGGGTCCCGGCCGTGACCGCGAACGGCGTCGGTTTGACGCTACTTCGCCGGGTCCCTAACATTTCAGCCGGCGCGATGGGCGCCAGGTGGCCGCGGGTGCTGTGCCGGCGGCCGCAGTCGGGGCATGGCGCAGTCTGGTAGCGCATCTGCTTTGGGAGCAGAGGGTCGGGGGTTCAAATCCCTCTGCCCCGACCAGAATTCCGCGTCCGGTGATAAAATTCCCGGTTTCGCGCCCGCAACGGGCATCAAAACGATAACAGAGGTCGAGAATCAAATGAGTCAGAAAAGCCTGGAGCAGCTGCTCGGGGAGGTCGGAAATACCGTCCAGATGCTGCGTAATTCACAGATGGGCGCGTACGTCTATCCCGTCGTGCCGGCGGAATACAGCAACTGGCGCGATGAGCAGCGCGCGTGGCGTGACAGCTGCGTGCTGTTCGATCAGTCGCATCACATGGTCGACCTCTATCTGAAGGGCCCGGATGCCGTGAAGGTCTGCTCGGACACGGCTATCAATACGTTCAAGAACTTTCCGATCAATCGCGCCAAGCAGTACGTCCCGGTTTCGCATGGCGGCCACGTAATCGGCGACGGCATTCTGTTCCGACTCGACGAGGAAGAAGTTGTATTCGTGGGTCGCGCCCCGTGCGCCAACTGGCTGCGGTTCCATGCCGAGACGGGCGGCTACAACGTCGAAGTCATCGAGGACGATCGCTCGCCCGGCAACCCGAAAGGCAAAGCGGTCAACCGGATCAGCTATCGATTTCAGATTCAGGGACCGAACGCCTGGAACGTTATCGAGAAGCTGCACGGCGGCGAGCTCGAGCAGCTCAGGTTCTTCCACATGAGCTACATGAACATCGCCGGCCGACAGGTCCGCACGTTGCGGCACGGAATGGCCGGCGCACCGGGCCTCGAGATCTGGGGCCCTTACGAGGAGCGCGAAGAGATTCGCGAAGCAATCTTCGAAGCCGGTCAGGAATTCGGCCTGCATCTGGTCGGTTCGAGGGCCTACGCGACGAACACACTCGAATCGGGCTGGATTCCGTCGCCGCTCCCGGCCGTCTACACCGGCGAAAAGATGAAGTCGTATCGTGAGTGGCTGCCGTCGAACTCCTATGAAGCCGTCGGCTCACTCGCGGGCAGTTTCGAGTCGGATAACATCGAGGACTACTACGTCACGCCTTACGAGATCGGGTATGGCCCGTTCGTGAAGTTCGACCACGACTTCATCGGTCGTGAGGCGCTCGAGAAAATTGCCGACCAGCCGCATCGCCGCAAGGTGACATTCGCGTGGAACGGCGACGACGTCGGCGAGGCGTTCCGATCGATGTTCAACCCCGGCGAAGACCACTTCAAGTACATCGATCTGCCGCTGTCGAACTACGGTTCGGCGTCGTTCGACAAGATCGTAAACGGTGGCAAGATCGTCGGTGCCTCGATGTTCGCGGGATACAGCTACAACGAGCGATCGATGCTGTCGCTCGGCATCGTCGACCCGGACGTCAAGGAAGGCCAGGAAGTCATTCTGGTCTGGGGCGAGCCGAACGGCGGCACCGACAAGCTGACTGTCGAAAGCCACAAGCAGATCGAGATCCGCGCTGTCGTCAGCCCGGTTCCGTACGGCAAAGTGGCGCGCGAGACCTACGCCGAAGGCTGGCGTACCGGGAACGCTTAGCCGACCCGTATACGGCAGGCGGCGTCCGCGTCGGCCTGCCGCGCGTCCTGCCGAAGCGGCTGTCCCTGCGGGCAGCCGCTTTTTCGCCGGGAGAGGCCGCGCAGTGCGTAGTAGTCGCTGACAGGTGACGCGCTTCGGCCTGTCCGGCGCGTGGCTATAATCCGGGTAAACCGTTCACGGAGTATCCGATGGATCTGGCGAGTCCCTCCGGTCATCGAAACGACGGTACATCCGGCACCATCGAGGTGCTTCCGCAGGGGCCGACGATCGGCGCCGAAATCCGGGGCGTCGACCTGTCGGCGGACATGAGCGACGAGGCTTTTTCGGTCGTCTACGGAGCGCTGGTCCGTCACAAGGTAATCTTTTTTCGCAACCAGAACGTCACGCCGGCACAACAGGTCGCATTCGGGCGTCGCTTCGGTGAGCTCGAGACGCATCCTTTTCGACCCGACCGACCCGGGATGCCGGAAATCGTCGTGCTCGACAACCACCGGGACAATCCCGTGCTGTCTACGGATATCTGGCACGCGGATACGACCTTTCGCGAGGGTCCGACGAAGTTCTCGATCCTGCGCTGCCTCGAAGTGCCGGCATACGGCGGCGACACGCTCTGGGCGGACATGGTGGCTGCCTATGCCGGTCTCAGCGAGCGATTTCGGACTTTCATTGCCGGCCTCGAGGCGATTCACGACTTCAAGAATTTCCGATTGCTCTACGACGATGACGAAGAGGGCCAGGCCGAGCTCGCGCGAATGCGAAAGCGTTATCCCAAGCCGACGCATCCGGTGGTCCGCACGCACCCGGAAACGGGCGAGCGGGTTCTTTACGTCAATCCGCAGTTCACCGTGCGAATCCTCGGCCTGACCCGCAAGGAGAGTGATGCCGTGCTGGCGGCGCTCTACGAGCAGGCGAAGACACCCGAGTATCAGTTCAGGCTGCGCTGGGCGAAGAACACCATTGCCGTCTGGGACAATCGCTCGACGCAACACTATGCATCGAACGACTACTGGCCCGAGCGGCGCCACATGGAGCGCGTTGCAGTTGTCGGCGAGAAACCGTATTTCGATCCCGAGGCAACGGTGCGTGAGCGTTCGCCGAAGGTTTCACGCGTGCACGCCAGGGAAGGCCTGCACTGAACGTGGCAGCGCGCGGGTCCCGTCGACGTTGGCGCCCCGCCGGGAGAGGCATCGCCGGGTTGAGCGTCGTCGGGCTTCTCGTCGCCGGGTCGCTGGCGGCAGGCTGCGAACCGACCGGTGAGCGCCTGGTGCTCGGAGGTAACCCGCAGGGCAGTCAGCTCTATCCCATGTCGAACGCGATCGCTGCGACGGTGAGCCGAAATTCGCCGCTGCGCGTCGATGTGCTCCCGCAGGGCGCCGGCGTCTTCTATCCGATGATGGCGAGTGGCGAAGTCGATGTCGGGCTGGTGAACCCGATGGATGCGGCCAGCGCTGCCCGAGGCGAGCCGCCCTATGATCAGGCGTCGCGGGGCCAGGGCTTTCGATTGCGAACGCTGATGCTCGGGTCGCCGATTGCGGTGTCGATCGTCGCGGCGGCGGACGCCGGTATATCGTCGATAGAGGAGCTGGCGGGCCGCCGGCTGGTGGCCAACTACGGGGCGTTCGCGAGCGCCGGGCTGACGGCCGAGGCCGTGCTCGCGAGTGCGGGCCTGTCGCTCGCCGACGTCGAGGTCGTGACCGTTTCCTCGTACCCCGAAGGCGTCCGCGCCGTCATCGAGGGCAGGGCGGATGCCGCGACCGGCTCGATCGGCAGCGCGATCATCCGGGAACTCGACGTCGCCAGGGGTGCGCGTTTTCTGCCGGTCGATCCCGGGGCCGACAGTATTGCTCGTGTCCGCGCCGTCGGGTCGGCTTTCGAGGCCTACCGGGCTGCCGCCGGTCAGCCTGGCATTGCCGAGGACACCTGGGTCATCGCTTATGAGCTACCGCTCGTTGCCCGCGCAGACCTGGATGAAGAGCGGGCGTACACGTTCGTGAAGACGCTCTACGAGCATCACGCAGAGCTGGGCGAGACGTACGCGCCGCTCAGTACGTGGACGCCGGACAGGTTCGCAGATACTGCCGTCCTCGTTCCCTATCATCCCGGCGCCATCCGGCTGTATCGGGAGCGGGGTCTGTGGAACGCGCAGCTCGACGCTCGCCAGCGCGAGCTCGCCGGGAGTCTCTGAGCGGCGGTGCTGCCAGCGCGACGCGATCTAGATAAGCGCTGGCGGCTCATCCAGCGCCTGCTCGCCGGCACACTTCCGGTCGCAGCGATTCTCTACGCGTTTCAGGTGCTGCCGGCGCTCGGCATCGTCGTTTACAAGGAACAGTTCCTGATCGGCTTTCTGGCGCTCGCGCTGGCCTATGTCTTCATTGTCGTCCCGCCGGGCGGTGCGGACGGCAACCCCGGCGCAGTGGAACCGACCGGTCGTGCAGGGTCCTCGGCTCCGGGCGACGATGCCGCTCCCGTGGTGAAGTACGATGTTCCCTGGTACGACTGCCTGCTGGTGGCGGCGGCGCTTGCCGCCGGCGGTTACACGGTCATTCGCTACCACACCCTCCTGCCCGAGATCGGTCTGCTGACGGCCGACAAGGTCGCCGCGTCGTTGACCGGCCTGCTGCTGTTGCTCGAAGCTGCGCGCCGCGTCGCCGGCCGCGCGATCATGCTCGTCGGTGTTGCCGCGCTCGTATATGCGAGCTTCGGCCATCTGCTGAGCGGGCCGTTCGGAATGCGCGAGATTCGTCCCGATCGGCTGGCGCTTTACAACTACATGGGTCAGGACGCGGTTCATGGCACGCCGCTGTTCGTCGCGGCGACGGTCGTTACGGCGTTTCTCCTCTTCGGTCAGGTGCTGTTCGCAACCGGCGCCGGTCAGGCGATCTCGAATCTGGGACTGGCGCTGTTCGGGCGCTTTCGGGGTGGCGCTGCCAAGGTCAGCATAGCGGCCAGCGCAATCTTCGGATCATTGTCCGGCAGCGCATCCGCGAATGTAGCGACGACCGGGCTCGTGACGATTCCTCTGATCAGGCGCTCCGGATATCCGGCCCACCAGGCGGCGGCTATCGAGGCTGTGGCTTCGACGGGCGGGCTGATTCTGCCGCCGATCATGGCGGCGACCGGGTTCGTCATGGCGGAGTTTCTCGGCGTGCCGTATACGCAGATTGCGCTGGCTGCGCTGTGGCCGGCGCTGCTGTTCTATTTCGGGCTGTTCGTTCAGGTCGACCTTGAAGCGGCCAGGTCCGGCATTCGCGGCGTGGCAGACGACACGCGCCCTGACATCCGCGAGCTCCTGATACCGATCGTGCCGGTGCTGGTTCCGGTCGCCGTCCTGATCCACGCGCTTTTCTGGCGCTTTCAGAGCCCGCAGGTGGCAGCGCTGCTGGCTACCGCAACCGCGCTTCTCGTCGGTATCGTTCTCCCCCGCCGGCGCATCGGCCCCGCCGCGCTCGCCAGAGCATTGATCGGTGCGGGCGAAGGGAGCGTCTACATTGCGGTCGTTTGTGGCATTGCCGGGCTCGTCGTTGGCTGCCTGGGTCTGACCGGCCTCGGCGGGAACCTGTCGTTCGTGCTCGTCGACACGGCCGGCGGCAATCTCTGGTTGCTGGTATTGCTGGCCGGAATCGGCAGCATCGTTCTCGGTATGGGCGTCCCGGTTACCGCGACCTACATCATTCTCGTCATTCTGATCGGACCGGCACTCATTCGGGCAGGAATACCGGATCTCGCGGCCCACATGTACGTCTTCTATTTCGGGACACTATCGTTCCTGACGCCGCCGGTCTGCGTCTCGGTATTCGTTGCCGCTGCGCTTGCCGGTGCGCCGCCGCTGCGCACGGCTCTCGTCGCGATGCGGCTGGCGGCCGTCGCCTATGTCGTTCCGGTGTTCTTCCTGTTCGACGAACGCTTTTTCCTCGGTGGCGGCGCGAGTGAGACTCTCAGGTTGATGCTGGCATCCCTTGTCGGCGTATTCCTACTGTCGGCCGGGCTAGCCGGCTACTACCGTTCGCCGCTGTCGCTGCCGGTCCGCATCTTCTGGTTGGCGGGCGGTGTGCTGGTGCTGGGGTGGGGCGCAGACCATTGGCCGGTGCCGGTAGCGGTCGCCGGTGGGCTGGTCGCGGCGGGTATGTGGCGTCGACCGGCCGCCGCACGGCCAGTAGAATGACGCCGCCGGCGTCGCGCCCGTAGCTCAACCGGATAGAGCATCGGCCTTCTAAGCCGAGGGTTGCAGGTTCGAGTCCTGCCGGGCGCGCCAGTGCGTCGCGCATTTCAGCACGGTCCGATCTGCACTAGAATAGCCAGCTCGTTGGTGGGCGTAGCTCAGTTGGTAGAGCCCCGGGTTGTGATCCCGGTCGTCGTGGGTTCGAGTCCCATCGTCCACCCCATTACACGGTGGGGCCGTTAGCTCAATTGGTAGAGCAGTGGACTCTTAATCCATTGGTTATAGGTTCGATTCCTATACGGCCCACCAGCCCTTCAGCGCGGCATCGTCCGATCTGCGGCCGGGCCCGACCGGTAGCCGTCTCGCTGCAGTGCCTCCCGGAATGCATCCACGCGGAGGTCCCGGATGCAACGTAGCGACGATCGAATTCTCACGACTCATGTCGGCAGCCTGATTCGGCCCGACGAGGTGCTGGCGTACTCGCAGGCATTGACGGCGGGTCAGCCGGTGGACGAAGACGCCTATGGAACCACGCTTCGCGATGCGGTCGGCGAGGTCGTGCGGCAGCAGGTCGCGCATGGCATCGATTTTGTCAGCGATGGTGAGTTCGGGAAGTCGGCCTGGACGTCCTACTCGCTGAACCGGCTGACGGGATTCGAACTTCGTGATGACCCGGACTTCCTGAGATTTCTCGGACGCGAGCGATTGCGTTTCAGCGAGTACTACGAGGCGTCGTTTGCCGCGCTGCGTAGCGGTAAGGCCGGTGACAAGCTGGTCGCCAATCAATGGGTCTGCGTCGAACCCATCCGCTACACGGACGAGGGGCGCGCGGCGATGGCCAGGGACGTCGACAACCTGAAAGCCGCCATCGACGGGGTGGACGCGGCGGATGCCTTCCTGCCCGTAGCGGCGCCGTGCAGTATCGCGGTGAGTTACGCAAACGAGTACTACGATTCTGAGGAAGAGTTTCTGTTCGCGCTTGCCGACGCGCAGCGTGAGGAGTACCGGACGATCACGGACGCGGGATTCATCGTCCAGATCGACGACGCGATACTGACGAATCTGCACGATGCCATCGTCGACAGCGGTCGCGACTACCGTCGCTGGGTGGAGATGAACATCGCGGCTCTGAATCATGCGCTGCGGGACATTCCTGAGGACCGTGTCCGCTATCATCTCTGCTGGGGCAGCTGGACCGGGCCGCATACCAGCGATGTCCCGCTCGCGGAGATCATCGACCTGCTGCTGACGATCGATGCGCAGGCGTATTCGATCGAGGCAGCGAACCCCAGACACGAGCACGAGTGGACCGTCTGGGAGCAGCATCGGCTCCCCGACGGCAAGATTCTGATGCCCGGCTGCATCAGTCACGCGATTACCCACATCGAGCATCCGGAGCTGATCGCACAGCGCATAGAGCGTTTCGCCTCGCTCGTCGGCAAAGATAACGTAATCGCGAGCAGCGATTGCGGGTTCGCACAGGGCGCAGGCCTCGAGCGACAGCAGATCGACGTGGTCTGGGCCAAATTCGATGCGCTTGCGGCGGGTGCAACACTTGCGTCGGAGCGGCTCTGGAAACGCTGAAAGAGCCGGGCCTGCGGCGGCATTGTCGTCGCAACTTGAGCGCGACGGGTCATTGCGCGTAGTTCTCTATCGCCGCAGTCTCGGGCTCGGCAGCGGTGCGGCTCAGCTGATGCTGATGCAGGCGCGCGGTCTCAGAGCAGCGGGCGTCGCGGTCGATATCGGCGGCGAGCGCGGTCGGTTGCGTCTGATGCTTCGTTCCGGTCGCTACGTCACGCGGCTGTCGGCGGCCGAGGCAGCAAATCTTGCCGCGAGCCGACAGGCCCTCGTGGTCGACCACGACTGCGCCGTTCGGTCGGCCGCCGTGGTCTTCGTGCACAATCTCGCTGCAGCGCTTGCCGAGTACCTGCCAGATGCGGTCGACCCTGCTGCGCTCGGCAGGGACCAGGCTTTCTTCACCGGACTTCCCGCCGATACGCCGATTGTCGCCAACTCGGCGCTCGTTCGCGCGGGCCTCGAGAAGCACCATGCGATTCCGTCGTCGCACACACGCGTGCTGCATCCGGGATTCGACACGGCCCGGTTCACGCCTGCGAGCCGCGAGCGCTGGCGCGATCCGGTGCGGCGGTCGCTGGACTGCCCGCCGGAGGCTCCGCTGATCGGGCTGATTACTTCGGGCTTCTTCGTCAAGCGCGGGATCGGCCTGTTTCTGGAGGCCGCGGAGCGCATTCTGTCGAGCCACAGGGATGCCCGTTTCGTCCTGGTCGGCTCGCGGCGGCTGCCGTCAGAGATCGAGAACCACGCCCTGCTGAGAAGCGGTGCGCTTGCCTGGCTGCCAAAGGGGCGCAGACCGGAAAAATTCTTCGCGGCGCTCGATGTCATGCTCTATCCCGCCGTGTATGAGGAGTACGGCATGGTGGTCGCGGAGGCTCAGGCGATGGGTGTGCCGGTCGTCGTTTCGCCACGCGTGGGTGCGGCGGAGACGCTGCCCGACGCCTACCGCAATTGGGGTCTTCCGGAGGTCGATGCCGGAAGCTTCGCGGCGAAGTGCCTCGAGCTTCTCGACGACAGGATGCTGGCAGAGTCCCTGTCGGCCGCTGCGCTGGCCACGATCCAGAACTTCTCCGATGGGCGCTACGCAACGGCGAGCGCTGACCTGATCGTGGCTCAAAAAGAACGACTGAAGTAGATCGTGACGCCACTGACGTCGTGAAAGTTGTCGGGGCTCCGATCGTTCGACTCGCCTGGCAGCAGATTGTCGCGAGCGACTTTGTCACCGAAGCGCACGTCGAGATTGAGGTCCCAGTCGCCGGCGAGCTGTCGGAACGCCACGCCCGCACCCAGATACCAGCCGTATGCCGGGGTTGCGAGATCGAGTCGGGCGGCACCGGCGAAAAAGCCGTAAGCGAAGCGCTCCGACGGGTGGCGTCGATAGTCCAGAGCACGTACGGCGAGGAACAGGTTGGAATCGATCTTGTCGAGCTCCAGGCGAACGCCGATGTCGCTGCGCTCGTTGATCGTGCGTCGGCCGCCCGCGCCGATATGAATTCCGCTGTCGGAAATGTCGACGACACGCGCGCCATTGATCCGGGATTCGATCCGGTGGCTGCCGGCACCGACATCGACGAACCAGTCGGCGCGCGCGTGCTGAGACAGAGTCGAGCCGAGTAACAGGGCAACCGCGTGACGTATTTTCATTCGGCTAGAATCGCAGAAAGAGGCTGAAGCGGTTGAATGAGGTCCCGAGCGAGTCCTCGCCGGCCTCGAGTTCCGCACCGAACAGCCGCTCGCGCCAGCGGCGGCTGTAGCTCAACGCCGCAAAGGACGCGCGCTGGTAGTCCGGCGCCGTATAGTCTTCGTTGTCGAGCCAGCGGAGCGTCGTCTCGAGCCAGCCGCCGAAGCCGGGCTGCCAGCCGACCCGCGCCATGAAGCTCCGAGCGCCAACGCCGTCGCCCGGCAGCCGCTGGTCGCCGCCCCAGTGACCGATGACGTTACCTTCGTGCGACAGTCCGTCCCGGTAGATGCTGTGGACATACCAGCCATTCTGCCACTCGCTGAGCTCGACCGTCAGATCGAGCTTGCCGAGTACGGACGGGAACTGCAGCCCGGCAGCCAGCGCTGCGTTGCCGAGCCGGAAGTTGCTGTTCGTCGACGTGTCCTCGCCGGCGTACTCGACGTATGCCGCAAACGGGATGTCGCCCTGCGAGAGATAGCGGGCAGTCACCGACGCAGCCTGGTTGCCGAATTCCGAGTTCGGGTCGGCGCGGTTGGCCGTGTTGTCGAATTCGGACGGACGGAGAAACGCGTCGACCAGGTCGCGGAAGGAATCGCTCCGCTCGCCACCGCCAAACTGGAGAATCCGGTTGATCCCGATCGACCAGCCAGCGAACGGCTCGATAGAGAGGTGCACGCCCGCGAGCATCGGATTGCCCGCCGTGAAGCGGTCGCCGAACGCGATGCGTTGCGTCGCGCTCATCTCCGCAAGAAAGACTTCGTAGCGAAACCCCCAGCGCGTCAGCGGCGAATGATTGCTGAGCGTGACCGACGGCATCGTCTGCGCCTCGCTGCTCACCAGCATCGAGCTTGCGGTGAGCGGTGAGTACCAGTGGTCGCGAAAACCCAGATCGAGCTGCGCGTACTCGTTGCCGATGCTGAGCATCGTTCCGGTCGGGACGACCTCGTCCTCGTAGGCAAGGAGCCCGGCGCTCAGCAGCACGCCGTTCGCGGGCTGCCAGAAAAGCTGCGTCGATGCTTCGTAGCCCGAGTCGGCCCTCATGCCGTGCGCGTTCGGTAGCGCTACACGATCGTCCTCCGTCGCGCTGGCGGTAATCGTCAGATAGCCGAGCCCGATATCGCGCGTACCGTCATCCTGCAGATACCCGCGCAGATGCCGCCGCACCGATTCGCAGAGCGCCGCATCGCGCTCACAGATCGCCGGCAGCGCGTCACGAACGGCCGCCACGGCGATCGGGCGTTTCAGCACCGGGCGGCCGGCGAGGATCAGGGCTCGCTCGACCTGCCGTTCGAGTTCCGGGGCGATCTGCAACGGCAGATAGGCGCTCACGCCCGCCGCGAGCACGGTGGCGGGCGTGGCAGCGAGCGTCAGTATCAGTGCGAGGCGCCGCATTTTTCGTCGTGGGTGATCGGGGACATGCACAAAGGCGGGCCGTCGGTTCCGGTGGCAGAATAGCCGATAGGCGTGGCTGACACTAACGGACCCTGCCGGCGAATTGGTGGGGTTGTCGGGCCAGCGACCGTCGAAAGCGGTGAAAGCCGATGGCCCCGCAGCTCGTGAGCAGCGCAGGCAGCAGCAGCGACCATGCGCCGGCGCCCGGCGCCCGCGCTTCGATCAGGCCGTAGAGGGCGACGCCGGTGAGGGGCGCCAGCAGGCCGCGTACGCCGGTCAGCGAGACGTGCAGGCCGACATACTCTGAGACTTTCTCATCCGGCGCAAAGTCATTGTGACCGAGGTTCCAGCCGAGGACGCCACCGCCGATGCCGACCCCGAGCGCTGCCGACGCCAGCCACAGCAACGGTATCTGCCCGCCGATCGCGGCGAGCGCGAAGAGTATGACGCTCGCTGCGTACCAGCGGCTGTTGCGGGCGCGAAACGTGACGACGTGCTCGCGCGCGAGGTGTCGTGCCCAGTACAGCGTGGCAAGCGGCGCAATCAGCGTCGGAAGTGCCGCCGTGATCCAGACCTGTGTGGCGCTCGGGACGCCGAGGTCGTTCGTCATGCTGAGGATCAGCGGTGCGGTAAACATCAAATTGCCGGAACCGAGCACCATCATCCATGTCATGTAGCGGCGATAGAGCGGATCGTCGGTCAGGATCGCCCAGAAGCGCCGCGGATCGAACAGCCGGGCCGCGTTCTCGCGGCGTTCGGCGGCGAGCAGACGCCGTTCGCCCCGCAGCCTGAGCAGCCGCACGCGGACGATGCTGGCAGCGGCACACGCAGCTGCGCCAAGCAGCAGGATACGAAAGGCCTGAGGCTCGCGCGCGATCAGCCAGCCGGTCACTGCACCGATACCGGCGTGTATCAGTGAGACCACGAGCTGATTGCGAGCAGCGAATGCGGTTCGGGCCTCGCGCGTGTAGTTCTGGCGCCAGATGTGTGCGCGTGTCGTGATGATTCCGCACCATATCGTCTGTGCCGCCAGCAGCAGGCCGACGAAACCGGCGAGCCCGAGCGTCGTGATGGGCATCGCGGCGGCGGCGGCGAGGCAGACACAGAAGAATGCCTGCAGCGTGGCGATCAGCCCGATTCTGGCCCGCCCGCGGCTCGCGTGCGCCCAGAAAGCGCTCGTCAGATTCGCGACGGGGCCGGCGCCGGTGAGCAGAGCCACGGCGAGCCCGAGTACCCACGGCGGCACCGCCCCGCCGAAAACGGGATTCACGATGACGCCGGCAACGCCGCCCGACAGCACGCCCATCGGTACGGCCATCAGCGCCCACGCGG
The DNA here is from genome assembly GCA_965223375.1 of Candidatus Rariloculaceae bacterium. Taxonomy (GTDB): domain Bacteria; phylum Pseudomonadota; class Gammaproteobacteria; order Steroidobacterales; family Rariloculaceae; genus CBDCWM01. Next base: position 3,543,715 of record OZ245000.1, read on the forward strand.
ACAACTCTACGCCCGCGTGGGGCCTGGACATTCGTGGCAGGGAGCGAAGCAGTATCTGCAAGGGAGGCACATTGCTCCGTCTGGGGCCCGTATATAATAGCCGGCCAAATCGCGGTCGGCGAAAGTGGCGGAATTGGTAGACGCGCTGGATTTAGGTTCCAGTGGGGCAACCCGTGGGAGTTCGAGTCTCCCCTTTCGCACCAACGCCCGGCGCAGCAGCGCCGCTCCGCGCAGAACGATGGAAGCAGAGAACGACAAGCGGTGAGTCAGTCAAATATCGATGTATCGATGGAGCCCGGGCAGGGGCTCGAGCGACGCATGACGGTGCGCCTGCCAGCGGCGGAGATCGACCGCGAGGTGGACACACGCCTGAAGCGACTCGGAAAGACGGCCAAGCTCAAGGGTTTTCGGCCCGGCAAGGTCCCGGCGAAGGTCGTCAGGCAGCGCTTCTCAGGCCAGGTGCGCCAGGAAGTGCTATCGGACCTCATCCGAAGCTCATTCTCCGAGGCGATCAGCCAGCAGCAGCTGAATCCCGCCGGCGGACCGGCCATCGAGCCACTGGCGGAGAGCGGGGACGGGTTCAGTTACCGGGCCGTATTCGAGGTCTATCCGGAGGTTTCGCTCGGCGACATCACGAAGCTCAAGTTCGACGTCCCGAGCGTTGCCATCGACGACACCGATGTCGATTCGATGATCGAGAAGTTGCGTGAGCAGCGCGCCGAGTGGCAGGAGGTCGAACGAGCGTCACGCGAAGGCGATCGCGTCGTCATCGACTTCACCGGGACGATGGGCGGCGAGGCGTTCGATGGCGGCAGCGGTACGAAGGTGCCGATAGTCGTCGGCGCAGGTCAGGTGATTGCCGACTTCGATAAGGGAATCGCCGGTCTATCGGCTGGTGAAGACAAGACGATCAAGGTGAAATTCCCGAAGGACTACGGTGTCGCCGATCTCGCCGGGAAAAAGGCCGAGTTCGCGTTGCACGCCCACGCCGTCGAGGAGAAGGTCCTTCCCGAGGTCGACGACGAGTTCATCGCGGCATTCGGGGTCAGCGATGGCGGCCTCGATGCTTTCCGCGATGATGTTCGGCGCAACATGGAGCGGGAACTCGCCGACCGCATCCGGCTGCGCACCAAGAATGCCGCGCTCGACGCACTTCACGATGCCAACCGCATCGATGTTCCGAAGGCGCTGGTGTCGCAGGAGATTCAGTCGCTCCAGGGCGAGGCGCAGCGACGGCTGGGAACGGACGATCCGGCGCGTGTCCCCGGCGCCGAGGTATTCCAGCCGGTCGCCGAGAAACGTGTTCGGCTCGGGCTTCTGGTTCAGGAAGTGCTTGCCGAATCGAAACTGGAAATCGATCGCGATCGCGTGGACGAGCGAATCGGCGAACTGGCGCAGCCGTACGAGGACCCTGATCAGGCCGCCCGGCTGTACCGGAGCGACCGCCAGATGATGTCGCAGATCGAGACTGCCGTCCTCGAGGAGCAGGTTGTCGATCACCTGGTCGAGAACGCGAAGATTCGCGAGAAGAAGGATACGTTCGAGGCATTCATGAACAACGAGGACGCGTGAGCGTCACCAGGAAACGTCTACCGAGGAGCAATGCATGAGCAGCCTTACTTCGCTGAATCTGGTACCAATGGTCGTCGAGCAGACTGCTCGCGGCGAGCGCGCCTACGACATTTATTCGCGTCTGCTGAAGGATCGCATCATTTTCGTCGTCGGTGGTGTCGAAGACCAGATGGCGAACCTCGTGGTGGCGCAACTGCTGTTCCTCGAGTCCGAAAATCCGGATAAGGACATTCATCTCTATATCAATTCGCCTGGCGGGGTCGTTACGGCCGGCCTGTCGATCTACGACACGATGCAGTTCATCAAGCCCGACGTCAGCACGATCTGCGTCGGGCAGGCTGCCAGCATGGGTTCCCTGCTGCTGGCCGGCGGCGCGAAAGGCAAGCGCTACTGCCTGCCGCACGCACGGATCATGATTCATCAACCGAGCGGCGGCTTTCAGGGCCAGGCTTCGGATATCGACATCCATGCCCGCGAGGTGCTCAAGGTTCGGGAACAGCTCAACGCCATTCTCGCGAAACACTCGGGGCAATCGGTGGAGCAGGTCGCGCAGGACAGCGATCGCGACAACTTCATGGACGGGCCGACGGCTGTCGAGTACGGGCTGATCGACACGGTCCTCGAGCGCCGCCCGGATCCCCCCGGTAAGACTTAATCTGTGTGATCTGCAGCACACTGCGTCAGCCTCACCAAAGTGCGACATGGCGCTTTGCTTACGATCTGGCGGAATGCTATAACCACGCCGGTATGATCGGCGCGATACAGGAACTGCACGATGAGCGATGATTCGCGCGGCAAATCGGACGACGGTAAGCTGCTTTACTGCTCATTCTGCGGCAAGAGCCAGCATGAGGTTCGCAAGCTGATTGCCGGCCCTTCGGTATTCATCTGTGACGAGTGCGTCGAGCTCTGCAACGACATCATCCGTGAAGAGCTGGACGACCGTGCAGAGCGCGGTCGCGAGAAGCTGCCCAAGCCGCACGAGATCAAGACCGTCCTCGATGAGTACGTCATTGGTCAGCAATCCGCGAAGAAGGTGCTGTCGGTCGCCGTATACAATCATTACAAGCGGCTCGAGACGCGGTCGAAAGACAAGCAGGACATCGAGCTCGCCAAGAGCAACATTCTGCTGATCGGGCCCACGGGCTGTGGCAAGACGCTGCTCGCCGAGACGCTCGCCCGGCTGCTGAACGTTCCGTTCACGATCGCGGATGCAACCACGCTGACCGAGGCCGGTTACGTTGGTGAGGATGTCGAGAACATCATTCAGAAGCTGTTGCAGAAATGTGAGTACGACGTGGAGAAGGCGCAGACGGGCATTGTCTACATCGACGAGATCGACAAGATCTCGCGTAAGTCGGACAACCCGTCGATTACCCGCGATGTATCCGGGGAAGGCGTTCAGCAGGCGCTGCTGAAGCTGATCGAAGGCACGGTTGCATCGGTTCCTCCTCAGGGTGGCCGCAAGCATCCGCAACAGGAATTCCTTCAGGTTGATACGTCGAATATTCTGTTCATCTGCGGTGGCGCATTCGCGGGTCTCGACAAGATCATTCAGAACCGCTCGAAGAAGAGCGGCATCGGCTTCGTCGCGGAGGTCAAGAGCGCCGATGCGGTCGACAACATCGGCGAGCTGCTGCGGGACGTCGAGCCCGAGGACCTGATCAAGTACGGGCTGATTCCCGAATTCGTCGGCCGCCTCCCCGTCGTTGCTACGCTGGAAGAGCTCGATGAGGCAGCGCTGGTCGAGATTCTGGTGGAGCCGAAGAACGCTCTGACGAAGCAGTATCAGAAGCTGTTCGAGATGGAGGGCGTCGAGCTCGAATTCCGCGAGGACGCCCTGCGCGCGGTGGCCCAGAAGGCGATGCAGCGCAAGACCGGCGCACGTGGTTTGAGGACGATTCTCGAGAACGTGCTGCTCGACACCATGTACGATATGCCGTCTATGGAAGGCGCCTCGAAAGTCGTCGTCGACGACGCCGTCGTCACCGGGGAAACGAAGCCCTACGTCATCTACGAGTCTGAAGAACAGGCTGCCGTCGGCGACGAACGCCGTTGAGTGTCGGCACGTTGCCCGGCAACGCCTTGCTTTTTCGACGTCGAGCCCCCATTTCGGGTTGAGGCGCCGGTTCGGCGCCACATAACTTACGGAAGAGTATGATGGATTCAGACATTCCCGCCGAAACCTCGCGCTCACGGCTCCCGATTCTGCCGCTACGCGATGTGGTTGTTTACCCGCATATGGTAATTCCGCTTTTCGTCGGCAGGGAAAAGTCCGTCGTCGCGCTCGACGCGGCGATGTCCGAGTCCAAGGAAATTCTGCTCGTGGCGCAGCAGCACGCCGATGTCGACGAGCCGGAGCCTTCCGATCTTTACGAAATCGGCACCGTCGCCACGATTCTGCAGCTCCTGAAGCTGCCGGACGGCACCGTCAAGGTGCTCGTCGAGGGAGGCGAGCGCGTCCGGGTGACTGAGCTCGAGGTGGGGGACTGCTTCTCGGCAGTGCCCGAGCCTTTCGTCGTCGAGAGCGACGAGGACGAGCGCGAGATGGACGTTCTGTCCCGGTCCGTGGTGTCGCGCTTCGAGCAGTATGTGAAGCTGAACAAGAAGATTCCGCCCGAAATTCTCACTTCTCTCGCCGGCATCGATTCCCCCAGCCGACTTGCGGACACGGTCGCCGCGCACATGACGCTAAAGCTCGCTGATCGTCAGAAGATTCTCGAGTTGGCCGATGCGAGGCGACGCCTGGAGCATGTGCTCGGGCTGATAGACGGCGAGATCGACATGCTGCGAATCGAAAAGCGGATTCGCGGCCGCGTCAAGCAGCAGATGGAGAAGAGCCAGCGCGAGTACTACCTGAATGAGCAGATGAAAGCCATTCAGAAAGAGCTCGGCGAGATGGACGACGCACCAAACGAACTTCAGGACCTCGAGAAGAAGATCGAGACCGGCGGTTTGTCGAAGGAAGCGCGGGAGAAGGCGACTTCCGAGCTGAACAAGCTGAAGCTGATGTCACCGATGTCGGCAGAGGCGACGGTCGTCCGCAACTACATCGACTGGATCGTCAAGGTACCCTGGAAGAAGCGCACGAAGGTCCACCAGGATCTCTCGGCCGCCGAAGTGGTGCTCGAAGAGGACCATTACGGGCTCGAGAAGGTCAAGGAGCGCATCCTCGAATATCTGGCCGTGCAGCAGCGTGTCAAGGCGCTGAAGGGCCCGATTCTCTGTCTCGTCGGGCCGCCGGGCGTCGGCAAGACTTCGCTTGGCAAGAGCATCGCCCGGGCGACGAACCGCAAGTTCGTCAGGATGTCACTTGGCGGCGTCCGTGACGAGGCCGAGATTCGCGGGCACCGACGCACGTATATCGGCTCGATGCCGGGCAAGATCGTGCAGAACCTGGGCAAGGTCAAAGTCCGTAATCCGCTTTTCCTGCTGGATGAGATCGACAAGATGTCGATGGATTTCCGCGGTGACCCGTCATCGGCGCTGCTCGAGGTGCTCGACCCGGAGCAGAACTCGACATTCAACGATCACTATCTCGAGGTCGATTTCGATCTGTCGGAAGTGATGTTCGTCTGCACGGCGAACAGCCTGAACATTCCTGCGCCGTTGCTCGACCGAATGGAAGTGATCCGGATTCCCGGATACACGGAAGATGAGAAGCTGAACATCGCCCGGCGCTACCTCGTCCCGAAACAGGTCAAGCAAAACGGTCTCGACGAAAACGAGATGTCGATCTCGGATGCTGCGATTCTCGACATCATTCGCTACTACACTCGCGAGGCGGGAGTACGGAATCTCGAGCGGGAGATCGCCACGATTTGCCGCAAGGTCGTCAAGCAGTTGCTGCTCCGTCCCCGCAAGAGTGCGGTCAGGATCAAGCCGTCGAACCTGTCGAAGTATCTGGGCGTCATCCGCCACCGGTACGGCATAGCGGAGGAAAACAACCAGATCGGTCAGGTGACCGGGCTGGCCTGGACCGAGGTGGGCGGTGAGCTTCTGACGATCGAAGCGGCCATCGTCCCGGGCGGGAAGAGCAAGCTCATCCTGACCGGGAAGCTGGGCGACGTCATGCAGGAATCGATACAGGCGGCGATGACGGTCGTTCGCAGCCGTGCCCCCGTGCTCGGTATCGACGAGAACTTCCATCAGGAATCGGACGTGCACGTCCACGTTCCCGAAGGCGCGACGCCGAAGGACGGGCCATCCGCGGGTATCGGAATGTGCGTCGCCCTCGTCTCCGCGCTGACAAAAATTCCTACGCGTGCCAATGTGGCGATGACTGGTGAGATCACGCTGCGCGGCGAAGTACTGCCGATCGGCGGATTGAAAGAGAAGTTGCTTGCAGCCCACCGCGGCGGTATCGATACCGTGCTGATACCGGCAGACAACGAAAAGGATCTTGCCGATATTCCAAAGAACATCAAGGATAAGCTGACCATTGTTCCGGTCAAGTGGATAGACCAGGTTCTTGAGTTGGCTTTACAACACCTTCCGGAGCCAGCCTCAAAGGACCTCGAGGGCGCGCGGCCAGAGCGTGAGTCGCAAGCGGAAAAGCCCGGCAAATCCAAGCCCGCGTTGCCGCATTGACGGCATCGCGGCTTGTTGACACGCGAAAATCCTGCTTGGTATAAGATCGTCCTTCTCGGAGGGCGGTTCTTTCTTATTCATGATTCTCACCGGGATGCTGATGCTTCCGCGGGGAGTTATGGGTAGACGGCACGAACGTCTGGGGATTCACTCACACCATCACAGCGTAAGGGAAAGGAATGAACAAAGCGGAACTCATCGAAGCAGTTGCGGACGGCGCCGATCTGTCGAAGGCCGATGCGGGTCGAGCAATCGACGCAGTCGTCGGGGCAGTGACGAAATCGCTGAAGCGGGGCCAGCAGGTTTCGATCGTCGGATTCGGTACTTTCAGCGTCAAGCATCGTGCCGCGCGCACGGGTCGTAATCCGCGCACGGGCGACACGATCAAGATTGCGGCAAGCAACGTACCCGGGTTCAAGGCTGGCAAGGCATTGAAGGATGCCGTAAACTGACCGGCCCTGTCCCAGGGGTGCTTAGCTCAGCTGGGAGAGCGTCGCGTTTACACCGCGAAGGTCGGGGGTTCGATCCCCTCAGCACCCACCACAGCCAGATTCGGAGTGGTAGTTCAGCTGGTTAGAATACCGGCCTGTCACGCCGGGGGTCGCGGGTTCGAGTCCCGTCCACTCCGCCAGTCTGGTTGACGGATCAGGGATAAAAACTAGGGACAGGTTTGTCTTCAACGGAGACGGGCCTGTCCTTTTTCATTGGTGATCGGTGAACAACCATGCTGCATGCGTTTCGTGAGTCCATCGGAAAATACATCGCGATCGCCATACTGGGCCTGATCGGGATCACGTTCATTTTCTTCGGGATCGATTTCAGCGTTACCCAGTCGCCGTTCGCAGCGAAGGTGAACGGCACGGACATCCCGATGCTCGAATTCGAACGTGAGCTGCAGGCGATGCAGAATCAATATCAGGAGCTCTATCGGGTCGAACTGACCGACGATCTCCGACGCGAGCTGCGTCGCGACGTCGTCGATCAGATGGTGTTGCGGGAGGCGCTACGGCAGCAGGCCGGCGACGCCGGCTACTACGTGTCGGATGAGCGTCTCGCGGAGTCGATCCGGAGCACGCCCGCATTCCAGGTCGGCGAGAATTTTTCTGCTGACAGCTATCGTGCAATTCTGCAAGCCAACGGAATGACGCCGACCTTGTACGAAGCTCAGCAGCGCGAAGCTCTGGTCGTAACGGAGTTTCAGGGTGGGATAGCTGCGTCGACCTTCCTGACGCCGAGCGAGTTCCGGCGCTACATAGAAATTACGAATCAGCAGCGCGAGCTCGGTTATGCGCTCTTCAGAGCGACGACGTTTCTCGATGGGGCTCAAGTCGAGGATGCGGAAATCGCGAGCCACTACGAGGCCAATCCCAGCCAGTACATGACACCCGAAACCGTCGACCTGGAATATGTCGAGCTCGACCTCGCGAGCATTGCCGCGACGATAGAGCTTACCGACGACGACCTGCGCGACTTCTACGAAGAACAGCAGCGCCGCTTCGAGACCGAAGAAGAACGCAGTGTGAGCCATATCCTGATTACCGTCGATGGCGACGACTATCAGACGGCGGAAGCCGAAGCGGCGGATGCGCTCGCAAGGCTCGAGGCCGGTGAGGATTTCGCGACGCTGGCGGGCGAAATCTCCGACGACGGTGGCACCGCTGCAGCCGGTGGCAGCCTCGGCTGGATCGCGCGTGGCGTGCTCTCGGGGCCTTTCGAGGACGAGCTCTATTCGATGGAGCTCGGCGAAATTTCCGGGCCCGTAGAGACCGAGTTCGGTTATCACATCCTGCGGCTCGACGATATGCGTGCCGGCGAAGTTCGGACCTTCGAAGCCGTTCGGGACGAATTGCGGACCGAGCTCAGCACCGACCGCGCCAATACGCTGTACTACGATCGCGCCAACGACATGCGTCAGGCGGCGTTCGATGCCTACGATGAGCTTGCCAGCGTTGCCGAAGACCTGGGTCTCGAGCTGAAGCAGGTGGACGGCTTCGAGCGTAGCGGCGATCCGGAACTCTTCGAGAACGGCGGCGAAGTCGTCGCGCGCGTGTTCTCGGAAGAGGCGATCGTATCGGGGCGCAATAGCGATCTGATCGAACTGAGCGAGGACGACGTCGTCATCGTCCGCGTTCGCGAGCACCATGATCCCGCGCCGCGCCCGCTCGATGACGTTCGCGAGGAAATCAGGGAAGAGCTGCGGCTCCGGGCAGCCCGGCAGCTCGCCGCGGATGCTGCAACGGCGTTTCATGACGCATTGCCGGCGTCGACGGACCAGGCAGCGCTTGCGGCGGAGCTCGGCGGCGAATGGGTCGAACCGAGCTGGGTCGCGCGCGTAGATTCCGAGACGCCGCCCGATATTCTGGCCGCCGCGTTCGGCGAGCCGAGATCCGGGATAGTCGGTAACGTTGTGCGGCAGCTACCGTTGCGGTCGGGAGACGAGGCGGTCGTCGTCGTCTCAGGCGTGCGACCGGGCGACCCGGAGACGATTCCGGTTGCCGAGCGTGATCAGCGGCAGCGGCTGCTGGCGGAACAGGCTGCCCAGCTCGAAGTCGCGGGTTACGCAGCCAACGTCCGCGACGCCGCCTCGGTGAGGGTGCCGGACGAAGTGCTGAACCCCGACTTCTAGTCGAAGCTCATGCCGACGATGTTGTAGCCGGCATCGACGTAGATCGTCTGGCCGGTGATCCCGGCGGCGAGGTCCGAGCACAGGAACGCCGCCGCGTTGCCGACGTCCTCGGTCGACACGTTGCGTTTCAGCGGCGCCGCTTCGCCCACCTTCGCCAGCATCTGGCGGAGACCCTTGACCCCCGATGCCGCGAGCGTGCGGATCGGGCCGGCCGAAATCGCGTTGACACGAATGTTCTCCGATCCGAGGTCCATCGCCAGAAAGCGTACGTTGGCTTCGAGGCTCGCCTTCGCGAGTCCCATGACGTTGTAGCTCGGCAGCGCCCTTACGGCACCGAGGTAACTCAGCGTCAGTATCGCGCCGTTGCGACCCGTCATGCATGGCTCCGCTTGCTTCGCGAGCGCTGCGAGGCTGTAGCTCGAAATGTCGTGAGCCACCCCGAATCCCTCGCGGTTGACGGCATCGATGTAGCGGCCTTCGAGCTGGTCTCCGGGGGCGAATGCCACAGAGTGAACGAGAATGTCGAAGCCGTCCCAGTGTTTCTTCAGTCCGTCGAAGAATGTATCGATCCCTGCGTCGTCGCCGACGTCGAGTGGCAGAACGAGCTCACTGCCGAGTTCGCCGGCCATTCTGGTTACACGATCCGCCAGCTTGTCCGTTTGATAGTTGAAGGCGAGCTCGGCGCCTTCGCGATGCATTGCGTGGGCGATGCCATAGGCGATCGATCGATTGCTTGCAAGCCCCACGATGACGGCGCGCTTGCCGGCGAGAAATCCCATTACCGGATCCTGTTGAGAGCAGGACTTTTAGCTTAGGAGCTTTGCTCGGTAACGTCTACATGCATGACGAGCCGTTGCCCGGGTTGCAGATAGCGTTGCGGGTCGATGCCGTTCCATTGCACGAGCTGGGATACCGAAACGCGAAACCGCTGCGCAATGGATGCCAGAGAATCGCCGCGCCGGACGACATAGTTAATCCGCCGGACCTGGCCTGGCGAGGCGGCTGCGGAAGAGGATTTGGTCCAGACAACGAGGTCACGGCCGACCGACAGCGTGTCGCCCGGTGCCATTGCGTTCCAGGATGCGAGTTCACGCATGCCGACCCCATACTGTCTCGAGATCGTCCAGAACGACTCGCCGGCCTGCACGGCATGCGTGATTCGCGTACCGGCCCGCTCGCGATCTCGCTGCCTCGCGCTGCGGGCATCGAGGCTCTGCCGGTAGCTGTCCGCGCCCTCGACCGCATGCGGAATCATCAGATGATGGCCTGCGCGGATCATGCTGCCCGAAATACCGTTGATTTCCCGAAGAACGCTCGTTGTCGTGCCGTAACGCGTCGCGATTCCGCTCAGCGTCTCGCCGTTGCCGATACGATGACGCGTCCAGCGAACGCGTTCGCTCTCGTCGAGTGTGCGCAGCGCCGCGGCCAGCTTCGGACCGGCGTCGAGCGGGACGAACAGACGGTGCGGCCCTTCCGGATCGGTCGCCCAGCGGTTGATTCCGGGATTCAGCGCATAGAGCCTGTCGATTTCTACCTCGGCAAGCTCTGCCGCGAGGGCCAGATCGATCTGCGACACGGTATCGATCGCAGTGAATACCGGGGCGTCATCGATCCTTGGCAGGGTCACGCCGTGGCGCGTCGGGTCTGCAACGATATCGCGAATGGCGATCAGCCGCGGAACGTAGGCGCGAGTCTCCCGCGGCAGGTCGCTACGGATATTCCAGAAGTCGGTCGGCCTGCCGGCGGCGCGTGCTCTTCGCACGGCGCGCGCGACGTTGCCTTCGCCGGAGTTGTAGCCGGCGACGGCGAGCAGCCAGTCGCCGTCGAACATCTCATGCAGCATTTGCAGATAGTCGAGCGCAGCCCGGGTCGACTCCGCGATGTCGCGGCGCCCGTCAAACCACCAGTTCTGCTTCAGGCCCAGCCTGCGACCCGTTCCCGGAATGATCTGCCACAACCCCGAGGCCCGACCGTGAGAGTAGGCGAACGGATCGAAGGCGCTCTCGACGATCGGCAGCAGCGCCAGGTCGAGAGGCATGTCGCGTTCCTCGATTGCCTCGACGATGAAATGCAGATACGTATCCGCTCGCGCGAACACGCGCGCCAGGTAATCGGGGTGGCGGATGTACCATTCGCGCTCGGTCGCCACTGCCCGATCCGCGACGATTGGCAGTGACAGGCCGTTGCGCAGCCTGGACAACAGGTCGGCCCGTGCCGGCCGGGCTGGTGCGGGCGAGACACCGGAAGGCGAGACACCCGATGGCGAGGCACCGGAAGGCGAGACGCCGGAAGGCGAGGAGCCGGGGGCTGCGACACTCGAGGCCGGAAAGCCGGCGGCCGGGGTCGCAGCGGTTTCGTCCGCGCCCGCCCCGGGATCAATCGTCTGGGAACTCGCCGCAAGCGGGAACAATGCGTACAGGCAGGCCGCAGCAACGGTGGCCGCGAAGCGGCCGGGAAAACGAGCCATTCGGGATTCCGTGATACAGGTCCGGGAATGCATTGACGACGGATCTCCTGCTCTTGTCCTTATTCCGGTATCCGGCGAGCTCATCCTAGCGCTACACCGTGGGGTTGCAAGCATGCGGTTCACATCGCAGTGACCCTTTCGGTGACAACCAGCGCCGACGCGAAACCGGTCGCAAGGCGCGGTAGAATTCGCCTATGAATCCGGAGGCATGGCTCGCGAGCGCAGTTGGACAACGATGTCTGGACAGCGAGCAGTCGATCGTCAGCGACGTGCTGGATCGCGTGTTCGGCGAGCAACTGCTCCAGATCGGCGGCTGGGGGCGGCGCGACACTTTTCTTCGCTATGCCCGAACGCAGCGGTGTGCGCTGATCGACGACTGCGGCTGGGGTACCGGGCCCGATGTCGTCAGCGCTTGCGGGCAGCTGGCTGTTGCGTCGGATTCGATCGACGCGGTGCTGTTGCCCCATACTCTCGAGCGGTCCGCCTCGGCGCACGCGCTGCTGAGAGAGGCAGCGCGCGTGCTGCGCGGGGACGGTCAGCTCGTGATTCTGGGGTTCTCTCCGCGCGGCCTGTGGGGTCTCAGGCAGCTGCTCGATCCCCGTGGCTATCCCCCTGGTAGCCAACGGCTGATAGGTGAAGGCAAACTCCGCGACTGGCTCGAGCTGCTCAGTTTCGAGGTCGGGCCCGCCCGAGCTTACCTGCACGCATTGCCGTTCGAGCGATTTACGCGCGCCGCCAGCATTCCTCCCGAGCCCTGGGCCAGTCGCTGGTTGCCGTTTGCGGCTGCGGGTTATCTGCTCGTCGCACAGAAGCGCGTCGTGCGGTTGACGCCGGTACGGCCGTCCTGGGGCCGACCGCGCTTGCGCGCCGTGCGCGGCCTCGTCGAACCGACGACCAGGGCTTCGCGGACCAGTCAGGGCGGTTGAAATAAGTGCCGGTGAATCGTTCGACGACGGCCCGCAGATGAAGCGGGTCACGATCTATACAGACGGGGCGTGTCGCGGGAACCCCGGCCCGGGCGGCTGGGGCGCATTGCTCGAGTTCGGTGATTTCCAGCGCGAGCTCCTGGGCGGAGAAACCGAAACGACGAATAACCGGATGGAGCTGACCGCCGCGATCGCGGCGCTGGAAGCGCTGTCGGAGCCGTGCCGGGTGGATCTCTTCACGGACTCCACATACGTGCGAAACGGCATCACCGAGTGGCTGCCGGGCTGGCGACGGCGCGGGTGGAAGACGGCGGCGCGCAAGCCCGTCAAGAACCGCGATCTCTGGCAGCAGCTCTCGGCGCTCGCCGACCGGCACTCGGTAGAATGGCATTGGGTCAAAGGGCACGCCGGCCATCCGGGCAACGAGCGCGCCGATCAGCTCGCAAACGCCGGTATCGACCGGTTGGTCGCTCCCGAACGGGATACGTAACGGCAACAGGCCCGGACTTCGGGACGTCAGAGAGGACGGCATGCGTCAGATAGTGCTCGATACGGAGACTACGGGGCTCGAGGTTTCGGCGGGGCACCGGATCATCGAGGTCGGTTGCGTCGAGCTCGAGAACCGGCGGTATACGACTCGCACTTTTCACCGCTACATCAACCCTGAACGGGAAGTCGATGCCGGCGCTCTCGCCGTTCACGGCCTGAGTAACGAGCGGCTTCGCAGCGAGCCACCATTCGGGCAGGTCGCCAGCGCATTCGTCGACTTCGTTACCGGTGCGGAGCTCGTCATCCACAACGCCGAGTTTGACGTGGCGTTTATCAATGCGGAGCTCAGTCGCGTCGCGGGCGTGCCGGACGACATCCGCAGCGTGTGCGAAGTGCTGGACACGCTGAGCCTCGCGAGGCGAATGCATCCCGGACAGCGGAACAGTCTGGATGCCCTTGCGAAGCGGTACGAGATAGACAACTCACACCGCGAGCTCCACGGCGCTCTGCTCGACGCCGAGATACTCGCCGATGTCTATCTGGCGATGACCGGCGGGCAGGTCAGCCTGTCGCTCGATGCGGATGCGGCCGCGCTGGAAGCGGCTGCGGTAGTCCGGCAGCTCGATCGAAACGGTCTGGATCTCGTCGTCATCGCAGCCGATTCCGAAGAGCTCGAGGCGCATGCGGCCATGCTCGAGAGAATCAGAGAGGCCGCCGGCGGCAAAACGCTGTGGGACTGACGGGCGGACGAGCCACGCGCTGTTTCGCTACAATTCCCGTTCGAGAATCGAACCGAGCGCAAAGGACTACTTGATGACCCAGCACACGATCAGCCAGGCCTTCAGCACGAATTTCCTGGGTCACTCGCCCAGATGGTACAAGCTGACGATCGTCGTGTTCCTCGTCCTGAATCCCATCCTCTTTCAGCTTTCGCCGATACTCGCAGGCTGGGCGCTGGTTCTCGAGTTCATCTTCACTCTGGCGATGGCGCTGCGCTGCTATCCGCTGCAGCCCGGCGGGCTGCTGGCGCTTGAAGCCGTCATCATCGGGATGACGACCCCGGATCATGTGTTCGAGGAGGCGCTCCACAACATCGAAGTCATTTTTCTGCTGATGTTCATGGTAGCTGGCATCTTCTTCCTGAAGCAGATGCTGATTTTCACGTTCACGAAGATCTTCGTGAACGTGCGTTCCAAGATGCTGCTGTCGGTGATGTTCACGTTCGTCGCGGCAGTGCTGTCGGCATTTCTCGATGCGCTGACGGTCATGGCGGTCATCATTACCGTGATCGCCGGCTTCTATGGTGTGTACCATCGAGTGGCATCCGGCCGCCATTTTCATCACTCCGATCACGATCAGACCACGGACGAGAATGTCGTCGAGCTTCACAGGGAAGATCTCGAGCGCTTTCGGGCGTTCCTGCGGAGTCTCGTCATGCACGCCGCCGTCGGCACGGCCCTCGGCGGCGTGATGACTCAGGTGGGCGAGCCTCAGAACGTGATCATTGCGGACCGTGCCGGCTGGGACTTCATTGAGTTTTTCCTTCGTATGCTGCCGATCACGCTGCCGGTTTTCATCGTTGGGCACATAACCTGCCTGTTGCTGGAGGCGACGAAGAGCTTCGGGTTCGGCGCGGCGCTGCCCGAGCCGGTACGGACCGTGCTTCTCGAATTTGATAAGCACGAAAGCGAAACCCGCTCGCCGCGAGAAAAGGCGATCATTGTCGTGCAGGCGGGTGTTGCCCTCCTGCTTGTTCTTGCGCTCGCTTTTCACGTTGCTGCAATTGGCCTGATCGGCCTGTCCGTCATCGTGCTGGCGACGGCGTTCACGGGCGTCACCGAGGAACATCAGATCGGCCATGCGTTCGAGGAAGCATTGCCGTTCACCGCGTTGCTGGTCGTCTTTTTCGCTATTGTCGCGGTCATCAACGATCAGGGGCTCTTCCAGCCAGTCAGTGATTGGGTGCTCGCTCAGGAGCCGGGGTCGCAGCCGGCGATATTCTTTCTGGCTAATGGCCTCCTGTCGGCGATCAGCGATAACGTGTTCGTCGCGACTGTTTATGTCGGCGAGGTGCAGTCGGCGATGGAGGCCGGCACGATCACTCGGGAGCAGTTCGAGTTGCTGTCGGTGGCGATCAACACCGGCACAAACATCCCGAGCGTCGCGACACCGAACGGACAGGCCGCGTTTCTGTTTCTGTTGACGTCGGCGCTCGCACCATTGATCCGTTTGAGTTACATGCGCATGGTGGTCATGGCGTTGCCGTACACCGTGACGATGACCATCGCCGGCCTGCTCGCAGTGATTTACCTGCTCTGACACGGTGCAGCGGCGAGGCAAAGGCGGAAGCTGTGAGCGATTGCCGGTAGGGCAGGCGGGCAGTCGCATATAATCGCGCCGCGTTTGCCGGCCATCCTGGAGAAGAATGTGAGATCCCTCGACGAGGTCCGTATCGGTGTAATCGGTCTCGGTTACGTCGGACTGCCCCTCGCCGTCGAGTTCGGGCGCAAGTACCCGACGATCGGGTTCGACATCAACTCGCCGCGAGTCATGGCGCTCCGGTCTGGCGTCGATGCGACGCGGGAGACATCGTCCGACGAGCTGGCTGCAGCGACGAAACTGAGCTACACGACCGATGAGGCGGATCTGGAGGCTTGCAACGTTTACATCGTGACGGTGCCGACACCGATAGACCGGAGCCGGCGGCCGCAGCTCGAGCCATTGCGGTCGGCCAGTGCCACGATCGGACGAGTAATAGGTCGGGGCGATGTCGTCATCTACGAATCCACCGTGTATCCGGGGTGTACCGAAGAGTTCTGTCTGCCGATCGTAGAGGGGGTCTCGGGCCTCAAGTTCAACACCGATTTCTTCGCCGGCTACAGCCCGGAGCGAATCAATCCCGGCGACAAGGAACACCGGCTTCCAAGCATCATGAAGGTGACCTCGGGTTCGACACCGGAGGTCGCCGAATTCGTGGACTCCCTCTACCTGAGCATCATCACCGCCGGCACTCACCGCGCCCCGAGCCTCAAAGTGGCCGAGGCAGCGAAAGTGATCGAGAACACACAGCGTGACGTCAACATTGCCCTGATCAACGAGCTCGCGCTGATCTTCGAGAAGCTCGGCATCGATACGATCGACGTCCTCGATGCGGCGGCCACGAAGTGGAATTTCCTCAAGTTCCGGCCGGGACTCGTCGGTGGGCACTGTATCGGAGTAGACCCGTACTATCTGACCGCCAAGGCCGAGGAGATCGGTTACCACCCGGAGATGATCCTCGCGGGGCGACGCCTGAACGACGGAATGGCCGCGCACGTTGCGTCCCGAGTCATCAAGCTCATGATCGGGCGCAATATCCAGCCGGCGGGAGCCCGCGTGCTCGTCATGGGTCTTACGTTCAAGGAAAACTGCCCCGATCTTCGCAACACGAAAGTCGTAGACGTCGTTCGGGAGCTCGAGTCTTTTCGTTGTCACGTCGACATTCACGATCCCTGGGTGGACAAGGAAGAGGCGGCGCAGGAATACGGTATCGAGCTGATCTCAGACGTGCGGCGGGGCTCCTACGATGCGATCGTCATAGCCGTGGCGCACGACGAGTTCATCGCGCTGGGCGCCGATGGCATACGTGGCCTGGGTCGGCCGAACGTCGTGATCTTCGATATCAAAAACGTGCTCCCGAAGTCTCAGGTAGACGGCCGTCTCTGAGTCAGCTCATGGCAGCAGAGGAAGTGGGATGAAGATTCTCGTTACCGGCGCGGCCGGATTCATCGGTTTTCACACGTCGAAGCTGCTGCTCGAGCGTGGTGACGAGGTCGTCGGCCTGGATAACCTCAACGACTACTATGACGTTTCGCTGAAGCATGCGCGTCTGGACGTTCTGGGCGGCTATCCGTCATTCCGTTTCGTGAAGCTCGATCTCGCCGACCGGGAAGCCATGCCGGCCCTGTTCGAGGCCGAGAAATTCGCCCGCGTGATACACCTCGGCGCACAGGCGGGCGTCCGCTACAGTATCGAGAACCCGCTTTCCTACATCGACAGCAATGTGCAGGGCACGATCACGGTTCTCGAGGGTTGCCGCCACAACGACGTCGAGCATCTCGTATATGCGTCCACGAGCTCTGTTTACGGCGCCAATACGAGCATGCCGTTTTCCGTGCATCACAATGTCGATCACCCGCTGTCGTTATACGCAGCGACGAAGAAGTCCACAGAGCTGATGGCACACACCTATGCCAGTCTCTACGGGCTGCCCGTCACCGGGCTGCGCTTCTTTACGGTCTACGGTCCGTTCGGGCGGCCCGACATGGCGCTCTTTGTGTTTACGAAGAAGATTCTGGCGGGCGAGCCCATCGACGTCTTCAATTACGGCAACCACCGGCGGGATTTCACTTTCGTCGACGATATCGTCGCCGGCGTCGTGGCCGCCTGCGATCACGTTGCGACACCGAATGAGTCCTGGGACAGCGATCATCCGGATCCCGGAACCAGCCGCGCGCCATACCGGCTGTACAATATCGGAAACCAGCAGCCAGTCGAGTTGATGAAGTACATCGAAGTGCTCGAAGAGTGCCTCGGGCGGAAAGCCGAAAAGAACCTCCTGCCGCTGCAACCTGGAGACGTGCCCGACACCTGGGCGGACGTCGAGGACCTCGTTACGGACATCGGCTATCGGCCGGCGACGCCGGTGGAGGAGGGGGTTCGACGGTTCGTCGACTGGTATCGGGAATACTACGGCGTGAAAATCTGATGGCGTTCGAGTCAGCCTGACGCCGGTCGGATGACGGAGATGCTGCCCTACGCTCCGACGACGAACGCCTGGCGAAAGCTCGCCGGGAAAGTCTCCGAGCTGACGGGGAGTTCCGTGAGCGCGCTCTTCGCGCTCGACGAACGTCGAGGCAGCGAATTTACACGTGAGGCCTGCGGACTCTGGTTCGATTTCAGCCGGGAACTGCTCGATCGCGAGTCTCTCAATCTCTTGATCGACCTGGCCAGAGAGGTTGGCGTGGATACTCGCGTTTCGGAGCTGCTCGGCGGTCAACTCGTCAACAACACAGAGAATCGACCTGCATTGCATACGGCTCTTCGCCAGCCGGCTGGGCAGCGGGCCTGTGTCGGTGGCGTCGATGTGATGCAGGCCGTTGAAGTCGAGCGGCGACGAATGCGGACATTCGCTGATGCGATCGCTGCAGGGGAACTGAAGGGGGCGAGTGGCCAGCCGATATCCGATCTGGTGAATATCGGGATCGGTGGTTCGGATCTAGGTATCGCGATGGTTCTGGATGCTCTTGCCGAGTATCGCCATCCGGGTCTACGCGTACATTGCGTTTCTAACGTGGACGGTGTCGCGCTCGCTCACGTGCTTCGTGAAGTCGATCCTGAGACGACACTCTTCGTCGTATGCTCAAAGAGCTTCGCGACGCTCGAGACGCTTACCAACGCAAATGTCGCAAGAAGCTGGCTACTGGCGCATGGAGGACAACCGGCTCTTGCGGCCCAGATCATTGCTGTATCCACGAACCACGGCGCCATGGACGAATTCGGTGTCGCTCCCGAGCACAGATTTGCGATCTGGGACTGGGTCGGCGGACGCTTTTCCATCTGGTCGGCTGTGGGTCTGACCGTAGCGTTGGCTATCGGGTGGAGGAATTTCTCAGACTTTTTGGGCGGTGCGCACGAGATGGACGAGCACTTCGCACAGGCGCCTCTCGACCGGAATTTGCCGGTGCTCTTGGCGCTTGTCGGGATCTGGAATCGAAACTTTCTCGGCACCTCCAGTCACGCTGTACTTCCGTACGACGACCATCTTCGGCGACTGCCCGCCTACCTGCGGCAGCTCGAGATGGAGAGCAACGGAAAATCGACCCGTCGCAATGGAGAGCCAGTTGAATGTGCCACTTGTCCTGTTATTTTCGGGGAGCCTGGATCAAACGCTCAGCATTCGTTCTATCAGTTGCTGCATCAGGGAACGGAGAGCATTTCCGTGGATTTCTTGTTGGTCGCTCAGTCAGGCGTTATGCGGCAAGATCAGCAGGACCTGGCAATCGCCAACTGTCTCGCTCAGGCATGGGCCTTAGCCGAGGGTGATCCTTTGGGTCCGGCCCTGGACCCCCACAAGCGGTATCCGGGTAGCCGACCAAATTCACTGTTGCTGATGGATCGCCTCGATCCGGCGACTCTTGGAAAGCTGATCGCGCTATACGAGCACAAGGTCTTCGTTCAGGGAGTGATCTGGGACGTCAACTCGTTCGATCAGTGGGGTGTGGAGTTGGGAAAGCGGTTGGCGTCCGAACTCGGGTTGGCATCCAGTCAAGGAGGCGAAACGCCAGCCGTGATCGCCGCCGCTCTAGAGCGGTTGAGATCCGGATGAGCCGATCTTCGCGGGGAGGAGCAATGAAGCGCCCACGAGTTCATGGTGTCCCCAGTTTTCGTCTCGAGCTGAGTGCATGTGGTATCAAGTAGCGGATGGACTGCATCGGGCCTATCCCTTCGGCGCGGTAAATGCGATAGATATCCGCGGCCTTGCGCAGCTTGCTCGATGACAGCGAGCTCCTCGAAAGTGAGTAGGTAGCGAAGCAGCCGGGGTAGCGGCGACCGACTGTCCCGTCCCGAGTCAGTCTCAACCAGAGCCCCCAGTCCTGTCCACGCTTGGCCAGGGGCATATAGTGCTTCCCAAGCGTTTGCTGGTCGTATGCCGCTGTCAGGCAGCCTATCGGGCAGCCGGACAGGAATTCGCGGTACGATGTTTCGGGCGGTGAAGCGTAGCGACCTATCTTGCGCTCGGTTCGCGAGTCGACAATCTCGTAGTCGCCGTATGTAAACGGAGCGCCTGTGGAGATCATAAAGCTCACTTGAGCCTCTAGTTTGCTCGCAGCCCACGTATCGTCACTGTCGAGGAACGAGATGTAGCGTCCCTTTGCAGCGGCGATCCCGCGGTTACGCGCTTCCCCGGCTCCGCTGTGAGATTGGCTCAACAGCCTTAGATGAGAGAATTCCTGTTGCAGGCGTCTCACTGCCGAAATGGTTTGGTCATTCGAACCATCGTCGATGATGATATGCTCCCGCACAGGGTGGGTCTGGGCCGCGACCGAGCGAACGTTACGCTCTATGTGCGCCTGTGCGTTGTGAGTAGGAGTGACGACTGATACACCATGCATCGGTCTGGGAGATTAGCCCATGTGGGTCGGGGGCGTCACCCATTGCCGCAGGAAATCCGGCAAAGACCGCAACTGTCGATGTCACACGCGGAAGTCGGCTCCGAACATTCACCGAGTGAGACGTTCTTGTTGGATGCTGTGAACAAGGGCATGTTGTGGGTCGCAGCCCACGCCCATCGCCGTACCGTCGGCCTGTGCGAAGCCTGGAACGTACCGCTGATAGTCCTGCGTCCCGGACGAAAAGGCTTGCTCGTCTGGGCGCTGCGCATATGGGATTTCCTGAGGGTCCTCTCGCAACGACGGCCCCGAGTCGTATTCGTGGCGAATCCGTCCCTTGTGCTTACCACGTTCGCGTGCCTTGCGAGACGAATTTTCGGGTTCATCGTAATAGTCGATGCGCACAACGAGGGTGTACGGCCCTTTGATCGTCGCGGCTCGATAGTGACTTTTCTGACTACTTGGCTGCTGCGAAACGCCGATGCCACGATCGTCACGAACGCAGATCTGGAAGGTGACGTGCGTGCGGCGGGGGGAAGGCCTCTCGTTCTGCCTGATCGTCTTCCGCGACCGCCCGATAATCTGCCGGCGGGACCCGGAGCCGGTAGTGAGTTGCCCGTCGTGGTGATCGCGACGTTTCGCCGCGACGAGCCGATTGACGCAATTGTCGCTGCGGCTCGATCCCTGCCCAACGTAAGATTCGTGTTTACCGGAGATCCCGGAAAACCAGGCGCACGACGGGCAGCGCTCCCATCCAACGTATCCTTGCCGGGATTTCTGCCCGAACCGTCGTATTGGGCGTTGCTCGCCGAAGCGGGCATCGTATGCGACCTTACCATCAAAAAGAACTGCCTCGTTTGCGGGGCCTATGAAGCCCTTGTTCTGGGTAAGGCCATGGTGCTTTCCGATGATGACAGTACTCGGCGAGTTTTCGGTCGGGCCGCGATTTTGACCAGGCCCGTGGCGAAGGAGATTGCCGCTGCAGTGCAGCTAGCGCTGAGAACACGAAAGAACCTCGAAGCGGCTTCGGAGCTTCTGCGCGAGGAGTACACTGCCAGCTGGCAATCGGCTGGCGATCGGGTTCTGGCCGAGATACGTTCGATCTCAGGACAGGCCGTGACTTCCGCGTCGAACGTGGCTTAGATGCAGGCAGACCTTCCACGCGTTCTGTTTTTTGCTATCAATGGCGTCGGCATGGGCCACTTGACGCGGTGTCTGGCTTATGCGCGTCGGCTTTCCGGCATGGCACAACCGATTTTTTTTTCGCAGGCGTCGGCAATCGAGATCATTCAGTCGATGGGATTTGATGCAGACTACTTCGTGTCCAGGGAGTTATCGGCATCGCATATCAATGCGTGGAACCGGGAACTGGCAATCCGATTCGGGTTGATGCTCGAGGAGGTAACTCCCGAGGTGGTCGTGTTCGATGGCACGTGGCCGTACCACGGGTTCATGGATGCCTGCGATGCTTTCGGCGTGAAGAGGCGAGTCTGGTCCAACCGGCGATTGCACAAAGCCGGGTTTCATGGCGTTCCCGTTTCAGAGACGGCGTTCGATCTGGTGATTGAGCCGGGTGAAGTCGGCTCACGGTTCGAGGTGCTGCGTGAGGGACCCGAGAGCCGAAAGGTGGCGATTCCTCCCGTTTCACTGTTGCAACGATCCGAGTTGCTGGATAGATCAACGGCACGTCGCGAACTTGGACTGCGTGGCGACGCGCGTTACATCCTGTTTTCCATGGGTGCCGGCAACCTGAATGACGTTGACAATATATCCTTGGAGTTGATCCGGGAGATCCGATCTCTCGGGTTCGAGGTGGTTTGGGCGCAGGCACCAATTTCGTATAGGGACCTTCCAACGCCAGCGGGTGTAACTCCCATCATGCGCTATCCACTGTTCAGATTCATCCGGGCTTTCGATGCATTCGTGGGCGCGGCGGGTTACAACACCTGTTGCGAGGTTCTGTTATCGGGAACTCCCAGCCTTCTCGTGCCGAACGAGGACTCCTGGGACGATCAGCCACGTCGGGCAGGCATGCTTGCGGAATCCGGACCGGTCGTTGCCTCGAGTTGCAAGTCGAGAGATGAGCTGCTGCACGCTGTCGCCAAGTTGAGTGAGTTGGCTGATCGCGGTGCTGCAGAGTTTTCATTCGAGCCGGATGGCGCGAGAATCGCCGCCGTTGAGATTCTGGCTCTGGCTCAACGGCAGGCTGGCACGTGACATATGAAAAAGAAATTCTGGGACTGAGAGAAAGGCTGTGCTCACTTGCCGGGCAGGCAGACAGCAATCTGGTCCTGCGTTACGCCTTGAAACCTGTGCCTGGGAGCCAACTCACTCCTTACCGGCGTTTCCGCAGGGCAATTGGCAGGCTACTGCGTCGCCTGCGGTTGAAAGAGACGCGGCCGCCGGAACAATGGGAGACTGCGTTGCAGCACGGGGAATCGCCGCCGGGCGCCCCACCTGTGGTCGTTTGGGGAATGGGTACGAAAGTCGATGAGTTGCGAGCGGCATGTGAATCGATGAAAAGAGCCTTGGCTTCCGCCGGGTATGCGCCGGTCCTGATTACTGACGTGGCCGACTTCGCGTTCTATTCCCGCCTGGGGTGGCTAGTCGAGTTTGTGCCGACGTGGTCGAAGTCTTACGCAGACCGAAAGTTATGCTACCTGGCCTGGCGCTACAGAAATGCAGCAGCCGTTCCGCTTTCGCGTACTGAAGGTCACACCGCCGGCCTTGAGGAGTTTCTGCGTGCCTGACACGACGGGCGCCGCACTGCCGACGATCGCTTTCTTCAATATTAACGGCAACGGCACGGGGCACCTCAGTACGTGCCTTGCCTACGCCAATCGACTAAGAGGAAGAGCGCGGCCAGTCTTTTTTTCACTTGCTTCGGCAATTGAAGTTATTAACGCAATGAATTTCGAAGCAGACTACTTCGTTTCGAGATTCTGGTCACCTGCGTCAAGCTGGGTTTGGGACAGGCAACTCGCAATGCGGTTGGGCATGTTTCTGGAGCACGTGCAACCTTCCGTGATCGTGTTCGATGGCAACTGGCCGTATCGCGGTCTTCGTGCAGCTGCGAGTATCTTCGGGCAAGCCCATCTCGTATGGTCGAATCTCACCTTGTTCAAGAAAGCTTCGCGACCCGTTCCCGTGCGAGAGAGCGAGTTCGATCTTGTTATCAGGCTTGGCGAAATTGGTACGCGCTTTGTCGTAGAGCGTGAATCACCACACCGTGTCATCAGAATTCCCCCAGTGACGATCCTGAAGGACGAGGAGATACTTGGTCGCAATGAGGCCCGCACGCACTTGAACCTGGCCCAGAATCGCAAATACGTTCTGTTTTCACTGGGGCCGGGGAACCTGAAGGATGTGACGGCTATCGGTCGAGGATTGCTGGAGCTATTCAGAGAGAGAGACATTTCTGTGGTCTGGGCTCGGGGTCCGATTTCGGCGAGAGACGATATTCCTTATGAAGGTGTGACAACCGTCTCGAAGTACCCGCTCTCACGTTATCTGCGCGCGTTCGACATGTTCGTCGGAGCTGCGGGGTACAATTCGGCAAGTGAAGTGTTGCAGGCAAATGTCCCCTCGTTGCTCGTTCCGAACGAGGAGGTCGCAGATGATCAGGTTCGCCGTGCGGCAATGGTATCGGACGTGACCGGGGCGATAGTTTCAACTTGTGAGACCCATGAAGAACGGATTCATGCGGTCGATCGCCTCGTTGAATTGAGTCGGTCGGGCTCTCGAGGCCACCGACCAAAGCCGGACCTTGACGGCGCCGAACATGCAGCGGAGGAAATTCTTTCGCTCGCCCGGACGGGCAGCTGAGTCGGGATCGCCGCGGCAGTGCCGACTAGAGATGCAAGATATGGACGGCAACTCAACTAGAACGACCGACGCGTTCGCCGGCGAGGCTCGCGAATTGCGACTGAGCTTCGATACGCTGTCTCGGGGCACAGACACCGATCTTGAAAGATATGGGCAATGGAGGTCGCCCGTTCCACCTGGTCTGTACTGGAAAGCCCGCTGGCTGGCCGGAACGGTCCTCCGCGCGCTCGAGTCCGCCGGGTTGAGGTCACCGCAGCGATGGCCGGTTGCTCTGAAGCAGTCCCCTTGGGGGGTATCCGCACGGCCGTTGCTGCTATGGGGCATGGGCATGGAACAGCTCGTTCTGCGCGAGGCCTGCGACGCGGTTCGAACCGCCTCTCAGTCGCTGCATGAACTTGCTCCCGTGCTGGTTACGGATGTAGCGGACTTTGCATACTTCTCGAGGCTCGGCTGGCTGGTAGAGTTCGTTCCTTCGTTGTCCGGCGAAAAGGGCGTATACTCGCAGCGAAAACTCCGCTATCTCGCCCGACTCTATTCGGGAGCGTTGCTCGTACCTCTTTCGGTGCTTGGCCCGGAAGGCCTGGATTTTCCGGTGGCGCTTGATCTCGCGCGCAAGGCTACCGAGTCCGCCGGACGCGGTGGGGTTTCCGGGTGATCGATCTTCGAGTTCGCGGGTCACCAGGATGAAGACCAAGACGCCACTGATTGTTTGCGGCTTCGGCCGATCCGGAACGCGAATGGCGGCAGAGATCCTCAATAAAGAGGGCCGAAGCTGCCTGCAGGGAGAGATTCCCCATTCGGTTGCGGTGCCGATGCTCCGATACATGAAGGCCCTATCGATTCACTATCGCGATGGATCAACGCGAGAGCCGTTTCTTTCGAAAGGGCACCAGCCGTTCGAGAGAATATTCGAGTCCGCATGTAAGAGCCGCGTCATCAGGCGCAAGGGAGCGATTTATTTCGGGCACAAGACGCCGCGTCATGAACGCTACTTCGTCGACTATGAGACCTCGTTTCAGCACCTGAATCCGCGGTACGTCTATTGTCGGAGAAATCCGGCAGCGGTCTGGAAGTCACTCAGGAATATGAAGTGGAATCAATACACTGAGGTGGAAGATTTCATTTCCGACTGGAAGGACTCGGTGGATCACTACCGAAGAATGAAAGCTGCTGCCCCGGAACGTGTATACATGTTCGATCTCGACAGGTTTGTCGCCGACGGCAAAGGTGTGGTTGCCGAGATGTTCAGTTTCCTCGGGCTCGATCTCGACAGTTCTCGAGCGCAAGAGTTGGGGAGCCTGCCTAATACGAATTCTTCGCTTGCCAAAGTCGGCCGGGAACCAGCACCCGTGCCCGATTCTGAGTTAGAGGCCATAGAGCGCCAGTTGGGAGCGGGTGGAGAACTTCCGGAGCCGAACCGGGCTTTGCAATGACCGAAAAAGGAGGCACAAGAGCCGTGTTCACCGAAATTCTGAGTACCAAGAGATGGTTTGCAAGGCGATTCCGTCGCTCAGCGCGCTCGCACAGGTTCAAGTGGTATAGAGTGTTTGCCTGAGTCGGTCGAGGGATTCTCGTGCTCGTGAAGCCAGGTCACTCTTGATGATGCGAGGTATCCTGGCCATGAAGGGCGAAAAGTGGTCCGCGATCGACTCGTCTTTCAAGTTGGAAAGCAGATCTTCCCGTTCGATGCGGCGCATGAAGTTACGGCTCTTGTCGGTTGGTGACAGCACGATTGACGGGATGCCGTACATCGTGGCGACCACCGATCCGTGAAACTTCATGCTGGCGAGAACGTGACATTCACCGATCGCTCGGCATTGCTGGAGCGGGTCCTCGTCGAAGAAAGTTTCCTTGCCCGGGAATTCGAATTGATTAGCAGCCGCGAGATCCTTCTGCCCGGTTGCTCCGCTGCCGAGGATGATCTGTCTGATCATGTAGCCCCGATCCGCAGCTTTTTGACAAAGCATTTCGACGTAGCGGTAGTCATCATCGCCGCCACGGCGCGCGCGAGTGACCAGACCTAGTGTGGCTTCGGAGCACTTGATGGCAGGTGGTAGATCCAGAGCACAGACCATGTCTGGTGCTTCGTACACCTCACAAGCTGGCTTCAGATGCGTGGTAATCCAATCGGCGCTTTCAGGGTCGCGCGCACTAATATAGGCAACGTTTTCGTGCGAGACGAATTCACGCATCTTTAAAGTAACGTCTCGGTTGTAACCACCCCACCGCGGGACTCCCACGCTGTTCAGGATTACCGGCTTCGCAAGGTACTCTTTACGCCAGTAGAGCTCGGACAGTTGCCATGGGATCACCAAATCACCGCCACCGATGACAAAGGCATCGTATCGCTCTACCACTTCGTTTAAGGGGCGTGAGAAGTAGGGCTTCTGCAGAAGATCATGAATTACCGAGACTTCGAACTCCTGAGACAAGTATCGTCGATAAGTCTCGACGAACAGTTCATCGCCAAAGTTTCCCCAGCCGAAAAAACCTACAAGACCAATTCGCTTCATTTCAAATCGCTTTCGTCTAATTTCGTTCGGACACGGCCAGCCTGATCCAGCCTGCGATTTTCGGGCAGCCCCGGCTCAGGGTGAAGTTCTTGAACGGCGCGGAGGGCGAACGATGATAGACCAAGACCTGCCCATGGTGACCCAGTCGCCTGCCTGTAAGTGGGGCGCAGCGCTCACAGCAAGCGATCGCGTGCCCGCGATAGGTGACTGAAACGCCCTGGATCGACTCGTACGCGCCACCGAAGTAGTCGAGAATCTGCTTAATCATGCGTGGCTCCTTCATGTCGGTCGACCGCTTGGTTGAGACTATGAGGTCACACTCACGGCTCTGTATCAAGTCAACCCGTTATGCGACCGTGTCCTACCGCCGCTAATGCTTGGAACCGTGTCTCGCAAGAAGTTCACGATAGAGAGAAACGTAGATCTCGGCATTGTTTTGCCAGTTCCTTTCGGTCCTCACCCAATCCCGGGCCTTGCGAACGAGCGAGTCTGCCATTGACGAGTTTCGTAAGAGTTCCGTGATGCGCGCGGCGAGATGCCCACTGTCCCCAGTTCGAAACAGTAGGCCGCGCTCTTCGTTGCCAACTACCTCGCTCGACACAGGTCGGTCAGACATTATCAACGGAATTCCGAGCGCCATCGCTTCGAAGGGCTTCATCGGCGTTACGTAGTCGGAAGCGAAATCGGAGATCCGCGGCACTACAAACACGTCTATCAGGCGATAGTAGTGCCGGACTTCGTCATGGGGTACATCCCCGGTGAACAAAATCCTGTCTCCGACTCCGGTGCGATCCGCCAGATGCTCCAATCGCTCTCTTTCGCTTCCATTTCCAACGATCAGGCACGAGAGGTCGGGGAAGGCTTCGGCGAGATGGCGAAACGCTTCTATGAGTACGGGATGGCCTTCACGAATCGACAGGTTGGAGACGTAGCCAATGACTCGTCTTCCATTCAGGGAGAGCTCGTGGCGCAGCCTATCCGTGACAGTCGCGTCTGGAATTTGGAACCACTCGTCCTCGACGGCATTCGGAATGACGGTAATTTTACTGGCATCGACACCGCGTTGAATGAGCATCTCCTTCATGGCGTTTGCAATGGTGACGACGTGATGGGCATCCTGCATGCAGGTATTCTCCCGGGCTATCCGCCGTTTTGTGAGTGGCGCCTCGAGTATTCCTTCCCGCGATGGGCCCCATGCATGCTCGTGCAATGATCTTACCTCGTAGATGTACGGTATCCCGAAGTGTCTGCTCAGCGCCGCCGCTTTCAGGGCATTGTCATAGCCGCGATAACCCGAAGTCGCATGAACGAGCGATGCGCCAAACCGCCGCAACACTCCCGCGAGCAGAACAGTTTCGATGCGAATGGAGATATCGGGAGGTATGGATCGCACATCCGCCTCACCGACATTCAGGTGGTAATGCGGGACTCCGCCCACAATGGTTTCCAGCCCGTCCGGTGCCTGGTCAAAGGTTCTCGGATAGCCTAGCGGCGTTACTACGTAGGGGTCCAGTCCGGCCTCTTTCTGAGATCTGACAGTACGGAGATTCCGCACAGCACCGCCGGTGTTTTCGAAAGGCAAACTGACCTTCATCAGATGGCAGATTCGGTTCCTGTATGAGCCCTCCAGCTCTTCCGGTGGTCCAGGAACCTTGGGCCACCAGTCAGGCCGAAGTTCTCGCTGCACGCCCTGTGTGTGTCGCAGCTGCAATCTGGCCTGCGGTGTGCCGAGAATTCCGGCCAACCTTGCGCGTGCGAGTAGCAGGTTGTCGACATCGCCATCGCGGTGCGAAAGCTGTGCGAAGACTCGGGCGACGCTGGTGCTCTGATCTTCCCGGAACAAATCCGCGACATCCGCTCTGGTGGCCGTGCGGCAGGTCAGCGCATCAGTAAATCCTATTTCCTCGTCGGCATTCCAGTGGTGCAGAGCCAGCCTGATCTTTACGGCATCTGCAGGCGGGAAGGCCGTGAACGAGAATGCTCGGCTTCGCTCCGGCGGGCCTGGCACATGCAGGTACCGATACGCTCCCATCGAGCCGTGAGAGAAGCCCTGATAGGGCGTCGGCAATACGGAGCCCTCTGCATCAAGGAACTCGACGAGCAGTAGTCCTCCCTTCTCTTCCTCGCGCTCCTGAGCTTTGATCGTTGCCGATACATTCACCGGTTCGTGGCATTCAAGTTGCTGGCTGAGGAGGAACGTGCCGCCTTCGCCGGTTGTGGCAGGGCCGTTGCCTGGTTGCCGGCTTCCCGCTCCGGACTCGTTGACGCCATAAACCTGGATGCCGTTCGGGAAACTGATGCTCGTACTGTGCCAGGGATGAAACTCCAGATGGACGCGCTTCGCGGCCGCAGGCTTGATCAGCACATCGATAAGCTCACTCTCGCTCGATTCCGGGGCACCTGTATTCCCATATGTCCTCAGATAGTTGAACGCGCCATGGACACTCGACATGCTCCAGCCGACGTAGGGCGGCTCAATTTCTATTCCTGCGTCGTCATAGAATCTCGCGGCGACGACACCGCCTTTCGCACCGGACGGACCCGTTGCGGTTGCGTACGCCAGGAGTGCGAATTCTCTGCCATGGTCGAGCCGCTGGTCGAGAGATACCGGCGAGCCTCTCACTGCGCGTTTCGTACTTTCGCCCGATTCCCGTGCCGAAACCAGTCGAAGAAGGTTCGTGATCTTCATGGAGTCACTTTGTCCGGTTTTCGTTCCCAGGAAAGTGTTCGTAGGAGCCGTTCAAAAAAAATCTCGGACACGCGCACTGGTGAACGTGGCTCGAGCGCATTCGTATCAACCGTGATTCGTTGCGGGTCAGTTGCAGCTGCGAGCATAGCTCGAGCCAGACCGTCCGGTTCGTCTTGATCGAAAGAGCTCACCCCTTTGCCTTCGAACTCGGTCATCGGGCCCGCCTCAGGTGTAAGGACGGGTGTTCCGAACGTCAGTGACAGCAAGACGACTCCGGAATTCAGTACCTGCTGGTAAGGAGCAACCGTCATGTCGCAGCCGCGAAAGAAGTACTGCACCTGGTCACTCGCGATTCTTGTGGGCTCGAGAAGCACGTCGTCGCGCAGACTTGCCCATTCCTTCAGTTCCCGGGTCAGGTCCGGGTCACTCGGAACTCCCGCAATTACCAGGCGGCAGCGCCCGCGCGTCGATGCCTGAACGGCCTCGAATGCTTCCATTAGGCGATTGAGGCCCTTGTATCGCTGCAGCGAGCCGAACAGCAGGAACGTGTACGCGCCGGGTGATACGCCTAGCTCCAGTCTGGCCTGATGGCGGCTGACGAAATTCGGATAGGCTCCCTCGTATGTCGGGTGAGGAGCTACGAAGGTCTTCGCAGAGTCAAATGTGAAGCGTTCGGCCAATGTCGCCTGTGATTCTTCAGAGAGGAGGTGGATTGCGTCGCATTCGTCGATGAATCGCTGACGCAACTGCAGGTCGAGGTCCGGATATCTCGAGTCGTGCGGCAAGAGGTTGTGGGCGGTCCAGACTATCTTTGTGCTTCTGTCTCGCTTCAGGTCTTCGATTGTGCCGATAAACTCGTCAATTCTCGTTCGAGCGTCGTCTTGATCCTCAGCCCCTTTCACGACGTACCCCATCCAGTGAACGTGATAGATCAGCCTGCCGAGCCATGGCAGGCGATCGACCGATTGCTCGTTTTCTACGGGTATGAGGGCGATGCCGTGCCGATCGGCATTCGAATAGAGCAACGCCTGAAAGCTGTTCATCCGCGCTGGGGGCGAGTAGGCGAGAAGTATGGGCTCCATCTCTGAGCCATCGGGGTAAGCGTGATCGCAGTCGGGCGTCGGGTAAACGTTACGGTAGCCTCTCGATTCAAGGTCGAGTAGCGCATTGAGGATGGTTTGGCCGAATATGCCGTTGTGGAGATCGTTCCATGACTTCACATCGATCGTCCTATACGCATTCGAGAACCGGCTGTCGGGATCGGCCGGGGGGTGACAGCGCGTGCACTGTCACCAGATAGCGTATGGCTGTACGGTGTCCGGAGCGGCCGAGAGTATGCTGTCAACGATACGCCTTTGTCGTTTCGAAAAGCATTGTCGATAACGCTTATCCGTATAGTATGCCTTGTCGAACACAGCCTTGCCCATCAGGGATTCGCCGAAATGGCTGTCGTTACCGCGAAGAGTCGCTCGTGGAAAGGAATCCACCAGTTCGCCGCTCCTGCTCAGGGAAAAGATGCGCTCTATGAGTTCGAGGAAAGAAATCGTATTCAGTACGGTCTGGTCGTAGAAGTTCACCACCAGCCGATCGTCGAATTCCTTGCTCAGATCGCAAAGCCAGCTGTGATTCGAATCTATCCACACTTTCGTGTGGCGCTTCAGAAATCCGTCTCCCCAGTGCTCCCTGTTCGGATTCTTTTCGTTCCTCAGTCGAGAATAACTGACGAGCCAGGAGTATGGGTTCTTGATGCTCAGCACAGCGCATAGCGTTTGGTCCAGCAGGCTGCTCCTTGCATCATCGATTTCAACGTTCCGCATAGTCCGGTAGCGGTCAGGGAGCTCGGATGATTGCCAATTCAGTGCTGACACCCGATCGAATCGCTCGTGCTTGTTGCCGAGGATGTTTTGCAGCACCCTAACATCCCGGAAATTGACTTCCAGTAATCCCTTGACGAGATTGGTGCCGCTTCGCTGAAGGCCGAACAGCTTGACGAACGTCACCGAGCGCTTTTCCCAATCAGCTCAATTTCTCGCCGGATCGTTTCGTCCGCGCCGCTCTGGGAGCGAACGCGGGATGCGGCCGCCGCCGACAGGCGAAGGAATTTGTCGGGTTGAGTCTGTAGCTGTTCCATGGCGTCGGCCAGAGCGACGGGATCTTCGGGCGGAACGACAAAGCCACAGGAATCATCCACAAATTCGGTAACCGCTCCGACGTTCGTAGTTACCGGAACGAGCCCGGAGCACATTGCCTCGTCGCGTGATACACCTTGAGTATCCATTCGAGTGGGACAAAGAAAGACACCGTGCCGTAGATGGTAGTCGACGATTTCCTCGTGTCGAAGGAATTGTCTCTCGAGGGTTACATTGTCGAACGCCGACAATGGTCGCACCGTCTCCTCGAAGAGTTCACCGTCGCCGACTATCGAGAAAGACATCTCTCGGAATACGGGCCTTCGAGACAACTCTAAGATTGCTCGGACAGCCAGATCGTTGGCGTACGTCAGTTTCTTGAACGGTCGCAGGATCAAGACGTGGCGTCGCTGTTCGGGCGCTTTAGGCACGTAGCGAAAGGTATCCGCGTCTATGAAATTGTGAATTACTTCGGTTGACCGCTGAGCGGAATCGATACCCAGGTCAGCCAGCGCGGTCGTCTTGAGCCAGTCGGAAACGAAGACCAGAGAAATTCTGTCCGTCGGAAACGTCAGAATCTCCTTCCAGAGTGCGACGCGTGATTCGCTGAGTCTTCGCTGGCGATCTTTCTCCTGAGTAGTCAGGAGTGCAGACTCATACTCACGGCGT
This sequence comes from Candidatus Rariloculaceae bacterium, assembly GCA_965223375.1. Taxonomy (GTDB): domain Bacteria; phylum Pseudomonadota; class Gammaproteobacteria; order Steroidobacterales; family Rariloculaceae; genus CBDCWM01. Next base: position 3,575,361 of record OZ245000.1, read on the forward strand.
TCCCAGGTCTGAATCTCTGCGCCGTGCACCCATATCCTGATATCGATTCGATCAAGGTAAGGTTTCAGCACGTCCCACATCTTCCGGTCGATCAGGTGCACGAGCGCCTGATCGAAACGCCCACTGCTCAGCGTTCGGTCGAGTAATTCCAGGTCCCCGGTGGCGACGTCTATCCCTTCGAATTCGCGAAAGGGTCTATTGAGTCCGGTCGAGACCCGAAAGACCTCGGGATTGAGACCGAACTGGCGGTATGCGCGAAGTCGACTATGGAGAAATCCGTATCGGTAGAGATCCTCGTAATCCGGATATTGCTTGGCAACTACAATGCAGCGTGAGCGACCGAGAACAACGGCGGGAGGTTCTACGGGCTCGGCCAGCAGCAGCCGCCGAATCTTGAGACTGGCCTTGCCCTGAATCCTTAGTCCGAAACGAACACGCGCACAGTCCTCGGGGATGGCGAGGGCTGCCTTCGGCCCAGCTCGATTGAGCGAGTGTCCGAGCTTTTCGTCGGTTGGATCAAAAAATTCGAACAGCGTTTGAACGTTTCCGGACCCGTCCATATCGAGTCGAATCGTGCTGCTCGAAGTGAGATTCATATGATCCCGATCGACGATCTCCGAGGCATATACGTAGCGGTGTTCCTCATCGGGGAGCTCTGATTCGACCTTCAGGACACCGCTTTCAAGTTGCAGCGTAACAAGCGTCGTTTTCGGTGCGACGAGCGAGTCATGGAGTGCTTCGGCTGAGAGTTGCCGGAGATCGGCATCGAGATCCGTACCGGATTCGATCGGCCGAAGCTCCTCCGCGACTGCGAAAACATCGTCGTCGATGGAAACTCCGTCCCGGATCGCCGGGGCGTCCTCCACCAGCGAGCAGACTTCCGGCGAAGCACCGTAAGGTGCGTCTCGATAGTAGTGGAACTCGTCCGTCGCAAGCATGGATGACAGCTGAAACGTGGCATCCTCCGGCGCCTTCAGGCAGGCCGCCAGCCACTCGTTTGACACGGCTGAAAGCAGCGCGATCCCGCATCGCGCATCGATCCGGTTTGCATCCCGGTATTGCGTGCCGTCGAGGCAAAGCGTGTGGCCTGATCCATCATTGCGGTAATGTGCAACCTTTCCAAATGCGTCGGAATCGGAATACGTGCGTGCCAGGATGAGGTCCGAAAGGAACTCGGGGCCGTAGTGGTCTGCGGGAGACATCACGGAAAAAAACGATGTCTCAGCGCCGCCTTTCCGAAGTGCTTCGATCAGACTCTGGGGATCCGAAAAGCAGGTCACGTCACTGTCCTGAGGAGTCGAAAGACCCGGCGCCTGAAGCAGATAGAGGACCTTCTCGTTTACGCGCTGACGCCGAAAGGACCTGATAACAGATGTCTGCTCGCCGGCCGTATTGGCAGAACCAAGTATGAAGATCGTGGGTCGGCGCTCAACTGCAGGTCGGTCGCAGATCTTCGCCTTTATGTAGGCCAGGCGGTGAGCGTAAGTGTGCTCGGACAGCACTTTTCGAAGACCCATCAGGCGCAGCTTTCGGTAAGCGAGATTGTCATCGACCAGGCGGCGTAGACGCTGCGTCAGTTCATTCGCCTTGTCAGAAGAAATCACCAAGTCTCCGAAAAGCAGACGCAGAGCGCGTGAGTAGTTCGACACGACAATCGTATTGGAGGCAAGCAGTTCGAACACGCGTCGAGCGCACATCGTTTGTGATTGCTTTATCGTATTTACGTTGATGCCAAACAGATAGCCTTTGTATGCGCGATCGATCTCTTCGAACGGCAGTCGCCCGAGAATCAGGTGCCGATACTTGTCGGGGAACGCGTAGTGGGGATGTGACTTTCCGAAGTTTCGATCGTAGACGTCCAGCTTTCCGACGCTCTCCGCTGCCTGAACCAAAGATGCGAAATCGCGCTGCCTTTCCGGATATCTGAGGTAGTAGGAGCCGGCGAAGCACAGGGCGTGCTTCCGTTCGTATTTTTCTAGCGGGTTGTGTGCCCTGGGTTGAGCGGCGAACGGGAGCACGTACACGCGATCATGCTGCAGCTGCTTCTTGTAGGCGGGAACGCAATCGATGTCCGTCGTGAACACGAAGTCGACTGCCTGTGCGATTTTCAGAAACGTTCCGAAGTGAACCGGGTCTTCCTTATTCCAAAAAACAGAAGGGATCTTCAGAGATCTGCACCTGGCAATGACTTCCAGGATTTCCGATGTCGCGTTGCTTATTTTTCGTTCCCAGGAGTCTTCGTGCCCTTTCCACGCGGACTCGATGAACAGCAGGTCGGGGGGTTCTTCGCTGAACTGCTCGCGCCACGAGTCCGGTGTGATCGCCACCAACTCGCACTCGTGAGAAAAAGCATGAAATGTGAATTCGTCCATAACTGCTGCGACGCGGAGTGGCCGCGCGTGGGCAGACAACTTTGCGGTGAGCACTCGTCGCACGTCGGCTATTTCAGCGGCGGAAGGTGTATCCGGCTTCCACCGGTCAGTGTTCGAGTCGGTTGATACGGGACTTCTTACCCGAAGGTCACGATGTGCCCGGCGTGAGAGGCCCTCGCGAATGAGGACAAACAGACGCTTCGGCAACCTGATTAATGATCCGAGCGATCTCGTAGACTCGACAATCGTCGCTCCAAGTCGGAACGAAACGGATTGTTCCAGTTCCTGAATGCGAGCTGCGGCATCGGCGCGTGCCTGCTCGGACAACTCTAGCTCTTCGCGGAGGACGAAGTGTCGGTTGGAAAGCTCGTGTAACTCGCGACTTATCGTCGAAAGTGCCACCGAGGAGTTCGTGTTGGTTTCCTCGAGGCGTGCCTGAGTAGCCGCGAGCTCCTTCTGCAGCCGCATTCGGGTGTTTTCATCCGTTGAGGCCTGTGATCCGCCCCCGAGATTGTCGTCGGGGACCGATTGAGCCGGCTCATTCACGATAACGCTACTCGTGTCGACGGCCATCGAGGAACCTGAGGTGCCGCCATGGTCGACCTGCAATACTGATCAAAGATCTACTGCCACGCCCGCGACGACCGCAAGCTGGAACAGCAACTGGGAAATGCCCCTGGCGATCTCGACGTGTCGCGACCTTACTGTCGACAGCACAAGTATCTCGTCGCCCGGTTGGGGTCGTGCGCGCTGGTCTTCTACGAAGGTGCCGTCCTGGCGGAGCAAGAGAATTCGCGTGTCGCGTCGGCGCTGAATAGTACCTCCTGCGAGACGCACGTAGTCGCGAACTGTTGAGCTGCTGTCGAATGCAATCGCATTCGGTTGCGTCACCTGCCCGTGTACCATTACCAGAGAGCTCTCTTCAGGAATCACTATTACATCGCCATCTTCCAATAGCGTGTCTTCGGCCGTTTCCCGACCTGCCAGTATTACCTGACCCCTCGGTTCGATAGTCCTGGCCCGCTCTATGAACTGCATGATCTGCTGGGCTTCGCGTGCGCGGAGGGCGGCTTCTTCGCTGGTCGTCGAGCTTGCGGTAAGAGTAGTGGCTTCCAGGACTCGGAGAGACATGTCGATCATCTCCTTCTGTCGCTCAGCGACAGACTGCCGGTAGAGTTGAACTGCAGACGGTTGTGCCTGCGAATTCGGTACGACCTCGCGCAGGGCGTCGCGAAGCCTGGACCCGTACGGCAAAGTCAGGACTCTCGAACTGTCAATTGCGCCGTCTATTCGGACCAGAATCGTTTCGATCGTTCGATCCGAAACGACGGATACCTCATCTCCCGCTCGCAGGAGTACATCTCCGAGTTCGTCGATCGGCCGATACTCACCGAACTGCTGTGTCCCGACCCGGTGGACAATACTCGCATGTGTTGCCCCTGGGCGCGGGCGCGCGAAACGCAGGAGATCACTTGCGGCAATCGAATCGTCCGCGAATTCGAATCCGTAGCTATTGAAGACGTCTCCGCGAACATAGACTGCGTTTTGTCTGCCGCCGACGATGATCGTGTCTCCATCCTGTATCTGAACCGGATCGAGACGCCCGTCCAGCAGGAAGTCGTAGAGATCGAAAGTCGCCCGAACGCGTCCATCGCGAAGCAGCCTGATGTCAATGTAGCTTCCACGCTCCGGGTCTATTCCGCCGGCGCGGAGCAGGAAGCCAAGCGCTGAATCAGCAGCGACCCCTGGATATTGCCCCGGTGCGCGCACGAAACCTGTTACGAACACGCGAACGGGCTGAGAGGCTTCGAGTGACGCATATACATCTACATTCGCCCGGTAGACCTCGCGCACTGCCGAATCGATGACGCTGTTGAGTTCATCATTGCGAACCCCCGAAACGTTGACCGGTCCGACATTGGGCAGAAAGATATTGCCCTGTGGGTCGACGAGTTGAACGTCCTCGTACGGAAAGGCACCCCACATTCGCAGCGTAACGCGATCGCCGATGGCAATTATGTAGTCGGCATTCAGTCCGACTCCGAACGTCTGTTCGGTTCCAGGGCGAAAGAGTTGCGAACCGAACATCGCTTGCCCGTTATCGTCCTCCTCGCTTCCGAGCAGCCGGGCTGCATTAGTTGTCGACCGCGTCGTGGGTGGGATGTTGACAGGTAACTCATCAGGCGTGATTATCGGCGAACGTTGCTGGAGCAACGTTTCTATGTCGCTGGGAATCGGCTGTGCGCCTGCGGGTTGAATGACAAGCCAAAAAAAACACAGACCTGCGCAGAAAAACTCCCGCATGCTGGCATAGTGGAAAAACCGAAACTTCATTCCTGATGATCCTCGATCGTGGCCACGACAAGCCGGCCTATTCCGTACAGGAGCGTCAGGCCAATCAGCAGTGCGAACAGGTTGTATGCGCGATCCGGAAATTTCGCCGCTTCCGGCAATACGGGCGATTCAACAAGAACGAGGCTCTTTAGCTTTCTTGTCGATTCTACTCTTGCCGTTTCGAGGCCTGTCAGAGCGACCCTGTATGCATCTGTGGCGAACTCCAGTTCCGCAAGAAGTTCCTGATAAACGCCCGCGAGCTGATTGAGGCTGCTGCCGTTTGCGCTGGTGACACCGCGCCGACTCTCTACGTCCAACTGAGCCCTGATTCCCGCGATCTGTGCCTGGAGCGCCTGAACCTGCGGTGCGTCAGAATTCAGGTAAGCCTCCAGCGCCTTGAGTTCGGCTTCCGACCGAGCGAGCATTGCCTGTAATTCTGCAGTCAGGCCGGTGTTTGCGGCGGCTTGCGCCATCGGATCGAGAACGCCATTCTTTTCCTGAAAATGGAGAAGCCGCGAACGTGCATCATCGAGCCGGCGGCGCGCGGTACGAAGCTCACCCTCGGCGAAGGCCATCTGATCGCGAGCAAGCCTATGTGAACTCTCATTGATGAACTCTTCGCTGATCGCGACGATTTCCGTGTTTAGTTGGTACGCGATCTGCGGTGTGAAGCCTTGTGTACGTATCGTGAGTAACCCGGCAGCATCATCCAGCTCGACTTCCACCCGGTCCCGAAAGTACTCGAGGAAATCCTCCTGATCGACGTCAGCATCCATCCTGAAGACGAAGTCCAGCGGCGGAGCGCTGTACTCTCTCCGCAGATCAAGCTTTTGGTCTGCCTGTTTCAACATGTCCATTGAGAGAATATGTGCCTGCAGCATGTACGGATCCTCGCCCGCAGACGAGGAAGTTCCGAACATTGCTGAAAGTGCATCGACGCCGCTCGGCAGTGTCATTCCAGATCCTTCCTGCCGCACGATGACAATAGATTCGGCCACGTAGCGATCGGCAGCGAATACGAACAGATAAATGGCTGCAGCGAGCCAGGGTACGACAATCAACCCCAGTCTGAGATTGCGAGCAGTCATTCGCTCAAGAGCTGTCTTCACTGTTTCTTCCCCATGCGCTTATACGTACGAACTCCTTCTCGTACGTCGTCGAAGTATGTGACCTTGCCGTCGTCAAGAAGCACAACTGCATCGCACATCTTTCTGATTAATCCCATGTTGTGCGAGACCAGAATGACTTTCGCTGAGCTGAGCTTTTCCGCGAATACTTCCCGGCTCTTGCTGCGAAACGCAGCGTCGCCGACGGCCATCACCTCATCGATCAAATAGTAGTCGAAGTCGAACGCCATACTCGTTCCGAATGCGAGTCTCGCTCGCATCCCTGAAGAATATGTCGAGACCGGTTCGTCGAAGTAGCTTCCGAGTTCCGAAAACTCCTGGACGTATCTCACTTTTTCGTGCAATCCCTGGCGCCGTACGCCATGTATTCTGCAGACGAACTTTACGTTCTCTCTTCCGCTCAGGCTCCCCATCATTCCACCGGCGAGCCCGACGGGCCAGGAGAAGCGGCCCTCGCTGACGATTCTTCCAGAGTCAGGTAGATCCACGGTGCTCAACAGGCGCATCAGGGTCGATTTCCCGGCACCGTTCCGGCCGATCAGCCCGACGTTCAGTCCGCCCGGAATGTCGAGAGTCAGGTTCCGGAACACCGTGCGCCGTCCTCGAAGCGTAGCGTAGGACTTCGTGATCGAATCTAGCCTGATCATCCGGTCACCTTCGCAAGGTACCGCAGGCGGTAGAGCATCAGGCCAATTACGATAGTCGCGAGAGCCAATACCAGCGGGTATTCCGGCTTGAGATGGCGCATCGGAACATACCCTTCGAGGCCCTCGAGTCTCGTCAGCTCAACGAGATGAAGGAGAGGGTTGATCGACATCGCCTCCACCCAGTCGTCGGGGAATCTCGTTACCGGAAAGAGAATTCCCGATACGAAGTAGAGCGGCATGAACAGAATCTTGATAAAGGCCCGCGTATCGGGGATGACGCTGGCGATCGCTGCGAACAGCAGGCCCAATCCAAAGGCAACCAGGACTGTGAGCAGCAGCACACCACTAAGTTCCACCGGGCGCCGCGGAAGCACGTCGTAGCCGAGCATCGCGAGCCCGGTCAGAACGATGGCAAAAACCACTGCCTGAACGGCGCAGAGGGCTATGGTCTTGGCGACGAACACATCAATCAGATGGACTTGCCGGTACGATAACAGTCCCTGGGACGAGTTGACGCCGTCGATGACCTGCAGGCAGATACCCTTGAACAGCACGAACGGCATAAAGCCGTAGACAATGAACACTGGATACTCGACGCCCGGAACCATCCTTTGGCGGAGGAATCCGAAAATGAGGACGGGAACGACCAGGTGAGCGATCGGCTCTACCAGCACCCACAAGAATCCCCCTCTGCTCTTGCCGAAAAGAGAAGAGAGCTCTCTGATCAGCAGAGCGTAGATTACGTCTCTCTGGATCTGGAAGTTTGATCGTCTTGCAGCCGGGTTCATGTCCGTCCCGGAGGCCACGAATGTGGCCGTATATTACATGTGATTCGAGTTGAAAACTGCCGAGGGCTTCGGCGCTGCGCTCGGAAGAGCGTCCCGGGCGGTCATCGAGCAGTTGGCAATTTTCGGCGTGCAGTAAGGATTCTGAGTCGCTATCTCCCGTTCAACTGTGATCTGTTGCGCAACTTTGCGGAAGCGATCCCTTGGATGCTCCAATCCTGGATACGTTTCATAGCCTCGGCGTCTCTGAGCACTGAGATTCTGCAACTACTTTATTCGCTCAGAGAATGTTGGCTATAATTCGCGCGGCGGGGTCGCCGAAGGAAGACGCCAAAAAGTGAGGTTTGCGTGTCTGTAGTCGGACCGGCAGCGGCAAGTTTTGCCCTTTGCCTCCTCGCGACTCTCGCGCTACGTCCTCTCGCCGTCGTAGTGGATCTTATCGACCGGCCCGGGGGCCACAAACGCCACATCGGCAACATTCCGATCATCGGCGGCCTGGCCATGTTGCTGGGCATCGTGCTCGGGATGGGCCTCCTGCCGCTGTCCGGACCACCGGTCAATGCGCTGCTTGCCGCCGGCGCGATCCTCGTGACCGTGGGACTCATCGACGATCGTTTCAATCTGTCACCCTGGGTGCGGCTCCCCGCCCAGATCGCGTCCGCGCTCCTGATCATCATCTCGACCGGGTCGGTCGTGTATTCGATCGGCTCGCCATTTGGCGGTGTGGAGATGCCCCTGAGCGGCGCCGCGGCGTATGTCTTCACGATCATTTCGATCGTTGCGGGTGTAAACGCGTTCAATATGCTGGATGGAATGGACGGTCTGGCGGGCGCCATGGCATTGGTCGCGCTTACGGCTCTCGCGGCGCTCGCGTTCGCCGGCGGCCTCGCGCCGATTGGCGCGATCGCTCTCGTCGTTGCCGGCGCGGTGGCCGCATTCCTGCTGACGAACATTCCGTTGCCATTCAATCGACCCGTCCGCTGCTTCATGGGCGACTCGGGCAGCACGTTTCTCGGGTTTGCCGTCGTCTGGCTATGCATAAATGTTTCCCAGGGGCCCGCGCCGGCCGCGAAACCGGTCACGATGCTCTGGATCGTCGCGATGCCGCTCTATGAGCTGGTCTGGACGATCATTCGCCGTGGTGCGCGTGGCGTTTCGCCGTTTCGCAGTGACCGCAGCCACCTGCACCACACGCTCCTGAATGCGGATTTCGGAATACTGGGCGCGTTCTTCGTTTTTGCCGTGCTCTCGGCCGCGCTTGCGGGTATCGGGATCATGCTGGAAGAGTTCGGTGTGCCGGACAGCTGGTCGTTCGCGCTGCTGATCGCCGCCGGGGCCTGCGTCATCCGATTCTTCTACCGCGCCGAGATCGTGTGGAAGTTCTTCCCGAGACCCCCACCGCCGGTTCGGCCGGTCGATGCGGAGACCCGGGGCGCCGATTCCTGATACCGGCGACCTTCGCCCGATAAGGCGAGATCTATGACCGCACCCGCTTCAGTTCATCTAATCGCTGCCGCGCGGCCGAACTTCATGAAGATCGCGCCGCTCTACCACGAGCTCGCGAAGCAGAGCTGGTGTGAGCCGAGCATCGTCCATACGGGACAGCACTACGACGCCAACATGTCGGATGCCTTCTTCGCCGATCTCAGGATGCCGAAGCCGCATATCCATCTCGGTGTCGGCAGTGGCAGCCATGCGGAGCAGACGGGCAACGTCATGATTGCTTACGAAAAAGTCTGCATGGAGAAGCGGCCCGACTGGATCGTCGTCGTCGGTGACGTCAATTCGACGCTGGCGTGCGCGCTGGTCGGCGCGAAGCTGCTGATACCGGTCGCTCACCTCGAGGCGGGCCTGCGCAGCGGCGATCGGACGATGCCGGAGGAAATCAACAGAATCGCAACGGACGCGATCGTCGACCTGCTCTGGACGCCGTCGTCGGATGGGGACGAGCACCTTGCGCATGAGGGCGTCGCCGCCGGGAAGATCGAGAGGGTCGGCAATATCATGATCGATTCTTTCGAGCTGATGCGTGCCCGGATCGAGGAGGCGCGAGTCGCGCAGAAGCTGGGCCTGTCCCGCGGGGCCTACGGGGTCGTCACGCTCCACCGCCCGTCCAATGTCGACGATGCCGACAAGCTGTCGTTGATCGTCGATCGTCTGGTTGATGTCGCGGAGCGGCTCCCGCTCGCTTTTCCGGTGCATCCGCGAACGCGCAAGCGGCTTGCCGAGACCGGACTGGACGCGGTGCTGGAGGCCCACGAGCGCATGACGCTGCTCGAGCCGCTACCGTATGTCGATTTCATGGGCCTGGTCATCGACTGCGCGGTTGCGATCACTGATTCCGGTGGTATTCAGGAGGAAACGAGCTATCTCGGCATCCCGTGCCTGACGCTCCGCGACAACACGGAGCGCCCGATTACCGTGACCGCTGGCACGAATCGATTGATCGAACCGGCCGGGCTCGTCGATGCTGTTGCCGAAGCGCTCGCGGGCGACTGGAAACCCGGTCAGATTCCGCTGTGGGATGGCAAGACGGCAGCCCGTGTCGCCGAGAGTCTTCGCCGGCGCGTGCGGCCCGCGTCACAGGCTCGCCGGTCGGCGGCCAGTCGAGCGTAGAAGGCACGCGACGTGAAGATCATTCCGGTGATCCTTTCCGGTGGCTCGGGTACACGGCTGTGGCCGCTGTCCCGCCCGGAGACGCCGAAGCAGTTCCTGCCGCTGGTCACCGACCAAAGTCTGTTGCAGGACACAGTCGAGCGGCTTCGGTCGCTGCCCGGCGAGGTCGGCCCGCCAATCGTGGTCTGCAACGAGGCGCATCGATTTCTCGTCGCAGAGCAGATGCGCGAACTCGGCGTGAACCCCGACGCAATCGTGCTCGAGCCCGAAGGCCGTAATACGGCGCCTGCGGTTGCCGTTGCGGCATTGCTGGCGCGCCGGCTCGGCGGCGAGAACTCGGTCCTGCTGGTCTTGCCAGCGGATCACGTCATTCTCGATCTACAGGCCTTCGCGGCTGCTGCGGGAAGAGCCGTCGAGGCCGCGACAGCCGGATGGCTGACGACCTTCGGCGTGCTGCCGACTCACCCTGAAACCGGCTACGGCTATTTGCTGAAGGGCAGCGACGAGCAATCGTGGACTGTGCTCGAGCGTTTCGTCGAGAAGCCCGACCGACCGACGGCCGAGAGCTATCTGAAGTCCGGACGTTACCTGTGGAACAGCGGCATGTTCGTGTTTGCCGTCGAGGCCGTGCTCGCCGAGCTCGGGCGTCACGCCGCCGGCGTGCTTTCCGTCGCCGAGCAGGCGCTTGCGGGCGCTACGACTGACGAGGACTTCATCCGTCTCGGGAGCGAATTCCTGACCAGTGAATCGATCTCCATCGACTACGCGCTCATGGAACGGACGGACCGCGCGGCGGTCGTGTCGCTCGATGCGGGATGGAACGATGTCGGCTCCTGGGCCGCGCTGTACGAGCTGGGCCAGGCTGATGCCGACGGCAATGTGAGTCGCGGCGACGTCGTGCTGGACGGGACACGCAATGCGTATGTCCTGTCGAGTGCCCGCACAGTTGCAGTTCAGGGGCTGGACGGTGTCCTGGTTGTCGAAACCCCCGACGCCGTGATGATCGGCAGGGTCGACAGTGCCCAGGATGTCAAGCGTCTGGCCGAGATTGCGGGGCGGCGAGGACGGCGAAGCCCGTAGCACACTGCGGCTTTCGGGACCGTGAGCGTGCGGCGCCGTTCCTGGCCGTCGGATGCGCGGCGCCCGCGCCGCGCGACCGGCCTGCCCTGCCGCTCCGAGCGCTCGGGAGATGGCGGCGGGGTCCAACCGGGATCAATCCGGACGGACGCCTGGTGGGGATCTCGGCGGGCACCGGCGGCCGTTTCGCAATCTCAACCCGAAGGGAAATTCAGTGACCAAATACCTGATTAGCCGCCATATTTGTATTATTCTCGCGCAACCCTAAGAGCAGGAATCACCGCATGCGTGTCACGATTTTCGGTGCCGGGTACGTTGGCCTGGTCACCGGTGCCTGCCTCGCCGAGACGGGCAACCACGTGGTCTGCGTCGACATCGACGACGGGCGAGTGGAACGACTCAACCGTGGCGAGGTACCGATATACGAGCCCGGGCTCGACAAGATCATCGCGCGAGCCCGCGAAGCCAGGCGCCTCGAATTCACGACGGATGTCGGTTATGGGGTCAGCCACGGGTTGTTCCAGTTCATCGCAGTGGGCACCCCGCCGGGCGAGGATGGCTCGGCCGATCTGCAGCATGTGCTGAGCGTCGCCCGCTCGATAGCCGAGCACATCGACGACTACCGTATCGTCGTCAATAAGTCGACAGTTCCTGTCGGTACGGCGGATCTCGTGCGCGACGAAATTTCGAAGGTTCTTAGCGCGCGGGGAAGCACGGCGCAATTCGACGTCGTCTCCAATCCTGAATTCCTGAAGGAGGGCGCGGCCGTCGAGGACTTCATGAAGCCGGACCGCATCGTGATCGGTTCGGACGACCCGCGCGCCGGAGAGTTGTTGCGCGCGCTGTACGATCCTTTCAACCGCAGCCACGAGCGCGTCATCGTCATGGACGTTCGGTCCGCGGAACTGACGAAATATGCCGCGAATGCGATGCTGGCTTCACGAATCAGCTTCATGAACGAGCTGGCCAATATCGCCGAACGACTCGGCGCCGATATTGAGCGAGTCCGCGTCGGAATCGGCTCGGATCCCAGAATCGGCTACAGCTTCATCTATCCCGGGTGCGGCTACGGAGGTTCGTGTTTTCCCAAGGATGTGCGTGCCTTGATCGCAACGGCGGGCGGCGTCGGTTACACACCGGCGTTGCTGCGGGCGGTGGAAGAGGTCAACTTCCGCCAGCGAGAGGTTCTGTTCGATCGCATAGACAAGCACTATGGGGGCAATCTTGCGGGCAAGACGATCGCGCTGTGGGGCCTGTCGTTCAAGCCGGAGACCGACGACATGCGGGAGGCGTCGAGCCGAACGCTGATGGAGGCGCTGTGGAAAGCCGGCGCCCGCGTCCGGGCATACGACCCGGCCGCGCTCGACGCTACGCGCCAGATCTACGGCGAAAGAGACGACCTCGTGCTCTGCGAGCATCCGGACGACGTGCTCGAAGGCGCCGACGCGCTGGCCGTCGTGACTGAATGGCGCGAGTTCCGGACCCCGGACTTCGCACACATCAAGGCCAAGCTTCGTGACCCGGTGATCTTCGACGGCCGCAACATATACGACCCGGCAATGCTCAAGCGTGAAGGCTTCAGCTACTACGCGATAGGCCGCGGCGATGCAGTTGCCGTACCCGAGGCGCGGTCGGTGCACGCTGCGTAGTCGAGTGGCGTTATCGGCACCGAAAGCCGTGCGCACGTCCGCTTGCTGGACGATGCGACGAGCCCGGTTGTGAGAAGGAACTCAGTATGCGGATATCAGTTTTCGGATTGGGCTACGTCGGTACGGTATCGGCCGCCTGTCTCGCCCGCGACCACACGGTCGTCGGCGTCGACCCGAATCCGACCAAAGTCGAGTTGATCAATGCCGGTCAGGCGCCGATCGTCGAAGCGGATCTCGGCGATCTGGTTTCGACGGCAACTGCCCGAAAGGCACTGCGTGCCACAATGTCTGCCGCAGAGGCTATCGCCGAAACCGAGCTTTCGCTGATCTGCGTCGGGACACCGAGCCGCGCAAACGGCAGCCTGGAGCTGGATTATCTGGAGCGTGTCGCTACCGAGATCGGAGCGGCGCTGGCCGACAAGGACGAGCGCCATATCGTTGTGGTCCGCAGCACGGTCCTGCCCGGGACGATGGCCGGGACGGTCATTCCCGCGCTCGAGAAGGCCTCCGGGAAGAAGGCCGGGAAGGACTTCGGTGTCTGCTCGAACCCGGAGTTCCTTCGCGAAGGGACCGCCGTTTACGACTACTACCATCCGCCGAAGACCGTCATCGGCGCCTCGGATGATGAGTCCGGGGCTGCGCTGCGCGGTCTTTACGAATGGCTCGACGCACCGATGATCGTTACCAGCATCGCGAATGCCGAGATGGTGAAGTACGTCGACAACGTGTGGCACGCGGTCAAGGTCGATTTCGCGAACGAGATCGGCAACATCTGCAAAGCCGTGGGGCTCGACAGCCATCAGGTCATGGAGATCTTCTGTCAGGACGAGAAGCTCAATCTGTCGCCTTACTATCTGAAGCCCGGCTTCGCTTTCGGCGGTTCGTGCCTGCCGAAAGACGTCCGCGCATTGACGTACCACGCGAAATCCCTGGATCTGGACGTGCCTGTGCTCAATTCGCTGATGCGCAGCAATGAGTTGCAGATCGAGCGCGGGATAGAAATGGTCATGGCGGCGGAGAGTAAGAAGGTCGGCGTTCTCGGCTTCAGTTTCAAGGCCGGAACGGACGACCTGCGCGAGAGCCCGCTCGTGATCCTGATCGAACGGCTACTCGGCAAGGGCTACGACATCCGGCTCTACGACCGGAACGTAAGCCTTGCCCGGCTGACCGGTGCCAATCGCACGTATATCGAGCAGCACATTCCGCATCTCGCGGCACTGATGGTCGAGTCGGTAGATGCAGTGCTCGAGCATGCCGATACCGTCGTCATCGGCAATGGGTCAGAGGAGTTCGCTTCCGTCGCCGATCGATTGCGGCCCGGTCAGCGAGCCGTCGATCTGGTCCGCGTCGGGCAGGCCCGCACCAGCGACGACAGCTACGAGGGCATCTGCTGGTGATCGTGCGCCAATGACCCTGCCAAATTTCATCATTGTAGGTGCTCATCGATCGGGAACCACTTCGATATATCGCTACTGTCACGAACATCCCGATATCCACATGTCACCGATCAAGGAAGTGAATTTCCTTGCGTACGACGAGAATCTGGAAGAGCACCGCGCCGCGGGCCCGGAGCGGTTTCCGATCAAGAGCCTGCAGGAGTACGAGGCGCAGTTCGCGGGAGCTGGTGACCGCAAGATCGTGGGTGAGGCCTCGCCGAACTACATGTACAGCGACTTCGCTAGAGAGAAAATCGCTTCGATGGTACCGAATGCTCGCCTCTTGATTATTCTGCGAAATCCGGTCGATCGGCTGTATTCCATGTACCAGGCGCAAATGCGGGACGGGCGGCTCGATCGCACCTGGAGCAGCATGACCCGGGATACGGCCTGGCTCGACAAGCACAAGTATCTGCCCAAAGTATCGGCGTATCGCGCGCAGTTCGGTGACCGGCTCAAGGTCATGCTCTACGACGACCTGAGAGCGGACACGGCCTCACTTTGCACGGAGCTGTTCGACTGGCTCGGCGTCGATACGAGCTTTCGGCCAGAGACCAGCGTCAATTACAATCTTGGAGGGGTGCCGAGAAACGGCCTGATCTACCGGCTTACAAGGAATCGCCACCTGGTAGGGGCGGCACGCCGGTTTCTGCCGGAGTCCGTTTTCGGCAGGATGAGGCGCCTCAAGCGTCTGAACATGGTCCGGGCCGAGCCGATGAGCAGCGAAGATCGTCAGTGGTTGAGGTCGTACTTTGCCGAAGACATCGAGGGGCTCGATGGCATCCTGCAGATGGGACTCACCGAACGCTGGAACTGAGTGCGGCTCGCCGCAGCCGGTCGGAAGTGCCCGGGGCTTCGCGCATCTGCCGACGGATTCCACCGTCTGCTAACCTAGAGCAGTGACTGAATCCGCGAGCAGAAGACCCATGAGCCGGGACAGGTCCTGGCTACTGGTTTGCCTGGTCAGCATTGTGAGCATCGGTTTCGCCATTCGCTCGGTTTTCCACGCTGCCCAACTGCCGGAATGGTCTGCCTGGGCCTTGACGCTTGCGGCCCTGGTTCTGCTGATCGCCGTTCCGGGTCTGATCGGTCGCGGGCCGGGAGCCTGGGTTCGCGGCGCCGCGGTCGTTGGATTGTCCGCTGGCGTCAGCTATTACATTGCTGCCACGGTCACCGGTGAAAGTGGTGACTTTGACGATCTGAAGACGCTCATCCTGCTGCCTCCGGATTCGGTAGGCACCACTGACGTCGTTCGTCACTTCGACGAGTATCTGCTGGAGATTGTCGCGTTACTCGATGGTGTCGACGTCATACGCGGCGCGGGCGCGCAGGCCGATGCGCGCCTTTCCGTTGATGCGGGAACCGCGCAGAGTTTCGCGGCTGAAGCCGGAGCTGGCCGTGGCGAGACGGCGCTACCGGTGCTGCAACTCGGTGTCGAAGGCGAGGGTCCCATACGGCTGGCCGTAAATTTCCGCGAGGATGGCGTTAGCCGTACGCTGCTGTCGGTCGAGTTGACGCCCGGCTTCGAGAGGCTCGCCGATTTCGATCTGCCGCTCGCGAGGTCCGTTGCCTCGGCGTTGGCACTCGGCACGGGGCCGGAAATCGAAGCGCGAATCGTCGCCAATCGACCGCGGTCGCGTCGCCTCTTCGAGGCCTATCTCGGCGTACTCGGGAACTGGCGAGAGCTGGGTGACGGAATCGACTCTGTTCAAGCCGGCACGCAATTGGATGAGGTATTGCGGCTCGATCCCGAATTCATGCCGGCACTTGCGCTTGCGGCAAACGTCGCTCTCGCGGCACCGCCCGCCCCGGGCTCGGGCGCCGATGCCGACGATGCGTGGCTGCGGCGCGCCGAGACTCTGGCGCAGTCGGCGCTGGGCAGCTCGATCAGAAATCCGCGAGCGCATCAGGCACTCGGAAAGGCGTTTCAGTTCAGGCGGGACGGCAGTGGTGCTGCGGAACAATTCGGGCTGGCATTCGAGTCCGGCGCGAACGATCCATGGATCCTGCTCGATTACGCACTCTTCTCCGCCCGAGCGGGCCAGTGCCGGGATGCCAGATCAGCGGCAAACAGAGCTGACCGAGTCGCGCGTGCGACCGCCGCGACTCGCACGAGGCAGGGCCGCGTATACCAGGTATGCGGAAATCTGGATGCAGCAGCAGGCTCCTACACGGAAGCCACCCGCCTTGGAGCGGACGAGACGGCGTGGATGTGGCTCGCCGCAACGGAAGCATCACGCAACGATCACGAGCGCGCGCTCGAGGCTCTCGGTGCCTGGGAGACGAGTCGGGGCAATGCCGGGAGCACTTACGCACACGCTGCGTATATCTACTCACTGCTCGGGGCGGGCGAGGATGCGGAGCGGCTGGTAGCCCAGATAGACACGCGTGCAGTTGGTCTCGCGGCAGACGCACTGGCACGGTTGGCCCTTGGGGACTATCGCGATGCGCTTCGGGTGCTGGAGCGTCTTGCCGTACGTCCGATCGATGGCGCCGACCGGGAGCTTGCGATGGATATCGCCGCGAATGTCTGGCTCGATCCGGTGCTGAACGAACCCGCGTTTCGTGACGTGCGCGAGCGGCTCGGCATGGATTGAGCCGATAATCGAAACCTTGCCAGCTCTATTGCTGACGATCCAGCCCGCGGTATTCGACGCCGACGAAGAACATGTTCGATGTCGCATCCGAGCTGCCCGGGCGCTGAAATTCCTGTGTCGCCAGCGCGTACCCGCCGTTGATGAAGAACCGCTCGGTCATTGCCCAGACCAGCTCGAACTCTACACGCGCGTAGTCTCGCTGATCGTTGGCCACCACATCGTCGAGCGTTTGCGTACGGTAACTGCGGACCGCCATGCTGCCGGTCAGCTTTTCGTTCAATGCACGCTGTAGAAAGATCCTGACTTCATCGCGCAGGGTCAGAAATCCGTTCGAATTGGGGTTCTGGGCCCGCGACAACATGATATTCAGAGTATTGCGCTCGGTTCGTTGCTGAAACCCCAGTCCGTAAGTGAAGCTCGTATCCGCGTTATCGACCAGCACGTTCTGGGCGTTGACGAAGCTGTAGTCGCTGCGTGCCACGCCTGCCGCCAGGTTGAAGGTCCAGCCTCGGCCCAGCGGTCGCCGAAAGTTGCCTTCGACACCAATCGTGTCCGTCGTATTCTGAGTCTGCTCGGCATCGTATTGCGACCGGTAGAAGCGCGCCGAAACCTCATTTCTGGCATCCACGCGGCGGATGATGCCGGCCGAAAATTCGCGATCCTCGAAGTTCGATCGTTGCGTGACCTGGGCTTGCGAGTAAGTGACGTCCATCAACCGCGCCTCGAGCTGCAGCGCGCTCCGCTCGGATAGCTGAATCTCGGTGAATGGCGAGATCAGCAGTCGCTCGCGGTCCTGGTCGACGCCTGATACGAGGCCGGTGTCCGGATCGATCGGGTCGTCGAAGTCGGGGTCGTCCGGCGAAGCGTCGGTAATTTCTGCGTCCCGGACATCCTGCTTGTCGTAGTTCGACCGAAAGCCCACCACGAAACGCTCCCACTCGTACTGGCCCCGACCGCGCAGAAACAAATCGGTTCCTTCCAGGGCAGCGTGTTCGACCTGAGAGTAGGAATCGGCTCGGACACGCGGCTCGAACGTGATATTGCCCCGCTCCGTGAAGTTCGAGAGCAGCAGCCTACCTTCGAGCCGCGAACGGCTGGAATCCGGAATGTTCGCGGTATCGTCCGACTGCAGCCGGAGATTATCATTGGCTTCGACCGAGGCCTCGGCCTCGGGCCTGATCTCCCAGGCGGCATGGACGCCAGTGCCGATGCATGTTGCAGCAGCCGCCACGACGAGACGGCTCAACTGACACTTCGAAATTACTGTCATCAACTGACTCCTCAGGCGTTCGCCGATGCCGATCAACGCACGCGCAGATCGCCGAAGCTGAAGCGCATCGAGATCGAGAACGTATCTATCTCGCCCGCTTCATAGTCTATGCCCATCCCGAGATCCTCGAAGAAGTACCAGAGCAGCCCGAAGCGAACGGATGTATCGGAGTCGAAGGTTTGTTGCGTGAGGTCTGCGGAGCCGACTGCGGAGACATGAACGCCGCCGTAAACCTCGAGTTCTGGTCTCGGGTTGTATCGAAACCCTACGCGGACACCGATCCCGCTGTCGTCCATGTCGAAGTTCTCTCCGGCAAAGCTGCCGAAATCGTACTCTAGGCTGTCATACGAAAGGCCGAACAGCAGATCGAAGTTCGGCCGCATTTCCCGTTGGTAGCCGAGTCCGATACGGCTCTGGACCAGGTCGAAGTTGTCGTTGACGGTTATCGAGCTCAGCGGGTTCGTCACCGTTCCGGTGACGTCGACAATTGACGTGAGAAACTTGCCGTCGAAGAAAAAGCGGTCGCCGATGGCAACAGACCCGCCGATCGAGATGCCGTCGCCCGCATCGGTGACTACGGAAACGGTCTGAGTGGGCACCGGGGTTTGCGTGCCTGCCGCATCCAGAGAATTCGAGATCGCCTGAAAGTCGATGAAAGTGTAGCTGAGCTCGGATGCGCCGGCCTGCTGGTACGCGAGTAGCGCCGCCAGCAGTAGGAGGCCGCTCGCTGGCCGTCTTGTCATCGGGTGCTCCGGAATGTTCTGCAGCGACCCTGAAGCCGGGCCGCGCCTAGCGTAACAAGGATCAGCGCCGCCCAAAAGCCGAAAGCCCCGCCACCGCCGCCACCGGTACCGGTTCTGGCGGCCACGGTCACGGTCCTCGTCACGGGCACTGCCGGGTTGCCGGAGCGGTCCGTCACTGTGTAGGTGACCGTATAAGTGCCGAGCACGGCAGTATCGACCGGATTGTCGACGACGATATTCTCGGTGAGATCGCCGTCGACCGCATCCATTGCCGTTGCGCCGGGATCCTCGAACGTGGCCTCGACGATCAGTTCGATCGCTGCCTCGCCGAGCAGTGTGATTACCGGAATGCCGGTGTCGCCCGCGCCGATGTTGCCGTTGCCATCGTTGTAGAAGACGTCGACGCCGTTAGGCCCGGTAACCGCGACGTCGACCCGATCGTCGACACTGAGCTTCGCCGCGACGCCGAAACGCGCGCCCACACTCGAAAATTGCTGCTCGTGCAGCGAGAAGGCGCCGTTGCCGTTGTTGACGAAGGCCTGATGGCCGCCAGTCGCATTGATCGAGACCACGTCGAGATCGCCGTCCTCGTCCGTGTCGACGACAAGGACGTCATTTGTCGGCGAGGCCCCCAGCGTGCCGGCCGGGAAGAACTGTCCGGCTGGACCGCTCGATGTATTCAGGAATACCGGATTCGATGGCAGACCCATGCTCGTATCGGCGCGACCGAATACGAGATCGATCCGCCCGTCGCCGTCGAAGTCGCCGGCAGCGACCGATGTCGTGGGGCCGGTTGGGAGCGCCAGACTCGTTCCGTTCTGACTGTAGATCAATGCGTCGCCATCGGTGTTGGCAAAAACCATCTCGGCCCGAGCGTTTCCAAACAGGTCGACTACAACGACATCGACGCTGCTTTCGTCACCAAACTCGGCATCAGGTGCCACCGTAAAGATCCCGCCGCTACGGTTCAGAAATAGCGTATTCGGGCTGGAGTTAGCGAAGACGATGTCCGGCAGTGAGTCGGCGTTAACGTCACCGATTGCGACCGAATTACTCAGGTCCGTGTCGCTGCCCACCGGCTCCGGCAGACTGAAACCGAAACTGCCGTCGCCGGCATTGGTATTCAGGTAAACGCCGTTGGTTGCACCCGAACCATTCGCCGTGACCAGGTCAGGTGCGCCGTCGCCGTTCAGATCACCGACGGCGATCCCGTTCCCCTGTACCTGATCGCCGAGTGTCAGTGGCTGCTCGCTGAGCACGCGCTTGACTGCAAGAGGATCGTCCGGCGGGTCCAGCACATTCGCATAGACGCGCGTGCTGAGAGTCGGGCCGGTCGCAACGGCCAGATCGACGAAACCGTCACCGTTGAAGTCACCGGCCGCGGCCGCCCGGTGCTCGATCACCTGCAGTTTCTGGGCCGGTGCTCCGGCGAGGCTCTCCGCGATGTTGAGAGCGCCGACAGCGCTGTTGTTGGTGTCGTCGGAATCGATCGGCAGCGGGCCTTCGACGGCGACGACTGCGTTGACGAGCAGGTCGCCGGCCTGCGTGCTGCTGCCGGTGGCGACGATCGTCGCGCTGCCGCCGGCCGGGACAGGTCCACCGGTACAGCTGACCAGGGTATCGCCGCTGACCGGCGTGGCCGTGCAGTTCGGCGACGCCGCGAACGTGAACGGCACTTCGCCGGTAAAGACGGCGTCCACCGCGACAGAGGTAACAGGTTCGATCGACAGGTTGTCGACCGTAAATATCCAGTCGACCTGCTCGTTGATCAGGGCCGGGCTCGGCGATGCCACGATGCTGAGCGTAAGATCGGTCCGTCCGGCCTCGATGACCCGCAAACAGAAGCTGACCGGCGCTGCATCGTCGATACCGTCGGATGCGACGACATCGACAAAACCTTCACCGGTGAGCGGGTCGCAGGAGCGGACACTGTTGTCGAGTGTCGGCGTGCCGGAAATGATGCTGCTGCCGGGCGCGCTCTGCATCACTCCGTCGGGCAGGCCGCCGGTCACCGTGAACGAGATCGGGTCGCCTTCCGGGTCTGCGAAGTAGGCAGCCAGGTCGATCGGTGGCTCGATCGGGACGCTCTCGGTTGCCGTCTGATCAGGGATCGGCGGATCGGGGTCCACCGCGATCGGGCGCGGCGGGTCGTTCACGGGCTGCACCGTGATCGTGACCGTCACTTCGCTGCTCTGCAGAGGCGGCGTTCCGTTGTCCATCAAGTAGTAGCTGAACGAGTCCGTGCCGTTGAAGTCCTGATCGGGCGTATAGCTAAATGAGCCGTTCTGGTTCAGTGCCAGCGTGCCGTTAGATACCTCTACCAGCGTTGCGTCTACGCTACTGTCCACGATGGTCAGCACGTCGCCCGGGTCGGGATCGTTGTCGTTCGCGAGCACACCCTGGTTGGCCGCGACGTTCAGCGACATGTCTTCGTCGGTCGTATAGTTGTCCGGCTGCGCGGTCGGCGCATCGTTGATCGGGTTGACGACGATCGTTACCGTCGTGACGGCGCTTTCGCCCTGCGGATCGCCATCGTCGACGGCGCGATACGTGAATGTGTCGGTGCCGAAGAAGTCGGGATCAGGAATGTACTGGAATGACCCGTCGTTGCTGAGACTGAGCGAGCCGTCAGTAACGTCCGCGACCAGCACGGCCGTCAGCGTGCCGTTTTCTTCGTCGGTATCGTTGGCGAGCACGCCTTCTGCGGCGCTAACGGATAGCGTCGTATCCTCGTCCGTCTCATAGCTGTCCGCGCTCGCGATGGGCGGATCGTTGATTTCGGCAACCGTTATCGTGAACGTCGCCGTGTTGCTCGTGGCGGCGCCGTCGGTCGCTTCGTAACTGAGATTGACGACGCCATTGAACGCGGCCGCCGGTGTGAACGTGAAGGTGCCGTCGGAACTCAGATTCAGAGTGCCTTCGTTGGCGCTCACCTGCGCCTCGACACTCGCCGGGTCGTCGACCTGCAACGGATCGCCATCGATGTCCTGATCGTTGCCGAGCAGCCCATTGGCAACCGCGTTGACTGACAGTGTCGTGTCCTCGTCGACGAGGTAACTGTCGTTGGCAGCGACCGGAGGGTCATTGACCGAGCTGACCGTGATCGTGACCGTTGCCGGGTCGCTCTGCGCGGGTGGCGTACCGTCGTCGACCGCGCGGTAAGTGAAGGTGTCATCGCCGAAGAAGTTCGGATCCGGCACATACGTGAATGAGCCGTTGGCGTTGAGCGTCAGGGTGCCGTTCGAAACATCCGTCTCGAGCTGTGCCGTCAGATTGTCGCCCTCTGCGGGGTCGTCGTCGTTATCGAGAACGCCCGCGGACGGATTGACGTTCAGCGTCGTGTCTTCCATCACGTTGTAGCTGTCGTCGGCCGCGACCGGCGGGTCGTTGACGGCGGCGACGGTGATCGTGACCTGGACCACGTTGCTTTCGGCGGGCGGTGCCTGGTTGTCGACGGCCCGGTAGGTGAACGAGTCTTCTCCACTGAACTCCGCGTCGGGTGTATATGCGAACGAGCCGTCCGGATTCAGCGTGAGCGTGCCGTCGCCGACATCGCTGACGAGTACCGCGGTCAGCGGGTGGGCGTCGGTATCGTTGCTCAACACGCCGGCGGCGGCGTTGACGTTCAGCGTGGTGTCTTCGGTCGCGTTGTAGCTGTCGGGCGCGGCGACCGGCACGTCGTTGGAGACCGTGACCGAAACCGTTGCGACATCGAACGTCGGGTCGGTCAGCGGGTTCGTTGCGAAATACTGAAACGTGTCGAGGCCGACGAAGCCCGCATTCGGTGTATAGGTGAGCGAGCCGTCCGAAGTGACCGTGCGCACGCCGTTGGCAGGTCCGGGCAGCCCCGCTACGGAGGCTGCGAGGGCATTGACGTCGTTGTCGAGCACGCCCCCGGCGCCCGCCGGCGCATTGACCGTCTCCCCGATCTCGATCGCGTAGTCGTCGTCGTTGGCGACCACCTGGGCGAGCGACTCGCCCGCCGCAAGCGTGCACCAGGCCGCAACGAGCCCCAGGGCGATTCTTCGGGATACGCCGGCTCTGCCGATCGACGGCCGCCGGGCGCTGACGTTTGCATTGTCCGGACCCGGTCCGTGGGTCATGGATCTCAGCATGCCGAGTTTCTCCCCGGCGCCTGCTCGAGGCGCCTGTGTTGCCCCGCCAGTTCCGCCACCCGTGGGAACGGCACCGGCGCCAGGCGTCTAATATGCCTTCTTGTCGCCTAGCAGCGTGCCCAGCGTTCTGAGCAGGATCTTCAGATCGAGCCCTATCGACCAGTGGCGCAGGTACTCGAGGTCGTAATGGACGCGACGTTCCATGTCCTCGAGCTTGCTCGTCTCGCCGCGGCAACCGTTGACCTGGGCGAGGCCCGTGATGCCCGGCGTCACCTTGTGGCGCACCATGTAGCCGTTGATGATCTTGCGATACTGCTCGTTGTGCGCCACTGCGTGCGGCCGCGGGCCAACGACGCTCATCCGGCCCTGCAGCACATTGATCAGCTGCGGCAGTTCGTCCAGCGAGTAACGTCGCAGGAAGCGGCCGATCGGCGTGACGCGAGGGTCGTTCTTCGACGCCTGAACGACGGTCGCACCGTCTTCCGAGACACTCATCGTGCGAAATTTGTAGACAGTGATTTCGTCGCCATCGAGTCCGTAGCGGCGCTGTCTGAAAATCACGCCTCCCGGTGACGTCAGCTTGATCGCGAGCGCGATCGCACCCATCACGGGGGCGGCGAGCAGCAGCATGATCGACGCAAGCGCGATGTCGCTCGCCCGCTTGATGACGCCGCGCCATCCCTGGAAGGGCGTTTCGCAGAGCGTGACGATCGGAATGCCTTCGAGCTGATCCGTTCTCGACTGGATGAGATCGAAGACGAACACGTCCGGCACGTAGTAGAGCGACGCCGTCGTGTCCCGCAGCTCTGTGACCAGATCTTCGGTCCGCTTCGCGTGCCGCATCGGCACGGCGACGAACACTGCGTCGATTCGCTCGCTCCGAACGTAGGCCGGGAGGGCCGAGAGGCTGCCGAGCAGCTTGCCGGCCGGAAACTTGCTCTCTTTTTCGAGCCGTTCGCCGGAGCGGTCGTCGAAGAAACCGAGCACGTTGAGCCCGAGCTCCGGCCGGCTGGCGACGACTGCCGCCAGACGCCGGCTCAGGTCGTTCACCCCGGCGATGACGGCGGTCCGCGCCCGGCCGCTCGTGACGATCGCACGTCGGTACCAGGCCTCGACCACGATCAGCGCGACAGCGACCAGTGGCGGGGTGAGCAGGAACCAGGCGAAGAGCGCGCGACGTGAATAAAGCGCAGAGACTTTCGTCGCATAACCGAGCAGCAGCAGCGTGCCGACGACGAAGAGCCAGACGACCCACACGTGCCGGGCGATCTGCCAGCGGCTCGTGAAGCCCTGCCAGCCGCCGTCCGCGAACGACCGCATGAAGATGTAGAAGAGGAGGGCGGCGGTGACGGCGAGCCCGGTATAGGCGTCTTCGTATTCGATCCCGAAGAAAGAGACACAGGCGAGCAGTGTCAGGATGGCGATCACGGGTGCGGACAGGGACCGCAGCAGCGCGATCGCGAGACTCGTAAGGCCTAGGTTCGTATAACCCGTCGGCATCCCTGTGATCCCTTAACTCGTCACTGTCGGCGATTTACCAGTCAGGTCCCGGCTCGCCGATCGTATTATCTTGATTGTACTGAAAATGCGGGCTGTCACACATCTGTCGGCAAAATGCAACGGTCGGTCAGATTCTTACCAACGCGCTGCTATCGGTCGCGGTCATCCTCGCCGGGGCAGCATTAACAGAGCATTAACGCGATCGTGCCCGTCCTGGTTGACGAAGTGCGCTGCGCTGCCGGCCTGTGGCCTGACAGCGCAGCGCGGTTCCGTTGCCGTGCGCGGCGGGCCTCCTAGCCCTGGGCCGCCGTGCTGCGCCGCCGGCCGAGGCCGAGCAGTGTGCCGCCGAGGAGCGTCAGCAGCTCGATCAGCCCGAAGCTACCGCCACCGCCGTTGCCACCACCACCGCTGCCGGTGTTGGCAGCCGCCACGGTCAGCGTGAAGCTGGCCTCGGCCGTGCCGCCGTTACCGTCATCGACCGTGACCGTGACGTCATACGGCGAGTTCGTGGCATCGACCGCAACGGTCGTGCCGGTCAGCATGCCAGCGCTGCTCAGGCTCAGGCTCGACGGCAGGCCGGTCGCTGTGAAGGTCAGCGTATCGCCATCCGCGTCACTCGCATTGCCGGCCAGATTAAGGCTGAACACGCGGCCGACGGTCGTCGACTGATTGCCGATCGCGCTGATCGTCGGGTCGGTGTTGCCGCCGCCCGTGCTGCCGTCTTCGACCGTGACCGTACGCTGGGCCTGGGCCATGTTGCCGGCCGAGTCCTCGACAGTGTAGGTGACCGTGTAGTCACCGACGGTCGACGTGTCCACGTCGTCCGTGGTCATGATGTCTGCCGTCAGGTCGCCGTCCTGGGCATCGGTCGCAGTGGCGCCCGGATCCGTGAACGTGTCGTTGAGCTGCACGATCAGCGGGTTGTCGCCGAGCAGCGTGATCGACGGGGCGTCCGCAGCGGAAGCCACGGTGATCGTGAACGCCTGGGTCGACGACAGCATGGTCGTGTCTGTCGCGAGCAGAACGATGTTGTGATCGCCGATGTCGGCGCCCATCGGTGTGCCGGCCAGCGTCGCCGTGCCGTCCATGTTGTCGGTCAGCGAGAGCCACACCGGCATCTCGCTGCTGGCATCGTACGCGATCGTGACGTCGTCGCCTTCGGGGTCCGTCGTCGTGATGTTGTACGTGTACGCCTGGCCTTCCGTCGCGGCCGTCAGTGCCGTGCTGTCGATGATTGGCGCGCCGCCAGTTACCGTGATCGTGAAGATCTGCAGCGCATTGTTGCCGTTGCCGTCACGGACCCGAATGCTGACGTCGTGGTCGCCCACCTCCAGCTCCGTCGGGTTACCGGACAGTGTCGCCGTGTCGTTGCCGTTGTCGGTCAGCAGCAGCCAGCCAGGCAGGGTCTCGCCCGGCGTGACATCGAAGCTGAGCGAATCGCCATCGGGGTCACTGGCCGTGATGTCGTAGTTGTAGGCCATGCCGGCAGCCACGTCCGTCACCGGCATCGAGTCGATGCTCGGCGAGCCACCGACGGCGCTGACCTCGATCGCGACCGGCCAGACCTGGCTGGTGTTCAGGCCGTCCGTGGTC
The DNA here is from genome assembly GCA_965223375.1 of Candidatus Rariloculaceae bacterium. Classification (GTDB taxonomy): domain Bacteria; phylum Pseudomonadota; class Gammaproteobacteria; order Steroidobacterales; family Rariloculaceae; genus CBDCWM01. The sequence continues at coordinate 3,601,222 of OZ245000.1, forward strand.
CTGATGTTGACCGTGATCGGGCCTTCATAGGCGGCATCCGGCAAGATGGACGTGCCCGTGCAGGCGAACGTCTCTTCGCCGTCCGCGCAACTCCAATTCGCCGAAGCACTCGGCAGATCGATCGTGACGCTGTGATCCGACGGATAGACGTTATCGAGGTCGGTGACGTCCAGATCCGGCAGTGCATCCAGCATGTCATATGGCAGATTCGGGGGAATCAGGATCGGATTCGTCAGCTGCGCATTGATCGTCTGGCCCTGGTTCACGAACGGATTACAGGCATCGCCCGTCATTCCGCCGCAGATCGTATTGTTCAGATAGCGCAAATCGAGCTGATCGCGGTTCGCAATCAGGATATCCGGAAACCCATCCTCGTTGAGATCCGAGAGGCCGAGGTGGCGAGACTGCGCGAAGCCGCCGCTGCTGCTCGGGTCGTCGGTCGGATCAAGCAGCGTCAGGCCAGCCGCAAAGCCGAGGCCGACACCGCCGATGGTGTTCAGATGGATCAGGTTGTCATCGTCGAACGTCGTGACGACCGCATCGAGATCCCCGTCGCCGTCCAGGTCGCCCAGCCGGACGTGAGATGTCTGGGCGGCCGCGCCGGCAGTATCGTCGGGACCAAAGGTGCCCGTTGTCTCGAAGTCGATGCTGCCACCCGACGAGTTGTTGATGTAGTACCGGTTCTGGTCCTGCCAGACGGAGAAGACCAGATCGGGGACGCTGTCACCGTTGATGTCGCCTACCGCGATCGAGTTTGAGACGTCCAGGTCATCGTCCGTGCCGGCCGTCAGGTCGATCGGCGCGTCAAACGAGCCCGCGCCCCCGCCCCCGATCGTCTGGTTGACGTAGATCAGGTTGCCCTCACCGGTACCGTCGGCCTGGCTGGTCGATGACGTGGCGATGATGTCGAGATCGCCGTCGCCCTCGGCATCGAGCAGCTCGACCCGCCTTGTGAACTTGTACGTACCGGGTGCATCGAGCTCAATGGCAGATCCGAACACGATGTTGTCGGCTGTGGTCGTCTCGTTCAGGTAGAGCGTATTCGATTCTGTGTTGACGCCGTTCGAGCCGGTTCCCTCATTGCTGAAGATCAGATCGAGGTCGCCGTCGTTATCGACGTCGCCGACTGCGACGGACGAGGACCGATCGGTGCGGCCATCGATGGCCGTGCCGGAGCCAAGTGCGTCCGCTCCGCCCGTGCCGTCGTTGGTATAGATCTTGTTGGCTGCCTCGCGGAGGGATTCGACCATGTCGAGATCGCCGTCGCCGTCCAGGTCGACGAACTCGATGTCTGAGGTCGGGTCGTTGCCGGAGATGAAGTCGGCGGAAAGGAAGAGTCCGTTGGCGCGGCCTTCATAGAACTTGTTGAACGAGTTCGTGCTGATGCCGAGCGCCATGACGATGTCGGCGTCGCCATCGCCGTTCAGATCCAGTGTCTCTTCCTGACACTGGCGCAGGCCCGATGTGGTTGCCGGGCTGCACTCGGATATCGAGTGTGTGATAGGAATCTCGCTGCGTCCCGGAGCCAGGTCGTTATCGAGCGGCTTGCCGGCGGTCCATGCGGCCGATGAGACCAGCGTTGAGATGAAGAAGGTCGCGATGCGCTTTCGTTGCTGTGCCATGGTCGACATCCCTTGTTGTTTTCGTCCCTGAAAAACGGCCGATTGAAGCGCTGTTACGACTTCGTCTGGCCGCTGCCCGAAGTCACGCCGTCTTCTCGTTCTAAATCAGGAGTGGCGTCCGGCACCCGGCCGCTGCCTCCCGTTGTTCTTGTAACCCTTGAGGTCTGGTCTGTTAGTCGTTGGTAATTCGTTGTTCGCCGGATTCTTCACTGTCCCCACCCGTTTGTCAGCCGGTTTTTACCAGAAGCCCGAAATTTTCGTGAAAACAGGGCTTTGCCTTGACTTAATGCGGTACATTCTAGGCGCGTACTGTGACGCAGTTCACACTTCGTTGCAATCCCCGGACACAAGTGCGCAAAATCGCAGACAATTGGCGCCAGACGGACAGGCTGCCTTGATCGATACGGGGCGGTCCCCGACAATAAAAACAGTGGCCACAAGCCGGACGGTAGCCTGAGCCAGGACCGGGCGCCGCGGGATGGCCCATGGAGCGATTCGGCCCGTGCAGTATCTCGTTTACGGCATCATCATCGGCACGTTGGGCCTCGAGTATGTGGCTCGGGAGTTCGGTCCGTCACAGCTGGCCTACGTGCAGGAAGTCGTAGCGATGCTGACGGCGGCCGTCGTCGTTGCGGTTGGGGTCCAGCAGCGCTTTCGCAATGTCGCCGCAATCTACTGGCTTCTGTTCGGTGGGCTTGCGCTCGTCTTCGCCTGCGGTGTGCTCGTCAATGGTGTTGGCACAGGGCCTGTCTTTGCCGGCATCAGAAACTACCTCCGCGCCATTCCGCTGTTCTTTCTGCCCGCGGTCGCCAACTTCTCCGACTCGCAACTCAAGCGTCAGCTCACCCTGATAGCCGCCCTGGCTGTAGCACAGTTTCCAATCGCGCTTGATCAGCGCATGGCGACATTTGCGCGGGGCTACTTTTCCGGAGACCGAACGGTAGGGACGATTCTGAACTCGGCCCATCTCTCAATCTTTCTCATCAGCGTCGCAGCGGTGGTGTTCGCCTTCTATATCCGGCGCAGGCTGGGCCTGAAGTGGCTGCTCATTCTGCTGCCGCTCATTCTGGCGCCAACGATGATGAACGAGACGAAGGGTACAGTGGTGCTGGTACCGGTGGCGCTCTTTTCGATGCTGGTCATTGGCGCTACGCGAAATCGCTTCCGTAAGACAGTAACCGTCCTCGTCTCGTTCTCCTTATTCATGGCCGTTTTCATTCCGACCTACGACTACTTCATGAAGCCACGCTGGGGCTACGGGTTGATCGAGTTCATGATGATGGAGGGTCGGGTCGAAAATTACCTGGATAAGGACGCACAGGTGGGCTCATACCGGGAGGCGGGGCGCATCGATGGCCTGACGGTGCCCATCCAGGTGTTGTCGCGGGATCCGTCGCAGTTGGCATTCGGCCTTGGTATGGGGAGCGTGTCCGATTCGGCGCTCGGGCGGCAGTTCGTCGGCGAGCATTTCCAGCGCTACGGCCACTTCGTTACGTCCCTGCTGTCGCAGATGATCTGGGAGACCGGTCTGCTCGGTGCGCTGTTGCTGGTAGCGCTGATGCTAGTGTTGTATCGAGATGCATATCGCGTCAGTCGCGGCGAGGGCCTGCATTCCGATCTCGCACTCGGCGCCATGGGAATCATTGCGATCATGGCCCTGAGTCTGCCGTACAAGCGCATGATCGACTCGGGCGCCCTGAGTTTCCTCTTCTGGTATGTGGCCGGCATCGTTGCGGCCGAGCGGGCGCGGATCGCCGAGTCTTCCGCGGAATACGTCCCTGAACGTACCAAGACGCCAACGCGCGTGGCGGACGCGTTGTCCTGACCGCCATCCGACCCGCGGATTCCTTGTCTTGCAACCGCTAGGCTGGTACGTCAATCGCCTGCGCGCGATGTCTCCGGCGGAGATCGGTGGACGTGTTGGCCGGCAGGTGAGATTCGCGCTGGAGCGGGCAGGTTTCTTTCGACCCCGACCCCCGGAACCGGCAGTCGACCCGACGGTCGACCTGCGTTGGCCCGTGCCGGCACAGGTAGACACCGCGAGCTATCTCGCCGTGGCCGATCGAATTCTCCGCAGCCAATTCGAGTTTTTCGGCGAGCGGTTCGATCTGTCCGGTGGCATCGATTGGAACCGCGATCCGAAGACCGGTGTTGTGGCGCCGCTCAGCTTCGGCAAGACGCTGAATTATCGTGATCAGGCGGTCGTTGGTGATATCAAGTATCTCTGGGAAATCAATCGCCATCTCGATCTCGTTCCGTTGGCGCAGGCGTATGCGCTCACGGGAGAACGCCGCTATCTGGACGGGCTCAAGGCATTACTCGAAGGCTGGCTGCGCCAGTGCCCGTATCCGCTCGGGCCCAACTGGTGCAGTTCCCTCGAGCTCGGCATTCGGCTGATCAACTGGCAGTTTGCCTTCGTTCTCGCCGGCGGGGCCGGGTCGCCCCTGTTTGACGGCTCCGACGGGGCGCCGTTCCGTCGCGACTGGCTCGATGCGGTGTACCGGCATATGCATTTCATAATGAGTCACCTGTCGGCGCATTCCTCAGCCAACAATCACCTGATTGGTGAGCTTGCCGGCGTGTTCGTGGCTGCATGCGCATGGCCGGCATGGCCGGAAGCGCAGGAGTGGCGGGAAAAATCGCAGCAACTGCTCGTCCACCAGGCAGCTATCCAGACTCACAGCGACGGCGTAAACAAAGAGCAGGCCGTTTCCTATCAGCAGTTCGTCATGTATTTCCTGCTGGTCGCGGGCGTTGTCGGTGAGCGTTGCGGCCACCGGTTTCCGGATGCGTATTGGCAGGGTCTGCGACGAATGATGGCCTACGTGGATGCGCTGATTGACGTAAACGGCGTCGTGCCGATGATTGGCGATGCAGACGACGGCATTGTCTTTCAACTCGATCGTTCGAACTTCGATCCGTTTCGCGCTCTGCTGCCGATTGGGGGGCGACTGTTCGACGATGAGCGCTGGACCGCCCGGTTTCCCGACGATGGGGCTACCGCCGGGTGGTTTTGCGATGACATGTCACCCGTGCTCGCGCCCGAGGCCGCGCCGCGGCGGAGAGATTTCGGAGCAGGTGGCTATTACCTGCTCGGTTCCGGACTCGGCGGCAGCGACGAAATTCGGATCATCGCGGATGCCGGCCCGCTTGGTTTCCTCAGCATAGCGGCGCACGGGCATGCGGATTGCCTCGCGCTGACACTGTCGGTTGCCGGCCGCGAGCTTCTCGTCGATCCCGGTACGTATTGCTATCACTCGATGCGGGATTGGCGGGACTATTTCCGCAGCACTGCCGCTCACAACACGGTGAGAGTGGACGGCGAGGATCAGTCAGTCATCTCCGGGCCGTTCATGTGGGATCGGAAAGCAGTTCCCAGAGTGGATGTGTTCGAGTCGACCGACCGGTACGATAAGCTGCGAGCGACTCACGATGGCTACACACGGTTGACAGATCCGGTGCTTCACACCCGGGAAATTCGATTCGACAAGGCCTCACAAGTCCTCGAGATCATCGACGAGATCGAATGCAGAAGCGCCCATCGCGTCGAACGCTTCTGGCACTTCGCGGAGGGTTGCAGCGTCGATGTCGATCGTGGCGTGGTTCGTGCCGAAGCAGATGGCGCCGGTGTCGCGCTGACCGCCGAAGCGGCGGGGCGAGAGCCACGGCTGTTCCGTGGCAGCACCGATCCGAAAGGCGGATGGGTCTCGCGCCGCTTCGGTCACAAGGTTCCCGCGACAACCGCCGTCTTTGCCGACGATATCCAGGGCCCCACGCAGTTGGTAACCCGCATCCATGTGACGCTACCGTCCAGCCGGGATTCGATGCAACGCGACTGATACCGACGTTGCGGTGACGGCATCCGGGCGCTGCACGGATGGGATGCCTTGTCGAGTGTGCGGCCGGTCAGAGGTGCATCGTATCCCGATTCGAATTATGGCAATCTTGGGCGTGTGTGATCTCGCTGCCGTTTCGGGCCATCCGCAGATCGCAAATATGCACTGCTTCGTAGTTTCGGGTATCGGCCAGCGCTAGAATGAGGCCGCTCCCTGATCCGCCATATCTGTCGCTGTGACTCGAAGCTGATGAGCAAGAAAGCCAATTGTGTTGTCACGTTTTACCATGACATCGAGCAGGACCTGGATAGCGACGCGGATCCGGTGATCTGCCGGCAGGTCGTCGATCGATTCATCGAAATCGAGAATCGCTACGGTGCGCGCGCTACTTACGATGTCGTTGGGCGGCTCTTTAACGAGCAGCCGGACCTGATCGAGGCAATCGAGGACGGGGGTCACGAAGTCGCATTCCATTCACACGAGCATCATCGTGACTGGAACCCCGACTACTATGCAGCCGAAGTGGCGTTGTGTCGCGCGACTTCTGCCTCGGTAAAGGGCTACCGGTCCCCGCGGTCGCAGTGGGGCAGAGAGACGCTCGAGGCTCTGTGTGACCACGGTTTTCTGTGGAGCGCAGAAAACGAACCGCATCGCAAAGAGCCGTATTTCGTGCACCGGGGCCTGGTGAGGCTTCCGATTCTCACTGACGACTGGCCGAACTTTACGGGTCGGCGAACCGCCGCCGACTGGGTGTCGGAGTTTCGTCGGGCGATCAGCGATCGTCCTTACGTTGCGATCGGAATGCATGACTGCGTCGCGGCCGAGAATCCGGACGAGTGGCTCCGTACCTGGGAAGAGTTGCTGCAGGTGGCAGCCGGGCAGGGGGCTCTGATGCTCACGTTTTCGGAGTCCGCTGATCTCTATCGTCGCGGAGCGGTTGCAAAGCACTATGACGCGACGACGGGTGAATGGAACCGTCATTCGAAAACACTGTACCGAAGCAAACGATTCCAGGAGATCATCAGGGAAGAAGCCAGTAAGCTCGATATGCCTGTTGTGGCGGATCTTGCGTCTGCCGGCGGTGTGCAGTCCTACGGGCTCGTCGATGTCGCGAAACGGATTTTCTGCGTCGATAATTCGCCCGGAATGGTCGCGAGCATCAAAGATGTCGATCGAATCGAGGGACGCGTCGGCGATCTTGTCGCAACGACACTCGACGATCATTCGATCGATCTGGTTTTCTGCGTCAACGCCATCGAGTACCTCTTCGATGCCTCGGATCTGGCAATCGAGATCAAGAGAATCGCGCGGCCGGGCGCGACCTGCATCGTGGCCTTTCCCGCGTTGGGCGGGTGTCCCGAGCGACCGCCTATCTCTCCACCCGACCGGATTCAACACTACTTCTCCCGCGATGAGGCTGTGCAGTTCGGCAATCTCGTTGGCCATGGGGAAGTGTTCGGCGTTCAGTACGACCCGCGCGAGCCGGCGTCGCACGAGCAGGAAGAGGCCTGGCGGTCGGCCGAGCTGGCTGCAGAGTCTGACGACGTTCCGATGTTCTGGGTATTCGTCGGCCAGGTCGATGAGCGATCCGTACCCGGGCCGCGTCGGCGCTTCATTTCGCTGGACGACTGCCCTTTCCAGTTTCGATCACAGCGTTTCGAAGGTATGAAGAGTGCGTTTCGATCGGCGAAGAAACGTGTGCCCGCACCCGTGAAGCGAGCAGCGAAAGCGCTGCTCGGCCGTTCGGCGACTCGTTAACGCATTTTGCTGACCACAATCGACCATCGCCCCTGATTGGATTGCGCGCGGCTCATTCGAATGATCAGAAAGTGGCCTGAATTCGAGAATCAGGTAAGGCGTCGTGGGGCTAGCCTTCTGGCGCGCCTCGACGAGTTTCCGAATGCGATACTGGTTGCGGGTTGTCAGCGGTCGGGAACCACGATGCTCGCGAAGATCCTTGCCGAGAGTGAGGGCATTTACGACTTCAAGCTCGGCGCCTCTGATGCGTGTCTGGATGCGGGGCTGATACTCGCTGATGTCGTCGATCATCCGCCGCTGAAAGAGCGATACTGCTTTCAGACGACACATGTAGACGAGCGCTTCGAGGAGTATTTCGAGCACGATGGCGATTTTCGGTTGATCTGGTGCCTGCGCAATCCGTTGTCCGTCGTCTATTCGCTTGTCTACAACTGGACGAGGTGGGGGCTGAATACGACGTTCATGCGCTGCGGCGCCGAGCGTCTCGAGCCGAAGCCTATGCTGTTCGACATGCTCGGTGCTGTAACTGTCGACAAGCTCAGCAAGGCGTGCATGATCTACAACGCCAAGGTGTCACAGATCTTCGATCTTTCCTCCCGCCTGCAGTCGAGAGGATTCGTAGTCGTCGAATACGATGAGTTAGTCAGGGGCAAGGCCGCGATCCTGCCGGAAATCTACAATTTTCTCGATGTCGACTATCGACCCGAGTATGCCGAGAAGATTCTGACATCGAGCCTGAACAAGGCCGACCGGCTCACGTCTTCCGAGGTGGAAACCATCAACCGTTTGTGCGGGCCCGTCTACGAACGGGCGCGGGACGAGTTCTGGGACCGCGGGCCGCTACGTGGGCCAGCCACAACCCGGTAGTCATGGCCTCGCCCTTGCGTTTTTTGTTCGTTACCGCGGATCGATTTCCCCCATTCCGACCCGACGTCGAGACACTCTTCGGCAAGGAGTTCGTGAATCGGGGGCACCGGATCGATTGGGTCATGCAAGCGGGGGAGGGCAGCGACAGCGGATTAGTGTCGTGGCGCGGATGTCGGGTATGGGTCGCCCGGACCGATTCGGGAACAAACCGCGCGGGCAGACTGCGGAAGCATTTGCGCAGCGTATGGAACGAAGTTCGTTCGGCGTCAAGGATCCGCAAGCACAGCTACGACTTCGTACAAGTGAAGGACCGGTTCGTTTCGGCAGTATTTCTGTTGTTCGTTGCCCGGCTTCGGGGTGTGCCGTTCTTTTACTGGTTGTCGTTCCCCTATCCCGAGGCTTCGCTGCTCGAAGCGAAGGCACCGACTGCGAGGTACCCGCTCTTCTACCGGTTCAGGGGACTCTTCTTCAAGTTCGCGCTGTACAGGATCATTTGCCGTTTCGCCGACCACGTCTTCGTGCAGAGCGACCACATGAAGCGTGCAATGGCCGGTAGTGGCGTCCCCGAAGATCTGATGACGCCGGTCCCGATGGGTGTGGACTTGGCGGCGTTTCCGAGCGAGTCGGCCGGGCCCGGCCATTCCACGTCTCCGACCGTTGTCTACCTCGGGTCCCTCGGGCGCGCGCGCCGACTCGACGTGCTGATCGACGCATTCGCTATCGTGCGTAAGCAGCTGCCCGCAAGCCGCCTGCTGCTAATCGGTGAAGGCGACGAACCGGAAGATCGGCCTGCCCTCGCTGCGCGGGCCGAACAGGCGGGGCTCGCCGACAACGTGGTGTTTACAGGATTTGTTCCTCGCGAACGGGCAATGGAGCTTCTGGAGAGCGCGTGGGTTGGCGTTTCGCCGATACCACCGTCACCAATGTACGATGTCTCGAGTCCGACCAAGATATTGGAGTATATGGCAGCGCGCATCCCGGTCGTTGCGAACGATCAGCCGGATCAGCGACTCGTTCTCGAGCAGAGCGGCGCCGGCATCTGCACGCCGTTCGAGCCTGCGGCGATCGCCGAGGGTATGCTCGTGCTTCTGCGCGACCGCCGGCGGAGTCGTGAAATGGGCATATCTGGCCGGGAATACGTCAGTGCCTTTCGCAGCTACTCGGCGCTGGCGGACCTGGTCGAGAATCGCTATCGGGAGTTGCTGTCCGAATCCCAGGCTGCCCGTTCCGCCGAGGCGTCCGGCTGAAGAGGACGGGTTGCCCGAATGACGAAGATTTGCCTGATCATCGAGAATCACTGGCGGGCCCAGATGGGGGGTGCTCCCTATCAGGGACGAGTGATCGCCGAGTGCCTCGCCGCGCGCCCCGAACTGGAGGTCTACTACCTGGCGCGGCGCTGTGTTGATGACGGTGACGACCCATACGAGGTCGTCCGTGTGGGCGACTACTCCGGAATTCGTCACCGTGCCTTGTTCTTCGATATGCCAGACCTTTACCGGACGCTCGAGCGGATCGCCCCGGACGTCGTATATCAGCGGATGCGTCAGTCATATACCGCTGTTGCGGCGCATTACGCGAGGAAACACGGCAAGAGATTCGTGTTTCATGCTGCCCTTGATTACGACGTCATGCGTGGGCACTACCGACGGCACCTGTCGCTGAACACTCCATTTGACTGGGTCGAGGGCCGCCTGGGTGAATACGGCCTGCGGCGGGCCGACGCGATCGTGACGCAGACTGGAAAGCAGGCGCGGCTTCTCGCCGATGTTTTCGGGCTCGACGCCGCCGCTGTCATTCCGAATATGCACCCGGCGCCCGAGAAAGCGAAGGCCGATCGCAAGCCGACGGACAGAATCAACGTGGCCTGGGTCGCTAATCTGAAGCGCAGCAAGCGGCCGGAGTTATTCGTCCAGCTGGCCGAGGACTTCCGAGGTGATCCCAGGTTTCGATTCATCATGGCCGGGCGCCCCGGGCATGCCAGGACCTACGCGGCCCTGCACGAGCACATTCAGGCCCTGCCGAATCTGGACTACCTGGGCGAAATCAGCCACGAGCGGGTTGGAGAGTTGCTTGCGGAGTCGCACTTTCTCGTGAATACGAGCATCGTAGAGGGGTTCTCGAACACCTTTATCGAAGCATGGATGCGCGATGCGATCGTTCTCAGCATGAATGCCGACGTGGATCAGGCGCTCGCGCGAGGCGAGCTGGGCTTCATGGCCAATGATCTCGAGAGTCTCAAGGCCCGGCTGAGCGAGCTGACCGCAGCGGGCACGGACAATGGCGAGTTGATCGCCCGGGCACGCCACCATGCTTTCGAGCAATACGGGACCGGTAACGTTGAAAAGCTGCTCGACGTCATGCTGCCCGAACGGGCGGCGGATCGGCGTCTGGTCGACCGATGAGGGCCCCGGCCGGAGTGCAGCAGCACGAATCGATGCCGAGAGGTAGGAAATAGCGCTCCCGCCCGCTGTCTTTCGTCGCTACAGTCGATCCATCCGTCGATTTGACAAAATGTCGCCGATTCAATGGCTTGTGACGCCGCTCACACACCAGGGCCAGTTCGGCGGGGATACTGGATGTATCCCTCAGACGATCGAGGCTCTGATGAGCGCAAGACCCGAACGAGTGTTACCGGAGCTACCCGCGACGCAGGATTTCCGGGATTCACCGGATCCGCTGTTGTCGCCGATGGAGGTCAGCGATCTCCTCGGTGCCGGGCAGCAGAACGCGCCGGCCGACGCCAGAGCAGTAGAAAACCTGGGCGGCATCTATCTGGGCGTACTTGCCGGCAGTGCGATGTGGGCACTGATCGGTACGGTTGCCTGGCTCATCTGGGCCGGCGCCTGAGGCATCCCCCCCGGGGGGCCATTCGGGCATTACCTGATCAGGACCAGTTCGATCACCCGCAGCTCGCGGGCGGCCTGTTCACGCGATACCTAATAGCCTGAGTATCCGCTGCTCGCGTCCGGAAAACGTACGGGCGACGATTTCCCTCTCGTCCGGCCCCATCGCGGCGCGGATCTGAACGAGAAAGAAGAGGCCGGCGGCAACGATCGCCGCGCCGAGCTCAAGCACGGGCCATTCGCCAAGCCAGCGTTTGATTCCGAGCACAAGCACGACAAAGACAGTCCAGATCAAGATCGACTTCATAACGAACATCGTGCCGTTACGCCAGACGGCGAGCTTGCGGACGAACCACCAAATGAACAGGTTCTTGAGCAACACGCCCATGCCGGCGGCCACCGCGGCACCCAGTACGCCGAAGCGGGGTATCAGCAGGATGCTGCCCGCAATGCTGAGAATGCCAATGAGTTTGCTGGCCAGGATGAACTGCGCTTTCTCCTCGAGCTGTGCCACGAGCGTAATTGGCGGGCCGATACTCTTGCCAAGCGAAAACAGTGCGATTACGGCCAGTAGCCATGAGTACTCCAGGAATCGCCCGGCAAACAGGAGCTCAACGATCTCCTGGTGCAGGACCGCCGTGAACGCCAAAACTGGTATCCGGACGAGCAGGGCGACGTTGATCAGAAGAGTGAAGTACTTCCTGACGCGTTCGGGATTCGATTTGTAATCGAGTGAGACGAATAGCGGCTGGATGACGGAATTGAGCATGCGTATCGGCGATACGTGCTCAATCATCTCGTTGAAGCGGGACGCGAACGAGTATGCGCCGACGGCGACCATGTCGAGAAATCCGGCGAGAAAGAAGTTCTCCTTGCGCGTGTCGAGCGCCAGCGTTCCGGCGTCATTGAAGCTGTAGAAGGCGCCGTAGCGGATCAGGCGCCTGCGCAGCTCGGGCTCGAAGATGGCCTGTCTGCCTTTTTGACGATCTGTGCGCGCCGCATAGGCGATCCGCAAGGCGACGTAGTACGCGAGATACGCGACCAGATCAACAAGGATTGCCGTTTCGAGGCGCAGCTCAAAAAACGCGGCGACCAGGAGATAGCCGGCCAGCTTCACGACAGACCACATTGCGGCGAGACCGACGCTGAACTTCTGGAGCAGGTGTGCGGACAGCGACAGTGAAAGAACCTGGCACTGAAAGTGCGTAACGATGATGGCCGCGAAGAGTATGAATTGCTCGCGATAGTCCGTGAGCTTCAGAATCGGTGCGAGGCGATCCCAAAAAGCGATAATCAGCGCGACGGCAATCGTCGTGCTGATCAGTCGGAACAGGCCGATGCGTCTCGACAGCTTGTCTGCGAGTCGGTTTTCGCCATTGCGCAAGAACTCCGGCTGGAATCGCTTGAGCGTGTTTTCCATTCCAAACGAAATCAGCGTGCCGAGAAACGGCAGCACGGCGTAGAACAGGCTGTAGATGCCGAATTCGCCTTCGGACAGCAGCCGCACGAGTACGACATAGCCGAGCACGGTGGCAAGCTGGCTCGGCAAACGCAGTAGTACGGCATAGAAGGAAGCCGAACGAGCGCGATGCTTCGTATAGAAGCTGCTACTCACGAAATGCCCTGATAGATCGACTCGATTCGCTCGATTACGCGAGGCAGCGCGTAACTTTCCTCGATCCGCAGACGCGAATTCCTCGATAGCTGCTGTCTGCCCGGCTCATCCTCGAGCAGGGTGCGTAGAAATCCGGCGAGTGCGGCCTCGTCACCCGGCTCGATCAGATAGCCCTCGACGCCGTGTCGTACGACTTCCGGGATTCCACCCACGGAGCTCGCCAGTACTGGCAGACCGGCAGACATGGCTTCCAGCAGAGCCATCGGCAGTCCTTCGGCATGCGAAGGAAGTGCGAAGACGATGGCGCGACTCAGCGTTTTCTGCTTGTCATCGCCACGCAGCCAGCCGGGGCATAGTACTCGTTCTCCGAGCCCGAGCCTGGATGCCTGTTCACGCGTGGCTTCGATGTCTCCGTCGCCCGCGCAAACGAGGTCGATTGTGGGGAAGTCGTCGGCAATCGTAGCGAATGCCCGAACGAGTTCGCTGACCCCCTTTCGCGGCCCAAGGCGTCCCAGGAACAGCACCGCGCGCCGTTGGTCCTCCTCAGCTTCGCGAATCTCCGCGAGCGGCACAGCGTTCCGTACCACCTCTATTCGTGCGGCCGGAACGATGCTGGCCAGGTTGCCTTTCCAGCTCTCGGACAGCGCGAGGATGCAGGCGGAACGTCCGAGGATGAAGCGGACGAAGGCCTGTGATGGCGCGCTGAGTTCCCGTTGGTAGAACTCCATGAATTCCGAGCCGTGCACATGCAGGATGTAAGGGTGGCCGAAGAATCGGCAAATCAGGCAGCAAATACTCTTGCGCCAGAAGCTGGCCCGCGACGATAGGTGGATGTGTACCAGAAGATTTCGTTTCAGAGCACAGATGTACAGGAGTCGAAGTATTCCGCGCGTGGCGATGCTCAGTTTCTGCAGTGACGATCCGTCCTTGTGGGTGACGACGTATCGAATCGCGAGTCGGTCGAGAAATCCTTCCGATGCGTAGCCTTTGACGACCGATGAGATGCCACCCATGGTGTCAAAGCTCGTACCGACCATTACAATACGGCGCTTCGGATACATGTCTTCCATCGTAAGGTCTCGCCGGTCGAGCTTGGGATGGGTTACGGAGATTACCGGGAGCGCGATTATAGCTCGTCGTGCTTTCTGCCGACGTTAACTGGAGCCGACTATCGGGTCGTTACTGTGAGAGAAGTCACTTGACAGAATCGGCCCGACGGCGCGTCCTTATCATTGTCGAAAATCTTCCCTGTCCCTTCGATCGACGCGTGTGGCAGGAAGCGACGACACTACGTGAGGCGGGTTACACGGTATCGATTATCTGTCCCAAGGGACCGGGGTTCGAGAAGTCGAGGGAAACGCTCGAGGGCATAGATATCTATCGGCATTCGTTGCCAGTCGAAGCGTCGGGCCCGCTGGGCTACGTACTGGAATACGGTGCGGCCTTGTTCTGGGAGTTCATTCTGGCGGTACGCATCGCAGTGACGACCGGCTTCGACGTAATTCACGCCTGCAATCCGCCGGATCTCATTTTTCTGGTTGCCATGCCGTTCCGGCTCTTTGGTAAGAAATTTCTGTTCGATCACCACGATATCAATCCGGAGTTGTATGAAGCGAAGTTCGGGCGCCGCGATTTCTTCTACAGGCTGATGCGGTTCTTCGAGCGCTCGACATTCAGGCTGGCAGATGTATCGATCGCAACGAACGAGTCGTATCGCCGAATCGCCATCGAACGCGGCGGAATGAAGCCGGCAGACGTGTTCGTCGTGCGCAGCGGACCGCGCATCGAGAAGATGCGCATGTTCGATCCCGTCGAAAAGTGGCGGTTCGGAAAGAAGCACCTGGTGGCCTACGTCGGAGTAATGGGCAACCAGGAGGGTATCGATCTTCTGCTGGAGGCTGCGCGGGAGATCGTCGTCGTTGCCGGTCGAAAGGAGACCCATTTCACACTGGTCGGATCGGGAACCGAGCTCGAGAATCTTCAGACGCTGAAGTCGCGTCTCGGACTGGACGACCACGTGACATTCACGGGCCGCATCAGTGATCAGGAGTTGCTCGAAGTGCTGAATACTGCGGATGTCTGCGTGAATCCGGACATCGTCAACGAGATGAACGACAAGTCCACGATGAACAAGATCATGGAATACATGTCACTTGGCAAACCGATCGTGCAGTTCGAAACGACGGAAGGCCGCGTTTCTGCGGCGAATGCATCGCTTTATGCGCGGCCGAATGACTCGGCCGACCTGGCCGCACGGATCGTCGAATTGCTCGACGATCCCGGTCGTCGCGCTGTGATGGGCAGTTTCGGTCGGGAACGCGTCGAGTCGGTGCTCAGCTGGGAACATCAGGTACCGAAGCTTCTGGCTGCCTACGACGCAGTGTTCGGCAACGATCCGGAAGAGCGCGAATCGGCCTGAGCCGCGCTCTCAGTAATAATGAGCGATGGTCTCGGACGAGCGGTTCAGCACGATGCCCGCCAGCCCGAACTGTTCGACGAGTTCGGCTGCCGTCGCGAGATCATGACGTTTCGTCTTGCCTTCGGTGGCAACCAGCAACAATCCGTCGACTCTTGGCGCGACCGCAAGCACGTCGTCGGCGAGCAGCAGCGGCGGCATATCGAATAGCAGAACGGCATTCGGATCGACAGAGAAAACGTAGTCGATCAGCTGTGGCAGCCGATCGGACGACAGCAGCTCGGAGGACGCGTCTCGTGCTTCAGTTGCGACGGCAATCGCGAGGCCTGCCGGCCCGATACGGAAGAAGATGTCCTCTGCGGTAACCGTTCCTTCGAAATATTCCTGTACGCCATATGTCGGCTGGAGACCCAGGTACCGACCAATGCTCGGGCGGCGCATGTCGAGGTCCACCAGGAAAATATTCTGATTACCCTCGCGCGAGATGCTGAGCGCCAGATTTATCGAGGTCAGCGACTTACCTTCACCCATGCCGGCGCTCGAGACAGCGATCGTGCGCCAGTTGTTGCTGCGCATCGATTGGAGCAGGCGCGTGCGAATCATGCGATAGGCTGACAGCGCATTCGTTGCGGCGCCGCCCATGCCGACGACCCGATTCTGCTCCAGAATCTGTTCTTTGACCGCAAGTTCCGGATATTGATGCAGGTCGGGTAACTCGGCCTGACGGCGACGAATCTGAGCCGCTGACGCCGATAGTGTCGGAACTTCCGGCGGGTCGCCTTTTACGCGCGCCAATGTCGTATCGATCTTGCCCATGAGAAATGCGTCCTTGCGGTCAGATTGAGCTGCCGATCAGTGCGACCGCAGCGAACACGCCGGCTACGGCGGCCCAGCGAATTCGCTGCTTCCGACGATCGCCCGCGTTCTGGATAGCGGGCACGGCACCGAGCGGCGGCGTGTCGAGCACCGAGCGCAGATCCTTTGCGCCGCGAATCGTGCTGTCCGACGCTTCGGCGATAGCGGCGATTCCGATGCCGCCCCCGAAGGCCAGAACGAGCCCGAGCAGTATGATTCCAAGCCGGTTCGGGCTGTAAGGCGTAGAGCGTGCAAAGGGCGCTCTGATGAGCGTGAAGCGCTCGCCGCGCTGCTGCGTCTCCAGCGAAACGGCTTGCTCAGCTTCCGAAAGCTTCTGCTGGAGCTCGCGGTACTCTGCCTGGGCGATGTCGTAGTCACGCGTCAATGCGAGGTACTCACGCTCGATTTCAGGAGCAATGAACAGCCGCCGCGCGTATTCGTCGATCTGCCCGCGCAGCGACGCGCGTTCGGACCGCAACGCATTGACTTCGCGATTGACGGCACTGACCTGAGACCGCAGCTCGAGGTATGCAGGGTTGTCAGGTTCAGGAACCGTATCGCCGCGTGCCTCGGCCTGACCGCGTAGCGTCTCGATCTGACGCTGCAGCCGTCTGATATCCGGATGCTCCTCGGTGTAACGCTGTCGGGCGAGTGCCAGTTCCGCCTGCAGGGCAGCCAGCTCGGTGCGCCAGTTCGCCGTTGCCGAGACGAGCGAAGGAGGGGTCTGACCGAGCTGCAGCCGGTACAGACTCAGCTGCTGCTCCGTCTCACGAATTCTCCGGTCGTATTCGACCAGATCGCGCTCGGCGCGATCCAGAAACGCCTGATTAGTCCCCTGGCTTTCCGGTAGTGCGCCGGCATGTTCGCGCTTGAAGGCCGACAGGGCCGACTCGGCCGCCCGAATGTCGTCTTCGAGGCGCCTGGCCTGCTCCTTCAGAAATTCGAGAGTATCGCTCGCTGACTCGGTGCGGCGTTCCAGACTGTCGGTCAGAAACAGGTCAACGATCGCCGTTGCGGCCGCGGCGGCATGCTCTGGCGAGGGGTTGTCGTAGTGAATGGAAAATGCGGTTGACTCCAGCATCGGCTCGAGCGTAATCGGGTCTACGCGCTCGATCGTCGTGTTGTCCGTGATCAGCCGAGCCTTGTCGCGATTACTCAGGTCCGGGCGGTCGGGATACGGGTCAACGACGGTGACCAGCTGTTCGAGCCGGTCAATCGTCATCACGCGTCGACGGACGAGTTCCACCTGTTGATCGGCATAGCTCGCCACGGTCGACCGGACCAGCTCCTCCGGGATCGACGACTGCTCCAGCATGATCGTTCCGGTCGAGCGGTACGTCGCGGGAAGCTTGACGGCCAGCAGGATCGCAGCGAGCAGAATCAGCGGGCAACAGACGAGCAAGACCGCCCGCCGGCGGCGAATGATGGCGATGTAATCGCCGAAGGTGTTCAGAGTCTGACCTTCCATTGTCCTGTCACCCGAGGCCTTCACTGTCGCGAGAGCCCTCAAAATCCCACAATAAAATACAATACCTGCCCGATACAGGCCAACCCGCCGTTCTCGGTCTGGTCGTCGGCTCCAGGGCCGGTTGCCCGTTGCCGGCGCGGATCATGCTGCGGTGGCCCATGTCCGGCTACGGCACGATCACCGTGTCGCCATCCTGCAGCATGATGTTC
Source organism: Candidatus Rariloculaceae bacterium (assembly GCA_965223375.1). GTDB lineage: Bacteria > Pseudomonadota > Gammaproteobacteria > Steroidobacterales > Rariloculaceae > CBDCWM01. Next base: position 3,618,711 of record OZ245000.1, read on the forward strand.
TGGTCGAGTCGTCGGCCTCTTATGATCTCGCTGTAGTTGAACGGGATCGCACGTTGAGTGCCTTCGGCACGCCGCAAAATCCGGATGTCTCCGGCGTCGGCGAACGCGTTGAGCCCACCTGCCATGCTCAGCGCCTGCATCACGTCGACCGTCGGATTGACGACGAATTCGCCGGGCGTCTGGACCTGACCGATTATGTAAATGCGCGTGCCACGTATCTCGGCGACACCGACCGTAACCGGTGGCTCCGGGATGTATTGATCGAGCCGCTCGCGAATCTCGGCCGTCAGCTGCGATATCGTCTTGCCCGCGGCCAGAAACTCTCCCGCCAGAGGAAACGTGAATCCGCCGTCCGGGCGCACGATGACGGTTTGCTCGAGACCTTCCTCGCGCCAGACGGAGACAAACAGGCTGTCACCCGGGCGAACGCGATATGCGGCGTTGCCGGGGTTGTCCTCCTGAGCGGTCGCCGGGCCGGCAAGTATGCCGCAGGCGAGTGCGACAACAGCCGCCGATCGAGCGAGCAGATTCACGAAACTCTTGGGATGCACAGTTACCTCCGGAATAACGAAGAGTCGGGTGCCGGCGACGGTTCGGCTAGATGTATCCGTTCTCACGATACCATTCTCCGGTCCGCTTCAGACCCTCATCGATACCCACTTTCGGCACGTAGCCCAGTTCACTTTGCGCCTTGTCGATCCTAAAAGCCCGCACCTGGCGAAACCAGTCAACACGCCGCGGGAAGAGCGGCGGCGAGATTCCGAAAGGCTTGCACGCTTTCTCGCAAACGTGTCCGGCGACAATCAGCGGGCCGATCGGGTAGTGAGTGACTCGAATGTCGACGCCGATCGCACGCCCGACGCGCTTTACGAGCTCCTCGATCGGAAAGTACTCGGCGTCGCCGATAATGTATGCTTCCCCACTGCCGCGCCCGGATTCGGCGGCCAGTAGGAAAGCGTCCACCAGGTTGTCGACGTAGACTGGGTGATAAAACGTCCTGCCCCGGCCGAACATCGGGAACGAACCCCGTGACGCCTGCCTGAACAGCATGACGAAGCGGCCGGGGTCTCCCGGGCCGTATATGGCGGTAGGCCGCAGGATCGTGAACTCGAGGCCGCGATCGCGCAGCGCCTGCAGCTCGACCTCACCGTCGTACTTCGACTTCTGGTAGTAGTCCGCCGGTGCGATCGGAGAGCTCTCGTCTCCGGGCGGATCGGCGATATGGCCGTGCACGCCTTGGGTGCTGCAGTACACGAGCTTGCGAACGTTGGCGGCAAGGCATGCCTCGCCGACGATCCGTGTCCCGTCGCGGTTTACCTCGTCGTAGACGGACTCCGCGACGTCGAGCTCCCGGAAGGCGGCTGCGAGATGCATGACGACTTCGCAGCCATCGACCGAAGACTCGACGGTATCCGGATCGTTGACGCTCCCAAGCGTCAGACTGGCACCGCGTAGCGCGAGCTTCTCGCTGATCAGGCCCGGCTTGTTGTCAAGCACATTGACAGAATGCCCGTCTCCGAGCAGGCGCATCACGAGTGCAGCACCGGTAAATCCCGTACCACCTGTCACACACACTTTCATTGCCGTCCGTCCCTGTTTGCTCAGGCAATCGCTTCCTAGTCCGGCCCTGCGGGCCGAGCCGAGCTCATCGGCGCCGGCCCCACGGCTGCCAGGCGGCCGCGGTGGCGTGTGATCGCGCGTCGCGCCGCCTCGACTTCCTGTGTCCGCCTGGCGGGCGACCACGCCAGCTCTTCAGCCATGAACCCGCTCGCCCATTCCAGATCCGTCTCGCTGAGTCGTCCCCGGACAAGCCGGTCCGTCCTGCGCAGAAGCACGTCTTCGAGTCGAACGGCCATTTCCGCCCGAACCGCGAACCGCGCTCGGCACCGAAACAGGGCATCGGGCCCGTCTGCCTCGTTCCAGGAACCGATCTCGAGCGCGCGCCCGATCTGCGTTCCGAGACCAACTGCAAATGATTCACGTTCCACACTCTCAGCCAGCGTATCCGTTGCGGCCAGATCGAGCAGCAGTGCCCGTTCGCTCGTATAGCCGGCCCCGCCAGGCAGGCTGCCGGGGTCCGGCCGGTTTGCCGAGCGACCGAGGCTCGCCGCAACAGCGTCCACGGCTTCGGCCGCGACGATCTGCGCCGTTGTGTATTTGACGCCCACCAGCGTGAAAAGTCCCGTAACGCCGTCACAGCTGCCGTGATCGATCAGCGTCCCCCGCCGAGAGCGGCGGGCCTGACCGTGACGGAGGCCGTCTTCGGCCGGGGTCAGCCCACCGTAGCAATACGTGACGTCGTCAGGCCCCAGGTTCAGCGGGTATGCCGCATTCAGCTCCCCGAGAAAGCTGTCTATCTCCGCGTCATCGAACGAGTAATCCTCCGGCGCGCCATCGTAGGGCTCGTGCGTCGTTCCGGCCACGGACATGCCTCGCCAGGGCGTCACGAAGAACAGCCGGGTACTCTTGTCGAGTAGTGAATCCGAGCGGCGCTGGCTGTTGATCCCGATCGCGATGTCGTCTGTCACCTCCGGTATCACGACATTCATGTTCCTGGTATGCGTGGTCGGTGCCGTCGCTTTTCCTGTAATAGCTGACCTTGCGACGCTGTCCGCCCATGGACCGGCCGCATTCACGATCCGCTTTGCCCGGATGGTCAGTTCGTCCCCGGATATTCGGTCCATGACGACCGCGCCACGGACCCGGCCTGTAGCGACGTCAAGCTGCCGTGCCTCGACATAGTTGCAGACGATCGCGCCGCTCGAAACTGCGTCTTCTACGCAGGCCAGCAGCAGGCGATCGGCGTCGAGCATCTGTCCGTCGTACCAGATCGCCCCGCCTGACAGCTTGCGGCCTGCGAGGCCTGGCATCAGGCGGCGCACGGCCTGCGGCCCAAGCAGCTGACCTCGGGGCAGCTGACGATCGGGCGGGACGTCCCGGTTCCGATCCCAGCCGATCAGCTCGTGGGTGCGCAGGGCGGCCCACAAAGCGGCGGGACCGCGGGCGAGCCAGCCCTGCAGCGGCATCAGGAATCCGAGTGGCCGGACGAGATGCGGTGCCTCGCGCAGCCAGTTGCTGCGGGCGCGGACGGACTCCCGCGTCCGCCGAAAGTCAGCATGCTGAAGGTATCTGAGACCGCCATGCACGATCTTCAGCGAGTTGTGCGACGTCGCCGCGCCGAAATCGCCGCGTTCGACGAGGGCGACGCTCAGCCCGCGGCGTGCGGCTTCGCGAACCGTGCAGGCGCCATGGATGCCGCCCCCGATCACCAGCAGATCGAAGACGCTGTCTGCCAGTTTCCGCGGGTCGCGAATCATCTTCCGATTCGTCAGGTCTTCTTGCAGAACGCTATCAGATGGTGGCCCGTATTGCGCACCCAGCTTCTGGGCAGGCTGTTGAACAACGATACGAAGCCGCCATTAAAGAGCCTAGCCTTCAAGCCACCATGCACCTTCGTGGGGACCGGAAACCGTTCCGGGACGATCTCGACTTCTGCGAACTCCCGAAGCATGTGCCTGAACTCGGCGATCGTGTACTTAAAGAAGACCGGTGAGTCGAGGTGATCGATTTTCACCTTCGCGATCCGATGCATGACCGTGAGCCAGGACCGCCGATTGACCGTCATCAGAATTGCCGTCTTGCCGGGCTTCAGCACGCGGTGAATCTCGCTGATCATGCGCCCCGGTTGCGGCGTGAAGTGCAAAACTGTATGGCAGTAAACGAGATCGAAGTGGTCGTCCGGAAAAGCCATCCGCTCGCCGTCCATGACGAGGAACTCGCCTGTGAGGCCCCGCTGCTGGAAATTGCGCTTTGCCAGCTCGATCGAGTGAGGTGCGAGATCGATTCCGGTCACTTGCGCGCCGCCGCGCGCGAAGCGTGACAGATCGTTCCCGACTCCGCAGCCTACATCGAGTATGGACTGTCCCGGGTAGCCGCCGAAATCCACGAGCTTCGGCAGATAGTGGAGCTTCTCAAAGCGATAGTCCTCGATCTCTTCGAAGAAGGCCGCCGTCCCGGCCTCGCTCTTCGCAACCTTCCAGTCGTGAATGTGGTTGTTCCAGAAGTGCCGAACCGCATCCAGCTGTCCAGCAGGCCCGTTACCGGTATCCGTCTCAGCCGACATGTGCCGTGTCCGTTGTCGCTTCCTGTGCTGCCACGCCGTTGTCCGGAAACACCAGACGGTAGAAATCCACTACCTTGTCGATATACGTCTGGTCCGCGTAAAGAAGGTCGGCATGTCGTTTCGCTGCTGCCGCGATCCGCTTGCGCTCGATGTCGTCGCGAAGCAGCCGCGCGATCCCGTCCGCGATCCCATCGGGTGTCGGTGGAACGAGGCAGGCGATTTCCGGATTCAGCGCCTGGGTGTGACTGAAGATGTCCGTTGCTACCAGAGCGACGTCTGAGCGCAGATATCCATAGATCTTCAGAGGTGTGTTCGTTCCCGATGCGCGCGGCGAGACGATCAGATCCGCCACCTCCAGATAGGAGGGGATGCGTGAGGGGTGAACCGTCCCAACCAGAGTAGCCCGGTCGGTTAGCCCGAGCTCGCCGATACGATCCTGCATTTCGCTGACCTGAGCTGGTCGGCCGCCAACCATCAGCAGATGCGCATTGGGAATCTCATCGGCAACGCGTCGAAAGGCGTCGACGAGCAGGTCCAGGCCCTGATAGCTTTCGAACGTGCCCGTGTACAGGACGACGAGCTTGCCTTCCAGGCCGTGCTCGCTGCGCGCAGAGGCATCGCCGGGAGGAAAGACCTGCGTATCGTCGGCTGTGTTCTCGATCATGCTGTGCCGCTTGTCGGGGTAACCATGCTCGATCAGATCACCGAGGTCGGGGCAGATCGTGATTACGCCGTCGCACGATTCGACGACATAGTGCTCGAGGCGTTCAAATACTGCCTTGATCGGTGAGAGGTTGTAGCGGCCAAAGTTGCCGAGCTGCTGGGGCAGGCTGCTGTGCATGTCGTAGATGTGCGGGATGCCGTAGCGTCGCGCCAGCGAGACGGCAAAGAACGCCGCTTCCTCGTGGGAGTGCAGCACGTCGAAACGCTCGCGTTTCAGCAACCTGACGGTTTCCCGATACAGGTAGAGATCCAGGACGAGCTTCGGTGCCGACGGACCGATCTTGACGTCGTTGATCAGCGGAGGTTTGCCGCAGCGAACGATCGTCAGGCCGGGCAGGTCGACGTCCTCGCCGAACGGATAGGTGACCAGCGTCACCCGGTGACCTTGCGTAACCAGCGCCCGAATCCGGTGCAGCACGCTGAATGGTGTCCCGCGGGCCCGAAAGAAGGGTTGCGGGGCGACCATCAGGACCGAGAGTTTCTTGCTGGACTCACTCACGGCGCGAATTCTACTCTTCGGGCACGTAGGCATGCCAAGGACGTAGTGCGCATGTTGCGGCTTTCGCAACCTGCAAATCTTGCGGACCGGACCCGGTACAATCAGGCCACCGTATGGCAAACTGTGACCCGTGTCACAGAAGTGAATCGTACGTCGTTATAAGCTCGGTATTGCGCAGCCCATTACATGCCTTGGCATTGTGGTTGGGCAATACAAGAATAACGAATACGGGGGCTGCGGTCACATGGGTACCCCACAGAACATTCCGGACATCCAGCACGCCGTGCTCGCAATGGCGGCGTCGGTATTCGAGATTCAGGCTGATCGCCTGAAGATGGAGACGTCGCCCGATACGCTCGACAACTGGGACTCTCTGAACCACCTGAAGCTGATTACTGCCATCGAAACTGAGTTCGGGATCCGCCTGCCAATGTCCGTCGTTCTGGAAATCGACTCGATCCGATCCCTGGTGCGCGCGGTCGAAGACTGCACTCGATGAATCTTGGTCGCTTTCTCAGGCCGCCGCTGATCGCAACGCTTGAAGGCTGGATTCGCTATCGATGTCTCATCAGTCCCCGGTCCGAGGTCGAGATTTCCCGCAACCTCGTGCTTGGGCGAAGCGTGCGCATCAGCTCTTTCTGCAAGGTAAAAAGCTCGGCCGGTCCACTCTCGATCGGCGAGGGCACGCAGATTGCCCCGTTCTCTTTTCTGTCGTCCCACGCCGGCGGGCTGCACATTGGGGCGCATTGCATGATAGGTCCGAATGCCTCCGTGACGGCCAATGGCTACCGCTACGATGATCTCGAGACGCCGATCCGGTTTCAGGAGCAAACGACGGCTGGAATCGAAATCGGCGACAACGTCTGGATTGCGTCCGGTGTCGTCGTGCTTGATGGCGCCCGGATTGGCAGCGGGTCGATTATCTCCCCAAATGCAGTGGTTTCCGGCCGGATACCGGAGAATTCCATCGTCCAGGGCAACCCGGGCAAAGTGATTTTCACCCGCCGGTAACGATGCAAGTCCCGAACTCGAGATACCGATGACGGCGTCGACGGTCATCGAGCGCCTCATCAGCGCGTTCCGGGAGCATCCGGACCGGCTGGCGCTGTCTGCCGCCAATGGAAAGGTGAGCTACGCAGAACTTGGCCGGCGCGTGGCCGGGATCGTCCGAAGTGTCAGGGAACACGAGCCGCCGCACGTACCGGCACGCATTGGCGTGCTCACGGGTGACGAAGTAGAAACCTACGCGGCGATCATCGCAATTCTCTTCTGCGGGTCGGCTTATGTGCCGCTCAATCGCAAGAACCCGGTTGAGCGCAATGCTGCAATCGTCGATGCGGCCGGTCTGGACCTGATTCTGCTGCCGGATGCGGCGGATGCTGCCGCCGAATGCCTGCCGGCGGGCCCCGCGTTGCTGTCGACGTCCGGACTGTCTGACTCGACTCCGCCGCAGGATGCAGTCGGTGCTACCGATGGCCTGGCCTACATATTCTTCACGTCGGGAACGACCGGGTCGCCGAAAGGCGTACCGATCAGCTGGCGGAACCTCGACGCCTTCATTCGAGCGTTTGTTGACGATCCTGCCTACGGTTTCACGCCGGACGACCGGTTCTTGCAGATGTTCGAGCTGACGTTCGATCTTTCCGTGGTCTCCTGGCTTGCGCCTCTGGTCATCGGCGCCAGCTGCCATGTCGTTCCGGACCGGGGTATCGCGAGCCTCAACGTTGCGCGCACACTGGCAGAAGGCGAGGTGACGGTTGCGCTCATGGTGCCCTCCGTGCTCAGTTACCTGCGCCGCTATTTCGACGAACTGTCGTTTCCCGCGATCAGGCACAGCCTGTTTTGTGGTGAGGCGTTGCTGCATGAGCTGACGGAGGAATGGTCGGCTTGCACCCCCAATGCCGTCATTCGCAACGTCTACGGGCCGACCGAGGCAACGATTTTCTGCACGGAGTTCGTCTGGGAGTCAGCGCAGTCGGCAAGGCAGAGTATCAACGGTGTTGTGCCGATCGGGTCGGCGATCGGCGAGACTGTGCTGGTGATCGTTGATCAGGACGATCGGCCGGCCGCCCGCGGGCAGCAGGGCGAGCTGTGCCTGATCGGACCGCAACTGACGACGGGATACTGGCGGGATCCGGAGAGAACCGCGGAAGCGTTTCTCGAAGTCGACGTGGAGGGGCGGCGCGCCCGCGCCTATCGGACGGGCGATCTGGCTCGGCTCAACGACGAAGGTAGTTTTCTCTATTGCGGTCGGGCCGACTTCCAGATTCAGGTGGACGGGCATCGCGTCGAGCTCGCTGAGGTCGAATTTCATGCCCGGGAGTTCGTTGCCGGAGAGGATGTGGCAGCCGTGCCGACCCGTACCGATGACGGCAGGCAGGAGTTCGTTCTTTTCGTGCGCATGGGTGCCGACGAGGAGCAGACGCGGGACTATCTGCGACGCAAGTTGCCGGAGTATATGGTCCCGAGGGAAGTCGTCGCCGTTGATGAGTTTCCGTTGAATCTGAACGGTAAGGTCGATCGTAAGCAGTTGGCGGAGAGGTATCTCGATGTCGCTACGAAATGATCTGCCTCTTTTCGAGCCGGAGAGCGGTGATCGCTGTGGCGATGTCCGCCTCGCGGTCCGGTTCCAGCATGATGGCGGTGAGTTCGATGGCACCGTCGGCGCAGGCGACTATCAGCCTGTCATTCGCGACGAGAATCTCACCCGGTTTCCCGACACCGGCCGCGTCGGTTCTGCGCGCTTCGTTGACGATCAGCTCACCACGAGGGCAGCGGACTCGCGCGTAGGTAAACGTGTTGGGGAAAGGTCGGAAATCGGTAGCGCGCAACATGCGGTCGATTCGGGCGTACGACCATCGCAGGTCGAGAACACCGCCGTTCGGCAGGTCGCTGCGGCGATAGTTTCGAATGTCGGCTGCCGGCGCGACGGCGCTGCGCTTGCCGGCAAGCAGTCGCTCCAGGTGAGATTCGAAAATCTCGATGCCGACCTCGATGCATTTGACTGTCAGCGACAAACCGGTTTCGACATCGTCGAGATCAAATCGCCGACTGGCGACCAGGGCACCGGAGTCGACCCGCGCTTCCATGTCGTGCCAGCTGACTCCATGCGCATGCTCGCCATTGAATATCGCCCAGGACGGCACGTTGACGCCGCGATATCGTTCGATCGGGCCATTGTGAAAATTGACGGCACCATGCGTCGCTATGTCGAGCAGCTCGGTCCCGAACACCTGGAAATTGTCGATGCTGAGAAGGAATGCCGGCCGTACCGCAGCGATCTTCTCGATGACCGGTCGGGAATTCACGGACTCACTGCTGATCAGCAGGGGCACATTGCGCGCGTTGCAGAACTTCGCAAGCCGCGCCTGAGCCATGTCCCGACGGTCTTCGGTGACGATGAGCCCAATCGTGGCGGTCGCTTGGGCGAGGACAATCTCCGCGCAACGCTGTGCCATCCGGCCGTTGCCGACGATGACGATTTTGTGGACGCTCATGTTGCTTATGTATAAGTCTCAGAATATGCTCCAAGAGCATGAATTGTATAACTTTGGCTATTCTTTCGTTGGCACTGCGCGACCGTGCGCGCCGAACGTGATCACGGGCGCTGTCAGCCAGGCGAAAGAATAACGAATATGACGAAGCAATCCCCGACACCACACGCGTCGCCGACGCTGTCGATCGTCGTCCCGCTCTTCAATGAAGAAGAGAGTGTCGGGCCGCTCTATCGTGCGATCGTTGCGGCCGTCGATCCGCTCGGCGTGCGTTACGAAATGCTGTTCGTTGACGACGGAAGCCGGGATGGAACCTTTCGTAAGGCCGCGGAACTTGCCGCTGCCGACACCCGCCTTCGGGTCGTGAGATTCCGGGCGAATTTCGGCCAGACCCCGGCGATGGCTGCCGGGATCGATCATGCTCGCGGCGATGTCATCGTAACGATGGACGGCGATCTTCAGAACGACCCAACCGATATCGGGGCCATGCTCGAAAAGCTCGATGAGGGCTATGACATTGTGGTTGGCTGGCGCTTCAATCGGCAGGACAAGCTCATCACGCGCAAGATCCCGTCAATAATCGCCAACCGGATCATCGGCAAGGTGACGGGGGTGCCGGTCAAGGACAACGGGTGCTCGCTGAAGGCATTCAGAGCGAGAGTGATCAAGAATGTCGCTCTCTATTCGGAAATGCATCGTTTCATTCCGGCAATGGCCTCCGTTGCAGGCCCGCGCCTGGCAGAAATCAGGGTGACGCATCACGCACGTCAGTTCGGTGAGTCCAAGTACGGCCTGTCGCGAATTTATCGGGTGCTGCTCGATTTGCTGATCGTAAAGACGGTCACGTCGTTCGCTGAAAGGCCTCTCCGGTGGTTCGCCCTGCTTGCCGCGCCCGCGATGCTTGCCGGCATCGCTCTTCTGATGGCGGCACTGGCGCCTGTTGCTACCGAGCAAGCCAGCGCCGCGTTGCCGCTCGCCGGCTCGGCTGTTTTGCTTCTGTCGCTGGCAGTAGTGCTGTTGTTCGGTGGAGTGTTCGGCGAGCTGGTTTTCAATACCGGTGACGTCAGGCCGAGCCAGTTCGCAGCCCTGACCATCAGGCGGTATGGGGCGCAACCGTCACCCAGCACATCGAAGGGCTCGGCAGCGAGTGATATCGAAGGCGTTCAGGGCCTGGAAAACAGGGACGGGCACCAGCATGTCTGAGAATCCGAAACTTAGCGTCATCGTGCCTGTCGGTTCGCGGGTCGACGACGTGCGTGCCGTTTTTAACGCCTACCGGGAGGCGCTCGATCGTCTCGACGTCTCCTGGGAGCTTATATACGTCCTGGATGGACCCCGGCCTGAGCCGCTGGCCGTTCTTGGCGAGCTGCAGAGGTCGGAGTCGCGCCTCCAGTTGCTACAGCTCGCCCGACCGTTTGGGGAGGCGACAGCGATCGTCGCCGGCTTCGAGACCAGTCGCGGGGAGCTGATTCTGACCCTGCCCGCCTATTTCCAGGTCGATCCCGAGGAGATTGCGCGCCTGCTGCGGGAGAAAGGCGACTTCCATATGGTCGTCACACGACGATGGCCACGACACGGTAGCGGCTTCGACAAGTTTCGCCGGCAGATATTCCACTCTCTGCTGAGCCGAATGACCGGGCAGCACTTCAGGGATCTGGGATGTGGCGTGCGGCTTATGGACCGTCAGATTCTCGAGGAGATCACGATCTACGGCGACCAGCATCGCTACCTGCCGCTGATAGTCGAGCGCAACGGTTTCCGCGTTTGCGAGCTGGATGTGAAGCAGTCGGTACAGGACGCGTTTCGTGGGCGCTACCGGTTCCGCGAATACGTTCGCCGGGCTCTCGACATCTTTACGATATTGTTTCTGACGAGATTCACCAAGAAGCCGCTCCGATTTTTCGGAATGATCGGTTCCGTCGTGTTTCTGCTCGGTGCCACGGGCCTGCTGGTCGTCGTCATAGAGCGGCTGTTCTTCGGGCAGGCGCTCGCCGATCGCCCGGCGCTGTTACTCAGTTCCCTGTTGCTCGTCCTCGGAATTCAGATCGGCGCGCTGGGGCTCCTCGGCGAGTTGATTATCTTTACGCATGCGCGTTCGATGAAGGAGTATCGCGTCGAGCGCATCGTAAACGACGAAGCCGAAACGCTGCCCAAAGCGAGCTGACTCGAATCATGTGCGGAATAACGGGGATCGCGGGCGCCGCTGCCGGCGGGGATAGAGTCGGCGCGATGACTCGGGCTCTGATACACCGCGGGCCTGACGGCGAGGGTTACCACGCCGCGGAAGGTGTCGCGCTCGGGCAGCGCCGTCTCAGCATCATCGATATCGAAGGCGGTCGGCAACCCATCGCAAACGAGGATGAGACACTGTTCCTCGTCTGCAACGGGGAGATCTACAACAGCCCGACTCTGCGGGCCGAGTTGATCGCTTCGGGTCATCGGTTCCGCACTGCGACAGATGTCGAAGTGATTCTCCATCTTTACGAAGAGCACGGCCCGGCCTGCGTCCGCAGGCTGAGGGGCATGTTCGCGTTCGCCGTTTGGGATGCGAGGAGGCGGTCGCTCTTCCTGGCGCGTGATCACATGGGGCAGAAACCGCTTTTCTACAGTGTCACTGCCGAGGGACTGATATTCGCGTCGGAGGTCAAGGCGATCCTTGCGAGCGGCCTCGTTCGACCGGAACCGGATCTGAACGGAATCTGGCACTACATTTCGTTGCGCTATCCGCCCGACGACTTCACGATGTTTCGCGGTGTGCACAAGCTGGCAGCAGCTACCTCGCTTCTGTGGTGCGATGGAAAAGCGACTCTCGAGCGATATTGGCAGCCGGAGTTCACGACCAAGCTGAAGCGTTCCGAAGCCGATATCGTCGACGAGCTGGATGAGTTGCTGAACGAGACCGTTGCCTTGCATACCTTGGCCGATGTCGAGGTTGGTGCGTTTCTGTCCGGCGGTATCGACTCGAGCACGGTCGCTGCCATGCTCGCGAAGCGTTCGACTACGCCTCTCAGCGCGTTTTCGATCGGTGTGGAGGAGCAGAGCTTCAATGAGCTGCCGTATGCGCGGATGGTAGCCGAAGCGTACGGGATGAAAGCCCATGAGGAGGTAGTGCGAGCAGATCTGATAAGGCTCATGCCGCAGATGGTCTATTACATGGACGAGCCATCCGACCCGTTCGGCGTGGGTGTGTTCCTCGCCTCCCGGCTCGCGTCCCGGCATGTGAAAGTGACTCTCAGCGGAGACGGCGGCGACGAGAATTTCGCGGGCTACGATCGCTACGCCGGCCAGAGAATCATCGATCTCTATTGCCTGCTGCCGAGAGTGTTTCGAGCGACGGTGATGAAACGGCTTGTCGCTGCGATTCCGGAATCGTTCGGTTACAAGAGTATCGCGCAGAAGGCCAACTGGCTGAACGAGCTTTCGCTGTACGATTCGGGCGAGAGATACGCGCAGAGCATGAGCTTTCTCCGGTTCCGCGACGAGCAAAAACAGGCGCTGTTTACCGATTCGGCCAGGGACTCACTGGATGATCCCGATTCCATCGGGCAGGTCCTCAAGATCTTTTGCGCCGACAATGCTTCCGAGCTCGTCGATCGTATGCTGTATACGGACCTGATGACCCGGATGCCGGATCATCTGCTCGCGATTGGTGATCGGATGTCGATGGCACACTCGCTGGAATCTCGGCCGGTGCTCGTCGACTACAGGCTCGTCGAGTTCGCAGCATCCATTCCCGCGCATCTCAAGCTGAAGCATGGGGAGCTCAAGTACATGTTGCGGCGAGTGGCAGAGAGATACCTGCCGCGCGAGCTGATTACGCGCAAGAAGCAGGGTTTTTCATTCCCGATCGGCGTATGGATGCGGACGGAGCTGCGTCAGTTCCTGCTGAATCTGGTCGAACGTTCGCGGTTCGTCCAGCATGGCCTCTTCAGAAAAGATTACGTCAGCAAACTGGTCGCCGAGCATTTGTCCGGGCGAACGGACCATAACTATCGTCTCTGGATTCTGATCAATCTGGAGTTCTGGTATCGCTCGTTCATTGAAGGAGAGAATCTGGATCGGCAGCAGGAGCTGGTCGACGAGCTGATGGAATCGACACCTCCAGTCTCGCAGGCGATGTCGGCGTGAACGGGAAATCCATTCTCAGGTTCGCCGTCTCGGCGGCTTTGATCGCATATGTCCTGAGTCGTGCCGAGATCGGCGCCGTGGCTGAGATGATCACGGCCGCAGATCCGGTGCTTGTCGGCGTAGCCTTCCTCAGCTACTTCCTGGGATACGTGTTCAGCGTCGCTCGCTGGGGTGTCTTGCTTCAGGCGCACGGGTCGCGCCCGCGCTTCGGCTACCTCTACTCTTCGTTCATGATCGGTATGTTCTTCAATCAGATTCTGCCGACCACGGTTGGGGGCGATGTCGCGCGCTACCACTACACCTCAGGAGTCGGCCGCGGGGCGGCCTTCAGCTCAGTTTTCATGGATCGCGTGTTCGGCGTCGTCTCGCTGATGATGTTCGCGTTAGGCGGGCTGGTTTTCGCACAGCGATTCGGCGAAGTCTCGCAGCAGATCTTCGAGGCGGTATCCATCCTGCTGGCGCTTGGTCTGATCGCGATCGCGGTCGTCTTCCTGCTGACGCATGAGCAGCTCGAGAAGCTCAAAAGCATGTATCGCTTTCTGCCAGGCGGGCTCGTGAATCTTGGCGACAAGGCGCTGGGCGTCTTCGACGCCTACAGAGGGCGACGAGACGTCGTGCTCAAGGCGCTGCTGCTGTCGCTTCTGCTTCAGTGCGTCGTCGTTCTGCATTACTACCTGGTCGGCCGCGCGCTTGGCCTGCCCGTACCCATATACGGCTACGTCTATATCGTGCCGGTGGCGATAGTGATCATGATGTTGCCGATTTCGATCAACGGCATCGGCGTCAGGGAGAGTGTGTTCGCCATTCTGCTCGGTACCTACGGTGTCGAAACGAGCGAGGCGGTTGCATTCTCGTGGATAGTGTATGGGCTGATCCTGGTGCAGGGACTGATTGGCGGGGTCGTATTCGCGTCCGTACGGCGCAACCGCATGGTTGCCTGAGCGGCTTCAGTTCGTTAATCCGGGCCATTCGAGAGCCAAGGCAAGTGAATCTCTCTCGACGCATCAGGAAATTGATTCGGTCGTTGCCGTTCAATACGTACCTGTATCACTTCATTCACATTCCCAAGAACGGAGGGATCTCGATTCGTGATGCGCTTGCCCGGCACCGTGACGTTTCACTGTCCGATCCCCTGCATGCGCGCTATCGGGATGTCGTCGGTAAAGCCGGCGACCTGCGCTATTTCTGTATAGTCAGAAATCCCTGGGAACGGGTAGTGTCACGCTTTTTCTATGCTCGGCAGTCGGCTGAGAACTGGCCGGACGACGACCCGAGAAAGGCCTACTTTCTCGGCGCCAGCTTCGCAACGTTTGTTTCCGATCATCGCAATCTTGAGACACCGGCGCATCCGGGTGAGCCGTGGCTCGGCCCGCACGGCTCATGGTTCAACCAGCTGTTCTGGATCAGCGATGACTCCGGGGCTGTCAGGTGCGACTGCATCGACATCAGGACGATGACAACCGATCTTTCCGCATACCTGGGCCGTACTCTCCAGCTCGGTCACCGTAACATCAGCAAACGACCGCGCTATCTGGACGTATACGAACCGTGGTCACGGGATCTCGTCGGCGAGTTGTACGCGGACGATATCGAATATTTCGGGTTCTCGTTCGAGGGCGGCCCGACGAAGAACTGCTGGCGTCCGTCTCAACCCTGAGACGGGCAATCCCAGGCCTGCAATCTCGCTGCGGCTGGCACGTCGATTGGCACGCATCGCTCTCGAATCACGTTCATCGCCGGCGTCGGGGCGCCACCATCGTCATCGAGCTTTTCGTCTTCGATTACGACCAGTACAGGGCCCTGCTCCCCGAGCACCTGAGTGATGGATTCCGCCGTTCCGATCGCTCTGCGGCCGGTTCTGGGGTCACGGCCGAATTCCTGGCCGGTCTCGGTCTCATGCACGACGCTGGCATTGAGCTCGTAGTCATAACGGCCCAGCGCATAGAGGCCCTTTACCGAGCTGGAAGCAACGACTGAGCCGGCACGGTCGATCAACGGCTGCAGGGCAGGCAGGGCCAGGCTCCAGTCGGCTTCTGCGGCATTCGTTATCCAGTTATCGACAGTGCCACGCGCAAGTAACAGGCGCGCCGCGCGCTGGCCCTCGGTCGAGTTGGCCAGTACCAGTGAGATGACGACAAAAGACACGACCCACGTCAGCTCGATGCGCCGTGGCAGAACCCGACGGAGTGCGCCAGATCCGAGGACGACCGCCT
Source organism: Candidatus Rariloculaceae bacterium (assembly GCA_965223375.1). GTDB lineage: Bacteria > Pseudomonadota > Gammaproteobacteria > Steroidobacterales > Rariloculaceae > CBDCWM01. The sequence goes on from OZ245000.1 coordinate 3,633,891, forward strand.
CACGAAAACCGATGCCCCACAGCGCACAGACCAGCGGCAGCACGTGATAGAAGTAGCGGACTGCTTTCTGTGCTGCGATGGAATGGACCACGAGGGCAGCCGCGATGACGACACTACAGAAGAGCGCAAGCCGCCAGTTTCGGTAGAAAGCGGCAAGTGTTGCGACGGGCAGCAAGGGCCAGAGCAACGGAAAGTCGCGGATCAGCACGGTGTTGTAATAGCTGACGCGGTCGGCCCGGCCTGCCGCCCAGAGCGGCGCCGTGCCGAGCCTTTCAACGAGCCCGAGTTGCCAGATGGCGAGCAGGCCGATCATCAGGAACACGACAGCTCCGGCGGCGATCGCCAAAGGTCTCTTCAGAACCTGTGCGATGACCAGCTCACGCCGGTCCACCGCCCAGAGGGCGCCCACTGCGAGGATGCCGGCGCCCACGGAAATCACGGTTGTTTCCTGAAGGCGGAGAGCGAGGATAGTTGCTATTGCCGCGACCACGAGGAGCACGGCTCGTGCGCCGCGCGCGCGATCGGGGACGAGTGCCTCGTAGACGGCGATCAGCATGACAGCAGTGGCGAGGGCGTGCAGCGTGTAGAAACGCGCGAAAGCGGCGAGCGACAGCGACGATGGCGCGATCACCAGAATCGTGGTCGCTGCGGCGCCTGCCAGGAAGCCTGCATGGCGGCATACCCAGGCACCGATCAGGCCGGTGAGTGCCGCGCCGGCGACAAGGGCCGGAAGCCGTGCCGCGACCGGGTCATCCCCAAAGGCGTCGAGAGCGATCGCAACGATTCGCGTGAAGAGCTCCGCGCGCCGATAAAGTCCCGAGTCGATCACCGGCTGGCCGGTCTCGAGAACGCCGCGCGCCGCGAGAAGGTGCAGCAGTTCATCGTATAGCGGAGGGTGATCGATGAAGCTGCGGGTCAGCAAAGGCAGAAGGACCAGACCGAGGACCGCACAGCAGCACATAGCGATCGGCCCGCGGGCGTCAACGAAGCTTGCCAGTCGGTCATCGTGGTTCATCGTGGTTCCTTACTGAGATCAGTTGCCGGCCGCCGCGCGAACACGAGCTTGTCATAGACGAAGAACTTGATCAGGAAAGAGGCGCCGAGGACGGCAGCGAGAGCAACCAGGTAGTGCGCTCCCGAGATTCTGTTGACGACCAGGAAGCCAGCGTACTCGGCCGCCCGGAACAATCCGCTCGAAGCGAGAAACATGCCGATCTGCCTCGACAACGAGATGCGCGAGCCGGCAAAAACGACTTGGCGGAGAAATACGAAATTCACGGTTAGCGCTGCGCAGAGGCCCAGGCCCGCCGCCGAGTTTTCCTGCAGCCCCAGCCATTCGTGCAGCGCTGCCGTTACTCCGAGTGCAGTCGGCGCGCTGATGAGTCCGCCGGCCGCAAACTTCAGTAGCGTTAGGAGCTTACCTGACGAAATCACGGCGAATCAGCCTCCGGTCGGGGGTCAAGGCGGACGACGATGTAGTCGCCGTCACGGAACAGGACCCGGTCGGCGGGCGGGTCCGCGAGGGCGAAGTTGTCACGGCGGCCTTTTTCAAGCAAATCCTGCGCGAGCCCGTCGAGTGGCGGGTGATAGCTCGTGGCATTGAAGCTCTCGGCCGAGCTGACGATCACATCCACGTCGTAGGGACGCAGCACCGACTCGACCTGCGACCAGTCGGTCGCATAGGCAGCGCGCAGAGATGCTTCGATGCGAGGTGTCGTCCTCGCGTGATAGCCGAGCATGAACGCGATCCAGCCTTCGGTCGAGGCGAGCACCGAGCGCTTGCTCCGCAGCGGGATGTAGTTGGCGACATCCGGATGTGCGGCGATCAGCGTGTCGGGTGGGAGCGTTTCAAGGTAAGCGTAGGTCCGCTCGAGGCTTTCGTCGACCGGCTTCTTCCAGTCAGCGATTGCGGACGGTGTCAGGGCGATCGCTACCACTATCGGCGCTGCAAGCTGCGCAAGTGAAATCACGGCCCTCGTAGTTGCCGGCCGGTCGACCAGCATCGTCGTGACTTGCCGGACCAACGCATAGGCGGCCAGCGCCAGTGCAACGATGAACATGGCGGCAAGAGTGTAGCGGGAGTGCCGGTTCGGCAGATACAGGTCGAACAGCGTAAGCCGGGCCAGCAGCCAAAGGCCGACGCCGGTTCCGGCCAGAACGAGCGCCGGTCGCGGAATCAACTTCCGGTAGCCCAATGCAGCAGTCAGTAACACTGCGCCGACCATCAGCGCAACCGCATAGGGCGACCAGCCGAGCCCAGTGCGGTGGTGGCGAAAGATCGCGCCGCCGATGCCCGTGCCGAAAAGTACCTGGCGCCCGCCGCGTCCGAACTCCGGCATCGCGAGCGCCTGCTCGTAGCTGACGCCAGGCCCAACGTCAGGAGGCGTCGTGGCGAAAGCGAGAATAATGGATATTGCCAGGATTCCGAAAATGCCGTTGGGTATCCAGGCAGACGGCATGCGCCGGTTACGGATGAGGTCCAGAAGGAAGACGATGCAGGCGGCAAGGCCGAGAACTGCAATGATTACGGGATAGAAGAGCGCGGCCGCAAGCCAGCTTACTCCCACCCAAACGTAGCGCCGGGATATCAATGCCCACAGGCACAGCAAGGTCAGGGGCAGTGCAAAAGTCCGCTGAAACCCCATCGCCGGCACCAGATCGGTCTGTGGAAGCACAGCCAGTGTTGCTGCGACGCAGAATAGACCAACGAGCCTGGCGTCGCTTTCGGACTCCCGGCGCAGAGCCAACTCCCTGCCCAGCAGCCAGGCAATAAAGACGGTAATGCCAAGCAGGACGACGGACATCCACTCGGAAGCCGTGAGCACATCGACGTAGCGTGCGATGCCCGCATAGAAATACCGATAGCCGAGTGGCGCGACCGCGCCCGAGCCGAAGTACTCAATGCTGAGGTCGTCTGGAAAAAGTTCCGGGTCTGCGTAGCGATAGAGCCAGAAGACATGGTGGGCCGCGTCGCCATTGAAAATGTCCTTACGCGCGATGTCCGGCCCGAGCCAGAGGAGCGATGCGACGATGAAGCAGACGATCGCGCAGATGCCTGCGAAACGTCCCGGAAGGTCCGGACGTGGCGCGTTCATGGCTTGCGCGACAGCCGCATATCGCGAATGTGTACCTGCAGTTCCTCCAGAAGCCGGCGGTTTATCGAGATCAGATCGGCGAGCACGGCCAGCGAGAATGTGTGATAGCCCATCAACAGGAGGATGGCGGTCAGGATCACGGATTGAACGTGACCGTCGCCTTCGCCGATCGCGACGAAATAGAGATATCTGACCCCGAGCAGAACGCCTGCGGCAGTCAGTATGGCACCGAGCAGGCCCAGAAAGTGGAACGGCCGATAGATGACGAAAACGCGGAAGATAGTCAGGATCGACCGCTTGACGTAGTCGCGGATCGACTTGACGAGCCGCGACGGCCGCAGATCCGCATTGGTTCGGATAGGTACGTTCACGACCGGGATATTTTTCACGCCAGCCTGAATTATCGTCTCGAGCGTATACGTGTAACGAGAAAACACGTTCAGCTGCATGGCTGCACTGCGGCTCAATGCCCTGAATCCGCTCGGCGCATCGGCGACATCGGTGTCACTGACCAGGCGAACCACCGCGCTGCCGAGTTTCTGCAGCCGCTTCTTGATCGGCGAGAAATGCGCGATGTCCGCGATCGGGCGTGCGCCGATGACGAATTCTGCATCGTTCTGCAGGATCGGCTCGATCAGCTTCGGAATGTCATCGGCGTTGTACTGATTGTCCGCATCGGTGTTCACGATGATGTCGGCCCCAAGGGCGAGGCACTCCGCCAAGCCTGTCATGAAGCCGACAGCCAGCCCCTTGTTACCGACGTGCGAAACAACATGATGGACGCCCCACTCGCGGGCGACGCGAACTGTGTCGTCGGTCGATCCGTCGTCGATGATCAGAACTTCGACCTGGTCGATGCCAGGGACGGTCCGGGGCAAGGCGTCCAGGCTCGCGCGCAGCGTAGCCGCCTCGTTGTAACACGGGATCTGAATAATGAGCTTCATCGACAGGTTCGTTGTTCCGTACGCAGCAGCAGCGTTTGGTGCATCGGAATGCGGCTCAGGCATTATGTCGCCACAATCCTAAACACCAACGAAAACCGCAGCAAGAACGAGCCTCACAGTGTGGAGTAGAGAGGTCGTCCGTTTGGAGGGTGCCACCGCACCGAAGCACAGCGCGTACGGCTGCTCGACTTCAGTTGATCGTCGGGCCTGCCATCAGGCGCGGAGGCTTCGGTTTGAGGGAAGTCTGAGCGGACCGGCCGGATTCAACCGCGCCGATGTCGGGGGCTCCACCCTCGAATTCCAGGCTCACGGCGTCACGATCGGACCAGCCGATTTCGCGGTCAACGACGATTTCGTTGTTGTCGTAGTCGATGCTGAGAATCTCGACACCGCGCTCGAGGCCTACGCGAATCACATCGCCCCGGACCAGTCCGCGCCCGTCAACGAAATAGCCTGCGTCACTCAATCGCACCCGCGTCCCGAATCCCGTGCCGACGGCTCTCGTCAGCGGTGCGGCATCATCCAGGCCGGGGCTGCCTGGCGCCAGTTCAAAGTCGGCGAAAACGAGCGGTGACGATGCAATGAATACGGGCGCTTCGAGTATGTTGCCGGAGATGTGCTCACTGTACGCCGCTTCCGCTTCTTCGAGGCCTACGGAGGCGGAGGGCGGTGTCATGTAGATGCGCCCATCGCCGGCGGATTCCTTCGCGACGAGATTGTTCACTATGACGTTGCCGCCGGGTGCGTCTGCTGGGGAATCATTCAGCAGAATCATGAAGTCGGAGTCTTCGTTGCCGTTGCGCGGGTCCTGACGATTTGCGAATACCAGATTGTTCTTGAAAACGTTTCCCCGCGGCCAGTCGTCGCCCGGATAGTACCGGATGCGCCAGGCGGCCACGCCATTGTTGTACATCGTGTTGTGATAGATGCGATTGTCTCGTGAATGCGTCTGCCACGACCCCGTTTCGGTAATGATCGCTTCCTGCTGGTTATTCATGATCACGTTTTCACGGATGATGTTGCTCGTTCCCTCGACCTTCATCCCCGGGTTGCGCGGCGAGTCGGACGATGTGCCGGAATTTCTGACGATGTTGCGCTGAAACACGTTCCGGGTTCCATCCACGGTCAGATTGCGTCCACCTTTCCCTGGGCCTACTACATCGCTCCAGTCGTTGTCGAAAGTGTTGTCCTGAATGATGTTGTAGGACCCCCTTGTCCGGAGCAATTCATGCGCTGCATGAGTGACATAATTTGATGCGATCAGATTGTGGTGCGCGTCGTTGTTGATCCATATGGCATCGCCGAAATCGTCGCCATCGAGGTCGTAAGTGCCGACGAAATCGATGCGATTGCGGACCAGTTCGTTGTGATGGGAGCCGTTCCGAAGGTCGAAGCCGGACCAACCCGCTGCGTATCGGAACTCGCTATCCTGGATGCTGACGTATGACGCGTTGTTGAAGTAGGCGAACTTCTGAACCGTCACCTCGGGGGCGGGTTTTCGGCCGGAGACGAATACGCGTTCGACGATGATGTGGGCGACGTCGATGAATTCCAACGCATGCTGCAGGCCGACCGGCGAGTTACTGGTGATGATCGGGCGCTCGCCCTGATAGGCCGTGTAGACAATGGGTTCGGCAGACGTGCCGGATCGCTCGGGCGCAATCGGGTCGTCGATGTATTCGCCGCCTCGCAGGTGAACGATGTCGCCGGCGCGCAAGCTCGAATTTGCCTTCGCTATCGTGCGCCATGCTTCGGAGGGCGAGCGCCCGGAGTTCCAGTTGTCTCCGTCCGGCGAGACATAGTATTCCGCTGCGATGCCCGGGCCGGCAACGGCAAACAGCAGAATCGCCGCTGCGATGCCAAACGCTCTTTGTCTTCCCTGAGTCTGCGCCATCATTCACCTCTGTGAATCGAAGATTGGTGCCGCATCCGCACCCGATTGTAGTCGCTTACCGCGTTTGCCGCCGATCTGCCTCGCTTGGTACCATCCCGCCGGAGTTTCAGGTTGCGGGCTGGGGTATGACAGGTCAGGTGCTCGTCACGGGCGGGACGGGATTCTTCGGCCGAAATCTCGTCGCGAAACTCGTGGCAGACGGCGAGAAAGTTAGCGTGCTTGCCAGATCGCGAAGCAAGGCCCGCGACGTCCTTCCGCAAAACATCGAGGTGGTAGCTGGCGACGTTACGCAGCCCGACGCTTGCGCCCGCGCGGTCGCCGACTGTGACACTGTATATCATCTCGCCGCCGCATATCAGGAACCCGGCATCACGTCGCGCCGCTATGAAGAGGTCCACGTCGATGGTACTCGCAACATGCTGGAGGCGGCGATGTCGGCCGGAGTCAGCCGATTCGTGCACTGCAGCACCGTTGGTGTCCTGAGCCACATCGAGAACCCTCCCGCGGACGAGAGCTGGCCGCATGCCCCTGGTGACGTTTACCAGGCGACGAAGAGCGAGGCGGAGCAGTTGGCGCTTGCGTTTCAGCGTGAGCATCAGTTTCCGGTCGCCGTCGGCCGGCCCACCCCGATTTACGGCCCTGGCGACCGCCGGCTTCTGAAACTGTTCAAGCTCATTGGCAGCGGCAGGTTTGTCATGCTCGGTAGCGGCGAAGTCTTCTACCACATGGTCTACGTTGAGGATCTGGTCCGTGGCTTCCGCGTCCTTGCAGAGCATCCGGATGCTGTCGGCGACGTCTTTACCATCGGCGGGCCGGAGTATTGTTCGCTTAACGAATTGGCCGGTTACATTGCCGATGAGCTGGAGGTTGCGGCCCCGCAAATCCGGTTGCCGGCTCTGCCTTTTCAGATTCTCGGGTCCATCGTCGAGCGGATATGCATTCCTCTGAAGATCAAACCACCCATATTTCGACGCCGCGTGGATTTTTTCACGAAGAGCCGAGCGTTCTCGATCGACAAGGCGCGAGACACTCTCGGCTTCGAGCCGCGGGTGAGCCTGCGCGACGGTATTCGCCGGACGGTCAGCTGGTACCGGACCAACGGCTTGTTGCCGGAGGCAGCGGCGACCGACTAGATGCTCCGATTCCCGGGGCGCACCCGGAGTGTCAGGCGATTCTTGCGATTCTGATGTCGGCATATTCGTGGTTGGTTGCTGCACTTGCTCGATAAGGTCAGTTGAGGGCGATGGTTTCTTCGTTCGAAAAGTCGCTTTCGGCGCCAGCGTAGCTGTACGCGGTAATTACGAAGTAGTAAGTCTGGTCGGCGAGGAAACCGAGATCCAGAATCGTCGTAAACGGATCCGGAATCTCCACGAGGTCCGTGTATTGTCCCGAGCTGAGTCCATAGCGCACGCGGTAGCCGGCGAGTTCGTAGAACGGCGATCCGTCCTCGTATTCCGTCGGCGGCACCCACGTGAGATAGGCGGGAGGAATGACACCTTCCGTGCTTAGCGAAGCGCCGTCGGAAAAGACATTCAGAGCAAATGGCGGCAGCGAGGCGCTTGCGTGGCCATCCGATACGCGAACGATGATGTTCGGATAGTAGCCGGCGTCGTCAGCGGACGGAGTGCCCTCGAGTTGACCCGTTTCGGAGTCGAAGCTCAGCCAATGCGGCAGGTTGAAGACGGTGAAGCGCAGGGCGTCGCCGTCATAGTCAGTCGCGGTCGGTGCGAAATCGTACGCATTGCCGACATCCACAGCCAGGTTCGGTACTCCACTGATGACCGGTGCACGGTTGCGGTCGGTCGACTGGGTGGTCGTTGGGGAAGCTTGCGGGGTTGGAAACACGCTTGCAGCGGTGTTCTCATCGTCGCCGTCTTCGCCGCAACCGGCAAGCACGACTGCCGCAGCCATGCATGCGAGGGCCGGAGCCCGCCGGCCCGAAAGCGCAAACCGATCCATGTTAGCTCTCCGTTCATCAGTATTCGTCCCCGTGACCTGATGTGGCGTGCGCTACCCTAGCCTAATGGGCCGAGCGAGCGACTCGCGCATCAGGGTCTTCCCAATCGATGACAAGGGCTGGTCGCTCCGGACGTTGACTGCGGGAGCCGAGCGATGGAGGCGGTGCGCTTGATGTCACGCGCGCCCCTTTCGGCAACCCCGCTGTCATAGGCTCAGGCCTGAAGACCGGTGGCTTTGCGTCCCTGCCTTTCGGTCAGGTTTGCCTTTGTCGTCGGGACGTAGCGTGCAGGCACGACGCGGACGGTCGCAAGCCGGTATTCACATAATTGCGCGCGGATGTTCGTAACTGTGCAGCAATTCCGTTTCTGTCGCGGGGCGGCGACAGAAAACTTCACTGGAATCACCGGCTTGTGTATCAGGCCCGGATCGGGCCCGCGCGTATTGCGAGCGGATTTCGAGAAGCCTCTCTCAGCTTCGGCACGTTTCTGCCGGCCCGCGGTCGGCGCACGAAGTCTTCTGTCAGATGTCGGGCGACATAAGCCGTTGCGATTGCGGTCGGCGCAGCCGACACGCGGCGCGTCGGCTGCAGGCACTCCCGCCTCGATCTTCGCGCGGCGTCAGGCTATCACTGGCCCGCGATCGTCTTCGAGGCGGAGTTGGACTCGGGGCTCTCGCGGCCGTTGCTGTCGATGGCCGTAACGACGAAGTACCAGGTGCCGGGCGTCAGGTCTTCGACGACATACGTCGTTACGCCCGGGTTGTCGATCTGCGCCGAGTTGGGGTAACTCCCGCGGGACGTGCCCCAGTAGGCACGGTATCCGGCCAGGTTCGTCAGCGCCGACCCGTCGGTTCTTCTGGTCGGGGGTGTCCACGAAAGTGTCGCCGTGCCGGTCGCCGCGGGCACGACCTCGATACTGAATTCGGGCAACGAGGCAGATTCCTGGCCGTCGCTGACCGTGATGACGATGCCGTCGTACGTTCCGGTATCGTCCGCGCCCGGCGTGCCGCTCAGGCGGCCCGTGGTCTGACTGAACGACGCCCAGCGCGGCCGGTTCGTGACTGAGAAGCTCAGCTCATCGTCGTCATCGTCGCGGGCCTGCGGCGTGAATGAATACGCCTGTCCCTGCAGAACCGTCGATTCCGGCGAACCGGAAATCTCCGGCGCCGTATTCGGCGTCTCTGTGGCGATGACCGAGATCGAGAACGCCGGCAATGCTGTCGTTTCCTGCCCGTCACTGACGCGAATGACGACATTTGCGTAGGTGCCGACGTCGCTGCCCGACGGTGTCCCGCTGAGCTGTCCCGACGCGTTGCTGAACGTGGCCCATGGCGGACGATTCGAGATCTGGAAGGTCAGCGCATCGTCTTCCGCATCGCTGGCTGCCGGCGTGAACGAATAGAGCTCGTCCTGCTGCACCGTGTCGGCCGGGCTGCCCGTGATCGTCGGGGCGGTATTGACGGCCGGCGGCTCGTCCGGCGGGGGCGGTTCGCTCGGTTCCTCGGGTTCCTCGGGCGGCGGTGGCGGGTCCGCTGGCGGTGGCGACGACGGCGAGTCGTCGCCGGCCGGCGGTTCCCCGGTCGAGCCGCCGCCACCGGCAGGCGCCGCGGCGACGACGATGCTGAACCGTGCCAGAGAGGCCGTGCTCTGGCCGTCGCTGACCGTGATGACGATGTTGTCGAAAGTCGCTACATCGGTGGCGCCCGGCGTGCCGGCGAGTCGCCCGGTCGTCGCGTCGAAGGCCGCCCAGGCCGGTCGCCCGGCGACCGAAAATGTCAGCGCGTCGCCATCGGCGTCGCTGGCTGTCGGCGTGAACGCCCACGCCTGACCGGCCTCAGCCGACAGCGGCGGCGCGCCGGCAATCACCGGCGGCGTATTCGCGGCGCCGCCGCCAGGCGACGTTGTCGGCTCGCTGTCGGATCCGGCGGGTGCCGTGTCGTCCTGGTCAGTCGCCGGCTGGTCCTGATCGCCGCCCGCGGTTCCATCACCGCTGTCGGTTCCCGTCGGCGGCGAACCCGGCGCGACCTCGATAGTGAATGCCCCGAGCGCGGCTGTCGCCGTGCCGTCGGTGACGCTGATGCGGATACCGGGGTAGCTGCCGGCGTCGTCGGGGCCCGGCGTGCCGGCAAGGCGGCCCGTGCTGCTGCTGAAACTCGCCCACGCCGGGCGATTCTCGATCGCGAACGTGAGGAACTCGTCGTCGGGATCCGTGGCGCCCGGTGTGAACTCCCACGGCGCGCCGGTGACGGCCGCCGTGTCCGGCTCACCGGAGATCACCGGCGGGGTGTTGTCACCACCGGTGCCGTTCGCAGTGCTGCGGGCGGGCTTCCGATTGACGACCGCGATTGAAAACGGCGGCAGCCTGGCCGCTGACTCACCATCGGTCGCAACGACCATGATGTCGCTGTAGAGCCCGATATCGGCGGCCCCGGGGTTGCCGGCGAACGTGCCGTTACCCGGACTCACTCTGGCCCAGCCGGGCCGGTTCAGCGCCTCGAAACGCAGCCGATCGCCGTCCGGGTCGTAGGCCTCGGGCACGAACTTGATCCATCTGCCGCTCTCGACCGTCTGCCGCGGCATCCCCGCGAGCGATGGCGGTGAGTTGCTCCCGGCCGGCATGACTTTGACCGTCACCGGCGGAAGCGAGCGCTGGTCGTCACCGTCGGACGCGTAAATGACGAGATCGGCGGCAGTGCCGGTGTCGGACTCGTCCGGCGTGCCGAAGACCTCGCCCGTGTCGGAATCGAGTGCGGCCCAGGCCGGCAGCGAGCTCGCGCCGAACAGCACGGCGTCGCCATCGATGTCCTCGGCATGCGGCCTGAAGCGATATTCGCGACCAGCTGCGATTGCGTCCGGCGGAAAACCGACGATATCGGGCGCGCTGTTGCCGAAACCGGTGCCGTCATCGACGATCACCATATACATGCTGAAGCCGATCTCGTTGCCGCCGAGTGCGATGCGACCCGGCTCGAAGCGCTTGCGATAGAGGACCTGAGACGCCTGCGAGTTCTCGACAGCCGTTGCCGTCGCCGTCCAGCCATCGAGCCATGCCGGCACGGCATCGGCGCCGGAATCGACACCGATCAGCACGTCGACCGGGCGGTCGACGTCGAACTCGATGAAGCTGCCGGCGGCCTCGAATCGGTCGGCGTTGCGGGTCTTCAGGTAGTTCAGACCGCGAAAGTCGCCGGGGACCCGCGAGTAGTCGATGGCCTCGTCGGTATAGACCGGCTGGCCTACCGCGAGTCGATCCCATTCGACCGTGTCGGGCTTCGTGTTCGTGATCGTGACGGGACTGTTCGTGATGCGAATCGAGAACGGCGCCAGGCGGGCAACGGAGGTGCCATCGCTGACTGCGATGACGATATCTGCGGTCTCACCGAGATCGCCCCGCTCCGGCGTGCCGCTGAGCTCGCCGGTCGTCGAGTCGAAGCTCGCCCACGCGGGAAGGTTTTCGACCGAGAACGTGAGCTCGTCGTCGTCCGCGTCCGACGCGCTCGGGGCGAAACGGTACTCGACGCCCTGAGACGCCTCGAGTGGCGGTGCGCCGGCCAGCGTCGGGGCCTGATTCGGGCCCGCGGCGGACGTGCCTGCGCGGGCCGCGGCACCGACATCGTCCCCGCTGCTGCTGCTGCAGGCCGCCAGGCATGCCAGTGACAAGAGCGACATCGCGATGTGCCATGGGCCAGCCTGCCGGTACCCGGCGCGCGTTGCCCCGACTCGCCGTTCGGGCCGGTTTGGCAGTGCTGTGGTGGAAGAGAATGCGGACGGGAGGTTCAGGGCTGACAACTCGTGTCGACTCACGAGGGCGGGCTCCATTGGCTTTTGAGCGGCGTCGCGCCCCGATCCGGGCGCGCACGATTGAACGTAATGCTGCAACAAGTATCGGGGCTGACAAACCTGACGCCAAGTAGCGACAGAACGCCGCTGCCAGGCCGATTTTGTGCACAATCCCCGAGTCTGACTGAGCTTCTGCGTGTAAGCTTCTGCATCTGCTGAAAAGTCGTTGGCAAGGCAGCCGCGCCGGCCGGCGATGTCGCCGGGTTATGTTGATTCGGCCGCTGCTTGACATAAACGCCTGATACACTGTCGAGACCGATCGTCGACGAAAGCTGCGCCGGCGGATGCGCGACAATAATAACGAAGGTGCGGGGATCGGCGGAGTGCCCTGATGAAAAAGACATTAGCAATCCTGGCACTATTCGAGGGGGGCGTCGTCTGCGCGAGTTTCTATCTCGGGATGTTCGTTCGCTTTGGCGGCGATCTCACGGCCGCGACCGACCAGATCGGCATCCTGATACCGCGCGTCATCGTATTCTCGGCCGTTCTTCTTATCGGCGTGCTGTCGGTTGGCCTCTATCGGCCGCACCAGGACGTTCGCTTCGTCGAGACGCTGACCCGCCTGATCGGCGCGATCGTGCTGGCGGGGCTGGCGCACAGCGTCATTTATTACGTGTTGCCGGCCGTCTCGATCTGGCGCGGCCCGCAGCTGCTCGCGCTGTCGTTCTCGCTGGTGGGCCTGGCGCTGTCCCGTACACTCTTCTATGCATGGGCAGGCAATGAGCGCTTCAAGCGCAACGTGCTCGTGTTCGGCCGAGGCAAGGCGGCCGCTTCGCTCGCCGAGCTCTGCGGCAACCTCAGGCATCGTACTTTTCAGATCGTCGGCTATCTGCCGGCGCCGGGCGAGGAGACGCGCGAAGTCTGCGCACCGGCCATTGCCGAGGGAACGCCGTTGATCGATCTGGCCCGCGACAACCAGATCGACGAGATCGTCGTTGCGATGGACAATCGGCGCAGCGGATTTCCGATTCGCGCGCTGCTCGATTGCCGGCTGGCCGGGATCAAGATCACCGAGGCACTGACGTTCGCCGAGCGCGAGACCGGCATGATCGATCTGAAGACGCTCCATCCGTCATGGCTCATTTACGGCAACGGTTTCCGGCGCAGTGCGCTGGACCGCGTCATCAAGCGTTTGTTCGATATCACGGCGAGCCTGCTGCTGCTGGTTCTGATTTCGCCCGTGCTGCTCATTGCGACGCTGGCGATTCTGGTCGAGAGCCGCGGCCGCGGTGGCATTCTGTATCGGCAGACGCGGGTCGGCCTGCACGGCGATCACTTCGAGATGCTGAAGCTTCGCAGCATGGTCGTGAACGCCGAGGGCGACGGACGCGCGCGCTGGGCGTCGAAGAACGACAGCCGGATCACCCGGGTCGGCTCGCTGATGCGGCGCTTCCGGATCGACGAGCTGCCGCAGATATTCAACGTGCTGAGCGGCGAGATGAGCTTCGTCGGTCCGCGTCCCGAGCGTCCGGAGTTCGTCGACGAGCTCGGTCGGCAGATTCCGTATTACAGCGAGCGCCATTGCGTAAAGCCGGGGCTCGCCGGCTGGGCCCAGCTTTGCTATCCGTATGGCGCGTCCATCGACGATGCGCGCAGAAAACTGCAATACGACCTTTTCTATGTGAAGAATCAGAGTCCGATGCTCGATCTGGTCATTCTGTTCGAGACGTTCGAGGTCGTTGTCTGGGGCCGCTCACACTCCCCGCACCTGGATTCGAGTCTGGCCGCTCAGGCCGAGGAGATTCACCGCGCCGCCTGATCCCGTTCTGCCGACGGCGAGCGTCTCCGGCGCGGCGGCTGGCACTCTTCCGCGGAACGAAGCCCGCGATTGATTCACCGACGATTCTTCCCGCCGCGCGATCCGCCGCATAGTGCGTAACGGTGATTGCTCCTGCGCGGCCGGTGCCGCGGTATCTTGCAATGTCCGCGCCGGCGCAAGAAGATGACCGGATGCCGCGCCTGTTTCGGTCTTCCAACCGACCGTCGTTCCTGCTGCGCCCCGCGTTCTGGCTGGCTGCCGCTCTGCTGATGGTGAGCGGCCTCGTTACGGTCTGGCTTTTTCTGCTGCCGCAGGGAGAGTCCTGGCTGGTTTCGGTTTTCGCACTTGCAGGCCTTGCAGCGTGGGCCACGATTCGGTCTCGCAACGACGACTGCGTCGCTGGCCGCGGGATCCTGGTGACGATGGCGGACGATGACCCCGCCGGGACGACGGCGCCTCATGACGCCACTTCGCCCGGTCCTCCGGAAGCCGGTTCGTCCGGGAAACCTGAATCCGGCTCGCCCGGGACTCCCGAGGCCGGTTCGACCGGCAACCGGTGGGACGCGACGTCGCTCGATATGAACGAGCTGCTGGGCCGTCGTGCAGTGCCGCCGATCCCCGGTCTTCTCGATGCCTGTATCCGCGACCGGTCGGTCGTGGTCACGGGTGCGGGCGGGTCGATCGGTGCGGAGCTGTGCAGGCAGATCGCCGAGATCGGGCCACGAACGCTGATTCTGTACGAGCAGTCCGAACTCGCCCTCTACCAGATCAACAACATTCTCGCGCGCGTCGCGAATGCGGACTCTGCGCTCCGGATCGTCCCGCTGCTGGGTGCGTTGCACGACGAGCGGCGCATGCTTCAGATCTTCTCGACCTTCGCGGTAGATACCGTTTATCACGCAGCCGCGTACAAACACACTCACCTGGTCGAGCGCAATGCGGTGGAGGGCATTCGGAACAACATTTTCGGGACGCTGCACGCGGCGAGGGCAGCGATAGCCGCAAATGTCCGCTCTTTCGTTCTCGTTTCGACCGACAAGGCCGTGAAGCCGGTAAATGTCATGGGTGCGACGAAACGCTATGCGGAGCTCACCGTCAAAGCGCTGGCTGCAGGCGCAGCGAACACCGTGCTTTCGATCGTCCGTTTCGGCAATGTGCTGGAATCGTCGGGCTCGGTCGTGCCGCTGTTTCGGGAGCAGATTCTTGCCGGTGGACCCGTAACCGTGACTGATCCGGAGGTTCGACGTTACTTCATGACGATTCCCGAGGCGGCATCGCTGGTGATTCAGGCGGGGTCGCTTGCCCGTGGCGGCGAGACGTTCGTCCTGGACATGGGTCCACCCGTCCACATCCGCGACCTTGCCGGCAGGATGATTCTGCTGATGGGGCGGGCAGTGGCTGACCGGGGTCCTGCTGCTGCCGATGTGGAGATCAGGTACATCGGGCTCAAGCCCGAAGAGAAACTCTGCGAAGAGCCGCTGGTAGACGACGATGCGGCGCCGACGCTTCACCCGAAGATATTCCGGGTCGAGAATTCGGACGTGCAGTGGCCCGACATGAAACGTTCTCTCGAAGCGCTCGCGGCGGCGTGTGCAACATACGATTGCGATGCGGCATTGAGGCTGCTGCGGGAGGCGCCCATCGACTATTCGCCGATTCAGGAGATGGTCGACCCGGTTCACAACGCCGGTGCCGGGGCTTCGGAATGAGCCCGAGCTGGCCGCGCCATTCCGATGCCGAGATCGATGCCGTCGCGAATGTTCTGCGGAGCGGTCGGACCAACTATCTTAATGGTGGCGAGGGGCGCACATTCGAAACGGAATTCGCTGCGACGATGGGATGCGAGTATGCGCTGACGGTCGCCAACGGCACGGTTGCGCTCGAGCTTGCGCTGGCCGTCGCGGGGGTCGAGTCGGGCGACGAGGTCATCGTCACGCCGCGCACGTTCATCGCGTCGGGAAGCGCGATTGTCCGCGTCGGCGCCGTGCCGGTGTTCGTCGACGTCGATCCCGACAGTCAGAACATCGACCCGGGCAAGCTTGGCCCCGCCATTACGGGGCGCACGAAAGCGATACTGGCCGTGCATCTGGCGGGGTGGCCGTGCGAGATGGATCAGCTGTGCGATCTCGCCGATAGTCATCGCCTCAGCCTGATCGAGGATTGCGCGCAGGCGCACGGCGCGACCTACCGCGGGCAGTGTGTCGGATCGATCGGGCAGGCGGGCGCCTTCTCGTTTTGTGCCGACAAGATCATCTCCACCGGTGGCGAGGGCGGCATGCTGACGCTCCGGGACGAGGCATCGTGGGCTCGTGCGTGGTCGTTCCGAAGTCATGGTCGGGTGCCGGCGGAACCGGACCCCGGCGACGGCACGTTCCGATGGCTGCACGAATCGGTTGGCACAAACTGGCGATTGACCGAGATGCAGTCTGCGCTCGGACGTGTCCAGCTCCGACGATTACCGGACCGGCTGGCGCGACGGCGCGAGAACGCCCGGCTGCTCGCCGCCGCCTGCCGGGAGATGCCGGCACTGCGAGTGCCGGAGCCGCCGCCGCATATCGAGCATGCTTACTATCGTTTCTACTGCTTCGTTCGACCGGGCCTGCTGCGGGCGGGCTGGGACAGAGACAGAGTCGTCGCGGCGTTGCGCGACCGTGGCGTCGAATGCGGCTCGGGTTCGTGTCCGGAGATCTATCTGGAAAGAGCGTTCGATGACAGCCCCTCGCGACCGAAGACACGCTTACCCGTCGCGCGGACGCTGGGCGAGACCAGTGTCGCTATCGGTGTGGACCACGAAAAGGCGGCGCGAGACATCGAAGACATCGGTCTGGCGCTGCGGCAGGTGTTACAGCAAGCCACGCGTTGAGCCTGCCGAGCACGGCGATTCCGCGAGCGCGTCAGGGCCGCGGCCTCGCGGCCGAGATTATGTCTAGTGCAACGGGAGCTTCGTGGTCCGATTCGACGCGCCACTCGCGGCCGGGATCGCTCGCGCCCGCCATGATGCGCAGAATATGTGAAGCTGGTACGATCGAAACTCTCGATTCTGAGAGCCACGTCATAAAATTTGCGTACGGGGGCGGTCGATCGCATGTCTGCGATGCGCGACAACTTGCTACTATCCTCAGGAGGCGCACACTACCGCAATCTGAAAAAGGCAAATTCGTCGAAAGGCGAAGACGCAAAGCCACCGATCTAAGGGAGTTCCTATGATGGCGGGGTTACCAGTCAGGCACAGTGCCAACCACTGCGCCGCAAGCGTCGCCGGCGCGACGCGTTGCGCGGCCAGCGATGTTCTCGCTTCCGGCGAATCAACCGCAACCCGGCCGTCGCGCCGTTACCTGCGAGTGCTGTCCGTCAGCTGCCTGGCGGTCTATCTGCTCGCCGGATGCGGAGGCGGCGAGGACGATGCCGGTCCGGCAAGCAACTCGACCACCATCGTAAATGGCGCGCCTTCGATATCAGGCAGTCCGTCCACGGTCGTAATGCAGGACACTGCTTACAACTTCGTGCCGACGGCCAGCGATCCGGACGGCGATGACCTGGTCTTCTCGGTCTCGAACCTGCCGCCGTGGGCTACGTTCTCGGCGGCGACCGGCATGGTGTCCGGTATGCCCGGATCGGCCGATGTCGGTCAGTATGCCGACGTCACGATCAGCGTAAGCGATGGCGAGGCGACGGCGACGCTTGCCGCGTTCGATCTCGAAGTTGTCGCGACGACGGCCGGGGCCGCGGTCCTGACGTGGATGCCGCCGACCGAGAATACCGACGGCTCGCCGCTCGACGATCTCGCAGGCTTCAAGGTGTACTGGGGCACGACACCGGGCAGTTATCCGAACGTCGCTACTGTGCCGAATCCCGGCATCAGCACGTACGTGATACAGGACCTGACGCCCGCGACCTGGTACTTCGTTGCGACCGCGTACGACGGCTTCGGCAACGAAAGCCCATTCTCGGAGCCAGCGTCGAAGACGATTCTCTAGCCGGAAGTCTCACCGATTTGCGCGTGAAGTCCGCGTGAAGTCCGTTAGTCGTCGGCAAGGTCGGTTCGCAGCGGCAGGCGAGCGCCGGAACGAATCGTCAGATTCGCGGGGCCGAGATTCGCGGGGCGGGACTTGCGGCCGCTGCCCGGCTCGCCGGCAGGATTCTTGGTGGGCGATGTTGGGATTGAACCAACGACCTCTCCCGTGTGAGGGGAGCGCTCTCCCGCTGAGCTAATCGCCCGTTGGCGGCAGTCTAGTAGCCCCGCCGGAATGCGGTCAACCGGTGCGGCCGCAAGCCGTAACGCGCGGCATGGACCACGTCATGTCGGCGTTGGGCGGTCAAGGGTAGACTATGTAGCCATGCTTCGCGTTACGTTTCGCTTCTATCTGGCCGTCGGTTTCCTGGTGGCGCTCGGCGGATGTGCAGGGCCGACCGCAGAGGAACATCTGGCCGCCGCCAGGGCCGCCATGTCGGATGGCGAGCTGCGAACCGCCGAAATCCATCTGAAGAATGTGCTGCAGCAGCGCTCGGACAGCGCGACCGCGCGGGTGCTGCTCGGTATGGTCTACCTGCAGAGCGCGAATCCGCGCGCCGCCGAGCAAACGTTCGAACAGGCGCTCGCCTTGGGTGCGAACGCGGCAGCCGTCCATGCGCCATTGCTGCAGGCGCTGCTCGACCAGGGTCTTCACCGCGAGGTACTCGAGGCTGTCAGCAACGGCCCGAGCCTGAGGGGGCCTGCCGCCAGCGATGCCCTGATCGCCACGGGCAAGGCGCATGCGGCGCTCGGCGATTCGGCGAGTGCCGAGGAGGCGTTTCGCAACGCGCTCGCGATCACTCCGGACTCCCTCGCCGCACGCACGGAGATGGCGAGCGTATACGCGGGGACCGGCCGTATTGCCGCAGCGCGCAGCCTGCTGACTGAAATCCTGACCGAAGCGCCGGATCACGTGCCGGGCCTGTTGCTGCTCGGCACGCTCGACTTTGCCGGAAAGGACTACGCGTCTGCACGTGCTGCCTTCCAGCAGGTGGTGGAGCTCGAGGACGTGGAATCGCCCCGCTCGCGGCACTTCTTCGCACTGCGGCGCGTCGCCGAATCGCTGCTTGCGGAAGGCGACTACGCGGGCGCCGAGGCGTATCTCCGCCGGCTCCGCGAATCCGGCGCGACCGACGCCGACACGACTTATCTGCAGGCCGTAGTCGACGTTCAGCGCGGCAACCTCGACAGTGCCGAGAGCCGGCTCGAAGGCCTGCTCGTGTGGGCGCCCGAGTATTGGCCGGCTTACCGCGTTCTCGGCAGCATCAACGCGAACCAGGGACAGCTCGGACAGGCGACGATGTACCTGCAATCGGCTGTAAACAACAACCCGACCGATCGCGTGGCACGCCTGATGCTGGCCGACATGTACGCCCGGGACGACAAGATGGATCTCGCCCGCCAGCTGTTCGATGAGGAGGCGCCCGGCGCCGTTTCCGGATCGCTGCTGGCGCTGGCAGGGCGCCTCAGTCTGGATGCAGGTGAGCCCGAAGCGGCCGGCCGCTATTTCGATCGGCTGGAGAGCAGCCCGCTGAGCGATGTGCAGGAACTGGCCGAGGTTTCGCGAATCGTCGTCGACGCGGGTGAATACGGGCGCGCGATACGCATGCTCGAGGCCGCGTCGTTCGAAGTCGACGAGGCGGAGGCACTGCGCGCCTATCTGCTCGGACTGGTGCAGCTGCGGCAGGGCAACATCGATGCCGCCGACGAGATTGCGCAGGGGCTGGTCGAGCGGTATCCGGAAGCCGCCTGGCCGCTGAACCTCGAAGGGACCGTTGCCCTGATGTCCGGCAGGACGGACGACGCCCGGGCGATTTTTGCGCGCGCGCTCGAATTCGACCCAGGCAGCGTGCCGGTCCTGCTCAGCGCCGCAAGGGCGGCACAGGTTGCGGGCGATGAGTCGCAGACGATCGAGTTGCTGGAACGAGTCGTCGACGTCGACCCGGCGCGGGCCGACGTCAGTCTCAGCCTCGCGCAGGCCGCGCTCTCCCGCAACGATCCATCGGCCGCCGAGGCGTGGCTCGAGCAGGTGCCGGAGAGTCCGCAGCGGGCCCGCATGGCCGGGGAGATCAACCTCAGCCGGGGCCGGTTCGAAGCGGCGGCCGCGTCTTTCGCGAGCGCTTTCGAGATGGCGCCCGATATCGACCTTGCCGTGCGTGCCTATGCTGCCGGGCGGCGTGCGGGCCTCGCCGATCCGACCGGACCGCTGGTCCGGTGGCTCGAGCAGCACCCGGACGACGTCCGGGCGAACGCGGTGCTTGCCGAGCACGCGATGAGCATCGGCGAGCCGGATCGGGCGATCGGCTTGTATGAATCGGTGCTGGCTGCGAGCCCCCTGCACGTCGAAGCCCTGAACAACCTGGCGTGGCTGATTCTCGATCGCGACGCGACGCGTGCGATCGAGCTGGCCACGCGCGCGCTCGAGGCCGATCCGGACAATCCGGCCGTGGCGGACACGCTTGGCTGGTTCCACGTCCGTCAGGGTGAGCCGGCGCGCGGCCTGCCGGCGCTAGAGCGGGCGGCGGCGGCACTGCCGTCGAATGCGGAGGTCCGGTTTCATCTGGCGGTCGCTCTGGCCGAGACCGGTGACCGGACGCGGGCTGCCAACGAACTGCGGGCCATTCTCGCGCGCAGCGAGAACTTCCCCAGCCGGGCGGAGGCCGAGCGTTACCTCGCGGAATTGCGTGGCGGTGACGGCTAGCCTGCTGGCAGGCGCGCCGACGGGGCCCGGGGCGAACCCGCCCGGCATCTGCGCGCCGACCCGTATTACGTCAATAGAATGAGAGCGTCTTACCGTTCGATCGACCTCCGGCGGAGGCATGAGCTTCCGGTCCGGCGCAAGGGGGGACGGTGAGCGTCGATCCGATGTTCTATCCGGCGCTCGGCTACGGCAGCGCCGCCGCAGCCTATCTGCTGCTGGCGGCCATGCTGACCGTCAGCCGCAGGACGGAAGGTCGGGGGCAATGGCTCCTGGCCGCCGTTCTCGGCAGCTTCGTCTGGGCCTCGCTGATCATCGCCAGCATGGCGGTGCTGCGCGTCGCACCGACGGGCATCAGCCAGTCGGCCGATGCTCTTCGGTTTCTGGTGTGGATACTCTGCCTGGCCAGCGCGTTTCCTTCGGAGACCGGGCGGCGTGCCACGCGGGTGGTGCTGACGACCGGCACGATAGCTCTGTTCGTCATCGTCGTCGCAACCGCCCTCGTATGGGAACTGCCACAGGGGCCGCCGATCGCCCTGCTGGGTCTCTCGGTGATGGGCTGCGTGGCGCTGGAGCAGCTGTACAGAAACGCGCCCCGCGAGACCAAGCCGGCACTGGCAATGTTCGTGTGGGCCCTCGCGACGATTTTCGCATTCGACCTCCTGGTGTTTTGCGATGCCGTTCTTTTCGGGGCGGTCAATCCCGGGCTCTGGTCGGCCAGGGGCTTTCTGGCGGCGGTCGCCGTGCCTTTCTTCGTGCTGTCCGCGAAGCGCCATCCGGATTGGATGGAGAGCCTTTTCATCTCCCGCAAGGTCGTCTTCTATTCGGCGACGTTTACCGGAGTCGGGCTCTATCTCATCGCCATGGCAGTGGTCGGCATTCTGATCGGCCAGCAGGACGGCCGGTGGGCGTCCGTGGCGCAGCTCGTCTTCTTCGCGCTCGCCGTGACGGTGCTCGCGATCATGCTGTCGTCGACGAAAGTGCGGACGTCGACGCGCGTCTTCATCAGCAAGAATTTCTTTCGCTATCAGTACGAATATCGGGACGAGTGGTTGCGCCTGATCCGGACGCTGTCGTCGGCCGATGGAGGTCTGTCCCCCGACAAGCGCGCGATCAAGGCGCTGGCCGATATCATCGAGAGCCCGGCAGGGCAGATGTGGCTGGACAACGATCGGCGGTCACTCTATGAGCCGTTCGCCGCCTGGCAGGCGGACTTCCCGCGGTTGAGCTACGGCGCGGATTCGCCACTGGTCAAGTTTCTGCAGGCACGGCGATGGGTGATGGATACGTACGAGTACGCGCGCCATCCGGAACGCTACGAGCACGCCTGCCTCGGGGAGCCGATGCTTCCCGAGAACAGCATCATCGTTCCGCTGATTCATCAGGATCGCGTCATGGGCATCGTGCGCCTCGTCAGAGCCGGCGGCCTCAGGCCGCTGAACTTCGAGGACCACGATCTGCTCAAGACGGCCGGGCAGCAGGTCGCAGCGTTCCTTGCCCACGACCTGGCGACGGAGAAGCTGTCCGAGGTGAGACAGTTCGAGGCCTACGACCGGCTATCGACTTTCATCGTGCACGACATCAAGAATCTGCTCGCCCAGCAGACGTTGCTCGTCGAGAACGCCCGGAAATACCAGGACCGGCCCGAATTCGTCGCGGACGTCATCAAGACCGTCGACTCGGGCGTGAAGCGAATGCGTCGTCTGCTCGGGCAACTGCAGCAGGGCATGACAGGCTCGAAGAGCCAGCGTGCACAGCTGCATGAGCTGATCAGAAGCGTCCTCGAGACGCTGGACGACGCAGGGCGGGTCTCGTTGTCGAGCGAAGGGCCACTGTGGGTCGACGCGCCCAGGGACCAGCTGGTCAGTGTCATCACGCACATTGTCACGAACGCGCTCGAGGCGGACAAGACGGGCGCTCAGGTAAACATTCGTCTGTACGACCGAGGTGGCAGCGCCGTTGTCGAGGTTCGCGATTTCGGCGAGGGGATGAGCGAGGAATTCGTGAAACGACAGCTGTTCCGGCCGTTCGTGAGCACAAAGGGCCAGACCGGCATGGGCATAGGTGCCTATCAGGCGCGTGAAACGGTCAGATCTTTCGGTGGCGACATCGTGGTCGAAAGTCAGCCCGAGGCCGGGACCACCGTGAGGATCACGCTCCCGCTCTCGCGCAGCCAGAGGGACGTGCGCGCCCCGAGCCCGACAGGATAGACTGCTCGCCGCCGCCGAGACCCGCCCTGCCGCAGGTAGACCAGATGTTCGTCAAGACCCTTCCCGACCTTGTCACCGCCGCTGCTGCCAACGCTCCGGACAACGCGGCGCTGCGCTTCGACGTTTCGGAGGTGATGACCTACGCGACACTCGAGCAGCGCATCGACCGCGCCGCGGACGGATTTCTCGATCTCGGCACCGCCCGTGCAGATCGGGTCGCCGTCTATCTGCCGAAGCAGCCCGAGACCGTAATCGCGATGTTTGCCGCGAATCGGGCCGGCGGCGTCTTCATTCCGGTGAATCCCGTTCTCAAGGCCCCCCAGGTCGCGCACATTCTGAGGGACAGCGGTGCCCGGATTCTGGTGACCAGCGGCGCTCGCGCCGCGGCGCTCGCCGGCGCACTCTCCGACTGCCCGGACCTGCAAGCGATTGTTATCGTCGACGACGAGCTTCCCGAGCCGATCGGGAACATCGCGCGAGTCGCCTGGTCGGCGCTGCTGGAGGCCGATCCGCAGCCGAAGCCCGTGCAGATCGACGCCGACATGGCTGCGATTCTCTATACCTCGGGCAGCACCGGCAGCCCGAAGGGCGTCGTGCTGTCGCACCGCAACATGCTGTGCGGGGCGCAGAGCGTCGCCGAGTACCTGGAGAACGACGATAGCGATTGCCTGCTGGCGGCGCTCCCGCTCAGCTTCGATTACGGCTTCAGTCAGTTGTCGACGGCATTTCTCAAGCGCGCCAGTGTGGCGCTGATGGACTACCTGGTTCCGAAGGACATCCTGGTCGCTTGCGAACGCTACGGTGTGACCGGTCTCGCGGCCGTCCCGCCGCTCTGGATCCAGCTCGCCGGCCAGCCGTGGCCGGCAGCCGTTACCGAGTCCCTTCGCTATATCACAAATTCCGGCGGGGCGATGCCAACGGCCACGCTCGCGCTTCTCAGGGAAAAGCTTCCGCAGACCGCGGTCTACCTGATGTACGGTTTGACCGAGGCGTTTCGGTCGACCTATCTCCCACCGGACGAGATCGATCGAAGGCCCACGTCGATCGGCAAGGCAATACCCAACGCCGAGATCATGGTCGTCGCGCCGGACGGGACGCCGTGTGGCCCGGGCGAGCCGGGCGAGCTCGTGCACCGGGGCGCGCTGGTCAGCATGGGCTACTGGAACGATCGGGACCGCACGGCCGTCAGATTCAAACCGGCGCCCGGATCGGTCGGCAGCGTGCCGATCCCGGAAATCGCCGTCTGGTCCGGCGATACCGTGACCGCCGACGAGGACGGGTTTCTCTACTTCGTCGGCCGCCAGGACGAGATGATCAAGACGTCCGGCTACCGGGTCAGCCCGACGGAGGTCGAGGAAATGCTGTACGCGTCCGGCCTGGTCAGCGAAGCCGTCGCCCTTGGCGCGGTGCATCCGGTGCTCGGACAGGCCATCGTCGTCGTGGCCGTCGCCGCGCCGGGCGGCAGTGCAGTAACGGCCGAGCTCGTGGCCGCGTGCCGCCAGGCGGCACCGGCGTACATGCTGCCCGCACACGTCGAATGGTGCGATGCGTTGCCGCGCAACGCGAATGGCAAGATCGATCGCTCGGGGCTTGCGGCCCGGCACGGTGGAATTTTCTCGGAGCCCGATGATGAGTAGTGGAGACGATGCGCCGGCGCATCATGCAGTGCGAAAGCTGCAAACACGCGATGACTGTCTGGTATTCGCCGGCAGGGCGCTGACCGAAATCGCGGCGCAGATCGGCACGACGCCGTTTTACGCATACGACAGTCAGGCAATGACCGCTCGCGTGGCCGAGCTCAGGCAGCACCTGCCTCGCGACATAGAGCTCCACTATGCGGTAAAGGCGAATCCGATGCCGGGGGTCGTGGCTCATCTCGCGGGCCTCGTCGATGGTCTCGACGTTGCATCGGCCGGTGAGCTGGTTGTGGCACTGGCCGCCGGGGGAAAGCCGGAGACGATCAGCTTCGCCGGGCCCGGCAAGTCCGACACCGATCTCGAGCAGGCCGTCGAGTCGGCGATCGTCGTGAACATCGAGTCTGTCGGCGAGATGCGGAGGCTGGCGGAGGTGTCGGCGCGGCATGGCAGACGAACCGGCGTGGCCATTCGCGTGAATCCCGACTTCGAGCTCAAGACGTCCGGCATGAAGATGTCTGGCGGATCGAAACAGTTCGGCGTGGATGCGGAGCAGGTTCCGGCCGTGCTCGAGGAGCTCGCCGGCACCGGCCTCGACTTCGTCGGGTTCCACATTTTCTCCGGCTCACAGAATCTGAGCGCGGCGGCCATTATCGAGTCGCAGTCGAAGACGGTCGAGCTCGCGGCCCGGCTCGCACAGTCGGCGCCCGGCCCGGTCCGCTCGCTCAATATCGGCGGGGGCCTCGGCATCCCGTATTTTCCCAACGAAGTGCCGCTCGATCTCGGTCCGATAGGGGAGCATCTGCAGGAACTGACGGGGCTCGCCGCGGGCCGGCTGCCGGGTGCGCGCCTCGTCATGGAGCTGGGACGATTTCTCGTCGGCGAGGCGGGGATCTATGTTTGCCGGGTTGTCGACCGCAAGGTCTCACGCGGCCAGGTGTTCCTGGTCACCGACGGTGGCCTTCACCATCACCTGGCGGCTTCCGGCAATTTCGGTCAGGTGCTGCGCAAGAACTATCCTGTCGTGATCGGCAACCGGGTGTTCGGCGGCGAGCGCGAGGTGGCATCGGTCGTCGGGCCGCTCTGCACGCCCCTCGATCTGCTCGCGGACCGGATGGATCTGGGCAGGGCCGACGTCGGCGACCTCGTCGTCGTGCTGCAATCAGGCGCCTACGGCCTGACCGCAAGCCCCGTGGCTTTCCTGAGCCATCCGCCACCGCGGGAAGTGCTGCTCTAGAGAGCTGCGTCCGGCAGCCGGAATGTGCTCCTGGTCCTTGGAGACCGGTGTCGCGATGCTGTAATCTTGAAGCGCAACTATCGACGGCAACGGCTGTCTACTGACGGCCACGCGGCGCTCAGCTACGGTGCTGCGCCCGGCCCGGCGTAACGGAAGGCGCCCGCAGCCCATGGCAGGCTCGGCCTAGAAAAGGACGAAAAGAAATTCACTCGCTAGGTATCCCCGTGATTATGTTCAAGATTGGTTTCCCGTGCCGGCATTTTGTGTTTATCGTAGTGTCTTCGGTGCTGATCGGCTGTAGCTCGACCGGTAGCCTCGATGTGCCGGAAGGCACGCCGACGGCCGACCCGGCCGCCGACTACCAGATCGGACCCGGGGACACGCTGAACGTATTCGTCTGGCGAAACGACGACCTGACAACAACAGTAGAGGTTCGTCCGGACGGCAAGATTTCCATTCCGCTGGTAGACGACATGCAGGCAGTCGGCAAGACGCCTACCAGCCTGGCAGCGGATATCGAGGCCGTCCTCGGCGAATTCATAAGAACGCCTGACGTCACCGTGATCGTCAGCGGATTCGGGGTCGGTGCCTATGACAACCAGATTCGCGTGGTCGGTGCCGGCGCGGAGACCCCGCAGTCGGTACCCTATCGCCAGGGACTGACCTTGCTCGACGTCGTCATCGAGGTGGGTCTGGCGGAATTCGCGGCCGGGGATCGGGCACGACTCGTGCGCCGGACCGGCACGGGCCTGCAGGAGCGCAGAGTGAGGCTGAACAGACTACTCAATCGGGGCGATTTGTCCGAGAACGTGCCGCTGTTGCCCGGCGACATCCTGATCATTCCGGAAACGAGATTCTGAGCGACGATGGCTTCAGGCTCTGACAACCCCTTCGCGGGATACTCGGCAGACGGGCGCCCGACTTCGCAGCCGCGCGCTCACGTCGAGGAGGCGATCGCGAAGCTGGCTTCGACGGTGCAGGGCATGTGGCAGTACCGCTGGCTTGCGCTCGCGACGGCCTGGGCCGTCTGTCTGGCCGGCTGGGGATTCGTATTCACGTTGCCGGACATCTACGAGGCCAATACCCGTATCTATGTCGACACTGACTCGATGGTGAACCGGGTCGTCGGCGATCTGACCGTTGGCGGCGACGTCATGACCGAGATCAATGTGCTGACCAGGGCGATGCTCAGTCAGCCGCAGCTCGAAAAGACCGCGCGGTTGACGGGGCTCGACCTCGAGGCGACGAACCAGGAGCAGTTCGCGCGGATGCTCGAGGGATTGCGGCAGCGAATTCAGATTTCGCGCGAGGCCGGGGAAATCTCGCGGCCCGGCAGCGGCGGCCCCAGGGGCACGACGCCCGGAGCAATCTTCAACATAACCTACACGGATTCCGATCGCGCGACGGCCGAAAGGGTCATTCGAACTCTCCTCGATACGTTCGTCGAAGACGCGCTCGGCGAGCGGCGCACCGATTCCGGCGCTGCAGAGCAGTTCCTCGAGGAGCAGATAGAGGAATATCAGGAACGATTGTCGGAGGCAGAGCTGCGGCTGGCCGACTTCAAGCGCGAGAACGTCGGACGAATGCCCGGCGAGACCGGCGACTACTACACCAGGCTCCAGGCTGCGATGAACGTAGCTGAAGAGACCCGTGCCGAGCTGCGGCTCGCGCTGGAACGGCGCGCCGAGTACGAAAGACAGATCGATGGCGAAGAGCCGGTGTTCGGTCTGGTAACGCCGACTGCCACGACCGGCGTTCCGGTCGGCGCCAATACGGCGACCATCGCGAAGCTCGAAGATGAGCTGCAGACATTGCTGCTCCGGTACACGGAAAATCATCCGGATGCCGTGGCGCTGCAGGAAAGGATCGACCGGCTGCGCGAGCAGGACTCCGCGGCGCCCGTGGCCGTCGCCCCGACCACGCCCCGGATCGGTCTGCCGCAGACGGACGATCCGCTCGAGATCAACACGGTCTATCAGCGAATGCGAATGGGGCTCAGTGAGACCGAGGTGGAGGTGGCCACGTTGCGCAGCAGGCTCGCCGCCGAGGATGCGGCGGTCGAAGAGCTGAAGACGCTGGTCGATACGATCCCGGACATCGAGCGCCAGCTCACTGCGCTCAATCGCGACTATGACGTGACGCGGAGCCAGTACGAGACACTGCTCGAAAGGCGTGAGTCGCTCTACATCACGGGCGAGGTCGAGCAGTCCCGGGATCAGCTGCAATTTCGAGTCATCGATCCGCCGCAGGTGTCGCTGGGGCCGGTCGGGCCGAATCGACCCTTCTTCCTGATCATGACGACGGCGGCAGCGGTCGGCGGTGCCATTGCGCTGGCCTTCCTGCTCCTGCAGCTCAATCCCGTGTTCAACAGTCAAAAGGAATTGCGCAGCGCCTGCAATCTGCCCGTGCTGGGAACCATCAGCCTGGCGCAGAGTGCAGCCGATCGCGCGCTGAGCAGGAAGCAAGCCATGATGTACGCCGCCGCATGTGTCGCCATCCCCGTCGCGCTCGCGCTGGTCGTGTCGCTGCACGAGCAGGCGCGTGCCTTGCTGCTGGTCGTGGCGTAAAGATCATGAGTACGTTCGAGCGAGTCATAGCGAAGGCCGCCAAGCGCGCGGGCGCTGTCGATCCCGTGCAGCCCAGAGTCGCAGCGCCCAGCAAGCGTGACACGGCCGGCGGGGCCGTGCCGCCGGGCAAAGCCGGCAGCATCGACATCTCGCTCGAGCAGCTGTGTACCGTTGGCCTGGTGGCGCCATCGGACATGGAGCAGGTATTTGCCGAGCAGTTTCGCGTGATCAAGCGACCGCTGCTGCAGAACGCGGAACGCACCGAGGATACGCTGCCCAACAGCAACATGATCGTCGTCGGAAGCGCGCTGCCGGGCGCGGGCAAGACGTTCACATCGTTCAATCTTGCCATGAGCATTGCGAACGAAGTCGACTGGAGCGTGCTGCTGGTCGACGGCGACGTCGGGCGTCCCACGCTCACCCGGTCGCTCGGTGTCACGGAGGCGCCCGGCCTGATCGGGCTGCTCGAGGCCGAAGACGCCGATCCGAGCGATTTCACTTACAACACGAATCTCGACGGATTGCAGTTCCTGCCGGCGGGCGTTTTCAAGCCGCATGCCAAGGAGTTGCTCGCGTCCCAGCGCATGGAAGCCGTTCTTGCGGCGCTGCGCCAACGCGGCGGGCGCCAGATCGTCGTTTGCGATTCGCCGCCGTTGCTGCCGACGAGCGAGGCGAGAGTGCTCGCCCGGTATGCGGGTCAGGTTGTCATGGTGGTGGAGTCGGGCGTTACGGCAAGACGATCGCTTCTCGACGCGCTGGATCTTCTCGATCCGTCGAAGGCAATCAATCTCGTCCTCAACAAGCATCGGCATCTGCCGGGACTGAGCGACTACTACGGCCACTACGGCAGTTACGGCCGGTACGGCGAGTCGAACGGGTATGCCCGCGACTGAGTCGGTTCCGGAAAGATCGGACCGGCGCCTGCGCTTTCGGATACTGTTGCTCGCCACTGCCTCCCTGGCAGGTTCGGCGGCAATGGCGCAAACGGAGTTCGGTGCCAACGTCGGTCTTCGCCTCGTGCATTCGGACAACGTCAATCTCGCCGTCGAGGGTCTCGAGGAGAGTGCCCGGGTCTCCGAGGTCACGGCCGGGTTCGACTTCAGCCGGTCGCAGTCGCGCATGGAAGCCGGCGTCAGCTATCAGGCGCAGGGCTTTTACTTTGACGACATCGAAGATGCCGATCAGGTTCTGCATCAGCTGAGCGCCGATGCCGAGTTCGAGCTGGCCGAGGAGCGGCTGTTCTTCGACACATTTGCGCTGCACGACCAGACGGTCGTGGACCCCGCCGGCGACATTCCGTTCAACAATCTGGTCAGGACCAACAATAGAACCGACGTCAAAATCCTCGGTGCCGGACCGCGGCTGTCACTCGATATTGGCAGCCGCATCGAGGGCGAGCTGTCGTATACCTGGACCGAGCAGGACTACGACGACCCGGATCTCTTGACCGGAACCGAGGAAGCAACCGAGTTGACTCTGGGGTCGACGCGACAGGACGGCGGCACCTGGGCCATCGCCTACGACCACCAGCGCTACGAGTACGGATCCGCGGACGACCTGCTGCCGCTGCCCGGAGGCGCGCCGGGTCTGTTTCAGTCGCTGGACGTGGAGTTCGAGACGTTCGAGGCGGAACTGGGCTACTGGGTGACCCCCGGTTTGCGGCTGTTCACGACGCAGGGGCTCGAGCAGGATTACCGGGATCTCGACAACACGGGGCCGTTTACCTCGACGGGCCTCGACCTGCATTACTGGTACGTCGGGATCGAGTGGCAGCCGAATGAGCGGAACACGCTGACCGTCGAGTCCGGCCAGCGCAGTTTCGACCGGGCCTACTCACTCGAGTGGAATCGCGACATGCGGGCAGGCGGCATTGCAGTGACCTATATCGAGGAGCCCAACACGTTCGCGCGGGGGCAGCTGCAGGGCGCCCGTATATCGCGGCAGTTCTCACCGATCAATTCGCTGGACGGGCCGATCGGTAATCGCCTCTTTCTGCAGAAGCGCGTCGACGTTACGTTCTCTCTCGAGGGTACGCGCAACAGCACGGGGATACGGTTCTTCCGGGATCGGAGATTCGATATCGTCGCCATCGCGAACAACCTCGGTTCCGACGCGATCGAGGACCTGCGCGGCACGGAGGTGAACTTCGACCATCAGTTTTCGACGCGCCTGAGCCTGGTCGCCACGGCCCGGCTTGCCGAGCGTGCGTCGAGCACACTGACGGTGGACGACACGATCAGGTATCTGACGGTCGAGCTGGCTTATCAGCTCGGCCAGCGAACCGATCTGTCGTTCCTCGCTTCCCGGCAGCAGCGCAAGACGGCGGCCGGAAGCCTGGGTCAGAACTACACCGAAGACCAGATCAGTGTGCAGATTCAGCGTCGTTTCGGCGACGATACCGGAGGTGGCAGCGCAGCTGCCGGCGTTGCGGGCTATCTCGGTGGCGGCGGACGACGTTAATCGGTCAGGCGTCGTCAATGCGATGACGATCGACGTGGAGGACTACTTCCAGGTCTCCGCGTTCGAGAAGCACATCCCTTTCTCCGATTGGGACAGGCGTGAACTGCGGGTCGCCCGCAACGTCGATCTGATCCTCGATCTGCTGGACGAGCATGGCGCGAAAGGCACGTTCTTCGTGCTTGCGTGGCTCGCCGAGCGCATGCCGGCGATGATCCGCAAGATCGTCGATGCAGGCCACGAGATCGCGAGCCACGGCTCAACACACACCCGCGTGACGGATCAGACCCCGGATGCGTTTCGCCAGGATGTCCTCAATGCGAAGCGCATCATCGAAGACTTGTCCGGCCAGGAAGTCATCGGCTACCGCGCCGCGTCATACTCGATCGGGGACGCCAACCTGTGGGCGCTCGACGTGCTCGGGGAGACCGGGCACCGTTACAGCTCGAGCATCTACCCGATTCGCCATGACCACTATGGCATGCCGGATGCACCGCGTTTCGCTTTCCGGGTCGAGCAGGCGAACCTGACCGAGGTCCCG
Source organism: Candidatus Rariloculaceae bacterium (assembly GCA_965223375.1). Lineage (GTDB taxonomy): Bacteria > Pseudomonadota > Gammaproteobacteria > Steroidobacterales > Rariloculaceae > CBDCWM01. The sequence goes on from OZ245000.1 coordinate 3,664,736, forward strand.
ATAACGACCATCTCGCTGTTCGGGCGCAACTGGCCCTGTGGCGGCGGCGGCTATTTCCGTCTGCTGCCGTACCGTTTGTCCCGCTGGGGGCTGAATCGCGTCAATCGCCTGGAGCGTGAGGCGGCGATCTTCTACTTCCATCCCTGGGAACTCGATCCTGAACAGCCGCGCGTCGCGGGCATCGATATGCGCACACGCTTTCGGCACTACCTGAATCTGAATCGTTTCGAGGCGCGCCTGCGGCGCCTGCTGGGCGACTTCCGCTGGGATCGGCTCGACCGGGCGTTCGCGTTCCGATGACCGGGCCGACGCTTCAGGAGCCGGCCGCGGCCTTGGATCGGTCCGTTGCGGTCAGCGCGCTCGGCGACCGCGACTGCGAAGCCTGGGACGAGTTCGTTCGCTCCGCGGACGGAGCAAGTTTTTTTCATCTGTCGGGCTGGAAGTCGATACTCGAGCGCACGCTCGGGCATCGTGCGCACTACCTGATCGCGCGGCGGGGCGGGCAGGTCACCGGTATTCTTCCGCTCGCTGAGATCCGTAGTCGACTGTTCGGCCATTCGTTGATATCGACGCCTTTTTGCGTATACGGGGGCGTCGTCGCGGCCTCGGAAAGCGATGCGGTCGCGCTCGAGACGCACGCGATCGAGCTCGCGGAACAGCTCCAGGTAGAGTATCTGGAGCTGAGAAACCTCGAGCAGCGGCCCGGCTCGTGGGCGGGAAAGGATCTGTACGTCACGTTCCGGAAGGCGATTGCCGCCGACGACGACACCAATCTTCGCGCCGTGCCCCGCAAGCAGCGGGCGATGATCAGGAAAGGCATCAAGGCCGGGCTCGAGTCCGACGTCGGCAAGGATCCGGGCACGGATCTTGGCACGTTTTACCGACTCTACTCCGAAAGCGTTCGCAATCTCGGCACACCCGTGCTGGGGCGAAGCTTCTACGGGGCGCTACTCGAGACGTTCCGAGACGACGTCGACATCCTGACGGTGACGACGAACGGTACGCCGGTCAGCAGTGTCATGAGTTTCTACTTCCGGGACGAGGTGCTGCCGTATTACGGCGGGGGCGCCGCACAGGCTCGCGACCTCAAGGCGAACGACTTCATGTACTGGGAGCTGATGCGCCATGCCGCGGCCCGTGGAGTCACCGTCTTCGATTTCGGGCGCAGCAAGCTCGGTACGGGCTCGATGCGTTTCAAGAAGCATTGGGGCTTCGAGCCTCAGCCTCTCTTCTATCAGTATCATCTGGTCAGGGCGCAGAGCGTCCCCGACCTGAGTCCGATGAATCCTCGGTATCAACTGATGATCGGCGCCTGGAGGCGCCTGCCGCTCTGGGTCACGCAAATCGTCGGTCCGCCGATCGCCCGTTCGCTCGGTTGATCGGCGCGGCGGGATAGAGCAGCTCGAGGCGCCGGGTATGTGCGGAATCTACGGAATCGTGTCGCTGAACGGGCGCCGATACGAGGCGTCGCTGCTCGATCGCATGGGTGCCGTGACCCGGCATCGCGGGCCCGACGACAGCGGTACCTATCAGGGCGACGGCGTGCTGATGGGCATGCGCCGATTGGCAATTATCGATGTCGCCGGCGGGCATCAGCCCATCAGCAATGAGGACGGCTCGGTCTGGTGCGTCGTCAACGGCGAAATCTACGGGTTCCGGTCCCTGCGAAAGGATCTGATCGAGCGGGGCCACCGGTTTGCGACCAACAGCGACAGCGAGGTCCTCGTCCACCTGTATGAGGAGTTCGGCGACGATTTCGTCGACCGCCTCGACGGAATGTACGGATTCGCGCTATGGGACGAACGCCGCCGGCGCCTGCTCATCGGCAGGGACCGTCTCGGCATCAAGCCGGTCTACTATCTGGAGGAGTCCGGCAGCCTGGCCTGGGCATCCGAGCTCAAGGCCCTGCTCGAGGTCCCCGGGTTTCAGGTCGAGGTGGACCGCGGAGCGCTCGCCGAGTACCTGACGCTGGGCTACGTCCCGGCGCCCCATTCGATCGTCAGGGGTATCAGGAAGCTGCCGCCCGCGAGTCTGCTGATCGTGGAGAACGGCACGACCAGCATCCGGCAGTATTGGGAGCTGCCGGCCGGTGTCGACCGATCCCGGTCGGATTCTGACTGGGCAGCCGCCATACTCGAGGGTCTGGAGCGGGCGGTCGAGGAGCAGCTCGTGAGTGACGTGCCGCTCGGCTCGTTCCTGAGCGGCGGCATCGATTCGAGCGCAATCGTTGCGCTGATGTCGAAGCATACGACGCAGCCCGTCAAGACCTATTCGATCGGCTTTCGGGACGAGAGTGGCGGGAGCTATTACAACGAGCTGCCTTACGCCCGCGAAGTCGCCCAACGCTTCGGCACGGACCATCGCGAGATCGTTGTTGATCCCGATGTCGCCGAATTGCTGCCCGGGCTGATCTGGCACCTCGACGAACCGGTAGCCGATGCTGCATTCGTCACGACTTTTCTGGTGGCCGAATTCGCGCGTCAGGACGTCACGGTTATCCTGTCCGGCGTTGGCGGCGATGAGCTGTTCGGTGGCTACAAGCGGTATCTCGACGACTATTACCAGAAGATCTACCGGCTCGTGCCGGCCGCCGTGCGGCGCGCGCTGCTGGTACCGCTCGCCAGACGCCTGCCCAGCGACCGGCACTCGAAGCTGCTCGACCTGTCACGGCTCGCAAGAACCTTCGTCCTGAGCTCGGAGCTGCCCTTCGATGCCCGCTACCGCAGCTATGTGCAACTGTTCGACGATGCCGAGCGCGGACGCCTGCTGATCGGCGACGGGCACAATGCACGGGACTGTCTGGACGAAGCTTTCGAGGCTTCGCGCTCGGACGACAGCCTGCGCTATCTGATGGAGATCGATCTGCGCACACAACTGCCGGACGACCTGCTCGCGCTGACCGACAAGATGACGATGGCGACCTCGCTCGAGTGTCGTGTTCCGTTTCTCGATCACCGGCTCGTGGAGCTGGGGGCGAGAATACCGGGGGAGCACAAGATTCGCGGCCGCCGCCTCAAGCACGTTCTCAAGAATTCCCTCGCGGACGTGTTGCCCGACGGCATTCTGAACCGCCGCAAGCGCGGGTTCGGGGCGCCGATGGGTGCCTGGCTCAAGAAGGAGTTGAGCGCTTACCTTGGCCTCGTGCTGTCCCGGGAAGCGATCGAGAAGCGCGGATTCTTCGCATGGGAGACCGTGCAGCAGACGATCGCGATGCACGCGCGCAACGAGCGGGACTACACTGACCATCTGCTTGCGCTCATGAACTTCGAGCTATGGTGCCGCGTCTACCTGGACGGTATGCCGCCGGCCGACATCGTCGAGTCATTGAAGGACGGAGCCGGGGCTTGAACGTTCTCGTCGTCTGCCACCGTCTTCCCTTTCCGCCAACCCGCGGCGGGAAGATCCGGCCTTTCAACATCATTCGCCACTTCAGCGAAGCGGGTCACCGGGTCACGGTCGCGTCTCTGGCACGCTCGGCGTCCGAGGCGCGCGATGGGCAGGGTTTGCAGGACTATTGCGAGGAGCTGCTCGTCGGCACGATTCCACGCGGTCGCGCCGCGATGCAGATGGTCGGCTGCCTGGCCACATCCTCGCCGTCGAGCATGGGCTACTTCCATTCAGGTGCGTTGCGACGGCGCCTGAACGACCTGCTGAAACGTCGACGCTTCGATCTGATCTTCGTGCACTGCTCGTCCGTTGCCGGCTACGTTGCCAATGTCGACGGCGTCCCGAAGATTCTGGACTTCGGTGATATGGATTCCCAGAAGTGGCTGCTCTATGCCCGGCACCGACGGCCGCCGTTATCTTTCGGCTACTGGCTTGAAGGCACGAAGCTGCAGCGGGCCGAAGTGCAGCTCGCCCGCAGGTTCGATCTCTGCACGTGCACGACCAAGGCGGAGCTCGACACGCTGCGCGGCTACGGCACAGGCGTTCCAACCGGCTGGTTCCCGAATGGCGTGGACGCCGACTTCTTTCGGCCGAGTGACGATCCCTACGATCCCGACACGATCAGCTTCGTGGGGCGCATGGATTACTTTCCGAATCAGCAGGCCGTGCTGATGTTTTGTGAGCAAGTGCTGCCGGCGATCCGGGCCCGACGGCCGCGAACGCGGATGCGCGTGGTCGGTGCTGCGCCGTCGCGGGCCATCAGGGCACTGCATGGCATCGACGGCGTCGAGGTAACTGGGACGGTCGACGACGTTCGGCCGTACGTGCATGGGTCGGCAATGACCGTTGCACCGCTCAGGATCGCCCGCGGGACTCAGAACAAGATTCTCGAGTCAATGGCGATGGGCGTGCCGGTCGTCGCGAGCAGCATGGCAGTGCGTGGGATCGATGCCGTCGCGCCGGATCACATCCTCGCCGCCGATGCCCCCGAAGAGTTCGCCGATGCGGTCGTCTCGTTACTCGAAGATCCGCGCAGGCGCGAGCAGTTGTCCCGGTCGGGACGAGACCGCGTGCTGTCCCATCACTCGTGGCGCACGGCGCTCGACAGGCTCGATGGCCTGGTCGCCGACTGTCTCGGGCGGCGCGAGGCGATCGGTGGATAGCGTAGCCGTGTCCCGGCCGTTCCCGGTGCCTGGGCTGGCTCTGCGCCTTGCCGTCGCGATCGGCGCGTTGCTCGTGGTCTACCGCGATACGTACGGGTCGATGGTGGCGACGTGGCTCACTTCCGAAACCTTCGGTCACTGTTTCGTGATACTGCCAGTGAGCCTCTATCTGATCTGGCGCCGCCGCGACGCGTTCGCGGCTGCTCCGAAGCGTCTCTCGGCAGCCGGATTCGTCGCTGTCCTGTTGCTCAGCATCGCGTGGCTACTTGCGAAAGCCGCAAACGTCCAGGTCGGCCAGCAGTTCGCGGCCACGCTGTCGATTCCGGCAGCCGTTCTGGCGCTCGTCGGCATGCGGGCGACGGCCCCGATCGCCTTTCCGCTGGGCTACCTGCTGTTCTGCGTGCCTTTCGGCGAGGTCCTGATACCGCCGCTGATGGAGTTTACGGCGGACTTCACGGTCTGGGCGCTCAAGAGCACCGGTATTCCCGTGTATCGCGAGGGCTTCTACTTCAGCATTCCAAGCGGAGACTTCGCCGTTGCGAAGGCGTGCAGCGGCGTGCGCTACCTGATCGCCTGCTTCGCCCTAGGCGTTCTCTACGCGCACCTCTCGTTGCGGAGCCCGGCGCGGAAGCTGTCATTCATCGCAATCAGTCTGATCGCGCCGATCGTTGCCAACGGAATCAGGGCCTACGCGATCGTCATGATCGCGCACCTGAGCCAGATGCGTCTGGCCGCGGGTGTCGACCATCTGGTCTACGGGTGGGTCTTCTTTGCCGTGCTCGTGCTGCTGTTGTTGTGGCTGGGCAGTTTACTCAGAGACAGGCAGGCGCCCGCTGCCGAGGTCCAACCCGCCGCGGATGTGGCTCGCGGGCGGTTACGCGAGCATGCCTTGCCGGCGCTCGCCGGGCCGCTCCTGGTCGCGGCCCTCGCCGCTGCGGGTCCGGTGATCGGCGCCGGCGAGGCCGGCCGCGCGGCTCGCGCGCAGGCCTCGCCGTCAGGCATGCCGGCCGTTTCCGGCTGGCGCGGACCGGCGGCGAGCGGCGCACGGTGGCTGGCCGCGAGTGCCGGCGGGGCCCGGCACCGGGCGGGGCGCTACACGGGCGAGGCCGGACTGGTCGATCTGCAGACAGTTGCGCTCGCTGCGGGGGAGGCCGAGTTCGAGATTGTCGGGACGATCGGACGGTCGATCGACCGTGGTCTGTGGCGGGCCGTCTCGTCCGGGCGCGCATCGGTCGGTACTCCTGCCGAAGAGGTTGCCGTCCGCGAGCTGATTCTGGAGTCGGACGGAAAACGTCGGGTCGTCTGGTATTGGTATCTGATCGATGATGCCGCCGTGTCGGCCGACTGGCATGCGAAACTGCTCGAAGTCTGGAGCTTCGTTGCGGGCGCCGAGCCGGCTCCGGTTCTGGTCGCGTTGTCCGTCGAGTCGCCGGATCCCGAGCGCGCCCGGCGGACGCTCCGGGCTTTCTCCCAGGCGGCCTTCGACTCGATCGTTCAGTGCCTGCGAGGCGATGACGCCGAGCTGTGCATCGAGACGGCAGTGTGACGACGTCGAGCCGGCACCCGCCACTCATCATGCACGTCGTCGTCAATTTCGACGTCGGCGGGCTCGAGAACGGGCTCGTGAACCTGATCAACGGTTTGCCCGAGGAATCGTTCCGGCATGCGATCGTCTGCCTGAAGGGATACACGAGCTTTCGGAATCGACTGACACGCGGCGATGTCGAGCTGGTCGCGCTCGACAAGCGGGAAGGAAAGGATCCGGCCCATTATCTGTCGCTCTGGCGTCTGTTCCGTCAGAAGCGGCCCGCGATCGTGCATACGCGCAACCTCGGCACGATCGACGCCGTCGTGCCCGCAAAGCTTGCGGGAGTGCGCAATGTGGTCCATAGCGAGCATGGCTGGGACGTCGACGATCTGCACGGCACGCGCAAAAAGTATCTCTACCTGCGCAGGGCAATTGCGCCGCTGATCGATCGGCATGTCGCGGTGTCGCAGGATATCGCGACGTGGCTCGAGTCCGCTGTCCGCATTCGGCCGGACCGGATCACGCGGATCTACAATGGCGTCGATATCGAGCGGTTCCGTCCGTACCCCGCCGATCAGGTGGCCGGCGAAGCCAGGGGTGAGCCGCCGGTGTTCGTCATCGGCAGCGTTGGGAGGATGGCCGACGTCAAGGATCCGCTGAATCTTGCGCGGGCCTTCGTCAGGCTGGTGGAATCCGCGGACGAGCTGCGCCAGCGGGTGCGTCTGGTGATGGTCGGTGACGGTCCGGTGCGCAACGACGTTCAGACGCTTTTCTCCCGTGCCGGTCTCCTCGACATCGTCGATCTGCCCGGGCAAAGAAACGACATCCCGGAGCTTCTGCGTACGCTCGATCTGTTCGTCCTGCCGTCGCGGAACGAAGGCATTTCGAACACGATACTCGAAGCGATGGCGACCGGCGTGCCGGTCATCGCGACTGACGTCGGCGGGAATCCTGAGCTGATCGAAGAGAACGTCACCGGCGCATTGGTGCCCGCCGAAGATCCGGACGCACTGGCAGAAGCCATCCGCCGCTACGTGCTGGATGCTGACACGGCGAAGACGCACGGCGCGGCCGGCCGCGCCCGGGTCTGCCGCGAGTTCGGAATGAGGAACATGCTGGAGCGCTACGGCATGGTTTATGAGACGCTCCTCGGGCGAAGCGTCGCAGCTTGAAGGGAATACGATGTGCGGGATAGCTGGCATTTTCGATCTTCACGAGAAACGTGACATCGATCGCGACCTTCTCGAGCGGATGACGACGACGCTGGCGCACCGCGGACCCGACGGCCACGGCTATCACGTCGAGCCCGGGCTGGGCTTCGGCCACCGGCGGCTGTCGATCATCGACCTGGCGGCAGGCAAGCAGCCGCTCTATAACGAAGACGATACGGTCGTGGTGACCTTCAACGGCGAGATCTACAACTTTCAGGATCTCGTCGCCGAGCTGACCGCGCTCGGGCACCGTTTCAGGACGCGCTGCGATACCGAAGTGATCGTCCATGCCTGGGAAGAGTGGGGCGAGCAGTGCGTTCAGCGCTTCAACGGCATGTTCGCTTTCGCCATCTGGGACCGCCCGCGCGAGACATTGTTTCTTGCGCGGGATCGAATGGGTATCAAGCCTCTCTACTACGCCTCCACTCCGGACGGCAGACTGCTCTTTGCCTCCGAGCTCAAAGGGATACTCGCCGAGGCCCGGATGCCGAGAGTCATTCGCAGCGATGCCGTCGAGGAGTTCTTCGCATTCGGTTACATTCCCGATCCGAAGACGATTCTGGAGAACGTGCACAAGCTGAGTCCCGGCTGCACGCTTTGCGTACGTCGGGGCGACGAGCGCATCGAGCCCAGGCAGTACTGGGAAGCCGTCTTCGATCCGACGTTCGCCGGCAGCGAGGCGGATCTGCTCGACGAGCTGCACATGAGACTGAAGCAATCCGTCGGCGCCCAGATGGTTGCCGACGTGCCTCTCGGCGCGTTCCTGTCCGGCGGCGTCGATTCGAGCGCGGTCGTTGCGATGATGGCGGGTCTCTCGGCGGATCCCGTCAGAACCTGCTCGATTTCCTTCGGTGATCCGCGCTTCGACGAATCGCGCTATGCGGCGATCGTCGCGGATCGCTTTTCGACAGCACACACGGTTCAGCAGGTCGATCCGAACGACTTCGACCTGATCGACCGGCTTGCGGGGCTCTACGATGAGCCGTATGCGGATAGCTCCGCGCTGCCGACCTACCGCGTTTGTGAGCTCGCCCGCCGCGATGTGACGGTCGCGCTTTCCGGTGACGGCGGCGACGAGAACTTCGGCGGCTATCGCCGTTATCGCTGGCATGTCTACGAGGAGCAGGTTCGAAGCCGGATGCCGGCCGGATTGCGGCGCGCAGTGTTCGGCTTCCTTGGCCGGGTGTACCCGAAGCTCGATTGGGCGCCCCGCGTGCTGCGGGCGAAATCCACGCTCGAGGCCATCGCCCGCGACAGCCTCGAGGGCTACTTTCACAGCGTGTCGATTCTGCCTACGGGTCTGCGGGGGCGCCTGTTTTCGGATCGTTTCCGGCGTGAGCTTCAGGGTTACACGGCGACCGAGGTGTTCCGGCGCTATGCGGACTCGGCTCCCGAGGACCCGCTGTCGCTGGTCCAGTATCTCGACTACAAGACCTATCTGCCCGGCGACATTCTGACGAAAGTCGATCGGGCCAGCATGGCCCACAGCCTCGAGGTGCGCGTGCCCATTCTGGACCACGAGCTGGTCGAGTGGATAGCGACAGTCCCGTCCACACAGAAGCTGCAAGGCAGAAATGGCAAGCACTGTTTCAAGAAGGCGCTCGAGAACGACCTTCCGGACGACATTCTGTATCGGCCGAAGATGGGCTTTGCGGTACCGATCTCCCGCTGGTTCAGGGAAGAGCTTCGCGAGCCGCTGAGGGAGAGACTGCTCGGTGAGCGGATGCACGGCCTGGGCGCGTTCGACATGGCGTTCGTGCGCAACATGATCGATCAGCACCAGCAGGGGACCCGCGACTTCAGCCCCCCGTTGTGGGCGCTGATGATGTTCGAAGCCAGCATCAGAAGTGTGATCAATCCGTGAGGTTTTCCGGTCTTACCTCCGGGGTGCTGCGCGGCCTCGGATCGGCTCTGTCCCGCACGTCGCAGGGAAGCAAGCTGACGATCCTGATCTACCATCGGGTTCTGGAACAGCCGGACAGCCTGCTCGCCGATGAGCCGGATCGTGACCTCTTTGCCATTCAGATGGAGGCACTGGCGAGCCACTTCCGGGTTCTGCCGCTCGACGAAGCTGTCCAGCGGCTGGCGGCGGGCGAACTGGAACCACGATCGGCATGCGTGACGTTCGATGACGGATATGAGGACAACTACACGATCGCGTTGCCGGTGCTTCGCGACGCCGGTCTGTCCGCCACGTTTTTCGTCGCCACCGGGTTCATCGACGGCGGCCGGATGTGGAACGACTCTGTGATAGAAGCCGTGCGGCGGTTCGACAGCGGGCGCGTGGACCTCGAGCGATTCGGGCTGGGAGAGCTTACGCTAACGGACGTGCAAAGCCGTCGGGATGCGCTAGAGGCTCTGTTGACGAAGACGAAATACCTGCCGCCTGCGGAGCGCGCAACCATCGCGACAGACATCGCGGCGCTCGCCGGTGTGCCGGCGGACTGGAGCCCGATGATGACATCCGAACAGGTTGCGGGGCTCAGCCGTGCCGGTATGACGATCGGTGCCCATACGGTCAGCCATCCCTTGCTGTCCACGCTCGACGATGAGGCCGCGCGGGCGGAAGTCGAGCGGAGCAAGGCGGACCTTGAGTCGATCATCGGGGGGGAAGTGAGTCTCTTCGCCTATCCGAACGGCAAGCCGGGGAAAGATTATTCCCGCCGCGATGTGGAGATGTTGCCGACGCTCGGGTTCGGCGGTGCCGTGTCTACGGCATGGGGCTGCGCGAGGCCGGCAACCGATCCGCTGCAGCTGCCGCGCTTTACACCATGGGACCGGGACCCTCGTGCCTTCGTTCTGAGACTGTTCCACAACTACACGCGCGGGACCCCGCAGCAGGTTTGAGCATGCGATGAGCGGATTCTTCGGAAAACTCGCACTGACGCCCGGCGCCGTCGGCATCGGCGATCCGAGCGACACAACGATCGCCACGGCCGATTCCGATCCAGTGGAGAGCGGCGACGACTGGGCGGTTGCCGGATCGGGCGCGAACGTTTCTCTGTGGCGGGACGGCGACGATTTCTGCATCGTTTACGGCCGGCCGCGGATCGAAGCGACGCAAGCCGACTTCGAGGGCGAAGTGGCCAGCTCGGGATTTGCCGCGGCCTGTGCCCGCCGCTATGCCGGGTCGGGGGCGGGTTTTCTCGGTGCTCTGGAAGGACCCTTCTGCCTGGTCCTGCACCTGGCCCGGTCCGGCAGGACATTACTGGCCTCGGACCGGACCGGCACGATGGCCCTCTACTACGCGGCGAAGTCGGGCGTTCTCGTCTTTGCGACTGACCTCGGCCGGCTTCCGGATCGGCGGGATTTCGCGGTCAGTCGCCAGTCGATTTACCACTACCTGTTCTTTCACTTCGTACCCGGGCCGGCCACGATTTACGAAGACGTGCACTGCCTGCCGCCCGGCCGTTTCGTGGAGTTTGCCGGCGGGTCGGCAGCCGCCGGCACGCATTGGGAAGCGACATTCACGAACGAGACGGGCAGCATCGACTTTCCGTCGGCCAGACGCGAAATCGCCGGACTCCTGCGGGATGCCGTGAAGGAAACCGCAGAGGCGGGTCCGTTCGGGTGCTTCCTGAGCGGCGGCATCGACAGCTCGACCCTGGCCGGAATCGCAACCGAAGTCGCCGAGCAGCCCGTGCGCACCTATTCGATCGGGTTCGACCAGCAGGGTTTCGACGAAATGGAGTTCGCGCGCATCGCAGTGAACCACTACGGCACGCGTCATAGCGAGCGCTATGTGCAGCCGGCCGACATCGTGCGCGTCGCTCCCCGGCTTGCCGGGATCTACGGCCAGCCTTTCGGCAACTCGTCCGTCATACCGACGTATTGCTGCGCCGAGATGGCCCGGGCAGACGGGGTGACGACAATGATTGCGGGCGACGGCGGCGATGAGCTCTTCGGCGGCAATGAGCGCTATGCGACGCAGATGCTGTTCGACCAGTACAGCCGTCTTCCGGACGCCGTCCGCCGATTCGTCGTCGACCCGATTGCTTTCATGCCCGGAGGGCAGCACGTGCTCCCGTTCCGCAAGCTTCGCAGGTATGTGGAGCAGGCCCGCGAGCCGATGCCGGACCGACTGCAGACTTACAACTACTTCAATATGCTCGGAACGGCGTCGATTCTTACGGAGGACTTCCTGGCTGCCGTGAGCCTCGATTCTGCGGGGCGAGAGTGCGCACGTGTCTATGACGCCTCGACTGCGTCACAGCTGCTGAATCGAATGATGAGCTACGACCTGAAGTTCACTCTGGCTGACAACGATCTTCGCAAGGTCGTACAGATGTGCGATGCCGCCGAAACGGCGGTGTCTTTTCCTTTTCTCGACTCTGCTGTGCTCGATTTCGCGACGCGGCTTCCGGCGGACCAGCGCGTGCGCAGAATGCGGCTCAGGTACTTTTTCAAGAAAGCGATGGAGGACTTCCTGCCGGCCGAGATCATCCGCAAGAAGAAGCACGGTTTCGGAATGCCATTCGGCGACTGGCTTGCGGACCACGCGGATCTGCACTCTCTGGTCTTCGACAGCATGAGCAGCCTGAAGCGCCGGGGGATCGTGCGTCGTGAGTTCATCGACGAGCTCTGCGATCGACGACTCGCCGAGCACGCCAACTACTATGGCGGTTTCGTCTGGGTATTGATGGTGCTCGAGCTTTGGCTGCAGTGGCACGAATCGAGCTGATTGCCATCCGGACATAATGTAACCGTCGATGGCGACGGGTCGTGGCCGGCGCGGATCGTATATCATGCCCGGTCGTTCGAGAAGGAGTTTTTCGTGATGTCCGAGCCGGATACTCGCCTGGTAATTGGCGAGTTGAAACGAATACTGGGGGACGCGCTGCAGCTCGGTTCCAGAGCCGACGCGCTCTCCGACGAATCGCGATTGCTCGGGCACATACCGGAGCTCGATTCGATGGCCGTCGTTACGGTCATTACGTCGATCGAGGAGAGTTTCGGCTTCGTCGTCGATGACGACGAAATCTCCGCTGACTCGTTCGAAACACTCGGTAGCCTGACGCGATTCGTAGAACAGAAGATCGCCAGTTGATCGAGGCAGCCAACGTCGATCTGGAACCCTTCTTTCTCGACGGCACGGCCGGCAGGCTCTTTGCGCTGTCGGCGGCGCCGCCCTCCGCAGCCCGAGCCGAACGCGGCGTCCTGATTGCGCCGCCTTTCGCCGAAGAAATGAACAAGTCGCGACGGCAGATTGCGCTGCAGATGCGTGACCTGGCCGCACGCGGCTGCCGCGTTCTGATCCCCGATCTGCACGGCACCGGCGACAGCGAAGGCGACTTCGGCGATGCGCGCTGGCAGATATGGCTGGCAGACCTTCGCACCGCGTTCGAGTGGCTGGCGGCGCGGGGTGTGTCGAGCATCGCGATCCTCGGCGTGCGCCTGGGTGCGTTGCTCGCTCTCGACTTTGCTCGCAGTGGCACGGCCTTGCCGTCGCGGCTGGTCTTCTGGCAGGCAGTCACCGGCGGGAAGCTGCATCTCAATCAGTTTCTGCGCCTCAAGGTGGCCTCAGCCGTAATGAGCGCGGGCGGCGGGCTGTCCGTGGGGGACATTCGGCGCGACATCGATGCCGGCACGACCGTCGAGGTGGCCGGTTACGATCTGCATCCGGAGCTCGTCACGCGCATCGACGAGCTCGAGATGGCGCAGATGCCGCCCGGTCCGGGCAGCCGTGTCGACTGGATCGAGGTCACCGGCTCGGCAGGCGCCGGACCGGGTATCGCGACGACTCGTGTGCTTAAGGCGTGGGAGGGCGCGGACATCGATGTACGCAGCCATACGGTCAGCGGCAGTTCGTTCTGGGCGGCGGCCGAGATTGCCGTCGTGCCGGCCCTCGTCGAAGAGACCAGCCGCCTGCTCGTCGGATAGATCATGAGCGCCGGGGAAGAGGCGATACTGATTCGATGCGGCCAGGCCCGGCTGGTCGGTATTCTGCATCGCTGCGCTCCGGCGCGAACCGGCGTTCTGCTGGTGGTCGGGGGGCCGCAGTATCGGGTCGGCAGCCATCGCCAATTCGTCCTGCTCGCCCGTCGGCTCGCGCGCGAAGGCATACCGGTGCTGCGCTTTGATTACCGCGGAATGGGTGACAGCGACCCGCCTGACGTCGGGTTCGAGCAGTGCCTGCCGGACATCGAAGCGGCCATCGATGCTTTCACCGACCGGGTGCCGGACATCGAGCGGGTCGTCATCTGGGGCCTCTGCGATGCCGCGTCGGCCGCTCTGCTGTATGCGAATCGCGATCCACGGGTGGCAGGGCTCGTGCTCCTGAATCCCTGGGTTCGCCGTGAGCAGAGCGAGGCCCGAACCTATCTGCGGCACTACTACCTTCGGCGCGTGCTCGACGCTGACTTCTGGCGGCGCGTGTTCACCGGTGGCATCGCGTTCCGCCAGAGCGCGCGCGATCTCTTTCGCTCGCTGCGGGCGAGTCTCCGGTCGACGTCCGCCGAGGCGTCGGAGGCGGCAGCGTCCGCGGGCGATGCCGACTTCGTCACCGGCATGTGCCAGGGCTTGGCGGCCTTCAGCGGGCCGTGTCTGTTCATCCTGAGCGGCGATGACCTGACGGCGGCCGAATTCCGCGATGAGGTTCGTCGCTCCGCCCAATGGGCGCGGGCGATGGGCAGAGAGTCGATCGAGATTCGGGAGATCGCGGAATCGAATCACACTTTCGCGCGAAGGGAATGGCGTGATCGCGTCGGCGACTGGACGGCGGAATGGGTGGCGTCCCTGTGAAGCGCGTACTGATGATCGCGTATCACTTCCCGCCGATGAGCATCAGCAGCGGTATTCAGCGAACGCTGAAGTTCTCGACCTATCTGCCGGAGTCCGGCTGGGAGGCCGGCGTCCTGACGATCGCGCCGCGGGCATACGCAAGCGTCCGCGACGACCAGATGCATGAGATCCCGCAGGGTATGGAAGTGCGGCGGGCATTCGGTCTCGATACGGCCCGGCACCTGTCGATCCGTGGCCGTTATCCGAGACTTCTCGCGCTTCCGGATAAGTGGTCGAGCTGGTGGTTCGGTGGGGTCCTGACCGGCCTGCGCATGATTCGCGAGTTCGCGCCGGACGTTCTGTGGTCGACCTACCCGATTGCCACGGCACACCTGATCGGACTGACCCTGCATCGGCTGACGCGCCTGCCATGGGTGACCGACTTTCGCGACCCGATGACGGAGGATGACTATCCCCCGGATCGCACGGTCCGGTCGGTCTATCGCTGGATAGAGAGCCGGGCCGTGCGGCGGTCGGCGCGTGTCGTGCTGACCAACGAGTCGGCGGCCGCCGCATACCGGGCGCGTTACTCCGACGTACCCCAACGGCGCTGGGAGGTGATCGGCAACGGCTACGATGAGGCGAACTTCGCGGCGGCCGAGGCGGGTTCGACCGGCAGCGGGCTCACCGCCGGGGGGGCGACCGGCACGGGGGCGACCCGCGGGGGAGCAACCCGTCCCCTGCTGCTTGTTCACAGCGGGTTGCTCTATCCGTCAGAGCGGGACCCGACGCAATTCTTCGATGCGATCGCGGCGCTCAAACGCGACGGAACGATCTCCGCGGAACGACTGCAGGTGCGTCTCCGGGGCACGCGCTACGACGATGTCTTCCGGCCCGAGATCGAGCAGCGGGACATCGCGGACATCGTGCGCCTGGAGCCCCCGATTGCCTATGAGTCGGCGCTGCACGAGATGCTCTCGGCTGACGGTCTGCTGATTCTGCAGGCCGCCAACTGCAACGACCAGGTTCCGGCCAAGCTCTACGAGTTCTTTCGCGCGCGGCGGCCGATTCTCGGGCTCACGGACCCGGCGGGTGCGACGGCGGGCGAGATGCGTGGCGCCGGAATCGAGTCGATCGCCGCGCTCGATGATGTCGACGCGATCCGGGAAGCGCTGATCGCCTTTCTCCGTGACCTGGAAAGCGGTAGCGCGACAGTCGCACTCGATGAGGCGGTCGCCCGATCTTCGCGTCGCGCGCGTACGGTCGAGCTTGCGGGAATCCTCGATCAGGTGCTGGTCGAGTCGAATGCGCGGCGTCGCGGACAGAAATCTTGATCGAAATCCTGACATTCAGCTCGCTTTACCCCAATGCTGCCCAGCCGGAGCATGGCGTGTTCGTCGAGGCGCGCCTGCGCGAGCTCCTGTCCACCGGCGAGGTCGGCGCGACGGTTGTCGCGCCTGTGCCCTGGTTCCCGCTGAAATCGGAGCGCTTCGGACGCTATGCGGCTTTTTCCCGCGCGCCGCGTCGGGAACGCAGATTCGACGTCGACGTCCTGCATCCGCGGTATCCGGTGGTGCCGAAGGTCGGGATGACGATTGCGCCGCTGCTGATGGCTGCCGGGGCATTGTCCTGCGTACGTCGTCTCGTCAGCCGCAGGCGAGTCGATCTCGTCGACGCGCATTACCTGTTTCCGGACGGCGTCGCCGCGGCGATCATTGCGGGATTCCTCCGGCGACCTTTCGTGCTTACGGCGCGGGGGTCGGACGTGAACGTGATAATGCGATATCGCGTGCCGAGACGGATGATTCTGTGGGCGGCCGGACGGGCCGCGAAGGTCATCACCGTCAGTGCTGCGCTGAAGGCCGAGCTCGTCGGCAGGGGTGTGCCGGCGGAGCACGTCTGCGTGATCCGCAATGGGGTCGATCTCGATGCCTTCAGACCCGCGGCCGACGCGCCTGTCCGAGGGTCTGACGGTAGACTACTGATGGTCGGTCACCTGAAGGCGGGGAAAGGCCACGGAATCGCGATCGACGCGCTGGGCAGCTTGCCCGGCTTCCATCTGACGATTGCCGGCGACGGGCCGCTCAGAGCTGCTCTCGAGGAGCGTGCGAGCGCGAACGGGGTCGCTGCGCGGGTCGAATTCCTCGGCCGAGTGCCACACGGTGAGCTGGCCCGCCATTACGCGGCGGCCGACGCGTTGCTGCTGCCGTCGGAACGCGAGGGCATGCCGAATGTCGTGCTCGAATCACTCGCCTGCGGGACGCCGGTAATCGCGACCGATGTGGGTGGAATTCCAGAGGTAGTCACCGATTCGGTGGCGGGTGTGCTGATCGATGCGGGAACGCCGGCAGCAGTCGTGACAGCGGTCGAGCGGCTGTTCGCAGACTTGCCCGATCGAAGCGAGGTGCGGCGTTTCGCCGAACAGTATCATTGGCGTGCCAGCACGGAACGGCAGCTTACGCTGTTCCGCCAGGTCCTGAAGGGAGAGACGTGAAAGGCAGGAGCCTGCTGTTCGTTTCCACCAGATTCCTGTTTCCGGTCGATTCCGGCGGCAAGATTCGCACGACGCAGATTCTGCGCGGGCTCCGCGGTGGCGAGTTTCGCGTGACCCTGGCGTCGCCGGCGTCGGACGCGCAGGTCCGGGACTATGCCGCGGGCATCGAATCGGTCTGTGACGAGTTCGTCAGGTGGGGCGAGTCGGGCTCGGGTCTGCTGCGTGCGGGCGCACGTATTGCGGCGCTCCTCAGCCGGCTCCCGGTTCCGGTTGCAACAGACCGCTCGGCGCGCGGGCAGAAGATCGTGGCGGAGCAGCTGGGCCGGGATTTCGACGTCGTCGTGTTCGATTTTCCGCATGCGGCCGTGCTCGCGCCCGCCTCGCTCAGCACGGCTTCCGTGATGTTCACACACAATGTCGAGTCGGAGATCTTCGCGCGGCACGCCGGCGTGAGCCGCTGGCCGATGACCGCGCTCTGGCGCAGCCAGCTCCGGAAGATGCTCGAATTCGAGCGCGCTGCACTGCGGCGCTTCGATACGGTTGTCGCGGTTTCGGAGCGCGACGCGCAGGCGTTTGCCGACGGGTTCGGCGTCGACCGGATCCGGGTAATCGGTACCGGCGTGGACCTCGATTATTTCGGTTACGAGTCACCGCCGGCCTCCGGGAAAGTCGTGTTTACCGGCTCGATGGACTGGCTCGCCAATCAGGACGGCATCGGTTTTCTGCTCGACGAAGTGTGGCCACTGGTCCTGGCCGATTGCCCCGACGCCGGCATGACCGTCGTCGGCAGGCAGCCGCCCGCGTCGCTGGTAAGCAGAGCGCGCCGCAGCGGCTTCGACTGGGAGTTTACCGGTTATGTCAACGACGTCAGGGATTATGTCCGGCGCGCGAGCGTCTATGTGATCCCGCTTCGGGTCGGCGGCGGTACACGTCTGAAAGTCTACGAGGCCATGGCGATGGGATGCCCCGTGGTCTCGACATCGGTCGGCGTCGAGGGGTTGCCGATCGTGCCGGACGAGCAGTTCCTCTGCGCCGACTCGGCGGCGGAAATCGCAGCCGGCATCGTCCGGGTATTGCGCGACGAAACACTGCGAGAGGCGCTGTCACGAAGCGCCAGGCAGTACGTAGAAGACAACTGCTCCTACGCAGCAGTCGCCCGGCAGTTCGAGCGGATTTGCGTCGAGACGATGACGGTTCAGAACGACTGAGTCGGGCGCCGTTCCGCAGCTTCAGACTTATGTCGAAAGAGCCGCATCGGTACCTGCATCACTGTCAGCGGCGACGGGCAGACGATATAATTCCGCTCGAATCGCCGAAGGATCGGCGCTGCCGGTCGTGATCGCGCCGCCTGGTGCGATTGCTCCCGTCCGGCGGCCGGGACCGAGCGGAAAAGGAAAGTGTCGACGCATCTCGCGACCGACGGGCACGGACGACACCATCCGACAAATAACAAGAATCAAGAGTTCCGAAGACGAATTGCAATGACTGCAGACCGACCCAGCAACATCCTCGGCATTTCCGCCTATTACCACGACAGCGCAGCGGCGCTGATGCGGGACGGCGAGCTCATTGCCGCTGCGCAGGAAGAGCGCTTTTCCCGCAAGAAGCACGATGCGCGGTTTCCGATCAGTGCGATCGAATACTGCCTGGATGAAGCCGGCATCTCGGTCGGCGATCTGGACCAGATAGTCTTCTACGACAAGCCGCTCGTGAAGTTCGAGCGTCTGCTCGAGACCTATCTGAGCTATGCGCCTCAGGGAATCCGGTCCTTTCTGGCAGCGATGCCGATCTGGCTCAAGGAAAAGGTCTTTCTGAAAGAGACGCTACGGCGCGAATTCGCCGCGCTGAGCAAGCTTGAAAAAGCCAGTCTGCCGCCGCTGCTCTTTACCGAGCATCACCAGTCGCATGCGGCTTCGGCTTTCTACTTCAGCCCCTTCGACCGCGCAGCCGTGCTGTGCCTGGACGGGGTCGGCGAATGGGCGACGACATCCGCGTGGCTCGGCAACGGTTCCGAGCTCAAGGCCCAGTGGGAGATTCAGTTCCCGCATTCGCTGGGGTTGCTCTACTCGGCGTTCACCTACTTTACCGGTTTCAAGGTCAACTCAGGCGAATACAAGCTGATGGGGCTTGCGCCATATGGCGAGCCGAAATTCGTCGACGTGATCATGGACAACCTCCTCGACCTGAAAGAGGACGGCACCTTCCATCTGGCGATGGAGTACTTCAACTACTGCACGGGCCTGACGATGACCAACGCCCGCTTCGACTCGCTGTTCGGCGGTCCGCCGCGGGCGCCGGAGAGCGCGCTGACGCAGCGCGAGATGGATATCGCCGCTTCGATACAGGTCGTCACCGAGGAAGTGGTCTTGCGGCTCGCGCGCGCGTTCCATACCGAGACCGGGGAGCGAAACCTCTGCCTGGCCGGCGGTGTCGCGCTGAATTGCGTGGCGAACGGCCGGATATTGCGCGAAGGGCCGTACGACAGTGTCTGGATACAGCCCGCCGCCGGCGACGCCGGGGGTGCGGCGGGGGCGGCGGCGACTGCGTGGCATCAGTATCAGAACGGAGCCCGGCGGGTGAACGGCCACGATCTGATGAAGGGCTCGTTTCTCGGTCCGCGTTTCTCGAGCGAGCAGATCAAGGCCGAGCTGGACGAATTCGGTGCGGCATACACGGTCCTCGATGACGAGGCGCTGTATCAGCGCCTCGCCGAGCTGCTCGAGCAGGAGAACGTCATCGGCTGGTTCCAGGGCCGGATGGAATTCGGACCGCGTGCCCTCGGTGGCAGGTCGATCATTGGCGATCCGCGCAGCGCGAAGATGCAGTCGGTGATGAACCTCAAGATCAAGTATCGTGAATCGTTTCGACCGTTCGCGCCGTCCGTGCTGGCCGAGAGAGTGGGCGATTACTTCGAGCAGCACAGTCCCAGCCCCTACATGCTGATCGTTGCGCCGGTTCGCGAGGAGCTGCGGCTGCCGTTGACCGATGAGCAACAGCAGCTGTTCGGCGTCGAGAAGCTGAAGCTGAAGCGATCGGAGTTGCCGGCCATTACGCACGTCGATTACTCGGCCAGAGTTCAGACCGTTCATCGCGAGACGAACCCGCGCTACTACGACCTGCTGCGCGCCTTCGAAGCCCGCACCGGCTGCGGCGTGCTGGTGAATACCTCATTCAATGTTCGCGGTGAGCCCATCGTCTGCACGCCGACAGATGCGTACCGATGTTTCATGCGCACGGAAATGGACTATCTCGTCGTCGAGAATTTTCTCCTCGAGAAGGGCAGTCAGCCACATTGGGAAAAGGACGAATCATGGCGCGAGGAATTCGAGCTCGATTGAGGCCCGGGCCTCAATCGGACGGATAACGGGGAATCGATTTGGCTGCCGACACTCAGATACCGGAGCTTGATCGTGCGGGTCTCCGCAAGTTCGGCTTTACCACCGGAGGCATCTTCGCCGTGCTGTTCGGCCTGCTGCTCCCGTGGCTGCTGGAACGTCCGATACCGCTGTGGCCGTGGGTGATCCTGGCGGTGCTGGGCGTATGGGCGCTGGTTGCCCCGGCGTCGCTGCGGCCGGTCTACCGCGGCTGGATGACGTTCGGGCTGCTGGCGAGCCGGGTCATGACGCCGCTGATCCTGGGGATCGTGTTCTTTATACTGATATCGCCCATTGGCCTTTTTCGTCGCCTCATCGGTGCCGCCGAGATGAGAAAGCGCTTTCAGACTGATGCAGACTCCTATCGAGTACCGAGTGCTCAACGAACAGCCAAAAACCTGGAGAAGCCATTCTGATGCTGGAATTTCTGAAAGATCTCTGGTCATTCATGCGTGAGCGCAAGAAGTACTGGCTTGCGCCGATCATGGTCGTTATGGTGTTACTCGGCGCACTGATAGTGTTGGCGCAGGGTTCGGTCGTAGCGCCCTTCATCTACACGCTGTTCTGACTCACGGACGGTCCGGGGAGGCGTCCCTGGTCACTGCTCGCCGGCACGACGTCCGGAGCGAGAGCCCCGAATGAGAGACATACTGATTTTCGCCATGATCTTCGGCTCGCTGCCGGCGATTCTCTGGCGCCCGTATTTCGGCGTGCTCGTGTGGTCCTGGCTGGCTTATATGAATCCGCATCGCCTGACGTGGGGGGCCGCGTACGACTTTCGCTTTTCCGTCATCGTCGGCGCGACGCTGGTCATCGCCATCCTGTTTTCTTCCGAGCGGAAGAGAATGCTCTGGACGGCGGTAACGGTGGTCTGGCTCGCCTTCTTCTTCTGGACCTGGCTCACGACCCAGTTCGCGCTGCTGCCGGTCGATGCAGGGGAGGAGTGGAGTCGGTGGTGGAAGATCAATCTGATGAGCCTGCTGACTCTGCTCGTCATGCAGAACCGGGAGCGAGTGCACCTGCTCGTGTGGGTCATCGTCGTTTCGCTGGGTTTCTACGGCATAAAGGGCGGCGTCTTCGCGATCCTGACCGGCGGCCAGTACATGGTGTTCGGGCCGGATCGCAGCTTCATCATGGACAACACCGCGCTCGGCCTCGCCCTGATCATGACGCTGCCACTGATGCGCTATCTGCAGCTCGAGGCGGAGCAGCGCTGGCTCAAGCTCGGCCTCGGCATCGGAATGGCGCTGATGTGTGTGGCGATACTGTCGACGCAGTCGCGCGGAGCGTTTCTCGGGTTGGCCGCGATGGGTGTCTACTTCGTGATGAAGTCGCCGAATCGCAAGTGGGCGATACTGGCCGCCGTCCTGCTGGCGCCGGCCCTCTACACCTTCATGCCGCAGAGCTGGCACGACCGGATGGCCACGATCCAGAACTACGAGCAGGACGGTTCGGCGATGGGCCGTATCAACGCCTGGGGCTTCGCCTACAACCTGGCCAAGGACCGACCGATCGTCGGCGGCGGATTCCGTGTTTTTGACCGGGAGTTCTTCCAGATATGGGCGCCCGATCCGGAGTCCTTCGCCGACTCGCACAGCATCTATTTCGAGGTGCTCGGCGAGCAGGGCTTCGTCGGGCTCGCGTTATTCCTGCTGCTTGGCGTGGTCGTCATGCTCTGTGCACGCCGCGTGATCCGCCGTGCGCGCGGGGACCCGCAGCTGACCTGGGCGCGCAATCTGGCAGCGATGATTCAGGTCTCGCTCGTGGGCTACGCGGTTTCCGGCGCGTTCCTCGGGCTCGCCTATTTCGATCTCGTCTATCAGCTGATTGCGATCCTGGTGATCGTCGACGTGCTGGTTAGGGAGCATCAGATGGCGCCTGATCCTTATGCAGTGCCGTCCGCGGACCGGTTCGGTGACGAGCGCGGAGGGACGCCGTCCGATGACGGGCTGCAACCGGGCACGACGGCGCACTCGTGAGGAACGCGGACGGTGCACGAATGGCCGGAATCGAATTATGTTAAACGTTGCGCGCACGGCAGATTGCCGTCGCGCGGATCGACCGGCTTGCCGGTCGGTCGCCAAATCCATAATCTAGCGTGACAGGTCACCGGGCCTCGACGACAGGAGACACACCGATGCAGCAGAAGAAGAATCGGGGAAAGCTTGCGGTTCATGCGCTCTGCGCACTGACGGCCGTGCTTGGTCTGTCGGCGGCCGCCGATGCGGCGGAGAACTGCGGGCATCCGCATGATCGTCCCCGGCACTTCGGGCCGTTCGACTACCGCAGTCGTGCGCGTCTGACCGAAGAGCTGGATATCGTCGAGCGGCACCACTTCACGACCTACATGAACGAAGTCGCTCAGTTCGGTTTCAGTTCGCGCGAAGCGGTGACAGTCGAGGAAAAGAAGGAAGGACGGGATCTGATCGCGGGCAACCTCGATTACACGCTCAGATCGTTTCCGAATCACTTCGACGCGCTCCATGCGATGGCCACCTGGCAACTGCGCCTGCGTGATGAATCCGTCGCGAATTACGAGCGACTCAAGAACGAGTGGAGCTTCCTGTCGGCAGACTGCTATTTCGAGCGCGCACTGATGTACGCGCCGGACGACGGCATGGTCTACCTCGCGTACGGCGTCTACCTGCACAAGCTCGACCAGCTCGACGCGGCGCTCGAGCGTTACGAGCGCGCCGCAGCGCTGATGCCGGACTCTCCCGAGGTGCGCTACAACCTCGGATTGCTGCATTACGATCGCGCCGAGTATGCGCAGGCGGCCGAGCGGGCCGCAGACGCTTATGCGCTCGGCTATCCGCTACAGGGTCTCGAAAGGCGGCTCGCGCGCAGGGGCGTCGCCGTGGAGCGCCGGCCGTTGGCTGCGGACTGATCTCGGGGTAGATTCCCGGTGCCGTTCCCGGTGCCGAAACCGGCGGCTCCCCGAAGCTCAGGCTTCGTAGCGCTCAGCGCCGGTAGTTGAAACTCGACGGCTGATCAGGGACCTTCGTGCCCTTGTCCGCGGGCCGGCCGGGCCGCGGCCTCGACCCGCGAATGACGACGGCAGGCGTACCCGAGCGGTTCGCCCGCCGGTCTGCGGTTCAGGTTCAGTCGACCGTCAGCCCTTCCGGTGCCATCGGTGCGACACCGTCTCCGCCACCGGCGCCGAGGATCACGGGCGGGCGCTTGGTCGAGACGATGACGTCGTCAATGTACATCGAACCCGGTGGCCGACTGCCCACGCCGGTCTTGCCGTTCTCGAACAGCAGGAAGTCGAGCCGCATCAGCGCATTGATCTCGTGCTGCGTTTCCCAGTCGAGATCATCGGCGTAGGGCTCGAACAGCTCGAGTCCGTTCATCGGAAATCCGTCCTGGAACAGAACGCGCTCACCGTCGAACCACAGCTCGAAGAGGCCGTTGGTCAGAGCAGCGTTATCGGCAAGCCGGATGTGCATCATGATCGTATGCCACTTGTCGGCTTCGTAGAACTTGCTGGTCGCGCATCCGAATCCGTACGTGCCCTTGTTGTTGTACGCACACATGGCATTGAAAGGAGGCGTCGTGTTGCCACCGCCCGGCTGGTACGCATTCAGCACAATCTCATAGGCTGACTCTTCGTGCGTGACCATGAAACGCTTCGAGTGATAGTTGAAGAGATTCGCGTCCTGACGATAACGCCAGTGGATCCAGAAGTCGGCGCCCGCGCCGAAGGCTGCGAACTTGCGTTTTCCATCGCTGCCGATGTAGTGCTTGAAGTACGGCGCGAAAGTCCCGCCGCCGTTGCCCCCGCCTTCGTCGACCTGTTGTACCAGCAGGCTGTAGGAGCCGCTGGTGGAGTGCTGCGCAACGCGTTTGGGATACAGGCAAGTCTGGGAATTCATGATCCCGTTCAGGACCGGCGTCGAGTTCAGGTCGCCGTTCACGTGATCGGAAAACAGCGGCGCGCCGGTATCGGGGTCCGTGCAGGTCGAGCCATGATTGCGATAGTAGAACTCGCTGTCGCTCTCGAAACCCCAGCAATTGATCACGTCGGGATCGGCCGGGTACCCGCTCGAATCCCGTGCGCAAAGCTGGTCGAAAGTCTGAGGCGTGTTGGTATCGAACGCGTTCGCAGCGCAGCATGCGAGCAGAAGGGTCAGCGTCGATATGGCTCGGCCGAAACTATTCATGAATTTCTCCGTATCAAACCTGGCTCGCGTGCCGCTCGGCCACGGGGTTCCTTTCGTGGCGTCGTGTGCGCGGCAGCATCAGTTGACTTGCAAATTCGTGGGGTTGGATGGGGGCTGCACATCGGCGGCACCGGGCGCATGCTTGTAGAGGTTGACCTTGCAGTTGTTTCCGCCGTCACACGTCACGAAGAGATTGACGTTGTACGACGCGACGGGTGTTGCGACCACGCCGTGCACGCCCGTGCCGAAACGCGTCGTGAACAGGGGAAGCGTGCCGCCGCTGCTTTGCAACGTCCACGTGTCGTTCAGAACGTTGTAGGCGTAAAAGTCGCCACTGCTAGTAAACACGAGATAATCGCCGCTGACCGGATCGACTGTGACGACCGATTCCTGTGTGCCGAGGTCCGCAGGCGCCTGATTGAGGGGAACGACGTTGCCGTTCGCGTCGCCCTTGTAGATAAGCCGTCCGCCGTCGTTGCCACCGCCGAAAATCACGACCTTGTGCACGGGGTTGTATTCGGCGAAGTGGTGGGCCCGACCCATCGGCAGCTCGGCCTGAGTGATGCGGGACCACTGGTCGCTGGCCGGCTCCCACTGAACGAGTGCCCCGTTCGAGCTGGCTTCGACTGATGCCAGGACGACCGTGCCCAGCTCTGGAAACCACTCGACGCCGACGCAGCAATTCTTGTACCCCATGACGCTTTGGGGCACATCCGAGCCCGTGCTCCAGGTGCCGGTGTCGATCTGGTAGCGGAAGAAATTGCTCCTGGCATACGGTCGGTGATACAGGTAGCGGGCCTGTGGATCGATCGCACTATGGTCGTAACCGTGCATCGTGCCGGTGCCCATCCAGGAGGGCCGCGGCAGTCGCTGCCAGCTGTTCGTATTTTCGCTGTAGCTGATGAACTGAGGCGCGTCGTTGTGATCGCCGCCGATGTAGAAGAGCTGACGGGACACCGGATCCCACTTGATGTCCTCGGTGAAGCCGAAGACGATATTGCTCGCGCCGTCGGCGGTCAGCGTTTCGTTGATGTTATTTGTGTCGAGTTCTCGCCACTCGCCAGGCTGCATCGAAGTTGCTGCATCGCTGAGCTCCGATGCCTGAAGAGGCATGATCGGAAGCATGAACACAGATGCGATTCCGACGACCGACTGTCTTATCGTCAAATGACTCAAATCCTTCCACCCGCACATTATGACACCTCTAATGCGATTCCAATTCGTCCTCTGGATCGTCTTTCCGGCAGTCGGGAAACGGGCCCTTTGGCCGCATCGAAAAGAGTGACCGCGCGAATGCGCGATCGCCTTCGATTGCATGCCAACAAGGTTCGCATAATCGGTTGCCAATATCGACTCCGTCCGACAAAAAGCTATCCATGCGTACCGGTGATGATGCCCAGCCATTGGACTCCGGCTATATGAACTAGTACACAGTTTGCGCTAGCATGGGAAATTGTCGGCGTATAGCGACAAGCCGGCGACCCGAGTATCGATCTCCTGATCCCGTCTTTTTCGCCCGTTTAGATGCTTCAGAAAATCCCCTCGCTGGTTCGGGAGCTCGGTGCGCCGTGGGCTTTCCTCTACCTCGTCGACCGCTTGCTGCGCACTACGGGCGTCCGCTGGTATCCCTACGCGATCGTGCGCCAGCCGGCGACTGCGCAGGTCGCTCTGCCGGCCGCGCGGCGCCGGCATCTTTCGTGGCGGCTGATCGACGAGTGGGATGACGCGCTCGACGCCTTTCCGACGCCTCGTGCCGTCATGATTCAGCGCCTCGGGAGCGGCGCCCGTTGCCTGCTCGCGTTCAACAGGGATCGTCTGATCGGATTCGCCTGGTTCAGGCAGGACTCCTATGAAGAGGACGAAGTCCGGTGTCTCTACCAGCTGCCGTCGACGGAGACCGCTGTGTGGGATTTCGATGTTCTGGTTCTGCCGGAGCAGCGCGGTACGTTCGCGTTTGCCTACCTGTGGTGTTGCATCTTCGAGTATCTGGCGTCGAGCGATATCGCGGCGAGCTACAGTCGCATATCGCGCTTCAATGTGGCGTCGATGAAGGCGCATCAGGCGCTCGGCGCGGAGCTCGAGGGTCACCTGCTGTTCCTGCGGGCAGGGCGATGGCAATTGCTCTTCAGCGGACGTCTCCCGTATCTGCACTTGTCGACATCGCAGTCCGATCGCCCGGCAGTGCAGATCTGACCCGCCGCTGACACCGCTGCTCACCGGGTCGTGAGTTCTCCGCTCCGCTTTCGGGTCAGGATGTAGCGGTTTCCCGACGACAACGGGCCGGAAAGTGTCGTCGTGTCGCCGGTGGGCCACTGGACCTCGACTTCCGCGACGGTTGTATGCGAGCCGAGGCCGAAGTGAGCGACCGGTGCATCGAAGGAAATGAACCCGCCGCCGGCCTGCAGTTCGCGCATCTGGTGCTTTTCCATCGCGTCGCCGTAGCGAATGATGATCTTGCTGCCGATGCCGAAATGATTACCGAGTTCGTCCCGCAGCTCGAACATGATGCTCCGTGCACCAGCGGTGTTATTCACGAACATCCTGACCGGCCCGTCAACGGGCACGGATACGATGTCGAGATCTCCGTCGTTGTCGAAGTCGAAATAGCTGTATCCGCCGACCGACCAGAAGTCGGTCAGGCCGGCGACGTCGGTATGATCGGCGAAGGTCTTTCCTTCCATGTTGTGAAAGAAGTAGTTCGTTTCCTGCATGGCGCGCGGAATCATCCCGTTCGCAACGTAGATGTCCTGCCACTCGTCGTTGTCAACGTCGGCGAACTTGGCGTTCCATCCCCAGCCGCCAATCGCGACGCCCATCTCGCGTGCCTTGTCGAGATAGGTGCCGTCAGGCTGCCGGACGAGAAGCACGTTCTCGGAGAGAATCTGCGGAATCACGTCCCGGGCGTATTCGTTGCTCACCTGGATGTGCGGGCCGAAGATGTCGGCACACACCTTCGCGACGTCGGTACGATGTTCGGGAATGAAGGCGCAAAGGCTGCCTTCTTCCAGGAGCCATGCATCCCAGAGCACGTGCAGCACCATGCAGTCCTCGTGCAGGACAGGGTCGTCGATCGAAAAGCAGATCGACGAGTCACGCTTCTCGCGGCTCTCGTCGATTGCAGTATTCAAGCGCCGCTCGGTCTCGCACTCGTTTCTGTCTGCAACGTCCGTCAGGTCGGCACAGAGCTCCTCCGCGGGTTTCATCAGGGATTCGTAGTTGATGCCGCCGCGCGCAATCTGATCGAGATAGATCTCCGGAACGAGGTCGTTGTCGATGTCGGCGGTATGAACGCTCATCGTGCTGTCGGTCGTGTGCGGAATTACACCGGTGCCGTAGACGATTTCGTCAAAGTTGCCTTTGCCGTCGCCGTAGTAGTAGACGTCCGAACCCGCAAAGTCGTTGCCGACGATCAGGTCGAGATGTCCGTCAGCGTCGATGTCGGACAGCAGCGAAACCAGCGTCTCCGCCGGGTAGTCCTCAACCGGCTTTGGCGTGAATGCGCCGTCTTCCTGAATCAGAACGAAATTCTGCGATCTGGCGGGTTCGCCGGGGATCACGCCGCGGAGGTAACCGACGGTCCAGTTGCCGATAAAGATGTCGAGATCGCCGTCATGATCCAGATCGCCGAACGATACGGCGGCGGCGACGACCGCTCCGTCATCGGGCAGCGTGTAGACGTTGGCTTCCGTGAAGCGGCCCTCGTCGTTGTAGATGATGTGGTTGCCGCCGCGGTACGCTGATAGAAAAATGTCGAGCCAGCCGTCGTCGTCGATATCCACCAATGCGACGTTGAGCACCTCGAGCTGCTGCAGCGCCGGGATATCGACCGTCTGTTTCGTGAAGCCTGCGCCGTGCCGGTTCGTATAGAGAGCGAAGCCGCCGACGGTCAGATTGTCCGCCGCCACGATCACGTCCGGCCAGCCGTCGTTGTGAACGTCTCCCGTCGCGACGCCCCGGCCCCAGTAGCGCGGAGACACGTGACGAAACAGGGAGAAGGGCGATGGCTCGTCGATGCCCAGCATCGCGGCATCGACGCGGCTGAAGAGCGCGGCATCGGAAACGTCCGGCGACGCCAGCGGTATTGACGCAAGCTCGATACCTGTGACGTCGATGTCCATAGCCGCGGGCATCAGACGCCGTTCGGCCAGCTCGCCGAGCAGCTGTGCGTCGTCGACGCCGGCGGGAGCCGTGTGAACGGGTCGTCGGACCGGTTCCGCGACCGCAAAGTACTCCTGATAGAGCCGCGCGCTTTGTCGAACCTCGTAACCCTGTGCGGCGAAATGCGCGGCGACGCCGCTGACGCCGGCGCAACCGATGACACCGACGAACAGCAGCAGTGCGGCCACCGCCGAGTGTCGATTCCAGGTGAAGCGAAGCACGCGAAGGTTGAAGAGGCCGAGCGCGAACAGCAGAGCCATGGCGTAGCGCACCGGCATGCCCGACGCGATCAGGGCGGACACGATGATCAGGTCCGCAACGAGCGGTACCCTCAGCACGGCGCCCGCAAACGCGTAGGTCCCGATCAGGGCCAGCGCGACGAGATTCGGATAGTCGTTGACGACCCGGTGGCGTCTCAGTGAGTTAGGGATCCACTCGAGAACTGCGTCCCACGGCAGCAGCACCGTCAGTGCGGAGGCAATCAGCGCGGCGAGGACGATCAGCGGCAAGGCGCGAATGCCGACTGTCGCAAGACAGGCGCCGAAGTGGGAGAGAAACGGGCTCGCCGTGGCGGCCGGTTCGTCATGATGCTCGGCAGACGC
The DNA here is from genome assembly GCA_965223375.1 of Candidatus Rariloculaceae bacterium. Taxonomy (GTDB): domain Bacteria; phylum Pseudomonadota; class Gammaproteobacteria; order Steroidobacterales; family Rariloculaceae; genus CBDCWM01. The sequence continues at coordinate 3,693,536 of OZ245000.1, forward strand.
CGTTGCGTACTCGTCGCGCGCGGGGGCCCGACTCCCGACGAGACGCGGCAGCAGCACGGTGAGCAGGGGCAGCCCGACAAGCACGAGCAGAAGTGTCACCGCCAGTTTCGTAAACACGAGGTGCCACGGGAAAACTGCGATCAGCACGGCGATGACGACGGCGTTCAGCGCTGGTCGTGCGACCAGTTGCGCCAGTGCGAAATCGGCGGGAGCGGGTGGATTGCTGCTGCTGCCGGGCGCCGGCGGTACTGCGGCGAGCGCGCCGAGCCAGGAATTGCGGAGCCCCCCTGCCGATGGTGCGGTCCGGATCGAGGATGCGAGGGCCGCCAGCGACGCACCGAGCAGCAGGCCGAACAGAATCGGGCCGAGCCGCACGTTCAGCCAGTTGACGGTCGCGAAGAGAATCTGCTGGACCGGGCCGTGATCGACACCAACCGGGATCAACGGCCGCAACCGGCTGAGCGCAATCTCAGGCGGCAGAGGAATCGCCGACGCAATCAGATAGCCGCCGATGATGACCAGCGTCACGAGCAATCCCTGAAGCGTGCGCCTGTTAAGTGTCATATCCATTTCGGCCTCCTCATCGTGTCGCTTCTGACGTCGACTCAGCTCATTCGACGGCCCCGGTCAGCTCTTGAACGAACGAGCACCCGGCAATCCCTGCAGGTTGCCGGAAACGTACTGTTGCCGATAGAAACGGTGGCGTCGCTTGCCGCTCGACGTCTTGGTCATCGTTCCATGCGGCAGCAGCAGTATCTCGTCCGCCGTGATTCCCAGTTGCCCGGTGATTTCGCCCTCAATGTCCTTGACGATTTCCTCATCCGTCCGTGCCGGCGTCTTAGCGGTTTCCGAAACGATGACCAGCCGTTGCGTGCCGAGCGAGGAGTCGTCGACGCCGAAAGCGGCGAAGCAGCCTTTGCGCAGGTCGGCGACTCCGAGCAGGGCGCGTTCGAAATCGCTTGGGTCGTATTTCTTGCCGTGCAGGTTGATGCGCTCCTTGCCTCGGCCGACCCAGAACAACTCGTCGCCGCGACGGTATCCGATATCGCCGGTGCGAAGCCAGCCGTCGCGAATTGCCTTACGGGTTTCACGTGAGTCGCGCAGATAGCCGACCATCTGCGACGGCGTATCGAGCGCCACGTTCCCCACGTGGCCGTCGGGCAGCGAGCGTCCGGTTCGATTGAGGATCCTCAGGCGCATGCCGGGAAACGGCCGGCCGACGCTGACGATGTCGACGCCGTCCGTCTCTTCTCCTGCATTCGCGACCGGCTTCGCGACTCCCCGCTCGTATAGCGCGCGCCGGTCGACACGTTCGACGACGAATTCTCCGTCGGGGTCGCTGAACGTAGCGCCGCCAACGTTCTCGGCGCAGCCGAAGTTGGTTTTCATCGCCGACTTGCGAAGCCCAAAGCGCGAAAATCGCTCATAGAAATCGAGCATCGTGCGCAGATGTATACGCTCGGCCGCGTTCCAGAAACCGCGGACTCCGTCGAGCCGGACACCGTCGAGCTCTTGATCCCTTATTCGCTGGGTCGCGAGCGCATAGCCGAAGTTCGGTGCCCAGGTTGTCGTCGCTTCGGTGATGGGAAGGGCCTTGAGCCACAGTGCCGGGCGCCTCAGAAAGTCGAACGTCTCGATCATCGCGAGCGGCACGCGTTTCACCATGCACAGCAGAAAATTGTTGACGAGGCCCATGTCGTGGTAGAGCGGCGTCCAGTTCAGAAACGTGTCTTCCGCGCCGATCCGCATCGCTTCCTGCATGCCGGTGAGCGACGCCAGAATCCGTTCCTGCTTCCACACACAGACCTTGGGAAAGCCGGTCGTACCAGACGTCAGCTGGAGCGCGCCGATTTCTCCTGCCTTGACATTCGGCATCGAAATGGCCGTTGCATCGCCGCCGCCCAGCTGGCCGGGAGACGAGACGACGGCGAGTCGGCGATTGCTTGCCGCGAGCGTCCGACCGAGCGCTTCGGAGTCCTCGCCGACGATCAGCATCCTTGCCGACGTCTTGCGCACGACGTGCTGGACCACGGCCGCAAGCTCGGAGTGCAGGCCGCGTATCACCGGCGGCGCAACCAGCAGCGGCACGGCGCCGATCAGAAGGCAGCCGAGCAGGGCGTGGCAGCAATCGATATCGGAGGGCAGAACCAGCACGCAGACATCGCCGCGGGAAAGCCCGCGGTCCGCGAGAACGGACCCGCATGCCGCGGCGGATGCGTGCAGCTCGGCGAAATTGCGCCAGTCGATCCTGCCGCGCGAATTGACGAACGTCAGCGCTTTGCCGTCCGGGTCTTCCTGCAGCCGTGTCCACAACTCGGACTGCAACGTGGGGGCACTAACAGGCATTACGGTACTCCGTAGGTTCGTTCTTATTGTTCTTCCGGGCCGTCTCCGTGGGGGCGCAGCCTCCGCCGGGACGGGCACGTCGCGATTATTGTTTTTTCGAAATGACCAGTTCGGCGATGTCACCCAACGTGTTCATGTGGTCGATGCCGACCTCGCGAGCCTTGATCTCGATGTCGTACGTATCCTCGAGGAACGTCACGAGCTGAAGCGTCGCGAGAGAATTCAGAATGCCGCCCGAGATCAGTTCGGTCGATTCGTCGAGCTCGTCGGATGCTTCTTCTTCGGCGATTTCGGTCGCGATGAAGGTCTTTACCGCAGCTATGATCTCTTGCTTTTCCACTATCTCGCTCTTTTCGACTACTGGTCGACTACTCGGGGGTCATGAATCTCACGCCCGGCACCAATCGGTATGACCGGGCTGTCAGGCGCCGTCAGAGCGGCGTAGCTATGCTCGGCGATCAGCCGATGCCCGACTGCATTTGGGTGGCGATCCCACTCTGCGAGATGGATATCGACCGGATCGTAACCGCCATAGACGTCCTCGAGGTTCAGCACGGTCAGTCCCGCATCGCGCGCAATCCCGATCGTAATGTCCATGTCGCCCTTGTCGGCTATGCCTGCCTGTTCGTCGAACATCAGCATGACGGGCACGGCTCCGGATGCCTGGCTCAATTCCACGATCCGCGCGTACGTCCAGCGAAGAATGTCCTGCTGGAACGGCTCGAGACTTCTGTTCGCGGCCGTTTCAGAGGTTCCGGAATCTATGCCCGCGTCGTCGAGGAATTCGACGAGGGGTGCGTACGGAATCTCGATGTCTTTCTGCTGCACGTCGACCAGATACTCGCTGGCTCTGGCGATCTCTCTGCGATGAGCAGCGAGTACGATGAGATCGGGCTCGAATTCCAGAGATTTCTCCACCGCGACCATCTGCTGCAACGGAGAGTAGTTCGGCACTGCGAAGTTGAGCACTTCGTATACGAGTCCGCTATCGGCGCTCAGCGTCTCGTTCAGCCGCTTCTCCAGCAATGCCTCATAGGTTTCGTCGTCCTGCACGCCCCAGCCCCAGGTCAGAGACGCGCCGAAAAACGCGATTCTGTAGACGCCCGGGCCTTTCTCGCGAGTGTAATCTCGGTCGCGCATGCCCCACTGGTTCGTGCTGACATCGCCCCAGTTGTTGTGGAAAACGGATGACGGCAGCAATTCCTGCTGAACGAAGTCGCCGGTGAACCGCATCAGGCCCGATCCCCGCACGTCGAGCCAGTCGCTCGGGCGGTTCATGTAGACCTCCCAGAGCTGGCCGTTGAAGCGGTTCACACGTTGCAGATCCTCGTAGTAACCGCGCTCCAGTGCCGCGCGGTCGAGCCGGCTCAATTGCCCCGTGCGAAGCGATGCGATCGTGTTTGCGATCGATGGCGGGAACCGCGAATACACGTCGGTCAAGCCGGCGAGAAACAGGCAGGCAAGAACGGCAACGCCAATCAGTCCCATGCGCCAGGACCCGGTCATCGGTCGAGCGCTCCCATCGCCGTCTTACGAAACGCACCCATTACAGCACCGCCCACAAGGCCAGCCAGCTCCCCAGCGACTCCGTCATCCACAGGGACCAGAGGATCAGCATGATCGACATCGTAATCAGGATTCTGATACCGAGCAGCAGCTGACGGACAATTACCGAGCCGGATGCGGCGCGTGATTTCTTTTTGCCCGAGCGCATCTCGTAGAGACTGTTCGCCGCGACGAGCGCAGCCAGAACCATCCAGTAGACGCCGTCCTGCCAGATGATCGGAAACGTGCCGCGGAGCCAGAACCACTGATAAGAGTGGAGTATCCAGGTGGCTATGAAGACGAGAAACGTCGACAGCACGAGGGCGCGCTTCTCGCCGATCTTGCGGAGCTTGAAGTAGACCGGGTAATAGAAGACCTTCACCATGAAGTCCTTCCAGTAGATGTTGATCCTGCGCCAGAAGTCGTTGAAGCTCGAGGCCAGAAGGTAGAGATGGTTGGTCTCCGGCAGGTTGAACCCGAACAAGTGCAGCATTCCGATGATCAGATGGAACTGACCGGAAACCTGCAGGTAGAGAAGGAAAGTCGCAATCAGGTAGCGAACCAGATCGACGGAATTCGTTACTTCGCTCGGGTCGATCGTGGCATAGTAATAGACGACGCGATAGGCGATCAGATGGAGCACGCCGCGGATCATCCAGCGAACGCCGGTCTGGTAGATCTTGAATGCGTCGTCGTCGAAGTAGTTTCTCCGGAACCTGGTGTAGTCCACGACCGGGAACATCGGAAAACACACGTTCGGAATCATCAGAAAATACGACAACGATCGGACCAGGGGCTCGCGATGGCTGTCTTCCCTGGTGTCGTACAGATAGATCACCAGCCTGAACATGAACATCGAACCCAGGACGGGCCAGATCGAAGCGGTCCAGGGCACTGAAAACCATCCGACCCGGAAGATCGCCAGCAGGCAGGCGATCCCCACGACGACGGATACTCTGGCGGCGAATGGAACCGGCAGGTAACAGGCGCCAACCAGCATGCAGCTGATTGCGACGAGCCAGGCTCCGCTGACCGGACCGAAAATGAGCACGATGCTGGCAACGGACAGCAGCAGGAAGAACGGCATGCGGTGTCGCTGCGGCAGCAGGTGGTGGATGAAGAAGCCACCGAAGGCCAGGAGCGCAACGCGCAGGAACGCGCTGTTGACGAGCTGGAACTGACGAATTACCAGCGCGAGCAGGGCCAGCTGCAGCGCCAGCAACCCGAGCTTCGTCACGTTCTCGATCAGTGCGGACGAGGTCCCTGTCGTATCCCGTGGTATGTCTTCTGCTCGGGCTACCGCACCACTCCGAGCGCTGTTCGTTGTCATAGAGACAAACCAGTCCTTGCCGAGTGCAGCGACCCTCGGAATCGACGAATTCGGATTGCTGCAATGCCCAATAACGCAGCAGGAATAGTATACGAGTTCACCGTCTGGCCGTACCAGCGACAGTTCACAGAAGGCGTGACCGATAGCCTGCCGGAATTATGTGATACGAAAGTGAACTAAAGCCGCGAACCGTTGCGTTTATGTCGAATGCCGCGCCGCGACCTCGCATCCCGGACCGGTGCCGACTGCGGGCCAGCCGGTTCGTGTTATCGGAGCGATTCCCGAATCGCGTCGGCGACCGCCCCGGCTGCCGCCCGGTGACCCGCTTCGTTCCAGTGACTGTCCTCGGGGAAGTACGGTGCCCGGCCCGCTGCCGCTGCCTCCGCACGCAGTGCCGGCAGCAGATCCAGACAGCGGATTCGCTCCTGCCGGCAGATTTCCGCGAAACGGGCGTTCGGCGCTTCCATCGCCCAATCCACGGCGCGCAGGACCTCGGTGCTCGCAACTTTCTCGTTCCACGCCGCTTCGTCGACCTGCGCTGCGGTGGGTATCGCGAACGCCATGAACATCGCACCGCTTTCCTCGACCCGGTCATTCAGCTCACCGAGAATGGCGCGCGTGACGTTCCATGCGTCGTCCCATACGGCCGGTGGACGTGCCTGAAACAGCTCGAGGTCGAGCGGCACCGAGGAGATCGTCCGGGCCGAGGCATCGTCCGGCGGCGCGCCGCCGCGCCGCAGACGGTTCGCGGACTCACGGATCAGTGCGTACAAACGCGAGTGCCGGTTGAGAAACACTCTCGCACGCGTGCTCCAGCGCGTATGTTCGGCGAAGGGATACCGCCTGACGGCGAGCCCGTCGGCCGTCACTTCGTAGTGCGGTTTCCGTGCGCCGCCTGCGTCCCTTTCTTCGAGCACGTGCCAGTTGTTGCGGACGTCGTTGCCGAGATAGAAGCCCAGCAGGACGAGGTCCGGCTGATACCGGTAGCCTTCATGCTCGAAAAAGAGCAGCGCGTTGTCCGTGCCGTAACCACTGACGCCGGCGTTGATGACTTCGACGCGGCGGCGCAGACCGACGCCACCGCTGTCGCCGTTGAGGGTGCTCTGCAGCGCCCCGGCAAAGCTGTCGTCCAGCTCGACCTGCAGGGCCTCGATGAACGAGTCGCCGAGCACGAGAACGCGGGTCACGTCCGCCGGTTTCTCGTACGTGTGCTCGTAGTCTCTGAGGCCTTTCGAATTCGTCTCGATCTCGAGCGTTCGCCCCTCGGTATTCCACGCAAAGCTGTCGTTCGGGGCGAGGCCCCAGCCGTAGTTCGGATTCGGCTCGTAGACCAGCCGGGAGCTGACGCCGGCGGCGCGCAGGGCGAGTTCCGCCAGCCCCAGCGACGCGATCGTTCCGATCACGAGGCTGAACAGCACGAGAACGATGATCCTGGGTCGCATGGGCTGGGTCCGCAGGTGGGCCTTGCGCAATCTGCTCGCGCGGGAGACGTGAGATTGTAGTGCCGGCCGCCGGCCGATCAAGCGAACTGCTTCAGAGTTCCGGGATGCCGAGCCCGCGCGCAATCTCGCGCGCAAACAACGCGTGCCCGGCCGCGTTGAAGTGCATGTCGGCCCTGAGATAAAGCTCTCGTCCCGACTCGTGAGCCGCGATGAACGCGTCCAGGGGGTTGATCACCTCGATTCCTTCGGCCGCCCCGAATTCCTCGATCAGCCGGTACGGCTTTTCCGGATCGAAATCGGCACGCTCATAGCGCGTGTGGCGGATCGTGCGCTCGAGCGAATCGCGGTCGACGGACTGCCGCGCCGGGACCAGCGCGATCACGACGTCGAAGCCGTGCGACTCGCCGAGCCTCCGGAGCTCGCGGAACCCTTCGAAGACGTGCTCCCAGCCGTTCGTCAGCTCGTCGGGATAGGTCTTCAGCGCCGTGCCGATATTCGGGTCCAGCGTTTCGAAGCCGCCCGGCTCGTCTGCAAGCCCGATGCTCGTCGCGAGATGCGACAGGGCAGGGCTGCCCCGGATCGCGTCCGTCAGCAGGCGGTACAACGCGAGATTCGTCGCCAGATACTGTTTCACCGCGGCCAGCCCCGAAGGCCGATCGCGAGGCACGGCTGCGTCGGGCGCAGCCGCTTCGGGGCGACTGCCCGCGTACACGTCGTTCTGCACGAATGCGACGAGCAGACGGTGCGGATCGAAATCGAGTCCAACGCGTTTGAAGTATTCGATTTCCTGTTCGAGACCGTAGGCAGTCACGCCGAGGTTGATGTACTCGGCTCGCGTATCCTGCTCTTCGAGCCCATCGACGAAGATCTCGCCGTCGTTGACTCCCCAGCCCCAGGTGAAAGAGTCGCCGATGACGACCGTCCGGTGCCTGGCGGCCAGGTCTTCCGGCGTGAATTCCCGGTCGCGGAGTCCGATCGAGTTCGTTCTAAAAGTGCTCGAGAAGCTACCCGCGAGATTGTGCTCGCCCTGAACGGCGGGACGCGGCACCCAGCCGAGCTCGCTGTCCGCACGATAGTAAGGAGACGTTTGGAGGTTGAACGCGTCCATGAAGCGCGGTGGTTCCGTCCGGAAGAGGCGGACCGCCACCTCGGCGGCTGCCAGCGTGACAACGATGCTGACGAGCGCCACCAGCGCATTGAGCACCGTGCTTCGGTTCGGCGCAATCATGCTGCCGACGCCTGCATACACCGGCCCGTTGCGGCCTGGTCAGTCGGCTCGGTCATCGGTCGAAACGCTAGCGGCGTCCGGTCTCGAAGGTGGGCCCTTCCGACGTCGCGCCGCGCGGTGTCGAGGGGCCCGAGGGGCGCGAGTCGCTCAGGATGGCCCAGCGCCTGAGACGCCGGACCAGGAGCTCGCTGATGATTCTCTCGGCCCCGTCGGGTTTCGCGCAGACGAGCCAGAGCAGCGAGATCGCAGCCAGATAGACGGTGCCTCCGAGCACGATACACAACGCCATCGTCATCAGCGTCTCGAGGAAGCTCTCGCCCGTTCCGAGCGCGAGGACGACCTCCCGGACCGCGAGATACATGACGGTGGCGGCGGTCAGCGGTCGCCAGAAGGTCGCGACGATCTGGCCGAGCGACAGCGCGAGGACTCGCATCAGCACGACCAGAACGACGGGAGTCATCAGCAGCGCCGAGAGGAGGCATGCGTAGGCGGCACCCAGCGGGCCGCGCTCAGGCGTCAGATACAGCAGAAGCGAGAGCAGCACGACGACGTAGACCGCGCCGACCAGTGTCGGAATCTGCGGTCGGCCGATCGCCAGGTACACCGACGTGATCGTTGCGACGATACCGACATAGGTCCCATGGAGCGCGAGCAGGCGTATCAGCGGGATCGTCTCGAGCCACGATGGCCCGAGCAGTATCGGCACGACGAGATCGGCAATCGCGGCCACGCCCAGCGCCGCCGGCAGCGACAGCAAACACGTAACGGCGAGAACGTTCAGCAGTTGCTGCCGCAATCGCGCGCGATCGCTCGCAATCTGGGAGAACCCCGGGAACACCGCTCGATTGATCGGGGCGATGAGTTCCGACGAGACGAGGTGCGCAATCTCGTAGGCGACCGAAAAAAGACCGAGTTGCGCGGCGCCGACCGACCGCCCGATGACGAAGTCGGCGAGCCGAAGACGCAGAAACATATTGACGTTGTTGAGAAAGAGCCATATCGAAAAACCGAAGAGCTCGCGCCACGCCGCAATCGAAAGCTTCGGCCGATAAGGGTGAAGCATATAGCTCAGAACGACGGTCGCCAGCCGGCCGACGACCATTCCGATGACCAGCGCCCAATAGTCCCGCAGATAGAAGGCGAGTGGGACCGTCGTCGAAAACGCGATGATCTTTACCAGAGCGCGGAGGATGAATTCCTTGCGGAAGTTCATCTCCTTCAGGTACATCACCGTACCGATGTTCTGGAACGACTCGGCCACGACACCGATCGCGAGAACGAGGATGACCGGCGGCAGATCGGGCTGACCGTAGAAGTTCGCGGCAGGTCCGGCGAGGAGCGCGAGCGTGCCGGCGACCACGAACGAGAGCAGGATCCTGAACGTCCAGGCGGTGTTGTAATCGACCTCGCGGGTCGAGCGTTTCTGGATCAGCGCGAGCTCGAAGCTGAACGAGTTCAGGAGATCCAGCGCGTAGATGATTGACGTCGCCATGGCGACGATACCGAAGTCGTTCGGTACCAGCAGCCGCGCGAGAATGATCGTGCTGATCAGCCCGAGCGAGCGCTCAATCACCTTGAACAGCACCATCCAGACGGCGCCCCGGGCGATCCTGTTGCCGACGTTCTTCACGCTGCTCCCATGTTATTCTTGTCTTGCGAGTCGCCGATGCGGAACGGATGTTAGCACATCGGGCTTAATCATTGATTTTTGGGCGTTTGCCAACAAGACGTTCAAGGGAGTAGCCGGCCAGCGTACGCGCCGGCCATGACAGTTGCATTGCGATCCATACTCGCGACCTATTTCGTCCTCGCCGGGTCGTCACTGGCCGGGATCGCTGTCGACCGGCTGGCGGCGGGTGGGGGCGATCTCGTTTCGGCGCGTGGCGCGGCCGCGTTCGCCGGTGCTGCGGCCGCGCTGATCGGCGCGGCCGTGCTGATCCGGGAGTGGCGCAGGCGCAACAGGGTCGGGCGACACGCACTGTGGCTCGGCTGTGCCGCCGGGGTCGTCTCGGCGCTCGTCCTCGTTGGAATCGCCGAGGCCATGCTCAGAATCGCGACGACGGAGACCGACGGGATATCGAGTGTCGGCGACATCCGTGTCCCGCCGACCTGGTCCGACATCGTCGCGCGGAACCGCCGACTGATCGCGCGCGCCTCACCCGACGGCCGGTGGCGGCAGTCCTACCTGGTCTTCGATCCGGATCTGGGCTGGGTCGTCGGCGACGATCGCGAGTCGGCCGACGGCGCCTACCGGAGCGGCTACCTCGGCATTCGCAGCCGGGAACGCGGTTTCCGGCCTGCGACTGGCCGCGCTGTCCGCACGATTGTCGTCGTCGGGGACTCGAACGCGTTCTCCCTGGAGGTCGATTTCGAGGATTCGTGGGCCTCGCGGCTCGATCGGGCGCTCGGCCCCGACGTTCAGGTGCTGAACTTCGGGGTCAACGGCTACGGGCTCGATCAGGCCGTTTTGCGTTACGAGAGGGATGCGCAGCCGCTGGCGCCGGATCTCGTGATCCTGGCCTTCATACACCACGACCTGGTCCGCTCGATGGTCGTCTACACGGCGATCGATTTTCCGACCTGGCAGATGCCGTTCGCCAAGCCGCGGCTGCGACTGACGCCGGAGGGTCTCGATACGACGAACACGCCGCTGCCGGACCCGACCGTCTGGCTCACCGCCTCGGGGCTCGACGAGCTGCCGCACGGCGACCTGGATTTCGGCATCAGGACCGGCGCTGTGGTGGTCGCGCGCGATCGCGCCTCGATGCTCGAGCGGCTGCTCCTTGCGTTGTTGCCCGCTTACCCGGCACCGGAGCTGATCACGCAGGTGAATGCCGAGACGGTCGAGCTCAATGCGTCGCTGTTTCGGCGGTTTGCCGGGCAGGAGACGGCCTCGATGCTGGTCTACGTTCCTACCGAGGGCGGCGGCGACTTCGACGCCGAGCCGCGCGACAATCTGGCGCGTGCTGCTCTGGCGCTGGCCGCGCAGCCGTACGTCGATTTGACGTCATGTCTTGCCGCGCTGAGCGGAGAGAATCTCTACGTGCCGAGCGGCAACCACTATTCCCCGATGGCCAACGCAAGGATCGCTGAATGTCTGGAACCGGAAGTTCGTCGTCGCCTTCGATGAGGCAGGGGCCGTTACAGGCCACTAGCAGGCTGTTGAAAAAGTCTCTGGCGGATGCGATGCAAGGCGAAAATCAGCTCGAAAGCGCAGCGTACACGCCAGTACGTGAGTATTTCGAGCTGGTTTTCAACGCCGCAGCGCGCCGTCAGAGACTTTTTCAACAGCCTGCTAGTTTGCGTCGGCAAATCCGAGCCGGTCCACGTCCAGGTCCGGGTAGCCGGCGTCACGCGGCAACATGTCGAGCGGCTCCGCGGGCCACCGGATGCCGATTCGGGGGTCGTTCCAGCGCAAACCGTTCGACGCATCCGGGTCGTAGAAATCGGTCATCATGTAGCCGACGGTGCAGTTGTCCTCGAGTGTCAGAAAGCCGTGGGCGCATCCTGCCGGAATGAACAGTGCCTGCGGCCCACCGGGCGAGAGCTCGACGCCGTCGTGGCGAAGAAATGTCGGCGACTGAGGGCGCAGATCGACGGCGACGTCGTGAATGCGGCCGGCCAGACAGAACACGACTTTGTCTTCACGAAAGGGCGGCCCCTGGTAGTGCATTCCCCGCAGCGTTCCTTTCCTGTTCGTGACCGAAAGGCTGATCTGGACCAGTTCGCCCGGCAGGCCCTCGGCTTCGAATTCGCGGCGGCACCACAGACGTTGAAACAGTCCCCGTTCGTCATGATGCGGCTCGAGTCGGATGAGCCTGACGCCCGGCAGCGCCGTCTCGGAAAAGTTCATTATTCGCCCCTCCGCCGGGGGCGCACCGAAGCGCATGGGACCGGTGCCGTCGAGAGGTTCGAATACGGGACCCGCTGTCGGGGTCGCTGTTCGAAGGGGAGTGTCCGCAACTTATGTAAACTCTGCTCGGCCAGTTGGTCGTGCGGCGGAATTTCTGTAAGTATATCCGGATTGGCATCGCACTGCGCCGGACAGGCGCCGACGCGACAAGACGAAGAATAATGAATACGTCGCAGCAACCGAGTCGAGCCGAGTTAGTGTCGGACGTGCCCGCGTGCCGCTTTTGCGGCGCCGGGCTGCAGCATACGTTCGTGGATCTCGGGATGTCGCCTCTGTGTCAGACCCAGATCCGGCCGGATCAGCTCAACCTGATGGAACCGTTCTATCCGCTGCGCGTGCATGTCTGCGAGAGCTGCCTGCTCGTTCAGCTCGAGGAATACGTGGCACCGGAAAGGATATTCGGCGCCGACTACCCGTATTACTCGTCCTATTCCGACAGCTGGGTCGAGCATGCCCGCCGGTACGTCGAGCACGTCGTTCGGGATTTCGAAATCACCGACGACGATCTGGTCGTCGAGCTCGCGAGCAACGACGGTTACCTGCTCCAGCACTTCCAGTCCCTGGGCTTGCGTTGCCTTGGCATAGAGCCAGCGAAAGGGGTCGCTGATGCCGCTGCTCAACGTGGCGTCCGGACGCTCAACCTGTTCTTCGGGGAAACTGCGGCGCAAAGCCTGCGGCAACAGGAAGGCGGGGCCCGCCTGATCATCGGCAACAACGTGCTCGCCCACGTTCCGGATCTGCGCGGGTTCGTGGCCGGCGTCGCGCACTGGCTGAGCGATGACGGGATCGCGACGTTCGAGTTTCCGCACCTGATGAAGCTGATGGAGCTCAATCAGTTCGACACGATCTACCACGAGCATTTTTCGTACTTTTCGTTTTCGACGGTTCGCGAAGTTTTCGCGCACTTCGGTCTGCGGGTGTTCGACGTTCGGGAATTGCCGACACACGGCGGGTCGCTGCGCGTGTACGTTTGCCGGACGAGCTGTACCCGCTACGCCGAGAACGACAGGGTTGCGGATCTGATCGCTCGGGAAAGAGACTCGGGCTATCACGAGCTCGACACGTACCTCGCGTTCTCTGAAAGGGTCGTGGCCTGCAAGAATGCCCTGCTGCGGTTTCTGCTGGATGCGCGCGACGTCGGCAAGGTCGTCGTGGGCTACGGAGCGCCAGGCAAGGGCAACACGTTACTCAACTACTGCGGGATCCGGACCGATCTGCTTCAGTACACGGTAGACAGGAGCCCTCACAAGCAGGGCACGTTCACGCCCGGTATGCGAATTCCGATATACGATCCGTCACGAATTCTCGCTACGCAACCGGATTATGTCCTCGTGCTCCCCTGGAACCTTGCTGACGAAATCCGCCAGCAGATGGCGGACATCGCGGCCTGGGGTGGCCGGTTCGTGGTGCCCATCCCGCGCGTAGAGGTGCTCGGATAGATGACCCGGCCAGCGACACCGTCAGCGCCTGCCGCATCGGCCACCGGGATAGGCGGTTGCGATCCCGGCGTGCCGCTCGTGACGGTAGGTATGCCGGTGCACAACGGGGAGCAATGGCTCGAGGATGCGATCGACTCGATACTCTCGCAGACGTACACCAATCTCTTGCTGATAATTTCCGACAACGCATCGACGGACGGCACGTCCCGGATATGCAAGCGTTACGTCGAGAAGGACGACAGAGTTCGTTATTGGCGAAACGACGTAAACATCGGTGTTTTCAAGAACTACAACCGTGTGTTCGAGTTGTCCTCTACCAGGTACTTCAAGTGGGCGTCCTGTAACGACGTGTGCGGCCCTCGTTTTCTCGAGGCGTGCATCGACGTCCTGGAGCGGGATCCCGAGGTGGTTCTGGCGTATCCCAAGGCTGCCCTGTTCGACGGTCAGATCGAGAACGCGGAGAGCTATGACGACGACCTGGATCTGAGTCAGAACAGCCCGTCGGCGCGCCTCAAAGCGTTGCTGTCGAGCCTCCGCCTCAACAACATGTACAACGGCGTGATGCGATCGGACGTCCTGCGCACGACTCCACTCAACAAGGTCCATACCGGGTCGGACATCAACCTGATCGCCGAGGTCGTGCTGCACGGGAAGTTCGCCAAGATTCGCGAGACGCTGTTCTTCAGGCGCATGAATCCGGCCGCCTCGAGCATCATGGTGCCGGCGTCGAAGCGGGCGGAGTATTTCGCCGACGAACCGCGCGACGTCCTCGCGTTCCGGCTTTGGAAGATCGATATGGGTTTCTTCTCGGCGTTGCGCCGCGTTGCCATGCCGCTCGGCGAGAAGCTGAAGATCGCTGCCTACCTGGCGCAAAGGCTGTTTCAGAATCGCGCCAGCCTGCTACGCGAGTTTTCCGCGGCGCTGCGCTCGCGGCGGGCGAAAGCCGCCTGCAAACAGGCCGGTGAGCAGTTGCCCGTGCCGGATGCCTCGGATTCGAGTGCGGCTACTCGCCCCGGCCGGAATCCGCGCCAGCAGGAATAGTGCGGCGCCCGTTACCGGCTCCCGTCGCGGCATGTGCCGCGGCCGGAAAACCTGCCGGCCAACCCCTTCAAGAGAATCTGTGAGATTTCCGGGCTGACGTTTCGCAGAACGATGTCGGCGAGTCTTCGGCCCGTCGGGCGCAGAGATCGTTGTGATAGCCTATGCGGCTGTCTTCCTGGGAGCATCGACTTTGAAGGTGTTCGTTACTGGCGTGGACGGATACATCGGTTCCGTCCTGGCCCCGATGCTGTCGGCTCTCGGGCATGAGGTGGTCGGCCTCGACACGGGATACTACCGCGAAGGCTGGCTGTTTTCCGATCCGGCGCAGCGTTCACATCCGACCGTTCTGAATCTCGACCTCCGCCGGGTGGAGGCGACTGCGCTCGAGGGCGCTGACGCCGTTGTGCATCTCGCGGAGCTGTCGAACGATCCGCTCGCCCAGAACAACGTCGACGTCACTCATGAAATCAATCATGTCGGCTCGGTCAGGCTCGCGCGCTGTGCGCGCGACGCCGGTGTCACGCGGTTCGTTTATACGTCGTCGTGCAGCGTTTACGGGCTGGGCGACGGCAGTTTTCTGGCGGAGACCGACCCGGTGAATCCGCAGACGGCGTATGCAAATTGCAAGCTGCTCGTCGAACGCGACGTCGGGGCGATGGTAGCCGCCGACTTCTCGCCGGTATTTCTTCGCAACGCGACCGCATACGGCGCAGCGCCGAGAATGCGGTTCGACATCGTGCTCAACAACCTGGCCGGCTGGGCGTGGACGACCCGCAGAATCGAGATGACGAGCGATGGCACGCCCTGGCGGCCGCTCGTGCACGTCAGCGATATCTGCAGGGCGATCGTATGTGCGCTCGAAGCACCTAGAGACGCGATTCACGGCGAGATCTTCAATGTGGGCCAGAATGCGGAAAACTATCGCGTGCGGGAAATTGCCGAAATCGTTTCGGAAGTGTTTCCCGGGTGCGAGCTGAGCATCGGGTCGTCGGCCGGCGACAACCGCAGTTACCGGGTTTCCTTCGACAGGATCGCCGATCGCCTGCCGGGATTTCGCTGTGAGTGGGATGCGCGACGGGGCGCGATTCAGCTGCGTCAGTTGTTCGAGCGCATCGAAATGACGCGTGACACGTTCGAGTTCCGGGCCTACACGCGATTGAAGGCTCTGGAGTTCCTGCTGCGGACAGGTCAGATCGACGAAGCGTTTTTCTGGAAAGAAGCCTAGTGTCCTGTCCGGCTAATTCGTTACAGAATTCGCGGGCGGGGCACGCCGTCTGTCGGCGTTGCTCCTCGCTCAAATATTCCCGATATTCTCGTTCGTCGCGCCTTGCCAGCCGGGCGCCGCGCTACGTGACTTCTGCAACAAATTAACCGGACAGGACACTAGTGTCACGTTGCGCAGATAAATCGTCAGTATCGCCTGCGGTCTTGCGCAGCCGGCCCTGTGCGCTGGACAGGCCTCCGGTCGCCTGACTTCGCCCGTGGATCGCCTGAGCATCACCGACGCGGACACCGGCGACTCGATCCTCGAGCTCGCGCGTCGGCTCTACCCCATATGCCGCAGCATTACGGGCGACGGGGTTCGCGAAACGCTGCGACTCATCGGGCAGACGATCCCGCTCGAAATCTTCGAGGTGTCTTCAGGGACGCGCGTCTTCGATTGGCAGGTACCGAAGGAGTGGAACGTCCGTGACGCTTACGTGCGGGATTCGGAGGGCCGGAAAGTCATCGACTTTCGCGACAGCAACCTTCATCTCGTCAGTTACAGTATCCCGGTCGACGAGCGAATGAGCCTGTCCGCACTGCGGTCGCATCTGCATTCGTTGCCGGATCATCCGGACTGGATTCCGTATCGGACCTCGTACTACAACGAGGACTGGGGGTTCTGCCTCGCCGACAGGAGTCTGCAATCGCTTGCGGACGGAACCTACGACGTGCGTATAGATACGACGCTCGCTGCCGGTTCGCTGACGTACGCGGAGTGTTTCGTGGCGGGGCAGCTACAGGACGAAGTGCTCGTCTATACGCACACCTGTCACCCGTCACTCGCCAACGACAATTGCTCCGGCATGGCCGTCACGGCGAAGCTCGCCGAGGCCGTTGCAGCAAGTCGGCCCCGGTTCAGCTACCGGTTCGTTTTCGGCCCGGGCACGATCGGGTCGATCACCTGGCTCGCGAAAAACGAGCAGCGGCTTGCGAAGATTGCCCATGGACTCGTGATCGGACTGGTCGGCGACGGCGGCGCTGTGCGGTACAAACGAAGCCGTCGGGACACTGCGCCGGTCGACGATGCCGCGAGCTATGTGCTGCAGCATCTCGAGCGCTCGATCATCGACCCGTTTACGCCCTGGGGTTATGACGAACGACAGTTTTGCTCGCCGGGAATCGATCTTCCGATGGGGCGTTTGACGCGCAGCGGCGAGAGCGGCTATCCCGAGTACCACAGCTCTGCAGACGACCTGTCGGTGCTCGATGCTGCCGCGCTTGCCGACTCGTTGCGTGTCTGTTTCGCTATACTGCAAGTACTCGACGATAATGCTTACTTCCTCAATTTGTACGGCAAAGGTGAACCTCAGCTCGGCAAGCGCGGCCTCTATCGCAATAAGGGAGGCGCCCACCTGCCCGAGCGTGAATTCGCGCTACTCTGGATGCTGAATCAGTCGAGCGGAGACCGCAGCATCCTGGATATCGCCAGAACGTCCGGACTGCCCTTCGATGCGCTGCGGAGCGCCGCCGGCGAGCTCGAAGCGGCCGGCCTGCTGCGCCGGATCGAGGCGGCAATCGCGGCACCGGAGCACGGCGCGTGAAAGTCGTGCTTTTTTGCGGCGGCCTGGGAACGCGTCTGCGCGAGCATTCCGATACGATTCCGAAGCCTCTGGTGAACATCGGATATCAGCCGATTCTCTGGTATCTGATGAAGTACTACGCGTACTTCGGTCACCGCGACTTCGTCATTTGCCTCGGCTATCGTGGCGACATGATCCGCGACTTCTTCCTGAATTACGACGGCAGATATGCCGGCGACCTGCTCTTGTCCGGGGGCGAACGCGTGCGGCACGAAAGCACTGACGACGTTGCCGACTGGAACATTCAATTTATCGAGACGGGCCTCCACAGCAACATCGGGATGCGGCTGCGCGCCGTGCGCAGGCATCTCGAGGACGAGCCGATGTTTCTCGCGAACTACAGCGATCAGCTTTCCGATCTGCCGCTGCCGGAATACATAGACGCGTTCGATCGGAGTGGCGCGGTTGCGGGGTTCACTGCCGTCCGGCCGGTCGCGCACACACATCACGTCGCGGATATCTCCGACGATGGCCACGTGACCAGTCTGAGCCCGGCACGCGAACAGAACAGCTGGGTCAACGGTGGCTTTCTCGTGTTGAGAAACGAAATCTTCGATTATCTCGAGGATGGGGAGGAGCTCGTCGAGGAGCCCTTCACACGGCTCATCGCGGAGCGGCGCCTGTTCGCGTACCGCTACGAGGGCTTCTGGCGATCGATGGACACTTTCAAGGACAAGATTGCCTTCGATCGGATGTGGGGCAGCGCGAACGAGCCCTGGAAGGTCTGGGCCCGGACGCAAGAGACCTGACGGCGTGCTCGGTCTACCGCTTTCCGGAGTGAAGAGCGTGCTGTGCCTGGGCGCGCACGCGGACGACATCGAGATCGGGGCCGGCGGTGCGCTGCTCGAGATGCAGGCCGCGCGGCCGGACATCAAGGTTCACTGGGTCGTCTTCTCGGCTCACGGCGGCCGCGCAGACGAGGCACGCCGCAGCGCCGACAGGTTCCTCTCCGGGTGTCAGGATTACCTGATCGACGTATTCGACTTTCGCGACGGCTACCTTCCGCACCCGGGAAGCGACGTAAAGGACTGCTTCGAGGAACTAAAGACCCGAACGAATCCGGATCTGGTCGTGACGCACGATCGCGACGATCTGCATCAGGATCATCGCTTCGTCTCGGAGCTGACGTGGAATACGTTCAGGAGCCACCTGATTCTCGAGTACGAAATCCCGAAGTACGACGGCGGCCTGCGCTCGCCGAACGTGTTCGTGGAGCTCCGGCGCGCGGTTCTGGATCGCAAGATCGAAATTCTGATGGACGTATTCGCAAGCCAGCGGGAGAGGCGCTGGTTCGCGCCGGAGACGTTCGAGGCAATTGCTCGCCTCCGCGGGCTCGAGTCAAGGGTCCCGAGTGCCCTGGCGGAGGGCTTTCACTGCCGGAAGGCCGTCTGTTCCTGGTGAGCGTCGGCGCGTCCTCGCTCAGACGGCCCGGCGAGGGAGGCGGTCGCCGAGAATCTCGCTGATCTTGCCGAGCACGGCCCGTTCCGGGCCCGCTGGCTGCCCGACCGCTCGCCACAGAAGCCAGACGACGACCGAGTATGTGATGCAGCCGATGGCGACGGCGCCGAGCAGCGGCAGGATCTCGTCGAGTCCCGAAGCGGACGCGGGGCCCGATCGGACGACCCAGGCGCGGACCGAGAAGTACATCACGGTGGTCGCGATGATCGGTCGCCAGAGCAACCTGAGCAGCGCCGCAGCCGGAAGGCGAATCGCGCGCAGCGCGAGACCGTAGTTCAGCGGCACGATGACGAGCACCGCGTTCACCAGATAAGCCCAGGCAATCCCTATCGCACCGAAGCGTAAACCGCCCCAAACCAGGCTAGGAAACAGGATCAGTATCACGATAGCGCCGACGAGCGTCAGTGTTTTCGGGTTGCCCATCGCGTAGTGGAGCGCGCCGCAATTGGTTTGCATGGCGTTCAGGGCCCCGAACATGCCCATCACCGACACGATTGGCACGGCAGCGGTCCAGTTGCCGCCAAGAATCGTCGCGACCAATAGCTCTGCCGTCGCCGCGACGCCAAAGCCGGCCGGCAGCGCGAGTAGGACGACGAGTCCGATCACGTCCAGAAAACCCTTGCGGAGCGCCTCGATGTCGTTTGCGATCTTGGAATACGCTGGGAAGACGGCCCGATTGATCGGTGCAACGAGCTCGGTCGTCGGCAGATTCGAAATCTCGGCGCCGACGGTGAAGAGGCCCAGCGCCTCGGTGCCAGCGACCTTGCCGAGCAGAAAATCGGGTGTCCGGTCGCGCAGAAACCAGAGAAAGTTGTTCGCCAGAAGCCACTTCGAGAATCCGAGGAGCCGGCGGGATTCCGTCAGGGCGAGGCGCGGCCGGAACGGGTGAGCGACGTAGGTGATGACGACATTGATCACGTTCCCCGCGACCATACCGATGACGAGTGCCCAATAGCTGCGCAGGGCGAATGCGAGCGGCAGCGTGATTGCGATCGTGCCGGCTTTCTGGGCGACGCGCAGCAGGAATTCCTTGTGGAACGTCAGATCCTTCACGTAGGCCACGACGCCGACGTTCTCGAAGCCGCTCACCGCGGCGCCGAGCGCGAGAGCGGAGAGTATTCCCGTGAGTCGCGGCTCGTCGTAGAACGTCGCCGCGGGAACTGCGACGGCGAGCAGCACCAGCGCGAGCGCGATCCCGAACAGGATGTTGAAAGTCCAGGCAGTGTCATAGAAGGATCGGGGCGCGTCCTGCCGCTGCACCAGCGCCACATCGAAACTGAACTGCCGAAAGAGCTCCAGCGCAGCCATGATCGCGGTCGCCATCGCGACTAGCCCGAAGTCGTCCGGCACCAGCACGCGAGCAAGAATGACGGTGCTCAGCAGCCCGAGCATTCGGATCGAGATCCGCATCAGCGACATCCACGCGACGCCGGCGGCCATCCGCGGATTGATGTCGTTCATTGGAGCGGCTTCCGGCCGATTGTCGGATACGGGACCGCCGGCGCGCCGGCCCTCATCGCCGGAAGGCGAAGAGCGTGTCGCCGGCCGGGAGGACGACGATCTGCCTGCCGTTCACCGAGTAGGTCATCGGGCTGGCGTTCACGACGCCGCCGAGATTGATACGCAGCAGTTCGCGGCCGTCCCGCGCATCGAAAGCGAGGAAGTGCGTATTGTCGCCCGTGAACAGGACATTGCCGGCGGTCGACAGGGTCCCGCCCGTGTAGCCGTAGATTGTCCGTGGTGGATTCAGATACTCCCAGACCAGCTCACCCGTATCGGGATCGAGCGCGCGAACCCCGACCTGGAACGATTCGCCGGTCAGAGCCGTCGTGCTGCCGAGCAACTCCGCACCGCCCGCGGCCGGCAGGTCCGGTTCGCGGTTGCCTTTGAAAAAGACCCGCGGCACTTCTGCGACCGGCACGTAGAACAAATCCGTGATCGGACTGTAGGAAGGCGACCACCAGTTCGTGGCGCCGGTGCCGGGCCAGGTCAGAGTGCCACGCGGTGTCGGTTCCGAGTCGGCCGCCACGATCGGCCGACCGGCAGCATCGATACCTTCCGCCCAGGTCTGCCGGACGAAAGGTGACGCATGCAGAAATTCGCCGGTTACGCGATCGAGGACGTAGTAGAAGCCGTTTCGATTCGCCCAGAGCATCAGTGGGCGAAGCCGGCCATCGATTTCGCGGTCGACGAGCACCGGGATCTGGTTCGAGTCCCAGTCGTGCTCGTCGTGCGGCGTGAACTGGAAGTGCCACCGCAGCTCGCCCGTGTCGGCATCGAGTGCTATGACGGCGTCGGTGTAGAGATTGTCGCCCGGCCGAACCGAGCCGTCGAAATCGGGTGCCGGATTACCGACGCCCCAGTAGACGAGGCCGAGGGCGGGGTCGTACGAGCCGGTCACCCAGGTCGGACCGCCGCCCGTCCGCCAGGCTTCGCCGGCCCACGTTTCCGACCCCGGCTCACCAGGTGCCGGAATCGTATGGAAGCGCCAGAGTCGCTCGCCGGTTGCCGCATCGTAGGCGTCCAGAAAGCCCCGAATGCCGTATTCGCCACCGGCGACACCGACGATGATCTTGTCGTCGAGGGCCAGCGGAGCGCTGGTCATCGAGAAACCGTCGCGGTACTCGGCGACCTTGACCGACCATCGCAGGGCACCGGTTCGCGCATCGAGTGCTTCGAGATAGGCATCGAGCGTATTGATGAAGACCGTGTCGCCGAGCACGGCGACGCCGCGGTTCACGCGTCCGCAGCAGAACGGCACGTCCGGCGGGATGGGCCGGGGGTATCGCCAGATCAGCTCGCCGGTCGCCGCATCGACGGCGACGACGCTGCTTGGCGGCTCCGACATGTACATCACGCCGTCGACGACCACGGGAGTCCCTTTGACCTGCTCGTCGGTGTCGAGCTGCAGCGACCAGGCCAGCTTCAGGTCCGGGGCGTTCTCGACGTTGATCTCGTTCAGTGAGCTGAATCGCCAGCTGTTGTAGGAACCGGAATAGGTCAGCCAGTTTTGAGGTTCCGTATCGCTTGCGAGCAGCCGCTCGCTCGATACCGCAAATTTCTCCGGAAATCGATCGGCCGTCGACGCCGACAGCCGCAGTGCGCTCGAATTCTCTCGGAGGTCGCGAACGAATGCGACGAGCTGCCAGGCCTCGCGCTCGGTCAGCGCGAGCGGGGGCATCGTGAGTCCTTCGACGCCGCCGCTGACGCTCTGATAAAGCGCCCAGTCCGAGTCACCCATCTTGAACCGGCTTGCGATGAGATTCGGCGCGTTGTCGGTACCGGTCGCATTGGCACCGTGGCAGATCGAGCATCGGTCGACGAAAAGTTGTTGCCCGGCTTCCTTGTCGGCCGCGGATGCGAACGGGTTTCTGATCGCAGCGAACGGATTCGGGTTAGTTGCGAGGTCCTGAAGAAAATAGCCGGACCCCGGACGGAGCATACGCAACAGCTGTGACCAGTCGATCCCGGGGATCCGGCCGGCAGCCTTGGCCGCGACTACCTCCGCCCGCCAGCGAATGTCATCGTTGGAGGCAACGGCTGCGAACATCGCTCCGGCCAGCAGCACGCAGCCTGCGAGGCCGATGAGCAACACTCTCTTGCGTTTGTTTCTGGCAGACATCCGGGCTCTTTTCGGGCTCATCTCGGCCGCGGCAAGCTGCTCAGATGACAAGAGCCACCGACGGTCCTGGGCCGGTCTTGGTGCCGGCGCGAGACAGTATAGCGGCTGGTCAGGCTGCGAACATTTCGGGCCGACGATCCCGTGTGCGAGTCTGCCGGCCGCGGCGCACCGTCGCGCGTGCTGCAGTTCACACCTTTACATAAGCGCACGCGACGGCGAGGATTCGGCGCGACGAACTGTGACGCGGGTCGTCACGATGCCGTTGCGGGTGCGCACACTGACCCGGGCTTGGTATCTTCTTCCGGCGACTCGAAGAACAAGAACGACAATGGAGAGTGGCCCGGGGATGCCGGCAGACGGCGTCCGGTGGAGCAGACTGCACAGAGATGGAAATCCCGACCACACAGGACCGCGGCGATCGCCGGTTTCTCGCCTACATCGTGTTGGTGATACTGAGCTTCTTCGCTGCCTGGCTGTTCCACCTGCGAACGGCGGGCCTCTTCGCCTGTCCCGCGTCCGGCTACGCGGCCGGTCACTATCTCGCGTACTGCAACTCGACTGCCTATGGCGATTACGATCACGGCGCATTCTGGTTCGCTTCGGAGCCCGATGCGCTGGAAGCGGCGGCGCGTGCCGACGTGCTGTTTCTGGGGAACAGTCGCTCCCAGTTCGGGTTCTCTACCGACGCGACCCGGGCATGGTTTTCCTCGGCCGCGGCGGATTTCTATCTGCTCGGATTCTCCCACTTCGAGAACGTGATGTTCATCGGTCCGCTGTTCGATGCAGTGGCGCCGACCGCCGACGCTTACGTCATCAATCTCGATGGCTTCTTTGACGACCGGCTCTCGCCACCGGCGACCGAAGTCCTGCGTGGCGGCGACAGCGAGAACCGGTACGCGCGCAAACGCCTGTGGCAGGCGCCGCACCGGACCCTCTGTGGAGCGGTTCCGGTCGTCTGCGGTAACGAGCTCGCTTTCTTTCGCGATCGCCTGACCGGCACCTGGGAGCTGAGCGGCACCGACGGGCTCGGTCCGCTGGCGGTCGCCGACGTCGATGCGGCGCCGGGAGCGGTCGACGCAGAAGTGCGTCGGCGTGCCGAAGCCTTTCTCGCCGGCATACGCGCAGAAAGCGGGTGCGTTCTGTTCACGATCGTGCCCTCGTCCGCCACCCAGCGACGCGCGGCGGGTGTGCTCGCCGCGCAGCTGGACATTCCCCTGATTGCGCCCAGCGTGAGCGACCTGATGACATTCGATGGATCGCATCTGGACCCGCGCAGCGCCGCGGAGTGGTCGTCGGCCTTCTTCGACGCCGCCGGGCCTGCGATCCGCGGCTGCCTCGCGAACGAAGGCGGCGCATAGAGATGTCATCCTCCGTTCGCTCATCCGTGCACGCAGCCGCCGAGACGGTCTGATGCGCTGGTTGCCCGCTCCGGTCGATTTTGACGGCGCACTGCGTGCGGCAACCGCGATTGCGGAGCGCGGGCCGCAGGCCGCAGCGATGGTCGAGCTCGCTCGCTACGATCTGAGCTTCATCGAGACATTGAGGCTCGACAAGGCGTTTCTCGCGGCGGATGCTGCCGAAGCATCCGGGTTGCCGCGCCTGCGGCTCGCACTGCTCGCATCGAGCACGCTGGACCATCTGCTGGCGCCGATCCGTGTCGCCGGGCTGCGGTATGGATTCGTCGTCGAGGCGCGTGCCGGCAGTTACGGGCAGTACCGGCAGGAATTGCTGAATCCCGATTCGTGGCTGCATCGGTGGGCACCGGACTTTGCGCTCTTTTCGCAAACGGCCGCGGATCTCGCGCCACCGCTGCCGGTGGCTGCATCGGGGGCAGAGGTCGACGAGGCCCTGGACCGGTGCATCGACGATCTCCGGGGGCTGTGGGCGCTCGCGCGACGATCGGACAAGACCGTCGTCGTGCAGCAGACGCTGCTCGATACCGAGGCGCCGCTTTTCGGAAGCTTCGACCGCTTCGTGCCGGCGGCGCCGGCCGGCATCGTAGCGGCGCTGAACGCGCGCCTCGCCGCAGCCGCCCGGGAAGAGCATGTACTCCTGCTCGACGTTGCCGCGGCCAGCGCCCGGGACGGTCTCGATTTCTGGTTCGATGTCGCCCGGTGGCTCCAGGGGAAGCTCGAGGTCGCCCCCGGGGCAGCCGGAATGTACGGCGAGCTGCTGCTGCGAATACTGGCAGCGCAACGCGGGCGATCGCGGAAGTGTCTCGTCCTGGATCTCGACAACACGCTGTGGGGTGGTGTCGTCGGCGACGACGGGCCGGAAGGGCTTGCGCTCGGCCAGGGCAGCGCGGTCGGTGAGGCGCATCTGAATGTGCAGATGTACGCGAAACGCCTCAGGGAGCGCGGGGTCGTTCTCGCGGTCTGCTCGAAGAACGACGCGGCGCTTGCCGAGCGTGTCTTCGACGAGCATCCCGACATGGTTCTGCAGCGATCGGAGATTGCCTGCTTCGTTGCCAACTGGTGCGACAAGGCGGAGAACCTCGTGACGATTGCGCAGACGCTCAATCTCGGCCTCGACAGCCTCGTATTCGTCGATGACAACCCGGCCGAACGGGAACGCGTCCGTTCGAGCCTGCCGGAAGTTGCCGTTCCGGAGCTGCCCGACGATCCGGCGCACTTCGTCCGTTGTATCGCGGAGGCAGGCTACTTCGAGGCCGTGACATTCACGACGGAAGACGCTGCCCGTGCCGATCAGTACGCGGCGAACTCGCGTCGCGAGAATCTGCGTCGCGAGACGCAGGATCTGGACACTTACCTTGCCGGCCTCGAGATGCGTGCGTCTTCCGGACCTGTCGATAGCATCGCTTCTCCCCGTGCCGCGCAGCTACTCAATAAGACGAATCAGTTCAACACGACCGGGCGGCGATTTTCCGAGGAAGAGCTCGCCGCGTTTCTCGGGCGCGACGGCTGCGAGGGTCTTTGCTTCCGGCTCAGTGACCGGTTCGGCGACAACGGGCTCGTGAGCGTCATTCTGCTGCAGCCCTTGGCGGACGATGCCGACGCATTGCAGATCGAAAACTGGGTCATGAGCTGTCGGGTATTCGGTCGACAGCTCGAGGACGAGGTCATGAACGCCGTCGTGGGCAGATCCCGCGCTCTGGGTGTCACGAGGCTGGAAGCCGATTACCGGCCGACCGAGAGAAACAGGGTCATCGAGGAGTTGTACCCGCGGCTCGGTTTCTCGCGCGCTCAAGGACCGAGTGAGCCGGGCGACGTCACTCGCTGGCGTCTCGAGCTCGATCGCTATCGCGAGCGGCCGACATTCATCGAACGAGGAGAAGCGACTTGAGCAACGACGAGATACTGCGCAGCTTCAGCGAGATTCTGGCTGGTCTTCTCGCCGAAGACTCGATCGAGCTGGATATGCAGACGACGCGGGCCGACGTTCCCGGCTGGGATTCTTTCAACTACATCAATTTCATCGTTGCGGTCGAAGCGGAGCACGGCATCAAGTTCCGCGTCGCCGATGTCGAATCGTTTTCCACGGTCGGCGAGATCGTGTCCAAGCTCAGGGAGCTGAAGCCGGATTAAGCACTCGATATGCTATTCAATTCACCCGAGTTTCTGTTTGGATTTCTGCCGGTAGCGCTGGGCGTATTCTTCCTGCTCGGCCGGCTGGGGAAAGGCTGGGCGCTCGCCTGGCTCATCGCTGCATCGCTCTTCTTCTATGCCTGGTGGCGGCCGGTCAATGTCTTCATCATCCTGCCAGCCGTCGCCGTCAATTTCGGTTTCGCCCGGCTGTTACAGCGGCTCGGTGACGAAGAGAGGGTAGTTGCAGGGAAGATTGTTCTCGCGGTCGCGATCGCCGCCAACGTCGCCTTTCTCGGCTACTTCAAGTATGTGAACTTCGCCAAGGAGACGTTCGCCGCTCTGACGGGCGCAGACGTGGTGATCGCCCAGATCGTTCTGCCGCTCGGTATTTCGTTCATCACGTTCCAGAAGATCGCCTTTCTGATCGACGTGCATGCCAGGCGTGTCCAGTCCGTTTCGGCACGCGATTTTCTGCTGTTCATTCTCTTCTTCCCGCAGCTGATCGCGGGCCCCATCGTGCATTTCCGGGAGACGATGCCGCAGTTCGCACGGAGCACGTGCCGGCTCGATCGCAGCGACGTTTCGGTCGGGCTGACCCTGCTCGCCATCGGCCTCTTCAAGAAAGTGGTTCTGGCCGACGGGATGGCCATCTACGTCACGCCGATCTACGACCTGGCCGGCAGCGGCGGGGCAGTGACGTTGTTGCCTGCCTGGCTCGCGGCGGTGGGCTTTACGCTGCAGATCTATTTCGACTTCTCGGCCTACAGCGACATGGCCACGGGTCTCGCACGCTGTGTCGGTATCCGCCTGCCGCTCAATTTCGATTCGCCTCTGAAGGCATCCAGCATCATCGACTTCTGGAACCGGTGGCACGTGACGCTTACGCGATTCCTGACGGCCTACATTTACAACCCGTTGTTGCTGATGCTCACCCGCAGGCGCCTGGCACGCGGGCAGCCGGGCTTGCGCGGCGGACGAACGACGCCCGGTGCTTTCATCCTGCTGTTGGCCGGGCCGACTCTGCTGACGATGGTCGTCTCGGGGCTGTGGCACGGCGCCGGGTTCACGTTCATCGTCTGGGGTGCCGTTCACGGCGTTTACCTGACGATCAATCATGCGTGGCGCATGCTGTCCGCGAAGCTCGACATCGACTGGAAGGCGTTCGGCCGGCCGGCCGGTGTCGTTGCGGTCGCGCTGACCTTCGTCTCGGTATCCGTGGCGATGGTCCTGTTCCGATCGCCGGACGCGGTCACGGCAACAGAGATCCTTCGCGGGCTGTTCGGCGCCAACGGCATCGCAATGCCCGAGGGAATCGTGGGCCGCCTGGGCCCGCTCGCACAGATCATCGCCGCAGACGGTCAACCGCTTCTCGAGTTCGTCACATCTTTCGGCTGGCTCGGCGCGTTGTTGTTCATCGCGCTCGCACTGCCGAATTCGCTCGAGCTGATGTCGAAGTTCGATCCGGTCCTCGGCATGGAGCAGCGTGAGGGTGATCATCCGGCCCTGTTCGCCTCGCTGAGATGGTCGCCGACACTCGTTTGGGGTGTCTTCGTTTCCTGTCTGGTGGCTGCGGCCGTGCTCCGACTCGGCGGGCCGAGCGAGTTTCTCTACTGGCAGTTCTGATAGTCCGCCGTCGGCATCGACGCGGATTATGTCTGATCTGCTTCCCGTAGCCCGGACGGAAAACCTTGTATCCCCGATAGTGAGACGCCGTTTCTCGATTTCGCAACAGGTCATCGTATAAGCTAATCGGCTCGAGGCGCCGGGGCCCTGCAACCGTGCCTCGTTCTGTGTCAGCGGCACGATTGGGATATGAAAAGAACCAGAACCAGGCTGCGACGGTCTCCGTTTGTCTGCGCACTACTGATTGCCCCGCTCACTGCCGGCGCGCAGATGAGCTTCCGTGATGTGGCGGGCCCCGCGGGGCTCGACTTCGAGCACACGAACGGGCGTGCCGGCGAATTGTTCGTCATCGAGGTCAAGGGGTCGGGCATCGGCTGGATCGACTACGACAACGACGGCGACCTGGACCTCTACGCGGTCAACGGCAACAACCTGCCCGGCGCTCAGACGCCGGAGCCGCCGATCAATCGTCTCTATCGCAATGAGGGCGACGGCAGCTTCGTCGACGTGACCGCGGAAGCCGGCGTCGGTGATGGCGGCTATGGCCACGGCATAACCGCTGCGGACTACGACAACGATGGAGACCAGGACATCTACATTGCGAATTACGGCCCGAATGTGCTGTACCGCAACGACGGCGACGGCACCTTTACCGACGTGACCGAGACCGCCGGGGTGGCGGGCGATGTGTGGAGCGTCAGCGCCGCGTTCTGCGACCTGGATAACGACGGTCTGCTGGACCTCTACGTGGCCAACTATCTGGTCTTCGACATCGAGAGCACGGTTCGGCTGCCCACCGGCCCCGGGTTCTACGATGGTGAGGTCGACGCCCTGTACCTGAACAACGGGGATGGAACGTTTCGTGACGTCACTGCCGAGAGCATCGGCAACCCGAACGGCAAGGGGCTCGGCGTGGTCTGCTTCGACTACGACGACGACGGCGACCTCGAGGTGTACGTCGCGAACGACGGTGTCGCCAATCTCATGTACGAGAATAACGGCGACGGCACGTTCAGCGACGTGACGCTCTTTTCCGGAACCGGCGTGAACGGCGCGGGCGAGACGGAGGCCGGCATGGGCGTCGACGCCGGCGACTACGACAACGACGGCGATATGGATCTGTTCGTCACGAACTACAAGGGCGAGTCGAACACGCTGATGCGTAACGAGGGCGCCGGTATCTTTTCGGATGTCACGTCCCGGGAAAACCTGGTGGCGCCCAGTCTGCCTTACGTGACCTTCGGTACCGGCTTCTTCGACGGAGACAACGACGGCGACCTCGACCTCTTCGTCACGAACGGCCATACGGAGGAAGAGCTGCCGGATCACGCGCAGCCGGACCAGATTTTCGCCAACGACGGCAGCGGGCGCTTCGAGGACATCTCGGCAGCCGCCGGTCCGCCGTTCAGTGCGAGATTCGTCGGGCGCGGTGCCGCATTCGGCGATTTCGACAACGACGGCGACGTCGATATCGTCGTCTCCAACAAGAACGGACCGCTGAATCTCTTACAGAACGAGACACCGCAGCAGCCGAACTGGCTGCAAGTCCGGACGGTCGGAACCGAGAGCAATCGCGACGGGATCGGCGCCCGAATCACCGTCTCCGCACCCGGCTTCGAGAGAATCAGGGATGTCAGGAGCGGTTACAGCATGTTCTCGTCGAGCGATCTGCGCGTGCATTTCGGGCTGGGCGATCTGGAATCCGTCACAGTGGATGTTCGCTGGCCGAGCGGTACGGTGGACACGATCGAGAACGTGCAGGCCAATGCGTTCGTCACCGTCACCGAGGGCAGCGGCGAGGCGGTTGCGTCGCCTTTCACGCGAATCGAAACGCACTACGAGGGGCTGCCCGAGGCGGTCAGCGATGTTGGTTCCGAAGCGACCGAAACAGTCGACGTCGATGCGCAGATGGCCACGCTGCGCGGCCTGCTGGAGACCGGCTCCGGGGATCTGATGGCCTATCTCGGCGTCGGGGCGGGCGTCGTCGCGTGGGTCAACACCCAGACCGAGCAGCGCCTCGAAGCCCTGCTCGCGGACGATCCGGCCGACTTCGGCCATCTGATGGAGCTCGGGCAGTACGCGGCTGCGAACGCGCGCTTCGATGCCGCGATCGATGCGTTCGCGCGAGCCGTGGCGTCCGATCAGGACTCTCCGGTCGCGCACGCGATGCTTGCGACCGCCGCGCTGCGTGGCGGGGAGTACGACCGCGCCGTGACGGCGGCCAGGCGCGCGATGGACCTCGGTGACCGGTCCGCATCGATCCACCTGCTGCTGGGGCGCGCCCTGTCCGGTCTGCAGCGGAACGACGAGGCGGAGGCGATTCTCCTGGAGACGATCGAGCAGTACCCCGCGTCGGTCGAGGCGCGCCTCGATCTGGGACAGGTCTATTTCAACAGCGACAACGCCGCGCGGGCCGTGGAAGTTTTTCGCGAGGCCGTCAGAACGGATTTCAGCAATCCGGAGTCGCGCTATCAGTTGGCGGATGCGTATCGTCGCCTCGGCGATTCCGAAGAATACGACCAGCAGATGGCGGTGTTCGGGATTCTCGAGACAGAGTCGGCCGTCTTCAAGGGCGGCATGGACCGTGCCGCCGAGATTCCGTTGCTTGAGCGCGAAATCTGGATGAACCCGATGTTCGGACGCACGCGTGCCTATCGACAGATTGCATTGCGCTACGACGAGCTCGGGGACGAGGAGAATGAGCAGATCTACAGCCGCCGGGCCCGTGCATCCGAGCTCAAGGACGATCTTGCGACCGCGGTCGAGGGCCTCCGGCGCGTGCTCGTCGGTGGCGACGACGGCGCGAAACAGCAGTTCCGGCAGGTCAACGATCTGCGGCTGCAGCTCGTCGCGGCTATGAATCGCGCGGCCGGCTACGACCTCGGCAGGAGCGCCGATCTGGTCGAGCAGGGCCACGAGGCGTCGTCGGCCGGCGACTACGACAACGCGCTCAGTCACTTTCGCGATGCGCTGTCGCACGACCCCGACAACACGGCCGCCTACCACGGCATGGCGAGGGTCTTCGTGGCCGGGAACTTCTATCTCGATCTCGCGGGGCAGCTCGCTCGCAGATCGACACTGATCGATCAGAGCGCCGAGTCGTACGACCTGTGGGCCGCGGTCCTCGCTGCGATGGGCAATGGCGCGGCGGCGGCGGACGCCCGATCGATGGTTGCGTTGTAGGCGGACGCGGCGAACGTCGGTATTCGTAAATCGGACAACTAGAGACATGCACAAAATGTTCAGAACGATTGGTTTGGTGTTACTCGCGGGCGGGGTGCTGGTGGGCATCGCCGCTTTCTTCATCGTGAACAGCCAGGAGTTCGTTCTCGCGCTGCTCGCGCGTGTCGTCGAGCGGCCGTTCGAGGTTCGGGCTCTGCTGGCAGTGCTCGTGGCGGCCGGATTTGCCGTCGCCGGAGCGCTGCTCGGCCTTCTTTATCTGGGCATGGCACGCCTGCTCGAGGATGCGTCTCCCGGACGTTAGACGAATTTTCCATATTGTGGGACGCGTCCTGTAACGCGTGCCGCGAGTGCGTGTAAAAGATTTGTTAAAGCGGTTGGTGCCCTGCCGGACGGCAGGCAGAATGTCTTCGGCTACCTCAACGGGAGGCTCGTATGTCGGCGCCTGACAACTCCGAAAAGAAACCGGCACTGCGCGTGCGCCGGCGCTATGTGCCGGCAGTAGGGCCAAAGCTGCTCAAGCTGCTGTATGTGGTCTTCGGCCTTTTCGCGCTGATGGCATTCAACTCCGTCTATCTGACGACGATCACGTTCTCGGAATGGGTGACGGGCGAGACGTACCAGGACTATTTCTACCAGTACATGTTCCTGGGCCATCTCGCGCTCGGCCTGCTGATAATTTTGCCGGTCATCGTCTACGGCATCATCCACATACGCAACGCGCACGACCGCCCGAATCGCCGTGCCGTGAAAGTCGGTTACGCATTGTTCACGGTTGCGCTGATCCTTCTGGCGAGCGGGCTCGTGCTCACACGCGGCCTGCCGCTTCTCGAGATTCGCCAGCCGGATGCACGGGCTGTCGCCTACTGGGCGCACGTCGGCGCCGTGCTGCTGGTCGTCTGGCTGTTCATCCTGCATCGCCTGGCGGGCAGACGTATCAACTGGCGGCTCGGCGGTGCAGTCGCAGCCGTTACGGCCGTGTTCGCCGGCGGCATGCTGATCCTGCAGGCCCAGGATCCGCGGCAATGGAACGTTGCGGGCCCGGAAAGCGGGGAACAGTACTTCTTTCCGTCGCTTGCCAGAACGGCAACGGGAAACTTCATTCCGGCCGAAACGATGATGATGGACGAGTACTGCCAGGAGTGTCACGCCGACATTCACGAGAAATGGGAGGCCAGCGTCCATAAGCTCGCATCGTTCAATAACCCCGCCTATCTGTTTTCCGTGCGCCGTACGCGAGAGTTCGCCCTGGAGCGGGACGGGACGGTGCAGGCGGCAAGATTCTGCGCCGGTTGCCACGATCTGGTGCCGTTCTTCAGCGGCGCCTTCGACGACCCGAACTTCGACGACGTCAATCATCCGACCGCGCAGGCGGGTATCACCTGCACGGGTTGTCATGCCATTACCAACGTTAACAGCCAGCGCGGCAACTCGGACTACACGATCGAGGAGCCGATTCATTACCCGTTCGCGTTCAGCGACAACGCGTTCCTGGGCGAGGTGAACAGGCTGCTGGTTCGCGCGAAGCCCGAGTTTCACAAGCGCACGTTCCTGAAGCCCCTGCATCAGACGGCGGAATTCTGTGCGGGGTGCCACAAGGTGCATCTGGCGCCCGAGTTCAACAACTACAAGTGGCTGCGGGGCCAGAATCATTACGATGCCTACCAGCTGAGCGGCGTCTCCGGCCACGGCATCCAGAGTTTTTACTACCCGCAGAAAGCCACGCACGACTGCTCGACGAATTGCCACATGCCGTTCGAGCCGTCGGACGACTTCGGCGCCAAGGATTTCGACGGCTCCGGCGTTCTGCAGGTGCACAATCACCAGTTTCCGAGCGCCAATACGGCCATCCCGCACCTGCTCGGCCTGCCCGAATGGACGATCGAGGCGCACCGGGATTTCCTGAAGGATTCGCTCAGGGTCGATATCGTCGGCCTGCGCGAGGAGGGCGTCATCGACGGTGAGCTGATGGCGGCGATCAGGCCTCAGGTGCCGGCGCTCGAGCCGGGCAAGAGTTATCTGGTCGAAGTGGTGCTCCGCACGCTGACGCTAGGCCATCTGTTTACTCAGGGCACGGCCGATTCCAACGAGGTGTGGGTCGATGTCACGGCAACCAGCGATGACCGGGTGATCGGCAGAAGCGGCGGGATGGATCCGGAGACCGGCGAAGTGGACCCATGGTCGCACTTCGTCAATCAGTACGTCATCGATCGGGAAGGCAACAGGATCGACAGGCGGAACCCGGAAGACATTTTCACGCCGCTGTACAACAACCAGATACCGCCGGGCGCGGCCGACTCGGTGCACTTCGTGCTGCACGTGCCGGAGGATGCCGGAGATACCGTCACGGTCGATGTCGGCTTGCAGTACCGCAAGTTCGACACGACGTACATGCAGCACTTCCAGGGCGAGGAGTTCGAATACAACGACCTGCCGATCATCACGATAGCGACCGATCAGGTCGTGTTCCCGGTCGCCGGCAGAGGCGCGGTCGTGGCGGAACAGCGGCGCGACGACATTCCGGAGTGGCAGCGCTGGAACGACTACGGTATCGGGCTGCTGCGCAAGGGCGGTTCGGGCCAGTTGCGGCAGGCCGAGGAAGCATTCCAGCAGGTGGAAGCGCTGGGGCGCGGGGATGGTCCGCTGAACCTGGCTCGCGTCTATATTCGTGAGGGGCGGCTCGACGACGCCGTCGAGGCTCTGCGTCGCGCTGCGGCGCACGATCCACCTGCGTATCCGTGGTCGGTCGCGTACTTCACCGCGGTGGTGAATCGCCAGAACGGTTATCTCGACGAGGCGATCGAAGGGTACGCGAGCATCATCGCAACCCAGTTCAGCGAAGCGCAGGAGCGCGAGTTCGATTTCAGTCAGGACTACACGCTCCTGAACGAATACGCTCAGACGCTGTTCGACCGGTCGAAGCTCGAGCGTCGAAACCCCGAGCGGCGGGACGAGTTTCTCGCTCAGGCCGTGCACTGGTTCGAGGAGACGCTCAAGCTCGATCCCGAGAATGCGGTCGCGCACTACGGCCTGTCGCAGGTCTATGCGCAGCTCGGCGATACCGACAAGGAGAGAGCGCACCGCGAGCAATACACGATCTTCAAGGCCGACGACAACGCTCGCGACCGGGCGATAGTCATGGCCCGCCAGAAGAGCGAGCCGGCCAACCATGCGGCGGACGCCGTCGTGCTTTACGACCTGAGCCGCCCCGGTGCCTATGAGCTCGATTCAACTGAAAATACGGCGGTGGCGCAGAGATGAGCGACGAAAGCGGTAACGTGGCGGAGACGGAGCTCGAACCGGATGCCGGCTACGATGAGGTGCCGGAAGACGATGCGATCATCGGCCAGGCTTTCAAGTGGTCGATGGTGGTCATCGGCTCTGCCGCGGTTGTCGTCGGGCTGCTCTGGTTCATTCTGAGCCGCGAAGCACCGGTCGAAATTGTCGAGGACGCCGAGCAGGTTGCCGTTCAGAGCATCTCGGAGGCGATCGACATTCCTCCGCCGTCGGTCCAGTTCACGAACATTACGCGCGAGAGCGGAATCGATTTCGTTCACGTCAATGGTGCCTATGGCGAGCGCCTGCTGCCCGAGACGATGGGCGGGGGTGTCGCAGTCATCGACTTCGACGACGATGGCCTGCAGGACCTGCTGTTCGTAAACTCGTCGCTCTGGCCGTGGGAGTCCGACGGCTCGCGTCAGCCGACGAGTGGCCTCTATCGAAATCTTGGCGGCGGTAGCTTCGAGGACATCACGGCGGCCAGCGGCCTTGGTGACATGACGTTCTACGCGATGGGCGCCGCGGTGGCGGATATCAACGGCGATGGTTTCAGCGATGTATTTCTCACCGCTGTCGGCGAGAACCGCTTGCTCATCAACGACGGCGGGAAGAAGTTCGTAGACGCGACTCGGGATGCCGGCGTCGCGGGCAGTGACGATACCTGGAGCGCCAGTGCTGCGTTCTTCGACATGGACAACGATGGCGATCTGGATCTGTTCGTCAGCAACTACGTTGAATGGAGCCGCGACATAGACCTCAGTGTCGACTACCGGCTGACCGGCATAGGCCGTGCCTACGGCCCACCGACCAACTACGCGGGCACTTACTCCTATTTGTATCGAAACGACGGTGACGGCACGTTCACGGAAGTCAGCGAAGAAGCGGGCATTCTGATAAACAACCCGGCGACCGGATTGCCTGCAGGCAAGGGTCTCGCCGTGCATCCGACCGACGTCGATGACGACGGCTGGACGGATCTGATCGTCGCCAACGATACCGTGCAGAACTTTCTGTTCCGGAATCGCGGCGATGGCACGTTCGAGGAATCGGGCATGTTCGCGGGTCTTGCCTTCGACAACACCGGGCGAGCGACGGGTGCCATGGGTATCGATGCTGCGGCCTACAACAACGACGACGAAATCGCCGTCGCCGTGGGCAATTTCGCCAACGAGATGAGCTCATTCTATGTCGCGCGCGGCGGGCTGCCGGTCTTCACCGATGAGGCCGTGGTGTCCGGCGTCGGGCCCGAGAGCCGTCAGGCATTGAGTTTCGGTCTGTTCTTCTTCGACTACGATCTCGACGGCCGTCTGGATCTGCTGCAGACGAACGGCCACGTCGAGGACGAGATCAACGTCGTGCAGCCCAGTCAGCACTACGAGCAGCCGACCCAGATCTTCTGGAACTGCGGCCCGACCTGCTCGCGGAACTTCGTGCATCTCGACCTCGAGGACACCGGCGATCTGGGCGTGCCGATAGTCGGGCGGGGTGCGACGTACGGCGATCTCGACCAGGACGGCGATCCGGATGTCGTCATTGCGCAGGTCAACAGGCCTCCGCTCGTTCTGCGCAACGATCAGGCGCTCGGCCATCACTGGTTGCGCGTAAAGGTCGAGGGCGTCGGCATGAACCGGGACGCAATTGGTGCCCGCGTAGCGCTCACGTCGAACGGCGTCCTGCAGACGCGCACGGTGATGCCGTCACGCAGCTATCTGTCGCAGGTGGAGCTGCCGGTTACCTTCGGGCTCGGTGAATCCGAGAGCATCGATCGCGTCGACGTGCTTTGGCCCGACGGTCAGTCCACCAGCCTCGAGGGTGTGATGGCCGATCAGGAGATCGTCGTCGAGTATCCGGCTCAGGGATCGAATCTGTAACCGGTTGCGTGCACCGTGATGATGTGACGTGGCTCTCGCGGGTTGTCTTCGACGGCGCGGCGCAGCCAGGCAACGTGCACGTCGACGGTGCGGCTGGATGGTGCCTGCTTGTGGCCCCACACGCGTGACAACAGTTCCTCGCGCGTAATCGTCCGGCCCGAATGCTGGACGAGATACTTCAGGAGTTTTAGCGATTGCGCTGACACGTCGATGGCGCTGCCGTCGATGAGCACCGTGCCGGCATCGAAGTCGACCATCGCTCTGCCGATCGTGAGCTCGGGACTGAGACCCGGGCCGCGACGCAGCAACGCATTGATACGAGCCAGCAGCTCGCTCATCTCGAACGGTTTCGTCAGATAGTCGTCCGCCCCCAGCTTCAGGCCTCTGACGCGGTCAGCGACCGAATCACGAGCCGTCAGCATCAGTATCGGCGTGACCGGATCCGTGCGGCGCATGCCGGTGCATATATCGAATCCGCTGCCCCCGGGGAGCATGATATCGAGCAACACCAGATCGAATTTCTGCTGGCGGAGCAGAAACTCTGCCGTTGGCGCGTCCGTCGCCGACGTTACGATGAACGAGTCGCGCTGCAGACGATCCGTCAGCGTCTTGATCAACCCAGGCTCGTCTTCGACGAGCAGGATATGAAAATCACTCACCGCGATCTTCCGGGAACGGGCAGAAACAGCGTGAAAGTAATCCGGTTTCGGTTTCCGGTGTCAACCGTGATGCCGCCGCCATGCTGGCGGGCGACATTCCTTGCGACAGCGAGTCCGATACCCGCGCCGGAAAGCCCAGTATCGCGAACTCGGCTGCCGCGAACGAACGGCTCGAACAGCCGCTCGGGATGAGCATCGGGCGGCGCATCGACCGGATTGGTCACGCTGATCCTGATCGCGGACCCGCGGGGCCGCACGCGGACGGCGCGGGCGGTCACCGTGATCCAGTTGCCGTTGGTCGCGTAGCGGGCCGCATTGCCGATCAGGTTCCCGAGCGCCGACTGCAGCGCTGCGGCATCACCAACAACCGTCGGCATGCCGGGCTGGACGTCGAGGCGGACGTCCATGCCTTCGAGAGCAGTAGCCGCGCGTTCGAGAGTCTGTTGCACGAGATCGGCGATCTCGATGGTCTCGCTCGATCCCGGATGGCGATTCGATGCTGACTGCGCGAATCTGAGCACGTTCTCGATCATCGCGCCCAGTCTTCTGACCTCCGAGCGGACCATGCCGCCGTACTCCCGGACGTCGGCCGGTTCGGTAATCGTCCCGTGGATCATGTTGTCCGCCGCGCTGTCGATTACGGCGAGGGGCGTTCGCAGCTCGTGTGAAATGCCTGCGACGAAAAACAATTGTTCGCGCGCGAGCGCCGTCTGTCGCCGGGCATTCAGCACGACGAGGCCCACGCTCAGTGCAAGCAGACTGAGGACAGCGGCGCTCATCAGCAGATTCGTGACGTGAGATCGATCCACGGCCGTTTGCAGGGAGGTGCCGCCGTGATCGATGCGGAGCGACCACTCCGTGCCCTCCGGCCCGTATACCAGGCCGTCATCCAGAATGCTGACCGCAATGTCGGGAGACTCGACCCGGAGGGCCGGGCTCGGCGCCGGGTATAGCTGCGCCGGGCGGCGGCCGCCCGCAATCGTCACGGCAATCCGAAGCTCGTCGCCCAGATCTGCGAACATGCGCTCGATACCTGGCGCCAGCAGCAAAGAGTTCAACGCCTCGCGATCGATGACGGCGACTTCGCATCTTTGGCTGCACCTCATTATCGCGGGCGGATAGGTCCAGATCCCGCCGGCATTCCGGCCGTTCTGCGCCTCGAGCCAGAGTGGTCTGCCGAGGCGCTGTTGGAGTTCTGCGGCGTGGACCGGACGCCAGTCGCGTGACGATCGCTCGAGGATACGCGCTGACCCGGTCGCGTCGAACGCGACGACTGCGGCGACCAGCGGGGAGTCGTCGAGCGTCCGTGAAAGGGGTGCTTCGCCAGCCAGCGCAACCAGCGACTCGAGGCCGCGGGATACGAAATCGGAGTAGTTGGTGGCAGCGACGACGAGTGCAACCCGCCTGCGGCCTTCTTCTTCCGCGCTCAACTGGCTCAGCCAGCGATACTGCAGCCACGCGAGCAGTACGACGACGGCGACGAGCGTTCCGGTCCCGATGTAGTTGGCGAATTTCGTATATCGGGAACTAGAAGGTGGCGCTGTACTGAACATAGCCGAAGTCGGTTGCAGTCGCCGGTCCGGACAGTTTCACGAAGTTACCGGGGCTGAAACGACTGTATCCGACCAACAGCCGGCCGCGTGCGCCCACGGCGCGTGACACGGTGATATCCAGTTCGTTTCCGACATGATCGTCGCTGGCGGCCGCGCCCGACCGAACCTGACCGCCACCGCCATTGTACAGCGCGTCGTCTGCGCTGGCCCGCGAAAACGTCAGCGCCGTGACCTCGAGCGTTACCTCTTCCGGCAATCGAAACCGCCCGCGAACGAACCCGGAACGAATGTTCTTGCGGCCGATGATGTCGATGTACCCGAGATATGCATGGGCGAGGGGGTAGAGCTGATCGAACGTCTCGAGGCGTTCTGTACCGGCGTCGTCCCCGGACGCATAGTCCATGCCGACGGTGACGGACTCGGTGAAGCCGTTTTCCCAGTATCGGGCTCCTTCGAGCGCAACGGATTCTGCGTTGACGTCGAACGGTCCGGAGTCGCCGGACTGGTGCGTCAGCTCGATGTCTCCGCGCCACGGCCCCGACTGGTGATAGAGGCGGAGCCCCAGCGTGTCGCGTTCCTCGTTCATGCGACCGCCGCCCGGTCCCGTAACGATGCTGCCGCGTCTGAACCAGTAGGCATCGATGCCCCGGTTCAGCGCCAATATTCGGCGCGCATAGATGCCCCGGAAGGGCTCATTTCGGTTGCGGCTGTTGCTGTCGTATTTGTCGACCGGGGCGAACCAGGTATAGAAGCCGTCGACAGCCCAGCGCTCCGATGAGTAAGTCATCCTCGCGCCGTCCCAGGCGCGCAGCGTGTTGCCCCACGGCAGGGGGCTGACCAGTCGCTGTCGCCCGAATGCGAGCGGTTGCCGTCCGACGAGCAATCGAAAGTTCGAGTCCGCCGCAGTGTGACGGAAATCGAAATACGCCTGCTGCAAGGCCAGCGTGTCGACGTCGAGCGTTCTCGTCCCGCCGGGCAGATCACGATCGGTGGAAAGGGAGCTCTTCGCCTCGACGAAGAACCTCGACGAGGCCCCGATGCCGACATCGGCATTGAGCTGCACGCGTCCGAGCGTAAAGTCATCATCGGCCGACGGGAGGAATGCGAAGTTCTCCCAGGTTTCCGACCTGAGCTGTATCGCTCCTCCCCAGTTCAGTTTTCGTGCCGGCGGAGCTGAATCGTCGACCGACGTGCCCTGAGCTCGCGACGCGAAAGGCATCAGGCAGACGAGCGCTGCAAGAACCGCACACCAGTTCGCCAATGTGGATCTCCAACCGGGAATCGGATCGAGTCTAGCAGCCGCCTTTCGAACGGAAGTTAAGGGGATGTAAAAACCCGATCCGGGTTGGCAATGTTCACGTGTAGCGCGATAACGGCGGTGTGTGTCGCGTCACATTTTGTAACATCGGCGCGTTGGCGTGGTCGGTGATTTGTTGACGCCTCGTCATGCACTTTTCATAATCCGTCGCGCATCCATCGTCGCGGCGACGGCGACGGACGGCAGAGTGTGCGTTCGGCGCAGTATGTCGTTTCCACTCCGACGTCGCTGCCATACCGACCACGAAGGACTGGTGTCAGATGACCCGCTATAGCTCCGTTCTCTTATTGGCCGTTTACGTCTGGCTGTCCGGCTGTTCGGCGGGCGAGGAACCGCAGTCGAGCGCGGAGACTGCGATCTCCGAAGCGGTCATTCAGGCCAACACGCTCGGCACCGCCTACCTGGGCCAGCAGGAGTGGCAGCAGGCCGCCGATGCGTTTACGCGCGGCTTGGATGAGCGGCAGGACGATCCTCTGCTGTTGTCGAATCTTGCGGTAGCGTTGCTGCAGGACGGCAGGCCGGACGAAGCCGAGTCTGCGCTGCGCGCGGCAATCGCGGCGGACCCTGCCTATCCGTACGCACAGTTCAATCTGGGGCTGCTCGAATCCAACCGCGGAAATTTCGAAGCGGCCGCTGCGCACTTCGAGATCGTCGCGGCGGAAGATGCCGACGATCCGTTCACCCAGTACTACCTGGGCATCAGCTATGGAAGCCTCGATCGCGGTGAAGACGCGGTCGCTGCCTTCCGCCGGGCACTGCAGACCGACCCTGATCATG
This sequence comes from Candidatus Rariloculaceae bacterium, assembly GCA_965223375.1. Classification (GTDB taxonomy): domain Bacteria; phylum Pseudomonadota; class Gammaproteobacteria; order Steroidobacterales; family Rariloculaceae; genus CBDCWM01. The sequence goes on from OZ245000.1 coordinate 3,733,551, forward strand.
TTTCGAGTCTGTACGCGCTCGGCCGTGCGCTCGTTACGCAGGGAAATGCCGAGGAGGGCAGGGAGCTGCTTACCCGGTCACAGGATATCCGGGCCCGTTCCGGCCTCGATCTCGCCGTCGGATCCCAGTATGGCGAGCAGGGGCCGTATGCGCTGGGAGTCGACTATCCGGGCGATGTCATGCCGGCGCCCGCAGCGACTGCCGTTTCGTTCCGGGCTACGGACAGGACTGCGGCGCGGGCGTGGGCCCTCGCCAGGCGGTCGCCCGGCAACTTCCCGGCGCTGGTCGTCGCGCAGGATCAGGGTCTTGGAACGATTGCAGTCGACGGCGCGTTCGAGTCCATGCTGACTGCTCAGTGGGCCGACGCAGGCATCGTCGCGCTCACGGCCGGCGACACGGACAACGACCAAGTCGTCGAGGTACTCGCGCTGGTCGAGATGCCCGGAGAAGGCATTCGCCTCGAGCTGATCGAGCAGTCCGAAGACGGCGGTTTTTCCGCGGCAGGCGAATTGCCCCTGGCCACGGCGATCGAGATGCCGCCCGGGCTCACCGCGGCCGACCTGCTGCTCGTCGACCGCGAGCATGACGGGGATCTGGATATATTCGCCTGCTGGTCGCCGGCGGCCGACGCGAGTTGCGCGTTTGGCACCAATGATGGCGCCGGCAACTTCGACTTCACCGACTCGGCCGCGCACGGGTTCGACCTGGCCTTCGAAACGGGCGTCTTGAGACTCGGGTTGTCCGATATCGACAACGACAGGGATATCGATCTGCTGGTGGCGGAATCGCAGGCGATACACGTCCTGCTCAATCAGCGGGACGGCACTTTTCTTCCAGTCAGCGACGAAGCCGGCCTCGTCGATGTCGGCCAGGTCGCGGACATCGCGATTGCCGACGTCAACAAGGATGGCTGGATGGACCTGGTCGTCGGTGGCGCACAGGGTCTGCAGGTCTACCCGAATCGCCGCGGGCGCTTCGAGGCACCGTTGTCTGTCGCCGGCATGCGGGGCGTCGACGCGGTCGTCGTCGCCGACGCGGACAACGACGGTTTTCTCGATCTGTTCGCGAGCGGAGCAGGAGCGACTCGAGCATTCAGAAACCTCGGCGCCGGCGAATGGAGCCCGGCGGATGAGTGGCTGAGTGGCCTGGCCGGCGCCGTTCCGGCTGCCGCGCTCGACGCCGACGGCGACGGTGATCTGGATCTGGTCGATGCCGGCGACGATGGCGTCGGCCTGCTGCTGAACGAAGGTGGAAACGAGCGCCAGTGGGTCGCTATCGAATCGCACGGCGTCGGCGACAACTATTTCGGTGTCGGCTCGAAGGTCGAAGTGCTTGCCGGCTCGTTGCGGCAGAAGTTCGAGGTGACCAATCCGTTGCCGGTCCATGCCGGTCTGGGCTCGCGTGCTCAGGTGGACTCCGTGAGACACCTGTGGCCGAGCGGTGTCCTGCAGGACGAGGTGCTGCAGGCGAGCGGTGCGGCACTGGAAATCGAGCAGCTCGACAGGAAAGGCACGTCGTGCCCGATTCTGTATGTCTGGCGTGACGGCGAATGGCAGTTCCAGACCGATTTTCTCGGCGGGTCGGCAATCGGCTATCAACAGGCGCCGGGTGTTTTCGGGACGCCGGACACCGATGAATACATCAAGCTCGAGCAGGCGCCTTCGGTCGATTCGGACGGATTCGTGCGTCTGCGGGTAAACAACCAGCTGCAGGAGATCATCTGGTTCGATCAGCTGCAGCTGGTCGCGGTCGATCATCCCGCCGGCACCGACGTCTTCCCGAATGAGCGGTTGATGCCCGGTCCGCCGTGGCCGGAGTTCGAGCTCTTCGTCTCCGACGATCTCCGAGACATTCGCGCGGCAACCGACGCGCATGACGGCCGCAGCTGGACCGAAGCGCTGGCGGCGTCAGACGGCGCGTACGTCGAGAACTTCGATCTGCTGCGTTTCAAGGGTTACGCCAGCGACCATACGCTGGAGCTCGACCTTGGCGACTTCGACCCCGCCGACCGCGTCGTCCTCCTGCTGGAAGGCTGGATCGATTACGCGGACTCTTCGGCGAATGTCGCAGCGGCCCAGGCTGGTCACGCGCTGCAACCGCCGGTGCTCACGGTTGCCGACGGTCACGGCGGATGGCGGGACACCGGCCACCTGATGGGTTTTCCGGCCGGTCTGCCGAAGACGATGGCAGTCGAGCTCACCGGCCTTTTCACCAGCGAGGATCACCGGGTCCGCATTGCGACCAACATGCGGATCTACTGGGATCGGGCCCGAATTCTCGTCGGCGGGGACGATCTGGAGTATCAGGTCACCCGTGTTTCGCCGGCCGTGGCCGACCTGCGTTACGGCGGTTTCCCTGCAGAGCTGAAGCGCCCTGCACAGACGCCGTATCGGTACGATCCGACGTCCGTGTCGCTTGCCTCGCCGTGGAGCGCGCACGTCGGTGCGTACACGGCTTTCGGCGACGTGACCGCGATCGTCGAGGGGACCGATGACGTAATGGTCACGACGCGTTCCGGCGACGAGATCGAGTTGCAGTTCCATGTGCCGGAGGCGCCTGCCGACGGATTCGAGCGCACGTATCTGCTGTTCGCGGACGGATTCGGCAAGGACATGGACGCGAACTCGGCTGCCAACGCAACGGTCGGACCGATGCCGTTTCATGGCATGCCGGTCTATCCGTACGGCGACGAGATCACGCCACCGGTCGATAATTCGCAGACGATGACGCGTACTGTTACACCGTCCGACCGCGGTTGGTCCGGTGCCGTGCCACTGCCGCTGGCAGCGAGCCTCCGCGGCGACGACGCAACTCGATGAGCGCGGTATCGTCCGCCGGCTCTGCCACGGAGGTCTGACACGCGAGAACCGATGCGCTGCGGTCTGACGCGTCGCGAACCGATGCGTCGCGGCCGATGCGCGGCGGATGCGTCGCGCCGATGGGAGGCGGACCCGCCCCTGCGCCCCGGCTTCGCTCCGAACCTGGCGCTCGTGCCCGGCGCTACTGCGCCTGCGGGGCGATGAAATGCGGTCCCGTGCCCGAGTCCTCCGGTGCCGATAGCGGCAGCGCTTTCTTGTCGAGCAGCGCTTCGCGGCCCGGCGCGGCGGCGAGTATCGTCGCGATCGCCTCGCCGGCGTGGCCGTCGCCGTAGGGGTTGCGCAGGCCTTCGAGCGTGTTCCGGAACGCAGGCGCCAGGCCCGTCGCGATCGCTGCGCGAATCTCGCCGGGGTCGGCGGCAGCGTCGATGATGTTGGCAGCCCGCTGCCGGCCCTGCTGGCGGCGTCCGACGTTGACCGTCGGAAGTGCGAACGAAGCAGTCTCCATGATGCCGCTCGACGAGTTGCCGAGCATCAGATCCGCTTCGCGCAGCAGACTCCAGTAGATTTCGGGCGCCAGGTTGACGTGCAGGTCCGCCCGCTCGCGCGCGGCACAAAACCGGCGTGCGCGGTCGACGATCGAATGACTGCCTGCGTCGGCGTTCGGAAAACAAAACACGATCCGTCCGGCAAGCTCGTCGAGCGCCGCAAAGAAGGCGTCGGTCTCGACAAGCGTGTCCGGTGACAGCGTGAGCGGATGATAGGCGACGACCGTCAGCGGATCGTCCAGCTCGTGTCCCAGAGCCTGTTCGAGTGCCGGACGGTCGGGAAGCTGCGATTGCGTCAGATAGTCGATAGACGGTGCGCCCGTGCAATGAACTCTCCACGGCTCCTCGCCGAGGGCGCGCACGCGCCTCGCGGCTTCTGACGTCGGCGTGAAATGTATATGACTCATTTTCGTCAACGCATTTCGGACGGCGTCGTCGATGGCTCCCTCGCTGATCTCCCCGCCTTCGATATGCGCGATGGGAATGCGCAGCGCGAGTGCCGCGGCCGCCGGTGCCAGCATCTCGTAGCGGTCCGCAACCAGCAGCAGAATGTCGGGTCGGGATCGGGCCAGCGCATCGGCCATGCCGATTGTCGTCAGGCCGATGGTTTTTGCCATTCCGACATCGGTGTCCGAGTCGAGCAGCGATTCGATCTGCGTGCACGGCACGCCCAGCCCTTCGAACAGCGTGGCCGTCTGCCCGAAGCCGGGCGACAGATGCGCGGCGGTCGCAATGACATCGACCTCGAGCTCCGGGTGCTCGTGCATATGTGCCAAAGGCCAATGCAGATGCGCGAAGTCTGCTCTCGACGTGCTTACGACGGTGACTTTTCTGCTCATCGTGTGTATTACAATCTCCGCGCTCCGAAAGGAGGCACGCAAGTGTAGCGTGTAGGATTGCGGACGGCATTCGCCGCCGCCTGAGACGTGGTCGATGATGGAAAACGAGATTCAGTTCCGCGTTCAATGGGGGGATACCGATGCTGCCGGCATCGTGTTCTATCCGAACTTTCTGAAATGGTTCGACTGGGGTACGTGGAATCTCCTGGCGGCTGCGGGACTGACCCTCGACGTGATCGAAAGCGACTACCAGCTGATCGGTTTCCCGATCGTAGAGGCCCAGTCCCGGTTTCACAGTCCCGTCCGTTTCTGGGACGAGGTCCACCTGACGAGCCGCGTCGACGAATGGGGAAGGAAGTCCTTTCGTGTCGCACACACACTCAGACGCAACGGTGCGGTCAGTGCCGAAGGAACGGAAACGCGCGTATGCGCGCGCGCGGACGCAGGCACTGAGGCCGGGATTCGCGCAGTCAGCGTTCCGCCGGAGATCAGACGGCGTCTTGCCACCTGATCCCGGATTGATACATGTGTCCTTGTAGCACCGGAAGCCTCTGTTAGGCTTTCTCCGGCAGCGGCAGCGGCAGCGGCAGCGGCAGCGGCAGCGGCAGCGGCAGCTTTGTGAGATGCGTCGCAATTTCCTATGAGGTTCCGCGCGGATCGGGTGTGAAACCATGACGGACGACGGCTTTTTACCGTTCGAGGGAGTCTTCGTGGCGCAGGAGCAGCGCCCCAGACACCTCGAAGATGTCGACATCGGCAGGTTGACGCCGTTCGAGCGCGCCGTGCTCGTCATCGACGGCACCGTTACGCGTTTTCTCGAGGCGCAGAAGATGGAGTCGATCGAGATCATCGATAGCGGCAGGACGCGAGAACATCTGAAGAAAGACCACGCATGGCTCGAGCTGCCGAAGGGGCATGCCGTTAGCTCGCGCCGGGTTCTGCTGAAAGGCCGGGCAACCGGGCGCATCTACGCATCGGCTGCCTCTCTGGTCGTCCCGGAAAGGGTCAAGGATGCCGTCGGTCATCCCGTTCAGAGGATCCCGGAAGGTCTCGGCCGCATGTTGCTCAACAGCCGGGTCGAGCAATACCGGGAGCTGCTCTGGTACGGCAAGGAGCCGCCGTCCGACCTTCCCGGCGAAATGCGCAGCCTCGACAGCGAGTATTGTCTGACCAGAACCTATCGCATCATCGTCAAGGGAAAGCCGACCATGATGATTACGGAGTGGTTCGAGCTCGAGGACTGAATCCGTGCACTCCGCGTCCCTTTGCCAGTCGCATGCGAGGAGCGGCCACCCAGCAGGTATCCCATATGTCTGAAGACGTTTCCGCCAGCCTGTCCTTCTACAACGCGGCCCATGATCTGCTCGATCGTCAGGAACGGCTTGGAACGCGTGACAAGATCGCGGTAATCGACGCGGACGACACGTACACCTATGCCGAAGTCGAGCGCAGGGTCAACAGGTTTGCGAATTTCCTTACCGCGTCCGGCATCGAAATGGAGCAGCGCATCCTGCTTTGCCTCGCGGACTCGGTCGACTTCATTGCCTGCTTCCTGGGCGCCATCAAAGCGGGGGTTGTTCCCGTTCCGGTCAACACGCTGCTCAAGGCACCCGACTACGCATTCATGCTCGCAGACAGCCGTGCCCGGCTGCTGGTCGTGTCGAGCCAGTTCCGCGAATCGTTCGCATCGCTCGATGAGACCGCGCCCTTTCTGAGGCGCGTCGTCGTCTCGGGCAACGGCGGGGCCGGTGTCGAGACCCTCGCCGAAGTGACCGCGGACATGCCGGACGCGTGCGAGCCGGCGCCGACGCGGCCGGACGACATCGCCTTCTGGCTATATACGTCCGGCACCACTGGTCGACCGAAGGGTGTGATGCACCGGCAATCCTCCCTGTTGGCGACGGCCGACCACTTCGGCAAGACCGTGCTGCAACTCGAGCCGGACGACGTGATCTTTTCGCCGCCGAAGCTCTTCTTCGCCTACGGCCTCGGCAACGCGCTGACGTTTCCCTTCTCGGTTGGCGCGACGACTGTGCTCTACCCCGGACGCCCAACGCCGGACTCCGTTCATGAGGTCTCACACCGGCATCCGCCAACGGTTTTTTTCGGCGTGCCGACCCTCTATTCGATGATGCTCAATGCCCGACGGCTACCCAGCACCGAGAAGCTGCGTCTGTGCATCTCTGCGGGCGAGGCTTTGCCCGTTCAGGTGCACCAGCACTGGCTCGAGGAGACGGGGCTCGAAATACTGGATGGGCTCGGCTCGACCGAGATGCTGAACACTTTCCTCAGCAATCGCAGCGGCGACAACAAGCCGGGTACGTCGGGCAAGCCGGTGCCGGGCTATAGTCTGCGTATCCTGGCCGACAACGGGCAGGATGCCGTCGACGGGGAGATGGGCGATCTTTACGTGAGCGGCCCGTCGTCGGCGCTCGGTTACTGGAATTTACGCGACCAGTCCGGTGAAACGTTCCAGGGTCGCTGGGTGTACACGCGAGACAAGTATGTGCGCGACGAAGACGGCTACTACGCGCATTGCGGCCGCAGTGACGACATGTTGAAGGTCGGCGGAATCTACGTCTCCCCGGTCGAAGTGGAGGGCGCGCTGTGCTCGCACGCGGCTGTTTCCGAGGCCGCCGTGGTTGGCGCCGAAGACGCCGACGGGTTGATCAAGCCGAAGGCTTTCGTCGTGCTCGATCGTGACGCCGACCGGCGCGCCGATCTGGGCACGGAGCTGATCGATTTCGTGCGCGGCGAGCTGGCTGCCTACAAGCGACCGAGATGGATCGAGTTTCTGGATCGGCTGCCGAAGACGGCGACCGGCAAGATCCAGCGGCACAAGCTGCGGTAGCGGCGTCCACGCCGGCCGCTAGCGCGTTTTTGCCCGGTTACCAGGACGGCTCGTGTTCGACAGGATCGCGACAGGGCGCCGTAAGCATGGTCTGAAGCGGTACCTGCTTCGGGAAACCGAGGCGCTGATGAACCGCGTCTTCTTCAACTACGACCGGAACGCTCTCGTGCGCGCCTTTCGGGAAATCGGTGTCGAAGGTGAGAAGATCGTGTGTGTTCACGCCTCACTCAGCCGATTGGGTTACGTTGCCGGCGGCGCCGAGACCGTCATCGATGCGCTGATCGAAGCGCTCGGGCCGCGCGGCTCCCTGATGATGCCGGCATTCTCCACGGGCGGCTCGATGCTGAGCTACGTCGAGGGTGGCGGCACGTTTGATGTCCGCTCGACACCATCCCGGGTCGGCGCTATTCCCGAAGCCTTTCGCCGCCGCGACGGGGTCATGCGCAGTTTGCACCCGACTAACTCGGTCACCGCTCTCGGACCGGCTGCCGGTGAGCTTCTCGGCGGTCACGAAGCATCGGCGACACCCTATGGATCGGCGACGCCGTACGGAAAACTCGCGGAGCGCGACGATGCTTACGTGCTGATGCTCAACACGCATATTCACAGCCTGCTGCACCACATGCAGGAACGCGTGCGGTTCCCGAATCTTTTTCTTGAAGAGGAACGCACGGTCGCGTACGTCGGCTACGACGACATCCGCCGAACGATGCAGACGCGGGTGATGAGGCCGCGGCTACCGTACTTCGTCGCGATCCCGGCCGCTGCCGGCAAGGCGCCCGATTGGGCCATCCTGCACGACTTCGCGTTGATGTTTCCGCGCCGCAGGGAGACCGAAGCGCGTGAGCTCGGCTATCGGTTCGCCGGCTGCCCGGATTTACACCGTCGCCGGCAGGCGTTCGTCGACAGCGGCATTCTCAGGACGGCCCGGCTGGGTCGCGGAGAGATCGGCATGCTGAACGTCCGCCGGTTCGTGGCGATGATCCAGCCGGAGTTCGAACGCTCGATCGAGCGATATCGTGAGTATTACGATCTCGCGCATCTTGAGAGCATGCAGCTGCGCTACGGCTGACCAGGTCCGTGCGGCGCGAATTGCCGGACGACCGATCCTGCCGCTGCCCTCCTGTCGGTCTTCGGCACCGCCGCTCTTCCGCTCTTCGGCACTGCCGCTCCCCAGTCAGCCTGGTGCCAGGCGCGCCTCGAGCATGTTCGAATCCGCACAAAACTTGGCTGCCCAGTTGAGGTACGAATAGCGACCGTACTCGCCGTACAGCGGAAAGGATCCCCCCACGGCGCCGACGACATCGGGCTTGCCCGACATGTACATTGTCGATCGTACGAAGCTGTTGGCCGTGCGCGCTGCAGTGAGATAGTCCGCATCGCCAGTGTGCTCGAACAGCTGCAGCCAGCACAACGCGATCTGGACGATGCCGGTGAGGCATGCCCAGCTGGCAGCGGGCCGCCAGCCGGCGTCGAGCCGACCGGCAATGAAGCCATTCGGCTGCATGACGCCGAGCAGGGCGCGGGCGGTTCGCTGACTGGCTTCGAGCAGGTCCGCTTCCTGGCTGAACCGGTACCCCTCGAGCACGCCGCGCAGTGTGTACCCGATCGTGTGCGTCAGCGGGCGGCTCGGGTCGGTCAGGCAGCAGTGCCCGAACCAGCCGTTCTCCTGCTGATGCCCGAGGGCCCAGCGGACGTTGGCGAGGCCCGCATCTCCGTACTTCGAGTCGGGGACGACGCGCGCCGCCTCCAGCAATCCCCAGGCGACGTGCGTATCGTAGGTTCGGTCGCCCGGCATCGCGAACGGCGACGGATGGCTGCGCCAGCAGCCGTCACTATCCTGGGTGGTCACGAGCCAGTCGGCCGCGGCCCGCATTGCGTCGTGATAGGCCGCGCCAAATCGATCGGCGCCGGCGGCAAGCCCGAGCAGGATCTGTCCGGTGTTGAAGGTGACAGCGACGCGCGGCTCGGAGTCCACACGGCCGCCCTGAAACGCGCCGTCTTCGAGCTGAATCGACACGAGCCAGTCGAGCATCCGGCGCGCGGCTGTTTCGGCTGCGGCGTCGCCGGCCAGGTCCGAATAGGCCAGCAGCGTCGGTACGATATAGCCGGTCGTTTCGGGATACGAGCTCTTCCACCCGGTCAGCCAGTCGTAGCTGTGGGCGACGCCGCCGTCCTGCGATGCCGAGCAGTCCTGCGCCCGGCGCAGCCACGCGATGTTCGCTCGGAGTGCCGCGTCGGTGCCCGGATCGTCGTGCCTGCGACGGGTCAGGCCCCTGAGACTGATGGCCTTGCCGGTCGCCGGCAGGCTCACGAAGTCCCTCACGATTTCGAGCGTCTCTCTGATCCGTTCTTTCACTGCAGTACCGTGCAACTGTGTCGAGTGCGCCGAGCTTCGCCCCGGCCCGGCCGGCCCCGGGGCTACTTCAAGAACCTGATGAAAATTCGCGGCTGTGGCGTCCGAATCCCTTATCGATCTCGACGCGAGCAACAGCGCGCATTATCGCAGATATGCCGCCGCAGAGCGGGTTGACGCGTTCCGGGGTGCTGCCTAGACTGCGCTCTCGCAAACGGGGCCATAGCTCAGCTGGGAGAGCGCTACAATGGCATTGTAGAGGTCGGCGGTTCGATCCCGCCTGGCTCCACCAATACCTGCCCGACGTCCCCATCGTCTAGAGGCCTAGGACACCGCCCTTTCACGGCGGCAACCGGGGTTCGAATCCCCGTGGGGACGCCAATCACCCAGGCCGAGTGCCGAGTTCCGGGCGGCTTGCTAACATTCGGCCCCCGAACCCCGGTGTTGCGTCGTGATCCGTACTCGTTTCGCCCCCAGCCCGACGGGCTACCTGCACGTCGGCGGCGTCCGCACTGCACTTTATTCCTGGTTGCTCGCCCGCCGGCACGGCGGCGTTTTCATCCTGCGTATCGAAGACACCGACCGCGAGCGTTCTACCGAGCCTGCCATCAAGGCGATTCTCGACGGGATGTCATGGCTCGGCCTCGAGCCCGACGAGGCGCCCGTGTTTCAGACCGCGCGGTTCGATCGCTATGCCGAGGTCGCCGATCAGCTGCTCGCGAGCGGCAAGGCGTATCGCTGCTACTGCACGCGTGAGGAGATCGACTCGATGCGTGCCGCGGCCGAGGCGGAAGGTCGCAAGCCCCGCTACGACGGTCGCTGTCGGGACCGAACCGGACCGCGGGACGGCGTGGATCCGGTCGTACGCTTCCGTTCACCCGACGACGGTGTCCTGGAGGTCAACGATGTCGTAAAGGGGGCGGTCCGGTTCGACAACGCCGAGCTCGACGATCTGATCATCGTACGCTCGAACGGTACGCCGACCTACAACTTCACCGTTGTCGTCGACGATGTCGATATGGCGATTACGCACGTCATTCGCGGCGACGATCATCTCAACAACACGCCACGCCAAGTGCACATGTATACGGCACTGGGCGCCCAGCTGCCGATGTTCGCGCATCTGCCGATGATCCACGGGCCGGACGGCGCCAAGCTATCGAAGCGGCACGGTGCCGTCAGCGTCCTCGAATACCGTGAAGCGGGATATCTTCCGGACGGATTGCTGAACTATCTGCTCCGGCTCGGCTGGTCACACGGCGACGAAGAGGTATTCACGCGCGACCAAATGATTGCGAACTTCGATCTGGACGGGATTGGCCGGTCGGCGGCGAACTTCGATTCCGACAAGCTGCGCTGGATCAATCAGCAGCATATCCAGATGACGGCGCGCGAGGATCTCGAGCTAATGCTCGCAAGCGCTTTGCAACGAGCGGGCAGGGAAGCGAGTGCCGGCCCGCCGCTCGGGCTCGCCGTCGAAGCGCTGCGGGAGCGAAGCGCAACGATCGCTGAGATGGCGGAGCTTGCCGACTGTTACTACGCGGATTTCGACGACTACGATCCGAAAGCCGCGAAGACCCATTTGCGACCGGTCGTCCGGGATGCCCTGGCTTCGCTGCGCGAGGCTCTGGCGGCGGTCGGAGAGTGGACGCCGGCCGAGCTCGAACGAGCGGTCGCCGACGTTGCGGACTCGCTGGATATGCGGCTCGGCAAGGTCGCGCAGCCGTTGCGCGTTGCCCTGACCGGCCGCGCGGCTTCGCCCGGCATCGGCGTTACGCTCGAGCTCGTCGGACGGGCGCGCGCGCTCGGCCGCATCGAGCGGGCCATTCAGTTCGTCGATTCGAGGGCCGCCCGGCAGGAGTAGAACAGATCGAAACCGGGAGCGGGAAGATTGCAGAGCTTTGCGGCCTGCTGCTCGCCGGCGGTCGCAGTCGCCGCATGCAGCGTGACAAGGCGATGCTCACTTACGCAGGGCAGGCTGCATGGGAGCGTGCATGGGAGCGGCTCGACGCCTGTTGCACCCACACGTTCGTTTCGCTCCGGCCCGAGCAGGCTCGCGAGCCGGTCTACGGCAGCGTTGCCCGCTTCACGGATGGCGACCTCGCCGCCGGCCCGGCTGCCGGCCTGCTCAGCGCCTGGGCGCAGCGACCGCATGCCGCGTGGCTGCTGCTCGCCGTCGACATGCCGCTGGTCGACGCCACCGTGCTCACGGCGCTGATCGGCGCGCGGGACCCGGCCGCGCTTGCGACCGGGTTTCGAAATTCCGCGGGCGTGCCGGAGCCGCTCTGCACGATCTGGGAGCCCGCGGCCCGGGCCGTGCTGACCGACAGGGCGCTTGCCGGCCGGTATTCGCTGCGTGAGGTGCTGGAGACGCCCGAGTGCCGGATCGTCGACCCGGCGGAGCCGCGCCGACTGCTGAGCGTCGATACGCCGGAGGATTACGCCGCCCTGCAGGCGTCACTGACAGCCTGAACGCGTCGCGTCCCTCAGGGACATGTGCGATGATCTGAGGCTGCGGCCGATTCGAAGAACACATTATGTCCGGCCGCTCTTTCTGCCCGCTTTCGAATGTCGATGATCGATGGCTGAGAAGCTCACAGATACGTCCGGTATTACGGACCTGGGTGGGGATCACGGACCCAGGGTGGTGCCCGGTTCGCTGGCGTCACTCGATACGACGCTGCCGCCGACGCCGCTGAAGAAGCTGCTGGCGGCCGAAGGGGCCGGTGTCTGCGTCTATTCGACGGATGCCGAGCTGACAGCCACAATCGAGTCTGCTGCGGGAGAGCAGTATCCGGTCGCGACGACCGGCGACTGGGACGAGTTGACGGCGGAAGTCGCAACACGCAGCTGCCACATCATTCTGCTCGACTCCGATACGCTGACCCGCGATGTGGCCGAGTCGGTTGCCGAATTGCGCGGCATAGACCCGTCGATCGTCATCCTGCTGGCGGCGCCTCGTGAGCTCGCGCAGAGCTTCGTCAGCATGCTCGCCGACCGGTCGGTGCATCGCCTGCTGATCAAGCCCGCCGCGATCGCGATCACCCGGCTGATGCTCGAATCTGCCGTGAGCCGGTACCTGCAGGTCCGCGAGCAGATTCAGACAGCGCCCGCAGTCGCGCAGACTGCCTCGGCGAGTGCCCTACCTGCCGAGCATTCGCGATCGACAGTTTCGTGGGTTCTTCTCGCTGCCTGCGGCGGCGTTTGTCTCGTGGCCGGGATGTTGCTCGCGCCGTTGATTGCGCCGTGGCAGTCGGACGCGGGGCTCGCAGCGGGACCCGGAGCAGCCGTCGAAGCGCGGACGAACGGTGCCGCTGATGGCGGCGGAGACACGGCCGACGACGGATCGTCGTCCGGCGCTGCAGCAATGCCCGGCGCCGCCGCATCGCCCGGTGTCGTGCAGGCAGGCGGCGCGCCGGCCGGCGCCGTGCCGGCAGGACCCGGGACCGCGGAGCCCGGCTCAGCGACGGCTGCCGAAACGGCACGCACGGATACCGGCCGCACCGACACCTTTCTCGAGCAGGCCGAAGCGGCGCTTGCCGCGGGCGACCTGCGGGCCGCCTCGGAACTGATTGACGAGGCGCGGGCACTCGACGCATCGAGCGCCCGGGTCGCCGTGGTGCAGGCGGAGCTCGATGCCTTGCTCACCGAGCAGGCGGCGACTGACGCTGCCAGTGCAGCCGCGATTGCCGCAGCCGAGGCGCCGGCGCCCGAGCCCGCGCCGCCCAGCGAGCTCGACAGCATGCTCGCGCTCGCCCGCGCCCGGCTCGAGGATGGGCAAATCGTTGCCCCACCGGAAAACAACGCGCTTGCGTTCCTCCGGCTGGCCGAAGCCATCGCTCCCGAGTCGCCGGATGTCGTCGAGTTCCGTCAGCAGCTGGCCGCGGTCGTCGTGGTCCGCTCCCGACTCGCGCTCGAGGGTGACGACGTCGAGGCAGCGCAGACGCTGTTCGAGCTCGCCGGTGATCTGAATGCCAACGCCGAGGACCTCGCGCTGCTCGATACCGAGCTCAGCGCGGTAGCGCAGCGCTCTGCTGCAGAGGAAGCGCGTCTGGCCGGCCTGCTGGCAGACGCGCTGGTGCGCGGCAACCTGACCGGTGCCGGCAGCGCCGCCGCGTATCTCGAGCAGCTTGGCAGCCTGAATCCGGCGAACGCCCGCCTCGCGGACCTTCAGCGTCAGCTGCTCGATGGCATTGCCGATCAGGCGAGTGATCTGCTGGCGGGCGGCAGGCTTGACGATGCGAACCAGCTGATCGGGGCTGCCGGCAGGATCGATCCGTCGGACGACCGGCTGACCGTTTTGCGCGCCGACTACGCCGCGGCAACGCGGCAGCGGGACCTGTTGCAGACGCCGGCTGGCCGCGGGGAAGTCACGCTGATCGAGGCACCCCCGGCCGAGTACCCGCGCATCGCGCTCGAGGCCGATGTGGAAGGCTGGGTCGAGCTCGAATTCGTCATCGACCGGGCCGGCGTGCCGGGCGAGATCCGGGTCAGCGCGGCCGAACCCGAGGGCTGGTTCGAAGACACAGCCATTGCTGCGTTGACCACCTACCGCTACGAGCCGTACCGGGAGGGCGATCGGACCTACAGCCGGCTGGCCCGCATCAGGATGGGCTTCGCGCTCGAGTGACGCCGGTGGCCGCCGGTTCGCGCCCGGTTCGCGGCCGATTCGCGGCTGGTTCCCGGTCGCATCCGGTCAGGCCGCTAAGTCATTGATCACGCGACAGATATTATTCATAACGACCTGATTTTCACGGATTTATCGGTCAAGCCTTGGCGAAGCGGGCCGACCCGGTTATCCTCGTCGGCACAAGAACTTCGGGCACCCACCAAACCTGTTTTGAGGGCGCGCTGTCGGGTCGGCACCTGACGGAGCCATGGGTAGTCCCGCGTGTCGGCGGAGGTTTCCTGGGCGCTGCATCTGGCAGCGTCGCCCTCATCCCGAGGATTCTTGGGTCCGGCGCGCTGTGCGCCATCGAAGAGGTTTTGTCGCTCGATGCTTGTCGCCAGATGAAGGTCCCGCTGCTGGATCTCAAGGCGCAGTACGCCACGATCAGGGACGCCGTCGAGACGGCGATCGGCGAAGTCTGCGAGTCCCAGTACTTCGTGCTCGGCCCGCACGTCGAGCGTTTCGAGCAGGCGGTCGCCGAATATTGCGGTACCTCGTTCGCGGTCGGCGTTTCGTCCGGCACCGACGCGCTGCTGCTCGCGCTGATGGCGCTCGACATCGGGCCAGGCGACGAGGTCATCACTACGCCTTACACGTTCTTCGCCACGGCCGGAACGATCGCCCGGGTCGGCGCCCGGCCGGTGTTCTGCGACATCGACCCTGACACTTACAACATTTCCGCTGCCGCAGTGGCGCGATTCGTCGACGAGTCCTGCCTGCCGAGCGACGACGGGCTCGTGAACCGCACGACCGGCGGTCGCGTCAGGGCGATCATGCCGGTGCATCTGTACGGTCAGGTGGCCGACCTCGATGCATTGATTGCGATCGCAGCCGAGCGGCAACTGGCTGTCGTCGAGGATGCCGCGCAGGCCATCGGCGCCGAGCTGCCGGACGGTCGTCGCGCAGGCGCCGTTGGCGACATCGGCTGCTTCTCGTTCTTTCCCAGCAAAAACCTCGGCGCTTTCGGTGACGCCGGCATGTGTGTCACCGAAGATCCGGCGCTGGCCGAGAGGATGCGTATCCTCCGGGTGCATGGCGCCGAGCCGAAGTATTTTCACAGCCTGATTGGCGGCAACTTCCGGCTCGACGCACTGCAGGCGGCCGTTCTGTCGGTGAAGCTGCCGCATCTCGACGACTGGACGGCCGCGCGCCAGCGGAATGCCGAGCATTACGATCAGATGTTCGATGCGGCGGCCCTCGGGTCGAACATCACGACACCCCGGGTGCTGGCAGGGCGGCACATCTTCAATCAGTACGTCGTCAGGGCTGCAAGGCGCGACGAGCTCAGGGCTTGGTTGCAGGACCGCGGGATCGGCACCGAGATCTACTATCCGGTTCCGCTCCACGAACAGGCCTGCTTCGCCTATCTCGGCTACGGTCCGAACGATCTGCCGGAGTCGAGCCGCGCTGCCCGCGAGACACTGGCACTGCCGATCTATCCCGAATTGAGTCAGCAACAGCGCGAGTTCGTCGTGAGCCGGACCAGGCAGTTCTTCGAGCAGGGCTGAAGACTCCGAGTGGTCGCGTCACGTCCCGCACGGCGACGTTAGTCGCTTTGTGACACCTTTTGCTTCGGTTTGCCTGCTGCTTATGGCAGCATTCAACGGGTGGGAGACGCACTCAGAAAGCTGCTCATCGTCGAGGACGATCCGGGCATACAGAGCCAGTTGCGCTGGTGTTTCGAAGATTACGAAGTCGTCGTTGCCGAGGACCGGGCGAGCGCAATCGCCGAGCTCCGACGCCACGAGCCGCCGGTCGTTCTGCAGGATCTCGGCCTGCCCCCGGATGACAGCGGCGTCGAGGAAGGTTTCGCGACGCTGAAGGAAGTCATGACGCTGGCGCCGTTCAGCAAGGTCATCGTCGTAACGGGACACGGTGACCAGAGCAACGCCGTCAAGTCGGTCGGCCTCGGCGCATACGACTTCTATCAGAAACCCGTTGACGTCGACACACTGCAATTGATCGTCGGCCGCGCGTTTCAGTTGTACGAGCTCGAAGCCGAGAACCGCAGGTTGTCGAGCGAGCAGGGCAGCTCGCCGCTCGACGGCATCATCGCTGCGAGCGAGGCCATGCTGGCAGTCTGCCGGAAGATCGAGAAGGTGGCCCCGACCGGAGCGACGACGTTGCTGCTCGGAGAAAGCGGAACGGGCAAGGAGTTGCTCGCGCGCGCGTTACATGCACTGAGCCCGCGCAACGAAGGTGCTTTCGTCGCGATCAACTGTGCAGCGATTCCCGACACTCTGCTCGAATCGGAACTCTTCGGTTTCGAGAAGGGCGCTTTCACCGGTGCGCACAAGCGCACGATCGGCAAGATCGAGGCCGCCGATGGAGGCACGCTGTTTCTCGATGAGATCGGCGATATGCCGCTGTCGCTGCAGGCGAAGCTGCTGCGCTTTCTGCAGGAACGCACGATCGAACGTCTCGGCGGCCGTGGCGAGATCGCGGTCGATACGCGCGTCGTGTGCGCGACGAACAAGAACCTGATCGAGGCGATGCAGTCGGGCAGCTTCCGCGAGGACCTCTACTACCGGATCGGCGAGATTACGATCGATATCCCGCCAGTGCGGGCGCGGGACGGCGGCCGGATTCTGCTCGCTAGGCACCTGCTGAGCCGCTACGCGAAACAGGAAGGCAGTCAGGTCAAGGGTTTCGCCGACGACGCCCACGACGCGATCGACGCCTATCCCTGGCCCGGCAACGTCCGCGAAATGGAGAACCGGATCAAGGCCGCGGTCATCATGGCCGAAGGCAAGTTCATCACGGCGGACGATCTCGGCCTGACCCAGAGCCAGAGGCCTACGGACCTCAACCTCCGCTCGGCGCGCCAGCGGGCCGAGACCGACGCGATCAACCAGGCGCTGATCCGCACGGCCGGCAACATCTCGCGCGCCGCAACACTGCTCGGGATCACCCGTCCGACGCTCTACGATCTGATCGACAAGTACGGGATCCAGACCACCGGCGAACCGGCCTGACGCCGAGCGGCGCCGGGGCAGCGGCCGGCCTGGCGTAGACGCCGAGAGTTGTGCCGGAATTCTTTACACTTTCGTCGAGGGCCGGGCCGGCGGATATTTTAAGTATTTGATAAATAAGCAGTTAGCGCTTCTGGCACGCCGTTTGCTTAGTTCTTGAACAATGTTACGCCTGATGGACCGGAACGGACCGCCAATGAAGACGCCAAAAATTTTGCTGGGAACGCTGCTGGCCGCATCGGGCCTCGTGGCCGGTCAGTCGCATGCGCTGATCATCACCGAGTTCACCGGTGACGATCTGGAGATGATGTTCACGTTCGAGGACATCGTCGGCGGCGTCAAGGTCACGGCCGAAATCACTGCCAATTCGACGGAAACCGGCGACATTCGGGCCATCTGGCTCGGTATCGACGATGCGCTGTTCGATCCGTCGCAGATACTCGAAACCGACGTTTCGGTCTCCTCGCCGGACTTCGAGTTCATCAATCCCGCGATGATCGATCTCGGTGGTGGCGACAACCTGGAAGGCGGCGGTGGCATCTACTTCGATTTCGATCTGGATATCGCGCTGCAGCAGACGCTGAATCCGAATCAGTCGCTGACGTCGTTGATGGTCGAGATCGCGACGGCGAATCTGATGGCCAGTTACTTCGACCAGGCCGGGGCGCGCGTTCGCTCCACTACTGGCGGGGCCGGCAGCTCGAAGCTGATCGGTGGCGAAGTCACGCAGGTGCCGGAGCCCGGCACACTGAGCCTGCTCGGTATGGGACTGCTGATCGGTGGCTTCATCGCGCGACGGCGACGCCGCTGACGCCGGCGTAACCGAACGGGCTTACCTATCATCGAATGCGGCGGCCGATCAGGGCCGCCGCATTTTTTTATGCCCTGCACGCGCCGGTAGCCGGCGTCAGTCCGGCTTCCGCAGGCCGACAATCGACTACTTGAAATGCTCCGGATTCAGCTGATGTCGGTTCAGCAGCTTGTAGAAGTCGGTGCGGTTGCGTTTCGCGAGGCGCGCTGCCTGGCTGACGTTACCGCCGGTGACCTGTAGCAGCTGCGACAGATAGTTCCGCGTGAATTCTTCGCGCGCCTCGGTGAACGATGGCAGCTCGTTGGCCTGTGCCCCGAGCGCATTGCGCACCTGCTCGCCCGAGACCACCCGCGTCGTGCCGATCGCGCAGGTCTGCCGAATGAAGTTCTGCAGCTGCCGGACGTTGCCGGGCCAGTCGTTCGCGACCAGCAGCTCGACGGCCTCCGGCGAACAGACTTTACGTTTGGTCGACTCCTCGGCTGCCACCTGCTCGAGAAAATGCTCGACCAGCAGAGGAATGTCTTCCCGTCGTTCCCTGAGTGCCGGCAGCCGAATGTGCACGACGTTCAACCGGTAGAACAGGTCGTCGCGAAAGGCGCCGCGAATCATCAGATCGTTCAGATTCTGATGCGTGGCCGAGATCACACGCGTATTTATCGGCACTGCTTCGCTGCCACCTACCGGCCGAACCTGCTCTTCCTGCAGTACCCGCAGCAGCTTCACCTGCAGGCGCATCGGCATGTCGCCGATCTCGTCGAGCAGCAGCGTGCCGCCGGTTGCGTTCTGAAAGAGGCCGCGGCGCGACCGGTCCGCGCCGGCGAACGCGCCCTGCACGTGGCCGAACAGCTCCGCCTCGAGCAGGTTCTCGGCCATGGCGCTGCAATTGATCGTGACGAACGAGCCTTCCTTGCGGGGACTGGCGCGATGAATCGCGCGGGCCAGTAACTCCTTGCCGGTCCCGGACTCGCCGGTGATCAGAACGCGCGTATCGGTTCCCGAGACCATCCGGGCCTGCTGCAGGCACGACTCCATCACCGGGCTCCGAGTGACGATGTCGACACTCCATTCATCCTGCGGCTCGGCGCTGCCCGAGACTTTCATCGCCCGCTCGACGTATTCGAGCAGCTGCTGCTTGTCGACCGGTTTGGTCAGGAAACCGAAAGCGCCACTCTGCGTTGCCTCGACGGCATCCGGTATCGTCCCGTGTGCCGTCAGCAGCACGACGCAGAGCCCCGGTCGAACCCGCTGAATTTCCTTCAGCAGCCCGATCCCGTCCATCTTGTCCATCCTGAGATCGGTCACGACCAGATCGGGCCTGAAGCGCGGCAGCGCCGCCAGCGCGGCCGAGCCGCTTTCGACTGCTTCGACCTCGTAGCTTTCGGCCCGCAGCCGGATGCTCAGGAGCCGCAGCAGGCCCGGGTCGTCGTCGACCAGAAGGATGCGCCCGCGCGGGCTGCCGGTTATCGGGCCGAGCCCGAGGCTGCTAGTCCGGACCATTTTCGAGTTCCTGAATGGATTGTTCGATCGAGGTTATCGCGTCGAGCTTCGAGGTCGCGTCATCCAGCGCTTCCTGAAGTTGCCGGTTTTCCTCGAGCAGCGAGTTGATCTGTCTGGCCGTCTCCGCATCCGCGCTCTGCGTCGCCCGAGTGAGCTCGGCTCGCAGGTCCGCCGCTGCCGCCGCGAGTACGAGGCGCTCGTCGACATCGCGCAGCGCGATCGTTGCCAGCGAGCGTTCCGCGGGCAGCAGTGCACCGCTCGACGCCAGCAGGGCGGCGAGCCGGACCCGCGCTTCGTCGGCGTTGCTGCCGGGATGCCCGGGCACGGCTAGTGCGAGGGCGTACAGCAGGCGGTTCGTCGTGGTCGGTGCGATGTCGGCGGATTCCTCGATGCGGCGTGCGGTCTCGGCCTGCCGCAGCGCATCGCCTTCGATCAGGTCCCGTAACGGGTCGAGATATACGCTCAGATCTCCGGATGTGGACACACTGTTCGTAGTTGTCGCCGGGGCGGCCACGGGCTCGGTGCCGGTATCGCCGAAGATCGAGCCGCTGGTGCAGCCGGTTGCCGCGATCGCGATGCTCAGCAACGCGCCGAGGCCGCAGGCGGAGGCGGAACGGGACATGGCTGGCATTCCGATCATCCGTTCGCCACCAGTGCAAGCCGGTCGGTCCGGCGCCGCAGCGGCAGCTCGACGCGGAAGTGCGCACCCGGGTATCCGGATTCGTCGACCAGCTCTACCGTGCCGCCGTGCGCCTGCACGCACTCCTGCACGACCGAAAGACCGATCCCGGTACCGCCGACCGGTCCGCCCTGCAGCCGACGGCCCTGATAAAACGCCTCGAAGATTCGCGGCCTGTCGTCGGCCGCAATGCCGGGACCGGAGTCGGCGACTTCTATGACGAGCGTGCCCTCGTCGAGCGCCGCGCGGACCAGCATGCTCCCTCGATCCGGGGTGAACTTCAGCGCGTTCGAGATCAGATTCTCCAGTACCAGCTTGATCTTGCCTTCGTCTGCAGTGACGTTGATCGGATGCACCTCTATCTGCAGCCGAATCTTGCGGTTTGCGATCGCGAGTCGGTGCAGGCTCAGCACGGCAAAAACGACCGGCTTGAGCTCGAACGTGCTGAGCTCGATCGCCGCCGTATTCGATTGCCAGGCGCTGAATGTCAGCAGATTCTCGATCAGCTGCTGCAGCTTGAGCCCGTTGTCCCGCAGAATCTCAGTCACTTCTTCCTGCTGCCGCTCGAGCCTGCCGACGGAGCCGTCCAGCAACAGGTCCGTGCCCTCGCGAATGTTCGCAAGCGGAGTCTTCAGCTCGTGTGACATGTGTCTAAGAAACTTGTTCTTTTCCTCGGTCGATTCCTTCAGCCGTTCCCGCAGCCACTCGAGCTGGCGGCCGAGCGTCTCGAGGTCGGCGGGCCCCGAGATCGCGATCTCGTTCGCGAAGTCGCCGCTGCCGAGGTTCCGAATCGCCCGGTCAACCTGTCGCATTGGGCGCCCGACGAGTATCAGGAAGAACAGAACGAGCAGCAAAGTGCCCGGAATCAGGGCCGCGGCCTGCCACAGCAACGCCTGCTGAGCTGAGTTCGCGTCTTCTTCGAGTGCGTTCAATTGCTCGTTGACGGTCGCCCGCATGCGTTCGGCGGCATTGCCTGAGACGACGGCCATTTGCCGCAGATCGGCGACGAGGCGTTCCTCGTCGATCGCCTCCGCCGGTGCCGAAAGGGTCTCGCGGACCCCGAAGGATAGCGACTTCAGCTCATCGAGCTCCCCGGCGACGGCCGCACTTTGCGGGAGCATCGCGAGCGTGGCGAGGCTCTCCTCGAGCGTCTCGCCCGCCGTGTCGTAGAGCGCGAGCAGCTCGCGGTCCTGCAGAACCAGGTACTGGCGCGCATTACGCTCCATATTCGCGATCGCCCGCGAGATCCGCTGATTCGCGAGTGTCGAGTCCGCGGCCGTGCCGACGACTGCTTCGCTTTCGGAAGTCAGCCGGTCGAGTGTGAGCATTGCATTGCCGATTCCGACCAGCAGCGGCAGCGTGAGCAGGGCAAGCCCTGTCAGAATCATGCTCAGCAGCGTTCTGGGTCGGGGCAGGGTCAAACCGAAAGCTCCGGGCTGTTAGTGGCCTGTAACGGCCGATGCGATAGCGCCCGGCTGCACATTATTATTATCAGCCGTCGTCGCGCCAGATTCCGGCAGCCAGCTTCTGTTCCCACGCGAGCGATGTGGCACATATCGTGTCGAGGTCGTCGAACCTGGGCGTCCAGTCCAGCGTCGAGCGAATCCGGTCGGCGGCGGCGATCAGCGACGGCGGGTCGCCCGCACGTCTGCCTACCTCTCGCACGGCAAGCTGCCGTCCAGCGGCTTTACCGACACGGGCAATCACGTCCCGGACGCTGAATCCCCGTCCATAGCCGCAGTTCAGTGTAGTCGATTCGCCGCCCGACCGCAGGTAATCGAGCGCGGCGAGGTGGGCGGATGCGAGATCCTCGACATGGATGTAATCCCTGACGCCCGTGCCGTCCGGCGTGTCGTAGTCAGTCCCGAATATCAGCACTTCCGGCCGCTTGCCGACCGCGACTTCGCAGGCAACCTTGGTCAGCAGCGTCGCCCGTCTGGTCGACTGGCCGATTCGCCCGGACGGATCGGATCCGGCTACGTTGAAGTAGCGAAGAATCACATAACGCAGATCGGAGGCTGCGCCGACGTCGCGCAGCATTTGCTCCGTCATCAGCTTCGACTGCCCGTACGGATTGATCGGCTGTGTCGGCGCGTCCTCGGCGGCGACGCCGGAGTCAGGTATGCCGTAGACGGCGGCCGTAGAGGAGAAGACGAAATGCCGCACGTTGGCCGCAAGGGAGTGCTCCAGGAGCGTCCGGCTCGCGGCCGTGTTGTTACGGTAATACTTGAGCGGATTTTCGACGGACTCGGGCACGATTGTGTGCGCTGCAAAATGTAAAACCGTGTCGATCGTGTGATTCGAGAAGATGCTGTCGAGGCAGTCTTCGTCACCGGTGTTACCGACGACGAGCTCACCGTGCGTGACCGCTTGTCTGAAGCCCGTCGAAAGATCATCGAGGACGACGACATCGGCACCGGCTTCGCCGAGTTGTCGAACGACGTGCGAGCCGATATAGCCTGCGCCACCGGTTACGAGTATGGTGCGGGTCATCCTTTGGTTCGGGTACCTGACATAAAGCGAGTGTATCAGTTGCTTTTCGTTTCAACGGGACAGCGTTCGCAGTTTGGTAATAGCGCTGCGGTGCTGCTATGCGTGCTGCTGCAGGCCTGCGGTGGAGGCTCTTCCGGTCCGTCCGGTCCGGCGGAAGTCGTCGTCTCGGGGGTCGTCACGTTCGATCGCGTGCCGGTCGTCCCCGGCAGCGGACCCGGTGCGGGTCTCGATCACGATGCAACCGCCGTAACGCCGGCGCGGCGCGTAACCGTCGAGTTTGACGACGGGGCGGCAGTCCTCGCATCCGTATCGACCGACGATACAGGCGCGTATTCGCTGGCCGTTCCCCGCGACAGGGTCGGACGACTGCGTGTCCGTGCCGAGGCGATCAGCACTGGCTCACCATCCTGGGATGTGCGGGTTGTAGACAACACCGAAGGTAATGCGCTCTACGTGCTGGAAGGCACGAGCTTCAGCACCGGTTCCGCCGACTCCGTGCGCGATCTGCACGCAGGTTCCGGCTGGACGGGCGCGGGGTATGGCGGCGCGCGAGCCGCCGCGCCTTTCGCAATTCTCGACACGATTCGCGCCGGCATCGACCTGGTCGCCGGGGCCGACGCGGGCGTCAGCCTGCCACCACTCGTCGTGCACTGGAGTCCCGACAACATTCCGAGTCGACCGGAAGACGGTGTCGATACCGCGGCAGGCGAGATCATCTCGACGTTCTATTCGTCGGCGCTCGGCGGCATCTTCGTGCTCGGCGCTGAAAACAGCGATACCGACGAGTTCGATCGTCACGTCATCCTGCACGAGTGGGCTCACTATCTGGAGCATGCTCTCGCGCGCAGCGACACGATCGGCGGGCCGCATGCTTTCGGCGATCATCTAGATATGCGGGTAGCGTTCAGCGAAGGTTTCGCCAATGCGTTTGCTGCAATCGCCGCGGGCGACAATATCTATTCCGATGTCCTCGGTCCCGGCCAGAGTGTGGCGCCGGCTTTCGATGTCGAAGGGCTTACACCTTCATTCAACAACTCGGCGCCGGGCTGGTTTTCGGAGCAGAGCATTCACGAGATCGTCTACGACTTCTTCGATGATGCCGTCGACGGCCCCGATTCGATGACGGTCGGTTTCGACGTGTTGTACGACGTGTTCGTCGGGCCTTATCGCGACGCGGTGTCGCTGACTTCACTGTTTTCCTTCGCGCACTTTCTGAAAGAGCAGAATGCGTCGGAAGCGCCTCTGATCGACATGATCGTCGGGGCCCAGTCGATCGACGCCATCGTCGACAACTACGGCACCGGCGAAACCAACGGCACATCCAATCCGGCCGACGTGCTGCCGGTATATGTGCCTTTGCAGGTGGACGGCGCCGCCGTGAACGTCTGCAGCACCGACGAGTTCGAAAGCACGATCACCAGTCTCGTCAACAAGCTCGGCACACGCCGGTTTCTCCGTTTCGAGGTTGCCGGCGACGGACCGGTCACGATCGAGGCGACGGCGACGCTGATTCCAACCGGTGAGAGTGCCGACCCGGATCTGGTACTGCACCGTGCCGGCCCGCTCGAGGTCGCCGAGAGCAGCCCGTCGGCGGCGTGCCTCGACGTCTCGTCTCCGGGCTGGCAGCCGGAAAACTGCAGCGAGACGCTGTCGACGACCCTGGCCGCCGGTGAGCACGTCCTCGAACTCTATGAATACACGAATACGCTCGACAGGTCGTCGAGCACGCCGCCGATCGGGCGCGCGTGCTTCGACGTGACGGTGGTGAGCTCGTGAGAACGAGGCGGCCGCGTGCGCGCTACGGCGTTTCGCTGGCCTGCATCGTCGGGTTTGTGCTCGGGATCGGCGGTCTGCCGACGGCCGCGCAGAAATCGGCATCGCAGCCGGCGGATCGCGAGCGAGGCGCGGCGCTGCCGATCAAACCGAACTCGACCATCCGTCTCCGCGCGGGCTTCCCGGGAGACAACGAAGTCCGGCCCGCTCCGGGCGAGACGTTGCTGATGCGGGTCGAAGTCGGGTCCGGCGTCGCGTTGTCCGCGGCACGGCTCGTCATTGCGATCAACGCGGGCCTCGCCGCATCGTCCGCGAGCCTGGCCACGGCGATCGGCGCGGTCGGTCCCGATCGCCCCTGGGTGGGCGATGTCGAACTGGTTGCGCTCGAGAGCGGCCGTCGTGTCGTGAGCCTGTTCGTTACCGCGGAGTCGCCGTCCGGGCCCGTCGCCCAGAGCCTTGCTGTACCGGTGCACGTCGCCGGCGGGGAGTCGGCGCCCGTCGCAGAGAAGACGCCGGTCGTCGCATCCGCACCGCACGGCTTCAGCCGACTGCCTGCCGAGGAGACGGTTCGATGAATTCATCGCCGCCGACCGCGACTGCAGGCCCCGGCCGGGCGTCCGCGCGGCCGGCGGGTCACCGGTTGTGCCTTGCGCCAATGATGGATCGCACCGACCGGCATTTTCGTTATCTGCTGCGGTTGATTTCCCGGCGAACTTTTCTGTACACGGAGATGATCACGTCGGCAGCGATCGTCCGGGGCGATGCACGCGCGCTGCTGCGCTACGCCGCCGCCGAGCATCCTGTGGCGCTGCAGCTAGGCGGCAGCGATCCGGAAGAGCTCGCCGCCGCCGCCCGGATCGCGGCCGACATGGGCTACGACGAGATCAATCTGAACGCAGGTTGCCCAAGCGATCGCGTTCAGGCCGGCTGCTTCGGTGCGGCCCTCATGCTCAATCCGGAGCGGGTCGCCGAATGCCTGGCGGCGATGCGCGGCGCAGTCGCCGTGCCGGTCACGGTGAAGACTCGACTTGGGGTAGATCATCACGACAGCTACGAATTTCTCCGGCAGTTCGTCGATGCGGTCGTAGCGGCAGGCTGCGAGACGCTGATTCTTCATGCGCGCAAGGCCTGGCTCGCGGGACTGAGTCCGAAACAGAACCGGGAGGTGCCGCCTCTCGACTACGGTCGCGTACATCGTGTCGCGCACGATTATCCGGCGCTCGACGTCATCCTGAACGGTGGCCTGCGAACGCCGGAAGACGTGCTGGCCAACCGCGGTGCGCTGGCCGGCGCGATGCTGGGGCGCGCAGCGTACGAGCGGCCCATGGTAATGGACGATCTCGAGCGTGCCCTGTTTGGCGGGTCGACTGCGCTGCCGCTCGCGGAGGTCGTTACCGAGTATCTCGCCTACGTGCGCCGGGAGCTGCGGAACGGCGAGAAACTCCGAAACATGACGCGACATCTGACGGGGCTTGCTTTCGGTCGGCCCGGCGCGCGTGCCTGGCGGCGCGACGTGGCGACACTGCGCGACTCCGACCAGGCGATCCGACACCTGTCGCTGCGAGCCGGGCAATTGTTCGCGAATGGCTGAAGGCCGCGCGCCCGGGGCGCAATCTTCTGCAAGGCGACAGGAAGTCTCGCTACAATGTCAGCCAGTTCAGAACTTCGGAAACTCGAAAGGAGATTTTGGTGGGTGCGCAGCCTGATACAGTAAAACCGACGATGGCCGAGCAGGCGGAGATTCACGAGCTTTACGAGGAGGCTGTGCAGTCGGTCGATTCGGAGGTCGAGTTTCTGGATGAGACGTTTCGTGCATTGCGCGGCCGCGATGCCGTCAGTTTTCGGGAAGACTTTTGCGGTACTGCCAGCGCTGCCTGTGAGTGGGTCCGGTCGGCCCCCAACAGATTCGCGATCGGTGTCGACAATGATCCCTCCGTGCTCGAATGGGGTCGGCAGAATCGCGTCGGCCGGCTTTCGGATCTCGATCGGCCGCGAATTCGCCTGATGGAAGGAGATGTCCGAACCGTCGAAACGGAGAAGGTCGACATCATCGGGGCTTTTAACTTCAGCTATTTCATGTTCGAGCAACGCGATGAGCTGCGCAGCTACTTCAGCCGCTGTCGTGACGCGCTCACCGATGACGGCGTTCTGTTTCTCGATGCCTTCGGCGGGCCGGACGGTATCGAAGTGCAGAAGGAAAAGACGAAGCTGGACGGATTCACCTATATCTGGGACCAGGCCGAGTTTCATCCGGTCACGAACCACATGGTCGCCCATATCCACTTCAAGTTTCCGGACGGCTCGAAGCTCAAACGCGCATTTACCTACGAATGGCGGGTGTGGACGTTGCCGGAGATCCGAGAGCTGCTGCTCGAGGCCGGATTCTCGTCGGCCCGCGTGTACTGGGAAGGAGAGGACGAGGACGGCGAAGGCGACGGGGAATTCACAGAGACCCAGACCGGCGACCCGGATCTCGCCTGGGTCAGTTACATCGTTGCCGAGAAGTAGTCGAGGGTAGCCAGTGCCGGCGGTTGTCATGGGCCGAGATGTCGAAGTCGCCATTTTGTTCGCCGATGTCGTAGGCAGCACGCAGTTGTACGAGCAGCTCGGTGATACGAAAGCCCGCGAGATGGTGGCCCGCTGCCTCGACATCATGCGTGATGCCACCGAGAGTTTCGGCGGCGACGTCATCAAGACGATGGGCGACGAGGTGATGTCGACATTTCAGACCCCCGACGACGCGATGAACGCCGCACGCCGGATGCAGGAGCATATTTCCGGGGATCCGTCGCTCGACCACGACGGCGGCCATGTGGCCATCCGCATCGGATGTCACTTCGGGCCGGTCGTGCGCGAGCAGCGTGACATCTTCGGGTCGGCCGTCCACACCGCAAACCGGATGACGTCGCAGGCAAAGGCGCGGCAGATCATCACGACACTGTCGACCGTAGAGCAACTGTCGCCGGACTGGCAGGCCGCCGCGCGGCAGATCGACGTCGCCACCGTGCGGGGCAAAGCCGACGAAGTAATTCTCTATGAAGTGCTTTGGCAGCCTGACGATGCGACGAGCATGCTGCCTACGGTGCCGTGGTCCTCGCAGCGGCACGGCAGCACGCGGCGCATAAGCCTGCGTTGCCAGGGACGCGAAGTCACGGTCGGCGGCGACCGGAAGAGCGTGACGCTCGGGCGTGCCGATGAGAACGACCTGGTCGTCAAGGGCGAGCTGATCTCACGCCTGCATGCGCGCATCGAAGCCACCCGGGATCGGTTCTCGCTGATCGACGAAAGCACGAACGGCACATTCATCCAGACAGCGGAGGGTGACGAGATCTTCGTCAGGCGGGATACCACCTTTCTGTCGGGGCAGGGCGTCATCGGTCTCGGCAAGGTGGCCCAGCCGGGCACCCCGCTCGCGATTCACTACATCGTCGAGGACGCGGAGTAACTTCAGTCGTCGAGAGCCTCGACGATGCGCTCGTGCTCGGCGGCGAGTGCCGGCGGCAGCCGGTCGCCGTAGCTTTGCAGATACTCCCCCATCGCCTGCATTTCGTCGCGCCACTGCGCATTGTCGACCGCGAGTAGTTGCTGGAGCGTATCGCTCGACACATCGATCCCGTCGACGTCGATATCCTGGCCGTTCGGCAGAAAACCGATCGGCGTCTCGATCGCGTCGACCCGACCCTCGCAGCGGTCGATGATCCAGCGCAGGACGCGGAGATTCTCGCCGAAACCGGGCCAGAGGAAGCGGCCATCGGCGTCGCGCCGGAACCAGTTCACGTGAAAGATCTCCGGCAGGCTCGATGACTGTTCCGCGAAGCTCAGCCAGTGCGACCAGTAATCGGCGAAGTTGTAGCCGCAAAACGGCTTCATCGCCATCGGGTCCCGGCGCACGACCCCGACCTTGCCGGTGGCGGCGGCCGTGGTTTCCGAGGCGACGCTGGCGCCGACCAGAACGCCGTGCTGCCAGTCTCTCGCCTGGTAGACGAGCGGCGCCAGCTCGCGGCGGCGTCCGCCGAACACCAGCGCCGAGATCGGTACGCCTTCCGGCGCTTCCGCGAGGCTCGAGTAGCTGGGGTTCTGCTTCGCAGAGACGGTAAATCGCGAGTTCGGATGGGCCGCGGGGCCATTGCCCGACTCGTAAGGCTTGCCCTTCCAGTCGATCGCGGGCTCACCGTCGCCTTTCTCCTCCCACCAGGGGTCGTTCTCGGCGGTGACAGCGACGTTCGTGAAGATCGTGTCCGACTCGATCATGTCGTACGCGTTGCGGTTCGTCTTGCGATTCGTCCCCGGCACGACGCCGAAGTAGCCCGCCTCTGGGTTGATCGCGCGCATGCGGCCGTCGCCGTCGAGATGGAGCCAGGCGATGTCATCACCGAGCGTCCAGATCTTCCAGCCGGCGAGACTCTCAGGCGGGATCAGCATCGCGAGATTGGTCTTGCCGCACTGCGATGGAAAGGCGCACGCCAGATAGTGAGTCTCGCCCTCGGGACTTTCGACGCCGACGATCAGCATGTGCTCCGCGAGCCAGCCTTCGGTACGAGCCTGATAGCTTGCGATGCGCAGGGCATGACACTTCTTGCCGAGCAGTGCATTGCCGCCGTAGCCCGAGCCGTAGCTCATGATCGTGAGTTCCTCGGGGAAGTGGACGATGTAGCGGCGATTCGGGTCGAGCTCGCCGATCGAGTGCAGTCCCCGGACGAATGTGCCGTCCTCCTCGATTCTGGCCAGCGCGTCCGTACCCATCCGCGTCATGAGCTTCATGTTCAGCGCGACGTACGGGCTGTCGGTCACTTCGACGCCGCAGCGCGCGTAGGGCGAGTCGACCGGGCCCATGCAGTAAGGGATGACGTACATCGTGCGACCCTGCATCGATCCGCGGAAGCAATCGACCATCATCGATTTCGCTTCATCAGGGGCCATCCAGTTGTTGTTGGGGCCGGCATCGTTCTCGTCGGCGGTGCAGACGAAGGTCAGATGCTCCACGCGCGCGACGTCATCGGGATCCGAGCGGTGCAGAAAGCAGTCGGGATAGTGTTCCCGATTCAGCTCGAGGAGCGTTCCATCGTCGAGCATTTTCCGCGTCAGCGCCGCGTACTCCGCGTCGCTGCCGTCGCACCAGTGGATATCGTCAGGCTGGGTGAGGTTTGCCACCTCTGTCACCCAATCCTTGAGTGACGCGAGTCGGGTAGTCATCGGCGTGTTCTGAACTTGTTCTTGGAACCGGGAGGACTTTGAATTATATCGGTTATCCGACGCCCCGCCCAACTCGCGAAATCCGCTGCCGGCGCTGGCTGCGCTGCAACGCCCGCAAACAGGCGTGACGTTGTGACTGTGTTCACGGCGCTACAGGCGGGCACTGAATATTATGTCGATCCACGCCGGCTGCAGGAAGCCGCCGGCTGTCATTATGACGAAAGAGGGATGCAATGACGCATCGATTTGCGCGGGCAGTGGCCGTTGCGCCGCTCGTGTTTGTCGCCCTGCCGGCTTTCGGCGTGGGCACGCCGGCCGGAACGACGATCACCAATCGCGCCGACGTTTCGTTCCTGATCGGCGGGAGCGAGGCATCCGCACAGTCGAACGTCGCGTCGCTGGCAGTCGCTGAAGTCATCGACCTGGAACTGGTCGTGCAGACGCCGGAGCGCCTCGTTTTCGGCGGCGCGACGATGCAGCCGATCCGGTTCACGCTGTCGAATGTGGGCAACGGGAGCGAGGTATTCCGGCTCCAGGCCAACCATAGCCAGACATCCGACGACTTCGATCCCACGCCGTCGTTCCCCGACATCTTCTTCGACACCGACGGTGACGGATCGCTGGGCGCCGCCGATCTGCCGTACGTTCCGGGTGACAACGATCCGATCCTCGACCCGGACGAGGCGCTCGCGTTCTTTCTGGTCAGCGATATTCCGGTCACTGTAGCCGACGGCGACATCGCGATCGTCGCGCTCGACGCGACGGCCACCAGCGGAACCGGGACACCCGGCCAGACCATTGCCGGCGCCGGTGACACCGGCGTCGACGCCGTGATCGGCAGCAGTGGCGGCGCCGCCAGCGGCTCGGCCCAGTACCTCGTCGGGCAGGTCGACCTGCTCGTGACCAAGTCTGCAACGATTCGCGACCCGGCCGGCGGCGATCAGCCGGTGTCGGGCGCGGCTATCGAATACACGATCCACGTTTCCGCGACAGGCACCGGTAATGCGACCGAAGCCATCGTCTCCGACCCGATACCGGGCGGAACGACGTACCGCAGCGGAACCCTGCGCATCAACGGTTTGCCGGTCACCGACGCGCCGGATGGCGATGCAGGACAGTTTCAATCTTCGCCCGCGACGATCCACGCGCGTCTCGGGACGATTGCGCCGGACGATCCGGCGCGCCTCGTGAGTTTCATGGTGACGATTGATTGAGAGAGGAGCAATCGAAGTGAAAATCGGATTTCTGATGATTCCAGCCTGCTTTCTGGCAGCGACATTCGCCGTGGCGCAGGACGCGCCGTCCGGTGCACTGAGTCTTAAGACAGTCGTGCAAAAGATGGTACAGGTTGTTGAAGAGACGGGTGAAACCAGGACCGAGCTCGTGCCGGCCGAGGTTGCCGTGCCGGGCGACGAGATCGTCTATACCACCACGTTCACGAACGTCGGGGACGAGCCGGCCGACAACGTCCTGATCACGAACCCGATTCCGGCCGAGATGCGCTATGCGGCCGGCTCCGCGTTCGGCCCCGGGGCCGACATCGAGTATTCCGCGGACGGCGGCGTCAACTATTCGGACGCCGCGTCGCTGCTCGTCTCCGATGCCGGCGGCCAGCAGCGGGTCGCATCGGTCGACGACTACACGCACATCCGCTGGCAGCTTACCGAGCCGCTGGCGCCGGGTGCGCAGGGGATTGCCCGCTTCCGGGCCGTGGTCCGCTAGGTTGCGGAACCGCGCTCGCCGGCGCCGTACGGATGCGGCACGGACGCGTGGTTCCTCGGGAATTGCAAGGGGAAGCCGGAAACGGGTTGGCAGACCGGGCCGGAAACTGAACTTCTGCCAATCGTTGCACTTGCTTGTTACATGGAGGTAGCCGAAATGAATTCGGTAGCAATCAGGCTGAAGCGCTCGACTCAGGTAGCGCTGACGCTCGCGGCCATGATGGCCGCGCATGAGTCCCTGGCCGTCGGTACGGCCTCTGGTACTGTCGTGACCAATCGCGCGACGGTCACTTACGACGTTGCAGGCGTCGCGCAGACGCCGGTGGAAAGCTCCCCGACCGGCAACAGCACGCCGGGCGCCGGCAGCGGTGCCGACACGACGTTCGTCGTCGATAACATGGTCGATCTGACTCTGGTCGAAGCCAACACGGCGGCGACACCGGTCAACCCCGGCCAGCCGAATGCGGTCACGGCGTTCACGCTGAACAACACCGGTAACACCGCGCAGGGCTATGCGTTCACCGTCTCGAATCTGACGAGCGGCGATCCGGCCGTTCACGGCAATGCCGACACCGACCTCGACGGCAATAACCTGCGCGTCTTCGTCGACGGCAATGCCAACGGCACGTACGAGGCCGGCACCGATACGGCTACCGTCGTCGATACGCTGGCAGCCGACGACACGATCGCGGTGTTCGTCGTGGTCGACATTCCGATCGGCGCAATCAACCTCGACGTCGCGAACGTCAGGCTGCGCGCGACGACGCACGACGCCGGTACAGGCGCGACCAGCGTGACCGTCGAGACGGCCGGTGCCGACACGGCGGGCGTCGATGTCGTGTTCGCCGACGCCGGCAATGACGGGTTCGAGGAAGACGACGACGGCTATATCGTGTCGTCGGCTGATCTGCTGATCTCGAAGACATCCTCCGTCATCAACGATCCGTTCAACGGCGCGACGGACCCGAAGGCGATCCCGGGCGCGGAACTCGAGTACTCGATTACGCTGAACAACTCGGGCTCCGTCGATGCGGAGGCCGTGCTGGTCACGGACATCATCGCCGCGGACCTGACGCTGTTGACCGGGCAATACAACGGTGGCGCGTCGGACGTGCGTGTCGAAGTCGGCACGACGCCGACCGTGGTCTTCTGCTCTGCGGATGCAGGCGATCTCGACGCGGACGGTTGCGGATTGACGGGCAGCACGCTCGAAGTCGCGCCCGGCGGCGGCGTGACCGTCGGTACGACGACGGCAAGCAATCCGGTTCGCGTTCTGTTTCGGGCGACCATCAACTGATACCGGAGTCGTTCCGGTATGCCCGCGGAAGGTCGTAGGGCCTGCTGATTCGGGTGTGTGGCGCTGATCCTCTCCACAGTCGTCACGCAGTACATGATCGGCGGCAACAGGAAGGCCGGGGGACAGGGAACGTCCCCCGGCCGACCTGATTTCTGACACCGCGAAAAATCGGCATGCCGGCGTCCCGGTCGCCGCAATGTTGAGGGCGTCAATCGCAGCTCTGACAGCGACGTGCATTCGTGCGGCGATCAGGCTTGCGTGGCTGACCGTGCCTGCGGTCGGCCTCTCGTCACTCGCCGTCGCCCAGGCGCCGCCAGGCACGACGATCTCCAATACCGCGTCCGTCGAATTCATTGGCAGCGGTGGTCTGATGGAGACGGTATCGAGCAACACGGTCGATATCGAAAGAGCCATCGTTCGAACAACGGCGGCACTCGAATTGCTGCGTTACTCGACTCAGGGAGAGATCGAGTCGATCGGCCCGTCCGCGTGTCTCCGGAACGGGTCGTCGTCGCCGTTTCCTGCGCCGCGGGGACCCGACGGTGCCGCGCTCGATGCCTCGCTGTTGCCGCTGGCCGACGCGTCGGCGTTCCATGCCGGCGAGGCGGTATTCGTTCGGGTCAGCGATGCGGATCAAAACCTCGACTCGTCCCGCCGCGAGACCGTTCAGGTTCGTGTTCGCGTCGCGGATACCGGCGACGAGCTGACGGTCCAGCTTGCCGAGACTGCTGCCGCTTCCGGCGTTTTCGCCGGTTACGTACCCACGACCCGGGATGATACGCCCTCGTCGGATTGCGAGCTGGGTGCTGCCGCCGGAGCGCGACTGACCGCCGAGTACGCTGATCCGTCCGACCCGACCGACAGCGCTGCAGGCGAAGCCGAATTCGACCCGATCGGCAGCGTGTTCGACGCGCTGACCGGGTTACCCGTCGACGGTGCCGTACTGACGCTGGTCGACGCCGACACCGGTACCGAGGCGACCGTCTACGGTGACGACGGCAGAAGCATCTATCCGGCCACCGTCACGGCCGGCTCGACGATCGTCGATTCCGCCGGCACGACCTATGAGCTCGATCCCGGCAGCTTCCGTTTTCCGATCGTTCCGAGTGGCGACTATCTGTTGCGCATCGAGCCACCGACAGGTTACCGGGCACCGACCACGCGCTCGGCCGCGGAGCTGCAGTCGCTAGACGGGGCGCCTTTCGTGCTCGTTGCCGGCTCCTTCGGCAATCGCTTCACGGTTGGCGACTCCCCGCTCGTCGCAATGGACGTGCCGGTCGACCCGGCAGAGGGCGATCTGTTTCTGAGCATCGCCGCGTCGGCCGCCGTTGCCGCGCCGGGCGATTTCGTCGAGTTCAGGCTCGCCCTTAGTCACAACGGCGGACTCGTCGGGGCGGAAGACGTCGTGATCCGCAATCAGCTGCCGCCGGGCCTGCGCTACGAGACCGGCACTGCATTCGTTCGCGACGGCGACGTTGCCATCGAGCCGCTGCTTTCGGCCGACGGCCGAACGCTCGAATTTCCGGTAGGCGCGTTGCCGGGCGGCGAGTCGGTCGAGATCGTCTACGTTGCTGCCGTGGTGCCGGGGAGTCGGGGGAGTGCGCTGACGAACGGGGCCGTGGCCGAGTCGAGCGAGCGGGAATCGAACTTCGCCAGCGCGCGGGTGGCGCTGATCGACGATTTCTTTACCGATACGGGCTTCATCGCCGGCCGGGTCACCGTCGGCCAGTGTCTTACCACCGGCCGCCTGCCGACCGCGGACGAGCAGGCGGGCTTTGCCGGCGTCCGTGTCTACCTGGAGGACGGGCGTTTCGCCGTGACCGACGCCGGCGGGCGCTATCACTTCGAGGGCATCGATCCCGGCACGCATGTCGTCCAGATCGACGTCGACTCGATTGGCCCCGAGTACGAGCTGATCGACTGTGGAGGCCTCGAATTCGCCGGTAGCTCGGTCTCACGATTCATCGATCTCGCGCCGGGGCAGCTACGGCGCGCCGATTTCACGATCGCCCGCAAGCCGCCGCCATCCGGATCGGTCACGCTGTCGATGACTCAGTCCCTGCGTGAGGCGGCCGGCGGTGATCGTTACGAGTTCGAGCTGACCGTCGGCACGGACGACGACATTCGTACCGGTGACGTCGAGCTGATGCTGATGCTGCCGCCGGCGCTCCGTTTCGACGGGGCCAGCGATTCGCTTGGTAACCCGATTGCCGCGCAGACGACAGACGAGATCGTGTTGCTGCCGCTGGGCAATCGCGATGGGCCATGGTCCGAATCGCTCCGCGTCCGCGCCAGCGCAGAGCCGCAGGCCAGCGGCGAATTCGCAACGCGAAGCCTCGCGCGGTTCATGTTCGACGGCAAACGGCAATCAACGCCCGTGGCGGAGACCCGCGCGGATGTAACGCCCGGCGCCGTCGTCGAGCGCAGCTACTCGCTGAATCTGACGTTCGATACGTTGTCGGCAAGCCTGAACGAGATCGATCGCTCTCGGCTGGACAAAGTACTTGCGGAGCTTCGGGGCATCGAAGGGGTCCGCCTCGAGGCGATCGGCCACAGCGACTCCGTGCCGATTTCGGTCGCAGGCCAGGC
This sequence comes from Candidatus Rariloculaceae bacterium, assembly GCA_965223375.1. Lineage (GTDB taxonomy): Bacteria > Pseudomonadota > Gammaproteobacteria > Steroidobacterales > Rariloculaceae > CBDCWM01. The sequence goes on from OZ245000.1 coordinate 3,768,655, forward strand.
GCGCTTCGCCGATAACTATGTGCTGTCGGCAGCACGCGCGCGCGCCGTGGTCGAGTACCTGCGAACCGGGCTCTCGCTGGATGCGAATCGCGTGCGTTATGCGGGCCTCGGGCCGGATCAGCCGGTCGCGAGCAATGCGACGACTGCAGGCCGCAGCATGAACCGCCGAGTGGACCTGGTCGTTACCGGCACCGAGACGACGATCGAGCGCGAGGTGCGAAACGCGATCGCGGCCAGCGAACCGGTAGCGCTCGGTGTCGCAGCCGAGGCCGCCGCGCTGCCGACGAAGACGCTGAGCAGCGTGGCATCCGAGGACGTGCTCCGTGAATTTCCCGACCGCCCGCCGGATGCCTACGATCCCGCCACGCTGACGCCGGGGCGCGACTGGCTGTGGCCGCCGCAGGATCACTCGCCGGCGATCCCGAACACCAAGGTCGCGATCAAGCACTCGGTCGGCGAGCGCATCTCGCTGACGCTGAACGGCATCCCCGTCGATGTGCTCAACTTCGATGGCGTAGACAGGGACCCGAATGGCGACATCGTCGTGAGCCGCTGGCGGGGGCTCGATCTCGCCGACGGCGCGAACCTGCTGGTCGCCCGCGTCCTCACGGACGACGGCGAAGAGGTCGTGCTCGAGCGGCGTCTGCACTTCGCAGGCACGCCGGTGCGCGGGAGCCTCCTGGTGGAGCGCTCGGCGCTGGTGGCCGACGGCAAGTCGCGGCCGGTGCTGGTCCTCCGGCTCGAGGATCGCTGGGGCAAGCCGGCCCGGGAAGGGGCGACCGGCCAGTTCGAGATCGGCGGGCCTTACCGGAGCTGGTGGGAAGTGGAGCGGCTCAGGGACAGCCCGATCGTGTCGACCGCCGATCAGTCCCCGACCTACGTCGTCGGTGCCGACGGCATCGCACTGATCGAGCTCGAGCCGACGACGACGACCGGTCAGGTCGAGCTGGTGCTGAAGTATCCGCACGACCAGGATCAGACCTTCCGTGCCTACGTCGAGCCCGGCGCCCGCGACTGGATTCTGGTGGGCCTGGCCGAGGGCACGGTTGCGTGGAACCGCGTCGCGGGCAACCTCGAAGTAGCCGGCGGCAGCGGCTTCGACAACGACTACTACGACGAAGGCCGGCTCGCGTTCTATGCGAAAGGGCGGGTAAAAGGCGCCGTAATCACGGCGGCACTCGATTCGAGCGGTGACCGCGACGATCGCTTCGACGCTTTCGGCGGCGTCATCGACCCGGATCTCTACTACACCGTCTACGGCGACGACACCGATCAGCGCTTCGATGCACCGAGTCGTGAGCGCCTCTACCTGAAGCTCGAGCGCGGCACGTTTCACGCGATGTTCGGCGACTTCGAGACCGGCCTGACCGTGACGGAGCTGTCACGCTATAGCCGTAGCATGACCGGCTTCCGCTCCGAGCGGCACGGCGAACGCGTCTCCTATTCCGCGTTTGCGGCCCGTTCCGATTCGGCGTTCATGCGTGACGAGATTCGTGGCGACGGCACGTCCGGGCCCTATCGGTTGCAATCGGACTCGATCGTCGCAGGCTCCGACAAGATCGCCGTCGAGGCCCGAGACCGGTTTCGTCCCGAGCGCATCGTCGCAAGCCGCGTCCTGCGGCGGCATTTCGACTACGACATCGACTACGTCAGCGGTGCGCTGTTCCTCCGCGAGCCTCTGGCGAGTCGGGATTTCGATTTCAATCCGCAGTTTCTCGTCGTCGATTACGAGGTCGAGTCGACCGCGGCGCGCGAAGATGGCGGTGTGGTGGCCGGCGGACGCGTTGCCGTTGCCCTCGGGGATATCGAGGGCAGTGAAGTGGGTGTGACGGTGATCGACGACGCGACGACGGGCGCCGAAGGACGCCTCGCGGGCGCCGACCTTCGCTATCTGATTACGCCGGATCTCGAGGTCGGCGTCGAGGTCGCACGATCCGTCACCACGGACATCTCCGGCACCGAGGAAGACGGCGCGGCCTACAGCGTCGAAGTAGCCCACCGCACCAGCACGCGGCAGGTCGAGGCGTACGTTCGCGAGACGGAAGCGGCATTCGGACTGGGTCAGCAACGGGCGTTCGAGCCCGGCACGCGGCGGAGCGGCGTGGCGATGCGTAACGAGCTCGGTCCAGAGTGGCTCGTCGAGGCCGAGGCGTTCCGGCAGAACAATCTGATCGACAGCAATACGCGCACCGTCATCGAGACGGAGTCGCGCTACGAGGCTGCCGAGCGGACGGCGTCTTTCGGCATCCGGCGCATCGACGAGACCGTGGCCGGCGAGTCGCTGCGGCAGGACCAGGCATTCGTCGGCGGCAGCTGGCGGCTGTTCGGCGACCTGCTGACGACGCGGATCAACCTCGAGGATACGCTGACGGATGGTCCGCAAAGCGGTGACTACCCGACCCGCGTGCTGCTGGGCGCGGACGTTGCGGCTGCCTCGCGGATTGATCTCTTCGGTGAGCATGAGATCGCATCCGGCGACGCCGGTGAGCTGGTCATGACCAGGGTCGGCATTCGGGCGGCGCCGCTGCAGGGTTCGCAGATCGACAGTTCGGTGCACCGGGAGATGACCGAGTACGGGCCGAGGAGCTTCGCCAACCTCGGTATGCGGCAGTCGTTCATGCTGAACGAACGCTGGGCATTCGACTTCGGCGGCGAGCGTTCGGCAATGCTCGCCGAGCCCGATGCGGCGAGGTTCGATAGCCGCATCCCGCCGGTCAGCGGGAATACGACTGGGGACTACGAATCCGGTTTCTTCGGCGTGGCGTACCGCGCCCCCGTCTGGAGTTTCACGTCGAGGCTCGAGTACCGCGAGACCGAGGAGGAGCGCCGCAACGGTCTGCTCGGCAGCTTCTTCCGCGAGGCGGTCGAGGGCCGCGCCTTCACCGCCGAAATGCGGTTGCTCGACACTGCCGGTCTCGCCAGCGGCGAGTCGTTCAGCGGCATGCTGCGGGTGGGCTGGGCCTATCGGCCGGCCCGCAGCCGCTGGATGCTGTTCAATCGCGCGGACTGGATCGCCGACTCGCGGATGCTGGTGGACAGGCGGGTACGAAGTCGGCGTCTCGTGAACAACTTCAATGCCCACTACGCGGTCGGACTGCGGCAGGAGGTCGCGCTGAAGTACTCGATCAAGTCCGTCGTCGCGAGTTTCGAGACGACGACGGCCGACAACCTGCTCGACCTGTTCGGCGTCGAGTGGCGCCGCCAGCTCGCGCCGCGCTTCGATGTCGGGCTGCACGCATCCACGTATCGCGCGATCGGCGGCGATCTGCGCGAGGACGGCTACGGCCTCGATTTCGGCATCGCCGTGGCCAGAAACTTCAACCTGCGCGTCGGTTACAACATCGCCGGCTTCGAGGACGACGATTTCTCGCGCGCACACTACACGGCACGCGGGCCCTATCTGCAGTTCCGGCTGAAACTCGATCAGGCCGCGCTCCGCGATATTCTGCGGCAGTAGCCAGCCAGCCAGCCAGCCAGCCAGCCAGCCAGCCAGCCAGCGAGCCAGCCAGCCAGCCAGCCAGCGAGCCAGCCAGCCGGCCGCGGCGTGGCAGCGGTTGACTGCCGTGTCGGGTCTGCGACCTGAGGCGTCATGCCCGGGATCGGGCTCGCGACCGGCATTTCACGCCTGTTGGCCAAGTTTCCGCACAGACAGGACTGCCTGCGCGCTGTCCGGTCTATAGTAGGCGCCACTCTCCGACCTGAGCGAGACGATCGCTGCATGCAGTCTCCGACCGACGTTTTCGGCCCCGACGGGCTGCTGGCGAGGCACCTGCCGGACTTTCGCTACCGGGCGCCTCAGGAAAGGATGGCCGCGCTGATTGGCGAGGCGATCGACGCCGGCAGCCACGCGGTGCTCGAAGCCGGCACCGGCATCGGCAAGACATTCGCGTACCTGATCCCCGTGCTCGGCGCCGGTCGTCGCGCAATCGTCTCGACCGGCACCAGAACGCTGCAGGATCAGATCTTCGAGCGGGATCTCCCGCTGCTCGGCCGGGTTCTCGGCCGGCCGGTCGAAGTCGCGATGCTGAAGGGCCGCTCGAACTACCTGTGCCAGCACCGCCTGCTGCGGGCGCTCGGGCAGCGCGGCGAGCGTCGCGAGGTGCGTGACCGCCTGCAGGCGCTGCGGCTGTGGAGTCGGGAAACAGTGAGCGGCGATCTGGCCGAGCTCGACGAGATCAGGGAAGACTACAGAACGACGATGCTCGCAACATCGACGGCGGACAATTGCCTCGGCAGTCGCTGCGAGCACTTCGACGAATGCTTCGTCGGCCGGGCGCGCAGGCGAGCCCAGGCCGCCCAGGTTGTCGTCGTCAATCACCATCTGTTGCTCGCAGATCTCGCGCTGAAGGACGGGGGGTTCGGAGAGTTACTGCCGGATGCGGACGTCGTGATTGCCGATGAGGCGCACCTGCTGCCGGACATCGCGCAGCAGTTTTTCGGCGTCGCGATGTCGAGCCGCGAGGTCGAATATCTCGCCGCCGACATCGAGGACGAGGCGCGGCTGCGCACCGATGATCGCCTTGCCGGCGACGCGGCGATCCTGCGGCGCGCGGCGGCGGGCCTGAGACCGGCCGCCGGCGCCGATGCCGGCCGCATGCCCTGGCGGATGGGGCGAGCGGCGCTCCGGGACGCGGTCGCCCGCCTCGCTGAACCGCTCGGCTCGTTGCGCGGTCACGTCGATGCGCTGGCCCAGGGCGATGAGGCGGGCGCGGTGCTCGAGCGGTGCGCCGAGCGGCTGCAGTCGCTCGAGCAGCGCTTCTCGACTGTGACAGGGTCATCGCCCGACGACGGGCTTCGCTGGTTCGACATCACGGAGCGGACGGTGACGGTGCACCTGACACCGTTCGATGTTGCCCGCTCGCTGGCGGCACGCATCGAGTCGCAGGGCGGCAGCTGGGTGTTCCTGTCGGCAACGTTGGCGGTCGGTGACGACTTCGAGCATTTCGTCACGCGGATCGGCGTCGACCCGCCGATTCGTGAGGCCCTGCCGAGCCCGTTCGATTATCGGAGCAACGCGCGCCTCTATCTGCCCGACGGCCTGCCCGCGCCGGGCGAGCCGGACCACGTTGCTGCGTTCATCGATACGCTGTTGCCATTGATCGAAGCGTCCGGCGGCGGCGCATTCATACTGTTTACCAGTTTCCGCGCGCTCGGCGATGCCGAGGCGAGGCTGCGCGGGCGGCCACTGCCGGGACCGCTGTTCGTGCAGGGAAGCGCACCCCGAAGCCGGCTACTCGACGCGTTTCGGGAAGCCGGCAACGGTGTGCTGCTCGGCACGGGCAGCTTCTGGCAGGGCGTCGATGTTCGCGGCCCGGCGCTCAGAATCGTCGCGATCGACAAGCTGCCGTTCGCCGTTCCGAGCGACCCGATCGTTCAGGCGCGCAGTGAGGCGCTGCGCCGCGAAGGCGTCGACCCGTTCACGGGATTCCAGCTGCCTCAGGCGGTGCTCGCATTGAAACAGGGTGTCGGCCGGCTGATCCGCGACTACGACGATCGCGGTCTCGTCGTTCTCGGCGACGCGCGTCTGCGAACCAAGGCCTACGGGCGGGCATTTCTCCAAAGCCTTCCGCCGATGCCGGTTCTGGAGGCGCAGACGGCAGCGCTCGACTTTGCCGGGACACTCGCGAGTCGGCGCATCGGAGAGGCGGCCGATCTCGGTACCGGTGCCGGCGTTGACGCCGGGTTCGACGCGCCGTCGCCGGACGGCCCGGTCGCCGGCGACGCTGCGCCCGACGAGGTGGCGCAGGCATGACGATTCTGGCCATCGAGACCTCCGGCGCCGGTGGCTCCGTGGCGCTGGCTGCGGGCGGGACGCTGCACGAGCGACAGGTCGGCGAGACCCGCGACCAGACGTCCCGGGTGCTGCCGCTGATCGACGAGGTGCTCGGTGCGGCGGCGTTGACGGTCGACGAGCTGGATGCCATCGCTTTCGGCCGGGGTCCGGGCTCGTTCACGGGTCTCCGCGTGGCAGCGGCCGTCGCTCAGGGCCTCGGCCTCGCCACCGGCGTCCCGCTGATTGCCGTCTCGAGCCTGGCAGGCCTCGCGCAGCAGGCAAAGCGGCGTTTCGATGCCGCTGCCGTGCTCGTCGTGATCGACGCCCGGATGCGCGAGGTCTGCCACGGGCAGTTCGTGATCAGTTCCGGGCTGGCCGTCGCCGCCGCTGAAGAGGCGATCGGCCTGCCGACCGATGTCGCTCAGCCGGTGCCGCCTTATATCTGCGTCGGCGATGGTTTCGCGGCGTATCCGGATGTGCTCGCCGGGGTAGCGGCCGATGCCATCGCGGTCGTCGATGATTGTGTCCCGTGCGCGCGAGATCTGCTGCCGCTCGCCGTCGATCTTCTCGAGCGTGGCGAGTGCGTCGCGCCGGCCGACGCACTGCCTGTCTATCTGCGCGATTCGACCGCCTGGCAGCGATCGTAATCGTGCGTCGCCCGGAAACTCCGTAACATGACTGTAATAGAATCACGATTAACTGTCGGGACCAGTGGTCCGGAGCAGGAGCGATGGTTCAGAAGCGGATTCTCGTTGTCGAAGACGAAGCCTCGATACGCGAGATGCTTGCATTCAGCCTCGGCCGTGCAGGGTTCGCAGTAGACCGCGCCGCCGATGGCCGTGAGGCACGCGCTGCGATTGCGGACGGCTATCCGGACGTCGTGCTGATGGACTGGATGCTGCCCGACGTCAGCGGGCTCGAGCTGACGCGGCAGCTGAAACGGGACCCGGATACCCGCGAAATTCCCGTCATTATGGTCACGGCCCGGGCCGAGGAGGACGACCGCGTCACGGGTCTCGATGGCGGCGCAGACGACTACATCGTAAAACCCTTCTCGCCGCGCGAGCTGCTCGCGCGGATTCGCGCAGCACTGCGCAGAACGTCCGCCGGTGAGGACGAGGTCATTCGTTTCGATGGTCTCGAGCTCGATATGGCGAGCCACGTCGTTCGCGCCGGCGCGCGCGAGGTCCAGCTCGGGCCTACCGAGTACCGGTTGCTCGAATTCTTCATGCGGCATCCCGATCGCGTGTACAGCCGGGCGCAGCTGCTGGACCGTGTCTGGGGCGGCAACGTCTACGTCGAAGAGCGCACTGTCGATGTGCACATCCGCCGACTGCGCAAGGCCCTGTCGGAATCCGGATTCGATCGCATGATTCGAACGGTGCGCGGCTCCGGCTACCGGTTTTCCCCGGATACGGACTGAACTTGCCGCAACGCTGGGTATCCAAGCTCACTACTCTCGGGCTCTCGCTCGTCGCGGCTCTGATCGTCGGTTACTGGCTCGGCGCCGTCGCGTGGACCCTCGTTGTGGCGCTGGCGATCTACCTCGCTGCTACCCTCTGGCGAATTTACGAGCTCGATCTTGTGATTGCCGGCCGGGGTCGGCCGCGGGCATTCGAGACAGATGGATTCTGGCCCCAGATCGTCGCCAACGTTGCGAAGCTGAGGTCCAAATCGCGCGCACGCAAGAAGCGCTATCACCGCTTGCTCCGCGAAGTGCGCGAAAGCACGGCGGCACTCAGCGATGCAGGCGTCGTGCTGAACAGCGAACGCGAGATTCTCTGGTTCAACGCGACGGCGAACCGGATGCTGGGCCTCGATTCCGCGCGTGATCTCGGCCAGCGTATCGACAACCTGATTCGCCACCCGACCTTCGTGGAGTATCTGGACGACCCGGCGGCCGTACCGATCACGATTCCGTCGCCGGTCGACGAGTCACGCATGCTCGCTGCGCAGTGTATTCCGTACGGACAGGGCCAGCGGCTCGCGATATTCCGGGACGTCACCCGGCAGATGCACCTCGAACGAACGCGGCGCGATTTTGTAGCGAATGCGTCGCACGAGCTCAGGTCGCCGTTGACCGTCATCACCGGCTACCTCGACTCGCTGGCAGACGACGAGGCCGGTGTGCCTGCCGCCTGGCGAATCCCGATCGACGAAATGCAGCGGCAGGCCGAGCGAATGACGCGAATTCTCCGCGACCTGATCGAGCTTACGCGCCTCGAGTCGGTCGACGGGAAGGCGCCGCGCGAATTTGTCGACATCGAGCGCCTGTTGCAGGGAATCGTGGCCGAATTCGAGGCTCGCTCGGCACATCCTGGCCTGACGCTCAGGCTCGAGTCCGATGCTGCGTTGCTCGGCGGCGAATCGGAGCTGCACTCGATTTTTTTCAACCTCGTAGCGAACGCGATTCGTTTCACCCCCCAGGACGGTCGGATCGACGTCGTCTGGCGCCTCGACGAGGGTCGCGCGGTGTTCGAGGTCGTAGATACCGGAATCGGCGTTCCCGAAGAGGCGATCCCGCGGCTCACGGAGCGCTTCTATCGCGTCGATACCAGCCGATCACGGGCCACCGGCGGCACCGGACTGGGTCTTGCGATCGTCAAACATGCGCTGCAGCGACACGACGGGGTGTTGAACATCGAGAGCACTGAAGGTGAAGGCAGCCGCTTCAGTTGTCTCTTCGAAGGAGAGCGTGTCGTGTTTCGCGGCGGTTCTGCCGAGGCGGCTCTATAATGCGGAACCAACGATGCGTTATGGCCCTGCGGTGCGTGGCGTGTCGGGAGTGTTCTTTCGGCGCAGCCCGAGTGGAGCGTGACGATGGAAGTTGAAGAGTTCGGACAGCACATTTCGCGCAGGTTCAACGAGGACCTCGAGGCCGTGCGTGCATCGGTTCTCAAGATGGGTGGACTCGTCGAGGCGCAGCTCGACAGTGCGATCCGTGCGCTAGCCGAAGGCGACAGCGAGCTCGGTCTCAAGGTTGCGAGAGACGACTATAAAGTCAACGAGATGGAGGTCCAGATCGACGAGCAGTGCAGCCGCATTCTCGCGACCCGCGGGCCCACCGCGAGCGACCTGCGTCTGATCATCGCGATTCTCAAGACCATTACGGACCTCGAGCGCATCGGCGACGAAGCCGAGAAAATCGGCAAGCTCGCGTCGCGGCTGGCGGCCGTCGAGCGACCGTCGACGAATTATCGCGAGATCCGCAACGTCGCACGCATCGTGAAGCAGATGATCGCCGATACGCTGGACGCCTTTGCCCGTCTCGATGCGCGCGCGGCGATACGGGTCGTGAAGACCGACGAGGATGTCGACGACGAGTACGAGGCGATCTCGCGGCAGGGCATCACGTTCATGATGGAGGACCCGCGGACGATATCCCGGGTGATGGACGTGACCTGGACGGCGCGCTCACTGGAGAGAATCGGCGATCACGCCAAGAACATCTGCGAGTACGTGATTTTCATGGTCCACGGCAAGGACATTCGCTACACGTCGCTCGAGAGCGTCGAGGCGGAGGTGGAGCAGGCCTGAGTTTGGGGACAGTGAGTTTGGGGACAGTGACCCTAAGAGTTTGGGGACAGTGACCCTAATTCGAAGTGGCCGACGTGATGCACTCTCGGCGATGAATTAGGGTCACTGTCCCCAAACTCTTAGGGTCACTGTCCCCAAACTCTGTCACTGTCCCCAAACCAGCAGGCGCTCCGCGATCGAGAAATAGATCCGTTCGAGCGTTTCGAGATCGTCGGCGACAATCTGCTCGTCGATCTTGTGAATCGTCGAGTTGACCGGGCCGAGTTCGATGACGCCGATGCCATAGGGTGCAATGAACCGGCCATCGGACGTCCCGCCGCTCGTCGACAGTTCGGTGGTGAGCCCGGTTTCCGCCCCGATGGCAGCCGTGACCGCATCGATCAGCACGCCTGGCGAGGTCAGGAACGGCTCGCCGGCGTTTCTCCAGCGAATCTCGTAGTCGATGCCGAGCTCGTCGAGGAGCCGCTCGACCCGGCGCGAAAGCGTGTCGAAGCTCCATTCGGTCGAATACCTGAAATTGAACCGGCAATGCAGCACGCCGGGCACGACGTTGACCGCGCCGGCGTCGGAGTGAACGTGCACCATCTGAAAGGTCGTCGGCGGGAACCCGTCATTGCCGTGGTCGAGCGGCTCACGGGTGATGGCAGCGACAAAACGGCCGAAAGCGTGCATCGGGTTGTCGCCCGAAAGCGGGTAGGCGACGTGACCCTGAACGCCGTTGATCGTCATGATGCCCGACAAGCTCCCGCGGCGGCCGATCCGAACCGTGTCGCCGAGGCGCTCACTGCTGGAAGGCTCGCCCACGATGCAGTACTCGAACAGGTCGCCGCGGTCGGCCAGCGTTTGCATTACGCGCACCGTGCCGTCGTCGGCGGCGCCTTCCTCGTCCGATGTCAGCAACAGCCCGATATCCGCAGCCCTGTCCGGGTACGCCTCCGCGAAGCGCAGACTGGCCATGACCATCGCCGCGAGGCTGCCCTTCATATCCGCGGCACCGCGGCCGCGCAGCATGCCGTCGACGACGTCGCCGGCGAATGGCGGAAAGCTCCATTCGTCGGACTGGCCGGGCGGCACGACATCCGTGTGTCCCGCGAACACGAGCCGCGGCATCCGGTCGCCGCCCTGTACCCACAAATTGGTCACCTCGTTGAAGCGCAGCGTTTCGGTCCGGAAACCGCCGGCGCGGAGACGTTCGGCGAGCAGGTCCTGGCAGCCGGCGTCATCAGGCGTCGTCGAGGGGCGGCGTATCAGCGCCTGTGCGAGCTCCAGTGTTTTCATCCGATCCTCATGCGTGGGCCGACCGAATTTCCGGCTCGCTGCAACATTTTCGTAACATTAGCTGACTAGCATCGTCAAAGGTAAGCTACGGACGCTTGCGGATGCTACCGCAAGGGTTCTCTAACCGGAGACTTTATGAAACACAGCACCGCCGCTTCCTCTCGCGCGTTTCCACGAGTCTGCGCCGGCCTGACCGCCGCCGCGCTGACGATGTTTGCGGGGACTGCAGCCCAGGCACAGGCGTCGAGGGACTACGTCAGCATCGTCGGCTCGTCGACGGTTTATCCGTTTTCGACCGTCGTCGCGGAGCGCTTCGGACGGGCGACCGATTATCGGACGCCGACGATCGAATCGACGGGCACGGGCGGCGGCTTCAAGCTGTTTTGCGGCGGCATCGGCGTGCAGCATCCGGACGTCACGAACGCATCTCGGCGGATCAAGATGTCCGAAGTCGACGACTGCGCGGCCAACGGCGTCGACGAGATCGTCGAAGTGAAGATCGGCTACGACGGCATCGTGCTGGCGAACGCACGGTCAGGCCCGGCGTACGATCTGACCCTGGATCAGGTTTTTCTCGCGCTCGCCAAACAGGTGCCGGATCCGGCGGATAGCACCCGGCTGATCGCGAACCCGTACACGCGTTGGTCCGAGATCGACGGCACGCTGCCCGGCGACCGGATCCGCGTGCTCGGTCCGCCACCGACCTCCGGTACACGGGACGCGTTTCTGGAGCTCGCGATGGAAGTCGGTTGCGCGAGCTTCGCCGTCATTGCGGCGCTCGAAGGAGACGACCGCCAGGCGGCCTGCCACACGATTCGCGAAGATGGCAGTTATGTGGAGGCCGGCGAGAACGACAATCTGATCGTTCAGAAGCTCGAAACCGACCCTACGCAACTTGGCATTTTCGGGTTCAGTTTTCTCGATCAGAATTCCGACAAGGTCAAAGGTGCGAGCATCGGCGGTGTCGTGCCCGGCTTCGATGAGATTTCGGACGGCACGTACCCGATTTCCCGCCCGCTGTATTTCTACGTCAAGGCGGCCCATGTCAACGTGATTCCCGGGCTTGATGAATTCCTGGGGGAATTCACAGGCGATGCGGCGTGGGGTGACTTCGGTTACCTTTCCGACCTCGGTCTGATTCCGCTCGACGAGATCGAGCGTGCGGAGGTCGCCGAAAGCGTGCACAATCTCGAGCCTCTGAGGCTTACCGAAAGCCACTAGGTTCGGTCCGCACCGGGGAGCGATCGCGACCATGCCTGCGCGGCGCGCCTGTCTCGCGGACGGCAGCCGGGCTGGGCCGGGCGGGCTGGCTCAGGGGGGAACGGATCGGTCGAGGGCGGCACGGGTTTCTGCCGGAAATAAGAACAGGGGTTCCGGCCCGCGGGAAACGGATTGAATCCAACGTCGATACTGATCGCCGTCGCGGCTCTGGCCGCGAGCGGCTACTACTTCGGGCGTCAGCGCGCATTGACTGCCGGGGCAGGTCGGCGGTCAGGCGGTTTTCATTCCCTGCCGGGATATTACGGGGCCTACGTGGCGCTCTGGTGCGGGTTGCCGCTGGTGGTGCTGCTCGGCATCTGGCTCGTCGCGGAGCCGGCGCTCATCCGCGCGGACGTGCTCGGCAGCCTGCCCGCAGAGCTGCAGGCCTTGCCGGCCGACCGCCTGAGTCTCGTGTTCAACGACATCCGCAACCTCGTAGAGGGCGGTATCGTGGCCGGCGACCCGGATCCTGCGCTGACAGCCGCCGCCGATCGATACGTCGAGGCGAGAACGTCGAGCCGCAACCTTCTGACCGTGGTGGTCATCGCCCTCGGAATCATCGCTTTCGTGTTCGCACTGCGCAGAATTCATCCGGACTTCAGGGCACGGAACAGAGTCGAGCGGGCGGCTGAGTATCTGCTGATCGTCGCGTCCACCGTCGCGATCATGACGACGATCGGGATCTTCGTATCCGTGCTGTTCGAAGCCATCAGGTTCTTTCAGCAGGTTTCTCTGTTCGAGTTTCTGTTCGGTGCGAGCTGGAGCCCGCAGACGGCGATCCGGGAGGATCAGGTCGGCTCATCCGGCGCGTTTGGCGCCGTGCCGCTGTTTACCGGTACGTTGCTGATCTCGGGCATTGCGATGCTCGTGGCAGTGCCGGTCGGGCTGATGGCGGCGATCTACCTGGCGGAGTATGCGAGTACCCGCGTCCGCAACTATGCGAAGCCGATGCTCGAGGTGCTGGCCGGCATTCCGACGGTGGTCTACGGCTATTTTGCGGCCCTTACGGTCGGCCCGTTTCTGCGCGAGGCCGGCGACTCTCTGGGTCTCGCCGTTTCGTCCGAGAGTGCGCTCGGCGCCGGTCTGGTAATGGGGATCATGATCATCCCGTTCGTGTCTTCGTTGTCGGACGACGTGATCACTGCCGTGCCGCAGGCCCTGCGCGACGGCTCGTATGGTCTGGGGGCGACTCAGTCGGAGACGATTCGGCAGGTCGTCTTGCCGGCCGCGCTCCCGGGTATTGTCGGCGCCGTGTTGCTCGCGGTATCGCGGGCGATCGGCGAGACGATGATCGTCGTGATGGCCGCAGGGCTCGCGGCGAACCTGACTGCGAATCCGCTCGAGGCCGTGACCACAGTTACTGTTCAGATCGTCACTCTGCTGGTCGGCGATCAGGAGTTCGACAGCGCCAAGACGCTGGCCGCGTTCGCGCTCGGTCTGATGCTCTTCATCGTGACACTGCTGCTCAATATCGTCGCTCTCCACGTCGTTCGGCGCTATCGGGAACAATATGAGTAGCCGCCCCGACACAGCAGGGCTCAAGGAACGTGTCGCGCTGGGGATACCGCGGCGTCGTCGCGGCGAGCTGATCTTTCGTGCGATGGGTCTGGGCGCGCTTCTGATCGGACTCGCGTTTCTCGCTTTCTTCTTCTTTACCCTTGTCTCGAACGGCTATACGGCGTTTCAGCAAACGCGGGTCATGCTCGAGATCGAATTCGACCCGGAGGTTATCGATCCGGACGGCAATCGGGACCCGCAGCGCCTGCGGCGCGCGAACTACGATGCACTGGTTCGCGAGTCGCTGATGCAGACCTTCCCCGATGTCACTTCGAGAGGCGACCGCCGCAGCCTGTTTTCGATGGTGAGCCCGGGCGCCGGGCTCGAGTTGCGCGAAGCGGTCCTGGCGGACCCAGAGATCATCGGGTCCGTGCGGTCGCTGTGGCTGCTCGCCGACGACGATGTGGACATGGTCGTAAAGGGGCATATCGACCGGACCGTAGACGAGGGCCTGCGCCGGGTCACCGACCAGCAACTCGGCTGGATAGACGCGCTCGACGCCGACGGGCGGGTCGACCTGCAGTTCAATCGCTATTTCTTCACGTCCGGCGATTCGCGCGATCCCGAGCTCGCGGGAATTTGGAGCGCAACCATCGGCTCGTTTTTCATGCTCCTGGTTACGCTGGCCCTCTCGTTCCCGCTGGGCGTGGCGACGGCAATCTATCTCGAGGAATTCGCTCCGAAGAATCGCTGGACCGACATCATCGAGGTCAACATCAACAATCTGGCAGCCGTCCCGTCGATCGTTTTCGGGTTGCTGGGCCTGTCGTTGTTCATCAACGCTTTCGGGCTCCCTCGCTCGGCGCCGCTCGTCGGCGGGCTCGTGCTCAGTCTGATGACGCTCCCGGTGATCATCATCGCCTCGCGTGCGGCATTGACGGCCGTGCCGCCCTCGATCAGGGAGGCGGCGCTGGGTCTGGGCGCATCGAAAATGCAAATGGTGCTGCACCACGTGCTGCCGCTCGCCCTGCCCGGGATGCTGACCGGCACGATTATCGGCATGGCGCGCGCGCTTGGGGAGTCCGCACCGCTGCTGATGATCGGCATGGTGGCGTTTATCGTCGATACGCCCCAGTCCCCGGTAGACCCGGCGACCGCATTGCCCGTGCAGGTCTATCTCTGGGCAGACAGCCCGGAGCGCGCGTTCGTTGAGCGGACCTCGGCGGCCATTCTCGTGCTGCTGCTGTTCCTGTTGTTGATGAATCTCACGGCCGTATTGTTGCGACGACGTTTCGAGCGACGCTACTAGCCTGCTAGGGGCCTGCGAGAAGCGGCTCACCGGCGGTCGAACCGGGCAACGATGGAGTAGACTGTGAATACCGTTTTGAGCCCCGAGAACAAGAACGTGTCCAATGCCGGCTCCGAGGCGGAGACGCCGACAGACAGTGACGATACGAGGCAGAAGCCTCGCGCGGTCGAGCCGGCCTATGAGACTGTCGGTGACTACACTGCCGACAACGCGGTGATGCAGGCGCGCAACGTGGACGTTTTCTACGGCGACAATCACGCAATCCAGAGCGTGAACCTCGATATCGCGCATAACGAGGTCATCGCGCTGATCGGGCCGTCCGGCTGCGGCAAGTCCACGTTCCTTCGCTGCCTGAATCGAATGAACGACACGATCGATTCCGCACGGGTGAGTGGCAGCATCACACTCGACGGTGACGACGTTTATTCGAAGCAAATAGACGTTGTGATGTTGCGCGCCCGCGTCGGGATGGTTTTCCAGAAACCGAATCCGTTTCCGAAGTCGGTATACGAGAATGTGGCTTACGGCCCTCGGATTCACGGCCTTGTCAGGAATCGTGCCGAGCTCGACGCCGTCGTTCGCGACAGCCTCGAACGGGCCGGCTTGTGGAGTGAGGTGAAGGACCGTCTGGACGAGCCGGGCACGGGCCTTTCCGGTGGCCAGCAGCAACGCCTGTGCATCGCCCGGACGATCGCCGTGAGCCCGGAGGTGATACTGATGGATGAGCCGTGCTCGGCGCTCGATCCGATTGCAACGGCCCGCATCGAGGACCTGATCGACGAGCTGAAGCAGAACTATGCCATCGTGATCGTGACGCATTCGATGCAGCAGGCCGCGCGCGTGTCGCAGCGCACTGCCTACTTTCACCTCGGTAAGCTGATAGAAGTAGGCGACACGAACCACATCTTCACGAATCCGAGCCATAAGCTCACGGAAGACTACATAACGGGTCGGTTCGGTTAGTGTGCGCGGTCGTTCTTTTGGGGGGCGAGCGGACGGAGGCAGTTGTCAGGCTCCTCCGTCGCAGGCTCCAAGTCGTCGCCTGATAACTGCCACCGCCCGCTCGCCTCGCGGGACGCTGTGGCCCACTAACTTTGGCAAATGGGTTGGAAGAGTGTCCTTCCGGGCGCTTCGCTTCGGTGGAGCATGCGTGCGTAAAGAGTTTGGGGACAGTGACCGTAATTCCGCAGCCCGCGGAGTGGCGGCGGCGTAAGCTGCAGCGGAATTAGGGTCACTGTCCCCAAACTCCCGTCTTTCTCCTTTACCCCCCGATTCGCTCAAGCGCCGGCGATCGTCTGCCACGACCTCTACGAGGGGTCAGCGCGGCATTGGTCCGGGCGACGACTTGGAGCCTGCGACGGAGAAGCCCGGACCAATGCCGCGCTGACCCCGCCACGCGACAAGGCAAGCTCGAATCAGTCCGTCCGCAGCAGCTCGTTGATGCCCGTCTTCGCCCGCGTCTTCTCGTCGACACGCTTGACGATGACCGCGCACGCGAGGCTGTAGCTGCCATCCGACGACGGCAGGCTGCCGGGGACGACGACGGAGCCGGCCGGCACGCGGCCGTAGGATACTTCGCCGGTCGTGCGGTCGTAGATGCGCGTGCTCTGACTGATGAAAACGCCCATCGCGATCACGCTGCCGCGCTCGACGATGACGCCCTCGACGATCTCTGAGCGCGCGCCGATGAAGCAGTCGTCCTCGATGATCGTCGGCGCTGCCTGCAACGGCTCGAGAACGCCGCCGATCCCGGCGCCGCCCGAGAGGTGGACGTTCCTGCCGATCTGCGCGCAGCTGCCGACCGTCGCCCAGGTATCGACCATCGTGCCGGCCCCGACCCAGGCGCCGATATTCACGAACGACGGCATCAGCACGACGTCGGGTGCCACGAACGCGCCGCGTCGAACTACCGCATCGGGAACGACGCGTGTGCCGGACTCACGGAACTGCGCTTCCGTGCTCTCCGCGTACTTGAGCGGAACCTTGTCATAGAAGCGCGTATAGCCGCCGTCGATGACCTGGTTGTCCGCAAGCCTGAACGAGAGCAGCACGGCCTTCTTCAGCCACTGATTCACGACCCAGCCGCCGCCTTCGGCCGGTTCGGCGACACGCAACTCACCGCGGTCGAGGCCGTCGAGGGCGTTTGCTACAGCAGCGCGGATCGCCGGATCCGCGTCACTCGGCGTCAGGGTAGCGCGTGCCTCCCACGCGCTGTCGATTAACTCGGCAAAGTCAGACATCCGGGTTACCTCAGGCCGTTTCGGCATTCGCTCTTTTCTCGGACAGGGCGTACTCGAGCTCTTGCTTCAGCGCGTCTGCCTCGGCCGAATCGAGTGGTTCGCCCCGACCGTTCGTTACGAAGAAAACATCCTCGGCGCGCTCGCCGATCGTCGAGACACGAGCATTCTGTAACAGTATGTTCAGCTGCTGAAACACTCGCCCGACCTGCAGCAGCAGTCCTGGCCGGTCGCTCGCGGTCAGCTCGACGATCGTGCGGCGGTTCGCCGGCTCGTCGACAATCTCGACTCGCGGCGCGATCGGGAACATCCGTACCTGCCGCGGCGTACGACGATTGACGCGCAGCGGCTGATCGTCCTCGGTCAGCCCCGACAGCACTCGTGCCCTCAGCTCATCGAGCTGCGACCCGTCGGCTACCCGATTGCCGGCCGCATCGAGCACCCAGTAGGTATTGAGCATCTGGTCGTCGCTCAACGGGACGATGCGTGCGTCGACGACATTGAGGCCGAGCTCGTCGAGCACGGCAGTCGTCCTGACATACGAGTGCCGCGAGCGTTCGGCGTAGACCATCACTGCGGTGAGGCCGTCGACGAGCGAGTTGCTGACGTCCACGATCAGTCGGGAATCGTCGGGTTTCGTGGTCAGCACAGCCGTGTGCCAGTGCACCTCCTCCGGCCGATGACGCAGGAAATACTCGTCGGTGAATGCCGACCAGAGCGTGCGCCGCACGGCGTCGTCAATGCCATCGGCCGAGAGGAGCGTTTCGGCCTGCTCCTTCGTTTCCAGAATCAGCTCTTCCTTGTCGATCGGAGCTGCCGTACCTCTGCGTAGCGCGCGCTTGGTTCCCGAGTAGAGCTCCCAGAACAGCGTGTCCTTCCAGGAGTTCCAGATCTTCGGATTCGTCGCGCGGACATCGGCGACCGTCAGGACGTAGAGATGATTCAGATGCATCTGGTCGCCGACAGTCTCGGCGAACTCATTCACCACGGCCGGGTCGTTGACGTCCTTTTTCTGCGCTGTCATCGACAGCAGCAGATGATTACGGACGAGCCAGGCAACGAGGCGGGCGTCGTAGCGGGTCATTCCATGCTCGAGGCAAAACGACTCCGCGTCGACTGCGCCGAGCTCCGAGTGATCGCCGCCGCGACCTTTGGCGATGTCGTGGAAAAGGCCGGCCAGGTAGACGATCTCGGGCTTTTGCAGGTCCTGCATCACCTGGCTCGCATTGGGCACGTCGTCGTCCCACAGGCCGAGCGCGAGCCGTCGGAGATTCTCGACGACGAAGAGCGTGTGTTGATCGACCGTGTACGCGTGGAAGAGGTCGAACTGCATCCGGCCCACGATCCGGCCGAAAGCCGGGATATAGAGGCCCAAAACGCCGTAGGTGTTCATACGCTTCAGCGAGCGGGTGACGCCGGTCGGCGACTGCAGGATCTCGAGGAACAGGCGGTGGTTGCGCGGGTTCTGACGGAATTCCTCGTCGATCAGCCAGAGGCTCTGCTTGATCGTTGCGATCGTGCGGGCGTTGACGCCTTTGAGTTCCGGCGATTTCGCCAGGTGCAGAAAGATTTCGAGCAGCGCCGAGGGGTCGCGCTGAAACACGTCTTCGGAGATTGCCTCGAGATAGCCGTTGCGCTCGGCGAAGCGCTCGTCCAGGGGTCTGGTGCCGGTGTCGGCGTCGAGCAGTATCGCTTCCTCGAACAGCTGCAGCAGCATCTCGTTAAGCCGGCTGATTTCCATCACGGTGCGGTAGTACCGCTGCATCAGCTGTTCCACGGCCAGTGTGAACGTAGCGTCCTCGTAGCCGAGCAGGGCGGCGAGGCGGACCTGGTTGTCGAACAGCAGCCGGTCTTCCCGGCGCCCGGTCAGGACGTGCAGGCCGAAGCGGGCGCGCCAGAGAAAATTCCGACCACTGACCAGAATCCTGAGCTGTCCCTCAGTCAGAAAGCCGCGTCTGGTCAGTTCTGCCAGATCGGTCGTGCCGAGGTGACGGCGGGCGATCCAGACGATCGTCTGGATGTCTCTGAGCCCACCCGGGCTGCTCTTCAGGTTGGGCTCGAGATTGTATGCGGTGTCGTGATAATGGCTGTGGCGCGCGCGCTGCTCTTCGACCTTGCCGCGATAGAAGTCTTCGGACTTCCAGACGCGATCGGAATCTATGCTTTCTGCAAGGCCGTCGAACAGCGCACCTGAGCCGTCGAGCAGCCGCGTCTCCATCAGTGTCGTGACGACCGTCAGGTCTTTCTCGGCCTCGCGCGTGCATTCGTCGAGTGTGCGAACGCTGTGGCCGATCTCGAGCCCGATATCCCAGAGTAGAGTGACGAAACCGCTGATCGCGGCAGCCGTCTCTTCATCGACGGCCGCCGCTACGAGGATCAGCAGATCGATATCCGAGCAGGGGTGAAGCTCACCGCGGCCGTAGCCGCCGACGGCGACGAGATCGACCGCGGTCGCCGAGTCCGCAATACAGTAGCGCCACGCGGCGATGATGATCCGGTCTATCAGCGCGGAGCGGCCCCGAACGAGCTCCGCTATCGGCGCGCCGGCCTCGAACTGCGCGCGCTGATCGGCGCCGGCATCGGCCAGCAGCTGACGCAGGCCCTGGACGCTGGTTCCCGTGCCGCTGATCAGCGTGGCAAGCGAGTCCTCGGTCAGGCGCTCGCCCAGTGAGGCGTCCATCGATTGCGCGAGCGGCGCAACCATCTCAGTCGCTGCGCTCGGCTGCGCCCAGCGTCAGCACTTCGTAACCGTCGTCGGTGATCAGTACGGTGTGTTCCCACTGGGCGGACAGCGAGTGATCCTTGGTGACGACCGTCCAGCCATCCGCCAGCAGCTTTACGTGACGGCGGCCCGCATTTAGCATCGGCTCGACCGTGATCGTCATTCCGGGGCGCAGCGGTTCACCCGTGCCCTCGCGCCCGTAGTGCAGCACCTGCGGATCTTCGTGAAATATCCGCCCGATGCCATGGCCGCAGTACTCTCGGACGACGCTGACCCGGTTTGCTTCGGCGAAAGTCTGCACCGCATGGCCGATGTCGCCGAGATGGCCGCCGGGGCGGATCGCCCGGATCCCGCGCCACATGGCTTCGTGGCAGATGCCGGCGAGGCGTTCCGCCAGCACAGGTGGCTCGCCGACGAAGAACATCCGGCTGGTATCGCCGTGAAAGCCGTTCTTGATGACGGTGATGTCGATGTTGACGATGTCGCCGGACTTCAGCTTCTTCTCGCCCGGAATCCCGTGGCAGACGACATGGTTGACCGAGGTGCAGATCGACTTGGGAAATCCCCGGTAGTTCAGCGGTGCGGGGACCGCCTGCTGCTCGTTGACGATGAAGTCGTGGCAGAGGCTGTCGAGCTCGCCGGTCGAGACACCGGGGACGACGTGAGTGCCCACCATGTCGAGCACGTCCGCGGCGAGCCGGCCGGCCACACGCATCTTGTCCTGTTCCTCAGGCGATTTGATCGTTACGGCCATGGTTTCGCGGCTGATTGCAGTGGGGTGTATGGCCGCGTTTCGGGGCATTCGGGCGACCCGGGCGACATTGTTGCTGCCCGACCCCTATGGTATAAAGCGCGCGCCTTCTAGGCAATTTAACGCCACACACGTGCCGTAACCGTACTGCCGGGTGCCTTCGGGTCGCAGTGCGGGTCACGTGGAGGACTAACCCGAGGAGTCAACATGCCCGACGTATCAATGCGCCGGATGCTGGAAGCGGGTGTCCACTTCGGACATCAGACCCGTTTCTGGGATCCCCGGATGGCACCGTATATCTTCGGTGAGCGCAACAAGATCCACATCATCAATCTCGAGAAAACTCTGCCGCTGTTCGCGGAGGCATCTCTGTTCGTCCGTAGAGTCGTCGCCGACGGCGGCAAGGTCCTGTTCGTGGGCTCCAAGCGGGCCGCCCGCCAGGCGATCGCCGAAGAGGCTCAGCGCTGCGGCATGCCGTACGTCAGTCAGCGCTGGCTGGGCGGCATGCTGACCAACTTCAAGACGATCCGGCAATCGGTCAAGCGACTGCGCGAACTGGAGGAAATAACCCAGGACGAGTCCAATCGGGATTTCACGAAGAAGGAAGTCCTGCGGCTGTCCCGCGAGCGGGACAAGCTCGAGCGGGCGCTCGGCGGCATCAAGGACATGGAGGCGCTGCCGGATGCAGTCTTCATCATCGATGTCGGACACGAGGAAATTGCCATCAAGGAGGCGCGCAAGCTGAACATCCCGGTGGTCGCCGTTGTCGACACCAACTGTTCGCCGGAGGGCGCGGACTTTGCGATCCCGGGTAATGACGACGCGATGCGCGCGATCAAGCTTTATGCGACGGCTATTGCCGATGCCGTCCTGGAAGGCAAGGCGTCGATCCCCGAGGTGCCGACCGGTGACGACGAGTTCGTCGAGCTCGATGAGGAAGGTCGGCCGAAGGTCGATGGCGGCAAGCCGCGGACGCGCCGCGCGGCGCCGCGCAAACGAACACGGACGCGATCCGCTGCGGCCGTCGCGCCGGCCGCCGATACCGGGTCCGACGCGGGTTCGGCGACACAGACTGATGCCGGGGCGACCGTCGCCGACGCCGCGCCGGCTGCCGATGCCGCCACGGCGGAGGCGGGTAGCGAAGCGCCGCCCGCGAGTGCCGATCGAGCGTCCGCTGCGGACGACAGCCCGGCCGCCGAAGACACAGGCGCCGCGTCTGTCGATGACGCGGGTGGGGGTGATGCCGCGGCTGCTGCCGACACCGCCGCGCCGGCCGACGCAGGCGACGCCGCGCAGGCTGGTGCCGACGACGCTGCGTCCGCTGCCGATGGCAGCGACGCGAACAAGGAATAGACGGGTATCGAACGAGGACCGGTCATGGAAATCAAACCGGCTTTGGTGAAGGAACTGCGCGAGCGCACGGGCGCCGGCATGATGGACTGCAAGAAGGCGCTCGTAGAGGCGGGCGGAGATCTGGACGGTGCTGCCGAACTTCTGCGCAAGGCCGGCCAGGCCAAGGCCGACAAGAAGTCGTCACGAACGGCCGCCGAGGGCCGGATCGTTCTCGCGAGCGACGGCAGCCGCCATGCCCTGGTGGAAGTGAACTCCGAGACCGACTTCGTTGCCAATGACGAGAATTTCGCGGCATTCGCGGAAGCGGTCGCCAGCAATGTGCTGTCGGGTTCGCCGGACGATGTCGACGCGCTGATGGGACTTGGCCACGATGGGGGCACGCTGGAGGATGCCAGGCAGGCTCTGGTCGCCAAGGTCGGCGAAAACATCAGCGTGCGCCGCTTCGACATCATCGACAGCACTGTGACGGTCGGCAGCTATCTGCACATGAACCGAATCGGCGTGCTGGTCGAAGCCGATGGCGGCGATGATTCGCTGGCTCGCGATCTCGCGATGCAGGTCGCCGCAACGGCGCCCAAGTTCGTTTCGACCGACGATGTGCCGGCCGACGTGCTCGAAAAAGAACGCGAAATCCTCAAGGCCCAGGCCGCGCAGGAAGGCAAACCGCCGGAGATTGTCGAGAAGATGGTCGAGGGGCGCCTGCGCAAGCACTTCGATGAGATAACCCTGCTCGGTCAGCCGTTCGTCAAGGATCCGGACAAGCGTGTCCGCGATCTGCTTAAGGCGAACGATGCGCGCGTCAACCGCTTCGTTCGCTTCGAGGTCGGCGAGGGCATCGAGAAAGGCAAGGACGATTTCGCGGCCGAGGTCGCGGCGCTGAGCGGCGGCAGCTGAGGGCGGCGAGACCAGGCTTTCGAGTTTCCGATATGGCGCAAGATGCCCCCGCTTACCGACGAGTCCTGCTGAAGCTCAGCGGCGAGGCCTTGCTCGGAAACGAGGCTTACGGCATCGACCCCCGGATCATCCAGCGGATCGCCGGCGAGCTGGCCGAGCTCTGCGAGCTCGGCGTTCAGGTTGGCGTGGTCATCGGTGGCGGCAATATCTTTCGCGGCGCCGGTCTCGCCGAGGCGGGCATGGACCGCGTTACCGCCGATCACATGGGGATGCTGGCGACGGTCATCAATGCACTCGCGATGCAGGATGCACTCGAGAGCTGCGGCGTGCACGCGCGCGTTATGTCGGCGCTGCAGATTCACGATGTATGCGAGGACTACATCAGGCGCCGCGCCGTCCGCCACCTCGAGAAGGGCCGGGTGGTGCTGTTTGCCGCCGGCACGGGCAACCCGTTCTTCACGACCGATACTGCCGCGAGTCTTCGGGCGATCGAGATCGGCGCCGACGTACTGATCAAAGCCACCAAGGTCGATGGCGTCTATTCGGCCGATCCGGTTGAGGATCCGGATGCGAAGCGCTACGGCGAGCTCTCGTTCGACCAGGTGCTGACCGACCGCCTGAAAGTCATGGACGCAACCGCGATCGTCATGTGCCGCGACAACAACCTGCCGCTGATCGTCTTCAACCTGAATAACGCCGGCGACCTCATTCGTATCATAAAGGGCGAGTCGCTCGGGACCGCTGTCGCCAACCAGTAAAACTCAATCCGGGACAAACAGATGATCGACGAAACCAAAGCCGACGCCTCGAAAAGGATGGGCAGAAGCGTCGAAGCGCTGCGCGAGGAACTGCGGCGCGTACGCACGGGGCGCGCGAACACAAGCTTGCTGGAGCACATCTCGGTCGACTACTACGGCTCGGAAGTCCCGATCAATCAGGTCGCGAGTGTCGTCGTTGAGGATTCCAGAACGCTGGCCGTGACGCCCTGGGAGAAACAGATGGTGCAGGTCGTCGAGAAGGCGATCCTGACGTCGGATCTGGGGTTGACCCCGGTAACGGCCGGTACCGTGATTCGTGTGCCGCTGCCGCCGATGACCGAGGAGCGGCGGAAAGATCTCGTCAAGGTCGTTCGCCACGAAGGCGAGTCGGCGAAGATCGCCGTGCGCAACATTCGCCGCGATGCGCTCAGCGATTTCAAGGACATGCTGAAGGACAAGCTGATCACCGAGGACGAGGATCACCGGGCTCAGGACGAGATTCAGAAACTGACGGATCGATTCGTCGGGAACATCGACGAAATCGTGAAGGAGAAAGAAACTGAAATCATGGATTTCTGACTCCGTCCGCTTCGTTACTGCGTGAGTCTGTTGTGGCGGTAAATTCGCTGAGGGCGGCGGGCCATTCCATCGTTCCGCGACACGTCGCGATCATCATGGACGGCAACGGCCGCTGGGCACGGCAGCGCGCGATGCATCGCATCAGCGGTCACCGGGCCGGCATCAAGCCGGTACGCAATGTCGTCGAGCATTGCCGCAAGTCCGGCGTCGAGGTTCTCACGCTGTTCGCATTTTCGAGCGAGAACTGGTCCCGTCCCCGCGAGGAGGTCAAGGGACTGATGTCACTGTTTCTCGACGCGCTGAAACGCGAGATCGACGAGCTCGATGCCAACAGTGTCCGCGTCCGGTTCATCGGCGACCGCAGCCGACTGAGCCCCACGCTCGAGCGCGAGACGCGCGCCGCAGAAGAGCGAACGGCACAGAACGAAAAAATGCAGCTAGTCATTGCCGTCGCGTACGGGGGTCGCTGGGATATCGTCCAGTCCGCGCGGAAGCTCGCCGAGCGCGCGCGGTCGGGTGAAGTCGATCCGGCGGTGATCGACGAAACGATGCTGGGCGAGGGGCTGCAGACGGCAGACCTGCCGCCGGTCGATCTGCTGATTCGTACCGGCGCCGAGCGCCGGATCAGTAACTTTCTGCTCTGGGATCTTGCGTATTCGGAGATCTACTTTTCCGATCTCCTCTGGCCGCAGTTCGACGAGCGGCAACTCGATGTCGCTTTCGAGTTCTTCCGACAACGGCAGCGGCGCTTCGGTCGCACCGGCGAGCAGATCGAGGCGGGCACTTGCTGATCCAGCGCATCGGTACCGGCGTCGTGCTTGCTGCCTTGCTGGTCGCGGCAACGCTGCTGCCGACGGCCGCCGCGGTGGCCGTGCTCGGGATTCTCTGGGTGGTCGGCGCGGTCGAGTGGGCGCGGATCGCCGCGCTCGAGGGCCCGACTTCCGGGGGCTTTGCGACCCTGCTAGTCGCCGCGATGCTGGCGGTCGCCTGGCTGGGGTTCGATTCTTCGACCGCGATGGCAGTCATCGGCGCTGGTGTCGTCGCGATATTGCCGGCAGCGGTCAGTCTCTGGCGTTTTCCGGCGGTATTCCCGGCCCCTGTGGTCCGGTCTCAGGGGATGATTGCATTGCTGTCGTCCTGGCTGGCGGTAGCTTATGTTCATTCGGTCGTGCCGGGACTCGCCCTCGCCGCAATCGTCACGATCTGGGCGGCGGACGTCGGCGCCTATGCCGGGGGGCGACTGTTCGGCAGACACAAGCTTGCTCCCGGCATCAGCCCGGGCAAGACCTGGGAAGGCGCGATCGGCGGGCTCGTTGCTGCTCTGGTCGTGGCGGCCGTGGCGGCGCAAATGCTCGGCCTGCCGCGGTCTTTCCTGCTGATTGCCGTGCTCGCCGCCGCGATTTCCATCGTTGGCGACCTGAGCGTCAGCCTGTTGAAGCGGCATGCCGGCCTGAAAGACAGCGGCCGGCTGCTGCCCGGCCACGGTGGCGCGCTCGACCGGATCGACGGCCTGACGACCGGCCTGCCGATCATTGCGATTGGATTAAAATTGGCTGGAATCCTCGACTAGCCGTGGCCCGACCATTATCTTGGGCCTGGATTGGCAGCCAGTGGCAGGCCTATCGTGCGAGCAGAGCGCGACGCCCGTCGGGGCGATATCCGGTGCCGTTCACAGCCTTGCGAGGGATTGCCTGACCGATGCTCGATTTTGCCGTCTCGATTCTCGCCTTTGTCGTCGCGATCAGCGTCCTGGTTGCCGTTCACGAATACGGGCATTTCTGGGTTGCGCGCAAGCTTGGCTTCAAGGTCTTGCGTTTCTCGATCGGTTTCGGGCGGCCACTGATCAAATGGCAGGGCAACGGCATCGGGATGCCGGTTGCGCTCGCCGCCGACGGCGCCTCACATCCGCTGATCGCGCGGCTAGCCGATCCAGGCGGCAGGGAGCCGGTCGAGTTCTGCGTGTCGGCGATTCCGCTCGGCGGTTACGTGAAGATGCTCGACGAGCGGGAAGGGCCCGTCGACCACGCGGATCGCGACCGGGCTTTCAATCGCCGCCCGATCTGGGCGCGCATCGCCGTGCTGTTCGCCGGCCCGGGCTTCAACTTCCTTTTTGCAATCTTCGCTTACTGGCTATTGTTCGTTGCCGGCGTCCCCGGTATGCGCCCGTACATCGAGAGCGTTACGGAAGGCTCCGTCGTTGCCGAGGCGGGACTCGCTCACGGCGACGTCATCACATCGATCGGCGGCCGCGAGACGCCGACGTGGGAGGCCGCGATCGTCGGTATCCTCGACGAGCTGCTGGTCGACGGCGAAATCGAGTTGACGGCCGAGTCCGTCACCGGTGCGCAAAAATCTCTGAGCCTCGACGTTCGCGGGCGGCAGTCGGAACTGACCGAGCCCGATGCATTGTTCGATGGGCTCGGAATTGGGATGGGTCCGCGGCTGCCGCCGGTCGTCGGCAGCGTCAGTGAAGACCTTCCTGCGGACCTTGCCGGTCTCCGCGACGGCGACCGTATCGTGTCGATCGATGGTGAGCCGGTCCGGTACTGGGACGATCTGGTCAATCTGATCAGGAGCCGCCCCGACGAGTCGGTCGTTTTCGAAATCGAGCGCGACGGCAGCGTCCGGGGGATCGAGGTCGCGATCGCCTCGGTCACTCAGGGTGAGCAGCAGATCGGCCAGGTCGGCATCGGCAACGCCCCGTTTCCGCAGGACCTGATCGACAGGATCCGCGTGATCGAGCGTCACGGGCCGTTGCAGGCTTTGTCCCGCGCGTCGCAGAAGACCTGGGAGATGAGTATTCTGACCGTGCGGATGGTCGGCCGCATGGTAACCGGCGACGTGTCGATCAGAAACGCGTCGGGCCCCGTGATGATCGCCGCCTACGCCGGTGATTACGCACAGGCCGGCGCGCTCGCGTTCCTGAGCTTCCTCAGTCTGATCAGCATCAGCCTCGGGGTCATGAATCTCCTGCCCGTGCCGATCCTGGACGGCGGACGCATCATCGAGCAGCTGGTCGAGGCCGTCAAAGGTTCACCGCTCTCCGACAAGTCTCTGCTGGTCGGCCAGCAGATCGGTATCGCGATGCTGCTCGCCCTGACGTGTGTGGTTTTCTACAACGATATTGCGCGGTTGCTGACACCATGAACATGACGCCTGCTTTCCGCCTCTTCGCAGCCGCCGGGCTGCTGGTCGCTGCCGCCGGAGTATCGGCGCAGGACGACTGGATCGTCCGTGACTTCCGCGTCGAAGGCGCTCAGGGCATTTCCGACGGCACGATCTACAACTATCTGCCGATCAACATCGGCGACACGATC
This sequence comes from Candidatus Rariloculaceae bacterium, assembly GCA_965223375.1. Lineage (GTDB taxonomy): Bacteria > Pseudomonadota > Gammaproteobacteria > Steroidobacterales > Rariloculaceae > CBDCWM01. The sequence continues at coordinate 3,795,920 of OZ245000.1, forward strand.
GACGGACGGCGCATTCGCGAAGCGATCCGTGCGCTCTACGATACGGACTTCTTTCAGGACATCGAACTCAGGCGCGACCGGGATACGCTGGTCATCGCGGTGCTCGAGCGGCCGCGAATCGAGGAGTTCACGTTCAGCGGCAACAAGGACATCGACGATGAGGACCTGGAGAACTCGCTGAATGACGTCGGCCTCGCCGCCGGCAAGATCTTCGACCGATCGATACTCGACGACGTCACGCAGTTTCTGACCGACGAGTACTACGGACGCGGCAAATACGCGGCCCGGATAACGCCGGAGGTCGAAAATCTGCCCGACAATCGCGTGCGTGTCGCGATCGAAATCGAGGAGGGCGAGCGAGCCAAGATCCGGCAGATCAATATTGTCGGCAATACTAAATTCACCGACGAGGAGCTGCTCGATACATTCGAGTTGACCACCGGGAATTTCCTGTCGTTCATCCGCGATGACGACCGCTATTCCAAGGAAGCACTCGAGGGCGACCTCGAAACGTTGCGATCGTACTACATGGATCGAGGGTACGCGGATTTCCGCGTCGACGATGCACACGTCGCGATCTCTCCCGACAAGACCGACATCTTCGTGACGATCAGTATCGAGGAAGGCGACCTTTATACGATCGCGAATGTCGATCTCGCCGGTGAGATGGTCGTTCCGGAGCAGGAGCTGCGGTTCCTGATGTTTCCGCAGCCCGGCCAGTTCTTCTCGCAGCAGCTGCTGACGCTGACCGAGGAGGCGATGAGCCTGCGGCTCGGACAGGACGGCTACGCGTTCGCCCAGGTACGCGCACTGCCCGAGCTGAACGAGGAAACGAAGGAAGTCGACGTGACGTTCTTCGTCGATCCGCAGAGCCGCGTTTACGTCAGACGAATCAATTTCAATGGCGCCGAGAACGCCAACGACGAGGTCTTCCGCCGCGAGATGCGTCAGCTCGAGGGCGGCTATCTGTCCAATAATCTGGTCGATCTGTCGCAGGCCCGGCTGCAGCGACTGCCGTATGTGGAATCTGTCGACTACGAAACCAATCCGGTCCCGGGCAGCCCGGATCTGGTGGACCTCGATTTCCAGATCGAGGAGGGTTTGCCCGGCACTTTTGGCGGCAGCCTCGGCTACTCCGAGACGCAGGGCATCATCCTGGGCGGCAACTTCGTCCACTCCAATTTCATGGGGACCGGCAACCGGGTGGCCGTGGATCTGCGCGGCGGCGAGTTCTATAAGGTCTACGCCATCGACTTCACGGACCCGTATCGAAATATGGACGGTCTCTCGCGGCAGATTTCGTTCCAGATGCAGGACATCACGCAGTTCACGTCCGTTTCGTCCGACTTCTCTACCGAGACGATCACGGCGGGAATGACGTGGGGGATACCCGTGTCCGAACGGCAGTCGCTGCGGCTCGGATTCGCATTTCAGCAGGCTCAGCTGCTGACGAGCGTCTTCAGCTCGGATCAGGCGCGCCAGTGGGTCGGATCGAACGGCGAGGCGTTTCAGGTGCCGGGCGCACCGAACGTCATCGGCACCGAGGTTCGCTCGCTCGAGCTGGTCACCGGCTGGGCGTACGAAAATCGCAACCGCGTGCTGTTTCCGGATCGCGGTATGCGGGTGAACTTCTCCCTGCAGGCCGCCGTCCCCGGCAGCGATGTCGAGTACTTCGTGACGAACTTCAATCTCGAGAAATACTTCCAGCTGCCCGGGCCGCTGAGTTTCAGGATCAATTCAGACCTTCGCCTGGCCGACAGTTTTGGAGACACGACGGCGCCGCCGCCGTTTCGTAACTTCTTCGGCGGCGGGCCGAACAACATACGCGGCTTCAAGGAAAGCTACCTGGGCCCGGTCGACAATCGAGGCAATCCGAACGGCGGCAACCTGCTCTTCGCGAACCAGTTCGAGCTGATTCTGCCGACCCCGGAGAAGCTGTCCGGATCGACCCGTATGGCGCTCTTTTTCGATATCGGCAACGTCTTCCATACCGGTGGAATCGACTTCTACGACAGGTTGGGCGACCCTATCAGCTACGATTTCGATTATGATAATTTGAAGAGGTCTTTCGGCCTGTCGATACAATGGCTTGCGCCGATGGGCTTGCTGCGGTTCAGTTATGCCGTGCCGATGAACGCTGACGATCAGACCGATCGCTACTTTGGCGATCAGGTCGAGCGTTTTCAGTTCTCGATCGGCCAGGCGTTTTGAGGAATGGATTTCATGACGAAGACACGTGTCGCCGGGCTTGCGGCGGTTGGGGCCATGCTGCTGCTCGGTATGCAGTCGGCGGGAGCGCAGAGCGCACCGAGAATCGGCTACGTGAATTTTCCGAGGATCGTCGATCAGGCGCCCCAGACGGAGCAGCTGATGACGAAACTGCGGGACGAGTTCGCGCCACGCCAGCGGGAACTCGTTGCCATGCAGACGGCGCTGCAGGAAAAGCAGGAAACCTATCAAACCGACTCTGCCGTGATGGGCGAGTCCGAGCGGGTGGCGCTCGAGCGGGAAATTCGCGATGAGACGCGGGACCTGCAGCGTGCGAACACGGAGCTCCAGGAAGACTTCAATATTCGGCAGAACGAGGAACTCGCCGTGCTGCAGCGCACGCTGGTGCAGCAGGTGCAGGAGTACGTTCGCAACGAAGGCTATGACCTCGTCGTGACCGACGTCGTCTATGTCAGTGGTGCCCTCGATATCACAGAAGACGTCATCGCCGCGCTGCAGGGAGGCGAGTAAGCCGGCCAGCGGAGCGGCCAATGGTAGTGGCGTTGCGCGCCAGCAGCAGTGACGCTCGCAGAGCTTGCTGACCGTTTCGGCTGTCGCCTCATTGGCGCCGGCGATGCCACGGTCGACCGCGTGGCCACGCTTACTTCCGCGTCTGACGGCGCACTCAGTTTCTTTGCCAACCCGCTGTTCCGGGACCAGTTGCGCCAGACACGTGCGACCGCTGTCGTTCTCGATGCCGCCGCAGTCGAGGATTGTCCGGTTGCAGCGCTGGTCAACGAGAATCCGTACGCGACCTACGCCCGCGTAGCAGCCTGCCTGTCCCCGCCACCGGCCGTCGAGGCCGGCGTTCACCCGACCGCCAGCGTCGATCTTTCAGCCACTGTTGCAGACTCGGCTGAGGTTGCGGCCCACGCGGTCGTCGGGGCCGGCGCGGTCATCGGCGAGCGGGTCGTCATCGGAGCGGGCAGTGTGGTATCGGGCGGCGTCCGCATCGGAGCGGATACGCGCATTGGCCCGAAAGTGACTCTGCTCGACGGCGTGTCGGTCGGCGAGCGGGGGATTCTGCATCCCGGGGTTGTCGTCGGTGCCGACGGCTTCGGTTTTGCGCCGGATCGCGGCAAGTGGGTCAAGGTACCGCAGCTCGGCACCGTCAGAATCGGCGACGATGTCGAAATCGGAGCGAACACGACGATCGATCGCGGCACGATCGAGGCGACGGTCATCGAAGACGGAGTGAAACTCGACAATCTCGTCCAGATCGCGCACAACGTGAAGGTCGGCGCGCATACGGTCATGGCCGCCATGTCCGGCGCGGCCGGCAGCACGAAGATCGGCAAGCGCTGCATGGTGGGCGGCGGCGCCGTGATGATTAATCACCTCGAGATTTGTGACGACGTGTTGATAACGTTTCGCAGCGTCGTGACCAGATCGATCTCGAAGCCCGGCATGTACAGCGGTAGCCTCCCGGCTGACGACGCGTCACAATGGCGCCGCAACGCGGCGCGTTTCCGTGGGCTGGACAAGCTTGCCTCGCGACTGCGAGTCGTTGAGAAGGCGCTGCGGCGCCTGGGAAAGACCGACGGGTGAGACAGGAATGACAGAGCCGCGACAACTGAATATCGAGGAGATCATCCGGCGTCTGCCGCATCGGTTTCCGTTTCTGCTCGTCGATCGCGTTTTGAGCATCACACCCGGCGAGTCGATCGTCGCGGTAAAGAACGTCACGTTCAATGAAGCGCACTTTGCCGGCCACTTCCCGACGCACCCGGTCATGCCCGGCGTGCTCGTGATAGAGGCGCTCGCCCAGGCCGGCGGCGTCCTGGCCTGGGAAAGCGCGAACGCCGAGGAAAAGTCGGTGACTATCCTTTATCTGGTCGGGCTCGAGGACGTGCGTTTCAAGCATCCGGTCGTTCCCGGGGACCAGCTCACGCTGAAAGCGAACCTGACGAAACATCGTCGCGGGCTTTGGCGATTCGAGTGTGTGGCAGAAGTCGACGGCACTGTCGCTGCCGAGGCCCGTATCCTGATGGTGACCAGGAAAGACCCTTGATCGATTCCAGGGCCGTCGTTTCGCCGAGCGCACGGATCGACACGGGCGTCTCGATCGGCGCCTACGCGATCATTGGCGATGACGTCAGCATCGCTCGCGGCACCTGCGTGGAGCCGCACGCCGTCATCAAGGGACCGACCGAGCTTGGAACCGACAATCATGTCTTCCAGTTCGCATCGATCGGCGACGACCCGCAGGACAAGAAGTATGCGGGGGAACGGACGCGCCTCATCATCGGCGACCGCAACACGATTCGCGAATTCTGCACAATCAATCGCGGTACCGTTCAGGACAACGGCGAAACGCGGATCGGCAGCGACAACTGGATCATGGCCTACGTGCATATCGCACACGACTGCGTCGTCGGCGACCATACGATCTTCGCCAACAACGCTTCGATCGCCGGCCACGTTCAGATTGGCGATCACGTCGTTCTCGGCGGTTTCACCGCCATCCACCAGTTCTGTCGCGTCGGTGAGAGCGCGTTGACCAGCATGTTCAGCTACGTGACGAAAGACGTTCCGGCTTTCGTGACCGTAGCCGGCCGGCCTGTCGGGCCGCGCGGCATCAATAGCGAGGGCCTCAGGCGCCGCAACTTCACGGCCGACGAGATCAGGGCGGTGAAAGAAGCCTACCGGCTCGTTTATCGTCAGGGGCTCGGCCTCGAAGAGGCCCTGGCCGAAATCGAGCAGCGCGCGGTGGACGTGCCGGTTCTCGGCCGCTTCGTCGAGTCGATCCGGACCGGCACTCGCGGTCTCGCGCGCTAGTTCGCCGATACGTTGGCAGACACGGGGGCAAGCGCACCGCTGAGAATCGGCATCGTGGCGGCGGAGGCATCAGGTGACGTGCTCGGCGCGGGACTGATCGCGGCCGTCCGCGAAGTAGCGCCGGACGCGGAATTCTTCGGCGTCGCCGGATCCCGAATGCGCGCCGCCGGCTGTGTCGCCTGGCACAGCGCCGAGAATATTTCCGTCATGGGGCTCGCCGAGGTCCTGCCGCATCTCGTTCGACTGCTGCGTCTGCGCGGGGCGATCGCGCGCCGCTTCGAGGCGGCCCGGCCCGACGTCTTCGTCGGCATCGATTCGCCGGCATTCAATATGCCGATCGCACGGCGGGTCAGACTGGCCGGCATTCCGACGGTCCAGTACGTCAGCCCGCAGGTGTGGGCCTGGCGACAATCGCGAGTGCGCCACGTCAGGGCGGCTTACGACCGCGTCCTCTGTCTGCTGCCGTTCGAGCCGGAATTTTTCGCCGCCCATGGCGTTCCAGCGACCTTTGTGGGCCATCCGCTTGCCGACGAGATTCCCGACGAGTCGGATCCCGCAGCGGCGCGCGAGGTCCTCGGGCTGCCGTCGGCGATACCGGTTCTCGCGCTGTTACCGGGTAGTCGCGGCAGCGAGGTCTCGCGCCTCGTGAAGCCGTTTCTGGAATCGGCGGCCTGGCTCGAGCGCCGCGTCGACGGGCTCCGCACGGTGGTGGCCGTCGCCAATGATCGCGTAGCCCGCTACGTCGATGCCGGGCTCAAGGACACACAGCTGCTGGCGGCCCCGCTGCTGATCGAGGGGCGGGCACGCGATGTGATGACCGCGGCCGACGTCGTGCTGACGGCATCCGGCACGGCCGCGCTCGAGACGATGCTGGTCAAGCGACCGATGGTCGTCGCTTACCGGATGGCGGGGTTGTCCTATGCGCTGATTCGACGCATGGGTATCGCCCGTCTGGCGCATTACTCGTTGCCGAACCTGCTGGCCGGCCGCGAGGTGGCCAGGGAATTCGTGCAATCCGATGTCCGTGCCGAGCGCCTCGGCCCGGCGCTGCTCGAATGCCTGCAGGGCCGGGGTCCGGCCCGGGACTGGCGAGCCGACTTCGCCCGGGTGCACGCGGCGTTGCGTGGCGGTGGCAGCCGTGCGGCGGCTGCGGAAGTTGTCGCTGCCGCCCGCGGTGCGGCCGGATGAGCGCGCCGGACGCGAACCCGCGCGCCGGCGCGGCGGCCGATCTGCGGGACGACGGCTGTGCCGATGCCTGCGGCGTCGTCGCGCCGGCCCCGGCGCCCGCAAATGGCGTCCCGGCGCTCGTGGCCGGTATCGACGAAGCCGGCCGGGGGCCGCTCGCCGGGCCTGTCGTTGCCGCGGCGGTAATTCTGGATCCGCGCCGGCCCGTCGAGGGTCTCGACGATTCGAAGCGCCTGACAGCGGCGCGCCGTCGCCGCATCGCCCGAACGATCCGCTGCGATGCGCTTGCCTGGGCGGTTGCGGCCGCGACCGTGACGGAGGTCGACAAGCTGAATGTGCTCGAAGCGACGATGACGGCAATGGTCCGCGCCGTCGCCAAACTGCGGGCGACGCCGGCGCGAATTCTGGTCGACGGCAACCGGGTCCCGCAGTTCCCCGATCGGCGCTATATTGTCGAGGCCGTCGTCCGTGGAGACCAGTCCGTGCCCTCGATCAGCGCCGCATCGATCCTCGCGAAGGTTTGTCGCGATCGGCTGATGCTGCGTTTCGACCGACAGTTTCCGGCTTACGGTTTCGCGAGAAACAAGGGCTACCCGACCGAAAGTCATCTAGAAACGCTGAGCCGCCTCGGTCCGTGCCGGATACACCGCCGAAGCTTTGCACCCGTAGACGCGTCGCTGAGGACGGCCCGATGAGCGCGGACTTCGTTCATCTGCGCGTTCATACCGAGTACTCGCTGCTCGACAGCGTCATCCGCGTGCAGCCGCTTCTCGACCAGGCGGCCGCGTTCGGTTTTCCGGCAATCGCCGTCACCGACGAAGCGAACGTTTCGGCGATGGTCAGGTTCTACCGGCGAGCCCTGGCCGCCGGCATCAAGCCCCTGCTCGGCGCCGATATTTGCGTGTCGGCGCCTGGCGGCGAACCGACGCAGGATCGCATGACACTGTTGTGCATGGACGACGCGGGCTTCGTGCAGCTGTGTCGATTGCTGACTCGCAGCCACGCCGTGCGCGCGGTTGACGGCCGGTCGATCGTGAAGCGCGAATGGCTGACGGCCGCCGCCAGCGACCGGCTGATCGCCTTATCGGGCGCGCAGCACGGCAGCCTCGGGCGGGCGATGGCCGGCGTGCGCGGCGACCTGAGCGGCGCGGAGCTCGACTACTGGCTCGACACGTTTCCCGGCCGTTACTACATCGAGCTGCAGCGCCTCGGGCGCCCCGGCGAGGCTGAGTACATCGATCAGGCGGTTCGTCTGGCTGCCGCCCGCGCCGTGCCGCTCGTCGCGACGAACGACGTGCGTTTCATCGAGCCGCGGGAGTTCGATGCTCACGAGACCCGGGTCTGTATTGCCCACGGCCGCACGCTGGACGACGTTTCGAGGCCTCGGGACTACACGCCCGAGCAGTACCTGAAGTCGCCGGCCGATATGCTGACGCTGTTCGCCGATCTTCCGGAAGCGTGCCGCAACACGGTCGAGATCGCCAAACGCTGCAACTGGTGCCTGCGGCTCGGCGACACGCTGTTGCCGGAGTTTCGCACCGAGGACGGCAAGGCGACGGATGTCTACCTGCAGGAGGCGTCACAGCAAGGTCTTGCGGAGCGCCTTGCCGCTCGCGAAGTCGACGATTCTTTGCATCCGGCATACCGCGAGCGTCTGCAGAGCGAGCTCGCCACGATCTGCTCGATGGGTTTCGAAGGCTACTTCCTGATCGTGGCGGATTTCATCCGCTGGGCCCGGGAAAATGGCGTGCCGGTCGGCCCCGGTCGCGGCTCAGGGGCCGGTTCGCTGGTTGCGTATGTCCTCGGTATCACGGATCTCGATCCGCTCGAGCACGACCTGCTGTTCGAGCGTTTCCTGAATCCGGAGCGTGTGTCGATGCCGGATTTCGACATCGATTTCTGCATCGAGGGTCGGGACAGAGTCATCGACTACGTCAGCCAGCGCTACGGACGCGATCGCGTATCGCAGATCATCACTTTCGGGACCATGGCGGCGCGGGCCGTCGTCAGGGACGTCGGCCGCGTGTTCGGACATCCGTTCGGGTTCGTGGACCGGATCGCCAAGCTGATTCCGTTCGAGATCGGTATCAAGCTGGAGAAGGCGCTCGAGGACGACGACGAGCTGCGCGCGCTGTACAACGACGAGGACGAGGTCCGCGTGCTGATCGACATGGCCCGCGAGCTCGAAGGACTCGCCCGCAACGCCGGCACGCATGCCGGCGGTGTCGTGATCTCACCGACGCCGCTGGCGGATTCGATGCCGCTGTATTCCGATCCCGACAGCGCCGCGCTGACCCAGCTCGACAAGGACGACCTGGAAGCGGTGGGCCTCGTCAAGTTCGACTTTCTCGGTCTGAAGACGCTGACGATCATCGACAAGGCCGTGGCCGAGGTGAATCGCACGCTGGCTGCCGGTGGCGCCGAGCTGCTCGACATTGCTGCGATTCCTATGGATGACGAGGCGACGTATGCGCTGCTGAATCGTTGCGAGACGACCGCTGTCTTTCAGCTCGAGTCGCGCGGCATGCGCGACCTGATCAAGCGGATCCACCCGGATCGATTCGAGGATCTGGTCGCGATCGTCGCATTGTTCCGTCCTGGCCCGATGCACATGGCGGACGATTTTGTCGCGCGCAAGCAGGGTGAGGAGGCGATCGACTATCTGCACCCGAAGCTCGAACCCGTGCTGCGCTCGACCTACGGCGTCATCCTGTATCAGGAGCAGGTGATGCAGATTGCTCAGGTCCTGGCGGGCTATTCGCTCGGCGGCGCCGACCTGCTGCGGCGCGCAATGGGCAAGAAGAAGCCGGAAGAGATGGCGAAACAGCGGAGCATTTTCGTCGGCGGGGCCGTGGAGCGCGGCGTCGACGAGCGCCTCGCAGTGCACATCTTCGACCTGATGGAGAAATTCGCGGGCTACGGATTCAACAAGTCGCACTCGGCCGCGTATGCGGTGCTCGCGTACCAGACGGCCTGGCTCAAGGCGCACTACCCGGAGGCGTTCATGGCATCCGTCATGAGCGCCGACCTGGATCATACCGACAAGCTCGTCACGCTGAAGGACGACTGCCGCAAGCTCGGCATCGTCATCGAGCCGCCGAATGTGAATCGCTCCGACTTCGAGTTCGTCGTCGGCGGACCCCGACAGATTCTGTACGGGCTCGGTGCGATCAAGGGCGTGGGAAAGTCCGTGGTCGATGCGATTCTTGCCGAGCGGGCAACCGGCGGCGCTTTCACCGGGCTCGTCGATTTCGCGCGTCGCGTCGGTCCGGGCAAGGCGAACCGCCGTGTGCTCGAAGCGCTCGTGCGATCCGGGGCCCTCGACGAGCTGGGCGCGAACCGCGCAACGCTGATGAACGCGATCGCCGATACGCTGCAGCTGGCCGAGCGCTCCGCGCAGGCCGCCGCCGCAGGCCAGGGGGCGCTGTTCGGCGCGGTCGACAGCGACGAGGAAATCGCCCACGTCTTCGAGGTCCAGCGGGAATGGACCAAACGTGAGCGTCTCGAAAACGAGCGCGACAGTCTCGGCCTTTATCTGACCGGCCATCCGTTCGACGACTATTCGAGTCATTGCAGCGAGTTCTGCAACGGCACGATCGCGAACACGGTTGGCGTGCCTGCGCCAAACGGCTACGGCTCGCGCCGTCGGCGGGGAGCCACGCTCGCCGGTGCCGTCATGGACCTGCGCCGCCGCGGCAATCGGGTCGACCTCGTGCTCGACGACAATACCGAAAGGATCGAAGTCACGCTGTTCGACGAGCTTTATGGCCAGACCCGGCATCTGGTGCGTAAGCACGCGGTGCTGGTGATCGAGGGTTCGCTGCGCTTCGACGATTTCATCAACGGCTGGCGGCTGACGGCACAGTCGGTCCGGTCGGTCGACGAGGCCATCGAGGAGTACGCGCGGCGGATCACGATTTCCCTGACCGACGAGCGCACGGCGCTCGAAATGGTCGGTGAGCTGCAGCAGGTTCTGACGCCGTTTCGGAACGGCAGCTGCGAGCTCAGTATCGAGTATCGCGGTGCCGCCGGGGCAGCGCGTCTCGTCTGCGGTGAGGCCTGGACGGTGCGGCCGACGCGCGAGCTGCGCGAGGGTCTGTCCCGTCTGCTAGGCGACGAGCGGATCGCGATTCACTATCCGAAGCACTTCCCGACCCACGTCTGAGCCTCCGGACGACGTGTCGCAGGCAGGTCCCGGAGCGTGCCGCGGCTACCGCTGCAGGCCGGGCCGCAGATCGGGCTCGCGTCCTTGTGTCATTCGCGCCAATGAGGGTATCGTGCCGAATTGGCAGCGATATTCCCGCAAATGGACCTCAAATTCCTCGAATTCGAACAACCGATCGCCGAGCTCGAAGCCAAGATCGAGGCCCTGAAATTCGTCGGTGACGATGCCGAGCTGAATATCAACGAGGAAATCGGTCGGCTGACGAAGAAGAGCGAGTCGCTGACGAAATCGATTTTCTCGAACCTGTCCGCCTGGCAGATCACGCAGATCGCGAGGCATCCGCAGCGGCCGTATACGCTCGATTACGTCGAGCACTGTTTCACCGGGTTTCAGGAGCTTCATGGGGACCGGATGTACGCCGACGACAAGAGCATCGTCGGCGGCCTCGCCCGGCTCGAGGGCATGCCGCTCGTGATCATCGGTCACCAGAAAGGCCGGGACACGAAGGAGCGGATGCTGCGCAACTACGGCATGGCGCGCCCGGAGGGCTATCGCAAGGCGCAGCGTCTGATGCGTCTTGCCGAGAAGTTCAGCCTGCCGGTGGTCACACTGATCGATACGTCGGGCGCATATCCCGGTGTTGGCGCCGAAGAGCGCGGTCAGAGCGAGGCCATCGCCCGGTCGCTGCTCGTGGCCGTCGGGCTCAGGACCCCGATCGTCACGATCGTCACCGGCGAAGGCGGTTCCGGCGGCGCGCTGGCCATCGGTGTCTGCGATCGACTGATGATGCTGCAGTACAGCACCTATTCGGTCATCTCACCGGAAGGCTGTGCGTCGATCCTCTGGAAGACCGCGGATCAGGCCGAGGCGGCGGCCGAAGCGATGGGGGTAACGGCGGATCGGCTGCAGAAACTGGGCCTGGTCGACGAGGTGATTCCGGAGCCGCTCGGCGGCGCGCACCGCGACGTCGACGCCATGTCCGAGACGATCAAGAACGCCCTGGTGGCCGCGCTCAGGGAGCTGCAGGCACTTTCCGCCGATGAGCTCGTTGCACGCCGGCAGGAGCGTCTGCTCGGTTTCGGCGTCTATAAGGAAGCCTAGACTTTTTGACACGGCCGGGCTTGGCGCTCGCCGGCGAGCCGGCCCGGGAACCGATGAACCCAGGAAGTCGAAAGTCTCCGGCGGAACGCTCCGCCGACGAACTGCTGCAGAGCCTCGAACGGCAGGTCGCGAACCCGGCGCCCGCGCGCGTGCTCGTCGGGTTCAGTGGCGGGCTCGATTCTTCGGTGTTGCTCACCGCACTGACGCGGCTCGCAGGCCGGCCGCGGCTCGAGGCCGTGCACATCGACCACGGCTGGCACGCCGAGTCGGCGGCCTGGGCGGCGCACTGCGAGGCTGCGGCCGGCGCGCTGGGCGTCCGGTGCACGGTGCGCCGCGTCGACGCCGCCCCGGCGCCGGGGCAGAGTCGAGAGGCGGCCGCCCGCGAGGCGCGCTACGCCGTCTTCGAGTCGCTGCTCGGCGACAACGACCTCCTGCTCACGGCGCACCATGCCGACGATCAACTCGAGACGCTGCTGCTGCGTCTCGTTCGCGGTACCGGCGTGCGCGGCCTGCGCGCGATTCATCGCGAGGTGACCCTCGGCCGCGGGCGGTTGCTCCGCCCGCTGCTCGATCGGACCAGGAGCGAGCTCGAGCAGGTGGCTGCCCACTGGGACGTACCGGTCCTCGACGATCCGTCGAACTCGGACCTGAGCATCGATCGCAACCGCATTCGCGCGCGCGTGCTGCCGGCGCTGGTCGAACGGTGGCCGGCGGCGCCGCAGCTGGCGGCCCGGGCTGCCGCGCATATGCAGTCGGCGGCCGAGCTGCTCGATGCGCTGGCGAGGATCGATGCCGGGGAGGATGTCGAATACGATCGCTTCCCGCTGGTCCGGCTCGACCCTCTGGTCCCGTCACGGCGCGCCAATCTGCTCGGGTTTCTGCTTCGGCAGGTTGGGCTGCCGGCGCCGGATCAACGTCAGCTGGACGAGCTCGTCAGACAACTCGAGCGGGCGCCCGACGCGGCCATTCACGTCGGCTGGCGCGGCGGCGAGGCCAGGAGCTACCGCGGCAGGCTCTACCTGCAACCGCCTTTCGACATGGCTGCCAGACACGGTCCGGTCGGCACCGTCGGCCCCGGTGACCCATGGCACGGGCCGGAAGGCAGGCTGCGCCTCGAGCCGGACACTGGCGGCCTGCCGGACAGCCCGGCGTCGCTGCCGTTGACGGTGGCGTTCCGCGAGGGCGGCGAACGCTTCCGTCCGCCGGGCAGCACACACCACAAGTCACTGAAGCAGTGGTTCCAGGAGCAGGGGGTCGTGCCGTGGATGCGTGACCGCATTCCGCTGCTGTTCGCCGGTGACGAGCTGGTCGCGATCGGCGACGAGATTGTCGGCGGCAGCACGGTATCGCGAGCTCGAACCGGACTGCACCCCGTCTGGACCGACCATCCCCGAATTCGCTGACACCGACTTTCGAAAAAGACAAGCTGGTCGGCCGGAAGCCAATTTGGTAATTTGTAACCCCGTCCTGATCAACCAACCTGCTGACTACCGGCGAAGACGCAGGCGCGCGGCCGACTCGCGCCCGCCCTCCGGTTCGCAAGCGTTTGTAAAGGCGGACCATGACCCGATTCGTTTTCATCACCGGCGGCGTCGTCTCTTCACTCGGGAAGGGCATCACCGCGGCGAGCCTGGGCGCCATTCTCGAGGCGCGCGGCCTGTCGGTTCGGATGATCAAGCTCGATCCCTACCTGAACGTCGACCCCGGAACGATGAGCCCGTTCCAGCACGGTGAAGTGTTCGTGACGGTCGACGGGACCGAGTCGGACCTCGATCTCGGCCACTACGAGCGCTTCGTCAGCACGAAGACCAGCCGCGACAGTAATTTCACGACCGGCCGAATTTATTCGAACGTCATCGCCAAGGAACGTCGCGGCGAGTACCTCGGTGCGACGGTGCAGGTGATCCCGCACATCACGGACGAGATCAAGGAAAGCGTGCTGCGGGGTGCTGAAGACTGTGACGTCTGCATGGTCGAGATCGGCGGCACGGTCGGCGATATCGAGTCTCTGCCGTTTCTCGAGGCCATTCGGCAGATGGGCGTCGAGCTCGGCCGCGATCGTGCGCTGTATATGCATCTGACGCTCGTGCCGTTCATCTCGGCATCGAAGGAAATCAAGACGAAGCCGACCCAGCACTCCGTCAAGGAGTTGCGCTCGATCGGCATACAGCCCGATATCCTGGTCTGCCGATCCGAGCATCCGCTGCCCGCGGAGCAGCGGGCAAAGATTGCGCTGTTCACGAATGTGGAATCCAAGGCCGTCATTTCGGCCGTCGATGTCGGCGACCTTTACGAGATACCGCTGATGCTGCACGAGCAGGGCCTGGACGACATCGTCTGCAGCAAGTTCGGCATGGACTTGCCGATCGCCGATCTGTCCGAATGGCACGCCGTGGTCGATGCCAGGCGTTCGCCGGAAGCCGAGGTCACGATCGCGATGGTCGGCAAGTACGTCGATCTGCGCGACTCCTACATCTCTCTGTCGGAGGCGTTACTGCATGCCGGTATCAAGACGCGCACCCGCGTCAATATCGAGTATGTCGAGGCCGAGGACATCGAGTCGAACGGTATCGATGCGCTGAGCAATGCGGATGCGATTCTGGTACCCGGTGGTTTCGGCGATCGGGGCATAGAGGGAAAGATTCGAGCGGTCAGGTATGCGCGTGAGAAGCAGATGCCGTATCTCGGGATCTGTCTCGGCCTGCATGTCGCCGTGATCGAGTTTGCCCGTGACGTGCTCGAGCTCGAGAATGCGCATTCCACTGAATTCGATCCCGCGACGCCGCACCCGGTCATTGCGCTGATCACAGAATGGCAGGATCAGGACGGCCGGTTGCAGCGACGCAGCGAAACGTCGGATCTGGGCGGGACGATGCGGCTCGGTGCGCAGCATTGCTCGCTCGGCGAGGGCACGCGGATCCGCGAGATCTACGGCGCCGCCGACATCGCAGAGCGCCACCGGCATCGCTACGAGTTCAACAACAATTACAAGTCGCGGTTCGAGGCGAAGGGCCTAGTGTTTTCGGGGATGTCGGACGATGGCCTTGCCGAGGTCATCGAATTACCCGGGCATCCGTGGTTCGTGGCCTGCCAGTTCCACCCCGAATTCACCTCGAACCCGCGGCAGGGACATCCGCTCTTTACCAGCTTTATCGCTGCGGCACGGGAGTGTCAGGGACTGCGCCTGCCCCGGGCCGCCGGCGCATGAACATCGCCGGCATCGAGGTTGGTCCGCACACACCGCTGTTCCTGATTGCAGGCCCCTGCGTCCTCGAGTCCGAATCGATCGTCTTTCGCACGGCCGAAGCGCTCCGCGCGACTGCCGGCGCACTGGAAATTCCGCTGATCTTCAAGAGCTCGTTTCGCAAGGGAAACAGGACGTCGCTCGGCTCGTACTCGGGTCCCGGCTTCGAAGCCGGGCTGCGACTGCTCGAGCGGGTTCGCAGCGACTACAGCCTGCCTGTGCTGACCGACGTTCACGAAGATACGCCGCTCGATGAGGTCGCCGCTGTCGTCGACGTGCTGCAAACGCCGGCGCTTCTTTGCCGACAGACCAGTTTCCTGCTGGCTGTGGCGCGAACCGGATTGCCGGTGAACCTGAAGAAGGGGCAGTTCCTGAGTCCCGCCGAGATGTCGGCCGTCGTCGAGAAGGCGAAGACGACCGGTAACGAACGGCTGCTGGTCTGTGAGCGAGGCACCACGTTCGGGCACCACGATCTCGTCGTCGATATGCGCGGCCTGGTAAAGCTGCGCGAAACGGGTTGCCCCGTCGTATTCGATGCTTCGCATTCGGTCCAGCGCCCGGGACTGGCTGGAAACCGATCGGGCGGGGAACGACAATACACGCCGCCGCTTGCGCGGGCCGCCGTTGCAATCGGGATCGCGGGAATTTTTATCGAGACGCACCCGGAACCGGAGGCCGCGCTGAGCGATGGCGACAACGCGTGGCCGCTTGACGAGATGCCGGCACTGCTGGAAGTGCTGAAGCGCATCGACGCCGCCGCGAAATGCACGCACGAAATCGCCTGACGTTCCGGAGCGGCCTACGGGCGCCCGCATTCGGCATTGAACGGGTCAGAGGCCACTAGGAGGGACATGGCAGCATGAGCAGTATCGTCGACGTCAGCGCGCTCGAGATTCTCGATTCGCGCGGCAATCCGACCGTCGAAGCCGAGGTGAGGCTGGCGAGCGGCGCCGCCGGCCGGGCGGCCGTGCCGTCCGGCGCTTCCACCGGCTCGCGCGAGGCGGTCGAACTCAGGGACGGCGACGCGGAGCGCTATCTCGGCAAAGGCGTACGGACGGCCGTCGCGAACGTCAATGGCGAGATTCGGGCGGCCGTCGAGGGTATGGACGCAGACGATCAGGCGGCACTCGACACCTGCCTCATCGAACTGGACGGCACCGGCACGAAGGCGCGGCTGGGGGCCAATGCCACGCTGGCCGTGTCGCTCGCGACCGCCCACGCCGCGGCTGCGGAGCAAAACGTCATGCTGTTCGAGAAACTGGCTTCCCGCGAGCAATACACGATGCCCGTGCCGATGATGAACATCATCAACGGTGGGGCACATGCGGACAACAGCGTCGATATACAGGAGTTCATGATCCTGCCGGTTGGCGCGGAGAGTTTTTCGGAGGCGCTGCGCTGCGGTGCCGAGATCTTCCACTCGCTCAGGAAGGTGCTGAATTCACGTGGTCTCAATACGGCCGTCGGGGACGAGGGCGGCTTCGCTCCCGATCTGGCATCGAATGAAGAGGCGCTCCGAGTCATCGCCGAGGCGACCGACGCGGCCGGCTACACGCTCGGACGCGACGTCATGCTCGGCCTCGATGTGGCGTCGACCGAGTTCTACCGCAACGGCAGGTACGAGCTCGCGTCGGAGTCGCGGTCATTCGATTCGCGAGAGTTTGCCGGATTCCTGGAGGACCTGATCGCCCGCTACCCGATCATCTCGATCGAGGACGGAATGGCCGAGGACGACTGGGATGGCTGGGCGAATCTGAGCAGTCGGATCGGGGATCGCGTGCAATTGGTAGGTGACGATCTGTTCGTTACGAATACGTCGATACTCGAACAGGGGATCGCGAGATCCATCGGTAACAGCATTCTGATCAAGCCAAATCAGATCGGGACGCTCACGGAGACGATAGCGGCCATCGACATGGCAACGACGGCGAACTACACGGCCGTCGTTTCACATCGCTCCGGTGAGACGGAGGACTGGACGATTGCCGACATCGCTGTCGCTACATCGGCGACACAGATCAAGACCGGGTCGTTGTCCCGGTCGGATCGGCTGGCGAAGTATAATCGTCTGCTCCGGATCGAAAGCCGGCTCGGCGAACGCGGGCAGTTTGCCGGTCCGGCCGCGTTTCCAATGGAACTGTAACCGAGCGATCTGCTGCCGATGCGTCAACTCCTCGTTCTGCTGGCGTTCGTCCTCGCGCTGCTGCAGGTGCGCCTGTGGCTGTCGGAAGACGGGCTCCGGGAGCTTCGTGGCCTGCGCGCGGCGGTGGATCAGGCGTCGGCCCGCAATGCCGAGCTCGCCGCCCGCAACGACGCGCTGGCGGGCGAGGTCCGGGATCTGAAGGAGGGTGTCGCCGCCGCCGAGGAGCGGGCGCGCACGGACCTCGGCATGGTCGGCTCGGATGAGACGTTCTTTCTGGTCGTGACCCGCGGCGATGAGGAAACTCAGTGACCCCGGGGTATTTGGGGACGGGGAATTTGGGGACAGTGACCCTGAGGAATTTGGGGACAGTGACCCTAATTCGGCGGCTTCGCCGAATTAGGGTCACTGTCCCCAAATTCCTCAGGGTCACTGTCCCCAAATTCCCCGTCCCCAAATACCGGTCAGCCCGGGCCGAGCAATACGTAGACGGCGCCGGTGCCGCCGTGTCGCGGTTGCGCGCTCGTGAAGGCGAGCACGGGTCCCCACTGGGTGAGCCACTGCTGGACGCTCGCTTTCAGCACGGGGCCGTCGGGCCCGGAGCGCGTGCCTTTGCCGTGAATGACGCGCACGCAGCCGAGGTGTCGGCGGGCGGCGTCGGTCAGAAAGGCCTGCAAAGCTCGACGGGCATCGGCGCGCCTCAGTCCGTGCAGGTCGATCTCGTCTTCGATACTGAATTGACCGCGCCTGAGCGCGCGAAACGTCCGCTCCGTGACCTGCGGGCGGCGATAGCCGATTTCCTCGGCGAGCCAGCCGGCGCGTGTGTCCGTGACGCTTTCCGCAAGCATCTCACTGGCCGCTGCCCGTGATTGCCGCGCGATGGCTTTCGGCCGCTTCGGGACCGGTTCGGCACGGGCCGGCGCTTTCAGCGGCCTGACGTTGCGAGTCGCCTGTGCGAAAGCGTTGCGGTCTTCGTCTGAGATCTTCATGCCCGACTCCCTGGCAATGCCAGCCCTGCGATCTCACCGATCGCACGGGCTCGGGCGATCCTTCCCCCGCCCGCGCGGATCAGCTTACCGTGGCGGCGGGATGCGACGCCAGCCGGCTGCGAAATGATGCGTATTCTCGTCTCGAATGACGACGGCTATCTCGCCACCGGTCTGTCCGTGCTGGCCGCGCGGCTCCGGGAGTTCGCCAAGGTGACCGTCGTTGCGCCCGATCGTAATCGCAGCGGCGCGAGCAATTCGCTGACGCTCGATACGCCGCTCCGGATCACGCGCGTAGATGACGACGTTTTTTTCGTCAACGGAACGCCGACCGACTGCGTCCACGTCGCAATCACCGGCCTGCTGGACGAGGAGCCGGACATCGTCGTGTCCGGCATCAATCATGGCGCGAATCTCGGTGACGACGTGCATTACTCTGGCACCGTTGCCGCCGCGATGGAGGGCAGATTCCTCGGTCTGCCGGCCATTGCGGTCTCGCTCGTGTCGGTGGACCACGGCAATTTTGCGTCAGCGGCCGACATCGTTGCGGATCTCATCGCCGGAATCGGCGAGCAGCCGCTGCAGCCGAAGACGATCCTCAACGTGAACGTTCCGGATCGGCCACGTGAGGCGCTGACCGGTGTCCGGGCGACGCGACTCGGTTTCAGGCACAAGTCGGAGCCGGTCGTCGAGGCATTCGATCCGAAGGGCGAGCCGGTCTATTGGGTGGGTCCGGCAGGTGAAGGGCAGGATGCCGGCAGCGGCACCGACTTCGAGGCAGTCCGCGAGGGGGCCGTCTCGGTCACGCCGATCAAGGTCGATCTGACCGATCATGCACAGCTGCCGGCCCTCGCAACGTGGTTCGGGAGGCGCTTCTGAACGCAGCGACCGGAATCGGCATGACGTCGGCGAGGACCCGCGATCGTCTGATTGCGGGGCTCAGGCGCAGCGGGATCACCGACGAGGAGGTGTTGTCGGTGCTGCGGCGGGTGCCGCGGCATAACTTCGTCGACGAGGCGCTCGCGAGCCGTGCCTATGAAGATACCGTGTTGCCCATCGGCCACGGGCAGACGATTTCGCAACCGTTTATCGTGGCGCTGATGACCGAGACACTGTTGCGGCGTCTGCCGCGCCCCGTGCCCAAGGTTCTGGAGATCGGTGCCGGCTGCGGCTACCAGACTGCCGTGCTCGCGCCGTTCGTGCGCCATGTCTACAGCATCGAACGCATCGGTTCGCTGGCTGCCCGGGCGCGGGCCAATCTGCGCGAGCTCAATATCCAGAACGTCAGCGTCAGGCATTCGGACGGCTTTGCGGGATGGCGCAGCCAGGCGCCGTTTCAGGGCATCCTGATCGCTGCGGCACCGGAGGACGTTCCCGAGGCGCTGCTGAAGCAACTGGACGACGGCGGTCGCCTGATCATGCCGGTCGGCGGCGCCGGGGCACAGCAACTGCTGGTCGTAACGCGACGCGGTGACGAATTCGCGCGCGAGTCGCTGGTTCCGGTCAGTTTCGTTCCGATGCGAAAAGGCACGGAGTAGCCGACGTGTTCGCAATGCTTTACGACAAGGCGCTGGGCTGGGCCCGGCACAGATACGCCG
Organism: Candidatus Rariloculaceae bacterium; assembly: GCA_965223375.1. GTDB lineage: Bacteria > Pseudomonadota > Gammaproteobacteria > Steroidobacterales > Rariloculaceae > CBDCWM01. The sequence goes on from OZ245000.1 coordinate 3,815,385, forward strand.
AACGCTATCTGGCCGCGCTCAGCTTCGCGGAGTCTTCGTTCTTTCCGATCCCGCCCGATGTGATGCTGGCGCCGATGACGCTCGCCGCGCCGCGACGCGGCTGGCGCTACGCCTTCGTAACGACTCTGGCGTCGGTGCTCGGTGGGGTCGCCGGCTACGTGATCGGCTGGTTTGCGCTCGACGCCGTCGAGCCGCTGCTGCGCTCGGCCGGGTACTGGGAGACGTACCTGCAGGCGACTGCCTGGTTCGAGGACTGGGGTTTCTGGGCGATTCTTGTTGCCGGGTTCTCGCCGATTCCGTACAAGGTGTTCACGATCGCGGGCGGCGCTTTGCACATGCCGCTGCCGGGCTTCGTCCTCGCATCGTTTGTCGGCCGCGGTGCACGTTTTTTCCTCGTCGCCGGGTTGCTCGTGTTGGGCGGTGAGCGATTTGCCGGCAGACTGCGGCAGCATATCGACCTGATCGGCTGGCTCACGGTTGCGGCACTGGCCGCGGCCGGCATATGGGTTGCGGTGCGATGAAGCGAACCCGGATGCATCGCGGTGCGGGGCTCTTGCTGCTGGGGCTGGCGGCATGCGCGCGCACGCTCGTCGATTACGAAACGGCAACGTACGTCGTCCAGCCCGGCGATACGTTGACGGCGATTGCCTGGCGTTATGGCCTCGATCCCGAGTCGGTGGCCGCGTGGAACGACCTCAGCGACCCGGATCTGATTCGACCCGGTCAGCGGCTCGTGCTGCGCTCGCACCAGCCTGTCACCGCGACGCGTTCGGAAGCGCCCGCGCCGCGCCGCGCGCCTGCGCCGACCGCGGTCGTGCCGGCGCAGGCGCCCGTCTGGCAATGGCCGACGCGCGGGACGGTCGTAAGCAATTTCGGCCGCGCCGATTCGCTCGCGAGCGGGATCGCCATCGCCGGCGTCGAGGGACAAACCGTCGCAGCGGCCGCCGGCGGGCGGGTGGTCTACGCCGGAGATGGCCTGATCGGCTACGGCCAGCTGATCATCATTCGCCACAACGAGACTTATCTGAGCGCCTACGGCCACAATCGCCGCCTGCTGGTGGCGCAGGGCGACGAGGTGCGGACCGGCCAGCCGATCGCCGAGATGGGCCTCGGCCCGGATCGCTCGCCGCGGCTGCATTTCGAAATCCGGCGCGACGGCACGCCGATCGATCCGTTGCCGCAGCTACGCGTCAGCGGCTGAAGGCGCCTGGCACAGTGCGAGGACGACGTTGCGGGCTTCGTGGAGCAGCACGTTGAAAGTTCGACAGGCAGCCGGGATCGACATGATCTCGAGACCGATCGCTCGCGCAGCGAAATCCGCCATCAGCTCGATGTCCGGTACTGGCGGACCGCCCCCGATGCCGACGATCAGAATTTCCGTATCCGCTTCGAGCGCCGCCGCGAGTTCGGCCCCTCGGGGTTTCAGCGGATCGGCCGGCGCCCAGTCCCGGAGGACCCGGTCCGCTGTGACGATCAGAGGCCCGCGGATCCACTCGTCGCCGATTTTCACGCGGTCCGACTCCCAGGCTGTGATGACGTTGCGGGCCGAGTTTTCGCGGGCGATCTGCATGGCTTCCCCGGTGTCGGAGCGGCGATTATAAAGGTGGGGCGGGGAATGGCGGACGGATGACTACGATCGAGCGGCGCGTGCCGCTGTCTGCGCTCGACGACTGGCCTGACGGGTTACATCCGGTGCTGCGACAGGTTCTGACGCGCCGCGACGTGTCGGCGCCTGCCGAGCTCGAGCTGCGCCTGCAGCACCTGGTGCCGGTTGGCAGGTTCGACTCGCTGGAAGCGGCGGTGACATTGCTGCTCGCGCACCGGGATCGCCCGGTCGTAATCGTCGGCGACTTCGATGCGGACGGCGCGACCAGCACGGCAATGCTGACGCTTGCGCTCCGCAGTCTCGGTTTCGGCCGCGTCGAGTACTTCATCCCGGACCGCTTCGCGCTCGGCTACGGGCTCAGTCCGGGCGTCGTTGCCGCCCTCGGCCGGCGGGACGAGGCACTGATCGTCACCGTCGACAACGGCATCAGCAGCGTGGATGGCGTTGCGGCAGCACACGACGCCGGCTTTCGCGTCCTGATCACCGACCACCATCTGCCGCCGGCCGTGCTGCCGGACGCGGACGTGATCGTCAATCCGAACGTGCCGGACGCTGTATTTCCGGGCAAGCACCTGGCCGGCGTCGGGGTCGTCTTTTACCTGATCGCCGCGCTCGGGCGGCGGCTCGGCGATCCCGCGCTCGCGGTACGCTATCTCGACCTCGTTGCGCTCGGGACGGTGGCCGATCTGGTGCGACTCGATCATGGCAATCGCATACTGGTCGAGCAAGGTCTGCGGCGAATCCGATCCGCGGCGTGCCGCCCCGGAATTCTGGCCCTGTGCCGCGTTGCCGGGCAGGAGCCGGCCGACGTCGTTGCTGCAACGCTCGGCTATCAGCTTGGGCCGCGGCTGAATGCTGCGGGTCGTCTGGACGATATGTCGGTCGGCGTCCAGTGTCTGTTGAGCGAATCGGCGGAGGAGGCGAATCGCCTTGCCGAAACGCTGGACGCATTGAATCGGCAGCGCCGGGAAATCGAGCGCACGATGAAGGACGAAGCTGTTGCTCTGGTCGATGCGCTGCTCCCCGATGATGCGACATCGCTGCCGCCGGCGCTGTGTCTGAGTCGGCCGGACTGGCACGAAGGTGTCGTGGGCCTGATCGCGGGTCGGATTCGCGAGCGCTATCACCGTCCGACGTTCGCGTTCGCGCCTTCCGGAAGCGATGAGTTGAAAGGCTCGGGCCGCTCGGTCCCCGGCTTTCATCTGCGTGACGCCCTCGCCGACATCGATGCCCGGCAGCCGGGCCTGATCACGCGTTTCGGCGGGCATGCGATGGCGGCCGGACTCACGCTGCCTGAGTCCGCGTTCGACAGGTTCGCGTCGTTGCTCTCCGAGGTCGGCGCCGAGCGCCTCGACGGCGGCTCGTTCGTGCAAAGCGTGCAGAGTGACGGCGCGCTCGAAGCGATTCACATGACGCTGGACGTTGCCCGGTTGTTGCGGCATGCGGCACCGTGGGGGCAGGGGTTTCCGGAGCCGTGCTTCGACGGTGACTTCGAGCTCGTTGCGCGGCGCGTTCTGAAGGAGGCGCATCTGAAGCTGACGCTGCGTCCCGCAACCGGTGGCAACGAGCTCGACGCCATTGCGTTCAACGCGGCCGATCAGGACTGGTCACCCGGCAGCGTGCGCCGAATCGCCTATCGACTGGACGTCAATACCTGGTTTTCAACGCCGCGATTGCAGCTGATCGTCGAGCACATCGAGGATCCGGGCGCCGCCTGAACGCGCTCACTCGATCCTCGACGCGCGGATATCACATCGAATCGCCGGCGGGACGGGCTGGCGGGCACGTGGAATCGGTGAGTTATCCGGGCTAGTATGCGAGCCGTTTTTCATCCGGGCCCGACCATGGAATCGTCACAGCTAGGTTCTCTGCTCGCCGATCTCAGGGAGCGGCATGACGCTCTCAGGAGGTATCTTTGACTTCGAGGAAAAGCGCGAGCGCCTCGAGGAAATCAATCGCGAGCTGGAAGACCCGGACGTGTGGTCCGATCAGGAGCGGGCGCAGGCTCTCGGTCGCGAACGGTCGGCCGTCGAAGGCGTCGTCGAGACGCTGAGTTCGCTCGAACGCCGGATCGGCGAAGCCGACGAGCTTTTCGAGCTGGCGCGTTCCGAGAATGACGAAGACATGTTCGCAGAGATCGCCGCGGAGCTGGGTGAAGCGCAGCGCGACGTCGAGCGGCTCGAGTTCCGGCGCATGTTCGCCGGCGAGATGGATCTCCACAATGCCTATCTCGACATACAGGCCGGGTCCGGGGGCACAGAGGCGCAGGACTGGGCAGAGATGCTGTTGCGGATGTACCTCCGTTGGGCCGAGGCACACGATTTCGCCGTGGAAGTGCTCGAGGAGTCGCCGGGCGACGTGGCCGGCATCAAGAGCGCCGCGATCCACATCCGGGGTGAGTACGCTTTCGGCTGGCTACGGACCGAAACCGGCGTCCATCGCCTCGTCCGGAAGTCGCCGTTCGACTCCGGCAACCGGCGCCACACTTCGTTCGCGGCCGTGTTCGTCTCTCCGGAGATCGACGATGACATCGAGGTCGAGATCAACCCGGCCGACCTCCGAATCGATGTTTACCGATCGAGCGGTGCCGGTGGTCAGCATGTCAACAAGACGGAGTCGGCGGTCAGGATCACTCATGAGCCAAGCGGCATCGTCGTGCAATGTCAGAACGACCGCTCGCAGCACAAGAACAAGGCAACCGCGATGGCGCAGCTGAAAGCCAAATTGTACGAGCGTGAGCAACAGCAGCGACGCGAGGCGGCCGATGCGATCGAGGACAGCAAGGCAGACATCGGCTGGGGCAGCCAGATCCGCTCCTACGTGCTCGATCAGTCGCGCATCAAGGACCTGCGGACTGGCGTCGAGGTCAGTCAGCCGCAGACGGTGCTCGACGGCGACCTCGACGATTTTCTGACCGAAAGCCTGAAGCAGGGGCTTTGAGATGGCGGACAACAACGACGAGAACCGACTGATCGCCGAGCGGCGGCAGAAGCTCGCCGAGATTCGCTCGCGCGGCGAGGCGTTTCCGAACGATTTCCGGCGCACGGCCGTTGCCGGCGAGTTACATGCGGCCTATGCCGGTCGCGCAGCGGAATCGCTGACCGCCGACGAGGTTGAGGTGGCCGTGGCGGGTCGCATGCTGGCGAAGCGGGTCATGGGCAAGACCAGTTTCGTCAAGCTGCAGGATCGCACGGGCCAGATTCAGCTGATGGTCACACGCGATGCAATTGGCGAGGAGCGTTACGCGGAGCTGAAGAAGTGGGATCTCGGCGACATCGTCGGCGCCCGCGGCAGCCTGATGAAGACGAAGACCGGCGAGCTGTCCGTTGCGACGAGCGAGCTCCGGCTGCTCGTCAAATCACTACGGCCGATGCCGGAAAAGTGGCATGGCATCGCGGACCAGGAAATCCGACTGCGGCAGCGCTATCTCGACCTGATCGTCAGTGAAGAAACGCGCCGCGTGTTCGAGCTGCGCGCCCAGACGATCGCGTTCGTTCGGCAGTTCTTGTCGGCGCTGGACTTCGTCGAGGTGGAAACGCCAATGATGCACCCGATTCCGGGTGGCGCGACGGCACGCCCGTTCGAGACATACCACAATGCGCTCGACAAGACGCTGTTTCTGCGGATTGCCCCGGAGCTCTACCTGAAGCGCCTGGTAGTCGGTGGCCTCGAGCGGGTTTTCGAGCTGAACCGCGTGTTCCGCAACGAAGGCCTGTCGACGCGTCACAATCCGGAATTCACGATACTCGAGGTCTATCAGGCCTACGCGACGTACGAGGACCTGATGGCACTGACCGAGAGGCTGTTACGCGAAGCGGCCCGGACCGTGCTCGGGAGCGCGCTGGTCGAGTATCAGGGCCGGCGCTTCGACCTGGAGCAGCCTTTCGGTTGCGTCGATCTCGAGCAGTCCGTCATCGACGCCGTTGAGTCTCTGCGCCGCGGGAACATCAGGGATCGCGATGTGCTCGCGGCTGAATGCCGGTCGAGGGACATACCGGTTACTGACGAATACGGCGCCGGCAAGCTCGTGCTCGAGCTGTTCGAAAAGGTCGTCGAGCCGACGCTCTCGGGACCGCTGTTCGTAACCCATTACCCTGCCGAGGTATCGCCGCTCGCGCGCCGCACCAGCAGCGACCCGTACCTGACCGATCGCTTCGAGCTCTTTGTCGACGGACGCGAGATCGCGAACGGTTTCAGCGAGCTCAACGATCCGGAAGACCAGGCGGAGCGCTTCCGCGCCCAGGTCGCGGCGCATGCCGGCGGCGACAAGGAAGCGATGCGTTTCGATGAGGATTACGTGACCGCGCTCGAGTACGGTCTGCCGCCAACCGGCGGGCTCGGCATCGGGATCGACCGCGTCGTGATGCTGCTGACCGACTCGGCGTCGATCCGCGACGTACTGCTGTTCCCGCAGCTGCGCTGATTCGGGTTGCGGGTCTGTTGCGCGACGGCTCGTGCGGGTCGATCGCCCGGCTCAGGCAGATTCGTGGGGCAGAGCGAGCCGCGTCAGCGGGCCGCCGGTTTCCGCGAGCTCGAGCGCAGTGTCGGCGGCATCGGTCCGTATGACGGCGAGCAGCACGGCGAGCTCATCGTCAAGGGCGGCACGCACGACGCTGCCGACCTCGCCCTGCGACCCGATGACCGACTCCCCGATTCGCGGCAGTGACTCGCCTGCCGTGGTGTAGCCGAACAGGCGTCGTTTGGCCGTGCCGCGATGCGCAGTCCTCGCGACGATTTCCTGACCCGGATAGCAGCCTTTGTCGAAAGCGACCGCGCCGAGCAGGTCCAGGTTCAGCATGTGAGCCGTGTAGAGGCCGCTCGTTGCAGTATCGATCAGCGTACGTCCCAGCCTGATCTCCGCAACCTCGGCCGGCGAATGCGTAGCATCGACCGGCGCTGACGGCCGACCGTCGTCCGAATAGCGGTACGCGAGGCCGGGCCCCACGCGGACGATGCCTGCGTCCGCAGAAACTTCCGACCCGCGTGGCCGGCCGCGCAGCGCGCTCGCGGCGCCGGTGAGCCAGTCGTCGACGTCACCGGTGATCGCTTCGCAGCTCGGTGCAGCGAAGCTCAGCTCGACCTGCGACCGGAAGACGTACATGCCGAGTCGTCGCGGGAGGTCTTCGAGGATGTCCCGCGCTCCGAGCAGATCGATACCGTCCGGTGTCGGGATCAGGTCGCAAAAGGCGAGCACGCGTCCGCGTGCATCGAGCCATGCGGCCGGCGCGCTTTCGCCCGCCTCGAGATGCTCTACATCCTGGGTCAGCAAAGCGTGCAGAAACGAGCGCGCATCCGGCCCCGTGACGCTCAGAATGCCCAGCTGCGTTACCGGGGTGATCGTGCTCATGGTCGGCGAACAGGTGCGACTCCGATGCCTTTCTGGCACACTTTAACCATGACCGGTCGATCTGAACAGGCGCGCGCTGATCGCGCGTCGCGGGAGAATTGCGTCGATTCGCAGCATGGCGAAGCGCCGGACTCGGCGAACGAGCCGGAAGCGATCGCAACCGGCGAACGGCGCGCCGAGATCGGCGGTCCCTCCGGGCCCGAGCCAACGCGCTTCGGTGACTGGGAGCGAAACGGGCGCTGTATCGACTTCTGACAGCCGACGTTCGGCATTCGGAGCAGGCAGTCGGTGGCGGCAGGCGCGGGCCGGCGAGGGTAGGGAGAAAGCACTAGATGGACGGGCAAGAGCGGCCGCTGTCGCCGTTTCTGAATTATCGCTGGCAGATCACCAACACGCTGTCCATTCTGCATCGCGCGACCGGGCTCGTGCTCAGTGCCGGTCTGCTCGTGCTCGTCTGCTGGATCGCGGCCGTTGCGAGCGGGCCGGAAGCGTTCGCCGCCATCCAGTCGTTCTATAGCGGTATCGTTTTCGACGTTTTTCTGATCGGTTGGGCGTTCGCGTTCTTCTACCACCTCGGCAATGGCATACGGCATCTGTGCTGGGACGCAGGCTGGGGTTTCGGTCATGCGCAGATAGCGGCGGGCGGCTGGACGGTCGTCGTTTTCGCCGTGCTCGCGACGATCGTTTTCGCCGTGACCATCGTCGCCTGACGGGGTCTGCGGAAGTGCGGCTCCCCCCGGAGGAACTGAATCAGTGAGTTTGATTTCGCCCTTGAATCGTGTGCTCGGTCTCGGCGCCGCCGGTGGTGGCGCCGAGCACTGGTGGGCCCAGAGACTGACGGCGGTCGCCCTGGTTCCGCTCGGGCTGTGGTTGCTCATTTCGCTGGGCAGTCTCGAGGCGTCGTCCTACGAAGCCGTCGTCGCCTGGCTGCAGCGTCCGCTCACCGGCATGTTGCTGTTGCTGACAGTTGCCGTCCTCGTCTATCACTCGTACCTGGGCGTGCAGGTCGTCGTCGAGGATTACGTCGGGGGACACGCGGCCAGGGTCGTCGTGCTGGTCGCGTCACTGTTTCTTCATGTCGTACTTGCCGTCGCCGCGATCTATTCGATCCTGCGCGTCGCTTTCGGAGCCCTGTAGATGAGCGGCGATTACGAATTCATCGACCACAGCTACGATGTCGTCGTCGTCGGTGCGGGCGGCGCCGGCCTGCGGGCGACACTCGGCCTTGCCGAGCAGGGCCTGTCGACCGCCTGCCTGACCAAAGTCTTTCCGACGCGCAGCCACACGGTCGCGGCGCAGGGCGGTATCAGTGCGGCGCTCGGCAACATGGGAGAGGACGACTGGCGGTGGCACATGTACGACACCGTCAAGGGATCGGACTGGCTCGGCGACCAGGATGCGATTGCGTACATGTGTCGCGAGGCGCCGGCGTCGGTCATCGAGCTCGAGCACTATGGCGTACCTTTCTCCCGGACCGAGGAAGGCCGCATTTACCAGCGTCCTTTCGGTGGCATGACGACACACTTCGGCGAGGGCACCGCCCAGCGCACCTGCGCCGCGGCAGATCGCACGGGCCATGCGATGCTGCATACGCTGTATCAGCAGTCGCTGAAGCAGGATGCCGAGTTTTTCATCGAGTACTTCGCGATCGATCTGATCATGGTCGACGGCGAGTGCCGTGGTGTCGTTGCGATCGACATGGCGACGGGCCGCCTGCATCGTTACCAGGCCCGCATGGTGATTCTCGCGACCGGCGGCTACGGCCGGGCCTATTTCTCCTGCACGTCGGCACACATCTGCACCGGTGACGGCAACGCGATGGTGCTGCGGGCGGGCCTGCCGCTACAGGACCTCGAGTTCGTGCAGTTTCACCCGACCGGTATCTATGGCGCGGGCTGTCTGATTACCGAGGGTTCGCGCGGGGAGGGCGGCTACCTCACGAATTCCGACGGTGAGCGGTTCATGGAGCGTTACGCGCCGAACGCCAAGGATCTCGCCTCCCGGGACGTCGTGAGTCGGTCGATGACCATCGAGATTCGCGAGGGCCGCGGCGTGGGCAGGCACAAGGACCACGTGTACCTGCATCTCGAGCACCTTGGCACCGACGTCATCGCCGAGCGCCTGCCGGGAATCGCGGAGACCGCGAAGATCTTCGCCGGCGTGGACGTGACGAAATCGCCGATACCGGTCCTGCCGACCGTCCACTACAACATGGGCGGCGTACCGACGAACTATCACGGCGAAGTCGTAGCCGTCGATTCGCAGGGCGAGCAGCGTCTCGTTCCCGGGCTGATGGCGGTTGGCGAGGCGGGCTGCGTGTCGGTCCACGGGGCCAATCGTCTCGGGTCGAACTCACTGATCGATCTGGTGGTCTTCGGGAGAGCCGCGGCGCAGCGCTGCGGTGAGCTGATCCGGCCCGGCGAGCGCACGCGACCGCTCCCGTCCGGCGCCGGCGATGAGGCGGTTGCGCGGCTCGACCGGCTGCGACACGCGAGCGGCGCCGAGCCGACCGCGAAAATACGCCTCGAGATGCAGCGCGTCATGCAGAACCACGCAGCCGTCTTCCGGACGGGCGAATCGATGCAGGAGGGGATCGACAAGCTCGGGGAGGTGTTCGCTTCCTTCGCCGACGTCGGCGTCGCGGATCGCGGCCTGATCTGGAACACCGATCTTTGCGAAACACTGGAGCTCGAGAACCTGTTGCTGCAGGCGGTGGGCACGATCAAGTCGGCCATCAACCGGACCGAGAGCCGGGGGGCGCAGGCGCGCGAAGACTACCCGGACCGCGACGACGACAACTGGATGAAGCACACGCTCTGCTGGGTCGATCCGGACGGCGGCGTGCGGTTCGATTACCGACCCGTTCAGATGGAGACCGGCACGGACGAAGTCCGTGCGATTCCGCCCAAAGCCAGGACCTACTGAGCCGGGCGGAATACCGAAAGACACTCGAGAGGATCAGGAATGGCCAAGTTTCGATTGCCGGCGAATTCGAAGGTCCGGCCCGGCAGGCGGGTCGACGGCGCCGGCGGCGCGAGCAATGCACGCGAGTTCCATGTCTATCGATACGACCCGCACGGTGGCGAGAATCCGAGCGTCGATACGTTTCTGATCGACATGGACGACTGTGGGCCGATGGTTCTCGATGCCCTGATCAAGATCAAGAACGAGCTGGACCCGACCGTCACTTTCAGGCGGTCCTGTCGTGAAGGAATCTGCGGCTCGTGCGCGATGAATATCGACGGCACGAACACGCTCGCCTGCCTGAAGCCGGTCGAGGACGTGAGCGGGCCGGTCGCTATCTATCCGCTGCCGCACATGCCGGTCGTCAAGGATCTGGTGCCGGATCTGACCAATTTCTATGCGCAGTACGCATCGATCAGGCCCTGGCTCGAGGCGCAAACGCCGCCGCCGCCGGATCGTGAACGTCTGCAGTCGAAGGACGACCAGGAGAAGATCAACGAGCCGTCGGCCTGCATCCTGTGCGCCTGCTGCTCCACGTCCTGCCCGAGCTACTGGTGGAACTCGGACCGTTATCTGGGTCCGGCAGCCTTGCTGCAGGCCTATCGGTGGATCGTCGACAGCCGCGACGAGGCGACCGGTGAGCGGCTCGATGCGCTGGAGGATCCGTTCAGGCTATACCGCTGCCACACGATCCTGAACTGCACCAAGGCCTGCCCGAAGGACCTGAATCCCGGCCGCGCGATCGCTGAGATCAAGAAGCTGATGGTCGCTCGGCAGCATTGATCCGCCCCGACAGGACGACGCAGTGGCTGACCGCGACGATGCGCCGCTGACGAGCGATCCGGCGACGGAGCTCGCCAGGCTGCGCTGGCGCTCGCGCCGGGGCATGCGGGAGCTGGACGCCGTGCTAGCCGGATTTCTGGATAGCGAATTTGCGCACCTGAATGCCGCCGACCGGCGCCGCATGGCGGCGATTCTGGACCTGCCGGACCCCGAATTGCACGCATTCCTGGTCGGCCGGGCCGTTCCGGAGGACCCGGGATTCGCAGACCTCATCCGGCGGATTCGCGGCGCTTTCGTACCCCCGGCCTGACGGCAGCCGGCCGGCTGCTGCCGCAGCGGCCGGCCGCAGTGAGCCGTCGGTCACATTCCCGCCGATCCGGCGCCATCCCTTGCTACAATTACCCAGAACTTTTCGGTGCCTGATGCGGTCTACCACGAAGGAAGCAAAGCGGGAAGACGACGGGCCCGGGCGCTCGCAGGGCGAGTCCGACCGGGCACTGATCCGGCGTGTCCAGCAAGGCGACAGGTCGGCCTTCGACCTGTTGGTGGTGAAGTATCAGCACAAGATACTCAACCTGGTGATGCGGTACGTTCGGGATCCGGCCGATGCGATGGATGTGGTCCAGGAAGCGTTCATTAAAGCGTACAGGGCGGCACCGTCCTTCCGGGGCGACAGCGCGTTCTATACGTGGATGTACCGGATCGCGATCAATACGGCGAAGAATCACCTCGTCGCTGCGAAGCGGCGGCCGATGAGCATGGACTTCGACCTGCAGGATGCGGAGACCTTCGATGGCTTCAGCGATCTTCGTGACATCGACACGCCGGAGCGCCTGGCGCTGACCAACGAGATCGGTGAGGCTGTCAATGAAGCGATCGATGGACTGCCCGACGAGCTCCGAACCGCCATCCTGTTACGAGAGATCGAAGGGATGAGCTACGAAGAGATCGCGCAAACGATGGACTGCCCGGTGGGCACTGTGCGGTCCAGAATCTTCCGTGCCCGTGAAGCAATCGACAAGCGGGTAGGCCCGTTGCTGCAATAGGACCATGACCGAACACATCAAACAACAAGTTTCACAATTCATCGATGACGAGCTTTCCGGCGACGAGTGCGAGTTTTTCGTTCGCCGCCTGCAGCACGACGGCGCGTCTCGCCATCTGTACATGCGCTATCAGGCGATCGGCGCGGCGATCCGGGGCGAGCACGTCGCAGCGGCCCACGCGTCGTTACGCGACCGCGTCCGGGATGCCCTCGATCCGGAAACGCAGCCCGTGCCGGCGCCGGAGACGAGCTGGCTCGGCAGCCGTGTCGCGCGGGTCGTCGCCGGTTTCGGTGTCGCTGCCGGTGTCGCCGTCATTGCGTTCGTGACGTTACCGGCCGGCAACGAGCTCGATTACGTGGCGCCGGCGCATACGGTCTTCGAGACCGAGCAGACGCTCGAGCGTCTGGATCCGCCGAGCGATGTCATGCCGCTGCAGTTCCCCGGCCGGCAGGCCGCTGCGCCGGAAGTTCGGCTCACGAGCCTGCAATACCTGATGCACCATAGCGGGCACGCCTCGAGCCTGAGTCGCACGGCGCTGCATACCAACATGCTGGCCGCCGACAATCCGGACATAGTCGCTGCTGCTGCGGAGGTCGGCAGACGGTGACAGTCGGGCGCAGCAAGGTGTCTGCGGCAGCCCGGTTACTGCTGTTCGTCGCAGGCGTTGCAGCTTTCGGTAGCGCTCTTGCCCAGGATGCGAAGGTCTGGCTCGACCGAATGAACAGTGCGGTCGAGAGGCTGAACTACGAGGGCACGTTCGTCCGCGTTGTGGACGGCGCGGCGGAGACGATGCATATCGTACACCGCTACGCGGACGACGGCGTGATCGAACGAATCCGCACGCTCGATGGGCCGGAGCGCGAGATCATCCGCCACGGCGAACGGGTCCAGTGCATCCTTCCGGACCGCGAACTCGTTCTGCTCGAGTCGCCGGCCGGGCCGTCAAGCCCGATTTCATCGTCGCTGCCGAACTACACGGAAGAGCTCGAGGCGCTCTACGAGTTCATCAGCTTTCCGCGTGGTCAGGTGGCGCAGAGAGATACGCAGGTCATCGTCATCAAGGGGCGGGATGACTATCGCTACGGCTATGTCCTGTGGCTCGATATCGAGACCGCCGTGCCGCTGAAGATGCAGGTTCGCGATGAGCTCGGCAAAGTCATCGACGAGATCCTGTTCACCGAGTTCGAGCTGCGCGACTCCATTCCGGATGAAGCGCTGCTCGCCTCGATCGATTCGACCGGCTTCCGTCGCGTCGGCCCGGCCGTTTTCGTCCCGAGAGAGAAGGCGGCGACGACGTGGGCTGCCGACTACCTGCCGGTCGGCTTCGAGCTGTCGGTTGCCAGGGGCATTCAGGCCGGCGAATCCGACAATCTGCTCGAACACCTGGTTTATTCGGACGGGCTCGCCACAGTGTCGGTCTTCGTGGCGAAGGCGGCGGCGGATATCGCCGAGGGCCATTCCCGTTTCGGCAGCACCAACGCGTATACCGTGTCCCGCGGCGAGCGCAAGTTCACGGCCATGGGCGATGCGCCCGTCGGCACGCTGCGAAGAATCGCCGCGTCCGTAGGCACGGTCAGGGACAATGACCTCTAGCAGGCTGTTGAAAAAGTCTCTGGCGGCGCACTGCGGTGTTGAAAATCAGCTCGAAATGCTCACGTACTGGCGTGTACGCTGCGCTTTCGAGCTGATTTTCGCCTTGCATCGCATCCGCCAGAGACTTTTTCAATTGACTGCGAGGGCAACTCTCTGCGCAGCCCCGAGGCAGGGCGCAGCCCAACCGGATCTGCCGGCAGCGACGGCCAGGCCGGCGCGCGGCGCGCGGTGATCCGCCGCGTCTTCACCGACGACTGACCGGAGACAATACGATCGATCCGCGCCACTCAAGCCTGCGCGCGGCCGCTGTCGTGGTTGCGGCCGAGTCCGGCTGTGTCACTGTCGTCCGCAACGAATCCTGTGCCGGCTGCACGGGCCTGTGCGCCTGGAAGCGGGTCCGCGCAACGCGGTTGTCGTTGCCGGTCGACGGTCTGCCGCTGCAGCCGGGCGATCGGGTCGAAATCTCGTTGCCGGAGCGAATCGCGTTGCTCGCAGCCGCGGTTACCTACGGGCTGCCGCTTGCCGGACTGCTGGCCGGGGCTTCGCTGGGCGCATGGTCGGCTGACGGGGACGTCGGCGTGCTGATCGGCAGTTTCCTCGGCGTCGCTGCCGCATTGGCGGTGGCTGCCGGGTGGCGGCGACAGATCGAGGCACTCGTTGCCGGGCAATTCCGGGTTCACCGCTTGAGCGACGACCCGTGCTGACGATGTACGGCCGCCATGAGTGCCACCTGTGCGACGAGATGCTGGCGAGCCTGCAGGCGTTGCTGGGCGGAGCTGCCGACGTCGAGGTGATCGACATCAGCGGTGACGATGAGCTCGAGGCACGCTACGGCCTCAGAATTCCGGTGCTCTGCGCCGGTGACGTCGAGCTTTGTTGCTACCACCTCGACGCTGAGCGCGTCGGAAACTGGCTCGCGACCACGGCTGATTGACCACGAGTCCCGGGAACCCGCCGATGATCCGAACACAATGAGCCGGACGAGAAACTTCTCGATCATCGCGCACGTCGATCACGGCAAGTCGACGCTGGCCGACCGCTTCATCCAGATATGCGGCGGTCTGACGGAACGCGAGATGGCGGCGCAGGTGCTCGATTCGATGGAGCTCGAACGTGAGCGTGGTATCACGATCAAGGCGCAGAGCGTCGCGCTCGACTACCGCGCGCGCGATGGTCAAGACTACCGACTGAACCTGATCGACACGCCAGGGCATGTCGATTTCTCCTACGAGGTGTCGCGATCGCTTGCGGCGTGTGAAGGTGCGCTGCTCGTCGTGGACGCGGGCCAGGGTGTAGAGGCGCAGAGCGTCGCGAACTGCTACACGGCCATCGACCAGGGCCTCGAGGTGATCCCGGTCATCAACAAGATCGATCTCCCTGCTGCCGATCCGGATCGGGTGATTCGGGAAATCGAGGACATCATCGGAATCGACGCAACCGACGCGCTGCGGATCAGCGCGAAGACCGGACAGGGTGTCGAGGAGCTGCTCGAGCTGGTCGTGGCGCGTATTCCCGCGCCGGCCGGCGATCCGGATGAACCGCTGCAGGCACTGATCATCGATTCCTGGTTTGACAGCTACGTCGGCGTCGTTTCTCTGATCAGGGTCGTCAGCGGGGCTCTGGAGAAGGGCAGCAAGGTCCTGGTGCATTCGACCGGCCGGCGCTATACGGTCGACCGGCTCGGTATCTTCACGCCGCGCGCCACCGACCAGGATCGTCTGGAAGCAGGCGACGTCGGCTTTCTGATCGCCGCCGTCAAGGAAATCGACGCGGCGCCGGTCGGCGACACGATCATCGATGCCGGTCTCGCGTCCACGCCTGCGTTACCCGGTTTCAGACAGATTCAGCCACGGGTATTCGCCGGACTGTTCCCGGTCAACTCCGACGAGTTCGAGGACTTTCGGGAGGCGCTGCAGAAGCTCGCTCTGAACGACGCCTCCTTGCGGTTCGAGCCCGAAGTCAGCGCTGCGCTCGGTTTCGGCTTCCGCTGCGGTTTTCTCGGGCTTCTGCATCTGGAGATCATCCAGGAGAGACTCGAGCGCGAGCACGACATCGATCTGATATCGACCGCCCCGACCGTCGTCTATGAAGTTCTGACGACCTCCAGCGAAGTGCTGGAGATCGAAAATCCGGCTCAGCTGCCGGATGTTTCGCAGATCGTGGAGATTCGTGAGCCAATCATCGTGGCGACGATCCTGGTTCCGCAGGCGCACCTCGGGGCGGTCATCACGCTGTGCATCGAGAAGCGCGGCGTGCAGAAGAAGCTGCAGTATCTCGGCGGGCAGGTATCGCTCGAATTCGAGTTGCCGCTCGCCGAAGTCGTGCTGGACTTTTTCGATCGGCTGAAGTCCGTCAGCCGCGGTTTCGCATCGTTCGATTACCAGTTCGATCGATTCGAGGCGGCGCCGCTCGTCAAGCTCGATATTCTGATCAACAAGGAGCGGGTCGATGCGATGGCGATGATCGTTCACCGGCAGGGTGCCGACCGCAAGGGACGCGGCATCGTCGAAAGGCTGCGTGAAGTGATTCCGAGACAGCAGTTCGAGGTCGCGGTCCAGGCAGCGATCGGCGGGCAGATCATCGCGCGGAGCACGGTCAAGGCCTACCGCAAGGACGTGACCGCCAAGCTCTACGGAGGCGACGTCTCGAGAAAGCGGAAGCTGCTCGAGAAGCAGAAAGCCGGCAAGCGCAGAATGAAGCAGCTCGGCTCCGTAGAGATCCCCCAGGAGGCGTTTCTGGCCGTGTTGCAGGGTGATCGCAAATAGCCAATACTGGCGCCCGTTTGCCGCCCGGTAGCAGGTAACGTCTTGGATTTCGCGCTGATTCTGGTGATCTGTACGCTCGTCACGGGCGTCATCTGGTTGATCGACACGCTCTTCTTTGCCCGCCGCCGCAGCGCGGCCCGCGGCGGTGAGACCGGCGCCGATCCGGTGCTCGTCGAATATGCGAAGTCGTTCTTCCCGATCCTGCTCCTGGTCGTCGTATTGCGGTCCTTTCTGTTCGAGCCGTTCCGGATTCCGTCCGGATCCATGATGCCGACGCTGCTCGAGGGCGATTTCATTTTTGTGAACAAGTTCGCTTATGGACTGCGGCTCCCGGTTTTAAATAATAAGGTCGTTGAGATAGGCGAACCGGGGCGCGGAGACGTCGTCGTATTCCGGCTTCCGTCGGACCCGTCGGTCAACTACATCAAGCGTGTAGTTGGCTTGCCGGGAGATACGGTCGAGTACGATCCGGGACGCAAGCGACTGACCATCAATGGTGAGCCGGTCGGGGTCGAGCTGCTGGGCGAGTATATGGACAGCCCGGCAATCGACCTTGCGAGCGAGCAGCTCGGGGATGTGACGCATTCCCTGCTGCTGATGAACGGGCGGCGCAGCCAGGGCGGTGTTTATGAAGTGCCGGATGGGCAGTACTTCATGATGGGCGACAATCGCGACGACAGCACGGATAGCCGGTACGCACAGGTCGGCTTCGTGCCGGAAGGGAACCTGGTGGGCCGGGCCGTCAGGATCTGGATGAATTGGCGAAGGCCGTCTGAAGGAGGTCCGCGATGGCGCCGTATAGGCACGAAGATCGAGTGATACATTCCCTGCCGCGCAGGCAGGCGGGTATTACCGCGATAGGATTCCTGTTTCTTGCCGCTGTTTTCGGAATTGTGGGTCTTGCGGTCGTCAAGGTCCTGCCGCTGTACCTGGAGAAGATGCGTATAGAGGCCGTGCTTTCCGACATGGAGCGCGACCTGCCCGGCTCCGGCAAGAACGCGGCCGGCATCAGGCTCGAGATGGACAGCCGGTTCTACGTCGAAGGCGTCCAATTGCCGCGCCAGGATGTTAGCATTCGGCAGGTTCGTGATGGCTACGAGGTACACGTTCAGCACGAAGCCCGCGCCTCCTTTCTGGCGGATTTGTGGTTCCTGGTCGTAGTGGATGACAAGGTCGAGATACCCAGATGACCGGACGGCAGCCCGGCACCGTTGGGCTGAGAACAAGCTTCAGCACGAGTTTTCCGACGACGCACTTCTGACACGGGCGCTCACGCACCGCAGCGCCTCCAAACTAAACAACGAGCGACTCGAATTTCTGGGCGACGCGGTCCTGAACTTCTGCGTCGCACGGGCATTGTTCGACGCATCGTCCGGAGCGGACGAAGGGGAGCTGAGCCGGGGTCGGGCCGCGCTCGTCAACAAACGCCGTCTCGCAACGGTCGGCCGCAGTATCGAGGTCGACGGCCAGTTGATCCTCGGCAGCGGCGAGCTTCGATCCGGCGGCGCGCAGCGTGACGCTGCGCTCGCGAATGCCGTTGAAGCGCTGATTGGCGCGGTTCTGCTCGACGGCGGCTTCGACGCTGCCGCACGTGTCGTCGATCTGCTGATTGCGCCCCATCTCGAAGAGCTGCCGGACGGCGAGGCGCTGAAAGACCCAAAGACGCGCTTGCAGGAATGGCTGCAGGGTCGCGGGCACGGCTTGCCTGCCTATACGGTGGACGATGTCTCGGGCAGCGATCACGATCGGCATTTCGTCGTCGCGTGCCAGGTCGACGTGCTCGGGCTCAGATCCTCGGGGCATGGGTCGAGCCGCCGACGGGCCGAGCAGGATGCCGCAGCACGCATGCTCGACGAGCTCGCCGATGTCTGACGAGACGATGCGTTGCGGCTTCGTCGCCATCGTCGGCAGGCCGAACGTCGGCAAGTCGACGCTGCTGAATGCGCTCGTTGGAGAGAAGTTGAGCATCGTCAGCGCCAAACCGCATACCACTCGCCACCGCGTGCTCGGCGTGATGAATCGACCGGGTCTGCAGGCGGTGTTCATCGACACGCCCGGCCACACGCGCCGCAGCGCGCGAGCGTTGCACCGGCTGATGGCGCGCGCCTGCCGCCAGGCCGTGGAAGACGCGGATCTGATTCTGCTGCTGGTTGAGGCCGATGGGCTCAAGCCGGACGATCATCGCCTCTTCGAAGTGCTCGGCGATCTGCGCGAACGCACCGTGCTGGTGGTCAGCAAGATCGACAGCATCAGGTCCAGGCAGTCTTTGCTGCCGTTTCTCGACGAGCTCGCGCAGCACGGTTTCGCCGACTACGTACCCGTAAGCGCGCTCCGCTCTGAGAATCTCGACCGTCTCGTCGACGTTCTAGAGGAACGCTTGCCTGAATCCGGGCCTCTGTTTCCATCCGAGTTTCGGACCGACAAGGACGTGAACTTTCGCGCGGCCGAAATCATCCGCGAGAAGCTGTTCGAGGCATTGCACCAGGAGGTCCCCTACGGACTGACGGTCGAGATCGAATCCGTCGAGCCGGCCGACGACGACCGCCTCGTCGTCGGCGGGCTGATCTGGGTGGATCGGGAGAGCCACAAGCCGATCGTCATCGGCAAGGGTGGCAGGGTGCTGAAGGAAGTCGGCAGTGCCGCGCGCCCCGAGATCAGCGCGCTGATGGAGGCGCGCGTGCATCTGAATCTCTGGCTCAAGGTGCGTGAGCACTGGTCGGACAGCGAGCGGGAACTCAGGCGCCTCGGGTTCGACGAAGCATGAGCGACAGAGAGGAATCGCTGCTCGAGCACGGTTTCGTGCTGCATCACCGCGCGTTTCGAAATACCAGCATGATCCTCGATTGTCTGACGCCGAACTACGGCCTGATCGGGCTCGTCTCACGCGGTGCCAGGCAGGCCCGCGGTGGCCAGCGGGCGCTGCTGCAACCGTTCACGGCGCTGCGGCTCTCATGGGTACGTCGCGGCGAGCTCGGCCGCCTGACACAGGTCGAGGCTGGTCCGGCCGTCCCCGCGCTGACCGGCGACAGCTTGCTGGCGGGGTTCTATCTGAACGAATTGCTGCTTCGGCTCGTCGCCCGCGGGGAGACGAATATTGGCCTCTTCGATCAATACCGCCGCAGCCTTTCCGAGCTCGCGCTCGGCGAGCGGGTTGCGCGCACCGTCCGGCTGTTCGAGCTCGCTCTGCTCGATGCGCTCGGTTACCGGGTCGAGCTCGAGTACGATCATCGGACAGGCGAGGCAATTCAGCCCGGCAGGTGGTACACGTACGAGCCGGAAGCGGGGCCCACTCTCGCGCCGGAGGGCCGCCGCGAAGCCGCGCTGCCCGGGGAACACCTGATTTCGCTGCGGGACGGTGTGCTCGACGACTCTGCCAGCCTCCAGTCCGCACGTCGGCTGATCGGGCCGATTCT
Source organism: Candidatus Rariloculaceae bacterium (assembly GCA_965223375.1). Lineage (GTDB taxonomy): Bacteria > Pseudomonadota > Gammaproteobacteria > Steroidobacterales > Rariloculaceae > CBDCWM01. Next base: position 3,834,902 of record OZ245000.1, read on the forward strand.
CGACGCCCATGTCGGCGAACGGCCGTTGCGCAGCCGTGAGGTGATGTATCAGGTCGTCGGGCGTCGTCGATCGGGCAGCACCGAAACGGCCAAGTAGGTAGCCACGATGATTTTCGGTATCGGCACGGACGTGCTCAAGCTCGAGCGGATGGCGAAGGCCTGGGATCGGTTCGGCAACCATTTCGCGAGACGAATCCTCATGCCGGAGGAACAGGCCCTGTTCGAGTCGTCTCACAACAAGGTGCGGTTTCTGGCCATGCGCTTTGCGGCCAAGGAGGCGATCGCCAAAGCGCTCGGTACCGGTTTCGCGCACGGGATCTGGGTTCGGGACGTCGGCAGCGTCCCGAACGATTGGGGGCAGCCGCAGGTCATCTATTCGGCGCGGGGGTCCGAGGTCTGCGCGAGACTGGGGGTCGGAGAGGGTTTTCTGACGCTGACCGACGAAGCCGGTCTCGTCGTCGCGATGGCGGTGCTGATGAGAGCGAGCGGAGATACGCGGAGATGAACACACTGGCATTCGACATCGAGACGATTCCGGACGTCGACTTCGGCCGGCGCCTCTACGATGCGGACGGGCTCGACGATGCCGACGTCGCGCGGATCATGCGTTTCAAGCAGAAGCAGGCCCGCCAGACGGATTTTCTCCCTTTGCTGCAGCATCGCGTGGTCGTGATCTCGGCCGTATTGCGGGACCGTCAGGGTCTGCGCGTTTTCAGCCTCGGCAGCACGCTGTCCGGGGAAGCGGAGATAGTGACCCGATTCTTCGAGGGTATCGACCGCTACAGTCCCGAACTCGTTACCTGGAACGGCTCCGGTTTCGATTTACCCGTGCTGCACTACCGCGCACTGAAGCACGGCATCGAGGCGTCGCGCTACTGGGAGACGGGAGACGGCGATCGCGAGTTTCGTTTCAACAACTATCTGAGCCGGTTTCACTGGCGGCATCTGGATCTGATGGATGTGCTGGCTGGCTTCCAGCCGGGCGCGCGCGCGTCGCTGGATCACACGGCCACGATGCTCGGTTTTCCAGGCAAGCTGGGAATGAGCGGGGCCGAAGTCTGGGATCAGTACCAGGCCGGCAATTCGGCCGGGATCGATGCGTATTGCGAGACCGATGCCGTCAACACGTATCTGATATACCTGCGGTTCCAGAGAATGCGCGGGGTCCTCGACGGCGCCCGGTATCAGGCCGAGATCGATCTGGTCAGATCGACCCTCGCCGAATCCGACGGCGCGCACTGGTCCCAATTCCTCGAAGCATGGGCCGCGTGAGCAGGGTCAGCAAGGCCAGCAAGGTCAGCGAAACGACGGCCGTCATCGAAGATCTCACCCACGACGGTCTCGGTGTCGCAAGCGTCGAAGGCCGGCGCGCGTTCGTTCCCGGGGCGTTGCCGGGCGAGACGGTCACGCTCGGCCGGATGCGGCGGCGCAGGAAATACCTCGAAGCCGAGCTGACTCGAATCGTCCAGCCCTGCAGTGACCGCGTCGAGCCGCATTGCCCGTACTTCGGCCGGTGCGGCGGTTGCGCACTGCAGCACATGGATTACCCGGCGCAGGTGCGCTTCAAGCAAAAGGTCGTCGTCGATGCGTTCCGCTCGATAGCCAGGCTCGAGCCGCGAGCGTGGCAGGACCCGATAACCGGTCCCGAGTGGGGTTACCGGCGCCGGGCACGCCTCGGGATCAAATACGTCGCCGGCAAGGGGCGCGTCCTCGTCGGCTTCCGCGAACGGGCGGCGCCCTACATTACCGACATGGATCGTTGTCCCGTTCTGGTCGGCAGGATCGGTGCGGCGATCGGCGATCTGGCCGAGACGATCGGGCGGACGCGGATCCGCGACCGGACGCCGCAGGCCGAGGTTTCGGTCGGCGACTCGGCGGCGGCGATCGTGCTACGCGTGCTCGATGAGCCCGACGAGCACGATCGGCAGGAGTTAGAGGCTTTCGGCGCGCGTCATGGCCTCGACGTGTGGCTGCAGCCCGCGGGTCCCGACAGCGTGCGTCCGCTGACCGATTCGCCGGCCGAGCTCGAATACACACTCAGCGGCTTCGATACCGCGTTCGCGTTCGAACCGAACGACTTCATCCAGGTGAACGCTGCGGTCAATGAAAAGATGGTCGCCGCCGCCATCGAGGCGGCCGGTTTCAGGCCCGACGATCGCGTTCTCGATCTCTACTGCGGGCTCGGCAACTTCACGATTCCGATTGCCGCCCGGGTGGCCGGCGTGACCGGCGTTGAGGGCGACGCTGCGCTCGTCGCCCGCGCCAATGCGAATGCGCTGCGCAATGGTGTATCGGGTGTCACCTTCATAGCGGCCGACCTGTCGATGCCGGACTGGCCGTTTTTTCGGGAGCGCTGGGATGTGGTGTTGCTCGATCCTGCGCGCGCGGGCGCCGAGGCGGCCTCGGCGGCGATGGGCCGTATGGCCCCGCGGCGTATCGTCTACGTGTCGTGCCATCCGGGGACTCTCGCACGCGATGCGGCCGTACTCGTTCGTGAGCATGGCTACGAGCTGAGCTCGCTGCGCGTGCTCGATATGTTTCCGCACACGCATCATGTCGAGGCGATCGCGGTCTTCGACAAACCTGCGGACGTGCGTTCATGAGCAGCGGAGCCGGAGCCCGAGCCGGAGCCGGCGCTGGTGGCGGGACGTGGCGCTGCGACGTTTCGCTGGCCGCGCAGACACTCGCGTTGCGCAAGCCCGACGGCGAGGAGCTGTCCTGGCGGGTATCGACATCCAGGTTCGGCGCCGGAGAGCGGTCGGGCAGCTATCGCACGCCCCGCGGTTTGCATGCGATCCGCGCCAAGATCGGCGCAGGGGCGCCCCGCGATACCGTGTTCGTCGGACGTCGCCCGACCGGCGAAATCTATACCGACGCCCTCGCGCGGCAGTTTCCCGATCGCGACTGGATTCTGACGAGAATACTCTGGCTGTCCGGGCTCGAGCCTGGACGGAATCGCCTCGGCCCGGTTGATACGATGCGTCGGTATATCTACATTCACGGGATGCCGGACAGCGAGCCGGTCGGCGTTCCCGGATCCATCGGGTGTATTCGAATGCGTAACGACGACATCGTCGAGTTCTTCGAGCTTGTCCCAGTCGGCCTGCAGTTGACGATCGCCTGACGCCGATGTCGTTGGGACCCCTGATGTTCAGCCTTCGCGGCCTGTCGCTCGAGTCCGACGAGCGGCGGTGGCTCGCCTCGCCGGCGACGGCAGGCGTCATCCTGTTCGCCAGAAACTTCGAATCGCTTCCGCAGCTGCGCCTGCTGGTTGCCGACATTCGGGCCGCGCGCAACCCGTCGCCACTCGTTGCCGTCGACCAGGAGGGCGGGCGTGTGCAGCGTTTTGGCGAGCCGTTCTGCAAGCTGCCGCCGATGCGACGCATCGGGCAGCTTTACGACACCGACCCGGAAGCCGCGTTACGTTCGGCTCGCTCTTTCGCCTGGTTGATGGCTGCGGAGCTGCGGGCATGCGGGATCGACCTGAGCTTTGCGCCGGTCGTCGATCTGGACCGCGGGCTCGCATCCGTCATCGGCGACCGCGCGCTGCATCATTCTGCCGATGCGGTCTCGCGGCTCGCATGCGCCTTTCTGGCCGGTGCGAAAGACGCCGGCATGCACGTTTCCGCGAAACACTTTCCAACGCACTCCGGGGCCGTGGCGGATTCGCACCTGGCCGTCGCCACCGACGGACGCCCGTATGACGAATTGCTCGAGGATCTCGCTCCCTATCGCGCGCTGATCGGACACGGCCTCAGGTCGATCATGATGGCCCACGTGATGTTCCCCGATCTCGACCCGGAGCCGGCCAGCTTCTCGCGGTGGTGGATAGAGCAGCAGCTGCGCTCGTCACTCGGCTTTCGCGGCGCAGTCATTTCCGATGACATTTCCATGGTCGGTGCCGCCGGAGCAGGCAACCATGCCCAGCGGGCAGTCGCTGCGCTCGACGCGGGCTGTGACATGGTGCTGTTGTGCAACGAGCCCGACGCGGTAGCCGAGGCCATCGCCGCCGTAGAGGGCCGGGCGTCTCCTGCGTCGGCGCATCGACTGATGAGAATGCGCGGCGAGCCCGCACCCGATTTCGACTTGCTGCGAGGCAAGAGCGAGTGGCGGGCAGCGGTGGACGTGGTCGACGGCCTTCGCGATGCGCCCTCGTTCGAGCTCGAAGGCTGAGCGGCCGGTGGCTGTCGAAGCGGCAACGACGCCGGCTGCCGTGGCGGCGGCGGAGCGTGCGCTTCGTGAAGCGGATCTGCTGGTCGCCGAGGAAGAGATCGACACGGCCATCGAAACGATGGCCGCACGCATCTCGGCCGCAGTTGCGGGGCAGGTACCGATCGTCATGCCCGTTCTGCTGGGTGGCATGTTTGCCGCCACGCGGCTCGCCCGACACTTCCGGTTCGCGTGCGAGTTCGACCGTATACAGGTCGGGCGTTACGGCGATCGTGAGCAAGGCGGAGAGCTCGAGTGGCTGGTTGAACCATCGGCAGACGTGCGCGATCGCTCGATTCTGGTCGTGGACGATATTCTCGATCGGGGTGTGACGCTCGCCGCCGTGCGACAGCGACTGCTCGACTACGGTGCCAGGGAAGTCTGGCTTGCCGCGCTAATCGACAAGGACGTCGAGCGGCTCGTTCGCGTCGAGGCAGACTTCGTCGGAATTCGCTGCCCGGATCGGTTTCTGTTCGGGTGCGGCATGGATTTCCGCGGCCACTGGCGCGAGTTGCCGGCCATCTATGCGCTCACGGCCGCGTCATGAGCGGTGTCGGAATCATTGTCGGCAGCGGTCTGGCATGGCTCGAGGCAGACATTGACTGGCAGCAGTCGGCAGACACGCCCTGGGGCCGCCCGTCGGGCCCGATCGGGACACTGACCCTGAACGGCTGCGCGGCGCGCGTGATCGCGCGGCACGGTGTCTCTCATACGATAGCGCCACACGAGATCAACTATCGGGCCAACGTCTGGGCGCTGAAAGCCCTCGGCGTCGAGCACGTCATCGGAGTGTGTATCGTCGGCGCGATCGCCGCGGGATTCCGGCCAGGCGACGTCGCCGTTCCCGACCAGTTGATCGATTACACCTGGGGACGCGAGAGCTCGTTCGGGGACCAGGGCGACGGTATTCCGCACGTCGAGTTCACGCTGCCTTTCGACGCGTCGCTGGCGGGGCGCCTTGCGGCGGCTGCCGGCGATCTGGGCCTCGAGCCACGTTCGGGCGTCTATGCTGTAACGCAGGGGCCGCGGCTCGAGACGGCGGCCGAGATCGACCGTTTGGAGCGTGACGGCTGCGCGATGGTCGGAATGACTGCGATGCCGGAGGCCGTGCTCGCCCGCGAGGCGGGCCTGAACTACGCTGTGCTGGCGGCCGCCGTCAACTACGCCGCAGGCCGCTCGCCATCGGCTACACCGATCCATTCCGAGCTCGAGGCCACGGCGACCATCGCGATGCAACGGATGTTTGCCGTTATTGAGAGAACGATCCCCGATCTCGCCGTAACATTGTGATCGTCATCACTGACCCCGGACGCATGCCGCGCGAGGATCTTGAGTTGGCGTAGGCCCGGGTCAAAGACCTTGCAATCACTGAGCTATTCGACGCTGGAGCAGATAGTTCGGGCGAGCGTTCACGGAATTCTGCTCGTCGAAGTGCACCGCCACCGCGCCGAAATACGTTATGCAAACCCGGCCTACGAAAAGCTCAGCGGCTACATGCGCCGCGAGCTCTGCGGAAACGCGTGGAGCGCGCATTTCGATGGCGATTGTCCGCTCAGCGACCCCCACGAGCTCAGCCGGCTGATCATGCGCGGCCTGCCGGCCGCACAACCCGTGTCCTGTTTGCGCAAGGACGGCTCCGTCTGGCAAAGCGACATGCACGTCAGCCGGGTCGGAGGCGCAGCCGGTGATGCCGTGCTGATTCTGGCTCAGCACGTGGTCGAGAATGCCGTCATGCCGGTCGAAAGCGATACCGGGGAGTGGGCGGTCGCGACGAGCGATGCGACCGCCGGGAGACGCGTCGCGTCCGCTGTGCCGGGCATGCTCTCTGCCGATCAGTTCGTGGCCCTCCTGAGCAGAGACATCGCTCTGGCCCGGCGCAACGCGGGCAGCGTCACGCTGATCCTGTTCCAGGTTCAGGAATTCGACATCTACCTCGATACGTTTGGCGAGCTGGCCGCAGAGGGCTGCGCACGGATGGTCGGCAGGCAGATTCTCGGGACTTTCGGCGCGTCTACGGACCTGTGCGCCCGGCTCGACGAGCGGACGTTCGCGGTAGGTCTCAGCGGCGACGGCCGACCCGAGGCCGCCGAGCTTGCCGCCTGTGTCAGCGAGAAGACGGTCAGGCTCGGGCTGCACAATCCTCGCGGCCGGCTGTCACGACAGATCCGGGTCGACTGCGCCTGCATCGACGCCGATACGGATTCGGACAACGCGGCTGGACTGATTCGAAAGTGTCGCTCGGCGTTCGATGGCGACCTGGCGAAAAAGAAACGGCGGCGAGCAGCGTTGCCTGCCGCGTGACCAGGCTGGCATCCGCCTGATCAGGCTGCCGGCGTCTCTCCTGCGGCGGCCTCTTCGGCATCTTCCTCAGCCGTCGGTACCGGCGTGATCAGGAAGATCAGCCCGAATCTCGGGTGATCGATGTAGTGGAGCTCACCGCTGCGGACCGCATTTCTCTCGGTGTGAATCGCAAAGCGCTCGCCTACATCGATATCGCTCAGCAGCGAGAGGCTTCCGAAGCGACGATCGGACTGGTCGGAAAAAACCGTAGCGGGTTCCGCCGGCATGATATCGGCGGCCGAGCCGGGCAGACGATCCCGGTAGGCGAGGTCGGCTGCAATGTGCAGAAAGCGCCCGACATACAGACGTAGCGTGCCCGACGGGTTGCGCATGCCGAGTCGGGCAATGTCGAAGGCGATCGCGTCGGGCTCGTCGAGCGCGTTCTGCTGCCAGCCGCCGTGCCCGAGCAGCTGGTAGGCGCCGAGACGATCCACGACCTCCGCCGCATCACCGAGCTGGTATTCCTCCGGACTCAGCACCCTGAAGTCGGCCGACGGCCTATCGTCCGGCTCGGTCTGACCGAAGAATTCCGCGAGGTCTCCATCGGCTGCCTCCGCCTCTGCAGGCGGCGGCGCCAGCCGCTGCAGGCGCGCTCCGGCCGCTGCGTCGGCGAAGACCGTTCGATCGTCGATTGACTGTCCCGCCGTGTCGGCCGCCCCGGTCCCGCGGAAGCTCTCCTCGCCGGGATCCACGTCGGTGTGGGCGAAGACGACGATTTCGACGTTATAGCGCCGCAAGGCGTCGCCGGCTTCGGAATCTGCATCGGAACCGCCATCGATCGTGATGTCCTGGGCCACGACCAGCGCGCTCACTGCGAGCGCGAGTAGACAGATCATTCGGCGTGTTCCGGGCATGCCGGGATTATACGGTTCTTCCCGGCTCGGTCACCGGCGGGCATGCGCCCAGCTTGCCGAGCAGAGTGGACAGGCGCGGCACGATGCCGTCGTCCGCCACCGGCGGCTGCCATGAAAAGCGCAGGCGGAATTGCCCCTGCAGCTGGTAGCGCTCGGGGTTGTCGGCGACCAGACCGATCAGCGCTGCCGGGTCGACGCCGGTCCCTTCGGCGAACAGCAGGAACCCACCGCCGCTCCCTGCATGTATCCGGCGAACGCCGATCGTCGCGGCCAGCAGCTTGAGCCCCGTTATCTCGAACAGATGGCGAGTCGGCGGCCGGAGCAGCCCGAAGCGATTGATCAACTCGACCTGTAGACTGTCGAGGGATTCCTGGTTCGGCGCGTTGGCGATCCGTTTGTACTGCACCAGGCGCAGGTGGACATCCGGCATGTAATCCTCGGGGATCAGGGCCGGCAGACCGGTTTCGATCTCAGGCCCATGCTGGAACGGGTCATCGAGCTCCGGCTCCCGCCCGGCGCGCAGCGCATCGACTGCACGCCCGAGCAGCTCGTTATAGAGCGTAAATCCGATCGCCTGAATCTGGCCGCTTTGCCCCTCGCCGAGCAGCTCGCCGGCGCCACGAATTTCGAGGTCGTGCGTCGCGAGCGCAAACCCGGAGCCGAGCTCCTCGAGTGCTGCCACCGCATCGAGCCGCTTCGCCGCATCGTCGTTCAACGCCCGTAGCGGCGGTGCGATCAGGTAGGCGTAGGCCTGATGATGCGAACGGCCGACCCGGCCGCGCAGCTGATGGAGCTGCGCGAGACCGAGTCGGTCGGCCCGATTGATGATGATCGTGTTCGCCGTCGGCACGTCGATGCCGCTCTCGATGATCGTCGTACAGACGAGAACGGCAAAGCGGCGATGATAAAAGTCGAGCATCACCTGCTCGAGATCGCGCTCGGACATCTGGCCGTGAGCCACACGGACTTCCGTTTCCGGCAGCAGTTCGCGAAGTGACTCTGCCTGCCTTTCGATGCCATCTACGCGGTTGTGGACGAAGTAGATCTGCCCGCCGCGGCGAATCTCCCGCAGCACGGCTTCACGGACGCGTTCCCCGGACCATTCGAGGACGAAGGTTCTGACGGCCAGGCGCTCGGCCGGCGGTGTCGCAATGATCGACAGGTCTCTGAGCCCACCGAGTGTCATATTGAGCGTCCGCGGTATCGGAGTCGCCGTCATCGTCAGCACATGCACGTCCGCCCGAAAGCGTTTCAGCCGCTCCTTGTCCTTTACGCCGAAGCGGTGTTCCTCGTCGATGACGATCAGTCCGAGATCGCGAAAGGAGACGTCGCTTCTGAGCAGGCGATGCGTGCCGATGACGATATCGACCTGGCCGCTGGCGATGCGTGCCAGAACGTCTGTCGTCTCTCGGCCGGAGCGGAATCGCGACAGCAGGTCGACCGTTACCGGCCAGTCTGCGAAACGGTCGGCGAAGGTCTGATAGTGCTGCTGGGCGAGCAATGTCGTGGGAACTAGAATGGCGACCTGTCTTCCCGAGTGCGCGACGACGTGCGCAGCGCGCAGTGCGACCTCGGTTTTGCCGAATCCGACGTCGCCGCAAACGATTCGATCCATCGGTTTGCCGGCAGCGAGGTCGGCGATCAGATCCTCGATCGCGCGCGCCTGATCGTCGGTTTCGGCAAACGGAAACTCGTCTGCGAAACTCGTGTACGCGTCTTCGTCTACCGCTATCGTAGTGCCCGTTCTCGCCGCTCTCAGTGCATAGATGTTCAGCAGCTCGGCGGCGACGTCGCGGGCCTGCTCGGCAGCCTTCTTCCTGGCCTTCGTCCACTGATCGGATCCGAGCCTGTGCAGCGGCGCGTTTTCCGGGGAGGCGCCGGTGTAGCGTGTGACGAGGTGCAGGCTCTGCACCGGAACGTAGAGCTTGTCGCCGCCTGCGTACTCGAGCAGCAGAAATTCCGTGGCGGCGCCGTCGACGTCGAGCGTCGTCAGGCCGCGATAGCGACCGACGCCATGATCTTCGTGAACGACCGGTGCGCCTTCGAGCAGGTCGCTCAGCTCGCTGATCATCGCCCCGGGGTCGCGCGCCGGCCGGCGGCGCCGGCGCTGCTGGCGGGGTCGCTCCAGCCCGAGCTGCTCGGCCGTTACGACACGCAACCGCGCCGCGGGCAGGCGGAGACCTTCCGCGATATCGCCGACACCGACTGCGAGCGGCGCCGAATCGCTGACGAAGGCGTTCCAGTCGTCGACGACGACCGGCCGGTAGCCGCGGCTCTTCAGCAACTCGAAGACGACCTCGCGTCGTCCGGCCGACGTGCCGAGCACGAGCGTGCGATCGTCGCTGTCGATCCAGCGGGAAATGCGGTCGGCGCCGGTCGGCGTTTCACCGCCGAGTGGGTGGGACGTACGGAAGTGCTGCACGTCGCGGCTTCCTTCGGCGCCGTAATCGACCCGGACCGTTGCGAACTGCTCGAGCGCGTCGCGCACGCTCGCAGGCTCGACAAAGGCCTCGGCCGGGTCGAGTGGCGGGCGCTCACGGTCTGCTGAAAGCTGGGTGTGACGCTCAGCGATCAGCTCCCAGCCGGCGTCGAGGGCTTCGAGAGCGCCCGGCAGCAGTAAGATCGCGGCGTCGTCGGGCAGGTAATCCGTCAGTGTCTCCGTGCGCTCGAAGAAGAGCGGCATGTAGTACTCGATGCCGGGCGGCAGCGCAGCATCCGAGATGGCCCTATACACGGTCGACGCGGCCGCTGCCACTGGAAACCGCTCACGGAAACGCAGCCGAAAATCACGGATGGCGTCAGCATCGAATGGAAACTCGCGTGCCGGATAGACCTCGATCTCCGGAATCGCGTCGTCACCAATCTGCGTGTCCGGGTCGAACGTGCGAAGACTCTCGACCTCGTCGTCGAACAGATCGATTCGCACCGGACGCGTGCTGCCCGGCGGAAATACATCGATGACCTCTCCGCGAATCGCGATCTCTCCGGGCTCTGCAACCTGCGAGACTCGCATGTAGCCGCGGCGCGTCAGCGTCTCGGTCAACGGGTCACGCTCGAGAATCTGTCCGACCTCGATGTTCAGCGATTGCGAAAGCACGAATTCGGCCGGCGGCAGCCGACCCAGAAGCGCGTCCGCGTTGGCGACCAGCGCCGTGCGTCGATCGGTGGCCAGCCCGTGCAGTGTGGCGAGCCTTTCGGCAAGCAGGTCCCTGGGTGGCGAGATCGCCTCGTATGGCAGGGTCTCGTAGTCCGGGAACCGGGTGAGCGCGTCGGTGCCCGCGAAGTACCGGACTTCGTCGAGCAATCTGTCAGCGTCTGCAGCGGACGCCGTGACGATGCAGAGCGTCCGGTTACCGGATGCCAGTGCCTCGGCGATTGCAAGACCGGGCGCGGCACCGTGCAGGCCGCTCCAGATAACCGTCGAGTGCTTGTCCGGCAGTTGCGGATCGAGCAGGCGTCCCGTCGTGGCCACGAAGTCCCTTTGCGAGGCGCAAAGGGCGCATTATTTCATAACTGTGCCGTGGCTCAGCGGCGCACTACGGCGTGAATGACGTGATCGTATTCGAAGTAGACGATGAAGCCCGGGTACTCCCAGCGCGCGATGGGCGGGTCGCCGATCGGCCGGACCTTCGCAGTGGGTGTGCCGAAGCGCGCTTCGACGGTCGTCATCGCGCTGCCGCGCGAAGGTCTCTGGCTCGCCGTGCCAGCCGCCATCTCGACGCCGTCGAGCAGCAGGGTATCCGCCTGGGCCGCGAGCATTCCGGTGCTCAGCGCTGCGCCCATCAGCCACTTGCGCAACATTGGTGACTCCTTTCGTTGACGCCGGCAATATAGCACCGGCGTTACCCCGGCGGTCCGCACGAGGCACCAGAATGAGCACTGAGTCACAGTTCCGGTTGTCGCGGACGCATCCCGCCACTGTGGTGTAATGCCGCCATGTTCACGCCCGTCGAGTGCTTCATCGGGTTGCGCTACCTGGGATCGGGGCGACGCAAGGGCTTCGTGTCGTTCGTGAGCTTCGCATCGATGGCCGGCATCGGCCTCGGTGTCGCGGCAGTGCTGGTCATTCTGTCGGTGATGAACGGCCTCGAGCTCGAATTTCGGACACGATTGCTGGCGATGACGGAGCACGTCGACGTCATGGCAGCCGGCGGCGGCTATCCGGACGATCTGCGGGCGCTGATCGAGGCCGATCCCGCGGTCATCAGCGTCATGCCGTTCACGGAGATCGAGGCAATGCTCGCGGTCGGCTCCAATCTGCGCCCGACGCTGGTGCGCGGTCTCGACCCGGACGCTCTCGATGCGAGAGACCCGCTGATCGAAGTCATCGGCACGGACAGCCTGCAGCTGCTTGCCCCGGAGTCGCGCAGAATTCTGCTTGGTCGCTTCGTTGCGCTGGGTCTCGGCGTCGACGTCGGTGACTTCGTCAGAGTCGCCCGCGCGCGTGTCGAAGCCGGCCGCCCGCAACTCGAGCAGACGGCCTTCGAGGTCGCCGGAATCTTCAGCGCCGGCGTCGCCGAATACGATTCCGGGCTCGCGCTGATCAGTCTCGCCGATGCAGGGCGAATGCTCGGGCTTGGTCCGGCGGCGCGCAGTGTCGGTATCAGGCTCGACGATCCGGAGTCGGCACCCGGTTATCAGCGCAGGCTCGCTGCGGCGCTCGGTGACGACTACTCGTTCTCGAACTGGGCGGACGAGAACAGCAGCCTGTTCAATGCGATGGCGATAGAAAAGGCCATGATGACGATCATTCTGATGTTCATCGTCGGCGTCGCCGCGTTTAATATCGTCGCCTCGCTGATGATGGTCGTCAGTGAAAAGCAAAGCGATATCGCGATCCTGCGAACCTTCGGGATAGAGGCCTCGAGAGTCGTCCGCATCTTCGTGTTTCAGGGACTGATGCTCGGCGCAATCGGCGTAGTGATCGGCACGGCGTTGGGGCTGGTGTTGGCGCTGAACGTCGAGACGATCGTTCCCTGGCTGGAACAAACGTTCGACTTCCGCATCATGCCCGGCGACGTTTTTTACGTTACCGAGATACCGTCCGATCTCCGCTGGCCGGATGCCGTCATCGTGCCGCTGCTTGCGTTCGCCATGACACTGCTCGCGACCGTGTATCCGTCGCGACGCGCCGCGCGCATACAGCCAGCCGATGCGTTGCGGGAGACCTGAGGCATGTCGGCCAGCCTCCGCCAGCCCTGGCCTGTTTCGATCGCGCTTCGCTATCTCCGGCCGCGCGGGCAGCGCAGCTTTATCTCGTTCATTTCGCTGGTTTCGATGATCGGCATCGCACTTGCGGTTGCGGTACTAATTGCAACCATGTCGGTCATGAACGGATTCGAGACTGAGCTCGAGCGACGAATTCTCGGCTTCACGCCCGATGCCAGCGTCATCGGTTTCGAGCAGCCGCTCGACGATTGGGAGAGCGTGCGTGCGGAGGCTCTGGAAACTGCCGGCATTCGTGCTGCTGCACCGTTCGTCGAAGGTCAGGGCATGGTTGCCGGCCGGGAAGGGCTGATCGGCGTCAACGTCCGCGGCATCGACCCGGCGCTCGAATCGACGGTTTCGAACCTGGATGGAGTGCTCGTCGCCGGGTCGCTGGTCGATCTGTCCGCGCGCCGCTGGAACGCCGTCGTCGGTCGCGCGCTGGCCGATGAGCTCGAGGTCGGGATCGGCGACGACATCATCCTCGTGCTCCCCGAGGCGCGTGTAACGATCGCCGGGCTCGCGCCGACCACGCGGTCGCTCTCGATCGTCGGTATCTTCGAGGCCGGCATGCGCGAATTCGATCGTGGGCTGATTCTGACCGGCCTCGGCGATGCTGCCGCCCTGTTTCGCACCGGCGGTCGCGCGTCTGGTGTCGGGTTCGATGTCGATGACATCTATTCGGCAGGATCCATCGCCGGCGTGTTCGCGCAGTCGCTCGTCGACCGGACCGGCGGGAAGGTGTACGTCAGCGACTGGACGCAGCAGCATGCGAACGTCTTCAGATCCATTCAGCTGACCAAACCGATACTGTTCATCATGCTGTCTCTCGTCATCGCCGTTGCTGCCTTCAATATCGTCTCGACTCTGTTCATGGTCGTACGGGAGAAGCGCGGGGATGTCGCGATCCTGCGAAGTTTCGGCGCCGCCCCCCGTGCAGTGCTCGGGCTCTTCAGTGTCCAGGGGACGGCGATCGGCATCATCGGGACGCTTGCCGGCCTCGGCCTCGGGCTGCTGCTCGTTGGCTGGCTGGGCTCGATCGTCGGGGTAATCGAGCGGTGGTTCGATGTCGATCTGCTGTCTGCCGATGCATACCTGATCGGCGATCTGGTTACCGAGGCGAGGCCCGGCGAGATCGCGCAGATTTGTCTGTTATCCATCGGTCTCGCGGTGCTCGCGACGATATATCCGGCCCTGATGGCATCGCGGCTGCCGCCGGCCGAGGCGCTGCGACATGAGTAATTCGGAAGTGGTCGCGCCGGCGCTAGTCTGCGAGGGCGTTCGCAAGTCGTTTTCCGAAGCCGGTCGCACGCTCGAAATCCTGCAGGGTGTCGATCTGCACGTGGCCCGCGGCGAGACGCTGTCGATCGTTGGCGCGTCCGGTGCCGGCAAGACGACACTGCTGCAGGTGCTCGGCGGCCTCGACAGCCCGACGAGCGGCAAAGTGAGCGTAGACGGCCAGTCGATTCACGACTTGTCCGAGCGCGCACGCGGTCGCCTGCGCAATCGCGCCGTCGGCTTCGTCTATCAGTTTCATCATCTGTTGCCCGAATTTTCGGCGCTCGAGAACGTTGCGATGCCGCTGCTGGTCGGCGGCGAGCGGCCGGCCGCGGCAGCCGAGGCAGCGCTCGGTCTGCTGGATCGTGTCGGGCTCGCCGAGCGGCGCTCGCATCGGCCGGGGCAGTTGTCCGGCGGCGAGCGGCAGCGCGTCGCGGTTGCGCGCGCGCTGGTTACTCGGCCGGCCGTCGTGCTGGCCGACGAGCCCACCGGCAATCTCGACCGGCCAACCGGTGAGCGAGTGTTCGACCTGCTGCTCGAGCTCAATGCGACACTCGGGACGAGCCTGCTGGTCGTGACGCACGACGAACGGTTGGCAGCGCGGATGCAGCGCAGACTCGAGCTGAGGGACGGGTTACTGCACGGGTCCTGATCTTCCGGTGGCGGACAGGGGTCACGCGCTTCTGGCGCCGGTTCGTATCGAGCGGATCGCACTGGCAGCGCTCGCCGGCAATGTTCTCGTACAGCAGCTGCCACAGCTGCCCGAAGCGCATCTGCTGACAGCCTTCACGGCGATGGGTTTGCTGCTGATTGTCGGGCTCGCCCGAGGCAGGCGCCTGCTGCCGGGCGTGGTGCTGCTTGCTTTCGCGGTCACGGCGCTGGCGGCGTCGCAACGGCTGGAGGCGCGCTGGCCTTCGGACGCCGCTGCATCGGTCGACGTAACCGGCTGGATCGACGGCTCGCCGGCCGAAGATCCTGCGCGCACGGTCTTTACGCTGCGGACCGTCCAGGCCGGGCCGGCCGCAATGCCGTTGCGGTTGCGATTGTCGTGGTACGACGTCCCGTACACGCTGCGCGCCGGCGACTGCCTGGCTCTGACGGTCAGGCTCCGATCGCCTCGGGGGCTGGTCAATCCGGGCGGCTTCGATTACGAGCGCTGGCTGTTCGCGCAACGAATCGGTGCGACGGGCTACGTCCGCGAGGGATCGGCCGTCGGTGCCTGTGGCGACTCCGTGGCGCGGCGCTGGCTCAGGTTTCGGTACGGGCTGGCGGGTGAGATCGGCAGCGCAATACGGAACGACAAGGCGCGTGCCCTACTGGTCGCACTTGCGCTCGGCATTCGGGACGGTTTCGACGAGCGGGAGTGGCGCGTGTTGCGGCGCACCGGCACGAGTCACTTGGTCGCGATCTCCGGCCTGCACGTTGGCCTCGTGGCGGGCGGAATCTTTCGAATCGTTCTGGGCCTCTGTCTCATCGGTCCGCCGATGCTGGCCGCGCGTGCCTGGAACGCGGCTGCCGGTGCTGCGCTTCTCGGCGCAGTCGGCTATTCCGCCCTGGCCGGTTTCACGATGCCTACCGTGCGAGCGCTGCTGATGCTCACCGTCGCGCTGATGGTTGTCGTCTCGCGCCGCCGAGTGCAGCCGCTGGCCGGGATCGCCGTCGCATTGCTCGCTGTGTTGCTCGTCGATCCGCTCGCGACGCTGGCGGCTTCGTTCTGGCTGTCGTTCTCGGCGGTGGCGGCGATCCTGTGGTTCGTAGTCAGGCCCGGTGCGGCTGTCGGTAACGCACCCCGGTCGCGTAGCTCGAGAGCCTGGTCCGGATTTCTGCTGCTCGGGCGGATCCAGCTCGTTCTCGGCGTCGCCCTGTTGCCGCTGACGGCAATCTTCTTCGGCGAGATTTCGCTCGCCGGATTCATCGTGAACCTGATCGCAGTCCCGGTTTTCGGCATCGTGCTGGTTCCCGTCAGCATAGCCCTGACTGCGCTCGCAGTTGTGGGTCACGGCTTGACCATCGCCGCGCCGGCCGCATCCTTTGTCGGCACCGTCGTATGGGGACTGCTATCGGTCGTTTCGGATCTGTCGCTCGCTGCGATATCGGTCGCCGCGCCAGGGCGCGTACTTACAGCAGCAATCGCTGTCGTCTGCATCACGCTGCTCGTCGGTCGCTGGTGGGTGCGCGTCGCCGCATTGCCGATCCTGCTGCTCACGCTCGCCTGGCCGGCGCAGCGGCCTGCCGCCGGCGACGTCGCGGTCACCGTGTTAGACGTCGGGCACGGGCTTGCGACGATCGTGAGAACGGCGCACCACACGTTGCTCTACGATACCGGCCCGGTCGCGCGGTCGGGATTCAATGCCGGGTCCGAGGTCGTGGTGCCGGCGCTGCGGCAGCTGAGCTCCGCCGGACTCGACCTTATCGTCGTGAGCCACGGTGACAGCGATCATGCCGGCGGGCTGAGCGCCGTTCTTGATGCATACCCGCGGGCACGTGTATTGGCGGGCGGTGGCGGCGACTCTGTGGTCGGGCGACGTTGCGTCGCCGGCGAAGACTGGGTGTGGGACGGGGTGCAGTTTGCGGTGTTGCACCCGGCGCACGAATTCGCGGCAGACGGAAATGACGGCTCGTGCGTGCTGCGGGTTTCGGGTCGCGGCGGTAGCGTGCTCCTGACCGGTGATATCGAGCGGCGCGGCGAAAACGCCGTCGTTCGGCAGGGTCTCGAACCCGTCGACGTGCTGCTCGCGCCGCACCACGGCAGCACGACCTCGTCGACGCCCCGCTTCGTAGCGGCGTCGGCGCCGGCGCTGGTGATCGCTTCCACGGCACATGCGAACCGCTGGCAGTTTCCGCGCCCGGAAGTCATTGAGCGCTGGAGAAGCGTCGGGGCGCGCGTCCTTGCGACGAGCGAATCCGGGGCGATCACGGTGCGGCTCGGCGGGCATGGTCTGATCGTCGACGCGGCCCGCGTGAGCCGGCGCAGATACTGGATGGCACGTCCTGGCACGAGCACCGGTTCGGCGCTATAGTTCGGCCGTCTGCGGAGACTTACGGTTCATACATGATAGAGATCGTGCAAGCCGGCGGCTGGCTGATGCTGCCGATTATCGCGTGCTCGGTCATTGCTGCTGCGATCATTCTCGAACGGCTCTGGACGCTGCAGCCGCAGCGCGTTGCGCCGCCCAATCTCGTCGCAGAGGTGCGGGCCTGGATCGGCAGCGATCAGCTCGATCCCGAGCATCTGGGCATGCTGCACCGCAGTTCGCCACTCGGCGCGATGCTCGCTGTGGGGCTCGCCAACGGCGATGCTGAGCGCGAGGTGCTGAAGGAGCGCGTCGAGGACGTCGGCCGGCATGTTGTCCACGACCTCGAGAGGTATCTCAGTCCGCTCGGGACGATCGCCGCCGTGACGCCGCTGCTGGGCCTGCTGGGCACGGTCGTCGGCATGATCAGGGTCTTCGCGGCGATCACCGCGAACGGGGTCGGGAATCCCGGCGTTCTCGCCGGCGGCATCTCAGAGGCACTGATTACGACTGCTGCCGGCCTCAGTGTCGCCATTCCGTCGCTGATCGGTTACCGCTACCTGCGTTCGCGGGTCGACACGCTGGTCGTCGCAATGGAGAAGGAGACGATCAAGTTTCTTGAATCCATCACCGAGCACCGGCTGACAGGCTACGTGCACGCGCTGCAGGATGAATCTTCAGAGCCGCTCCAAAGAAGAGCCTGAGGTCAATCTGACGTCGCTGATCGACGTCGTGTTGCTCCTGCTGGTGTTCTTCATGGTGTCGACGAGCTTCGTCAGGGAAGCCGACATCGCGATTCGGCTGCCGGAAGCGACCGCGGAGGCCCGCCCAGCGAGCGATGTCGAGGTACTCGACATTTCGATTACCGAGACCGGAAACTTTGCCGTGAACGGCAGGGCACTGGTCAACAACGAAAGGCGTACGCTCAGAACCGCGATCGAGCGACTGGTCGGGGACCGGCGCGATCTGCCGGTCGTGATCAGGGCCGATGCGCTGTCCGCACACCAGGACACGGTGACCGCAATGAGCGTCGCCGGAGACCTCGGATTCGTCGAAATCAACATCGCGACAGTGACGGCTCCGGACGTTCGCTGACATGAGCGGCTCCGCGCGCCCGGACGTCGCGCAGACCTATCGGCGTCTGTTCCGCTACGTCAGGCCATACCGCTGGGTAATTCTGCCCGCGATCGTCGCAACCGGTATTTACGCGCTCGTCACCGGAACGATTCCGCTCTTTATGGAGGACGTGCTAGAGCAACTGCAGGAAGCCGCACTCGGGGCGCTGACCGATGAATCGGTGCAGTCGAGCCCGCTCCGCGTGCCACTACTGCTCGGGCTTGCATTTCTGATTCGCGGCGTCATGGACTTCCTGACCGTCTACGGCCTCAGCTGGGTCGGGCGTTCGGCGGTCAGAGATCTGCGTGCGGAGTTGTTTGCGAAGTTCCTCCGACTGCCGGCACCTTACTTCGATCGTACGGCCACTGGAGATTCGGTTTCCCGCCTGACTTTCAACACGGAACAGGTCGCGGAGGCGATCTCCAACGCTGTCGTCGTGCTGGTTCGCGACACTCTTCTCGTGATCGTCATGGTCATCGTCATGCTGTCTTACAACGCACAGCTCACGTTGATTCTCGCGTTCGTCGGCCCGGCGATCGCAATTACGATAAGTGCGATGAGCCGGGCGTTTCGCAGGTACAGCACGCGGATACAGTCGTCGATGGGCGAAGTGACACGCGCCACTGAGCAGGCGATCAATGGCCGCCGTGTCATACGCATGTTCGGCGGGCAGGCGCATGAACGGGATCGATTCGCGGCGATCAATCAGCGGAATTTCCGTTTCAATCTGAAGCTCGCGGCGACGCGCGCCGCCGGCGATTCCCTGACTCAGTACGCGGTCGTTCTGGGCGTGTTGATCATCATATATCTGGCGTCCTCCGGGGCCCTCAGTCAACCTCTCGATTCACCGGAGTTCATGGGGTTCATCACGGCCATCGGCATTCTGCTCGCGCCGCTGAAGCGTATCGTCAACAGCAACGCTGCTTTGCAGCGCGGCGTGGCCGCAGCAGAGAGCCTGTTCGCCGTGATCGACGAGCCGGTCGAGCCCGAGGGCGGCGGCCGGCCGATCGAGCGCGCCGAAGGCCGCATCGAGTATCGCCAGGTGAGCTTCACTTATGCCGGGTCCGACGATCCGGTGCTCAGCGACATTAGGTTTACCGCCGAGCCCGGTACTACGACGGCATTCGTCGGCCGTTCCGGCAGCGGCAAGTCGACACTGGTGGGACTGCTGCCGCGACTCTACGAGGTGACGGCGGGGCAGATTCTTCTCGATGGCAGGGATATCGGCGAATATCGGCTCGACGACCTGCGCCGTCAGGTCAGCTACGTCGGACAGGACGTCATCCTGTTCGATGACACGCTGTCGGAGAATATCGCGTACGGCGCGCTGGCCGGCAGTCCCCGCGCCGACATCGAGCGAGTCGCCGAAGCGGCATACGTCATGGAGTTCGCAGGCGCCCTGCCGCTCGGACTCGACAGCCCGATCGGCGAAAACGGCGCATTGCTGTCCGGCGGTCAGCGGCAACGCGTCGCGATCGCCCGGGCCATGCTGAAGGACGCGCCGATCCTTATTCTGGACGAAGCGACATCCGCGCTCGATTCCGAGTCGGAAAGAAGCGTTCAGGCCGCGCTTGCCGAGTTGATGCGCGGCCGGACGACGTTCGTGATCGCTCACCGCCTGTCGACGATCGAAAAGGCCGACCGCATTCTCGTCATGAATGCCGGCCGGATCGTCGAGAGTGGCGCACACGCCGATCTGCTCAGTCGTGGCGGGCACTACGCGGCGCTCTATCAGATGCAGTTCGCGGACTAGTGGCCTGTAACAGCCAATTCGGTATTGGTCCGGTCGATGGATGTTGCGTCGAGGCAAGGCGCGAGGACGCGGGTAGGGACGCCCGCGGTAGAGCAACGCAGGAGCAGCTTGCCGAGGAGGCATAGTGGTGACTATGGCGATGACGAGCAACGCCGCATCGGCGCAACAGACGCGACCGGACAGTACCGAATTGGCTGTTACAGGCCACTAGTGGTGGAGATTTCCGGAAGCCGGTCGCAACGAGCGCATCGCGAACGCGATGCGGCGCCGGTGGCTGCCCGGCTCAACCGTATCTGGTACGGCGGCCATCCTGCCGTGCGATTGCTGAAACCGCTCGACGCGGCCATGGTTCTGGCGATACGTTTGCGTCGTTTCCTCTATGCGAACGACTGGCTCGCGCGTGAGAGCGTCGACGCATTCGTCGTAATCGTCGGCAACCTGTCGGCCGGCGGAACCGGCAAGACGCCGGTCGTTGCCTGGCTGACCGAGGCGTTGATCGATCGCGGGCTGAAGCCCGGCATCGTCTGCAGCGGCTATGGAGGCACATCGACGGAAGCCGGGCTCGTCACTCCCGAGAGCCCCGCGGCAGTCGTCGGCGACGAGGCGGCTCTGCTCGCCCGGCTGTGTGATGCGCCTGTCGCCGCCGGCCGGGATCGCGTCGCGGCGGCACGGCTGCTGCTCGATAACGCAGATGTCTCCGTGCTGGTCTGCGACGACGGCCTGCAGCATCTGCGGTTGAAGCGCGATTTCGAAATCGTCGTGATCGACGGCGCTCGCTGGTTCGGCAACGGCATGTGCCTGCCGTTCGGCCCTCTGCGCGAGCCCGAATCGAGGCTTGGGACAGTCGATGCAGTCATCGTCAACGGCGGTTCGCGCCGTATCGACGCCGCCGCATACTGTTCGCTCGAGGCGACAGATGTTCGCGAGCTCCGGACGGGCAAGCGCGCAGGCGTCGAGGCTTTCAGCGGTGCTGCCGTGCACGCGGTTGCGGCAATCGGCAACCCGGACCGGTTCTTCTCGACGCTCCGGCGCGCCGGGCTCGAGGTGATCGGGCACGCCCACCGCGATCATGCGACGCTCGCCCCGGACGCATTGCATTTCGGTGACGGTTTGCCCGTCCTCATCACCGAAAAGGATGCCGTCAAGTGCCGCGACGACGTTGCGCCGAACGTCTGGGCCGTCGAAACGAAGTTGCGATTCGAGACCGACGCCGGCCGCCTCCTGGTCGGCCGGATCGTCGATGCGATGGAAGGGCGCGATGACTGACGGCGAATTCAGAGTCGTGATTCCGGCGCGTATGGAATCATCCCGTCTGCCGGGCAAGCCGCTGGCAGATATCGGGGGCGTACCGATGATAATTCGCGTCGCCAGACGCGCGCAGTCGAGTCGCGCGGCGTCGGTGCTCGTCGCAACGGACAGTGAGGAGATCGCCTCGGTATGTCGCGAGGCAGCGGTCGATGTGCAGATGACGTCCGCCGACCATGCGTCGGGCACCGACAGAATTGCCGAAGTCGCGGCCGAACGCGCCTGGACGGACGAGACGATCGTCGTCAACGTGCAGGGCGACGAACCGCTCATTCCACCGCTGCTGATCGATCAGGTGGCGGCGCTGCTCGGCGATGACAGCGACGCGGGCATGGCGACGCTGCAAACGCCCTTCGATTCCATCGAGCAGTTTCACAGCGTCAATACCGCGAAAGTGATCTCCGATGGCAGCGGATCGGCGCTCTATTTCAGCCGCGCGCCGGTGCCCGCGTGGACAGGCGACGGCGTCCCGATAACCGCGCGACGCCATGTCGGCATGTATGCTTACCGCTGTCGGGTCCTTCGCCGTATCGCGGGCTCGCCACCGTGTGAGCTCGAAACTGCCGAGCGGCTGGAGCAATTACGAGCGTTGTGGCTCGGGATTCGCGTCGTCGTGGCCGATGCGTTGGAGCGACCGCCTCACGGCGTCGATACGACCGATGACCTGGAGCGGATACGGATCCTTACGGCGCGGGAAGAGGCGACTGATCGGGGCGAGAGCGGGGAATAGTGGTCATCGAATATCTGAAACGCACGATCGGTCGGTCGAAGCCGGCTGCCGGCGATGCCGATGCGGATGCGGACTACCGGGTACTGTTCGTTTGCATGGGCAACATCTGCCGCTCGCCGACTGCCGAAGGCGTCTTCCGCCAGTTCGTCGCGGACGACTCGTCGGATCTGCGCCTTTTCATCGATTCGGCGGGAACGCATGCCTACCATGTCGGCGAACCGCCGGACAAACGTGCCCAGGCGGCGGCGCTGCGTCGTGGCGTGGATCTGGCCGATCTCCGCGCGCGCCGGGTCGTGCCCGAGGATTTCGAGCGATTCGATCTGATCATCGCGATGGATTCGCTGAACGTCGCCGTCATGCAGGAGGATTGCCCGCCAGAGTTCCTCCCGCGAATTCGCCTGCTGCTCGAGTTTGCAACGAGCGACCGTATAGACGTTCCCGACCCCTATTACGGTGGCGCCAAGGGCTTCGAGTTCGTGCTCGACCTGGTCGAGGAGGCCTCGGCAGGGCTCCTCGAGCACATCAGAAAAGACGTCGACGCACGGCCGCCGCCGGCCGACCAGAATTAGGGGACAGTGACCTAATTAGGGGACAGATCCAATTAAGGGACAGTGACCCAAACCCCGACAGCTCGAGCTCAGCCCTGATCGCCGCCGCTGCGTCCCGCTTCCTGCTGTGCTCCCGGTCCGGCGTTTCTTTCGGCACTGCCCGCCGACGGTGCGCCGCCACCGGTGGACGGCGGCGCACTGCCACCGGCGGCTGAGGGCGCACTGCCACCTGTTGACGGTCCGTCGCCGCTCGCCCGACCCTCACTGCCGGCCGGCCTGGCTTCGGTTCGCGTGGCTGCTGGATTACCGTTGCTGCGCTCCTGCGCCGGGCTCGTTTCGGCAGACTGTTTGCCGGGACCCTTCTGTGTCGCCGGCGCATCTTTCGCCGAAGAAGGTGCTTGCGAACGATTGTCGCTCTCGGATGCCTGCTTTGCGCGCTTGCCCGCGGTGCCTGCGTCGCTGTTGTTCGAATTGGCGTTCTGATTCGCGTTTGCGTCGTTGCCGCGGTTGCCGCCCCGTGAGCGACGTCGCGATCGGCGTCCGCGTGATGAACCACCCGACCCGGCCTGCTGCTGGTCGCGTGACGACGAGCCGCCACCGGAACCGCCGCCGCGGCGGCTTCTGGACGAGCTCTGTCGGGAATCCTTGCGGCGGCCGCCGGTCGCCTTCTCCTTCTGTCCGCTGCCACGCTCGCCGGACTTCCGTTCGCTGCGGCCCGATCGCCGGTCGGACCCGCTGCTGCGGCTCCGCCGCGTGCTGCTCTTCCGGCTGCGCGGTTGCGGTTTTTCCTTCGGCTTGTTGCCGAACAGCCAGATTCGTATCCGGGTCCAAAGCGGCTCGACGACTTCGACCGGGGCCGCGACCGGCATCGGTGCGGGCGCCGGCGTCGTCGGCAATACGCCGGTGACGGCCGGTTCCTCGACCTTCGGCGGCGGCTTCGACGTAGCGTGAGCCTCGCTGAGATCCTCTTTCGGCTCCACCATCGTGTAGCTGGCGCCGGTGTTCTCCGCGCTGTCCGTTTCATCGTCGCGGACCCGGCGGATCTCGTAGTTGGGCGTCTCGAGACCCGGGTCACCAATGACGATGATCTCTGCGCCGTTGCCGTCCTGTATCGACGTCACCCAGTCGCGTTTTTCGTTGACGACAAAGTTGCCGACTTCGACCGGGACGCGGGCAATGACTTTCGCCGTGCGATCCTTGCGCGCTTCCTCACCGACGAGGCGCAGCACTGCCAGCGCGAGCGACTCGACACTGCGCACCACGCCGTTGCCGTTGCAGCGTGGACAGACCGACTGAGTCGATTCCTCGAGGGACGGCCGGAGCCGCTGGCGTGACAACTCCAGCAGACCGAAGCGTGAGATCTTGCCGATCTGGATCCGTGCCCGGTCGGCGCGGACAGCGTCACGCAGGCGGGTTTCGACTTCGCGCTGATTGCGATTCGGCCCCATGTCGATGAAGTCGACGACGACCAGACCGCCGAGATCCCGAAGCCGCAGCTGGCGAGCGATCTCGTCCGCCGCTTCGAGGTTCGTGTTGAGTGCAGTCTGCTCGATGTCGTCGCCCTTCGTCGCGCGCGCCGAGTTGATGTCGATGGCGGTCAGCGCTTCGGTGTGGTCGACGACGATGCTGCCACCGGACGGTAACGAAACGCTGCGATTGAAAGCGGATTCGATCTGGCTCTCGATCTGGAACCGGGTAAACAGCGGGACGGTCGGGTCTTCGTAGTACTTGAGCTTGCGAATGTTGTGCGGCAGGACGCGCTGCATGAATTCATGTGCGTCCTTGTAGACGTCGGCATCGTCGATCAGGATTTCGCCGATCTCGGACGAGTAGTAGTCGCGCAGCGCCCGCACGATGGCATTGCCTTCCTGATAGATAAGGAACGGTGCCGGCCGCTCGACGACGACGGACTTGATCGACTCCCAGACGTTCAGCAGGTAGTCGAGGTCCCACTTCAGCTCCTCGGTGCTGCGACCGACGCCTGCCGTCCGGACGATGCAACCCATGTCGTCGGGCGGCTCGAGCTCGTCGAGCGACTGCCGGACGATGTCACGGTCATCGCCGACGATCCGTCGTGAGACGCCGCCGGCGCGCGGATTGTTCGGCATCAGCACGAGGAAGCGGCCAGCCAGGCTGACGTAGGTCGTCAGCGCCGCACCCTTGTTGCCTCGCTCCTCTTTCTCGACCTGGACCACGATTTCCTGCCCCTCACGGAGCACGTCCTTGATTTGCGGGCGGGAACCCTCGGCGGGCTCGGTGACGAAATACTCGGAAGAGATTTCCTTCAGCGGCAGGAAGCCGTGGCGCTCGGCACCGTAATCGATGAAGGCCGCCTCGAGGCTGGGCTCGATGCGGGTGATCCGACCCTTGTAGATATTCGACTTGCGCTGGGCTTTGGAGGGTACTTCTATATCGAGGTCATAAAGGCGCTGACCGTCGACCATTGCGACACGCAACTCTTCTCGCTGAGTTGCATTGACTAGCATTCGTTTCATCTGGATTCAGCCTTCTAGCGGCTGACGCCGGCCGGTACGTCGCGAAGTTTGCTGGTTGATGGCGGAGCTTGTTCATTCGGTGATAGGCGAAGTGCTCTCGCGTCGCCAGTATCCGCTTGCGTGGTTCGTTCGCAACGCTGGCGGATATTGGTCAGACCGTCTCGCGGCGTCCGATTGGCCGGTTCGCCGACAAAGTGTGATTACCGGTAACGGAGCGCCCGGTGAAGGGCAACTCGCTGAAAACTCTGCAGTCGAGGGGCACGTGGCGACCCCGAGCTACGCCCCGTACTATAGCATAGCTGTTTCCCGAAGCTGCGAGGCTGTCACAGTGTGGCGTCTTGCCGGACGGGGGCCTGCAGCGCGATGGTTACGACCGCCGGCGCCGGTTCAGCGGGAGCGTCGGAGGCGCCCAGTGAAGTCCACTGTTGCATATTTCACCGTCGATACGGACCACGCCGGTCAGCGCCTCGACAACTATCTGCTCGGGAAGCTGAAGGGTGTGCCACGCAGCCACGTCTATCGGCTGATTCGCTCGGGGCAGGTACGTGTCAACAAGGGGCGTTCGCGCGCGAGCTATCGGTTGAGCGGCGGCGACACGGTGCGGGTACCGCCCGTCCGGCAGGTACCTCGCCGCAGCGATATCGGGACCGATACCGGCCTCGCCTGGCTCGAGGAACGGATCATCGCCGAGAACGATCGCTTCATCGTTCTGGACAAGCCGGCGGGCCTCGCCGTCCATGGCGGCAGCGGCCTGTCTCTCGGCTGCATCGAGGCATTGCGCAGCCTGCGTCCGCAGTCGCCGGCATTAGAGCTCGCGCACCGTCTCGACCGGATGACGTCCGGTTGCCTGCTGGTCGCCAAGCGCCGCAGCGCGCTGCGCACACTGCATGCCCTGTTTCGCGACGGCGCCATGGACAAGCGTTACCTGGCGCTCGTTGCCGGCGACTGGCAGCACGGTGCGATTACGATCGACGCGCCGCTGGCCCGGATGCCCGGCGCACAGCGTGCGAAGGTCCGCGTTCGCGACGACGGCAAGCAGTCGCGCAGCAGCTTCCGGCTGGTCGATCGATTCGGCCGACTCGCCTCGCTCGTCGAAGCGCGCATCTCGACCGGGCGCACACACCAGATTCGTGTTCACGCGGCGCATGCCGGCCATCCGGTCGCCGGCGACGAGCGTTACGGTGATGACGATTTCAATCGCCGGCTGGACGCCATGGGCCTCAGGCGCCTGTTTCTGCACGCTCACACGCTGTCGTTCGACTGGCCCGACGGCGGCGAGGCTTTCAGCTTCAGCGCGGCGCTGCCGGACGACCTGCGCGGGGTACTGGATCGCCTCCTGGAACGACTCTGAGCGCCCGGCGCTCCGGTCGAGTGCGCGGCTCCCGACCGCTTCAGTCGGTCGGCGCCAGCGGGTCGAGGCCGGCCGTCCGCAGCATCCGCGACACCGCGATCAGCGGCAGCCCGATCAGGCCGGTTGGATCGCAGGAGTCGATCGCCTCGAACAGCGAGATGCCCAAACCTTCGGCGCGGAAGCCGCCGGCGCAGTCGAACGGCTGCTCGAGGTCCACGTAGCGCTCGATCGCTGCCGTCGGCAGTGCCGAGAACCGGACCGTGGTCGTGTCGACATGCCGCTGCTGGGACGAGGTCGTTGTATCGAGCACACAGACTGCCGTGTGAAAAGTGACTGTTTGCCCCTGGCAGGCAAGCAGTTGCGCGATGGCCGCCGCCCGACCGCCCGGTTTCCGCAGGACGCTGCCCGCGAGCGAAGGCGCCTGGTCCGACCCGATCACAATGGCTCCGTCTGCCTCGACAGCGGCTGCCTTCGCTGCTGCGAGCCTTTCGGCCAGAGCGCGCGGTGCTTCCCCGGCGTGTGCGGTCTCGTCGACGTCCGGGCTGACACACGCGAACGCGAGCCCGAGCCTGCCGAGCAGCTCGCGGCGATAGCGCGAGCCGGACGCGAGAATCAGCGCTCGGGGGTGCATCGCGGTGGGCTATGTAACTGTCGGTTTTGACAGCAGAAAGTGATGTTCATATGATCGATCGCTTATGTCCGGCGCACTCGATACGTGGTACAGTCTCGCCGATCTGGACCGGCTCGCGAGACGCGGTCAGCCACTTGACGGTGGGTTGGCGATCGAGCGGCTGGAACGGCTGGCTGAACTATTGAGCAGCAGCGAAGGAACTGTCAATGCGACACTTGCCCTTCGCCACCGTGTCGATGGGCTGCTGGACATGAGCCTGGCATGCGCCGCCGATGTGGTCGTCGTCTGCCAGCGATGTCTCGAGCCGATGCAGCTGGCTCTCACCGGGGCGGTCGATTACCGTATCGCCGGCGAAGCGTCTGCCGGGATGGGTGATGTCGATGTTCTCGTAGTCGGAGAAGATCGGCTGAACCCGAAGGAACTGATAGAACAGGAATTGCTCGTGTCGTTGCCGTTGTCGCCGCGCCATGAGGACGAGCAGCACTGCGGTTCGTTGGCGCGCAGGCTCGAAAAGATGAAAAACGATGACGACAGCGGCCGCCGCGCCGGCGTCGCCGACAATTGAGGAGATACGACAATGGCAGTGCAGAAGAGCCGCAAGACACCATCACGTCGAAACATGCGTCGCTCGCACGATTCGCTTTCCGGTCCGACCCTGTCGGCCGACCCTGTTTCCGGTGAGACGCATCGCCGGCATCACGTCACTGCGGACGGCTATTATCGCGGCAAGCGGGTCATCGAAACGCCGCAGGAAGCAGACGAAGACTGAGACGTGTCGCCGACTGTAGCGTTCGCGCGGTTGCGTAGCGGCTGATCGGGTCGCGGATCTTCAAGCGATGAGTCGAAAGGTAACGATCGCCCTGGATGCAATGGGCGGCGACCGCGGCCCGGATACGGTCGTGCCGGCTGCATTCGCAACGCTCGAGAAGGACGACACCGTACGTCTGATTCTGGTCGGTCTGCCCGACGTTCTGGACGTCGCGGCGAAGAAGGCCGGGGATAAGTACGGCAGTCGCCTGGCGTTTCACCCGGCAACGGAAGTGGTGGCGATGGACGAGCCACCGGCAGACGCACTGCGGCGCAAGAAAGACTCGTCGATGCGTGTGTCGATCAGCCTGGTCAAGAGTGGCGAGGCGGATGCCTGTGTCAGCGCGGGCAACACGGGCGCATTGATGGCGACGGCGCGTTACGTTCTGAAAACGCTGCCGGGAATCGACCGGCCGGCGATCATCTCCGCCGTTCCGGGCCTGCGAGGGCCGACCTACATGCTCGACATCGGGGCCAACGTCGGCTGCACGCCCGAGCAACTCGTCCAGTTCGCCGTCATGGGTGCGGTCGTTGCCGGTGATATTCTCGACATCGACAGGCCGCGCGTCGGCCTGCTGAATATCGGCCAGGAAGACATCAAGGGCAACGAAGTGGTGCGCGAGGCCGGCATGCTGCTGAGCGACAGCTCGCTGAACTACGTCGGTTTCGTCGAGGGTGACGGCATCTTCCACGCCGACGTCGATGTGGTCGTGAGCGACGGCTTCGTCGGCAATGTTGCGATCAAGACGATGGAGGGCGTCGCAGGGCTGATCGGCTCTTTCATGAGACAGGAGTTTCACCGCAACGCGTTACGCAAGGTTCAGGGGCTCGCCGCACAGTCCGCCGTCGCGGCGCTCCGCGAGAGGGTCGATCCGCGTCGCTATAATGGTGCGAGCCTGGTGGGGCTCAACGGTGTCGTGCTGAAGAGCCATGGCGGGGCCGATCCTTTCGCGTTCGAGACCGCCGTCAAGACAGCGATGGTGGAAGCGCGCAAAGGCGTGCCCGTGCAGATCGGAAAGCTCATCGAGAGTCAGCCTGTCGAATGTATTCGCGCATAGCCGGAACCGGTAAGTATCTGCCGGAGCGAGTGCTCACGAATTTCGATCTCGAGAAGATGGTCGATACCTCGGACGAGTGGATTCGCACACGAACGGGCATCGAACGTCGGCACATCGCGGCCGACGATCAGGCGACGAGCGACCTGGCGCTCGAGGCATCGCGGGCTGCGCTCGAGGATGCCGGGATCGGGCCGCAGGACATCGATCTCGTCATTGTCGGCACCACGACTCCGGATCTGATCTTCCCGAACGTTGCCTGCCTCGTGCAGCAGAAGCTCGGCATACCTGCGTGTCCCGCGTTCAGTATCGAGGCTGCCTGCAGCGGCTTCGTCTATGCGCTGACGACCGCCGATCAGTTCATGCGCGGGGGCATGGCCCAACGCGCGCTCGTCATCGGTGCCGAGACGATGTCCCGGATCATCGACTGGACCGATCGCGAGACCTGCGTTCTGTTCGGCGACGGGGCGGGCGCGGTCGTGCTGGAGAGCGCCGATGAGCCCGGCGTTCTGTACTCGAAGATTGTCGCCGACGGCCGCTATCGCGATCTGTTGTATGCCTCGAAGGGGGTGTCTGCGCGGCCGAGCGATCCGAACGACAGCGCGCTCAAGATGAAGGGCAACGAAGTCTTCAAGGTTGCCGTCAAGACGCTCGAGTCGATCGTCGACGAGGTGATCACGGAAAACGGGCTCGAAAAGGGCGCGATCGACTGGCTCATTCCGCATCAGGCCAACATTCGCATCATCAAGGCCACGGCCAGACGCCTGCAGATGCCGATGGATCGCGTCGTCCTGACGGTTGCCGAGCACGGCAATACGTCGGCCGCGTCCGTGCCGATGGCACTGGATACGGCGATAAAGGACGGCCGCGTGCGGCGCGGCGATCTGCTGCTGTTCGAGGCCTTCGGCGGCGGCTTCACCTGGGGTGCGAACCTGGTCCGGTACTGAGCGCCCGACCGGCTCGGGGCCGCCGGAAAGCGGACATGGTTGGCATTTGCAGCCACCGTTCTGGCCGTATAATCGAACGATTATGATCCGCTCGCCGATAGCCATACTCGCCTGGTCGCTCGCAACCGTCGCTGCCGCGGCCGAATATCCATTGCCCGAGAGCGGCGAAATCGTCGGCGAGACGCTGATCGTCGAGGCACGGGAAGAGGATACGTTCGTGATCCTCGCGCGGCGCCACGACGTCGGCTTCGAGGCGCTGCGGCAGGCGAACCCGGATGTCGATCCCTGGCTGCCGGGCGAGGGCACGCAGGTCGTCATTCCGACGCAATTCGTGCTGCCGCGCGCGGAGCGCCGGGGGATCGTCGTCAACGTGCCGGAGCTCAGGCTTTACTACTTTCCGGACGACGGCTCGAATCGCGTAATCACGCACCCGATCAGTATCGGCCGGATGGACTGGGGCACGCCGCTCGGCCGGACGACGATCGTCGCCAAGGCCGAGAAGCCCAGCTGGTATCCGCCGCAGTCGATACGTGACGAGCATGCGGCGATGAACGACCCGCTGCCGGCCGTCGTTCCGCCGGGCCCGGACAATCCACTCGGTGACCACGCGCTCAGGCTCGGCATTCCCGGTTATCTGATTCATGGCACGAACAAGCCGGCCGGGCTGGGAATGCGGGTGACGCATGGCTGCATCCGGATGTTCCCGGAGGATATCGAGGGACTGTTTTCGATGGTCCCGACCGGGACCCCGGTCCATATTGTCAACCAGCCATACAAGCTCGGCTGGGGAGATGACGGCCTTTATATCGAGGCACATCCGCCGCTCGACGAGGAGCAGCAGGACGAGCGCTGGACGGCAACCGAGCTGACCAGAATTTTCGTTGCGGCGACCCAGGAACAGCGTGCAGACGTGCGCTGGCGTTACGCCGAGGAAATCATGGCCGCGGGACGCGGTACGCCGGCGCTCGTCTCGGTGCCTGGCACGATCACGGCCGTGCTCGCCGAGGAAACGGACGTTGCGGGTGCAGCGCTCACCGGGGAAAGCGGGCTTGGCGGGGACACGGTACTCGCTGAGGAAGGCGCGATACCGTCGGAGTAGCCATTCCACGGGCAGCCGTTCGCAGCCTTTCCGTCGGCCAAAAAAAAACCGCCAGTCGAGCCGGCGGTTTCAATACGGCGAGGCACGCTGCCTCGCGAGAAAATTCTGTTGTTACTTGCTGTTCATCGATTCGAACATGCGATCGAGACGCTGATTCGTCGCGTCACAGCAGGACTGCGCGTCCTGAGCAGCGCTCAACGCCTGGTTGGCGGTGGTTTGAGCACCTGAGGCGAGCTGGCGTGCCTCATTCGCTGCACGTTGCGCGTTGTCGGCAGCAGTCTGAGCAGCCTGCGCCGTCGAGCGCACTGCATCAAGATCTTCCATCGTCACACTGGCGCAACCGGCTGTGAGAGCTAGCCCGCAAACAAGCGCCGCAATTTTCCTGGTCATGTAAATACCCCTAGGCAGTGAGAGTCTCAAACGGGCGCATTATTTCCGAAAGCGCTGCGCACTGCAATGAATTCGTTGTTTTGTCGCGTTTTGCGTCTCTGTTTTGCGACAACTTCCAGATGTCGTTTCTCGGCTTTCTCTTGCGTCATTGTCGGCGCGTTTGTCGTCGTGCGCGCAACTGCTGCGACAGGGATACGACCAATCTGCCGATTGGGGGAAGGTCAGAACGAGTGCCGCGCCGAGCGTGGGCGATGGTCACGGCGGCGCGGTGTCTGCGTTCCGGAATCAACGGCAACGGCCGGGCGAAAAGGCTTGACAGAAATGAACCTGTACATAGAATCAGGCTGTATCTATATATAGGTAAGTAAAAATGCGCGAACTGACCCCCAGGCAAAACCAGATTCTCGTTCTGATTCAGAAAGTTATCCGGGAAACCGGCCTGCCTCCGACACGTGCGGAAATTGCCGAGGCACTGAATTTCCGCTCACCGAATGCGGCCGAGGAGCATCTGCGGGCGCTCGAGCGCAAAGGTGCCATCGAGTTGCTGCCCGGCACGTCGCGGGGTATCCGCGTGAAAGATGCGCTGCGTGAACAGCTCGGCCTGCCGCTGATCGGCCGGGTGGCAGCCGGAGAGCCGATACTCGCCGAAGCGCATGTCGAGGGCCATTACCAGATCGACCCGGATCTGTTTACGCGCCAGCCGCATTTTCTGTTGCGCGTGCATGGCATGAGCATGCGTGATGCGGGCATTCTCGATGGCGACCTCGTTGCTGTGCATCGCACGCCCGATGTCAGAACCCGGCAGATCGTCGTTGCGCGCCTCGATGACGAAGTCACGGTCAAGCGTTACAGGCAGGAAGGCCGAGTGGTCTGGCTGCTGCCCGAGAATCCCGAGTTCGAGCCGATCACCGTCGATTTGCAGGAACGGGAATTAACGATCGAAGGTGTCGTCGTCGGCGTCGTCCGCGATGCCGTTTGAGACGGAATGCCCGTCTCCGCTCTGCAATTACCCGGGGTCTGGCGCGGAAGACAGGATGGCTCCGCCGGCCTGAAGACGATTCCGACCGGCTTCGATACCTTCGATCACTATCTGCCCGGTGGCGGCTGGCCGGTGGATGGGCTGACCGAGATTCTGATCGATCGTTATGGTATCGGTGAGCTGAGTCTGCTGATGCCGGCGCTGGCCGGCCTCAGCCGGCAGGCCGTTGCCAGACGACGGTGGATCGTCTGGGTGAGCCCGCCATTCGTTCCCTATGCCCCGGCATTGTCCGGGTACGGCATCGATCTGAATAACGTATTGCTGGTGCATCCTGCCGAGAAGCGTCGCGATGTTCTGTGGGCAACGGAGCAAGTCATTCGGTCGGCTTCCGCGATCGCGGTTCTGGCCTGGCTGGGGCAGGCAGAGATGGCGGTGCTCAGGCGCCTGCAGTTGAGCGCTGAAAAACGCGAGTGCTGGACCGTCCTGTTCAGAGCCGGCAGTGCGGCGAAGCTGCCGTCGCCGGCCAGGTTACGGCTCGCACTGTCGCCGGCTGCTGTCTCGTCACACAGGCGTCCGGGCACCAGAATCGACGTGCTGAAGTGCAGAGGCAGAAAACCCGCAACCCTGTGGGTCGATACCGTTGCGATCAATCCGCGTTTCGTCAGCACTGGTGATGCCGACCAGAACTGATATGTTCGATGGCAGCGAAGCTTCTACAACGATCTTCGGGAACGGCGCTGCCGGCTGTCGAGACAAGGGCGCCGGATCCGCCGCTCGCTGCGGATGAAAAGCATGAGCTCTGGATTGCCGTTTGTTTTCCCGATCTTGCCCTGAATGCAGTCACTGTCGGCAGTGACCTCGATCCCGATCGTCCCGCCGTCGCTTATGAAGCGGTCGGTCAGCAACTGCGCATCGTTGCCGCGAATCGGGCGGCGCGTCGGCTCGGCGTCGCCGATGCTGGTACCGTTGGCGCAGCGCTGGGCTTTGCCGCGGATCTGTTGCTTTATGAGCGTTCGACAGCTGCCGAAGACGACTATCTCCGGTTGCTGGCCGACCGGGCCAGCCGTTTCACGCCGAGTATCAGCCTGCAGTCTCGCGAAGGGCTGCTGCTGGAAGTAGGGGCGAGTCTGGCGCTGTTCGGTGGTCGGGAGGCGATCTGCCGCGGACTGAGGGCCGAATGGCAACGGCTGGCGCTCGAATATCATATCAGTGCCGCGCCGACACCGCTCGGTGCTTTGTGGCTGGCCCGCCGGTGCGACGCGACGCTCGTGCAACGCGCCGAGCTCGTCAGCCGCCTCGGTGAGCTGCCGCTGGCGGTTACCGGCTGGCCGGAAGCCGTGCGCAGGCGCCTGCGCACGATGGGGGTCCGAACGCTGGGTGAATGCCTGCGCCTGTCCCGGCAGGGTTTCGCGCGCCGGGTCGGTCAGCGCTATCTCGATGAGCTCGACAGAGCGGTCGGGAAACAGCCGGATCCCAGGCCTTTTCACGCAATGCCGGTACCGATCACCTGGGCGACCGATTTCGCTGATGAAACTGCCGACAGAGCGATCATCGGCAAAGCGCTGGAATCGGGAGTTGCAGTCGTTTCCGACCGGTTACGGCATCGTCAGCGGCAGATCCGGCAACTCGAGGTTTGCCTCGAGTACCGGCGTGGCGGGTCCGATACGATTCGACTGGAATTCGTCGAGCCCCTGCATCGGGCGGAGCATTTACTGGCACCGCTGCTGGTGCGTCTCGAATCGATGCAGCTGACCGATACCGTCACTGCGGTTGGTATCGAAACCGGTGCGCTGCTGCCTTTGCAGGCCGGTTCGGAGATGCTGTTCCCCGACCGTAGCACTGCTGCCGAATCCGGCGCCGTGCTGATCGAATGTCTGCGCAGCCGACTCGGCAGAAAGAGCGTTTTCGGTGTCGGGCTGATGGCGGAGCATCGTCCGGAAAGAGCCTTCCGCCGCTTGACGGACGAAATCAGTCACGCCACTGCCGATACGGTTGGCCACGAAACATTGTCCGGGTGCCGGCGGCCTTTGTGGATTCTCCCTGCGCCGGCGCTGCTCTCGCCGTCCGAGCTGGGCTCGCTGGTTCGTGTGGACGACGAAGCCGAGCGCATCGAGAGCGGCTGGTGGGATGGTGATGACGTTCAGCGGGATTATTACGTCGTCAGGAGCAGCAGTGGCGAATGCTGGTGGGTTTATCGGGACCGTGCGAGAGGTGAGTGGCGCCTGCACGGCATCTTCGGCTGACTGCCCTGTTTCGGAGTCATCGTGCCGGACCCGGAATACGCAGAGCTGCATTGCATCAGCAACTTCACGTTTCTGCGCGGCGCGTCGCATCCGCATGAGCTCGTGGAGCAGGCGGATCGACAGGGTTACCGCGGCCTCGCACTTACCGACGAGTGCACGCTGGCGGGCGTCGTGCGCGCACATACGGCTGCGCGTGAATCGGCAATCGCTTTCATGGTCGGCAGTGAAATCCGTTGCGAGGACGGACTGTCCGTGGTCGTGCTCGCTCCGGACCGAAGAGCGTATGCCGCGCTTTGCTCGCTGATCAGCTGTGCGCGACGCAGAGCGGACAAGGGCAGCTATGCCTGTGAGCGACGTGATCTGCCGCGCTTTCTGGAAGCCAGTGGCTGCCTGCTGTTATGGCTCGCCAATGAGTCACGATCCCGGGGCGACGGCATCTGGCTCAAGGAGCGTTTCGGTGAATCGGTCTGGATTGCCGTCGAATTGCTGGCCGATGGCGGCGACCGGGACTTGCTGCGGTTTTGCGAACGCACGTCGAGGTCTCTCGGCATGCGTTCCGTGGCTGCAGGCAACGTCTGCATGCATGCGCCGGAACGGCGGTTCTTGCAGGATACGCTGACGGCGATTCGTCTGAATCGCCCGCTGGATCGTCTGGGCTTCGATGCCCATCCGAATGCCGAGCGCGCAATGCGTACGCTGGCGCGTCTCGACGCGCTCTATCCTCCGGAGCTGCTGAAGGAAACGCTCGCCATCCTCGAGCGCAACGAGTTTTCCCTCGATGAGCTGCGCTATGAGTACCCGACCGAGGTCGTGCCCGCAGGCAAGACGCCGACCGGTCATCTGCGGAATCTCGTCGAGCACGGTGCGCGCCGGCGCTGGCCTGAAGGCCCGCCTGCGAAAGTACGGGCGCTGATAGAGCATGAGCTTGCGCTGATCGCCGAGCTTTCCTATGAGCATTTCTTTCTGACAGTGCACGACATCGTCGAATTCGCGCGCAGCCGGAACATTCTCTGTCAGGGCAGGGGGTCGGCTGCCAACTCGGCCGTTTGCTATTGCCTCGGTATCACCGAAGTCAACCCGAATCAGATAGAAGTGCTGATGGAGCGCTTCATCTCGAGGGAGCGCAACGAGCCGCCGGACATCGACGTCGATTTCGAGCACGAGCGCCGGGAAGAGGTCATTCAGCACATCTATGCCCGATATACCCGTGAACGCGCGGCGTTGGCTGCCACGGTCATCACCTACCGGTCCCGCAGCGCAATACGGGACGTCGGGAAGGCGCTCGGCCTGAACGCTGCGCAGATCGGGACGCTCGCAGGCTCCATGCAATGGTGGGACAGCCCGGATGAGGCAGCGAAACGTATCGGTGAAGCCGGCCTCGATCCTCGCAGTGCCCGTGTCGGGCAATTGCTGACGCTGGTTCGCGCGCTGATCGGGTTCCCTCGCCACCTCTCGCAGCACGTTGGCGGATTCGTCATCTCGGCCGGGCCGCTGGCCGAGCTGGTGCCGATCGAAAATGCCGCGATGGCCGATCGCACCGTCATTCAGTGGGACAAGGACGACCTCGAGGAGCTGGGGTTGCTGAAGGTCGACGTGCTGGGTCTCGGAATGCTCAGCGCGATCCGGCGCAGTTTCGATCTGATCGAAAGCTTCCATGGCCGGCGTTGCGGCATGTCGGATGTGCCGGATGACGATAAAGCCGTTTACGACATGATTTGCCGGGCCGACACGGTCGGTGTCTTTCAGATCGAGTCACGCGCTCAGATGGCCATGCTGCCGCGAATGCGGCCACGGAGCTACTACGATCTGGTCATCGAGGTGGCAATCGTCAGGCCCGGGCCGATTCAGGGCGACATGGTGCATCCGTATCTCAGGCGGCGTAACGGCGAGGAAAGCGTCACGTATCCGAGCGAGGAGGTCCGGGCAGTGCTGCAACGTACGCTCGGTGTGCCGATATTCCAGGAGCAGGTAATGCAACTGGCCGTTGTTGCAGCCGGGTTCACGCCGGGCGAAGCCGATCGGCTCAGGCGGGCCATGGCTGCATGGCGACGACGCGGCGGCCTCGGGTCGCTGGAAGAGCGACTGATCGGCGGCATGCTGGGGAACGGCTATACGCAGGAATTCGCCGAGCAGATCTTCAATCAGATAAAGGGTTTTGGCGAATACGGGTTTCCGGAATCGCACTCGGCCAGTTTCGCCTTGCTCGTGTACGTATCGGCCTGGCTGAAGTGCCATGAGCCGGCTGCGTTTTTTTGCGCATTGCTGAACAGTCAGCCGATGGGCTTTTACAAGCCGGCACAGCTCGTTCGGGCTGCGCGAACGCAGAACGTCGAAGTCCGGCATATAGACGTCAATCACAGCGACTGGGACTCGACGCTCGAGCCTGCCGTCGATGGGCGGCCGGCTATTCGGCTCGGATTGCGTGTGGCGAAGGGACTCTCGAAGGATGCAGCCCTGCAGCTCGTTACGACCCGCCCTGACGCGGGCTTTCGCGATGTCGCCCAACTCGCCCGCCTTACGCGCATGAATGGCAGAAACCTCGAGTGCCTTGCTGCTGCAGGTGTGCTCGGCTCGTTGTCCCGTAATCGTCATCGTGCAAGCTGGGATGTGGCTGGTGTCGAGGAGCCGCTGCCGTTGCTCGAAGGCACGGAACAGGAAGAGGCTCTGCCGTTGCTGCGGCGGCCGACCGAGGGTGAAGATATAGTTGCCGACTACGCCGCAGCCGGCCTGACGCTGGGGCGCCATCCGCTTGCGCTGCTTCGCGATGCGCTGAGTCGCGCAGGCGTTTCTGCCGCCGGGAATGTCGGCGCTGCGGCTAACGGTCGGCGTATTCGGGCCGGCGGCATTGTGATTACGCGACAGCGCCCGTCCAGTGCGGCAGGCGTTACATTCGTGACGCTGGAAGACGAGACTGGATTCGTAAACCTGGTCGTCTGGGAGCAGGTTGCGGTGCGTGACCGGCGAGCGCTACTGGGAGCGCGTTTGCTCGTGGTGGACGGCTATGTGCAAAAGGAAGGGGAGGTGATACACGTGGTTGCGCGGCGTCTCTACGACTATTCGCAGATGCTTGGCGGACTCACGACGAAGTCGAGAGATTTCTGCTGAGCTAAAGCCCGGATGCCGGCTCAGACATCGTAGTCGTCGAAATCCTCGAGATCGCGGCGCGCGCGTCGTGACTCCATCAATTCCTCGAGCCGTTTTCTCGCGCCCTGATAGCCGTCGACGTTTCCGGTCAGTCCCTCGGCCTCGAGCTCGGAGATCAGGTCTTCGACGTTAATTTCAACTGAGGGGTCACCGACGTTATCAGTAGATTCATCGGCATCGTCGTCCGCAGAAACGTCATTGACGTCTTCGTCGAGATCATCCTCGATATCCACGGCCTCATCCGTCGCAAGGTTTCCTGTCATCATTGCCTCCCTGGGTCCCGTCAGTCGTTATGACAGACCCGATGTCGCGAGTTATAAACCCGCAAAGTTCGGCAGGCAATACCCCAATTTCGAAAGATGTGACTCGTCGCACACGCCCGTTGCACATGCCCTGCAATCGTGCGCGACAACCGCCCGCCGAACCGGCGCCTGCCGGGTGCGGAACCGACGCAGGTCGCGGTCAACCGGCGAGTTGATTGATCTGAAATATCGGCAGCAGGATGGCGAGCACGATCAGCAATACGATCAGCCCCATGAATATGATCAGCGCCGGCTCCATGTAGCTGAGCATCGACCCGATCAGACTGTCCATCTCGGATTCCTGGTGAGACGCGGCGCGCGCGAGCATGCTGTCGAGCTCGCCGCTCGATTCACCGCTCGAGATCAGATGAATGCTCATCGGCGGAAAGAGGCCCGACTGCTGCAGAGAGCGTCCGATCGCGGCACCCTCCCGAACGCGCACGGCAGCCTGCTCGACGGCATCGCGCATCGGCAGGTTGGCCACGACGCTCGCGCTGATGCCGAGGCCCTCGACGACAGGCACGCCGCTCGCGCTCAGTATGCTCAGCGTCCGCGTGAACCGCGCCGTATTGATACCTCGAATGACGCGCCCGACCAGCGGCAGCTTGAGCAGCTGCCAGTGCACGCGCCGGCGGGCCGGCTCGTGCTTGAGCGTCTGGACAGCCACGGTGACCAGCAGGGCGATCGCCGCAAGGACCAGCCACCACCAGTTCTGGAAAAACTCCGACAGGCCGATCAGAACGCGGGTCAGCAGTGGGAGCGTCTGGCCCGTGGACTCGAAGACGCCGACGACGCGCGGTACGACCCATACGAGCATGACGATGACGATCGCAATTGAAAACGTCGTCAGCACGATCGGATAGATCAGCGCCTGAGTGATTTTCTGGCTGAGCCCGTGCCGGGACTCCGTATAGTCGGCGAGGCGCTCGAGCACGGCATCGAGTTGCCCGGCCTGTTCGCCGGCCGCTACCGTGGCGCGATAGACCGCCGGAAACGCACTCGGGAACTCGTTCAGGCCCGACGCCAGCGTGTGCCCTTCGAGCACCTTGGCGCGGACGCCGAGAACGATGCTTTTCAGTCGCGGCTTGTCGGTCTGTTCGCTGACGGCCTGGAGCGCCTCGTCGAGAGGCAGCCCTGCGCGCACCAGCGTTGCGAGCTGGCGAGTGACGATGGCGAGATCGAGTGAGTTGACACGGCCTCTGACGCTTGCTGAGCGGCCGCGCTTTTGCGACTTGACCTCGTCGACCTCGACAGGCAGAAGCTTCCGGTCACGCAGCAGCTGCCGGACGTGACGGGCCGTGTCGCCCTCGAGGACGCCTTTGTGCTCCTTGCCGGACGGATCGACGGCGACGTACTGGTATGCGCCCATGAATCAGGGTCAGTCGCTACGCGTCACTCGCAGGACTTCCTCGAGGGTGGTCTCTCCTTCGAGGACGCGCCGGATGCCGTCGTCACGAATGCTCGGGCCGCGGGCGCGCGCCTGATGTTCCAGCTCGTGTTCGCCTGCGCCATCGTGAATCATCGTGCGCATGTCGTTGTCGATGGTAATCAGCTCGTAGATACCCGTGCGTCCGGCGAACGCCGTGGGGCTGTCGGGCGCCCGGTAGAGCGTCGGCGGCGGGGCGGCAGCGACATTCATCAACTGGCATTCGTACTCGGTTGCCGCGTAAGGGATGCGGGTCTCGGGATCGAGTACCCGTACGAGCCGCTGCGCGATCACGCCGATCAGGCTGGACGACAGCAGAAACGGCTCTACGCCCATATCGCGCAGGCGGGTGACGGCGCCGACTGCGGTGTTCGTGTGCAGCGTCGACAGCACGAGGTGACCGGTAAGGCTCGCCTGCACGGCGATTTCGGCGGTTTCCAGGTCGCGGATCTCACCGACCATCACGACATCCGGGTCCTGCCGCAGAATGGCGCGCAGGCCGCGCGCAAACGTCATATCGACCTTGCCGTTCACCTGCGTCTGGCCGATGCCATCGAGATCGTATTCGACAGGGTCTTCGACCGTAAGAATATTCCTGCTCGAATCGTTGATTCGTTGCAGCGCCGCATACAACGTGGTCGTCTTACCGGAGCCGGTCGGTCCCGTGACCAGGATGATCCCGTGCGGCCGATGGATCAGTGCGTCCATCGCGGTCTCGTCGTTTGGCGACATGCCGAGCTGGGCGAGGTCGAGGCGCCCGGCCTGCTTGTCCAGCAGCCGCAGAACGACACGCTCACCATGGCCCGACGGTATCGTCGAGACGCGAACATCGACCGCGCGGCCGGCAATGCGCAGTGAAATGCGGCCGTCCTGCGGAACGCGCTTTTCGGCGATATCGAGTTTCGACATGACCTTGATACGCGACACGACTAGCGGCGCAACGGCCCGGCGGGACTGCAACACTTCCTGCAGTACACCGTCGATCCGAAAGCGGACGACGAGCCGATTCTCGTATGGCTCGATATGAATGTCCGACGCGTTGTCGCGCACCGCCTGGGTCAGAACGGCGTTGATCAGGCGGATAATCGGCGCGTCGTCGTCGCTGTCGATCAGATCCGAGGGCTCCGGGAGCTGCTGGGCGGCCTCGAGCAGGTCGGAGTCGCCGTCGAGGCCTTCGACCATCGTCATTGCGGCACCGCTCTCGTAGTCGGCCTTTAGCCGCGCGTCGAACTCCTCGGCAGTCACGCGATCGAACGAGACCGGCTCGCCGGCATAGCGCCGCGCTTCCGACAGGCTCGCAATCGTGGCGTCTTCGCGGTAGAGAACGACCGGCCGCTCGCCGGCCTCACCCTGAATCAGAACGCCGTGCCGCTTCGCGAACGCCAGCGGCAGTCGGCGTAGCGCCGGCTCCTCGGGTTCGCCGGGAATGCCGTCGGTCGGCGGCAGCTCCGGCTCGAGCTCGAGCGTGATCTCCTCGCCGCGCTCAACCATCGTCATCGCCTGTGTCCGCTCCCGGATCTGCGGCCGACTCCGCATCGTCATCCGGGTTCGATGCCGTTTCCCGTGCCTCTGTCGCAGGGGCGGGAATATCGAACGTCTCCTCGATGGGCGCCCGCTGAGACGCGTCGGGCAGGCCCGGCAGCTGCGGGTGCGTTTCTTCCCGCATCAGCTGTACCGGTTCGCGCGCCTGCTCGAGTTGCAGGTTATGCAGGTAGTTGTATTTGCCGTTTGACATGAAGCGCGCGTCGATGCTGTCACGCAGAATCGATGGCCGAATGAACACCATCAGGTTGCGTTTGATGCGATCGGTGCTGCGGGAGCGGAACAGCCAGCCGAGGCCGGGGACGCGGCCGAGCCCGGGTACCCGCTGCTCGCTCTGGAGCAGCTGATCGTCGATCAGCCCGCCGAGGATCAGGACATCGCCATCCTCGACGAAAACCGAAGTAGTGATCGAGCGGGTGTTCGTGACGAGGTCGACGGCCCCTTGCGCGCCCGCGCTGAGGCTCGACGTCTCCTGCGTGATATCGAGCCTTATACCGCTGCCTTCGTTGATCTGCGGCGTAATCAGCAGGCTCGTGCCGACTTCCTCGCGCTCGATCGTCTGAAACGGATTGACGGCGCCTGTCGCCGCGCCGGTATTCGTGAACTGACCGGTCAGGAACGGCACTTCCTGCCCGACGCGGATTTCGGCCTCGGCGTTATCGAGCGTAACGAGCGTTTGTGTCGAGACGATATTCGTATCGGCATCGCCCCGTAGTGCGTTGATGACCGCTGCCCAGCTGCTGCCGGCGTCGTCGATGCGGCCGATCGCCGCCGTTACGCCCTGCGCGATGGCGGCCGGGCTCGGCGTGCCCCCCGCGCCGATAGCAGCGAGGTTGAGAATGCCGCCCGAACCGAAATTCGTCAGCGTGACTGCCTGTTCGCCTCCGCCATCGGTGACGAAGGTAACGCCGAACTCGGCTGCCTTTTCTTCGCTCACTTCGACGATGATCGCCTCGACGTGCACCTGGGCGCGAGGGATATCGATCTGGTCGATGACCGACAGCATGTCCTGCTGGATGCGGGCCGGCGCGTTGATGATCAGGGCGTTGGTGCCTTCGTCGGCCCAGATGGTCACTTCCCCGCCGTTCGGCCCTGCCGCGGCGCCTTCCGCACCTTCGACGACACCGCCGAACTGGCTCTGCAGTTTCGTCGCCAGATCCTCGGCGCTCGCGTAGTTCAGGTACCGAACCTGGGTCGCGCCACCCTCGGCGCTCGGCGTATCGAGGTGAACGATGTAGGCGCGGAAGCGCAACCGCTCCGTTTCGGTGCCGGACAGCAGCACGCTGTTCGTGCGCTCGTCGGCTATCGACTGGACGGTCGACGAGCCGCCGGCAGCCTGAGTGGCCTGCACCAGGGCCTGCAGCTTCGTCACGACGTCGCCAGCCGAGGCGTGCTCGAGGGGGATCAGGTCGACATCCTGCTCACCGGCACGATCGACGCGTCGGATGATGTTCAGAATCCGCTGCATGTTGTCTGCGCGGTCGGACAGGATCAGCATGTTCGAGCCTTGCGCGGCCGCCATCTGCGCTTCGGTCGCAACCATCGGCCGCAGTACGGGCACGAGCTGCGCTGCCTGGATGTTCTCGAGCTCGATGGTCTGTGTCACGATCTCGGCGCCTTCGCCGCCGCCGATCACACTCGGCATCTGGCGTACGTTGGCGCTGGGAATGATTCTCGTGGTGCTGCCCGAGTCGATGGCTGCGAAGCCGTTTACTTCGAGTATCTGCAGAAACGCCTGGTAGAACTGGTCCGGCGTCATCGGCGTCGAGTTGTACAGACTGACCTGTGCACGAACGCGTGGATCCGGGATGATCGTGCGGCCGGTAACGCCGCTCACGGCCTCGATGACCTGCAGAAGATCCGTGTTGCGATAGTTTGGCGTGATCAGCTGTCCGTCGTCCTGCGCGATGGACGTGGCAGCCACGATCAGGGCCAGCGTGCCGAAGACCGCGGCGCGGCGATTCGGGCCTTTCGGCAGATTCATTGCGAGTTCTCCATGATGGACTCGACTGTGCTCAGGTCGATCGTCATAACTTGCGGTGCCCCGTCGCGAACGATCGTCACGTTCGCGACATTCGTTTCGCTGAGTGCGCTGAAGACCTGCGCGGCGGCACGGGGATCGTTCATTACCAGACCGTTGACCTCTGTCATGATGTCGCCCGGCTGCAGCCCGAGGGCATTGAACGCGTCACGGTTTCGGCCGGGAGCGAGCCTGAACCCGGTCATTTGTCCGCCTTCCATATGCGGTGACGGCCGGATTACCTCGGTCAGCATTGCCGCATTGTCGCTCAGGGCGTCGCGCAGCGACGTACTGCCGGATGCGGCAGCCTGCTGACGCCCTACATCGCCGGGGCGCGCGGCGACCCGCGGCGGTGGCGCGCTCGCGGCGACCTCGAGCGGCAGGCGCAGCGTTTCTACCCGGCCGCCGCGATCGAGCAGCACGCGATCGTAATAGACGGAGTGCAGCCGAGCGCTGCTCCCGCCGGTGATCGAATCGCCGACCCGATAAAGCTCCTGCTCGGCACGGCCGCTCGAGATCATTGCCATCCCCTGGTCCGGCTGAGCCTGCCGTGTTTCGGGATCCGCAACTTCCAGCACGCCGTGCAGCGAAAGGTTCAGGGTCGTATCGGGCGCGTCCAGGATTGCGGCGGTGGCGACGGTTTCGGTCTCCTCCGGCGGTTCGCCGAAAGGCTTCCAGCCGTCCAGGGTCGAATAGTCGACCGCTGCAACGACCGAGCCGTCATCGCGTTGCACCGGTGTCGAGGCTCGAGCCGGCGCGCTCGGCGCCGCAGTATCGGACAGCAGCGTCCATGTGATATCGGCCAGTTCCCGGGCGATGGCGATGACCAGCACCGCCATGACGATCGGCGGTCCGTAGCGATTCAGGCCTCGAAGCCAGGACTCCGGAATGGCCTGGCGCAGATCGAGGACACTTTGAGTCAGGTCCATGGCTTGGTCATCCGCCGACGGGCCGCTGGAACACCCTCATGGTAAAACAACCGGGAAACCTTAAAAGTTACTGAATTGTATACATCTTTAGTCGAAAACTCGCGCTGGAGCACAGAAAGTTTGAAATACGTCGCCGATAACCCAAATTCTTCGAAATGTCGCACGGCGACAATTAGAATTCCGGATCATGAGCGACAGACGTTACGATTTCCCCGACGACGACGGTCATGGCACCGCGCTCGAGGAAGCCCCGCCGCAGGTCAAGCGCCCGCCGCTGTACCGGGTGATTCTGCTCAACGACGATTACACTCCGATGGAATTCGTCGTCCAGGTGCTGGAGAAGGTCTTCGGGCTGGACAGGAACACGGCCACTCGGGTCATGCTCGAGGTGCACACGAAGGGCAAGGGCGTGTGCGGTGTCTATACTTATGAGATTGCGGAAACGAAGGTCGCCCAGGTGACCGGGCTGGCCCAGCAGCACCAGCATCCGCTGCTCTGCACGATGGAAGAGAACTGATGTTATCGAGCGAACTCGAATTCTGTCTCAACGAGGCGTTTCGGCGGGCCAACGAGATGCGCCACGAGTTCATCACCGTCGAGCACCTGCTGCTGGCGTTGCTCGACACGCCGCAAGTCATAGAAATACTGGAAGCGTGCGGTGCCGACATTGCGCGACTCACGCAGGAGCTGAACGAGACGATCGACGACTCGACACCGCGGATTCACCCCGACGAGGGTGAGGAGACCGACGCTCAGCCGACGCTCGGATTCCAGCGGGTTCTGCAGCGGGCATTGTTCCACGTTCAGCAAAGCAACAAGAAAGAGGTCGAGCCGGGCAACGTTCTGGTTGCGATCTTCAGCGAAAAGCAATCGCAGGCCGTCTACCTGCTCGACCTGCAGAAAGTCAGGCGCCTGGACGTCGTGCAGTACATTTCGCATCGCGTTCCGAAGGTACGTAACGACGAGGGCGAAACCGCCAGCGAGACGGCGGAGCCGGCGAGCGCCGAGCCGGGTGCGCTCGAGCGCTTCACGACGAACCTGAATGCGCAGGCCGAGGCGGGCAATATCGACCCGCTGATCGGACGGGAGCTCGAGATCGAGCGAACCGTGCAGATCCTTTGCCGGCGCCGCAAGAACAATCCGCTTTATGTCGGCGAAGCCGGCGTCGGCAAGACGGCGCTGGCCGAGGGTCTCGCGCGGCGTATCGTGGAATCG
This sequence comes from Candidatus Rariloculaceae bacterium, assembly GCA_965223375.1. Classification (GTDB taxonomy): domain Bacteria; phylum Pseudomonadota; class Gammaproteobacteria; order Steroidobacterales; family Rariloculaceae; genus CBDCWM01. The sequence goes on from OZ245000.1 coordinate 3,879,829, forward strand.
AAGGTGCCGGAAATTCTGCGCGACAGCACGATCTACGCGCTCGATATGGGTGCCCTGATCGCCGGCACAAAGTATCGTGGAGACTTCGAGAAGCGCCTCAAGGGCGTCATCGCCGAGCTCAGAAAGCAGCCGGGCGCCGTGCTGTTCATCGACGAGATCCACACCGTGATCGGCGCGGGCGCGGCATCCGGAGGCGTCATGGATGCGTCGAATCTGATCAAGCCGGTGCTCGCGAATGGTGAGCTGCGCTGCATCGGCTCGACGACGTACTCGGAGTTCCGTGGCATTTTCGAGAAAGATCATGCGCTTGCGCGCCGTTTCCAGAAGATCGACGTGCCTGAGCCCACGACCGAGGAGACGATCGAGATCCTGCGCGGCCTGCGCGGCCGTTTCGAGGAGCACCACGGCATCGAATATACCGATGCGGCGCTGATCAGCGCTGCCGAGCTCGCCAGCCGCCACATCAACGACCGCAATCTGCCGGACAAGGCGATCGACGTCATCGACGAGGCCGGGGCCCACTGCAGGCTGCAGCCCGAGGACAAGCGGCCAGAGAAGGTCGACGTAGAGCTGATCGAGTCGATCGTCGCGAAGATGGCGCGGATTCCGCCGAAGAACGTGTCCGCATCGGACCGCGATGCCCTTGCGACTCTGGAACGAGATCTCAAGCTCGTGATCTTCGGTCAGGATCCGGCGATCGAGGCGCTGGCTTCGGCGATCAAGATGTCGAGATCGGGACTGCGGGACGAGACGCGACCGGTCGGTTCGTTCCTCTTCTCGGGGCCGACCGGCGTCGGCAAGACGGAGGTTACCCGGCAGCTCGCGCTCACGATGGGCGTCGAGCTCGTCCGTTTCGACATGTCCGAGTACATGGAGCGGCACACGGTATCGCGACTGATCGGCGCGCCGCCGGGATATGTCGGGTTCGATCAGGGCGGACTGCTGACCGAGGCGATCACGAAGAACCCCCACAGCGTGCTGTTGCTCGACGAAATCGAAAAGGCGCACCCCGAGGTGTTCAATCTGTTGCTGCAGGTCATGGACCACGGGACGCTGACGGACAACAACGGCCGTAAGGCGGACTTTCGCCATGTCACGATCGTCATGACGACGAACGCCGGTGCTCAGGAAATGAGTCGCGCATCGGTCGGCTTCACGTCGCAGGACCACTCGAGCGACGGGATGGAGGCGATCAGGAAACTGTTCTCGCCCGAGTTTCGCAATCGACTTGACGCAATCATTCAATTCTCGCCGCTCGACGAGAAATCGGTCATGCGTGTCGTCGACAAGCTGATCGTCGAGCTCGAGGCCCAGCTCGACAAGAACGAAGTGACGATCGAGCTGGACCCCGCGGCGCGGCGCTGGATTGCCGACGAGGGCTACGACAAGTCGATGGGTGCCCGCCCGATGGCCCGCGTGATCCAGGAGCACATCAAGCGGCCGCTCGCCGAGGAGCTGCTATTCGGCAAACTGCAGGACGGTGGACACGTGCGGATCGAGCTCGACGAGGGCGCCGGCAAGCTCGTGTTGATCGCAGAATCGCACACGCCGGAACTCGAGCACCTGTCTTCCTAGCGTGAGCGGTAGACGATCCGGCCTTTGGTCAGGTCATACGGGGTCAGCTCCACCGTCACGGCGTCGCCTTTAAGGATCCGGATGTAGTTTTTTCGCATCTTGCCCGAGATATGCGCGGTCACGACGTGGCCGTTCTCGAGTTCCACGCGGAAGGTCGTATTCGGCAATGTTTCCATTACCGTGCCTTCCATCTGAATTGCGTCTTCTTTTGCCACCAAACAACGGCTTGTGATCTGTCGGGCGCGAATTGTTGCATAGTGCCGGCAAGGCCCGCAAACGCAGGCCGGCGGCCGGTCGCAGCGCGCCGAGCGGGCGGCCCGGCGGTGTGGCCGAGCGCACCGCGCGGTGTGATCCGGGAGGCGCCCCGGGCTCAGCCGAGGTCGGTGTCCGGGGCCGCCGCCGCGAAAGCCGCGTCCCAGGACCCGGGCTGGTCGGCATCCGCGGTCAGCGAATCGAGCCGGGCGAGAAACTCGTCCCTCGGGATGTTGCGCGCCCCGAGGCTCGCGAGATGCTGCGACGGCAGCTGACAGTCGATCAGCTCGCAACCTCTGGCATCGAGAAATCGCGTGCATTGCACGAACGCAACCTTCGATGCGTCGGTCACCTTCGTGAACATCGATTCGCCGAAAAAGACCCGGCCGATGGCGATGCCGTATAGTCCTGCGACCAGCTCGCCGTCGATCCAGGACTCGAACGAGTGCGCGTATCCCAGTGCGTGCAGATGCGTGTAGGCGGAACGCATGTCGGCCGTGATCCACGTCTGGTTCGTGTAGCGGCGCGGCGCCGCGCATGCCGATATCACTGCATCGAACGCCTGGTCGCACGTGACGGTGATGCTGCCGCGTCGCAGCGTTCTAGTGAGGGATCGGGAGACATGGAGCTCGCGCGGCAAGAGCACTGCACGCGGATCCGGCGACCACCACAGTATCGGCTGCCCCTCTTCGAACCACGGGAAAATGCCGCGGGCGTAGCTCGCGAGCAACCAGTCCGGTGACAGCGAGCCGCCGGCGGCGAGCAGTCCGTTGGGCTCGTGGAGGGCCGTCTCCGGCGCGGGCAACGAGTCCGGCGAGTCCTGCGGGCTGAGCCACCTGATCGTCGTCATTCGATGCAGGTGGGCCGCTTGTACGGAAGATGGTCGTTCAGTTCGTCGATATAAGCGTCTATATGTGGCGTCTCGCGATCCAGAAAGTTCTCGACCGCATCCCGGAACACCGGATCCCGCAGCCAGTGATACGACCACGTGGCCGTGGGCACGAAGCCGCGGCTGATCTTGTGTTCCCCCTGCGTGCCGGGCTCGAAGCGTTGCAGGCCATGAGCGATGCAATAGTCGATGCCCTGGTAGTAGCAGGCTTCGAAGTGCAGGCTGTGGAAGTCCGCGAGGCTTCCCCAGTAGCGTCCGAAGAGCGCGTCGTCGCCGCGCAGGCAAAGTGCCGTTGCGATCGGTTTCCCCTGGAAACGCGCCAGAATGACGATCAGCTGCTCCGGCATCGTGCTCGCAACCAGATCGAAAAAACGCCTGTTCAGATACGGCCGTCGTCCGCGCCGGTGGAAAGTGCGCGAGTAGTACTCGAATATCGCGTCCCAGTCCGATGCCGACGCCTCATCGGCAGTCAGGTGCTCGAACCGGATACCTGCTTCGGCGATCCGACGACGTTCACGGCGCGCCTTCTTGCGCTTCGCGGAACTGAACGTGCCGAGAAACTCGTCGAAGCTCGAATAGCCGTCGTTGCTCCAGTGAAACTGACAACCCTTGCGTTCGAGAAACCCGGCCGACCGGAGCGCGTCGCAATCCCCACCGGAAGGGAACAGGACGTGCAGCGATGACAGGCCTTCGTCGTCGGCTGCATCGCGCGCACTCGTAACGAGCGTGGTCATCAATTCCCGGCTGCCGCCCGGCTCGCACAGGATCCGTGACCCCGTTGCAGGCGTGAACGGCGCGGCGCAGACGAGCTTCGGATAGTAATCGAGGCCCGCTCGCTCATAGGCGTCCGCCCAGCCCCAGTCGAACACGAACTCGCCCCGCGAATCGAACTTCCGAAACAATGGCAGTGCACCACGCAGGCGACCGTCGTCGGATCTTGCCAGCAGGTGACATGGTTCCCACGGCGTCCCGGTGCCGATCGAACCCGACTCTTCCATCGCAGCCAGGAACTCGTGCCGCAGAAAAGGCTGACCGTCGGTGAGTCGATTCCACTCGTCGGCGCCGACGTCATGGATCGATCGAATGGCTTGAAGATTGACGTCCGTTTCAGAAGTCATCGCTGCAGTTCGGGGCAGGTTGGTGCCGGCCGGTGGCATCGCGTACCGGGCCGCGCACAAGGCACCGCAGGATCATACGCGATGCCCGCCCGCGTTGCCGCCGCAGCCTACGGGTTTGCAAGGATCAATCCATCAGTATAATCAGGGCATTAACTCGACTTTTTCCGAAAAAACTTGAGTAAAGCGAAATCAACTGCCGGCGCACCGCCGCTGCTGAGCCCCGGCCTGAACAGCTTCCGCGAGCCCGCCTTCTGGCTGCTGCTGGGGCTTGCGGTCATCATGTCGTGCGCGCTCGCCACCCACAATCCCGCCGATCCGGCATACAGCGTCAGCGGCAGCCACCTGCAGGTGACGAACCTGATGGGACCTGCCGGTGCCTGGTTTTCGGATATCGCTTTTCTGCTGATCGGCCAGTCGGCGTACTTCGTGCCGGCCATGGCGTTCGCGGCGGCCTTCGTCGTTTTTCGTTTGCGTCGGCTGCCGATGCGCGGCAGCGCCGAGTTCGCGCTGCTCTGGCCCGTGCTGCTCCAGCGCGCGGCCGGCTTCCTCGTCATCGTCGCTGCCTCATCCGGGCTCGCAACGCTGCATTTTGAATCACGCGCGCTAACGGAGACGGCCGGCGGCATTCTCGGTCAGACCGTCGGCTTCGGCCTCGAGACGGGACTCGGACCGCTCGGTGCCACCGTGCTTCTGCTCGTGCTTTGGCTCGGAGCCGTCTCGGTCGCGACAGGTATTTCCTGGGTTGCCGTCATGGATGGGACCGGACGCTACGTGCTGGCTGCGGCCGGGGCGTTGCACCACGGAATCAGCCGGGCCCGCGACTGGCTCGAGGGCCGGCGCGCGAAGCACGAGCGGCAGGAAGTCATTCTGCGCAGTCGTGCGCGGCCGAAGACCGAGAGGCGCATCGAGCCGACGGTCGATCGTGTCGAAGTCAGCACGAGATCCGAGCGTGAGCGCCAGGTGCCGCTGTTCGAGCCGCCGGCGACCGCCGAGTTGCCGGCACTCGCCCTGCTCGACGATGCGCCGAAGCAGCGGTCCGGCTATTCCGAGGACGCGCTCGAAGCAATGAGCCGGCTCGTCGAGCTCAAGCTTGCCGACTTCGGGATCGAGGCAGTAGTGGTCGCCGTGCATCCGGGTCCGGTCGTGACGCGTTTCGAGCTGAAACCGGCGCCCGGCCTGAAGGCGAGCAGGATCACCAATCTCTCCAAGGATCTCGCCCGGTCGTTGTCGACGACCAGTGTGCGGGTCGTCGAGGTTATTCCGGGCAAGCCATACGTCGGGCTCGAAATTCCGAACGAGACGCGCGAGCTCGTGGCCCTCGGCGAGATCATCAAGTCGGAAGTCTACGACGAGGTCCCGTCGCCGCTCGCGCTGGCACTCGGCAAGGACATCGGCGGCAAGCCGGTCGTCGCCGATCTCGCGCGAATGCCGCATCTGCTGATTGCAGGAACCACCGGCTCGGGCAAGTCGGTCGCGATCAATGCGATGGTGCTGAGCCTGGTCTACAAGTCGACGCCGGAGCATGTCCGGCTGATCATGATCGACCCGAAGATGCTGGAACTTTCGGTGTACGAGGGCATTCCGCATCTGCTCGCGCCAGTCGTCACGGACATGAAACAGGCGGCCAACGCGCTGCGCTGGTGCGTCGCCGAGATGGAGCGCCGCTATGCGCTGATGGCCGCTCTCGGTGTTAGGCACGTCACGGGGTACAACAAGAAGGTCAGGGAGGCGGCCGCCGCCGGCAAGCCGCTGCTCGACCCGACCTTCACGCCGGCGCTCGAGGACGATGAGGCGCCCGAGCTGATGCCGCTGCCGTTCATCGTCGTCATCATCGATGAGCTGGCGGACATGATGATGATGGTCGGCAAGAAGGTCGAGGAGCTGATCGCGCGGCTGGCGCAGAAGGCGCGCGCCTCCGGGATACACATGATCATTGCGACGCAGCGGCCGTCGGTCGACGTCATCACCGGCCTGATCAAGGCGAACATTCCGTGCCGCATTGCATTTCAGGTCTCTGCGAAGGTCGATTCGCGCACGATTCTCGATCAGATTGGCGCTGAGCACCTGCTCGGTCACGGAGACATGCTGTATCTGCCGTCGGGCACGTCGATGCCGACACGGGTGCATGGGGCGTTCGTATCGGACGGCGAGGTCCACACTGTCGTGCGTGCGCTGCGCCGCAGCGGTCAGCCCGCGTTCATCGACGAGGTGCTAGAAGGTCCGAGAGGCGATGTGCCGGGGCTCGCGTCGGTAGACGCTAGCGGTGGCGGTGAGTCGGACGGCGAGCAGGATGCGTTGTACGATCAGGCAGTCCGGATCGTCACCGAAACACGCAAGGCGTCGATTTCCGGCATTCAGCGCCGACTGAAGATCGGCTACAACCGTGCGGCCAGGATGGTCGAAACGATGGAGGAGGCAGGGATCGTTGGAAGCTTGCAGTCGAACGGATTCAGGGAAGTTCTTGCGCCGCCTCCGCCGGGTGACGATTAGTCGTCGATCTGCGCCTGCCGCCCTCATTCTTGCTTTGCTCGCCGTGCCGGCCCTGCCGCAGGACGGCGCCGGCGCCACTGCACCAGATCCGTCCACGCGACTCGAGGCCTTCAACGCCGAAGTGACCAGCCTGACGGCCGAGTTCCGGCAGGAGACGTGGTCGGCCGGCCCTGAAGGCCTGGTCGATACCGCAACCGGCACTTTCACGCTGTTGCGACCGGGTCGTTTCATCTGGCATACGTTGACGCCTTACGAGCATCTCGTCGTTGCCGACGGCACGTCGATCTGGATGCACGACGTCGATCTGGAGCAGGTGACGCGCACCGATGTCGAAGCGCTGCCGTCCGCCAATCCGGGCCTTCTGCTGAGCGGTGATCGCGCCGTCAGCGACGACTACGAGATCACCCGAAGCTACGAGGTCGATCAGCAGGAGTTCATCGAGCTCGTCCCGCGCGACGCCCGGGCCGATTACAGCCGGATACTGGTCGCCTTCTCGGGCGCCGCGCTGGCAGCGCTTGAAATCGTCGACGGTCTGAATCAGACGACGCGTATCGAGTTTTCCGACGTGACGTTGAATCCCGATATCGATGCGGCCAGATTCGTATTCGAGCCGCCGGCAGATGCCAGCGTGATCGGTAACTGACGCCGTCGGACGATGTTGACTCTGCGCTATCCCTGGCTTTGGTGGGGGCTGGGCTGGCTGCTGATCGCTGCGGTCATTTTCGGCAGCCTGGCGCCCGGTGGCGCGGTGCCGGACGTTTCTATGGGCGACAAGACGATGCATGCGCTGAGCTATTGCGCGCTGACTTTGTGGTTCTCGGGGCTGGTCAGCCGCGGGCGCCCGCTATTGTCGGTCGCGCTGCTACTGTTTCTGCTCGGTCTGCTGCTCGACCTCGCCCAGCGGGCGGTATCGACCCGGTCATTCGAGTTCCTGGATGTGATGGCGAACGGTGGCGGTATACTGCTCGGCCTCGTCGTCGCGCATCTTCTGCTCGCCGGCTGGTGTGCCCGAATCGAACGACTGCTCTGAAGAACAATGCTGGATATCAAGCGCCTCCGCCAGGACACGGACGCCGTGGCGCGCAATCTCGCGCGCCGGGGATACGAATTCGACCGCGAGCGATTCGAGTCGCTGGAATCGCGTCGCAAGACGCTGCAGGTCGAAGTCGAGACCGGCAGGCAACAGAAGAATGACCGGTCCAGGGAAATCGGCCAGGCGAAGGCGAGAGGCGAGGATATCGAGCCGCTCAAAGCCGAAGTCGCGAAGCTCGGGACCGAGCTCGATGCGGCTGAGCTCAGCCTCAGCAAGCTCGCAGAGGAACTCGACGAGCTGCTTGCGGGCCTGCCGAACCTGTTGCAGGACGAGGTGCCGGAGGGCGCGGACGAGTCGGCCAACGTGGAGCTGCGACGTTGGGGAACACCGCCTGAATTCGACTTCGAACCGCGCGATCACCTCGACATCGGTGAGGGTCTCGGGCTCATCGACATGGAGGCAGCCGCGGCGATCGCCGGCAGCCGTTTCGTCGTGCTGCGCAACCGATTTTCGGCACTGCATCGTGCGCTGACGCAATTCATGCTGGACTTGCATACCGAGCAGCACGGCTATGAGGAATACTACGTTCCGTACCTGGCGAACGAGCACGCGCTGTTCGGCACCGGTCAGCTGCCGAAGTTTGCCGACGATCTGTTCGCGGTCGACGGCGCCGACAAGTACTACCTGATACCGACTGCCGAAGTTCCGCTGACTAATATCGTGCGGGAGAGAATCCTGTCCGCGGACGAGCTGCCGGTCCGCCTGACTGCGCACACACCATGCTTCCGTTCCGAGGCAGGATCCTATGGCAAGGATACGCGCGGCATGTTTCGTCAGCACCAGTTCGAAAAAATCGAGCTCGTGCACATCGTGCGGCCGGAAGAGTCCGAGCAGGAGCACCAACTGTTGCTCGCCAACGCAGAAGCCATCCTGCAGCAGCTCGGCCTTGCCTATCGGGTCGTCGTTCTGGCTGCGGGCGACACATCCGCGTCGTCGTCGAAGACATACGATGTCGAGGTCTGGCTGCCCGGTCAGCAGCGCTACCGCGAGATTTCCTCGTGCAGCAATTTCCTGGGGTTTCAGGCACGGCGCATGCAGGCACGCTGGCGCAACCCGGATACGGGGCGGCCCGAGCCGGTGCATACGCTGAACGGCTCGGGCGTTGCTGTCGGCCGGGCATTCATTGCCGTGCTGGAAAACTACCAGCAGGCCGATGGTTCAGTTCGGGTCCCCGAGGTTCTGCAGCGCTACATGCGCGGCGTCGAGGTCATCGGGCCTTGATATGAGGCCATGTCGGGCGCCGGCGGTCCTGGCAGTCGTCGCGGTGCTTGCGTTCGAGGCGGCCGCGCAGCCGGCCGTTGACACGCCCGCCGCGTTGACGGGCGAGCGAGCCGCCGAACGGTCCGTTGCGGTCCGCGATGACATAGCCGGGGCGTTCGACTGCCAGATCGAGTTGCTGGGATCGCCCAGACACGATGCGTTTCTCGGCGAATGGTTGACGGCCTATACTGCGGCCGGTCCGGGTTGCGACGACGCGCAGCCAGTACTGGTGGAGCAGGGGCGAGCCGTCGGCGTTCAGTTCCTGCGCCGTCCGACCGCCGCGCAGTTGCGGAACTTGCTGGTGCCGATGATGCGTGCAGCGGAGCTTGCATCCGGCTGCCGCGTCGGGTTGCGCGGCCAACCGGTGTTCGACGCCGAGACGGTGCAGTGGTACGTAAGTGTCGCGACGAACGGTGCCGGATGCGACTCAGCCGTTGCGGATCTCGCCCGGCAGGCCCGGGCGCTCGATGTCGTGGTGCTGACCGGCGGCAGCCGGACGCTGCAGGTGCCATGAGGCACATCACGGCGCAGCTACAAATTATTCGTAGCGTAGCGAGCTGATCGGGTCGAGATTCGCCGCTTTCGCGGCCGGCAGAATGCCGAAGATGACGCCGACGGCGGCCGAGAAGCCGAGCGCCAGCACGATCGCCCATGCCGGCGTATAGGCATCGGGAAAACCTGGAATGAACGACGCGGCGATTGCGCCGATCCCGTAGCCGAAAGCGAGACCGACGACGCCGCCCAGCAGGCACAGCACCAGTGCCTCGAGCAGAAACTGGAACAGGATGTGGTGACGCTTCGCGCCGATCGCCTTGCAGATTCCGATTTCCCGCGTTCTCTCGGTGACCGACACCAACATGATGTTCATGATGCCGATGCCGCCGACGAGCAACGAAATGCTGACGACGCCTCCCATCACGACCGTCACGTTATTCAGTATCGAATTGAACGTATCCTGCAGCTGCGCAGCCGTCTGAATCCGGAAGTCGTCTTCCTCATCCTCGTCCAGGTTGTGAGAGTTTCTGAGCAGCCGTCTGATCGTCTGCCGGATGTTTTCGAAGTCGCCGAGCTCGGTGATCGTCAGCTGTATCTGGATGTCGGGACGCCGCTGGTTGCCGTTCAGGCTGACCATCGTCGAGTACGGAATGTAGACGCGATTGTCCTGGCTCTGGCCGAGAATCTCTCCCTTCGGTTCCAGCAGACCGATCACGCGGAGCCACTCACCGTTGATCTGAATGAATTCACCGACCGGGTTTTCCGGGAGACTCAGGTCCTGACGAGTGTCCTCGCCGAGCACGGCAACGCGCCGCCGCGTCGCATCGTCGCTGTCCGAGAGGAAGCGGCCGAGATCGGAGAAGTACTGGCCTACGTCCTGAAATGTGTACGTCGTGCCGAGCACCTGTGCGATAGCCGATTGACCGCCGTAGCGAACCGTCGTCTGGCCGTTCGCCAGATACATGATCGGCGTGATCGACGAAATGCCGTCGACGCGGTAGCGGATCAGATCGAGGTCTTCCTGGGTCAGTCGTGCGCGGCGTCCCTGCAAGGCGTTCTCGAGCGACGTATAGGACTGCACGGTCACGCTGTTGCTCCCGAGTCCCTCGAATTGCTGGCCGATCATGTAGCTCAGGCCCTGAATGATCGAGACCATCGCAATGACGGATGCCACGCCAATGACGATGCCGAGTGTCGTCAGAAAGCTCCGGAAGGCGTGAGCCTTGATTGACGAGAGCGCGGCCCGCGTACCTTCCGTTACGGCAAACCACAACGGGTAGCGCGTGCCCAGCTTCGGCGCCGCAGTCATGATGCTGCACCGTTGTGTGACGCCGGACTGTTCGGCCGATCCTCGACGATCGAGCCGTCCATCAGCCGGACGATCCGGTCGCTGTGCGACGCGACCTCGGGCTCATGAGTGACCAGAACGATCGTCTGACCGGACGCGTGCAACTCGTCGAACAGTGCAAGAATCTCGACGGTCGTCCGGGAGTCGAGGTTTCCCGTCGGCTCGTCAGCGAGCAATATCGACGGTCGGGTGACGAGTGCGCGCGCGATTGCAACGCGTTGCCGCTGACCGCCAGACAACTGGTTGGGCAGATGATCGCCGCGGTCGGCGAGCCCGACGTGCTCGAGAACGCGCTCTGCCTCGGCACGGCGGTCGGCCAGGCTCAGGCCGCGGTATATCAACGGCTGCATGACGTTTTTCAGAGCGGAGACCCGCGGCAGCAGATTGAAGCTCTGGAAGATGAAGCCGATCTCGCGGTTGCGGATCTCGGCAAGCTCATTCTCGCCGAGTCCGCTGACGTTCTGCCCATTCAGCACGTACTGGCCGGATGTCGGCGTATCGAGGCAGCCGACGATGTTCATGACGGTTGACTTGCCGGAGCCCGAGGAGCCGATGAAAACCACGTACTCGTTGTGGTCGATCGTCAGGTCGATGTTGTCGACGGCCCGGATCACGTGCTGACCCATCGTGTAGTGCTTGCTGATCGATTTCAGTTCGATAACGGGCATGGGTCATTTCGTCTTGGTGTCCGCTCGTGCGGGCCGGATTCCGTCAATTCGCATCGTCGTTCTCGACCGTGACGGCATTGCCGTCTTCCAGATTGCGAAGCACGCGATCCGGTCCGATGACGATCTGGTCTCCCTCCGAAACGCCGCTGACGATTTCCTGGTAGGTGTCGTCCGACAGGCCCACTTCGACGACCTTCTCGCTGACGACGCTTCCGTCTACGACGAAGACGCTTCGCGCCGTCGTGCCTTCGGCGAGGTCTTCCTCGATCAGAATGGACTGGATCGGGACCGCGAGCACGTCCTGTCTCGCATCGGTGAAGATTTCGGCTCTGCAACTCATCCCGGGACGAAGCTCGATACCGGTTTCCCCGGTCAGTCTGATTTTCACGGCGAAGCTCAGGCCCTGCTGGCCCTCGGCGACTTTCGCGGAAATCGCAATCGAGTCGATGACGCCGCGAACGGGCCGGTCGGGGTAGGCGATCGCGTAGACCAGTGCCTCCTGGCCCACTCGAACGTTCGCAATGTCGGCCTCGTCGACATTGACTTCGGTGTGGATGCTGTCCGGATCGGCGATCGTCATCAGGCTCGATCCCGGGATGTTCGTCGTGCTCGAGATTGCGGTCTCCCCGACCTTGATGTCGAGCGATGTGACCGTGCCGTTGATCGGTGAGTAGGCGCGTGTCTTTGCCAGCCGGTCCTGAGCCTGCTCGAGCTGCGCGCGCGCCTGCGACAGCGACTCGCGGCTCGACTCGAGGTCGATCTCCGCCAGGCGCAGATTATTCGACGCGGTGTCGAAGCTGTCCTCGTCGATCAGGTCGCGCTCGAAGAGGCCCGACATCCTTTCCCATTGTCGACGCAGATTCTCGAGCTGCGTCCGCTGCCGCTCGATGGCGATTTCCTGCATACGGACGACGGCCTCGTTCTGCTCGACCGCGGCGCGATGGCGCTGGTCGTCGATTTGCAGCACGAGCTGGCCGGCTGTGACCTTGTCGCCTTCCTCGACGAGAATTTCGGTGACCTTGCCGATTTCCTCGGTGCTGAGCTGGACTTCTTCCTCGTGGACGAGTCGACCCGACGCGAGCACCGATGCCTGGATCTCGACCCGTTCGACCGCCTCGGTCTGGACGCCGACCGTGTTACCGCCGCCGAGTCGACGCTGCACGAGCGGCACGGCGACGACGAGTGCGACGATAACGAGAATCAGAATCAGTTTGTTGCGCATGGCCGGTGTCCCGCTAGCGAACGATCAACGTGGCCGCCGGTTCCTCAGAAGAGAATCAATCCGAACAGCACGACGTAGGGCGCGAGCACGATGGCCGCAGCAATGCCCAGCGATTTGCCGGACCACGACTGGTAGCCGAGCACGAGCAGCACCAGCGTCCAGACAACCGTCAGATCCAGCCCCGCCAGTGTCTGTCGACCACGGTCACCCGGAATTGGTTCCACGCCGAGCAGCGAGCCGAATGACAGTGGATTGACCAGATGCTGCGGCAGGAAAGTCACGTCGCTGATGAGCAGGTTCGCGAGGCCCGCGATCGCTCCGAGCAGACTTGGTAATGCGCACCAGCAGACGAGTGCGAAAGCCTGAATGAATCGTATGCCGTGCTTGGCTACCGACGAGGCGATCCAGAGATAGAGCGACATGACGAAGTAGAGAACCGTCGCGAAGATCGCTGCCCCCACGGCGGCGACGGTTGCAACGACGCCGCGCGTTCGCTCGACCCCTTCGAGAGCCTGAGCCATCTCGGCATCGGTGAGTGCCTGCTCCGGCGGCAACGATCGTAGCTGTGCCTCGAGGAACCAGCCCAAGTCGACCATGTTGAAGTACAAGCCCATGACCAGCACGAGGGCCGGCAGGATCAGCGCGAGCGGGAACCAGGGCCTGGGCTTTTCCCGGATCGTGCGAAACGCCTCCTGCGGCGCCGCGAAGATATTGATCGCGGTCGTAGTGAGTGTCGCGTCGGCCATCGTTGTGTCCCCCCGGATCCGGCAAGAAGGGCATCGAGGCATTGTAGCGGCCATTGCCGTGGCCTGCCGGCGATCGCGGGCCGCGAGACCCGCAGGCCACCGGACCACGTCGTATCATCGGTCGGCGGCTGCATTGTAAGCCGGCTGTCGCAACGCAAGTGGGCGGTCGCATCGCAAGTTGGCGGGCGGCCGAACACGGGTGCTGCGGGCGGTCCGGCAGTATGTCCGAACCATGGGCGGCCTCGTATAATCCTGGAGAACGCGGCCGTAGCAGCCATGAATCAGCAATCCGGAGGGGTGTCGCCACCGCACGCCCCCGCCGGCGAATAACCAAGCGTTGTCGGGGAGCCAATCAATGCACCAATCCAGCTCGGGATCTCTTGCCGGAATGACTCGACCCCTGGTCGGCCTGCTGTCCGCCGGACTGGCACTCGCCGGGCTTGCCGCGAGCGCCGCGCCGCGACCGGAGGCCATGCCGGACGGCTACATTACCGGCGTGGTCACGAGCGATGCCGGCCCGGAAGCCGGGGTCTGGGTCATCGCCGAGACCGAGGAGACGAAGACGCCGTTGATCAAGATCGTCGTCACGGACGACGACGGCCGCTTCACGCTTCCGGAGCTGCCGGAGGCGACCTACAACGTCTGGGTGCGCGGGTACGGTCTGGTCGATTCTGCAGCCGTCGAGGGGCGTCCGGGCGATCGTGATCTCGAGCTGACGGCGGTCGTTGCCGGAAGCGATCAGGAAGCCGCGCAGGTCTATCCAGGCAACTACTGGTACTCGCTCTACGAGCCGCCGGCAGAGAGCGAGTTTCCCGGCACCGGGGCGAGCGGCAACGGCATCTCGGAGCAGATGCAGACGCAGAAGCACTGGCTCAACAATCAAAAGAGCGCCTGCAACTTCTGCCACCAGCTCGGCAACGAGATAACGCGCTCGCTGGATCACATGGATCACCTCGGTTTGCAGTCCGCCGAGGAGGCATGGACGTACCGCACGACGCTCGGCGTAAGAGGCAGCTCGATGGCCGGCGCATTCGCGGCTTTCGGCGTGCAGGCGGCTGCACGGACGTTCGCCGACTGGTCGAATCGAATCGAGGCCGGCGAAGTGCCGGAAGCGCCGCCGCGACCCGAGGGTGTAGAGCGCAACGTGGTGCTTACGCTGTGGGACTGGGGCGTCGATCAGTCATTCATGCACGACGAGATTACGACCGACAAGAATGACCCCACGGTCAACGCCTGGGGCCCGGTATACGCGGTCTCCTCGGGGCACGGCAAACTGACGGTGCTCGATCCGATCGACAACGATACGTACGAGCTGATCATCCCGACTCGCGAGGACGCTCGCGAGGTCGCTACGCGCTTTCCCCCGCCTGCCGCGCCGTCGAATTTCTGGGGCCGGGACCATCTGTGGGGACCCGAGCACCCGAGCGATCCGCACAACCCTATGCTCGATCGCAAAGGTCGGGTCTGGATGACGTCGAAGATCAGGAACAATCAGCCGGACTGGTGCCAGGAAGGCTCGGACAATCCGTACGCCCAATACTATCCGCTGACTTTCAGCAACCGGCAGGCGTCCTATTACGATCCGGAGACCGGGGAATTCGTGCTGATCGATACGTGTTTCGCGACTCACCATCTCCAGTTCGACAACGATCCGGATCAGACGGTCTACTTCAACGAGCTGCTCGGTCCGATCGTCGGCTGGATCAATACCCGGCAATTCGATCGCACCCGCGACGAGCAGGCGAGTCAGGGGTGGTGCCCGCAGATCGTCGATACGAATGGCGACGGTCGCATCACGCGGCCCTGGAACGAATGGCGGGGCGACTTCAATCCGCGTCGCGACAGTGAAGTCCGCTACAACCTCTACTCGGTTATCCCGAGCCCGGTAGACGACGCAATCTGGGGCGCATCCGAATCGTTCCCGGGTCACATCGTCCGCGTCGACCCGGGCAGCAATCCGCCGGAAACCTGCATCACCGAGGTTTACCAGGTGCCGGATCCGGGCTTCGATCCGCGTGGTATCGACATCGACAGCAACGGTCTCGTCTGGGCGGCGCTGGCCGGCAGCAGCCACCTTGCGAGCTTCGACCGCAGCCAGTGCGACGTGCTGAGCGGACCGGAGACGATCGATGGCACGCACTGCGAAGAGGGCTGGACACTCTACCGCACCGATGGCCCGACGTTCCGTAACAGCGACGTGCCGGCCGACTTCCATTACTTCCTGTGGGTTGACCAGCACGATGTCTCGGGCTTCGGCCACGATACGCCGATTGCGACCGGCTCGAACTCGGACGCGTTGCTCGTCCTGGACCCGGAAAGCGAGGAATGGGCGACGCTGCGCGTGCCGTATCCACTCGGCTTCTATCATCGCGGCCTCGACGGTCGAATCGACGACCCGGACGGCGGCTGGAAAGGGCGGGCGCTGTGGGCGAACTACGGCACGCACCTGATCTGGCACGTCGAGGGCGGGAAGGGCACGCTCGGCAAGATGGTCAAGTTCCAGATCCGGCCGGACCCGCTCGCCTTCTGAACAATTAGAGGACAGTGATAATTAGGGGACAGTGACCTAAACTCCGAGTTTAGGTCACTGTCCCCTAATTATCTGTCGCCTAATTAATCGTCGAGGCCGCGTCTTTCGCGCATGCGCCGCTGCGTGTCGCGGCGATTCTGCTCGCGCTGCGCGCGGGTCATGCAGAGTTCGCGACGGCGATGGCTGCCGGTTACGCGCTCGCGCCGGCAAATGACCTCGTTGGG
Source organism: Candidatus Rariloculaceae bacterium (assembly GCA_965223375.1). Taxonomy (GTDB): domain Bacteria; phylum Pseudomonadota; class Gammaproteobacteria; order Steroidobacterales; family Rariloculaceae; genus CBDCWM01. Next base: position 3,895,739 of record OZ245000.1, read on the forward strand.
GTCCTCGCCACCTCGAGCTGCTTCGGCGCGCTGTTCCGCCGCGGGGTCGGCGCCGGCCGCCGGAACGTTGCAGATCTCCTCGATTGTCCGGCCGGGGTTCGACTCGAGCAGCGCCTGCTGCAGGTCGCGAATCTCGCGTGCTATCGCGAGCACCTCGTCGTGCTCGTCACCGTGTTCGGCACGGGCCGCTTCGAGCGCCAGCGTGAGTTCGGCGCCGCGCTCGCACTGCCCTGACTGCGCAGCGGCGGCGGCGGAGGCCAGCAGAAGCACGAGTCCAGTGAATCCTGTCATTCTCATCGGCATCTCCCTATGGGCGGATGCGGCGGCATCGCACGATCTCGCCGGCATCGCTACTGCTGCGGACGGTAGCCCGCATAGAATACCGGCACAGGGCCGGGCGATACAGCACCCCGGCTGCGGAGGTTTCGATGAGTTCAGCCGGTCCGATACTCGCGCCGCTCCGGATCGGCAGGCATCTGATCGCGCCCGCGTTGATTCTCGCACCGATGGCCGGCGTGACGGACAAGCCCTTCCGGATGCTGGCGCGACGTTTCGGCGCCGGCTATGCCGTCTCGGAGATGACGTCGGCCGACCCCGGGCTCCGGGATACGCGCAAGAGCCGGTGGCGGCGGGACCACGCCGGCGAGCCGTCGCCGGTCGGCGTCCAGATCGCGGGTGCCGATCCGCTGATGCTCGCCGATGCAGCCCGCTACAACGTCGATCATGGCGCGGACATCATCGACATCAATATGGGCTGCCCGGCAAAGAAGGTACTCAAAGCCTGGGCCGGATCTGCACTTCTCAGGGATGAGGCGCTGGTCGCGCGAATCCTAAGCGCCGTCGTTGCCGCCGTCGACGTGCCGGTCACGCTCAAGATACGCACCGGCTACGATGCCGAGCACCGCAACGCCGTCGAGATCGCCAGGATCGCCGAGAGTGAAGGTGTCAGCGCAATCGCGGTTCACGGCCGCACGCGCGACATGCAGTACAGGGGCGAGGCGGAATACGACACGATCGCCCGCGTGAAGCAGGCCGTTTCGATACCGGTCATTGCGAATGGTGACATCGACTCCGCGAGTCGCGCGCGCCGCGTTTTGGCGCAGACCGGTGCCGACGGCCTGATGATCGGGAGGGCCGCTCAGGGTCGGCCGTGGATCTTTCGCGAGATTCAGGCTGACCTCGACAACGTGGCGACCGTGCCGCCGCCGGACACGGCTGAGGTCGGCCGGATTCTGACCGGCCATGTCCGCGCGCTGCATCGGTTCTACGGCGAGCCGACCGGCGTGCGTGTAGCCAGGAAGCATCTCGGCTGGTATGCGAAGAGCCGGGCCGGAAGCTGCGATTTTCTGGCGCGGGTCTATCGCGCCGAGACGGCCGCGGAGCAGCTCGCGCTGACTGCGGCCTGGTTCGACGAACTGGTGTGCCGCCCGCCGGCGGCCGCCTGATCGGCCGCCGGGCTGCCTCGACGGCGGCCCGGCGACGCTCGACCCGCCTTCAGAAAAACTCCCTTTAATCAGTAACGTACATCCCACGCGGGCCGCTGCGCGCAACTCCTGCACGTGACGCTTGACACCTACAAACTTAGTGTACTAGAGTACTAGTACAGTCAACGGAGACCCAGCCAACCATGATCCGCATCGAGAACGTCGAGTTCGGCTACGGCCCCCAGAGCCTCTTTTCCGGGCTCGATCTCACCCTGCAGGCCGGCAATATCTACGGCCTTCTTGGTCTGAACGGCGCCGGCAAGTCCACATTGCTGAAGCTTTCGACGGGGCTCCTCTTCCCGCGAGACGGCAATGTCGTCGCGCTCGGCGATGATCCGGCCGCTCGCCGGCCCTCGTTTCTGTCGAACGTCTTCATGTTGCCGGAGGAGCTGAACCTTCCGGCGATCACCGGCGAGCAATACATGCAGGGCCTCGCGCCGTTCTACCCGGCGTTCGACACCGCTCGGTTCGAGCGTCTGCGGACGGAATTCGAGCTGCCGAGCAACCACAAGCTGACCAGCCACTCCTACGGCCAGAAGAAGAAGTTTCTGCTCGCATTCGGTCTCGCGAGTGGCGCCCAACTCGTCGTCCTGGACGAGCCGACCAACGGCCTCGACATTCCATCGAAGGGCCTGTTTCGCAGGCTCGTGGCCGAGGCGGCCGACGAGGATCGCGTCATCGTGATCTCGACGCATCAGGTACGGGACGTCGAGTCGCTGATCGACCCGGTCGTGATTCTCCATGGCGGCCGGGTGCTGTTCGATGCATCGATGTCCGAAATCACGAGCCGGATCAGCATGGCGCGAGGGGGTGAGCCCGACCGTGATGACCCGGCGACGCTGATTTACGAAGAGCCGTCGGTCGGCGGGCGCTGGACGGTCCGGGCGGAGCCCGACGAGGACGGGCACATCGATCTCGAGGTGCTTTTCAACTCGGTAGTCGCACAGCCGGAAAGATATCGCGCGCTCTTCGCGCCGAAGGGGGCAGGGGAGTGAACGACAATTTCGATATCGGGCGCACGCTGAGTCTGCTGCGCCTCGACCTGGTCCGTAGTTATCGGGTCGCAATCATTGCGGGCGCAGCTATCGCCGGCGTCATGATCCTGCAGGCCTTCCTGCAGCCATTCGCACAGGACCGGACGATGACGTACGTCGGCGTCATCAGCCTGGTGTGGCTCATCGGCGGTGCGATCGTTGCGAGCCGGGCGTTCACGGAGCTGCACGACAAGACGCGGAACGACGCGTACCTGCTGCTGCCCGCATCCGCTCTCGAGAAGGTGCTGGTGCGAGTGGTGCTCGTGACGGTGCTGTTCCCGATCGCCGCTGCGTTGCTCGTCACCGTCGGCGCATGGTTGATCTCAGTCATCAAGCTGGTGATCCTCGGCCGCGGCGAGGCATTCTTTTCGCCGCTCGAGCCGTTCGATGCGGGCGTCTTCGGGCTGTTCGTATTACAGCAATCCGTCTATACGCTCGGCGCGGCCTGGTTCAGGAAGCACCACTTCGTCAGAACTGCGCTCGCGACCACGGTATTCCTGATCGCGGTCGTCTGGCTGTTCGCAATTCTGGCGCGGCTGATCCTGCCCGACATCGGGCTTGCCATGGTGGCGCTCGATTTCAACCCGGTACCGGTCTTCGGTGAGCTCTCGGCGCGCCTCGCGCGATTCGGGTGGCTCGCGAAGTTTGTGCTGTTCGTCGGCGTGCCGGTTTTCTGCTGGACGGTCGCCTGGATGCGCGTCCGAGAGACACAGGTGAGCTATGGAGTTTAGCCAACCGAAAGGAATCTACCTGCAGATTGCGGACCAGTTGCGCGGACGCATTCTGGAGGGCGAATGGGCCGAGGGCGAACGCATCCCCTCGATACGTGAATTGGCAGTGGAGATCGGCGTGAATCCCAATACGGTTACCAAGACGTACCAGACGCTGACCGAGCTCGACGTCATCGAGACCCAGCGTGGACGCGGCTACTTCGTCGCCGAGAAGGCGCGCCAGAAGATTCTCGGTGACATGCGCGAAGAATTCGTGCGCGAGGAACTGCCGCAGCTATTCAGAACGATGCAGCTGCTCGAGTTTTCGCTCGATGAGCTGATCGGAAGGTTCAACGAGATACGGGAGGACGAAAAATGAGAACGAGTCAGAAAGTCATGGTCGGTGCATTGGTCGTAGTGGTGGTTGGCATTGCAGCGGCAGTGACCGGAATGCGATCCGTCGTGAATGACGTGCTTGCCGGCGAGTCGGGCAGCGGGGAATTCGGGCTGCAACCGCTGGACCTCGACTTGTCCGACGAGCTCACCGGCTTCGATCGCCTGCTGATACGCACCGCCTGGGACGTTCGAATCGAGCAGGGCGACGAGTGGAGTGTCGAGATATCGGTGCCGGAAGATCTTGAGCCCAATCTGAACGTCGGCGTCAATGAGGGTCGCCTCGTGCTCGATATCACTCGCGAGAACACCGGCTTCCGGTTCGGGCGCGAGGGTGAAGGACGGCGCGCCGTCATCACGATGCCGGAGCTCCGCGGTATCGAGATTCAGGGATTCGCGAACGTCGCAATCGCCTCGTTCACCGGCGACGACCTCGAAATCGAAACGGCTGGAGCCGTCAACGTCGAGGCGGTCGAGGGTCGATTCGACAACCTGCACGTTCAAATGGCCGGGGCCGGCAACCTCGGTTTCCGCGGTGTCGCGGTGACGAATGCGCGGGTGGACCTGAGTGGTGCGACCAACGTCGAGCTGCGGATGGACGGCGGAGAGCTTACCGGCAGCATCGCAGGCTTCGGCAACGTCGATTACATCGGTACCGTCTCTCGCGAAGCCGTGAACACCGCCGGATTCTCGCGCGTAGGCCGCTTCGGCCGCTGAGGCTGACGGGGAATATCCGTCTTTCGGACGCAGGAGGACGCCGACAATGCACTCGCAAGAACAACAGGCGCACGTCGAAGCGGAGGATCGCAGCGCGCGGGCTCGGGCTGCGATCAGCACTAAGGCCGACAGTGAAGAGCGCGACGATCTGATCGCACGGCTGCGGATCGACGCCGGTGACCGGCCCGGCCCCGGCCGCAGGCGCGGCGTCGCCATCATCGCCGTGACGCTCGCCATCGCTGCCGCCATCGGCGGGTACGCACTCCGTTTTCGGCAGATTCCGGAGGTGCAGGCCGCGGTCGTCGAGCCGCTCGAGACGGGCGCACCGATGGTAATGCAGTCCTCGCTCGATGGTTCGGGCTATGTCGTCGCGCGTCGTCAGGCAACGGTCTCGTCCAAAAGCACGGGCCGTGTGGTTGCGATGCTGATCGAGGAAGGCCAGCACGTCAGTGAAGGCGAGGTGATCGCGGTGCTCGACGATGCGAGCGCACGTGCCGCCGTCTCGCAGGCCGCAGCGCAACTCGACCATGCCCGCGCGAGCCTGAACGCGGCATCCGCCGCCTGGGAAGACGGCCTGCCGATCTTCGAGCGCGCGAAGCTCCAATATGAGGGCGGCTACGTCAGCGCGCAAAGTTTTGATCAGGCCCGGCGCGACAATCGCGCGGCGCGGACCGCAGTCGAAGTCGCCGACGCGGCCGTCAGGGTTGCCGAGGCGAATCTGCTGCTGGTCGAGAAAGATCTGGAGGACACGATTGTGCGGGCACCTTTTGCAGGTGTCGTCACGGTGAAAGCGGCCCAGGAAGGGGAGACAGTCTCGCCGGTTTCGGCCGGCGGGGGTTTTACCCGAACCGGGATCGGGACGATCGTCGACATGAGCTCGCTCGAGGTCGAAGTCGACGTCAACGAGAGCTTCATCAATCGCGTGACGCCGGGCCAGCGGGTAGACGTGCGGCTCAATGCCTATCCCGACTGGCAAATCGGCGCGCGGGTCATTGCGATCGTGCCCACGGCCGATAGGGCGAAAGCTGCCGTGCGCGTTCGAATCGGCTTCGACGCCATCGACGAGCGTGTGCTACCGCAGATGGGCGTGCGCGTCTCGTTTCTCGAGAGTGACGACAACAGCGGCGAAGGGAGCCCGGCGCCCCTGCCGGCCGGCGTGCTGATCCCAACCCATGCAGTCGAGACGGACGGGGATCGCGGAATCGTCTATCTGATTCGCGACGATCACGTCGAACGGCGAGCCGTGAGCCTGGGGGCCGACACACCGGACGGCCGGATCGTGCAGGCCGGCCTGTCACCGGGCATGCATCTCGCGATTGCTGCGGACGGCGTCCTCCGCGATGGCATGCGAGTTCGCGTGCGACAAACGGAAGGAGAATTCTGATGACATCGCTCGTATCACTGGAGAAGGTCTGCAAGGCTTACAGCCGCGGCAGGCAGCGTATCGAGGTCTTGCACGACATCGATCTCGAGATCGAAGCGGGCGAATTCGTCTCGCTGATGGGCCCGTCGGGTTCCGGCAAGTCCACATTGCTCAATCTGATCGGCGGGCTCGATCGGCCCGATAGCGGAGTGGTCCGCGTCGATGGACGCGATCTCGGCCGGATGAGCAACGGCGAGCTGACGCGGTGGCGCGCCAGCAATGTCGGCTTCATCTTTCAGTTCTACAACCTGCTGCCGGTCCTGACCGCGGCGCGTAACGTCGAGGTTCCCCTGCTGCTGACGCGCTTGTCGGCCAAAGCACGGCGCGCCAGAGTCGATGCGGCGCTCGAGCTGGTTGGCATGCGCGATCGTGCCCGGCACCGACCAAACGAGCTTTCCGGCGGTCAGCAGCAGCGCGTCGCGATTGCACGTGCCCTGATCTCCGATCCGGGACTGCTCGTTTGCGACGAACCGACCGGTGACCTCGATCGGGCGTCGTCGGAATCGATACTCGAGCTGCTGGGCGTGCTGAATGCCGACTACGGCAAGACCATCCTGATGGTAACGCACGATCCGAAGGCCGCGCAGTCGGCATCCCGCCGGTTGATCGTGGACAAGGGCTCGCTCGCCGGGGCTGCCGATCGTCCGGCAGACGTTGCGGCATGAAATACCTTGCACTGATTCGTGCCGGGCTTGCGCGACGAAAGGTCCGCACAGTGCTGACTGGCTTCTCGATCACGATCGCGTTTCTGCTCTTCGGCGTGCTCCACAGCGTGACGTCGAGTCTCGACCGGGTCGTCGACAACATGAGCGATACGCGTCTCAGGACGCTCAGCAGCACGAACATTCTGGATCCGCTGCCGCTCGCCTACCGGCAACAGATCGAATCGCTGCCCGGGGTAAGCTCGGTATCGCACTACACGATCTTCTTCGGCTACTACCAGGACCCTGATAACGGTATCGGTGTCGGTGCCATTGATGCCGCGAAGTTCGTGGGAGCGCTTCCGGAGCTGAAGCTCTCCGAAGACGCGCTCGAAGCGATGCTCCGCACGCGCGACGGTGCGCTCGCGGGCGCCGAGCTCGCCGCCGAGCACGGCTGGGAGGTCGGTGACCGAATCCCCGTCTCGTCGCGGCGCTGGAAGCAGGCGAACGGCTCGAGCGACTGGTCGTTCGAGATCGTCGGGATTTACGAGTCGAGTGAAGACTCTTTTCCGAGCAATGAGCTGTGGATCAATTTCGATTACCTCGACGAGGCAAGGGCCGACCAGAAGGGCATGGTCAACATGTACATGGAGACGATCGACGACGCCCGCGACGCGGACACAATCATCGCCTCACTCGACGCGCTGTTCCGAAATTCACCTTACGAGACCGAAACGACGACCGAAAAGGACTTTGTGCGCTCACAGATCGATCAGATCGGCGATCTGGGCTTCCTGATGAACGCGATCATCGGTGCCGTGTTGTTCACCCTGGTCTTCGTGACGGGCAATACGATGATGCAGGCGGTGCGTGAGCGCATACCGGAATTCGCGGTATTGAAGACCTACGGGTTCACCGATCCGGTCATCGGCGGTCTCGTCTGGGTGGAGGCGCTGATTCTGTGCGGTCTGCCGGCCTTGCTCGGCCTTGTCATCGCCCGATTCGTCTTTCCGGGCCTCTTCGCCTCGATCGGTGCCCCGGCATTGCCTATGCCGAACTCGGTCATCCTGCAGGGGCTCGGGCTCGCGTTGTTGCTCGCGGTCGTGAGCGCGTTGCTGCCTATCTGGCGGGCGCACAGGTCCAACCTCGTCGATGCGCTGGCCGGGCGCTGAGGAGCAGGGACATGAATGCACTGAGACAAATCGCCGCGGTAACGGCAATCAACGTCCGCAGCCTCCCGTCGAGGCTCGGCAGCTCCGTCGTCGTCGTCATCGGGATCGCCGGCGTCGTCGGCGTGCTCGTGTCGGTGATGGCGATGGCCGGGGGGCTGACCGGAACGCTGCTGCAGTCGGGTGCCCCGGATCGCGCAATCGTGATGTCTGCCGGTGCGAACTTCGAGGTCGCAAGCGCGCTGTCGCGCGCCGACATGCAGGTTATCGTCGATGCGCCCGGCGTTGCGACGACCGGCGGCCGGGCGATGGCTTCGGGGGAGCTCACGGTCGCCGCGGACGTTCGCCGTCGTGACGACGGATCGGAGACCGGGATCATGGTTCGCGGCCTCGCGCCTGAGGGAATTGCGCTGCGCGACGAGCTCAGCCTCGTCGAGGGACGCCTGTTCGAGCCGGGGCTCCGGGAGCTCATCGTCGGCCGCAATACGCAGAACGAGTTCGCGAATCTCGGTGTCGGCGACCAGGTGACGCTCCGCGACGGGCCGTGGACCGTGGTCGGCGTCTTCAGCACCGGCGGCGGTGTCGAGGAATCGTCACTGATGGCGGATGCGGAGACGCTCCAGTCGGCGTACCGCAGGAACGGCTTCAACAGCGTCCGCGTCAGGCTCGAATCGCCCGAAGCGCTGCAGACGTTTCGCGATGCACTGACGTCCGATCCGCGTCTCAATGTCGAAGCGCTGTCCGAGTCGACTCACTACGCGCGGCAGGCCGAAAATCTCGGGCCCATGTTCTTCGCCATCACGAACGTCGTGGGGGGGATCATGGCTCTCGGCGCGATCTTCGCTGCGCTCAATACGATGTATTCGGCCGTCAGCAGCCGGAAGACGGAGATCGCGACGCTTCGTGCGGTCGGCTTCAACTCGAGTGGCGTCGTCGCTTCGGTGCTCGCCGAGTCGCTCGTGCTTGCACTGATCGGCGCGGCGATTGGCGCGACAATCGCGTGGCTGCTGTTCAACGGCAACTCGATCAGCCTCGGCGACGATGGCGGGTCGCTGGTCGGTCAGATGAGCGTGTCCGGGGCCGTTTTGCTGAAGGGTGTCGCGTGGGCCTGCGCAATTGGTATTCTCGGCGGTCTGATGCCGGCGCTGCGCGCAGCGCGCTTGCCGGTCGCGATGGCCGTCAGGGAGCTTTGATAAACGTCATGCCGAAGCGAGAAACTGCGGGGCTCCCGGTCGGGAGCCCCTTGGCCGTGCTGACAGAATCGTTCGGGCGCTTTCCGGCGCTGGCCCGCTTTCCGGCGTTCGGTCGCTTTTCCGCGCTGGCCCGGCTTCCGGAGCTGACACGCCTGCCTGTGCTCGCGCTCGGCATCACATTCGCACTATCAGTCGTCGCACAGACCCAGGTCGGCGCCCAGCCACAGGCGGGTTCGGCGACGCCGGCGACGGTTGCGTCCGCTGTCAGCAGCGCCAAGGCCGCTGACGGGCGCTACATCGTCTGGAAAGAGCACCGCATAGACGACCAGGGCCTGTCGTCGGTCGAGCTCAGAGGCAGCGACGGATTGTCGGTCGCCGACCTCGACGGCGACGGCTACGACGACATCGTTTCGGTCCACGAGTCCGATGATCAGTACGACGGCGTGCCGGAGGGGCACATTCGTATCGCGTTCGGAACAGCGGATCCCGACGTCTGGGAGCTCGTAACGCTGGCCGAGGGACCGGAGGCGGGCGCGGCCGAAGACGTTGCGATCGGTGACGTCAACGGCGACGGCCTGCCGGATGTCATCGCTGCCTGCGAGCTTGCGCATCTGATCTACTTCGAAAATCCCGGCGACGGGGTCCGGGCCGGCGACTGGGCGCGACACATACCGTCGAAGACGCTCGGCCGGGGCTCGTTCATCCGCGTGTTTCTCGAGGACCTGAATGGTGACGGACGGGTCGAAGTCGTTACCGCGAACAAGGGTGCACAGGACCCGACGCAGGCCGCCCAGGAGCCGCGCGCGATTTCGTTCTTCGAGATCGACGGGTCGCCGCTCGACGATGCCGCCTGGGTCGAGCACGTGCTGACCGAAATTCCGTGGCCGATCAATGCGCAGCCGGTCGATCTCGACAGCGACGGCGACAGCGACATCGTCGCAGGCTCGGTGGCAGCGCGCAGAATATTCTGGTTCGAGAATCGCGGCGAAGACGGGGACTACCGGTTTGTCGACCACGACATCGAGATCGTGCCGGCGACCGCGCGGGCCGCCACGACCGGTTCCACCGCCACGACCGCAACGGAGCCGGCGCGGCCCGTCAACGGCTTCAATACCGAGTTCGTCGACCTGAGCGGCGACGGGCGCCTGGACATCGTGACGTTCGACACGACGTTTCTGATCGGTGTCGAGCCGGTCTGGCTCGAGCAACCGGCTGATGTCGACGAGCCATGGGTACTGCACCGCATCGGCGCCTATGCGCCGGATCAGGTAGTCGGAATTCTGCCCGCCGACATCGACGGCGACGGCGACATCGACCTGATGACCGGCGGCTACAGTCGTGGGTCGCGCCTTGCCGATGGCGAGGCGTCGGTCGATTCGCCGCTCGGTCGCCTGGCCTGGTTCGAGAACGCCGGCGATGCCACGGCGCTCTGGCGCCGGCACGACTTCTCGCGGCGTGAGCGCGGCATGTTCGACAAGTTCGTTGCCCGCGACATCGATGGCGACGGCGACGTGGATTTCTTCGGCACACGCGGCAACAGCGGGCCGTACGATGGTGTCTTCTGGCTCGAGCAGCGGCGGGTGGCTTCACCGGCACCGGTTTTCGACGCCGCGCGCCGGAACGAGAGCCCGGAAGTGCCATTGCCGTAGGGTTGACCTCAGTTCCGCAACAGCGCGGTCTTTCCGCGCTGCATCCTTGCCGAGCCGAGGCACGACCAGTCCCCGCCTGAGATGGAATCCCTGCTACCGTTCCTGTCGTTCGCGTTCGTTGCGGCGATAACGCCGGGCCCGAACAACCTGATGCTTGCGGCATCCGGTGTAGCGTTCGGCTGGCGCCGCACGTTGCCGCATCTGCTCGGTATCCCGGTTGGCTTCTCCGTGCTTCTCGTCATCGCCGGTCTCGGTGTCGGCACCCTCGTCACGACCGTGCCGGCGGCCGCGCTCACGCTCAAAGTGCTCGGCTCCGCTTATCTGCTGTACCTCGCCTGGGTGATGCGTGGCGCGTTCTCGAACGTTCGCGCGTCCGACGTCAAGGCGCGGCCAATTCGCTTCTACGAGGCTGCTGCATTTCAGTTCGCCAATCCTAAAGCCTGGATAATGGCGCTGTCGGCGGTCTCTGTCTTCGTTGCCGATTCGGCGAATCCCTGGTTCAGTCTGGCCGGGGTCGTAGCCGGTTTTGCGCTCGTGACTCTACCGTGTGCGGGCAGCTGGCTGGTGCTCGGCGTTGCCGCCGAGCGTGCGTTGGTCAGCGGCGGGCGCCGCGCGGCTTTCGGTGTGGTGATGGTGTTGTTGGTGCTCTATACCGTCGTCAGCATCTGGCTCGAGTAGCCCGGGGGTGTGAGTTGAGACTGAGTATCGTCGATGTGTTCGCAGAACAGTGCTACGAAGGCAATCAGCTCGCTGTGGTGCGAGACGCAGGCGCGCTCGATCCGGACACGATGCAGCAGATCGCGAAAGAGATGAACTTCTCTGAGACGACTTTCGTCACTGCGGAGGCGCCGGATCATGCAAGCGTGCGGATATTCACGCCGGCTCAGGAGCTGCCGTTCGCCGGGCATCCGACGCTCGGTACCGCATGGGTGCTCGCTGGCGATCGTGGCTCGATACGTCTCGATCTCGAAGCAGGGCCGGTAGACGTGACCTTCGTTGAGGGCACCGCATGGATGAGGCCCCCAGAGCCTGAGCTGCGTGAGCCACTGGCCGCCGCAGACGCGCAACTTCTGGTGGGTGACAACGTCGCGATCGATACGGGTTGGCCGGCGCGGTACGTCTACTCGGGGGCCCAGTACTGCCTCGTGCCTGTCGCGTCGATGGACGATCTGCGGCGCGTAACCGTCGATCCGGAGACGCTGCGTAGCATCAATTCCGATATGGCGCTGTTCACGGTTTGCCGGCACACCGACGGCAATGAGGACTTCGCCGTGCGTATGCACTTTCACGACGGTATCTCGATCCGTGAGGATGCGGCGACCGGCTCCGCCAACTCGGCGTTCGCCGCGTTCCTGCGGGAACTCGGCATTCGCGGGAGCTTCACGGTCGAGCAGGGAACGCAGATCGGGCGGCCGTCGCGGCTATATCTGGAGATCGGCGACGGCTTGCGGGTCGGCGGTCGGGTGCAGCCGGTGGCCAAGGGCCGGCTGGTCGATCCCTCGCTGCCTTCCTGACGGATTCGCGACCGGTCCGCCCCTGAACGATTTCCTGACGGATCCGCGATCGATCCGCGACCGTATACTCTTCCGAATCGACAATCCGATCGGGAGACAGACATGCGGTGGAAACGTCTGCTCAGCATTGCGCTCGTGCTCGTGCCTTCGTCGGCGGCGCTGCCGCAGTCGCTCGATGCGCGGGCGTTGCTCGAGGCGGTTGCCGAAGCGATGGGCGGGCTCGAGCGCCTGCAGTCACTCGAGTCGTTGACGATGACCGGCTTCGGCCAGAATCTGAATCAGCAGGGCGGCGCCAATCCGTCGCCCGATCCGCGTGCGCCGTCCAAATGGCAGGCGACCAACGGCGTCGCGCGCGATTTCGATCTGGTCAACGGACGCGCGCGCTACTCGGATCGCCGCAGCTACCTGTTCCCCTTTGCAGGCCGCCAGGGACTCGACTGGGTCGCGACAACGCGGATCGAAACCGGCGCTCAGGTTCTGGATCACCCACTGACGGCTCTGCTGGCCGCGCTCGACGCGGATACCCGCCTTGGCCCCGTGACGGCCGAGAGCGGCGACACTGTGGTCGAGTTCACGATCGAAAGCGGCGAGACACTCTGGCTCGCCGTCGATACACCGACGATGCTGCCGTCCTCCGTGCGCTGGGTGGCACCCAGCACGACACTCGGCGACCTGACGATGACCGCGCACTTCACGGGTTATCTCCCTTTTGACGATGTGCGGCTGCCGGTCGGGCTGTCCACATCGATCGATTGGCGTAACCTGACGATCGCCACGCTGCACGTCGACGGTTATGAAGTCGATGCCGACGACTTCGAGCCGGTCCCGCCGGCGCCGCAGCCTGAGCCGCGCGCGATGCCCGAAGCTGTCGCGACCGAAGTCGCCGAAGGCGTATGGGACGTCCGCTACGGCGGCAACGGCGGTGCGGTCGTCGAGTTCGACGATCACCTGACGATGTTCGAGGCCTATGCGAGCGAAGAGGCGACGTTCGCAAGGCTCGACCTCGCAAACACGCTCGTGCCGGGAAAGCGCGTCACCGAGGTGATCGTTTCGCATCATCACTTCGACCATTCCGGCGGCCTGCGAGCCGCCGTCTCGCGCGGATTGCGAATCATTGCGCGGCGGGGCAACGAGCAGCTGTTTCGCGAGATGGTCGCCCGACCGGCGCCGAACTTCCCGGATGCGCTGGCCCGAAACCCACAGCCGCTCGATTTCGTACCGGTCGATGAACACCTGGTGCTGGAAGACGACACGATGCGTGTCGATGTCTATCACGCGGTCGGGCACCTGCACATGGCCGAGGCCGTGTTCGCATACATCCCGCGGCACCGGATCTTTCTCGAGGGAGATTTCACGACGTACAACTGGGACTATCACTGGTGGGGCGACGCGTATCTCGACAGCGTCGAGCGCTACGGGCTCGACCCGGTCATCAACATTCCGGTGCACGGCATCGTGACCGGCGTCGACGATGTGCTCGAAGCCATCGGCGAGCAGGTCGACCGCGCCAGAGAATTCTGTGCGCTACAGGAGGGCGCAGGACTGATGGCGCCGGGTTGCCCGGTGAAATACCAGCGAGACTAGCAGCGGAGCCGGTTACGCAACGCATCACCAACGTCGCTCGGCGATTTTGGGGAGGTTGGCAGCGCGGAGATCTCACCCACGAATCGGTGGGATATTCGGCTAGTAGTAAGCCGCCGGCCGGAAGAAAGTCAGCATTCGACCGCCGAGCATGACGCCGGTCAGCAGGAGCAGCGACACGGCTGCCATCAACTTCAATGCTCGGTCGGCATCGTCGCCGGGGCCCATTGCGCGCACGCGCGCGAAGCCGGTCGTGTAGAACACCGTGACATTGATACCGGCCAGCAACAGGCAGATCGACTTGAAGTAGAACGCGTTGTTGTAGAAGTACTGGTCCGGCGCTCCTGAAATGAACAGGAGCCCCGTGACGACGGACAGCCCGAATCCGGCGACGCCGAAACGCAGCAGACGGTGGAGCTCGAGCGGCGCGATGCCGCGGGCAATGCCGAGCAGACGCAGGTCGAACATCGCCACGGTGCCGACCATCAGCATCAGCCCGATGAAATGAATCGCTTCGGCAATTGGCCACGACCAGCGATAGTCGAGCATCAGATGCGACGCTGGTGTCGACAATATCCAGTCCATCAGCTCAGTCATCGCGCTCCCCTAGAACAGCGCCGGCTCGGTGGCCATCAGGATGTTGTAGGTATAGGCGAGAAATCGCCCGGTTACCGTCGCGACCACCCAGGCGACTATCGTGATGCCGGCTGCGGAGCGCATGCGCGCGTCCGGCTCGAACGCAATGCTCGCATTGCCCTCAACGAATATACGCCGGCTCAGGCTCGAGCTGAGCGCAATCGCCACCCCGATCGCCACCAGCTTCAGATAGAAGACCGGGTTGGTCAGCGCCTTTGCGGGGTAGGCGATCAGCAGGAGAATCCCCGACACGGCGTTGATCACGAGGCCGAGCCACATCAACGGGAAGTAGCGGGCCATCGGCGCGAGCGGGTAGCGCTGCGCGAATCGGAGCACCCAAAGCATGAATGCCGTGTTGATGCCGGCCAGCATCGCAAGGCCGAGCGTGTGCAGGAACAGGATGAACGGAAAGCCCCAGAGCGACGGCGTCTCGCGAATCCAGACACCAAGGGCCGTTGTTTCGAGCCAGACCAGAAACTGCATGGGTCGCTGAGGCTAATGCCCGAATCGAAGCGAGGCAGACATCGCCTGACGATACGACGCCGCGCGGGCATGTCAATCGGTGGGTTGGTGCGGCGGCGCCGTTCGCCAGCATTTCAGGTCGCTCGGGGATCGTCCGAGCCCACGCGACCGACGACGATAGGGCGGGCGCAGCGATCGGCCGGCGGCCGTGGCGATCGGGCCGGACGGCGGCGGCTGCGCGGGCCGACATCGGTAGAAATGGGAATGATTCTCATTGATGTTAAAGGGTCCAGTCTCTATCATCGGCCGCAATGATCAGAACGACGATTTTCTGGGTTCACCTGGCCTGCGGCATCGCCGCCGGGCTCGTGATCCTGATGATGTCCGTGACCGGTGTGATATTGACCTACGAGCGTCAGATCCTCGACTTCGCGGGGCCCAGGGTTGCGATTCCGGACGACGGGCGGCGGCTGCCGCTCGACGATCTGCTCGCCAGTGTCGCGCTGGCCGAACCCGACTTCGAAGCCGGAACGATCGCGGTCCCGATCGACGCGGATGACCCGATCACTGTCAGCGCCGGCCGCGGCAACTCCAGGCTCGTCGATCCGTACACCGGCGCGATGATTCCGTCCGGCGAGGGGCGTCTCGGCGAGTTTTTCGGTGCGGTCACGGGCTGGCACCGCTGGTTCAACGCGCCAAGGGAGTCGCGAGGTCCGTGGCGTGCCATTACCGGGGCGAGCAATCTGATCTTTCTCTTTCTCATATTGAGCGGCCTTTATCTCTGGCTACCGAAAATCTTCAAATGGGCGATGTTCCGGGCGCGGCTGGTCTTCATGCCCGCTGCCGACAGCAAGGCGCGTGACTTCAACTGGCACCACGTCTTCGGCATCTGGACGGCTGTGCCGCTCGCGGTTGTCGTCGCGACGGCGTCCGTTTTCTACTATCCGTGGGCGAACGACCTGGTTTATCGCAGCTTCGGCGAAGAGCCGCCGGGCCGTGGTGGCCCCGGTGGGGGAGGGGGCGCGACCCTGCTCGCGCTGGCCGAGCCGCCGGCGGCCGACGCGGGGCCGTTGCTATCGGTCGACGAATTGTTCGGCTTCGCGGCCGAGTACACGGAAGACTGGCAGACGATCTCTTTGCCGGCAGCCGTGCCGGCTGAAGGTCCGGTCAGGGTTTCGATCGACCTCGGCAACGGCGGCCAGCCGCAACTCCGCCACACGTTGTTGCTCGATGCGCGCTCCGGCACCGCGCTCGACTGGCAACCGTTCCAGAGTCAGTCGCCCGGCCGCCGGGCCCGCAGCTGGGTGCGGTTTCTGCATACCGGAGAGGCGCTCGGCATCGTGGGGCAGACTGTTGCGGGCCTGGTATCCCTGACTTCCGTGCTGATGGTCTGGACCGGATTCGCGCTCGCCTGGCGGCGTCTGATCGTCCCGCTGCTCGGCCGCCCATCGGCATAGACACGGGGCGTAGACACCACGCGTAGACCCGCGTATCTGAGGGCCGCGCGGGTCTTTATCCGGTCCGTGCCATCACCCGTCAGGAACGAAGCGAATCAAGCAGACTCGATACACTGCTTAGCCTGGTCGAGAGCTTCGGTGAGCGCTCCAGGATCGAAGCAACAGTGTCGTCAACGATGTCCGATGCTTCCCCGATCAAAGCCCGACCGGCAGGCGTCAGCTTCGCCATCGCGAGCCTCGCGTCTCTCTTGTTCTTCACAGTCGAGACCAGCCCGATCTTTTCCAGCGGACGAAGTGCCCGAGTCACGCCCGACGCGGTGAGTCCGATACTGCGTGCAGCGTCAATTCTGCTGGCCTGCCCGTTGGGTGCCTCTGCCAAAGCGCGCAATAGCCGATATTCGGCGAAACTGATGCCCCGGATTGCGCCGAGGCTGTGATCCAGCTGACGCTCGAGGCCTCTCCACGCCGCCGCAAGCGAAAGCGCAAAGCGATGATTTTCACTGGTATTCGATTTCATCATGGAATCTTACTATATACGTGACTACTCATGCAATAGTCACATATTCCATGACCTGGGCTGGCCAGCTTAGGGACGATCGGCCTTATTCAGACTGCGGGAGCAGACCCGGACGAATCACAGCGGATGCGCGGATTGGGCGGGCGCGTCTTCTTCATAGACGGAACGTATCTATTTGCCGCTGATGGCGTGAATAGTGACCCGTTCCAGAACTGCGACTACTTCAACGAGGACGGTGAATGGGTGGACCCCTTGTTCCTTCCTCCCCCGTTTTCCATCTTCCCCGGACTGTGAGTCGACACCTGTCCGATCGACCTGCCGTATCCCGCAGAGCCGGAGTAGGCGACTCAATCATGAGCGACCGGTACGCAGCGTCTGTGGAAGCGCCTCGACCGCTTCTCCAGGAACGCCACCCGGCCGCATCGGATTGAAACCTATGCTCTTGATCGCGGGCTCATTAGGGCAGTCGGGTCGCCCGAATGACCAATAGCTATGGCCGGGTATGGCTAAGAGTGCCCGTTTGCACCGGGCTCCTTGCGACAAAATGGTAAGAAAATGTTTCCGCGGGAGCGTTTCTGGAATTTACTTCAACCTAGTTAGCTTGATGTTGCGAGTTTGCGGTCATCGCGGCTATCACAAGGTCCGAAGGTGCGATTCCGTTTAGGCCTCGGAAAGCTGGAAACTCCGGGGCGGTCGATCGGCTGCGAACGCTCACGAAACGTGCGTGTCAAGACGGCCAGAGCTGGTCGTTTACTGCGCCCGCTACAGTGACATGTTAGGCGGCGTCATGTCGCTTACCCAAGTGCCAGGGCATGACAGCGAAGATAATGAGCATAACCACGTAGACGGCGTCTGCTACTGGGTCACTCTGTGCCAGATACTCCTGAACACTGAGGCCCCGCAGTGCGAGTACCACTGTAAACTCTGCGACAAGCAGAACACTCAGCGCCACCAGGCCTGAATACAAGTATTCCACTCTGCGCGACGCCTCGAATCGCTTAATGACAAAGCCGGCGGCGAAATATATGGCAACCAGCATCAGCGGCGTTTCGATGAGTTCGGCGGAACGCTGGCCAAGCCGAGGCTCTAGCCAAAGAACGCGAATCGGTCCCAGAATGAAACCGACCCCAAAAACCAGCGCAAAGTATACGACGCCACGGGCCACGGCTGCGTCTCAAAGCCACCTAAGGACTGTTGTAAGGCCCCATATCGTATAGAAACACGGCGTTCCTCCGTCAACAACTGCCGCACGGCCGGATTAGGAACCGGTCAGCCAGATCTTAGCACCGCTCGAATGACCGTCCACATACGGGCGAGATTCCACCGTTAATCAATGTTAACGGAGGTCGAATTCGCGAGCGTCGGAAAACGGGAAGGTCTGGGGCCGTCAGTCACGGACGAACGCCCTCATATCGTCCGTGTCATCCCGGCCAACACCGGCCATTCACCCGCCGCGTTTCGCTTTGAGAATGCCGAAAGGAGCGGGCCTTCGGCCCGCCAATGATTAGATCGGCGCCAATACCAGAGCACCGTTCTGCAACACGTAGGTGTCTGCTCCCACCTTGATCTCAAAGTCGGCATCAGGCTCCACCTCAGCGCGAATTATCGGGATACCAGATGACGAATCGTTTGCAACGGTCATGCAAGGCGCAATGCCTTGATCCAGCACCGTGAACTTGACGACGCCGCTCGCGGCATCCCCAACCGACTCGGTGATCAGGCAGGGTGTGACGCCCTCGGCGTAGCTGGTCGCCTTGAAGGACTTGCCGAACCCTGTGCTCTCGGTTTCCACGATCCACGTCGCGTCCGTCCCCTTGAACGTATCAAGCAGCGTGCTTCGAATGACGTCCGTGCCATTCTCATGGCCGCTCTCCATGATGAAGTTCGGCAGAAATGCGTCCCGGAACTGCGTCACCGTGATCTTGGGTATGCCCGAAAGGTGCTCGCTCTCGACCGTCATACACGGAGCAATACCCTGATCAATGAGCGAATAGATCGCCTTCGAGGACTGCTCGTCAACGCTCAGGTCGATGATCTTGGCCTCGTTGCTCGTGAACTCAACATCAGAAAAGCCGCCGACGTAGGCCACCTTAACGCATGGCGCAACTCCCTGAGCGTTGCCGTCTATCTGAAAGTCGTACTGCACGCTCGGCAGTGCAGTGATCGCGGTACTGACCGTCTGATTGCCACTGGCATCGGTCGACCCCGTGAAAAGGAATCCGTCGCCGGCCAGAACATTGTTGGCAGCGTTCAGCCTACCCACCAGGCTCGCCAATGCCTCCCGCGTCGTCGCCAGAAGTGCCACCGATCCGAGCGCCAAAGTCCTGAGCACGCTGCGACGCGCGTTGACTGAGTTCATGCGATTCCCTCCAGCCTAATACCTTGTTCTTGTTGCTCTGCAACTATCACTCTACAGCAACCCGATCACCCAGCAAGTTGACATAACGACGTCGAACTTCGCCGCCGACTAAAGGAGTGCTGACAAGGGCGTCAACGGCAGAAGCGGGTCGACATGACCCGGTCGCCCTGATCATATCACCGCTCGACTGACCGGCCGTTCCGGAGCGCGACTTCACCGGTTAAGAATGTTAACGGAGGCCAATCCGCGACCGTCCGCTTTGTGGCGCGCGAGGGGCTGTCAGTCTCGCTCAAGTGCCCCAATTCCATGCCGTCCAAGACGGCCAGCTTGCGTCATTGGCGCCCAGCTCGACAACGGCCTGATCGCGCAGCTTCAACCTACAAACCGTCGCGATATTGGAATGGTCTGTAGCGGTTTCGGAACTCGACCGGCTTCGGCTCCGGCCTACGCTGTGGAAGCGCAATCCAACACTGCAAATCGCCGCCGCATTCGACTTGGCACGTTCGTTGCTTGGCAGAATCGGGCGTAGCACAATCTCTATCAATTAGATCGCCCGTCATAGGAATCAATGGGGCGTCCGTCATGAGTACCGTCTTACAAGACCTGCGACACGCAACACGCATGCTACGCCGCAACCCGGGCTTCGCCGTCGTGGCTGCGCTGACATTCGCGATCGGAATCGGAGTCAATGTCACGATTTTCAGTGGCATCAGCGGGCTGCTGCTTCGGCCGCTGCCTTATCCGAACGCCGAACAGCTCGTTGACATTCAACCTGCCGGCAACGCGTCCAAGGCCGCGCTCGTCGATGCGCGCGAGCAGTTCGTGAGTTTCGACGCGATCGCGGGCTACAGCCTCTGGACCTTCACGCTAATGGGCGAGAGTGCCGTCGAGCAGTTGTCGGCAGTGAGGGGCACGACAGACCTCTTCAACGTCCTCGGTGCTGCGCCGCTCCTGGGCCGCGCGTTCATCCCAACCGACGGCGTTCCCGGCGCGGAGCCGGTCGTCGTCTTGAGTTACGATTTCTGGCAGCAGCGCTTCGGCGGCATCACGGACATCGTGGGACGGACGCTCGGTGTCAGCTTTCCGGGCAGCGATGGCACGGCGCGAATTGTGGGAGTGATGCCGCAGGACTTCGCATTCCCGACAGCGGATGCCGAGATGTGGGCTCCCATTTCGATGAGTCCATCGGATGCCGATTATGACACTGGTTATCTGGAGTTCCTGGGCCACCTCGCGCCGGGCGTCGGCGTCGCGGTGGCGGAGCGCGAGTTTGTCAGCACCGTCGCCGCACGGTGCGCGGAGGCACCCAACTGCGACGAGGTCGCGATTCGCGACAACACGCGCGTTTTGCCTTTGCGCGAGTCGCTCGTGGGGCCGGTTCGGCCGATCCTGCTGGTCCTTTTCGGCGCGGTAGGCTTCGTGCTGCTGATCGCATGCGCGAATGTCGCGAACCTGTTGTTCACGCGGGTCGCGGTCCGCGAGCGCGAGCTTGCGATTCGAACAGCGCTCGGCGCCGGGCGCGCCCGGGTCGTGCGGCAACTCTTGACCGAAAGCCTCCTCATAGCTGCGGTCGGCGGCGCGATCGGCGTCGTGGCCACGCTCTGGGGCGCGGATGCATTCCGTGCTGCGCTCCCTGCGGGACTCGTCGGTGCCAACGAGATCCGGGTGGACCTTAGCGTACTTGCCTTTGCGGGCGCGGCGGTCGTGCTTGCCGCCGTTTTGGCAGGCCTTTTACCGGCTTTCGGCGCAACGCGCTCGAATCTGCATGCGGCTCTGGTCGACCGCAGCGCGGCCGCCGCACAGCGGGTGCGGCGTCGCGCGCTCGGCGCGCTCGTCGTCGCCGAGTTCGCGCTTGCGCTCGTGCTGACGGTTGGTGCCGGGCTGATGATTCGCACCTTCGCGAACCTGATTACCGAGGATCCTGGCTTCTCCGGGGACGGCGTGCTGTCCTTGCGCATAACGACCCCCCAGGACTTCGACGCTGCCGCCAACAGCCAGTTCTGGATCGAGCTGCTCGATCAGGTCCACGCGCTACCTGGCGTCGAGAGCGCTGGCGCGATCCATCTGCTGCCGCTCGCCGTCGGCAATTGGCTCGCGCCTCTGATCATCGACGGCCGGCCTCTTGCGGACGGCGAGCCGCAACGGCTGATCGACTGGCGCAGTGTCACGCCCGGATATTTGGAGACGCTTCGCATCCCGCTCGTGCGCGGTCGCCTGTTTACCGACCAGGACCAGGCGGCACAGTCTCGCCTCGTTGTCCTCAACGAAACGGCGGCGGCGCGTTACTTTCCAAACGAGGACCCGATCGGTCGGCAGGTGCGCACGGCGCCGTTCGAGGGTGATGCATGGGTCACGGTCGTCGGCATCGTTGGCGACACCAAGGACCAAACGCTCGCAGGACCGGCCAGGCCGCAGAT
Source organism: Candidatus Rariloculaceae bacterium (assembly GCA_965223375.1). GTDB lineage: Bacteria > Pseudomonadota > Gammaproteobacteria > Steroidobacterales > Rariloculaceae > CBDCWM01. The sequence goes on from OZ245000.1 coordinate 3,917,095, forward strand.
GTACAGGCTGCACGCCACATTCCTCGGCTCGAAGACGCTCATGGTCCGGTCCGAGGCCGACCCGTTGCTGCTCGCCGGACCGATCCGCGAGATCGTACGCCAGATCGAGGAGGACGCGCCCGTGTCCAATGTGCAGTTGCTTGACCGGGTCGCTGCCGACTCGATTGCGCAGCCGCGACTCTTGACCGGCCTGCTCTCCGGATTCGGTCTGATCGCACTGGTGCTCGGCGCCATCGGTCTTTACGGCGTCATGGCACACGGAACCGTGCAGCGCACGCGCGAGTTCGGCGTACGCATCGCACTCGGCGCGCGCATGAGTCAGGTGCTCACTCTCGTCGGCCGCGATGCGGTACGTCTGGCCGTAGTTGGTGTGGCGATCGGACTCGTGGGCGCGTTCGGCCTGACCCGGATGCTGGAGAGTCAGCTCTACGACGTGCGGCCCATAGATCCGATCGTGTTCGCTGGCGCCGCGGTGCTGCTCGCCGCGGTCGGGCTTGGCGCCGCTCTGGCGCCAGCCCTGCGCGCGGCGCGCACGGATCCGATGGAGGCGCTACGTTGGGAGTAGAGATGCGACCCCGTTCATCTACGTTAAAGATCAGCGATTTCGCGAGCGACCGGAATGTGGCGGCGCCGGGGCGGAAAGCAGTCCGTGACCGCCACTAAGTTCAACTTACGAAAGCAGCCAGAAGTGCCGTTCAGTGCTTCGCCGGTCGCGCCAAACTACTCAGAGGAAGCGAGTTCCTTGATTCGCAGATTCCGGAACTGCACTTCCATGGGTCCGCCTGAATGCACTTGTAGTCCGATAATTCCCGGCTTTAGGTATTCGCGATTGGCCTCGCGATAGGAGGCCGTCACATAGCCATTGACCTTTAGCGTGATCTCGTTACCTTCTGCCCGAATGATGTATTCATTCCAGCCGTCGGATTTTAGTGATGACTGAAACGCCAGGAGGTCAGGCGCGGGTGTTGAGTCTTCAATGTCCGTAACAACGTTCATCTCGCGACTAAGTCTCTGGACGCCCTCAGGGTCGGGACAACTTAAGATACGATTTCGGCGAGCTTCGTCGTAAAGCGAACCCCATAGAACCTCGGCGATATCGGCCTGGTAACCGGCCACTTGCGTGGAATCCGGCAAACGCTCGGAACGAAACTGCACACCGGAATTTCCCTCACCGTTGACCAGGTAGGCATCTAAACGCAGCTCAAGATCCTGGAACGAACTTGTTGTCACTAAGAAGGCATTCTCACTTAGGCCATCGCTCTTGCCGACGATCTTGCCGTCGTAGACTGCCCAGATAGCTGGATCACCGTCCCAACCATCGAGACTCGTGCCGTCAAAGAGAGGCACGAAGCCTTCTTCGTCGGGAAAGGGCTGCGCGGTAGATACAATTGCCGCAGCAAAGAAACCGATTCCGGCGAACGCGCTGAGCAATGAGGCGGTAATCATCCGTTGGCCCTGGTCGACAATTCTCATTCTCGTTACCGAATAGAAGTTGGATCGTGCGAATTTTACCGATCAGCGAACGTCGGTTCGGGGTCGATTACGGCCGGCCTGCTCAGGGCATCCGAACGATGATCTTTCCCACGTGCCGCGCATCGTGAAATTTCCTCAGCGCGTGTTGCAGTTCGGAAAAGGCGAAGACCTCATCGAGTACCGGCCTCAGCGTACCGATACTCACCATGTCACTGATTTCTGAGAGGTTCCTATTCGGCTTCAGCATCACCGCCTTGAGACTCTTGCGTGTGAACAACGAAATGACCGGAGCGAGCAGCATGAAGGGGAGGACTTTGTCACCACCAACGGTTGCGTAAACTCCTGAAGGTTTCAGCACTCGCAGGTAAGCATGTGCGGGCGCACTTGTTTTGACATCGATGATCAGATCGTACCGTTTGCCAAGCCTTGTGAAATCGGCTTCGGGATAAGAAACCACCTCGTCGTACCCAAGTTCGAGTAGCCGTCCAAGCTTGGCGGCATGATCCACGCCCGTCACCGTAAGATCGTGCTGTTTGAGGATCTGAATCGCGAGCGTTCCGACGCCACCGGCAGCGCCATTGACCAGAACTTCCTGCCCTGCTCGAAGCTCAGGCGCCGACCGAATGGCCTGCAGCGCCAGTTCGGCCGCGTGTGGAATGGCGGCAGCCTGCTCGAACGACACCGCCGAGGGCTTGCAATGCAGGTGCTGCTCACTTACGCAGACGTATTCGGCGAAGCCGCCAAATCGATAACCGCTAAGATCGCCGTAAACCTCATCCCCCACGCCAAAATCAATGACGTTGCGGCCGACTGCTTCAACACGCCCGGCCATATCACAACCCATTACATGGTACTTGCCTCGCGGTCTGCCTAGTCCGATGAACAAGCGGACTGGCCACGGTGCCTTCAGGATGCCCCATTCCCAATCGTTGACCGCGGTAGCAACAACCTTTACCAAGACTTCATTTTTTGAAGGCACAGGCTTAGTCGCATCGATAAGCTCATAGGCATCGGCAGAGCCGTAGCCTTTCTGGGCGAACGCCTTCATGATCTTACTGTTCGACTCTTCAAGAAAATGACCCGCTCGAGTCCGGAACGTTGGTGAATAGGGCAAATACACGGTACGGCGCGCCGTCTTTCAAGACCGCATTGCCAGCACTTATGCGAATCGGCCGGCTCAGAGCTGATCCGTAATCGGCACGGTTATAGAGACCATCGTATCCGCAAGCTGTTTGTCGCCGATTATTCCCTGAAAAAACGTGCTGGATACCATGTCTCGAAAATAGCTGGTACCCGGGTAGTACACCAGGGCGACACTCGTGTAATCAAGCGGATGATCGATAGGAACTGATGTGCCCACGTGGATCGGACCGTGTTCCTTCTCTGCCATCAGGGAGAACATTCGTCCTGCGTAGTCCGCGTTCGCGGCACGTTGCGCAGCATCGCCTTCAAGCATCAGATTGACGACGACGATCGCCTCACTGCGAGATTCATCCGCCTCAGGCAGCATCGATTCGGCACTTTCGGCAGCTTCGGCGTTTGCTGCTTCGGAAACAGTTTCAAACGGCGTAATCGAAGGCGCGAATGTAATGAGCCGCTGTATTCTGCGAAGCAGTAGTGCTTGCGGCAGCAACAGGTTGAGCGCGGCTGAACGTTGCATGCCGTGCGCGAACCGATCGGGAAATGTGGATAACGCCGCTTGTACGTCGTCGTCCTGCAGGTAATGGGAATAGGCGTCCCGACTTTCGAATTGCTGCAGGATGATCGCCTGCCATTCGACTTCGCGGCCAAGCGCTTCCGTTAGCTGTCCGGAATCGCGAGCATTCTGAACAATCTTCCCGGCATACACGAAAGTGCTGCTTCCCTCTCGCTCAGCGGAGGCCCGGAGTGCACGCAACGATGAGAGTAGCTCCGCTTCCCGCGGCGCTGTCAGATAAGTCAGAACGTGCAGCGATTGTCCATGCAGTGGCGGCTGACTATCCTGAGCGAAGACACGCCGTATATCGCTGTATCGCGAGTGCTGCCAGAACATCGCTGCGAAGATCGCGGCCAGAAGCACCAGCAGCGTCCCCGTCAGAAATCTCCGCTTCATGTTTCGAACATATGCCTACGCGGCGTGAACGGCAAGCTTCGGGTGCGGACAAAACGGACCCAAGAGTCCCTCGTGCCGTGAGTCGTGCACCAGGATGGTGCGAGAATGTTTCAGCGGGAACTTTCCTGGAAGCTACTTGAGCTTTGTTCAGCTTCATGTCACGAGTTGGCGTGGTTAAGGCGACGATCGAAACTCAGTAGCAGCGACCCCTTCGGTAGCCTTGACGTTCGAACATCCGGGGCGGTCGCTGCGTCGTAGCGCGCGGCCAGAACCGGTTATTCGACATCCAACGAAGATTCTACTGATTATCGAAGATATCCAAAGGGAGAAGGGCGGTTACTCCAACGTTGGGCGCGTCCACGAGCTGACCGATCCGTAAATCAACTGCAACGCTCGCGACGACGTATGCTTGTTGCGGGGTCAAATCGTAGGTTTCGGAAATGTAGTCGATCATGTCGAGCAGCGCGTTACGCGCCGCAAGCGAGATGTCTTTCGACAGGTTCTCGAGAGCCGCAATGTTTGCTGACTCGAGATATTCCATATCCGGCGGGACCTCGCCCTCAGCCTTTAGCGGGAATCCCGTTGTCGCGTAGAACCTTCGGGAGGGGATATCCAGCAGTCGAGCCGGGCCTTCGTAATGTGGCCCGCGGGTCAGGCTTGGTCCGTCACGAATGACGCGCGTCGTCACGGTCACATCCGCATCCATCTCGATAGCAGTACCGGCTACCTCGCCGTCGCCTTGCGCGAAATGCACATCGCCGATTGCCAGCCCGCAGCCGTCGATGAAGCAAGGCAAATAGATCGTTGAGCCGACACCGAGATATCGTATGTCCAGATTCCCACCGTGCTCGCGAGGCGGAAACGTTCTTAGGCATTCTTCTTCGTGGGAGCTATCAGGCCCGCAAACGGCTTCGGGCACGGCATGATCGGAGCCGGGCAAATTGACTGCGCCCCCCAGTGCAGCCAGCTCTGCCTCCCTGTTCAGCATCGCTTGTTGCTCGGCGGGTCCAGGCAGAACGGTAACGATTCCAGGAAAGCTTGCGTTGGGGATGCTTACACCAGGAACGTCGTCGCTCCGCGCGAATTGACGATCGAGCCGCCACAGAACGCTCAATGGGCCGCTGATCCGGTCAGCGACAAAGCCGATATCCACGAGACTCGTGAATCCGTAGTCACCGGGGTTGATATCGAGAATGGTGACTGCAAGAACATCACCCTCGCGTGCACCGACGATGTCCACTGGTCCGGTAAGCGGGTGAACGGCGCCGATCCATGGTGCGTTTCCACGAGGATCGTCGTTCGCAGCCATTGGATCCAGATTCGAATCCTGGGCATTTCGAGTTCGGAAAACGATTGTCTGGCCCGGCTCGGCGCGGGCTGTCATCGGAATGTTGTAATGAAGTCGGTTGATGCATGTGCGATCGTCAGCGCAACGGTTCCCTTCTCGCCCGATTACGAGAACGTCCTGTCCGGAAGCGGCGTCAACAATCGATAATCCGATCAACCCGCTGACCGCGACGGATACTCTTATTCGGTGCATGTGATACTTCCTATGGCATAAATCGCGCAGCCGACAGGTCGCGTGGCTCAACTCTGGATCGGCTATCTGGGGTCAACCTGACCACTCCAAATGATCATACACCGCTCTCGTGACTACCCGCTTTGGAGCTCGACATGACATGGTTAATCGCAGGTCTCTTCATCTGGATGATCGTGCACCTGATGCCCGCCGTTGCTCCCGGACTCCGTGCCGGGCTGATCGCGCGTCTCGGTGAGAATCCCTATAAGGGGCTTTTCGCGCTGAGCATTCTGGTCGCTCTCGGCCTGATTGTCGTTGGCTGGCGTTCGACGGTACCGGAGATCGTGTATCTGCCGCCGGCCTGGGGTCGCGGCGCTTCGTTGCCACTGATGGCGACTGCCATCTTTCTGATGGGCGCGGCGCAACGTCCCTCGCGAATCAAGCAGTTCCTGCGCCACCCGATGTTGACCGGGCTCATTGCCTGGTCGGCCGCGCATTTGCTCGCGAACGGCGAGCTACGCTCATTGCTCCTCTTCGCGGGACTCGGTATCTGGGCGTTGCTCGAGATCCTGCTGATCAATCGCCGCGACGCGTCATGGACGAAACCGGACTCGCCACCGCTCGCCCGCGATCTGATTGGGGCGGTCATCGCGCTGCTCGTGACGGCAGTACTGATCTATCTGCATCCGTACTTTGCCGGTGCGGCATTGAGCTTCGGCTGAAGCGGCGGAGTTTGTGAAAGAAGAAGCCGCCGCGCACGAGTCCCGGTCTGATTACGGTGCAATTCCGGGCTGAGTTGTTCGCGTTCGGCAAAGCCAGTACAGACGATAGCCGAGAATTCGAAGAATTCCGCGCGGGGGAGCGCGGAAAGCCAGGAACAAATCCTTCCGCTGACGGAAAGGGAACGTTGCTCGTGGTCGCAGCGTTTCAGGAGGGAATCAGGATTCCGGCGATCGGGCGATGCTGCTGGCAGCCATAGACGTCCTGGTCGTCAATGCTCCCGCTCACTTCACGCCGCGGGAACGAGATCTTGATCGCGTTCACGATGCCGTACTCAACGATCAGGACGTCGTCCTCGTTGACGCCGTACAGCTCGCTGACTGCCTTCGGGTTGATCGCGCCGGACTGAATCACTCGATCGTACGGCGCCTTGTCACGAAACATCACGTCGATCGTCATCGTCAGCGGGCCGGCGTTCTTGCTGCGGAGCACATCAGCGAGCTCGACCAGACGTGTCATAGCGACGCCCCTTTGATGTCCCGATACTCGATGCGATACACCTCCGAGAAGTCGTCTACTTCGATCAGGTGATACGCGCTGAACTGGTACACCGGCCCCAGAGAATGATCCGACGGTGAGTATGGGAATGCCAGATTGCCTGCCGTCGTCTTTCGCCCGGCGTAGTCCATGTGCAGCATGACGCCTCTCGCGGTGGCGCACACGAAGTCCGCGATTCCCTGTGTCCGCCCCACGACGTCGATCACGATGCCCGCATCGGCTGAGGCAACGCCGATGGTCGGCTCCTCACCCGCTGTTCCGCCATAGATACGCACATTCAGCGTGTAGTCGTCCGCTGCTGCGTTGCCGCCCACCTTTTCGGCCACGGATCGCTTTGTGGCAGTCACAATGTCCGCGAGTCCCTTGATGAAGCGCGGCTCGTTCGAGCCGGCTATGCAGATCGTCCGATAGCCAACCAGACGCGCGCCTTCGATCTTTATGGTCTTCCTGTTCGCCGGTCGGAACGTGCTGTTGCTGACCTTCACGGACCGTTCGGTGATCTGTTCGTAACGTGAATCGGACAGGTCCGCGATACCCTCGGGCTCGACAATCTGCAACGGCGTTTTCTGCTCGTACAGCGTGTGGGCGGCCACTCGCTCGACCGTGCATTTCCTGTCCGGGCTGCCCGGCTCCAGCACAAAGTGGTCGTCCAGAATCTCGGCTGCAACGACGTCGTTACCGGACGGAAACGCGCACATCGCGCCACACTCGATGATCTTCGCCATATGGAAGGCGAGACCGGGTGGGTAGCCGCGGGCGATCGGCAGCGCCGCGAAGATGGCCGAATCGCAGGCGCGGCCGGCCAGTATTACCTGAGCACCGTTCCTGAGCGCTTCGATGAACGGTTCCGTGCCGATCTGTCCGACGATGCGAACGCTCTGGTCGATGGATTGCTCCGTAAGCTCGATCTGATCGCTGAACGGGATGACTCGTCCGTCGCGCAGTTTCGTTTTCAGGTACTCCTTATCGAGCTCGCTATGAATCAGCCCGAGCCTGAAACCGAGACCTCGCTCGGCTGCGATCTCATCGACAATCCGGCGGATGGCTTCGAGATGCGGCTCACCGCCAGCCAGGCCCGCTGAGCCGAGCACGAACGGTACCCCTCGCTCCAGCGCTGCCGGAATCGCAATCTCGAGGTCCCTCTTCAGGGACTCGCGGGTGAATCCGGTTTTCGCGCTGCCGAGATAGTGCGGGCCCGGATCGGTCGAGCCGCCGTCGACGCCAATCATGTCGATGTCACGCTCGAGCGCACAGCGGAAGGACTCCATCGAGAAGCCATAGCCGAGAGCGCCCGACAACGAAACGATCCTCATATCTCTTATCCCGAACTCACCTTCAGGTGAACCATGCGAAAAGGGAATTCGCGAGCACCAGCACAAACGCTCCCCCGATCCGCGACGAAATCTGCGCATATGGGAAGAGCGCCAGCAGCCGCGCCGCGCTCAGGACCTGCAAGTCGCCGGAGCCCCCGGCGTTCGCCATGCACAGACCGCCGGATACGGCGCCCTCGATCGGGAAGCAGCGGACGGTCTGTGCCACCAGCCCGGCGCCGAGCGCAGCGCCGCAGACGATCGCGACGATCACCAGCAGGTTGCCTGCTGTAAATAGGCCTGCGATGACCCGTAGATCCGCGGACAGGCCGAAAGCGACCAGGATAGTCACCAGAAAAGCGCGCATGCCCCAGGCCGATAGCCGACGAAGCGACGTCCGCATGGCCGGCGACACGGCCCGCGAGAAATTCACCAGGATCGCGATGATCGTGACCCAGGCGAAGAAGTGCAGTGACCCGATGACCGTCGCGAGGACAATTCCGGCCAGAAGGATGCAGACGACGAAAACCATCGCCGAGTGCGTGTTGATCTCATCCTCCGGTGTAGCGTCGTCGGCCTCCATGCTCTCCATGGCACCGCGAACCAGCTGCCCGTCGCCGCTGAGCGAGGGCGCCCGCCTGCGAAGATGCATGAGCCCTGACGCAATCAAAATGGCCGTGATGTTGCCGAGCGTCAGCACACCTATCGCGTAGTTGAAGTAGCCGGTCACATCGTTGCCCGTCACGGCGCCGTAGATCTCGGACATCGGCAGGGCGCCCGCGCCACCGCCTCCGCCCATGATCGGCAGGAAGTACATCGTGATCACACGATCGACCGGGATACCTGCGAGCAGTCCTGCCGCCATGCCGAACACAGCCGATAGCACGAGCCCGCCGATGATGATCGGCGCATACGAGACGAGGGACTTCCGCAGCACGGACGTGGGCACACCGAGCACGCTGCTTATGACTAGGCTTGCCAGCAGAAAATACAGCAGGCGGTTGTCGATGATGTGGCCCTGGAGAAGCGCGATTTCGTCTGAAGAGATCAGCTCGAGATTGGCGATGACCGCGGCGCCGGCCCAGGCGATCACGAGCCCGCCGCCGAGCAGCGCCTTCAGCGGCCTGAGGCGCTCGCCGATCGCAAAGAAAACGAGGCCGATTGTCCAGAGTACGGCAAATGCACCAACGATGCCGGTCTGTGGCAGCAGTCCGAGCTCGAGCACGGCGATCGAGAGGACAGCAATGGCCGCGTACAGGGTTGGTGGGACGCCTTCGATGTCGAACGGTCTGCTGGTGTCAATGAGCCGCGAAAGCAGACCTGGTCGGTTCGCGTTCTTGCCGTCGGGCAGCTTGTCTTCGGATACGCTCACGAGGTTCGCCACGCGATCCTGCTCGACGGGTTGCCCATAGTTGGGCCTCCGTGATCAACCACGTGTAGGGGGACCGATTCTACAGTCGGCTCCGGGCCGCAACCACTCGCCTGCAACGGCTGCTGCAGCGACGCGGAGACCAGGCCGAGGAATGGTGATCGGATCGGATTGCGAAACGCTTCTGCGGGAACTTTGCCTGAATCTGCCGGAAGTTTCTTTAGCTTCGCAGACGTGAATTTCCACCAGATCCTGGTTAGCGCCCCCGGACCGCTCACGGCGAACACCAGAAACGGCTATTTGTATACGGATGCGACAAGTGGCGACGCGCCGATCCAGTCGGTCGATTCGAGTTGTGCGAGCATGAAATCGGCAAGGTCATTGACCGCAACCTTGTGCCCGACCGACCGATCTGCGCTTGCTGTTATCTCGCCGGAGGATTCGTCGTTCGCGATCATTGGCGGACGGATCATTGTCCAGGCGAGACCTGATCTGCGGAGCACCTCATATTCCAATTGCTTTGCTTTGACGAGTCGCGGAGTGATCATGCCGAAAACGAACAGCAACATTTTTTTCTCGAAAACTCGACGGTCTCGCCCTCTACGCGAATGGTTCCGGCGCCTCCGAGCGTTATGATTCGCTCAACGCCGGGGTCTTTCATCGCTGCAACGATGTCACGCATCGCCTGTTCGTATTGCTCGGGGCGATACTGGACGTTTCGCTGCGGGCCGGCACACGACAGCACCGCGTTGGCATCACGAATGGTTCTTCTGATGCTGTCCGAATCGAAGAGATCGCCCTGCACAAGCGTCACTTCCCGCATCAGTTCGCCGAGCTTCTCTGGCGTGCGAACGAGTGCCTTTATCTCATGACCCTGTTCGAGCGCTTTCGCCGTGACGACCTTTCCGACGAAACCGGTAGCACCGAATATCGCAAGTTTCATTCTGCCTGCTCTGTATGCGAATTCACCAATATCTCAGCCTGGTTGCGGGCTAACGAGTGCCTGCACGCTACCAGAAAAAGACGGAAAACGGCGTAACGGGCTGCTCGACCCGTTCGTCGTCTATCCGGATTACTCCGAGCCGGTGATAGTCGCGGGCATAGCACGGATACGGTCTGCCGGAAACGTGCAGCAGGAGATCGCGGAGGTCCAGATACAGGCACAGTCCGATGATGCCGTATTCGAGCGCAAACAGGATTCCGAACACGCCCCAGCCACTGTAGATCTCCTGGAATTCCAGGGAGAACCAGATGAACAAAGGACCGAACGTAAGCAGGTGACAAATGCCGATGGCGCGAGTCCAGGGAATCCTTGTTTCCAGCTCGTAGGCAATGTGCATTGCCAGGAATCTCGCGAGAAATATGGCAAGACCCTCATACCGACCGATGAAGACAGTCAACGGAGCCAATATGAACTGGGGAAGCACCATGACCGGTGCCCAGATCGACACCAGTCTTCCGGTTGGAGACCCCGGATGACGGAGAACCGCACGCGTCTCCCTTATGACATACAGGATTCTCGTTATGAGCGGACTAAGCGACATGATGCTGAGACGTCCGTGCTCGTATACGCTCTGATGCCGCTGTGACGTCGCTCCACTCTCCAAGCAAGCCTAGAACTGCAGCGCAATCGCCCAGACGGAGGCAATGGCGATCGCGAGGAAGGTCAAACCGGCGCCCAGCCCGCGCGGAGCCGACTTCACACCCCGGACAAAGAACGTTGCATGCAGAAGACGGCCTGCGACCAGTGCAATGCCAAGGCCATGGACAACGCTGCCGCGCACGCCATTGATCTCGAGCAGTCCGATCAGTATCAGTGCCAGCGGCACATACTCGACGAAGTTGCCGTGCCGACGCATCGCGAGCAGCAGGTCGCGATCGCCACCGTCTCCGGCGTCGATATTTTTGCGGGCACGCATGAGTCCGGCGGCGGAGCTCAACGGAAGTGACAGCAGGCCCAGCAGGCCGGCATAGAGGGCGGTGATCTGGAGCATGTCGACTCCTCTGGTGTTAGTTGTTTGTTGTTCGTATTGAGCGGTTCGCACTCAGGATCTAATCCGGTGGCGGCGTGAATATCAAGCACCGGGGCGACGGGAGCTGGCCGGAGCGAGAAAAAAAAGGGCGCCGATCTACCGATCGGCGCCCTTCATCGGGTAGCTCAGGCGGCGCTTAGTTGAAGCGGCGCTTGATGCTGACGCCCCACTCCTCGGGGTCGATATAGGTCTGCTGAAGCGTGCCGAAGAAGCCCAGGAAGTTGAGCGTGCTCTGGGTAACCCGCTTGTCCGTGCAGTTCGTGCAGAACAGCGATGCTTCCCATTCCTGGTCCGGCGCAACCCACGTGACGCGCGCGTTCACTCGCGTGTGTGCGGGGATCAGATTGCCCGGGGCCGCATCGTCGCCGTCCGTGCCCCAGTAGGCGTCGTCCCGCCAGCTCGCGCCGTAGCGGATCGAGAGCTCCGACCCGTTGCCGAGCGTCGTGATGTACCCGGCGTTCAGCGTGGCCGTCCACTCCGGTGACCGGTTCGGGCCGTCGTTGATGTCCGGCGCGCCGGCAGGATCGAGTCCCAGCGCAATACGCGCTTCGGGGCTCGCATTACCGAGGTCCGTGAGCTGGTAGTCGAGGTTCGCAAGACTTCCTTCGAGCAGCCAGTGCTCGCCGATCGTCGATTGCAGCTCGACCTCGAGCCCCTGCAGATCCGCCTCGCCGGCATTCGTCGTCAGCCACGCGGGATTGCCGAACTCGTCGAGGCCGGCCGCGCCCTGCTGAAGATCCTCATACACCGATGTGTAGACAGACGCATTGAGCCTGAGCCGGCGATCAAACAGATCCGACTTGATACCGAACTCGAGATTCGTCAGCGTCTCCGGACCGAAAGGCACGCGAATGCCCGGACCCGGACGGGGGGTCGTGCCGCCACCGCGGAAGCCCTCCTGGTAGGTGCCGTAGACCATGATGTCGTCGTTCACCTGATACGCGAGACTGATCATCGGGTCGGTCACGTTCGAGTGGGCCTGGACGATGATCGGGTCCTCGAAGCCGGCGTTCGCCGTCCCGTCGCGGTTGAAGCGCTCCTGCAGCACGTCCTTGTCGTCCTCGCTACGACGCAGTCCCACCGTCAGCGATAACCTGTCGGTCAGGTCGGTTACGGTGTTTATGAACAACCCGGTGTTGTCGACCCAGACGTTGTCGACGCGGTCGATACAGGCAACGCCGATGACGCCCTGCAGCGGTGCGGCGGCGCAGCCATTGTCCGGGAACAGCACGGAGATGTTCGTGTTCAGGTCGTACTGGTCCAGATCGAAGTAGCCGACCGTCCACGTCGTGCGGCCGTCAAAGAGCTGACCGCTGACGCGCAGTTCGACCGAGTCCTGATCGTGCCGGAACGTGTCGAGCGTGTGATTGATCGGCATCGGCGAGGCGTCGGAATCGCGGCCCCACTGGGCGTCGAACTCGCGGTGTGCGACGATCAGCTTGACGTCGATGTCATCGAGGTACCAGTCGAGCGTCGCGCTCGTGCCCCAGTGGGTGACGTTGTTGATGTTCGGTGTCTCGATTCCGCCGTCGATGCCGCCGTTGTCGTTGAAGCCGGAATAGTTCGTGAAGATGTCCGGCGCAGCGAAGCGGTCATCGTACGGAATACCGAAGTTCGGCAGCGCGACGCGCGCGTTGTACAGATTGACGAGTCCGGGCGACGCGATGTCCGCGACGAGGTCGTAAGGCGAGGTGTCCTTCTGGTCCGTAACGTCCGCGCTGATGTTCAGTTCGAATCGATCGCTCGGCGTGAAACGCAGGGCGCCACGTGCGGCCTGTGAGTCCCGGTCGCCGAAACGGCCGACGACACAGTTGCGGTCCGTGCCGCGCTCGGAGACGCGCGTCGGCAGCGCGAAATTATTGTCCTCGAGGCTGCCGACCACACCCATGATTGGTACGCCGTTGACCGAGTCCCAGCCGACGATGCCGTCGCCGACACCGGCGAGCTCGCCACGGCCGCTTTCGACCATCGCGCAACGGAAGTCGACGTTGTTCTGCCAGCCCTGCTTCTGCTTGTTGACGAACGAGACGCGGGCGAACAGTTTGTCGTCGATCAGCGTCGTGTCGAACACCCCGCGAACGTCGAGGCGATCGTAGTTGCCGATCGTCACTTCGATGTCGCCGCCTTCGACTTCACCGGGTTTCCTCGACACCATGCGCACGACGCCGCCGATGGCGTTCTTGCCGAACAGTGTGCCCTGCGGTCCGCGCAGCACTTCGACGCGTTCGAGGTCGAGCAGGTCGAGGATTGCGCCGGTCGGTCGGCCGATGACGACATCGTCGACGTAGAACTGCACCGTCGGCTCGTTGGTCGGTTTGAAGTCGCCGAAGCCGAGGCCGCGAATGTTGGCTGCCAGCGTCGGGCCCCAGCCGGAACCGAGCTGATCGATCGTGACGTTCGGCGTCCAGTCGGCAATGTCGATGACATCGAGCGCGCCGTTGGCAGCGAGCGTTTCGGCCGTGATCGCGCTGATCGCGAGCGGTATCTGCTGCAGAGGCTCTTCGCGGAAGCGCGATGTGACAACGATTTCCTCGAGTTCGAGACGTTCCTGCTGCTGTGCGGATGCCAGATCCGCACCGAGCACTGCCGCGACGGCAAGCGCCGTGAGCCGACGCGTCTGGCGTCCCGGCAGCGCAGGCGATTGCTTCGCCAGTGGATGTTCGCAATTCATGACAGTGATTCCCCCGGTTCGTTGATACCGTACGTGGTCGTTGATTACGTCCTGATCTTTCCGGAACGGCCCTGCAGCTTTCGCTGCCGGGGGCGCCAGGACTGCTGTGGCGAATAGGAAACAGGCAGTATCCGAGCGCCCGAGAGGAACATGCGATAAGGCATTTCCGGAGCTTTCGAATAGTAGACAACACGCAACAGCGAAACAAGCGTCGGACGAGCCCGGACAGCATCGGCCGGTGCGACGGTCGATCGTGCGGCCCGCCGGCCTGACCGGCGTCGGCGACTTGTCACGCGGCCGCCGCCGCTGGCATGCTGACCCGGCGCAACGGGCGCAGGGCGCGCAAGGGGCGCGAGGATAGGGGCTCAGCTATGCAATTCCGCCGAAACATCTCATGCGTCGCTGCCGTCGCGCTTTTCGTCATCGCGTCATGCGGTAGTGCCGTTACCTCGGTGCGGGCCCAGCCCCGGGAAGCGACGCTGGCCGACTGCGCCGCTATCGAGGACGAGCTGGCGCGCCTGGCCTGCTACGACCAGGCCCTCGGTCGCGTGGACGCCGGCGCAGTGCCTGAATCCCCGCCGGTGGCTGCCACCGACGAGCCGACGGGAGCCGGCGACGGCGCCGTCGACGCTGCCAGCGCTGCTGATGCGCCCGGTGCGGCCGATACGCCCAATATGCCCGATTCGCCCGATGCGCCTGATCTCCCCGCTGCGCCCGCCAGGGCCGATGTTGCAGATGTGTCCGACGTGCCTAACGTGACCGATGCGAAAGACGCCGCCGACGCGCCCGGTTCAGCCGACGCGACAGCGACCGCTGATGTCGCCGGGGACGCGAATGTATCGCCGGTAGCGCCCACGGTCCCCGCGGAGGTCGAGACCGGAGTCGAAGTGTTACCGGCGAGTCGGGCCGGACGCCGCGCCGAGCGCCGCGCCGAGCGGCGCCAGGACGGGCAAGACGAGTTCTCGATCCTCGTCGTCCAGCGCGTCGATAACATCTCCGGGCTTTCGGTGTTTGTTGCCGACGACGGCACGGTCTATGAGCAGGTCAGCACCCGCAGCTCGCGTTATCCGGAGCCGCCATTCACGGCCGAGCTGGAGGTCGCATCCCGGGGCAGCTTCTGGTTGCGAGCCGGTTCGCCGTCGCGACCCGTTCGCGTCATCGAAAGAAGATAATCGAAAGCCAGCGATGATTTCTTCCAGAGCCAGAGCCAGAGCCAGAGCCAGAGCCAGAGCCAGAGCCAGAGCCAGAGCCAGAGCCAGAGCCAGAGCCGCCCCCACAGCTGCCCCCACAGCCGCGCCCGCGACAGCCTCCGCAACCGTCCTGGCAATGCGCATGTTCGCCCGGCGGGCGGTCGTGATCGCCGCCGCCGCACTCTGCGGGGCGTTGCTTGGGGCCCCGCCGGCTCCTGCACAGTCGCCCGAGCCGGAACCGGCATTCCCGGGACAGACGGACGCACCGCGCGTGCAAACCGCGACGCCGTTCGTCGTCGACGTCATCACGGATCAACTGGCAGGCCCGTGGGCGCTCGCATTCCTGCCCGACGGCCGCTTCCTCGTGACGGAAAACGTCGGCCGGCTGCGCGTCGTGTCGGTGGACGGCACGTTGTCGGAGCCGATAGCGAACGTGCCGGGGGTCAAGGTCGTTGCCGCGCAGAGCTTCCACGATGTCTTGCTCGACCCGGACTTCGAAACGAACGGCTACATCTATTTCTCGTACTTTGCCCCGCCGAAAGGCGAGGCGCCGGGCCGCTGGCCGATCGATCACTTCTATAACGAAGTGTGGACGAAGACGCTGGCCGAGCGGCGGGTGCTGGACCTGGGCCAGGAGACCGTCGGCCGCGCACGTCTGAATCTCGACGCGTTGCGTCTCGAAGATGTCGAGGTCCTGATCGAGGGCGGGGCCGAGCGCCGTCTCGTGCTCGCGCCTGACGGCACACTGTTTGCGACCGGCGCCGATGCGTTTCGGTTCTACGATTCCGATCTCGACGGTGTCGACCACGATTTCACCGACAACCCCGATATCCGCCGAAACTTCAGCGGCCGTGTCATCAGGTTCAATCGTGACGGTACGATTCCTGGCGACAATCCCTGGCTCGGGCGTGCGACTGTTGCTCGCGAGACTTTTGCCCACGGGCTGCGCGATCCGGAGGGCGCGGCTATTCACCCCGAGACCGGTGAGCTCTGGGTCACCGACCACGGCCCGCAGGGCGGAGACGAGATCAACATCATCCGCGCTGGCCGCGACTATGGCTGGCCGAACGTTTCCTACGGCATGCAGTACGACGACCGTCAGCCGGACGGCAAGACGAACGTGCCGGTCGGTAACGGTCGTCGATCGATGCCGGGTGTCGAGGAGCCCATTTACTTCTGGGTGCCGTCGATCGCACCGTCGGGACTGACTTTCTACACGGGCGATCGCTTTCCGGAGTGGCAGGGTAATCTGTTCGTCGGCGCCATGGTCGAACGGCAGCTCGTGCGCCTCGTGCTCGACGGCGAGCGGGTCGTCGGCGAGGAGCGCCTGCTCGGCGATCTCGACCTCAGGATTCGCGAGGTCCGGGAAGGTCCCGATGGGGCGCTTTATGCGCTTGGCAGCAATTCGCTGATTCGCCTGCGCCCGGCCGACTGACTCCCGGCTCGTGTCGGCGCTCCGCATGTCGGCAGCATGCGCTGCTTGCCTCCCTGCCTGGCTGCGTGCGCTGGCTCGGGCTGCCTGTCCTGTCGATCTGCTTCCGACCAGCCGGCTCGCTAATCTGCCTGCGCCTGTCAGTCGAGCGGCGGCAGCCACTGAAAGCGCCTGAGGTCGATCCGGCCGGCGCCATCGAACGCGACACCTTCCGATTCGAGCAGCAGGCGCTGCAGATCGTCGGAGCCGTCGATGCCCCGACGGCTGATCTCGCCGCGCGCATTGACGACCCGGTGCCACGGGACATCAGCCCGGTCGTGGGACAATGCCCGCAACGAGCGCCCGACATAGCGCGCATGGCGCGGGTAGCCGGCGAGCGCGGCAATCTGGCCGTAGGTTGCGACGCGTCCGCACGTGACCTGGGAGATCACCCGATAGAAATCCTCGAACGCCGGTAGTCTGCGTCGTGCATCGTGCATGCGGCAATTGTGCCGCAGCCATCGGCCGCGCGTGTTCTGTTATCGTGGCTGGCCGTTGCAGCGGGTCTTCGGAGACTTCAGATGCGCAAATCGTGGCCGACCGCAATCGCGATCCTCGCCATCGCTGTGGCGGTCCACTATTTCGAGTCGGGCGGTGCAGGAGGCGCCGTCTCGCCGGAAGCCGGACGTGCCGGGGATCCTGCTGCCGAGGTATTGGCTGAGGCCTACCGGAATCGCCAGAGCGATCTTCAGGTTTCCGGCGAGGGTGTCGTGCGGCGCGTGCTTGCCGATGATCGCGACGGCGACCGTCATCAGCGCTTCGTCCTCGAGCTGTCCTCGGGCCAGACCGTTCTCGTCGCGCACAACATCGATCTTGCGCCGCGGATACCGGATCTGGCACCCGGGGATCGGGTGGCGTTCAATGGCGAGTACGAGTGGAACGAGCAGGGCGGTATCATCCATTGGACACACTTGGACCCGGCCGGTCGCCACGAGCACGGCTGGCTGGAACGAGGCACCGAGCGCTTTCAGTGACGAGTATCGATTGGTGTGTGAACTCGGGCAGGCTCGACAACAGTTACGACGGCGCGGCGGTTCGGAGAACAGAAAATGAAATGGCGTGATCTCAGGCGGAGCTCCAATGTCGATGACGTGCGAGGCCGGCGCGGCCGTCCGGGCGGCATGCCGCTTCGCATTGGCGGGCTCAAGGGCGGCATAGGCACCATCGTCATTCTGATCATCGTGTATTTCGTCGGCGGTCCGGAGATTCTGAACCTGCTGGTGGGTGGCGGTGTGCCGGGCGGCTCGACTACAGGGACCGATGCCGCGCCGGTCAACGACGAAGCCGGCCAATTCGTGGCTGCCGTCCTCGGCAGTACCGAGGACGAGTGGCAACGTCTCTTCCAGGCATCGGGCCAGCGCTATGCGGCACCGCGGCTCACCATGTTCAGCGGCGCGGTTCAGTCGGCCTGCGGATACGCGTCGGCGGCGTCAGGTCCGTTCTATTGCCCGGCCGATCGCCGGGTCTACCTGGACACCTCGTTTTTCGACCAGCTCGCGAGAATGGGCGGCGCCGGCGATTTCGCGCAGGCGTACGTGATCGGCCACGAGATCGGGCACCATGTGCAGAACCTCCTGGGCGTGGCATCGCAGGTACGGAATGCTCAGGGACAGGTCAGTCAGGTCGACGGCAATCGGCTGCAGGTAGCGATGGAGCTGCAGGCTGACTGCTACGCGGGCGTCTGGGCGCACCACGCGAATCAGCGCAACGCGGTGCTCGAGCCCGGCGATGTCGCCGAGGGCATGGCGGCCGCCGCCGCGATTGGCGACGACACGCTGCAACGCAATGCCGGGCGGCGCGTCACGCCGGAATCGTTCACGCACGGCACGTCGGACCAGCGCCAGCGCTGGCTGCAGACCGGACTCCGGTCCGGCGACCCGATGGGCTGCGATACGTTCGCAGCGCTCTAACGTCGCAGCGGCCGCCGCCGCCGCAGCAGCAGCGGCTGCAGCAGCCGCAAACGCAACCGCAGCCGCAACCGGCCGGCGTTCCCGGCAACCTGGGGCCCGGATTCCTCCCGCGTCCCGGCCCGATTTCGCGCTCCGGCGCGCAGGCGGCAGGAATGTCGACTGCGTCCTTGATCGAGCGCGCAAAGCAAGCGACTCTCCGGTCGCTAAATCCAGTTAATTCAATCTGTTGCCGATGTCATCGAAGAATCATTCCGAAGTCGGGTCGCGGCCCGGTTCGGCGGCGTCGACGGGACACCACGGGGAGTCGGTGCCGGTGGAGCCGCTGCCGGAAGACTCGTCCGCGTCGCCTGCGCCTCGCCGGCCGGAACGGACCTCCCGGCGTGCGTTCATTGGCCGCAGCGCCTTGTTGTCGGCAGCGGCCCTGGCGGCAGCGACGCGAGCGGTCACCGCCGCAACACCGGGTTTCGTCGTCATTGACGGGTGGGTGCTGACACGCCGGGATCTCGAGAGGCTCCGGTCCGGCGCGCCCCGGTGATCGTCGATCTGCATGAGACCGAGAGCCTGCCGATCGACGGCGAGGTGGATGTCTGCATCCTCGGTGGCGGCGTAGCCGGCATCACGCTGGCGGTCGCGATGGCGGACCGCTTTCGCGTCGTCATTCTCGAGGGCGGCGGCCGGCAGCCATCGGTGGATTCGCAGAATCTCTATCGCGGCGACATCGTCGGGCGCGACTACTTCAATCTCGACGGCACGCGCATGCGTTGCCTCGGCGGTTCCTCGAATCACTGGGGCGGCTGGTGTCGACCACTCGACGAGCACGACTTCGAGCCGAAGCCCTATCAGGACGTTACCGGCTGGCCGATCGGGCGCGCGGACCTCGACCCCTATCTCGACGAGGCCTGCGACATTCTCGATATCCCCGACGACGGTCGACACGGTCCCGACGCGGGGCAGATCAACACGGGCATCGCGGCGTCCGGCGAGCTCGAACCGATCGATTTCTGGTGGAGCGGGCCGACGAGGTTCGGCCGCAAATACGAGGAGATTCTAGACAGCCATCCGAACATCACCTGTCTGCTGCACGCGAATCTGACCGACATTCGTCTGGCGGAATCCGGCGACCGCGTCGAGTCGTTCGAGTTTGGCGACTATCGCGAGAGACGCTTCTCGATCGCGGCCAGCCGCTTCGTGCTCGCCGCGGGCGGGATCGAAAATCCCCGACTGTTGCTGATGTCGAACCGCCAGATGCCGGAAGGGATAGGCAACGCGCACGGGCTCGTTGGCCGCTATTTCACCGAGCATCCGCATCACCAGCTCGGACAGATCGCTGTCGACTCGGACGTGTGGCGGCGGATTGTCGCGAACTGGACCAACTTCAAATCAGCGATGCGTTTCTTCTCGCCCTCCGTGGAATTCATGGATGCGCAGCGCATCCTGAATTTCGGGCTGCGATTTCAGCCGTCACGGACGAGCGCGGCAGGCGGTGTCCAGGCTTTCGTGAAGGACATCATCTGCAACGTCCCGCTCGGCCAGTCGATCGCAGAGTGGGTCAATGGCGCGGCCGTCAGCTGTTTCGACGCAGCGCTGAATATCGCGAGTGAGCAGGCGCTCAATTACGAGAGTCAGGTGCGGCTTTCGGACGATGTCGACGCGCTGGGCCTGCCCCGCGTCGTGCTCGACTGGAAGCTCAGTCCGCTCGACCGCAAGACGATGCGCGAGGCGGCGCTTCATTGCGGCATGGCTCTCGCGGCGGCGGACCTGGGTCGTCTGAAAGTGCACGACTGGGTCCTTTCGGACGACGGCGAGATTCCGGGGATCGGGCAGGACGAAACGGCCGGAAATCATCACCTGTGCACGACACGCATGGCCGCGAGCCCGGCGGACGGCGTCGTCGATGCGACGCAGCGGGTCTTCGGGACGAGCAATCTCCATATTGCGGGGTCGAGCGTCTTCTCGACCGGCGGACATGCGAATCCCACACTTACGATCGTGCAGATGACGCTGCGGCTCGCTGATCTCCTGAAGAAGGCGGCCTGACACCGGCACGCAGTTGGCTTCCGGCGCGGCGTTGTAGTCAGCGCGC
Organism: Candidatus Rariloculaceae bacterium; assembly: GCA_965223375.1. GTDB lineage: Bacteria > Pseudomonadota > Gammaproteobacteria > Steroidobacterales > Rariloculaceae > CBDCWM01. The sequence continues at coordinate 3,937,494 of OZ245000.1, forward strand.
AAACGCACGGGAGCCTGCTGCGCTGCGCGCGATTCTCGGCGGCAACACACGCGAGCCTGCTACGCTGCGCCCGACTCTCGGCGGCAACGCGCGCGACCTACAGTTGTTGCGCAGGCAGTGGCCTGCTGCAACGCGTGCGACCCGTTGGCCACTGCGCACCCAAGCTTCGGCCGCAAGCTATCGGCCGCGGCCGCGGCCGCGAGCGGCGTCGCAGCGCCCACACTGCAGCCGGCAGCGGTTCGTTACCTGGCGTGCAACGCCTATACTGTTCCGAGACCGCCCCGTTCCGTCCTTAGTGCCGGTACGGCGCCCGGTGCAATCCGGCGTAACTACGTATGACAAATAAGCCGGACGGTACCTTGCGGCGCGCGGGTTCGGCGCAAATCCATCGACAGGAGACTGCTTGAGATGAATTTCGGAAGCTTTATCAGAGTCGCAGCTGTTGCCGCCTTCGTGCTGCCGGTCGCGGCCGTGGCCCAGGGCGGCTTCGCGCCACCCGGCCTGACGATTGCGCCCGTGACGGACAATGTATATCTGATTCGCGGCGGCTTCTCGGGCAACGTCACCGTGCTGGTGTCCGAGGACGACGTGACGATCATCGACGACAAGTTCGAGGCGGATTTCGAAGGCATCGTCGATCTGGTCGCGAGCGTGACCGACCGGCCCATCCGTCGCGTCATCAACACACATCTTCACGGCGACCACACAGGCAGCAACGCGCAACTTCAGGCGCAGGGTGCCGATGTCATCGCTTCGCTGAATGCGCGCCTGATCATGGCCGAGACGCTCGACGAGGGGTTGCCGAATGTCACGATGACGGACTATCTGCGCATCTACGTCGGCGACATGCCGGTCGATCTGCACTATCTCGGGCGCGGCCATACGGATGGCGACATCGTCATTCACCTGCCGGAAGAGCGCATTCTGGTCATGGGGGATCTGTTCGCGCTGTGGGAGCCTTACGAATCCGTCATCCACTACGCGGCCGGCGGCAGCGTACGCGATTGGCCCCGCACGTTGAACAAAGCGCTGGAGCTCGACTTCGAGACGGTGATTCCCGGTCACAGTGGCATCACGGATCGGGCGGGCATAGAGGGCTATCGCGACTATCTGACCCGCCTCGGTGACATGGTGCGGGAAATGAACCAGGCCGAGCGATCCCGCGAGGACATCCAGCAGATGCTGGAATCCGAGTTCGGCTGGGGCGGATTGTCGATGGGCGTGGGCCTGGACGGCGTCATCACCGAAATGCGCTAGCAGGCTAGCCCGGCGGCTGCATTGACAGGAGCTTTCCGATGAAACTCACCGATCGCCAGCAAAGCCTTTGCGACAACCGACCGGGTAGTTACGACGACCTGACGGCCATCTATCTGAACTGCACGCTGAAGCGTTCCCCGGAGCAATCGCATACGCAGGGACTGCTCGACATGTCGATGGCAATCCTGCGCGAGAATGGCGTCGCGGTCGAATCGGTTCGCGTCGTGGATCACGACATCGCATTCGGGGTATATCCGGACATGACGGAGAAGGGCTGGGCACGGGATGACTGGCCGGCGCTGATTCGTAAGGTGCTGGCCGCCGACATTCTCGTGGTCGGCACACCCATCTGGCTCGGCGAAAAGTCGTCGGTTTGCACGCAGGTTATCGAGCGCTTGTATGCATCTTCCGGCGAGCTGAACGACAAGGGCCAGTATGCCTACTACGGCCGGGTGGGTGGCTGCATCGTCACCGGCAACGAAGACGGCGTAAAGCACTGCTCAATGAGCGTGCTCTACGCGCTGCAGCACATCGGCTACACGATTCCGCCGCAGGCCGACGCCGGATGGATCGGCGAGGCTGGTCCGGGACCGAGCTTCCTCGATGAGGGCTCCGGCGGCCCGCAGAACGAGTTCACGCAGCGCAATACGACCTTCATGACCTGGAATTTGCTGCACTTCGCGCGATTGCTCAGGGACCAGGGCGGCGTCCCCGCTCACGGCAATCAGCGCAGTGAATGGGATGCCGGTTGCCGCTTCGATTTCCCGAATCCCGAGCACCGCTGATATCCCGTTGCTGGTCCGTCGGGTCCGGCGCGCGTGCGCTGCCGAGAAGCCTAGCGGAGCCGAACCGAGTCGAGCCGGGAAGCGCGGCTTGACGAGTGGGCTGCGAAACATATACTTTACATGTTAAGTTTTTGCGACGCAGGGCACACAGCTGCGCATAGGAACAGAGCATGGCGAACGAGTTTGATGCGAACTGCCGGGATGCCGACCAGCTCCTCGCCGGATATCGCGACGGCATATTGCCGCACCTGATCGACGGCGAGCACGATGCCGGCGCCTCCGGCCGGACCTTCGAGTCGATATCGCCGGTGGACGGCGAGGTGATCGGCCGGATAGCCGGGGGCGACGCGGACGACATCGACCGGGCCGCGCGGGCTGCTGCGGCCGCCTTCGAAGACTGGCGGGCCATGCCGGGCAAGGAACGCAGGAAGCTGCTGCATGCGTTCGCCGACGCCATCGTTGCCCGGGCCCGCGACATCGCGCTCGTCGAAAGCGCCGACTCCGGCCAGCCGATTCGCTTCATGAGCAAGGCGGCGCTGCGCGGGGCGGAGAACTTCCGCTTCTTCGCAGACATGGCGCCGAATGCCCGCGACGGCCTCGCGCTGCCGGCCGACGAGCACATGAATTACACGCTGCGGCAGCCGATCGGCCCCGTCGGCGTCATCACGCCGTGGAACACGCCGTTCATGCTGTCAACCTGGAAGATTGCGCCGGCGCTCGCGGCCGGCTGCACCGTCGTCCACAAGCCGGCCGAGTGGTCGCCCTACACGGCGATGATGCTGGCGGAGATAGGCCGCGACGTCGGTCTGCCAGCCGGTGTTCTCAACTGCGTCCAGGGGCTCGGCGAGCATGCCGGCAAGGCGCTGACCGAGCATCCGGCCATCAAGGCGGTCGCGTTCGTCGGGGAGTCGACGACCGGCAGTCAGATCATGCGGCAGGGCGCGGCGACGCTGAAGCGCGTGCATTTCGAGCTCGGCGGCAAGAACCCGGTCATCGTCTTCGAGGACGCGGACCTCGACCGGGCGCTCGATGCCGTCGTCTTCATGATCTACAGCCTGAACGGTGAACGCTGCACGTCGTCGAGCCGGCTGCTCGTGCAGGAGTCGATTGCCGACGAGTTTACGTCGCGGCTCGTCGAACGAATCGGGAAGTTGAAGGTTGGTCACCCGCTCGACCCGGCGACCGAGATCGGTCCGCTGATACACGAGCGCCACATGAACAAGGTCTGCGGCTACTTCGACACGGCGCTCGGCGAGGGCGCCACCGTGGCCGCCGGCGGCAAGGCCAAATCCGTGAACGATAAAGGCAACTACGTCGAGCCCACACTGTTCACCGGCGCGAACAACCGGATGAAGATCGCGCAGGAGGAGATTTTCGGCCCTGTGCTTACCGCGATACCGTTTACCGACGAGCGGCACGCCGTTTCGATCGCAAACGACATCGCCTACGGCCTGGCAGGCTACTTGTGGACACGGGATATCGGTCGCGGCCATCGAATTGCCCGTGACCTGGATGCCGGAATGATCTGGGTGAACTCCGAAAACAACCGGCACCTGCCGTCGCCTTTTGGTGGCATGAAAGCCAGCGGCATCGGCCGGGATGGCGGCGACTACAGCTTCGATTTCTACATGGAGACGAAGAACGTATGCGTCGCGTACGACACCCACCGCGTGCCGAAGCTCGGCAAGTAGGGCGTTTCTCAATGCACCGAGCGCGCGCGTTTCCTATCGTCCGCCGACTCACCGTCCCACCACGGAAGATCGCATGAGTCTCTACTATCTGCAGAAGTTTCTCTACGTTCTCAATCGCGACGAGCGGGCCCAGAGCCGCTACGCGGACGATATCGAAGGGCTGTTGTCCGAGTACGATCTGACGGTCGAGGAAGCGCAGGCTCTGCGTGATGGCGACATCGGTCTCCTCTACGTGCTCGGCGTCAATGGTCAGATCCTGATGCATTACGCGGCCTTTCTCGGCATCGAGTGGTTCGACTATCTGGACATGATGCGCAAGGGAATCGAGAAGCATGGCCCGGTTCGGGCCGGTGTTTATACGATGACGGGCGGCGGCCAGAGCTTCGCCGTCGAGGACACGAAGCAATGAGTCTCGTCTACGCCGGCGCATTGAGCCATGCCCCTGGGATCACCGGCCGGGCGCACCTGGTTCAGAACACAGAGAAGCGCGAGGCGTTCTATGCCGCGCTCGATCGCCAGCGCCAGGAGATCGAGGACGCAGGCGCCGAGGCGCTGGTGGTCATTGCCGCCGAGCATTTCGCGAATTTCTTCATGGACAACATGCCGGCGTACTGCATCGGCATCGGTGAGAAGTACCACGGCCCCATCGAGGACACCGACTGGATTCGGATCGAGAAACAGACGATACCCGGGGCGCCGGATCTCGGAACGCGACTGACCAGCGCAGTCATGCAGACGGTCGATGTCGCATTTTCGGAAGAATGGAAGTTCGACCACGGGATCATGGTCCCGCTCAACTTCCTGACGCCGCGCTACGACCTGCCGGTGATACCGGTCAACATCAATTGCCAGGGGCCGCCTTTGACGCCGCTGCACCGGGCCTGGGCTTTCGGCGAGGCACTGCGCGAGGCCTGCGATGCCGTTCCGGAGAAGATCGCCGTCGTCGGAACGGGCGGTATCTCACACTGGCCTGCGACGCCCGACTCCGGGAAGATCAACGAAGCCTGGGATCGCGTGTTCCTGGATCAGCTGATGCGCCACGATCGTGACGCGTTGCTCGCGTACCGGGACGAGGATGTCTATCGCGAGGCGGGGCAGGGCGGATTCGAGATCAGAACCTTCCTGGCGGCGGCAGCGGCCGCGGGCGGTGAGGGGGAGCTGCAGTTCTACACTGCCGAGCTGCCGATCTTCGCGGTCGGCTGCACCGTCGCGAGATTCTCGATCCGCTGAAAAGATCGGGGGAGAGTTTGGGCGGAGTTTGGGGACAGTGACCCTAATTCGGAGTTTAGGGACAGTGACCCTAATTCGCTGCCGTTTTTTGGGCTCCGATATCGTCCGCGGAATTAGGGTCACTGTCCCTAAACTCCGAATTAGGGTCACTGTCCCCAATTTCGATGATCGGCGGCGACGAGTTGAGCTTGTCGATCGCGAATCCGGCAGCCGCTTTGTAGCGACTCATGAAATCCTCGCGCTCCGGCGCCGGTATCACGGCCTCGATGTCATCGAACACGCCGCCGCAACGCTCGTCGAGCAGATTCAGCAGGCCGAAAGGCCCGGCGCCACGATTGCGTAGCACGACGGCCGAGATGTCGTCACACAGCCGCTGATTGTAGGCGCGCAACGCAGCTCCCGTGACGCCGTGCTCGATCATTGCCGCGCCGAGCACGCGCGCGTCGACAATCGCCTGACTCGCACCGTTCGACCCGGTCGGATACATGACGTGCGCCGCGTCGCCAAGCAGCGCGACATTACCGTCAACCCAGGTCGGAACCGGGTCGCGGTCGATCATCGGGTACTCGAAAACCTCCTCCGCCCCACGCAGCATCGCGGGCACATCGAGCCACTCGTAGTTCCAGTCGTCGAAGTGATGCACGAAGCTGTCGACGTCGACTTTCCTGTTCCAGTCGCCGTCGGCCCAGCCGCTGCTGTTGTCTACCGTGATCTCCGCAATCCAGTTGATCGTCGCTAGGCCGGTGGCAGTGTCCGGCTGCGAAATCGGATAGAAGACGACGCGGTGGCGATGCGTACCGAGTCCGACGAACGAAGCGCCGCTGCGGATCGGCACGCCCGGCGTCGTTCCACGCCACATGATCGCGCCGCCCCACTGTATGGGTGGCTGGTCCGGGTGCATTTGCGCACGAACGACCGAATGCAGGCCGTCGGCCCCGATCAGCAGCGATCCCCGAAGCTCCAGCTGGCTTCCGTCGCGGTCCTGCACGAAGGCCGTGACCCCGTCTGGATCATTGCGGTAGCCGGCGACGCGCATGCCGGTGCGTATGACTTCGCCGCCGAGGCGCCGCACGGCCGTGTCGAAAAGCAGCATCTGAAACTGTCCGCGATGCACCGAGTACTGCGGCCACTGATAGCCTGCCAGCAGACCGCGCGGCTCGGAGTAGACGTCATTGCCGTTCAGGCCGACGAGCGCCCACTCCTTCGACTGTATCCCGATGCCGTCGAGCTCACGCGCGCCAATGCCGAGCTCGTACAGCTCGCGCACGGCGTTCGGCTGCAGGTTGATGCCGACGCCGAGGGGCCGAAGCGCCGGCACGGACTCCAGAACAACGCACGGCACGCCGATCTGGTGCAGGGTCAGAGCGGTGCTGAGCCCGCCTATGCCCCCTCCGGCAATCAGCACCGGCCGCGCATTGCTCGCTCCGGCGATGGTCAATCGTCCAACCGCCGCAGCGCGGCGCACTGTCCACGATGCATCGTGACAAGGCTCCAGATCTCAATCAGGCGCGTAGTTTTCCATCTGGCGCGCCTTCGATCAATCAGTTGGGGAGTTTGGGGACAGTGACCCTAATTCGGAGTTTAGGGACAGTGACCCTAATTCCGCGGAAGATGTCGGAGCCCCAATAAGCGGCGGCGAATTAGAGTCACTGTCCCTAAACTCCGAATTAGGGTCACTGTCCCCAAACTCGTCCCTAAGCTCGGCTGCGGCGCAGGTGCCGCCAGGCGACCGCCGAACCCAGTAGCGTCATCACGGGTAGCAGCGGATGCTCGAGGATCAGCGCCGGCGCGCCGTCGAACAGGATTACCGTGTGCCTGAGCGCGCGCTCGAACATCGGTCCGAGAATGAAGCCGATCAGCAGGACAATATGCGGATAGTCGAATCTGCGCATCAGATAGCCGACCATCCCGAAGCAGAGCATGACCCCGACGCCGAACATCGAGCCCGCTGCGACATAGGCGCCGGTGACGCAGAGCAGCGCGGCGGAAGAGACGATCAGTCGCCGCGGAATGGCCAGCAGCATGGCGAAGAAGCGCAGGCCGACGTTGCCGACGACGAGATTGATCAGGTTCGCGAGCATCAGCGAGACGAACAGGCCGTAGATCACCTCGGGTCTTTCCTCAAAGACGAACGGGCCCGGCGTGATGCCGTGTATCAGAAATGCCCCGACGATCAGGGCGGCGGTTGCGCTCCCCGGGATGCCGAGCGTCAGCAGCGGAATCATGCTCGAGCCGATCACGGCATTGTTCGCCGATTCGATCGCGGCGAGACCCTCGATGCGGCCGCTGCCGAATTTCTCCGGCGTCTTCGACACGCGCCGCTCGTAGCCGTAAGCGAGGAAGGCTGCTATCGACGCACCGAGCCCCGGCAGGGCACCGACGCCGGTACCGATGACTGATCCGCGCAGGATCGCCCGCCACGACGCTCTGACGTCCTGCCAGCGCAGTCTGTCATCCGGGCCGCGACCGAGCTCGATCCTTTGCTGTTCGACGTTCTCGCGAGCCCGCTGAAAATAGTTTTCGATCTGCCATAGCGCCTCTCCCAGCACGAGCAGCCCGATCGCGATTGCGACCATCGGCAGGCCGTCCTGCAGTTGTAGTAACCCGAAAGTGAAGCGCGCCTGACCGGTATCGATGTCCAGTCCGATCGTCGCGAGCAGCATGCCTGCCGCCAGCGCGGCGAGGCCCTTGGCCAGCGAATTACCCAGAAAGCTCGAGATGAAAGCGAACGAGAAGATCAGCACGCCGAGGACCTCGGCCGGGCCCATCCGCAGCGCGAGCAACGCCAGAGGCGCGGCCGAAAGAATCAGAACAATATCCGCGAAAATATCACCTGAAACAGAAGCATAGAGAGACATCATGAGTGCTTTTCGAGGCTTTCCCTGTCGGGCCATCGGGTAGCCTTCGAGTGCCGTCAACGCCGTTGAGACCTCGCCCGGCGTGTTGATCAGGATCGATGTGATGGCGCCGCCGTACTCGCCGCCCTTGTGCACGCCGAGCAGGAACGCGATTGCCGAGACCGGATTCATCGCATAGGTCAGCGGTACGCCAATCGCAATGGCCATCGGCGCACTGAAACCGGGGATCGCGCCGACGATGATTCCCAGTGTCACGCCGAGAAATATGAACGCGATGTTGATCGGGTCGGTCGCGCTCGAGATGCCGGCAAGTATCGCGTCCATGGTTGGCAGGATGCGGCGCTAGGGCAGCGGGTATCCGAGAAACCTTGAGAAGAGCAGCCACAATGCAACCGGGAGAACGATCGCAATGGCCGCGATGGTGCGCGGCGTCGCGCGGCTCAGCGCCATGCAGCCACCGATGATGACGGCGGCGCCTGGCAGGTATCCTGCCGTCGTCATCACGGCAAACCCGAGTGCCATGACGCCTGCGGCGAGGGCCGGAAATGCCAGCCCGGTCCGGGCGCGTGCCGGCATCGGTGCCGGACCCGGTCGGCCAGCCGGAACCGGTCGGCCAGCCGGAACCGGTCGGCCAGCCGGAACCGGTCGGCTCGTCAATCGGCCGAGCAGGAGCAACACGATGGCGCCGATGCCGAGCCCGGCAGCGACTCTGGGCATGAACGCCGGCGACAGCTCCCGTCCCGTATCCCCGGCGTCGGCCGAAGCGATGCTTGCCACGACTCGCTCGATCATCGCGGCTTCTCTCTCGAGCGCCAGCGTCACTTCGGCCGGCCCGAGGTAATACTCCGGGTATCTCAGGTTTCGAATCAGCGTCTGCATCGGTGTCGACTCGATAGCGCTCGCGAGTGCCGTGCTCAGCGCCTCCGTGATCGCAGGCGGCAGCGCCGGAGGTGCGGAGATGATGAATGTCGAGCAGGAAGCGATGTCGAAGCCGAGCTCGCGGAGCGTGGGCACTGCGGGTGACGTCAGCAGCCGCTCCTCTTCGACCGACGCGAGCACACGCATGCGTCCTGCGTCGACGAAGCTGACATGAGGCCCGCCCGAAAAGCCGAAGTCGGCGTGGCCACCCAGAATCGTCTGCATGATCTCGCCGCCGCCCTGCACCGTGATGACCCGGAAGCTGGTGCCGGTCACCCTGGCGACGTAGTCGACGACGATTCGGGTCAGCGGCGACTGTGACGCGAAAACGGGGCGTTCGCCGCGGCCGGCTGCAGCGAGCAGATCGTCGAAGTCGTCGAACGGCTTGGCCGAGCTGGTCACCAGTGCGCACTGGCCCTTCGACACGGCCGCGAGATGAGTGAAGTCCGCAACCGAGTAGGGCGTCGTTTCCGGCATCACGGCCGGATTGCCGGTGTAGGCATGCGAAATCGTCATGCCCAGACTGTGGCCATCCGGGGGCAGATTCATCAGCCGCGTTGCCATCACGGCCCCGCCCGCTCCGGGCGTATTGTGGACGACGACCGGCCGACCGACGATCTCCGCAAGGGATCGGGCGAGCACGCGCCCGAGCGCATCCGTGCTGCCCGACGGCGCGGAGCCTATATAGAGGTCGATCGGCCGTGACGGAAACGCCTCGGGCGGCTGGGCGCAGGCGGCCCGGAACAGGAGCGTCACAGCGGCGGCGAGCATCAGCGCCGCCCGGCTGACGTTGGCCCGTCTAGTCTGCGGCAACGGCGGGTCCGAGCTTCTCACCGACGATCGCAGTCGAGCTGCTGCCGTCAACGCCGACCGGCACATCGCCGACCAGCGTCACGCGGTAGAGCTGCCGGTCGAACTCGGTATCGAAGATGTCTTCCGGCGCGAGATGTGCCGTCGCGCGGTTGTCCCAGATGGCGACGTCACCGGGGCCCCACCGAAACCGGGCGACGAACTCCGGACGCACTATGTGCTCCCAGAGAAACTCGATCAGCGTCTGGCTCTCGCGCTTCCGCAGTCCGACTATCGATTTCAGAAAAGCGGGACTCACGAACAGCACGTGCTCACCGGTCTCCGGATGGACACGCACCAGCGGATGCTCGCTCGCGAAGCTTTGGCGGCTGGTCCGCGTCAGCGCGTCGGTCGTTACCTCGCCGTAGCCATGCTTCGCTCGAAGCCCATCGAGAAACGACTGCATCGCGGGCGAGAGTGCCTGGTAGGCGGCCGCGAGGTTTGTGAAGTGCGTGTCGCCACCGTATGGCGGGACGGTGACGCTGCGAAGGATCGAGGCCATCGGCGGATTGACGATCGTCGTCAGGTCCGTATGCCACCCGGTCCATGGTCGTATCGGCTCCGGTTCCGCATGCGTATGCCGCTCTCGCTTGCGGGCGATCGAGTAGACCTCCGGATAACCATCCTCATGGCCGTACAGGATGTGCCCGATCGTCGGCTCGCCGAGCTCGCGCGCAAACGCGACGTGCCGGGTATGGTCCATCGGTTGGTCGCGAAAGAAGATCACCTTCCATTGCAGCAGTGCCTGCCAGATCTTCCGTTTCGCGCGGCCGCCCAACGGACGTGTCAGATCCGCGCCGAATATCTCGGCGCCGGTATGTACTGACATCGGCCGCACTTCGATTGCATCCGGCGACTGATCGTGTCCCGCAGTCGAAACCATCGCACTTACCTTTCGCCGCTTTACAGGCCGGGGCGGCTCTGATATCAGGCAAGCCTGAATGATGGCCGCCGCGAAGGTCAAGCAGCCGTCGTCCGGCCGGAGTGTCGACGATCACGGCGGGGACGGCGCCGCGAGGCCATTCAGGAGGTAGCTCGACCGATGCCCCAGACGCCCCAGACGCCCGAATCGATCACGGTGAGACCGCTCGGACCGGTCATAGGTGCGGAGCTCGGCGGTATCGATCTGTCGGGTGACATTTTGGACGACACGATTACGGCGATTCAGAAGCTGTTGAACGAGCATCAGGTGGTCTTTTTCCGCGACCAGACGATAACGCCGGAGCAACAGCTCGCGTTCGGGCGGCGCTTCGGCGAGCTGCACGTGCATCCAGCCGTTCGTGGCAAGCCGAGGTCCGAATGGACCGAGCTGATGCCGGTGCATGCCGATGCGACGACCGCCCGTATCGCGGGCGACAAATGGCACACGGACGTCTCCTGTGACGAGAAACCGCCGTACGCCAGCATTCTGCATCTGACCGAAGTGCCGGAGACGGGGGGCGATACGCTCTTTGCGAGCATGCATGCCGCCTACGAGGCGCTGTCGGAGCCGATGAAGGCGCTGCTCGCGCCGTTGACCGCGACGCACGAGGGCGGGCCGAACTACGCGGATCGGGAACGCCGAAACCGCGAGGACAACCCGTATCGTGTCAATCCGGTCGCTATACATCCGGTCATCGCTACCCACCCGCTGACCGGCCGCAAGGCCATCTACGTCAACTCCGTCTTCACGACACGTATCAATGAGATGACGGCCAGCGAGAGTGCCGCGACGCTAGAGTTCCTGTTTCGGCACGTGACGCAACCGATCTTCCAGTGCCGTTTTTCGTGGCGTCGGAACTCCATGGCGTTCTGGGACAACCGGGCCGTGCAGCATTACGCCGTCTGGGATTACTACCCGAACGTCCGGACGGGCCAGCGGGTGACGATACGCGGGGGCGCGGTGGTCTGAGTCCGGCTGGCCGGCCGGCGTCAGGATGCGCCGCTGACCGGTTCATCGGCGCCGCGGCGCGCTGTCGCGTCGCCCGCCTCGCCGCCGCTCCCTGTCGCCTTGTTTCCGCTCGCGCGTCTGGCCGTCGTCCCCCTCGCAGTGTCCCGGTCGCCTGTCTGTCTGTCACCTCTCGCCGTGTCTCCGGGTGCCCCCGTCGCGGGCCACCATCAGCGCAGCACGCGATCCTGCACCGACGTCGGCAGCAGCCGAGTTGCCAGGTTCGCGAGATAGGTCGGCACGGTCACGAAGTAGCGCCGTTTCGGGCGGCGTGCCTCGAGTGCGTGCAGGAGTTTCTTAGTGACGGCCGCCGGAGGCAGTTCGAAGCGGTCCTTGCGCTTGTCGGTCCCATAGAGTCTGGGGCGAAACGTGTTTTTGTAGAAGTTGCGCAGGCGCGATTGCCGCCAGTCGATCCACTTTTCGAAGTGCGGGATCGCGTTCTCCCGAATCTTCGTCGCAATCGGTCCGGGCTCGATCAGTATGTAGCGAATCGATTCATGTCGATTCTCGCGGCGCATCGCGTCGGTCAGTGCCTCGATCGAGAACTTCGTCGCGCAATACGCGCCTCGGAACGGAATCGCCGCGAACCCGAGCACCGAGGAGCAGTTGACGACGCGGGCGTCGCTCGCGGCACGCAGCATCGGCAGGCAGCGGTTGAGCAGATCGAACGGACCAAACACGTTAACCTCGAAGATCTCGCGAAGCCCCTCACGTGGAAGGTCCTCGACGGCGCCCGGCAGCGCATGGGCACCGTTGTTGAACAGCGCATCGAGCGTGCCGCCGGTGCGCGTCTCCAACTCTGCTACGGCTCGAGCGATCGACGCTTCGTCGGCATAGTCCAACTGGAAACTGTCCAGACCTTCCGCCAGAAGACGCCGGCAATCGGATTCCTTGCGGCAGGTCGCGAATACTCGCCAGCCTCGGCTGTGTAGCGTCTTCGCCGCGTCGTAGCCGATACCGCTCGAGCACCCTGTGATCAGAATCGATTTGCTCATCGTCGCTTCTCCTCTCGAGCATAGTATTCTTGCCGTTGGGGGAGGCGCGCAATGTCGGGAATATTCCTGAGCTACCGGCGGGAAGACAGCGCGAACGATGCCGCCGTCATCTACGAGCGACTGACCGAGCGTTTCGGCGACGAGGCAGTGTTCCTCGACGTCAGAAACATCGAGCTTGGCGACGATTTTCTGGCTGCGATCGAGAAGGCGCTTTCAGAAGCGTCCTACGTCCTGATCGCGATCGGGCCGCGCTGGCTGGTGCTCACCGATCGGGAAGGGCGACAGCGTCTGGCACAACCGGATGACGTGGTTCGTTTCGAGGTGCGTACGGCACTGAACACGAACAAGCGTGTAGTGCCGATGCTCGTCGGTGGAGCCACGATGCCCCGACCCGGCGAGTTGCCCGGCGATATCCGCAAGCTCGTTCGACGCAATGGGATCGCGATTCGGCCGGCGCCCGATTTCGACGCTGACGTTGCCGCGCTGCTAGGTGGTCTCCGCGTAGACAGCATCGACGCCGGCCGCGTGCCGCTCGCCTTCAGGGTCGGTCTGGTCGCAAAGGACCTGGGTCTCGGTGGCGGGATCGGCTGGACGGTGCTCGGCATCGTCGCCGCCATGATTTCGGGTCAGACCAATGCCTGGGTTGCGCTGCCGATCGCGGGCGCCGTCTCAGGTGCATCGAGCGGCGCGCTGGTTGGCTGGCTGACCGGCCTGCTGATCCGCTTTCGCTCTCCGCCGCTGGTGCGGCGTTCGGTATTCAGGATGGGGCTGATCTGGTCTCTCGGCCTGTCCGCTGCAATCGCTCTTGCGGTCTATGCCGGTCTATATATGGCCGAGGACGCAATCGATCAAATGATCGCTTCGGCGGAAGGCTTTGGTGAGAGCGTCGCTGCACTGCTCGGGGGGTTCATAGTCGGATTGTTCCTTGTCGTTCTCGCCTTGATTGCGGGGATCGTCGGTGGCGCGGTGCTCGCCGCCGTCTTCTTCGCGCGTCATTTCAGGCTGCGTTCGACGCAAATCTCGCGGAAACGCGCGCTCGTTATCGGCCTGGTCTGGCTGCTCGGCAGTGTGCTCGCGGCTGTCGGCTTCTTCGGCGTGGCCGGGCTGTTTCCCAGCTGATTTCCCCCCGGCCGGCCGATGCTGCCTCAGTCCACGCGCACGAAGCGCCAGCGACCGGATACCTGAACCTCGTAGACCTCGGTAGCCATTCCATCGCCATCCCGGCTGAATACATACGGCTGGCCCCAAGTGCATGTGCTGCAAACGAACGTATTCTCGGACTGGGGCAACAGCGCTGCCGGGTTGCCGCCGTTTCTGCTGAGATACAACCTGCCCCCGTCGAGCGTCACGTCGACCGTGATGTCGTTGTCGAGCCAGATGCCTTCATAAGTACCGACATACTTCTCGAGTATGTCGGGCGCAATGTCCACCGACGTGGCCTCGGCGTCTATCGCCTTGTCGCCGACCCAGTGCCGCGTATCCCCCTGCTCGGCCTCGTCGCAGACGAGTTCGAGCAGCTCGTCGTCGGCTGCGTATCGGAGCGAGACGACGGCGTGCAGAGGTTCGTCGAACGTCCCCGGATCTTCGTACGTCACATCGATCTCGAGGTGGCCGAAGTCGATGCGGCGATATCTCTCCGTGACTCTCAGCGCTTCGGTATGGGCCAGGCCTTCCGAGTGCAGCCAGGTCTTGTCGTTGTAGCCGTTGCTTTCGACGACGAGCGTGTCGCCGTCCCAGCGGCCGACCGAGTAACCCATCCAGACCGGCAGCGGGTCCGCTTCCAGATCTCGGCCGTCCATGAAGATCTGGCGGTAGGTCAGATCCCAGTTCAGGATCGCCGTGACGGCGGGGTTCTGAACGATTCGGCGCAATCCGCCGCCACCGCCGCCGGCCCCGGCGATATACCCGGGCCCGTTCGGGAGGCACTGCATATGCGGGCCGTCCCGGTAGTAGTTGCGTTCGTGGCGAGCCCGTTCGGCTCGCGCCCAGGGCTGGATGGCATCGGTGTCGCGCAAGCTGCCGCTCACGCCGACCGGGCGCCACAGGCCGGTCAGGTCGGGCCGCCCGTCACTGGTGCGGGGCGCCGGCGCCGATAGGTTCGGGCTGCCGTCCGCGTTGCGGGGAATACCCGGCGTCGGAATCGAGAGCCACTGCGCCGCGACCGGCGCGGCTGATGCCAGCAGGATCAAAGCTGCCAATCGCCGTTTCATGCTGCCCCCAGGGATTGATGCTACGCTTGCAGGCATCGTAGCTGATCTTCGCAGGCGATCGATACGGCGGCAATTCGGAGGTCCGCATGATGAAGCTTGCCTTGCTGGTTCTCGCCGGCGGAGCGGCGGCTCTTGCCGCGCTGCCATCCGCATCGCATCACGCGTTCGCTTCGGAGTTCGACGTCAACCGCGTGGTCGAGCTGACGGGCCCGGTTACCCGGATGGAATGGACGAATCCGCATGCGTGGATCTACATCGACGCGGAGGGCGAAGACGGCAACATCGAGAATTGGGCGATAGAGCTGGTCGGCATCAACGACCTGCTTCGGCTCGGCTGGGGACGCGACAAAGTGGCGATCGGCGATGTCGTCAGCATCGAGGGCTTTGGTGCGAGAAACGGGACTAATACGGCCAATGCAGCAGCGGTCACGCTGACGGGTACCGGGGAGCTGCTGTGGGCCAGCGTTTCACGGCGACAGCAAATCAGACAGAGCGCGGAATGAAGCGCCGATGAGTTTTGGGGACAGTGACCCTAACTCGGGTCAGAGCGGACGTGGGCCGCGACCGGCGAGTTTAGGTCACTGTCCCCAAATTCAGTTGGGCCGCGGCCGAAAGTTTAGGTCACTGTCCCGAAATTCCGCGCGGGGAAGTTTAGGTCACTGTCCCCAAATTCTGCTTAGACGTCCAGCCGGCCCGTGCTCTCGCCGATGGATTCGATTTCGGCGCCGGCCATCTGGCCCATCGCGAGCAGCAGGTTTGCCGTCGGCTCGTCCGGCTTCGCGGCCACGTGGCGATTACCTTTCAGTCTGCCCTGCGCGCCGCCGATCATCACGGCCGGCGGATTCTGCCGATCGTGGACGTTAGCGTTGCCCATGCCGCTGCCCCAGTAGATCAGCGAGTTGTCGAGCAGCGAGCCTTCGCCGTCCGACGTCGCGCGCAGCTTGCCGAGGAACTCGGCCAGTTTCGCCATCTGGTACGTCGGGATGCGCGAATATTTCTCGATGTTCTCGGGGTTGTCGCCATGGTGGGAAACCGGGTGATGCGGCTCCGGAATGCCGATGTGGGCGTAGCTGCGTCCGGTTCCCTCGTGGCCGAGCATGAACGTGAAGACGCGAGAAATATCGCCCTGGAATGCAAGGTGCATCAGGTCGTAGGTCAGCGTCAGATGCGAGTCGAAATCGTCGGGGATGCCAACCGGTGCCGCGGGCGCGCTGGCGAGCGAGTCGGAGCGCGCTTCCATGTTCTGCAGCTGATGCTCGACGCGCCGGATGTTCGTCAGGTATTCGTCGAGCACGGCCCGGTCTTCGGCGCCGAGCTGATGCTGCAGCCGCTTCGTCTCGCGTGAGACGGAGTCGAGCATGCTCTGCTTCTGGCGCAGCGCTTCGAGTCGCTGTGCGGCCGTGCCCGGGTCGCCGAACATCCGCTCGAACGTCACCTGCGGGTTGATGCCGACCGGCAGCGGGCTCGAGTGGTCGCGCCAGGCGAGCGTATTGAAGAACACGCAGGGATATCCGTCGCAGGCGCCGGCAGCCGTGCCCATGTCCTCTGTGCCGACTTCGAGAGATCGCAGCGGCGTATCGCCGGCAACGGCATCGGCAATGTACTGGTCGAGCGACTTGCGCGACTCGATGTGGCCGAAGTCGCCGGCTTCACCGACCGGCCCGACGCCGTTGAGCCAGGCCGCGCTCGCGTTCAGGTGAACAGAGCCGGCCGGCGCGCGCATCTGGCTGACCGTGACCAGCTGGTCGCGAAAACTCTCGACCGGCTTCATGATCGTGTTGAACTCGAAATCGCTGCCGAGTGTCTGCGGATGCCAGAACTCGGGATAAGCGCCGTGCGGCATGTAAATGGCGCCGAAACGGAACGGCCGCTGGGTGCTCGACTGACCGAAAGCCGGGACCATCGCACTCAGCAGCGGCAGAGACACCATGGTGCCGAGGCTGCCACGAAGGAAGGATCGTCGGGGCAAGTGCTTCTTGGTGATGAACATTGCTACTCCCTCGTTTGCGGGATGGTCTGCACCGCGTCTGTCGGTGATGTCTTCGTGCGCCTTTGGAACGGCAGGCTGTCGACGATACCTAGTACGATAGACATCATACTGTAATCGTCCTCGGCAGCCTGTCGCAAAATTCGACGAACCTGCGGCATGTCGGCGGGCTCGAGCCCTCGTCCCAGCGCGTAAATCAGCAATTTCTCGGTGACGGTGCCGGCGAAGACCTCCGGATCGCGGAGCATCGCCGTTCGCAGCTCCGCAGGTCCCGTGACATCGGTGCCGTCGGCCAGCGTTCCGGCCGCATCGATCGGCAGGCCGGCTCGATCGAATTCTCGCCAGACGCCGACGGCGTCGTAGTTCTCGAGCGCGAAACCCAGCGGGTCGAGGTTGCGGTGGCAGGCATTGCACTCGGGATTCGCACGGTGGAGCTCCAGCTGCTCCCGCACGGTCGAGGGTCGATCCGTCGGCGCGCTTTCCTCGAGCGCCGGAACGACGGCCGGCGGCGGCGGTGGCGGGCTGTTCATGAAGTTGGAGACGACATACTTGCCGCGGATGATCGGCGACGTTCGGCTCGCCGCTGAGGTCAGCGACAGCACGCTGCCGTGTCCCAGCAGGCCCTGCCGGTTCGGGTCGGACACTGCCACGCGGCGGAACCGGTCGCCATAGACGCCGGGTATGCCGTAGTGGCGCGCCAGGCGCTCGTTGACGAACGTGTAGTCGGCGCGCAGGAGGTCTTGAACGCTGCGGTTCTCACGCAGCACGCTCGCGAACAACATCTCGGTTTCCCGCCGAAATGCCTTCCGCAGGTTGTGATCGAAGTCAGGAAACAGCAGCAGGTCCGGCACCACGCGCGCTTCGAGGTTGCGCAGCTGCAGCCACTGGCCGGTGAAATTCTCGACCAGCGCATCGGCACGGTCGTCCGCAACCATGCGGCGTACCTGGGCTTCCAGCACGTCCGGCTCGCTCAGGCGGCCGGCAATCGCAAGGTCGAGGAGCTCGTCGTCCGGGATGCTCGACCAGAGGAAGAACGACAGCCGCGAGGCAAGCTCGGTATCGTCGATCGCGTGAGAAGAGCCGGCCGGCAGATCGGCCGGGTCGCGTTCGGAGCGGAACAGAAACGAAGGACTGACGAGCACCCGGGCGACGGCTGAGCGAATGCCCTGATCGAAATCGGCACCGCGCTCACGCGAGTCGGTATAGAACGCAAGCGGCTCGGCGATGTCGTCGGCGCTGACCGCGCGCCGGTACGCTCGTTGCGCGAGCGACGCCACGATCTCTTCCGCGCAGGCGGCTTCCTCGGCCGGTGACGCCGGCTCGCAGACCATCAGCCGATCCCGGCTGGGCGTGGCGCTCACGCCGGTCGCGTCGAAGGGCCCCTCGATCGTCGTTGTCTCGATGCGTGGCTGTCCCGAGACATTGTGAATTTCCTGTGTGGCCCGGAGCGAAGGCTGCCAGACGCTCTGGTCCATGAACGGGCGCGCACGCCAGGTGAAGACGACGTCATGCGGTCCGGCCGTGACTGCGATCGGAGGCGACGTCATCAGATCGTCGACGATCGGGAACATCTCGGTGACGTTCTCGGCGCTGATTGCGTGCAGGTCGGCGCCGCCGATCATCGCCGAATAGACCTCCTCGCCATCGACGAGAACGAGGAACTCGTGCGGTGTTTCCTGTCCCTCTATGCCGGCATAGCCTTCCTGAACGCCGGTGATCAGGCGACCGGAGAACACGTAGTCGGCATCCGCCGGGAAATTGTGGCGGATCTTCAGTCCACCGCGCGTACCGAGCGGCAGGCCTTCGAGGTGATAGTCCTGGGTCAGCTCGAACGGGATCTTGTAGGTGTATGCCGTCGTCGCTGCGTGAACGTCACCGACCGCAAGCGCGCTGACCCGCAATGCGGCCGTCAGATAGCGTTCGAGCAGCAGCGGCGACGTCGTCAACGCGGCGGCGATGTTGTCGAAACCGAAATCACCGCCGTCGCTCGGCAGCAGCTCCGCGACGTCGACTTCGAGCGCGAACAGGTCCCGAATTGCGTTCGAGTATTCCGCCCGGTTCAGGCGGTGTACCGGTTTGGTGCCGGCGAACGCCTGGCCTTCGGCCGCTGCATCCAGTGTGCTCTCGAGCGCCGAGATGAACGCGTACCGCGTTTCGGTGGCGGGCTGTGCCGCATCAGCCGGCGGCATCTGGCCAACACGCAGCTTGCGTATCGCGCGTTCGAAGAGATCCGCGTCATGCGGCACGTCGCCGGATACCATGCCTTCGAACGACACGTCGCCGGTAAATTCTGCGTCGTTGTGGCAGTCGACGCAGTACTGGTCGAGGAATGCCCACCGGTTCTCGAGCTCGGCCTCGGGCGGCGTACTGCTGATCAAAAGCGCCGCGACGATGGCCGCAACGACTGCGACGGCAGCGAGCACATAACGGATCATCGAGCGGCCCCCGGCTCCGCGCTGGCAACGCGCCCGTCTGCCGCGTCGATCAGCTCGCGCAGCACGGCGGCGACTTCGGCGTCCGTCGCGTCGCCATAAATGCCGCGCTCCGGACCGAAAGGATTCGGTGGGTCGTCCGGCAGCGGGTTTTCGGCGATGTCGAGCGCTGTCATACCGTTGCGGTCCGGCAGGTCGAGAGTGGCCCCAAACTCTGCAAGCAGGCGTATCACGTCGATCCGCCGCGTCCGGGCCGCGTCATGGAGCGCCGTTTCGCCGCCCCAGACGAAATCGATGCCGTCGAGCAGCCCTTTATTCCGGTCCGGTGTCAGCACATCCGGATTCGCACCGGCTTCGAGCAGCACGCGCATCGCATCGACCGGGCTGCGATTCGATGCCTCGCGGAATGGCGGTGCGCCTTCGCGATTGAAACCGGGACCCGCGGACAGCGGCACACCCTTGCCGCCGGCCATCGCGGCGAGCAGCGGCGCCTTGCCCACATTCTGGTTCGCCGCAGGCCCCGCTTCCTCGACCCGCGACGGCGACGCCTCGACGTCGGCGCCGTGCGCGATCAGGAGCTTCAGTGCCTCGACGTCCGCGGCGACCGCCGCCCGGTACATGGCCGAGCCGTTCGCATACGCGTCGCAGCAAAGGGAGAACGAGTGCATCTGGCCGACGCGGACCTTGTCCGGATCGGCGCCGGCATCGAGCAGCAGGGCGATCAGATCGAGAGCACTGTTTTCGTTCCGGTGATCGGCCCGCAGTCGCGAGCCATCGCGCGCATACCAGTCGGTGGTTGCGTCGCGCATTTCGACCGCGTGGTAGAGCGACCCATCATTGGCATCGGCGCCGAGGCTCAGCAGCTCGGCCGCCAGGTCGAACCGGTCGTTGACGACGGCAATCATCATTGCGGTGGCGCCATCGCCGTTGGTCATGTTCAGGTCTGCACCGCCCTCGACGAGTCGACGAACGACGTCGTGATGGCCGTTACGCGTTGCAAACATCAGCGCCGTGAAACCGCCAGTGGGGTAGTCGGCATTCTTGTGCTCGGACAACGACGAGACGCCGGCCTGCAGATCCGGATTCGCGCCTGCATCGAGCAAAGCGGAAACGACATTCAGATGCCCTTCGGCAGCGGCCCACATCAGCGGTGTCTGTTGCTGATAATCGTCGGCCCGATCGGGATCGACACCGTGGTCGAGCAGCAACCGGACCGTTTCCCCACTGCCGGTCCGCGCGGCAGCGAGCAGCGCTGTCTGACCTTCAGTGTGTGTGATCGAAGGATCGGCGCCGGCGTCGAGCAGGGCCGCAACGATTGCGGCATCGCCCGTGCTGCTCGCCTGCAGCAGCGGCGTGATGCCGTAGTCGTTGCCGATATTCGGGTCGGCGCCGGCTTCGAGCAGCGCTCCGACGAGCTCCGTGTCCTGGTAGTAGGTGGCCCATAGCAGGGCGGTCGCACCGTCGTTGGCCGTCTGGTTGACGTCCTCGCCGGCGGCGATCATCGCGTGAATGCGGACGGCGTCGCCGCTCGCGGCGGCATCGGCGAGAGGGCTCGCCGCGCTTGCCGCATTGGCGGTTAGTAGCGCAACCAGTACCCCGAGTGCCAGATTACGGGTGTCGATCCGCGGTATTGCTGCGTCGCCCATTCGCTTCCCCCAGGCCCGTTGCGGGCATGTACTACGAGATCGGCGGGCCGTCACGCTCGGCGTATATCGCCCCCCGACGCTATACGTTACCTAGCATAGCGTGAGTCCGAACGGGCGGCCAGACGGCTCTTACGCTTCCGGCGACCCGGCTTTCCTCTGCCGTTTCGGGTGGACGCGTTCGGGTGGCGAGCGCCGGTCGGCGATGAACTTCCCGATTGTTGCGGCGGGCGCGCATACCCCGCGATTTCTTCCCGGTCGATCCCGCGTCCGAGCAGGCGCTCGATGCCCTTGAGCAGCTTCGCTTCGTCGGCGCAAACGAGCGATACGGCGCAACCATCGCGTCCGGCCCGTGCGGTCCTCCCGATCCGATGGACATAGTCTTCCGGGACATGCGGCAGGTCGTAGTTGACGACATAGGGCAGGCTGTCGATATCGATACCGCGCGCGGCGACGTCCGTCGCCACGAGGACTCGGACTTTGCCGGCCTTGAAGTCCGCGAGTGCCCGGGTTCTTGCGGCCTGAGACTTGTTGCCGTGCAGCGCGACCGACTCCAGCCCGTCCTGAGTGAGTTGTTTGCTCAGTCGGTTGGCGCCGTGTTTCGTGCGAGCGAACACCAGCACCTGCCGCCAGTTCCTTGCGCCGATCTGATGCGACAGGAGTTCGCGCTTGCGCGCCTGTTCGACCGGCCAGATGACCTGGTTGATGCGATCGGCCGGCCGATTGCGCGCGGCCGTCTCGACTTCGACGGGGGAGTCGAGCAGATCTGCGGCGAGCCGGCGTATTTCGTTCGAGAAGGTTGCCGAGAACAGCAGGTTCTGCCGCCGCTTCGGCAACTGGCCGAGAATGCGGCGGATGTCACGGATGAATCCCATGTCGAGCATCCGGTCGGCCTCGTCGAGGACGAGAATCTCGACGCTCGACAGGTCCGCCGTGCCCTGGCCCATGTGATCCAGTAATCGTCCCGGTGTCGCGATCACGATGTCTACGCCTTTGCGCAGCGCGTCGATCTGCGGGTTGATGCCGACGCCGCCGAAGATCATCGTCGATCGGATGGGCAGGTGGCGGCCGTACGTCCGGACGCTGTCGCCCACTTGTGCCGCGAGTTCCCGCGTTGGGGTCAGTATCAGGGCGCGGACCCTCGGGCGGCCCTTCCGCGGGCCGGCCTTCTGCAAGCGCTGTAGCAGGGGCAGCGTGAATCCGGCGGTCTTGCCGGTGCCGGTCTGTGCGCTCGCGAGAACGTCGCAGCCTTCGAGAATCGGCGGGATGGATTGCTGTTGAATAGGCGTAGGCTGCAGGTATCCCTGCTCGCTGATCGCACGCAGAAGCTCGGCCGACAGGCCGAGTTGATCGAAGGACATTACTTGAGTTGCTCCAGAATGACCCGACTCGGTCGCACTGTCAGTGCGGCGACCGCTCGGTCCGGGTGATTAGATGGTTACGGTGTCCGCAGGATCGCGGTTTCCGGGCAGATGGCGCAGACCGATGTGCACCAGGGCGCGCGCACTATATCAGGCGCACGGCGAAATGGAAGTGGTCGAGTCGGCATTCCAGGTCGCCGACCTCGAGGTGGCGGTTTCGCGAATCTACCGGAACTCGAATCCGGTGTACCCCGCGTTCGCAATCTCGCGGCACTCGTCCCGGTAGGCGCCGACACCGCCGAGATACGGCATGAAGGCCCGCGGCTTGCCCTCGACGTTCGAGCCCCAGTACCAGGAGTCGACGCTCATCAGGACAGTGGGTGCGGCAACCTCGAGAACCTTTTCGCCCCAGCGGACTTCGCTCTCGGCTGCCGCCTCCATCGTCGTCAGCTCCCGCTCGTGCATCCAGCCGATCAGATCGGCAACGAATTCGACATGCTGCTCGATCGAGAGCGCAACGTTGCTGAAGACGCTTGGACTGCCGGGGCCGGTAAGCGTGAACAGGTTCGGAAAACCCTCGACAGCCAGGCCAAGATACGATCGGGGACCCATCGACCATTTGTCGCTCAGCCGGACGCCGTTCCGTCCACGGATATTGATCTTCAGGAGCGCACCGGTCAGCGCGTCGAATCCGGTTGCCAGAACGATGACGTCCAATGGCGTTTGCATACCCGATTTCAGCGTAATACCTGTGGATGTGATTTCTCGGATCGGATCACGCCGGGTATCGACGAGCCGAACGTTTGGCAGATTGAAGCAATCGTAGTACTTGTCCGAGAGCACCAGCCGGCGGGCACCCACTGGATACCTTGCCGCATCCGGAATCAGCGCTTCGGCCGTGTCGCGATCTTCGACGGTATCGCGGATCCTGTCGGCCAGGAATTCGCAGGCGGTCGCATTCGCCGCCGGGTTGAAGAGCAGGTCGTCGAAACTCAACAGGAACGCCGGTCCGCCAGTGCGCCAGCGCTCCTCGTATCGACGCCTACGTTCCGCTTCGCTCGCATCGAGGGCGCTGCCGCCGCCGCTCTCAACCCCCATGCCGAGCAGCGAGCCGGCGAGCTTCTCTCGCAGGGCTCGATAACTCTCCTTTACGCGCCGGTCCTCATCGTCGTTGATCGGGCGGTTACCGGCCGGGGCGACCCAGTGAGGCGTTCTCTGAAAAACATGCAGCTCTCCGACCCGCGACGCAATGTTGCCGATGATCTGGACACCGCTCGACCCCGTGCCGACGACGCCGACGCGCTTGCCCGCGATATCGATATCTTCCTGCGGCCAGCGGCCGCTGTGCAGGAGCGTTCCTTCGAAGCTGTCGGTGCCGGGAATGTCGGGAAGGTTCGGGACCGAGAGACAGCCGGTCGCCATGACGAGATAACGTGCGACGAATGCGCCTGCGCTCGTTTCGACCAGCCAGTTGCCGCTGTCCCGCCAGCGTGCGGACGCGACCCGCGTGGCCAGACGAATGTCGCGTTGCAGATCCAGCCGTTCGGCCACGTGTTGCAGGTAGCGCAGGATCTCCGGCTGTTTCGCATAGCGCTCCGACCACCGCCAGCTCTGCTGCAGATCGTCGTCGAACGAGTAGGAGTACTCGAAGCTCTCGACATCGCAGCGTGCGCCGGGATAGGCATTCCAGTACCAGGTGCCGCCGATGCCGCTCGCGGCTTCCAGAACGACGGCGCGCAGGCCCAGCTCGCGCATCCGGTGCAGTGCATAGAGGCCGGCGAAACCGGCACCGGTGATGACGACATCGAATTCTTCCGCCGGTCCCGAGCTCATCGACTAGCGACCTGTGACGGGCGATTCGGTAGTGTACCGGTGCGGCATGTGAAGCTTGCGGCGCGGCGATCGTGGGCAACGTTGTCGATCATAGCGCACGCCGTGCGTCGAGGCGGTTCAGAACCTGAACGTGTAGTTGAACTTCAGCGACAGGTCCGCGAATGTCGATTCGAAACGGTTGTCCTTGTCCACGTCGCTCCGACCCCAGTTCAGGACGATAAAGGCCTGTCGGCCGGCCCGCGGGATCCAGTGCAGCCGGCTGTTGAACCCCATTTGCTCGGAGACATTGTCGTACTGGATCAGGTTCGTCCAGGAGAGCGTCGAGGAAAAGACGTACTGCAGGTTCAGACCGTAGAGCCGGAGTGTGAATTCGCCGTCGGGCAGCTCGATTCGGTCCGACGTCGTGGTCAGTGTCATTGCGAAGTGCTCGTTGGGGCGCCAGGTCACGTTGGCATTCGTTTGAAGATGGCTCCCGTCGTAGTAGTCCCCGTTCCATAGTTGCAGCCCGCCCGAAACGCGACGGTGTCCGCCCCAGCTCGCGCCCAGAAAGGCTTCCGACCAGGAGTATCTGCCCGCCGGAATCGTGATGCTGCGCGCGCCATCCGACGACCGGTAGATCGTGAACGGTTGCGGCAGAACCTCCTTGTATTGGACATAGCGGGTCCAGTAGGAGTCGTTCGTGTTCGTGAAAGTGGTCAGGCGCAGGCCGATGTTCTCGTTGTTCAGCGAGCCATCGCCCAGATTGTTGGCACGGTAACCCTCCAGGATCAGCGCGGCCGAGCGGATGAACTTGTCGGGCGGCAGGAAGTGCCGGTAACCGACGTTCATGTGATGGTCCTCGATGTCGCCGACGTTGACGTACCCGACGGCCGGAAAGAAGTTCTCTTCGACGCGTTTGTATTGATAGAGGGCCTGCCAGCGTTGCGCGTTCGGCAGGAAGAAGTTGAGCCCGTACGAAGCGTTGTCTGCGTTCGAGAGACCCTCGGTTTCCGATTCCTGATAAAAGGCGGAAAGCTCCACCGTATTGCCGTGAAACGCCGTGTTCCGATAGCGGATGTCGGCACCGACCAGTGAATTGTCGACGTCGCCCTGGGGATTGCCGTCGGTGAGAATGGCACCGACCTGCGTGCGAGAGCCGACATTGAGCACGGTTCTGCCGACGAAGATGCTATCCGCATCGATATTCGGCGATTCTCCCTGACGAATAAGCAGCGAGCCCAGGTTCCAGTCGCCGACCCGGCCACTCAGCTTGATGCCGCCGTCGAGATCGATCGTCTGGCCGTCGGGCGCGAGACCGATCTGACGTGAGAAGAACGGCCGTGCGTTCTGGCGGGCCGGTCCCGTAATCGCTGCCGAGCCGGTGCCCGATACACCGCTGAAGCCGCCGGAACCGATCTGGCCGAACTCGAAGATGTCGACGTCGCGGAGGAAGAAGTCGCGCTTCTCCGGGAAGAACAGGTTGAACCGCGTCAGGTTGACCTGACGGTCGTCCACTTCGGTTGCGGAAAAGTCGGTGTTCAGCGTCAGGGATGCGTTGAGCTGTGGTGTGATCTTGTAGAAGAGGTCGAGTTGCGGCTCGTAGTTGTTGTCGGTCAGCCCGTCGGCGCCGTATGTGCGGCTTCGCCGCATCGCAAGCGACGGCACGATATCGAGGCCCATGCCCTGGCGCAGCCCTTCGAGCCCCGTTGCCGTGCCCGCCGTGCTCGGATTGATCTCGCGATTCCAGGACACCCACGCTATGTTCTCGTTGCTGCTCCGGCGAATGCGATTGAAGTTGATACCCCATGAGCCGGAATCGGGATTGAAGGACAGTGACTGGAATGGAATACGGATCTCTGCTGCCCAACCGCCGTCGGTCCGTTGCGCCCGCGCTTCCCAAATGCCATCCCAGTTGCCTTCGGTCTCGGTAATGTTCTGAAACAGGCCCTCCCAGCGCACACCGTTCGGGTTGACTTCGAAGCGGTAGCCATTGCGTCGGTCGAGGTACGGATCGAGGATCACGGCGAAGACGTCGTCGGCGTCGAGCGACTGTCCCTGGCGCAGAACGCGGTCGGTAATCTCGCCCGGGTCGGACTCGCTCATCTGCGCGCCGACGTACAGCGCATCCTGCGTATAGAAGATCCTCACGCGCGTGGGCTGAGTCGGGGTCACGAATTCCTGTGGAAATACCTGATGCAGGTCCTCGACCAGCACCGCGTCGGCCCACACGGCCTCGTCCAGTAGTCCGTCGATCTCGGGCTGGTCCGCAAGCTGAGGAACCTCCACGGACTTGATCGGTCGGCCGGATTCTGCGGCGGGCTGGGCCCCGGCAATGCCGGTCGACAGCACAAGTCCGGTACCGGCGACAAGAACGGCGACGAGGACGGGTACGGAGATCGGTCGAACGGCGCGCGCAGCGGTCGCACGGTGGCGGGTCGCAGTCAAGAATGCCGTCCTGAGTTGGTCCGACGCCGGGGCGGAACGCGTATCCTACCGTCTGGCGCGCACCGGCGTTAGGCTGGCGGTTACAGGCACTTACAGAAGAATAATGACTCCTGCCATCGCACTGAATCTCGCCGTCGTGCTGGCGGCCATCGTGCTACTCGTGAAGCTTGCCCGGGCCGGTGCCTCGTTGTCGCAGCGAGTGTTCGCGGCGCTGGTTGCCGGTGCGGGACTGGGCCTCGTGCTGCAACTCGTCTACGGGACGGCGTCGGACACGCTGACCGGCACACTGATATGGACCGATGTGCTCGGCGGCGGTTACGTGAGCCTGCTGCGGATGGTCGTTATGCCGCTGATTCTCGTGTCGATGATTGCAGCCGTGGTCCGCATGGAGCAGGGCGCGATGCTCGGGAGAATCGGTGGCCTCGTCATCGTCATCCTGGTCGGCACCACCGCAGTGGCAGCGCTCGTCGGCATTGCAGCGGCGAGCGTGTTCGGCCTTACCGCCGACGGTCTGACCGAGGGTCCGCGTGAGCTTGCGCGAGCCGCGGAGCTGGCGGAGCGGCAGGCCGGGCTGGCTGACATGGGGCTCGCCGAGATGCTGCTGAGCTTTATCCCGGAGAACATTTTTGCGGATCTCGCGGGATTGCGGCCCACATCGATCATCGCTGTCGTGATCTTCGGCGTTCTCGTGGGTGTCGCCGGGCTGAGCCTTACGCGAGACGACCCGGAGCGCGGTGCGGCGCTGCGAACTTTCGTCGAGACGGCGCAGGCGCTGGTGCTGAAGCTCGTCCGCATGATCATCGGTCTCACGCCGTATGGCGTGCTCGCCCTGATGCTGCGCGTAACTGCGAGCTCGAGCGGCGAGGACATTCTGAACCTGATCGGTTTCGTCGTTGCATCGTATCTCGCGGTCGTCGTGATGTTCGGCGTGCATGCGCTGCTGATCGCGAGTGCCGGCATGAGTCCGCTCGCCTATTTCAGGAAGGTATGGCCAACGCTGACGTTCGCGTTCGGCTCGCGCAGCTCAGCGGCAACCATTCCACTAAACGTCGAGACGCAGGTGTCCTCGCTCGGCGTCGCGGAGCCGGTGGCGAACCTGTCAGCGTCCTTCGGCGCGACGATCGGTCAGAACGGTTGTGCGGGGATCTATCCTGCGATGCTGGCAGTGATGGTCGCGCCGACGATGGGTATCGATCCGCTCGCCCCCGCGTTCATCATGACACTGATCGGCATCGTCGCGATCAGCTCGTTCGGCGTTGCAGGCATCGGCGGCGGCGCAACTCTGGCGGCGCTGATTGTGCTGCCGGCGATGGGTCTTCCGGTGACGCTGGTGGCGCTTCTGATCTCGATCGAGCCGCTGATCGACATGGCGCGCACTGCGTTGAATGTCAGCGGTTCGATGACGGCCGGTGTCTTGACGAATCGCTTCGTCGAAGTCGAGTCGGCCTGATACCGGCCGGGCAGCGCCGCGCGGCGCCGCGCAATGCTGCCCGCGCAGCGCAATGCCGTGCCGCCCCGCGCAGGCGCGGCGCAACGCTGGTGGCTACTCGGTCGTGTCGAAGGAGGAACCGGCAAACACCTGCCGGCCGTCGCTCAGCTTCACCGTCCGGGCATTCGCGACGTAAGGCTCGGTGCGCGAGCGAAAACCCTCGACGGTGACTGCCGTCCCCGGCAGCAGCGAGTCGCGCCGCCAGCCGAGTCGCATCAGGCCATTCGGCGGGCCGAGCTCGAGGTCCCACTCGACGGCCGTACCGTTTTCGTCAACGGCGGTGATATACAGGCGCGCGTGCGGGTTGGTCCACTCGAGCAGGCGCACCGTGCCGGTAATCGTGATCGGCTGCTCGCGATCGTACTCGGCGGCGAACGAATGATGCGCGTTGGCGGGCACACCGAGGGCGAGCAAAGCGAAACCCGTGACGACGCACTCGAGCAGCCTGCTCATTTCGCCTGGACCGTCTCGTTCTGCATGCCGCTATCATAGATCTCCATGATTCGGTTTGCCTGTCTTGCCCGAGCCCGAGCCCGAGCCCGAGCCCGGGCCCGGGACCCAGCCTGCGTCCACGTTTCCGGGACCGGTGACGGCTGCAGGCTGGCGGTCTTTGTCGCGCTGATCGCAACGGCATTCGTCTCGGAGGCGCAGTGGCCGCGTTACACGACGCCGGACGTTCCGCGCTTGGCCGACGGTTCCGTCGACCTCGATGGCCCGGTGCCCGAGACGGGCGACGGCAGGCCGGATTTGTCCGGTCTGTGGCGGGTGCCGCGCGGCCGCGATGCCTCGGCCGATAACGACGATGCGCTGCCAGTCGCCGGCTTCCGCGATGTGGGACAGAACATCGCCGGCGGGCTGCCGTTTCGGCCCTGGGCCGCGGAGTTGCGTGCGGAGCGTGAGGCGACCGGCAGCCGCGATAACCCCGAAGCCCACTGCCTGCCGATGGGCAACATGCAGTTTCACACACAGGGTGCGCCGCGACGTTTCGTGCAGACACCCGGTCTGCTCGTGATTCTCTATGAAGCGAGCATGGGCTATCGGCAGATTTTCACCGACGGCCGGTCCTCGCCGGACAACGATCCGCAGCCGTGGTACTACGGCTATTCGACCGGACGCTGGGAAGGCGACACGCTCGTTGTGACGACGACGAACTTCCGCGACGGCGAGTGGCTCGACATTCTCGGCAGCCCGCTGACGGCTGCGGCAACCGTAACAGAGAGGTTCACCCGCACGAGCTTCGGCCGGATGCAGATCGATGTGACCGTGAACGATCCGATGGCCTACACGTCACCGTGGACCGTTCGCGTCCATCAGGAAGTCATGGTCGACGAGGAGTTGATCGAGTTCGTCTGCCTCGAGAATCAGCGCTTCGGGAACTGAGAGGTTGAGGCGTTGTTGGGCAGGGCGTGCCGCCGGGTAGTGCGGGCAGACGGGTAATGCGGCCGTGCGACAGTGTGCGCGGCTACGGCTCATTCCAGGCCGCAGGCGCGCGCCTGTTCCCGTCCCAGCACGGCCTGATCGCGCTCGCCGTCGCCGTGCGCGGTCGCACCGAGCAGTCGGTCCAGGTAGACGTTGTGGCTCGGCATCGGCACGTCGGCCAGGGCGCCTGCCTCGGCAATCAGCCGCGCATCCTTGAGCCCCACGCTGATCGGTGAGCCGACCTCGTCCCAGCTTTCGTCGACCATCTTCTGGCCATAGATCTTGTAGGCGGGTGCGCCGAAGAGGCCCTCGGTCATGATGTCCTGAAAAATCTGCGGCTCCACGCCGTATTTACGCGTCAACGCGAAGCCCTCGGCCATCGCGACCATCGCACAACCGAGCACAGCGTTGTTCGCGAGCTTGATCGACGTGGCGGACTCGGGTTTCGAACCGGCGACGAAGGTCTTGCGGCCGATCGCCTCGAACAGGCCCGCGCATCGCTCCAGAGCTTCGGCGGGGCCCGCCGCGACGATGCCGAGCTGCCCGGCGGCAGCAAGGTCGGGACGGCCGAGGACCGGAGCCGCGACGAGTGTCTGACCGGCTTTCGCATGGCGCTCTTCGAGCTCGCGCACGGCAGCGACACCGTGCGTGCCCATTACTATGTGGATCGCGCCCGCAGGCAGCGATTCGCAGAGCCCGCCAGTGCCGAAAGCCGTCTGGCGGATGGCCTCGTCATGGACGAGCATCGAAATCACGACCTCCGACGCACCGGCAAGCGCAGCGACGTTGGCGGCTACCGAGGCGCCTGCATCGGCAAACGGCTTCGTCGCCGGCTCGTAGACGTCGAATACGGTCAGATCATGACCCGCGTCGAGAACCCGGTGCGCCATGCCGCTGCCCATTCGCCCGAGGCCGACAAATCCGATTTTCATGACAACCCTCTGATTGGTGGCGTTGTGTCCGGGGGGCGTCGATTGTATCGGGAAGGACCCGGCTGCCCAATCACGAGCCGCCCTGCGAAAAGGAAAGGCGGAGCCGCCTAGAGAATCGGGTTCCGCACCGGTTTCTCTTCCATCGGATGGGCTTTCCGCTCGGCCGCGATCTGTCGCTGCAGCGTTTGACGAAAATGCGAGAGGGCATTGTCGGCCTGCAGGAAGTGCGGCTGAAACGCGCCGCCTTCTTCTAGCAGTTTCTGCTGTGCTTCGATCAGCACCTTGTCTTCCATGAACCCTTCCAGCAGGCTTTCCTGCAGCGAAATCGAGACCTCGACTTCGTCCTTGCGAAAATCGCGCAGGTAATTCCAGAAGAAGTGTGCCGTGCTGCGTGTTTCCGGCGTCATGTACTGACAATTCCGGTACTGCCTGACCGACTCGGTGCTGCCGCTTTCGGGGTCCCAGCCGACCGGCGCGAACGTCGTTTCCATGAAGAATATGCCGGGGATCAGCATCGTCACATCGTTCCTGCGATCGACTTTCCGGGCGCCCTCCGGACTGACCTTTTCGTGATATGGGGGAGGCGCGCTGTCCCGGTGCCAGCGAACGAACCTGAAGCCGTCTTCCAGCGCGTCGATCTCCTGCTTCGTGCTGAACGCGTAGTCCTCCGACCCGCCAAGGGTATTCGTATGAACGAACGCGAGGTGCGAGAAATCCGCGAGGTTGTCGACGATGAGAAGCCAGTTCGCCTGATAGTGGAGGTAGGCCTGCTGCGGCAGGCCCGCCCAGTTATCGTCTGACAGCGGCGCATAGTCATGGATGCCATCCGGATCCGCGAGATCTGGATCGCCCATCCAGATCCAGAGCAGATGGCCTTTCTCGACCAGCGGGTAGCGCCGAACCCTGTGAGTGCTCGCGATCCGATCCTGCCCCGGAATTTCGATGCAGACGCCGTCGGCATCGTACTTCATGCCGTGATACATGCAGCGGATGCAGTCGCCTTCGATTCGGCCGAGGGAGAGCGGCGCCGCGCGATGGCAGCAGCGGTCGTCCAGCGCAACGTAGCGGCCGCTTTCGCCTCGATATATTACGACCGGTTGCTCGAGAAACGTGCGTGCCAGCTTCCTGCCGTCCGCCACCTCGTAGTCCCAGGCGGCCGCGTACCAGCAGTTTCGGAGGAACATTTCGTCTGCAGATTTCATTTCCTGGCGTTTGTGTGGCGACGTTATCGCGTTGAGCCGGACTCGTGCGTGGCTGCTATAGATTTAACACCAGGCGCAATCCGTTTTCGACTTCGCGCATCTTCCTGGCTGGCGCCCGGCCAGCCTTCTCGCTGAGGAAACTCTTGTCAAGAGTTACTACTTGAGAAACGTTGACGACTGACGTGCGATTCAGCCCACTGGCTCCTTTCCCAAGAGAGACGTTTCCGGGCGCGTTGGCCAAACGCAGATTCGACGTGACGACCGCGGCAACCACCGTTCGAATCCGACTCCGATTGAAAGAGTCCGCCTGTATGAGGAGGACCGGGCGACGCAAGCCCGGCTCCGAGCCAACCGGCTTCGGCAGGTTGGCCCACCAGATTTCTCCGCGTTGCACTACCAGTCTTCTTTCTCGACAGACTCAGCCTGCAGTGCCGTCAACACCGGATCCAGCTTGGATACCGATGAAGCTTCCGAGTAAACCTCATTGAGTTGCTCAGTGAGGTTCGCCTGTCGGTAGCGCTCGACGAATTCCTTGACTGCTGTGGAATAGAGTTCACTTCTCGACACACCAAGCCGCTGTGCCGCGCGCTCTGCCTGTTCGAAAACTTCGTCGGGAATGGAGATGGCTGTCTTCACATTGGGAGTATAACTACGGTTATACCATTTGCCAAGTGCGTGCTGCGGCTCAGCTCTGGTGTATGCCAGGCTCGGTACGAGCTTCTGCCACTAGCCCATTTCTATCAATTGGATGAGGTTGCCGCACGAATCGTTGAGCACCGCCATCTTCACGTCCCCGGCCTCGGTCGGGTCCTGAACGAATTCGACACCGAGACCGGTAAGTCGGGCGAACTCATCTTCCAAGTCGCTTACCTGAAAGGATGCTGCCGGAATTCCGTCGACCATTAGCGCTTCGCGAAACGGTTTCACGGCCGGGTGTTCGCTTGGCTCGAGCAGCAATTCGGTCCCATTGCGCTCGCCCTTCGCTGTGACGGTGAGCCAGCGATGCTCCCCCAGAGGTATGTCGTGTTTGACCTCGAAGCCGAGGACTTCGGTGTAAAACTCGTGGGCTTTGGCCTGATCGTCGACGAACACGCTGGTGACATAGATTCTCATGATTGATACTCACCGAGCCATCCGGCACACAATTGTGACAGCGGCTCCTGGTTCAGGGAGTGGAGCTTGGTCGTCCCTCGCCACTCCACGTTAATGATTCCAACGGCTTCCAGCACGGACAGATGCCGTGAGAAGGCCTGACGACTGTGGCTGATTCCATGCTCGGTGACGATCCTCGCGTAGATGGCGAACAGAGATTGTTGGCCGCGTACTGCCAGCTCGTCGATGATTCGGCGCCGTGTCGTATCGCCGAGCGCCCGGAAGGTCTGATTCAAATCATCATCCGTCATAGCGAGCATTATGCAACATTAATGTTGCATAAGAAGTTCTCGCGTCGAAACGATATGTCCTGGAGTTTGGCGCAGTCGCCCGAAGGGTAACGGATGAACCCGGCGCAGCCGGGTTCGCGGACGTCGAGACGGAGTCGGGAATGGGCCAGACGACCGTCATTGCAGCAAGAGAGAAATGACCGGGTGCGTAATCGTCGATAAGATCTGCTTCTCGCAGCAGATTGTCCTCGGAGTCTCAAATGACGAAGCCGATTGCGAATATCAATGACGTCGAATTCGCCTCCCGACCCGAAGGTTTTGCGCCCAAAGGGGCGGCCGCAGAAAAGTTCGAGGTGCGCACGGCTCACTTGAGCCCGCTGGTGGGCGCGGAGAAGCTCGGCTACAACATTTCGTCTGTTCCTCCCGGCAAAGCGGCGTATCCGTTTCATTCGCACCGTGTGAACGAAGAGATGTTTCTGATCCTGTCGGGAGTAGCTGAGCTCCGGATCGGTGATGCCAGCTACCCTCTGCGCGAGGGTGATGTGGTCGCTTGCCCTGCCGGCGGTCCGGATTCCGCGCATCAGATCCGTAACTGCGGCGACGGGGAATTGCGCTATCTCGCGGTCAGCACCCAGGAATCGCCGGAAATATGTGACTATCCCGACAGCGGCAAGGTTGGCGTCTATGCCTTTCTTGCGCCGGATGAGGATGGCAATCCTCGGTATTTCTATTTCATGGGCCGACAGGGTGAGGCTCTCGACTACTGGGAAGGCGAGGGCTGAAGTGCTCGTGGGGACGCCGTCGTCGGAGGCATGGCCTTCGGTCGTCGCATGAACGCGGGGATCGGGTGATCTCAATAACAGCAAAGGACTCCACAATGAGAAAGCTCCTGAGTTTGGGTCTGGTATCCGGATTGACGTGGGGTTCGTTCGGCTACGCGCACCATTCCATTACTGCCCACTACGATCCGGGCAACGTGCAAGCCGTTACCGGTACGCTCGACGCGGTGCAATGGAGTAACCCGCACACGATCTTCGAGATTACTCAGACGACCGAGGACGGCCGCACTCAGAGCTGGCACATCGAAGCGGGCGCAATCAATACGATCCGTCGCGTAGGCCTCGACCCGGATACGATTCAACCGGGCGACGAAGTCACGATGATCGGAGCCCTGCATCGGCGCGAAGTCGGGCAAATGGTGGCTGCCAGCCTCGTTCACGATGGCACGGAGTATCCGATCTTCGGGCCAATCGCCAAGGCCCTCAACAACGCATTCGATGAGCAGGCGGGATTCGCAACCAGCGCGACAGCTTACAGAATCGATGTCCAGGAAGCTCCGGACCTGTTTCGTGTCTGGTCGCCGGTCACGTTCCCGTTGACTGCGGTATTCGAAATCGAACTGCCGCTGCTTCCGGAAGCGCGCGCGGAGTATGAGACCTACGACGAAGCGACGGGCGACCTGGCGATGCAGTGTCAGGAACCCGGCATGCCCAGCATGCTCGACAATCCGTACCCGATGGAGATGATCGACAGAGGTGATCGTATCCTGATGCGTTTCGAAGAATGGGAGGCGGAACGCACGATCTATATGAACGGTTCGGTACCCGCAGATCATCCGCGCACGCGCTATGGCGACTCACTCGGGCACTGGGAAGATGGCGATCTCGTTATCGAGACTCGCAATATCGATTATCCGTACTTCGACGATGCCGGGGTCCCGATGAGCGATGCGATGGTCGTCACGGAACGCTACGTCCTCAGCGAAGATGGCAGACGGCTCGACTGGACCGCGACGATGAACGACCCGGAAGTGTTCACGGCACCAGTCAGCTATGGCGGCTATATGGTCTGGTCGCCGGGGATAGAGATCCAGGAATACAAGTGCGAGCCCGAGGAGGGTTAGGGCGCGTTCCTGAACCCCCGGCCCTGCCGCCACCGTAACCGAAAAGCTTGCGAGTCGATATGGCCCGGAGCCGAGTCAACTGCAGAGCAGCAATTCGATGATCGTCTGCGCGTGTTTGTCGACGACCGCAGAGTTACTCATCGAATTTCCGGTGATGCGTTCAGCCTCTGCTGGTGCAAGCACACGTGTGAACATTGCGCCATGCACGATGAATATCAGGTATTCGAGATCGATATTCGCTTTGATGACGCCGTCGCTCTGGGCTTCCTTCAGCGTATCACGAAGCTCGTTGAAGAGTCCCAGGCTCGTCTGATCGAAGACCCGGTGGTACCGGGGACTGTCCTTCATCGCTTCCCGAAAGACGGCGCGCGTAAGATCCGGATGCTGCGCGGTCAGCCGGACGAGCGTCTGGATCTTTGCCTTGAGTTTGTCCTCCGGCGGCAGGAGGTCGAAAGCGATCGCCCCGGCGCGAATGGCGTTGCCGGTTTCACCCGTTGCAGCCAGAACCGATTCAACCCACAACTCTTCCTTGTTGCTGAAGTGGTAGTGGATGGTCTGAAAGCCGACACCTGCCGCATCACCGATACTTCTGATCGAGGCGCCCTCAAACCCGACTTCTGAAAATGTCTGCAGTGCCGCCCTGAGTATCCTGAGGCGGGTATCTGTCGGCTTCTCGGTTGCGGAGGCGCGCTCTGACTCCGCATCTGCGTGCTTAACGTTCAAGCTGCTCGCCTCTCGGTCCCTGATTGCCGTGATGGTATGCCTTGCCGCCACCCGGGTGAGCCGGGCCGCGAGGCGAATTGTACAAATACTCTGATTATTTGTACGATAGTACAAATCGTAGCGCAACTCGTCCGTGCTGTCGCTGCCGGGATCCCGTTATGGTCTTTTGCGGTCGGCCGGCCGTCGCTGCACAAACGACGCTTTATATAAGACATCTCCCGGAGAGCCGGCCATGATCGATAGACGAGAACTGCTCAAGCTGGGGACCGCGTCGGTCACCGCAACGCAGGCCGCGACGTTCGCTGCGCAGGCGGCTGCGCGCCGCATCGAGCTCGATCGAATCGTCGTTTTCAACGCTGACTGCGCCGAGGGGCGTTCCTTTGCAGAAGACGCAGCGCTCGAGGGCGCACAGCGAATCGCGATCACCGGTGAGCTCGCGCCC
This sequence comes from Candidatus Rariloculaceae bacterium, assembly GCA_965223375.1. GTDB lineage: Bacteria > Pseudomonadota > Gammaproteobacteria > Steroidobacterales > Rariloculaceae > CBDCWM01. The sequence goes on from OZ245000.1 coordinate 3,973,386, forward strand.
GCGATTCGGCAGAAACTCTATACGCGTCTGCGTTCGCGGCCGACCGTTCTCGTCGGCCTGACGACGGAGAACAACGCATTTCAGTGTCGAATGCTCGGCGGCGATGCTTTTCACTTCGAAGCCAGTCGAACCGTCATTGCCGATCGCAGCGACACCGGTGAGCGACTCGTCGAATGGATCATTGTGCCCGTCGCGGAACTCGGCGCGTAGCAGGGAATATTCTCAAGAATCGGGAGGAGGCATGGCCACACCACCAGGCGTCAGCGAACGCGATTTCAATCGCGCGCTGGAGCAGTTCGAAAACATCGTCGGCTCGAGGTATGTCTTCACCTCGGATGAAGCCATTGGCCTCTACCGGGATTCATATTCGCCGTTCTACGACGATGAAGGCGAACGGCTGACATCCGTAGCGATCGCGCCGGACTCGACGGAGCAGGTGCAGGCAATCATGCGAGTCTGCAACCAGTACCGCATTCCGATATTTCCGATCTCGACCGGCAAGAATCTCGGCTATGGCGGTTCCGCGCCCGCCTATTCCGGCAGCATGGTGCTCGACCTGAAGCGCATGAACCGGATTCTCAACGTTGATGAGCGCAATCACACGGTGCTCGTTGAGCCGGGCGTCACGTTTTGGGAAATCGACGCATACATTCGTGAAAACAACATCGATATGACGCTCGATATTCCCGACCCGGCGTGGGGCAGCCTGATGGGGCATGCGCTCGACCGGGGCGTCGGGCATACCTACAGCGATTTTGGCCGGGATCGCGTCAGCACGATCTGCGGCATGGAGGTCGTGCTCGCCAACGGAGAGATCATTCGCACGGGGACAGGCGCACTCGAAACATCGCAGATGTGGCAGGACCACAAATGGGGCCTCGGGCCCGGCATCGACGCGATGTTCAGTCAGTCGAACTTCGGCGTCGTTACGAAGATGGGCCTGTGGGTGCGTCCCGGGCATCGGGGTTATCGCGCCGGTCGTGTTCACGTGCCGAGAAACGAAGATCTGATTTCGCTGATCGACATCGAGTGCGAGCTCAGTAACGCGGGCATAAATAACGGCATGACGGCCTTCGGCAGCGAGCTCGCGCCTTTCGGTCCGCCGGATCCCGCCGTCGTGCAGCTCGTCGCTCGGCCCGGAGGCCCGGATGTCCCGGCACTCGAACGTCTCGCCGCCGATCGCGGCACTGGCTACTGGCATGCTGAGCTCAAGTTTCACGGACCGCTGACGGTAAGCGCCGCACAGTGGGAGTACGCGAAGGAGCTCTATCGAGAGAAGCTGCCAGGAGCCTGGTTCGAGGATTGGGGTCCCGCGCTCGAGTGGCCACTGAGCGAAGAAGAAACTTCGAGGCTCAACACGCCCGAGCATGTCGAGAAAGTCCACATCGGCATGCCGAGCATGTCGCGCTTCCGGGGTGGTAACCGAACGCCGAACTCCCTGCCGGACTGGGGTCACCTGTGGTTCGCGCCGCTGATTCCCAAGCACGGTGAGGAGGTCTTCAAGGCGCAGCGGGTCTTCGGCGACGTTTTCCGCAGGTTTGCTTCAGAAGGCGGTGACGTTCAGGGCGGTCCGCTGGGCTATTTCGGGCGGGCGCCGATGCACTGGCATGCACGGGTCGGCGTATTTCTGAATGGCCTCAGCGTGTCGCGTGATCGCGAACAAAACCGAAAGACGCGTGAGATGTTCCTGGAGCTCGTACGCGTGGCGGCCGATAACGGCTGGCAGGAATACCGCACGCCGGCATTCTTCCAGACCGAGGTCATGGATATGTGCACAGGCTTCAACGACCACGCGCTGATGAAGTTTTACGAGTCGCTCAAAGACGCTGTCGACCCGAACGGGATCATATCGGCCGGTCGTTACGGGATCTGGCCAAGACATCTGCGAGAGGAGCGGGCCCCATGGCACAAGCGCAACGCCTGATCTGTCATTCCCTCAAGCGCCCTTCAATGTGGCTCTTTCTCTGTGCAGGTCTCGTGGCTCTGTCGCTGTCAGCAATGGCGCAGGACGACTCGGCGCAGATCGCACGTGGCGAAGCGCAGTTCAATGAATGGTGTCTTGCCTGCCATGACGCGAATTTGCCGTGGTCCGGCGGCGGCACTCTGGCGCTCGATGCGAAGTATCAGGGCGAACTGCCCGGCAATCTCCTCGAGCGCACGGATCTGACTGCGGACCTTGTGCGTTCCGTCGTCCGCGGCGGCATGTTTCGAATGCCACCGTTTCGGCTAACGGAAATCGATGAGGACGAACTCGAAGATCTCGCTGCGTTCCTGACTCGCAATCCCTCCAACTAGTCCCGCCGGCGGGCTCGCTGCACGAACTGGAAACCTCGATGGAAAAGAAGCTGAACGAACTCATTTCACACCTTGCCGCCGGTCAGCTCGGGCGGCGCGAGTTCCTGACGCGCATGGCGGCGATTCCCGGCGGCGTGGCTGCGGCGGCCGCGGTTCTGCCGATCATCCCGGCGGGCAGCGCGAAGGCGCAATTCGGACCCCCGCCGTTTTCGGAGGCGGAGGGCCGGCGGCGCCATGCACGCATTCGCGCAATGATGTCCGAGAAGGGACTCGATTGCATGATCATTCCACATCGTGCAGGCGATGGTGTGAACCTGCTGCAATACGCGAATTACGTCGCCGGCGGGGGCTTCTTCATATTCGGCGACGGTGCTGTCGTGTTCCCGCTTGAAGGTGAACCGATTATTGTCGCAAGCCGCTTCCCGTCACCGTGGATCAGTCGCGCGAAACCTGTTGTATTCGAGAATGGCGTGCAGGTTCCGATGGGCCGGCAGATCGTTGAAGCCGTGGAAGAACTCGGGCTCGAGCGCAGCAACATCGGCGTCGTCGGCACTGTTACTGGCGGCGAAGGGCTCAACGAGTTCGTAAACGATGGCCTGATCACTTATTCGACCTGGGCGACGGTGCTTGCCGGCTTGCCGGGAGCGGATTTCGTCGATATTTCCGGCGATTTCGGCGTGCTGATGATGGTCAAGGGCGAGGAAGAAATCGCCGCGTGCAGAAGTGCCGCGATAGTTGGGGAGCGCATGCATGAAATATTGCTCGCGACATCGCGCGTGGGGATGGATCCGCTCGATTTTCGGGAAAGCGTTGCGCTCCACCTGATGCGCAATGGCGCAGAAGCGGACGTGCAGGCTGCGTTTTTCCCACCGGGACCGATACAGGACGGATTCGTCTTCAATTCCGAGTACGGGATCATTCATCACGGTGGCTACTGCCAGGTGACCCTCTGCCTCGTATTCGGCCAGATGACTTCCGAGATGGAGGCCCTGGCGGCAGTAGCGCACGAGCTGATGGACTACGGCGCCGCGAACCTGCGTGCCGGCAAGCGCTTTGGCGATCTGATGGAAGAGCTCGAAGAAATCAGCCGGCGCTCCGGATTCTGGCATCGCGTGCCGCACATTCATGGCCTGCTGCCGATGACGCTCGTCGGCCCTGTGTTCCCCGGCGAGAATGCCCCCGGCTCACGGACACTGGGCGCGGACGTGGAGGTTCAGGAGGGTATGGTCTTCAGCTTTGAGCCCGGTGCTCGTCAGGGCCCAATGGCGGAAGCGAAGGTTGGTGCGACGGCGGTTGTTACGGCGGACGGGCTCGAGGTTTTCAATACGATCGGCGTGCGTGTGCAGCAGGTCTAGCGCTGAAAATGGCGCACCACTAGACCCGGGTCGACGCCCGCGGGTTTTCCAGTTCAGATTGATCGGAGAGTGTCAGTGAAGAAATTCTTGAGTGCAGGGATAGTGATCGGTGCCTGTGTCGCTTGTCTTGCGGTGCAAGCACAGCGGAGCAGAATGTCGCAGATTGTCGAGCCTAAGGCTTTCGTTCTCAAGAACGAGGACATTGCCGAGAGTGGTCCGGGTGGGCAAATAACGGCACAGGCGGTTACCGCTCAGACTGTGATCTTGTCGCAGACACGCCTGGAGGCAGGTGCGATGTCACCCCATCACAACCACCCGGAAGAGGAACTCATCGTCGTGATCAGCGGGCGGCTACTTGCGAAAACGTCGGAAGGCGACGTCATAGTGGAGCCAGGTGATGTGTTCGTCATCGAGTCCTATGCCGTTCATCAGGTCGAAGCGCTCGAAGACACATACATGGTTGAGGCTTTCGGAGCCGGAAACCTGATCAGTTCACTCTAGGCATCGCCTTTCTTGCATGGCGTAGTGAAGAGGCGGCCAACCACGATGGCAGCGCGCAATTTCCTGCGACTCGTAGTTGCAGTGACGTTGTCAGCGTTTTCCGCAGGCGGTTACTCACAGGGCCTGCCGAATATCATCGTGATCATGCCCGATGATCTCGGCTGGGGCGATGTCGGCTACAACGGGTCAGAGATCAGAACTCCGGCGATCGATCAATTGGCTGAAGAGGGCCTCGTACTCACGCGCTACTACACGCACCCGACCTGTTCGCCGACACGTACGGCGTTCTACTCCGGCAGGCATCCGTTATCTCTTGGAATGACCGTGCCAATTCCTCCGTGGATTGACGAGGGGCTGCCGCTTGGCGAGAAGCTGCTACCGCAATATCTCAAAGGGGCGGGCTACGCGACCTGGCTGATCGGCAAGTGGCACCTCGGTCACGCGTTTTTCGACCAGCATCCGCAAAGCCGCGGATACGATCACTTCTACGGGACACTCGGCCCGGAACTCAACTACTTTACACATGCGTTGAATCGGACACCCGACTGGGAGCGCAACGGTCAGGCGTTAACCGAAGAGGGCTACGTCACCCACCTTCTGCGCGATGAAGCCGTCGGACTGCTCGACGACTATGACGCCGATGCGCCCTTTTTTCTGCACTTCGCGCCGACAGCGCCGCATGCGCCGTTGCAGGCCCCGCCGGATGCCGTAGACGCCTACGCGTCCATCGAAGATGACAATCGCAGACGTCTTGCAGCCATGGTCACGGAACTCGATGCAGCCGTTGGCGACATTGTTGGCGCCGTGCGTCGACGAGAAGATGCCGACAATACACTGATCCTTTTTATCAGTGACAACGGCGGCGATATTCCAGCCGGCGCGAGCAGCGGTCCACTGCGGGGCGGCAAGAGCACGCCTTACGATGGCGGCATTCGCGTGCCCGCGATCGCCTGGTGGCCGGCGCGATTGGGTGCAGGCAGCGTTGACGAATTCATCAGTGTCTACGACTGGTTACCAACGCTCACTTCCCTGGCCGGCATGGCGCCCGAAGCCGAGGTCCCGGGCGTCGATGCCTGGCCGGCGTTGACGGGCAGGCAGCTCGCGCGGAGCCAGCCGATTGTGTTGAGCGTCGCAATGCCGTCCGGCCCGAGGCTCGTTGCAATCGAGAACGGCTGGAAGCTGATTCGACCGCTGTCATTCGGTCCTGCCGGTTCGGGTAACGCTGAGTCTGCGGCCGAGCTCTACAGCTTGCTCGATGACCCGCGAGAAACGAACGACCGCGCCGCGTCTGAACCTGAGCGTGTCGCCCGGCTGCTTGCGTTTCTGCAGAGCATCCCGACGGCGAGACCGATAGGCGCCACGCCACCTCCACCGGGCTTCGATGGGCCGACGGGTCCCGAGATCGAGCCGGACAACCGCGAACCGGCTTATCCAGCACGGGCGGAGTCGATGAGGGCGCGTCCTGATTAGAGTTTGGACGAGCCATATCACGACGCGGGCAGGGGGTTGCGGGACCGCGAAGAATGTCGCCATTTCTCTGACAGGCCGTTTTTCCGGCCGTTACGGGCCGTAGGGCCGGTCATTCGGACGACCGGAGCACTCCGTCATTTCAACCGATCGACGCAAACGGAACGCGCTGTAGTACGCTGCGTATCGGATACCTGGTGGAGTCTGAGTCCGGAGCTCAAACGTCGGACACCGGCACTGGCGAATCATGTTCGATATCCGGCTCTGGACCGTGATGCTTCCGGCATTTATCGACACGCCGCTCCACGAAAAAGGATGAATCGATGCAAGAAATGTTGCGTCCCGTATTACTGAGCTATGTTGGCGTCTTGGCTGTGATCGCTCCGGCAAGCGTATGCGCGCACCACACATGGGTTGCCGAATACGATCGGGACGACATTGTGATACTCGAAGGCCGAATATCGTCCGTCAATCTGACGAGTCCGCACAGCCGCATCTTCATTGAGGTCGACGGTGCCGATGGTGTTGAGCTGTGGGCTGGCGAGACCTGGCCGCTTCCCGGGTTGTATCGACGCGGACTGACAATCAATAGCCTGAGTGAAGGGGACAATGTCCGAGTCACTGGTGAGCGGGCCCGAAACGGCCGCCCGGGACTGCATCTGCGCAGTATCTACCGGCCGGCGGACGACTGGCGGGTCTGGATCGGCCTGCGCGGTGATACCGGCGAGAATACGGCTGACGGCGTCGGCGAAGGTATCAGCGTTATCCAGCTCGAGGAAGACGACCTCTGAATGGCAGGTGGTGAAATGATGCACAAATCGATAGCAAGCGCGGTGACGCTGTGTACGATTGCCGGCTCTCCGCTGGCGGCTCATGAAATCAGTGAAATGCGTGCCGCTATCGAGGGCGTCTGGGTCAGTGCGGACGCACCGGTTGCCCGACCCGATATTTCCAATATCAACGACGCCGGTCGTCGAATCATGGCTGCGTACGATCAGTCCGAGGATGGGGTCCTGAATTGTCTGCTCGACTGGGGACGGCTGAATACAGTCGCAAGCTTTCCAATGGAGGTGATTACCGGCGAGCGGCAGGTGACGATTCTCTACGAATACAACCACGCGGTGCGGCGTGTATTTCTCGATCAGAATGACGTGCCGGTCGATTATCCGCCAAGCCTCGTCGGCTACTCGATTGGCCGTTGGGAAGGCGTCGAGCTCGTCGTCGAGACCCGCAACCTGCTGGCCGGCTGGATAAACATGGAGGGCGTTGCGCCGTATACCGAAGATGCGGTCATGCGCGAGCGCTTCGTTTTCGACGATGAAGCGGAGTTGCTCGTCGTCGAGCGTACGATGAACGATCCCCGGTACTATGACGGACCGGTTACCTGGACTACGCGGTATCGTATCTCGGAATACCCGATATATCCCTACGATTGCACGGTCGGTTCGTATCTGACCTCAGACGACTGAGCATCGTTGGTATCCGCTCATGCGAATCGGCGCATTTGGGCCGGGTGCACGATGCGAACACTCGGCTGATCCCGGCGCTTCGAGTATTTCAAAGGGGCCTGCGACACGAACGGCCCTATCGCGCGCTCAACGGTGCGAACCCGCTCCCAACCCATTCGCCCCGGAGAAAGTGTTAACCATGTGTCCGGAATAAGCAGTAAACCATTGTGACCGGTCGACCCGGCAAATTTGGCGGTGCGGGGAGTCTGCAGCGAATTCGTCTGCGAACTCCCCGACAATTCCCATCGATAGTCACGGAAGATTGACGCGGAGCGACATTCCCGGCCCGAGCACTCGAACGACGATGACTCCGGATTGCAGCGGCTTGTAGTAAATTGAGTGCCGCTGGTGCACGAACAGCCTGAATTCGGAGCGCAGGAACGACACATCGCGTCCCAACTCAGGATTGAACGCAAGTTCAGTCAGGGACTCCTCGAGTGCTTCGAAATAGGCATCCGCCTGCCGCTCGCCAAACTCTCGAAAAGTGTAGGCGTAGATGTTCGATAGGTCTTCGTCTGCAGCTTTGCTGAGTTCGTATCTAGCCACGCCTGAGTCGGCGTTTGGTGCTGCGAGCGATGGCGGTGACTGAACGATCGCTGCGGCCGCTCGCGTCGCCTTCAATCAGGGCCAGTCGTACCGCGTCTCGTTCTCGCTGGTCGTGCCGGACCAGGTCCCGGATGTAGTCACTTGCATTGGCGTACTCACCAGTATCAACCTGAGCGTCGATCCATTCACGCATGGCGTCGGGGAGAGAAATATTTAGCGTGGCCATTGGCAGGTATTAATGACAAACTTTGTCATAGTTTGCCATTACCAAGAAGCGCGTTCAACGGCACAAATCCTGCGGATGCGACTAGATTTGGCGGAGAGGGAGGGATTCGAACCCCCGGACGGTTACCCGTCAACGGTTTTCAAGACCGCCGCATTCGACCACTCTGCCACCTCTCCGCATTTTCGAGCGACATCCGTTTGCCGATGCGATTTCGGCCGGAATTGTAGCGTACCGTTGCAGCTTGCGGCCGCCGTAGCGATGGGCTTAGTCTGCCCCTGCTCTACGACTGACGTCGCCAGCTGCGCTCTTAATGGCTGTTCGCTGCTGCAAGATTCTTGGAGGTCCGGATGAACTTCATGATGCGCGTCGCATTGGCCTCGCTGGTACTCGCGACCAATTCGCTCGCTGCCCCGTCGGTCTATCCTACCGGCACCACGCGCTACGATCCGGGCGCTGCATTCAACGGTTTCACGGTTTTGACCCCACTTGCCTCACAGGCCGTGGTCGTCATCGACATGAATGGCCGCGTCGTCAAGCGCTGGGAAGATGTAGATAACGCCGCCGGCGGACCGGCACGTGTTCTGCCGAACGGCGACGTCATCACTGCGATCGGTGCGCGGCCGCCGCACCAGGAGGGTCTCGCGCTCGTGCAGCTGGATTTCGACGGCAATGAGCGCTGGCGGTTCGATCGAAACGAGGAAATCGAGGCTGGTGATGGCCAGGTAATCTGGTCATCGCGTCAGCATCACGACTGGCAGCGAGCCGACCTCCCTGCCGGCTACTACTCGCCGGCGTTTGCCCCTGAAGGCATCGCCGACCGGTTGCTGCTGCTAACACACACGAATCATCACAACGACGCTGTGTCCGACGTGCTGCTCGAAGACGACCGGTTGATCGAAATCGATGCTGACGGCCGTGTGCTATGGGAGTGGCGCGCCGCGGACCACATTGGCGAATTCGGATTCGACGCCGCCGCGCGCGCGTCGATTCGTGCCGCATCCGGCTACAACGACCGACGCGGCAGCTATGACTGGTTGCACATCAACTCGGCGACCTACGTCGGCCCGAATCGTTGGTTCGACTCGGGCGATACCCGCTTCGCAGCGGATAACGTGATCATCAGCAGTCGTCAGGCGGGGCTGCTTGCGATCATCGCGCGCGACGGATCGCTGGTCTGGCAGATCGGCCCTGACTTCAGCACGCACCCGGCGCTGCTCGCGATCGGACAGATCATCGGCCAGCACCATGCGCATCTGATTCCTCCGGGCCTTCCTGGGGCCGGCAACGTCATGGTCTTCGATAATGGCGGGGCGAGCGGTTACGGTGCGCCGACCGCAAATGCGCCTGACGGCGAAGGCGTCTATGGCCGCGCCACGTCTCGCGTGCTGGAGATCGATCCGGTATCGCTCGAGCTCGTCTGGTCCTATCGCGACGGCAGCCGGTTCTTCAGCACGAACATCAGTGGTGCCCAGCGCCTGCCCAACGGCAACACGCTGATCACCGAAGGCGCGAGCGGGCGATTGTTCGAAGTGACGGAGGCGGGTGACATCGCCTGGGAGTACATGAATCCCGAATTCGCGGGACCGCGCCGCAGCAACACGGTCTATCGCGCGTATCGCGTCCCGTATGACTGGCTCGCGCAGATTCCGCAGCCCGACGAGCGCCACGTGAACCCGCCGCCGGTCGAAGAATTTCGCGTGCTGCCGGACTGAGCCGGAGCTGCGAGCTGCGCATCTTGTTCGGTTGCGGCTCGCTGGGGCTGCTCCGCAGACCGCTGCTCGCGATGCGAGCGACTGCTGCCGCTTGCCTGTCAACCGTCGAAGCACGAACATAGCGCGGCGGAGGACAAAGCATGTTTTGCAACTTCAAATCCCTGCCGTTCCGACCAATCCTGACAGCTCTTGGCTGCTCTCTGGCGCTGGCGCTGGCACACGCTCAGGTCCAGGCACAAGCGCCGAACACGCCGATTGCCGATCCCGGTTCCCTCGCATTCGAGGAAGGCCGCTGGGAAGACGTGATCACCGAGTACCGCGCAATCCTCGCCGAGTACCCGGAGGATCGACTGAGCTGGCTGCGCATCGCGCAGGCCGAGCGCGAGCTCGGTCGATATGAGACCGCGCTCGAGACGCTGGACCTCGCGCTGGTCGCGAATGCCCCTGAAGGCATGGTCGAGCTTGAACGCGCCCGCAATCTTCTGGCGCTCGGGCGCCGGAGCGACGCGCTCGGCGCGCTCGAAGCCGCCGATCATGTGGGCTTGCGGGCGCTCGAATTGCTCGATTCGGCCGCCGACCTCGATCCGCTTCGCGATGAGCGGCGTTTCCGACAGGTTCATGCGAACGTCCGGGCGCGCGTCTATCCGTGCGAGACGATCCCGGAAGCTCGACAATTCGATTTCTGGGTTGGCGAGTGGGAGGTGCGCGGCACGGACGGCACACTGGTGGGTCACAACACGATTACCCGGGCGGACGGCGGCTGCGCGATCATGGAGCACTGGCGCGGCGCCGGGGGTGGCGCCGGGCGAAGCATGAGCGTCTATCTGCCAAGCCGCGACCAGTGGCGGCAGGTCTGGGTCGGGTCGTCCGGCAACACGATCGATATGACCGGCAGCCTCGTCGACGGCGAAATGGTCATGGAAGGCACGATCGAATACCTGCATCAGGATCGAGTCGTTGCGATCCGGGCCCGCTGGACGCCGGGTGCCGACGGCCGCGTCCGTCAGCGCATCGAGGAGTTCAATCTGGCCGGGACATCATGGGACCTGTGGTTCGACGGCTTCTACCGCCGCGTCGATGAATGAGCCTTGGATCACGCGTTGGCGCCGAATAGGCCATAACCCCGCAATGGACCGCGATATGGCCACGAGACTGAATAGGCGTTAATCCCGCCGACCGCGCCCTGTAAGCTAAAATGGGACATGGCTGCCCGCTACGTCTTCGCTACGCCGCCCGGCAACCCGCTGATGCAGGTCCTCTATTTTATCGTCGGGACGATCCTGCTGATCGGTGCGGTCGTGATGGGCGCGGTCATCATTGCGTTCGTCATCGGGCTCGCACTGATCTTCGGCATCGTGATCTGGGCGCGCGTCATGTGGCTCCGTCACAAGTTTCGTCGCGCCGCAAAGCAGGGCGGCCGGGCGGGCGACACTGGCAGCATGGGAAGGGCTGGCGGCTTCGGCGGCACGGGAAGGGCACGCGGCTCCGGGAGCATGAGAAGCGCTGGCGGCTCCGGCGGCGCCGATTCTTCGTCCGAGGGCGTCGAGATCACCGAAGTCGAATACCGGGTCGTGCGCGAGAGCCGGCCGGACGATGACTGAGACACGGGGCAGGTAGCAGATGGTCGACTTCGCAGACACTGTCGTCCGGCCCCGTTCGCAACGCTCGAAGGCACGCCGCCGCCGGCGTCGCGCGATCGCGCTGGCCGTGTATGGACTGATCGTGTTCGTGCTCGTCTGGTTTGCCGAGTCGCGCGCGACGACAACGGTGATTTTCGTCAGTCATACCGACGTGCTCGATATCGCGCTCGACGATCCGGGCCTCAGTCCGACCGGAATCGAGAGGGCGAATCTGCTGGCCGCATTCCTGGCCGACGTCGATGTTCTCGCCGGGCTCAATGCGATTTATGCGGCTGACTCGGAGCGTACTCAGCAGACCGCGTTGCCGATTGCCGATGTCATGGGTCTCGACGTGCGGACGGCGGATCCCACGCAAATCGTCGATTTCATGGACCACGTGATTACCGACTACAAGGGGCAGATCGTGCTCGTCGTCACCGACGGCGAGTTGATTCCGCCGTTGGTTGCCGAGCTTCACGGCCATCAGAGCGTTCCGGAGATCCGCGCGGACGAGCTCGACAACGTCTACATCGTAACCAGCCCCTGGTTCGGCAAGGTCAAGACGCTGCGTTTCCGCTACGGCCTGGGCTGGGTCCCGCCGGCGGAGCACAAGACGGCAAACTAGCCCGGAAATCTCGCCCGCGAATCGGTGAGATTTCCGGGCTAGCGTCGCCGGACGCTCAGCCCCGCCTGAACGGGTTTTCGATCAAGTCGCCGTCGTCGGACATCGCGGGGTAGGGCAGCCCGGCTTCCCGGCAGCGGCGCGCGATGTCGGGGTGCGCCCATTCGAACAACGTCGTCGAGTATTCCGGTTCCGCGATCTTGCATTGCTCGTAGTGGCCCGCCGCGGCCTTTTGACGCTGCGCTTCGTAAAGAATGACGGCTGCCGCCACCGAGACGTTCAGCGATTCGACCATCCCGTACATTGGCACGGCGACGCACGCATCCGCCTCGGCGATCGCCGCGTCGCTCGGTCCCGTGAGCTCCGCGCCCAGGACGACAGCCGTTTTTGCGGTGTAGTCGCACTCACGATAGTCGACGGCGCCTTCGATGCTGTGCGCGACGAGGATGGCGAACCCGTCGGATCTCAGTTTCGCGTACGCATCGGGAATGCTGTGATGCATCAAAACGTCGACCCAGCGCTTCGAGCCTCCGGCAATCATGTGATGTTTCGTCATTCCGCCCGAGGAGGTCACCGCGTGCAGCCGTCTGATGCCGGTTGCATCGCAGGTTCGAAGGATCGCCGAGACGTTATGCGACTTGTGCACGCCGTCGGCCACAACGGTAAGATCCGGCTGACGTCCGGCCAGAACATGCTTCAGTCTTGCAAAACGCTCGGGCGTCATTCGCGTAGCTTAACGGAAGGTCGGAAAGATGCCGTCAGTCGGTCGGCGGGAAATCGGCGTGCGTACGCCAGGACGCGGGGCGGTCGATATCACGCGTGAGGTCGCGGCCGTAGTTGCGGAGGCCGATGCCGACGCGACTCTCTGCCATCTCTTTATCAGGCATACCAGCGCGTCGCTGATGATCTGCGAAAACGCCGACCCGAACGTGCTGCGCGATCTCGAGACGTTCATGGGCGACCTCGCGCCGGACGGCGACCCCCGCTTCGTCCATCGCGACGAGGGGCCGGATGACATGCCCGCGCATGTGCGGAGCGTCCTCACGCAGACCGAGCTCACGATTCCGGTCGACGGCGGCCGGCTTCTGCTCGGCACGTGGCAGGGCATCTTCGTCTGGGAGCACCGCACGCGCCCGCATGAGCGGCGGGTGATCGTTACAGTTGGATGAGGCGAGGGGATGAGTTTGGGGAATTTGGGGACGGAATTTGGGGACAGTGACCTTAATTCACCGTCGGCGTCGTCCGGTACGTTCGGCCTGTTGAATTAAGGTCACTGTCCCCAAATTCCTGTCCCCAAACTCCCCACGCCTAGCTCTCGATCGAGCTCGGTGAGATCTCGCTGAGATTCTGCGTGCCCATTTGCGTCATCACGATCGACAGCTCGCGGGCCAGGATGTCGAGGATGCGTTCGACGCCTTCGGCGCCAAACGAGCCGAGGCCCCATAGATAAGGTCGGCCGATGCAGATGCCGGTCGCGCCCATCGCGAGTGCCTTGTAGATGTCGGTGCCGCGGCGAAAGCCGCTGTCTATCAGCACCGGGACGCGGCCGTCGACGACGCCGAGCACCTCTGCGAGGCACGCGATGCTGGCCTTGTTGCTGCTTTCCACACGGCCGCCGTGGTTCGACACGATGATCCCGTCGACCCCGCGATCCATCGAGTTTTGCGCGTCCTCTGCAGTGACGATTCCTTTCACCAGAATTTTCATCGACGTGCTTTCGCGGAGCTGGTCGACGTAGTCCCAGGTGAGCCCGGCGATGCTCATCCGCACGTTCGACATGTCGATACCCTCGAACATCGGCTTCGGCCGGAACGCGCCCTGAATGCCCGGTTCGTGGCAGGCCTGGCAGGCCGGGTTCTCGTCGCGCCGGAGCCGCGTGCTTTCCTCGAGGTTGCGGGCCGGCAGATCGACGGTCAGAACCAGCGCTTCGCAGCCAGCGTCCTCCACGCGCCGAATCATCGCTCCCGTGATGTCCCAGCTCGACGTGGGATAGAGCTGATACCAGATTGGCGCACCACGCGCGCGCGTTACATCCTCGACCGACTCGTTCGTTACGGTCGAGAGAATCTGCAGCGTGTTTCGGCTGGCCGCCGCCCGCCCGACTGCGACTTCACCCTCCGGATGAAATGAACCCTGGCCCCCGCAGGGCGCGAGGAATATCGGCACGTCGTAGGTCGCGTCGAACAGCGCCACCGACATGTCGGGGTTCGTCACGCCGCTCAATCGGCGCGGCCGCAGCCTGATCTCGTCGAAGCCTTCGCGATTGACGCGTAGCATTTCGCCGCTGTCGGCGCCCTGAGCCATATAGGTCCAGTGGCCCGGCAGCATTCGTGTTCGCGCAACCGCCTGCATGTCGAAGACGTTCAACACTTCCTCGAGCGTCTCGACGAGCACGCCGTCCTGCGCAAGCAGTTTCTTCAGTGGCAGCGCTGACCCGAGACCGGCAGTGAGCGGGCTCGCGGCGAGAAAGCGCAGCAGCGCGCGACGCGATTCGTTCGCATTGTCGGTTCGGTGCATCGATGTTCCCCTGATCGTTTCAGCTGCTCGTTTTAGTAGCGTCGGACAGGTAAGTCAACGGAACTGCTGTCGTGTCTATCGCCTTGCGAAGGACGAAAGAGGAGAGCACACCGATGACGCCCTCGATACGCGTGATCTTTTCGAGCAGGAAGTGCTGATACTCGGTCATGTTCGGCACGATAACTTTCAGCTGATAGTCGGCTTCCTGGCCGGTGATCAGATAGCACTCCTGCACCTCCGGGTAGGAAGAGACTATCGATTCGAACCGGTCGAAGCGCTCCGGTGTGTGGCGGTCCATGCGTATATGAATGAGAACGGCCAGGTCGAGCCCGAGCTTGTCCGGCGCCAGGCGGACGACGCGGCGGGCGATGACACCCGCCTCCTCGAGTTGGCGAATCCGGCGCGAACAGGGTGATGCCGAGAGCCCGACGCGGTCGGCGATCTCCTGGTTACTCAGGCTGCCGTCCTGCTGCAGGGCGTCAAGGATGCGACGGTCATAGCGGTCGATTTTCATCGGCGCGAATTGTTCCGTTGGCATGAATCGCCGGAAATCCTGCATTAGTTAGCCGGAAATTGCCATAGAATCGCTCAAATATCGGTAATTCAGCCGATAATCCTCGAAATGTTGGCATACAATGCCGCGCTATCGAGCAGACGGTATCAGACTCATGGCTTCGTTCGACTATCGCAAGTACCGCCCTTTCCGGCCGCCGGTCGGCATTAATCGCACCTGGCCGGACCGCTACATCGACAGCGCTCCCGACTGGTGCAGCGTCGATCTGCGCGACGGCAATCAGGCGCTCGTGCACCCGATGTCAGTCCACAAGAAGCTCGAGCTGTTCAAGCTGCTCGTCGATATCGGCTTTAAGGAAATCGAGATCGGTTTTCCGTCGGCTTCGGAGACGGAGTTCGAGTTCACGCGCCGGCTGATCGACGACGGGCTGATCCCGGACGATGTGACTGTGCAGGTGCTGACTCAGGCGCGCAAAGAGTTGATCGACCGCACGTTCGAGTCGCTCGCCGGTATCAAACGGGCCATCGTTCATGTCTATAACTCGACATCCACCGTTCAGCGCGAGCAGGTTTTTCGGGCGACGCGCGATGAGATCGTCCAGATCGCCGTCAACGGTGCGCACTGGCTGAAAGATGGTGCCCGTCGCCATCCGGGTGTCGAGTGGACCTTCCAGTATTCGCCGGAGAGCTTCACCGGCACTGAAGTGGATTTCTCGGTCGAGGTCTGTAACGCGGTCATCGATGTCTGGCGGCCGTCTCAGGGGCAGCCAGTCGTCATCAATCTGCCCGCGACAGTCGAGATGACGACGCCCAATGTGTTTGCCGACCAGGTCGAGTATTTCTGCAGGAACGTCAACGAGCGTGAGCACGTTCGTATCAGCCTGCATACGCACAACGACCGTGGTTGCGCAATCGCCGCCTCCGAGCTCGGTCTGATGGCCGGGGCCGACCGTATCGAGGGGACGTTGTTCGGCAACGGTGAGCGCACGGGCAACATGGACATCATGACGATGGCGATGAACCTGTATTCGCAGGGTATCGATCCGGGGCTCGACTTCTCCGACATCGCGCACGTCATCGACGTCTACGAGCGCTGCACCAGCATGTCCGTGCATCCGCGGCATCCGTGGGCCGGCGACCTGGTTTATGCGGCGTTCTCCGGCAGTCATCAGGATGCAATCCGGAAGTCCACGACATTCCATCGCGATAACGATCTCGAGCACTGGAGCGTTGCTTACCTGCCGATCGATCCGCGAGATCTCGGTCGACGTTATGAGGAAGTCGTGCGCATCAACAGTCAGTCCGGCAAGGGCGGCGTTGCTCACGTCCTGGAACGCGATCGGGGCATCACGTTGCCGAAATGGATGTTGCCGGCGGTCAGCCGGGTCGTCCAGAAGCAGGCAGAGCAGGACGGCATGGAGGTTTCTTCGCGAACCGTCTGGAGCCTGTTCGAGTCAAACTTTCTCGCCGTGCCCGAGGGCTGGCAGCTCGCGGGGTACGATCTGCATTCGAAAGCGAACAACAAGACGAAGGCACAGTTCCGGATTATGCACGACGGCGTCAAGCAGGCGCTCGACGGCGAGGGGCAGGGGCTGATCGAAGCGCTCGTCGACGCGGTGAGCGGCTACTTCGGAGTTGATGTCGCCGTCGTCGACTTCGACGAGCATGCGATGACGCCGGGCACCGAGGCCAAGGCGCTCGCGTCGATCATGCTGGACGTGGATGGCCAGCAGGTGGCGGCCTGCTGCATCGACGAGGACAGCTCCCGGGCAACGCTGCAGGCCACGCTCTCGGCGGTGGGCCGATCAACCGCCGTCAGCAAGCGCCTCCGCCGCGCCGTCTGAGTTTGGGGACAGTGACCTAAACTCTGCGAGGATGGATTTGGGGACAGTGACCCTAACTCACCGGGAATGGGCTTCAGGACTCGCAGCCGGCCGGCGGTGCATCCCTGGAAAGCTCGCGGATCGGACGAAGGTTCGGGCGGCGTTTACGCCGCGGGAAAGATCCACGCGACCCGCAAATAGCGGGCCCTGGGAGTTAGGGTCACTGTCCCTAAACTTGCGGTCCCCAAACTTGCGGCATCAGAGAGGGGAGCAGCAACCCGACCTCGTTGAGGTCCTGGTCACTGCTCCCCAGGTTCCGAGTCGAATTTAGGTCACTGTCCCCAAACTAGTTAGGGTCACTGTCCCCAAATTGCGGTTGTCCCCGAATTGGGGTTATTCCTCGGGGCCCGCCGCTTCGACCTGAATTCTGAGCGTGACGCCCATGTCGAAGACGCCCTGGCCGAAAGCGATGCCGAAGTCCGAGCGGTCGATCTCGGCGACCGCATCGGCGCCGCACATCGGTCGCTGGTTGAACGGGTGCGGCTTGCAGAGGAACTTCTCGATCGTGAGATCGACGGGCTGTGTCACGCCATGCAGCGTCAGCTCGCCATCGACCATCGTCGGTGCGCCGTTCTCGAATCCGGCCAGAGTGCCCGAGTAGGTCGCGGTCGGATAATTCTCGACATCGAACATGTCGTCGGTGCGGGCATGATCGTTGAGCCCGTCGTGGCCGAAGTCGATCGAGTTGACGTCGATCGTGATATCCACCGTGCCGCTCTGGGCTTCGGCGTCGTAGACAATCGTGCCGGACGTCGAGTTGAATTTGCCGCGCCAGTACGAAAGGCCGCCCAGATGATCGGCTTCGAATGACGGATACGTGTGCGCCGGATCGATTTCGTAGGTGACCGGTGCGGCGACGGCCGCGATGCCGAGGGCCGAGCAAGCCGCGCCGATCAGTGCCGGTTTGATGATCCCGGTGTTAGTCATTAGGTTTTTCCTCCTGTGAGCCCTGAATCGGGCAGAACATTTTCTGACGCCGCTTCGTTGCCGGCGGCTGGTGCAAAGCATAGGGAAATTCGGCCGCGTTCTCCACGTCCGGTGCAATCCCGCCGCGTCGCGCCGTGTGTCGTCGACGCCACGGCCGAAATCTCGCAAATCGGGGCCAGGCAGGCAGACCGGGTTGGAAAAACAACGTCTTTCACCGGTAATATTGAACCCCGCCGGCGGGTCCGCGGATTCATAGCATGGCTGCACACTGACTTTGTGGCCGATCGGGACGCTGATGCTGGTCGATCCTTTAGGTGAGGGAACCTCATGAAATCTCAGACAATTGCCGTTTCCGCGCTCGCCCTGGCCGTCGCTGCTTCGTTGCAGTCGAGCCCGGCCGAGGCACAGCTCGAAGAGGTCGTCGTGACCGCCCGCATGCGCGCCGAGTCATTCACGGATGCGCCGGTCTCGATCAAGGCCTTCACGGCCACCGACATCGAAGAAGCCGGCATCGAGACGCCTCACGATTTCATCGGCCTCACGCCGAACATGACGATCGTCCAGACGCAAAACCCGGGCAACTCGTTCATTACGATCCGTGGCGTTTCACAGGCGCGCAATAGCGACATGCCCGTCGCCGTGCTGATCGACGGTGTTCTGTTGTCGAACCCGGCGCAGTTGAATCAGCAGCTTTTCGACATCGAGCAGATCGAGGTGCTGAAAGGCCCGCAGGGCGCGCTCTACGGCCGCAACGCGATCGGTGGTGCGATTACGATTGTCACGCGCGAACCGGGGGACGAATTCGAGGCCAAGTTCCGCGCGGGCATCGACTCCGGTCCAGGCTACATGGCACAGGCTGCGTTCAGCGGCCCCCTCGGCGACAGCGACACGCTGAAGTATCGGGCTGCGCTGTCGTACAGCGACACGGACGGCTTTCTCGAGAACACATTCCTGGGTACGGAGGCCGACCCTTATCAGGACACCTCAGCGAGGTTCAAGCTGCTGTGGGAGCCGAGCGATACGTTCTCCCTCGACGCCCGCGTCTCAGTCTCGCAAATCGACACGACGGCGCTTTACTTCGTCATCAACGACGACTGGACCGGGATCTTCCCGAACGCACCCGATTTTCACGGCCTCAACGTCGCAGTTCCCAACGACGTGAACGACACCAGCGTGCCGATTCGCAGCAATAACCTCGGCGACGGCCAGAAGGACATGCTCAATGGGTCGCTGAAGCTCGACTGGTACACCGCGAACGGCGGCAACTTCAGCTCGATAACGGCCTGGGACGACCTCGAAGAGATCCTGATTGGGGATGCCTTCGATTTCCGCCCGCTCGGCCAGTCCTTCAACGAAGTGATTTTCCCGCTGTTCTTCGGGCTGCCGCCGCTCGACCCGGGGTTCGGGGACTGGAACCAGAGTCAGTATCTCGAGGTCAGCTCGGTCAGCCAGGAGTTCCGCTACACCTCACCCGAGGACAGTGACTTCCGCTGGATCGTTGGCGGTTACTTCATCGAGACCGATCGTTTCATCGGCACGGGGAACATGGTCGACACCGGACAGGGCGTCTTCCCGGTCTACGAAGTGCCGCGCGGAAACTTCCCCTTCGACTTCGCGAGCGATCCCGTCAACCCGAACGCGACCTATCTGTCGGACTCGCAGGACAATTCGGCCTGGGCCGTCTTCACGCAGCTCAGCTACGACTTCAGCGATCAGTGGCAGGGCACCTTCTCGCTGCGCTATGACGAGGACAAGCGCCGCCAGACGACCGAGACTCCCCCGGGCTTCATTCCGGCGGCGCTTGCCGGCGATCTCGTGACCGGGCAGGTGCGGACGAACACGTGGGACTCTGCGCAGCCCAAGTTCACGCTCCGCTGGCAGCCGCAGGACAACATCACTGTCTATGGCGACATCAGCCGCGGCTTCAGAAGCGGTGGCTTCAACCAGTCCGGCGTTGCGCTGGCCGGTGTCGCCGGCGTCTTTGACACGTTTGACGAGCAGATCGCCGATACGATCGAGGTCGGCGTAAAGGCCCAGTTCAACGACAATCGGATCAACACGAGCCTCAGTGCCTACACGACGGATCTCGAAGGTGCGTACTACTTCATCTTCCTTGTCGCGTCGAGCACGCAGAATCTCGGCAGCCTCGATGAAGTCGAGTACCAGGGCATAGAGTTCGAGCTCGACGCCTTACTTGGCGAGAACTTCGAGCTGAATGCGGCGCTCGCCGTCATGGACAGTGAGATCACCGCCGACGCACAGATTCCGCACGTCGTCGGGCAGGAGGTGCCGCTCGTATCCGATTACACGTTCAATATCGGTGGCACCTATCGACGGCCGCTGAGTCGCGGCAACACGAATTTCTTCGTCCGGGCGGATTACCGGATCATCGGCGACACGTACTGGGGTCCGGGCGATCCGGCCGCGAGCCCGCTGCCCTGGAACCAGACGGTGCGTGACGACGTCAACGTTCTCGATCTGCGGATCGGGATCGAAGGCGACGACTGGTCGGCGTCGATCTGGGGCAAGAACGCCCTGGACGAGGAATACAACGACGAATTCTCGCACCCGTTCGTATGGAAGGCGCTGCCGGCGCGCTGGGGCGTTCAGTACACGAAGTCCTTTTAGCCGCGCCGCGCCCGCCGCGCACAGCACGACACGCGAGGTCGCCGGACTCGACCGGCGGCCTCGTGAACGCTACTGATGGCTGTGCCGCACGCAAGACGCGGCCTCGCCGCACAAGCCGGCCATTCGCAGTCACCGGGCCGCGCCGCTGCCCTCCCAGCGCAGCAGACCGATCGGTTGCTCTCCTGCAACGAATCTCGCATTCTTTACAATAATGAGATAAGTCAGTAGATTGAGCTTCTCTTCTGTGCTCGATTCTTGACGAATAACACAGACGGCCGAACAGACTGTGGGGACAATGCGACACGGTTCGAGCCGCAAAAAAATAGCGGGGGTGAGCGCGGAATGGAGTTCCGATCCATATCCGCAGGTTTGATTCGCAGCTGTGCGTTCGCGGCACTGATCGCGGCCGTTCCGCCGGCGTCGGCGCAGACGCCGGCGGTCGGGCTGGATCCGGCCATCGTCGAGCTGCTGGAGGCGAGCCCGGCGCCGGAAGTGCTGGTCGCGCCGGGCGAGCGCTACCTGCTGCTGGTCCGCTCACGAAATCTCCTGCCGCTAGAACGGCTCGCGCAGCCCGCGATCGAAGTGGCCGGACGGCGCCTCGATCCGCGAACTGCCGCACCGCACGCACCGATCGAATACTTCTCGCTGACGCTGGTCGATCTCATTGACGAGATTCATACGGACATCCCGCTGCCGCGCGGTTCGTTGATCGGTTATCCCGAATGGGCGCCGGACGGCTCCCGTTTCGCCTTCTCGCTGACTCGCCCGGGCAGTCGTATGGAGATCTGGGTCGGCGAGCCGGCCGAGGCCAGAGCCCGGCCCTTGCTGACCGGCATCAGCGGCTCGCGCGGCGCATCCTGCTCGTTCACGCCGCAGAGGACGAAGCTGTTGTGCAAACGCGTTGCCGGCAGCCTGAGAGATTTCGCCGCGCCCGCGACAATGTCGGTTGCGAGCCCGTTCCAGGCAGGCAGTCTGCAGCCGCTCGGGCCGCTGCCGATCGAGGAAAGTGTCGTCAGCGCGTTGCTCGAAACCCAGCTCGAGCTGGTCGATGTCGTTTCCGGGCAGCGACAGCCGATCGGTAAGCCGGCGGCGTTCGACAGCGTGACTGCCGCGCCGGCCGGCGGCTACCTGCTCGTGAAGCGCATCATGCGGCCGTATCCGCAGCTGAGCGGCGTGGATCCGGTTCATCTCGTTACCGAAGTCTGGAATCGCTTCGGGGATCTGGTCACGCGCCTGCCGGCAGACGCGCGGTCCGCCGACTGGCAGGCATCGCATCCGGCGAGACTCGCCTGGATCGAGCGGCGTGAGGGACGCGATCGGGTCGTTACGGCCTCGCCACCCTTCAACGGGCGGGCCCGGATCCGGCATCAGCTGGATGGCCGGTTTGCCGGGCTCCGGTGGCTCGGCGACCGCGACGCGGCGCTGCTCAGCGATTACGACCCGGCCACCAGGACGACGACGCTGAAGTACGTGCCGATTGCGGATGGCGCAGCAAACGAAGGCGCCCATTCGATCGCGACGTCGCGCAGCACCAGATCCCGGATTCCGCTGATGGGCTACAACCGCTTCGGCGTAGCTTCCGTGCGGCTCAACGGCAACGCGATCCTGCTGCGGGGTAACGAGACGGTGGAAGGCAAGCGCCGGGTAACGCTGGACCGCGTCGATATCGACAGCGGCGCAGCCACCCGGCTGTGGCAGTCTGCTGCAGGTCAGCGCGAAGAGTTGATCGATGTTTTGGGCCACGCCGGGGATTATCTGCTCGTGCGTCGGGAAACACCGATTTCGCCGCCGAACGTTTTTATGACGCGTCTTGCGGACAACGCCGAAATCCCGGTGACCGAGCACGAGCATCCGGCACCGGCACTGGTCGATACCGCGCGTGCCCGGCTCGAGTACGAGCGAAACGACGGCACTGCGCTGTCGGCATCCCTGTACCTGCCGCCTGACATGACGCCTGGCGAACGCCTGCCGCTGATCGTCTGGGCTTATCCCACCAACGTGCTTGCCGGCAGCGATGCGCGCCTGCCGGATACCACCGACCATTTCCCGACATTCAAGCGCGCGTTCCGGCACTTCTTCCTGCTTCGGGGCTATGCCATCCTGGACGACGTATCGATGCCGATCATCGGCGACGATGCGACTGCGAACGACACGTTCATCGAACAAGTGGTCGAGAACGCCGAAGCTGCCGTTCGGGCAGCGGTCGAGACCGGCACGGTCGACTTCTACAGGGTTGGCGTCGCCGGGCACAGCTATGGGGCGTTCATGGTCGCGAATCTGCTCGCGCATTCGAGGCTCTTCAGCGCCGGCGTCGCACTCAGCGGTGCCTACAACCGGACACTGACGCCATTCGGTTTCCAGACCGAGCGCCGAACGCTCTGGGATGCGCCGGAAACTTACGTGGCGCTGTCGCCGGTGATTTTCGCCAATCAGGTGGACGCGCCGCTGTTGCTCGTCCACGGGCTGCTCGACGACAACGCGGGCACCTCGCCGATTCAGTCGACGCAGTTCTTTCAGGCGATCCGCGGTAACGGCGGTACGGCAGAGTTACTGTTATTGCCCTGGGAAGGGCATCAGTATCGTGCGAGGGAGTCCGTTCTGAAGACGGCGGCGGGAATGCTGGAGTGGTTCGATCGTCACATGCCGCCCAGTGACAGCGTCAGAAATAAAAACACGGGCGCATTTCTGCGCCCGTGAATGTATCTCTGGAGTAGAGTTACTCGGCAGCCTGAGCGGCTTCGTACTCTTCCATCGACAGGCTGCCATTCTGGTCGGCATCAGCCGTCGCAAAATCCAGACCTTCGATCGCAGCTGCTTCTTCCTGGCTGATCTGACCGTCAGCGTTCGCGTCGACTTCTTCGAACGTCGGCGCGGCCTGTGCCATGGCGGCACCAGTGAAGCCAACGAGAACAAGTGTGCGTAGCGCGTGCTTAGTCATTTTTTCACCTCTGTGTGATTGAAAGTTTGTCGCGGCTCGGGCAGTCCGGGGGGAAGACCGCCCAGCCACGCGATAATCTTTCTCGGAACCGTGACAGTGGTCAATGCGTCGCCAGTCTGCGACAAGGCGCGTACGACTGGGCCAAAAAATCGCGCGTTCCGCCGGTGCCGGGTTGCTCAGCACGGCTACAAGAGTTTATCGGAGTGCACTCTAAAGCCATGATTGCAAGGCGAAATACCGGCTGGTAGCCCGGCTAATATCAGTTTCCCCGCGGATTCGTGTCGCGAACCGTGCGCCTGGCAGGCTCGCGGCCTTTGCGAGTAAGCTCCGTTGCACTGTGGGGGATTCCTTCATGATCTTCGCGTTTCGCGCGTTGCTCGTCTTATTTATGGCCTCGAGCGCAGCCGCCCCGGTGGCGCGCGCGCATCACTCGTGGGCGCGCTATGACAACGATGCCGTCGTGACTCTGGACGCGACGATCATCGAGGTCCAATGGGCTAATCCACATGTCGTGATGCGTTTCGAGACTGAAGACGACGACGGCAATGTAGAGGTCTGGCTGACCGAGATGGATCCGCCCTCGTTACTCACGCGCTACGGCATGCGGCACGACAGCGTGCAAGCCGGAATGCGCGTGCGGATAACCGGCGTTCGCGCAAGCTCCGGTGCGAATGCGATGCGCACGTTGATGATCGAGTTGCCCGACGGCACGACGCAGCGGACGTCATCCAGAATCTGAGAGAGAGCACATGGGTAAGCAACAGCGATCGCAGT
The DNA here is from genome assembly GCA_965223375.1 of Candidatus Rariloculaceae bacterium. Classification (GTDB taxonomy): domain Bacteria; phylum Pseudomonadota; class Gammaproteobacteria; order Steroidobacterales; family Rariloculaceae; genus CBDCWM01. The sequence continues at coordinate 3,997,417 of OZ245000.1, forward strand.
TGCAAGGCAGTCGATACGCCACGAGTGGAATTCCGTCGGCCGGCGTGCTGGCAGCAGCATTCTTCGCATCCCTCGCTTTCGCGCAGGCGCCGCCGCCGGCAGGCTTCCCCGGCGAGAATGCGCCGTCCGGGCCGCCGGCCGAGATACTCGGTTTCGGCGTCGACGTCGAGGCACTGCAACCCGGTGAGACGGCCACATTGACCTGGGATGTGGTCAACGCCTATTCCCTGACGATCGAGCCGGATATCGGCGTTGTCGCAACGCGCGGCTCCCGTGTCGTGCAGCCAGCCGCGACCACGCGGTACACGCTGACTGCCGTCGGTACCGGCGGCGCTACCGATCGGAGCGTCGACGTCACGGTCATCGGCACCGATCGACGTGCATCGTCTCAGTCTTCCGGCGCCGCACGTGTCGTTCCGCGTCTTGCGAACGGTAAGCCGGATCTGACCGGCGTTTTTATTGCCGAAGGTGGATTGCGCAGCCTCGTCGGCCGGGGCGAGGCAGAGCCGGTGAGCCTCGTTCCCGGCGCCGAGTCGTTCCGTGCAGGCGCGCGCGGCATCGGTGCCGGCGAAGACTGCCAACCGCCGGGCGTACCGCGAATCGTCTCAATGCCGTTTCCGCTGCAGATCGTTCACAAGCCGGAGATCCTCGTGATCGCCTATGAGGCGTATCAACAGCACAGGATTATTCCGGTCGACGTGCCGCACGATGCCTACCTGCCGCCGTCGTGGAACGGGCACTCCGTGGCGCGTTGGGATGGCGACACGCTCGTCGTCGATGTGCGCGGATTCAACGACAAGTCGACCGTCGCCGGGTATCGACATACGGAAGAGATGACGGTAACCGAGCGCTATACGCGCAGCGCCTGGGACACCATCGAGTACGAGGCGGTCGTAGAGGACCCGAACGTATTCGCTCGTCCGGTCAGGCTCGCCGGCACGCTCAGGCTGCATCCGGAATGGCGGATTCAGGAGTACAACTGCACCGAGAACGACCTCGATTACGATGCGCTGTTCGAGTCCCCCGAAGACTGAACAAGTAGAGTTACTGGCCGACCGGCTGTCCGATGCCGGCGCTTCAGGCGCGGCGCCCGGCTGATCATAAGGCGCCCTTTTACCTCCAGGAAGACGCCCGGTGGTCGGCGCAAGTTGGAGTAGTCGCCCGATTTCTGTGACATAAGCCCGGCGCGTGTCGCGGTTGTGAAAGCGATCAACCCGGGCGTGCCGATTGTGTGGGGAAATGGGCGTTGCTGACGAAAGGAGCTTCGCCATGCCGACCACGAAACGTCTGTCAACGTTCGCACTGCTGACGCTGGCGGTCAGCCTGAGCGTGCCGGTACTCGCCGATCCGCCCGCCCATGCAAAGGCTCACGGCTGGCGGGCGAAGCATCGCGGCTACACGGGTTATGAGTGGGAGCGGGATTACGGCATCGAGTCGGGCCGTTGTGACCATCGCACCGTCGCGACGGTCGTCGGCGGCATCGCCGGAGCGGCCATCGCGAACCGTGTTGCCGACGGCGACAGACGCGTCGTTGCCACGCTGATCGGCGCTGCCGCCGGCGCGTTGATCGGACGTCGCATCGGCCGCGAAATCGAGAAGTCGGACGCGGCCTGTGTGGGCCACGCTCTCGAGCTTGCGCGTCCCGGCCAGACGGTTTCATGGACGAACGCGTCGACCGGCGTCGACTATCGCATGACGCCTGGCGCAGAGCGCAGCCATGACGGAACGCCGTGTCGCGAATTCAGCCTCATGGCAACGAACGCTGCCGGTCGCACGAGCCGGAGCGGCGTTGCCTGCCATGCCGATGCCGGCGTCTGGGAACTGATCGACCGGTAGAGATCTCCGGGCCAGCTGCGTGGCGGACGCCGAACCATCCAGTTTCTGAGAACCGGCGCAGCATTTTCGGCGGCGGATACAGCAGCGCGAAATGTTCTCTGGAGTCACCGGGTCTGAAGGACGTATGCTCGCCCCGAGGACACCACCATGGCTGCGAACCGACTGAAGATCGATGAGCCGCAGCGGCTTTTGTTCGCACATTCGCCACTCGCCGCGTTTTTCTTCACGCTGATCGGTGCCGCACTTGGCTGGGTCTGCTGGGTGTCGGCCGATGAGGGCGCGACGCGCTGGGCGCTCGTTGCTTTCTGCCTGCTGTTCGTCGCAGCGGGGCTCGCCGGCGTATTCTGGCGCCTCGAAATCGATATCGACCTCGGGACGCGGCGGGTCCGAATCCGCCGTGGCTTCTGGCCTTCCCCGAAGACGGTCGAGCGCTCGCTCGATGCGGGGAGCATCAATCTTCGGATCAAGTACCGGTCGTCCGGCAGTAAGAACAATCGCCGCAAGGTTCCCTGGTGGATCGTGGAGCTCGAGCTCGCGAACGAAGGCAAGGCGTTTTCGATCCACGAGACCCGGAACGAGGCCGAGGGTTATCGCAAGTGGGAGGAATTCGCGGAGCGTCTGCGCATAGATGCAGTGGATGCCACCTCGGGCACGGAGGAGCGAAGGGACTGGCGTGACCTGGACCGGAATGTTGCCGAGCAGGCCCGCGATGACCAGGACGACATGCTGCAGGCGCCGGCCCAGCCGCCGGCATCGAAGATCGGCGTTGTCGTTAGCGGCATAGCCCGGGAGCTGGTGCTGCCGGCGCCCGGCTTCGGCAGTGGTCTGGTCTTCGTGCTGCTCTTCGGCGGTGCCTTTGCCGGCTCGGGCGCATTGATCCTGCTCGCGAATCACGGCGTCGTCGACATTCAGGTGAACGGCAGTCGGTGGGCTCTCTCGATCATTCCGCCGGTTTTCCTGCTGCTTGGTCTCGGCGTCGTATGGCTTGGGGTGGCCGGCAGCTATCGAGCGACGATTCTCGGCGTTGCCGATGGAGCCTTCTACAAGGAAGGCCGCTTGTTCGGTCGTCGATCAGGGCGGGTGTCGGTGCCGTTGCGTGACGTGGAGTCGGTCGACATCCGCGATGACGTGAGTTCCCGGCGGCGGCGCGGCACACGCGTCGCAATCGGCGGGCTTACGCTCGGCGGGGGCCGGTATCGTGCGCCCGAAAGCGAAGTGGTCGTCCGGTCGGACGAGAAGATACTGCGATTCGGTCGCTCGCTCGACGCCGAAGACATCGAGTGGCTCGCCGGCACGTGCCGGTACGCCGTGACTCGCGGACGGATACCTTGAAGGCTAGCGAACGCTGCTGGGTGCGATCATCGCCGTGCCGCGGCGATCGCTACGGATCATTCGGTCTGCAGATCACTCGGTGAAATAAGTGTCCAGCAACACGTACTTCGAATCGAGGAAAGCGACGATGTCGATGAGCTGCCGCACGGTCATGTTGTCGAGCCGCGGTGTCGGCATCGGTGAATTCAGCGGCAGCTGTCCTCGCAGCAGTTGCTGTTCGCGATAGCGTTCCGAGATCGCATGGTCCGGATTGATGACTGACGTCATCAGACCCGCATACGATTGCACGGAGCTCGTCGCGCCGCCGAGCTCCAGGATGGGCGCGGACGCGCCTGCAAGCTCCGGCATGCGCATGTCCGCGACGCTGTGACACTGGTGGCAGCGGTGATCGATGAACGCCTGCAGGCCCGCGTCCGCATCGCCTTCCTGCGCCGGAAAGCCGAACGTCGGCGTGTAATTGCAGCCCGCCAATAGCGTTCCTGCCAGTACTACGGCTAGCGCTACGGTATTCCCTGCTTTCATTTCAGCGTTCCTGCTGTGACCTGTGCGCCAGTTCCGGGCCGCGCCCACCTCGGGCTGCGTGCTCGCCGGCGCTCGATCGCGACGGACGCATCTTCGCGTGAAGAGCAGCGCGCCAGCATTGGGAATAGTACCTAGCCAGGACGTTTACGCCTGGCCGTCGCGCTTTCACAGCGACTGACGGAAAGCGCGTATGTACATCGGGCTGTCGGTCCATAGGATCTGCCGTGTACCGGGAGGGCCTGCATGCTCGATCCGATCGAGAACAGCTTCATCGCCGTCTGGATTCGCGAATCGACCTCGATATTCGGCTATACGTTCGTGCTCTCCCTGCACGCGATGGGCCTTGCTGTCGCGGTCGGTCTCAGTTCCGTGATTGGCGTTCGCCTGCTTGGGGTGGCGCCGGAAATTCCCCTCGCGCCGACCGTGAGGCTCTTCCCTCTTATATATGCAGGCTTCTGGGTCAATGCCGTCTCGGGACTGCTGCTGCTGGCCGCCAACGCCACTTCGATGCTCGGTAACACGATGTTCTACATCAAGATTGCGTTCATCGTGGCAGCAGTCATAGCGTTGCGGCTCATTCGTAATCGCGTGTATTCCGACGCCAGCACAATGAGCAGCGGCTCGATCAGCCGCGGCACTGCGCACCTTCCCTGGATCATGCTGCTTTGCTGGCTGGGAGCGATCATCGCCGGCCGGCTGACGGCCTATCCTTACTTCGTCGCCGAATGGCTCGGTATCTGATCCCGTGGACGCACTGTCAAACTGGCTGACGGGCTTCGGGCTGGCCGACTTCGTCAACGCCTACGACTGGGTCTGGCCGGTCTGCGAGATCTTTCACTTCATTGGTATGGCGATGCTGATCGGCACGGTCGGTCTGCTCGACATACGGATACTGGGCCTCGCCAAAGGACTGCCGATCGACAAGCTCGAGAAGCTGATGCCGATCGGCGTTGCCGGCTTCGTCTTGAATCTCGTCACGGGAATCGTCTTTGTCGCCGGTAACCCGACGGGCGGGCCGATAGCCTACCTCGATAATCTCGCATTTCAGATCAAGGTCGTGCTGATGCTGGTCGCCGGAGTCAACCTCGCCGCGTTCTATCTCACCGGGATTTCCGGGCGCGCGGCAGCCACTGGCCCCGCCGGGGACGCGGACCGCGGTGCCCGCCTCGTAGCGGCAGCTTCGCTATTGGTCTGGTTCGGCGTGATCTTTTTCGGACGAATGAGCATGTATAACGACACGCTGCTGCTGTTTCTGGGTTTGTAGGATGACTGACCACACCGCGATCAGGGAAATTCTCGACGCCAACGCATTTTTCGGCGGGCTCTCGGGCGAAGTGAACGACTTTCTCGCCGATCATGCGCGGCCGCGCGAGCTGCAGAGAGACCGAGTCCTGTTCCATTACGGCGATGGGGCCACGCAATTCTTCCTCGTCATCAGCGGCCGGATAAGCGTCGAGGTAGCTGCGATTCAGGGCGCACCTCTCGAGTTGCAGGCGCTCGGGCCGGGAGCCGTCCTGGGCTGGTCATGGCTGATATCGCCGAATCAGTGGAACTTTCAGGCGCGCGCTATCGAGGCCAGCGAGATCATCGAATTCGACGGGGCAGCCGTGCTCGCTCGCTGTGAAGCCGACCCTGCTTTCGGTTACGAGGTGCTGAAGCGGTTCTCGGGCCTGATGTCGGAGCGGCTGCAGTTTGCGCGACAGAAGATGATGCAGGCCTGGCAGATGCCGGGATTTGCCTGAGGAGGCGCCTCCCGGCCGGGGAAACCTGGCTGGCAGAGGCGACACGATTGCGCTTACACTCAGATGCGCTAATAAGAATGATGTAATTGGGGAGTCTTAACATGAAGCACTACGGTCGGCTTCCGTGGAAGCCGCTCGCGGCCGCGGTCGCGCTCACTACGCCGCAACTGGCGTTCGCCCAGCTCGAGGAAGTCATTGTCACGGCAGAGCGCCGGGTTTCGACAGAGCTCGAAACGGCCATTTCGGTCGAGGTATTCACTCAGGAGCAGTTGTCGCTCGACAAATTGCAGACAGTAGAAGATCTGCAAACGATGACACCGAATCTGACGATCAATAATCAGGGTTTCACGATTCAATCGGTCAATATTCGCGGTGTTGGTAACGCCGTCGGCAACCCGAATATCCAGCCCGGCGTCGTCGTGATGAAAGACGGCATGATTGCCGGCGAGACCGTCGTCATTCAGCAGGGCTTTCTGGATCTCGGCACGATCGAGGTGCTGCGGGGGCCGCAGGGAACCTTCGTCGGTCAGGCGTCGACCGGTGGCGCCGTCGTCATCAACTCGGCACGCCCGAACTTCGATGGCGTCAACGGCTGGATCGAAACACGTTTTGGCGACTATGCAGACACGATGTTTCAGGGCGCGTTGAATCTGCCGCTGGCCGAAAACATTTCGACACGCTTTGCGTTTCGTTCGGAGACGCGGGATGGCTTCTTCAACAACAACCTGATTCACGAGCAGGGCGTCGATACTTTCTGGGATACTGGCGTACATCCCGGCAATGTCGATAGCCAGAATGCCCGTGCCAGCATCCTGTGGGAGCCGAACGATCAGTTCAGTGTTCTCGCCAGAGCCGAGTTCAACACGATACGGACCGACTCGGATGCGCCGTTTGTCCCGAATCCGCGGCGGTACGTGAATCCGCTCGATCCGACAGGCTTCGGCCAGGCACAGTACTACGCCTTCAGTGAGGACGTGCTGGCCGGCAATACGGACCCGCATACGCTCGGGTACAACCTGCGCGACAGTCACATGGAGTCGACGACGAACCTGTACAGCCTCGAAGTATCAAAGCTGTTCGATAACGGCATCCAGTTCGTTTCGAAGACCGGTTATCAGGACAACGACCTGCGGACCGCGGAAGACCGGGACGCGACGAGGGCCAACGGCCATCACTGGCGTATCGATGTCGGACCCGACAACGATTACTACAACCAGGAGTTCAACCTGATCAGCCCCGAGGATCAACGTCTTCGCTGGCTGGTCGGTACCGCCTGGTACCATCGCTTCACGCCGGTGCAGCTCGCCGATGACACGTGGCCCTGCGGCTACAACGGCGCCACCGGCGCGGTCGCTCCGTGCACTCTCGATGATCGTCGCCCGGCGCAGCGCGCCATCATCGACGTCTACACCGTTCAGCGCCACGCAGGCATATTCGGACAGGTCGAATACGACATCAGCGACACGCTCGAGCTCGAGGTCGGCGTCCGAAATTCCTGGGACAACAACGACAACTGGGTCGAGGTCCATGTCGCATTCGATACGCTCGCGGCAACCGTTCCGCCACCGTTCGCGAACAACCCGTTTCCGTGCAGCAATCCGCTGTTCCAGCGCGCTGTTCCGGCGCCGCGGGATGAATACGCGTGCATCAACCCGGTTCGGCCCGATGTCTCGTACCAGTCGTTCGAGGAAACAGAGCCGACATGGAAGATCGGCCTGAATTGGACGCCGGGCGATGAGCACTTCATCTACGCGTTCTATTCGCGCGGCTACAAGTCGGGCGGCGTCGATGGGGGCGCGAGGTTCGAGAACGAAATCGTCGATGACTACGAATTCGGCTACAAGGGCACGCTCGCGGACGGCAACGTGCAGTTTCAGGCAGGCGTGTTCTACATGGACTATCAGAGCATGCAGCAGGAAGCCTTCCTGATCCTGACGGAACCCGGCGTGCAGTCCGACGACGGTGGTATTCGCAACATCGGTGACTCGACGATCCAGGGCCTCGAGGCGGAAGTGAACGCGCAGTTCGGCAATCTCGGCTTCAACTTCGCGGTTGGCCTCGTCGACTCCGACCTCGGTGGCATAACTACCGTCGATGCCCGGCAGCTCGACCCCAATCTTGCGCAGATCGCTCAGGGATTCCGGCGCGGATGCCGGCCCGGCGAGGCGCCTGGGCTCGGGCCCGACGACTGCTTCGACTACGAGTCCAGTGCCGCGTTCGTGGATCTGGCATCGGCGAATAATCTCTATTCGCCGGAGCTGACCTGGAACATGTCGCTTGACTATACGTTCGAGCTTGCCAATGGCGCGACGCTGCGCCCGAGGATCTCGGCGAGTCACGCAGACTCGTCATGGAGCTCGTTGCTGCAGAGCGATAACTACTTCATGAACGACGAGTATGACCTCATGAACCTCTCGATCAGCTACGAGAGGGACCAGTGGGCCGCCTACCTCTACTGCAACAATTGCAGCGAGGAAATCTACATCGCATCCGCGGTGGCAGACACGCCGGCTCAGGTCATCTACAGCAACCCGAGGACGGTGGGCGTACGGTTCCGCTACGACTTCTAGTGAGGGTTTCGGCGGCGGCGGCGGCGATGGCCGCCGCCGCTGCGCTTGTCTTGCTGACTGCCATGCCGCCCGCATCGTTGGCTCATCATTCGGTCGCGGGCTTCTTCGATCCGAACGACAAGATCGAGATCGAGGGCGTGGTGACGTCGGTCTCGTGGCGCAATCCTCATGTGGAGTTCGGGATCGAGGAATCGACCGATTCGGCAGACACGGTCACGTGGCGTGTCGAGAGCGGTGCGCTGGGGGTGCTCCGCGCGCGAGGCGTTGATCGGGAGTTCTTGCAAGTCGGCGACCATGTCAGGGTTCTCGGCGATGCGTCACTGCGGAACAGGCCTGAGACGTTCGCACGCAACATCTTGCTCGTAGACGGGCGAGAGGTCCTGCTGACATCCCGTTCCGTGCCGTATTTCTCACTGCAATCCGACAGCGAGTTGCTGCCAGCTGCGTTCGACCGGGAGTTCGAGCAGGCAGCCAGACTCGCTGCCGACGGTTTGTTCCGCGTCTGGAGCACGAATCTCGACGAGATTCCGCATTCCGGCGCGAGGATGTTCCACGGCGACTATCCAATGACTCCCGAAGCCGAAGCGGCGAGCGCCGCCTGGGATCCGGGGAGCGAAGCGCTGCTTGGCTGTACCGAATGGACGATGCCGTATTTGATGAGCAATCCGTTGCCGATGGAGTTCACTCGCGATGGCGGCGATCTGCTGCTGCGATTCGAGGAAGACGACAATCGGCGCAGGATCCATATGGACCCCGTTGCCTCGGATCGGCCGGCGAGCCATAGCAGGCTGGGCTACTCGACCGGCCGGTGGGAAGGGGATACGCTCATTGTTGAAACAACTCAGATCGTCGCGTCCACGCTCGACCGGGGCATCCCGCACAGCGACGATACATGGGTTGTAGAGAGATTTACGGCGAGCCCGGACGGTACCCGCCTCGACTACGAAATCCGGATATCCGACCCGCTGTCGTTCGCCAGACCACTCGAGCTCGAGCGGTACTGGATCTGGCGCCCTGAGATCGCCGTCGAAACGTATGCCTGCGATCAGGAACAGGGCTTGCGCTGAGCTGAACCAGCAAATTGGCGCAAGTCAGGCCATCGGCCTGGACGCGTCGCGACCGTCTGCTCCCAGCCAGGGATAACGCTCGGTATCAAGGCCCGCATAGTCCGGGTCGAGATAGATGAAGCATCGCTGGATCAGAAAGTCGCGCACTTCGAACACGTCGCACCAGCGTCCCGCATGCGTAACGCCGGCACGCCAGGCACCGTCGATGTGCTCACCGGCGCTGGTGCCTTCGCAGGCGAATACGTCCGTACCGGTCATTATCCAGTTGAACGAGTAGTAATCGTGGACGATGGATTTCAGCAGTGCGCCGAAATCCGTGAACAGCTGGCCGATCTGCGTCTTACCCGTGGCGAGGCCCCATTTCGGAAAGAATACCTGCGCATCTTCGGCAAAGAGGTCGAGAATGCTGCCTCCGGTCGAGAGCACGCCCTTGTTGTCGAACGCCTTGAGATATTCGAGTGCAACGGACTTGCGCTGCTCGTCCGTCATCGTCTGTTTCGCGACTGGCATGGTTATCTCCCTGGGCCCTGCGGTGACGTAGTTTGTAACGGAAGCATCACCGGTACTTCACGTAGCAAACCTTGTGTTCGGTGAAGAATCGAATTCCGGCCGAGCCGGCTTCCGGCGGCCCGGCGCCTGAGTCCTTTACGCCGCCGAACGGTAGCTGCGGTTCCTTCAGCGCGGACATCAGATTGACGTGTGCGAGGCCGACTTCGGTGCGTTCCATGAAGCTCAGTGCCGCGCGAAGGTCGCGCGTGAATATCGACGAGGACAGCCCGTAGGCAATGTCGTTTGCGACGGCGACTGCGTCGTCGAACGAGGCGACGGCGATAACGACGAGAACGGGGCCAAAGATCTCTTCGCGCGCGATCGTCATTTCAGGAGTGACCTGATCGAAGAGTGCCGGTGCAATAAAGCAGCCGTCCTCGAGGCCCTCGCCTGACAGTGCCTCTCCACCGATGCGAAGGCGCGCACCCTCGCGTCTGCCGAGCGCGACATACCGCAGGACGTCCGATTTCTGTGCTTCCCCGCAGACCGGACCCATCGACGTGCCGTCGGCGGCTCCGTTGCCGACAGAAAGACCGTCGATCGCATGTACCAGCCCGTCGGTCACTTCGTCGGCGACCTCGTTCAGCACGATGACCCGGCTCGTCGACGTGCACCACTGGCCCGAGCAGGCAAACGCTCCACGCATGATCTCGGGAATCGCTGCGTCCAGATCGGCATCGGGCATCACGATCGCCGGGTTCTTGCCGCCGAGCTCGAGTTGTGTCGGCGTCAGATTGGGCGCCGCTGCGGCCTGGATGGCTCTACCGACGGCAGTCGAGCCGGTGAATGAAATCGCCCTGATGCGCGGGTCCTCGACAATCGCGGAACCGACGCGGGCGCCGCCACCGGTAACGCAATTGATGACGCCGGCAGGAAGTCCTGTGTCGGCGAGCAGCTCGGTAAAGAGCAGGCCCGTGCGCGGCGTCAGACTCGCCGGCTTGAAGACGACGGTATTGCCCGCCATCAGTGCCGGTATGCACTTTCTCCCCGGGACGTTGAACGGGAAATTCCACGGTGTCACGATCCCGACCGCGCCCAACGGGACCCGGGTCGAATAGGCGAGAGTGCCTTCCGTTTCCACCGGCACGGTCTCGCCGCACAGCCTGATGCCTTCGGCTATCTGGAAATCCATCTCCTTGATCGCCGAGTCGACTTCGCCGCGAGCCTCCGCGAGCGTCTTGCCGTTCTCGAGCGTAATCGTGGCCGCGATCTCGTCGCGGCGGGCGATCGTGGCACGAAGGGCCTTCTCGAGGTACGCCTTGCGTGAGTGCGGCGACAGGGCGCGCCACGCGGGAAAGGCGGCAACGGCGGCGTCGATCGCAGCGCGGGCATCGTCTGGGGAGGAATCCGCGAACCGGCCTGTAATGTGGCTCAGTGCGGCCGGGTCGCGGTGGGTAAACGTCGCCCCGCTCGCCGCAGATTGCCAGTTGCCGCCAATGAAGTTCTTGCCGTCGTACACGATCGTGAGATTAGCAGGCGCCCCCGCCTCGTGCAGCGCGAATGCACGCGTATGACTGCGCGGGTGCTTGCTGCAGGATTCCCGGGTACAGCCGTGTGGTTGCGCGCCGCCGGATGACCGCGTGTGCTCGAGCAGGGGTCCGTCACCAGAAGCCGGGGTTATGACGGTGCGGGTGGCGCCGCCTGATGCCCGGATGCGATGTTGCGGCGGCCTCTTGCCGAATGCCCCGTCTGCCGAGCCCTGTGAAGTGCACCCACCGTGCTGCTAATCTGGCGGCTACTGGAGATTCCGGGAGAGCGGATTTTGGATTCGGCAGATTTGACTTCGAAGAAACTGGGGTGGGTCGGGGCGGGCCGCATGGGTTATGCGATGGCCGAACGGCTCGCCGGGGCCGGTTGTGACCTGACGATCTGGAATCGCACGCGATCCAAGGCCGAGCCGCTGGCGGCGCACGGCGTCAGGGTTGTCGACAGCCCGGCCGAGCTCGGCGACAGGGAGATCGTATTCACGATGGTCGCGACCGAGCACCACCTCATCGATGTGCTGTTCGGGAACGATGGCGTCATGTCGACGGAGTCGGCACCGAAGGTGGTCGTCGACTGCACATCGATCTCAGCCGAGGGTTCCGCGGAGGTGCGTAACCGTCTGGCCGAGCGCGGGGTCGAGTTCATCGCTGCTCCGGTGAGCGGCAACGCGAAATGCGTCAAAGCCGGCAAGCTGAGTGTCGTTGCGTCGGGCCCTGAGAGAACATTCGAGCAGATCCGCGGGTATCTCGAAATCATCGGCGGTCACGGCAGCACCTGGGTCGGTGAAGGCGAACTGTCGCGGATCGTCAAGATCTGTCACAACGTGCATCTCGGTGTGGTAACGCAGTCTCTCGCGGAGCTGACCGTGCTTGCGGAAAAGAGCGGCGTTTCCCGCCATGCCTTTCTGGACTTCATGAACAAGAGTGTGATGGGTTCCGTTTTCAGTCGTTACAAGTCGCCGGGCTGGGTCAATCTGGACTGGAGCGTCACCTTCACGCCCGAATTGATGCGCAAGGACATGGATCTGGGCCTCAGCCTCGGCCGCAAGCACGAAGTGCCGATGCCGACGGCCGCGGTGACGCGCGATTCGTTCCAGGCGTCGATGGGGCAGGGCAATCGTGAAGATGTCGACTTCAGCATCGTCCTCGAATTCATGGCGAAATGCTCAGGCATCGAGCTCGAGTCGGAAAACGTCGACGTCCCCAGCGGACTGGAAACCGAGTAGCCCGGACGTCAGGCTCGCCGATTTGCGAGAGCGATCTGTCGGGGGGCGGGTGCGCGACGGCGCGTGACTTGGTCAGTTCTCCGCGTTGCGGATCCGTCTCGGAACCGCTGAGAGGCGTTGCTCTTGCCTTGCGCGGCCGGCTCCGGTGTCCATCACGTCGTTTGGGGCGTATTCTTGAAGTCGGGTCGGAAGAAAACGGGGGAGCAGGATCATGTTATCGAAGCGACGATTCCTGGCTGGCGTGACCGCAGGCACCGCGGCGTTCTCTGTTCCGGGCGTGTTCGCCGCCACGCTCACGGAGACAGCCCGCACGGGCGACGGGCCTTTCTATCCCGACCGCATGCCTCTCGACACGGACAACGATTTACTGATCGTCAACGATGGCATCACGCCTGCCGTGGGCGAGATCACGCACCTGACAGGACGTCTGCTGGACGATGGTGGCGCGCCGCTTCGCAACGCCGTCATCGAAATCTGGCAAGCGGATGTCAACGGCTCCTACATCCATACCGGGGGCCGCAATGACGGCAGGATTGACGGAAACTTCCAGGGCTACGGCAGATTCCTGACGGATTCCGACGGCCGCTACTACTTCAGGACGATCAAGCCGGTGTCGTACACGCTGGGCGGCCAGTTCCGTGCGCCCCACATACATGTCGCCGTCAGCAAGGCCGGGCGGCGCATCATGGCGACGCAGGCGATGATCAAGGGCCACCCGGACAATGTCGGCGACCTCGTGACCGAGCGAATTCGGGACCCGGCAGCGCTAGAGACGCTGATGGTTTCATACGAGCCGCTGCCCGGCTCGGAGCTCGGTGAGCTGACGGCGCGCTTCGATATCGTGATCGGCCGCACGGCGCAGGAACTCGAGGACGGCAGCATCGGCGGAATCGGCCCACCGGCGTAGCGGCAGCCGCAAGGCAATTCTGCGGATCGCTGTGCGTCCAATCCGTTCGGGCCCTGCTTTGCCTCGATCGTCGTTGACCGGCGCTCGAGTTCTCGCACTCGTCATGCTCTTCGTATCGACGCCCGGAATCGGCCTGGCCGACGAAAGCGGAGATCGTCGGGGGAGTTGGCATCTCGGCGTCGGCCTCACGAGCGCCGATGTCAGCGCCGGATCTTTCGGCGGCATCGGGGCCGCCAGCAGAGCGAATTCCGATGGTGGCCACGTGCTGACCGGTGGCTACCGGTTCGGAACGTACCTGGCTATCGAGGCAGGTGTGTTCGACGCGGGCGAGCCGGCATTCGCTTCGAGGCGCGGGCTCATTTGCAATGAGCCGTCGCTGTGCGTTGTCGATGTCGAGCAGGAAACGTCCGGTGTCACGGTTGCGGCACTCGGCATCCTGCCGCTGGGCGAGATCTGGGAAATCTACGGCAAGCTGGGAGCGGCCTCCTGGGATGCGGACGCACGGCAATCGCTCGCGTCACCGTCGGGCGCCGTTACCGCCGCCGCCCGGGTCGAGCGGAGCGGCACGGCCTTGCTGATCGGACTCGGAGTGAGCGCGCGCGTCGCCGAACGTTTGAAAGTACGCCTCGACTATCAGTGGTTCGATACGGACGACGACCTGCTCGCCGTCAACCGCGCGGCCGGGCTGCAGATGACGTCGATCGAGCTGCACTGGCAGTTCCGATAGATTGTCCTGTCAGTGCAATTCCGGCGGGAACCTGAAGTCGGCCATGTTCGCGTCGAGCTGTATGCCGAGGGAATTCATCGCCATGGACAACATGCGGTAGCCGCCGACGGTCGTCAGTATGTCGAGCAGCTGTGGTGCGTCGAAGTACGCTTCCAGCGTACTCCAGGTGGCGTCCGATACCATGTCGTCGGCAACGAGCTCGTCGGTGGCGCGGAGCAGGGCTTCCTCGGTGCGATCCCAGCCACCGGCGTCGGGTCCGGCGACGATCCCGTCGATGTCGGCATCGGTCATGCCGATGCGTCGTGCAATGCGAACATGCGCGGCCCACTCGTACTCTGCCCGACCAAGGACGCCGATGCGCAGCAGCAGAATCTCGCGCTGGCGGTCGGTCAGTGTCGTGCGGTCACGAATGTGCTCGGAGACGTTGCGCCTCAGCAGATCCATCTCGAGGTTGTGGAGGTACGTGCGGTAGACGTTCGCGACAGGGCGGCCGGTATCGTTCGGATCGAGAAGCTGGCGCATCGCCGGCGTCCAGTCGCTTCGCTCGATGGGTGCAACGCGAGGCGCCATGCCGACGAGCCGCCTGTCGGTGCGCGTCGCACTCACCGACGAACCGGCATTATCCGGGAGTCGGGCGTCCAGGTGTGCGTCCGGCTCGACGCGCAGCGAATTCAACGTGCCGGCGATCATCGTGAACTCGCCGATCGTAAACAGCAGATCGAGCATCTGGCGCACGGAATATCGTTCGCTCAAGGCTGACCAGGTGGTGTCGCTGACGAAGGTATCGACGTGGAGCTCGTCGGCCGCGCGGAGTAGCGCCGACTCGAATGGGCTCCACGCAGCATCGTCCGGGCCACTGGCGACGCGCTCGATTTCGAGGGGCGACAATCCGGCTCGTTCCGCTGACGGGACGTGTGTGGCCCAGACATAGTCCGACCGACACAACCACGCCGTCCTGAGTGCGAGCAGCTCGCGGTGCCGTGGGGCCAGAGACGTCTGTTCCTCGATGAAGCGCTGAAATGGCAGCAGGTCGGCGGCCAGAATCGGGTTGTGCAGCAGGGTCGCAGTGGCGTTCGTCAGGCCGCCTGCCAGCGTTTCGGCGATGGCTCGCTGCGCGTCATTGAGCGTCGATTCGTCTACCGGCGGGAGGCGCGGTTCCGCCGATGTCTCGGGCGCCAGCAATGCGCCCGCCGGCAGGACGCTCACGGCCCAGAGAGCAAGAAGCAGTTGCCCGGGGATTCTGTTCATCGTCGCGCCCGATGTTCGCACGCGGCATGTCGCGATGCCAGACCATGTCGGCGAAGTGCTCGGAATTCACGACTGGTTGTGTTAAGCAGACGGTCTTCGAGCACTCGATGACGGGAGTCCAACCACATGCCATCCGGATCGAATTTCCGCCCCGTAGTGGCGGCTGCGTGCCTGGTGTCGTTCGCCGTCCCGTCGCTGGCCGAGCTCTCGAATACCGAGGCGCCGATCATCGTGAGCCACTATCACCTGAACGTGTCGAGTCTCGATGAGCACTACCGTTTCTGGGTCGATACGCTCGGCGGGCGTGCCGTCGAGCTCGGCCCCGGCGCCGTAGCGGCTATCGAGTTTCCGGACGTCTACCTGATTCTGGACGAGCGCTCGCCCACGGGCCCGACGAAGGGAACGACGTTCGATCATATCGGTCTCGCCGTTCCGGACGTGCCGGCCGTGACGGAGCGCGTCGTCGCTGCGGGCTACGCGCTGACGGTCGGTCGCGAGCCCCCGCCCGGCGAGACGGCGAGTCCGCCGACGGCCGGCAACTACGGCCGCTTCTCGTACCTGTTGGGTCCCGACGGTGTCAAGGTCGAGCTGGTGACCGACGACTCGCCCGGTGCACCGCCGATCGCGCACCATCACGTGCATTTCGTGAACACCGAATTCGTGCGGATGCAGCAATGGTACATGGAGGCCTTCAACGCGACGCTCCGCGACGGACAGACCGATTTCTTCATCGGCGCCGACCTTCCCGGCGTCGGCTACATGCTGAACTTCTTCAGCTGGCTGCCGGCAGAAGCGCTGGTCGGGACGCGCGGGCGCGCCGTCGATCACGTCGGCTTCGAGGTGCGGAATCTGAACGAGTTCTGCGGCGAGCTCGAAGCCAAGGGGATCGCTCTGACTGAGCCGTGCCACCATGACGAAGCGCTCGGTCTCACGAAGGCTGCGATCGTCGACCCTTACGGCACGGTGCTCGTGCTGACCGAAGGTTTGCGCTGATAATGGTCGACTAGCCTGCTAGTGGCCTGCAACTGCCGGTTCGATCAACCAGGACGTGGACCAATGAGGATCGCTACGATAGCTATGCTTGCCGTCGGCTTCGCGACGGCGGCTGAAGCGCAGTTTGTCATCGATATCGAGAAAGTGCTGAACGAGCCGATACCGCTGCTCACGGAAGCGCTCGGCGACTATTCGCGCCCGATTTCGTCCGATGTGCCGGAGGCGCAGGCCTATTTCGACCAGGGCATGCAAATCATGTACGCGTTCGGCAAAGCTGACGCGGTCCGCTCGTTTCGTGAGGCCTGGCGGCGCGACCCTGACTGTGCGATCTGCTACTGGGGAGAAGCCTGGTCGTGGGGCTCGTATCTGAATGCTGCGATGGCGACCGACGAGGGGCCGCATGCCTATGCGGCCGTGCGGAAGGCCATCGAGTTGCGCGATGGCGCGAGCCCGATCGAGCGGGCCATGATCGACGCGCTGGCAGTCAGATACGTCGCCGACTACGACGTCGAGCAGCGCCGGATTCAGGACGAGGAATATGCCGTCGCGATGCAGGCAGTCGTCGACGCTTTTCCCGACGATCTCGATGTCGCTACGCTGCATGCCGATGCGCTGTTTCTGCTCGAGGAGCGTCGCGGTTACCGGGATATCGACCACCCGCGAATCGACCGCATACGTGTGTTGCTCGAAGGCGTCCTCGATCGCGACATCCGGCACATCGGCGCCTGCCACCTCTATATTCACCTTACGGAGTCGACCGAGCAGCCCGAGCTTGCGGCCGCCTGCGCCGCGCACCTCGGCACGGCCGTGCCGGGCGCGAGCCACCTGAACCACATGCCGTCGCACACGTGGAACGAAATCGGCCGCTGGGGCGAAGGCGTCCGCGCCAACATTCGCGCATGGCATTCCGATCTGAAGGCGGCGAGCGGGCAGGGCGTCGCGATCTATCCGACGCACAACCTGCACATGCTGCTGTTCGCGGCTTCGTATGACGGCCAGGGGGCCATCGCGATGCGGGCAGGGAAGGACTTCACAAAGCTGACTGGCGACAATGCGCTCGAGTCGCTCGTTTTGCTGCGCTTCGGCCGGTTCGACGAAGTCCTCGAGCTCGGCGCGCCGGGGCAGGGCGAGTATCCGGCCGGCGTATGGGAGTTCACGCAGGGCTATGCGCGGCTGCGGAACGATGAGCCCGAGTTCGCGCGGGCACATCTGGCCCGGCTCGAGCGCATCGCATCAGCGACGAGTGCACGTGTGCGTTTCGAATCGGCGAACGACCTGCTGACAATATTCGCGGGGTTGCTGCGTGGTGAGATTCTCCGTGCCGAAGGCGATCTAGCGGCAGCGATCGAATCGTTCGAGCACGCTGTCGAGCTCGAAGATACGCTTAGCTATGACGAGCCCGAGATCTTCCCGTTCGCCGCGCGTCACTGGCTCGGCGCTGCGTTGATCGAGGAGGGCGACTACCGACGTGCCGAGCGGGTCTACCGCGACGAGCTCGAGGATCATCCGCACAACGGCTGGTCGCTATACGGTCTCCGGGAAGCGCTGGCGGCGCGTGGCCGTACGGACGATGCTGTCGATGCCGATTTCGAGCAGAGCTGGGCGCGATCCGATGTATGGATAACGGCGTCGCGGTTCTAATTCGGAAATCTCACCGATCTCACCCGCGAATCGGTGAGATTTCCGGGCTAAGGCCTGCGTTTCGATTTCGAAACTCGAGAGCGAGCACCCGGCTTGCGCCGGGGCTTTACATTCGTTCAGCCTGTTGAACCTATCTGCTGACTTCGATCCGGGCTCCGCCAGGCGGACTGCTTGGGGCGCCCGGGGCAGCGGGGTCGAACGGTCCACCCGCACCGCCGGGATCCGCGACCACGAGCTTGACCCAAAGCGACTCGTCATCCTTGTAGTACGCGGTGCCGCTTGCGTGGCGTAGTTCGGCCAGGCTGCTTTGTTCCGCGCCGGTGGCGGCCGCGGTGAATTCTGGCAGTTCGAAAATCACATAGGAACCCTGGTCCAGCTCCTGCAAGGAAATGGACAGCGTATCCCTTGCGGTCTCGACCCTGACCTCGGCGCCACTGCCGATCGTGTTGCCCCCGGTGTATTCGAAGCGCCTGCCGTTACGCTGCAGGATGATCGGATCGGTAATCGGTCCGGTCTCGAAACCGCTGAAGTTTCCTGCGATGCTCAGGCGGCCCATGTCTCCCGTGCAGATGGCCGCGTTCCAGGATTGCTTGATATCACAGGCATCTTCGTGGGACGCGATTCCGTTGTCGATGACGATAGTTGCCCCGGGAACTCCGCTGACCGAGCCGTCCTCGTCACGGAACGCCGCACTCTTATAGGCGGCGCTGCGCCCCCAATCGGACGCCCAGCGGCGTTGCAACGGCGGGAAGCTGACCGGTTTGGCATTGTCGAATTCGATGCCCTTGACCCAGTTGTTGGTGCTCATGCCGAAGCTCGTGAAGAGCAGGTATGAGAACGCTCCCGCATCGCGAAGCTCGTTGGCCTCGTAGTTCATGAAAGTGACGTTTTCGACTTCGTGGTGGAAATCGTAGAACTCGTAGCCGCGGATCGGGAAATCCGGGGCTGCAGATGGCAGGCTACGACCGTACGCGATTTCCTCGGGCCTGGTGGGGTTACCGACGTTGTCGGTCTCGCCGACAAACAGCGAGTCGACGACGCGCGAAGTGTAAGGCGCTGTGGAATTGAATACACCGGCCGCATGCGTGAAGCCGATTGCGTTGTCAGCTAGTTTCAGACCGGTGTACAGGTGCATCTCACCGCGACCCCATACGGCGCCGTTACGGTTCTTGTAGCCGGTGAAATCCTCGAAGTGCGCCACCAGGATTTCGCTGTTCTCGTCGGCAGGATCGGCGCGCACGACGAGGTTGGGGCCGGCAATACCGAATTTGCCGTCGGGTCCCGGACCGCGGTCGAGCATCAGCCCGTCGAAATTGGAGTGAGCGACGTTGCCCCTGAACTCTCTGAGCGGCATCCGTCCGGGCCAGGTGTTGGCACTGATCTCCGTGCCTTCGAATGCCCCGGTCGGGTGCGTTGGAAAGGCCATCCAGAAGCCGACCTGGTCCGAACCCGCAGCCACATTTCCGATGTAGGTATTGTCGGGGTTCGTGACCCAGAACGTGGAAGCAGTATTGTCCGACGGGATCAGAACATGCTCCGAATCCTGGCCCGCCGTTGACTGATGAGCCAGAAAGAGGTTTGTCGGTTCGCAGGGCAGGGTTGGATGGCACTTGGTCTGGATCCCGAGATTGCGAATAAACCGGTTGCCGGTCTCGATGCCGTCTTCCATGAAGTAGCAGTGCCCGATGGTGTTGTAGGCGACATTGTTCTCGACCAGCAGATTATCGGTACCGTGCACGGTCACGCAGCGGCTGTATGTGTCGTGGATTGCCGAGTTCTTTATGTACTGCCCCTGCACGTCGCCGTTGATGTGCCAATGGATGGGGTACCGGGCGAGCGTCAGATGCTGACCCATTCGCGTCAGCTCGATGCCGGCGACGTTCATCGTGCTGCCGTCCATCGCCATGATGTGGCCGCCGAAGTAGTCGTTGTCGGCATCGGGAGAAGCCTGAACTTTGATATTGCGAGTCAGCAACCCGACCTCGCCGCGTTCATCGACCCCGTATGTGATCTCGCCGAAGTGCATGTATTCGAGCGGCCGATCCAGCGTGATCACATTCCCCCGAATCCGCGAAATGTGCCGCCGCTCTGCCTGCCTTGGATTGAAGTCCGTCGAAGCGAGAACGATCTCGTCACCGACGCGCCACTCGCTCGCATCCAGAACCTCGATCCTCGTGCTGCCTGCCTCGGCCGTTTCGGCAAGCTTCGTCCAGGCATTTTCCCTGTCGCCGTGCAGGCTTAAGCGACCGCCGACGATCAGGATTCCGCGGTCACCCATGCCGTTGATCTCTTCGTCGGGCACGTTATTGGTCAGCGTAAACGTTACATTGCGCGTGTGCGGATCGCTTTCACTGCCGGCGAACAACTCGCCGCGTAGCAGGATCCATTCCGTGGTGAGCTCGACATCGTGGTCGGTGGAAAAGCTGAGCTTGCCGTCGACATTCATGCCGTTGAGTGCCGGAGGGCTGACGTCGAGGACTACGTCAATGCCGGCGCCAACGGTGACGACGTCACCCGCGGCCGGGACCGCCCCGCCGGACCAGGTGGACGGATCGGACCACAGTCCCGCGGAGACGGCGGATGGGCCTTGCGCCTGTGCCTCAGTGTCAGAGAACGTGAAGCAGGCCGCAACGAGCAATGACAGTACGTATAAGCAATTGTTTATCCGCATGGGATCAGACCCCCGGTCCTCGAGATTTCGAATTTTCCGTAATCCAGCGAAACAGAATAGCGCGATTTTCCAGCCTTTGGCGGGCATCGGGCAAGCATGGGACAGGGGGGCGCTCCGAAAATTCCGGTCCCCTCCGGCCGGCCGGTCCGGCATTGCGTCGATCACTTGCATCAGCCGCGGATCGACATGATCCCTAGGTCGCCGGGGATCACGTCCGCCCGGGCGCCAAACGATATAATTACGGTGCCAGAAAGACTCAGGATCACCGCCTTGCGCGACCCACACCAGCCATTCTCGGACGGCTTCCTGCGCGTCCTCGGAATCGTCATCTGCGCGGCTGTCGGGCAGGCCGTTCTGGCGGATCCGGACGAAGCGGCCCCGATGCAGGACGCGCCGACTGCGCCCCCCGTGGCGGCGGCTATGACCGGTCAGCAGGTCTATAGCGCCGTCTGTATTGCCTGCCACGCGCCACCGGGCGTCGGCGGTGCGCCGGCGCTGGGCGACGGCAATGCGTGGGCCGCTCGCGTCGCCCAGGGTATGGAAGCGCTGATCGAGCATGCGCTCAACGGATACTCCGGCAGCACCGGCATCATGCCCAGGAAGGGCGGCCGCACCGATCTCTCCGACGAGGAAATCATCGGAGCAATCGAATATATGGTCGAGCAGGTCGCCAGCGAGCAGGGCGCCCAATAGACGACCGCTGCGCGGCTTTCACGATTCCGTCGTCGGGCACTGCTCCGGCATCGATTACGTCGGCGGCGAGCGTCTATATCTCCACACAGATCTTGCCAAAATGCGCACCGGACGCCTCATGCCGAAACGCATCGGCAAGAGCATCCAGCGAAAACGTCGAGTCGACGACCGGCCTGATCCCCGTGGCCTCCATACCGCGAACCATATCGATCTGATTCTGTCTGCTGCCGACGATAATCCCCTGCAGGCGTTGCTGCTTCGCCATCAACAGGGCGGTTGGAACGGGACCTTCACGGCCGGTCAATACGCCGATCAGGGATATGTGCCCGCCAATGCGGCATGCTCGGATGGACTGCGGCAGGGTTCCGGGGCCACCTACTTCAATGACGTGATCGACGCCCCGTCCATCGGTCAGCACCAGCACCTCTTTGCCCCAGTCCTCATTCTTCTTGTAGTTGATCGTAGCGTCTGCGCCCATCGCGCGGACGCGCTCGAGTTTTTCATCCGAGGACGACGTCGCGATCACGTTCGCCCCCATTGCCTTGGCGATCTGGAGCGCATAGATGGAAACGCCACCGGTCCCGAGCACCAATATCGTGTCGCCGGCCTTCAAGCCGGCATCAACGACGAGTGTTCGCCATGCGGTCAATCCCGCCGTCGTGATGGTTGCAGCCTCCTGATGGGTCCAGCCTTCAGGTGCTTTCGTAAACCAGCTCGACGGCGTCGTAACCCGCTCCCGCGCGTAGCCGTCGATGCCGTCCCCCGGCGTTGTCGCAAATGTGCCGATCGTCGCGTTGCCATCGAGCCAGGTGGGAAAGAATGTCGAGACGACGTGATCGCCCTCTGCGAACTCGGAGACGTCGCTGCCCGCGGCGTCCACGACGCCGGCCCCGTCGGCCATCGGGATGCGTCCATCGTCCGTCGGGATGAAGCCCGCGCATACGGCGTAATCGTGAAAATTCAGCGAACTCCCGTGGAGACGTACGCGAATCTCGCCGGGCCCCGGCGGCGACGGTTCATCGATATCGACCAGTTTCAGGTTATCGAGCCCCGCCGGGTGGCGGAGCTGTACGGCTTTCATCAATCAATCTCCCGGATGGAAACGGAGGTGGCGTACGGGATTGTAATCGGACCACGCGGAATTTCGGGGCCAACCATCGCTGCGCGACTGCGTTCTCGACGAACGTCGCAAAAACGTCCGATTGGCGGCTGGCCGATTTCCCCACGCCAGCCGCCGACCGGGCCGCGCGTCTTCAACACGGTGCCCTGGAAGAACAGGGCTCGGCTCAGTTGCTACAATCCACCCATTGGCTACCGCAGGGGAACGAGAAGTAATGAGAACGACGCTTCTGATCGCGGCAATCCTTGTCGTCGGTATCGCACACGCCCAACGGAGCATTCTGCCGCAGGAAGACTACATCTCCGGTGTGGTTACGAGCGGCGAAGGGGTCGAGGCCGGCGTTTGGGTCATCGCTGAGACCACGGATCTGCCCACGCCGTACATCAAGATCGTCGTGACCGACGACGACGGCCGTTTCGTTATCCCCGAATTGCCGATGGCCAACTATCGCCTGTGGGTTCGCGGCTACGGCCTGCGGGACTCCGAGAAGACCCTCCTTAGAGCCGGTGCGCGTGACGTCAGCCTGCGCGCTGAGATCGCTGACGATCCCCGCGAGGCGGCGCAAGTCTACCCGGCGGATCACTGGTACTCGTTGCTCGAGCCACCGGCTGCCTCGGAGTTTCCGGCTGCCGGCGGCGCGGGACGCGGTCTCGGCCCGTCGATGGACAGCCAGGCGCGATGGCTCGACACGCTGAAGCTCGGCTGCAACTTCTGCCATCAGCTCGGCAATGCCACCACACGCGGATTCGATCACTGGTCCGCCGAGTTTCTCGAGGCCGAAGGTCTTACCAACGGGAGTTCCGAGGAACGCTGGACGCGTCGCTTGCGCACCGGCGTGCGCGGTGGCGACATGCTGGCGCGCCTCGGTCTGCTCGGCCCGGAGCGGAGCGTCGAGATCTTCGCCGACTGGACCGACCGCATCGCCGCCGGCGCCGTTCCCCCTGCGCCGCCGCGGCCGGAGGGCATAGAACGCAACGCCGTCATCACTTTGTGGGACTGGGGCACCGAAGACTCGTACATGCACGACGAGATCGCGACCGACAAGCGCAATCCCACGGTAAACGCGGACGGTCCCGTCTACGCTGTCTCGAGCGGCCACGGCAAGCTGACGATGGTCGATCCGGTAACGAACATTGCGAGAGAAGTCGTGATACCGACACGCCAGGACGCGAGTGAGGTGCCGGGGCGTTTCCCGCCGCCGTCCGGCGCATCACCCTACTACGGGGACTTCTACCATTGGGGTTCCGATCAGCCGTCCGATCCGCACAACCCGATGCTGGACGCGCAAGGTCGTGTCTGGCTGACATCCTCGGTTCGCGCGCCGGATAATCCGTCCTGGTGCCGTGAGGGCTCATCGAACGCCTACGCCCGCTATTACCCGATCGACAGGGCGGGGCGGCATGCCTCCTACTACGATCCGGAAACCGAGTCCTTCACGCTGATCGATACCTGCTTCACGACCCATCATCTGCAGTTCGGCTATGACGACGACGATACGCTCTGGTTCAATCCGCTGATCAGCTCCGGTTATCTCGGCTGGCTCAACACGCGGCTTTACGATGAAACAGGCGATGAGCAGGCCGCGCAGGGCTGGTGCCCGCTCGTGCTCGACACCAATGGCGACGGCAGCATCACGAAGCCGTGGAACGAGCCCGGCGCCGGCTACGATGCGTCACGCGACACTCGCGTCGGCGGCCAGGTGTACGGCGTCCAGCCGAGCCCGGCGCCCGGCGAGGAATCCGTCGTCTGGGCCTCGCTGACGAATTACCCGGGCTACCTGGTACGGCTCACGCCGGGCGAGAATCCGCCGGAAACCTGCATCACCGAGCGGTATCGCGTACCCGAGCCCGGCTTCGGCCCGCGCGGGCTCGACGTCGATACCAATGGCGTGGTCTGGACCTCGCTCGCCGGCAGCAGCCATATGGCGAGCTTCGACCGCAACCAGTGTGACACGCTGGCGGGTCCCGAAACGCGCGAGGGCGATCACTGCGCCGAAGGCTGGACGCTGCACCGCACCGATGGGCCGACCTTCCAGGGCACGGACGTGCCGGCCGACTTCCAGTATTACAACTGGGTCGACCTGTGGAATACGTCCGGTCTGGGCGAAAACGCTCCCTGGACGGCCGGTGGCAATTCCGATGCGCTGTTGTTACTCGATCCTGACACGGGTGATTGGAATACCTTCCGGGTGCCTTATCCGCTCGGTTTCTTCCAGCGTCTCATGGACGGGCGCATCGACGATCCCGACGCCGGCTGGAAGGGCCGCGGCCTCTGGGCCAACTACGGTACGCATCTGGCCTGGCACATCGAAGGCGGGCCCGGCACGAAGACCAAGATCGTCAAGATCCAGTTCCGGCCGGATCCCCTCGCTTTCTGATTGGAGCTTACTGGTCGTGCAGCTCGCGCTGAAGCCGGAAGCTCAGCGCGAGCTTTTCGACGCTGCGTTTGAAATGCGAGAACTACGCTTTTCGCCGAATAGTTTGCAGCGATAGTGCAACTAGCTGGCTAGTTGCCCATGTCCGCGGGTAGCAGGGATGGAAATTGGTGGAGCCGATGGGAGTCGAACCCACGACCTTCGCATTGCGAACGCGACGCTCTCCCAACTGAGCTACGGCCCCACACGAGATGCCCTTTCGAAATCACGCACTTACGAAGTTGCGTTGTCAGAGCGGTGCGAATTGTACCCGTTTTTCCGCCCGTTTTGCGCCCACAACCATGGAGCGGCGCCGCGTTTCCGGTTCCAAGTCCAACACCTTCTTGCCTTCTTCCCGGGGGGTATTGAGCAAGCGCGATACGTGATGCCGCCGGAGTTCCTGAATCGTGCCGGAAACGTCCGGCAATCAGTCTCAGGGCGACTCGAGCAACGCGCGCCCGGCATTCGCGGCCGCAACTGTCGTGCGGATGATTTGCCAGCCGTCACGCACGCGGCGCAGCACGTCCTCACCCGTCGCAGCCGATATCGCGCAGGCGACCCCGTGCCGTTGGCATGCCGCGAGAATCTGTCCGAAAGCGTCCTCGAGCTCGGGTGATCCGGGCGGAACTCCGAGCGAGCGGCTCAAGTCGCCGCCCGCGCCCGGGAACAGCGCCCCGACGCCAGGCGTCGATGCGATCGCATCCACGTTCGTCAGTCCCTCGGCCGACTCGATCATCATCACCGCCAGGAGATCGCCGTCGGGATTGAGTGGCCACAGGTCGGCGTGGCGCAGGTAGTGCTCGGTGCTGACGCCCCATGCCCACGCCGCATTTGCGGGAGACCAGCCGCGTATTCCGATCGGCTCCGGATACAGAGAGTCCTTGAGCTGCGGATAACGCATCGTGGAGACCGCGAATGCCGCCTGCTCGGGTGTATCGACGCCGTTGAAGATGACGCCGTAAAGCCCGAGATCCAGTGCCTGCTTGACGACCCACTCCGATTCCTCCGGGCGCGGGGCGAATCGGGCGAAAAGAGCCAGGTTCGGCTGTGCGTTCCCCTTGCGGAGCAGCGTCGCTTTATCGCCCATGGCGAGCAGGAACGTGCCGAGCGCCGAAAAATCCATCGGGCCGTGCTCCATGTCGATATACAGGAAGTCGGCCGGCGCCCGTGCCGCCTGGCGGGCGTATGGGATCGATAAGTCCTGAGTGCTGAGGCCATAAACCGTCTCTCCGGCCTCGAGCCTGGCAATGACCGGATTGAGGTGCACGTGTTCCTGGGCCAACGTGGCGAACGGAGCGCCAGCCAACAGAACACATCCAAGCAGGCCCCGTGCCCGGACGGGAACCAGTCGCGCCGGATCAATCTTCTTCATCTTCGCGCCCGAATCAAATTGGGTTCGAAGGATTATAGTGTTCGGCACATCCCGGTCACGGCAGGCCGGGTCCGGGGCGCGGCAAATCTTCCGGGCCTGCCGTCCGTCTGAAAACGATCGGAGGCTGGCCCCAAAATCCTGAGCGCAGTCGTAGAATTGCCGATTGATGAACATTCGGTCCGTCAAGAAGCTCGCTTGCCTGCCCGTTGCGATGATCGCAGCGCCGGCCCTGCCGCAGTCGACCTCTCCATTCGTCGAGGTTACGGCCGACTCGAACATCGAGTATCGGGTCGGATTCACCCTGCCTTCATTGAGCGGCCTGTTCGCCTGGCAGCTTGGCACGGCAACCAACGGCGGCGCGGCGGCAGGTGACTGCGACGGCGACGGCGACGTCGATCTCTTTATCACCTACGGCAACACGAGCGGACCCGATGGCGGCGGCGGCCCGAATCGCCTCTACCTGAATCAGCTGGCTGAGCAGGGCAACGGTCTCAGGTTCGAGGATTTCGCCGAGGAGGCCGGGGTCGCCAATTCACGCCTCGATGGCAAAGGCAACGACCGCCACAGCGGTCCGACATTTGCCGACATGGACGGCGACGGCGACCTCGATCTCTTTGTGGGCGGCATCTACGAAGATCCGAGCAAGATCTACGAGAACGACGGTAGTTGTCGATTTGCGGACGTTACCTCGAATTCGCCGGGGGTCGAGGGAATGCTCGCATCGCACACCGTCTCGGCAACGTTTGGCGACTACGATCTCGACGGTGACCTCGATATGTTCCTGACGCACTGGGGAACGCTCGATGAGATCTATGGCTATCCGCGCGAGCGCGAAACGGATCACCTGTGGCGCAACGAGTCCGACGAGTCCGGCATTCGTTTCGTCAATGCCAGCGAGGAAAGCGGCGTTTCGGACATCCACTTTCTGACTCGCCCGCTCCCGTTTTGTGGCGAGCGCGACTGCGCGCCCGGCGTCGGCGACTATCAGATCGCAGACTTCTCGTTCGCCGCAAGCTTCGGTCGCATCAACGACGATCCCTGGCCGGACATCGTCGTCGCCGGCGATTTTGCGACCAGCCAGCTGATGGTCAACTTTGGTGACGGGACGTTCGGTGCCCTCGATAATTCGGTCATGCGCGATGCCCAGTACGGGATGGGCTCCTCGCTGGGCGACATCGACAATGACGGCGATCTCGACTGGTTCGTCAGCAGCATTTTCGGGCCTGGCAACGAATGGTCGATACCGCGCGGTAACCGGATCTTTCTGAACGAAGGCGGTCCCTCGCTGATCGTCGACGACACTGAGCGGCTCGGCGTCGCGGACGGGTCCTTCGCCTGGGCGTCGTGCTTCCTCGATATCGACAATGATGCCGATCTCGATATCTATCACACGAACGGATATGCCGAGACGATCCCGGTGAACGGCGAGGCTTACGACAACGATGAGAGCCGCGTCTTTGTCATGAATGACGCTGGCGTATACACCGAGCAGGCGGCCGCGCTCGGACTCAACAGCCAGACATCCGGACGCGGTGTCGTCTGCGCCGATTTCGACAATGACGGCGACACCGACATTCTGGAGCTTACCGATGCCGCGCCCACGTCCGGCAGACTCTGGGAAAACCGGACTGCGGCCGCGGGCAATAATTCCCTGCGAATCAAGCTCGAGGGCCTGCCGCCAAATACCGAGGCGGCCGGCGCCCGCATCTACGTGACGACCGGCGAGAAGCGCCAGATGCGCGAGGTCATCATCGGCAGTAACTTCATTTCCCAGAATCCCACCGTGCAGATATTCGGTCTCGGCGAGCTCGAGGCCGTCGACGAGATTCTCGTCGAATGGCCAGGCCTGAATACCGCCGAAGGGCCCGAGCAGCTCGGCACGTTGCTGCCGGGCCCCATCCCCGCGACCGGGCAGGGGCAGACGCTGGTGCTGAGGCACCCGCGGCTGCCGTAGCGTCGGTCGACGGGCGGCCGGCGCCTGCATGCGCAATGCCCGCGCGCTACCATCCAGTCGTCGCAATTTTTCACGGTCGTACCGGCCGGACTCGTGCGCTTGGGGAATCGTCGGTTTGAATAACGAGCAGAATCCGCCGCCGTTTCAGATCGCGGCAATTGCGAAAGGCATATTCAGCGAAGCTGAAATGGACCAGCTGATCGCGGATCACGCATCGCTGCTAACGGAGAGCACACTCGCGGACGGTGCCGGTGACCCGTCGGTCCGGCGGTCACAGGTCGTGATGCTCGAGAACACTGATCAGTACCGGTGGCTCTACGAGCGATTCTGGCTCGCCGCCCTGAACGCGAACCGCAACAATTTCTGCGTGGACATCACCGGAATCGAGGGCAATATCCAGCTCACGCGCTACGACGCCTCCGATCAGGGCTTCTACAGCTGGCACACGGATTTTGGCGGCGCTGCACCGCTGCGCAAGATTTCGTTTTCGGTCCAGTTGTCAGAGTCCGGGGATTACGACGGGGGCGATCTGGAACTGCTTTGCTACGATCCGCCGGTGAAGCTCGACCGAACTCGCGGCTCCGTGATCGCATTCCCGAGCTTCGTTGCGCATCGGGTAACGCCGGTCACGCGAGGCACGCGCTGGAGCCTCGTCGCATGGATCACCGGACCTCGCTGGCGATAGGGCATCGGCGCCGGCCCGCTGAAGGCCGGAGCCATCCGACAACCATGCGCGGTCCACCTCGCTGAGGTCCGACCTCGATCGCCAGCTCGCGCACGGGCCGACAACAACTGCTGCTCCGGCAGAAGCGGGCTAGAATTGGCTCAATGAACAACTCAGCCCTTGCGAAGCTGGCGTCGCTGCTCGCCATGCTGCCGGCCGCGCTGGTGGTGGCGCAAACGGCTCAGCCGGCGCGCGACAAGCCGTTCGTCGACGTCACTGCCACGTCGAACATCGCCTACAAGGTTGGTTATACCGCGCCGTCGCTGAGCGGCCGTTACGCATGGCAGCTGAGCACGGTGACGAACGGCGGCGCCGCGGCGGGCGATTGCGACAATGACGGCGATATCGATCTTTTCATTACCTACGGCAACACGAGCGGACCCGATGGCGGCGGCGGCCCGAATCGCCTCTACCTGAATCAGCTCAGCGAGCAGGGGGAGGGCCTGTCGTTCGTGGATGTCGCCGAGGACGCAGGCGTCGCTAATACCCGAACGGACGGCAAAGGTAACGACCGTCACAGTGGGCCGACATTCGCCGACATGGATGGCGATGGCGATCTCGATCTCTTCGTCGGAGGCATCTTCAACGATCCGAGCAAGATCTACGAGAATCAGGGCAACTGTCGCTTCAACGATGTCACGGCAAATTCGCCCGAGGTCGAGCAGATGCTTGCGGCGCACACGGTGTCGGCCGCATTCGGTGACTACGATCTCGACGGCGACCTCGACATGTTCCTCACTCACTGGGGGACGCTGGACGAGACTTACGGGTATCCGCGCGAACGCGAGACCGATCACCTGTGGCGCAATGAATCCGATGAGACCGGCATTCGCTATGTGAACGTCAGTAACGAGACCGGAATAGCCGATCTCACCTTTCTCACCCGTCTGGAGACCTTTTGCGGCGAGACCGTCTGTGGCGACGACGGTGTCGTGCAGGTCGCCGATTTCACGTTGACCCCGACCTTTGCACGCATCAACGACGATCCGTGGCCTGATATCGCGATCGCCGCCGATTACGGCACCACGCAGCTCGCGATCAACCTCGGCGACGGCACTTTCGGCAGTCTGGACAACTCCGTGCTGCTCGACGCGCAGTACGGCATGGGTTCGTCGCTGGGCGACATCGACAACGACGGCGACCTCGATTGGTTCGTCACCAGCATCTTCGGGCCCGCGATGGCGATTGCCGGGCCCGGCAGCAACTTCTCGACGCCGCGGGGTAACCGACTGTACGCGAACGACGGCGGCGCCTTGTTGCTTACGGATGACACTGAACGCTATGGTGTTGCGGACGGTTCCTTCGCGTGGGCGAGTTGCTTTATCGACATCGACAACGATACCGACCTCGACATTTTTCACACGAATGGCTATGCGGAGACGATCGACTCCCAGAACAGCGAAGTTTACGAGTCGCTGGTGAGCCGGGCATTCGTGATGGGGGAGGACGGCACCTACACGGACGAAGCCGGTACGCTCGGACTCGACGGGCACGCTTCCGGACGCGGTGTCGTCTGCGCGGATTTCGACAACGACGGCGACACGGACATTCTGGAGCTTGCGGATTCGGACCCGAACTCCGCCGTGCTGTGGGAGAACCGTTCGGCGGCCGCCGGCAACAACTTTCTGCGCGTTCGCCTGCAGGGCCTGCCACCGAATACCGAAGCAGCCGGCGCCCGGATTTACGCGACTGTCGGTGACAAGCGGCAGATGCGTGAGATCATGATCGGCAGCAATTACACCTCGCAGAATCCGGCCGTGCAGATCTTCGGGCTGGGTTCCGCGGAAGCGGTCGATGAGCTGCTAGTGGAGTGGCCGGCCCTCGATTCCGCGGACGGACCGGCGCAGCTCGGAACGTTGCTGCAGGGCCCGATTGCAGCCAGCGAATCGGGCCAGACCATCGTGATCAGCCATCCGGGCCTCGCGTCCCCCTGACCACCTGCCGGAGAAATTGATCGGGATGGCCGTCAGGAGGAATTCAGCGCTCGCAACTTCGACGGCAGCGCCCTGTCTGCTGCTTGCCGGGCTGGCGGCAGCCCAGACGGACAAACCCTTTGTCGATGTTGCCGCTGAATCGAACGTCTCGTTTCAGGTCGGATACACGAGGCCTTATCTGATTCGGGAAAATCGCGCCGTCTCCGAATCCACTTTCGGTGGCGTTGCGGCCGGCGACTGCGACGGCGACGGGGATATCGATCTCTTCATCACCTATGGCAACACCGGGGGGCCGGAGGGTGGCGGCGGAGCGAATCGGCTTTACCTGAACCGGCTCACTGAACGGGGCAGCGGTCTGTTCTTCGAAGATGCCGCCGAGGGGGGCGGTGTCGCCAATACGCGCCCGGACGGGCGCAACGACCGGCACAGCGGGCCGACGTTTGCGGACATGGATGGCGATGGGGACCTGGATCTCTTCCTCGGTGGAATCTACGACGACCCGAACAGGATCTACGAAAACGACGGCAGCTGCCGATTCACCGATGTCACGGCAAACTCGCCGGAAATCGAGAACATGAGGGCCTCGCACACGATCTCGGCGGGCTTCGGCGACTACGATCTGGATGGCGACCTCGACATGTTTCTGACCCACTGGGCAACGCGCGATCGCGTATACGCGGACGCGGACGGCAGGCTTGGCGTGAGCGAACATCTATGGCGGAACGACTCGGACGAGTCCGGGATACGCTTCGTCAATGTCAGTGAAGAAACAGGGATTTCCGATCTTACCTGGAGCACCCGCGCGATCGATTTCTATGTCTGGCCGCAAGACGCGGACTTTACGTTTACGGGCACATTCGCCCGGCTCGATGCCGATCTCTGGCCCGATATAGCACTCGCGGCCGACTTCGGTACGACTCAGGTAGCGATCAACAACGGTGACGGCACTTTCGGCAGCCTTGACAACCCGATTCTTCAGGACGCGCAGTTCGGCATGGGGTCGGCGCTCGCGGATTTCGATAACGATGGCGATCTCGACTGGTTCATCACGAGCATTTTCGGTCCCGGTGCCACCGATCCGACCGGCGCGAGGATCACGCCGCACGGCAACCGCTTCTTTACGAACGATGGCAGCCCGGTGCTGTTCGTCGACGATTCCGATCGACTCGGCATTGCGGACGGCAACTGGGGCTGGTCGGCCTGCTTCGTCGATTTCGACAACGATACCGATCTGGATATCTTTCACAC
Organism: Candidatus Rariloculaceae bacterium; assembly: GCA_965223375.1. Lineage (GTDB taxonomy): Bacteria > Pseudomonadota > Gammaproteobacteria > Steroidobacterales > Rariloculaceae > CBDCWM01. The sequence continues at coordinate 4,029,390 of OZ245000.1, forward strand.
CAACGGCTGGTCGGAGCCGTTTCTGACGCCGGAAGAAGACTACACGGCACCAGCCAGCCGGCTCTTCCGCCTGAACGCAGACGGCCGCTATGTAGAAGACGCAGCTGCCTTCGGGCTCGCCGAGCCGGTCTCGAGCCGCGCCGTCGTCTGCGCCGACTTCGATCACGACGGTGATATCGATCTGTTCGAGGTCACCAATTCGGCGCCAAACTCCGCGAGGCTCTGGGAGAATCGGACGGCAGCCGAGGGGGCCGGTTTCCTGCGGCTGGGTCTGCGCGGCCTGCCACCGAATACCGAGGCGGCCGGCGCCCGCATCTACGTTACCGCCGGCGGCATCCGGCAGATGCGCGAGATTACGGTCGGCAGCAACTTCACGTCGCAGAACCCCACCGTCCAGGTATTCGGACTCGGTGAGGCGCAAGCCGTCGACGAGATCCTCGTGGAATGGCCGCCGCTCGATTCGGACGACGGACCGGAACAGCTGGGCACGCTGCTGCGAGGCCCGATCACGGCCGGTCAGGCAGGTCAGACGATCGTGATCAGTCATCCCGGGCTCGCGCCCGCGCAATGAGCGGCAAGACAAGTCGAATGGGAAACAGATGAGAAAGCTATGTGTCGCGGCGGTTGCTCTCGCCGCATGCGGCTGCGGGCCGTCGGAACCGCCGCAGACACCCGACGACCGCGAAGTCTCGATCGCGCGCATCTGGAACGAGGTGCTGCTGGAAGGCATCCGCAACGACTTCGCGCGTCCGACCGTGCACGCACGCAACCTCTGGCACAGCTCGGCCGCCATGTACGACGCCTGGGCCGCCTACGACGACTCGGCATCGACCTGGTTGCTCGGCAAGTCGCAGGCCGGCTACGCCTGCGAATATTCGCCGTCGCGCTTTATCGGCGACCGGCAGCCTGCACGTGAGGAAGCCATCAGCTATGCCGCGTATCGCATTGTTCGCCATAGATTCGCGGAATCGCCTGGTGCCGATCACGTGGCGGAGCTCGCCGATTCCAGAATGGCGGAACTCGGTTTCGATCCGGCCAATACCAGCACGGCCTATGAAGACGGGTCGCCCGCCGCGCTCGGCAATTACATCGCCGAATGTTATCTCGCGTACGGCATGCAGGACGGGTCGAACGAGGCGGAGGCTTACGCGCCGGCGAGCTACACGCCATTCAATCCACCGATTGCGCCCGAGCTGCCCGGCAACCCCGATATCGTCGACATGGACCGCTGGCAGCAGATATCGCTGACGCTTTCGATCGACCAGTCGGGTAACGTCGTTGAAGGCACGCCCGATTTTGTCGGCCCGGAATGGGGCAATGTGCACCCGTTCTCACTGACCGCCGGCGACCGCTCCGTCTGCGGGCGCGACGGCTTCGACGTGCCGGTGTACTTCGATCCCGGGCCGCCGCCCGGACATGCCGGGCCGCTTGCGGCCGAGTACAAATGGAGCCACTCGCTGGTCTCCGTCTGGTCGAGTCATCTGGATCCCGAGAAAGGTCGCGGCGCCGGGCTGATCGACATTTCACCGGCGAGCCTCGGCAACATCCAGGCGTACCCCGAAACCTTCGAAGGGCACCGCGCGTTTTACGATCTGCTGGCGGGCGGCACGCCGGAAACCGGTTATGCCATGAATCCGGTGACGGGCGCGCCCTACGAGCCGCAGATCGTGCCACTCGCCGACTATGCCCGGTCGATTGCGGAGTTCTGGGCGGACGGCCCGGATTCGGAAACCCCGCCCGGGCACTGGTTCGTCATCGTCAACACGATCAGTGAGCATCCCGACCTGGTGAAGCGCTTCGAGGGCGAGGGCCGCGAGCTCGGATCGCTCGAATGGGACGTCAAGATCTACTTCGCGCTCGGTGGCGCGATGCACGATGCGGCGATCGCAGCCTGGTCTAGCAAGGGCTGCTACGACTACGTGCGGCCCGTTTCCGCCATCCGCGCGATGGCAGCGCTCGGGCAGGCCAGCGATCCGGACGATCCCCATTGCCCGTACGACCCGGGCGGCATCGAGTACATCGACGACCCGGACGATCCTTCAGGAAACGGCAGCAACCGCGTCATCGACTGCGTGCGCCCCGGCGATCCGCTGGCCGACGACCCCGATACGCCGGGGGTCGACGCTCTGAACGTCGGCAAGATCAAGCTCTTTGCCTGGCGGGGGCCGGCCTATATCAGCAATGCGGTGTTCGATTTTGCCGGCGTCGACTGGATCCTGGCCGAAGACTGGTGGCCTTATCAGCGCCCGACCTTCGTCACGCCGCCGTTCGCGGGCTACATCTCCGGGCATTCGACCTACTCGCGCACGGCCGCGGAGCTACTGACTCTCTTTACCGGCGATCCGTATTTCCCGGGCGGCAAGAGCGAGTTTCCGGCGCCGCAGAACGAGTTCCTGGTCTTCGAGGAAGGCCCGAGCGTCGGGATCACGCTCGAATGGGCAACCTACGTCGATGCCTCAGACCAGTGCAGCCTGTCGCGGTTATGGGGTGGCATTCATCCGCCGGCGGACGACATCCCCGGCCGGCTGATCGGGATGGAGCTCGGTCCGCGCGCCTTCAGTCACGCCCGCGACTACTTCCTCGGGCGCACCCGCTGATTCGAAACGGAAGCGAGGATTTCGAATGAGTCCGGGCGTCTTGCTCTCGCGCGACACCTTCGCGGGCCTGTTGCCCGGGCGCGAATCGCATTCGAATTTTTTCTTCGTGCTTGGGGTTTCCATACCGGGATCGCCGTGCTAGATTCGGCGTTAATTAACAAAATGTAATCGGTCGGCGCGGCTTGTTACACGGATGCAACGCGCGTCGCCGGCACTTGGGCAATTTGGTTTTTAGCGGACTAAGGGGGAAGCTAACCATGAAGCCAGGCTCTGCACCGTTCGGCGCGCAACCGCGCGCAAGCCTGTTATCTCAATCGATCTCTGCCGCTATCAACCGAAAGCCGTCCGTGCGCCGTTCGATCGGCGACACGCTGCGGCCATCCATCGCCGCTGCCTCCGGCGGGGCGCTGCTCAGCGCCGCAATGCTGGTCACACCGACGAACCACGCCGTGGCGCAGCAGGCGTCAGATCAGACGGTGGTGCAGGAAGAGGTTGTCGTCACCGGCTCGAGAATCCCGCGGCGCGACTTCTCGGCCAACGCGCCGATCACCACGGTCGATGAAACCCTGTTCGAGGAAACCTCGGTCATTGGCGCCGAGACGATTCTGAATCAGATGCCGCAGTTCGTGCCGGCCGTCACACAGTTCACGACCACCGACGTTCGCCACACGGCGACGAATACGGTTGGCGCATCGACGGTCAGCCTGCGCGGCCTCGGGCCCAATCGCAACCTCGTGCTGATCAACGGCAGGCGAACGATGCCGGTCAGCCCGACCATGGTCGTCGACACGAACTCGATCCCGTCATCGGCCATCGCCCGCGTCGAGGTCATCTCGGGCGGCGCCTCGGCCGTGTACGGTGCCGACGCCGTAGGCGGTGTCGTCAACTTCGTGCTGAAGGACAACTTCGAGGGCGCTTCAGTCGATGTTCGCGTCGCCGATACGCAGCACGGCGGCAATCAGGAGATCGTCGTTTCCGGCCTGCTCGGCGCCAATATGGCCGACGGACGCGGCAACGTGATGCTCGGCGTCGAACGCGCCACGCGCACGAAGCAGCGTGCCTGGGAACGCGACTGGCGGCTGGCCGACTACGCCAATGGTGCCGTCCGCAGCGAGCTGTTCGCCTGGGGCGGTAACACCTGGGTCGACGAGGAATACTCGGAGAACGGCACGCCGTTCGTCGATGACCCGAACAATCCGGGCGGGCCGCAGATCCGCAACTATCCGACGCAGGCCGGTGTCGATGCCGTGTTCTCGCAGTACGGTGTACCGCCAGGCACACTCGCGCCGGTCGGTCCGAACTGGAACGTGAACCCGGATGGCACGCTGTTCACGGGCCTCGGTTTCTTCCAGCATATTCCGGGACGTGTCGAGGGCGTGACCAACTTCCGCGGTCCCGTCTGGGGCGACCCGAACACAATGAACGGTGGGACCGGCGACCTCAACGGCGATTTCCTGGGCCTGCCAATCTACGTCCGCGCGCCGAACGGCTACATCAAGGAGAACAATCTCTACTCCTGGGTGTCTTCCCCGCTGGAGCGCCTGTCGTCGTTTGCAAACGGTCATTTCGACATCACCGACAACGTTCGCGTGACGGCCCAGGCCTCGGTCACCCGCACAAAGACTGAATCGAGCCTCGGCCAGACGGCTGCCAACCTGAACCAGTGGGCCGGCGGCGTGCCTTTCGGTAACGAGCAGTATCGTGGCGACAACGGTGGTGACATCATCGGTGACGCGATCGATACCAGTTTCTTCGACATCCCCGATCCGCTGATCGACAACAACGGCAACGGCATTCCGGATGCCGGCGACGCGACGCATCCGGCCTACCTGCCGGGTGGCCGTTTCGGCGTCAACTGCGAAGCCCAGCCGTCGGCAGCGATGCCGTGGGCCGATGGCCTGCCCGGCTGCACGATGACGGAGGCCTGGCCGGTCACGCCCGACGTCTGGACGCTGATGCGATCCCGCCCCGATCCCGATGCCATCATCTGGGTCAACCGTCCCGCGGACTACCTGCGGTCGGCAACGGGCGGCGGCCGTTCGACGACGAATACGACGACCACGATGAATTTCTCGCTCGGTCTCGAAGGCGATCTGCCGAGCGGTAACGACTTCTGGGACATCACGCTGTCGACCGGCCGATCCGACAACGCTGTGCAGCAGCGCGGCTCTGTCAGGCTCAATACCTACAGAGAACTGACCGGACGCGTGCCGAACTTCGGGCGCGGTGCAGTCTTTGATCCGAACCCGACGGACGAGGGTTTCGCCGAGAGTAATCCGACCTGTGTGACGGGCCTGCCGCTGTTCGAGCGGTTCATTCCGTCGCAGGACTGCATCGACATGATCATGCCGTCGATCAAGAACGAGCGTGAGGTGACGCAGACGATCCTCGAAGCCAACCTCGTCGGCGATCTGAGAGAAATGCGGAACGGTCCGCTGCAGTACGCGCTCGGTTACTCGTATCGCGAGAACAGCTTCTACAACGAGCCCGACAATCTCACGGTCAACAACAACTTCATCGACATTCTCGCGGGCACCTACCCGCAGGACGTGAGTCAGGGCGAGTTCGACGTCAAGGAGATCTATGGCGAATTGCTGATTCCGCTGATCGACAACGGTCCGGCCGGATTCCAGCGATTCTCGCTCGAGCTGGGCGGCCGCGTTTCGGACTGGAGCATGGAAAACATGCCGACGCTCGAAACGTACAAGGCCCTGGTCGATTGGAACGTCACGGAGCGCTATCGCATCCGTGGTGGCTGGAACCGCGCGTTCCGTGCGCCGAATCTGGGCGAGCTCTTCATCGGGCGTACGCAGAGCTTCACCGGACGCGGCACGAAGGACTTCTGTTCGCAGAATCTGGACGATCCGCTCGATACGACCGGCGCGCACTTCAGTGCGACACCGCTGGCGGGCAAGGGTGCGCCCCCGGACGCGCAGAGCCTGCAGACGGAAATGCTCTGCCGGCTGGCCATGGGTGAGTCGGGTGCGTTCGAGTACTACGACAACCGTCCGCTGGCGGACCAGCCGACGGTGGGCAACACCGGCGTATCGAACAGTATCGGCAACCCGAACCTGCGTGAAGAGAAGGCCGATACGCTCACGCTCGGTGTCGTCATGGACTTCCACGACAACATGACGTTGACGGTCGACTGGTACGAGATCGAAATCACCGACATGATCTCGCTGATTCGTGCCGACGCGATGTATCAGCTGTGCGCGGATCTGCGGTTCAATCCGACCGGCGACCCGAACGCGCCGAACTGCGGAAGCTGGTTCAGGAACTCCGGTACCGGTAACGCGGCCGGCGTCGACAGGGCATTCTCGAATCAGGGACGCGCCCTGATGTCCGGCGTCGACCTGCAATTCAACTGGTCCAGGCCGCTCGGCGGGGGCAATTTCAACCTCAATTCCGTTGCCAACTATGCGCTGAAGGCTGAGACACAGGAACAGCCGATCCTTGGAACGGCCGATCATGTCGGCTACGACAGCTGCTCGCTGCAGATTCAGTGTCAGCGTTATGAGTATCGGATATTCTCGAACTTCAGCTACACGCGAGGCCAGTGGAGCCTGGGCATGAGGCACCAGTACTGGCCGGGCCTGGATCACGATGCCTGCCGCAATGCGCCGAATTCGGTGAGCTGCGTATACGACAGCTGGCCGTCGTATCAGCTGTTCGCTCTGACGGGCAGCTACACCTTCGGCGACAACTACCGGCTGAGCTTTGGCATCGAGAATCTTTTCGACGAGGATCCGCCGTGTATCGGTGCAGACCCGGCCTACCCATATTGGGACGTTCCGTGTTCGCGCGGCGGTGGCGAGGAGCTGGGTAACTACGACTACAGCACCTACGATCCGCTTGGGCGTCGCTTCTACCTCAGCATGACGATCGACTTCTGACCGTCGGCAGATATCAACCACTCGAGCGGCGGGCTATGTCCCGCCGCTTTTTTTTGGACGCTGCGGTTCCAACATCGAAACACACTTGAAAAGCATGGAGTTACGGCCCCGCTATAGCCTGGTTCCGCTCATTCGGTATAGTCAGCTGCATGAACGAGAAAACCGCCGATAAGAATCGAAGCTCCGACATCAAACGCCGCGACTTCCTGTCTTCCGCAGCCATCCCCGTAGCAGCAGCATTGGCACCGTCCGCGCTGGTGGGGCAGCAATCGTCATCGACATCGGCCGCATCGGATCGAATCCGGGTGGGTATCGTCGGTGCGGGCGGTATCGTGGCCTCCAGGCACATCCCCGGCCTACGCCGGATGCCGGGAGTGGAGATTGTGGCTGTTGCGAATCGATCGCTCGAATCGAGCCAGCGAGCTGCGGCGGAGTTCGGCATTCCCCAGGCGTATGCGAACTGGGAGGCATTGATCGACGCCGACGGTATCGATGCCGTGCTCATCGGCACCTGGCCCTACATGCATCGCACCGTCACGCTCGCCGCACTCGACAGCGGCAGGCACGTGTTGTGCCAGGCGCGTATGGCAATGAATGCTGCCGAAGCCCGCGAGATGCTGGCGGCATCGCAGCGCCATCCCGATCTCGTCTGCCAGCTCGTGCCCAGTTCCAGCGGTTACCGCATCGACCGTGCGTTGCAGAATCTGATCGCCGGCGACCTGTTGGGCGATGTGCTGTCGGTGGAAGTGCAGAGGCTCCAGCGCAGGTTCGCTAACTTCAACGGGGAGCTCGACTGGCGGCACAACCCGGAGTTCAGCGGCTACAACGTATTGAACGTCGGGGCAAGCTACGAGTTGATGATGCGCTGGCTGGGACCCGGTAACCATGTCATGGCTCAGACGCGTGTGCATATTCCGACCAGGCTCGATGGGCAGGGTGCGTCACGCGCGGCGACGATTCCCGACCATGTCGAAGTGCTCTACGAGCTCCCCAACGGCGCACCGGTCCATATGAAGTTCAGTGAGACGACGGGGCTTTCGCGTGGCAACGATACGTGGATCTTCGGCAGCGAAGGCACGATCCATGTCGACAACGACCTGAATATCTTCATTGGGCGACGCGGAGACCAGGCGCTCAGTGCATATCCGAATCCGCCCGAGGGGCAAGCGCGCCATCGCGTGGAAGAAGAGTTCATCAATGCGATTCGAGGAATCGAACCGGTCACGCAAAATACTTTCGAGATCGGCGCGCGTTATATGGAGTGGACTGAAGCCATTTATCGCAGCGCCGAGTCGGGGCGTGTCGTGAGTTTGCCGCTCGAGATTTGAGGAGTGACTACACCGGCGGTCTGCAGCGATCGACAGGATTTGCTGGCAACGGCTCTTGGGAAGCTGCTAACTGGGGATGTCGACGTGGTGTAGCAGAATCAGCGCCAGTATGGTCGAGTGCCAGGAAGATCCGTCCGGATCGCCGGCGCCCTCGTCCGGCCGTCCCCAGCCCCCGTCCTCGTTCTGTATCGCGAGTACGCGCTGGACGAATCTGAGATTGACGCGACCGCTCTGCCCTGCGAGACACAGGAAAGCAGCCGCCTCGAGCTTGATGTCATTCACCGTCCCGGGATTCTCGTCTACGATAGCTGCGACATCGCTATAGAGTTTCTCGACGAAGCCGTCGGGTAGTTTCAGCGGGCAGCCGTTGTCCTGCACGAAGATGTATGAGAGCAGGGCGTGCGTCAGCGCGTAGCCCCCCGCCCGGGCCTCGATTTCGAGCACCTCCGCGTACGAGTCCGGTAGGCCGAGTCGGTCGCAATACATGGCGGAGACGAGCACACGATCTTTGGGAAACGTCACATAGTCCCAGTCGTCCGCCTGCAATGGATTATTCGCGTCGGCCATGCGGCGCAGCACGCGAAGCTTCGGTGCATCGGGATGGTCGGTCAGCACGTCGTCATAGCGCGCAAGCGCGTCGCTGAACGCGTCGACGCCATAACGCCGATAAATGAGATCCATGAAGAGCAGGGCATGGGGCTCGCGCGTGCTCTGCAAGAAGTTGGCGGCCTTCGCGAGCCGCGATTGCAAATCCGCTTGTGTCAGCATGGACGCATTTTGCACGCGGAGCACCACATATCCAATATGCGTCCGCGACAAATCGGCTGACAACTACGGGATGCCGCAACGCGGCATCGGTTGCCCTGTGGTTCGAGGTTGTACAATGAGATCTGATCGATCGATTCGGATCGCGACATGCCTGACCGCGTTCAACCAACGGCGACCGCTACTCCGCAGACGGAGGTGCTGAACCTTTTCCCCACGCCCGTATATGTTGCAACGATCCCCGGTGCGGATGCTCTCAACGCCGAGCTCAAGCGCATCATTCTCGCCCAGGAAAAGGCGAGTGCCGGCGTGGAACGTTCGAACCGCGGCGGCTGGCAGTCTAATTGGGACATGTACGACTGGGGCGGTGAGCCGATACGCCGCGTGCTGAATTTCGCGCGGGCCATTGTGGACGATGCCACGGTCGATCGCAGCGGTCAGCAGGAGCCGATTGCGTGGCGAATAAATTGCTGGGCAAACGTGAATCGGACCGGCCATGGCAACCAGTTCCACACGCATCCGGGCGGATTCTGGTCAGTCAGCTACTACGTCGATGATGGCGGTGTCGACGCCGATCCGTCGCTGGGCGGCGAGTTCGAGATCGCCGATCCGCGCGGTGCGGCCACGGTCATGTATGCGCCACAGTTGACCTTTCGCGGCAAGGATGGACTCTCGCTCGGAGAGTCGCAACGACTGACGCCCAGGGCTGGCGCAATGATCGTTTTTCCGAGCTGGCTCTGGCATGGCGTGTGTCCCTATCGGGGCACGCGTGAACGAATTTCGATTGCGATCAATTTCAGCATTGCGCATCCATAGCAACGGGCACAGATGATTCGTTACCCGGTAACAATACGTCGCCATGGCAGTTGATATTTTCTTTGGCGTTCCGCTCATCGTTCTGGAAGTGGAGACGGACATTCGCGAGGCGATTCGCGCGAAGGTATATCGGTATCTCGACACGGCCGAAGCCAGACAGGTCGTTGTGCCGGCGCCGGAGGAATCCGTCGTCACCTCCTACTATCGGCGCGAAGCGTCCATCCTCGCCGATGCGAAACTCGTGGAGCTCGAAGGCATTACGCTGATGGCCGGCAACGGATATCTCGAGCAAACGCTGAAGCTGCCACCGAGAAAGCTCGTAATACAGCAGGCCTGGATCAATCTCTTCCCGCCCGGCACGCAGGAAGCTCAGCACACGCACGACGGCAGCCTGCTGTCATGCAGCTACTACGTCGACGCACCCCAAAACTGCGGCTGTATCGTTTTCCCCGACCCGATCGGGGCGCGCCGCAGTTACCGTGAATTCACCGAAACCGCCGGAGACGAGATCATCAATCGCCGCGAGATCGCCGTCGAACCGAAGCCGGGCCGGCTCGTGATGTTCGAGTCCTGGGTCCCGCACTATATCCAGTGCAACAAGAGCGATCAGCTCCGGATTTCCATCGCGATCAACATGAAGGGCGCAGCGGCGTAGGACGGCTCCCGGAGCGAAGCACCTTCCCTTGCGGGGCAGACGATGGGGGCGAATGCCTCAGCGCACGCGTTCGACCTGAATGAAACCGCCGCGATTCGGGTCCCTGAGCCGGTACGACGGCCCCCAGTGAGAAGGAGTCAGCGTCACCTCATCGCCAACCTGGAGCGCGTAACGCTCAGGGCGGTTTTGGCGCCAGACCTGTTCATTGTCGAGCGTGACCAGCAAGTGGTTCGGTTGCAGTTCCCGCAGCGCCGTCACTGTCGCGGTGATCGAGTTCGCCAGCTCAGCGGCACGCCGTTCCTCGCGCTCTTTGTCGCGCGCTGCTCGGCGCGCCGCGCGTCTCTCGGACCGGCTCATGCCTGGCACATCGCCCGGTATCGCCCTGGTTCGCGTCGACCGGACGATCGGGGGCTCCGGGACAGCCGCTACGGCGGGAGAGGCTTCGCCTGTTGCTTCCTCGCCCGCAGCTTCGCTCGTGACCTCGTCAGTCGCCGGCTCGGACTGCGTGCCCAGCTCATCGACGACTAGCTCGCCATAACACTCGACCTGCGCCTCCCGAGTCTCGAGCTCGGCGCATGCACTGGGATCGATAGCAACGTTCTGTACGGGCTGCTGGGCATTGAGGTTTGCCACGAGCATTACCCAGGCCCCGAGCCCCGCGAGTATCGTTCTGCGACGACAGTTCGTCATGGTCTTACCGCCATTCTCGTCAGAAATACCTCGATATTAAGGGTACCACTGTGCTCGCGGCACAGCGAGTCGAAGGGCGCGAGAAGCGCGGCCCTCGTGCCTGCGAGGACGACGAGGATTTGTTGCGAACCAGCTCGCCGGCGCGGTGCCGGCAATCGGTTTTCCTTCGCAGGCCGGATGCCGTATTCTGGCGGCCACTGGAGGTGTCAATCGTGATTCGCAGCAACCGCCCGGCTCTGAACGCGAATAACAGGCTCACTCTGCTCACCGCATTGCTAATTCCGTTTGTCGCTTTCGCTCAGGCGAGCCTGTCGGAGCTGCAGCAGCGTGCTCTCGACATCGCCAGCCAGATCGAAGCCGAATCGGTTGCCGCCGGCCCGCGAGCCGAGAGCCTCGTCGATTTGCTATCGCAACTGAGCCAGGTCTACGAGCGAATGGATCTCCTCCTTCTGGCCGATGCCACGACGGAGCGGATGCTCGACATCGTGCGCACCAACCACGGGCTCTACTCGCTCGAGCAGCTGCCAGGCATAAGGCGGCTGATGGCGCTGCGCAGTGCACAGTCCAATGCCGCAGGCGTTTGGGAGCTGGACCAACGGTTGTTGGATCTGGCTGACAGACATCCGGACGATGTGCGTTCGGCAACGATTCTGGCAGATGCCGCAGAGAGACGGCTCGAAATCCTGCACGGTTACGAAACAGGAAAATACCAGCCGGAAATCGAGCTTGGCTGTTATTACCAGGGTGGCTTCTTCGAGCCGGATGCCTCGCTACGCGGCTCGAGGCCGATGTATTCAGCCGATCTCGATACGCTTCGGCGCGGATGCAGATCCGGCAACCGGATGCACGTCAAGCGTGCGTTGCTGTACGAAGCGCAGTCGATGTACTTTGCGGCGGCCAGCATTGGCCTTCGCCAGCCCGATTTCCCCGTTACCGAGGTTCGCAGCCTGCTGTCGGACGTCATCCTCCTCAGTTATCGCACGGCGAATTACTCGACGGGTCGGCGCACCTACGAGATTCTGCTCGACTACGAAATCGATGCAGGGAGTGCGCCACTCACGCATGCTGAGTCGCTCGTGCAATCGGCCGACTGGAGCGTCTTTTATTCGCCGGTCCTCGGCACGGCTCTGATGGCTGATGCGCTTTCGGTCTACCGGAAGGCCTACGATTGGCTGCAGCAGCACGATGTCCCTCAGGAATCGATCGACGCTCTGTTCAATCCAGAGACGCCGGTGGCGTTGCCGTCCTTTGTGACGAGCCCGCTGGAAACCAGTGAGGCCGGATCTACGGGCTACATAGATGTCGCGTTCGATATTTCGAGTCGAGGCAGGGGCGACAACATCGAGATCATCGGTACTTCCGAAAACGTTCGGCGCGCCGCAACTCGAGACCTGGAGCAGCTGATCGGACGCACCCTGTTTCGACCTATTATTGTGCGAGGCGAAGTAGTCGAGCTCGCGCCAGTTGCACTTCGTTACTATCTGAGTCCCTGAACGCGCCGGTAGAGCTCTGCACGCTGGCGTAGCAATGAGTCTGTAAACTGTAAAGCTCGAGCGCCGAGAGAACGGCGCTCGGATCGGTTCGCAGCGCGCCGCCATCCGCGCGCCGCCATCAGCGCAGCGCCATCAGCGCGCCGGCAGCTCCGGGTGACGGATCACGATCGTCTGCCCCGGCTGGCCGGCCGCGATCGGGCCACTCAGCAGGGTCCCCAGCTGAGACGGACCGCCATCCGAATCGAGCGGCGGCCACTCGACGAGTATCTCGTCGACGGACTCGGCGTCGCCGAGCCCGAACACCTGCACCGTCGGGTTCTGCGAGGTGTAGTTACTGCCAATTGAAATCTCGCGCATTTGCCGCACGTCGCCGACAGTCACGAATATCCGCGCGCCGGCGGCTTCCGTGTTCGGGGGCAGGCCCTCGAGCTGCAACCTGAGGAAGCGCCTGCCAGCAGTCGCCGAGCGGTTTTCCCAAAGCGTCGCCGAATTCGGCGCGGCATCCGTAAGCTCGAAGATGTCGATGTCGCCGTCGTGATCGAAATCCGCGCAGACGATCCCGCGACCGGATGTCGGTGCGGCAAGCCCGAGGTCTTCGCCTCGCTCGGTATAGGCGCCAGACTCATCCATCATGAAAACCCGGCTCGTATCGTTCTGATAGGCGTCACGATCGGTCAGGAAGTTCTCCGGGAAGCCGTTCGTGTGATAGATGTCCAGATCCATGTCGTTGTCGAGATCGACGAGGCAGGCTCCCCAGCCGAACGAGCCATCCGCCACGCCGAGTGGCGCTGTGACGTCCATGACGAGATCTGACCCGCCTACGTTCTCGAACAGTCGATTGCCGTGAGGCGTGATGACGTTTGTTCCGGGCCCGAGAATGCTCGTAACGAACCAATCCAGATCGCCGTCGTTGTCTATGTCGCCGAGTGCTGAGCCCATTCCGAACTGAGCCTCGCGCAAGATCCGCTTCTCGGAGCTGAGGAACGTGCCGTCGCCCGCATTGACCAGTATCTGCGTCGTGCCGAAATCGGCGGCCAACGCGATATCGGGCCACAGATCCGCATTGAGCCGCGCAAAAATCGGCGTGAATGTGAAGTCGAATTCCTGCGCGGAAAACGGGAAATCGTATGTGCCCGGGTAGCTGCGGGTGAGCCAGACGGCGTCCGAGATGTCGGATTCCTCGCTGACATTGACGAATCGAATACCGGTGTCGTCTGAGTCATTGCGCCACAGATGATCGGTCTCGAGCAGACGAACGCCCCCCACTGCCCCGTAGAGCCTGTCCGGCGTGGCCCAGTGCGTCAGAAACATGTCGAGATCGCCGTCGAGATCGTAGTCGCCGAAGCCGGCCGAAATCGTGTGCGAGGCCAGCATGCTCTGAAGCTCCGGCGAGTTCGCCGTCACGTCCGCGAAGCGACAACTGCCGTCGTTCTCGTAAATCCTGCTCGGGTCATCGTAGATACCGCCGAGGAACAGATCGAGATCGCCATCCCCATCCATGTCGGCGAACGTTGGTCCACTGTGGCGATCGTTGCGACCGTCCGGCCGCGTATTCGCAACACCGGCGGCTTCGGCATTGTCCTCGAACAACAGCCCGTTCTCCTGCTCCGCCAGCTGGTTCAGGTAGAGGCGGTTCGGCCCGCCGCCGCCATCGGGTCCGCCGGTGTTCCCGTAGGTAATGAACAGGTCGATGTCGCCGTCGCGATCGCAATCGCCTGCCGCCACGCCGCCGTGAGTCATCAGCGATACCTGATAGGCGAGATTCCCCCTGCCGATCAGCGACGGCCGCGTATATCCGACGCGATACGAGATGTTCGAGGCTTCGGTCGCGTCCACGAACGGCGAGCTTGCGGTTGCATCGGGCGTGGGCTGCGCGGAGATTTCACCTTCCGGCTCGCTGCAGGCAACGAGCAACAGAAACGGGACGCCGGCCAGCACCCTGATGGCTGGATTTCTCATCCTTCGTATTCTAGCCAGACGAGCTGTCCCGGGCCGGGATTTCGGCTCGCCGCCGCGATGCACTACCATGCACGGCCATCACTCAGGAGAACCGCGAGCCATGAGCCCCAGACACAAGAAAAACGTCGTCGTAGCACTCTTCGCGTTAGTCGGTCAGGCTGCCGTCGCGCAGGATCTGCTGATCACAAATGCGCGTGTCCTCGATGGAACCGGCAACATCATCGACGACGCCTCGGTGGTGGTCACGGACGGTCGCATCACATCGGTCGAGGCCGGGTCGGCAACGGCCCCGAACGGCGGCCGCACGATCGATGCAGGAGGCATGACGGTCATGCCGGGCTTCATTGACGCGCACCGGCACATCGTCGGCGGCGACCCGGGGGAATGGCTCGCGACGGGTGCGGCGCCTCAGATGCAGGAGTTTCTCGAAGCCGGATTCACTACCGTGCTGTCGGCGATCGATCCGCCGCAGTTGCTCGAGGTCCGCGACCGGATCGCGGCCGGCGACATGCCGGGCCCGAGAATATTCGCCGGCGCTTTCATGCCGCTTGCCGGACCGGCCGGCCCGCCGATGCCCGAAGGCGATCCGGCGCGGTTCGACACGTCGCGTGACGGACGGCCCACCAGCGCGGCCCCGGCGATTCCGCGGGAACAGACGATCGCCGGTGTGGAGCGCGCTGCGAACGCCGGCTACGACTACATCAAGACAGTGATCATCGTGACACCGGACGGGCCGGAGGTGGAGACGCTGAGTCTGATCGTCGAGGAGGGTGAGCGGCGCGGCATTCCGGTCATCACGCATGCAGTCAGCGTGATGGATACGCTCGCCGCCGTCGCCGCGAATCCCGCCGTGCTGGTCCACACGCCGCACATCGGGCACCTCGGTGACGATCCATCGGCCATCGAGACGATCGCTAGCGCCGGCATTCCGATGACTTCGACGCTGGCAGTGTTCGCGCCGCACTTCAACGACGCCAACGAGCCACTGTTCCGCGACGGGCTGCCGTTTCCGTGGAGCACGCTGTCGAGCGCCGGCCAGGGTCCGGTCAATGCGCGGCTGCTGTGGGAGGCGGGAATCAGCTACGGTTTCGGAACCGATACGTCGTGGCCGCCGAAGGAGTCGCTGATCGACGAGCTGCGCACGTTACGTGTGGTGTTTTCCCCGGCCGACGTGGTGACGATCCTGACGCAGAACGCGGCTCGTTCGGTGCTGCGCGAGGACGAGCTCGGCACGCTCGAGCCGGGTAAGCTCGCCGACATCGTGATCATCGATGGCGATCCGCTGGAGACGAGCGATGCGTTGCTCAATGTCGTGACGACGATCAAGGGCGGCCGCGTCGTGTTCGAGTGAGGCGCGCCGCGCCTCACACGGCGTCGCGCCTGACCGCATCACGCACGATGCGCCTCACCGCGCGGCGCCTCACCGCATCGCGCCACCACGTGCCGCATCGCCGGGTCGAAGCGCCGAATGCCCCGGGAAAGGGAGCGGCGTTTCCGGGCTAGAACCCGCCGCCGGTCCTGAATCCGCCGCGGCCGCCACGACCCCCACGACCCCCGCGCGGCAACTTCGGCAGCTTCGGTGCTTTCGGCAGGCGGAAGCCGCCCTTGCCGCGATTCCGCCCCGGCCAGTGCCACTGCCCTGACCTGCGCGAGCGGGGCCCGCCGCGCCTGCTGATTCCTCCGCTGCCGAAGTCGGGCCAGGCGCCTGAGACGTCGTTGTAGCGCTGGTAGCGCTTCAATGCGTCCCATAGCGTTCCGCCTCGCGCAGTGCCTGACAGAAAGCCCTGCAGCAGGGTGAGCAACAGGTCGCCGTGATCGAAGCCCGAACGCAGATCGTCGAAGCGTTGCCGCTTGAATCTGCTCCGAACGTCCGACAACTCACGAACGCGCGCGACGGTTTCGCGGTGGATGGCGCGCTGATCCTGGAGCTCCTGCTGAATGTCCTGCTCTTCTTCCCGCGCGTCGCGCAGCTCCGCAACGAGCTGGTCGTCCTCCAGGGTCATCGTCGCGAGCGCCATGCTCGCAAGATGATCGATACCGTGGTGCCGCATTGCGTCGGCGAGAAGCTCGAGGCAGCGCTGCATCTGCTCGTCGTCGCCGGCAGCATAACGGTCGATCTCCGCTCGCAGCTCGAGCAGTGCACTTTCTTGAGTGGTGATGCGCGTATCCGTTTCGTCCTGTTGACGCTCGGCAGCATCGAGCGCCGACCGCGCCGTGCCAACACCGTTGGCGTCGGCCACCCGTCGCTCGATGCCCTCAAGCGCAGCCACCTCGTCGTCCGCCCGCGCCCTGACCTGCGCCGCATGCTGCTCCAGTCGTTTCGGAATCTCGAGCAGCATCCAGTAGTCGCGACGCGCCTTCTCGAAACGCGAAATCCGTGCAACCCACCCGTCGAGCGCGCGCGCGAGCAGGTTCGCCTCGTACGCAGGCGTGCCGTATCCGCGTGCCCACAGATAACTGAATAGCGGGTCTTCGTCGTACGGGCCGCGTTTGTCCTCCCGATCGCCGGCCGCAACGGCGGCTTTCTCCGCCGCGCTGACTGCGATTGCGTCAGCCTCCCGGCAGCGCTCGAGCTGGGCCAGAAAGGCCTCGTCCTTCTCGAGCAACGCCTGCGCGCGAGCCTCGGCTTCGGCCAGGTCGCGCGCGGCGCGATCGACCTCCGCATGCGCATCGACGCGCTCGGTCTCGAGTCTGACGAGCTCGGTTTCAGCCTGCTCGACGGCGTTACCGGCCTCGGCCATTCGGCGTTCGCGCCGCTCCAGCAACTCGAGTACCTGGCGCTCCGCATTGCTGAGATCCCGCTCGATCGCCGCGCTTTCGAGCGCGTCGAGCCGGATCGCGGCGAGCTGCCTGATGACGTTGCCCTGCTTGAGCTGAGCGCGTGCCGAACGAGACGACAGCTCCTGCAGCGTCCGGTTCAGCGTGTCGAGCTGCCGACGGAGCGTCTGCAGTGTCGTATCGAGGTGCCCGAGAGTGTCGCGTCCGGATAGCATCGGCCTACCAGGATGTGATGTAGCCGCCGAGCGTGGCGATGTCGTAGTCGGGCAGCAACTCTCCGGTCCTCTTCGCGCCGACGATATTGTTTTGCACGATGCCGTCGTCACGCCTGTCCGCAGCGACCGACTCGAACGTTTGCTCACTGACGCGCACGCCCCACCGGTTCACCGTGCTCTCGGTGCCGGTTTCCTCGTTGAAAATCGGCACGCTCACGATGTTGCCGGTTGGCCCGACGGCTTCGACGATCAGGTAGTAGTTGCGGGCGGACTCGTTGACGTCCGGTATGCGCCATACACCCGAGAAGTCGTCCGGCCCCACAACGATTCGGACGTCGTAAGTCGATCTCACGCGGCTCAGCAGGTTCTCGAGCCGCTCCTTTGCGTCTTCGGCGTCGTCGTAGTCACCGTCGTCGATCGCCGCGAGTGCCTCGGCGTTGAGCGCGCGCGCCGCTGCAACGGCATCGTCGCTGCTCGCCGCGGCCACCAGGGCGTCGTAGACCGTATCGATTTCGGCCGGCAGCTCTGACTGGAGCCTGCGATTCGGCAGATACGAGTCGAACAGCCAGATCGCAATCGCGATCGCGCCAAAAATCCCGAATATCCGGGCGCGCCGGCCCCAGCGCTCGCGGGTCACGTATAGACGGGCCAGCCACCTTGCGAAACCCGTGCCTGAGGGCTCGTACCGGAAGCGCTCCTGTTCCAGCGCCGCGATCCCGGCGTCGAGTGCCTGATCTGTCACTTCGATTCCCTGAGCGCCGTAGATTTCCCGCAGGCGCTCGCGCAGACGATGTCGGCGGGCATCGGCATCGAGCTCGCGATCGATCAGTATCTGTCGATGTCTGACGGTATCGACGACGTCCATAGCAACCATGACGTCCTCGAGCGGCGTTTGTGCGTGGGCGGCCGACGCGCCGGCCGCCGGCCCATCAGTGGTCCCCGTCATGCCCCCGCCGGATTCAGGATCGGTGTCGCTCAACGCGAGCGGCCTCGTGGATCAGTCGACGCCGGTCGGCGGTGGCAGCGTGTCCCCCCGCCTGATCAGGGCCGCCATTCGCTGTTTGCCGTCTTCGACCGACTCCCGGATTTCCTCCGCGTTTCTAGTCGCAAGCACGCGCATCTCGGCAATGATCTCGGTGGATCGCTCCTGGAAGTTGACGACCGATTCCACGAGCTTCTTCACCGCATCGGCCCGGATCGTCGGGCCGTACCCCGCGCGAACGGCGGCTTCCTGCACCTTGCCGCCGATGTCGGCAAGATCCTCGAGGCTCTTCGATACCCCTTCCTTCATTTCTTCGAGCGTTCGCGTGCTCTCATGCAGGCCGAAGAGGCCCGTGAACGATGCGGTCAGGGCAGTAAGCACGGTTTCGTTCGTGCCGAAGAAAACGATGGACTGCTTGTAGACGCGCTCCTTCGCGCTGGTCGTCTGCAGCAGCCGCGCCATGACGAACTCGGACGTGTTGTAACTGACGGTGAGGTTGTCCGAAAGATCCTTCGCGATCTGATACCGGTCCTCGTCCTCCTGCAGAAGCCTGACTTTCTCGTCCCGGTTGAGCTCGAGCCGGGCACGTTCCGCGAGGTCGTCGCCCTGAAACGCCTCGACCTGCGCCATCGCCTCGCCAACCGCAGCCTTGGCGTTTTCCCATTCGCCTTCGGCAGTCTTCAGCACGTCGAGTGCGAGAATCTCCGCTTCCTTCAGGGCGCCGCGAAAATCCTGGTAGGCACTCAGTATCTGGCGCTCGCGCTCGATCTGATCTTTCGAGTCTTCGGTGACCTCGAGATAGGTGTCCCTGATCTTCTCGAAGCGCGTGGCGATGTCTCCGCGAGTCACTTTCATCCAGATGTTGCCGATGCGCTCAAAGGTGTCGATCTTGCCGTCTTCGACCTGCTCGACCATGCTCTTCGCATCGTCCCGAATGCTGTTGAACGCTTTCGTGATCGTCTCGTAGCGTTCGCCGAGCTTCATGGAGCTGACCTGCTCACGAACTACCTCGTTGAACAACGAGGCCTGGCTCAGCGTACGCGCAATGGCGACAACCTTTGCTTCGTCGAGCACCATCAGCCGATTGAGCAGCGCAACGATCGGCTGCTCACCGCTTGCGTCCGGCACGAGGCCGAGGTCACGAAGCTGACCCATTGCCTTATCAAAATACTTTAGAACAGGCGTGGACATCATTGAAATCCTTATGTTTGTTATCCCAAATTCGGTGCCGTAGGCAGCACCGCACCGCGCGCCTCAAGAGCAAGCTTAGCCGGCGACCGTGACAGGTCAACAGGTAGTGGTGCGCCGGCAGGATCGAGGCCTTGCTTGCGACCTCATCGTGCTCCCTGTCATGGCCGGTACCGTCGCGCCATCCGCGGTGCGCTTTCGTCGCCCCGCATCCAACACCTTCGTCTGGCCGCGGTGTCGTCGTGCGGCGACCGTCGCGGGAACCGCGCCCGCTTTATTTGGGTCCGGCCAGCCACCAGATGATCAGGCCGATGACCGGCAGGAACAGGATCAGCAGGATCCAGAGAACCTTTGCGCCCGTGCCCGCACTGCTGCCGACAACTCTAAAGATCGCGTACAGATCGAGTGCAAGAATGATCAGGCCGAGAATAAATTCCATTGAGATCTCCTGCGCGCTTCGGCAGAAACGTCATCTTCGGCCAGAACACCATTTGTCGCGTTCGCGCCGTTGTTTTCGTCATGCCTGATTATACGACCGGCACGCGACTCGAGTTCCGTCACGGAGCTACTTCAATCCCGTGCAGCTTGCGTAGAAGCTGACAGGGGCCGCCCAGTCGGAGAAGACACCAATGATGCCGACATCGCGCGCGAGCACGTCGAGAACTTCCAGCATGTCGCCTTCGCGTTCGATCACGGCGTCGACGGTCTGGTAGTAGAAGCCATTGTTGCCGTCTCCGAGGACACCAGAGCGCTCGAGCGTCCAGGTGATGATGTCGAGGCCCGCCGCGCGGGCGTCGCTCGCGTAGGTTGACGGGACGATGCGGTTGCTGAGATCGATGTCGAGCAGGGCGAATGTGGGCGGGGCAACGATGTTGATACCCTCGGCCTTGTAGCCGAGCAGCTCGCCCAGGTTCGGCAGGTCGGTCGGTGTGCCGGCATCGTCGAGAAAGACTGCCTGTTGGCCATGGCGAGGCGTTTCGCGCACCCAGTAGCGCACATCCTCGATATTGAACGATTGCGGCCAGACGTTGCGTGACGGGACGCCAGCGTCGACATACTCGTCTATCAGCTTCTGCGCGTAGTCGTCCTGACCGAAGCCGTCGAAAGGCATCTCCACCGCCGGTTCCTTGAGCTCGGGCATCATCTTCGCGCCGAGCGCGCTGAAGAGCTCGATGCTCTCGGCGTGACTCAGCAGCGTGCCGCTGGTCGGGCCCGAGTAGAGGTCGGTTCGAAAGCCGGCGGTACCGTCGACGAATTCCCCGACGGTCGTGGCGGCCGGGTCGAAGGCGTCCATTTTGCCGCGCAGCGACTTGAACTCGGCGAGTGTGATATCGCTAGTCCGGCACTCGGCCGTCGCTCGTGTCACGACGTTGCCGTCCCTGTCGAATGTCGCGGGCGTGAACGGGACGATGCAAGTGCCGGCCAGAGGCGTCAGCAAGATGTTTGTCGTCGTCGCGAGGTCGTTCTGCGAATGACGACAGACGAGTTCCTTGTCCTTCGTGAACGTGACGTCGCATTCGAGGATACCGGCGCCCATCCGCCACGCGGCTTCGTACGATTCTCTCGTGTGCTCGGGGAACTGCAGCGGCGCGCCCCGATGGCCAATCGAAAAGTCCGTGCGCCGGGTTTCCTGCTCGAAGCAGCCGAGCAATTCGCTTTTCAGCGAGCTCTCGCGCATGTCCTGCACGAGAAAGTGCGGCCGCGGCCCAAGCTCGACCCGCCCATCGGCGCGCTGTTCTCCATCGCGGCCTCCCGCCCCATTGCCGGCTGCATGGCTGTTCCCACGGGAATCGCGCAACGACTCTTCATCCTGTGCCAGCGCGGGGCAGGCCTGCCCGGCAACGATGAATGCGAGAATCAGAGCGGCTCGGACCGGATTCGAATGCATCACCTGCTCCTGGGGGTTGTGTGTGAGCCCGCCGCGTCGGTTCGGGGCGCTGCGACTGTCATCAGGCCGAAACGGAACCGCAATAAGATAGCTCGGCATCTGGTCTCGACCGTCTTGCTCACGGAGATTTCGCCGATTCATGCCGGATACGACCTGCAACGTGCTTTTTCTTTGTACGGGAAACTCTGCCCGCAGCATTATTGCCGAAAGGCTCGTCGAAGGCCTCGGCCGCGGCCGTTTTCGGGGTTTCAGCGCCGGTTCGCATCCGACCGGCAGGGTCAATCCAATGGCCTTGTGGGTCCTCGATCGGCATGGTTACGAAACCGCCGGACTGCGCAGCAAGAACTGGGCGGAATTCGCGACACCATCGTCGCCCGCCATGGACTTCGTCTTCACTGTTTGCGACGACGCGGCCGGCGAGGCGTGCCCGGTCTGGCCGGGCGGGCCGCTGACTGCCCACTGGGGAATTCCGGACCCTGCCGGCATCACGGGCGATGAGGATGTCAGGCGCCGGGCATTCGAAGCTGCGTTCGGGCAGTTGTCCGAGAGGATCCTGCAGCTGGTCCATCTGGAGTTAGGGTCACTGTCCCCAAATCAGTTGCGGGAGCGGCTGGTGCGGATCGGGCAGATGCGCGCCGGACCGATCGAGTCGTAAGTTACTGAAAAGACGAGATAAGACAAGAAAGTCGCAGATTTCTCGTGCGGCGATGATCAATCGTTGCCGCGTTTCTCGCTGTTAGGGATAAGCCGGCCCGAAAGTCGGGTCCGGCACCGCAGAGGAGAAACGAAGATGAGAACGCCCGCCTGCCGCCTGCCACTCGCCCTTGCCACGCTGCCGCTCGCCATGTTCGGGAGCCAGGCACTGGCCGACTCATTCGACTGCAACTCGTCGCTGACCGACGTCTGCACGCTGACGCTGGCGCCCGATGGCGGTGCCGGCGTCGATATTTCCGCACCGGGCACGCAGTTCAAGGCACGCGTGGACGGCACCGGCTTCGAGATTCGCGGCACGGTCGAGCTCGGCGGCACGACCGACCCGAACGAGCCGGTTCGGGCCCGCGGTTACATGCTCTATGACGCCCACCTGATCGCCGAGTATCTGGACCCGGCGCGTCCCGAGTCCGGCTTCCGGCGGCTGCACGGCAGTGCCGAGATGCGCAACCAGGCGGTCGGCGAGGCCGAGCCCGGGCTCGGCATGCTCGAGCTCGGCGCGGAGCAGCATTTTCGCGTCGACGTCGGCATCGAGCTCGGCAGCATTCTGCAGGAAGAGCTCGGCATCGTGCATCTGAATCCGGAGCGTCCGTGCGAGGGGCTGACGGTTGACGATCCCGGCTTCCGTGAGTGCCCGTACTGGATCTTCCGCGTCATCGACGAGAAGAACATCAACGCCGGCTTCGGAGGCACCGACATCGGCGCGAACATGACTGCCGACGCAGGCAGTGAGCGCAACGTCACGCTGCTGATGGACCCGAACGACTTCTTCATCTACGCGGGCTTCACGAGCGGCGACATGGATTCGGTGACGCTGCGGATCGAGCCGACGGCCGCCGATGACGAAGAGTCCGAGGAGATCATGAACAATGACAACGGCCTCGGCTTCTCGCAGCACGGCTACATTCCGTTCTCGCCGCGAACCGACTACGGCATCGAGTGGCTGATCGATGATCTGGGCCTCGACTTCCAGGGTCATATCGTCGTCGACAAGGCCGACATACCACTCTATACCGGCATCTTCATGGACGGCAGCGCCGTCTGGAAACTGCCGGTCGACGAGCTCACCGGTCAGGCGCAATTCGACGCCCACTGGCAGATGGCCGGTAACGGCGACCTGAAGGTCGAGGTGCCGCTGTACAAGGCGATCAAGTGGAGCATGGCGCTTGGCGAGGCGACGGCAGGTGCGACGCAGAGCCCGGAAGAGCTGATGGTCTACTTCAGCGGCGAAGTCGATGCAGACTTCCCGTGGAAGCCGGAAGCGTTGCCGATGTCGCTCGACTACCGCAACAACTACAAGGCAGCCGCGGTGTTCGTCAACAAGTTCGACCCCGGCACCACCGTGCCATACCTCGACGTGTCGGGCTCGTTCATGCAGATCGAAGGTGAATTTCTGATGGACTTCGGTCTCGGCAACCCGTCGTCGGAGCTCGGCCGCGAGATCCGCTCGAACGGTTTCTTCCGGGCCGACTTCGACAATGGCATCGAGTTCTGGGGTTCGACCGGCCAGGGTGCGCAAGCCACGATGATTCATCCGCTGATTCAGGCAGACGCGAGCGCTTCTCTCTACCTCAAGTTCGATCCGAACGATCCCCGTGCTACGACGATGGAAGTCTCCGGTGAGTTTGCCGTTGGCGGCGATTCGCTGAGTCAGCGTGCCGTGCTCCGTGTTACTCCGCAGGACGCCTATCTCGGTTTCCCGCTGTCGTTCGATCCGGCGCTGGTGCTCGAGGCCTACAACGACATTCAGGATGCAACCCGGGCTGCCGAGGCCGAGTTCGAGAAGCTGACCGTGGAAATCGAGCGTCAGCGCGCAATCGTGCAAGCAGAGCGCGACAGGGCGCAGGCCGGTGTCAACGCAGCGCAGCAGAAGGTCGATGCGGCCCAGTCCCGGGTCAACAGCATTCGCAGCCAGATTGCCGCGCACGAGGCCCGTATCCGCAGCTACCGCGCGAGCATCAGGTCCTGGTACCGCTGGTACAAGCGTAAGCCCTGGTACAAGCGCGCCGGCGCCTATGCGAAGTACGTCGCCAAGCGCACTTACTACACCGGCCTGATCGGCGCACAGTACACGGCAATCGGTGCGAGGAAGACCGCGCTCGGAGTCGCCAACACAGCCCTGAATATCGCGCGCGGCGTGCTCGACACGGCGAAGTCAGCGGTGGTCCTGACCCCGATCGACCTGGACCCCCGGGTCGCGCCGATCCTTCTGACTCGCGATATCGCTCTCGAAACGCTGAACGGTCTGCAGAACGCGATGCCGGAGATTCCGAATATTCCGGGCACGATCGAAGCGACTGCAGGTTTTCGCATCGACGGGTCCGGCCTGACGTCCGAGGCGCGGGCGATGTACTGCGACAACGGCAACTGCACCGAGATTCGTGGCGGCAGCTACGATCGCGACGCGGGTCGGGCCTGCATCACGCTGCCGGGTCACGACCGTCGGGTCTGCACGGCCGTCCCGCTCGAGCCGATTTGACCAGACCTCTGCGCGGCGGCGCACTGGCGGCGGCCTTCGGGCCGCCGCTTTTTTTTCGCTTGACGGCCGGGGCCACGCGGGCCTACGGTCGAAGCACGGCCGCCACAACGATAACGATGAGCGACGGACCCGCGGTAACCCGCCTTCTGCGCGCCTGGCAATCGGGCGAGCGTCAGGCACTCGACGAGCTGACGCCCCTCGTCTACGACGAGCTGCGGCGCATCGCCTCCAGGCTCTTTCTCAGAGAGCGGCAGGGGCATACTTTGCAGGCGACTGCCGTCGTCAACGAAGCATTCGTCAATTTGATCGACGCGAACGTCGCGATCCAAGACCGTGCGCATTTCTTCTCCCTGGCGGCCCGCATGATGCGCCGGATACTGGTAGATCATGCCAAGGCGAGAAACGCCGGCAAGCGCGGCGCCGGCGTACGCAACGAGACGCTCGACGAGGAGCTCGTCGGTGCCGCCGGTATCTCCGAGGATCAGGTGCTGGCGATCGACGAGGCCCTCCACGCGCTCGCCCGCTTCGACGAGCGCAAGGCACAGGTGCTGGAGATGCATGTATTCGCCGGCCTCAGTTACGCGGAGATGGGTGAAGTCCTGGATGTCGCGCCGGCCACGCTGAACCGGGACCTGCGCGCTGCCCGTGCCTGGCTGAAGGCCGAGCTGAGCAACTAGTGGCCTGTAACAGCCAATTCGGTACTGTCCGGTCGCGTCTGTTGTGCCGATGCGGCGTTGCTCGTCGTCGCCATAGTCACCACTATGCCTCCTCGGCAAACTGCTCCTGCGTTGCTCTACCGCGGACGTCCCTGCCCGCGTCCTCGCGCCTTGCCTCGATGCAACATCCATCGACCGGGCCAATACCGAATTGGCTGTTACAGGCCACTAGTGGAAGGTCATCCGTCACCCGGTACACTGCCGAAAGGGCGGTTCCGCACTACTTGGGGCATCGATGGATTCAGAGCGCTGGGACAGGGTTCGCGGAATCTTCGACCATGTCGTCGACAAGTCGCCGAGCCACCGTGCCGATTACCTCGACATCGTCTGCGAAGACGATGCAGCACTGCGTGCCGAAGTCGAGCGCCTGCTGACAGCGAACGATGCCATCGAGAAAGACGATTCTTTCGGTATCACCCGCACGGCCAAGGACGTTCTCGAGCCGGAGACGGTCGGTGACTACGCGATCGGGAGGCTGATCGGCAAGGGTGGAATGGGTTCGGTCTATGCGGCCACGCACGAGCGTTTCGGCGCAGTTGCTTTGAAGCTGCTGCCGGTGTTCCTGGTCGAAAACCGAACGGCGGCACAGCGGTTCGCGATGGAGGCTGACGTGCTGGGTCGGCTCGAGCATCCGGCCCTGTGCCGTCTGTACGAGAGCTTTTCTACCGACGACTACGCGTGCATATCGATGGAGCTGATCGAGGGCCGCGGTCTCGACGAGGTGATTGCAGAGGGGCCGCTTTCGCTCGAAAAATCGTCCGCGATCATCGCGACGCTCGCCGGCGCGCTTGCCGGCGCCCACGATCACGGTGTGTGCCATCGGGACATCAAGCCGGGAAACGTCATCATCACGGCCGGCGGTACGCCGAAGCTGATCGATTTCGGAATCGCCAAGTTCGCCGACGTCCGGCTCACCGCGACCGGTCAGGCAATCGGCAGTCCGCGCTATATGTCGCCCGAGCAGTGGCTCGGGGCAACCGTCGACGCCCGCACGGATCTCTGGTCGCTCGGCATCCTCTGGTACGAGATGCTGAGTGCCCGCAAGCCTTTCGATGGCACAGCGTTTTCCGATATCGCTGCGTCCGTGTTTTCGGATGAGCCGCCGCCGCTGCCGGCGGACTGCGTCGATGGCGCGTCGCTCGCACGTTGTACCGCGCTGATCGGCGATCTCTTGCAGAAGGACGCAGCCTTGCGGCCGCAGAGCTGCGCGGAGCTCCTCGTGAGAATCGACGGCGTCTGGTGACGCCGACGCCGTTCGCGGTGTTGCCGATGCCGAGCCGGTGATTGCCGGGCTAGAACGCGTACAGCAGACCGATCTCCAGGTACCGGAGTTGCTGGTCCGGTTCGAACAGCAGCCCCTCGTCGCGGACGTTCAGGTCGTAGTCGTTGATCTTGTATAGCGCCCGAAACGCGAAGCCGTCACTAAGAGGCATCACCCAGCTGATGCCGAGGCTGAACCCGTCGGAGCCGCTCGAGAAATTGCCTTCGAGGTCGTCGAATTCCGTCGGCTCGTCCTCATCGTCGTCGTCGTCGCCTTCGACGCCTTCGGTGAACTGCAGATCGGAGTCGAAGTCGATGTACGCCGCCGTGAAACTCAGCGTGCCGGCGCTCTCGAACGTCAACGCGTAGCTTCCGCCGAGGTAGAAACCTTCCTCGCGGTAGAACTCGTCCTGGACGATATCGGAGTCGCGGACAAAGAGGTCGATATCGGTCTCGCCGTCCTTGTACCCGACAAACCCGGTCCAGCGGCGCCCGAAGCGGTACCCGACGGTCAGGTCGAGGTCCTCGCGATTCGCGTCGCCGATTTCGTCTTCCTCGGAGACGTTCGTGCTGCCGAACGAGGTCGCGTAGCTGACCGTGCCGAAGACCCGTCCGCGCGACAGTGAGCCGAAGAGCGCGTAGGAAGGGAACACCGGGTCCGTATCGAGCTTTTCGTCGAACGACAATGTCGTGCTCGCGAGCGAGACGCCGAGGACCACATCGACGCCGCCATCCTGCGCGCCCGCTGACGACGCGGCGAGTGCTGCCGCCACTGCGACCAGCCAGCACACGGGGGCGAGCGGCCCTCCACCGGTCCCCGTCGCATCCCGCCCCCCCCCGGATTCCTGCATCATCACTGAGAGCCTTTTGTTGCCGATGACGGCTGTCACCGTATTATTGACACGCTATCGAGCGCATGCCAATCCGCCATGATGCCTGAATTGCCGGACTATACGATCGTGCGCGAGCTGGGCTCGGGTGCGACCGCGACGGTCTACCTGGCCGTCCAGGATCGTCTGAATCGGCGCGTCGCGCTGAAGGTGATGAGCCGTGCGCTGTCGGCGGATCGGGCGTTTGGCGAGCGGTTTCTCCGCGAGGGCCGCATCGTCGCGAAGCTCGCACACCCGAATATCGTTCCTGTTTACGATGTCGGTGAGCACGACGGGATGCTCTACATGGCGATGGAGTATCTCGCCGGTGGGAGCCTCGGTCAGCGCGGCCAACAGACGCTTGGTGACGCGCTCGAATCACTCCGACAGATCAGCATCGCGCTCGACTACGCACACTCGAGGGGCTTCGTTCATCGGGACGTGAAGCCGGACAACATCCTGTTCCGGGACGATGGCGGTGCCATGCTCGCGGACTTCGGTGTCGCCAGAGCAACCGAGTCGCTGACCCGAATGACCGTGACCGGAGCCATCGTCGGGACGCCCGCATACATGAGCCCGGAACAGGTTTCCGGCGTCAGTCTGGATGGTCGCGCTGATCTCTACAGCATCGGCATCGTGCTTTATGAACTGCTCGCCGGGCACAGGCCATTCGCCGGCGACTCGGTGATGAGCGTCGGTCTGCAGCACATCACCGCCCCCGTGCCGAAGCTGCCGCGGGCGTGCGCCTGCTTTCAGCCGGTGATCGATCGACTGCTGAGCAAGAAACCGGACGAGCGTTACGCCAGCGCGGCCGAGTTCGTGGCGGTGATCGATCAGAATTTGAGCGCCCCGGCGATTCCGCTCGAGACGCCGCTCGAAGATCTGCACGGCGAGAAGCCTCCGGAGGATATCGCGCTTTCTGAAGTGCTCTCGCGCAGCGGATCGGCAGTGCGCTCGGCCGGCAGAGGCAGGCGAGTTGGCGCCGCTGCTGTTGGGCTGCTTGCGGTGGCGGTCGGCGGTGCATGGTGGCTCACGCGTCCCGCCGCCGAGTCGCCGGTCCTCGAGGCGCCGACGGCAGACCTGCCCGCGGACGGCACTGTTCCGGTCCAGAATGCCGCACCGGACCCTGCGATTCCCCGGGCCGATCCGGTGCGCGCGGAGCTCGCTCGTCTCCTGTCGGCGGCCCGCGCGGCGGAACGCGACGGACGCTGGTTGACGCCGCCCGGCGAGAACGCGGCCGAGTTGCTGGCGGCGGCAATCGCGCTCGATCCGGACGACGCCGAAGCCGTAGCGGAGCTCGAGGCATTGCAGAATCGGGTGCGCCGACAACTGGATAGTGACATCGACGGCGGCCGAATCGATGCTGCCGACGAGCTGCTCACCGAAGCGCGCCGCGCCTGGCCGGATGCGATCGATGCCAGCTCGTTCGACGACCGTTTCCGCGCTGCGCGCCAGGCAGCGGCCGACGCGGCGGCGAGCGCGACGCGCCAGCGCGAACTGAGCGACGCGCTGGCACTCGGGGATCGTGCGCTGCGTGATGGTCGACTGACCGCTCCCGCGGGCGACAGCGCGCTCGATCACTATCGAACGGCGCTGTCGCTGGACGACGCCAATGCGCTTGCTGCCGCCGGCATCGCGTCGATCACGGAGCAGATTCTGACGCAGGCCGAGCAGGCATCCTTCGACGACGACTTCGACGCAGCCGAGGCCTTGCTCGGCGAGGCGCGGCAAATCAGCCCGGATAACACCCGAATCGGGGTCGTGGCAGGCCGCGTCGCGGCGCGGCGGGAGCAGTTCGAAGCAGAGGCAGCGCGTATCCGGGCAGAAGAGGCGCTTGCATTGCGCGTTGCGGATCTCGAGACCCGAATCGGCGAGTGGTCCGGAAGCGAGCAGCGAGCGGTCGACGAAGCCTACGAGGGGCTCTACGCGGAAACGGCCGCGCTGATCGAGGCGAACCCGGGGCATGCGACGCTGCTCGGATTGCGCACGGCACTCGACGAGGCGCGCGAGGCGATCGAGTCGGGCCAGGACGACGCCGACGAGTCGCGCTTCAATCTGCCGGTCTTTTAGTTAGGGGACAGTGACCTTAATTCGGAAGAGTTTGGGGAGAGTTTGGGGACAGTGACCCTAACTAGCCTTCGGCCGAGTTAGGGTCACTGTCCCCAAACTCTTCCGAATTAAGGTCACTGTCCCCTAACTCCTCTCCTAACTCCTGAGCAGGTGGACGCTGAACAGCTCGTCGTCATCGGTCCACGCGTGCTCGTGCTGCCAGCCGGCTTCGGCGGCGAGCCGCGCGAAGCCCTGCAGTGAGTACTTGTGCGAGTACTCGGTGACGATGTGCTCACCCAGGTCGAACTCTATCGAGTGGCCCGCAACGTCGACTGCATGATCTTGCAGGGAGATCAGACGCATCTCGATCCGATCTTTGTCGGTGTCGTAGATCGCTTCGTGCCTGAATAGCTCCGGCCGGAAGTTGGCGCCGAGACCATCGTTCAGGTGATGCAGCACGTTGCGGTTGAACTCGGCCGTCACGCCGCTGCTGTCGTTGTAAGCGTTGCGTATCGTGGCGACATTCTTCACGAGATCGACGCCAATCAGCAGTGCTCCGCCGGGTCTGGCCTCGTCCAGCATCACGCCCAGCAGATCGCGCGCTTCCGAGCGGCGAAAGTTGCCGATCGTCGACCCCGGAAAGAAGATCAGGTTGCGGCGCGGCTCCACCGGGTGCACGGGCAGATCGAACGGCTTGGTAAAGTCGGCAACGACCGGTTTGATGCTCAGGTCGGGAAAGTGGCGGGCGAGATCCCGGGCCTGCTCCTGCAGGTATTCGCCCGAGATTTCCACGGGCACGTAGGCGATCGGGTCCTCGAGGTGCGCGAGCAGCCACCGGGCCTTGGCATTGGCGCCGGCGCCGAATTCGATGACGGCGACGCCCGGTCCGATGCCGCCCGAAATCTCGCCGATGTTGTCACGCATGATTCGCGCTTCGGTACGTGTCGGGTAGTACTCCGGCAGCTCGCAGATCTGATCGAACAGTTCCGAACCACGCTGATCGTAGAAGTACTTCGGCTCGATGTATTTCTGCTCGGCTGTCAGGCCGGCGATGATCTCCGCGCGCTGCTCGGCGAAAAGATGATCCGGGTCGGCCGTGTTGGCCGTCTTCTCGGCACCCAGGCTCATGCGTCCTTCGCCAGTCGGAAGCCGAGAAACTGCCAGCGGTCGTGCGGGTAGAAAAAGCTGCGGTATGTCGCGCGGATGTGCGACATCCAGGTTACGCAGGAGCCGCCGCGGACTACAACCTGATTGGCCATGAACTTGCCGTTGTACTCGCCGAGCGAGCCATCGAGCGGGCGAAAGCGCGGATACGGAACATACGGCGAAGACGTCCACTCCCAGACGTCGCCCCAAAGCTGCTGGATCCCGTGCAAAGGCTGACTCGTGGTCGCCGACTGCGGCGTCGGGTGCCACAGCCCGCGATCCAGCAGATTGCCGTCGAGCTCCGCTTCGGCCGCAGCGAGCTCCCACTCCGACTCGAGAGGCAGACGGCCGCCCGCCCAGCGGGCAAACGCATCGGCCTCGTAAAACGACACGTGGCAGACGGGGCTGTCCGGCTGAATCTCCCGCCAGCCACCCAGAGTGAATTCGCGGTCCAGGTCCTCGGACCAGTACCAGGGCCTCGCGATGTCTCCGGCGAGCACCAGCGCCCAGCCATCGGACATCCACAGCGCCGGATTGCGGTAGCCGGCGTCGTCGATGAACTCGCGAAACTCCGCGTTCGTGACGAGCCGGTTGCCGAGCGCATGGTCGCCGACGATCGTCTCATGGCGCGGTGTTTCGTTATCGAAGCAGAATTGGTCCTGCCCGCTGGCACCGATCTGCCGACGACCGCCGGTGCGGCTGACGAACGCGAATGGCACTTCGGAGCCAGCATTGACCGCGTCCGCCGGACGGTACGCCGGCGACAGTGGATTCGAATAGAAAACGTGCTTGATGTCGGTCAGCAGCAATTCCTGATGCTGTTGCTCATGGTGCAGCCCCAGCGTCAGGCGAAACGCGAAGTCATCGCTGTCCCCGCGGGCAGCGATCAGTTCTTCCATTGCGTCATCGACATGTCGGCGATAGTCGAGAACCTGCTCGACAGTCGGTCGGCTGAGCAGCCCGCGGTTGGCGCGCGCGTGCATCTTTCCCGCCGTGTAGTAGTAGGAATTGAACAGGTAGTGATACGCGTCGTCGAAAACGCGGTAACCCGGCTCGAATTCACAGAGGCAGAACTTCTCGAAGAACCACGTAACGTGCGCCAGGTGCCACTTCGTCGGA
Organism: Candidatus Rariloculaceae bacterium; assembly: GCA_965223375.1. Lineage (GTDB taxonomy): Bacteria > Pseudomonadota > Gammaproteobacteria > Steroidobacterales > Rariloculaceae > CBDCWM01. Next base: position 4,060,989 of record OZ245000.1, read on the forward strand.
CTGACTTCCGGGATCGTTTGCACGACGCAGTCTTCCGGCTCGAGCGGGCGAATCAGGTCCTGCGTAGCCGTGCGAATGCGCCTGAACTCGGCGAGCAGCGGCGCTGGTGAATCGCCCTGATGCTGCCGGGCGAGTGCGGATTTCATGGATGGCATTCCTTGCGTCAGCCGAGAGGATGCCTTCTGGTCGAGGCGTTGTCTAATCGGACCGGCGTATCAACTGCAATGTAACGAAGCGATTGCGTACGCGGCGCGATCGACCTCGCCTTCGGTGTTGAAGAAGGCCGTCGAGATGCGGAACGCGGGTACCGTTGGCAGTTGACGGACGACGACTCCGGCGCGCTCGAGTTCCCGGGTCGCTGTCTTGCTTCGGGCCGCTGAATGGTGAATCGTCGTGATCCCTGCGTGCGTTGCCGGCGTCAGTAGACGGGCGCCGTCGATGCGGCCGAGAACCTGCCGTGCGTATCGTGCGAGGGTGGCGGTTCGCTGATGGATCCACGGCCAGCCGAGTGTCTCGTCGAGCCACTCAAGATGAGCCGCCGTCGCTGCCAGGACCGGAAGCCCGTGGGTGATCCGGTCGCCGTCGAGCCCGGGCGTCAGCCAGCGTGCTTTCGGTCCGACGTAAAGTGCCCCGAGTCCTTCCGGCCCGCACAGCCACTTCTGCAGCGGCAAGGCGAGAAAATCGAGGCCCAGCGCCTCGGGCTCGAGCTCGAACGCGCCGGCGCACTGCGCGCCGTCGACCAGCACTGCAGCACCGGCGGCACGCGCTGCGCGAGCGATCGCTTCGAGGGGCAGCCTGGCACCTGATTCGAACGCCACTGCCGAGAGCGCAATGAGCTTCGTGCGGGGCGAAATCAGACTCGTGAGCCTGTCGACGCCCGGAGCGTCGGATGGCAATGCTGCGGTAACGATACGGATCCGACGGCGTCGTGCCTGCTCGATCAATGGCGTCGTGCACGCTTCGTGCTCCGCATCCGTCGTTACGACCTCGTCGCCTGGCTCCCAGCGAATCGCCTCGATGACCGCAGCCAGTCCGACCGACGTGCTGCGAGTCAGCAGTATGCGTTGCGGTTTGCAGTCGAGCAGCGCCGCGATCTGCCGTCGGACGCGCTTCAGCGCCAAATCCATTGCCGCATACCGAGAGGTGAGCGCGCGGCCTCGCCCGACATCGCGGCGTGTGAGCTCGGCGAACGTATCGGCGAAGATCGTCGAGACGGCACCCATGCTCGCGGTATTCAGGTAGGCGGTCCGGCGCGTGACCGGAAAGGCCTCACGCGCCGTTTCTGTCGGATTCAACGGGTCGTCTCCGGACGTGTCGGACGGGCTGGTTATACTGCTGTGGACCTCAGGCTCCGACCCGGCATCAGGCCGGCCGCCGAATGATCCGTCTCGACAGCGTAACAAAGATCTATCCGGGCGCAGAGCGGCCGGCCGTCGAGCAGTTGAGCTTCGACTGCGAGGCCGGGACGCTGACTGCGCTGGTCGGCGAGTCCGGCTGCGGAAAGACGACGACGCTGAAAATGATTAATCGGCTGATCGAGCCTACGTCGGGCACGATCAGTATCGATGGCAACGACGTGCTCGATGTCGACCCGATCGCTTTGCGCCGGCGCATCGGCTACGTGCTGCAGGAAATCGGCCTGTTTCCGCATTATTCGATTGCTGAAAACGTCGCAATCGTGCCGAGTCTCCTTGGCCAGGGCCAGGCTGCGATCGACGCGCGGGTCGATGAGCTGCTGGAGCTCGTGGGCCTGCCGCCCGCGCAGTTCCGTTCCCGCTATCCGCACGAGCTCTCCGGCGGTCAGCAGCAACGGGTCGGCGTTGCTCGCGCGCTCGCAGGCCGCCCGGATGTCGTGCTGATGGATGAGCCCTTCGGGGCGATCGATCCGCTGATTCGCAGCGAGCTGCGGGCCGAGCTGACGGCGATCCGGCAGCGCCTCAGCCTGACGATCGTCATGGTGACACACGATATGGCCGAGGCGCTGCTGCTTGCGGACCGCATCGTCGTCATGCGGGACGGGGCGCTCGCCGCCTGGGACACGCCGGCGAATCTGCTGAATCGGCCGGATGACGCCTACGTCACCGGGCTGCTGGCGAAGCCAATAGAGCAGGTTCGGCAGCTTGCGGCTCTCGGCCGATCCCCATGACGGCTGCGTTGATTACCCAGCTCGAGCTGCTGCCGGGTTTGCTCGCAAGCCACCTGCTGCTGACGGTTGTCGCGCTGATCGGCGGTATCGCGATCAGCCTGCCGCTGGCGCTGCTCGTCGCCGGGCATCCGCGCGTCCGGGCTGCGGTGCTGATGGTGGCGAGCGTCGTGCAGACTATCCCGGGCCTCGCGCTGCTGGCGCTGATGGTCCCGCTGCTCGGGCGCATTGGCATCGTGCCGGCTCTGCTTGCGCTCATTCTCTATTCGATGCTGCCGGTGCTGCGCAATGCGGTCACCGGCCTCGCCGGTGTCGACGCCGGTCTCGTCGAAGCCGCGCGAGGGCTCGGACTGACCGATCGGCAGATCCTGCTGCGGGTTCAGCTGCCTCTCGCCTGGCCCGTCATCATCGCGGGAATTCGGACCGCGACCGTATGGGTCGTTGGGATGGCGACGCTGTCGACGCCGATCGGCGCCTCGAGCCTCGGCAACTACATTTTCAGCGGGCTGCAGACGCAGAATTACACGGCCGTTCTCGTCGGCTGCGTCGCGGCTGCAGTGCTCGCGCTGGTGCTCGATGGTGTAATTCGCTGGCTCGAGGCTGCTGCTGCGCGGCGCAGTCGCCCGCGGTTCGCCGCGGGCCTGGCCGTCCTGGCAGGCCTCGTCATTGCTGGCTTCGTACCGCTGTTGCCCGCAATGATCGAACGCGATCGGCCGCAGGCTGTGATCGGCACGAAGACTTTTACCGAGCAGTACGTGCTCGGCCGCGCGATGGCGTCCGTGCTCGAGGACGCCGGATTCGACACATCGTTGCGTGAGAGCCTCGGATCGACGGTGGCGTTCGAGGCACTGACCGAAGGTCTGATCGACACCTACGTCGATTACACCGGGACGGTCTGGGCAAACTACATGGACGAAACCGGCAACCCTGGGCGCGAAGCGATACTCGAACGGGTGACTGACTGGCTGCGCCGGGAGCACGGCGTCGGCATCGCGGCCCGGCTCGGATTCGAGAACACATACGCCCTTGCGATGCCGAGCGGTCGCGCGGCAGCGCTTGGCGTCACCGGCATCGAGGATCTGGCCTCGATCGACGCGGAGCTTCGAATCGGCGGTGACTACGAGTTTTTCGGCAGGCCGGAATGGGCGGCGCTGCGTGACCGGTACGGGCTCGAGTTCGGCAGCCAGGTGACGATGGACAGCACGCTGATGTACGCGGCTGTCGTTGCCGGCGAGGTCGATGTCATTTCAGCGTATTCGACCGATGGTCGCATCGCTGCTTTCGATCTCCTCGTGCTCGACGACAGCCGCGGCGCACTGCCGCCGTATGACGCGCTGGTGCTGGTAAGCCCGGATGCGCCGCCCGGGCTTGCGACAGCGCTGCAGGCGCTCGACGGGTCGGTTCCGGCGGACGCGATGCGCGCCGCCAACCGCCGCGTGGACCTCGACGGCGAGACGGTCGAGGTCGTGGCCCGGGAGCTCACTGCCAGCGTCGGAGCCGGCCCTGACCGACCGACAGACGCCAGTAATGAATAGAGTAAGAATATATTAATCAATGAGTTAAAGGATATATCTAGATGAAACTGTCAGGTTCGTGTCACTGTCGGGCGGTCCGCTTCACGCTCGAGTCCGCCGAGGCTGTGCCATTCATGCGCTGCTATTGCTCGATCTGCCGCAAGACCAACGGTGGGGGCGGGTATGCGATCAACCTTGGCGGCGACGCGGCAACGCTCGCGGTCGAGGGCGAGGAACACATCTCGGTCTATCAGGCGCTGATGCCCGACGAAGCTGGCGGTGTCGCGCCCAGTCATTGCGAGCGGCGCTTTTGCAGTCGCTGCGGCAGCGGCTTATGGGTCTATACGCCACGCTGGCCGGACCTCGTCCATCCGTTTGCGTCGGCGATCGATTCGCCGTTGCCGACGCCTCCGTCGAGCACGCACATCATGGTGGACTCGAAAGCCGGCTGGGTCGCCGTCGATCTCGACGACGACGACAAGTCGTTCCCAGGCTACCCGGACGAATCGCTGGCCGACTGGCACCGCCGGCACGGCTACTGACGGGCGTCTTCCGTTGGACGCGGAATCTTCAGGCTCAGCAGGTTCGATGCGACCGAGGCGACGAGCATCGTCAGGACCATCGGTTTCAGCGTCCCATCGAAGAAGAGCCCGGACGCGGCACCGAATATTGCGCCGAGCGCAAACATCAGCGTCGTGTAGAACGACGAGGCGCTGCCTGCAAGTTTGTCGAACAGGCTCATGTAACGAGCCGATCCTGCGGGGCCCGTCAGGCCGAATGTCGCAACGATGACCGAAACCGGCACGACGACGACCCAGATCGAGGGCGGCTCGGTGAGGACGGCGACCGCGAGGCAGACGACGGCCAGCAGTTGGAGCCGCAGCCCCAGCCGGAATTGCGCCGGCGCCGCGCTGCTCGTCAGTCGATTCATGCTGTAAACGTTCGTCACGATAAGCCCGAGGATGCTGATCCCGAAGTAAAGCGGAAAGGCCGTTTCCGATACGCCGAAATACTCGATGTAGGCGAACGAGGAATTCGTCAGGAACGTCATGAAGACGGCAGCTGCGAGCGCCATGGAGACCGCATAGATGGCAGGCAGCAGAACGCCGTCGACGCGACGGCTTACCACATCCCGGCATTGGGAAAGCGTCGTCACGATGCTGAGGTCGGCCCAGCGACCGGGTCGCGTTTCCGGGACGAAGCGCGCATACACGACCGCCAGCAGCAGTGCGTAGGCGGCCTTGAACGCGAAGATGGACTGCCATCCGAAGCGCAGCAGGAGCGCGCCGATCGATGGTGCGACGACCGGCGATGCGAGCATGATCAGGGTCACCATCGCCATCCGCCGGCCGAGTTCCTCGACCGGATACACGTCCCGGACCACGGCCATGCAGATGACCGTTGCAAAGCCGCCGCCGATCGCCTGCAGAAAGCGCAGCCACTGCACCTGCACGACGCTGTCGGCGAAGCCGATCAGCACCGATGCGCCGGCAAAGACCAGCAGCCCGAAGACACCGATGCGCTTGCGGCCGATCTGGTCGGAGAACGCGCCGCCGAAGAATTGACCGAGTCCGTAACCGACCAGATAGACACTGATCGTATTGTTGAGCCGGACGATGCTGACACCGAAATCCTCGGCCATCGCCGGCATCGCCGGCAGGTACGCATCGAGGCTCAGGGGCCCGATCGCCACGAGCGCGCCGACAAAGAAAATGAAGGCGCGCACCGACGCCAGCGAGCGGCCGCCGGCCAGGTCTGAGTTTGCGGCATTCATCGACGATCGGCGGGTGTAACGGGGGCGGGCAGGCGGCGATCTTAAACGCTGGCGGTCGGGATTCATACCGGCCGAGCGGGCAAGCGCCGGCGGGAGAGTGCCGGTCCGTGCCGGTAAACGAAACAGTCTCGTAACGAAAATGCAAAACAAATGTCAGATTAGTGAGAGATGCTGCCCGGTTTTCCGCCTGGCGCTGGCTCCGGCGGCCATTTTGGGCTAGATTCAGTCTGCCAATGAGAGCCATGCGAGATATTCTTCTGCTGGCGTTCATCAGTCTGCTTGGCGGCTGCGCGTCGCCGCAGATGTCGCCAGGCAGCGCAACGATCAGCACCGCGGAGCTGCTGTCGGGCGGCGTGTTGACGGCCGGGGCCGCCGTTCCTCCCGAGCAGGACATGCTCGCGCTGACGCCTCAGATGCGCGAGTTCGTCGATCGCCACATCAACGTCGAGATCAGTCCGATCAAACGATGGGACGCGCTGGTTGCTGCCATTTCGACGCCCGGCATGCTGGATCTCGAGTACAGCGACGATACGTTGTCGGCCGCCGACGCTTTCTCGACCCGCATCGGCAATTGCCTGTCGCATTCCGCCTTGCTGATTGCTCTCGCGCGCTACGCCGGCATCCGCGCCGATTTCCACGAGGTCGACGTGCCGCCGGACTGGACGAACCGGGCCGGCGTACTGATTCGCTGGCAGCACATCAACGTGCTCGTCGATCTGGGGCCGCACGGGCAATTCCTGCTGGACTTCGAAACGGCCGGCGATACGTCGGGCTTTCCCGGCGAGGTCGTCAGCGATACGCGGGCTGCGGCGCACTTTTTCAACAATCTGGGCGTCGAGCAACTGCAGGCCGGCAAGGTCGAGCTGGCAATGACGCACTTCCGCCGGTCACTGGCCGAGGAGCCGGATTTCCTACCCGCCTGGAACAATCTGGGCGCGCTCTATCGGCAGCAGGGTTATCCCCGGCATGCCGAAGCTGCTTATCTGCATACGCTGACGCTCGATGGCGGCGATCTCACTGCAATGAGCAATCTCGTGCGCCTCTACGAGCTCGAAGGTGACGATGAGGCGGCCGCCGACTACCGGACGCGCGTCGATCGCTATCGGAATTCGAACCCCTATTATCATTTCGGCATGGCCCAGCAGGCTTTCGACGCGGGCCGCCTGGAACAGGCGGAGCGTCACCTGCGCAACGCGCTGCGACGCAAGAGAGACGAGCATCGCTTCCATCTTCTGCAGGCCCGCCTGCTGGAAGCGCGGGGTGAGGCAAGCCGGGCAGAGAAAGCGCGCCGCCACGCCGACATGCTCATCGCCAGCTCGATCTAGGTTCGCATTCCGCAACCACCGGCACGTTCCCGCTGCGGCTGCCGCGGCTGAGCACATTTTCTCGCGTGGCTTTTCTGTCGAACGCCCTCCGCTATCGCCAGTCGTAGCTGCTCTCTGGCTGCAGCCGCCGGACAGCCTGTGCCGTCGCGGGCGGCGCGCCCCCGCGCGGTTGCTGCCGGAAGGCGAACACGCCTATGCTGGGCGGCAAAGACCGGCAGCGCTAAGACCCAGGGGGACATGGATGAAAGCAGGTGCTGATGCGACTCGATTGGCCGCCCTTTGTCGCGAATTCGCGGCGGGCACGATCAGCCGTCGGGCGCTCTTTCGACAGGCCGCGGGCCTGAGTGTCGGCGGACTGTCGGGTGCCGCCGTCCTTGCGCAGCTGATGCCGGGGCGGGCGACCGCCCAATCCGGGGTCGCGCCCGGCGCGGCGCGGCTCGCCGAGCCGCTCGTCATCGCCGAGCAGGGCCAGTTCTGGGTCGGAGCGAGGCCAGTGTCGACGCGCAATGGCACCGTTGCGAGCGGCGAGCAGATGTACGTCTGGTATCAGATCCCGGCCGAGGTGACGAAGCCGTATCCAATCGTGCTGGTGCACGGCGGCGGCGGTCAGGCGACCGACTATCTGGGCACCCCCTACGGCGGGCCGGGCTGGGCGACCTTTCTGCTCCAGCAGGGATATGCGGTCTACGTCGTCGATCGTCCGGGGCTCGGGCGCGCACCGTTCTATCCGCAGCTGCTGGGCGAGATGGGCGGCCCGACGACCTACGAGCAGGTCATGCGGGTCTTCACCGCGATGGATTCGGCGCCGGACGCGCATGCTTACGCCCACCTGCACACACAATGGGCCGGCAGCGGCCGCCTCGGCGACCCGGTTCTGGATCAGTTCATGGCCGGCACCGGCGCATCGATGCGTAACGCATCGCAGGCCTGGCGGGTATGGCGCGCACGCGGCGCCGAGTTGCTCGATCGCATCGGCCCTGCGGTCATGATGACGCATTCGGCGGGCGGACCTTTCGGCTGGCTTACCGCCGACGCGAGACCCGAGCTCGTTCGTGCGCTGGTTGCCGTCGAGCCCGGCGGTCCGAACGGCTTGCCACTCACCTACGATCCGGTCGTGGCTTCGCCCGACGAGCTGCAGACCGAGACCGTGAGCCCCGAAGGTCGCGGCGTCGACCCGACGCCTTATCAGCTGCAAACCGAGCCCGCACGACAGCTCGTCCGGCTGCAGCGTGTCCCGATGACGGTCGTGGTCGCAGAAGCGTCGAACTTCAACATGATCTCGCCCGGGACCGTTGCCTACCTCGCGCAGGCCGGCTGCGACGTCGAGCTGATGCGCCTGGCCGACCACGGTGTGCGGGGCAACGGGCACTTCATGATGATGGAAAGGAATGCGCGCGAGGCGCTGCAGCCTATACTCGACTGGCTCGACAGACGCGTGACAGTGTGACGGAGAAGTGAGTATGAGAAATATTGCTATCGCCGGCCTGCTGGTCGCGCTAACCGGTTGCGGCGGCGGGGAGAATGCCGGTACGGCCGGCGGCGCGAACGAGTCGGCGGCACCCAGCGACATCGTGAGCACGGGAGGCGAATGGCAGGTGCTGTTCGACGGCAGCTCACTCGACGGTTGGACCCTCGTCGGCGATGCAAACTGGGAGATCGATGGCGACACGGTGGGCGCAAACCAGAGCAGTGAGGGCAGCTTTCTGGTCACGGCCGGACAGTATCGTGACTTCGACCTGTCGCTCGAGTTCTGGGTCGATGTGCCGGCCAACAGCGGCGTATTCGTGCGCTGCGCGGAGCCGGGAAACATCGGCGCGGAGACCTGCTACGAAGTCAACATTTACGATACGCGTCCCGATCCGACTTATCGAACCGGTTCCGTCGTGAATTTCGTGGCGCCGGCCGAGATGGTAAACACCGGTGGTCGCTGGAACCGCTATGAGATCAGCCTGCAGGGTAACCGACTGAGCGCGACGCTGAACGGCGTCGAGATGTTCGACTTCGAGGACGATACCTACGACGTCGGGCACATCGGGCTGCAGTACGGTTCCGGCACCGTCATTTTTCGGAACGTGCAAGTCCGGACGCCGTGAATCCGACCCGCTGCCTTATCGGCAAATCGCGCGCCGCGTTGGCGACTGCGCTCGCCGCCGCACTGTGCGCCTGCGGCGGTGGCGAAACCGACGGCGACGCAGCGGCCGGCCGTGAGGCGGCATTCGAGGTGCTGCCTCTGTCGTCACCGGCCGGTCCGGGCAGCGCACAGGCGCGCCTAACTGCATCGCCGGATGGAGAGCTGCTGCTGAGCTGGCTCGAGCCGTCCGCCGAAACCGAAGGGCACACGTTGCGTTTCGCCCGCCGCCAGCCCGACGGCTGGTCCGCGGCGGTTGATGTGGCTTCCTCGGATCGCTTTTTCGTGAACTGGGCCGATTTCCCTTCGGTGACGCCGGTAACCGAGCGGTTTTGGGTCGCGCACTGGTTGCACCTGCAGGAGGACAGCTTCGGCGCGTACGATGCGATCGTCGCCGTCTCTGCCGACGGCGGCAACAGCTGGAGCACCGGGTCGCGGCTCAATGACGATGCCACCGAAACCGAGCACGGTTTCGTCGACGTGTTCCCCGTCGATGGCGTGGCCCGCGCGGTCTGGCTCGACGGCCGGGAGCTCGCCCGCTGGAGCTTCGACGATCCCGATCAGTTGCTGGCCGTGAGCCTGCGAGTCGCCGACGTCTCGCCGGATGGTGCCGTCAGCCGGCGCGGTATCGTCGATGACATGGTCTGCGACTGTTGCCAGCCGGATGTCGCAATTGCTGCATCGGGACCGGTGCTCACCTACAGGGACCGCACGGCGGACGAGATCCGGGATGTCGTCGTCAGGCCCTGGCGCGACGGCGAGTGGCTCGAGCCGAGGAACGTCGGTAGCGAGCAGTGGTTCATTGAGGGCTGTCCCGTCAATGGCCCGGCGATCGATGCGGACGGGGACGCCGTGGCAGTCGCATGGTTCACCGCTGCCGCGTCGCCCGCACGCGTGCGGCTCGCGCGCTCCGACGATGGGGGCCTAAGCTTCGGCGAGGCCGTCGATGTCGATGCCGACGGTGCTCTGGGCCAGGTCGACGTAGTCCTGGACGATCGGGGCGCTGCCGTCGTCAGCTGGTGGCGCCAGAGTGAGGGCGGCGGCATCGATCTGGCCGTGCGCCGAATCGGACCCGACGGCGCGCCGGGGCCGATCCGGCTCGTCGGTCATGAGGCGGTCTCACAGCCGATCGATGTCCCGCAGCTGGTGGGCGGAGAAGGGCGCTTCACGATCGTCTGGTCGAGCTTCGACGACGGCGGTGTGATCCGTGCTGCGGAGTTCATGAATCCCTGAAGGCGGCGATTGACATACCTTGAAGCAATAGGTAAATTCAACTGGTTGAAGCAAGAATCGTTCTGCTGGCCCATGGCGCAAACCAACCCCCCATTCATGAGCGGCGTGCCCGAACTGCTGATACTGCGTTTGCTGACGCGCGGCGAAATGTACGGCTACGAAATCGTCAAGGCTGTGCGAATCGTGACGAGCGAGGCAATTTCGCTCGGTGAGGGTGTCATCTACCCGGTCCTGCATGGCCTGGAAAAGGCCGGGGCGCTGAAGGCGAGGCGCAAGGCGGTCAACGGACGCACGCGCGTCTATTACACGGTCACAGCCAAAGGCGAGAAGCGCCTGGAGCGGCTGAGCGAGGAGTGGGCGCGGGTGAGCGGCGGCATCGAATCCGCTCTCGGAGCTACGGAGTATGCGCAAACCTGATTTTCAGTCGCTCGAGCGGGCACTGATCGCGGCTGACGTGGCGCCGCGGTTCGTCGAGCGGATGATTCAGGAACTCGCCGATCACGTCGATGATGCCGAGGCCGATGCGGTCGTGGCCGGGTTCACCCGGCGCGAAGCACGCGCGGCCGCGTTCGAGGCGCTCGGTTCGCAAGACGCGATCCTCGCCGCCGTCGCCCGGTGCCCGGAGCTCAAGTGCTGGCATTGCCGCTGGCCACGCGCAGCCGCGCTGCTGAACGGTGCCGGGCAATGCGTGCTGCTGCCCGCCGTTCCGTTCGCTTACTGCGCTCATCACGGTAGCTCGATCGCGCGCTGGAGCGCCTCCGCCGGGCTCGGCGCCCTCGTTACCGGCGCGCTGCTGTTCAGCATGCAGCTCGCACTCGCCTGACGCCGGGGGAGAATTTGGGGACAGTGACCTTAACTCGCCTTCGGCCGAGTTAAGGTCACTGTCCCCAAATTCTCCGCGGGGAGTTTAGGTCACTGTCCCCAAATCATTGTGCCGACGCGCTCGGCGATCGCCAGCGCCGAGGTCAGTCCGGGTGACTCTATCCCGAACAGCTGAATCAGGTGCGCCGAGCCTATCGGTGACGATTCGACGATGCGAAAGTCCGCCGGTGGCTCGCCGGGTCCGGACAGCTTCGGCCGGATGCCGGCATGGCCGGGTTCCAGCATGCCCTCGGCAAGGTCGGGCCAGTAAGTCCGGATCGCCGCGTAGAAGCTCGCCGCACGCGCCGGATCGACGGCCAGTTCCGGCGATTCCAGCCATTCGACGTCCGGCCCGAAGCGCACGCGTCCGCCCATGTCGAGCGTCGCGTGAATGCCGAGACCACCGTCGGCCGGCAGCGGGTAAATCAACGTGCCGAACGGGCTCGCCCCCGCGTAAGTGAAGTAGTTGCCCTTCGTCGGTCGCAGCGTCGGCGGCGGGGTCACGGAGCCTTCGATACTGGCGGCCAGCTCCGCAGCACCGAGACCCGCACAGTTGATCACGGTCGCGGACTCGATTTCGATCGCTTCCCCGTCGGAGTCGACCGTGAGACGCACCGCCTTGTCGTCGACCTTGCCGGAAGTCACGGTCGCGTTCAGCGCGACGATACCGCCCGCGGCTTCGAGATCCCCGAGCAGGCTCAGCATCAGGGCGTGCACGTCGAGTATGCCGGTCGATGGCGACCACAGCGCTTCGACACCCCGCACGGCCGGTTCCCGAGCGCTGAGCTCACGCGAATCGATCCGAACGAGATCGGTGACGCCGTTCTCTTCCGCGGTCGCCATGATGTCGGCGAGCCGTTGGCGTTCCCCGTCCGTCACCGCGACGATCAGCTTGCCGATGCGCTTGTGCGGCAGCTCGCGTTCCGCGAGATACTCGTAGAGCAACGCTTTACCGCGCACACACAAGAGCGCTTTCAGCGATCCCGGCCGGTAGTAAATGCCGGCATGAATTACTTCCGAGTTGCGTGACGACGTCTCGGTCCCGATCGCGTCGTGGCGCTCGAGAATGAGAACGGAGCGTCCGGTCAGCGCGACGTGACGGGCAACGGCGAGACCGACGACGCCGGCGCCGATAACGATGCAATCGAACTGGTCGTCCACCACCGGGCTCCGTACAGATCCTGCTGCGACGCGGCGCGATTGCTGCCGCAGTGCGAGGCGTCAGTCTCGGCAGCCGCGCGATGGCCGTCAAGCCACGTTGGGACGGATGCAGGCGGTGAGTTATCTTGGGCCGCCGAGCCTGAGGAACTGCCAGCGGAATGAATACCCGAGACGATGCCCCCCACCGCGTGTTGCCAGCCGACGATCCCAAGGTCGAACGCGTGACTGCGCTGCTCCGCGGCCGTCGCTCGATCAACCTGTTCGAGCCCGATCCGGTCGACTCTGCCGTCCTTCTCGATGCGATCGAGGTCGCGCGCTGGGCGCCCAACCACCGGCTGACCGAACCCTGGCGCTTCTACGTCCTCGGTCCGGACGCCGTCGCCCGCGCGTCGCAGTGCTGGGCGGGGTTCGAGGCGGAAACCAAGGGTGAGCGGGTTGGCGAGGCGCGGCTGAAGCGGCTGCAGGGCATACCGGGACACTTCGTGCTGACGGCGAAGCGCGACTCGGACGCCGTGGTCGATCGTGAGAACTATGCGGCGACCTGCTGCGCGGCTCAGAACCTGATGCTATATCTCTGGCAGCGTGGCGTCGGCGTCAAGTGGACGACCGGTCAGATCACGCGCGAGCCGCGCCTCTACGAGACGCTCGGTATCGATGCAGGGCACGAGCTGATCGTCGGCTACTTCTGGTACGGCTTCGCAAAGGTAACACCGGAACAGCAGCGCAAGCCGGTCGCCGAGATTGCCGTGCGCCTCGACTGAGCCGGCGTCAGAGCGGCACGCCGGGCGTTGCCGACCCCGCGAGCCAGGCCTTGCCTTCCGCGTACAGGGTCTCGACCTCGGGGCCGCGAACGCCCGGCAGCCCGTGCTTCACATCGAACCCGGCTTTGGTCTGCAGATAGCCGAGATGCCGGTAGCCTTCCGGAAAGCTCGCAAGCAATGCCTCGTCGAGCGGCGGCAGCGCACCGGGAACGACGGCGTCGAGCCGGTCCTTTTCGTAGATCGGCTGCCGGCGAACGATAGCCCAGCGCGATACCCGTTTTTCGAAGAAATCATAGAAGCGTCCCGTGCAGACGGCATCGACCTCGACGCCGTCGACCATGGCGCGCTGGCTGATCGTCATCTTGGTCTGCGCGATCGCCCGGTTGTCGGCGATGTCGCACGTGCTGCCGCCGAGAAAGTGGATGATGCTCACGCCACGCTCGAAGCCGGCTTTCCGGGCCGCCGTAAAGGCGGTTGCCGGCCCCTGGAACCAGGTCGCGGTCATCCAGCCGTCGGGATGCCAGACGTCGGGAAACCGCTCGAAATCGCCCGAGTCGCTCCAGAGTACCCAGTTGTCGATCACCTCGCGGATTGCGAGCTTGTCGAGTAGCAGTGCATCCATCGTTTACTCCCGGATACTCATGATTGGCCAGATATCAGCTGCGGCGCGCCAGATAGCGATAGCCCATCCAGACACCGCTCCCGCCGACGGTCGCAACGCCCGCGAGCAGCACCAGCATCAGCATGTCCCAGACTGGCCGGATCCGAATCACCGCTGCGAAGTCGAGGCTGTGCAGCGCCGTGAAGAGCCAGCGGTAGGCGCGGCGTGACGCGTCGATCCGATCGAGGATACGTCCGCTCTCGGGATCGAGGTAATAGCGCGTCCTGTCCGCATCGTCCAGCACGACGCGAAACACGGGCCAGCGGCCGGCCGTCTTGTGGTCGTAGTAGTAGGCGTCGGGGGCGTCGATCAGTTCGGCCTCGACGACTGGCACATCCGGCAGCAGCCGCCGGGCTGCCGCCTCGAGCTCGGCGGCCGTGAGCGTAACGTTGTCGAGGCGCCGCCCGTCGAGCCGCTGGGCGCGGCCCGTGCCGTCATAGGCGAGCAGATACAGCCGACCGGCGAATGGCGCTGCCTCGAGGTGCGTGGTATCGGGCGGCAAAGCTCTGCCTGACCAGCCGGCAACCAGAGGCCTGAGCGCCGACACCGGCAGGCTGAAATCCTCGATGCGCGCGGTTTCTCCCCGGGGTCCCGTGCCCGCGAGCGCACCCCAGGGGTTCATCGACAACAGGCCGCTCAGCAGCCAGGTCAGCGTGACGACGCCAAACGTGAGCCCGAGCACGTGGTGCCAGCGGGCGAGACCGCGGTACGGTGACAGGCGCGCGCCCCGGCCGAAACGAATCCGCAGCAGACCCAGCGCGACACCGAACAGAGTCAGTGCCAGCGCGGCGATCGTTGCCCAGATCACGATTTCCGACCACAGCTGTCCCCGTGCACGCAGTGGCGTGTAGTAGAGCCAGTGCAGCACGGACCCGAGCTGGTTCCAGAAGCGCTCTCGTGCCGTGGTGGCCTGAATGAGCGACGCGTCGTCGGCATGCAGGTACCACTCGGTGCCGCGCGGGTCGCCCAGCGCGAGATGGTGGAGTCTCTGGCCCGGCCGGTAGTAACCCACCGTCCATTGATCGAAGTCGATCTCGCCCAGGTGCTCGATACCGGTCGGCGGCTGCCAGTGCGCCGTTCGCTCGGCGGCGATCCGGACTGCGCCGGCGGCGTCGATTCCGACAGTTGGCGCGTCACCGTCGAGTGGCAGCCGGAGCCGGTCGCCGGGCGCACCGTCGAGCACCAGCACGGGTCGCCCACCCTCGCTCTCTATCGTGAAACGGCCGGCCGGGGCGCCCTCGAGCCATTCGGGTTGCGGCCCGATCCGGCAGCACGACTCGAAGTCGAGCAACGGCAAGGCAGCGACGTGATCCTCTTTCGATACGGCAGGATAGGGGACATAGATCATCACGGCGCCCGACAGACACCACGCGACGATCAGCCAGCCAAGCGCGATACCGAGATAGCGATGCAGGGCAACCAGGATGCGCATCGCGGCCGCGTACCCCCGAGTCGGCAGGAATGCCTCAGGGCATCTGGATGCCGCCGCCGGCCGGCCCGCCGGGCCCGCCGCTGCCCGGAACGATCAGCGACGACGCCTGTTCCCGCCGCATCTCCTCCAGACGCTGCATCGTGTTCGCAAGGGCTTCTCTGGCGTTGTCACCGAACTTGCCGATCGCATCCTCGAGCGATGTTGCGTCGATTTCGAAGTTGAGCGGCAATGCCCCGGCCGGTGTCAGCACCTGCGTCTGGCCGACGTACAGCACCGGGCGCGAAGCATCGTCGCTGCCATCGGCGTTGATCGGGATAAGCTGCTGCAGTGAACCGACGCGCCGGTCAGTGATCGCTTCCTCGCGGTACAGCGACGTGACGTCCATTTCGATGTTTTCGGTGCCGGCTTCTTCTGCCATGATGCCTCGGTCCTCGGTGACGAGGCGATTAGGCTAACATTTTTCCGAACTGCCGCGTTGTGGCGGGGGAGTGCAGCAACGGTGCGAAGGACGATTCGCAGTCCCGATATCTCGACGCTGGTCGCGCAGCGATTCAACCGCCGAGCGCTGCTGGTCGGCAGTAGCCTGGGCGTGGCGGCGGCGCTGCCTGCCGTGCGTCTGGCCGCGCAACCGGGTGCCGCCGGTCTGCCACCGCGCATCGAAGGTTCGGCTGCCGATAGCGTCGTCGTTCCGCCGGGTTACCGGTCTGACGTGCTGCTGCGTTGGGGCGATGCCGTGCTACCTGACGCTGGCGATCTCGACGTCACTCGCGTCCCGGACGGCAGCCTGCTGGAGCCGGGCGCGGCCGATGCCCAGGCGCGCGCTTTCGGCGCGGAGTGTGATGGTATCGGCGTGCTCGCCCTCGGTGCCGACAGCATCGCCGTGTGCGTCAATCACGAATCGCCCGTCCCCCGCACGATGTTCCCCGGCTGGGATGCAGCGCGAGCCAGTGGTGGGCGCGGACCGTGGCTCGCGGCGCATCCCGAGGCCGCCGGCGTCATGCAGGCAGCCGTGGGCCTGAGCGTCGTCGAGTTGGCTGCGCGCGACGGCGTGCTCCGTCCCAGTCCCCGCAGTTCCCTCAATCGTCGGGTGACGGCCGCGACAGAGATCGACTTTTCCGGGCCGGCGGCCACCCACCCGTGGCTCAGCCCGGCCGCCGGTGCGCCGGCCACGGGGCTCGGTACCTTCGGCAACTGCGCGGCCGGGATGACGCCATGGGGCACCTATCTGTCGGCAGAGGAAAACGTCGACGATTACTTTGGCCGCGGCGCCGTCGCCGAATTCGATGCGGAGGCGCAGCAGGCCATGCAGCGCTTCGGTGTTCGCGGCGGCGACAGCGCGTATCGCTGGGAGTATGTCGATCCGCGCTTCGACCTGAGCCGCTCACCGCTGGAGCCCTTCCGTTTCGGCTGGGTCGTCGAGATCGATCCGCGGCGCCCCGATGCACGCCCCGTCAAGCGCACGGCGCTCGGCCGGCTCAAGCACGAAGGAGCCACAACGGTTCTGGCGGCCGACGGCAGGCCGGTCGTTTATACGGGCGACGACGAGGTATTCGAGTACCTGTACAAGTTCGTCTCCGCGCAACGCTACGATCCTGAGCGGTCCCCCGCGGGCGACGGGCTGCTCGACGAGGGCACGCTGTACGTCGCACGGTTCTCGCCAGATGGCAGCGGCGAGTGGCTGCCGCTCGTCTGGAGCGAGCGCGGCGCGCTGTCGCCGGGCGAGGGTTTCCGGAACCAGGGCGACGTCGTTCTCCGCTGCCGCGAAGCCGCCGACCGTCTTGGCGCTACGCCGCTCGACCGGCCTGAGGACGTTGCGGTCAGTCCGCTCACCGGGCGCGTGTATCTCTCCTGCACGCAGAACCCGGCGAGAGGCGGCGAGGGTCGCGACGGCTCGGCACCGCCGGGCACGGACGCTGCGAATCCGCGCCGGGCCAACCTCGCGGGGCACATTCTCGAGCTGATCGAGCATGACGACGACCTTGCGGCTACCGGATTCGAGTGGAACGTCTTCGTGCTGGCCGGGGACCCGGGTTCAGGCACGCTGCATTTGAGTCTGCCGGACGGCCGGCCGCTGGCCGCCGACGACACTTACTTTGCGGGACAGGGTGCGGCAGCGGCCCTGAGCCCGTTCGCCAATCCCGACAATCTCGGATTCGACCGTGACGGCAACCTCTGGATCGTCACCGATGGCCGTCAGCCGGGCGGCCGGAACAACGGTTGCTTCGTCTGCCCGACCGACGGCCCGGATCGCGGGGCCGTGCAGCAGTTCATGAGTGGTCCCATCGGCGCTGAGATCTGCGGCTGCGAGTTCACCCCTGACGGCGAAACCCTGTTGCTGACCGTCCAGCACCCGGGAGGCGGAGGCACCGCCGAGGCACCGATCAGCGACTGGCCGGACGGCGGCGGCCGGCCACCGCGCTCGAGCCTGATCGGCATTCGCCGGGACAGTGGATCGGGGCCGGCGGGTGCCTGAGCCTTCGCGATGCCGCGGATACTCGTCTTTCAGCACGTACCATTCGAGCCACTTGGCAGCCTCGACCAGACCATACGGTCGGCCGGAATCCGGATTCGTTACGTCAATTTCGACCGGCACCCGGCACAGCAGCCGGATCCGGGACGCTATCACGGGCTCGTCGTTCTCGGCGGCCCGATGGCCGCCGATCAGGTCGAGCAATATCCGCATCTCGACTACGAGTGCGATGCGATCCGCTCAGCGATCGATCGCGGGCTGCCGGTGCTCGGGATCTGCCTCGGCGCTCAGCTGATTGCCCGTGCGCTCGGCGGCGAGACACACGGTGGTGCAGCGCCGGAATACGGCTGGGTAGATATCCGACCGACCCAGGCCGGTCGCGACGATCCGCTGATCGGCCACTTCCGATCGCCGGAAGCGATTTTTCAGTGGCATGGCGACACGTTCACTTTGCCGACCGGCGCCGTGCACCTCGCGGAGTCAGATACCTGTGCATTGCAGGCATTTCGCGTCGGCGAACGCGTCTACGGCTTTCAGTTTCACCTGGAAGCGGATCGGGCCCTGATCGAGCGCTGGCTCGCGGAACGTCGTGAGTCATCGGGTTCGGCTGCCGCCCTGCACCGGCCGGACGTGCTCGCGGCGACGGATCGCCACATGCCGCGGGTGGAGACGCTGGGTCGGGCGGTGTTCGGGGAATTCGTCGACCGCTTCTTCGACTATCGGCGCCGCCGCGTGCTCGAGTCGCGCTGATTTTCCCTCGCGCCGAGGGACCGTTCGCGTCGCCGGGCGGGGCTCAGTCCGTTCTGCGCAGCACGTGATTGACCACGGTCGATCCCGTCCCGCCGATGTTCTGCGTCATCGCGACAGTCGCGTTCGCAACCTGGTTGCCGCCTGCCCGGCCGCACAGCTGCAGATGGGCTTCGACGAGCTGGTAGACGCCGGTGGCGCCCACCGGGTGACCGCGCGCCTTCAGGCCCCCGAAAGTCGATATCGGCAGGTCGCCGTCGAGGTCGAAGCGGCCTTCGGCGGCGAGTGCGGTCGACGTGCCGGCCGCGGCGAAACCACTCGACTCGAGCGACAGCGCCGTCATGATCGTGTACGCGTCATGCAGCTCCAGCAGGTCGATGTCGGAACGCTCGACGCCTGCGAGACGGAGAACCCTGTCGGTGGCAGCGGTTGCGGCCAGCAGCTGCAGGGATCGGTCGCGGCGGGACAAAGCGACGGGCGCTGTTGCCGACGCGGAACCCGCGATCCGGACGGCGGGGCCCGACCCGCGCAATCGTCGCGCCGAATCGCCGGCCGCGAGCACGAGGGCTGCCGCGCCGTTGCAAATGGGTGAGACGTCGTAGAGCTTCAGCGGCTCGATGACAGTTCTCGAATTGCGATACGTCTCGATATCGATCGGTTTCCGGAAGACCGCATTCGGATTGCTGCTCGCGTTCGCATGCGCGGTCAGCGAGAAGTGCGCAAAGGCATCGCGGTCGATCCCGAAGTGCTCGATATAGCGGCGCATTAGCCCGGCGTTCAGCGACAGAAACGACTCGCCGTGGCGGCCCTCGAGTTCCCAGTCCGCCGCGGTTGCGAGTGCCGCCGTGACGGCCGACTTCTCTGCGTGCGTCATTCGCTCGACGCCGCAGACCACTGCGACGTCGTATTCGCCGGCCGCCAGCGAGACGCACGCCATTCGTGCGGCAGCAGCGCCGGAAGCGCAGGCGGCCTCGACGCTGACCGCCTCGATGCCGCTCAGGTTGGCGTAGTCGGCAATGAGGCCACCAAGCTGTAGTTGCTGCCCGAGGATTCCGGCAGTCATGTTTCCGACGAAGAGTGCGCCGACCTGGTCGCCTTGAGCCGCCGCGTCCTCGAGTGCCAGGCCGATGGCCTCGGCGGCCATGTGCCGGCCGCGACGCGAGCCGTCGCGATTGACGGCCGTCTGGCCGACTCCGGCAATGAATACTTCTCTCACGCGGTGTTTCCGGTCATCGATCGGGTGCGGTCACAAAAAGCAGCCGGTCCCGTTGTCTCTGCGGGCGCGGATGATAACGCAAAGTCGCCGTGCACCCGCGGGCCGGCTTGCAAGCAAAAATGATAACCGCTAGCGTTCGGCGACATTGCAGCTCACGGCTCGGACATGAGTTTCACGCAGAAGATTCTGGCGGCTACCGGTATCGGTGTCATCGTTGGCATCATTCTGAGCAATATTGGTGGCCCGGAAATGCCCGCGTGGGAGTTTCTGGTCAACGGCGTTTTCTTCGTGGTCGGGCGCATCTTCGTTTCCCTGCTGCAAATGATGGTCGTGCCACTCGTGTTGGTGTCGCTCGTCTGCGGCGTCACTTCGCTCGGTGACATACGGGCACTGGGCCGGGTGGGCGGCAAGACGCTCGGTCTCTATCTGTTGACGACTGCCGTGGCATTGACGCTTGCGTTGAGTCTGGCGGCGCTCGTCGGGCCGGGAGAAGGATTCGAGCTCGCGGGCAGCGAAGCCTACGAGCTAAGGAACCCGCCGCCGTTGTCGCAGGTGCTGATCGACATGTTTCCGTCGAATCCGATCCGGTCACTTGCCGAAGGTCAGATGCTGCAGATCATCGTGTTTGCCCTGTTCCTGGGCTTCGCGCTGACGCGCGCCGGCGAAGCCGGACAGCGCATCGTGCATATCTTCGAGGATTTCAACGAGGTCATCATGCGAATGGTGCTGCTCGTGATTCGGACTGCGCCGATCGGCGTATTCGCCCTGATCGCGCAGACTTTCGCAACGCAGGGTGCCGAGGTGTTCCGGCCGTTGATCGCGTACTTCCTGGTCGTCACGGCTGCACTCGTGCTGCATCTGCTGATCACCTACGCCGGCATAGTGAGGCTTGCGGGGCTCAGCGTTATCCGGTTTTTCGGCAAGCTGCGGGCGGTGATGACTTTCGCTTTCAGCACGTCATCGTCGAGCGCCACGATACCGTTGACCCTCAGCACGCTCGAGCACCGCCTCGGGGTCAGAAACTCCGTGGCATCGTTCACGGTCCCGCTCGGCGCAACGATCAATATGGACGGCACGGCGATCATGCAGGGCGCCGCGACGGTTTTCATCGCGAACGTCTACGCAGTCGACCTGTCGATGGCCGACTACATGACCGTCATTCTTACCGCGACGCTTGCCTCGATCGGTACGGCGGCTGTTCCCAGCGCGGGGCTCATCATGCTGGCCATGGTGCTGGGTCAGGTCGGGCTGCCGGTCGAAGGGATCGCGCTCATTCTCGGTATCGATCGTCTGCTCGACATGATGCGCACCGCCGTAAACGTTTGCGGCGACAGCGCGGTGACGCTGGCGGTCGCTCGTTCCGAAGGCGCGGTAGACAAGACGGTATTCGACGACCCCGATGTCGTGCTCGACGAGCGAACGATGCATGCCGGACGTTAGGGCCTGACAGTGACAGGCGGAATCGAACTGATTGGATTCGGAAATATGGGCCGGGCCCTGGCCGATGGCTGGGTCGCGAGCGGCTACGATCCGGCCTCGATAGCAGTCGTCGATGAGAGCGCGACGGCGGCAGCGCAGGCGGCCAGAGCGGGATTTCACGCCGGCGCTGCCGACAGTCCGGACGTTGTGGTGCTCGCCGTCAAGCCGGGCCAGCTCGATGCCGCGCTTCGGCCGCGTGTCGGGTCCGGCCGCGAAGCCGTATTCCTGTCAATCGCAGCGGGCCGGACGATCGCCTCGATCGAGCGCATACTCGGCGCCGGCAGCGCGATCGTCAGGGCAATGCCGAACACGCCGGCGACGATCGGGCGCGGGGTGACCGGGCTTTTTGCGAGCGCCGGCGTCTCAGGCCGCCAAAAGGAGCTATGCGGGGAGCTGATGGCCGCCGTCGGCAAGTCGTTCTGGGTCGAGGACGAGCGGCTCATGGACGTCGTCACGGCCGTGTCGGGCAGCGGTCCTGCCTACGTGTTTCTGCTGATCGAGGCGCTGACCGAGGCCGGGAAGGCGTTGGGTCTCGATGCGTCGCTGGCGGCGGGAATCGCGACGGGAACGGTCGCCGGCGCCGGCGAGTATGCGGCGGCCGCCGGCATCGATGCCGCAGAGCTCAGACGGCGCGTCACGAGCCCGAACGGTACGACGCAGGCCGCTCTCGAGGTGCTGATGAATGACGACGCGCTGGCCCGGCTCCTGTTCGAGGCGGTGGATGCGGCAACGCGACGCAGCCGCGAGCTGGCGGGCTGACGGGCGTGACGGTGCGCGGTCCATCGAGCCGGCGGCAAGGTGAGGGGGGTATCGGTTGATGCCGGGCTACTATCTCGAAGAGCTGAGCATCGGGCAGGTCTTTCAGCACCCGATAACCCGAACGGTCACCGAGACGGACAACGTTCTGTTCAGCACGATGACGCACAACCCCGCACCGCTCCACCTCGATGTCGAATACATGCGCGAGCGATCCGAGTTCGGGCGGCCCCTGATGAACAGTTTCTTTACGCTGGGACTGATCGTCGGCATCTCGATAAACGATGTGACGCACGGCACGACGGTAGCGAATCTCGGTCTCGAGGATGTCCGCTTCCCCAACCCGTTGTTCGTTGGCGATACCGTGCACGTGGAGACAGAGGTCGTAGCGAAGCGCGAGAGCCGGTCGCGGCCGGCCAATGGCATCCTGACGCTCGAGCATCGTGGTTACAATCAGCAGAACGCTCTGGTTGCGACGTGCCGCCGCAATGTGCTCATCATGCGGCGGCCAGGCCCCGAGCCGCAGGAATAAGCCGCAAGCGGTATCGGGCGGGCACTCGCGCGAATCCGCCATCTGCGCCGCCGCTCTCGAATAGAGAAGGGGCCCGCCGTCCGGCGGACCCCTCGTTCAAAGCGCGAAGCCGGCGCTATTCGCGATCGACCATGTGAACGATCACGCGGTTGGCCGGCAGGGCATTCGCATCCTCCGCGTATTGGCCGTACGCGGCGAGGGCCCGGGCATTGCTGTTGCCGCCCAGCCTCACGCCGAGCTCGTCGACGAAGTCGCCGAAGTTGGCGAAGATTTCGACGTGGCCGGGTTCGGCGATGCTGTAGACGCCGGTTGCACCGGCAGGCTCGATGGACGGCGCTGCGGCGAGATCGAAGAGATCGATCAGCCGGTCGCCGATCAGCATATGGTGACGCTCGCCAATGGATGGGTTGGCGAGGTCAGGCACCAGCGACGCCGCACTCATGACCAGGAACGGCGCGGGCGTGCCTTCAGCCATCCAGCCGATACCGAGCGCGGCACGGAGCTCGCGCGGGCCGACTAGCGTGCGCCCTTCGAAGTCGGGCGGCGCGGCACCGAACCGGTTGACGAATCCGATCACTCGAACCGGCCGATCGATCTCGATTGCATCGAGCGGCAGTGACGATGTCGCGACTTCGTAATCGGTCGGGTCGGCGTCAGTCAGCGGGGTCATGCCGGTCCCGGTGAAGTCGAACAGGTCGATGCCGAGCCGGTCGATACCACGCAGGTTCAGGTTGATCTGTCCGGGCACGACCGTGGTGACCGTGCCGTGCAGCCGCGTCGGCAGCATCCGGACCCGGCCGGCCGTGGCGTCGAGCACGAGCGCGACATCCGGTGCCAGCGGGTCGGTGGATATGCCCGGGTTCGTCAATTCACCGAAAGCGACGATACGCTGCCCGACCGACAGATCGTCTTCGTCGAAGTCTGCGTTTCTGTCACTGAGTCGCGTAACACCGGTTTCCGGACCGACCTCGACGATGACGGTGCGATGGAAGTGTGTCAGGCGATCCCCGCGAACGGCAGTAGCGCCCTTCACGACGAGGCTGTCGCCGGTGCGGGAGACGATGTTGCCGTGGATCGCCGACAGGTCTCCACCGCCGATGCTCGTGCCCGCATGAACGATCTCGGCAGTGAAACTCCTGTCGGCCACGTCGAGCGTTCCGAAGGCGACGGTCAGCGTTCCGCGAGCCTTGTCGGCCAGCGCCTCGATACCCGGTTGTCCGGTGAACGGCTGGCCGTCGATCTCGAACGCCGTCGAATCCGCGGTCTGCACCGTGACGGCGCCGTGATCGCCGATCGGACTGTGCCAGGGACGCACGCGGACTTCGTAGCTGGCGCTTTCGATGTCGACATCGACGAGAGCGCCACGAACGCGGATCTCCTTCTCGTCGACCGGCCGCACCTCGGCGATCAACACGGGCCGCGCAACGACGGTCGCCGGATTCGTTGAAGTATCCACCTCGTGCGATGCCTCGAGGTCGAAATCGATCTGCAACAGATGGGTTCGGTTGCGCGTCACCAGCAGATGGTCGCGATCGTCGAGGCTGATCTCCACGTCGACGACGCCGAGAGGCTCGCCGGCCTCGTCGATCACCGCTGCCGGCACGATCTGTCCACCTGCCTCGACGTAGATCTCGGCATTCGAGTAGTCGATTCGGATCGTGCCGCCGCTGATGTCGCCGGGCGCAAGTGTCGCTGCGGCGACGATATCGGACAGGCTCGTCAGTTGTGCGAAATCCACCCGTGTGCTGGCTGGCAGTGCCTCAACCGACGCGCCATCGGCGCGCTTGAGCGAAATCGACTCCACGTCGACCGTATAGGCGGAAAAGTCCCCTTCGGCATCGGTCAGCGCGACGAGCACGGTGCCGCACCCGGCCCCGGTCGTCGTGTCGCAGCCGGCCGTCGGTTGTGTGCCGCCTGAAGTCGTCGTGGTGCCGCCGCCGCCGCTACAGCCGGCCAGCAACAGTGCCATTAATGACAACGCAGGAACGCTGCCGATGAGCGAGATAATCCGTTTGATTGATGGCATGACACCCTCCCTTGCGTGTTTGCCGTTGTCAGACGAACAACGCGCCAGGACCCCGCCGGTTGACCGGGCAAGCGGAGAATCTCGTGACTAAATGCCTTGTAATCTATTGAATCAATGTCACAATGCTGCGGGGGCGGAGTTATGTAACCGGCGCCATAGTGGGGCGGTGCCGGCTAACCGGGTGCAGCCAGTTGGGTTCGAACTCTACCGAATCGACGATTCAGACGCTGATACGCACAGCGTCGCAGCGCACAGGCGAGCCCAGTCTCGATCTGATCTGCACGAAGGTCGCGGTAGATTTCCAGGGCATCACGATGGACGATGCCGAGGACCGCTTCCGCGCAGGGCTGCAGGAGCTCGCAGACGCAAGCGGTGCGGACGCCGTCTTCATTGCCCTCTTCACGACCGACTCCGACGAAATTCGTGTCGTTTACAGCGGCAGGACCACGTTCTCGGCATGCAACCCGGACCTCCTTAAGGGGCGGTCGCTCGAAGACTTCCCATGGATGCGCAAGCAGTTGCGCCACTTGCGGCTGCTCGAGATCGCCGACACGGCCCATCCTGCCGTTGGTCAGAAAATGGATGCCGAATCACTCGCGAGTCTCAATGTCGGCGCGATGCTGGCCGTCGGCTTCGATGTGCAGGGCTCCCTGGGCGGCGTGCTGGGTGTCTTCAGCGGCAACGGTAATCCCGACTGGGGCGTCGATCTGCATCTGGCGCTGAAGCTCGTCGGCGTGAGTGCGGCAAGTGGCCTCGAGCGTGTGCGCCTGAAGGAGGACCTGATCATCGTTCGCGAGCGCGATCAGCTCGTGACGAATACGGCGAACGACGGGTTGTGGGACTACGACGTCAAGACCAACTCGATGTATTTCTCGCCGCGCTGGCGAACGATGCTCGGCTACGACAGCGACGAGGACGTGCCGGAGTGGCGCGTGCTCGTGCACCCCGACGACATGGCGCGCGTACAGGCGGATATCCGCGATCATCTGGAGGGCAAGACGCCGCTGTTCGAGAGCGTCCACCGGATGCAGCATTCGAGCGGCGAATGGCGGTGGATACAGAGCCGCGTGAAGGCGACGATCGATGAGGACGGGCGCGTCAAGCGACTGGTCGGCGTCGAAACGGACATCACCGAGCGGAAGCTCTACGAGGAGGCGCTGTTCCGCGAGAAGGAGAGCGCCCAGATCACGTTGCAATCGATCGGCGACGGCGTCGCGACGACCGATGCCGAAGGCCTGGTCCAGTACCTCAACCCGGTCGCCGAGGGGTTGACCGGCTGGAAGCTCGACGATGCAGTCGGCCGGTCGATCGACGAGATCTTCCGCGGCTTCCATGAGGAAACCTGCGAACCCGTCGAGAACCCGGTGCTCGTCTGCATGCGGCGCAATCGCTCGATCAAGTCCGTGCGTCCAACGCTCCTGATCCGGCGCGACGGCAATGAGCTGTACATTGAGAGCACGGCGTCGCCGATTCGCGACCCCACGGGCAGCGTCACCGGCGGCGTGCTCGTGTTCCACGACGTCACCGAGTCGCGTGAGCTCAATCGCAAGCTGAGTTATGCGGCGAGCCACGACCCGCTGACTCAGCTGGTGAATCGCGCTGAATTCGAGGAGCGGCTCGAGCGGGCCGTCAAGAGCGCCCGCGCCGGAGAAACTTCCTACGCCGTCCTGTACCTCGACCTCGATCAATTCAAGATCGTCAACGATGCCTGTGGCCACAGCGCCGGTGACCGCCTGCTCGAGCAATTGAGCGCACTGCTGAAATCGAAGGTACGGTGGCGAGACACGCTGGCGCGCCTGGGCGGCGACGAGTTCGGCGTTCTGCTCGAGAGTTGCACTGTCGATGAGGCGTTGCGGACGGCCGAAACGCTCAAGGACGTGGTCAACGAGTTCAAGTTCACGTCCGATGACCAGACGTTCCGAATGGGTGTCAGCGTCGGCGTCGTGCCGATTACGCCGGGCACCGACGACGTGGCGTCGCTGCTCACCGCGGCAGATAGTGCCTGCGCGGCGGCCAAGGAGGCCGGCCGCAATCGTGTCTACAGCTACGAAGAAAACGACATTGACCTGATGAAGCGCCGCCGCGAGATGCAATGGGCGGCGCGCATCAGCAACGCGCTGGAGGAAGACCGCTTCGAGCTGTTTCGGCAGACGATTCAGCCGTTGCAGGAGGGACTCGAGTCCGGCGCTCACTACGAGTTGCTGCTCCGCATGCGCGACGAGCAGGGTAAGCTGGTGTCTCCCGACCTCTTTATCGTGGCGGCCGAGCGATACGGTCTGACACCGAGCATCGATCGCTGGGTGATCTCGCGGGCCTTGCGCTGGCTCGTGTCGGAGGCCGATGAGCGGGAACGGCTGTCGCTTTGCTCGATCAATCTATCCGGGCAGAGCCTGGCGGACGAGAACTTCCTGCCGTTCGTCATCGATCAGTTTCAGACGAGCGGGATAGACGGGAAGCTGATCTGCTTTGAAATCACCGAGACCGCAGCTATCGCGAGCTATTCGCAGGCGAACCGTTTCATACACGCGCTGAAGGAAATCGGCTGCCGTTTCGCACTCGACGACTTCGGTACGGGACTCTCGTCATTCGGCTACCTGAAGCATTTCCCGGTCGACTTTCTCAAAATCGACGGCAGTTTCGTCAAGGAGATTCTGCACGATCCGATCGATCGCGAGATGGTCAGGTCGATCAACGAAATCGGCCACCTCACGGGCAAGCAGACGATCGCCGAGTTCGCCGAAAATCAGGAGATCATCACGATGCTTCGTGGCATCGGTGTCGACTACGCGCAAGGTTACGGCGTTTCCGAACCGAAGCGCTTACTCGAAGACGTCGCCTGAAGCCGTAGTAGCCGGCGTGTCATGACCGGCGGTCTGGTGACCGACTATCCGGTAACCGACTGTGGGGTAACGACTGTGGGTTAACCGACTGCGGCGCGACCGATTGTGGCGCGACCGACTGTCCGCTGGTCGAACGCACGCTGATCGAATTCGCAGGTTTCGCCGACCGGCATCACTCGATCAAGAGCGAAAAATCCGTCGCGTCGACGTCTTTCGTGATCGCGCCTACCGAAATCCAGTCGACCCCGGTTTCTGCGATTCGGCGAATCGTATCGAGCGTCACGTTGCCCGATGCCTCGAGCTCCTTGTCGGGTGCCCGCTCGTTGCGCAGCGTGACGGCACGGATCGTCTGCTCGATGGTGAAATTGTCCAACAGCAGCCGGTGCGCCCCGGTGTCGAGCGCTTCGGCCACCTGCTCGAGATTCTCCACTTCGACTTCGATGATCTTGCCAGTCTCTTCGGCAACGGCCTTCGCGACGATAGCGCGTAGCGAGCCGGCAGCGGCTATGTGGTTTTCCTTGATCAGGAATGCATCGAAGAGCCCTATCCGGTGGTTGGTGCCACCGCCACAGGAGACTGCGTATTTCTGCGCAACGCGAAGCCCCGGCAAGGTCTTCCGCGTGTCCAGTATCTGAGCGCCGGCGCCCGCGACTGCGTCTGCGTAGCGACGCGTGGCGGTCGCGGTACCGGAGAGCGTCTGCAGGAAATTGAGCGCAGTCCGCTCACCGGTAAGGATCGGCGCGACCGGTCCGGTGATCGAGCAGATGCTCTCGTCGGCGCCAACCGAGTCGCCATCGGCGCGATGCCAGTCGACCATCACCCGCGAGTCGACCTGGCGGAACACTTCGTCGAACCACTCGGTGCCGCAGAGCACGGCCTCTTCGCGACTCACTACGCTGGCCGTGGCGCGCGACTCATCGCCGTCGAGCAGCGCAGCGGTCACGTCACCGTCGCCAAGGTCCTCGGTCAACGCGGCGTGCACGGCGGCGACGATCTCGCGGCGCGGGACGGCGTTCAGCTCAGACTCCGATCCGGCCTGCATCTGTCATCGATTCCCGCAAAAAGAACGAAGCCCGGCACCGCGTTCGATGCCGGGCTCCATGCTGCAATGTTGCGTCGACTAGAGGAAGAAGCCTGCGTGTCCATAGCCGACCATGCTCATCAGCATGGGGATGGACAGCAAGGTATTGGTTCTCGATGCGATAAACGCGACGCGTCGTGCCTTCGCGATCTCGTCGGCGGACGCTTCTACGAGCCCGAGGATCTTCTTCTGATTCGGCCAGATCAGGACCCAGACGTTGAACAGCATGATCGTCCCGAGCCACGCCCCGACGCCGATGACGTAGGCGTTGCCGGTCGGGCTCAGCATGAAGGCGTCGTCGAGGAGGCCCAGCCGCCAGAGATAGATTGCGCCTGAGAGCCAGGTCAGCACCGCGCCCCAACGGAACCACCAGAGGGCACGCGGCGCGACATACTTCGTGATGCCTGCACCGCCCGGGCCGCCCTCGTCGGCGGCGGCGTCGGCCAGAGCCGGCACCTGAACGAAATTGAAGTAGTAGAGCAGGCCGATCCAGGTAATGCCCGCGAGGACGTGGATCCAGACGATCAGGCTGCCTTCCAGAGGATTGATGCCGCCTGTAGCCGCCGCGATGATGACTGCGAGCACGATACCGGCAATGATCGTGCCCCGAACGGAGTTGAGTGGGTTCATGTGGCCTCCCGACAGATAAACGCGTCGTTGTTATTGAAGTTTTCGCGCATTGCCGCTGACGACCCGGGGGCCGCGCGCGCAAACGACAAGGATAGGTGAGTGCACTCCCCAGTTCAACGATCGCCGCGGGAAGCGGGGTTTCGCGGTATGATTCGGCCGGTCCCGCAGCACTGTCGCCGCAGCGTCAGCCATGCGTAGCGGGCAACGCTTGCGGAGGAAACGACATGGACGTGAACGACAGGATCAGACAACAGCTCGAGGACTATCCGGTGCTGCTCTATATGAAAGGCACTCCGGACTTCCCGCAGTGCGGATTTTCGGCCAGGACGGTTGCCGCGCTGCGCGCCGTCGACGCGAAGTTCGCCTACGTCAACATCTTCGAGGATCCGGAGATTCGCGAGGGGCTGAAGACGTACTCGAACTGGCCGACGTTCCCGCAGCTCTATGTCAATGGGGAACTGATCGGCGGCTGCGACATCACCGTCGAGCTCTACGAGTCCGGTGAGCTGTCGGAGATGGTTGCCGGTACCGGCGATCAGTCGGCGACCGGCGATTGAGCGGTCACGGACTCATATATGCCGCTGAATCGATTGACTATCTCGCAGAATAGCTTCGCCGTCATTCGCGCGTCATAAAGCGCCGAATGGGCGCGCTCTTCCTCCCAGTCGAATCCCGCTGCTGTCACGGCCCGGCTCAGGACCGTCTGCCCGAAAGCCACGCCTCCGAGCGACGCCGTATCGAAGCTCGAGAACGGATGAAAGGGATTGCGCTTGATTCCGGATCGCTCGACAGCGGCGTTCACGAATTGCAGGTCGAAGAAAGCGTTGTGCCCGACGAGTACCGCCCGCCGGCAACCCTCGGCGCGAACACGGGCGCGAATATCCCTGAACAGCCGCCGCAGGGCATCCTGCTCGTCGAGAGCGGGGCGCAGCGGATGGAACGGCTCGATGCCGGTTACCTGCAGAGAGGCGGGCTCGATATTGGCACCCTCGAAAGGCTTTATCAGATAGCGGTGCTCCTCGCCGGTCGTCAGGTTTCCACCGCCGTCGAACTCTACGAAGACCGCCGCGACTTCGAGTAACGCGTCGGTCGTTGGATTGAAGCCACCCGTTTCGACATCGACCACGATCGGCAGAAAGCCTCTGAAGCGACCGGCCATCGGCGTGCCGGCGGCTGCGTCGGGCGCCGACCTCTCGGCGCTATCCTGCGTTTCGCTCATCGGCGTTTACCGCGGCAGCGCCGCGATCGAGCCGCCGCTTTTGTCGGCCGCGAGCAGCAGCGCCAGCGTGTAGCGGACGCCGAAGCCGGTAATGTCGCTCGGCACGTGTGCCAGCCCTCCCTTGCATTGTCCGGCGCTGAGGTCCATGTGCACCCAAGGCGTGCTTTCAGGGACGAAGCGTGCCAGGAATCGGGCCGCGAGAATATGGTCGCCTGAGCCTTCCGGCGAACACTGCATGACGTCGGCAACCTTGCTCTTGAGCGCGTCGTCGAAGTCCGCATCGAGCGGAAACGGCCAGACGCGCTCGCCGCATTCGACGCCGTTGTCGACGAGCTCTGAGTGAGATTCCGGGCGGTTCGTGAAGACGCCGGAGTAACGCGACGTCAGCGCGGACACGCAGGTCCCGGTCAACGTGGCATAGTCGAGCAGGAGACCCGGTTTTTCACGGGCTGCCAGCGTCAGCGTGTCGGCAAGGACCATCCTTCCCTCGGCATCCGTGTGTATCACCTGGATCGTCGTGCCGTTCGCGGCCGTGACGACATCCTGACTGACGTAGGCCGTCGGCGACAGCCGGTTGGGCGTGATCGCAAGCCAGACGTCGAACGGGAACGCCACCTTCAATTCCGCGAGTGCGATGCCTGCCGCCAAAGCGACTGCACTGCCCTCCATGTCGATGTGCATGTCCAGCATGCCCTTGAACGGCTTGAGGTTCGTGCCGCCGGTATCGAAAACGATCCCTTTCCCGACGAGCGCAACGGCCGGCGTCGCGGGTCCTTGAGGTCGATAGCTGAGCCTGACGATCCCTGCGTCGCGGGTGGCATTGCCCTGTGCGACGGCGAGGAAGGCACCGGCCCCGAGCTGCTCGAGTCGGGGCTCGTCGAAGAGCTCGAAGTCGAGGTCGTGCGTTTTCGCCAGGCGCCTCGCGACGTCAATGTATGCCGCAGCGGACAGAATGTTCGGCGGCAGGGCCGTCAGCCAGCGCGCCAGATTGTTGGCGCGGCTCTCCGCAAGCTGCATGTCGCTCGTTGCCGCCTCGGTGCCGAACAGCGTCAGGTAGCGGCGTGCCGGCGTCTTTCGTGCTTTGGACCGGAATGACGGCAGATCGAAGGCCGCGGCGCCGGCTGCGGCGAGCAGGGCTTTCGCCCAGGCCCCGGCGTGTTCGCCGTCAGTGCAGTAGATGGCTGCCCGGCGGGTGGTCGGTTCGCCGATGAACGCCATGATTTCGCGCGCCCGGGTCAGCCGCGTGAAGGTGTCGTCGCCCTTGACCCGATGGATGCTGATCAGCGTGCCACGCGCATTGTCGAGCGTGACCGTTGCGTTGTCCTGCCGCCGTCGGCGCATGCGGTCGGCGGCCTTCTGCAGAGCGGTGGCACGCGGCAGGCCCCGGAAGCTTGCGGCGGACATTCTGCCGCTGACGACGACGACCAGCCGGTCGAGGCTGTCCGCATCGGCGGGCGCGGGCCTGGTCTTTCGATGCACCACCCTCAGCGGCAACAGATCCGGTATTTCGAGCATGGGCTTGCCTTGACCCGCTTTCTGCAAAACCCGATCATAACCCTGCTGATCGGCTGGATCTTCGGTCCTGCGGCTAATGATTGCCGGGCAGAATAGCTGCATGCGGGCAGCCGCGCGGCGTCAGGGCACAGCGGACAGCCGAAAGCCGGCGTACTGCGCCGGACGTATCCCAAGGAAAACCATGGCGACTGTCCGACCCTTACCCACCCGACCTTTCTCACCCGACGATCCAGACCCCGACGAGACCCACGAGTGGATCGAATCGATCGACTCGGTGCTCAGTGCCTACGGTGCCGATCGGGCGCACTATCTGCTCGAAAAGATGATCGATCACGCGCGGCGGTCCGGCGCGTACCTGCCGTACAGCCCGAACACGGCCTACGTGAATACGATCGCGCCGGGCCAGCAGCCGGAGTACCCCGGCGACCGGGCGCTGGAAAAGCGCATCGAGCATTACATCCGCTGGAACGCGATGGCGATGGTCGTGCGGGCCAATCGCGAGAGTTCCGAGTATGGCGGGCACATTGCGAGCTACGCATCGTCGGCCACGCTGTACGAAGTGGGCTTCAATCATTTCTGGCGGGCACCGACGGCCGAGCATGGCGGCGATCTGGTTTATTTCCAGGGACACTCCTCGCCGGGGATCTATGCGAGGGCGTTTCTTGAGGGGCGGCTCTCGGAGGAGAACCTCGACTATTTTCGGCAGGAGGTCGTGGGGCCGGGTCTGTCGTCGTACCCGCATCCCTGGCTGATGCCGGAGTTCTGGCAGTTTCCTACCGTGTCCATGGGACTGGGCCCGATGATGGCGATCTATCAGGCGCGCTTCATGCGCTACCTGCAGCATCGCGGCATCATGCCGGCACAGGATCGCAAGGTCTGGTGTTTTCTCGGCGACGGCGAGACGGACGAGCCCGAATCGATGGGCGCGATCACGATGCCGGTGCGCGAGAAGCTCGACAATCTGATCTTCGTCATCAATTGCAACCTGCAGCGCCTCGACGGCCCGGTCCGCGGCAACGGCAAGATCATTCAGGAACTCGAAGCGGCGTATCAGGGCGCCGGCTGGAACGTCATCAAGGTCATCTGGGGCTCGCGCTGGGATCCGCTGCTGGCAAACGACCATACCGGGGCGCTGCGCCGCACGATGCAGGAGTGCGTCGACGGCGAGTACCAGAATTTCAAGGCGAAAGACGGTGCCTACACGCGCGAGCACTTTTTCGGCCGGTATCCGGAGCTGCGCGAGATGGTCGCCCATTTGTCGGACGACGATATCCGTCACCTGAACCGCGGTGGCCATGATGCGCTGAAGGTCTACGCGGCATATCACAACGCAGTGAATCACGAAGGGCGACCGACCGTGATTCTGGCGAAAACCGTCAAAGGCTACGGGATGGGGGACGCCGGCGAAGGCCAGAACATCACCCATCAGAAAAAGAAGCTCGACACCGACGACATTCGCGCCTTTCGCGATCGTTTCAACATTCCGGTGCCGGACGAGAAGCTCGAAGATCTGCCCTATTACAAGTTGCCCGAAGGCAGCGAAGAGCTGGCCTATCTGCTGGGCCGGCGCAAGGCGCTGGGCGGCTCGCTGCCAAAGCGGCGCCTCGAGGCCGACGATGCGCCGTCGGCAGTGCCCGAGCTTGCGGCGTTCAAGGCTCAGATCGAGGGTACCGGAAGTCGCGAAGTTTCTACCACGATGGCGTTCGTGCGGATCCTCAGCGCATTGCTGCGCGACAAGGAAATCGGTCCGCGTATCGTGCCGATCGTTCCAGATGAGGCCCGAACTTTCGGGATGGAAGGGCTGTTCCGCCAGATCGGCATTTATTCCTCGGTGGGGCAGCTGTATACGCCGCAGGACGCCGACCAGCTCAGCTACTACAAGGAAGACATCAAGGGTCAGATCCTCGAAGAGGGAATCAACGAAGGCGGCTCGTATTGCTCATGGATCGCTGCGGCAACAGCCTACGCGAACCACAACGTGCAGATGATCCCGTTCTACATCTATTACTCGATGTTCGGTTTCCAGCGTATCGGGGACTTCGCCTGGGCCGGCGGCGACATGCGCGCCCGCGGGTTTCTGATCGGCGGCACGGCCGGCCGCACGACGCTGGCCGGGGAGGGCCTCCAGCATCAGGACGGCCACAGCCTCCTGGTTGCGACGACGATACCCAATTGTCGCGCCTACGACCCCTGCTACGCATACGAGCTGGCAGTGATCATTCAGGACGGGTTGCGCAGGATGTGCGTCGACAAGGAGAGCATCTTCTACTACATCGCCTGCATGAACGAGAACTACGCGCATCCGGCGATGCCGGAGGGGGTAGAGGAAGGCATCATCAGAGGCATGTACCCGTTGCAGTCGGGCGGACGCGGGAAAGTGCGTGTGCAGTTGCTCGGCTCTGGAACGATTCTCCGCGAAGTGCTGGCTGCAGCCGAGATTCTGCAGCGGGAGTTTGGCGTTCCGGCCGATGTGTGGAGCGTCACCAGCTTCAGTGAGCTGCGGCGCGAAGCAATGTCGGTCGACCGCTGGAACGAGCGGCACCCCGGCGCGGATCGGCGCCAGAGTTACATTCAGCAAACGCTCGAGGGGGTTGGCGGTCCCTTCATCGCGGCGACGGATTACATGAAAACGGTCGCCGATCAGGTACGCGAGTGGATTCCCGGGAGCTATCGGGTACTCGGCACAGACGGCTTCGGCCGCAGCGATGGGCGAGCCGCGCTCCGCGACTTTTTCGAGGTAGATCGCCGATCCATCGTCGTCAGTGCCCTGAGCGCGCTGGTCGATCAGGATGCGCTCGACCCGGATACGGTCCGTCAGGCCATCGACAGGTTCGAGATCGATCCGGACAAGGCCGACCCGGTCACCCTTTAGGGACTGCGACAACGTGGACGTACTCGTACCGGATCTTGGCGATTTCGCCGATGTCGAAGTCATCGAGATCCTCGTCAAACCCGGCGACGAAGTCGCAGCCGAAGATGCGTTGCTGACTCTCGAAACCGAGAAGGCCGCAATGGACGTGCCATCGCCTGCTGCGGGCGTCGTTTGCGAAGTCCTCGTCGATGTCGGCAGCATGGTGTCTGCAGGTGATCGCATTGCCGTGCTCGAAAGCACGGCCGGGGAGGCAACCGCGGATGCGCGTGATGCCGATGAGGCAGACGACGCCGAGGCGATCGGGACCGAAGCCGCCGGCGGTCCCGGCAGCGATGCCTCGGCCAATGGCGACTCGAGCGGCGGTGCCGACGCGGCCGGTGGCGGTGACTCCTCAGACGACGCCGCTCGGCAGGTAACGGTTCAGGAGGTCAAGGTTACGGTCCCGGACATCGGTGACTTCACCGACGTCGAGATTATCGACCTGCTGGTCGCGGCCGGCGATCAGGTCGAGCTCGATCAGGGTCTCGTGACGCTCGAGACGGAGAAAGCGGCAATGGACGTGCCATCGACCGCGGCCGGGGAGCTGCTGGAGCTCCGCGTTGCGGTCGGCGATCGTGTGAACGCGGGAGATGCCGTCGCAATCGTGCGCGGGCGGTCCGGCAGTCCGCCTGCTGCCTCGGACGCTGCCCGTGCAGCCGGGCCCGAATCGGTATCGGCGCCCGCCGCCGGCAGCGCACGTGCGCCGGCGCCGGCGATGCCACCGCGGCCAGCGCCGCGGGCGCAGGCCATCGACGAAGCCGGTTTCTCGCGGGCACACGCAAGCCCGTCGGTTCGTAAGCTCGCTCGCGAGCTCGGCGTCGACCTTGCCCGTGTGCAGGGTTCCGGGCGCAAGGGGCGCGTCACCGCCGACGACGTCAAGGCCTGGGTCAAGTCGATCATGCTGGGCGGTGGAGTGCCTGCCGGCCCGGCACTGCCGGAAGTCCCGACGGTCGACTTCGCGAGGTTCGGCTCGGTGAGAACCGAGCCGCTGTCGCGCATCCAGAAGATCTCGGGCCCGCGCCTCCACGCGAGCTGGGTCAACCTGCCTCACGTTACGCAGCACGACGAGGCCGACATCACGGAAACGGAAGAAGCGCGGCAGTCGCTGAAGGCGGGCGCGGCGGAACGCGGCATCAGGCTGACGCCGCTCGCATTCGTCATTCGGGCCTGCGCGCTGACGCTCGATGAGTTTCCGGCATTTCGCTCGTCACTGGCTGCCGACGGCGAGAGCCTCGTCATCAAGGATTACCTGCACGTCGGGTTTGCCGCCGATACGCCGAACGGCCTCGTCGTCCCGGTGATCCGGGACGCCGACAAGAAGGACATCTACGAGCTTGCGGGGAGTCTTGCGGATTTGAGCGCCAGAGCGCGCGACGGCAAGCTGAAGGCTGCCGATATGCAGGGTGGTGTGTTCACGATTTCGAGTCTCGGCGGTATTGGCGGGACCTACTTCACCCCGATCATTAACGCTCCTGAAGTCGCAATACTCGGCGTTTCGAGAAACGTGATGAAGCCCGTCTATCGCGATGGCGAGTTCGTGCCCCGACTGATGTTGCCACTGTCGCTGTCTTACGATCACCGAGTCATCGACGGTGCGCAGGCCGCGCGATTCATCACGCGGCTTTCTGCGCTGCTCGGCGATACGGACCGGCTAGTCGAGGCGATACCGTGACGTCGATCGAAGTCAGAGTTCCGGACCTCGGGGACTTTGACGATGTCGACGTCATCGAGGTGCATGTCACGGCCGGCGACACTGTCGAAGCGGAAGACTCGCTGATAACGCTCGAGACCGACAAGGCCGCGATGGATGTGCCCTCGCCGCAGGCCGGCCGCATCGATGCCGTGGCCGTGTCAGTCGGTGATCGCGTAGCGGCCGGCGACGTGATCGCAGCGCTGACACCACGGGGCGGCGAATCGGCAGCCGCCGGACCGGAAGCCGCCGGACCGGAAGCCGCGGACGACGCGGCGGGCGGCGATCGGCAGGTGCGGGGGCCGGCAGGCGATAGCACGGCGCCCGTCGCGCAACCCGACGCGGGTGCTGCGGACGCGAAAGCTGCGGCGGCGGTATCGCCGCCAGCCGAACGCGTGCCGGCTGCGGTGTCTACCCACTCCGGGCACGCCGAAGCGCCGGCTTTCGGTCCGCGCGTCGTCGTGCTCGGTGCAGGACCGGGTGGTTACACGGCTGCATTTCGGGCCGCCGACCTCGGGCTCGACGTCACTCTGGTCGAGCGCTGGCCATCGCTCGGCGGCGTTTGTCTGAATGTCGGCTGTATCCCGTCGAAGGCATTGCTGCATGCCGCTCGAGTAATCGAGGAAGCGCACGAAATGGCGAGTTTCGGCGTCAGCTTCGGCGATCCGAAGATCGATCCGGACGGCTTGCGCGGCTGGAAGAACAAAGTCATCAAGCAGCTTACCGACGGCTTGTCCGGCCTCGCGCGGCAGCGCAGCGTCAAGGTCGTGCGGGGTACGGGCCGATTCGCATCGCCGAATGCGATCGCCGTCGAGCACGATGGCGAGGTCAGCCGACTCGAGTTCGATCAATGCATCATTGCCGCCGGCTCCGAAAGCGTCGATCTGCCCGGCCTGCCGGATGACCCGCGGGTGATCGATTCGACCGGGGCGCTCGAGCTCGACGAGCTTCCCGAGCGAATGCTCGTCATAGGCGGCGGCATCATCGGGCTCGAGATGGCCACTGTTTACGACGCGCTCGGCGTCAAGGTCAGCGTCGCAGAGCTTACCGACGGGCTGATTCCGGGTTGCGACCGCGATCTGGTTCGCCCGTTCGAGAAGCGCATCCGCGCCCGCTACGAGGCAATCATGACCGGTACGAAGGTGACATCGGTGGAAGCCGTCGATGCGGGGCTGCGTGTCTCGTTCGAGGGTGATGCGGCACCGGATCAGCCGGAAGTCTATGGCCGCGTCCTCGTCGCCGTGGGGCGCCGCCCGAACGGTTTGACGATCGCCGCGGATGAGGCCGGTGTTGCCGTCGACGGCCGCGGTTTCATAGCGGTCGATCGCCAAATGCGAACGAACGTGCCGCACATCTATGCAATCGGCGACATCGTCGGTCAGCCGATGCTCGCGCACAAGGCGACGCACGAGGGTCGCGTCGCGGCTGAGGTCGCGGCCGGTCACAAGCGTTTCTTCGACGCCCGCGTCATCCCGTCCGTCGCTTACACCGATCCCGAGATCGCCTGGGTCGGGCTCAGCGAAGCGCAGGCGAAAGAGGAAGGTATCGCCTATCGCAAAGGCGTGTTCCCCTGGGCGGCTAGCGGCCGCTCGCTGTCGATAGGTCGCAGTGAGGGCTTTTCGAAGCTGCTGTTCGATGAAGAGAGCCGGCGCCTGCTGGGCGCCGGAATCGTCGGGACCAATGCCGGCGATCTGATAGCCGAAGCGGCCCTTGCGATTGAGCTCGGCTGCGACGCCGAAGACATCGGGCTGACGATCCACCCGCACCCGACGCTTTCGGAGACACTCGCGTTCGCGGCCGAGGTTGCCGAAGGGACGATTACCGACCTGTACGTGCCGCGCCGCTGAACGGACGTCACCCGGTGCCGCAGCCGTGAAGGCCGAATCCTCAGCACGGACTTCCGGAACCTCTCAGGCGGCGCTGTTCGCTTTCGTCGCCGCGCTGCTCGTCACGAGCGGCTGTGCGATGAATGGTTCCGTCCCGGCCGTGCGCGCGACGCTGCCGGCGGGCATCGATCCCGAGGCGCCTGCAATCGCGATCATCGGGGACTTGCAGCTGACGCCCGCCTTCGTTCGACGTTTCCGCGGGCGGGAGGACAATCGGCTCGCCCAGCAACGTCTGTTCGACGACTTGCGCGCCCGCGTCGGGGACCTCGGCGGCCTCGTGATCGTCGGCGACCTCGTGTTCTCTGCCAGATCCCGCCGGGACTGGCGGCACTTCGACAGCCTCGTCGGGCCGATCGCGGCCAGCGTGCCGGTCCTGCCAGCGATCGGCAATCACGATTATCACTGTCTCTTCATTCAGCTGTGCTGGCAATCCGTCGTGCCGAAACAGTTTCGCGAGCGCTTTCCGTGGATGCGGCCGGCTGAACCGTATTCCGTGCCATACGGTTCGCTGATTCTGGTATTTCTCGACAGCGAGACGGGTATCGCCGAGCAGGCAGCATGGCTCGAGCGGAACCTCGCGGATTTCGCGGACGAGTACGAGATGGCGCTGATTTTTTTTCATCGACCGGCGTTCTCGAATTCCATAGACCTCGGTGCCCACGGGGACGAGCAGATTCAGGCGCTGATCACGCCGATTCTCGATGGCGCGGCGATTCCTGGCGTCGTCTTCAGCGGCCATGTGCACGGCTACGAACGTATCGTCGAGGCAGGCACGCAATACGTGACGACGGCCGGGGGTGGTGGGCCGCGCGGTTTGCTGGGTCCGGCCCGGCCGGGTGATGCCTATCTCGGCCGCGACTGCCTCGTCGACGAATCGGGCGCAGTGCTGCGGCCGCTGAATTACGCCATCCTGTCGCCGGCGCCGACCGGCATAGAGGTCGAGGTGCGCGGTTTCTGCGACGCGAGCGAGCCGATCGGCGTTCTGGAGACGTTTGCGATCCCGTTCCCGCGCAGCGGTCGAGCCGTGCCGTGAGCGCCGATTCGGGCCGACCGTGTTATGTCAACTTCATTGACGGCAGGGTGAGCTACTGCTTATGTTCAGACGGGTAGCCTTATCGAACGGCTGCGTCGCCAATTCGTTACCCTGGGGGAAAAGTCATGAGTAAGCCAAAACGCCCTGTCATTGCTGCATGCGCCACCGCACTAATCCTGCTCGGCGCAGGCTCTGCGTTCGGTGGAGAGATCACCGGCAACGGCAAGTATGTGCCCGGCGGTGACACCGGCCGGTCCGCCTGCTCGTTTTCCGGGCGCGAGGACGAGCCTGGCGATCCGCTCTTCCGCGGGTTGATCGCGCAGTCCTGGGGTCAGATTCCGAAAGCGATCAGGGACATGCTGCCGGCCTTCCTGCACCCGGGCACGGCCTGCAACCCGGGCCAGTCGCAGGGCGAGTAGGCATTCCCGACCACCGGCGGCGGGCGTGTGCCCGTCGTCAGGTGGTCTTCGACCGGTATTCGCAGAGATCCGCGATCCGGCAATTCGGGCAGTCGGGCTTCTGCGCCTTGCAGACGTAGCGCCCATGCAGGATCAGCCAGTGATGTGCGTTCAGGCGGTAAGCCTCGGGCGTGAACTTCAGTAGCTTGCGCTCGACCTCGAGCACGGTCTTGCCGGGCGCGATGCGGGTCCGGTTCGATACTCGAAAAATGTGCGTGTCGACGGCAATCGTCGGTTCGCCGAATGCCGTATTCAGAATGACGTTGGCGGTCTTGCGCCCGACGCCCGGCAGCGCTTCGAGCGCCGCCCGGTCGCGCGGAACTTCGCCGCCATGCCGCTCGATCAGGCGGCGGCAGGTCGCAATGATGTTGCGGGCCTTGCTGTTGAAAAGGCCGATGGTTCTGATGTGCTTCTTGAGCCCTGCCTCGCCGAGCTCGAGTATCGTCGCCGGCGTGTTGGCCACGGCATAGAGCCCGGCCGTGGCCTTGTTAACGCTGACATCGGTCGCCTGCGCCGAGAGAATGACCGAGACGAGCAGCTCGAACTCGCTCTCGAATTGGAGCTCGGTGGTTGGATTCGGGTTCGCCTCGGCCAGACGCCGAAAAATCTCGGTGCGCTTGTCGCGGTTCACGTAGTCGGTTCCGCCTCCCTGCTATCCGGTGTCCGTTGCGGTTTGCGGCGACGATCGAGCCAGAGGTTTCTCGCAGCCAGCAGAGCGGCAAGTCCGAAGAACGCCCCGGGCGGCAGCACGGCGACGAGTATTCCGTCGGTACCAATGTCGATTCGTAACGAGGCGCCGGCCGGGCCGATCAGTTGCTCGAATCCCGCGAGCAGCGTCCCGGCACCGAGCAGCTCGCGGATCGCGCCCAGCGCCGCGAGAACGGCCAGAAAGCCGGCGCCGGTGGCGACCGCAGCCACGGCCGAGAATGCCACCGGCTGTCGGCTGGCGACGGTTTCGGCCTGGGCCAGGATCGCGCAGTTCGTGATGATCAAAGGCACGAAGAGTCCCAGAACCTCGTGGAGGTCGAACAGCAACGCATTCATCAGAATGTCGACACACGTGACGAATGACGCGATGACGAGCACGAACAACGGAATACGCACCGATGGCACGAGCAGTGAGCGTATGGAGGAAATCAGAACGTTCGTCATCAGCAGTACGAGCATGGTCGCGATGCCGAGCGTGACGCCGTTGACGACGCTCGTCGTGACTGCCAGCAGCGGACAGAGGCCGACGAACTGGACGAGGGCGGGATTGTTTCTCCAGAACCCGTCGGTTGCCGTTCGAATGCCGGTTTCACTCATCGCAACGGTCGCGCAGGTGTAGTGTGGGGTCTCATCGCGGCGCACCTGCGCCGACAGCCGTCGCGCCGCTTGCCGCGGTCTCGCGAGCGGTTGCGAACAGCGCCTCTTCGTTCTCGCGAAAGTATATCAGCGCGATGCGGACTGCCTCGATGACTGCTCTGGCTGTGACCGTTGCACCAGTGAGCGCATCGAACTCGCCGTCTTCCTGCCGGACGCGCCAGCGCTCGGCCGGCGGGTCCGTCAGGCTCCGGGCGTCGAATTGCGTGATCCAGCGGGATTTTCCGATGTCGATCAGATCGCCGAGACCCGGCGTTTCGCGATGGCTGACCACGCGCACGCCGGCGATCGTGCCGGATTCGGCGTCTATGCCGACGAGGAGTGAAATGGGCGCGTTGTAGCCGTTCGGCGCAACAGTAGCGATGACGGCTGCGACCGGCGTGCCTGCGCGCATCGGTACGAACACATCGGCGGGCTCCCCGTCCGCATTGAGTCGCTCACTCGTCACGGTGAATCTGACGGGTGTGACGTCCGCGCCGGTATGCCGCTCGTCGAGGACGCTGTTCAGGCTCTCGAGGAGCTTCGCGCTCTCGTTCGCTGCGATGCGTTCCGCGCCGAATTCCCAGCTCGCGGTGACGAGCGTAGCGGCGATTGCTGCGACAACGCCGACGAGCAGGACCGTCCGCCACGGGGGCTGTTCACGCATGGCCATAGGGTGTCGGTCGCGTGTAGCGGTCGATGAGGGGTACGGCGGCATTCATCAGCAATATGGCGAAGGCGAGACCATCCGGGTAACCGCCCCACGTTCGGATGGCGTAGGTCAGCATGCCGATGCAGGCACCGAAAATCAGTCGCCCCGGCACGGTCGCAGCAGCCGATACCGGGTCCGTCGCGATGAAGAAGGCACCGAGCATCGTCGCACCGGAGAAGAGGTGCAGGGCCGGCGACGCATAGGTCGTGGCGTCGACGAGATTCAGAACGGTCGCCGGCACCAGCAGCCCGGCCAGTACCGCGGTAGGAATGTGCCAGCGAATCGAGCGGGTGTAAATCAGATAAAGCCCCCCGAGGGCGACGAAATTCGCTATCCATTCCCAGCCGCGTCCGCCGAAGCTGCCGAACAATGCACTCGCGCGCACTTCACTGACCGGCACCGAAGCCCGCACGCCTTCCCTGATCAGGTCGAGCGGCGTTGCCCGGGTCAGGCCGTCCAGCGACAGGCCGGCCGGAAGGTCGCCGGTGAAAGTGAACGACAGATACTGCAAAAGGCTCAGCTGCGCATAGTCCAGGTCGCCGATCCGCGGCGGCACCCACTGCGTCATCTCTACGGGAAACGAGAGCAGCAGGAACGCGTAACCGACCATCGCGGGGTTGAAGAGGTTTCGGCCGAGTCCGCCGTATAGCTGCTTCGCAACCACGATCGCCATCGCTGCACCGCTGGCCGGCACCCACCACGGCACCAGAGGCGGGATCGTGAAGGCGAGCAACGCGGCGGTGACCAGTGCACTGCCGTCGCCGAGCGCGGCACCGGCGGGTCGGTGCCGCAGCCGCAGCACCAGTGCTTCGGCCGCGAGCCCGGCGAGTGCGCAGACCACGAAGTTCACGAGCAGACCGGGCCCGAAGTACCACACGTGACAGCAGGCGGCCGGGATCAGAGCGTACAGCACCCGGCGCATCAGTCGCGGCACGGACGCGCGCGGCCGCGAGTGGGGCGCCGGGATCGACAGCAGGCCGCTCACGAGTCGGGCTCCGTATCGCGCCGGCGTCGCCGTCTTGCACGCTCGACCGCCGCCGCGATTTCGGCTTGACCGCCTGCCGGGTTGTCGATTCGTTGCCGCAGTTCAGCCTGTCGCTGCGCTTCCTCCTCTTCGGCCGCGAGCGCGCGGTGGGAACGCTGCTCGAAACGGCGGGCCGACTGCGTGGACAGGATGGCATGACGTCTGGACTGCGCGACGTCGCGCTTCGCCTGCCTGAAGACCGACGTCAACGGAATGTGGCTCGGGCAGACGACATCGCAGCATCCGCACTCGATGCAGTCGGCAAGAGCGAGATCGGCGAGATCACGCGTGTTGTGCTCGCGGGCGGCGATCAGTAAATCCTGGGGCAGCAGGCGGGCGGGGCAGGTGATTGCGCATTCGCCGCAGCGTATGCAGGCCCATTCCGCCGCATCGGCCCGCAATTCCCCGGCCGCCGCGGCGATCACGCAGTTCGTCGACTTCGTGACGGGAAGCGTAGCCGATGGCAGGGCGACACCCATCATGCTCCCGCCGTGGATCAGCGCAGCCAGGGGTGCGCGCAGCCCGCCACAATGCTCGATTAACTCGCAGATCGGCGTGCCGATCGGGACCTCGACATTCGCGGGCTCCGCGATTGCTTCGCCCGCAACGGTGACGATCCGGCTCGTCAGCGGCGCCCCGGACTCTGCCAGCATGGCGACGGCACGCGCCGTCGCGACGTTCTGGCAGATGAAGCCGGAGTCGCCGGGGAATGTGCCGCTGCGAACCTCGAGACCAGTGAGCACTTCGATCAGCTGCCGCTCGCCCCCGGCCGGATAAATCGTGGGAAGCTCGGCAACCGTGATCCCGGGTGCATCGGCCGATCCGAGCGCCGCCAGCATTGCTTCGATCGCTTCCGGCTTGTCGCGTTCTATCGCAATGATGCTGCGTTCCGCGCCGATCAGATCCTGCATGATGCTCGTGCCGGCAACGACCTCGCCGGCATGCTCGCGCATCAGCATGTCGTCGCAGGAAATGTATGGTTCGCATTCGGCGCCATTGACGACGAGCGTGGTGCAGCCTTCGGTGGCGAGCTTCCGTGCGGTGGGATAGGCGGCACCGCCGAGTCCGACGATGCCGGCGCGGGATATCGCGGCCAGCCGGCCGACCGGCTGCTCCGGCCAGGCTATTGCATCGGTGTCCGCCGCATCATGGCGGCCGTCCGCATCGATGACGAGGCACAGTGCCGTCCCGAGCCCGTTGTGAAACGGCACGAGCCTGTCCTCGATTGCGCTGACCCGACCCGATGT
Source organism: Candidatus Rariloculaceae bacterium (assembly GCA_965223375.1). Taxonomy (GTDB): domain Bacteria; phylum Pseudomonadota; class Gammaproteobacteria; order Steroidobacterales; family Rariloculaceae; genus CBDCWM01. Next base: position 4,104,795 of record OZ245000.1, read on the forward strand.
CGACGCATGTATGTCGGCGCATGCCCCCGGGTCGCCGGTCGCGATCGTCTGGTTGCGGAGAACTCGATCACCGACGGCAACGATCGGCTTCGCGGCTGAGCCGCGACTCTGCTGCAGGCTCAGTATCACCTGCTTCGGGACCAAGCCGGTTCTGATCCGCCCGGCCGTGGAGCGTTCCTTGTTGGGCGGCAGCCGCACTCCGCCAGTGAGTCGGCGTGCCGGCTGGTGCTCATGCATCTCGTGAAACCAGATCTATGCAGTCTACGGGGCAGGGCGGCAGGCACAGCTCGCAGCCAGTGCAATGCGAAGCAATCACCGTGTGCATGTATTGTTGCACACCGACGATCGCGTCCACCGGGCATGCACGCGCGCACAGATTGCAGCCGATGCACGCCGACTCGTCGATCAGCGCGACGCGGTCCATGCTTGCCTGGCCGATACCCGGCTGCAAAGGTTCTGCGTCTCGGCCGAGCAGGTCGGCCAGGTTACGGATCAGCATGTCGCCGCCCGGTGGACACAGATTGAGGCCGGCCTCGCCATGGGCAATGGCCTCGGCATAGGGCCGGCAGCCCGGGAAGCCGCACTGCGCGCACTGGATCTGCGGCAGCAGTCTTTCGATTGCGACGACGACCTCGTCGTCACGCCCCGTCAGCAGCCGATCGGCCGCGACGAGGACGATGGCCAGTCCGAGTGCGATGCTGGTGAGAAGCGCGATGCCGGCAAGCATCAAAGTCTTGCGAAGCCGCTGAATCCGAGGAAAGCGATCGAGAGAATGCCGGCAGTGACGAAGACGATGGAGTGCCCGCGGAAGGCGCGTGGAACGTCGGCGTGATCCAGCCTTTCGCGCATGCCGGCGAGAAGCGCTAGCACGAGAGCGAATCCGAGCGCTGCGCCTGCACCGTAGAAGACTGCCGCCAGCAAGCTGCGGCGTGCCCCGGAATTCAGCAGAGCGACGCCCAGAACGGCGCAATTGCTCGCGATCAGCGGCAGGTACAGGCCGAGCATCTGGTGCAGCAGCGGCGACGTGTGTCGCACGAGCTGCTCGGTCAGCTGCACCGCCCCGCCGATGATCAGGATGAATGTGATCAGACGCAGGTGCTCGAGCTGGTAAGGAATCAGGATCAGGTTGTCGGCCAGATAGCTGAGGATGGACGCGAGCGTGAGGACGGTCCCTGTCGCGAGGCCCATGCCGAGCGCGCCTTCGATGCGCCGGGAGGCCCCCATGAACGGGCACAGTCCGAGGAACTGGACCAGCACGAAATTGTTGACGAGTGCCGCGCTGATGACGATCAGTCCGAGCTCGAGCATGGTCAGCGAACCCTCATGCCGGCCTGTGCGCCGCTGTCCGGGCTCAGCAGAAAGATGTCCTTTCCGCCGGGCCCGGCCGCAAGCACCATGCCTTCCGACGTGCCGAAGCGCATCTTGCGCGGCTTGAGGTTGGCCACGACGACGACCTGGCGACCTGTGAGCGTTTCCGGATCATAGGCACTGCGGATACCGGCGAACACCGTCCGGCGGCCGGTTCCGGTGTCGAGCTCGAGGCGCAGCAGCTTGTCCGCCCCATCGACGTACTCGGCCTTCACGACGTCTGCGACTCGCAGGTCGATGCCGAGAAAAGTATCGATGTCGATCTCGGCGGGTGCGTCGTCCTGTGCCGGTGCCGGCTTGGCGCTGGTTCCCCCGGATGCTCCGGATGCGCCGGCTGCCCCGGATGCGCCTGCTTGCGCTGCTTCTGTCGCCGGGGCCGTTTCGCTCGGGTCGACCGCAATCAGCGCGTCGGCAACCTTGGGGTCGATCCGCGTCAGCAACGTTTCGAATCTGCCGATCCGGTGGTCGACCAGGGGCGTTGCAGGGCTGTCCCAGTCGAGTGAGCCGGCCGCCAGGAAGGCCTCTGCTCTGGCAGCGATATCCGGAATCACGGGCTTCAGCCACGTGAGCAGCGCGCGAAACAGGTTGATCCCCATCGAGCAGATTGCGACGACCTCGTCGCTGCGGCCGTCCTCCTTGGCGAGCTGCCATGGTTTGTGGGAGTCGATGTACTGATTGGCACGGTCGGCCAGCGTCATGATTGTCCGCACTGCCCGCGAGTATTCGCGCGCTTCGAAATTCGCGGCGATGTCGTCGGAGGCTGCGATGAACTCGCGATAGAAGGCCGCGTCGTGGAGCTCTGGCGCCAGCGTGCCCGCTCCAAGACGATGCACGAATCCGGCGCAGCGACTGGCGATGTTGACCAGCTTTCCGACCAGGTCGGAATTGACCTTCTGCACCAGGTCGCCGAGGCTCAGATCGATATCGTCCACCCCCGGAGTCAGCTTCGACGCATAGTAGTACCGCAGGCAGTCGGGCCTGACGTGCTCCGCGAAACGCCCCATCGTGATGTTGGTGCCGCGGCTCTTCGACATCTTTTCGCCATTGACGGTCAGAAAGCCGTGCGCGAAAACGCCGGACGGTGCACGGAAGCCTGCCCCCCAGAGCACGGCCGGCCAAAAGAGCGCGTGGAAGTAGACGATGTCCTTGCCGATGAAGTGATACACCTCGGTGTCGTTTTCCGGCGACCAGAATTCGTCGAAATCGAGACCGGTCCGCTCGCAGAGGTTCTTGAAGCTCGCCAGATAGCCGATCGGTGCGTCGAACCAGACGTAGAAATACTTTCCGGGCTCGTCGGGGATTTCGAATCCGAAGTACGGGCTGTCGCGCGAGATATCCCAGTCTTCGAGACCGGCTTCGAACCATTCGTCGAGCTTGCGTGCCATCCCCCGATCCAGATGCTCCGGCACCCATTCGCGCAGCCGTTCGGCGAACTCGCTGAGCCTGAAAAACAGGTGCTCGGATTCGCGCGCGACCGGTGTCGTGCCCGACACGACCGATACCGGATCGATCATGTCGAGGGGCGCATAGGTGGAGCTGCAGACCCCGCAGGAGTCGCCGTTCTGATCGGGCGACTCACAGACCGGACAGGTTCCGCGAACGTACCGGTCCGGCAGAAACATGCCCTTTTCGGCGTCGAATGCCTGTGTGATCGTGCGACGGTCGATCAGCCCTGCATCGCGGAGCTTCGCGTAGATCGCGGTGGTGATCTCCCGATTCTCGGTGTCGTGGGTCGTAAGGTAATTGTCGACACTGATGCCGAACGCAGCGAAGTCGCGCCGATGCTCTTCGACGACGCTCTCGATCAACGTCTCCGGTGCTATCCCCAGTTCCTCGGCCCGGAGCATCGTCGGCGTGCCGTGCGCGTCGCTCGCGCAGACATAGATGCACTCGTGGCCGCGCATGCGCTGAAAGCGCACCCAGACGTCTGTCTGCGTATATTCGACGAGGTGGCCGATGTGCAGGGAGTTATTGGCGTACGGCAGCGCGCTCGTAACGAGAATTCTGCGCCTGGTTGTCAACTCGATAGCTCCCGACGCAAGCCCTGCGCCGGACACGGCCTAGGCTAGGTCCTTGTATTCCTCGAACTTCTTCTTGTCGAAAGCCTGCAGGTAGGCTTCCTGGCCGGTGATTCTACCCCTATCCATCAGGCGTTTCAGAGAGCTGTCCATCGTGCACATGCCGTCGGAAATGCCCGACTGCATGACGTTCTCGATCTGCTCGAGCTTGCCCTGACGAATGAGGTTCGCCGCGGCCGGTGTGTTGATCAGAATTTCTAGGGCGGCCACCCGTCCACTACCGTCGGCGACGCGGCAAAGCTGCTGCGAGATGATCCCGCGCAGCGACGTGGACAGCATGTTCCTGACATGGTCCTGTTTGTCTGCGGGAAATATGTTGACGATGCGGTCGACCGTGGCGGCCGCACCGTTGGTATGCAGCGTGCCCATCACGAGGATGCCCATCTCGGCGGCCGTCATCGCAATGCTCATCGTCTCCAGATCGCGCAGCTCACCGACCAGAATGGCATCCGGATCTTCGCGCAGAGCGGAGTGCAGGGCGTCTGCAAACGATCCGCTGTGCACGCCGACTTCGCGCTGACTGATCAGGCAGGACTTGCGCTCGTGCACGAACTCGATCGGATCCTCGATCGTCAGCAGGTGGCCTTTGACGCGCGTATTGATCGCGTCGATCATTGCTGCAAGCGTCGTCGACTTTCCGGAGCCGGTCTTGCCGGTGACCAGGATGAGGCCCTGGTTGTAGCGGCTCAGCGTTTCGAGAACCTTGGGCATCTTCAGCTCTTCCAGCGTCAGCGCACGGGAAGGAATGCCCCGAAAAACGGCACCGATGCCGTTCAGATGTCGAAAGACGTTGACGCGGAAGCGCGAAACGTTCGGGATGTTGTGCGCGAAGTCGGCCGAATCGGTCGTGTTGAAGCTTTCGATCGCCGGTTCCGGCATGATGGCGAACAACTCGCCGCGTAGCTCTTCCGGGTCGAGCGGTCTATTCGCCAGCGTGATCAGCGATCCGTGGACCCGCATGCGTGGCGGGTCGCCGGCGATGACATGCAGATCGGAACCGGCCCGCATGTTCATGCTCTGCAGAAAGTCGTTGATCATCGACATCGATCAACCCTGATTCGCGATTGCCACGGTTGGCAGGACCGACGTGTCGGTGACGAAGCGCTCGAACTTCTTTCTGTCGAGCGCATAGCGGTAGGCATCGTCGGCATCCACCTTGCGCGCCGTGATCGCGTCGATCAATGCCTGATCCATCAGCTGCATTCCCTCGTTCTTGCCGGTCTGCAGCTGCGCGGGTATCTGGTGCGTCTGATCGGTCATGATCAGCTTTGCGATCGCCCGGTTCATGATCAGGATCTCGAGTATGGCGCAACGCCCACGGCTGTCCGCGGTCTTGACGAGATTCTGCGTGACGACTGCGTGCAGGCTGTGTGAAAGAAAGCTCTTGGTCTGCTCTCGCTGGTCGGAAGGCAGTGCATCCACGATACGGTCGACGGACTTCACGGCACTCGTCGTGTGCAGTGTGCCGAGCACGAGGTGTCCGGTCTCGGCGGCCGTCATCGCCATGGCGATCGTATTGGCATCACGCAGCTCGCCGACGAGGATGACGTCCGGATCTTCGCGCAGCGCGTCACGTACGCCGTCCGCGAAGCTCGGTATGTGCGTGCCGAGCTCGCGCTGAACGACCTGAGACTTCTTGCTCGGGTGCACGAATTCGATCGGGTCCTCGAGACTGATGATGTTGATGCTGCGCGTCGAGTTCAGGTGGTCGATCATCGCAGCGAGCGTCGTCGATTTGCCGGTTCCGGTCGATCCGGTTACCAGCACCATGCCCTGGTGCAGGTCGCAAAAACTTCGGAGGATCGGAGGCAGATCCAGGCTTTCGATCGTCGGGATCTGATTCGGGATGTTTCGGAACGTCGCACCGACCCCGGTGGCCTTGCGGAACAGGTTGACGCGAAAACGCCCGCCGTCCTCGCTGACATACGAGAAATCGATATCCTGCCCGCTCTTGAATCGCTGCTGCTGCGTCTCGGTGAGAATCTCGAAGACGTAGCCTTCGAGCTCCCCGTCGCCGAGATCGCGGAATTTGATCGGCATCAGATCGCCGTTCAGCCGAATCATCGGCGGCACGCCGACCGCGAGATGAACGTCCGAGCAGCCCTGCGCGAGCCCGAGCTTCAGGAATGCGTCTATTCGGGCCACGGGATCGGGTAGCTAGGCCACGAGCGCCGGCACGGATGCATCCAGTGCCAAATGGAACTCTTCCATCGACTCGTAGCGCTTCGTCTTGTCGACGGACATCGACTTGCTGACGACGTCGCAGATTTCCCGTGGCAGATTGCCGTTGACCTCGCCCAAAGGCGCGGCCTTGCCCTGTACGTGCTGGTACATGACCGCCATGTGGTCACCGCGGCTGTACGGCGGATCCCCGGCCAGCATTTCGTACAGAATAACGCCAAGGCTGTAGATGTCGGCACGCTCGTCGACTTTCTTGCCGAGAATCTGCTCGGGCGCCATGTATTTCGGCGACCCGATCACGTAGCCGGTCTTCGTCAGCTGCGTGTCACCGCTCTTCGCCGCGGCGGCGACGCCGAAGTCGACGATCTTCAGCAGGCCGTCATCGTTGATCAGAATGTTTGCGGGCTTCAGGTCGCGGTGGATGATGCCCTGCTGATGTGCGATCTGCATGCCCGTGCAAATGTCGATCGCGTAGCCGACGGCCTTGGGCTGGGGCATCGGCTTCTCGCGGGCGATTTCGGCGCCGAGCGTGTGCGACGGGAAGTACTCCATCGAGATTGCATAGCCGCCGGCGATATACAGGAAGTCGTAGATGCGAATGACATTCTTGTGCGTGATGCGTCTGGAGTAGCGCAGCTCATGCACGAAGCGCTTCATCATCTCTTCGTCCGAAGCGACGTTCGGGTTCAGGAATTTGAGGATCAGCTGCTCCTCGACGACCATGTCCTCAACGAGCACGACGGTTCCGAAGGCGCCCTTACCGATTTTTTGCACGAACCGGTAGCGGTTCTCGATCATGTCCCCGGGAGCGAGCGCGGCGAGATCGATGCCGGGCAGCTCGGCCTGTGCCGCCGTCACCGCGCTCAGATCGTTGTTCGGGTCGTCCAGCAGCGTCCGCGACTGGCGCGTTGGTTCGAGCGGGGGCGGCGGCCCAATCTTCGTTTCCTGCAGCTGTTCAGGTCGCGCTATCTGGGTTGGCGACGCGATTCTCGTCGGGCCGAGCGTGCCGGTCATCGTGAAGCGGCCGCTCTCGCTGAACTTGCCGTCGAGCCGTGTCAGAGCTTTCGATGCTGCACCGATGACCGTGTCTTCGGTTGCCACCATCGCAGCCTGCTCGACGTGCTCGCGCACAACCAGAGCGTGGGCCTCATCGGCGAGCCGAACGAGCGCGTCGATGGCGGCAATGCGCAATTCCTTGTCGGGCTTGCTCAGATACGGCACGATTTTCGGCAGCATCTCGGGGCCTGCCAGCTGGCCGAGAGCGGTGATTGCGACCGGCACTGCCTCGTCGTTACGGTCGAGCATCTTGACGAGCGGCGGAATGGCGCGCTTGTCGCCGATACCGGCGAGCGCATCGGCGGCACGCTCGCTGACCCACCAGTCCGGGTCCTCGAGCGCGCCGATCAGTTTGTCGACGGCCCGCTCATCGCCGCAGGTGTTCAGGATCTCGATGGCAGCCCGGCGAATGTTCTCGTCCTTGTCGGTGAACAGCTCGAGAACCGACGAGACGACACGTTCGCCGCCGATATGAGCGAGCGCATCCGCGGCCCGCGAGCGGACCCACCAGTCCTCGTCGGCCAGGGCGTTCAACAGGAACTTGACGCTTGAGGTTGTGCCGATCTTGTTCAGAATCTCGACAGCAGCGCGCCGTGAAAACTCGTTCTCCGATTTCATCGGCTCAATCAGGTACTTCACGGTCTCGTCATCGTTCATCTGCACGATCACGTCGACGGCTTTATCGATGACCTCGACATCCGAGTCCATCAGCAGCTTGCTGATCGCGGCCAGTTGGACGGTTCGGCCGGAACGGGCGATCGACGCGAGGGCGCTCTTGCGGACGAGCTTGTTGCCGTCGGAGAGCGCGTCCGTGATTGCGGTTTCGACGATCGGCAGATCGAACCGGGAAATGGTGTCGATCAGCAGCATCTTCACGAACGAGTCCTTGCCGTCCATTCGATCGATCAGGTTCGGCACCAGATCTTCGGTCGCTACTTCATCGATGACCTTGAAGACGGCGGCCTTCTCGGCCGGTTGCAGGTGGTAGACCTGCGTGAGCAGCTGTCTGACGTTCAGCCGGTCCTTGTGTGCGCTGAGCACGTCTACGATTGCCGATTTTGAGTAGTCGTCCTCGGACAGCAGGTCGACGAGGCGGTTGACGTTGAATTTGCGGCTGCTCGACAGCGCCCATGCCGTCGCTGCCACGGTCTTGGCCTCGCCGTCGGCGAGGCCGCGGACCAGCGCCGGCAGGTTCTTGTTGTCCGCGAACTCGGTCAGCAACTCGACATACTCGCCGGTCAGGTTCTTGTCGGCGAGCCTGAGGGCCTCCAGAATCGTCGGAATGACGCCAGGACCGAGTTTCCGGAGCTTGTCGAAGGCCTTGCGCGCCACGTTCGACGACGGGTCGCCGTTTTCTGCAATCTGGGCGACGAGGCGCGACGCCTGAAATCCGGTAATGAGCTTCATCGGGAAGGGCGTAACCCGTTGCTGGGACCTGCGTTAACTCCGAGCGAACCGCCGAAGTGTCGCGCGGCCTTAAGACAGCGACATAACACTCCGAAACGTCGACAAATTATGCCATACGGGCCTCTGGAAAACGGAACGTGCATCACAGCTTGGGGCATGCCGTCGGCCTCATCTGCCACAGATCCGTGGGGTACAATCCGGCCGGTTTTCGGGGCGGGCACAGCGCAGGAATCATGAGCGAATCGTCAACGGCGGCCGTCGGTGCGGCACTCCGTGCCGTCACCGTTGCGCCGACTGCCCAACCGCTGGGCGGGCCCGGTTCGACCTTTACCGTTTCGTCCGGCGATCCGCGGCCCCGGATCGATATCGAGCTCGGCTTTCCGGCCACGCGCTACGCGACCGTGTTGGAGGGCGACATCGTTGCAGCGCTCGCTGCAGCAGGGCACGAGGCCGACGTGGCCATTCGCTCGAGCGTACAGGCGCATGCAGTGCAGCAGGGCCTGAAGCCGCTTCCCGGTGTTGCGAACATCATCGCTGTCGCATCGGGCAAGGGTGGGGTCGGCAAATCGACCGTCGCCGTCAATCTTGCAGTGGCGCTCGCGCGCGAGGGCGCGCGCGTCGGACTGCTCGATGCCGACATCTACGGCCCGAGCGTTCCGCGGATGCTCGGCCTCGAGGGCAGCAAGCCACATTCGGACGATGGCAAGACGCTGCAGCCGCTTCCCGCGCACGATATCCGCTCGATGTCGATCGGCTTCCTGGTCGGCGAAAGCCAGCCGATGGTCTGGCGAGGGCCGATGGCGACGTCGGCGCTGACGCAGCTGCTGCAGCAGACAGCATGGGGCGAGCTCGATTACCTGTTCATCGACATGCCGCCCGGCACCGGCGACATTCAGCTGACGCTCGCCCAGCGCGTCCCGGTGACCGGTGCCGTCATCGTGACGACGCCGCAGGATGTCGCTCTGGCCGACGCGCGCAAAGGCCTCGAGATGTTCGTGAAAGTCAGCGTACCGATTCTCGGCATCGTCGAAAACATGGCGCTGCACGTCTGCACGAACTGCGGACACGAAGAGCACATATTCGGGGCCGGCGGAGGGGCGCGGCTCGGCGCGGACTATGATGTTCCGACACTCGGTGCGCTGCCGCTCGACGCTGCCGTATGCAGCAGCACCGACGAAGGCTCACCGCTCGCTGCCTCGGATGACCCGGCAGCCGCCCGCTATGCCGACATTGCGTTGCGTGTCGCAGGCGAGCTCGCCGCGGGCAGGCGCGACTATTCTCACCTCTTTCCGAACATCACGGTCGAGGACGACTGATGACGATCAGATCCGATCGGTGGATCACGCGTATGGCTACGGAGCACGGACTCATCGAGCCATTCGAAGCCGGACAGGTCAGGCGGACGGACGACGGGCGCCGTATCGTTTCGTTCGGAACGTCGAGCTACGGCTACGATGTACGCTGCGCACCTGAGTTCAAGATATTCACGAATATCAACTCCGCCATTGTCGACCCGAAGGCTTTCGACGAGTCGAGCTTCGTGGACGTCCAGTCCGAGGTCTGCATCATTCCGCCGAACTCATTCGCGCTCGCGCGGACGGTCGAGTATTTTCGCATTCCACGCAACGTTCTCACCATCTGCCTCGGTAAGTCGACCTATGCACGCTGCGGGATCATCGTGAATGTGACGCCGCTGGAGCCGGAGTGGGAAGGTCACGTGACGCTCGAGTTTTCGAACACCACGCCGCTGCCGGCGAAGATTTACGCGAACGAGGGCGTGGCACAGATGATTTTTCTCGAATCTGACGAACCTTGCGCGATCAGCTATGCCGATCGCCTCGGCAAGTATCAGGGGCAACGCGGCGTGACGTTGCCCAAGACCTGAGCGGCACCCCGCCGACGACTCGCGAGGGCTGGCCACGACGCTTCCGTCTTCCGTCGAGTGGCAGTGAAGGCAAGAACGAAAAGTGCTGCGGGCCGCGCCGCCTGCCGGGCCGCGCCCTGTACCGGTTGGGGCCGCGCCGTATACCTGCCGGGGCAGTCAGTCGGCGGACTGTCCCGTGAAACTCACCGTTGTCAGCGAGAAGATCGTCTGGGCTTCGCCGTTGCGGATCTGCTCGATGCGGACCGGGAGGTAGTCGAGCTCCGGGGCGAGCCAGAAGATCGTTTGTCGGGATGAGCCAACCCGCTGTTGCGAGTAGCGCTCCGTTTGAAATTCGCCGAATTCGGTCGTCGCCACTGCCGGCTCGAGTGCGGCAACTTCGTAACGCTCGAGTCCGTCGTCGTCGATGATCTGCATCCCGGCGGGCATCCGGCCCGCGGCCGCCTTCTGCATCAGCACGACCTGCGCGGTGCCGCGGTCCAGTACGCCCGGCGCGAGGTCGATGGCGCGCTGTGCCTCGTCGAGCTCCAGCGTTGCGGTGGCTGGCCAGTCGAAGCCAATGCGATAGTTGTCTTCGCCTTTTCGGCTGCCGTCTTCGTAACTGAACGCAAGCGGCTCGATTGCCGCCCCGTTCAGGCGAAACGTGCTGTCTTCTATGATCGGACGCGGTGCGGCGAGCCGGGCGATCAGTCCCCGGAGCTTCGAGTGCGACCGGAAGCGAAACGTCGCATCGTCCTCGTTAAGTGAAACCGAGAACTGCGAAGCGCCTGCGCTGCGTCCCCGGTACTCGATCGAGTACTCGGCCTCATAAGTCGCGATAGCGGCGATGGCCGGGGCGGCGGAGCCGGGCGAAGCCATCATGATCGTCGCCGCAACCGGCAGCGTGAGAATGAGACAGTTCGACTTCATACAGGATTCGACGCAGGAAACGATTGCGGAGTTCCTCTGGATTCCGCGGCCGGCAACCCTCGGATCATGCCTCGATCACGACACGCGCGTCGGGCGCCGATTCGGTGACTTCACCGATCCGCCAGGCCTGTTCGCCGCGAGCCTGCAACGAGGCAATTACGCCGTCGGCGTCGGCCGGCGCGACGATCGCGACCATCCCGATTCCGCAGTTGAACGTCCGGTGCATCTCGCGTCGCTCGACACCGGCGTCTTCCAGCCACTGGAAAACCGGGTCGCGCGGCCATGCGCTTTCCGTGAGTCTTACGCCGAGCCCGTCGGGCAGCACTCGCGGTATGTTTTCGGTCAGGCCGCCGCCGGTGATGTGCGCCAGGCCCTTCAGCGGAATATCGCGATGCGTTTCGATCAGAGGACGCGCGTATATCCGCGTGGGTTCGAGCAGCCGGGCGATCAGCGAGCGGCCGTCGACCGAAAGGGTTGCGGCAGACGGGTCGCGCGCAAGCACCTTGCGTATCAGCGAAAAACCGTTCGAGTGCGGGCCGGATGACGCAACGCCGACGACCTGATCGCCGGCCGCGATTGTCGTGCCATCGATCAGGGCTTCCTCCTCGGCGACACCGACGCAGAAGCCGGCAAGATCGTATTCGCCGGCCGCGTGCATCCCCGGATGCTCGGCTGTCTCGCCGCCGACCAGCGCCGCGCCGGCAAGCTCGCAGCCGCGGGCTATGCCGGCTATGACGCGAGTGGCGACCTCAACGTCCAGCTTCGGCGTGACGAAGTAATCGAGAAAGAACAGCGGCTCTGCGCCGAGAACCACGATGTCGTTGGCGCACATCGCCACGAGGTCGATACCGACGGTGTCGTGGGTGTCATGGTCGATTGCGAGCTTGAGCTTGGTGCCGACGCCGTCGGTGCCGGATACGAGGACCGGTGCGCGGTAGCCGGAAGGCACGCGGACGACGGCCCCGAAGCCCCCGACGCCGCCGATGACCTCGGCTCGTCGCGTCCGCGCCACCGGCTCGCGAATTCTGTCGACGAGTGCCTCACCGGCGTCGATGTCGACGCCCGCGGATGCGTAGGTCAGCGCCTCTTTCCCGGGCATTGCAATCCTCGATGCCGACTGGCTGCCGGTATAATACGCGAGTAGGCTCGAAGTTTCGCCGCGTGGACGGGAGTGACTGCACGGATGCTCGCATCTGATCTGCTTAAAGTGGCACGGCTGTCTGCGCTCGCTTTCGTCGCGGTCGCCGCAGCGCCGGGCCCGTCGGCGGCGGCCACGTTCCCCGACCTCTATACCGTCACGGTCGATATCGACCCGCTCGCCGTGGACCGGCGCGCGGATTCGATAGAGCGGGGCATGGCCGTCCTTTTGTCCCGTGTCACCGGGCGTTCGGAGGCTGCCGCCTATCCGGAGCTCGCCCCGTTGCTCGAATCCGCATCGAATCTCGTCACCTCGTACGGGCAGCTGGATGCCGATCGTGTGCGTGTCGGCTTCAACGGCGGTGCGGTGCAGGCAGCGCTGACCGATCTCGAATGGCCTGTCTGGGGCGCCGAGCGGCCGCTGGTCGTGCTATGGGCCGTCATCGATTTCGGCGACGGTGTCACCGTGCTGGCGCTCGATGGCGACACCGGCGATTACCTGTTTCCGACAGTGACCGCCGACGCCGCGGAGCAGTCGATACCGTCCGCCGATCGCGCCCTCCGCGACAGCCTGATCGAGGACATCGTTCGAACCGCCGACCGCCGCGGGTTGCCATTGCGGCTGCCGAATGCCGAGTTGACGCCGTTGCTGAACGCAGGGGCGGCGCCATCGACGGGTCCTCTCGCAGCCGGCGCCGGCCGCGGCGCGGACGATCCGGTCGCGCCGCCGCCTGCGCCCGGGCAGCGCCTCGATCAGCGCGCCGAGCAAGGCGTCGGGCAGAGGGGCGAGCCGGCCTTCGGGCAGAGCGCCGGGCAGACGTCATTCGATCCGGAGGTGCTGCTCGGGGACGCCGGCGCGGTGCTGCTGGAGCCGACCCGGGCATATGCGGGAGATTTCGCCCTGCAGGCACGTATCAGACTCGACGATTTCGGCCTCGGCATGGACTGGACGCTGACCGGCATAGATGGCAGTTTCCGCCAGGCGCGGACGTCGAGTGTGGTCGAAGGCGTCGACTGGGTGACTGACCAGTTCGCCGCGCAGTACACGACGGCCGGCGGGCTGCGCCGCACCCTGATCGACATCGAAGGCATTCGATCGCTGTCGGGGTACGGCCGCGTGATGCGCCACCTCGATTCGGTCAGCATCATCGAGTCCGTCGATGTGCAGTCGTATACGAGCGAACTGCTGCGTCTGGCGGCCGTCGTCCGCGGTGACGCTTCGGTGCTCGACCGTATCCTCGAACTTGGCGGTGTACTGGAGCCGGTGCCGGTCGTGTCTTTCGGCCCCAGCGTTGGCGCCGCCCGCGTCTATCGTTTGTCCGGCGATACCCGGCCGCCTTCGCTCGAGGACGAGGTTGCGGGCGACGGCGCGCTGCCTCTCTTCGACGATGGCATCGACACACGAGACTTGAACCCGCCGAATCCAGGTGAGGCGGCGTTGCCCATCGAGACCGTTCCGGGGCAATGAGCCTCCGTTGGATTCCGAATGCGATCACGATCATTCGTCTGATCCTGATCTGGCCGATCCTCCTCGCGCTGCTCGATCGACGTTTCGATGCAGCGCTGGTGCTGATGGTAGTCGCCGGCTTTTCGGATGCCCTCGACGGCTTCCTCGCCTCCACTTTCGACTGGAAAACGCGGCTCGGCGGCCTGCTCGACCCGGTCGCCGACAAGCTGCTCATTACGAGCGCATTCGTGACACTCAGCTACATGATGCTGGTGCCGACCGGGCTCACCGCAATCATCGTTGCGAGAGACATTCTGATCGTCGCCGGAGCACTTGCTTACGCCTCGATCGCCGGGTATCTGAGCGGTGAGCCGAGCCTCGTGAGCAAGGCGAATACGTTCCTGCAGTTGTCGTTTCTGGCCCTTGCGATATTCGATGCCTCGCGTGGGTGGATACCACCGGAGGCGATGATGCTGTTGGGCGCGGCGGTGATCTTCACGAGCATTACCAGCGGGCTTGCGTACGTCATCGAATGGTCCCGCCGGGCGATTCGCGGCGGCACGGCTTCCGCATGACGGTTAACCGCGTGCCGGCGCTCGCGAGCGGCGGTAGCAGCAGGCGATCATGAGCCAGCTGCCGCTCGACTTCCGGTTTCCGGCGCACACGCGATTCGACACGTTTATCGACAAGTCGGGACGCGGCGTCGAGGAACACTTGCGGACGCTCGCACGTGGCGGCCGGTCCGACATCGTATGGATCGCTGGCCCGACGCATGCCGGCAAGACGCATTTGCTCCAGGCTGCCTGCCGCGAGGCCGGTGAGCGGGGGTTGAGGTCGATTTACCTCGCGTGCGATCGCGATCTGCCGCCGGGGGCCCTGGCGGAACTCGGTGGACTCGATCTGGTGGCCGTCGACGATGTCACGGCACTCGCCGGCGATCCGGACCGCGAGCTCGCGCTGTTCTCACTGATCAACGACTTCTATCAACAGCCCGGTGTCCTGCTGCTGGCCGGACGCACGGTACCGGCCGGGGCAGGGTTCGACCTGCCCGATCTGGCGTCCCGGGCGAGGGCCGCGGTGGTCTATCCGCTCGAGCCGCTGTCCGATGAAGCGCGCGGCGAAGCGCTCGACGCACTGGCGAGAGCGCGTGGCGTCGAGCTCGAGCCGGCAGCGGCCGCCTATCTGCTGCGCCGTGTCAGGCGGGATATGCGCGAAGTGGCCGGATGGCTCGACCGTATTGACCGAGAGTCGCTGGCTGCGCAGCGGAAAGTGACCGTCCCGTTCGTTCGCGAGCTACTGCTCGGCGGTACGATGGCGGACGACACGGAGCGCCGCAGCGAGCCTCGCGATACGCCGGCCGTGTTCGACAGCGAGTGATTTCTCGTCGGGCGACAGCCCCCCGTTCCAGTCGGCTGCCAGGTGTGTAGCACCGTACGGCGACCCGCCGGTACGCGTGTCGAAGAGTTCCTTGCGGGTATACGGCAGACCCGCGCAGATCATGCCGTGATGGAGCAACGGCACGGCCATTGTCAGCAGGGTCGACTCCTGCCCGCCGTGCAGCGACGATGAGCTCGTAAAGACACCCGCGGGCTTGTCGGCGAGCGCGCCATCGAGCCACAGCTCGCTGGTCCGGTCGAGAAAATACTTGAGTGGCGCTGCGATGTTACCGAAGCGCGTCGGGCTGCCGAGCATCAGACCATCGCAATCGCGCAGGTCCTGCAGCGTGGCGTACGGCGGGCCGCTGCCGGGCACCGGCGGAGCGCCGGCATCGGTTGTCGGCGTCACGGGTGGAACGGTCCGCAGGACGGCGGTGGCGTTCGCAGACTCGACGCCGCGCGCAATGGCCCTCGCGAGCTTCGCCGTGCTGCCGTTGCGCGAGTAATAGAGAACCAGAACCGACGCCGGGCCGGTCACTCGAAGAGTTCCAGAACCTGTTCCGGCGGGCGTCCGATGCGGGCACGTGTGTCGGTCTCGACGATCGGCCGCTGCAGAACCTTCGGGTGCCGGGCGATCAGCTCAATGAGCTCGCCGGCCGGCGCATCCAGCGACAGACCGGATTCCCGAAATTCGGCTTCGCCGGAGCGAACGATATCGCGAGCCGCGAGGCCCAGCTTGCCGAGCAGCGACTCGAGCTCCGCCGTGCCCGGGGGCTCTTTCAGGTACTCGACGATCCGGGTATCCACGCCGGCCTCCTGGAGCAGCGCCAGAGTGGCACGGGACTTCGAGCAGCGCGGATTGTGATAGATCGTGGCCTTCATGGGCGGTCCTCACGGATTGGGCGGTTGCGGGGTTGACGGAAATTCCGGCGGGCTGCACAGTTTCGGTGTCTGTCCACCGGGCAAAAAGAATACCGCAAATGTCCAGGCGATCATTTCGGGTCGCGGCTTGGCTCGCGGCGACTGCAGGCGCGCTGCTCGCGGCCTGTGCGACGGCGCCGCCGGTTCAGGAAATGAGCGACGCGCGACAGGCGATAGCGCGGGCGCTCGAGGCGGACGCCAGATCGCACGCACCGGAACTCGTGGCCGAGGCCGAGCAGCTGATCACCGTTGCCGAGGAACAGATCCGCTCGGAGGCCTATGGGCGGGCACGGGCAAACGCCGTGCGGGCCAAGAATCGCGCCCAGCGTGCGCATGACGAAGCCGCAGCAGCCGGCAGCCCCGACTGAGGTGCCCGCGCCGCACTCGCGGGCCGGGTGACGGCGCCATCAGTGCGGGTCGTTCGCTGTCTCGTCACGGGTCGTGTGCAGGGTGTGTTCTTCCGTGCGCGGACCGTCGAGCGTGCGGTTGCGTTGGGTCTCAGAGGCCATGTGCGAAACCTGCCGGACGGCACGGTCGAGGTCGTTGCGGGCGGTGAGGGCGACGCAGTCGAGCAGCTGATCGACTGGCTGTGGCACGGCCCGCCGCTCGCCCGGGTCGAACGAGTCGCCGTCGAAGTCTTCGGCGGTGAGCCGCCCGCCGACGGCTTCACGGTCGGTTCCACGCCGGCGGCGCCAGCCCGCCCCCCTGTCGGCTAGCCGTGTAAAGCCAGCAGGCTAGCGAGAACCGGAGTCGGCGATGACGCCGGGCCAGCCCGGGAGTCTCGCCGGCGAATCAGTGAGATTTCCTGGCTAGAGTCGGAACCAGCGTGTCCGCAGTCGATCGAGCACACGATCGCCGTACCATCGCTGACCGCGACTGCCGTTGTAGCGCGCGAGGCCGCGAATCAGGTCGCCGTTCTCCATATCCAGGTAGTGCTTGAGGATATGGCAGCCGATCAGGATGTTGTGTCGTATGTCGAACAGGACGTTCTGGTCGTCGTAACCGAGTTCGTCGACCCAGAACGGCATTACCTGCATCAGGCCGAGTGCACTGGCGTAGGAGATCGCATAGCGATCGAAATTGCTTTCGACGTCGATGACCGCGAGCACGAGCTCTGGTGGGAGCTCGGCGCGCGTTGCCTCCTGATGCACGACGCGGAGGATGTGCAGCCGCTCATCGACGTCGGTGACCTTGCCCTCCAGCCGCGTCGACATGTCCGTCAGCCAGACTTCCGCATCGAAACGGTCCGGAAAGCTCTCGGCGTCGGCAACCGCATCGAGCAGCTTGCTGCGCAGTGCCGGATCGACGTCATCGGCGCTCATGTTACCGAACGTCTCGGCTCGCGCGTCCGCACCGATCAGGGCCGCGATCGACAGAGCGGCGATTGTGGCCGAGCGCATCATTCGGAGCGATCCGCTGTCCAAAGCCTGGCGCGAAGATCATCGACAACAGTGTCGATGCCGATCGACTCGGGCTCCTCGGCGCGGCGTGACTTGTATTCGAGCGTTCCGTCGGCGAGTCCCCGCTCGGCGATGACGATGCGATGCGGAATGCCGATCAGGTCGGCGTCCGCGAATTTGAAGCCTGGCCGCTGCGGTCGATCGTCCAGCGCAACCTCGAAGCCGGCCGCGCGCAACGTCGAATAGACGCCCTGCGCAGCGGTCTGCACCGTTTCGGACTTGTCGTAGTTGATTGGTATCAGGATCACGTTGAACGGGCTCAACGCCTCCGGCCAGACGATGCCGCGCTCATCATGGTTCTGTTCGATGGCAGCGGCTACGACACGGGTCACACCGATGCCGTAGCAGCCCATCGGCATCGGCCGCGGCTGGCCGCCCGGATCGAGGACTGTCGCCCCCATCGCTTCGCTGTACTTGGTGCCGAGCGCGAAGATCTGGCCCACTTCGATGCCGCGTACGATCCGAAGCCTGCCATTGCCGTTCGGCGACGGGTCGCCATCGACGGCGTTACGCAGGTCGGCCGTCGCCGGGCGTTCGGCGTCGCGGCCCCAATTCGCGCCGGTGTAGTGGTAGCCCTCTTCGTTGGCGCCACAGACGAAGTTTGCGAGCTGCGCCGCCGAGTGATCCGCGACGACAGGCAGATCGAGCCCGATCGGGCCCAGAGACCCGGGCGCGCAGCCGGTCGCTGCCACGACTTCGGGCGCTCGCAGCATCGCGATGGGCGTTGCGACCTCGGGCAGCTTTTCGGCTTTGAGCGCATTGAGCTCGTGATCGCCGCGGAGCAGCAGAGCTACCGCCGGTGTCTCGGTGCCCTTGACCAGCAGCGTCTTCAGACACCGGTCCGGTGCCACGTCGAGCAGCTCGGCAAGAGCGTTGATCGATCCTACTCCGGGCGTGGCGACTTTTTCGAGCGCCTGGTCTGCGGCCGGGGGTCCGCCGGCTGGCGGATCGATCCCGACGACCTCGATGTTGGCGGCGAAATCGTCGGCGTCGCTGCATGCGATTGCGTCTTCGCCGGATTCGGCAAGCACCTGGAACTCTTCGGAGCGATTGCCGCCGATAGCGCCGGTGTCGGCCTGCACGATGCGGTAGTCGAGCTGCATGCGATCGAAGATGCGGCGATAGGTATCGCGCATCTGCGCGTAGCCCTCGGCCAGCGAGTCTTCGTCCAGATGGAACGAATACGCATCCTTCATCACGAATTCCCGGGACCGCATGACGCCGAATCGCGGCCGGATCTCGTCGCGAAACTTGGTCTGTATCTGGTAGTAGTTGACCGGCAGTTGGCGATAGCTCTTCAGCTCGCTGCGGGCAATGTCGGTGATGACTTCCTCGTGTGTCGGTCCGAGGCAGAAAGCTCGCGAATGGCGGTCCTCGAAGCGTAGCAATTCCGGCCCAAAGGCGTCCCAGCGGGTCGATTCCTGCCACAGCTCCGCCGGTTGCACGAACGGCATCAGCAGCTCCAGTGCGCCGGCGCGGTTCATTTCTTCGCGGATGATCGCCTCGACCTTGCGGAGTACACGGGTCCCCAGCGGCATCCACGTATAGAGCCCGGACGCCAGTCGCCTGATCAGTCCGGCGCGCAGCATCAGCTGGTGGCTCGCGACCTCGGCTTCGGCCGGCGTTTCCTTGAAGGTGGAGAAGGCGAATTTGCTGAGATGCATCGCGGTACGAAAGGGTGGCTCGCTCGCGCGCATTGTATGGCCGCTAACCGTGCCCGGCCAGTCGCTGCGCCGCATCACCGCACCCCGACGCCGGGACTTCCGCCGTTGCGCCGCAAGGCGGAGCGCAGCATGATGGCGCCTGCAGGGATCTGGTGCGTACGTGGAAGAATCATTCGACAATGAGGCTGCCGATTCGTCAGGTCGCGGCGGTTTGCGCAAAGGTATCTATCTGCTGCCGAACCTGGTCACGACCGGCGGTCTGTTTGCCGGGTTCTATTCGGTCATTGCGGCGATCGACGGCAATTTCGCGGCGTCGGCCTGGGCGATTTTCATCGCGATGTTTCTGGACGGCGTCGACGGCCGCATTGCCCGCATGACGAGCACGGCGAGTGATTTCGGCAAGGAATTCGACAGTCTGGCCGACATGGTGTCTTTCGGCATCGCGCCCGCGATCGTGACTTATCAGTGGGGCGTCGAGCGGCTGTCCGAGTACGGGGCGATCTGGGGACGGCTCGGCTGGCTGGCCGCATTCCTCTACGTGGCGGCTGCCGCGTTTCGCCTCGCCCGCTTCAACTCGAACGCCGCCCGGCAGGACCGCCGTTTCTTTCAGGGTCTGTCGAGTCCTGCCGCAGCGGCCAGCGTTGCGGCGATGGTCTGGGTCAGCACGGTCCACGGTATCGACGGGCTCGTTGCGCTCGCGGCCGGTATCGCGATCACGGCGGCCGCAGGCCTCCTGATGGTGTCGCGCTTCCGCTATCTGAGCTTCAAGGACATCGGTCCGGGCCACAAGGTGCGGTTCGGCCGGCTGTTGCTGATTCCGCTCGTGATCATCTTCATCGCCGTCGATCCGCCGATCGTCGTCTCCGCGTTGTTGACGCTCTACGCGCTGTCGGGGCCGGCCGACTGGATCCTGCGGCGCCGCGCGCGGCAGCGCAGCTGATGGACGCCGCCCGTCGCAGCCGCTATCTCGAGGCGCTCTCGATCCCGGAGTGGCGGCGCCGCGCGCACGCGGCGTCGGCAGCCGGCCGGGCCGCAACGGGCATCTTCGAAAGCGTTGACGGCAGCCCGGCCGGCGCGCCAGAGGCGACGGGTGCCGTGCCGCTGACCGCCGCAGCGGCCGAGGCGGGCACGGCCGGACCGGGACCGGCGGCGGCGCCCGACGCCCGGCTTTGGACCGAGCTGATGGCCGAGGTCAGCGCCTGCACGGCCTGCGCGCTGCATCGTGGCCGCACGCAGACGGTGTTCGGGGTCGGCGATCGCCGCGCCGCGCTGATGGTCATCGGCGAGGCGCCGGGCGCCGACGAGGACCGCCAGGGCGAGCCGTTCGTCGGTCGCGCCGGCAAGCTGCTGAATGCAATGTTGCGGAGCCTCGGTGTCAGCCGTGAAGCCGTCTATATCGCCAATATCCTGAAGTGCCGTCCGCCAAACAATCGCGACCCAAGTGTTGAAGAATCAGGAACATGTACGAGATTTCTCGATAGGCAGATAGACCTGGTCCGACCCGCGGCGATTCTCGCGGTCGGCCGTATCCCGGCCCAGTGGCTGCTCGATACCGATACGCCGATCGGCCGCCTGCGGGGTCGGGTGCACGAGTACGAGCGCTCGCAGACACCGCTGGTCGTGACTTATCATCCCGCTTATCTGCTCAGATCGCCGCTCGCGAAGGCGAAATCCTGGCAGGATCTTCTGCTGGTCAGGGAGTTTCTGGGCAACGCGAAATGATTGCCGCCGTCGAACCCGAAAACCGGATCCGCCAGATGCTGCCCGCCGATCTCGGCGGTGTCTCGATGGTGGAATCGGCCGCCTACGACTTCCCCTGGAGTCAGGGCATCTTTCGCGATTGTCTGCTGGCCGGTTATTACTGCCTCGTCCTCGACATTGATGACACCGTCAGTGGCTACGCGATCATGTCGGTCGCGGCTCGGGAGGCGCATATCCTGAATCTGTGCGTGCATCCGACGCTCAGGCGGCTCGGTTTCGGTCGCCGCCTGCTGAAGACGCTGCTGTTCCGGGCAAATGAGGTCGAGGCGACGCGCGTTTTTCTGGAAGTGCGGCCGACGAATGACGCCGCGCTCTCGCTGTACGGCTCACTCGGTTTTCGGCGGATAGGTATTCGGCCCGATTACTATCAGGCCGCGGACGGACGCGAGGACGCGATCGTTCTGGCGCTCGATCTGACGCCCGACACACCCGAACCCTAGAGTTTTCCGCAGGCATTTCCAACGTATGTCCGAACATACGCAGCGACGCACGTTCGCGATCATCTCCCATCCCGACGCCGGCAAGACGACGCTGACGGAAAAGCTGCTGCTCTTCGGCGGTGCGATTCAGATGGCCGGCACCGTGAAGGGCCGCAAGGCAACGCGGCACGCAACCTCGGACTGGATGAAGCTCGAACAGGAGCGCGGTATTTCCGTCACTTCTTCAGTCATGCAATTCCCTTACAAGGGGCGCATCGTAAACCTGCTCGATACACCGGGGCACGAGGACTTTTCCGAAGATACCTACCGGACGCTGACCGCCGTCGACAGTGCCCTGATGGTCATCGACGCGGCGCGCGGCGTGGAAGCGCGCACGATCAAGCTGATGGAAGTGTGCCGGCTGCGCACGACGCCGATCATGACGTTCATCAATAAGCTCGATCGGGACGGGCGGGAGCCGCTGGATCTGCTCGATGAAGTCGAGCGCGTGCTCGACATCGAATGCGCGCCGATGACCTGGCCGATCGGGATGGGGCGCAGTTTTCGAGGTGTCTACCACATTGGGGATGACGTGCTGCACCTCTACCAGGGCCGCGATGGCAGCCGGTTACCGTCGGTCGAGCAGATACCGAAGCTCGAGTCCGACGCCGCGGCGGCGGCCCTGGGCTCGGACTATGCCGCTTTCGTGGAGGAAATCGAGCTGCTGCGCGGCGCGGCGCCGGAATTCGATGCCCAGGCGTATCTGGCAGGTCGGCAGTCGCCGGTATTCTTCGGTGCCGCCATTCACAATTACGGCGTCGAGCACCTGCTCGATACTTTCGTCGAGCATGCACCGCCGCCCCAACCGCGCGAGACGCTCGACCGGCTCGTCGACCCGGCCGAGGAGGCGCTGTCCGGGTTCGTCTTCAAGATTCAGGCGAATATGGATCCTGCGCACCGCGACCGTATCGCTTTCCTGCGGATCTGCTCGGGTCGCTATCAGCCCGGCATGCGGCTGTTTCAGACGCGGCTCGGCCGGGAGGTGCGTGTCGGCGATGCGATAACGTTCATGGCGTCGGAGAGGCAGAGCGCCGCGGCGGCGACGGCAGGAGACATCATCGGGCTTCACAATCATGGAACGATCAACATCGGCGACAGCTTCAGCCAGGGCGAGTCGCTGACGTTCACCGGCATTCCGAATTTCGCGCCGGAACTGTTCCGACGTGCGGTTCTGCGCGACCCGCTGAAGCTCAAGGCACTGCAGAAGGGGCTCGCCCAGCTGTGCGAAGAGGGCGCGACCCAGCTCTTTCGGCCGGTTACCGGCAACGACCTGATCATCGGTGCCGTCGGCCCGCTGCAATTCGACGTCGCTTCCTACCGGCTGAAATCGGAATACGGCGTCGATTGCGGATTCGAAGGGGTCGCGGTCGCGGCCGCCCGGTGGATCGAGTGCGACGACGAAGCAGAGCTGCGCCGCTTGAGGGACAAGCTTGCAGCGAGCCTTGCCGAAGATCACTCGGGGCGCCTCGTCTACCTGGCGCAATCGACCGTCAATCTGAGCCTGACGCAGGAACGCTGGCCGGCTGTCAGGTTCAATGCGACGCGGGAGCACTTCGCGGGCTGAACGCCGCTACCAGCCCTTTGAGCCTTGCGGTTGTCGTGCCGTCGTCGTCGGGCTCGTAGCGAGCCGCCAGGTAAGTGCTGACGATCTCGTCGATCGCCGGTGCGCTGGCCGGCAGAGCTTCGCGAGCCCGGCGCGAGTACTGGGTCGGTGTTTCACCAGTCCGCATCGGTTCCACGCGATGCCTGGCGAGTCTTCGGCTGAAGCGCTCGAAATACTGAGCTGGTGCATCCGGTTGCCGATCGCGGCGGAACCGCACGGTCAGGTAAAACGACAGTGCTGCCATCAACAGCACAGTTGAGATAATCGCGGTCGTGAACAGCTCGCCGCGGTTCAGCCGACCGAAGCCCAGCCGCGACAGCAGGCCTCGCTGCAGTTGAGCGCTGTAGCCCTCGACCCAGCGATCCCACAGGGCACCGATGGAGCCGATCGCCTGCAGCATGCGGCGCGCGAAAACCAGTCTTCCCGCTTCTGTCGCCGCAGCGCGTTGTCCGCCAGCACCACCGAAGCCGAGCGCGATTCGCTCCGGTGCGACCACGGATACCGGATCCACGCGAACCCAACCGCGGTCTTCGTACCACACCTCGGTCCACGCATGCGCATCGGATTGGCGGACGATGTAGTACTGGCCGAGCGCGCTCAGCTCGCCGCCCTGGTAGCCGGTTACGATGCGAGCCGGAACGCCGGCAGACCTCAGCAGAATTGCGAAAGCGGATGCGTAGTGCTCGCAGAAGCCCTCGCGCGTCTCGAACAGGAATTCATCGGCCGTGTGCCGGCCGAGCGCCGGTGGCGTGAGGGTGTAAAAGAACTCCCGTTCGCGCAGGAATTGCATTGCCCGCTCCACGGTCGTGGCATGATCGGGCGAACCGGCACTCAGTTCTGCAGCTAACGCGCGCGTTCGCGGGTTGAAGTCGGGGGGCAGCTGCGTGAAGGTATCGCGCTGCGCCTCGGTCAGCGCCTCGCGGGCCGCATAGTCCGTATGCGACGTCACCGTGTAACTCAGTCCGCCGGTGACGAGCTCCGCGCCGAACATTCGGAGCTGATAGTCACTGCCCATCGAGATGGTGCGGCGGCGGGAGTTCGTCGACCAGCTTGCCGGCATATCGAGCGCGAACAGCCACGGCCGGTTACCGGGCTCGAGCTCGACGAAGTAATCGGTCGGCGTCCCGGAGAAGTCGAGAGATTCCGCGGGCTGCCGACGCATGCCCCGGCTGCGCGTCCAGGTGCGGCCATTGAAATTCGAGAGCACGGGCCCGCGCCAGTAGAGCCGGTCGGGCGAGGGCGGCGCGCTGTAGAAGTCGACCCTGAAAGCGATATCGTCCGACAGCCCCAGGTCAGTAATGTCGCCGGGGCTCATTTCATCCGACAGGCCGCTCGTCGCGCTCGACGTGTCTCCCGGCAGTCCCCATAGCGGTCCCGGCAGGCGCGGAAACAGCAGGAACAGCACGACCATGATCGGCATCGACTGCAGCAGCAGCCGCCCGGCGTACTTGATTGTTGGCAAGCCAGGCAGCAATCGTCCCCGCCGGCCGAGTTGCAGCAGCCCGATCGTCGTTACCCAGACGAAGCCGAACAGGTAGAGCCCCATCAAGATACTGCCGTCGTACAACAGGCTCGCGAAGACGAGAAAGTACGAAATGATCGTGAGCACCAGCTGATCGCGCTGCGTATGGCACTCGAAGAACTTCAAAGCGACCATCACGACGAGCAGTGCACTGCCGGCATCGAGTCCGTTGATCGTTTGATAGACGCCGAGGATACCGAGGAACGCGGCGATCGCCAGAATCAGCTTCAGCCAGCGCGGCGGCATCGGCAACCACTCGTTGCGCGCCGCTACCCGCCACGCGATGCAGAAGACGAGAAACAGCGGAATGAACACCGGCAAGCGCGTCCAGTGGGGCAGGCTGGCGCCGATGACGACGCCACCGGTCCATAGCAGGCGCGACAGGGGTATGGCTGTCGGGTCGCTCGTCGACATCGCGTTAGTACTCGAACAGTGCGAGTGCGCGCAGGCACTCGTGCAGATGCCGATCGCCCGATCCGAGTGGAATCTCGCCGCCCGGCAGTTTCAGCCCGAAGCTGCGCATCTCGTCGGCGGCATCCAGGCACCACCGTGCGAGCTGCGAGAGGCGGTCTTCCGGGGCAAGGTCCGCAAGCGAGTCCCAGTCGAACTGACAGGGCTCTGCCGACGAGCCGGAGAACTGCTTTGCCAGCAGCTGGTCGGTGCGGGCGATAGCCTTCCACGCCAGCCGCCGCGGCGGATCCGAGGGCGACGCCGCTCGCAAGCCGACGAAGTCCGCGTCATCGGATCGGCGCACGCCGTGGGCGCCCTGGTCGCCGCCGCCGGTTGGCATCGGTCGGCCGGGCGGCGCCGGCGCCGGATATACGAGGCACTGCGCGTCCGTATGCAGCCATGACCACGCGCGGAACAGGCTGCCGGGATGGGTTGTGGATACGCCAAAACGCCCGAGGCGCAGATAGCCGCGCTCGGCAGCCCTGACGCTAAGCGTTCGCGTTCTCGAGTGACCGGGGTCCAGGTCTGCCGGCGCAGTCCTTTCGCTGCCGTGGTCGAGGCTGATGTCGTAGCGCGGCATGCGCGCTTCGTTCTGCAACACGACGCGAAATTGCGCCTGCTCGCCGACGAATACCGGCGCGGCGCTGCCAAGCCGAACCGTCGTGCCGAGAAGGTTGTTGTGACAATGATGCATGACGACGAGGCCGAGACCGCCCAGCAGGAACGTCAATGCGAATCCCAGGCTCGCGCCGTAGTTCATCGAGCCGAGCAGCATCGCGAAGACGAGGGCGCCGTAGGCAATGCCGAAGCGGGTCGGCAGGATGTAGACACGGCGGCGGCGCAGGCGCACGGTCCGCCCGTCATCGCCCTGGCGACGTCTCGACCAGTCGGCCCCCCAGGTTCTGAGCTGGCGTGTGGCGGCAGCCAGCATCTGCTTCAGGGTATTGGAACGGCGGCGAGGATTGCCTGACCCGGATCGCCGGACGAGTCGTTGCCGTCACGCTCGAGCCGATGCGCGACGACGCTCGGCAACACCGCGCGCACGTCTTCGGGATGGACCCCGGCGTGACCTTCCATCAGCGCCCAGGCCTGAGCGGCCCGAACGAGCGAAATTCCGCCGCGTGGCGAGAGACCGGTGACGAATTCTCCGGACTCCCGACTGTGAGCGATCAGGGCCTGGACATAGTCGAGCAGCGCGTCCGAAACATGGACGCCGGGTACGCGCTCCTGAATTCGACGCAGCGAGTCGATCGACATCTCCGGTTCGAGCGCGTCGAGCAAAACGCGGCGCGATCCCTGGGCGAGCAGCACGCGCTCGTCCTTGGGTTCCGGGTAGCCGAGTCCGATCTGCATCAGAAACCGGTCGAGCTGGGACTCGGGCAGAGGAAAGGTGCCGATCTGGTGAATCGGATTCCGCGTCGCGATCACGAAGAACGGTTCGGGCAGCGCGTACGTCGCACCTTCCGCGGTGACCTGCGTTTCTTCCATTGCCTCGAGCAACGCGCTTTGCGCCTTCGGCGTTGCGCGATTGATTTCGTCGGCAAGGACGACGTTGGAGAACACCGGTCCTTTGTGGAACTCGAAGACACCGGTGTCGCGGCGGTAGATCGACACGCCGATGACGTCGGCCGGCAACATGTCGCTCGTGAACTGAATCCGCTGGTAGTCGAGTCCGAGTACTCGTGCCAGCGCATGCGCCAGCGTCGTCTTGCCGACGCCGGGCAGGTCCTCGATCAGCAGGTGGCCGTTCGCGAGCAGGCAGGCCAGGCTCAGCCGCAGCTGAGTCGTCTTGCCCACTATGACCGTTTCGAGCGCGGTGACGACGCGCTCGATCCGCTCCGGGATCATCGGGAGCTCATCGGTCGGGTTCAGGGTTCCGATCGCCATGGCCGGCAATGGTCGCCGAAACCTTCGAGATCGGACAAGCCGGGAACCGCCATTTGTGAACCAGTGCCCGTTTGCGCGCGACGCAGAAACGTCACCGGGCCTGGTTCAGGCGTGCGATCTGCGCTTCGAGTTTTTCGGCTTTGCGGCCGAGATCCGCGACCCTGTCGCGTTCCTTCTGCACGATGTCGGCCGGGGCGTTGTCGACGAACTTGCGGTTGGCGAGCTTGCGCTCACACCCGGCAAGATCTTTTCGCGCCCGCTCCAATTGCTTCGTCAGGCGCTCGATTTCCTTGCCGATGTCGACATGCTCGGCCAGCGGCACGAGAACCCGCAGGTCGCCCACGAGCGCTACTGCGCTCCCGGCGGGCTCGGCCTCGCCGTCAGCGGCAAGTCGAACGTCGCTGACGCGCCCGAGACGTTCGATATAGACGGCGTTGGCGGCGGCCCGCGCGGCGTCGATTTCGGAATAGCCGGCCAGCACGGCGGACAGCCTGAGGCCGGGGCTCAGATTCATCTCGCCGCGGATTTGTCGGACACCGACGATGAAGTCCCTTAGCCAGTCGATTTCGGCTTCCGCTGCCAGGTCGCGATCGAAATCTGCGGCGAGTGGGTACGGCTCGGTCATGATCGTTTCCGACTCGCTGCCCGTCTTCGCGTTCAGTGCGAGCCACAGCTCTTCCGTCACGAACGGGATCAGCGGGTGCAACGCTCGCAGGACGGCGGACAGCACGGTCGTGAGAGTGCGTTGCGCGCCCAGTTTGAGCGCAGGACTCGCGTCGTCGGCTGACAGCACCGGTTTCGTAAGCTCCAGGTACCAGTCGCAGAACTCGTGCCAGGTGAAGTCGTACAGTGCCTTGCAGGCGAGGTCGAGCCGGTATCGGGCGATGCCGTCATGCACTTCATCGAGGCAAACGGACAGCCGCGAGAGTATCCAGCGATCGGCAACTGTAAGCTCGGCGGCGCCGTCGCCCGTCTGGTCGGGGCCTTCGAGCTGCGCGAGCACGAAATGCGAAGCGTTCCAGAGCTTGTTGCAGAACTTGTGATAGCCGTCGATCCGCCCGACGTCGAACGTGACGTCGCGGCCCATCGTTGCGAGCGAAGCAAAGGTCATCCGCAAAGCATCCGTGCCGAATGCCCGAATGCCGTCCGGAAACTCCCGTCGCGTTGCCGCCTCGATCGCCGGCGCCTGCTGCGGATTCATCAGGCTTTCGGTGCGCTTGGCGATCAGGGTCTCGAGGTCGCAGCCCTCGATCAGGTCCAGCGGGTCCAGGACGTTGCCCTTCGACTTCGACATCTTGCGGCCTTCGTGGTCGCGAACCAGGCCATGGATGTAGACCTCGCGAAAGGGCACCTCGCCGGTAAACCTGAGACCCATCATGATCATCCGGGCAACCCAGAAGAAAATGATGTCAAAGCCGGTCACGAGCACGCGGGTCGGGTAGTAACGCCCGAGCTCGGGCGTATCCTGCGGCCAGCCGAGTGTCGAGAAGGGCCAGAGGGCCGACGAGAACCAGGTATCGAGCACGTCGTCGTCACGCCGCAGGTCGACGCCGGGACCGAGGCTGTTGCGCGCACGCGTTTCCTGCTCGCTGCGGCCGACATAGACGTTGCCCTCGTCGTCATACCATGCCGGAATACGATGACCCCACCACAGCTGGCGCGAGATGCACCAGTCCTGAATGTTGCGCATCCATTCGAAATAGGTCTTCGACCAGTTTTCCGGGACGAACCGAATGCTGCCGTCCTCGACTGCCTGGATCGCCGGTGCTGCCAGCGGGGCGGTCCGGACATACCATTGATCCGTGAGGAACGGCTCGACGACGACGCCGGTTCGCTCGCAGCGGGGGATCATCGACTTGTGCTCGTTCACGCCGTCCAGCAGACCTGCCGCGTCCAGATCGGCCACGACGCGCCGCCGCGCCTCGAAGCGATCGAGGCCACGGTATCTCTCGGGCGCGTTGTCGTTCAGCGCGGCGTCTTCGTCGAAGATATTGATCATCGGCAGCGAGTGCCGCTCGCCGACTTCGTAATCGTTGAAATCGTGCGCCGGTGTGATCTTGACGCAGCCCGTGCCGAACTCCATGTCGACATAGTCGTCTGCGATGACGGGGATGGTCCGATCCGTGAGCGGCAGCCGGATCTCCCGGCCAATGAACTGCCGGTACCTCTCGTCGTCCGGGTGCACTGCGACAGCCGTATCGCCGAGCATCGTCTCGGGCCTCGTCGTGGCAACCACCAGGGCATCGTCGCCGTCGACCAGCGGATAGCGAAAATGCCAGAGGTGGCCTGCTTCCTCTTCGGTCACGACCTCCAGGTCCGAAACGGCCGTGTGCAGCGTCGGGTCCCAGTTGACCAGCCGCTTGCCGCGGTAGATCAGCCCGTCGTCATAGAGTCGGACGAACACTTCGGTAACCGCGACCGAGAGATCGTCGTCCATCGTGAATCGGTCGCGCGACCAGTCCACCGAGTCCCCGAGCCTGCGCATCTGTCGGGCGATCGTGCCGCCGGAGCGCTCCTTCCAGCTCCAGACGCGCTCGACGAACGCGTCCCGGCCAAGTTCCGCTCGCGTTGTGCCTTCTTTCTCGAGCATCCGTTCGACGACGATCTGCGTCGCGATACCGGCGTGATCCGTGCCCGGTTGCCACAGTGTGTCGTCACCGATCATCCGGTGATATCGGATCAGGATGTCCTTGACGGTATGCCCGAACGCATGACCCATGTGCAGCGTCCCGGTGACGTTCGGCGGCGGGATGACGATGCAGTAGGAATTGCCGTTGCCCGACGGCGCGAAATAGCCGGCGCGCTCCCAGCGCTCGTAGTGACCCCGCTCGAATTCCAGGGGGCGATAGTCCGTGCTCATGTCTGCTTCCTGACTGCGTTATCCGGATCGGTCGGGCTCAGAGCCGATGAGTATCGGGCGCGCAGCCACGCTCCCGGTATTCGCGGAAACGTTCCCGACCCTGCTGCCGCCGTTCGCCGTCGCCGTCGACGAGCTCGGCGATCCGCCGGTAGCCGTCGATATCGGGCGGCATCGACGGGGCGAGGTTGATCAGCAGATCGATGCCGTCCGCGCTTTCCGGGTCATTCGTGCCGATAAGCACCGGTTCGATCGCGGCCGTATCGCGGTCATTCCCGACTCGTCGATGTGGCACGAAGCTGCCCTGCGAAAATGTCCACAGCAGGTCGTCGAGGCGGGCAGCCTCGCCCGGATCCGCCGTCTTTATCCATACGCGCATGGTGTCCTGCGTTGCCTTCTCGGCAAGCCGGCATGCAACGGTGAGCCGGGCATCGCCGGTCGTGCTGTCGAGGATGTAGAAATCGACCCGGGGCATGGTTTTGACGACCGCTTAGTGTCCTGTCCGGTTATTCTGTAACAAGTTGGCCGGACAGGACATTTGGTCGTGGCAGCGTATCAGTCGTCGTCGGCCGTCCTGATGAGGTAGTCCACGAGCAGCGGGACCGGCCGACCTGTCGCTCCCTTGTCGGCGTTCTGTTTCCAGGCGACACCTGCGATGTCCAGGTGCGCCCACGGGACGCCCTTGACGAATCGTGACAGAAACTGCGCCGCTACGCTGGCGCCGCCTTCGCGTGCGCCCGAGTTCGCGAAGTCGGCGAAGTTGCTGCGCAGCGACTCGCCGTACTCCTCGTCTACCGGCAGGCGCCAGCCGGGGTCGCCGGTCCGCCGACCGGCGCCGATCAGATCCTCGACCAGAGATTCATCCCGACTGAACACGCCTGTGTACATCCCACCGAGCGCAACCACGCATGCGCCGGTAAGCGTTGCGACGTCGATGATCGCGCGCGGCTCATAGCGGTGCGCATAGGTGATTGCGTCGCAGAGGATCAGGCGTCCTTCCGCATCCGTGTTCAGGATCTCGATCGTCTGCCCGGACATGCTCGTCACGATGTCGCCGGGTCGGGTAGCGCGGCCGCCGGGCATGTTCTCGCAGGTCGGGACCAGCGCTACGACGTTCAGTGGCAGGTCGAGGTCCGCGACCGTTCGCATCGTGCCGAGCACGGCTGCGGCGCCGCACATGTCGAATTTCATCTCATCCATCTTGGGCGGCGGCTTCAGCGAAATACCGCCGGTATCGAATGTGATGCCCTTGCCGCAGAGAACCACGGGCGGCTCACCCTTCCCGCCACCCGAATGCTCAAGAATGATGAACCGCGCAGGCTCGGCTGCACCGCCCGTTACCGAGAGCAGGGCACCCATGCCGAGCTTCTGAATATCCGGTTCGTTCAGGATCCTGGCCTTCATCGCGCCGTGTTCGGCCGCCAGCTCGCGTGCCGTGTCGGCCAGATGTGTCGGCGTGCAAAGGTTGGGCGAGCGATTGCCGAGGTTGCGCGCGAGGTCCATGCCATTCGCGATTGCCTCGCCGTGTCGCACGCCGAGGCGGGCTTCGTCGACGCTGTCCTTGTCGATGACGACGAGCACGGCCCGCGAGAGCGGCGGTGCCCGGTCCGGTTTGCTCTTCTGCTCCGTGAAGCGGTACGCGCTGCCTCGCAAGGCCTGAGTCATGGTTCGCGCGCCGGTGTAGCCGTCGAGCCCGGGTAGAGGATCGGCGCAGATATAGGAAGCCACGCTTCTCACGCTGGTGCCGGCGAGCGCCGCGGCGGCGGCCATCGTGGCACTCGCGAGCTGCCTGACGCCGAATTTGCGCTTCGCGCCGCAGCCGACCAGCAACACGTCGCGAGTGCCCTTGCCTCCGGTATCTCTCAGCAGCAGCGTCTGACCCGGCTTGCCCTTGATCTCACCGCTCCGGCGCGCGCGGACGATCCTGCCGCGCATCTTCCTATCGAATCTGCTCGTCCATTTCGTCGGCGGCGAGTCGCTGAAGATCGGCACAATCGCGCAGTCGATGTTGGGAGGGGAATCGGGCCGGACTGAGAACTGCATCCCGTGGCTCCTGGGGCGCTTTCAAGAATCGTGCTAGTGTACTCGAATCACCAAATTTCCTGTAAACGGCACACCTTTGAGTCTCATCGGCCGCTACGTACTGCGCGAGTCTTTCGCAAGTTCCGTCCTCGTCCTCGTCGTATTACTCGTCATCTTTCTGAGTAATCAGTTCGCCGAGATTCTGGGCGATGCGGCGGCCGATGATCTGCCGCGAACTGCGGTGATGACGGTGTTCTCGCTGACATTCTGGCGTTACTTCACGTTCATCGCCCCCGTCGCCCTGCTGCTCGGCGTGCTGCTCGCGCTCGCGAGGCTCAGCAGAGACTCCGAGCGTGCTGCGCTCGCCGCATGCGGCTTCGGCCCCGACACGCTGCTGAAACCGATCGGTGTGCTCGGTGCGCTGGCCGCCGCCGGCGTCGGCTGGCTGGCTTTCGTCACGACGCCCGAGGCGAATCTGGCGATCGAGCAGATTCGCTTTCTGGCGCGCGAACAGGTCGAAGTCGAGTCGGTCACTCCGGGTTCCTTCAATACGACGGAGTCGGGCAACGGTGTGCTTTACGCGCGGGACGTGAGCGGCGAGGTGATGCAGGGCGTATTTCTGCAGGCGGAGAACGAAGATGGCGCCATCGTCGTCGTCGTCGCCGAGCGGGGCGAGCGGCTGATGGATCCCGTGACGGGCGAGGTCATTCTCAAGCTCGTGAACGGTCGTCGCTACGAAGGCCGGCCGGGAGACGCGGACTACTTCGTCGCCGAGTTCGAGGAGCACGGCATCCCGATTCCTCTGGAAACCGAGACGTTCGAGCCGGCAATCGAGGCAATTGCCACGCAGGCGCTGGTGGCGAGGTCCGATAACGAGGCGCGGGCCGAGCTCGAATGGCGCATCGCGGCGCCGGTCTCGACACTGCTGCTGGTCCTGCTTGCCGTGCCTCTCAGCCGTTCCTCGCCCCGCGAAGGCAAATACGGCAGGGTGATGCTCGGCGCTCTGCTCTGCATCATCTATCTGAACACGCTGTCGATGGCCAGGGTGTGGGTCGAACGGGGCCTGGTTCCGGAATGGCTGGGCATGTGGTGGGTGCACGCCATCCTCGCGTTGTTCGTTCTCTTCCTGCTCGTGCGCGAGGCCGGCGCGTTCATGAGGCCGCGCCCATACCGGTACGCGGGTGATCGCCGTGAACCTGCTGCGTAGACATCTGATCCGCGGCATCCTCCGCGGCGTCGCGCTCGTCATGCTGGTGATACTGGCGATAGGCGGAGCAATCCAGTTTATCGGTCAGCT
This sequence comes from Candidatus Rariloculaceae bacterium, assembly GCA_965223375.1. GTDB lineage: Bacteria > Pseudomonadota > Gammaproteobacteria > Steroidobacterales > Rariloculaceae > CBDCWM01. Next base: position 4,137,559 of record OZ245000.1, read on the forward strand.
CGATGACGTCGGCACGGCACAGTACGGGCTGTCGCAGGCGGCCGCCTACGTTGCTCTGCGGATACCGCGGCTGATCTTCGATACGCTGCCGGCTGCCGCGTTGCTCGGCGCGCTGCTGGCGCTCGGCAATCTTGCCGTTCATCGGGAGCTGGTCGTGATGCGCGCGAGCGGTGTCTCACCGCTGCAGCTCGTCGTCGCCGTCGGGCTCGCCGGAACGGTGCTGCTCGTCGTCATGCTGCTGATCGGTGAATCGCTGGCGCCGTCGCTCGGGGCCTATGCACGGGAGCTCAGGACGGAGTCGTTGCTCGAAGACAATAGCGTCGCAACGGGTCAGTCGGCCTGGCTCAAGGACGGGGACCGGATCATCAATCTGCGCCGACCGGGCACCGGCATCGATTTCTCCGGTGGTGTGCAGATTTACGATTTCGCCGATGAAACGAGGCTCGCGCAGATCGCAACGGCGGATGGTGCCGGTGTCGAATCGACGAACGAGTGGCTCCTTTATGACTACGCGGAGACGAGTTTCGCCGCAGACGGGATATCGACCCGGCGCGATGACGTTGTCAGTCTCGATTACTCGCTGAGCCCGGATCTGCTGCAGCTGTCGGTTGTGCGGGAAGATCTGCTAGACACACCGGCTCTGACGCGCTACATCGCGTATCTCGAATCCAATCGGCTGGATGCCAGTCGCTACCTCGGTGCCTACTGGCGCCGTATCGCCAATATCGTCTCGGTCGTGTTCATGGCATTGCTGGCGCTACCGTTCGTTTTCGGCAGCCTGCGCTCGGCAGGAACCGGCGCGCGCATGACCGTTGGTGTCTTGATCGGGCTCGGCTACTACGTGTCGGTCCAGGTATCGGCCAACACCGGCCAGGTGTTCGGTCTCGACCCGGTCGTCGTCGCCTGGGCACCGACGGCCGCGCTGATTGCCGTCACGACGATCGCGTTGCTGCGCACGCGCTAGCCCCGGAGTTTGGGGACAGTGACCTGGGAGTTTGGGGACAGTGACCTTAACTCGCCGCCGGCGAGTTAAGGTCACTGTCCCCAAACTCCCAGGTCACTGCCCCCTAACTCTGATGAGTCGCGTGCGCGACAGCAGGTCATGCCAGCAGGCGCGGTCGCGCCGCAACAGCGCTGCCCCGAAGCCCAGCAGATAAAGCGCGCCCGTCACGGCTGCCGCGGTTGCCGGTTCAATGATGCCGGCGGGCGCCGCGACCAGCGGCAGGGCGGGCAGAAACGCGCCGACGAAGCGCAGCGATGCGCCCCCCCAACCGGCGCGACCGGCGGGCGTTTCCGCAGACACGACGCGTAGCTGCCACGCGCGCATCCCGACCGTCTGACCGCCGTGCGTCCAGCTCCATGCAAAGTAGAGCCACGCCGTGGCAGCCAGCAGTAGACGGAACCATTGCGTTCCGGCTGCGATCGGGGATTGCGAGCGCGCGACGACGATTGCGGTGACGATGAAGAAGAGCGCCGCGAGCAGGATGCCGTCATAGGCGGCGGCAGTCAGCCGACGCCAGAGGCCTGCCGGCGGCGGATCGGCCGCCGGACCGCGTGCGCCATTCCCGCCGCTTGCGGCGACCCCTGCGGCGCCGGACTTAGTGACGGAGTCTGCAGAAACGGACATTAAGCATTGTCGCCGGTCGAGGCCACCCACATAATCCGTCGAAATATGGTTTCACTATACATTATTAATCTAACATATTGATTTCTTAGGGGTTGTATCATGTCAGGGAAGACCCGAGCCGTTCGGCAGCGCACGCTGCCGCGCCTGAAGCCAATGACCGTGGCCGTCGCCGGCCTCATTGGCAGCACGATGATTCTACCGGCCGCAGTCGCGCAGGATGCTCTCGAGGAGGTCGTCGTGACGGCTGCGCGGCGGCCGACGACCCTGCAGGAGCTGCCGTTCAACATTGCCGTGATGAGCGGCGAGCAACTCGAGCGGCAGCGGCTCACCGGACTCGGTGACTTTGCCCGCTGGGTCCCGGGCCTAACGGTCGTCGACCAGGGTGCCCGGGCTGCAGACCTGATGACGGTGCGTGGTCTGAATACCCAGTCGCTGAACGCGAGCGAGTTTCTGGATAATTCCAGCGGCAACACCGTTGCGACGTACATCGGCGAGATTCCGCTCTATCTCGACATGAAGATGAAGGATCTGCAGCGGGTAGAGGTACTGATCGGGCCTCAGGGCACGCTCTACGGCGCGGGCACACTCGGCGGGGCGGTCAGATACATTCCGAATGCGCCGAGCACGAGCGAGTTTACGTTCGATGTTCAGGGCGACGTGTTCGGCCTGGCCGAGAGCGACGGCGTTGGCTACGAGACGGACTTTGTCGTCAACGTGCCACTCGTCGAGGACAAGCTCGCGTTCCGCGCATCGGTTTCAGTGCTCGACGACCCGGGTTTCATCGATTATCCGTACCTGGTGCGCGAGCCCGGTGTGTCGAATCCGCAGCCGGATTTTTCGGATCCGGCTGACGTCGCGGCGAATCTGTATCGCGTGGACGACGCCAACACGGAAGAAACGCTCTCGGCCCGTCTCGCGTTTCTCTGGAACATCAGCGATTCGGTCCAGGCGACGCTGAACTACTACTTTCAGGACCAGGAAGCCGGTGGTCGAACCGTCAACCACAAGGATGCGTTCGGCACCGGTCCGTACGAATCCGGACACCGTTTTCTCGAGCCGAGCACGCGTGAGAACTCGCTGCTGAGTCTCGAGGTCGTCGCGGACCTCGGCTTCGCGGAGCTGACTTCGGCTACCGGCTTTTCGGCTTACGACGAGTTCGGCCAGCGTGATCAGACCGATCTGCTGCTCGACTTCGAGTACGGCTACGAGACCTTCCCGGCGTTTGCGGCCTTCACGCGGGAAGATGTCGAGGAGGAGCGGGTGAATCAGGAGCTGCGGCTGGTCTCGACCGGCGATGGTCGCGTGTCCTGGATCACCGGGCTCTTTTACAACGAGCTCGACATCGATGCACTGAGCCAGGAATTCACGCCGGGCATTCCCGAGTGGTTCGGTATCGCACCGCCGGCGTTGCCCACCGGCGACCTCGAGTACGAGCAGATCACGATCGACACTCAGACCGAGACCGCGGCATACGGCGAAGTGAGCTTCGCGCTGACCGACCGGCTCGACTTTACCGTCGGCGGCCGCTATTTCGAGTTCGAGACGGAACAGTTCCTTGCTTTCGATATTCCGCTCATTGCGTTCAACAGCGCTCAGCGCGCGGTCGCCAGCGACGACGGCTTTCTCGGCAAGCTGAGTATGGCCTATGCGTTCTCCGATAGCGTCACCGGCTACGCGACGTTGAGCGAGGGCTATCGCATCGGCGGCGCCAATCTGGTTCCCGAGTGCACGCAGCCGGTGCAGCCGGGCGTTTGCGCTCAGCCAGAGGAGATCCTTATCGAGCCGGATCGCACGAAGAACTTCGAACTCGGTGTGCACAGCATGTTCGCCGACGGGCGAATCATGGTCGATGGAGCCATTTACACGATCGACTGGGATGACATCCAGACACTCGATTTCACCGAAGTAGGCGGTGCCGCGATTACGATCAATGGTGGCTCCGCGCGCAGCCAGGGCCTGGAATTCTCGTTCGCGGCGAGAAGCAACGGACCGTGGTCCCTGCGTGCCAACTACGCATGGAACGATGCCGAGCTGACCAGCGTCGCACCGGGCCTCGTGGACGGCGTGCAGGGCGAGCCCGGCGATCGTCTGCCCGGCACGGCCGAGCATCAGGCCAGCGTGTTCATTGCGTACGACCGGACGCTGAGCAACGGGATGAATCTGTCGGCGTCGTGGGGTGTGACCGGAACCAGCGACATCGTGACGAAAGCCGGCCTGCGGTCGAACGGTGAGATCATTGGCGGTTACTCGATACACAGTGCCTCGGTCAGCGTCGGAAAGGACCGCTGGTCGACCACGCTGTACGCGGACAATTTGACGAACAAGTTCGCCGAGACGAGTGTCCGCCAGGATCCGTCACTGATCCGTGACGTCAATGGATTCCAGCTTCGTCGTTACTTCCGCAACGTCCTGCGCCCGCGCTCCGTCGGTGTAGAATTCCGCTACGCATTCGGAGACTGAGTCCGGTCCGGACGGGGCGCGTATTTCCGACCCGCACGTTGACAATCCGGCGACCGGGATAGCGCACTGGCATCGCGAGGCGCAGGCATGCGTCAATCGCGGTGATCATCAGCGCGCTGCGGCTGCCTGCCGCGAGCTGCTGCGGCTCGATGCGCGTCACCCCGACGCGCACTTTCTGCTCGGGGTAACCGCGCTCGGTCGCGGACGCGTGTCGAAGGCACTCGAGCTGATCGACCGCGCCCTGGAGCTGTCTCCCGGTAACCCCGAGTACCTGGCGGAATCGGCCCGGTGTCTCGCGCTCCTGCATCGCGATGCCGATGCGCTGGCCCGCGTCGATCAGGTGAGCGTCGCAATCGACAACGCGCGCGTGCTGGACACGCTCGGCGTCGTCTGCGCGCGTGCCGGCGACCATGTCAGGGCGGCGGCGTGGTTTCAATCGGCTCTCGAACATGACGCCTCGAACGCGGGCATCGCGTTCAATCTCGGCGCATCGCTGCGCTTCGTCGGCCGCTTCGACGAGTCGGCAGCCGCGTTCGAGCGGGCCATCGATCTCGACCCCCGGTGCTACGGCGCACATGCTGCGCTCGCGTCGCTCCGCCGTCAGACCGAAGACGACAATCACATTCACCGATTGGAGACCGCGTTGGCGGGCGTCGGCGATGACGTCGACGGCGAGCTGCAGCTGCGTCATGCGCTTGCCAAGGAGCTCGAGGATCTGGGCCGCGACGACGAGGCATTCGAGCACCTGGAGAGAGGCAAGGCGCGGAAGCGCAACGCAATCGACTACGACTTCGCGCGCGATCGCGACATTTTTGCGAGCGTCATCGAGAATTTTCCGGCCACCGGCCGCATGGACGGCGCAGCAACCGGCGTCGGCAGCCCGACCGACGGTACGGCCAGGCAAGTCGAGATCGATCCGGCCGGGCGCACGATCGGCGATCCGAGCCGCGAGCCGATCTTTGTCGTCGGCATGCCGCGCAGCGGGACGACGCTGGTCGAGCGCATCCTGTCGTCGCACCCCGACGTGAGCACGGCCGGTGAGCTGCAGAACTTCGGGGTGACGCTCAAGCGGCTGGCAGGGACGCCGTCACCGCGCGTGCTCGATCCGGCGACTGTCCGCGCAGGGCTCCGGGTCGATCCCGCCGAGCTCGGGCGCCGATATATCGAAAGCACGCGGCCGCTGACCGGCGCTTCCGGGCACTTCGTCGACAAGATGCCGCTGAACTTCTTCTATCTGGGCTTCATTCGCAGAGCTCTGCCGAACGCGCGAATCGTCTGTCTGCGGCGAGGGGCGATCGACACCTGTCTGAGCAACTTTCGTCAGCTCTTCTCGGTCCGCTTTTCTTACTACGACTACGCCTACGACCTGCGGACCACCGCGGAGTACTTCGTCGAGTTCGATCGCCTGATCGGCCACTGGCGAAGTCTCATCGGTGAGGCCCTGCTCGAGCTCGACTACGAAGCGCTCGTGGCAAGCCCGGAACCGGTCATTCGGCGATTGCTCGAGCACTGCGGCCTGGCCTTCGATTCACGCTGCCTGGCCTTCGACCGCAACGCGACGCCGGTGGCCACGGCCAGTGCCGTACAGGTCCGCGAGCCGCTCAACAGCGCATCGATCGGGCGCTGGCGGCGGTATTCGAACCGGCTCGCGCCGGCAATCGAGGTGTTGACTGCGGCAGGTATTCCGCTCGAGTCTGCCGCCGTCACACCCAGTGGCGATCCTGCAGCCGCCAACTCTGCCGCCGCCAACTCCGGCGACGCCGCTGCGGCCAATCCCGGCGGCGCCACTGCCGCTAACGCCGCCGGCGATCCGGCCGCTGGTCAGCCGACGGGCGATCCCGCGGCCGCTCATGCGACAGTTGATGACATCGACGGGCCGGATTAGGCGCGTCGTCTGCGCGGCGACTTGACAAAACATCGATCTGCCGATCCGGCTTTCCACAGCCGACCCGGGGCGAAGCCGGTTGGCCAGTTGGGCCGCTTTGCTCGACACGAGTGTCGCAAGCGAATTACAAGCCCATGAAAAGAATAGGAAAAGATCCCATCGGGGCCGCGCTGCGGCCAACGGCCGTCGGCGCGAGATGGCTACCTGGCCGTTGACGCGGGGAGTTTTCCACCGAGTTATCCACAGCGGGCCGAGGCAGGGGCCCGCTGCCGGGGCGGACTCATTGGGACGCAGGCGGAGCCTCGAGTGCAGGCGCGACCGCTTCCGCTTCGATCCGAACTTCCGGGTCGGCCGTCACGCGGACGTCGATCGGCGCATCCTCGCCGCGTGGATTCTCGACCTCGCGTTGCGGCGACACGGTCGGGGCGTCCGGTCGGTCGCGGCGCCCGCGCTCGGGTGCCGGCAGGATATCGATCAGGAAAATCCGGTCGCTGCTGCGTTGTCGGAAGAGCGCCGCAAACTCGCTCATTCCGATCAGCATGACGGCAGTGATTAGCACGCCGCCGAGGATCGCAGCCAGAAAACGGAGCAGCATCGATCACTCCGGGTCGGTGGAGCCGTCATCGTACCGGATTTGCCGCGGGCCGGCCGCGGAGGCCGGTGGTGCCCTTGATTTGCCGAGAGGATGTGTGGAGGTTCGTCGGACTCAGGACACTGCCTGGAGGCCCCGCCATTTGGCAGCCTGGGACGATTGTTGCTAAGCTGCCGGCATGGGCTGGCGCGACCAAAATGACGAACCTTATGAGCTGAAGGCGGTCAATCGGACCGATCCGCCGCCGGGCAGCGAAGGCAAGGACTGGGTCCGCTACGAGATTGCCCAGGGGACGAATCTGATTACCGGCTACCGGCAGGGTACGGTTGCTGCGATCAAGCGCGCCGCCGAAGAGATCGTTACCGGCCTGAACGAACGGCGATCGCCGAATCGGGGCCGCGTCCAGCTGACTCAGCTGAAAAAGACCAAGACCGCCGCCAGCTGAAGTCGCCGATCTGGCGCACGGTCCGGTCGTTCAATCCCGTTGCCCGTCGAAAGCCTGCTACCGGGCCGATTCGCTCGAGCCTGCCGTACCGAGTGCATGCGACGGGCCGATGCGTCGCCGCTGACCGGTGGCGCGACGAACAGCCGCGACCAGCAGCAGCAGCCAGGGCGCCAGCGCACCGCCGCCACCGTGGCCGGACGAGATGCTGATCTGAATCGGCTCGTCATAGCCCGCGTCCTCGATCGGCAGCAGGGACAATGCGGAGGATTCTGCGGGACCGAACTCGTCCTCGTAGGTCCCGAAGTCGGCGTCGTAGAGCTCGATCAGTACGTCGTAAAGGCCGGGTGGGAAACCCTGGATCAGTTCTGTCTCCACGAAGTATTCGTCATCGGGCACCGTGCCATCGATGTGAAAGTCCTCCGTCGTGTAGTAGTGATTCCACGTTTCCCCGTCTTCGCTGAGATAGAGCATCGCGTAGACATACATCCCGGCGACGTAGGTATCGGCGTCGAAACGAACGCTGACGAAGCGGAAGTAGCCGTCGTCGTCGAAGTCGTCATACAGCACGGCATCGGCGTCGTATATCCAGGCATTGCTACTCACGACCGACGTCGCGACGCTGCGCGGCTTGCTCAGGACATCTGCGGACTGTACGCGTTGTTCCTTGAGCTGAGCCGTCGTCGCGCTGCCGCGCTCGCCGAAGTCTCGTGAAAAACCCTCGACGGAACGATGGACCTGCTCCGTTTCGTTGCCGTCGCTTGCGAGCGTGCTGCGTGGCGCCGCGGCGACCGCGAAAACAATCGCTGCGCCGGTGGCAATGATGTTCCTTATCATCGTCGGATCCTCCGCTCTTGCCGATCCTGACCCGATTGAACACCGGGCGGCCTGAACGCAGGCTGAGCGGCCCGGCACGCCAGGCCGGGACCGCCTGAGCCTCGATCGACGCGGCCTCGCGCCGGCCGCGGGCAGGCAGCCGCCCCCCGCATCTGCTGCCTCGCCCCGGCGTGCGGTCGGCATCAGCGGGGCGTTGCCGCGGCGTTGCGCTAGAATCGGCGAATGCAGCAGAAAGACGATGCAGTGCTCAGGGCTTTCGGCGAGTTCGTGCGTGCCCAGCGGCGGCTCGCGCAGGTCTCGCAGCGTAACCTCGCGCAGATGGCGGGTGTTTCCGATTCCTATCTGAGTCAGCTCGAGCGCGGCAACTATCGGCCGTCGCCCCAGGTCGTGAAATCGATTGCCGAAGCGTTCAACCTGGAACCCCGGCAGCTCTACATGATGCTCGGCTTCATCGATGACGACGATGAATCCGCGCCGACGGTAGAGCAGGCGATTCAGCTCGACGAGAAGCTCGGGCCCTCGCAAAAGGAAGCGTTGCTACGCGTTTATCGCTCGTTTCTGGAAGAGGGCTGAGCGGGTCGGTTGCGGCTCGCGCTCGTTTCTCGCCCACCGGCGCGGCCGCCGTTGCATACGCTCCTCAAGCATCGTTCCGGAAGTAATCGCCGTCGCGCTTCGTAACTCGTTGACAGTCCGCAAATGATTGCGAGATGATCGAAACGTAGTTTCTCCCGAATAATTAACGAGTAAACGAACTGCGTTCCATGGGGATCGACGACACCGACCAATTGCAGCGGCAGGCTCTCGAGATGATGAGAGCGCAGCAGGAAGCCTACCTGGAAGCGATCAGAACCTGGACGGATTCTGTAACGGCCGGTGCAAACATCCCGTGGCCTGACGCCCCGGCAGCAGACACTCTTCCGAACGCGTCCGAAGTTGCCGAGGCATCCGCTGCTTTCACGGCCAAACTCCTCGAGGAACAGAGCAAGTTCATGAGGCAGTTGAGCCGAACGCTCGCGGAAGCCAACAGGAAACGGTGATCTATGTGGGAACTGCTTCTGACCCCCGCGCAAATTGCGCGGGGCCTGGTAACCCTGTCTCCGATGAGTGTGCACGATGAGTGAGAGCACTCGGCCGTGGCTCGATCTCTATCGTGCGGGTGGCCCCGACATTACGCCGGAAGCCATTACCGGTCTCGATATGTTTGCTGCGACGCTGGCGCGCGACCCGGATGCGACACTTGCGTACTACTTCGATCGCGGGATATCGGCCGGCGAGCTGGACGCGATGTCGAGCGCACTCGGCGCTTATCTCGCAAGTCACGGCATCGGTCCCGGGGACCGAATCGGCTTGTGGATGCAGAACATCCCTCAGGTCTTCATCGCCGTCCTCGCCGCGTGGAAGTGCGGCGCCGTCATCGTGCCCTGCAACCCGATGCTGCGAGAGCAGGAGCTCGCGAAGATTCTGCGAGCCTCGGGCTGTCGTGCACTGATGTGCCAGGACAATCTGTTCGGCGACGTGGGTATCGGCGCGTTGCCGTCGACGGATGTCCATCTGACGATTACGACGTCACCGCTCGATTTTCTCGAGCCGGATGCGCCGCGGCCGAAACTGCTCGCCGGCATGGATCGGGAGCGCCATCCGGACACGCTCGACATGATGGAGGTCATCGTCGGCAACGCCGGGCAGGCGCCCGGGCCTGCCGAGATCTCGCGGCGAGACATCGCGTTCATGGTGTACACGTCGGGCACGACCGGCGATCCCAAGGGCGCGATGAATACGCACGAAAACGTCGTGTTCGCGACCTCCGTTTATCAGCAATGGCTGGCGCTCGATGCCAACGAGCGTATTCTGGGGTTGGCACCGCTCTTCCATGTCACCGGGCTCATCGGCCACGTCACGCTCGCGATGCTGACCGGCGCACCGTTGATCCTCTTTTACCGATTCGATGCCGATGAGGCCTGCCGGCTGACGGAGAAGCATCGCGCGACCTTCACGGTGTCCGCAATCACGGCATTCATCGCTATTCTTAACAGCGATGCGCTGCCCCGCTATGACCTGTCGTCGCTGACGAAGCTCTATACCGGTGGCGCGCCCACACCCGCGAGTGTCCTCGATCAGTGGCGCGAAGCCGCGGGCTCGGCCATTCATCCGATGTACGGGCTGACCGAAGCCACATCGCCGACGCACATGACTCCCTACGGGGACAAGGCGCCGATCGATCCGCAAACGGGCGCGATGTCCGTCGGTGTGCCGGTCTACAACACGCACGTCAAGGTCATCACCGATGCAGGTTACGAAGCCGAGCCGGGAGAAATCGGTGAGTTCGTGATTGCCGGGCCGCAGATCATTCCGGGTTACTGGCAAAAGCCGAATGAGACCGCTCGTGCGATCGGCGAGGACGGTCTGCGAACAGGCGACGTCGGATTCATGGACGAGAACGGCTGGTTCTACCTGATCGATCGCTCGAAGGACATGATCGTCGCGTCCGGATTCAAGGTCTGGCCACGCGAGGTGGAGGACATTCTCTATCAGCATCCGGCGGTGCGGGAGGCGGCCGTGGTCGGCGTTCCCGATCCCTATCGCGGCGAGACGATCAAGGCGGTTGTCAGCCTGAAGCAGGGCATTGAGGCCACGACCGATGAGATCAGGGCATTCGCCCGCGAGCGGCTCGCAGCATACAAGTATCCGCGCATCGTCGAGTTCATGGACGAGCTGCCGAAAACGACGAGCGGCAAGATCATGCGCCGGCTGCTGCAACCGACGACGATCGATGCCGCGGTGCCGATGCAGGCGGCCGAGTCGGAGCTCGCGACGGTTTCCTACCCGCAGCTGCGCGAGGCCGTCGAAGCGCGGGCGATCCTGGAGGCGGGCGCTGTCTGGTTGCGCCTCAGTCGTGGTCGCCTGCCCTTGTCGACGGCAGAGCAGCTCTACAGCAAGTTGCGGGCAATGATCAGTCAGCTCGGCGAAGACAATTCGTTCGTCGATCGCGATGCGTTTCTGCTGGCCAACAAGGAATACCATGCGGCCGTCATCGCGCTTGCGGAGAACGAGCACCTGACGCGCGGTTTCGAACAGCTGCGCTTGCGTCAGCTCTATCGCGCGGCGCTGAAAGAACAGACTGTGGCGGTCGAGAACGTCGTCTACTTCCATGAGCACCTGACCGATTCGATTACCGGTGGCAATGCAGGGGCCGCGTTGCAGACGATCATGTCGTGGAGCAAACAAGCCACGGTTCGTGTGCGCCGAATTCTCGAGAGTGACGAGCCGGATGCGATGGGCGAGCTGAAGCCGGGCGGCGTCATCGAGGATCTCTCGCTTGGGATTGCGCCGGAACAGGAAGATCTCGCCGGCGACATCGACGCCCTCGCGATAGCGCTCGACGCGCGGGCCGCGCTCGAGATCGGCATCACGCAGTCGCTGGGGCAGGCGTTGTCGATTCAGGCTCAGGGCGAGGCGCTGGTCGCAAGGCTGCGGGCCTTTACACCGCTGGTGCGAGGACGGAGCCCGTCGCACATCGCGCGCTACATTCGGGCCGACGACGCCTATCACCGGGTCTTCCTGAGCCTGCTCCGCAATCACTGCCTGTTCGACATTTACAACGCGATGGACCTGCCGGAGCTGATGCGGCGGGTTCTCGAAGTTGCGCCGCCGTCGATCCGGGAGGTATTCGATGACCACAAGGCGCTGACGACAGCGCTGCGGGCCGGCGATTCCGAGGCGGTTGCGGTGGCCATCACCGAGCACGCGAACCGTGCCAGGGCGGCACTGCTCGAGTTCCTGCGGGATTCCCAGGCAGCTGCCTGACCGCCGCGAAGCCGCGTGACGTTGCGGCGGGGCCGCCAGCGGGGCGAGTCCCGCGGCCACCGCGGCAACCGCGGCAACCGGCAACGGTCCGGCGACCCCCTTGACCGGCCGGGCCGGTCCGCAGCCTGAGACGCGCTGGCGTTCCGTAAGGCGGGCGCCCAGGCGCCCGGAATCCCGGCCACCGGTCCATTGGGCGCCACGACCGGGCCCTCCAGCGAAAAGAATCGCATCGGTGCTTGACACGCGTTGCAGATGCGTAGCATACTACGCACGTCTTGACGCCAACCTCATCCAGGGAGATGACGATGTCAGAGTATTCGAAGATCGCGACCAGCGCCGGCGACCAGTATCTCGCCGCTCTGTCCGAATCGCAGGAGACCTTTCTGAAGGCCATGTCGCCTTATCGTGACTGGGTTTCGAACCTGCCGCAGGCACCGGCTCCGGCGTTCGCGTCCGATCTGCCGACGCCGCAGGAAGTTGCCGAGGCGAACTTCAGCTTCGCGACGAAGCTGCTGAAGCAGCAGAAGAAATTCGTCGAGAAGTTCTTCGAGGCGACGGTTCCGGCCGCGAGCTAAACCCGGCCTGTGCGCCGGTGGCAGTCGGGCCTTCCCCCTTACGCCCGGGCTGCCGCCGGCGCCGATTTACCTCCGCGGGGCGCTGAGATGCTTCCTGCGGCGGCCCGTTGTAGGATGCACGGCGATCGCGGAGATTTTTTCCGGTGACCGACGAGAACAACAACGATACCTCGGCCGATCAACCGACGTTGGTCGAGCAGTGGATCGCCGACCAGCAGGCCTGGCAGAAAACAGCGCTTTCCTACCTCGATTCCATGGTCCAGAACGACGAGTTTCTGGTCCACCTCGGCAATGCAATGCGCGGCTCCCTGTTGGCCGGCAAACCGTATCCAACGCAGCCTCCGGCCGGGGCTGCAGAACCACTCAGCGAAGCCGACGATCGGCTCGACCGGATCCTGCACGCGCTCCATCTGATTCAGGGCGAGCTGCGGGATCTTCGTACGGCCGTCGATGAGCTGCGGAGCGCGGCTGGGAAGCCCTCAACGCGCCGCAAGATTTCCGCGACGCGGCGCCGGAAGAAAAAGCGTGCTTCAGAGGGCCCACGAGGAGCCGGCGCTTCGGGCGGTAAAGACGCTTGAAGGAGTCGGACGAGGATCGAGAGCTCGAGGCCCTGCTCGAGCTGTCCCGACGCAGCCGTGCGCGGCTGGAAACGCTGCACCAGGTTCTGACCGACCCTGGACATTACGGCCGCGGCGCGACGTCGACAGCCGTCGTCTACGAAGAAAACAAGCTCAGCCTCAGGCGACTGCTGACCGCAGACGGTGAACCGTTCCCTGGTCCGCCGGTGCTGTTCGTGCCGGCGCCGGTAAGCCGCTACTTCATCCTCGACCTGTTGCCCGGACGGAGCTTTGCAGCTCACGTCGCGGAAGCGGGATTCGACGTCTATATCGCGGATTTCGGCGTCCCGACACGTGAAGATCGATTTGCGGATCTTTCATATTACGTCGATGGCCTGATCAAGCGTTCCGTCGAGGCGATGCGCGGGTTGCGCGACGTTGAGGACATCGACCTGATCGGCTATTGCCTTGGCGGCACCCTGTCGCTGCTGTACGCGGCACGGTACGCGCAAAACGTGCGCAGCCTGACGCTGCTCACGACGATGGTCGACGGCGACATAGAGGGCGGCATTGCCTGGATCGCGCACCGCATGGGTCTCGAGGGAGAAAGTTACGAACAGCCGCGGCTCGTGCCGGCCGTCGAGGTCAAGAGCTGGTTCGAAATGCTGTCGCCGGGATCGAACAGCGTGCTCGGCCGCGTTACCGATCTGTGGCAGCGGCTCGACGGACCGGTCGAACGGTTGCGCGACGTACGTACGATGGCGAGCTGGGTCGACGATGTGGTGCCGGCGCCCGGCCGGCTGCTGGCGGAGCTCTATCGCCAATTCGGACCTGGTCGGAATGCCCTGATGTCGGGCCGTGCTAAGGTGGGTGCCGACGAAATCCTCTTGAGTAATCTGACGATGCCGGTGATGTCGGTCTCGGCGGCGCGGGACACGATTGCGCCGGCGGAAGGCGTGGATGCGATCGCCCGCGTCGTGCCGCATGCCAGGATTGTTCAGCTGCCGGGCGGGCACGTGGGCATCGTCGCCGGGCGGGCAGCGCTCGGCCTGTGGCAGAAGACGGTCGACTTTCTGAACGAGCAGCACAACTGATGAGCGACCGTTTCCTGGAATGGCGGGGTCACCGGATTCACTCCCAGAGCTGGGGCGACGGTGAGCCGATACTCTTGATAAACGGTCTCGGTGCGAACACCGACATGTGGGCGCCGTTCGCAGCGGAACTCGGCCAGCGGCAGGTGTTGTCCTTTGACGCGCCGGGCGCCGGGCGATCGAGCACGCCGTCGTATCCTGTGACGATACCGATGCTCGCGGAACTCGCCGCTGAAGTCCTGGATGCCTACGGTATCGACGCGGCGGACGTTCTCGGCTACTCGTACGGCGGCGCGGTCGCGCAGCAGATTGCTTACCAGAGTCCGGATCGTGTTCGGCAGCTGGTCCTCGCTGCAACGAATTGCGGCGTGGGTGCGAAGCTCGGCTCGGCGCGTGCGATGAACGTGCTGGCGACGCCATTCAGGTACTACTCGCCGACCTATTTCGATCGTATCGCCGCGCCCGCTTATGGCGGTCGAACCGGCAGAAACGAAAAAGTGCGCCGCAAGATGATGACGAACCGGAAGAAGTATCCGCCGTCGAACCTCGGGTACACGATGCAGCTGCTCGGCGGCGCGACCTGGTCGAGTTCCGGATTTCTCGACGAGATTCTTCACAGCACTCTCGTCATCAGTGGTGACGACGACCCTCTGATTCCGGTCGAGAACGCTTATATGCTCGCCGAGCGCCTTCCGAATGCTACGCTCGAGCTGGTTGAGAGAGCGGGGCACCTCTTCCTGTGGGATGACGCTGCCAATGTGGCGCAGCGAATCGTCGCGTTCCTCGACCGGGAGGAAGTGCTCGCTCTATGAGAGCGGCCTGACTCGCTGCCCGGCGGCTCTCGGTACGCCGCCACTCATCCGCGGAAGAACGCGGGTCCAGAATGCCGCAAGCTCCGGCCAGTCGAGCACTTCGATATCGTAGGTGTGCCCGTTGCTTTCCCGGACAACCTTGCGCACGGAGCACGCGATAGGCGGGCTCTTGCCGTAGGTTTCACTGTGAAATGTCAGCGTCGCCGACTCGTCTCGTGATACCGGCCGGCTGCCTTCTATCCGTCGCGCAGCCGGTCTCAACAGCGACACGCTGAGCTTCGAGCCCTGCATGCCCGTGACCAGTCCTTTGGCGCGGCAGCGCTGCGAGACTTGTACCCAGACGAGGATCGGCTTTTCCATCGGCCGAGAGTTTATGTGTATGGCGCATGCATATATAGGAAAAAATATTGGTGATTAAGGGTTTTCCCCAACGTTTTTTCAAAGATTCGTGCGTTTTACATACAGTCATGGATACATGTGATCGGAGTCACTCAGTGCGACAGGCTATCTATTTAGTTTGCAAGCACACACAGAAGCGACGCAATGAGGTGTCGAAAATGCTGATCGTCTCCCGTAAGGAAAACGAAGTCATAGAGATTCGTCCGGATGAGCGCTGCGCCGAGAAAACGCTGGGCGAGGCCTTCGCAGACGGCACGATTCAGATCTCCTTTCTCGGGTGGGGCAACAAGAGGGTGAAAGTGGCGATCGATGCGCCGCGAGAGATGAAGATTCGCCGGGGCGAGCCCACATCGGCGTAATTCCGTCGGCGAAACCAATCATCATGACGGTCACGAGCGCGCAATTGCTGAGCCTCGAGGACGATTCGATCGTCGGCGAGGTGATCTCTTCCATTGCCACGACGGCTGGACTCGAGTGTCAGGTGGCCCCAACTGCGCGCGAGTTTCTCGACAAGCTCGACTCGATCGAGCCCGACGTCGTCACGGTAGACCTCCAGGTGCCTGACATGGACGGCATCGAGGTCTTGCGGCTGCTCGGTCAGCGAGCGAAAAAATCGCGGGTGATCCTGATCTCGGGAATGGACAGCCGGACGATCGGCACTGCGGCCTACTATGCCGGGACGCTTGGCCTGACTGTGCTTGGCGCGCTGTCGAAGCCGTTCGAGCCGGAGGCGCTCAAAGCACACCTGACGAAAGCCGTTGCGCTTCGAAAGCCGCTGACCGTGGAGGATCTGGCTAGCGCCATCGAAAATCGGGAACTGGCCGTGCACTACCAGCCAGTGGCTCGATGGACCAACGAGTGCTGGATCGTCGATTCGGTCGAAGCCCTGCTTCGATGGGACCACCCGGATCGCGGGCGCTTGCTGCCGCACGAGTTTCTGCGGCTTGCAGACGATGTGCGGATGTCCCGCGACGTGACCGATTTCGTGCTGTCGGAGGGTCTCGAGCAGCTCCGCGGCTGGCACGCTGCATCGCTGCACGACGTTGCGCTGCGAGTGAACCTCTCCGCCCGGCTGATCTCGGATCTCGAGTTTCCGGACCGCATGCACACCGCGCTGCTGTCGGCTGGCCTCTCGCCCGAGCTGTTGACGATGGAGGTCAACGAAACGGATACGCTGACGGACAATCCCGACTGCATCGAGATTCTGACCCGACTGAGGCTCAAGGGCATCAAGCTCGCCATCGATGACTTCGGCATCGGCTACTCGTCGATGACGCAGCTGTTCCGTATGCCATTCAGCGAGATGAAGGTCGACCGCTCGCTGATCGGCCAGGCGACCGAGTGCCGGGAAGGTGCGCTCGCGGTCGAGGCGCTGATCGAGCTGGCGCATAAGCTGGAGATCTCCGTTTGCGCAGAAGGGGTGGAGACACGAGAAACGCTGGCAGCGCTGCAGAGCGCTGGTTGCGATGCTCTGCAGGGTTTCGTAATCAGCGCCGCGGTGCCGGCCCGCGATATACCCGCCGTGGTCGGGCGCTGGAACGACATGATGGCGCGCCGGCCGGCTAGCGGACGTCCGGTCGGAAACCTCGCGGCCAATCAATAGTCATCGCCAAGTCATGACCATCGTCATTCGGCATCTGCCCCCGGAAATCGCACTGGTCGATGAGACGAATCGGCTCGAGGACCTGCGGGCGCTCGAGATACTCGATAGCGGTAACGATGCGAGCCTCGATTCTCTGGCCGAGGTGATCGCCAAATCGCTGGACACGCCGATGGCCGCGATCAGCTTCATCGACGAGGATCGCCAGTGGTTCAAGGCGAAGTACGGCTTGCACATCGACGAGATGCCGCGCGAACAGTCGTTCTGCAACTTCGCGATTCAGGAACCGGACGGCATGGTGATACCGGACGCCACAAAGGATCGCCGCTTCGCATCCAATCCATTCGTGATCGGCGAACCGAGGTTGCGCTTCTACGCAGGCGCTCCTATCCGCAGCCGCTCGGGCCGACCGATCGGCACGTGCTGCGCGCTCGGCACGGAAGCGAGGCAGCTGTCGGAACCGCAGCGCCAGATCCTGCACCAGATCGCGAAAGTCGTGGAAGTCCAGCTCACGCTCGGTCAGGACGTCGAAAAGCTCAAGATCGAGTCGAACATCGACACTGCGACCGGCCTGCCGAATGTCTCGTTGTTCTCCGCGCGCCTGGATACCGAAATCGAAAGGGCCAGAGAGGAGTCGTCCCGGCTTCTGGTGGCGCTGATCCGCATCGACCGCTTCGACGCGTTCGATGCGGCTCTCGGGCGGGAGGCGGCGACCTACCTTGTCAGCGCGTTGGCCGGCAGAATCCGCGAGCGCGTCGACCCGCCATGTCATCTGGGGCACACCCAGGAGGACAGGCTCGCGTTGCTGACGCCGCTGAGTGACAAGAAGGATCCGCAACAGGTCATGCGGAGCCTGATGGAGTGTGTCGCATCACCGTTTCAGCTCGGTGAGCACGCGGTACCGGTGGGTATCAGCATCGGCGCCAGCATCTTTCCCGACGATGCGGCCGAAGGGCCGATTCTGCTCAAACGGGCCAGGACGGCACTCTGGTCGCGGCCGTCCACCAAAAAGTCGGGCTACGAGTTCTATCAGACCCGGCACAGCGATATGGCGTCGGGAGAGTTTCGAATCACCACGGCGCTTCAGAATGCGCTCGAAAATGGCGAGTTTCATCTCGTATTTCAGCCAAAGATAGACATTCAGCAAACCGTGCTGGTCGGCGCCGAGGCGCTGTTGCGCTGGAACAGCCGGACGCTCGGGCCGGTATCCCCCGCCAAGTTCGTTCCCGTCGCCGAGAAGAGCGACAAGATCATCGAGATCGGTAACTGGGTGCTGCTGGAGGCATGTCGGCAAATGGCCGACTGGCACGCGAACGGTTGCCGCCTCCGCGAAGTTGCCGTCAATGTCACGAGTCATCAGATCCGCCAGCCGGGGTTCGTTGGTTTGGTCAGGGACGCGCTCGATCGCCACGGTCTCCCGCGCGACTGCCTGAATATCGAGCTTACGGAGAGCTCACTGGTCGACGATCTTGCCGGTGCAGTCAGAATCATGCATCAGCTGCGTGGGCTGGGCGTCAAGATCTCGATCGACGACTTCGGAACCGGCTTCTCGTCGCTCAGCTACCTGCGGCGCATGCCGATCCAGGTGCTGAAAATCGATCGATCATTCATTCGCAAGATCCCGGAAGACCGCGACGACATGAAACTCGTTCGCTCGATCGTGTCGCTGGGTCACGAGCTCGAGCTCGACATCGTTGCAGAGGGCGCCGAGACCGAGGCACAGCTCGCGTTCCTGGAATCGATCGGCTGCGATCAGGTGCAGGGCTACGTGCTGAGCCGGCCGCTCGAAGTTCAGGACCTCCAGACCTACGTCAGCGAGTTCGTCGAATCGGCACCGCTGGGCACAGCCCTGAGTGCACCGGGGTCGGGTGGTCGCGCGCCGGCCTGAGTGCCCCCGGGCCGCGTGGCGGGCGGCGGCCTGACGCGACTGCTGGAATACGGCTTTACGCGACCCCAGTTCGATAGTCGGGCAAGTCGGCGATCCGCGGATCGGGCGATCCGGCGATCCGGCGGGATTTCGGCTCCGGAACGATCCTGGGAACTGGGTCCGCTGCGCGACGCCACACGGATGCGGCGAGCGACCGAGCCCGTGACCGGCAGACTTCGCCGGGCAATTTCGCGGTGCTATAGTTGAGGCAGTCCCGAACAGACAAGCATCGCGTTGGGGAACGGAAATGCGCATCAGGACTGCTCTCACTGGCTTATTGACAGGAACTATCCTCGCGTCGTCATTGTTTTCTTCCGAAGTGCTGGCTTGCGGGGAAAGTCTGTTCCGTATCGGCAAGGAGTTGACTCACCGTGCCCAGACTGCCCCGCTGCCGGGCAACGTTCTGCTCGTTGCAGCCGACCAGGACGGCAAAGACCTGGCGGGGCGGCTCGCTGCCGCGGGCCACGATGTACGGGTCATTGAAACCGCCGATTCGATAGCGCAGGAACTTCGCGCCGCTGAATACGATGTTGTTCTGGCGCTCTACAGCGAGAGAGACGCGGTCGAATCTCAGGCGTCCGGTTCTCCTTCGCGGGCGACTTTTCTGCCAGTGACGGTCGCAGCGGAAGAGGCGGCTGCCGCGAAGCGGGTCTATCCGCGCTACTTGTCAGCCGATGATAGTTTCGGTCGGTTCCTGAGGACGATTCATCGCGTTTTGAAAGAACAGCGAGCCTCCTAATTCCTGTCCGACTCGCCATGCGTCTGCTTCCCGGGCGCGGCGATGCCATCAGTCATACCGTAGTCATTCTGGGTTGGCTTGCCTCTTTCGGGCAGGCGCTGGCGCAACAAGTCGACGACGCAGGGCCGAACGATCAGAGCCGCCTCAGGGTCTCTCTGACCTACCAGTACTCGGAGACGAACGATCTCGCTACGGACACGGTGACGATACGAACAGGGCCGAGCTACGCGCAGGCCCTGGACTTCAGCTTCGACTACGCGCTCAACGAGCGCTGGTCGTTAATGGGCGGGCTGCCGGTAATCGCCAAGCGCTTCGATTCGCCCAGTCACGACCCGGCCGCGATCGTGCCGCCGCAACCGGAGTCGAGATTCATCGACGACGGCCACTATCACACATATTTTCAGGACGTCAGGTTTGGTGCACGTTACGCGCTGGATACGGAGCCAGTCAGAGTTGCGCCATTCGTTCTGCTCAGCGTGCCGAGCAACGACTATCCGTTCTTCGGCGGCGCGGCGGTCGGTCAGAATCTGCGGAAGTTCGAGGTCGGGACGTCGCTCTCCTACTCGCCGCCGATCCTGAAATGGGACTTCAATCTGTCCGCGGGCTACGTTTTCGTCGAGGAGACGCTCGGCATCAACGTCGACCATACGAGACTGGATGCTCAGGCGGCGTATCTTCTGAGTCCGCGTCTCGGGGTGAAGTTCTTTCTTTCACGCAAACACGGCGGCGGCGTGCCGGGCGAGCAGTTCTTTCCGGATGGCACGGAGAGGTGGTATCAGCACGACCGGCTCGTTCGGCACAACTACATGGTCGTCGGAGCGGGTGCGGAGTGGGTGCTGAACGGCCGCGACCGGCTGGCCATCGAGGCGCTGCGAATGATTCATGCTCAGGACGTCTTCAAGTTGCGGTACGCGTTCAGCGTTACCGTATCGCGCTCGTTCTGAGCGAGGAAAGCCCGTGACGGTCCAGCGTCTCCGGTAGTTTGTCGCGCAGGCGGGCGCGCCGGTCTTCCAGATCCGTAATGAGCGCCTGGTAGCCGGGCTGATCCCTCAGGTTCCTGAAGCAGGGCGCATCCTTGAGAAACGACGCCCATGGCAGCCCCGCACTTCGGGTCCGAACGCGATCCAGCGCGTCGAGCGCCTCACCCGTTTCATCCAGATCCGCGCGTACGCACGCAAGGTACGTGTTCGGCCACCACGCGTCGCCCATGCCGGAGTCGACGTTGCTCTGCAGAATCTCGGCCCCCCGTATGGCATAGCGTCTTGCTTCCTCCACATCACCCGTTGCCTGCAGTGCGCTGATGTAGGTCGTCAATGCCTGTGTTTCCGCGGGCGTGTAACTTTCCGTCATGACGATCTGGGGTAAACGGACTTGCTCGAGTACGTATTTCGCCAGATCCGGCGCTCCGGTCACACCGTGAGCGAACGCCAGAAAGTACCAGACGTTGGGTTCCGGGGGCATTCCATCGAGGACTCTTTCCTCTGCAACTGCGATCAGCTCATCGTATTTTCCCTGCAGAAACAATTGACCGATGCCTGGCTCCGGCTCATAACGTGATGCACTTTCGATGTCGCCAATCTGTGTATAGAGCTCTGCAATCTGACCGAGGGTATCGGTGTCGTCGGGCTGCTCCCGGTACGCCCGTAAGGCCCACGCGATGCCTTCGTCGAGATCGCCGGTCAGTTCGTAGAGCCGCGCCAGCAGCCGATAGCGCTGTGGATCTGCAAACGGCAGGCCACGGATTTCGTCGACGAGCCCCAGCAGAGCTTCCCGTTGATTGTTGCCGCCGAGATATTCCACGTAGTCGCTCCAGCGGGTCGGCGTCAGCCGGTCGAGTTTCAACGCGCTTTCGAGGTACTGTTGTGCACCCGCCGCGTTGCCGTGCCCCCAGAGCCAGAGGCCGTAGGCGCCCAGAGCATCTGCATTGCCGGGATCGGAAGCTATGGCGTTCTCAAACGCTGCTCCAAGGCCGCCAAGCCCCAGTCGCATCCGGTAAAGCGCGAGCGTATACCAGGTTTCGGAGTGGTCCGGTTCGAGATCCAGCGCGCGGTTCAGCGGCGTCTCGGCTGCTTCGACCTCCCCGCGATACAGCAAGGCCGCGGCGAGACGGCTGTGAGCTTCCGCCGAATCGGGATCGGCCACCGTGGCCCGACGGTAGGCATCGATAGCCTGCGCGAGTCTCGCATCATCCACGACCAGAGCATCGCGCACGCGAAGCTCATTGAGACGCCCGATCGTGACCAATCGATGGGCCAGCTCTTCGTTGGCTTCCGGTGTTCTGGTGACCGCGGTCTGCACGTCTCTTTGCACGAGATGTGCTGCGACGTCCCGCGCGATTTCCTCCTGGATGGACAGAAGGCCGTCCACGACGAATTCGTATTCGTCCTCCCAGACGGTGCCGCCGTCGGCCTCGAAAATTCCAACGTGCGTGCGCAACAAGTCATCGTCCAGTCTGCTCAACCTGCCATGGATGACGTAATTCGCGCGGAGGCTCGCGGCGACAGACGCGAGCTCCTCGTCGGCGCCAAACATCCTCGAGGAAGACCGCCACGTGACCTGCAACGGTGATCCCGGGAGCCTGCTGAGATATTCCCGCAGATGGTCTCCCAGGCCTTCGGTGATGCTCAGGTACAGATCGTCCTGATCGCTGGCGTTATCGAACGGAAGAACGGCGACGCTGTTCGGTGCGATCTCGGCCGTGGTGGGACCCCGGTCCGCGCCGGGCGCCGAGTCGAAGCTGTCGGGATAGAAATAAAACGCGGCACCGATGCCTGATGCCAGTGCGATCAGGGCGACCGCCAGTGCCACGGGCCGATGCAAACGTATCGTTGCGAGCCGCACGATGCCTGCCCGGTCGGTGTGTCCGACCGGTATCGTTGCGGGCTCCTGCCCGGCCGCAACGCCCGGTTTTTCCGGGACCTCCCGCACGGCTGCAACGAACCGGTAACCGCGCCGCTGCACCGTGACGATGAACCGATTGTCGCCGGGCGCTTCGCCAAGAGCCCGTCGAAGTGTGGAGATGTGTTGATTGAGGCTGTTTTCCTCGACTACGACGTCGCCCCAGACGCCCTTCATTAGTGTGCTCTTGTCGAGCAGCTCGCCGGCATGCTCGACGAGGTAGAGCAGCGTGTCGAACACCTTCGGTTTCAGCGCGATCGCTTCGCCATCGGATCCGTATAAACGGCGGCGCAGCGTGTCCATTCGGAAGGTTCCGAACTCGTAGTACCGGCTCTCGGTTCGAGTCGACATCGTATCGCCGCCGCCCGATCAGAAAAAAAAAGGTTAGACCAAAGCGAAAAAAGGCCTTGTTGGCCGATGTTACTAGCATCTCGAGCACGCACAACCGAGGGGGATTCGTATGGCCAGTCGAAACGTCGGCTTCCTGTTCGTCGCCCTCGCGACGTCGAGATTCGGCATCGGTACACCGGCGAATTCACAGTCACTCGGCCCGCGAGTCGCGGCTGGTTACGGGGAACGGCCGGCGCTCGAAGTACATCTGGAGCAAGCCGATATCGATGCGGGAGTCGTGGACTTCAGGTTGCTGCGTGAACACGGGCAGCTGATCTTCGCCGCACGATTCAACCGGCTGGACGGGCAGGGGCGCCCCGGGTCCACGGGTTCGGGTGCCCCGAGAACCCCGGGCCAGCCTGCATTCATCCGAACGTCGGGGCCCGATTCCAACTCCTGCGCCGGTTGCCACAACCAGCCGTCATCGGGTGGCGCCGGGGACTTCGTGGCAAACGTATTCGTGCTGGCGCAGACGCTCGATCCGGTCACCGAGACCGTCAATGCTGCCTTCAGCAACGAGCGCAACACACTTGGAATGTTCGGCGCCGGGCCGATCGAGATGCTGGCTCGCGAGATGACGGCAGAGCTGATTGCGATCCGTTCAGCGGCGGGAGAGAAGGCGCGACAGCTCGGCCGGCCGGTAAGCGAGCCGCTGTCGGCGAAGGGCGTTTCCTTTGGCAGCATCACGGTGCTGCCCGATGGGCGCGTCGATCCGTCCGCCATCGAAGGCGTCGACTGGGACCTCATCGTCAAACCCTTTCACCAGAAAGGGGCCGTCGTCTCGTTGCGCGAATTTTCCAACAACGCGATGAACCACCATCACGGGATGCAGTCGACGGAGCGCTTCGGCGAACACGTCGATGCCGATCAGGATGGTGTGGCCAACGAGTTGACCACGGGTGACATCACCGCCGTCACGATCTTTCAGGCGTCCCTGCCGATTCCGGTCATGAGTCTGCCTCGCGATCCCGTCCGGCGTGATGCGGCAAGGCGTGGGGCTGCGATATTCGAGTCGGTCGGCTGCGCAAACTGCCATCGGCCGGCATCGACGCTCGAAAGCCGCTTCTTTTCGGAGCCCAACCCGTACAACCCTGACGGCAATCTCAACCCGACAGTAGCTCCTGAAGCGTTCAGCTGGGATATGACGGTCAGAGGGCCCGGACCCCGGTTGGAGCGCCACGGCAGCGGTGCGATCGTCCGAGCCTATACGGATCTGAAGCGCCACGACCTGTGCGATTCCGATTTCCTCTTCTACTGCAATGAGCAGGTTCCGCAGGGGAGTCTCGTCGGGTTTGCCGCTCCGGCCAGCTTCACCGTGCCGCCCGAGCCCCGGCCGACCCGACAGTTCCTGACACGCAAGCTCTGGGATGCGGGCAATTCGGATCCGTATGGCCATCGGGGAGATCTGACGACGTTAACCGATGCCATCCATTACCACGGTGGCGAAGGCCGCGTTGCGCGCGATGCGTACTTCGCCCTTACCGACGCGTCGCAGGCTGCCGTGATTGAGTTTCTAAGGTCGCTCGTAGTGCTTTGAGGGAACGGTTCCCCGGAGTCGATGCGACCGAACAACGAGGAGAAAAGCCGATGAAGACATCTGTTCCTATTCGCATCTTTGCCGGGGCGGCGCTGCTTGCCGCGACTTCTGCCGTCTTTGCCCAGGGAGCGATCAAGCAAACGGAGAACGTGAGCGGCCAGTCGCTTGGGCCGGGAATCGTCGACTGCGACGCCATGGAGCGAGCGATCGTTGCCATCGACGGTGCAACGCTCATTCGTACCGGCAACGGCATTACTGCCTCGCTCAGCATGCCGACGCCGGAGCCGGCAACCTACTGCTATCCGCCGCCCAATCCGTTCCAGACGGTCGCACCGGTGCCGGGTACTCCAGAGGTGTTTACGGGCTGGTTCTTCTTCTTCAATCATCCCGAGAATTGCGCCGTGCCGCACGCCTGCCTGCCGCCTCCGCCCGGCCATCCGGGTCCCAACGACTTCACCGAAGCTGGCGGCGGCGTCTACAACTTTGCCGGACACGCGGTCTCCGGGAACGGTTCGCTGAATCTCGTCGGCCACATTCAAGTGGGCGAAACGCAATTCGGCGGACCGAACTCGTTGCAGAATCCGATGGGCGCCGAGGTTCACGTCGCCGTGGCGCCGCACGGTCAACTCGTGCCGCAGCTCATGCCAGAGCAGATCGGGACCCCGGTCGGCAGTCCTCCTTACTGGTGGGTGACGCTCTTCCGGGCCCCCTGAGCGCGTCCGCGAAGTCGGTGCTCGGTGGCCCAACGGAGGGCCGCCGAGCACCGAAGCCCGTCTTTCCTCGACTCGAAAGCCTCTTGCATATCGCAGTCGATCTCGAGTTTGCGTTCCGGCAGCGGACCCATGGCGACAGCACGTTCCGCAGACTTTCCGCAAGTCGGAATCCCGGTGTCTGGAGGATTGGCTAAGTAACTGATTCGATTGGCGCTCCCTACGAGACTCGAACTCGTGTTTCAGCCTTGAGAGGGCCGCGTCCTAACCGCTAGACGAAGGGAGCGTTGCCGTGCGTATGGCGCCCGGGGGCTGCTATGATAGCGGCCTTTCCCGCTCTGTAAACACATCGCGACGGTAGCTTCTTGAACCAATCCGAATCGCCGGCGCGACCTGGTCCGACGATCATTCCCAGATCCGATCACGGGATCAGCCGGTCGAACATCTCCGACAGCGCTCTCAAAGTTCTCTACCGCCTGAAAAAATCGGGATACATGGCGTTTCTCGTTGGTGGCGGTGTGCGCGATCTCCTGCTCGGGCTGCGGCCGAAGGATTTCGACGTGGCGACCGATGCTCACCCTGACGAGATCCGGAGCGTATTTCGGAATTCCCGACTGATAGGTCGCCGCTTTCGGCTGGCGCACATCCGGTTCGGGCGCGACATCATCGAAGTCGCGACGTTTCGCGCCGACAGCGGTGCCGACGAAGACGAGGACGACCGGTTTCAGGACGGCAGCGGCAGGCTGTTGCGTGACAACGTCTACGGCACGATCGACGAAGACATCTGGCGCCGCGACTTCACGGTCAATGCGCTTTACTACAACATCGAAGACTTCACGATTCGTGACTACACGGGCGGAATGGCGGATCTGGAAAGCCGGACGCTGCGGCTGATCGGCGATCCCGAAACGCGCTACCGTGAGGACCCCGTGCGAATGCTCCGCGCCATCCGCTTCGCTGCCAAGCTCGACTTCTCGATTGCAGCCGACACGGTCGGGCCGATCGGCGAGCTCGGTCACCTGCTGAGCGACGTCCCGGCCGCCCGTCTGTTCGACGAGGTACTGAAGCTGTTTCATACCGGGCATGCCGAGCGCAGCCTCGATCTGCTGATCCGTTACGACCTGCTGCGCTATCTGTTCCCGGCGGCCGCCGGGTTGCTGGACGGTCCCCAGGCGGATGAGGTCGGCCGGTTCATCCGTCAGGGCCTTGCGAACACGGATCAGCGCGTGGCCGAAGACCAGCCGATCACGCCGATGTTTCTCTATGCCGTATTCCTGTGGCCGGCCGTGCGCCGGCTCGCGACGGAGCTGATGGAGAAGGAGGGCCAGACCGAGTACGCCGCGATGCAGGAAGCCGTGACGAAGGTGACGATGGAGCAGGTCGGTCGAACCTCATTGCCGAAGCGGTTCGGGACGCCAATGAAAGAGATGCTCGTGATGCAGCGTCGGTTTCATCAGCAGCGGGGCGCGCGTGCGCGCAAGCTGCTCGAACACAAGCGCTTCAGGGCGGCTTACGACTTTCTTGAGCTCCGTGCCAGCGTCGGCGAAGTCGATGCGTCGCTCGCTCAATGGTGGGCCGACCGCCAGGCGCCGCAGTCGTCCGAGCCGGGCGCGCCACGTGAGCGCCCGCGGCGCCGGCGCAGCCGGCGGGGCGGACGGCGCCGGTCACGCGCCGGCACTGCCGACTCGGGGTCGAAATGAGCACGACGTTCGTCGAGCCCGAACGAGCCGAGGAAAGACCGGAAACGGCCGGCCTGCTCGTCGAGCGCCCCGACCTCAACTACATCGTCGTCGAAGGCCCCATTGGCGTCGGCAAGACGAGCCTCGCGCGGCGCCTGGCCGAGACGCTGACCAGCGAACTCGTGCTCGAAGCACCGGAGACCAATCCGTTTCTCGAGCGCTTCTATCGAAATCCGCGCCAGGGCGCGTTGCCGACGCAACTGTATTTTCTTCTGCAGCGCGCCCGCCAGATCGATGAGCTGAAGGCCGGCGGCATGTTCGCGCCCGTACGAGTTGCGGACTTTCTGCTCGAGAAAGACCGCTTGTTTGCGGAGCTGAATCTCGATGCGCACGAGCTCGAGCTCTACGACAGCGTTGCCGCTACGCTGGAACTCGACCCGCCGCGACCCGATCTCGTCATCTACCTGCAGGCGCCGGCGCCGGTGCTGATTCGGCGGGTCCGGCAGCGCGGCCATGATTACGAGCAGCCGATCGACGAGGAGTATCTCGAACGCCTCGGCGAAGCGTACGCGAGGTTCTTCCACAGCTTCGATCAGTCACCGTTGCTGATCGTCAATGCCGCAACGATCGACCCGGTGCACCGGGATTCCGATTATCGGGAGCTGCTGAAAGCTATCGTCAACGTCAGGCGCGGTCGGCACTTCTTCAATCCGACCGTCAGCGGAATCGTCTGAAGGAGGCCGGGCATGTACAAGCAGCTCCAGCAACGCGGGATGGCGTCTCCACCGGTCAACGTCGCAACGCTCCGGGAGATGAAGGAGAGCAACGAGCCGATTGCGTGCATCACGGCCTATGACGCGAGCTTCGCTCAGCTCACCGATATCGCCGGCGCCGACGTCGTCCTCGTCGGAGATTCGCTGGGCATGGTCGTTCAGGGGCACGACACGACTGTGCCGGTGACCGTCGAGGATGTGATTTATCACCTGCGCGGTGTTTCCAAGGGCCTGCTCCGGGCTTTCCTGATGGCTGACATGCCGTTCATGAGTTACACGACACCGGAACAGGCGCTCGAAAATGCGGTCAGGCTGATGCAGGAAGGCGGCGCGATGATGGTCAAGCTCGAGGGTGGCAAGGGCCAGATCGCGATCGTCGAGTATCTCGCGCAGCACGATATCCCGGTCTGCGCGCATCTCGGCCTGAAGCCGCAATCGGTCCACAAGATCGGCGGGTTTCGCGTCCAGGGACGCGAGCGTGGCGTTGCCGACAAGATGCTCGAGGATGCGAGGAGCCTAGAGGCGGCCGGTGCCGACGTGGTCCTGCTCGAATGTGTGCCGAACGAGGTCGGCAGCGCAATTGCCGGCTCGCTGTCTGTTCCGGTCATCGGCATCGGGGCGGGGCCGTCCGTCGACGGGCAGATTCTCGTCATCTACGACGTGCTCGGCATCACGCAGGGCCGAACGCCTCGGTTCGTCAAGAATTTTCTCGACGGGCACACCTCTATATTGGCCGGTCTCGAGAGTTACGTCACCGCGGTCAAGGACCGCAGCTACCCCTCCAGCGAGCACTGCTTCTCCTGATACAATTTCGGCCCTGCATCCCGGCGGCGCACGCGGGAGGAAGACTTTGAGATCGATGAGCCTGGTTCGGACGGCCGCGGAAGTCCGCGAGCGAGTGTCCGGCTGGCGGGCGACCCATCAGCGGATCGCCGTGGTGCCGACGATGGGGAATCTCCACGACGGGCACCTCAGTCTCGCACGTCTGGCCGCGCAGCACGCCGATCGCGTCGTCGCGACGATCTTCGTCAATCCGACGCAGTTCGGCGTCGGCGAAGACTACGATGCCTATCCCCGCACGCCCTACGAGGATCGAACGCTGCTCGCCGATTCCGGCTGTGTGGACCTGCTGTTCCTGCCCGACACGCGGGAGATCTATCCGCACGGCACCGAGTCGGCGTTCTCCCTGCAGGTGCCGGATATCGGCAACGAGTTGTGCGGTGCGAGTCGGCCGGGACACTTCAACGGCGTTGCATCCGTCGTCTTGCGGCTGCTCAACGTCGTGTCGCCGGACATGCTGGTGCTCGGCAGGAAGGACTATCAGCAGTTCGTCGTTCTGCGACACATGATCGAGGACCTGCAGCTACCGGTTCAGGTCATTGCCGGCGATACGCGGCGTCACAAAGACGGGCTCGCGATCAGTTCCCGGAACCGGTATCTGACGGCTCCGCAGCGCGCCGAGGCCCATCTGCTGCATGACACTCTGGAGTCGGCCGCCGCGGCATTGCGCGAAGGCCGGCGCGACTATTCGGACGTGGAGTCCGAAGCGCGTGTGGCCCTGGATGCGGCCGGTTTTCGAACGGACTATGTCGAAGTCCGGGTAGCCGGGGACCTGGCACGGCCGAACGGCCGTCATGCACCCGAGGATCTGATCGTGCTGGCGGCCGCGTGGCTCGGCAAAGCACGCCTGATAGACAACATCACGGTGTCGCCCGCCGACGGTGCGGCGTCGGTGGTGGAGAGCGTCGCTCAGGGTTAGCCAGCCAGCCTGCCAGCTCGGACTCCGCGGCTTGCGCAGGCTGCCGCTTGCCGGCGCTTCGGTCGCCGTACTTCCGGATTTCTAGCGCTCGGCCACCTGGTCGCGACCCGCGGCTTTGGCGTCGTACATTGCGCGGTCGGCGCGATCGAGCATGCTCGTCAGATCATCGCCTGGTTGCAGCGTCGTAATGCCGATCGACACGGTCACGGGTCGTGCGAGCACATCCGACTCGACCTGTGTTGCGGCGTCGCGCAGACGCTCGGCCATCTCAAAGCCCTGGGACCGCGAAACGGCCGGCAGCAGCACGGCGAACTCGTCACCGCCGAAACGGGCGATCAGGTCGCGGGTCCGCAAACGCTCACTGAAGACCTGTCCGACCGCATTGATGATGTTGTCGCCAGCGATATGGCCGTACTGATCGTTGAAATCCTTGAAGCCGTCGATGTCCAGCATCAGCAGGCAGGCCGGTTCGCCGGACTGTGACAGTCGCGAGATTTCCCGCTGGAACTGCGCGTCCATCCAATGGCGGTTGCCGAGCCCCGTCAGCGCATCGGTCGTTGCGTTCTGCTCGGCCCGACGGAGGACGTCGAGGCTGTTCGCAATGAATGCGTTGTCGGCCCGAACGCGTTCCGACAGCACAACCAGCAGATTCTTCGCGAATGCATGGGAGCGCTCCACCATGTCCCACATCAACTGATAGCTGATGACCATCAGGTGCGAGTCTTCGGTAGCGACGACAAACGCCGACGGGTCGCGATCGTCGATGATCGACATTTCGCCGGTACAGCTGCCGGGGGCCAGAGTCGCGATTCGGTCGCTCTGAAGCGAGCCGATATGCACTGCCAGCTCGCCACTCAGCAGCACGTAGACACACTGGTTGTCGGCATTCGGCGAGAGGATCACCTTGCCTTTTTCGACGTCGATGCGGCCGCAGGCGAGCAGAACATCGGCGACTTCGTCCGGATCGACGCCACGGAACAGCGCGATGCTGTTGAGCAGCGAGCGTCTGAATTCCGAGTCACTGATGCCTCGGGACGTTGACGGGACGGTGCTGGCCATGGGTGCCTGTCGTGGCTTGTCCGCAAGCCGTCATCGTACTTATTCAGCAGGGGAATAGGATGACGGGATCGACAGTTCCGATGCGGCATGTAGTGTGAACCAGTTCACACTCCCGGCGGATTGCGCCCGCCACCTGGCAGGCCGCGCGTGGCGTGCCGCGCGATTGCCCATTCGACGTGCTCCCGCACGATTCCGGAGGGGTGGTGCCGACGGGATTCGAGGCTCGCGATGACGTCGTCGCCGGTCGGGGCGTTGCCGAGCGCGACCGCGATGTTGCGCAACCAGCCGATGTAGCCCGGCCGGCGTAACGCGCTGCCGGCCGTGCGCTCCTGCCACGTGGCTTCGCTCCAGGCGAAGAGCTCCGTGAGCTTCGCGTCTGCGAGGGAGTGGCGGGACTTGAATTCGTCCTCGCTCGTCAGTCGGGCGTACTTGTTCCAGGGGCAGACCAGCTGGCAATCGTCGCAGCCAAAGATCCGGTTGCCGATGGACGGGCGCAGGTGCTCGGGTATGCTGCCTTTGAGCTCGATCGTCAGATAGGAAATACACAAACGCGCATCGACCTCATAGGGTCCGACGATCGCGCCCGTCGGGCATGCCTCGATGCAGGCCGTGCAGGAGCCGCAGTGTTCCGCTCCCGGTGAGTCGGCCGGCAACGGCAGGTCCGTGTAGATCTCACCGAGCAGAAACCAGGAGCTCGCATCGCGATCCAGCAGGTTCGAATGCTTGCCTATCCAGCCCAGGCCCGCATCACGAGCGAGAGCCTTCTCGAGAACGGGCGCGCTGTCGACGAAGACCCGAAATCCGCCGTCGGCGATTTCATCCCTGATGAAGCCCACGAGCCGCTTCAGCCGCCCACGCAGGACCTTGTGATAGTCACGGCCGAGCGCATAACGTGCCACATAGCCGCGTGCCGGGTCGTTAAGGCAACGCATCGCATCGTCGACCGATTCGGTCAGACATTGCATGCGGGTCGAAATCACGCTGATTGTGCCGCCAATCAGCTCCGCGGGGCGGGAACGTTTCGTGCCATGCCGCGCCATGTAGCCCATCTCGCCGTGGCGGCCGAGGCTGAGCCAGCGTTGCAATCGGCATTCGTCCTCAGCGAGGTCGATCGACGCGATGCCGACCTTGCCGAAGCCGATCCGGGCGCCGGCGTCTTTGATGCGCCTCGCCCATGTTTCGCCCGGTTCGCTATCGTCCTGCATTCACGACCAGCCTGAGGGTGGACGGGAACGGCGCAGTATAATTGCGCGATGCCGGCCCCGATCGCGAAGTAGCTGCTGCGATGCCCGATCCGCTTCCGGCCGATGTCTTCACTACCGCGCAGGTTCGCGAATTCGACCGAATCGCGATCGAAGAGCTGGGCATACCCGGCTACGAGCTGATGTGCCGCGCCGGGGCAGCGCTGCTGGAGGCGCTTCGCGAGCGCTTCCCCGCCGCCGCCCGACTCGCTGTCGTCTGTGGTGGGGGCAACAATGGTGGCGACGGCTACGTCGTCGCACGACTGGCTGCCGAGGCTGGTCTCGATGCACGAGTCCTGGCTGCCGCCGACCCGGATACGCTGCAGGGCGATGCGGCACAGGCGTGGCAGGCGGCAGTCGCTGCCGGTGTCGCGATCCTGCCATTCGGCTCGGACGACGCCGGCTTCGAGTCCGTCGATGTGATCGTCGATGCGCTGCTCGGCACGGGGCTCACCCGGCCGGTCGAAGGCCCGTTCGCCGCCGCGATCGCCGCGATGAACGCAGCATCGGCGCCGGTTGTCGCCGCGGACCTCCCGAGCGGTCTGGATGGCGACGACGGCGGCGTCCACGGCGTCGCCGTGCGGGCGACGCTGACAGTGACTTTTGTCGGCCTGAAGGCCGGGCTCTTCCTGGGCGCCGCGCCGGATTGCCGCGGCGACATCGCGTTCGCGTCGCTAGGAATTCCGCCGGACGTCATGCGCGGAGCGCCGGTTGCGTTTTCCCGCGTTACGCGCAGCGCGCTGCTGGCAGAGCTGCCCCCGCGTCCGCCGAGCGCTCACAAGGGATCGAATGGGCGAGTGTTGCTGGTCGGCGGTGCGCCCGGGTTCAGTGGCGCGATCCGACTCGCGGCCGAGGCGTCATTGCGTGCGGGTGTCGGCCTCGCACAGGTTGCCACGCATCCGGACTGCGTCTCGCAGGTCATGGCGGGTCGCCCTGAGCTCATGTGTCGGCCGGTGCAAAGCCCCGCCGATCTGGAGCCGTTGCTTGCGGTTGCCGATGCAATGGTGCTCGGACCCGGTCTCGGGATGGATCGGTGGGGCGATTCGCTGTTCGACTGCATCGTCCATTGCGAGCTGCCGCTCGTCGTCGATGCCGACGGGCTCAATCGGCTCGCCGCGAGCCCGGTCCGGCGCGGTGACTGGTTGCTGACGCCGCATCCGGGCGAAGCTTCCCGTCTGCTCGGCGTCAGTACCCGACGCGTGCAGGCTGACCGGCTCGCTGCCGTGCGGGGGATTGCCGAGCGCTTTGGCGCCAGCGTCATACTTAAGGGTGCATGTAGCTTGATCGCGGAAGTATCTGATGGAACGAAGATTTCATGCTTCGTCTGTGACCGCGGTAACCCCGGGATGGCCACCGCGGGTATGGGCGACGTGCTGGCCGGGGTCGCCGGCAGCCTGAGCGCCCAGCGCCGCGGGACGGCCGGCGCAGCCAAGCTCGCAGCGCTGATTCATGCGCTCGCCGGCGACGATGCCGCGTTGGGCGGTCAGCGCGGCATGTTGGCAGGCGACCTGTTGCCGTTCATTCGCGCCCACGTCAATCCATCGTGAGGCTCGAGTGCGCCGCAGAGTCCGATCTGGTCGCCGTCGCCGAACGAGCGGCGCGGACGTGGCAGCAGGCGGGCATCGACCGGCTGTCCGCCGGGCTCGCAGGCGACCTCGGTGCCGGCAAGACGACCTGGGTACGGGCACTGCTGCGGGCGCTCGGATATCGCGGTCGTGTGCCGTCGCCGACGTATACGCTGCTCGAAGCCTATCCGGTCGATCATCTGACGGTCGTGCATCTGGATCTGTATCGGCTGGCTGGTCCGGATGAGCTCGAGTACCTGGGCCTCCGTGACTGGCTGTCGAGGCCGGCTGTCTGGTTGTTCGCCGAGTGGCCGGACCGCGGCGGGCGCTTCATAGAGACGCTCGATCTGCTGCTGACGATCGAGCTGGCCAAGGCCGGGCGGGTCGTCGACTTTGCGGCCCGGTCGGCCGTCGGCGACAGGCTGTTAGCAGCATTCATTCAGGAGTCGTCTAGTTAGCTAACGTAGCTGGCTCTTTTCTATATTGAAATTCCTCTCCGGACTTGCAAACATAGCGCCGTCGGTGTTCGGGGACCGATAGCATTGCGGTTTCAACGGCTTATCAGATTCTTTTTCGCGACTGCGTTCATTATCGTGGCGATGCCTTCGAATGCCGGGGAATTACGCGGCGTTCGAGTTGCCGCGGGACCTGAGGCTACGCGTGTCGTCCTCGACCTGACCGGGCCGACCGAGCACCGTCTGTTCCAGCTCGCCGACCCCGATCGCGTCGTCATCGATCTCAGCGACGCGCGCAGCCCGCGCGGGCTGCCGCTGCCGGATGCGCGCGGCAACGTGGCCGGCATCAGGCTCGGCAAACAGTCGGGGAATACGCTGCGGGTCGTGCTCGATCTGACCGGGAACGTCGAGTCGCGGTCGTTCATGTTGCCCCCCGAGGGCCGCTATGGGCACCGGCTCGTCGTGGATCTCGGCGATCGCGGGTCGAACACGGCCGCCGTATCGAGGCCCGCCGTCGTCGCGGGCCGCGATCTGATCGTCGCAATCGACGCCGGGCACGGTGGCAAGGACCCCGGCGCCAGCGGTCCGCACGGGGTGCGCGAGAAAGACGTCGTGCTCGATATCGCCCGCCAGCTCGCCGATCTCATCGACCGCCAGCGCGGTATGCGCGCGGTCCTCACTCGCGAGGGCGATTACTTCGTCTCGTTGGGCCGCCGCGTCGAGCGCGCTCGGGAGGCAAGGGCCGACCTCTTCGTGTCGATTCACGCGGATGCTTTCCGCGACGCACGGGCGCAGGGAGCAACGGTCTATGCGCTGTCGACGCGGCGCGCGAGCGACGAGGTCGCCCGGCGCGCCGCGGAGCGTGAAAACGCGTCGGATCTGATCGGCGGCGTGCCGATCTCGACGCTCGACGGCACGCTCGCGCAGGTGTTGCTCGACCTGTCGCAAAGTGCGGCGATCAGCGCCAGCATGGTTGCCGGTGAGCGCGTCATCGAGGAGATGTCGCGCGTCACCCGAATGCGCAAGACGCGTGTCCAGCAGGGCTCCTTTCTCGTGCTGACCTCGCCGGATATCCCGTCGATCTTCATCGAGACTGCGTACATCTCGAACCCGCGCGAGGAAGCGTCACTGCGTGACCCCGCCTATCAACGCGATCTCGCGTCCGCAGTCTTCCGTGGCGTCGTCGAGTACTTCCGCTCGCATGCGCCGCCCGAGACGCTGTTCGCGCTCGAACCGCCACCGGCGCGGCCGACACCGATAAAGCACGTCATTGCCAGGGGCGAGACGCTGTCGGAAATTGCCGAGCGGTATCGCATCAGCCTGCGGACGCTCCGGCAGACGAATCGGCTGAGCGGCGACGTCATTCGGATCGGGCAGACACTGACTATTCCGGCCGGCGGCTAACTGGAACCCGTCTCGGTAGCGCCGTAAGGCGTCGGTGCGGCGTTGCGCCGTCGGTGACGCCACCCGTTGCGCCGCCGGTCGCTCGCCCAGCTGCGGGACCAGCGGCGGGGATCGCCGCCCGAGGCGCCGCCGCAGGTTGCCACGCCTTCTTCGAACGACACTCTGCCGACGACGTTCTGCCGACGACGTTCTGCCAACCACGTTCTGCCAACCACGTTGGCTGCAGCGCGGTTCGCTACAATGCCGCGGTGCAGATCAAGATCCTTCCTTCGAGTCTGATCGATCAGATCGCGGCCGGCGAGGTCGTCGAACGCCCCGCAGCAGTGGCCAAGGAACTCGTCGAAAACGCACTGGATGCCGGTGCGACCCGTATCGCGATCGAAGTCGAGTCCGGCGGCACACGTCTCGTTCGCGTCGCCGATAACGGGCGCGGCATCGCGCGTGACGAGCTCCCGCTCGCGCTCTCGCGTCATGCGACCAGCAAGATCGGGACGCTGGCCGATCTCGAAGCGCTCGAGACGCTCGGCTTCCGTGGCGAGGCGCTGCCGAGCATCGGCTCGGTCTCGCGACTGACGCTGACTTCCCGGGAGCCCGGCGCCGAAACGGCCTGGGCGATCGCCTGCGAAGGGGGAGAGCTGTCGGCGCCGAAGCAGGCAGCGCGGCCGGTCGGCACGACGGTCGAAGTGCGCGACCTGTTCTACAACACGCCGGCGCGTCGCAAGTTTCTGCGCACGGAGAAAACCGAGTTCTCGCACCTGGACGGCGTCGTCCGGAATCTCGCACTGGCCGCTTTCGATGTCGAGTTCAGTCTGAATCACAATCGCCGCTCGGTGCTGCATCTCGCTCCTGCTGCCGATCGCGCGGGCAGGGAAGCGCGAATCGCCGAGCTGTGCGGGGCGGAATTTCTCCAGCATGCCGTCTGGTTCGAGCGCAGCGTCGAGGGCCTGGCCGTGTCCGGCTGGGTTGCCGCGCCGACCTTCTCGCGGGCGCGGCCGGACATGCAGTACACATTCGTGAACAATCGCTTCGTGCGCGACAAGCTGTTGCGGCACGCGATCCGGCATGCCTACCGCGACGTTCTGTTTCAGTCGCGGCATCCGGCGTGCGTGCTCTTCGTCGAGATCGACGTTCGACGCGTCGATGTCAACGCACATCCGGGCAAGCTCGAAGTCAGGTTTCGCGATTCGCGCCTCGTTCACGACTTCGTCTTTCGCACTATCGAAGAGGTCATTGCCTCGCCCGACGCCGAGGCAGCTGCCGCATCGCCTCCGACCTCGGTCAGGGGTCTCGAGGTTCGATCTCACGGCATTGCTCCTCACGTTCCGCAATCGTCGTTCGTGCTGCTGTACGGCTCCGAATCGGCATCGGATGATTCGTCGGCCGCGAGCGCGCACGGCATTCCGGGCCACGACGGTCCCGAGCGACGTAGCGTGCGCGAGGGTCCGCCGATCTCGGCAGTCGGCGACGCGGCCGGCGAGAGCAGCGGTACGAAGGCCGGCTCGGGGAGCGGTGGCTCGGCCCCGCGTTTCGGTTTCGCCCTCGCGCAGCTGAGAGGGATCTACGTGCTGGCGGAGAACGACGACGGCCTCATCGTCGTCGACATGCATGCGGCGCACGAGCGCATCACCTACGAGAAGATGAAGTTGGAGCTCGATGCCAGCAAGCTCGAGCCGCAGGCGCTGTTGCTGCCGATCGAGTTGCGCGTGGCGAGCAGCGAAGCGGATGCGCTCGAGGCTCACGCCGACGAGCTGCAGCGGCTCGGCTTCGGCATTACGCGACGGAGCGAAGTGCTGCTCAGGGTCGAGAGCGTGCCGCGCCTGCTTGCCAATGCCGATGTCGAGCGTCTCGTTCGGGATGTGTTGAGCGATCTGACCGACGGCGGCGACGCGGCCCGCATCGAAAGCGCCGCTGACGAGCTGCTGGCGACGATGGCCTGCCATTCGAGCGTCAGGGCGAACCGCCGGCTCGACGTCGAGGAGATGAACGCGATGTTGCGCGAGATGGAACGAACACCGCGCATCGACCAGTGCAATCACGGACGACCCACCTGGACGAGAATAACGCTCGGCGAGCTCGACCGGCTGTTTCTGCGGGGGCGTTGACGCCGCTGCCGTGAGCACGCGTGCCATCTGTATCACCGGGCCGACTGCAACGGGCAAGACATCGCTTGCGCTCGAGTTGGCGGAGTGGTCGGGTGCCGAGATTGTCAGCATGGATTCCGCGATGGTTTACCGATACATGGATGTCGGCACGGACAAGCCATCCGCGGAGATTCGCGCGCGTTTTCCGCATCATCTGGTCGACGTGCGCGATCCGGAGTCGACTTACTCGGCCGGCGCGTTCGCGCGCGATGCGACAGCGGCCATCGGCGCGATCAATGCGCGGGGACGTCTCGCGCTGGTCGTTGGCGGGACGCTGCTCTACCTGCGTGCGCTGCGCGACGGTCTCGCCGACCTCCCGGTTCGGGACAGCGCGGCGCGCGCGCAGATCGACCTCGAAGCGCTGGAGAGCGGTTGGCCGGCGTTGCATGCCGAGCTCGCGGCTGCGGACCCCGAGGCGGCCGCCAGGATACAGCCGACCGATCGACAGAGAATCCAGCGGGCACTCGAGGTATTTCGACTGACAGGGCAGCCGTTGTCACAGCTGCAGCGGGACGCCGCGGATCGCGGCGTTCCTCTCAGAGCCGTCGCGCTGTTGCCCGAGGACAGGGGCGCGCTCGGCGAGAAAATCGCGGCCCGCTTCGACCAGATGGTCGACGGCGGTTTCGTCGAGGAAGTCGAGAGACTGAGAGTGCGACCCGGACTGAACAGGGACACGCCGTCCATGCGTGCCGTCGGTTACAGGCAGATCTGGTCCTTTCTGGACGGCGAAACCGACTGGGCGGCGACGCGCGACCGGGCCATTGTCGCGACCCGGCAGCTGGCGAAACGACAGATGACGTGGCTGCGCGGCGATGCCCGCACCGACCCGGTCAGGGGTGACAGCGGGCAATTGCTGGAATCGCTGAAGCGAGAAATAGATGCAGCGCTTTGAAGCCTCGCTACACAACGGATAACACGTGCTACCATTGCGTCCAGGGATTAGACTATCCCTGTGGGAACTCGGAATCAGGTTTCAGCCTTGGTTGTCGCGCGCACGTCTTCAAGGCCTGATCTCCGCCGAATAAGAAGAAGAGGAGACATCGATGGCCAAAGGCCAGTCTTTGCAGGATCCGTTTCTGAACGCTTTGCGCAAGGAAAAGGTTCCGGTATCAATCTATCTCGTGAACGGTATCAAGCTTCAGGGTCAGATAGATTCGTTCGATCAGTTCGTCGTGCTTCTCCGGAACAGCGTCAATCAGATGGTGTACAAGCACGCGATCTCGACCGTGGTGCCATCACGCAACGTCCGTATTTCCAGCGGGGACGACGATCAGGAAGGTTGATCGTCCGGCCAGTCCCCGGGTAGGCCCGATTGCTCGACCGGCCTGACGCAGGCGAGCGCTGCCTGCTGCTGCATCTGACGACGGGGCGCCCTGCTCAGGACGACGAGATCGAGGAGTTTCGCGCGCTGGCCGGCTCGGCCGGCGCGGAGATCGTCGGTGAGATCACGGCGCAGGTCGCGCGGCCCAATCCGCGCTACTTCGCCGGCGTCGGCAAGGTCGCCGAGATCGGTCAACAGGTGCAGGAAACGCGAGCCGATGTCGTTCTGGTGGCGCGGGAACTCGGTCCGAGCCAGGAGCGCAACCTCGAACGGGAGCTGCGGGCCCGCGTGCTCGATCGTAACGGTCTGATTCTCGATATTTTCGCGCAGCGGGCGGCAACCTATGAGGGCAAGCTGCAGGTAGAGCTCGCGCAGCTCGAACATCTGTCGACCCGACTCGTCCGCGGCTGGAGCCACCTCGAGCGACAGAAAGGCGGCATTGGACTGCGCGGTCCGGGCGAGACTCAGCTCGAGACCGATCGCCGCCTGCTGGCCCAGCGGATCAGGCGGCTGCGGGCCCGCCTGGAGCGCGTTGCCGTCAGGCGCGACATCGGTCGACGGGAACGGACGCGTCGCGGGATCCCGGCCGTGGCGCTGGTCGGCTACACGAATGCCGGCAAGACCACGCTGTTCAATGCGCTGTCCGGGGCCGGACTCGAGGCCCGCGATCAGCTCTTCGCGACCCTCGATCCGACCGTGCGCCGTCTGACGCTGAATCCGGGGGAGCAGGTGCTGCTTGCGGACACCGTCGGTTTCGTGCGCGATCTGCCCCACGAGCTGGTCGCGGCGTTCCGATCGACGCTGATCGAGGCGCGCGAAGCGGCGCTGCTGCTGCATGTGATCGATGCGAGCGACCCGCATCACGAAGACCGGATGCGCCAGGTTCAGGGGGTCCTGGACGACATCGGGGCATCTGATGTCCCGGCACTCAGGGTGTACAATAAAATCGATCGCTGCGGTCCGGACGCCGGGTTCGATCGCGAGACGGCCGGTCAGGTCCGCGTTTCGGCCAGGACCGGTGCCGGGGTGGCGCAGCTGATCGACGAGATTCGTGCCCGGGTCGTTGGGCGGCCGGTGCCCGGACGCGTGACGCTCGGCCCCGATCAGAGTCGGCTACGAGCGCAACTTTTCGAGTGGAAGGCAGTCAAGTCAGAAGAGATCGACGCTGACGGCCGCTCCACGATGGACGTCGAGCTATCCACCCGGCGTTGGCGGGAGCTTCGCCGGCTCCAGGGAAATGGAGCCGAAATCGACTGAGGAACATTGGGATTCGAATAATCATGGCATGGGATGACGGCGACAAGGGCAATCCGTGGCGGCCACGTGACGACAACAAGGGTCCGGCCGACCTGGATGCGATCGTGCGCGACTTCCAGCGCAAGCTGGCGGGCGCGTTCGGACGACGCGGAAAAGGCGGCGGCGACGGGCCGGGCGGCAATCAGCTGAGCGCGGGGCTGATCGGCTTCGGTGCAGCCGTTGCCGCGGGGATCTGGGCCTTTACGGGCTTTTATCAGGTCGACGCGGCCGAGGTAGGCGTCGTGATGCGGTTCGGCCAGTATCAGACGTCGACGGCGCCGGGACTTCACTGGCATGTGCCATGGCCTGTTGAGACCGTCGAGCTGGTCAACACCGGGCTGACGGAGCGGCTGCGCTACGACGGCAGCATGCTGACGCGCGACGAGAACATCATCGACGTCGAGCTGGTCGTCCAGTATCGCCGAACGGACGAGTATGCGTATCTGTTCAGCCTTCGGGATCCGGAAGAGACGCTGGCCGACGTTACGGCGAGCGCGATTCGGGAAATCATCGGCAAGAACGACCTCGACTTCATTCTGACCGATGGTCGGCTCGAGATTGCGGCTCTGACGCAGGACCTGTTGCAGACGACGCTGGATTCCTACGAAACCGGCATCACCGTTTACGAAGTCAATCTGCAGGAGGCGAACTTTCCGTCCGCGGTCGAGTCCAGCGTTCAGGATGCGATCATGGCGCGCGAGGACCGCGAGCGCGCCATCCTTGCCGCCGAGAGCTACAGGAATGACATTCTCCCGCGCGCTCGCGGCGAAGCAGCCCGCCGACGAGAGAACGCCGCTGCCTACCGCGATCAGGTCATTGCCGATGCAGAAGGCGAGTCGGATCGATTCACACAGATCCTGACCGAATATCAGCGTGCGCCGGAGGTGACGCGTGAGCGCCTCTATCTGGAGACCCTCGAGGCGATCCTGTCGAATTCGAGTAAGGTCCTCGTCGACACCGAAGGCGGCAACAACCTGCTCTACCTGCCGCTCGATCAGCTCTCGCAACGCCGGAACGATTCGACGACTCCGCGGGCCCTGCCTCCGGTACCGCTCTCTGAGAATCGCGATATCGATGCGAGAATCAATTCCAGCGAGTCCGGCAACCGTCCGCGGCGCTAGGAGAATCCGACCATGAGCGCGAAATTCAATTTGCTGATTATCGTTGCGGTCATCGCGATCATCGTCGGGCGAATGACGTTGTTCGTCGTCGATGAACGGGAACATGCGCTGAAGCTTCAGTTCCGCGAGATCGTTCGCGCGGACTACGAACCGGGCCTGCACTTCAAGTGGCCGATTGCGCAGGACGTCGTCAAGTTTCCGGACCGCATCCTGACCTACGAAGACAACGAAGAGAAGTTTCTGACCGGCGAGAAGAAGAACCTGATCGTCGACTACTTCGTCACTTGGCGCATCACCGATCCGGGCCAGTACTACCGCTCCGTCCGGGGCAACGAGGGCCTGGCGCAGGAGCGTCTGGCGGCGATCGTCAAGGAAGGCATCAAGGCGGCGATCAGTCGGCGCACGGTGCAGGAAGTCGTCTCGGCCGAGCGCTCGGAGCTGATGGATCAGATGCTGATCGAGGCCAGGAGCCGCTCGCCCGAGCTCGGCATCGAGGTCGTCGACGTTCGCGTCAAGCGGATCGATCTGTCCGAGGAGGTCAGTGACTCCGTATACCAGCGG
The DNA here is from genome assembly GCA_965223375.1 of Candidatus Rariloculaceae bacterium. Lineage (GTDB taxonomy): Bacteria > Pseudomonadota > Gammaproteobacteria > Steroidobacterales > Rariloculaceae > CBDCWM01. Next base: position 4,178,816 of record OZ245000.1, read on the forward strand.
ATGCGAGAGGAGCGGCGGCGCACGGCTGCCGAGCTGCGTGCCGAGGGCAACGAGGAAGCGCAGCGGATCGAGGCCGACGCCGAGCGGCAGCGCACGGTCATTCTGGCCGAGGCTTATCGCGACTCCGAGCGGCTTCGCGGCGAGGGCGATGCGCGGGCGGCGGACATCTACGCTCAGGCTTTCAATCGGGACCCGGATTTTTACGCCTTCTACCGCAGCATGTCGGCTTACCGGCAGGCCATCGGCGGCCCGCAGGACGTGCTCGTGCTCCAGCCGGACAGTGACTTCTTCAAGTATCTGCAGAGCCAGTTCGGGTCCGGTGTCACCGCCAGCGCGGATACCGCGAATAACTGAGTCGCGTCGACACAAACCTGGCCGTTAACTCACCGTCATCGGAGCCTCTGTCGTGGCCTGGGCCGATCTGTTTACCGGACTTGCGTTCTACCTGATCCTGGAAGGGCTGCTGCCGTTTCTGTCGCCGCTGGCGTGGCGGCGGGGGCTGGCCCAGATTGCCTCGCTCGATGATCACCAGCTTAGGTCGTTCGGCCTTGCCGTCGCCACGGCGGGGCTGGTGCTGTTGTACTTCGTCAGGAACTGAAAGTGGGCAAGAACGTCGTCGCGATCGGCACCCAGTGGGGGGACGAAGGGAAGGGCGCCGTCGTCGATGTCCTCGCGGATCGGGTTGATGCCGTCGTGCGCTTTCAGGGCGGGCACAATGCCGGTCACACGCTCGTCATCAACGGCGAGAAAACCGTGCTGCATCTGATTCCGTCCGGCATTCTTCGCGATGGTGTCACCTGTCTGATCGGTAACGGCGTGGTCCTGGCCCTCGACGCTTTGATCGAGGAGCTCAACACGCTGGTCAGTCGCGGGGTCGAAACAGACGATCGCGTCAAGGTGTCGCCGGCCTGCCCGCTGATCCTGTCGTCGCATGTGCGGCTCGATCATGCCCGTGAGCTCGCGCGCGGGCGCGAGGCGATCGGCACGACCGGCCGGGGTATCGGGCCCGCCTATGAAGACAAGGTCGCGCGCCGGGCGTTGCGGGTTTCCGATCTGTTCGATCGCTCGCGGCTGCGGTCCCAGCTCGCGCCCGTTCTCGAATTCCACAATTTCATGCTCACACGCCTCTATCAGGCAGAGCCGGTTGATCTGAACGAGGAATTCGAACGAATCGACGCGCTCAGGGATCGAATCCTGCCGCTGGTCAGTGACGTCACCGAATCGCTGCGGGAGCTCGGCGCCAGGGGCGGCAACGTGCTGTTCGAGGGCGCGCAGGGTGCGATGCTCGATATCGATCTCGGCACGTATCCGTTCGTCACCTCGTCGAACACGACGGTTGGCGGCGCGCAGTCCGGCACCGGCGTCGGGCCGGCGTCGATCGATTATGTGCTCGGCATCGTGAAGGCCTACACGACCCGGGTCGGTGCGGGACCATTCCCGACCGAGCTCCTAGACGACATGGGCCGACACCTCGCGACCGTGGGCCACGAATTCGGCGCGACGACCGGCAGGCCGCGTCGTTGTGGCTGGTTCGACGCCGTGCTCGGGCGGCGAGCCGTCTACACGAATGGCCTGACGGGGCTTTGTGTCACCAAGCTAGATGTTCTCGACGGCCTCGATGAGATCAAGATCTGCGTGGGGTATCGACTCGACGGGCAGCCGCTCGATTCGCTGCCGCTGCTGATCGACCGTTACGAGGAATGCGAGCCGGTCTACGAGTCGGTGCCGGGCTGGACTACGCCGACCTCGGGGATCACGTCGTACGATGCGTTGCCCGACGAAGCGCGCGCGTATCTGGCCCGGCTCGAGGCGCTGCTGGGCGTGCCGGTGGACATCGTCTCGACCGGACCGGGCCGCGAGGCGATCGCGATTCGCCGCCACCCCTTCGACTGAGTTCGGGGAGTTTGGGGACAGTGACCCTAATTCGGGCGCGGCTTCGTTAACAGCGAGACAAGTCAGGCAGGTAGGATCCTGGTCGCACTGACGGGGAATTAGGGTCACTGTCCCCTAACTCCCCGAACTCCCCAATTTAGGTCACTGTCCCCAAACTCCGTATACAATAACGAGAATCATTTTCATTTAGGGCATCCCGCGTTGACACTGGCCGACCTGCACCCGGGCGACAAGGTCCGAATCGAGTCGATCGTCACGGCCGATCCGGCCGTCCAGCGCCTGATGGTGCTGGGACTCGTCGAGGAGGCCGAGCTGACCTTCCTGCGCGCGTCGCTCGGCGGCGATCCGCTCGAATTCCGGTTATATGGCGCGGCAATCTCGCTGCGTCGCGATCAGGCCCGGCAGTTCGGCGTGGTGCGTTGTTGAGCTCCGTGAGGATCCGCCGTGGCTGAAGTTGCCGAAGTCGCTGTTGCGGTAGACGCGATCGGCGTCCGACAGGCCGCGCGCGGGACGATCGCGCTGGTCGGCAACCCGAATGCCGGCAAGAGCTCACTGTTCAATCGCCTGACCGGGATGAGCCAGAAGACGGCCAATTATCCGGGCGTGACGGTGGAGCGGCGGGTCGGGCGTTGCGAGGCCGGCGGCCAGGTCGTCGAGCTGATCGATCTGCCCGGGATATTCTCATTGTCACCGGAGGCCGACGACGAGCGGATTGCCGTCGACGTGCTGTTCGGCCGCATGGCAGGCACGCCGGCGCCGGACGCGATTCTTGCCGTCGTCGATTCGACGCGGCTTTATCAGGGGCTCTACCTGGTCCAGCAGCTGCTGGCTCTCGGGCGCCCAATGGCGGTCGTGCTGACAATGAGCGATGCAGCCGAGGCGGGCGGCGTGCAGGTCGACGCCGACGCGCTCGGCGCGGCGCTTGGCGGCGTGACCGTGTTTCCGGTCGTCGCAACGAGCGGTCGCGGTTTCCCGCCAATGCTCGACGCGCTCGCGACGCTGGCCGGGCAGGAGCCGCCGAAATCGGCGGGCTCGTGGCCCGAGATGGCTGCGGTGGTCGACGGACTGCTGCCTATTCTGGCTGCCGAGTCGCCGGGCATCAGTGTCGCCGAGGTCGAGCGCGTACTGGTCGAGGGCGGGCCGGAGGGTGACGGTTCCCGGCCCTGGTCCGCCGACGCCGCAGGCCGGCTCGCGGCCGCGCGCGAAACTCTTTTCGGCACTGAGCCGCCGCTCGCGGTCGAGGCGCGGGCCCGGTATCGGCGCAGCCGCGAGATCGTGGCCGCGGTCGAGACACGCTCGCCCGTCGTGGCGCGGGTGACGAGCCGCCTCGTCGATTGGGTGAATCAGCCGTGGCCGGCGACGGTCATTTTCGTCGCGATCATGGCGATTGTCTTTCAGGCCGTCTTTTCGTGGGCGACCGTGTTTATGGACGCGATCGATGCCGGTATGGCGGCGGCCGGCGCGCTCGTCGCGACGATTCTCCCGGATGGTGTCGTGGAGAGTTTCGTCGTCGACGGTGTGATCGCGGGCGTCGGCAGCGTCATCATCTTCCTGCCGCAGATTCTCATCCTTTTCCTGTTCATCATCTTCATGGAAGACTCGGGCTATCTCGCGCGGGCAGCATTTCTGGTCGACCGGGCGATGCGCTCGATTGGGCTGTCCGGGCAGTCGGTGATTCCGTTGCTGTCGAGCTTCGCGTGTGCCGTGCCATCGATCATGGCCACACGTGTCATCCCGAATCGCCGCGACCGTATCGCCACGATCGTCGCTGCGCCTTTCATGACGTGTTCCGCCCGCCTGCCCGTATATGCGCTGCTGATCGCGGCATTCGTGCCGCAGAGCTCGGTCGGGCCGCTCAACCTTCAGGGTCTCGTGCTGTTCGGGCTGTACGGCATCGGTATCCTGGGCGGCGTCGGAACCGCATTGCTGCTGAAACGGACGGCACTGCGCGGCAAGAACCCGGCCTTCATTCTGGCGCTGCCCGAGTTTCGGATGCCGAGCCTGCGCAACATCGCAGTCCGGCTGCTCGATCGGGTCCGGATCTTCATGTGGCGGGCCGGCACGATCATTTTCACGGTCGCGGTCATCGTCTGGGCGCTCGCCTACTTTCCTCGCTCGGCAGAAATCGCAGAACAGCGCGACGCGGCGGTTGCGGTTGCGGAGGGCGCACTGACCGGCGCGGCGCTCGACGAGCGGGTCGGGGAGATCGAGAACGAATACGCAGCCGCTCAGCTCGAGCAAAGCTGGCTCGGCCGGGCGGGCCATTTCGTCGAGCCGGTGTTCCGGCCGCTCGGTTGGGACTGGCGCGTCTCTGCGGCGGTGATCGCCGGTTTCCCGGCGCGCGAGGTTGTCGTCGCCGTGCTCGGCACGATCTACGCCCTCGGCGGGGAAGCAGATGAAGCCAGTCTTGCCGATCGGCTCGGCAGCGTCACCTGGCCGGACGGCTCACTGGTCTTCACGCTGCCGATGGTGCTCGGGCTGTTGCTCTTCTACGCCTGGTGCCTGCAGTGCGCGGCAACGCTTGCGGTGATCCGGCGAGAGACGAACAGCTGGCGCTGGCCGATTTTCGCGTGGGCCTACATGACGGCGCTTGGCTATCTCGGTGCGCTGTTGATTTATCAGCTCGGCAGTGCGTGAATGACGCGCTGCGGTGCCCGCCGGGCGCCGACCTGCCTCGACACCGGCCCGAAATTTCATGAGCACGCCCGAGAGTTCCGAGTCGTCGCCATTTCCGGCGGGCGTGCCCGGGTATCTGATCGTCTATTTCGGCGCGCTGGTCGCGCTCGGGCCGATCAGTATGAACTCCTATATACCGGCGATTCCGTCTATAGCTGCAACGTTCGGCGTCGACACGGTCAGCGTGAATTACACGCTCAGTGTGTTTCTGATCGGCTTCGCGGCCGGGCAGTATTTCGGCGGCGCGTTTTCCGATCAGATCGGCCGCAAACGCATTGGCAGCATCGGTCTCGGTTTGTATATCGCGACGACTTTGGCGATTACTGCCGCGACCGCCGTCGAACAGATGTATCTGCTGCGTTTCGTGCAGGCGATTGGCGGCGGCTTTTCGACCGTCATTTGCATGGCGACGGTGCGCGATGTCTATCCGATCTCGGAGCTCGGCCGCCGGTTCGCGACGATCACCGCGATCATGCTGGTTGCGCCGCTGGTGGCGCCGACCCTCGGCTCCGTTCTGCTCGGCTTCGGCTGGGAGTTCATCTTCTTCTTCAAAGCCTCTTACGCCACGCTGCTGTTCGGACTCTATCTGATTCTCGTGCCGGAAACTGTAGAAGGACGCTGGCGGGCGATTTCGCTGCGGGCCGTCTGGTCGTCTTTCATTGACGTCCTGTCGCGCCGCGTCGATGGTCGACTCGTGCCGCTACGCCTGGCGCTGCTGATTGCGCTCGGCTCGAGCGTACTGATGAATTTCGTGACCAACGCCGCGACCGTCTACCTCGAGCACTTCGGAATCTCGCCCTCGGCTTTTCCGTTGTACTTCGCGCTGACCGTGGCCGGATTCATGGCCGTGAATCTCTATAGCATGCGGCACTTGCGGCCGGCCAACGCGACCCGGCTGCTGCGCCGCGCGCTTTGGACGCAACTGTCTGCGGCGCTCGTGTTTCTCGTGCTCGTCCTGGCGGGCGTCGACACGCTTGCTGTGCTGCTGCCGCCGCTCATCATCCTCGTCGCTATGCTCGGCATCATCGGCCCCGCCGGGTCGTCGATCTACATGTCGCACTTCACGAAGCTCGCTGGCAGCGCGGCTTCGGCGTACACGACGTTGATGTTCATTGCCGGCGGCAGCTTCGGCGCGCTGACAGGCGCGCTCTACGACGGCAGTCTCCTGCCACTCGGACTGACGATGGCCGCCGCGTCGCTGGCCGCCAATGCGATCGCCGTAACAGTCCCCTCATTGCGCGCGGAGGCCGCGTCCTCGTGAGCGAGAACCGACTGAGCTTCGGCCGCGATGCCGCGGGTTACAGGCGGTATCGCCCCAGCTATCCGGCGTCGCTGTATCTGCATCTGGCGTCGCTCGCCCCCGACCGTGAGTCCGCGCTCGATTGCGCTACCGGTAACGGTCAGGCGGCCGTCGATCTCGCGGGCCACTTCGACGAGGTTTGCGCCTGCGACGCAAGCGCCGAGCAGATCGACGCCGCCGAGGCGCACGCGCGAGTCGTCTATCGCGTCGCGGACGCGGAAGCTCTGCCCTATCCGGACGATCGCTTTTCGCTGATCACTGTCGCCCAGGGAGCCCACTGGTTCGACCTGCCGAGTTTCTACGCGGAAGCGAAACGCGTCGCGAAACAGGATGCCGTCATTGCAATCTGGGGCTATTCGTATTCCAGTGTGACGCCGGAGATCGATTCGGTCGTCAAGCGTGTCCTGCTCGACGCCATCGAGCCTTACTGGGCGGAGGGCAACAAGGTCATACAGGAACGGTATCGGTCGATAGACTTCCCGTTCGACGAGCTTGCGTGGCCGCAGTTCACCGACGCGATCGACTGGCGCCGGGACGAATACCTCCGCTATATGAGCACCTGGTCGGCAGTCAAACGCTATTGCGGCGCCGGTGGCACCGATGCGATTGCCGCGCTCGACCGCGCACTCGAGCGGCTCTGGCCATCTGACCGCCGCCACGCCGTCGGATTCGAGTTCGTCGGGCGGGTCGGCCGAATACGCTGATCGTCGGATGCGGCGAGGGGTGCCGGCCTGAGATGGTTGGACCGCATTCCCCGGGGCTTGGAAATCGTTCGAAGCCCGTGTCTATAATTCGCCGGCACCTCAGCGGGTCGTCGTCCGACGCCCGGTTTGTGGCGCTCGGGAGCAGTTAATGCGGATAGGTGTTCCGGCCGAGATTCACCCCGGCGAGCGGCGGGTTGCTGCCACACCGGCAGTTGTCGGTGAGCTGCTCGGTCTCGGTTTCGAGGTCGTCGTCGAGTCCGGAGCAGGGGCAGCGGCCGAATTCAGCGATGCGGCCTATCGTGACGCCGGGGCCGGTATCGCCCCCACGGCGGCAGCAGTCTTTGCCGAGAGCGACATCATTCTCAAAGTCCGCCCGCCAGAGAGGCACGCCGAGGCAGGCTACGACGAAGTCGAGCAGCTGCGGGGCGGGCAGACGCTGATTGCGTTTCTCTGGCCGGGCCAGAATCCGGAACTGCTGAATCGACTCGCCGAGCGGGGCGTCACGGCGCTCGCGATGGACAGCGTGCCGCGGATATCCCGCGCTCAGAAACTCGATGCTCTGAGCAGCATGGCGAACATCGCCGGATACCGCGCTGTGGTCGAAGCGGCGCACAACTTTGCGCGTTTCTTCGGTGGGCAAATTACCGCGGCCGGCAAGATCCCTCCGGCAAAGGTGCTGGTCATCGGGGCCGGCGTCGCGGGTCTTTCGGCGATCGGTGCTGCGAAAGGCATGGGCGCTATCGTCCGGGCGTTCGACACGCGGCCGGAGGTCAAGGAGCAGATCGAAAGCATGAACGCCGAATTCCTGATGCTGGAGTTCGACGAAGAGGGCGGCGGCAGCGGCGGTTACGCGAAGGTGATGAGCAAGGAATTCATCGACGCGGAGATGGCGCTTTTTCGGGAGCAGGCGCGCGAGGTCGACGTCATCATCACGACCGCGCTGATACCGGGGAAGCCGGCTCCCGAGCTGATCACCGCCGACATGGTCGAGTCGATGAAGCCCGGCAGCGTCATTGTCGACCTTGCCGCGGAGCAGGGCGGTAACTGCGCCCTGACCGAGCCGGATCAACGGATCGTCCGCCACGGTGTGACGATCATCGGTTATACGGATCTCCCCAGCCGACTGGCGACGCAGTCGAGCCAGCTGTACGCGACGAACCTGCGGCACTTGCTCTCGGACATGAGCCCCGAACGCGACGGCAATATCGTCGTGAACTTCGAGGACGAGGTGGTTCGGGGCGCAACCGTCGTGCTCGACGGCGAGATAACCTGGCCTCCACCGGCGCCGAAGGTGTCGGCTGCCCCGCAGAAGCCCGCCGCCGCCGAGCCGCCGGCAGCAGCGCCAGTTCCGCCCAGGCCCCGTCCGGCCTGGCTAGCGCCGGTGATCACGTTCGTTGTGGCCGCGGCCTTGCTCGGCCTCGTCGGGCGCTTCGCGCCGGCCGATTTCATGGGGCACTTCACGGTCTTCGTGCTGGCGTGCTTCGTCGGCTACATGGTCGTGTGGAACGTCACCCCATCGCTGCATACGCCGCTGATGAGCGTTACTAACGCGATCTCGAGCATCATCATCATCGGCGCTCTGATCCAGATCAGCTCGTCGGTGCCGCTCATCGTCGGGCTTGCCGCCTTCACCGTGCTGATAACGAGCATCAACATTTTCGGCGGCTTCGGCGTCACCCGACGAATGCTCGCCATGTTCAGGAAGTAGGAATCGCGTGAGTCCCGGCCTGCTGACAGCTGCGTACATCGGCGCGACCGTACTCTTCATCCTCGCGCTTGGCGGGCTCAGCAATCAGGAAACTGCCCGGCGCGGCAACGTGTACGGCATTCTCGGCATGGCAATCGCGCTGCTCGCAACGTTGCTGGGCGAGGTCACGGCGAATTTTCCGCTGCTGCTGGGCGCGATCGTCGTCGGTGCGCTGATCGGCCTGCTGCTGGCCCGCCGTGTGCAGATGACGCAGATGCCTGAGCTCGTGGCCATTCTGCACAGCCTGGTGGGGCTGGCGGCCGTTCTGGTCGGCTTCGCGAACTTCATGGACCCTGAGGCCGCGTACACCGGTGCCGACCGGGTCATTCACGATATCGAGACGTATCTCGGCATATTGATCGGGGCCGTGACGTTCTCCGGGTCCGTCGTCGCATTCGGCAAGCTGAGTGCGAGAATCAGCGGCCGACCGCTCGTACTGCCGGCGCGCCACTGGCTCAACCTGCTCGCGCTGATCGCCGTGATCTGGCTGTGCTACGAGTTCGTCACGTCGCCGACGGCCGACGATGGCATGACGATGCTGATCGTGATGACGGCAATTGCACTCGTGTTCGGCATTCATATGGTGGCGTCGATCGGCGGCGCGGACATGCCGGTCGTGATTTCGATGCTGAACAGCTATTCCGGATGGGCGGCATCAGCGACGGGGTTCATGCTCGGCAACGACCTGCTGATCGTAACCGGTGCGCTGGTCGGTTCGAGTGGCGCGATTCTGAGCTACATCATGTGCCGCGCCATGAATCGAAACTTCATCTCGGTGATCGCAGGCGGCTTCGGCGGTGGCAGCAGTGCGACCGGCGGAGCCGGCGACGCCGATCAGGGCGACGTGCAGCCGGTGGAGGCCGTCGAGGCGGCGACGATGCTCGCCGACGCGAAGGAGGTCATGATCATCCCCGGGTACGGCATGGCCGTCGCCCAGGCTCAGCACGTCGTTTTCGAGCTGACCAGAGCCCTGCAGGCCAAAGGCGTCAACGTTCGATTCGGGATCCATCCGGTTGCGGGCCGCATGCCGGGGCACATGAACGTGCTGCTGGCCGAGGCCAACGTGCCCTACGACATTGTCTTCGAGATGGACGAGATCAACGACGATTTTCCCGACGTCGACGTGTCGGTGATCATCGGTGCCAACGACATCGTCAATCCTTCCGCTCAGGATGTGCCGGACAGCCCGATTGCCGGCATGCCGGTGCTCGAGGTATGGAAGAGCAAGGCCGCGATCGTTCTGAAGCGGAGCATGGCCACCGGCTATGCCGGCGTGCAGAACCCGCTGTTTTTCAAAGACAACACGCGCATGCTGTTCGGCGATGCCCGCGACAGCCTCGGCGCCGTGCTGCGGGAGATCGGCGGGAACGCGTGACGTCATGACGTCAGCGGTTCCTTGGCTCGGCGGAGGTCCGGCGCCGCATAGCTGCGGCCACAGGCGGGTGGGCCGGCCAGACTGATCGACTCCACCTACCCTGGCGGAGTCAGCGGATCTGGCAGACGTGGCGGACTCAGCGGGGTCGGCAATGTCACGGTCAGGATGCGGCCGCCGTGGGGCCCGCCTTTGCCAGCCAGTCGGCAAAGCCCGCCGGGTTTCCGGCGAACTGCTGATGCGGCACTGCGTAGCGCTGGCCGGCGATCTCGAGGAGAAAGGTCGGAAATCCGGAGGCGCCGATCGCTGCCATCAGCCGGCGTGTCTCGGCGATGTGCGTATCGACCGGTGCCGCAGCATATGCCGCGGCGAACGCGTCGGCATCGAGTCCGATTTCTCCGGCGAGCGCGTCGATGGTTTCTCTGCGAACGACATGCCTGCCGTCGACATAGTGGGCCGAGTGGATGGCCTCGACCATGGCAAGGCCGGGCCTGATGCCGCAGGCTTCGGTCGCGAGAACGGCCTGAATCACCGGGCGGGATTCGAGCACGAGATCGGGATCGAACAGCAAGCCTGACAGGTAGGCGTCGCCGTAAGGCACGCCGTTCATCGCACCGACCCGACCGTCCGCCTCGCGGATGTAGCTGCGCATCTCGTCCGGCAGTGATGTCGGTCGCGGCCACAGTCCGCCGCCGTGCAACTCGAGCATCAGGTCGTCGAGCGCCGCAGCGGCCGCCACGAGCCGGCTCGCGCCGTAGCACCAGCCGCATAGCGGGTCGTAGAGGTAGTGAAGCGTGCGATTCATTCGATGGCCCGTTTCCTTTCGGCTATTCCATGCATAATACCGATTGAATCGTCGCCGATGAACGACGAGCGACCGCCCGGTTCCGTTGCCGGCAGCGGGAGAGAAAAACATGCCTGAGCGGGGAGAACTCATGACGCGGCTGTTGGGTGCAGGCCTGTGCCTGCTGGCGGGTGCCTGCCTGCCTCTGAGTGACGCCAGTGCGCAGTTGCTGCCGGGTGAGCGTGATGTGACGGTGGAGCCGATCAGCGGGGTGGTAGCCCGCGGCGCCGATTGGGAGCTCGTCTGGGCCGGTTTCGCTACGGCCGACGGTCTGAACGGGACGCCGGACGGTGGCCTGATGTTCGCACAGGAACAGACCGACTCGGTCCGGATACTGACCGCGGATCACGAGGAGCGGGTGTTCCTCTCGGGTGTCTACGGTGCGGGCTCGGTGTCGCTCGACGCGTCGGGACGCCTCTTCGCAGTCGAGCGCACCTGCACCGAGCCTCTGAATCCCGAGCTTGCGACCTGCACCGAGCTCACGCGGGTGGTGCAGCTGACGCCCGGAAGGCGCATTCTCGCCAACCGATTCGCCGACGGGAGGCCGCTCGGACGCCTGAACGACCTGATCGCCGACGGACGTGGCGGCGCTTTCTTCACGGTCGGCGGCGCTTTTCACGTCGACGGTGACGGCACGGTAACCACAGTCGAGGATCAGAACATTCGTTCTAACGGCATCATGCTGAGCCGCGATGGCGCCACGTTGTACGTGACGAACAACGTCGAAGTGCTGGCTTTCGATGTTCGCGACGATGGCGGGACCGGCAACCGGCGGGTCTTCGCGTCGCTTGACGGCGACGACGGCGGCGACGGCATGGCTATCGACGCGGACGGCAGGCTGTACGTTACCGGCAACGCCGGCGTACACGTGATCAGCGAGGACGGCGACTACCTGGGCATGATCCCGACCCGTCGGCGGCCGATCACGCTGGCGTTCTCGGGAGAGGGGAAGCGCTGGCTCTACGTTCCGCAGATGGGAGCAATCGGCCCGGACGGTCAGCCGTGGTCGACGCCGGAAGGGGTCCGTAACGTCGGGATGACGATGTACCGATTGCCGATGGTGACGCCGGGATTCACCGGCCGGCCGAAGTAACGGCGCCGCGAGGTCGCCGACCAGCGAGCTTAGAGTGTTCTGACGGGGGGAAATGCCGCCCTTCGGGTCGGCAGAGTGGCACTGGAGGCGCCTGCGCGCGCCTCCGGTGTCCGCTCAGACGAATGAAAGGACGCGGTCGACCTCCTCGGAGCTCCCCAGAATCACTGGCGTACGCTGATGGATCGCCGTCGGCTCGATCTCGACCAGCCGCTCGGCCGGCGATGCCATCGCCTTCCCGCCGGCCTGCTCGATCAGCATCGCCATCGGATTCGCCTCATACAGCAGCCTGAGTTTGCCCGCAGGCGCGCTCTCGGTCGGCGGATACAAAAAGACGCCGCCCTTCATCAGAATCCGATGGACATCGGCGACCATAGTCCCGACATAACGAGCCGAATACTTGTTCTCCTGCGCCCAGTGCAGGTAGTCCTGGTAGCCCGACGGCAGGCCCAGGCGGTTGCCTTCGTTCATCGAGTAGTGCTTCTTCGCTGCCGGAATCGTGATGCCCTGAGAGACGCGGATGTAGGAGCCGACATCGGGATCGAGAACGAACATGTCGACGCCGTTGCCGAGCGTAATGACCATAAGCGTAGAAGAGCCGTAGAGCACGTAGCCGGCCGCGACCTGGGCCGTGCCGGGCTGCAGGACCGACCCGTCCGCGCTGCCGGCCGTGTGGCGCAGGACGCTGAAGATCGTGCCGACGCCACCGCAAACGTCGAGATTGCTGGAGCCGTCGAGCGGGTCGAACAGGACGCAGTACTGCGCACGATCGGTTTGCGCGTCTCTGATGATGACAGGCTGCTCGTTCTCCTCCGAGGCGACGACAGCGACGCCTTTTCGGCGGCCGAGCGTCCTGAGCAGCGTCTCGTTCGCGATTGCGTCGAGTTTCTGCTGCGTCTCTCCCTGCACGTTCTCGATTCCGGAACCGCCGAGGACGTCGATCAGCCGGGCACGGCGGATCTTCGATGAAATGAACTTCGTAGAGCTCGACAGCGCGGACACGATCCACGACAGCGCATCGCCGCGCTCGTCGGGCCGACGTTCGCGCTCCAGCATGTGGCTTTGCAGCGTAGTGATGTCGGCCGTCAGATCCAGATCGTTCACGTTGCACTCCGAACTTCGAGGTCCTCAGGCATTCTAAGTCGTATGGAGAACGCTACGCACTGTCGTTACCATAGAATCATGAGACACTTCACGACCTTAGCCGTTACAGGCCTTGCGCTCGCCGCCGGCGGCTGCGCACCGACGCCCGAAGAGAGAATTGCCGCACACACCGGGACGATCGATCGGTTCTGCCTGGATTGCCATAATTCCGTCGACAGAGAGGCCGGGCTGGTTCTCGAGGGCATCGATCTGGCCGATGTCGCGGGCAATGCAGAAGTTCTCGAGAAAGTGCTCCTGAAGCTCGAGGGGCAGCTGATGCCGCCTCCTGGTGGCCCGAAACCGGACGCGGAAGACGTCGACGACATGGTCGACTATCTGACGGCGTCGCTCGATGCCAATGCGGTCGAGAACCCGGGCTTCGGTCGCGTCTCGATGCACAGACTCAATCGCAGCGAATACGGCAACGCCGTGCGCGATCTGCTCGGTGTCGACATCGATGCGACGGAATATCTGCCGGCCGACGATGAAGGCTACGGCTTCGACAATATCGCCGACATCCTTCGCGTCTCGCCTTCGCTGCTCGATCAGTATCTATCCGCCGCCAACCGGATCGCCGCGCTTGCAGTCGGCGACATGAAGACGCCGGTCGTGAATGCCGTCTATCGTGCGCCGCCGGATCTCGCTCAGGACAAGCATGTCGAAGGACTACCGCTCGGCACGCGCGGCGGGATACTGATCGAACACTATTTTCCGCTCGACGCCGAATACGACTTCGCCGTTTTCCTGCAAAGGAACATTGTCGGCTATATGACCGGACTCGAGTGGCCGCATCAGCTTGAGATCACGATCGATGGCGAACGCGTCTTTCTTGCGCCCGTCGGCGGCGAGGAAGACAACGCGATGTCCGACGAGAACTTCTCGGCTGCAGCCGACGTCATCGACGAGCGGTTGCGCACGCGTGTTTTCGTAGAGGCCGGGCTGCGCGATGTCGGCGTCGCTTTCATCGCGCGCAACTCCGCTCGCAGTCACGAGCCACTCGAGCTGCATACGCGCGACCAGGATCTGCAGAACATGAACGGCCTGCCGGTCGTCGACTACGTCACGCTGATCGGCCCGCTCGATCCGTCGGGACCGGGTGACACACCGTCGCGCTCGGCGATATTCAGCTGCCGGCCTGCGACTGAAGCCGATGCGCTGCCTTGTGCGGAGGAGATTCTCGGCTCGATCGCCAGCCGGGCGTATCGGCGGCCCGTTTCCGAAGAGGAAATCGGCACGCTGCTCGAGCTGTACCGTCAGGGAAGCGAAGGCACGTCGTTCGATGCCGGTATTCAGATGGCGCTGCGCGCCGTGCTGACGAGTCCGCAGTTCCTGTTCAGAAGCACGGAGGATCCGGAAGGGCTGGGGCCTGGCGATACCTACGCTCTCGATGACTACGCATTGGCGTCCAGGTTGTCGTTCTTTCTTTGGAGCAGCGTGCCGGACGAAGAGCTGCTGGACCTCGCCCGTACGCAACAGTTGAGTGAGCCGGCCGTTTACGAACAACAGGTTCTGCGTATGCTCGGCGACGCGCGCGCGAGCGCGCTGGTCGAGAACTTTGCCGGCCAGTGGCTCTTTCTTCGTAATCTGCAGAGCGCGCGTCCGGATGTCGCGACGTTTCCAAACTTCGACGAGAACCTGCGCCGGGCCCTGCGTCAGGAGACGGAGCTGCTGTTCAACGCCATCGTCCGCGAAGACCGCTCGGTCGTCGATCTGCTCGACGCCGACTTCACGTTCCTGAACGAGCGGCTCGCCCGGCACTACGGCGTCCCGGGCGTGTACGGCAGCCACTTCCGGCGGGTTTCCGGAATGCCGGAAGAGCGTCGCGGCCTGCTGGGACACGGCAGCATTCTGACCGTCACCTCGTATCCCAACCGCACCTCGCCGGTGCTCCGCGGCAAGTGGATCATGGAAAACGTGCTCGGCACGCCGCCGCCCGCACCGCCGCCGAACGTGCCGGATCTCGAGGAGAACGAGCCTGGACGCACCGCACGCTCGATGCGCGAGCGTCTCGCCGCACATCGGGCGAATCCTATCTGCGCGTCATGCCATGACGTCATGGACCCGCTGGGGCTCGCTCTCGAGAACTACGACGCGGTCGGTCGATGGCGTACGCAGGAACCCGGCGGTGCAGTCGATTCGCGGGGGCAGATGCCGGACGGCTCTCCGGTCGCGGGCATCAGCGATCTGCGCGAGGCGGTCGGGGCCGAGCCCGAGCGGTTCGCCAAGGTGCTGACCGAGAAGCTGATGACGTACGCGCTCGGTCGCGGCCTCGAGTACTTCGATATGCCGACCGTCAGGCAGATCGTCAGGGATGCCAGTGCAGCCGATTTTCGCTTTTCGGCTATCGTGCTCGGCATTGCGACGAGTGACGCGTTCCGGATCAAGCAGATTCAACCGCCGCAAGCGGATGCGGCGCTCGACGGCGCGACCGCGATGGCGGACTGACCGGGGCCGGAACTGCTGCCGGAAGCCTTCATGAAGATCGAATACCGGTAACGTCCAGTGGGCGAGCAAGACAAGCCGCCGTTTCGAGCCGATCACGTCGGCAGTCTGTTACGGCCGGCGAGCCTGCTGACACTGCGGGAACGGTTTCGCAGCGGCCAGACCGACGCCGCAGCGCTGGCCGCGCACGAAGACGACTGCGTTGCCGCGGTCGCCGCGCGCCAGACAGCGATCGGTCTCAAGGCGACGACCGACGGCGAGTTCCGCCGCGATAGCTTCCACGGCGATTTCATCAACAGCCTCGACGGCGTCGACTTTGGTCCGCTTCTTAAAGCAGAGCGGGCCAGTGCGCCCCGCGGTCCATTCGTCGCTCTTGTCGGTGGACGCGTCGCGCGGCCGAGCGGTGGCATTGACGTCGAGAGTTTTCGATTCCTGCGGTCGGTCACCGACGGTGTAGCCAAGCACACGATGCCGTCACCGACGATGCTGCACTTTCGGGGCGGTCGCGCGGCGATCTCCAGTGAGGTCTATCCGGACCTCGATGTGTTCTTCGGCGACGTCGCGGGCGTCTGGCGCGCCGAAATTGCAGCGCTCGGCGATGCCGGATGCCGCTACCTGCAACTCGACGACACCAACCTCGCTTATTTGTGCGATCCGGAAATCCGGGCGCAGGCCGCCGCACGCGGCGAAGACGTCGAAACGCTGCCGCAACGTTACTGCGAATTGATCAATGAGGCCGTTCGGGAAAGACCGTCCGACATGGCATTGTGCGTCCACCTGTGCCGCGGCAACGCCCGCAGTCGCTGGTTCGCCACGGGCGGTTACGATCCGGTGGCCGAGGTGGTTTTCGAATCACTCGATGTGGACGGCTTCTTCCTCGAGTACGACGACGAACGTTCGGGCGATTTCTCGCCACTCCGTCACGTGCCGCCGGGCAAGCGCGTCGTGCTCGGGTTGCTCACTTCCAAGAGCGGCCGACTCGAAGAGGCCGATCAGCTGAAGCGCCGGATCGACGAAGCATCCAGCTTCATCGATACGGATCAGCTTTGCCTGTCGCCGCAATGCGGTTTCGCGAGCGCTGCCGACGGCAATCGGATCTCCGAAGACGAGCAGTGGCGCAAGCTCGAGCGGGTCGTCGAAGTGGCGCGGACCGTCTGGTAGCCGGCTCAGCCCGGGTCGCTGCGCAGCATTTCGCTGAGCGCGCGAAGGCGCGCATGTCTGAACGCAAGAATCGCCAACAGCGGCACCGGTCGGGTCTCCGCTGCAGAGGGGAAGCCGCCGGCGCTTGCCGTGACGACAACCTCTTCCATGACGAAGTCCTGGGCTTGCCACGCCGGCGCGACCGGCGCCCGCGCCGTCACGACGACTTCCTCCATCACGAAATCCGGCGATTGCCATGCTGGTACGATGTCGCTGGCGGCCCGGGCAGGGGTGGCTACGGTCGCGGCGGCGATCAGCGAGGCGATGATTGACAGTCTCATTTGGCAGCTCCAGTTGCATTGGCTTACGCAGCGATCAACGCGTACCTGCCGATGTCGTTGACCCAGCTCGTCGCCAAAGTCGATGACATGAACGAACCGTAACGATTGGAGCTTCGTCTGCGCGTCCTGATCACAGGTGGCTACGGCTTCATCGGCCGGGAAATTGCGACGCGGCTGCGGGCAGCCGGCCACGACATCGTCGTGCTGGTGCGCAGTCGTCGAACGGCGGCGCGCCTGGTTCCCGGCACGCCCTCAATCGAGGCGGACCTGCGCGACACTGCCGTCGAGTCGGAATGGCGAAGGCGCTTGAGCGGCATTGACGCGGTGGTCAATGCCGCCGGCGTGCTCCAGCGCGGCAGCCTGGACGACCCGGTTGCTGTTCACCACGAGTCGGTTGCTGCTTTGGTCGAAGCGTGCGTGGCGAGCGACGTGCCCCGATTCGTGCAGATCTCGGCGGTCGGTGCGCACGAGATGGCGGAAGTCGAATTCCTGCGAACGAAGGCGCACGGCGATGCGGCGGTTCGCGCGAGCAGCCTGGACTGGACGATCGTACGTCCCGGGCTCGTGCTCGGGCCGGATGCATTCGGCGGTTCGGCGCTGCTGCGCGCGCTGTCGGTGTTTCCTCTGGTTCAGCCGCTGCCGCTGGCCGATACGCCGATTCAGTCGGTATCGATTCGCGATCTCGCCGACGTCGTTCTGGATGCCGTCGAGGGTCGGCTGCCCGCCAGAGTGGAATTCGACCTCGTCGAAGAAACACCGCATGACTTCGGCTCGTTGATTCGGGCGTTCCGCGTCTGGCTCGGGGCGAAACCGGCCCGATGGCATGTCGATGTGCCGGACTTTGCGATGGCAGTCGCGGCTTCGGTCGCGGACGCGCTCGGCGCGCTCGGCTGGCGGTCGCCGCTGCGGTCGACGGCGTTACGGGTTCTGAAGAACGGAATCATCGGCGATCCGGCGCCGTTTCGCGCCGTCAGCACGCGCCGCCTGTCGAGTCTGCCGGAAACACTCGCGCTCTGCCCCGCCACACTGCAGGATCGCTGGTTCGCCCGCTTCTATCTCGCAATGCCGGTCGTCATCGCCGTGCTGGCTTCGTTCTGGATCGTGACGGGCGTTCTGGCGTTGCGGGACGTTCAGGCTGCCGCGGTCTTGTCGGGTCTCGGCGGCTCAGCCGCAAGCACGGCGGTCGTCGGCGGCGCCGTGATCGATATCGGTCTCGGGCTCGCAATCCTGTATCGGCCGTGGGCGCGCTATGCCTGCTGCGGCATGATCGTGGTTACGCTCGGCTATCTGCTCGCGGGCTCGATCATTCGTCCGGATCTCTGGATCGATCCGCTCGGCCCGCTGCTGAAGGCCATTCCGGCGGCGGCGCTTGCTGCCGTTGCGGCAGTCGGTCTGGTGGAGCGCTGATGAATACGCTGCTGATACTCCGCTGGCTGCACGTGATCGGTGCCGCCGTTCTGCTCGGTACCGGGGCCGGTATCGCGTTTTTCATGCTGATGGCGAATCGCACGCGCGATCCGGCCCTGATCGCCCACACGGCAGGCGTCGTCGTCATTGCCGATCTCGTCTTCACGGCCAGCGCCGTCATCCTGCAGCCGGTTACCGGCGCGCTGCTCGTCGAGCTTGCCGGCTGGGGCTGGAGTCACGGATGGCTGCGCGCCTCGATCGGCCTATATCTGCTGACCGGGGCACTCTGGCTGCCGGTCGTCTGGATGCAGCTGCGGATGCGGGACATCGCGAGGTCCGCAGCGGCCGCGTCGGCGCCGCTGCCGGCCGGCTACGATGCCCTGTACCGGCTCTGGTTCGCCTGCGGCGTCCCGGCTTTTCTTGCCGTGCTCGCGATCGTCTGGCTGATGCTGGCGAAACCGGTGCTGCCCGGGCTGTGATGCGATCCGACGGAAGGCGGGCGCCGGAAGCCACGTGTAGGCGGGCCGCCACACGAACGCGGGCAGCCACGTGGGCGCCTTCCGCCGCGCGGACGCCGGCCGCTGCGCGGACGCCAGCTGCTGCGCGGACGCCAGCGGCCAAGCGGACGCCGGCCGCCAAGCGGACGCGCTCCGCGCTCTGTTACCTGTTATCGTCGTCACGCTCCATCGACTGCGTCGCGTGGAGCGGGGTCGTGGCAGGAATTTTCTCGACCAGGAAGCGGGCCGGCGTTCCGGCCGCTCGTTGCGAACATTCAGGGGGAAGAGCTTGAGAGAGGTGGAGGCGAAAGACGCCGCAAGGCACGCGAGATTGTGTTCCGAAATGTTCTTTGGCGGTTCGCGCGGATGCGCTGCACGTGCCGCCGGCCTGATCTGCATGCTGCCGCTCGTGCTGCCCGCCCAGGAGGCACCGGCGCGGCTCGAAGAAGTGGTTGTGACCGGGACGATCATCGAGGTGCCCCGCCGGCAGCTCGCGACCGCCGTGTCGGTAATCACCGGCGAGGAGCTGGAGCTGCGGGGCTACAACTCGGTCGCCGATGCGATGCGGACCCAGCCCGCGATTGGAGTATCGAACAGCGGTGGCCTCGGCAAGACGACGACGCTTCGGATTCGCGGCGAGGAAAGCTACCGGACGCTGCTGCTGATCGATGGCGTCAAGGCACTCGATCCGAGTGCACCGCAGGTCGCACCTTCGTTCGACGGCCTGCTGACGACCAGTGACCTCGACCGGGTAGAGGTACTGCGCGGACCGCAGGGGTTCATCTATGGCGCCGATGCCGGCGGCGTCGTCAACGTCCTGACACGGACCGGAGCGGGACCGGTCGGCGGGCGCGTTGGCATCGAAGGCGGCCAGTACGGCACCAGAAAGCTCGACGGCAGCGTTTCCGGTGGTAACGACACCGGCGACTACTACCTGTCGGTCACGGACCTCGAGACCGATGGCTTCAACGCGCAGGCAGCCGACACCGTTCTGATGGACGATGACGGCGCGGAGAATACGACACTTCACGCGAGGTTCGGCTGGAACGCGGGCGAGAATCTGCGCCTGCAGTTCGTCGCGCGAGACATCGACGCGTCGACGATGTTCGACGGCTGTTTCTCGTCCACGACCTTCAGCACGGTCCACGACTGCGCCACGACGACGGAGCAGACAACGTACAAGTTGTCGGCAGATTACCGATCCGGCAGCTTCACCAATCGCTTCGGCTACAGCGAAGTGGATATCGCCCGGGACAACCTGGCCGAAGGTATCAGCACGTTCGCCGCAAGCGGAACGCTGTCGCGCCTCGAGTACACCGGCAGCTTCGAGCCCGGCGCCTCGACGACGATTGTCTACGGCGCCGACCTGCAGGACGAGGACATCTTTTCGAGCGGTGTGCCGGACGAGCGCAGCCAGGATGGTTACTACATCGAGTACCAGGGGGATTTCCGCGACCGCTTTTTCGTTTCCGCTGGCGTTCGGTACGACGATAACGAGGACTTTGGCTCGGCTACGAGCACGCGTCTCAGCGGCGCGTATCTGCAGGCGCTCGGCGCCGGTAGTACGCTCAAGTACCGGGCGAGCTACGGAACCGGGTTTCGTCCGCCGAGCCTGTTCGAGATCGCGTACAACGCAGGCCCGTTTGCGTTTCCGCCGGCGGCGGGCCCCGGTCTCGTGGAGGAAACGAGCCGCGGCTACGATCTCGGCATCGAGTACGACACGGTCGGTGGGCTACACGTCGAGATCACGTATTTCGACCAGCAGATCGAGGACGCGATCGAGTTCGACCTGGTCGGATTTTCCGGCTACCTGCAGCGGCCCGGAAACAGCAAGTCGGATGGCTTCGAGGTTGCGGCTCGGGTGCCGCTTGGCCAAAAGCTGGAGTTGATCGCGAACTGGACCGACAACGATGCGCGGACTGCGGTCGGCAGTCCCCGGTTGCGTCGGCCCGGCACCCTTGCGAACGTCGGCGTGAGTTTCACGTCGACGGACCAGGACTTTCGGCTGTTTGCGAACTATCGCGTTTCACGGGATGCGATTGACGAGGTTTTCGGCATCGGTGTCGTCCCGCTCGACGATTACGACGTCCTCGACGTGTCACTGAATTGGCGTCTGAACAAGCATGTCGAGATTTACGGCCGACTGGAGAATGCGCTCGACGAGACGTATCAGGAGCTGAGCGGCTTCAATACGGCGGGAAGGTCCGCATACGGAGGCGCGCGACTGCGCTTCTGAAGCCCGCCGCGGGCTATTTCGTCGAAACCTGCTCGATGAAGTCGATGATCTCCCGCGCCACATTCATTTCGGCCGTGCCGAGCATGCCGCGCTGCGATTCATGGTTGTGGCCGATGCTCTGGTGGTATCGGGGCACAACGCCGTGTTCTATCACGATCTCGCGATAAAGCTCCGCGAAAGCAGTCGTGTAACGCGGCGGGTCCCATTCCGCAGTCGTGAACAATACCGGGATATCGGTGCTTGATACGTTGCCGACCACTACCTTCTCGCCATACTCGGAAGAGTCCTCGCCGTAGTAGGCCTTCTGGCTGTCGTTGATCGTGGTGAAATCGAACGTGTAGGGCCCCGACATCAGGATTGCACCTGCCGCTCGGGCCATGCCTTCAGGCATCAGCTCGGAGCGAAATACGTAACCTGCCGAATGCAGCGCGCCCGAAGAGATTCCGAGGACGAAGATGCGGTCCGGATCACCGCCATACATGGCAACGTTGTCGTGCAGCCAATCGACCGCGCCCCCGACATCGACCGGGCCTGCCGGCCACGGGTGGTCGGGTGCGAGGCGGTAGTTGGAGTTGACGCCAACGAAACCGAGGCTTGCGAAATAGTCGGCCGTCCCGGCGGTAGCGTCCTTGCTGCCACCGACCAGGCCGCCGCCGTGGAACACGACGACGACCGGCACCGGGTTATCGGAGCGGCGGAAGTTTCCGGTGCGGATATCGAGGCGCTGTCGCTCATCGGCACCGTAGGCGAGATCGGCAGCGACAACGATCTCCTCGGGCTGGTAAGTCCTCGGCACGGCCGCGACGCGGGGAATCATCTCGACGACCTGATCGCGCCCGAATACGTTGCCGATCTCGGCAAAACGGGCCGCGATATCGGCAGGCATGCCGACGCGCAGATCGTTGGTTGCACCGGAGCCACGCTCGTCCGGTGGCCCGATGCGCAGGCTTTGCCGCTCGAGGGCATCGTCGCTGCAGGCTTCCAGTGCCAGCGTCCGACTGCGATAGACCGGTGAGAGCAGTATCGGTGTTCCGGCCGGCGAGCCGGGTCCCGCCGCGAGGCTGACGCACAGATCGGGCCGTGCTGCCGGACGCAGCTGGTTCCAGTCGAGCTCCCACGATTGTGCATCGGTAAGGGCGCACTCTCGCGCGAGCAGGCTCGCGCCCGGCTCCAGCGACTCTGCCTCCAGGCAGCGACCGTACTCGGGCAGCGTGATACTTTCCCCGTTCGCCGTGCGATCGAACAGCTGATCGCCTGACGCCTGACCGTACTTGCAGGTGTGAACCTGCAGCGGTTCGTCAATTCGTGCGCCGGTGCCGAAGCCCGGTACGTCTATGCAATAGCCGCGCTCGTCGTCGAGTCCGTAGACTGTCCGGATAAACACCGGTTCAGCGGCAACGGCTCCAGCAATGAGACCAGTCAGCAGCACAAGCGCCGCAAGGCCCGGTATCGGCGCTGGCACGTGGGTAGTGGAGGCAGTGAGTCCGAAGGGTCGCGCGCGGAGGATCGATCTGTTCATTGGCATTATTCCAGCGATGACGGAAGCAACCGGCTGCAGTGCACGAGGCTATCACAGCTTGCCGGTCGGCCATGGTAGTGCGGGGCGTTGGTGTCCGGGTGCGACGTTGTCCTCGCCCGGCCGCGCGCAAAATGGCGGACTGTTGCCCGCCTGTTGCCGCTAATATGACCCCGTGGGAACGGAAGCGCCTGCCATTGAGTTCTTGATCGACGAGCCCGGGGACGAATCGAGTCCGGTCACGCTGGCTCTCGCGCACGGGGCCGGCGCGGCGATGGATTCCTCGTTCATGCGAACGATTGCTGCGAGTCTCTCGAAGGGCGGACTGCGGGTCGTTCGATTTGAGTTTCCCTATATGCGAAGAACGCGGTCTGACGGAAGGCGTCGCCCTCCGGACGGCGCTCGCATTCTCGAAGCGACCTGGCGGGAAGTGATCGCCGAGCTCGGGAACGAGCGCCTCGTCATCGGCGGCAAGTCGATGGGCGGGAGAATCGCATCGATGGTTGCCGACAGAGAGAACGTGCTCGGCCTCGCCTGTCTCGGTTACCCGTTTCATCCGCCCGGCAAACCGGAGAAGACGCGAACGGCGCATCTCGAATCGCTGAAAACCCCGGCGCTGATCCTGCAGGGGACGCGCGACCCGTTCGGCAAGCGGGAAGACGTTAGCGGTTATCGATTGTCCCGGCAGATTCGCATGCACTGGCTGGAGGACGGCGATCACTCGTTCAAGCCGCGTCTGAAGTCCGGAAGGACGCTCGAGCAGAATCTCGAGGAAGCTGTCGAGGCGATGCTTGAATTCGTCGCGTCGCTGGGGACGCAGGGATGAATCGGGGGCCCGTTTTGGGTCGCGCGCGACGCGATCAGTTCCGCTGGCTCAGCCCGACGATCTTGTGGCCATCGGTAGCGTTCGGGACCGTTTTCAGCCGACCTTGACGAAGCTAGGGACTCGACAGACATCGCGAGCGGGATATACGGTCAAGCTAGTGCCTCGTGCAGGCATCTAGCGAGTAGAGACCGGTAGCGATCGCGCCGTGGTTCTCTCTGGCTGTTCACGATAGGGATTATGTCAACCACTGTGCACTGCTTCGAGTCTCTCTGTGTGTTGTTCCATGACTGAGATTTCGGATGCAGTGGGCCTTTTGTTTGGCGAAGTACTAGTGGACCCAAATGCCATGCGGTCGTGCCGCGTCGAAAGCGAATCGTTGTTTCTCGTAGTCCGGCACTGATCAGCTGTTATCACTTGGTCAAGGTCCTAGCTACTTGGGCAGGGAGGGCATACGCGAGGCGCGGCGTCCTTCACCACGACGCCTGCACATGAAGCGGCCGGTCGCTAGAATAATGGGAAAACAGGGGGGCAGCGTAGTGTTTGATCAAAGGGGGTTCATTGGGCATTGCTGGCGACTGGCATGGCCAGCGCTGTTTATTCTTCTTCGTTATCGGCACGGCGAGCACGCACTCCGGATGCCTCGACGTAGGACTCGTCACTACGAATACTGGCGAGCGAATCTCTATCAAGTCTTGAGGCGGAGGATATCCAAGAGTCCCGGTGAATCCACGATGCTTGCGATCGGTGTCGCGTCTCTCTATCTCGGAACAGCTATATATATGCCCGCCCAGACGCCGATTTGGGCTTCACTACTGCTGTTATCGTTTTACGGTTACCTTTTCTTTACAGGTGTGTTTTACGCTGCGTACCTATCGCTTCGAGCCGCTGCGCCTGTAGATTATGCCGTCACGGTACTTGAAGGCAGATCGGAGCACGACGCGATCGTTGTAACCGCGTATGAAATCCTATCCTTCTGTGAAGGGTACTTGGCCGCCAACGAGCAGCTCTCCGCACTAATTGACTCAGAAGTTAGCAACGACGAAGCCGCCAGACACGGAATCAAGAACAACGGAAAGCTCATTCGTACGCAGCTTGATGGTCTGATATGCGAGGCTCAGGCCCACTGCCAAAGCCTAGAGCGAATAGGCGAAATGAAGAAGCTCCTCGCAGTTAGATTGGCGATTCCTCATCGTAAGCTTTGCGACCATGTATTGAGATTTAGTCCACTTCTTCAGAGGACTCGATGTCGAAAGCTGATTGACAATTGGGAGTCCATTCTCTCGCTTGTTAGCGAATCGAATTCCCCGGAGAACTACGGGCCACGCTTACGTCAGTTGATGCGAGTAAATCGAGAGATGAGCAAGGCCGTAGAAAATACGCGTTCTCATCAGGAGGTCTTGCTCGACAACGAAGAGTTGCTGCCGACAATTCGTAAGCTGGCAGCGCAGCACTCAACTTCGGGGTCCATCGTAACTTATGCACGTGGATTGTCGATGGTCGCTACTGAAATTCAGAGGATATACAACAAACTCACGTCACAAGATATGGGGGAGCAGGCAAAGGGGGAGTTGGACAGACAATTGGTGGAGCGAAAGCAGCGTTTTTCGGTCGCGATCAAGTTGCTCTTCGAGAAGCAGAAGGCGCATCCAGGAATGCAACCGCACGAAGCATGCAAGAAAATCGTAGACGAGATAGAAGGGGTGGCGTCTGACCCGCTATCGGAATTCCTGGACTGCATTGAGTCTGGAACTGAGAGCGAAATTTCGCAGTACGCTGAGCTACAAAATATCGGTTACCTAAGTCGGCTCGGCTCCCTGGTAAGTGCGTACATTACCAAGAGTCGGGCGGGCGTTGCTGAACACGTTCTGGATTGGGTTCGTGCTCGCGTGCTAACGCAGGGTGGGCCTAATGAGACTAGACCACACTTCCTCGTCACGTGCGGGTACAGCAAGACGGTCAGGGACGCATTTGTACGAGTGCTGACGGACGACGAGTTGGCTGGAGCAGTCCGAATATTCGTAGTCTCCGCGCGCCGATCAAGAGACGACGATTTGGACGCGAGGCGAATGGTTTCCGAAATAAACCAGGTGCTTGACGAGAGGCAACGCGACCGAGTCGGTCGTGGGCGAGGTGAGGCGCTTGCAAGCCTTGCCAGCTCAGAACCACTTTGCGTAAGCGTTGTGCTCGGTGCGGAATTTTACGCGCAGGACTGCGTCATTCATGCACGCATGGATGAGCAACCGATTGAGAGCCTCCGAGGGAAGTTGAGCGGTGACGAAATCGCCTTCGCCGCAGAGAGCTTCAAGTTTCACCCTAATAATCTGCTGGACAGTACTTTCTTTCGCTTTCATATGGATCAATTGGCGATCTATCAGCCCCCGTACTTGTTGATCAACCAGAATGGGAGGGTTCCGGTGACGGGGTCTCCGCAGGCACTTCTCCACTTGGTGCCGAAACAAAATTAGAGCGGAGAAATTTGGTACTTCCGAACATTCGCCTACGTATATCGCCCTCTTGGTACGCATTAGCGTTCGGACAGACACTAAGTGATGGTGCCCAGGAGAAGACTCGAACTTCCACGGGTGTTACCCCACTGGCACCTGAAGCCAGCGCGTCTACCAATTCCGCCACCTGGGCGCAGGCGCGAGAAGGCGCCAGAATTTACTGGCTGCCCGGTGAAGTGTCAAACTAGTGTCCTGTCCGGCTAATCTATTGCAGAAGTCGCGGAGCGCGGCGCCCGGCTGTCAAGGCGCGACGAACGAGAATATGGGGAATACTTGAGCGAGGGCGACGCCGCCAGACGGCGTGCCCCGCCCGCGAATTCTGTAACAAATTGGCCGGACAGGACACTAGCGGATGCCGCCGGTCGCGGCATCTCGAGGAAATCGATCGATGAAGAAACCGTTCGTGTTCCCCAGGTCGGGGAGCACTTAGCTTTGGCATCGCGTCGCAAACGCAAGGGCGACAGGCCGCCTCGGCAGGGCAGCAACCCGCCGGATCGTTACCAGCACAGAATCCCTGGCCGCAACGAGCTGCTCGATGCGCTGAACCGCGCGCCGGGCCCGATATCGTTGCGCGAGATCGGCGAACGCTTCGGCATTCGTACCGATTCCCATACCCGCGCGCTCGAGAACCGCCTGCGGGCGATGGTTCGCGACGGTCAGCTGATTCGAAATCGCGCCGGGAAGTTCTGCATCGTCGAGGCGCTCGACCTCGTCACCGGTCGTGTCAGCGCGCACCGCGACGGCTACGGTTTCCTGCGCCGCGACGACGGCGAGGAGGATCTATACCTTTCGGCCCGCGAGATGCGCACTCTGTGGGAAGGCGACCGGATTGCCGCACGCGTTTCAGCCGGGCGCCGTGATGGCCAGCAGGGGCATCTCGTCGAGGTCCTCGCCCGCGCGAAGACTTCGATCGTCGGGCAGTTCCGGCGCGAGCGCGGCATCAACTACGTGCTCGAGCATGGCGACGAGCGCACCGAGGTGCTGATCGGTCGTGCCGATGCCGCCGGTGCCAGGCCGGGCGATATCGTTCGGGTCGAAATCATCGAGTATCCGACGCACAAGAGCCATGCCGTCGGCCGCGTTTCCGAGCGACTCGGCCGCCACGATGCACCGGGAGTCGAAACTGTCATCGCGATCGAAGCGCATGGCATTCCGGACGTCTGGCCGGATGCCGTCGAGGAGATTGCAAACTCGATGCCGTCACGCGTGCCGGCGGCCGCCAAACGCGACCGCATCGATTTGCGCGATATCCCGCTGGTGACGATCGACGGCGCGGACGCGAAGGATTTCGATGACGCTGTCTATTGCGAGCGGCGCGGCAACGGCTGGCGGCTGCTCGTCGCTATTGCAGACGTGAGCCACTACGTCGAACCCGATGACCCGCTGGATCGCGAGGCACGGCTCCGGGGTACATCGGTCTACTTCCCGGATCGGGTCGTGCCGATGTTGCCGGAAGTGTTGTCGAACGGCCTCTGCTCGCTGAATCCTCAGGTCGACCGGCTGTGCGTCGTCTGCGAGATGGAGGTGACGGCACAGGGCAGTGTCCGGCGGTCGAAGTTCTACGACGCGGTGATGCGCTCGCATGCGCGCCTCACGTACGAGCAGGCAAACGAGATGCTCGCAAAGCGGCCGGCCAATGCAAAGCAGCGACGGCTGAAGGAAACGCTGGATCCGCTCCGGGCCGTCTATCGGGCGTTCTCGAAGGCACGAAAACGCCGCGGGACGATCGATTTCGATCTGTCGGAGACGCGCATCGAGCTCGACGACGCCGGCAAGGTCGAGCGCATCAGCCCGCGCGAACGATTGGTGACGCATCGCCTGATCGAGGAATGCATGATCGCGGCCAACGTCGAAGCCGCCAAGCGCCTGCGGGCCACGAAACTGCCGGCTCTCTATCGGGTACACGAGTTGCCGGACCCGTCGAAGCTCGAGGAGCTCAGGCTGTTC
This sequence comes from Candidatus Rariloculaceae bacterium, assembly GCA_965223375.1. GTDB lineage: Bacteria > Pseudomonadota > Gammaproteobacteria > Steroidobacterales > Rariloculaceae > CBDCWM01. The sequence continues at coordinate 4,206,441 of OZ245000.1, forward strand.
GCGCAGAGCTTCGGCATCAGCCTGCCGCCCGACAAGCAGCTCAAGCCGGCGGACCTGAGTCGCATGCTGCAGGGATTCGAAGGTAAGCCCGAGCAGGCGCTCGTTAACGCCGTGTTGCTGAGGTCGATGAGCAAGGCCGACTATCGGCCGAAGAACGCGGGGCATTTCGGCCTCGCCCTTGGCGCCTATGCCCACTTCACGTCGCCGATCCGCCGCTATCCGGATCTGCTGGTGCATCGAGCAATCAAGTGGTCGATGAGGCACAGATCGCCGAAAGCTTACTCGTACGACATGGCCGGGATGACGCGGCTCGGTGAAATCTGTTCCGCTGCCGAACGGCGGGCCGATGAAGCCGTCTGGGACGTCGAGGAACAGCTGAAGTGCCAGTACATGAGCGAGCGCGTCGGTGAGGACTTCGAAGTCGTCGTTGCCAGCGTCGTGGCTTTCGGCCTGTTCGTCCGCGTGCCGGCGCTCAACATCGATGGCCTCGTGCACGTGAGCACACTGCCGCCCGACTACTACCATCGCGACCCCTCCGGCACCGAGCTGAGCGGCGAGCGGACAGGCCGTCGTTTTCGCATCGCCGATACGCTGACCGTTCGCTTATCCAACGTCGACCTCGACGACCGGAAGATCGATTTTGTGCCCGCCGGCGAGCCAGCCGCCGTTTCGCGCCAACGGCAGCGGCAACGGGGCCGGCGGCGTGACTGAGCGGGCGCGAATCGTTTACGGGCTGCATGCGGCGGTCAGCGTCATCGAGCGCAGACCGGGCGACGTCGATCGGGCGTGGTGCCTCGAGCAGCAGGACAGCCAGAGGTCGAGGGGGCTGCGCGCGCAACTCGATGGCGCCGGCATACATGTGAACGTCGCCAGCCGTGCCGAGCTCGATCGTCTCTGCGGGTCCCGATCGCACCAGGGTGTAGCGCTCGAGGTCCGGCCGCTGGGTGAACTCGATGTCGGCGGACTCGAGGACCTCGTGCTCGCGCGCGGCAACGATCTGAGGCTGCTCGTGCTCGATCAGGTCGAGGATCCGCGGAATCTCGGCGCCTGTCTGCGGACGGCGGACGCGGCCGGGGTACATTGCCTCGTCATCCCGAAGGCACGCTCCGTGAAGCTGACACCGGCCGCGGCGAAGGCGGCCGCCGGCGCGGCCGACCACGTGCCCGTCGCGGTCGTCCCGAATCTGGCCCGCGTGCTGCGCTGGCTTGGCGAAGCCGGTGTCCGGGTCGTCGGCGCGGACGGCGAGGCGTCGGGCCCCGTTTTCGACGCCGTGCTCGCTCCGCCGGTCGCGATCGTGCTCGGCGCCGAGGGTCGTGGCCTGCGCCGCCTGACGCGCGAAGCCTGCGACGAGCTCGTCCGAATCCCGATGGCCGGTGCGGTCGAGAGTCTGAACGTGTCCGTGGCCGCCGGTATCCTGCTATTCGAGCTGGCGCGGCAGGCACCCGTTGCGTCTGCGGGCGGGGAAGGCTGAACCCCAGGGGTCCGGCGGCGCGGCTGCCCACCGGGACAGGGCCGGGAGGCGACCCCGGGAGGCGGCCCCGGAGCCGGTAGTGCCTCAATTTGGGACACTACCCCGGAGCCTCGCCGGTTGAGCTTTGGCCGGTGGGCGCGTAGCATCGCGGTTCGCTGCGGCCTGACCGTGGCATGACAATCAGGCATTGCTCCTTGCCTCACCGCGACGCGGGAGGCTTTTACCCGAGAGGAGTTCGAGTGAGACACTACGAAGTCGTGTTTCTGGTCCACCCTGACCAGAGCGAGCAGGTCCCGGCCATGCTCGAACGGTACCGCGGCATGATCGAAGGCGCCGGCGGTACGATCCATCGCGAAGAGGACTGGGGTCGCCGGCAGCTCGCCCATTCGATCGGCAAGGTCCATAAAGCCCACTATCTGCTGTTCAACCTCGAGTGCGAGAAAGCGGCGCTCGACGAGTTGATCGGCGCGTTTCGCTTCAGTGACGCGGTATTGCGATACCTCGTGATACGGCGGGACGAGGCGATTTCGGAGCCGTCCCTGATGGCGAAGGCTCACGAGGAAGAGAAAGCCCGCGAGTCGCAGTCTTCATCGCGAGACTCGAGGCCGCGCCGCGAGTCTCGTGACGGCGCCGAGAAATCCGAAAGCGACAAGGCTGCGTCCGGTAGTGATGCAAAGACGAGCGACGCCAAGGGTGGCGCGGACGCAGGCACCGAGGGGGCAGACGCCGCGCCAGCGGGGTCTGGGAAGGCCGACACGGACGCAGACGCCGCAGACGGCGGAGACGCAGACTCGGGCGATGCGAAGACCGCAGATGCGGGCGCCGCAGACGCTGCCCCGGCCGAGGACACAAAATCGACGGCTGAAGCCGGCTAGATTCGGAGATCAGAATGGCCAGATATTTTCGCCGCAAGAAGTTCTGCCGCTTTACCGCGGAAGGTGTCGAGGAGATCGATTACAAGGATCTCGCGACGCTGAAGTCGTACATCACGGAGACGGGCAAGATTGTGCCGAGCCGTATCACCGGCACGCGCGCGCCGTACCAGCGCCAGCTGGCGACCGCCATCAAGCGCGCCCGTTACCTGGCGCTGCTGCCCTACACGGATCAGCACTGATTCGCGGCTGCGACTCTCGGTGAGGCGCGGCGATGAGGGCTTTCGCTCAGTGGGTCCTCGGCCGCCGTCACTGGCTGGTATTTCTCGTGATCGCATTTCCGCCATTCGCCTGCGCGCTGCTGGTTGCCGACGGGGCCAGGCAGGGGCCGGCCCGCGCGCTGCCGATCGCCGGGATTGCGCTCGCGTCGGTGCTGCTGCTCGCGGCGACCGGTGGCAGCGTCGGCGTTGCGTCGATTGTCGGCGTCGCGGCCGTCGTCGCGGGCTTCCTGCTCGGCTGGTTGCTCTACCGCTCGCGGAGCCTCGAGATTGCTTTCCAGGCGACGATTCTGGTTGCGCTCATTGGCGCGGTACTGCTCGGCCTGATCGGACCGGCACCGGCAGAGCTGGCGGCACCGTTCATCGAGCAACTCGTCACCGCTATGGAGCTGATGGGGGGAACGCCGGCTCAGCTCGCGGCGATTCGGGACGCCGATCCGGCACCCATTCTCGGGCTCCTGTTCGCGGCGGGCGTCGCGAATATCCTGGCCGCGCTGATGGCCGGGTGCTGGCTGCTTGGTTTCGTGGAACCCGGCGTGGCGTTCGGCAGGCAATTCGCGGCGTTGCGTCTTGGTCGTATCGTCGGCATTCTGGCACTGGTCGTCGTCACGGCGAGCCTGGCGCTGCGATGGCCGGCGGTACAGTACGCCACGTCGATGGCGGTCATCGGATTTCTTTTTCAGGGGCTTGCGGTCATGCACGCGTGGCTGCAGGCGAAAGACGTGCACAACGCCGTGGTGGCGGCGATCTATCTGTCGATCGTGACGCCGCTCGGTGAGATCGTCATCATCGCGTTGTGTTCGGCGGGTTTGTTGGACAATTTCTTTGCGCTCAGGCGGCCGTTGCGCCGGTGAGCTGCTGCATTCTGGAGTAGGGCATGGAGATCATTCTTCTCGAGAGAATCGAAAACGTGGGCGGTATCGGCGAGCGTGTGAAAGTAAAATCAGGTTTCGCGCGTAATTATCTGATACCTAAAGGAAAGGCAACGCTTGCAACGGCTGAGAACATCGCCCGGTTCGAGAAGATTCGGGCCGAGCTCGAGGCGAAAGCGGCCGCCGAGCACGATGCCGCGAAAGCGCGTGCTGCGAAGATCGAGGGGCAGGAGATACGCATCGTGGTCCAGTCCGGAAGCGAGGGGCGGCTCTTCGGTTCGGTCGGGACGATGGATATCGCCGAAGCACTGGCGCCTTTCGGTGCGGACATCGAGCGGAGCGAGGTCCGGCTGCCGGATGGGCCGCTGCGCGTGCTCGGCGAGCACGATATCGAGATTCACTTGCACACGGACGTCAACGTTCCGCTGAAGGTCGTACTGGAGCCGTCCGAGCCGATCGAGGCACCGGTCGATTCGGACGACGACGCCGAGGGGAACGACGACGAGGATCGAGACGACGACTGACGGACCAGGCGCGCGGACACGACAGCGAATCGTTGACGCAGACAGACAGCGGCCTGCGCCGCGATGAAGCACTGGGGAGCGAACGACGGCGGAGGAACGGGAAACCCGGAGAAGCGGGGCGCGGCTGCGTCTGCCGCCGCACTCGATTGAAGCGGAGCAATCGCTGCTCGGCGGGCTCATGCTCGACCACCGGGCGTGGGACCAGATTGCCGACGCCGTCACGGCCGACGACTTCTACAGAGCCGATCATCGGCTCGTCTTCAAGGCGATAAACGCGCTCGTAGACCGCGACCTGCCGGCCGACGCTGTGACCGTCGTGCAGCAACTTGAGCGGCAGGTCGAGCTCGACGCCGCGGGCGGCGTCGACTACATCGCAAAGCTCGTCGAGGACACGCCCAGCGCGGCGAACATTCGCGCCTACGCCCAGGTCGTTCGCGAGCGGGCGATGTTGCGGCAGCTGATCGAAGTCGGCGGCGACATCGCGGCTAGCGCGCATGATTCCGAGGGGCTCGCCGTTTCCGATCTCGTCGACCTTGCAGAACAGCGGGTCTTTTCCATTGCCGACCGCGGCGGTCGCAGCGGCGCCGGTTTTCAGCCGCTCAGCAACGTCCTGCAGGGTGCGATGGACACGCTGGACGAGCTCACCCATTCCGAAGGCGATATCACCGGCGTATCGACGGGCTTCTCCGAGATGGACGAACGCACGGCAGGCTTGCAGGGAGGTGACCTGATCATCGTCGCGGGCAGGCCGTCGATGGGCAAGACGACGTTCGCCGTCAACATTGCCGAGAATGCGGCGATCGGCAACCGCATTCCGGTCGCGATCTTCAGTATGGAAATGTCGGCGGAGCAGCTGGCGTTTCGCATGATCGGCTCGATCGGTCGAGTCAACCAGTCGAACCTGCGGCGCGGGCGACTGAGCGATGAGGATCATTCCAGGATCAGCTCGGCAGTGACGATGCTGACGGATGCGCCGATCTTCATCGACGATGGCGCGGCGCTGACTCCGACCGAGATACGGGCGCGTGCGCGGCGGCTGAAGCGCGAGCACGGGCTCGGGCTGATAGTCGTCGACTATCTGCAGCTGATGCAGGTGCCGGGCACGATCGAGAATCGGGCAACCGAGATTTCGGAGATATCGCGGTCGCTGAAGGCGCTGGCGCGCGATCTCAAGGTGCCGGTCATCGCGCTGTCACAGCTCAATCGCAGCGTCGAGCAACGCGTCGACAAGAAGCCGGTCATGTCCGATCTTCGCGAGTCAGGAGCGATCGAGCAGGATGCCGACCTGATTCTGTTCATCTATCGCGACGAGGTATACAACCCCGAAACGACCAATCGCAAAGGCGTCGCCGACATCATCATTGCGAAGCAGCGCAACGGCCCGGTCGGTGAGTTCCGGCTGACGTTCCTCGGCGAATTCACGAAGTTCGAGAACCTGGTGGCCGAGGCCTACGGCGAAGGCGTTTACTAGGCCAGGAAGAATCCCATCTTGACGCCCGCGAGCTGAATGACGTCGTTGTCGTTCAGCATGCGTGCCTGCGGGCCGATGCTGGTGCCGTTGACGAGCGGGTAGTCGTCCGGCTTGCCGCTTTCGACATGCACGACGTAGTAGCCCTCGGCCCGCCGGGTGATCGCCGCGACCTGCACACCGGGTCGACCGAGCGTCGTCAGCGCTTTCGTGAGCTCGAGCTCGCGCCCGGCGAACGTGCCGGACAGTACCTGCAGCCGCGCAAGTGGCAGTGATACAACCGGGTCTTCATCGACGCGGGTCTCGATGTGGCGGACAGGCTCCGCGGCGGCAGCCGCTGCCGCTGCCGCTGCTCCAGCCGTTGCGGCGACGGCCGGCGCCGGTGGCGAAGCGGCAGCGGTGACTTCGGCCACGTGCTGCTCCACTTTGGCACTCGGCTCGATCACCATCGTCTTCTCGAACTCGTCCTCCGGCTCCTGGTCGAGCCGTTCCTCGACGAATCTGAGCTGGTGGTGGCCGACGGTGATGACGTCGTCGTGCTGCAAAGCATGCTTCTTGATGAGCTTGCCGTTTACATACGTTCCGTTCGTGCTGTTCAGGTCCTCGAGGAACGAGTCGTTCAGGATGTTGATGATCAGCGAGTGATGACCGCTCACGGCAGCGTTGTCGATACGAATGTCGTTGTCGGCAAGCCGACCCACCGTGTATCGCTCCTTGGTCATGTTGTACTCGGCCAGCGTCTGGCCATCCAAGCTGAGAATCAAACGTGCCATGGCTTCTATCCTGAATTCGTGAACATGCCGCGCAACTTGCCGATCACTCCCTGCTCGGCCGGGTAGGCGTCATTGACATGAATGACCACCACCGAGACGTTGTCCCGGCCCCCATTATCGTTAGCGAGCTTGATCAATTGCGTGCCGACTGTCTCGATATCGTTACTGAATGTGTTGATCGTGAGGTGAATATCCTCGTCCTCTACCATATCCGGCAGACCATCCGAGCACATCAGCAGGAAATCGCCCTTCTGCGCGTCGATTTCCTGTATTTCGACCTCGACCTGCGGCTCGACGCCAAGCGCGCGTGTGACGTAGTTCCGGTTTGTGGACCGCTGAGCTTCCTCCTGCGAATAGAAGCCACGGTCGACCAGCTCCTGCAGCAGCGAATGATCGAGCGTGATCTGCTCGAAACGGCCATCCCGGAGTCGATAGAGCCGTGAGTCTCCGACGTGCGCGACCGAGATCCGGTTGTCGTAGAACAGGCACGCGACCAGCGTGGTGCCCATGCCTTCGCATTGTGGTTGCGACTGGGCCGTCTGATTGATGACCTTGTTCGCCCGCATTACCGCGTCCCGCAGCACGATCGACTGCCGCATCAGGCCGGTGTCGGGCTCGACGTCGTTACGCGTTTCGCGTTCGCAGGCGTCGCTTACGAGATTGATCACGGTCTTTACCGCGATGCCGCTTGCTACCTCGCCGGCGTTGTAGCCGCCCATGCCGTCCGCCAGCACCCAGATGCCGATGTCGGGCTCGCTGCCGATATCGTCCTCGTTGTGATCGCGGACGCGCCCGGTATCAGTCAGGGAGTAGTGGGCCAGCTTTCTGCGCAGGTTCATCTGGTCGCGGGATCTTGCGCCGGTCTGCTCAGGCGACCTGGCCTGCGAGTGCGCGCAGCGCAACGGCCATCGTCGCGCCGTCGTCGAAACGGTCGCCAGGCAGCTTGGCCAGAGCCTGGTCGAAGAACGCGTCGAGAGACGGTGGCAGATCCGGGCGCTGGGCCGTCACAGCGGGATGTGGATTGTTCGCAATCACGAACATCAACTCAGTCATTGATCTTCCGCGGAAGGGCAGGCGGCCGGTCAGGAGTTCATAAAGCGTAACACCTAACGCGAATAAGTCCGTGTGCCCGTTCACGTTTTTCCCCTCAAGCTGCTCGGGAGCCATGAAGGACGGCGTGCCGAGAACGACGCCGGTCCGGGTGCGGCTGACGTCGATCAGCCGCGCGATGCCGAAGTCCGTGATCGTGACCTCGCCTGACACGGAATCATACATAATATTGCCCGGCTTGATATCCCTGTGGACCACGTTGCGGCGGTGCGCGTAGTGCAGCGCATCGGCAACACGGGCCCCGATGTCGAGGACCAGCGGGACCGGCAGCAGCCGCTCCCCGGTGCAGAAGTGCGACAGGTGTCGGCCGGTCAGATACTCCATCGCGATATAGGCGAGGCTCGCGTGCTCGCCGATGTCGAATACGGTGACGATGTTCGGGTGGCTCAGTCGGCCGGCCGACTCGGCCTCCCGCCGGAAGCGCTCGAGCCCCTCGCTGAGCCCGGCTTCGTCGTAGTCGCGTCGGAGGTCGATTACCTTCAGAGCGACGAGTCGGCTGATGCCGGTGTCGATCGCGAGAAAGACCGTGCCGGCCGAGCCGACGCCGATCGGCTCCAGCAATTCGTATCGACCGAGTGTTTCCGGCAGCTCGGTGACGGCGTCGGTGTCGTCGACCGGCGCTTCGGTAATCGTGCGCGTCGCGCTGACCAGCCGGTGAGCGACGTCGCGATATCGCGGGTCCGTCAGGGCGGCTCGATGAAACGTGTCGGCGGCCAACTCGAGGTAGCCCTGCCGCTCGAGCGCATCGCCCAGCTCATAGAGGCTTTCGAGCGATGACTGATCGGCCTGCAGAGCCTGGATCTGCGGCCACACGCTACGGACGTCGCCGGCTGCGATCGCGGCCCGTATCTCGGGAAGCGGGATGGCGCCAACGGTATCGGGCGCCGCAGCGCCGGTTTCTCGGCGCAGCAGCAGTGTCGCAGTCAGCAAGGCCGCCGTCGGCATCCCGAGTGGTATCGATATCGACCAGGCTCCAAACGCGAGGGCGGCGGCGCCGACCGAAGCGACGCCGGCGCCGCCTGCCGCAAGCCACCGCCGACGCGCGGCCGGGTCGCGGGCCAGCATGTATCCGAGCGCGATCAGCGTCAGCAGCCACGGCAGAGCCGTCGTCAGCGGATGACTGCGGATCAGGTTGCCGCTCCGATACGCCTGGAGCGTCTGGGCGACCAGCTCGTAGCGCGGCAGCGCGCCGACCGGCGTATCGATCAGCGGTTCGCCGGCCCCGGCGACGACAATCCGCACGTCGTCGGGCAAGCCCCCGGACGTGAGCTTCGCCATCGGCAGGTGGCGGTAGCCGGCCGGGTCGCTGAAACGGATCTGGGCGACTCGCGGCGAGCCGGCGTCCGCGTCCCCCAGCAGCCGATAGGCCGCAAATGGCAGCGATGGCAGGTCCTGCCCCGGATCGAGCCAGGTGTCCTGACTTCGTGTGCGCCCGTCGGCGTCGACGCGAAACTCGATATGCCCGCCGAAGAGCCAGTCCGTGCGCCGCAGCACGTCGTGGCCCAGCGGAACCTCGGTGGGCCCGAGCAGGCCCGTGCCGGGCTGTACCGCCGGCGGATGGCTGAGGGTCGTCACGACCAGCGGCTCGCCGTCATTTCCGGCGGCGCGGGCGATAGACGCAAGCTCGGCGCGCTTGCGAACTTCGACGAGCAGCACGTCGCGCGGTGCCGCCGGCAGGAGCCAGCGTGTCAGGCGATCCTGTAGCGCCGTGTCGATGCGCGCGGCGAGATGCAGGGGCGGCAGCGCAGCAGCGGCTGCCGCTGCGGCGCCCAGCAGCAGCGGCCGCCAGTTCCGGCCCAACGTCCGCCGTAGTGCAGGGATTGCGCGCGAGATCGTCATGGACCGATCAGTATCGCACCGGGCACCTCGACGCTCGTGTGACGCAGCGCCGGTTTTGCGGTCGCAGGAGATGGCGTCGAACGGCGCGTTTCGCCGCTGCCGACCGAGTCGGCTATGCTCGCGGCGTGGCGAAATCCAAACGTGTCTTCGAGTGCGGCGACTGTGGCTCGCGGCACGGCCAGTGGCAGGGGCAATGCCCCGACTGCGGCGGCTGGAACACGCTGGCCGAGACGGCCGGCGGCGATCCTCGCCCGCAGCGCGCGCAATACGCGGGAACCGTCAGCTTGTCGCGGCTCGACGCGGTCGATGCACAGGCACGTGAACGTCTCGCGACCGGATTCGGCGAATTCGATCGCGTGCTGGGCGGCGGCCTGGTGCCCGGCTCGGTGGTGCTGATCGGCGGCGATCCGGGAATCGGCAAGTCGACGCTCCTGCTGCGCTCGATCGCGGACATGAGCGCTGCCGGTCCGGTCTGCTATGTAACTGGCGAGGAATCGCTCGATCAGGTCGGGTTGCGTGCCGGTCGCCTCGGCGTCGCGACAGCGCCGGTTGCGCTGCTCGCCGAGACCTGCGTCGAGCGAATCCTGGCGGGCCTCGAGCGCGAGCCACCGCTGGCGCTCGTCATCGACTCGATTCAGACGCTCTACAGTGAGGCGTCGCAGGCGGCGCCGGGATCGGTCAGTCAGCTGCGTGAGTGCGCCGCGCAGCTCGTGCGTTTCGCGAAAGCCCGTAACACGGCGACGATACTTGTCGGGCATGTGACGAAAGAGGGCGCACTCGCGGGCCCGCGCGTGCTGGAGCACATGGTCGATACGGTCCTCTACTTCGAGAGCGACCTCGGCAGCCGCTACCGGATGATCCGCGCAGCCAAAAACCGGTTCGGCGCAGCCAACGAGATGGGCTTCTTCGTCATGGAAAACGCGGGCTTTCGTGAGGTCCGCAATCCGTCCGCGATCTTTTTGTCGCGCTCGGGAGCGCCGGTTGCCGGAAGCGTGACGCTGATCACGCGCGAGGGCACGCGGCCGGTGCTCGTGGAGCTGCAGGCGCTCGTCGATCCGGCCGCGAGCCAGCACCCGCGCCGCGTGGCGCAAGGCCTCGACGGGCAGCGGATCGGCATGTTGCTCGCCGTCATGCACCGGCACTGCGGCATTGCGCTCGGTGATTGCGATGTCTATGCGAACGTCGTCGGCGGATTGCGAGTGCAGGAGACCGCTGCCGATCTCGCGGTAACGCTTGCCTGCCTCTCGAGCTTCCGGGAGCGGCCCGTCGATCCGGACGTCGTCGTCTTCGGTGAGATCGGGCTGACCGGCGAGATTCGTCCCGTGCCCTTCGGCGAGGAGCGTCTCGCCGAAGCAGCGAAGCACGGCTTCGTCCGCGCGATCGTGCCGCGGGCGAACGTGCCGCGCCGCAACCGGGCGCCCTCGGAACTGGCAGTCGTCGGGGTGGATCGGCTCGCCGACGCGATCGACGCGGTCCTGTCCTGATTCGCGGCTGGCGCCTGGGAACGCCGCTCGTCACGTTGCTTCGGTGCTTCGGCGCTTCGGTGTATCCGGTCCGCTCGCCAGCGCAGTGCCTGCGTGAGTGCGCATCCGGCTGAGTGAATGCGCGTCAGGCTGAGTGAATGCGTGTCAGGCTGAGTGAGGGCGCGTCAGGCTGCGCGAAAGCGCGTCAGGCCGCGTCGCCGAGCATCTCCGGCGGCACCTCGATCCGGACCGACTTGATCGCGTGCTCGGTGGTTTCCAGAATCTCGATGGCGTAGTCGGTGACCGTGACCCGTTCACCGGGATCCGGAATGGTTTCCAGCTGCTCGATGATCAGCCCGTTCAGCGTCTTCGGGCCGTCGGTCGGCAGCGACCAGTTCATCAGCCGATTCAGATGCCTGACGTTGGCGCTCGCATCGACGACGAAACCGTCGTCCTGCCGTTCGACGCCGATCTCTTCGGTGGACCGGTTGCGATCGAATTCGCCGACGATCTCGCGCAGGATGTCCTCGGTCGTGACCAGACCCTGAACGTCGCCATATTCGTCCACGACGAAAGCCGCCCGTCGCCGCTGCTGCTCGAAATTTAGCAGCTGCCTGTTCAGCGGCGTGCCTTCCGGTATGAAATACGGTTCCCGCGTCACTTCGAGCAGGCGGGCCTCGTCCAGCGTGCCCGCGGCGATGTCCCGCAGGAGACTGCGCACCGTTGCGACGCCGACGATATTGTCGATGTCATCGCGATAGACCGGCAGGCGGTTGTGCTCGCTCGTGCTGATCGTTTGCAGGTTTTCCGACCAGGGTTTGTCCAGGTCGATGCCGATGATGTCGGGCCGGGAGACCATGACGTCGTCGACGGTCATGCCATCGAGGTCCAGAATGCTGAGCAGCATCCGGCGGTGCCTGCTCGGCACGAGCGCGCCGGCTTCGGCCACCACCGTCCGGAGCTCTTCGGCGCTCAGCGAGTGGGACGAAATCTGCTCGGGCCTGACGCCTACTAGCCGCAATACGGCATTGGCGATCAGATTGATCGTCCACACGAACGGATAAGCGAGCTTCAGCAGCGGGTAGTAGATCATCGCCGCCGGAAGCGCAATCCTGGTCGGATTCAGCGCAGCGATCGTCTTCGGTGCGACCTCGGCGAAGATCAGAACGACGAACGTCAGGATCAGCGTCCCGGCGAAGATTGCGCCTTCCCCGCCGATCCGCAGGGACAGTATCGTGACGAGCGCAGCCGCGGTCAGGTTGACCGCATTGTTGCCGAGCAGGATCAGCCCGATCAGGCGGTCGGGTCGCTCGAGCAGTTTCTCGGTAATTCTGGCCGCGCGATTCCCTGCACTCGCGCGATGCCGCAGCCGGTAGCGGTTGAGGCTCATCAGAGCGGTTTCGGTGCCGGAGAAAAACGCCGACAGGAACAGCAGCAGAAACAATAGGCCGAACAATAAGCCTATTGGAACGTCGTCAGCCAAAAAGCGTGGCCCTCCGGGCTACCCTGAACGATTCAAGTTGACCGGATCGATATGGGGGTGTCAAGGACGTATTTCCCGTCGGCGACAGCGGCAGAACCTGCCTGCGTCCTGGCGCCTTGCCTCGGCACGACATCCATCACCCGGTACACTTGCCGAGCCGGCGGTTGGAATCAGGAACAGAACGAGTGTTCGCGACCCTTACAGAACGACTGAGCTCTACCGTCAGGCAACTGACCGGCCGTGGGCGCATTACCGAGGACAACATTCGGGACACCGTTCGGCAGATCCGGATGGCGCTCCTCGAGGCCGATGTCGCCGTGCCGGTAGCACGGGACTTCGTGGCACGCGTTCGCGAGCGGGCGCTCGGTGGAGAGGTGGCCGGGAGCCTGAATCCGGGTCAGGTCTTCGTCAAGATCGTGAACGATGAGCTGGTACGCGTGCTCGGGGGGGAGGCCCGGCCGCTCGAATCGAAGGTGCGGCCGGGTGTCGTCATGCTGGCCGGCTTGCAGGGCGCCGGCAAGACGACGACGGCGGCCAAGCTCGCGGGCCTCCTTGGCGGACGGCATCCGGAAAACGTCTGGCTTGCGAGCGTCGACGTCTATCGCCCCGCAGCCCGTGAGCAGCTGGAGCGGGTCGCTGCGCAGGTCGGTGCCCGCTACGTGGCGACTGACGAGACCGCGCCGGTAGCGATCGCCGAAGCCGCCGTGGCTGCGGCCAGGCAATCCGGCGCGCACTGGCTGATCGTCGATACGGCCGGCCGGCTGCACGTCGACGATGCCATGATGGCCGAGGCCCGCGAGGTACAGCGAGCCATCGAGCCTGGCGAGACCCTGTTCGTGCTCGATTCGATGGCCGGTCAGGACGCGGTCAACGCGGCCCGCGCGTTCAACGACTCGCTGCCGCTGACCGGCGTCGTCCTGACGAAGACCGACGGCGATGCTCGCGGCGGCGCGGCGCTGTCGGTTAGCGAGGTGACCGGTCTGCCGATCCGCTTCGTCGGTACCGGCGAGAAGCTCGATGCGCTCGAAGCGTTCGATCCTGCGCGATTCGCCTCGCGAATCCTCGGCATGGGCGATGTCGTCGGCCTGGTTGACGAGATTCAGACGAAAGTCGACCGCGAGTCAGCCGAGCAGGTCGTTGCGAAAGTACGCAAGGGCCGCGGCCTGAATCTCGAGGACTACCGCAAGCAGCTCGAGCAGATCGGCAACATGGGTGGGCTGGGCGGACTGCTGGAAAAGTTGCCGGGCGTCAATCCGCAGGCGCTGGCCAATGCCGGTGCCGGCGTCGACGAGAAGCTCATCCGTCGGCAGATCGCAATCATCAACTCGATGACGCTGCGGGAGCGGCGCAGGCCCGAGCTGATCGACGGGTCGCGCAAGCGGCGGATTGCCGCAGGCTCCGGCCTCGCGGTCCAGGAGGTCAATCGGCTGCTGAAGCAGCATCGCCAGATAGCGAAGACGATGAAGAAGCTCGGTCAGGGCGGCATCGGGGCGATGAAAGGCATGCTGGGCGGCGCTATGGGCGGTCTCGCGGGCGGTCTCCCGGGCGCGCGGATGACCGGCCGGAGCGGCAAGCGCCGCCGGCGCTGAGCGCGGCCCGTGGCACCGGTCCTGGCCGGGCCGGATAGTGTTCCGATGAATCCGACGGCGCACGCCGGGTACAGCGTCACCTGGTGAGGCGCTACCCCGCGTCGCGCGGACTTACACTCCGGGCGGGAAATCAGTAGAATTCCGGGCCCTGAGCGGGCCGCGGCAGTACCGGGGCCGACACCACCAAACCTGCGGTCACGGCAGGCAGCACCAGAGTCTTACAAATGGTCAGGATTCGACTTTCCCGCGGCGGCGCGCTGAAGCGGCCGTTCTATCACATCGTTGTCACCGACCGGCGCAATCGCCGCGACGGCCGGTATATCGAGCGGCTCGGCTTTTTCAACCCGATCGCCGCCGGCGACGAGCAGGGGCTGAAGGTCGATCTCGAGCGCTTCGACTACTGGCTCGGTCACGGCGCCCAGACGTCCGAGCGGGTCGACCGGCTCGTGCGGGACTATCGCAAGGCGCAGCAGGCCGACGCCTGACGCGAGGCCGCCCGGTGAGCCGTGAGCGGCGATCCCGATAGAGAGATTCCGGTCGGCGTCGTCGCCGGCGCCTACGGGGTACGCGGCTGGCTGAAGATACGCTCTTTCACCGATCCGCGTGACAACGTCGTCAGATACCCGCAATGGATTCTGCGCCAGGGCGGAATCAGCCGCGAAGTCGCCGTCAGCGAGGGCCGCGCGCACGGTAACACCGTCATCGCGAAGCTCGACGGCATTGACGATCGGGATTCGGCCAGCGGTCTGATCGGCGCCGAAATCGCCGTGCGGCGCGTCGACCTGCCGGCCTGCGAGCCCGGTGAATACTACTGGGCGGACCTCGAAGGCCTGCGCGTGCTGGATCGCGACGGCCGCGAGCTCGGCCGCGTGGTCCGCCTGATCGAGACCGGCGCGCACGACGTGCTCGTGCTCGACGAGGACGGCAAACGTCTCGTCCCGTTCGTGCTCGACGAAGTGGTCGAATCCGTGGACCTGCAGCACGGCGTTCTCACCGTGAACTGGGACGAGAGCTTCTGGGATGAGTGAACCGTATCGGATCGCGACTGTTGCGCTCTTTCCGGAGCTGATTGCGCCGACGCTCGAAGTGGGCGTTGTCGGCAGGGCGCGCGAACGCGGGGTCGTTACCTGGGACGCGCATTCGCCGCGCGATCACGCGACCGATCTGCACCGCACGGTCGACGACCGGCCGTACGGCGGCGGTCCCGGCATGGTCATGCGCTATGAGCCGCTGCGCGATGCCGTCGCGGCTGCCAGCGCGTCGCTGCCGGACCAGGTGCCGTTGCTGATAATGAGCGCGCAGGGTGCATGTTTCGACCAGCGCCGGGCCGCAGCGCTCGCGGCCGGCCCCGGCATTCTGATCGTTGCCGGACGCTATGAGGGTATCGACGAGCGCATAGTCGAGGGCCTCGGTGCCACCGAGGTATCGCTTGGCGACTATGTGCTGAGTGGCGGCGAGCTCGCCGCCGCAGTCGTCATCGATGCGGTCGTGCGCCTGCTCCCCGGGGTGCTCGGTGACGAGGATTCCCCGGCGCAGGACTCGTTCGCCGACGGCCTGCTCGATTGCCCGCACTACACGCGCCCCGCATCGATCGACGGGATGCAGGTGCCCGAGGTGCTGCTCAGCGGCGATCATGCGGCGATACGCCGCTGGCGTCTGAAACAGGCCCTCGGGCGAACCTGGCTCAGGCGCCCGGATTTGCTCCGGGACCGGCCGCTCGGCGAAGACGAGGCCGCGCTGCTCGAGGAGTTTCGCGCCGAGCGACGCGATGGGCCCGAGTGAGGTGACGGGCCCGATTTAGGCGGCAGGCTCGCCCACATTCCGGCAAAACCCGCTTGGTTCTGGCGGCGAAAGTGAGACAATAGCGGCAACAGGGACTCAGGTACGAGGGTCGATCTATGTCCAAGATCATCGAACAACTCGAAAGGGAACAGCTGAAGCAGGATGTTCCGGCTTTCGCGCCCGGCGACACCGTCGTCGTGCAGGTGCGCGTCAAGGAAGGCGAACGCGAGCGGCTGCAGGCCTACGAAGGCGTCGTGATCGCGAAACGCAACCGCGGGATCAACTCGTCGTTCACGGTCCGCAAGGTCTCGCATGGCGAGGGCGTCGAGCGCGTATTCCAGACGCACAGCCCGGCGGTCGCCGATATCAAGGTAAAGCGTCGGGGCGACGTTCGCCGCGCGAAGCTCTACTATCTGCGCGAGCGCAGCGGCAAGTCCGCTCGCATCAAGGAAAAGGTCTAGCGCAGCGTCAACGGGTCCGCAGCGGAGACGCGGGCCCGACCGATCGATGCAAAGGAACGAATGCATCAATTCCGGTCTCGCGCGATTCACGCGTCTGACCGGCGTGCTTCTGGTCGGCGCTTCGCTGAGCGGCTGCATGGGTCTCGTAAGTTCGATGGCGGCCGACACATTGTCGGCCGCCGTTCTGAATCAGAACGATCCGGAGCTCGTCGCGAGCGGCTTGCCGGCCTATCTGCTGCTCGTCGACGGCTTCGTATCCCAGAGTCCGGACGACGAGGATCTGCTCGCCGCTGCTGCGCAGCTCTTTTCCCTGTACGGCTCGCGTTTCGCGCCGACCCCCGAGCAGGCGGTGTCGCTGACCGCCAAGGCGCGGCGCTACGGGTCGTCCTCGATGTGTCTCGCCCATCCCCCCGCCTGTGAGTGGGACGGGATGACTTATGACAAATTTGTGAGCCAGCTCGAAGAACTCGAGCCCGATCAGATCGATTATCTGTTTTCCTACGCCATTGGCTGGCTCAGTTATCTGGATGCGACGAGCAGCGACTGGTCGGCCGTTGCCGAGCTGCCCTGGGTCGAGGCCGCGATGAATCGGGCGCTGGCGCTGGACGAGACCTATCAGAACGGAGCGATACATGGCTATCTCGGGATTCTCAACGCGCTCAGACCGCCGGCCCTCGGTGGCCTGCCGGACGTTGCGAGAGGCCACTTCGAGCGGGCCATCGAACTCTCGGGCGGCCGGGATCTGTCGATAAAGGTCGAGTACGCGCGCCGCTACGCAAGAATGATGTTCGAGCAGGATCTGCATGACGAATTGCTGCGCGAGGTGCTGGATGCACCGGCCGAGCAGCCCGAGCTGACGCTGTTCAACACGCTGGCGCAGCAGGAAGCGGCATTGCTGCTCGAGTCATCGGCGGAGTACTTCTGATGCAACGACTGGTGATCGTGCTGGCGATGCTGATCGGCCTTGCGACGCCGCTGGCGGCGGCCGAGTTCAAGATCGCGACCGTCGCTCCTGACGGCTCCTTCTGGCTCGAACGAATGCGCGCCGGTGGGGACCGGATTCGCGAGCTGACCGACGGGCGCGTCGAGTTCAAGTTCTACCCGGGCGGCGTCATGGGGACGGATGCGCAGGTGCTGCGCAAGATTCGCGTGGGACAGCTGCATGGCGGTGCGTTCACCGCGGGCGGCCTCTCCGAGCGTTATCCGGGCCTCAATCTGTATGGCATCCCGCTGCTGTTCCGCTCGCTCGAGGAAGTCGATTACGTGCGCGAGCACCTGGATGACAAGCTGGCGGCGGGGCTCGAAGCGGCCGGTTTCGTGAGCCTCGGTTTTTCGGAAGGCGGCTTCGCGAATCTTCTGTCGAATGAGCCGGTAAGCCACGTCGACGACCTGAGGCGCAAGAAAGTCTGGGTGCCGGAGGGCGACCGCATCAGCTATCTCGTCATGGAGTCGCTCGGTCTGTCACCGGTCGTGCTGCCTTTGACCGACGTGCTGACGGGGCTGCAGACCGGCCTGCTCGATGTCGTCTCGAATTCGCCGGTCGGATCGCTCGTGCTGCAGTGGCACACGAAGGTCCGCTACCGTACCGATCTGCCGGTGGCGTACTCACTCGGCATTTTCGCAATCGAGGCGCGCAGCTTCGAGCAACTTGCTGCGGCCGATCAGGCTGTCGTTCGTGAAGTGATGAGTGCGACGATGGCCGAAATCGATGCCGCCTCCCGGCGCGACAACGAAGAAGCCGAAGCCGTCATGGCTCGGAGCGGCGTGACGCCGGTCGCCGTGAATGCGGAAGACGTTCCCGGCTGGCGGCAATCCATCGAGGCGCTCTATCCGGAGATCCGCCGCCGACCCGACATCGACGTCGTGGTGTTCGACGAGCTGGTTGCGTTGCTGACCGAGTTTCGCGCGGGAAACGGCAATTAGCGATCACGCCAGGATGTGCCTCGCTCGCGACCGATGAGCGCTCGCCCGCCACAGCCGTGGCTAGGACGTCTCGAGGCAGCGGGCCGCGCTGCTGAAACCGCGCTGCTGACGGTGCTGCTGCTGTCGCTCACTGGCATAGCGTTCGCTCAGATCATTCTCCGCAACGTGTTCGCCAGCGGCTGGTCGTGGGCCGATGGCCTGGGACAGATACTGGTCCTGTGGATTGCAGTCGTCGGCGCGCTCGCCGCCACGCGGGATCGCCGCCATATCTCCATCAACCTGGCGTCGCGACTCGTGCGGCCTGACTGGCATCGCTGGGTTCTGGTCGCAACGGACGCGTTCGCGGCCGCGGTCACCGGATACTTCGCCTGGCAGGCGTGGCGCTTCGTAGCGGATTCGCGGGCCTTCGGCGACATTCTGCTGGACGGCGTGCCGGCCTGGATCCTGCAATCGGTGCTGCCGATCGGCTTCGCGCTGATTTGCTGGCGTTTCGCGATCCACGCGCTCGCCGGGGCAGCGAGGCGCTGAGCGATGGCCGCCGTGCTGCTGCTCCTCGCGCTGCTCGGCGCACCGTTGTTCGCGATCATCGCAGCGAGCGCACTCCTTGGCTTCGGCAGCCAGGATCTCGAAATGATCGTCGCGCTCGAATTCTTCGAGCTGGCCGAAACGCCGGTTCTCGTCGCGATTCCGCTCTTCACGTTTGCCGGTTTCGTGCTCAGCGAGGGCGGCGCGCCCCGGCGGCTCGTGGACCTGTCTCAGGCGCTGCTCGGCTGGCTGCCCGGCGGGCTCGCAATGATCTCGCTCGCGGCGTGCGCGCTCTTCACCGCATTCACCGGGGCATCCGGCGTCACGATCATCGCGCTTGGCGCACTTCTCTATCCGGCATTGATGCAGGCAGGCTACAGCGAACGTTTCAACCTCGGATTGATAACGACGAGCGGCAGTCTCGGTCTGCTGTTCGCGCCTTCGCTGCCCATCATCCTTTACGGCGTGATCGCACAGGCCCCGATTGACGATCTGTTCGTCGCCGGCATCATTCCGGGGACGCTGATGATCGTGCTGCTCGCTTTCTACAGCTACTGGGTCAACCGCGGCCGGGTCCGTTCGTCCGCGAGCGGCGACGCTGGCGGGCTCGTCGCGGCGATCCGTGCCGCGCGCTGGGAGTTGCCACTGCCGATAGTCGTTCTGGGTGGCATCTACAGCGGCTATTTTGCCGTGTCGGAAGCGGCGGCGGTCACGGCCGTCTACGTCTTCTGTGTCGAGTTCCTGATACTTCGGGAGATTTCGCTCGCTCGGCTGCCGGCGATCTGCCGGGAGTCGATGGTTCTGGTCGGTGCGATCCTCGTTATCGTCGGTATGTCTCTGGCCTCGACCGATTACCTGATCGATATCGAGGTCCCGCAGCGGTTGTTCGCGGCGATCAGTGCCTACGTCGAGTCGCCGGTTTCGTTCATGCTGGCGCTGCTCGCGTTCCTGCTGGTGCTCGGCGCGATCCTCGATATCTTTTCGGCAATCGTGCTGGTCGTCCCGCTGATTCTGCCGGTGTCCGTTCAGTTCGGCGTCGACCCGATCCATCTCGGCATCGTATTTCTGGCGGCAATGGAGCTCGGGTACATGACGCCACCCGTAGGTCTAAATCTGTTCATCTCGAGTTACCGGTTCGAGAAGGACATCACTGACATCTATATGGCAACACTCCCATTCTTGCTGGTGCTGTTGATCTGCGTGATCATTATTGCGTTTTTCCCGGAACTATCGCTGTTCCTACTAGACCGGGGGTCATGACCAGACATGGACAAGCGATCTGCAGTGGTTGGTTTCTTCGCGCGCGCGTTTCGCTGGCTGGACCGCACCAGGCGTGTGCTGCACTTTTTCGTTCTCGTGGGCGGTCTGGTGCTGTTGCTCGCGCTGTTTACCCCGCAAACCATCATCGTGCCGGGCAGCGCTGCCCTGGTGCTGAATCCTCAGGGCGTGATCGTGGAGCAGCTGTCGGGAGATCCGTTCGAGCGGGCACTGGCGCGCGCGCAGGGGCTGCCGCTCGATCAGAGCCTCTTACCGGACCTCGTCGATGCTGTCCGCGAGGCAACGGAAGACGACCGAATCAAGGCAATCGTGCTGCAGCTCGACGGCATGACCGGTGCCGGACTCAGCAAGCTGCAGGATCTGGCGGCCGAGCTGGAGGCTTTCCGTGAGTCCGGCAAGCCCGTGTACGCGATCGGAGCGGCTTTCGACCGGAACCAGTATTTCCTCGCTGCGCAGGCTGATGAGATTCTTCTGGATCCGATGGGCATCGTGCTGGTCGACGGCTACGAGGTCTTCATCCCTTACTATCGCGAGGCGATCGAGAAGCTCGAAATCGACTACAAGGTCTGGGCCGCCGGCGAATTCAAATCGGCGGTCGAGCCGGTGACGCGCTCGGACATGTCGCCGCAGGACCGTGAAGCCCGGCTGCGCTATCTGACCGGCATGTGGGACCAATATCAGGAAACGCTCGTGGCGGCCCGCGATCTGGCGCCCGATGCGATGCAGCGCTACGCAGACGAGTTCGCTAGCCTGCTCGCGCAGCGCGACGGCGACACCGCGGTGCTTGCGCTCGAGTACGGGCTGGTCGACGAATTGCTCACATTCGATGAGATCGAGTCCCGGATTCGTGAAGTGGCCGGCTCCGATGACGGCGAACGCGGTTACGCGGCGATCGACTACGCGAGCTATCTGACGTCTGTGCGCGCGGAGAATCTCCCGGAAGGCGGCGACGACAAGCTTGCCGTGATCGTGGCGTCCGGGGAAATACTCGACGGCGAGCAACCGTCGGGATTCGTCGGCTCGGAGTCGATCGCGCGTCTGATCAGGGCGGCCACCGAAGACGACGACGTGCGCGGGCTGGTCGTGCGCGTCGACAGCCCTGGTGGCAGCGCGTTCGCATCCGAGCGCATCCGCCGGGAGCTCGAGCTGTTCGGTGAGACGGGGCGGCCCGTGGTCGTCTCGATGGGCAGTGTCGCCGCTTCCGGCGGCTACTGGATCTCGATGGGCGCGGACGAGATCTGGGCCAGCCCGGCGACCCTGACCGGCTCGATCGGCGCGTTTTTTGCCGTTCCAACTTTCCCCCGCACACTGGCGCGGCTGGGCGTCAATATCGATGGTGTCGGGACCACGCGCCTGGCGGGACAGATGAATCTGCTCAATGGCATCGGCGAAGACATCGACGCCTATGTCGCGCTGGCTCTGACGCATACCTATGAGGACTTCGTCGGCAAGGTCGCTGCGCACCGCGAGCTCGAGCCTGCGAGCGTCGAGGCCGCGGCTCAGGGCCGCGTATGGATCGGAACCGATGCGATGGATCGTGGGCTGGTCGATGCGCTCGGCAGCCTCGATGACGCGCTGGACGCCACGGCCAGGCTCGCGGGGCTCGAAGAGGACGCGTACTCGATCGAGTACATCGAGTCGCAGCCGGGCTTCGCCGAGCGCGTCGCGATGGAGCTGGTCCGTGTTGCGTCACCCGTGCTGTCGGCCGTCAGCCTGCCGAGCCTCGTGCCCGAGCGCCTCCGCGCGTTCCTCGCGGAGCTCGATTTTCCGTTGCCGGCCGGTGCGCGGCTCAACGACCCGCGCGGTATCTATTCGCACTGCTTGTGCGATGTCCGCTGACAGCCTCCGGATCGATCGCTGGCTCTACTGCGTACGACTGTTCAAGAGCAGGAGTCTGGCCGCTGAAGCCGTTCGTGCCGGGCATGTCCGCGTGAACGGGCAGCGGGTCAAGGCCGCGCGGGACGTCGTACCCGGAGACTCGCTGGCGATAGAGAAGCGCGGGGTGGAACTCGACGTCGAAGTCGCCGGGATTCCGCAGCGTCGCGGGCCGGCCAGCGAAGCCGTAACGTTCTATCGCGAGACGGAGGAGTCGATCGGCAGGCGCGAGTCGGCCCGGGCTGCGCGTGCCGGCGCGGAGCCGGCGCCGACGCGCGGCCGGCCGGACAAGCGCACGCGGCGGCTGCTGCGTGAAAGGTCGCGGTCGAACTGAGTATCCGACACGCCGCGCTGCGGCGCGAACACGGCGTTCCGGGCGCTAGCCCGGAAAACTCACCGATTACACGGGCTCTCGCTTGCCCCTTGTTTGGCCACGGCATTTTTCTCCTTCGGCAATACACACTGGTATGACGCTCAGTCCACCTCTTTAGGAACAAGAGGACCGTGGCCAAACAAGTTGCTAACCGATCTCACCCGCGAATCGGTGAGATTTCCGGGCTGGTTCCGCGCCGCCGGCGCTCAGCACCCGCGGCCGTCCCGATCGCTCTGACGCTTGGGATAGTCGAAGAAGGCGAGCGCGCCGGTCGTTCCCGCCGCGTCCGCCCACCGATCGATGGACAGGTCGACGGCAACGATGCCGGCGGTCGGCAGGTTCGTCAGCGGTAGCGACGGCGCCAGCAGGCGCGAGAGTGAAGTCAATCCCGGGTTGTGGCCAACGACTGCGACGACGTCCGCCGTTTGTTCGGCAACGACATCGAGAATCGTGCCCGGCGACGCGAGGTATAGACGGTCGTCATGCACCAGGCTGACATCGCTGCCGACTGCCGCGCGCAGCATGTCGGCGGTCTGGCGTGCGCGCACGGCGGTGCTGCTCAGAATCACGCCGCGCCGGAAACCCTGTGCCGCGATTGCCTGCGCCATGCGCGGTCCGTCGCGTTCGCCACGCGGCGATAGCGGGCGCTGGTGGTCCGCGAGAGCCTCGTCGCGCCAGCTCGACTTTGCGTGACGAAACAGGATGAGCCGCTTCACGCCGCGTCCGATCGTTGCCGGCGGCTGCTCAGAACAGCCCGGCTTCGAGCCGGGCTTCCTCGGACATCATCGACTGATTCCAGGGCGGATCGAAAACGAGATCGACGTCGGCCGAATCGACCGTCGGGACGATCTCGACCTTCTCGCGTACGTCTTCCATCAGCATCGGTCCCATGCCGCAGCCGGGGGCGGTGAGCGTCATGCTGATGTGCACGCGACGCTTGCCGGACGGCAGTTTCTCGATCCTGCAATCGTATATGAGCCCCAGGTCTACGATGTTGATCGGAATCTCCGGATCGAAGCAGGTGCGCATCTGCGCCCAGATGACTTCCTCGATATCGTCGTCAGTGGCGTCTTCCGGCACTTCGGGCGGCAGAACGGGTTCCTGGCCGATTGCGTCGGCGTCGGCCCCTGCAATCCGGAACAGATTGCCCTCGATGTAGATCGTGAAGCTGCCGCCGAGCGCCTGCGTGATGAAGCCGCTCGTTCCGGCGGGCAGCCTGACGCGTTCGCCGACCGGGATCAGCACGGCATCGCAGTCTCGCTCGAGCGTCACCGGCTCGTTCTGATGGACGTACACGAAGCTACTCCGTCGTGATCTCGGCGTCGCCATCGGCGAGCGCCGCCTTCAGGGCGTGCCAGCCGAGGCTCGCACACTTGATGCGGCTCGGATACTCGCGAACGCCGGCGAGAGCCGCGAGCTTCTCCATGTGCTCGCCGGGCTCGTCATCGGCGCCGGTCAGCATCTCGTGCACGTCGTCGAAGAGCCGCAGCGCCTCGCTTGCAGACCGTCCGCGGATTCTTTCCGTCATCAGCGATGACGAGGCGACCGAGATGGCGCAGCCTGTGCCTTCGAAGCTGACATCGGTAATCGTGTCGCCGTCGAGTCTCAGATAGAGCGTCATCTTGTCCCCGCAGAGCGGATTGATCCCATCGACTTTGCGGTCTGAGGGATCGAGGACGCCAAAATTTCGCGGGTTCCGGTTGTGGTCCAGAATGACTTCGCGGTAGAGATCGACCAGATCGTTCATCCGAAGAGTTCTCTTGCCTTGCGCAGTCCATTGAGCAGGGCATCGACGTCGGATTCCCGGTTATAGAGCGCGAAAGAAGCGCGGGCCGTGGCTGCAACGCCGAAACGGTCCATCACCGGCATTGCGCAGTGGTGGCCGGTCCGGATGGCAACGCCGGTGCTGTTCACGATCGTGCCGAGATCGTGAGCGTGGATGCCGTCCATCAGAAACGAGACGACGCCTGCTTTCTGCGGGGCGGTGCCGATGATCCGAAGCCCGGGCAGATCGAGCAGCGCTTCAGTGGCGTACTCGAGCAACTGCCGTTCGAAGGCAACGAGCGCCGTCATGTCCAGTGCAGCCAGATAGTCGACGGCAGCCCCGAGAGCGACCGCGCCCGTGATGTTCGGCGTGCCTGCCTCGAACTTGTGCGGCAACTCGTTGAAGGTCGACCCCTCGAACGTGACGCGGAGGATCATTTCGCCGCCGCCCTGATATGGCGGCATCCGGTCGAGCCACCGACGCTTGCCGTAGAGCACGCCGGCTCCCGTTCCGGCGAACATCTTGTGTCCGGAGAACGCGTAAAAGTCGCAGTCGATGCCGCTTACGTCGACTCGGTCGTGGGGCATGGCCTGCGCACCATCGATGACGACGCAGGCGCCGTGCGCGTGCGCGACAGCCGTGAGCTGATGGACCGGATTGATCGTGCCGAGCGCATTCGAAACGTGCGTAAACGCGACGATGCGCGTTCGTTCGGACAGCAGCCTCTCGAAGGCCTCGACGTCGAGTTGCCCGGTATCGTCGATCGGGGC
Organism: Candidatus Rariloculaceae bacterium; assembly: GCA_965223375.1. Lineage (GTDB taxonomy): Bacteria > Pseudomonadota > Gammaproteobacteria > Steroidobacterales > Rariloculaceae > CBDCWM01. Next base: position 4,230,935 of record OZ245000.1, read on the forward strand.
GACGATGAGTCTGGCGCCGAACCGTTCACAGGCGAATTGCCACGGGACGATATTCGAATGATGCTCCATGCAGGTGATCAGCACCTCGCTGCCTTCGTCGAGCAGCAGCTGACCGAGTGACGAAGCGACCAAATTTATCGATTCAGTCGTTCCGCGCGTAAACACGATCTCATCCGGCCCGGAAGCACCGAGGTAGTCCGCGATGCGCCGCCGCGCGGATTCGAACGCGGTCGTCGCGCGTTCGCTGAGCGTGTGTACGCCGCGATGCACGTTGGCGTGGTTGAGGCCCTGTTGGTGCGCGATCGCATCCAGGACGGCCTGCGGGCACTGGGCCGAAGCGGCGCTGTCCAGGTAGACGAGCGGCTGGCCTTCGACTTTCTGGGCGAGTCCCGGAAAATCCGCACGGAGATTGCGGATCGTATCGGCAGCGGTGGCCGGGCGGGCGGGCATCGTCATGCGTCCGGCCCGGCCTCGAACGACTCGTACGAATCCGGCGGCAGAACGTCGAGGCTCCCCGTAACGCGGGCGCCCAGGTAACGCCGTAGCGACTCGTCGTCGATACGCTTCAGAATCCGATTGGCGAAGCCGAATGTCAGAATGCGCCGTGCATCCGACGCTGCGATTCCGCGCGACTGAAGATAGAACAGGGCCTCGTCGTCGAGCTCGCCTACCGTCGCGCCGTGACTGCAGCGAACATCGTCTGCATAGATCTCGAGCTCGGGCTTCGTATCGACTTCTGCCTTGGGCGACAGCAGCAGGTTGTCGCTCAGCTGGCTTGCGTCGATTCGCTGCGCATCCGGTCGAACGATGACCTTGCCGTTGAAGACACAGCGGCCGCCGGCGTCGACGATGCTGCGGTAAGTCTGCGAGCTGTTCGTTTCGGCGGCTGCGTGGTCCACGCTGACGTGATTGTCGACATGCTGGTCGAGCGCCGGGGTCGCAAGTCCGTACAGATCCGCGCGCGCTCCCGGTTCCCGGAGCGCGATGTCCAGGTCGGAGCGTGTCAGTGAGCCCCCGACGTCGATCGTCCCGGCGACGAGTTTGCCGTCGCGCTCCACGTCCGCGGTGACGAGGCTCGTCAGCGCGTGGTTGCGGGGCAAATCGTGAACGCGCAGCAGCTCCAGCGTGGCTCCGGCGCCGATTCGCGCGAGCGTGACGGCATTGGTCCAGCTTCGCTCTTCGCCGTCCGCCTTGCCGAGGAAGTGCTGCACGATCCGGACAGGCGCGGGCCCGTCGATATCCAGCACCAGCCGTGGTTGCGGCGCCGCAGCGCCGGTCAGCGACAGATAGGCGAGCACGAGCTCTTTGGGCTCCGTGTTCGTGTCGATCTGCAGGTTCGCAACCGGCGCGAATGCCTCGTTCAGTGCGCTCAGCGCCCGGTGGGGCGCCGGCTCGTCATACGGCATCGCACCGGGCAGCTCGCCGGTGGTATCCAGCTGCTCGGCAGCTGTCGGCGGCAGCGCGCTCAGGTCCTGGACGAAATGCCCGTCGACGAACACGGCGAGCGCCGCGCCGGGCGGGTAGGGCAGTCCGGACAGCAGCTCTCGCGCGGCCCGCAGCGCCGACTCATCGGGAGCCGCCGGTGCCGGGTCCAGGGATGCTGCCGCGAGCGGGGCGAGATCCGTGTAGCGCCAGTCTTCGATACGCCGTCCCGGGAAGCCGTGAGCCTCGAAAGCTGCCAGGGCTGCTGCACGTCTCGCATGGACGGCGGCGTCGCCTGGCCCGCCAGGAAACTTCCGCGCGAACGCCGAGCTGATGTCGCCGATGGTCACGCGCGCCTGACCTCCTGCTCGATCCACTCGTATCCGCGTTCGTCGAGCTCGCGGGCGAGGGCGCGGTCACCGGACTTCACAATACGTCCGCCGGCAAGCACGTGCACATGGTCGGGCACGATCAACTCCAGCAGGCGCTCGTAGTGGGTGACCAGAACCATCGCCCGCTCGGGGCTGCGCATGCTGTTGACGCCATTCGCGACGACCTTGAGGGCGTCGACATCGAGCCCGGAGTCGGTCTCGTCGAGCACCGCGAGCGAGGGCTCCAGCATCAGCATCTGGAGAATCTCGTTGCGTTTCTTCTCACCGCCGGAGAAGCCTTCGTTCACGCTGCGGTTGAGAAAATCTTTCGAGATCTGCATCAGTTCCGCCTTGTCGCGAATCAGGCGCATGAACTCGAACGCGTCGACTTCCTTCTCGCCGCGGGATCGTCGCTGGGCATTGAGCGCGGCTTTCAGCAGGTAGGCGTTATTCACGCCCGGGATCTCGATCGGGTACTGGAAGGCCAGGAACACGCCCGCACAGGCCCGTTCCTCGGGCGCCATTGCAAGCAGATCTTCGCCGTTGAACGTGATCGACCCCGCCGTTACCTCGTAGTCGTCCTTGCCGGCGAGCACCTGCGCGAGCGTGCTCTTACCGGAACCGTTCGGGCCCATGATCGCGTGAACCTCGCCGGCACCTACCGACAGATCGAGTCCGCGCAGAATTTCGTTACCGTCGACGGTGACGTGCAGGTTTGATATCGCTAGCATGCGTGGCGTTCCTTCAATTAGCCGACCGCGCCTTCGAGGCTGACATTCATCAGGTTCTGGGCCTCGACCGCGAATTCCATCGGCAGCTCCCTAAAGACCTCCCGGCAGAAGCCGTTGACGATCATGTTCACGGCGTCTTCCTCGGTCAGGCCGCGCTGGCGGCAGTAGAAGAGCTGATCCTCGCTGATCTTCGACGTGGTCGCTTCGTGCTCTATGCGTGCGCTCGGCTGGCGGGATTCGATATACGGGAAAGTATGGGCGCCGCATTTGTCTCCGAGCAGCAGTGAGTCGCACTGAGTGTGATTGCGCGCGTTGCGGGCGGTCGGCAACACGCGGACGAGCCCGCGATAGGCGTTCTGCCCGTGGCCGGCCGAGATGCCCTTGGAGACGATCGTCGAGCGAGTGTTCTCGCCGATATGGATCATCTTCGTGCCGGTGTCGGCCTGCTGATAGTTGTTGGCCAGCGCGACCGAATAGAATTCGCCCACCGAGTTTCGGCCGCGCAGAATGCAGCTCGGATACTTCCAGGTGATCGCCGAGCCCGTTTCCACCTGCGTCCACGAGATCTTCGAGTCGTCGCCCCGGCATTCGCCGCGCTTCGTCACGAAGTTGTAGATGCCGCCGACGCCGTTCTCGTCGCCCGGGTACCAGTTCTGCACGGTCGAATACTTGATTTCGGCCCCTTCCAGCGCGACCAGCTCGACGACTGCCGCGTGTAGCTGATTCTCGTCGCGCATCGGAGCGGTGCAGCCTTCGAGATAGCTGACGTGACTGCCCTCATCGGCAACGATCAGCGTGCGCTCGAATTGTCCCGTGTTCGCTGCGTTGATGCGGAAATAGGTGGAGAGTTCCATCGGGCAGCGGACGCCTTTCGGAATGTAGACGAACGAGCCGTCGCTGAAGACGGCCGAGTTCAGCGCCGCGAAAAAATTGTCCCGGGTCGGAACGACGCTGCCGAGGTATTGCTCGACGAGTTCCGGGTGATTGCGGACGGCTTCCGAGAACGAGCAGAAGATCACGCCGGCCTCGGCGAGCTTTTCCTTGAACGTGGTTGCGACCGAGACGCTGTCGAAAACGGCGTCGACCGCGACACCCGCGAGGCGGGCTCTCTCGTGAAGCGGGATGCCGAGCTTCTCGTAGGTTTCGAGCAGCTTCGGATCGACCTCGTCGAGGCTCTTCGGCGCGTCGTCGGGATTCTTCGGCGCGGCGTAGTAGGAGATCGCCTGGTAGTCGATAGGCGCGATGTTCAGGTGGGCCCAGTCGGGTTCCGTCATCGTCTGCCAGTGTTCGAACGCCCTGAGGCGCCAGCTGGTCAGGAACTCGGGCTCGCCTTTCTTGGCCGAGATGAAGCGGATGACGTCCTCGTCCAGTCCGGGTGGGACCGTTTCCTGCTCGATGTCGGTGACGAAGCCGTGGCGATACTTGCGGGAAACCAACCGTGACAGTTGTTCGGTGTCTGTGGCCATCGTGTCTGAAAGTCAGCGTGCGAGAGTTTTCGGGGCGGTGCCGAGAGGCGGTGTCGGCATCGGCTGGCGCAGCGTCTGGAGGTCGACGAGCGACACGTCCTGCAGCGCCGTACGGATGCTCTTGTTGATGCTTTGCCAGGCCCGTCCGACGCGGCAGTGGGATTCGAGGTCGCAGGTGCCATCCGGGGCGCTGCATTCGGTGATCGCGACGGGTCCCTCGAGCGCATCGATGATTTCGGCGGCGCTGATGGCCGACGGCGCGCGCGCAAGCGTGTATCCGCCGAGCGGCCCGCGCTCTGACCGGACGAGGCCGGCGCGAGTGAGCGATTTGAGGAGCTTGCTGACCGTCGGCGCGCTGACGCCGATTGCCTCGGCGACCTGACTCGCGGACGCGACCCGCCCGGCCGTGGTGCCGAGTTCGGCCAGCACGAGCGTCCCATAGTCGGTCAATTTGCTGATTCTGAGCATGCGCTGCGGCGTCGTGGCGGTATACAGGACTATTTTAGTACTGTTTGCCGTTGCCGTCACGCCCGGGCGGGAGGGCGGGTGGGCTCCGGTAACGCCCGGCGCCCGGCATGGCGGTGACGGCACCCGGCAGGCGTTGCGCCTGCCTCTGCTTTGCCTCGGCGTCGTCGCCCAGGCTGTTCAGCCGTCGTCGCCGTCCGGCAGATATTCCCGAAACTGCTCCATGCGGGCGAGGAAGCGCTGCCGCTCGATGCTCGTCACGTCCGGCAGCTCGAGCGCGAGTCGCAGCTGGTTGATCGCGAGCCGCAGGTCGCCGATCGATGCGTAGTACTCGGACATGTAGTGGTAGGCGTTGACCGTGTCGCCCTCGGCGTTGGCAGCGCGAGCGATCAGCTGGATCTGGGCGGGTGTCGGTGGAACGTTGTTCAGGAGATCCAGCAGAATTTCATGTGCGACATCCGGTCGACCGGACGCGATCAGCGCTTCGGCATAGCTGATTACGAGCGGGACATTGCGGGGGAAGAGGGCTTCGGCCTCCGAGTAGACATCGATCGCCTGGCGGTTGAGGCCGCTCGCCAACAGTGCTTCGGCCTGGCCGATTCTGAATGCGATCACGTTCGGATACTCCTCGGCCAGCTCGTCGTACAGCACGAAGGCCTCGTCGTGCCGCCCGACGCCAAGCAGTGCCAGCGCGCGTGCGTAGCGATCCTCCGGCGCCGTGCTGTCCTGCAGATGCGCGATGTCGGCAAGTGCCTGCTCGGGTCTGGCGGCGCTAAGGACCCGCAGCCGCGCCTTCGTGAGGCCGTAGCCCATGCTGTCGTCGCGGACGACGCGGTCGAGCTGGCGCGCCCGGCCGCGGGCTTCGGATATACGCCCCGTGCTGACCGGGTGTGTGCGCAGCATTTCGGGAATGACCCGGGAAGATGCGCTGGTCCGGCGAGACAGCTTCTCGAAGAAGCTCGCCATACCGCTCGGGTCGAAGCCTGCCCGCGACAGCACGTCCATGCCGATCCGGTCGGCTTCGTATTCGTGGGCGCGCGTGAAGTTGATCTGCCTCTGAATCGCAGCCGACTGCGCGCCGGTAGCAAGGCCGCCTATCGCTTCCCCTCCCAGGTCGGCTGCTGCGCCGAGCAGAACGGCGGCCAGCATGGCGGCGAGCGACATGATGCTCGAGCGCTGGGAGTCGTAGAGCGACCGCGCAATATGCCGTTGCGTGACATGCGCGACCTCGTGTGCCAGAACGCCGGCGAGCTCGTTTTCGTTCTCGCTGGTGAGTATCAGGCCGGCGTTGACGCCGATGAAACCGCCCGGCATTGCGAAGGCGTTGATCTGACCATCGTCGACGACGAAAAACTCGAACCGGAAGTCACCGTCGTTCGCCTGGCTTGCGAGCTGGGAGCCGACCAGACCGATGTACTCGGACACCTGCGGGTCGTCGATGATCACGCCTGCGTTTCTGAGCTGCAGCATGACGCCTCGGCCAAGCTGCATCTCGCGGCTCTTTGACAGAACGGAGTCCGCCGGGCTGCCGAAATCCGGCAGCTCGCCGGGCTGCGCGAAGGAGGCCGGCGCCGACATCGCGAGCGCCGCGACCCAGGTGACGAGCTTTACAGGCTTCCTTGTCACTTCACTCCTCTTGACGGCAGCTATTGCCCCCGTTCGGGGCCGCCCCATCGGGGGCGCCGTTCCGTACGTTGTTACCCGCTTGGACCAGATTCGCTCACTTGAGTTCTTTCAGCGCTTCGAGAACCTCATCGACGTGACCGTCGATCTTCACCTTACGCCACTCCCGCCGCAACACGCCATCGGCGTCGACCAGAAACGTGCTGCGCTCGATACCGCGAACCTTCTTGCCGTACATGTTCTTGTCCTTCATGACGTCGAACTTGTTGCAGAGCGTCTCGTCCGGGTCGGCGATCAGGTCGAACGGGAAGTCGAATTTCGCCTTGAACCGCTCGTGCGAGCGCAGGTTGTCACGCGAGACGCCGAAAACCGCAACCTTGCGGCGCTTGAACTTGCCGTAGTTGGCAGCGAAATCCTGGCTCTCGACCGTGCAGCCCGGCGTGTTGTCTCGCGGGTAAAAGTAGAGGACGAAGGTCCGGCCTTTGAGGTCCTTGCTGGCCACTGTCTGGTCGCTGGTTGCCGGTGCGCTGAACGCCGGGATCTTCTTTCCTACCGTCGGTCTTGGCATTCGAGGGCCCTCAGGTTTGCTTGACCGGTTCCATGATCGCATCGACGTTGAGCTGATCACAGAATTCCATGAATTCCTCACGCAGCCCGGCGATGTGCACGGTCGTCGGGACATTGATGTACATCTGGACCGAAAACATCGGTGCACCGGTGTGCGCTGCCGGGTAGCTCCGTGAGACGACTTCGCCGATCTCGACCTTGCGCGACGCGAAAAACCGACTGAGGTTGTGAACGATGCCCGGCTGGTCCAGCCCGACCACGTCGACCGCGTAAGGCAGCAGCTCCTTGCCCATCCGGCGGGATTCCGTCCGCCGAAACTGCATTACGATACCGTCACCTTCGCCGAAGCGGGCGAGGTCGCGCTCCAGCCGGCTGATCGTATGCCAGTTACCGGCGACCAGCAGCAGAACGCCAAAATCCGTGCCCATCGCCGCCATTCGGCTTTCCTTGATGTTGCCGCCGCAGTCCATGACGATCCGTGACAGTTCGCTGACGACGGCAGTCGGCTCTCCGCCGACGGCCGAAATGACCATGAGTTGTTCCATTCGGACCGGTGATCCGCGACAGTCAATTCGCGAGTCAGTGTACAGGGAAGTGGCAGCCAATAGGTAAGTGACGGCGCGTTAACGTTCGGTTGCGTGGCTCAGGAGGCCTCAGTAACATCGTCGCCTTTTCCGAGGGCGGAGTTTCGAATGCTCGCGGGTAGCATGGTGGCCCTGGTCACCCCGATGACGGCCGACGGGCAGGTGGATTACTCGCAGCTTGGCCGGCTCGTGGATTTTCATTGCGATGCCGGCACCGAGGCCCTGGTCATAGCGGGCACGACCGGTGAGTCGGCCACGCTTGAACATCACGAGCACGTCGAGGTCATCAGCCGAGCCTGCGAGCTGTCGGCCGGCCGCGTGCCGATCGTCGCCGGAACGGGCTCGAACTCAACTGCACAGACGCTGAAACTCTCGAAGGAAGCCGCGACGCTGCCGATCGTCGGCTTGCTCGTGGTTACGCCTTACTACAACAAACCGACGCAGGACGGTCTGCGACGACACTTCACGACCGTCGCGGACGCGACGGACGTGCCACTGATTCTCTATAACGTGCCCGGCCGTACGGCAGTCGACATGCTGCCCGCGACCGTCGTAGCCCTGTCGGCGCATCCGAACATTGCGTCGGTAAAGGAGGCTACCGGAGATGTCAGTCGGGTTGCCGAGCTGCGCGACGGCTGCGGCCCGGATTTCACGTTGTTGAGCGGCGACGATGCCACCAGCGCCGACTTCATGCTGGCCGGCGGCGACGGTGTGATTTCGGTGACGGCCAACGTCGCGCCGGCGGCAATGCGTGCCCTTTGCGACGCCGCTCGCGCCGGCAACGCAGCAGAGGCACGTGCGATCGACACGAAGCTCCGTGACTTGCACGATCGCCTGTTCGTCGAGAGTAATCCGATCCCCGTCAAGTGGGCCGTCGAGCGGATGGGACTGTCGGGTCCCGGCATCCGCCTGCCGCTGACGACCTTGTCTCCCGAGCATCACGAAGCCGTGGCCGCTGCGATGGCCGCTGCCGGCGTCGAGATCGGGCAAGTCGGTTGAACGCGTTGCGTCGATCGCTCGTGCCGGGGACTGCGCTAGCCGCGTTGGCAGGCGCCGTGGTGCTGCTTTCGGCATGTTCGCGGGAAGAGGGGCTCCGCTGCGAGTCGCCCGAGCGCTATGGATCGAGTATCACGACGCCGCCGCTGAGCGTGCCCGACGACCTGACCCCGCCGGACGAAGCCGATGTGCTGCGGGTTCCCGAGGGGCCGGTCAGTCAGACCGGCCAGCCAGAGGGGCAGCCTTGCCTCGAGACGCCACCGGAGTTCTTCGATCCCGACGGGCCGGGTAACGGAGGGTAAGTGGCCCCGGCTTGCGCCGGGGCCCGGTCTGCGCGATTCCCGTCTGACGGGGGGAGTGTTTGGACCGCCAGGCAGTGCTCGCTGCGTCGCCGGCTGCCCGCACGGGACCGGCAGCAATCCTTGCAACAGCGACCAGACCGCTGATTCAGACCCGGGACCCGAGGCGTTTATTGCATTACGGTCCGGTCGCGTGTGTAGAATTTGATTCCATCGCGCCCGTCGCCGGTGCGCATGATTGTTTCACCCCGGGGATTGCGATGGCCCTGAAGGATACGGGCGCCGGATATGGCTGGATCTCGATTGCGCTGCACTGGATAACGGCAATCGGGATTCTGTATCTGCTCTACCTTGGCAACACGATCGGCGGCGCGGAACCTGAGGCACGCGATGCGGCCGTGCTGCGCCACACTTCGATAGCCATTGTGCTGTATGCGGTTTTCCTGATCAGGATCGTCTGGCGCCTGTACTACGGCCATCCGCTGCCGACGCCGGAGCAACGCGGATGGGCGTTCACGCTCGGCAAGTGGACTCACATGATCATGGTATACGCGCTGGCCCTGATGCTCGTATCCGGACCGATGATGCAGTGGGCCTACGGAAACGAGATCGGTGTCTTCGACTGGGTTTCCGTTCCGAGCCCTTTTCCGGCATCGTTTCCGCTGGCTGCGGCGCTCCATACCGTGCACGCCTGGTCGGCGCTCGTGATCTTCGTCGGCTTTCTGCTGCACATCGGCGGCGTCTACAAGCACACGGCGTTCAATCAGGACGGGACGCTTGCGAAGATCATCATCGCGAGTGGAAAATCCGGAGACGTCCATTCGGGGGAAGGCGGGGAATGACAGCAACAGATTTCGAGAGACGCGGCGTTCGATTCCTGGCGCCGGGTCAGGCCGGCATGGTGCTGCTGCTCGTGCTCGCCGGCGGGACCGCGTTCGGGCAAACGAGCGACGGGCGGCCGGACTTCACCGGAATCTGGTTTCCGGCCGGCACGACGCGAGCGCCCGACCCGCTGCCATTCACTCCGGCCGCCGAAGCTCTGCTCGAGCAGTTCGTCGCCGAATTCGAGACGGAGGACGACCCCGGCCGGTACTGTATCTGGCCAGGGATGCCGCGCGCGCCCTGGGGTGCGCCTTTCGCGGTCGAGGTGATCCACCGGGATCATGACCTGACGATCATCTGGGAAGGCTACGGCATGTACCGGAAGATCTATATGGCAGACCGGAACCCGCCGGAGGCGATACTGCCGAGCGCGATGGGTCACTCGCTCGCGCACTGGGAAGACGACACGCTCGTGATAGAGACGACCGATCTGCGCCCGTATCCTTACATGAACCGGCTGCCGACGACCTCGAACGCGCATATCGTCGAGCGACTCCGTATCGAGGAACGCGAGGTCGACGGAGAGACCAGAACATTTCTGGTCGACGAGATTACGCTGGCCGACCCGCAGCTCTACACGGAGCCCGTCAGAATTCGGGCCCAGGCGGCGCTCCGGAACGATCTGTCGATCCTCGAGTACACCTGTTCCGTCACACTCTGGGAGGAGTATCTCGAGTCGCGCGGCCTCGAGCTGCCGGACGTGGATGGCGTTGCCATTCCCTGAGGAAGAGCGAGTCGTGTCGGTCGTAGCGTCGGCCGGTGGCCAGGCGGCCCGATACCGGGGCGGGGACCTTGTACGTACTTCCACGGATACGGGTTCCGTGGCCGGCAGGCGATTCTGAGCGAAGCTGATACCACCGATTCCCCGATGGCCTTGATTTCCGCTGAACCGAGATCCGGCTCGCGTGACCGGCTGCGGCTTGTCGCAGTCTGCACGTTCGCGCTCGCGCTCAATGCGTGCGCCGTTCCCGAGCCGCCTGGTGCGCTCGAGGTCGAACAGCCGGAAGGCTGGGCCGACGAGCTTGCGCTGAACATACCGCGCGATCTCAACCCGGACCCCGATGTGGTCGAGATCGAGCTCGAGGCGCGTGTTGCCGATATCGAGTTTCTCGACGGGTATCCGACACCCGCCTGGACCTACGGCGGCACGGTGCCCGGGCCACTGATCCGGGCAAAGGTCGGCGATCGAGTTATCGTGCACTTCCGCAACGAGTTGCCCGAGGCGACGAGCATCCACTGGCACGGCCTGCGTGTGCCAAACGAGATGGACGGTGTGCCCGGTGTAACCCAGGACCCCGTCATGACCGGCGGCTCGTTCCGCTACGAGTTCACTGTCGATGACGCGGGCACCTATTGGTATCACCCGCATATCAACTCGGCGGCGCAGGTCGGCTGGGGTATGTACGGTCCGATCGTCGTCGAGGATCCCGAGGACGATGAGGCCTTCGGTGACGATGTCGTGCTCGTGTTGTCGGATATCGGCCTGACCGACGTGGGCGAATTTCTGCCGGCCGACACGGGCGGAGAGTTCGGCGACCTGTTCGGGCGCGAAGGCACGGTCGTGCTCGTCAACGGGAAAGTCCTGCCGACGCTGAAAGTCAGGAAAGGCAAGCAGCAGCGCTGGCGCATCATCAATGCGGCACGCGCCCGTTACTACAATGTCCGGATGCCCGGCCATACGCTGGTCAGGCTCGGGGGCGACAACGGACTCGCTGAACGGGCGGAAGAAACCTACAACGTGATCGTCGTGCCCGGAGAGCGCGCGGACGTCGTCTTCACACCGAACGACGAGCCCGGGACGATCAGCACGCTGCAGTGGGTACCGGTGGATCGCGGCTTTTCGAGCATGTTCAACCGGCCACGCGTCGACATGATGCACATCGAGACCGTGGACGAGCGCCCGGTGACGCCGGCGCCCCTGCCTCAGGATCTGCGCGTGATCGAGCCGATCGATATCAGCAACGCCGAAGAGCGGACGCTTGATCTGACCATCGACACCGACTTCAACAGTCAGGTCGTGATGGGTATCAACGGCATTCCTTACTGGAACGTCGTGCCTCTCGAGGCGGCGGTCGGCGAAACGCACGTCTGGCACCTGGTCAACGACACGAGTTTCGCCCACCCGTTTCACCTGCACGGGTACTTCTTCCAGGTCCTCGACGATGAGCGCGTGCCGGAGTGGAAGGACACGGTCGATGTTCCGGCGAATACCGACCTGCAGATCGCCGTGCACTTCGAGGGCCGGCCCGGGATGTGGATGTATCACTGCCACATACTCGATCACGCCGAGTCCGGCATGATGGGCCAGCTCCATGTTGCGCCGGCTGCGAGCGCAGCGGGCGAATCGGACGGTAGCGGCTGAGGGCCCGCGCCGGCCGGGGCGGCGGTGCGCCCGATCTGTGCGCCCGATCAGTGCACCAGATCAGTGCGGGGTCACGTTCCGGTTACCAACGATGGCCGCGACGTCCGCGCGGCTGCGGCTCCCGTATTCAAGCATGTCGCTCGCGAGCTGCGGCGGGCAGTGTTCGATCAGAGCGGGGCCAAAGCTGGGTCGGTCGCGCAGTCGATCGAACCATGATTCCAGCGCCGGTCGCCGACCGTCGGTCCACAGAAAGCCGAATCCCAGCATTGCCAGTCGATTGACATAGGGCGCGAGCGCGAGGTCTGCAAGCGTTAGCTCGTCCCCGACCAGCCAGGGAGTCTCCGCCACCGTGCGCTCGATTCGTCCGAGATAGTCGTCGTAGAGTCGAAAGAACGAATCGACACCGGGTGCATCGAAACCGCGCTCGACGAGCTCGCGTTTGCGCTGGCGCCAGGCGCCTTTGACCGTGCGTTCCGGCGTCTTCTCGAAGTACGCCTCGCGCTCGGCCGCCGGCAGACGATTGATGATGTGGCGGTGCGCGGAGACATACGTGACCTCGGCGCAGGCCGGATGCAGCAACTCGTCGACCGCCTTGAGCCATTGCCGCATCCGGAAAAGCACATACGGATCCGCCGGCTGCAGCGCCGGGCCGTCGAACACCTCGTCTACATAGAGCGAAATCAGCGTCGTTTCGACGATCGGTCGGCCGTCGTGAACCAGGGCGGGGACGACCGCGTTCGGGTTGATACGCAGGTATTCGTCGCTGAATTGTTCGCCCTTCAGGATGTCGACGTAGTGGTAAGTGTCGACAGTGACGCCTTTCTCGGCGATTGCGAATCGGACGCGGGCCGCGCACACCGACGTGCCGTGGTGATAGAGCTCGAGCGCCACGCCCGTCAGTCCGCCACGCCGTCAGCCCGTCACGCCGGTGGTCGTTCGCACCGATGACGGTTCGCACCGGCGCCAGCCGCGATTATCGGGGCCGGCGCCGGCAGCGAGCGCAGTCGACACGAACGGCCGCCAGTTACTCGGGCGCCGCGATCGTGGCCGGGTCCCAGTGTTCGTCGGCCTTGCCATCGACGAAGCGCCAGGTGTCGAACCATGACGTCGTGTACGTCTCTCCGGGACTGCGGGGATCGTCATACTCGCGTGGCCACAGCACCGTGACGTAGTCGTCGTCCGCCATGACTGCGACGATTTCGGTCGTAAGCTCTCCGCAGTCGGCGACGGGCTCGCGCCCCATTACTTCGGTGAAGAAGTAAATCACGCCCGCGAGGCCGGAAGCGGCATTCGGGTTGTGCTGAATGTATTGCTCGGTCAGCCATTCCCCCGCCCGGTCCCACTGGTTGCACTGCAGCAGCTCGCGCATGATGTGCAGGGTCGCCTGCTTGTTGCGGTGCAGCACCGGATCGTCGTCAACGAACAGTGATTCCGGATCTTCCACGCCGACCACCGGTTCCTGCGCCTGCGCGGACAGGCCTGCGAACAGCGCCGCCAGGCCGATCAAGATTTTGCTTGCTCTCATGTTGTGTTTCTTGGGTTGTGAATGAGCCGGCAATGATTAGGGCGGCGCCTGCCGCCGTCAACCCGGGCAGCTGGATGGGCGGTCTTTCGGGCTGCCAGCCGGACAGTGCGCCCGCGCTGAGAGTGCGGCCCTTGCTACAATCGCGGCGAGCCGGCCGGCGTCGCGCCTGGCCGCAGCCGTGAGGACCCCAGGAGGCCATTTCATGCGTAGCCGAGCGTTTCACTGCGAGTCCCCGGGCGTCCTGTTCGCGGCATTGGGCCTTGCTGCCTGCGGTGTGTCCGGTCCTGACGCCGGTTCAGCCACCGCCGGCGCGTCCGCAACCAGCGAGAGCGAGGCCACCGAGGAAGACGCGCCGGGGGTCGACGCTGCCGATCACACGGCCGCGGCCGGGCGGCTCGCGATTCTGGAGCACCGCCGGTCGCTGATCCGTGACGCGAACGAGATCAAGCGGCTGCAGCGGATCTACGGCTACTACCTCGATCAGGGGATGTGGGACGAGATCGCCGATCTGTTCAGCACCGAAGGCACGATCGAGTTCGGCCTCGACGGCGTGTATGCCGGTCGCGAGCGCGTGCGCGAATACCTCTTTGCGCTTGGCGACGGCCGCGACGGACTTCCTGCCGGCACGCTGAACGAGCACATGCAGCTGATGCCTGTCGTCACGGTCGCACCGGACGGCATGACCGCTCAAGGGCGCTGGCGGGATCTGATGCTGATCGGCCGGCACGGCGAGGATGCCCACTGGGGCGAAGGCCCGTACGAGAACGACTACGTCAAGGAAGGCGGTGTCTGGAAATTCGCCCGCGTGCACTGGTACCAGAGCGTCGTCGTGCCCTATGAGGGCGGTTGGCAGGTGAACGAGGACAGCAACGGCGGACATTGGGTGCCTGAAACGATGTCGCCCGATGCGCCGCCCAGCGTTGCCTACGAGACATGGCCGGCGACGTACCTGCCACCGTTTCACTTTCCAAACCCGGTGCTGAATGGAACGCCAACCGGTGCCGAGGCGATAGCCGCGGCGCCGCCGTACACGGGCGATACCGATCTCCCGACGCTCGCAGCGCGAACTGCTGCGCTTGAGGCGTCTGTGGTGCGCCTCGAGGACGAGAACGCGGTAGAGAACCTGCAGCGTATCTACGGTTTTTATCTGGAGGAGGGGTTGTGGACTGAGGCCGCAAGCCTCTTCACCGACGACGGCACGATCGAGAGAGGTGGCAGTGGCGTCTATGCCGGTCGCGATCGCGTGCTCGCGTATCTGCGAACGCTCGGCCAGGAAGGCCCGACCGACGGGCGGCTGTTCGATCACATGCAGTTGCAGCCGGTCGTGCACGTCGCGCCGGACGGACAGACGGCACAGGGGCGCTGGCGCTTGTTCGCACAGGAGGCGCAGCATGGCGAGTTTGCCCACTGGGGCGTCGGTGTCTACGAGAATACTTACGCCAAGGTCGACGGCGTCTGGCGGATAGCGAGCATCCGCGAGTTTCCGAAGATGTATACGACATACGAAGACGGCTGGGCTAAGACGGCATTGCCTGAGCCCGGCCCGTCGAGCGAGCTGCCGCCGGATCGGCCGGGGGACGAGTCGTACGGGCGCTATCCCGGCGACTGGTCGGCGCCGTTTCATTTCAACCACCCGGTCAACGCGGCTGAAGGCGAGGCGAGCGCAGCCGGGGCGACCGCAGCCGGGGCCCAATCGAGTCCAGGAAATGTCGAGGCGTTGCTCGCAGAGCTCAATGAGCTCGAGCGCCGCATCGGTCGCCTTGAGGATTTCGACGCGCTCGAGCGCCTGAACGCTGTCTACGGCTATTACCTTGCCCGCAACCAGTGGGACGATCTGGCCGGGATCTTTGCCCCCGACGGCACGATCGAAATCGCGATGCGCGGCGTTTATGCGGGCGCCGAGAGCGTCCGCCGAAACCTGAATCTCTACGGCGAGCAGGGTATTCATCACGGTCTGCTGCACAACCACATGCAGTACCAGCCGGTCATTCACATCGATGCGAGCGGCGACAGCGCGCGGATGCGCTCGCGGGCGTTCAGCATCATGGGCGAGCACGAGACGTATTCGATGTGGATGGGCGGCGTTTACGAGAACGTCTACGTCAAACGGGATGGGATCTGGCAAATTCTTAAAGATCAAGTGTTTAACACATATTTCGTACCTTACACTGTAGGTTGGGAAGCGGCGGTGCCGCGGCCGCCGCCGGGCATCACCGAGTCGAATCCACCCGACTCGCCGCCGACCCGGCCATTCGAGATGTATCCGACCGCATTTCTGCCGCCATTCAGTTATCCGAATCCGGTCACCGGTGAGGAAGTGGTCTGGGAGCGTGATCCCTGACGTTTGAACAGGCACTGATCCTTGCCGTCCTCGCGGCAACGATCGTCGCGTTTCTCTGGGGTCGCTATCGGCACGACGTCGTCGCGCTGGCCGCGCTGCTCGTTTGCGCCGTCACCGGACTGGTCGCCGGTGATGCGGTCTTCAGCGGTTTCGGCCACCCGGCCGTCATTACTGTCGCTTGCGTGCTCGTGCTCAGCGTGGGCCTGCAGGCCACCGGCGCCGTCCAGTGGCTCACGGCACTGATACTGCCCGCGCGCGCCGCACCGGCCGTGTCGATCGTCGCGCTGATCATCGTGGCAGCGACGCTGTCGGCGTTCATGAACAACGTTGGGGCACTGGCCCTGCTGATGCCGGTGGCGTTGCAACTGGCGGCGCGCGAGGGCATACCGCCAGGGCGGGTGCTGATGCCGCTGGCTTTCGGGTCGATTCTCGGTGGCATGACGACGATGATCGGCACGCCGCCCAACCTGATCGTCGCCGGTTTTCGCGCCGAGGCCGTTGGCGAGTCCTTTGCGATGTTCGACTTTGCGCCGGTCGGGATTCTGGTCGTCCTGGCGGGACTCGTCTTCGTGGGGCTCGCGGCGCGGTTTCTGGTGCCGGTCAGAGGGCGTGCCGGCATTGCCGGATTCGAGACGAGTGCCTATGTGACCGAGGCCCGGGTGACGGTTGGTTCGAGGGCTGCCGGGATGACACTGGCCGAGGTCGAGCAGCTGTTGGCCGAAGTCGAGGCCCTGGTCATTGGCCTGGTTCGTAACGGAAGTCATATCGCGGCGCCCAACCGTTTTCGCGAAATCCATGTCGGCGATGTGCTGCAGATACAGGCGGACCACGACAAGCTGCTCAAGGTCATCGACGATCTCGAACTGGCGCTCGAGGAAACGGCCGGGGACTCCGGGGCTGCCGAAGCAGGCGAGCAGGACGACCGGTCTGCCGGCGATGGTGCCGCCGATCGATCGGCTTCGGCTGCACGGGCGGCGGCACGTGCCCGTCGCGATCTCGAGCTTGCAGAGCTCGTCGTGTTGCCGGGATCCGTGCTGTCGGGACGCTCGGTCGAAGACGTTCGTGTCCGCTCCAGGTTCGGTCTCAATCTGCTCGCGATTTCCCGTCAGGGCGTGGACGCGATGACACGCCTCAAGTCCGAGCGACTGCGGACCGGCGACGTTCTGCTGCTGCAGGGCGACGAGGAGAGCATTGCGGCTTTCGCGACGCGTTATGCCTGCGCGCCGCTGGCATCGCGGGCGCTGCGCATGCCGGTCCGAACGCTCGCCGCGCCGGCAATGGCGATCATGGGTGGCACGATCGCGCTGGCTGCGTTCGGAATACTGCCGCCCGCGACTGCGTTCGCCGTCGGCGTGCTGGCGTATCTGCTGCTCGGGATCGTCTCCCCGCGCGAGCTGTATCAGAGTGTCGACTGGCCGGTGATCGTGCTGCTCGGCGCGCTGATTCCGGTCGCCGGCGTGATGTCGACCACCGGCGCGGCCGACCTGATCGCGCGCTGGCTGCTGGACACGGTTGCGCAGGGAAGTCCGATGCTCGGTCTCGCGCTGATTCTGATCGTGACGATGACGCTGTCCGACTTCATGAACAACGCCGCGACGTCGGCGGTCATGTGCCCGATCGCAATCGGGACGGCCGAGCGGCTGGGCGGCAGCCCGGACCCGTTCCTGATGGCTGTCGCCGTCGGCGCGTCCTGCGCCTTCCTGACGCCGATCGGACATCAGAACAACACGCTGATTCTCGGCCCCGGCGGTTTCCGCTTCGGTGACTACTGGCGGCTAGGCTTACCGCTCGAGGTCGTCGTCGTGGCCGTGGCCGTGCCGGCGATCGCCTGGTTCTGGCCGTTCGGATGAGTCTGTCCCCAAACTCCCCGGATCCTCAGGAGGGCACCGTCGTCTTCATCGGTCAGGACGTAGAGAAGACCATCGGGGCCCTGACGGACGTCGCGGATTCGCTGGCGTAGCGGTCCCAGCAGGGACTCACGCCGCAGCTCTTCGAACTTCTCGTTGACGACGACGCGCTCGAGCCCCCCGGTGCCCGGTATCTGACCGCGTCGGGCGCTGCCGACGAACAGATTGCCGCGCCAGGCGGGCAGGCGGTCGGCCGTATAGAAAGCCAGACCGGTAATGCCGATCGACGGTATCCACAGCACGGTCGGCTGCTCCGTGTCGTTACCGAGCGGCCGCGCCGATATCCGTGGTCCATCGTAGTTGCGCCCGAAGCTGAACGCGGGCCAGCCGTAGTCGCGCCCCGGCAGGATAAGGTTTACCTCGTCGCCCCCGTTCGGTCCGTGTTCGGCCGCGAACACGACGCCGTCGGGGTGAACCGTGAGGCCGAGCTGGTCGCGGTGCCCGAGCGACCAGATCTCGCCGCGTGCACCCGGCGTTGCGGCATACGGGTTGTCGACCGGAATACGACCATCGTCGTGCACGCGCAGCACCTTGCCATAAACGCTCGAGACATCCTGGGCTTCGGGACCGAAAGGCGCGCCGGTCGAGATGTACAGCATTCCCGCGCCATCGAACGCGAGCCGCGAGCCACTGCTACCTGCGCGCGGGCCGGCATCCAGCACGATTTCGGTGTCCCGGATCGTCCCGTCCGTCAGTGTGCCGCGGGACACTATCAGCGATACCGGCGGGCGGGCATCTTCGGCCGCGTCGGAAGGCAGCGTCCCGGCGCGATTGTCGCTGAAATAGACGAGCCGATTGTTGCCGAAATCCGGGTGCGCGGCGATTTCCGTGACGCCGGTGCCGCGGGCCTGACCGGGTTCCGGAGCGCCGCTAACCGGCGCCGGATCGAGCCGGGCGCGACCGGTCGCGTCGTGAACGAGGCGGATCGTCTTGCCGCGCTCGGTGATCAATGCATCGCCGTCCGGCAGGAACGCGAGACTAAAAGGATGGTCCAGGCCGCGAAGCACGACATCGACCTCGATGTCGAAGCCTTCGGCCGTGGCAAAGCGATAGACATCCTGTTCGAGGGTAAGCGGTGCGAAGCCCAGTTCCGGTTCCTGGGCCCACGCGTCGGGGGCGCTGAGTACCAGCGCGGCCAGCAGCGGACCGGTAGCGACAATAGGGTACGCGCGCATCGTCATCGTTCTCGTTGAGGGGTACGGACATCATCGGCATCGCCACCGCCGGCGTCAATTTGGCAGCGGACGGCGCGGCCCGCTATGCTCTGCCGCACCCGATTCGGTGGGAGCGAAGAATGCGGTTCTCAGGGACGCTATGCGTCGCGCTCGTCGCGCTGGCTATCTCGGCTTGCGCCAGTCTTCCCAACAGCGATCCATTGTCGATCGACGTTGCGGGGATCGAGCCTGTACCTTCCGAGGGAATGGAATTGCGGCTTGCCGTCAGTGTTCGAATCCAGAACCCGAATGACTTCAGCATCGACTACAGTGGCGCAGCGCTCGATCTCGATCTGAACGGCCGACGGCTCGCCAGCGGCGTCAGCGCTGAGGTCGGTTCCGTCCCTCGATACGGGGAGACGGTTCTGACGATACCGGTGACGGTGTCAGCGTTTAACGTAGCGCGGCAACTGATGGGCTTCGCCAACGATCCGAATCCCGAAGCGCTGACGCTTGCCATCCGCGGCAAGCTCGAAGGCGGGCTTTTCCGCACGCGCCGCTTTCGTGACGAAGCGACACTCGATCTGGGCGGCGACGTGCTGTGACGCCGGCTTTCAGGCAGCGCGTCGCGAGCAAGGGCGTGTTGCACGGAACGATGGTGACTCTGCCGCTGGCAGCGACCGCCGAAGTGCTCGCCGATGCCGGTTTCGACTGGCTGTTTCTCGACGCGGAGCACGGCGCCTTGACGCTGCACGATATCGAAGGAATTCTGCAGGCCGTCGGCAGACGCCTGCCTTGCGTCGTCCGCGTCATTAGTGCCGACGAGGTGCCTATCAAGCAGGTGCTGGATCTGGGCGCGGCGGGCATCATTGCGCCGCAGGTAAACTCTGCCGCGGCGGCCGCCGACGTGGTGCGGTTCTCCCGCTACCCGCCGGCGGGTTCGCGCGGCGTGGGTCTCGCCCGGGCGCACGACTATGGCTTCGCGTTCGACTCCTATCTCGAACGGGCGAATGACAGTATCGCCGTGATCGTGCAGGCCGAGCACGTCGACGCCGTGGACAGCATCGAATCGATAGTGGCCGTCGACGGCATCGACGCAGTCTTCCTCGGCCCCTACGACCTTTCCGCCAGTCTCGGTCGTATGGGTGAGCTCGATCATCCGGACGTGCAGCAGGCGATCGATCACGTGATTGCAGCCTGCAAGGCAGCGGACAAGCCGCTCGGTTTCTTCGGCGTCAGTGCCGAAGCCGTCCGATCGTACGTCGCGCGTGGCTGCACCCTCGTAGTTGCCGGGGTCGATACGCTGATGCTCGGCACCGCGGCGCGGGAACTGCGCCACGCGCTGACGAATCAGTTTTCGTAGTCCGGGCAATCGTTGAGATTTCCGGGCCAATTCAGTTACCGGCAGTGAAACGACTGCCCCGGGGGAATCGATGGAAGAACGGTTGATTGAATATACGCACGAAGGAACGACGCTTGAGGCGTTCTTCGCCTGGGACCCTGCGGTGACTGCCGCGCCTGGTGTGCTCGTCTCGCACGCCTGGGGCGGACGCAGCGAATTCGAGTGCGACAAGGCACGGATGCTGGCCGGCCTCGGCTATTGCGGATTCGCGCTCGACGTCTACGGCAAGGGCGTCCGCGGCTCAGGTCCCGAAGAAAATGCCCGCTTGATGCAGCCCTTCCTGGAGGATCGGGCATTGCTCCAGGGGCGGCTGACGGCTGCGCTCGACACGCTGCGCACGCAACCGGAAGTCGATGCGGCGCGCACGGCTGCGATCGGTTTTTGTTTCGGCGGCCTCTGCGTGCTCGATCTCGCCCGGACCGGCAGCGACGTGCGTGGCGTCGTGAGTCTGCACGGTCTGTTCCATCCGCCGGGCAATACGACCGGGACACCGATTCGGGCGAAGGTCATGGCATTGCATGGCCACGAGGATCCGATGGTGCCGGTTGAGGCGGTCAACGGCCTGCAGAAGGAACTGACCGAGGCCGGCGCAGACTGGCAGATTCATGTCTACGGCGGCACGATGCATGCGTTCACCAACCCGCAGGCGAACGATCCGTCACACGGGACCGTCTACAACCCGGTCGCCGACCGGCGGGCCTGGGTCGTGACGAAGGACTTTCTGGATGAGGTGCTCGGCTGACGGGGCGGGCGGATCGCGCTGCTCTCACCCTGGGAGGTCCTTACGGGCCCTTGCGTGCCGTATCTGCGAGGCCGTGCTCTGTACCCGCGCTCTGTACCCGTGCTCAGTACCCGGGGCGCCGATCTGTCGGGCGCGGGCGATGTCCGTGATGCCGGTACCTGAGCCATGACCGGACGGGACCTGCGGTTGGCCGAGGCAGTTAACTGCTTGCGCCGTGCAGATCCGCGTCTCGTGCCGGTGATGGACTGGGCCGGCCCCTGCGGACTGCTGGATGCTCGTCCCGTGTCGCTGTTCCATGCGCTCGGCCGCGCCATCGTCTATCAGCAGCTGAGTGGCAAGGCCGCCGGCACGATCTTCGGGCGCGTCTGCGATCTCTACCCGGGCAAGGCCAGGGGTTTCACGCCGGGCCGTTTGCTTGCCACTGCTGACGCGGAGTTGCGCAGCGCAGGCCTCTCGCGAAACAAACTGCTCTCCCTGCAGGATCTGGCGCGCCGAATCGAATCCGGCGATCTGCCGGGGCTCGCCAGGCTGCGGCATCTCGACGACGAGGCCGTGATCGACAGGCTCACCGGCGTGCGCGGCATCGGTCGCTGGACGGCCGAGATGTTCCTGATGTCGAGGCTAGCGCGACTCGACGTGCTCGCCGTTGACGACCTTGGCTTGCGGCAGGGGCACGCGATTGTCGTCGGGCGCGGTCGCGAGACGCCGCGGGATCGCCTGCTTCGATACGGTGAGCGCTGGCGGCCGTATCGCAGCGTTGCAAGCTGGTATCTGTGGCGCGCCGTCGAGATGCGGCGCGCGCAGGCGGCCCAGGCGCAACAGTAGCCTGGCGCCGGCCGCGAAGGCAGAGAACCCGGTATGGCAGCGAAGGACGGCGCTTCTCCGGTCATCGTCTGGTTTCGGCGCGATCTCAGGCTTGCCGACAACCAGGCACTGCTCGCCGCCGCCGCAACCGGTCGGCCGGTCCTTGCCTGTTACATCCATGACCCGGACCGGCGGCGGGCGGCCGGTGCGGCATCGCGCTGGTGGTTATACCGGAGCCTCCAGGCGCTGACTGAGAGCGTCGCGTCATTGGGGGGCCGGGTGCTGCTTCGACGCGGTGATACGGGCACAACGCTTGCCAAGCTCGCGGAAGAAGCAGGGGCACGCGAGGTCTTCACGACGGCGCTGCCTACGCCGGATGGCGCGCGACAGGAAGCGGAGGTCGGCGCCGCGCTCGGCGATGACGACATGAGTGTGACGTTCGCGCCTGGCGCGTTGCTGTTCGGCCCGGACCCGGTGCGGACGCAAGTCGGCGAACCGTATCGCGTGTTCACACCGTTCTCGAGAGCCTGTCTGGCGCTCGACGATCCCGGCTCGCCGCAAGCCGTGCCGAAGAGCCTGGCATTCGCGAAGTCCGGGCTTCGCGGCGATGAGCTCGAAGACTGGGACCTGCTGCCCGCGGCGCCGAACTGGGCGAAGGGCTTCGAGCGCCGCTGGCAGCCCGGCGAGGCCGGCGCTCACGCGCGCATCGACGCGTTTCTCGAGAAACATCTCGGTTGCTATCCTGAGCAGCGCGACCGTCCGGACCTCGCCGGGACGTCGGCCCTGTCGCCGCACCTTGCTTTCGGCGAGCTGAGCCCGCGACAGGCATGGGCCGCCGCAAAGATACTCGCTGCGCAACGCGGTAAGGCGCGCACGGGCGCGGATGCGTGGCTGCGGCAACTGATCTGGCGCGAATTTTCATACTATCTGCTGCATCACTGGCCAACGTTTCCCGACGAGCCCTTCCGCGCCGAGTTCGCGAAGTTTCCGTGGGCCGACGACCCGGTGGTGCTGGCTTGCTGGCAGACCGGCTCGACCGGCTATCCGATCGTAGATGCCGGGATGCGCGAGCTCTGGGAGACCGGTTGGATGCACAACCGCGTCCGTATGATCGTCGCATCGTTTCTCGTCAAGGATCTGTTGGTGCCGTGGCAACGCGGTGAGGCATGGTTCTGGGATACGCTGGTCGACGCCGATCCGGCGAACAATCCGGTGAGCTGGCAGTGGGTCGCAGGCTCCGGTGCGGACGCCGCACCGTACTTCAGGATCTTCAACCCGATCACGCAGGGCGAGAAGTTCGATCCGAACGGCGACTATGTGCGTCGCTATCTGCCGGAGTTGAGCAAGCTCCCGATAAAGTACCTGCATTCACCGTGGAAGGCGCCGGAGGAAGTTCTCACCGCTGCCGGGCTCGTCCTCGGCCGCGATTATCCGCAGCCAATCGTCGATCATGCGGAGGCGCGCAAACGTGCCCTCAAGGCGTATCGTGCACTAAAGGATGACGGCGGCTGATGAGCGGGGCCGACGAGCCGGGGCGGCAGGCCGGCGAGCGGGGCGGACGAGCGAAGCCGGTGGGGCCACGAGCGCGGCGGGCGGGACGACTTGCGAGACAGCGGTGCGGCGAGCCGGACGGGCCGGGGCGAGCTGAGTGAGGTGCGACGATGACGATACGACTATTCCGGGTGATCGTGCCGGTCCGCGACATCGAAGCGGCGGCTGTGTTCTATGGCGCCGTGCTCGGCGTCAGCGGTGAACGTGTTTCGCCGGGCCGGCACTATTTCGATTGCGGCGGAACGATTCTCGCCTGTTACGACCCGGTCGCCGATCAGGACGGTCTCGGCGACGGTTGGCGTCACCACTTCAACCAGTCCTTCTACTTCGCGGTCGATGATCTCGACGGCGCCCGGCAGGCCGTCATCGATGCCGGCGGCCGCGGTGTGACCGCGATCGAGACGATGCCGTGGGGCGAGACGATGTTCTACGCCCGGGACCCGTTCGATAACCCGATCTCGTTTGTCGCCGCGGCCACGATGTTCACCGGGAAAGAGGATTAGGGGGAGAGTTAGGGTCACTGTCCCCAAACTCTAGTCGGGCAGCGCGAAGACCCAGACGACGCCGCCCTGCGGCACGATCGTGGTCTGATCGAAGTACTCGTCGACCCGCCGCTGAGAGCCGACCGAGTCGACGCCCCAGCCGGCCTGGACCGCGATGTACTGCTTGCCGTCGACCGCGAACGATGTCGGCACGCCGATGATTCCCGAGTTCGTGCGGTGCTGCCAGAGCAGATCGCCGCTCTCGGCATCGTAGGCGCGGAAGTAGCGCTCGGCGGTGCCGCCGGTGAACACGAGGTCACCGGCTGTCGTCAGCAGTGGGCCCCAGTTCGCGAACGGGCCGTATTCCACGGTCCAGACACGTTCCCCGGTTGCGAGGTTCCAGGCCTGCAGCTCACCGACGTGATCGGCGCCTTCCCGCAGGCTGCCGCCGCCATTCGTGATGCCGGTAAAGCCGCGCCCCGGCACGTACTCGGTCTCTTCGCCCGCGAAGCTCGAACACAGGTTGTCGTTGGCGGGAATGTAGAGGTAGCCGGTCCCCGGGTTGTAGGCGGCCGGCGGCCAGTTCTTGCCGCCGTGCAGCGACGGGCAGAACTCGGCGACGCGACCCATGCCGGGCTTGTGCTCCATGTCGTAGGCGGGTCTGCCGGTCTGCGGATCGACCGACGTAAAGACGTTCTGGTAGACGAACGGGAACGCGTCGACGAAGCCGATCCCGTCCGGCTGCCGCTCGAGTATCCACAGGTAGCCATTGCGTCCCGGATGGACCAGCGACGGGATCGTCCGGCCGTCGCGTTCGATGTCGATGACGAGCGGGGGGTCGACCTCGTCCCAGTCCCATGAGCCGTTCCAGTGGTATTGGTGGTAGCCCCGAATCGCCCCGGTGTCGGCGTCGAGCGCCAGCACCGAGTTTGCGTAGAGGTTGTCGCCGGGGCGTGCCTCGCCGATCCAAGGCCCGGGATTACCGGTGCCCCAGTACGTCTGGTTCAGCTCCGGATCGTAGGTGCCGGTAATCCATGAAGGGGCGCCGCCGGTCTGCCAGCTGTCTCCCGGCCAGGTGTCGTTACCGAACTCTCCGGGTCCCGGAATCGTGTAGGTTTTCCAGACCTGCTCGCCGGTGCCCGCATCGTACGCCGCGACGAACCCGCGGATGCCGCGTTCGCCGCCGGACACGCCGACCATCACGTTGCCGTTCGCCGCGAGCGGCGCCATCGTGATGTAGTAGCCGTTACGGTAGTTCTCGACTTCGGCTTCCCAGGCCACCTCGCCGGTTCGAGCATCGAGCGCCACGAGCTTCGCGTCCGAGGTTGCCATGAAGACCCGCTCGCCCCAGAGCGCCACCCCGCGGTTCGTCGGATGAATGACGCTCATGTCGAATGGCAGCTGCCGCTGGTAGCTCCAAAGGACGTCGCCGGTTGCGGCCTCCACGGCATGCATGCGGTTGAACGGTGTCGTTACGAACATGACGCCGTCGTTGACGATCAGCGCGCCCTCGTGGCCTTCCTGTACGCCGGTCGACAGGGACCAGACCGGCTCTAGCGCCTCGACGTTGCGGCGGTCGATCTCGTCGAGCGGGCTGTATCCCCAACCGTCATAGGTACGGCGATACATCAGCCAGTCGCCATCGGCGGGATCTCGCAGGCGTTCGGCCGTTACTGGCGAGTAGCTGTCGATCGATCCGGTGATCGAGCCGTTGTTTTGCGCGCTCGCGGTGCTCGCGATCGTCAGCGCTGCAAGCAGTCCCGTGGCGACGATCCCCGCGCCGGCAGCCTGGAAAACGGGCGGCGCATCTGCGGTCAGCCCATGCGCCCGCAGAGAATGCTCCCGCACGCAATGCATCGTTGCAGTCGAAAGTCCGGCACCCATGCGTCGTTCCCCCGTCGCTGCCGTCGATGGGCAGCCCTGTTGCCTGCGAGGCAGCTTATCGGTAGAACGGCGTTTCGCCAAGCAGCGGCGGGCGAGCCGATCGGCAGCGGCCGCGGATTCACGAGCGGGGAATAGGATGCAACAGCAAACTTACCGAAACCGGACGACGACAACCCTTGCGGTACTATTACTGCAGGGCTGCATGCTTTGCGGCGTTGCGTTCGGACAGGAAATGACAGACGAGCTAACGAGAGAGCGCGCCAACCGGATTGTCGACGAGGCAATCGGGCGGGCGAGAGAACAGGGGTATGCGCCGCTCACCGTGGTCGTGCTCGATGCCTCGGGGTATCTGAAGGCTATGCAGCGCGAGGACGGTGCCAGCATGTTCCGCCACGACGTTGCCACCGGCAAGGCCTGGGCCGCCGTCGGCATGGGCACATCGAGCCGCAATCTGGCCGACCGCGCGCAGGAAAACCCGAACTTCTTCATCACGCTCGCAGCGACTGCGGACGGCAAGTTTCTGCCGCAGCCCGGCGGGGTCGTGATTCTCGATGCCGACGGCAACGTCATCGGTGCGGCCGGCGCCAGCGGCGCGGCCGGGCACGAGGACGAGGAGGCCGTCGCTTTCGGTATCCGGGCCGCCGGTTTCCGGACCGACATCGACGACTGAATCGGGCGGTAATGCGGGAAGGACTGCCGGGGTGAGCGGGTCCGAGGCGCATCTCAACCCACGTGTCGATCGGCGCGCCGCGCTCGAGGGTGTCGCAGCGCTCGCCTGTTTCCCGACGATTGCGCGCGCGCAGGATGCGCTGACGCTCGACTTCGTGACGATCGCCGACCCCGATGGCTGGCACGACAGCCTGAGGCTCAAGGGCGACTGGCAGATCTTCGCCGTTTCCGACGGGCGCCAGACCGGTTACGGCGAGGCGTCGCACAGCCGTGACGATGCAGCCTGTCGGGCGGCCGCCGCGAGAATTTTCGATCGCTACTATCGCGATTTCTCGCTGTCGCTTACCGCGCTCCGGCAGCGGGAGGCGGATATCGCAGCGCTGAGCCCGGACTTCATCGACGCTACCGCGTTCTCGGGGCTCAATCAGGCACTCTACGACCTGCTCGCGAAACGCGAAGGCGTGCCGGTCTGGCGCCTGTTTGCCGATCGCGTCGAGGTCGATTCGGTCGCGCTCTACACGACGATCAACCGGACGCTCGAAACCCGCGTGGTCGACGAGTATCTGGCGGTAGCCGGCGCCGTCGAGACGCAGGGTTTCAGCAGCATGAAGTGCGCGCCGTTCGAGGCTGTGACGAGCCCGGCGCTGGGCCTGACGCAGAGCCTTCCCGGCTTCTTCGTTCTGCGAGCGCTGCGCTCGGGGTTTCCGGAACTCGGCCTTCGCGTCGACTTTCACGAGCGTTTCGCGCCGGCAGATTTTCTGCAATTGCTGCCGGACCTCGAGCCGCTACGTCTCGACTGGATCGAGGAGCCGTTTGGCATGGGCACCGACTATGAGGCGTTGCAGGCAGCGACGAAGGTCGATGTCGCAGGCGGCGAGCTGTTCTGGGGTCTCGAGCGTTTCACGGAAATCGCCGGGCAGTCCTGGGTCGACGTCATCATGCCGGACGTCAAGCATGTCGGCGGCTTTGGCCCATTGCTCGACGTGATTGCGGCAACGCGCTCACGTGTGCGCGTGTCGCCGCACAATCCTTCGGGGCCGGTATCGAGCGCCGCGAGCCTGCATGCCGCGGTGCTGAATCCTGACGCAGTTGCCGAGCTCGAGTTCGCTTTCGACAGACACGGTACGCGTGCGGCGACCGGCGAGCGGGCCGAAGGCGGGCGCCTCTATCTGCAGGACCGACCGGGCTGGGGTGTCGAGCCGGTAATCGCCTGATTCTCAGGGATTCGCCGGCGCTGCTTCCGTCGGCAGCGGTCGCGGCAACGCAAACAGTTGCGTCCAGTAAATCGCCGGATTGGCATCCGGGGCCAGCGCGAACGCGATACCCATCTCGGTGAACCTGGGGTCCATCAGGTTGGCGCAGTGGCCGGGGCTCGCGACCCAGGCCGCGACGACCGCGGCTGCATCCGGCTGGCCGGCGGCGACGTTCTCGGCCGTGCCGAGCCAGGCGTAGCCGCCCCGCGTGATTCGCTCGCCGGCGAGGCTGCCGTCCGCGCCTTCATGGCTCATGATCCGGCGCTCGGCCATTTCCTCGGCATGCGCGAGCGCGATCCGGTTCAGCAGCGGTGATAGCGTCAACGGTTCCGCCGGGTCGAAGTCGGTGCTCCCGCAACGCCCGCCCGCTGCGCGTGCAACGTTGACTGCCTCGAGCGCAGCTTGCGCTGTCGTTGTCGGGTCCGGTCCCGCCGGCGGTAGGAGACGGGCAGCAAGCACGATCCAGGTATCGCCCCGGCGCTGCCAGGCACCGATGTCGTGATAGCGGTTGTCGCCGATCCGGTCACAGAAGCTCGTTCGGAGAAGCTCGCGCAGTTCGGACTCGGTCCTCGCGCCTCCGAGGTGCAACGAGGCCGAGGTCTGCGGCACATAGCCGCTGCCCTCGAAGGCGTCAGGGAGCGAACCACGACGCGCAAACTCGCGGGCGACGTCGTCGAGCTCGCCGACTGCGGTGAGGGGCGGCGCGTCCGGACCGAGGCGCGAACATCCATCCGCGCGAAGCTCGTTCACGATGTCGGCGGGCGCGGCACCGGCGGCGGTCGCGCCCAACAATGACAGCGCGGCAGGTCCCAGCAATGCCAGGGCGGTCATGCGCCGGAATTTCGAAGCAGACTGTCCGGAATGTCTGGTTGCCATTGTAGTTTTGCGGCCTCCGGTCGCACCCGCGACGCGCTGCTCTTGCGCAGCGGCCGCGCGCTCCGACACGCGGAAGGTCGGGGGCGGCGCTTTGCAGGCCACGGAATCATAGTCGATCAGCGGCCGGCGACACGCGTTTGGCGCCGCCCGTTCGGCGACTTGCGTTCGGCGAATGGCGTGGGCGACTATTACCGCCGCCAAGAATACCGGACCGGGGCTGTCCCCGGACTGAACGGGAGAAAAAGATGAAACCAGCCCAGGTCGCCACGACCGTCTTCCTCGCCCTGATCGCCGGCCGTGCGCTGGCGCAGGAGTACGTTACGATCGAGCTCGAGGTCGATATCGACAAGCCTGCCGAGGAGGTCTGGTCGAAGGTCGGCGGCTATTGCGACATCGCCGAATGGCTCGACGTCGATTGCGAGATTACCTCCGGCGACGGCGATATGGGTACCGTCCGGGTGCTGGCCGGCGGCCGCGTCATCGAAATTCTCGTCGCGCAGACGGAGCTGTCTTACGGCTATACGCAGCCAGCGGTGGAAGGGCGCTTCTACAACCTCTATCACGGCTTCATGGAAGCGCGGCCCGTGACCGCCGATACGTCACAGATGCTGTACACGCTGGTTTACGACATTTCGGACAAGGCGGATCAGGCTGAGAAGGACGCCGACATCGCGCGCCGGCGCGGCATGTTCGAAACCGCGCTCGCAAACATGAAGGCCATCGCCGAGGCCGATTGAGCCGTGCCCCGTTTCGCTGCTGCGGGGCACCGTATCCCGACGGGTGGAAGCGACCCGATTTCCATTCGCCGCTGCCTGCGCGGGTTGCGGGGTGGCCTGGCAGTAGTGTTCGGCTTCGCGGTTACGGGTGTGTCCGGGTCACCGGCGCTCGCCGAAGTCCTGGAGCTCGAAAAACAGGTCGGCCGCGATACCGTGCACTACAAAGTGGTGCTGCCGGACGGCTATCGTGGGGACGAGCACGGGCCCGATAAGACCTGGCCTGCGGTCCTCGTCTTCGGCGGCGGGCCACAGACGATGCGGACGATCGATGGCGCGCTCGAGCGTAACTTTCAGGAAGAGGCCGAGATCAGGGGGTACATCGTCATCGCGCCCGCGGCGCCCGACGACGACCTGTTTTTCCGGGGCGGCGATCGCATTTTCCCGACGTTCCTCGATCTGGTCCTGGAGGACTATTCGATCGAAGAGAGGCGCTTTCACGTGGCCGGGCCTTCAAATGGCGGCATCGCTGCAATGCACGTTGCGTCGCGATTTCCGGAGTATTTCGTCTCGGCAACGGCGTTTCCCGGCTACCTGTGGCAACCAAGCGATGCAGGGCTCGAGGCATTGGCCGGAATCTGCGTGTTCCTGCACATCGGCGAAAACGATCAATACCCCTGGCACGAGGAAATGGAGCGCGAGGCGGCGTTCCTGACCGCGCTCGGCTCGAAAGCACGCTACACGCTCGAGGAGGGGCAGCCGCATCGAATCGCGACGCTCGCCGGCGACGGCGCGGGCCGCCTGTTCGATAGCTTCGACGAGGCGAGGCAAGGCTGCGGACGTTAAAACCTGCCCGGCTGGGCGGTTTCGCGTTCGGTCCGCACTACCGCCACTCTGCACCGACAGGCGCGCCAGCCCGGTGCGGTAGCGTTGCTTGCTGGTCGGGCCGCAGCCGCATCCCGAGAGCGTTGTAGACCGTCGTCATCATCAGGTAGTCGCCGGCGAGAGCGGCGATTTCGATCGCGCCGCGCTCGCCGAACAGGTTTACGGCCATATCGAGCGTCTCGTCATTCACGCGATCGCTGCGGAAGAGTTCCCGTGTGAATGTGATTGCAACCCGATCACGTTGGTCGAGCGCAGCGAGGTCGCCGTCGTCCCGGATTGCTGCGAGAACATTCGGCCCGGCGCCGGCCCTTGCAGCGCCTGCGCCATGCACGACCCATTGGTACTGACTGTTCATCTCCCGGCCGGTGGCCGTTATCACGATCTCACTCAGTCGGGTGCCTAGTGAGCCCTCGGGCCGCAACGCCGTATTGATCTGTTGTACCGGCTCGACAAGCGCCGAACTGTTGAACGTCATGCCTACCGGACCGCGCGGGACTGCCGGTTGATCGGCACCGACGATACGGTCGAATATCTCGCGTGCCGACGGGTCCAGCTCGTCGCGGCGCAACAGCGGCAGCCGATAGTAAGAGTCCTCGAATACGTCGTCCGGCAACGGGGGACGGGGCCCGAGGTCCACGAAGTCGCCGGGCATACCGCCCGGCGTGCCGACGCCCGCCAGTGCGGGGAGATCGGCCGGATCCCAATCGGCCGCCGGTTGCCGGTCGAGTGCGCGGTCCAGAATGCCGAGCATGGCCGGATAGCTGAGCGCCATCATGACGTCGAAGCCTGCCTGTCGTTCGAACCGGTCGATCAGAGCCGCGAACGTTTCCGAAGCCACATGTCTCTCGCGGAACAACTGCCGGCCGAAGTCGATCAGGAGTGCGTCCTCGCTTGCGAGCCCTGCGACCGGTCGGCCAAGTCGGACCACATCGATCAGCTCCGGCTCGAGACCGGCACCCAGTGCCGCGGCCTCTTGCACGCTCCATCTGAACGCCAGGCTCATTTCACGAGCCGTGATCAGGTTCAGCAACGCGACACGCCGGCGCCCGAGTGCGCTCTCCGTTTTCAGGTACGAATCGATGCGGTCGAGTGCGCGCGCGACCGGCGGGACCGCGTCCACACTGACGGCCCGCGACACGGTAGACGACGAAGTCTGCCCGAAGGCCGGTTCAATGCGGGTACCCGGAAGAGCCAGAAGCAGAAGTATTAAGGCGCGCATCGAGCTTTGCTCCCGGCGGTCACAGTCAGCGTTCGACGTGAACCTCGACGCTCCGACTCTTCCAATCGTCGATACCGTCTGCAGGTGCCGGTTCGGGCGCAACCTGTGTGCTGATTTCCGCTTCGATCCCGAGATCGATCAACAGCTTTGCAACCTGATCGATGCGACGTCGCGCAATCCCGGGAGACTCAGTCACGGACGTGCCGTCCGTCAGCAGAGTACGGCCAGGCGTTGCGGTTAATGTGATCCGTTTGGCATCGACGGCGCCGGCATGCTCGAATATCTCCATCACCTCACGTGAATGACGAAAGGCGATACCCCGATCGACGTCGAAGTAGAGGTTGAATGTATCCGGGTCCGATGAGGCGGCAGGTGCTTCGACTTCCCCGTCGTAGATATCCTGGAATGCCAGTCGGCCGCCGCTTGGCCCCGGGGGGCGCGGATTGAAGTCGATCGTGTACTGGTCCTCGGCCGGAAGAATCGTGTTGCAGCTGCCGTCGAGCTCCGGCATCACCGATATCTTTATCGGGTCCAGCACGATGCCACCGCAGATTCGGGGTCGATCGTCGGCAACGCTCGCCTCGACCAGCACCTGGTGACCGAGCCACGGTGGCTGAAACGGCGCGCTGACGTCGGTCTGAATACCCATGTAGTAGAGCTCGCCGTCGTAACGGGTCAGCCAGCAGGGCACGGTCGAGGTATCCCGAACGATCGGGCAGCTGACGAAGTTCAGCCGCGTTTCAGCCGACAGCACTGCGGGCAGCAGAAGTGCGGTCGCGGTCGCGCTTGTGAGCGCGCGGCGGATCGGTCGGTGACGGTCAGTCATGGCATCTCACAGCAGGCTCAGGAAATTCTCGAGGTCCTGCTTCTCCCGTTCGGTGTACTGGATGTTGTAGCGTCGATCGTAGAAGTCGATGACTTCCCGGATCGTGGCGGCCGAGCCGTTGACAAAGTACGGAGCGCGTGCAGCGAGGCCTCGCATTTGCTGCATCACGATCGCGCCGATGTCTTCGCACCGGCCCGAAATCAACGCGCGACCGGGGTCCTGCGTATATATCTCCCGGCCGAGGAACGGATGCGGAGGCAGGTCCTCACGGCAGGTCAGCCTGAAAAGAGGCATTTGCGACGGCTCGCTCGCCCAGGGGCTGACCGGCTCCTCTCTGGCCCAGGGGAGATTCGTCGTGCCGAGATCGACCCAGCCGTTGGCCACATCCATTCCGATCATATGCATGCCATGGCAGGTCGAGCAGGTGCGCTTGATCGGGTTACCGAGGCCGATGGAATTGATTTGGGCGGAATCGCTGATCCAGAACGTGCGGAAGAAGAAGACGTCATGCCCGCGGGCGGCCGAGGAACGAAACTCGTCATCGACGTCGTCCCAGACGTCCTCGAACGGGAACACGTAGTTCGTGACATTGTTGCCGAGCAGGCCATCGCGACCGTTCATCAATGCTACCGGGCCGAGCGAGGGAGGCCCGCCGGGCTCGTCCAGCCTGCCGGCACCCGATGATTCGATTTGCCCGCCGTAGAGCTGTAATTCGAATGCCTTGATTGCTTCGAGCTCGCCGTCCGTCAGTGGGCGATCGAGTTCGAGATGTCCCTGCGCTGCCGATTGCGCCTGGGCTTTGAGTGTCGGTTCGCGCGCGTCGGCCAGCATGTTCTGGTTCGCCGGGCGACCGGTGTCCGGGTCGATCGGCGCCACGGCGCCCGCTTTGCCGGTGATCGGCGTAACGCCGAAGCCGGAATGCGTGACGTAGCGCAGGTTCATCGCCGGGCGCGGGCGACGGAATACCGATATCGTCGGTTCAGCGCTGCTGAGTCCGTATTCGGGATGTGTGTTGCAGCCGGTCGGGTCCCGCACCACCTCAATCTCGAATTCGGGCTCGATCAGGCTGCCGTCGGTTGCGCGCGGGGGCCAGGGCAGGAATACACGAATCAGCCCGCGGTCGAGCAGCAGAGAGTGTGACGCGACGTCGTCCTGAGGCAGATGCGGGCAATTTGACCCGTCGATAGCTGCAAAGAGCGGATCCTTGCCATCGGTCGCATCCCAGCGATCGCGAATCGTTCGCGTCGACAGACTCATCGAATCGGAAGGCTGATGGCATGTGACGCAGGCCCGTCCGTTGCTGCCGAGCGGCTCGAAAAACGGGTGACCGGCCGTATCAACTGCGCCTGACGCATTGGCGAGCCCTGAGAGCCCGTGCTGATTCGGATACTCGGGGCTTTCAGGCAGCGTCCCGCCGTTCCCCGGGTTCCACCAGGGCCGTGCGGCATCCGTCTGCGCGGGCAGGTTCCAGGAACTCAGTGCGCCCAGCAGCGCTATGGCTGCCAGTCCCGGCCGATAGAGTCGTGCTTGCACCTGCCGGCTTTCTCCGCGCTCCCCAGCGACGTCGGATTGTAACCGGAGTGCCGCGCAAGGAGGTCGCCGACGAGCGACCATCGATTCACCTGGCGAGATGCGGCGTTGTGCATGCTACGATCCTGGTGATTCTGACGGAGCGAGCTGTATCTACTTGTCCGCAGCAGCAGGTGCGAAATGAATAGGCAAGTTTCTTCTCTTATCGTCGGATTCGGTCTTACATTGGCGATGGGTATCGCGGTGGCGCAGGAAGCGCCAGATCGCAACGCGGTGCCCGATAGCCCCGGCACGGGACCGTTTTCACCGCTGAAAGAGATCGACCCCGGACTGGATGACCAGGTCGTGTATCGCCCGGCGGATCTGGCTGCGCTCGGGGACGCGAAGCTCGGCTTGTACATCTTTGGCAATGGCGGCTGTTCGAACGATGGCGCCAGCTCGCGGCTGCATCTACTCAACATTGCGTCGCATGGCTATCTCGCCATCGCGCCCGGCGGCATCCACAACGGCCCGGGCAGCACTCCGGCAACGCCGCGTCCGGCCGGTGCCGATTTCGCGACGTACGCGCCAACCACGCCCGCGCAACTGACGGCTGCGATCGACTGGGCACTTGCCGAGAATGAACGCGCAGACAGCCAGTACTTCGATCGAATCGACACCGATCAGATTGCGATATCGGGATACAGTTGTGGTGGTGCCCAGGCGCTGTCGGTCTCGAGTGACCCGCGCGTAGATACGGTCGTGATAATGAACAGCGGGTTCTTCGTCGACAGAGATACGGTGATGGCGGGCATGACCGAAACGAAAGCCCGCCTCAACGACTTACATACGCCGACGCTGTACGTTCTCGGCGGACCGAGCGACATCGCTTACGTAAACGGCATGGACGACTACCAAAGGATCGAACATGTGCCGGTCGCTGTCGCGAACATAGACAAGGGCCACGGTGGGACCTACTGGGAAGAGAATGGCGGTGCTGCAGCGGATGTCGTCGTTAGCTGGCTCGAGTGGCAGCTTCGGGGCGATGCGAACGCCGGCCAGCGCTTCTCGGGCCAGCAGTGCGGGCTCTGCATGGACTCGGAGTGGACTTACCAAAGTAAGGGACTGTAGCCGGCCGCACACCTGTTTCATCCGAACGTGGCGCGAACGCTGATTGGAACTCCATGTCGGAATGCTGGAGCGGCATCGGCGATGCAAGGAGTTCAGAAATGATCACGAGAACACTGTCGATCTGTGCTTTTCTCCCGTTTCTCTCGGTCGCAGCATGTTCCGGTAGCGAGTCAGCCACGGGCAACGAAGCCGGCGATGCGCTCCTTCGGTCTCTGACCGAAGCAGCTCCGCCGCTCGAGTTGCGCGCGGTGGAAATCGAAGTCGATCCGCCGCTCGAAATCTCCGAAATCTCCGGAATTACCGCGGATGCCGGGGGCAATATCTACATATTCCAGCGTGGCATGGAAGCGGATCCGATTGTCGTGACGGACCGCAACGGTCGCGTTATGCGGTCTTTCGGGCGGGGACGATTTACTCGGCCGCACAGCATTCGCGTCGATGACGATGGCAATGTCTGGGCAGTCGATTCGAACACTTCGATGGTGCAGAAGTTTTCTCCTACGGGGGAGCTGCTGCTCGAAATTGATGTGGGCGACGTGCCGGATCCGAGCAATCCCAGTTGTGCCGCCTCCGATGTCGCTTTCGGCGACGAAGGGCTCGTCTATGTTGCGGACGGCTACTGCAACGCGCGTATCGTTGTCTACGATGCCGGCGGTCGAAAGCTTCGCGAGTGGGGAAGCCCTGGCAACGGCCCCGGCGAGCTGAACCTGCCACATGGCATCGCCGTGAGCCCGGAGGGCGAGATATACGTCGCAGATCGCGAGAACGGCAGGGTTCAGTGGTTTTCTCCGGATGGAGATGTGCTCGGGCAGTGGCAATTCGGCGGGCGAATTCTGAGTGTGGCGTTTTCACCGGAAGGCGAGCTCTATATCAGCGCGGAGCCCAAAGACGCGCCGCAGCAGAGCGAGGCGATGCTGCTGCACGTCGATCGGAGCGACGGAAGCATCGTCGGCAAGCTGGATGTCTTCGGCCACGAGATCAGTGTCGGCGCCGACGGGAGTCTGATTCCGGCGTCACTGAGCGACCGGATTACCGTTTTTCGTCCGTAGAGTGTCCGGTCATCGGCTGCACTTGTGAGTGCAGCCGACCGCCGCGCACGCTGTTGTTCATAGGGCGCGCCTGGGCGAGAATTCCGGGCGATGATTCGCGCCCGACAGACATTGGTATGGTTCTCCGGCGGCGCGCTGCTGGTCGCCATGTTCGCCGACACGCTCGCGATGCTCGGCCGGGCGCTCGACATCCCGCTGGTGGGATCGATCGAAATCATTCAGGCGGTCGTTCTCTTCGCTGCCGGCGGCGCGCTGATCATCGCGACGCTGGAAGACGCGCATGCGCGCGTCAATCTGTTGCTGGAGCGCTTGCCGCCGGCGTGGCGCGCGCGGTTCGGGCAGATCCATGCTGCCGCTGCCGTGCTGCTCTATGCTGCGCTGCTCGCAGGGAGCGTATGGATTGCCATGGATCTGTGGGGCGGTTACGAGGAAAGTGAAATCCTGCGTATTCCCTATCGGCCGTTGCGTGTCACCGTGGTCCTGGCGTTGCTCACCCTGCTGATCATCGCCGGACGACGTGCCCTGTTCGGGGGGTCTCGTTGAGCGCGGAGCCGCTGACCGGTCTCCTGGGCGTCGTCGTACTACTGATCCTGCTCGTCAGCGGCATGCCAATAGGCATCGCACTGGGACTCGTCGGGCTCGTCGGGCTCGCGCTGACGGTGGGCCTCGAGCCGGCTGTCGTCAAATCCGGTGTGTTGGTCTTCGAGACGATGACGCGCTACGAGCTCGGTACGCTGCCCCTGTTCATGCTGATGGCGCATCTGTGTTTCGTCGCGAAGGCGAGCCGGGATTTCTTTGACGTCGCATCGCGTTTCATCGGTCACCGCCGGGGCGGGCTGGCAATTGCGTCGGTCGCCGGCTGTGCCGGTTTCGGCTCGATCAACGGCTCGAGTCTGGCGACGACGGCGACGATGGGTCTCGTTGCCGTACCGGAGATGCGCAATCGAGGTTATGCAGATGCCATGGCAACCGGCAGCGTCGCGGCCGGCGGCACGCTCGGACAGATGATCCCGCCTTCGGGCGCCCTGATCGTGTTCGGCATCATCGCCGAGCAGTCGATCGGTGCGCTCTTTACGGCCGCGATCATTCCGGGCCTGACCCAGATGCTCAGCTATTTTCTGGTCATCGGCATTTGGGTTGCGCTTCAGCCCGGCGTTGCTCCGCAGCTGCCGCGGGCGTCATGGGCGGAGCGGCGCGCCGCGTTGCGTCGCGTCGTGGATATCAGCCTGCTGGTCGTCGCGGTGACCGGGGGCATCGTCATGGGTTGGGTGACGCCATCCGAGGCTGCGGCGTTCGGCTCGGCCGGTGCGCTCGCGATCTGTGCGTTTCGCGGTCAGCTCGGCATTCGAACGCTGCGGCGCGCGTTGGAGGACACCCTGAGAACCAGCGGCCTCATCTATCTCGTCATTATCGGCGCCTTGATCTTCGCTGCGTTTATCGCCGTAACGGGCCTGACAGATGCCATCGGGGCGGCAATCGGCGGTTTCGGTCTCGGGCCGATCGGAACGATGCTGCTGGTCGCCGCTTTTCTGCTGCTGATAGGCTCAGTGCTCGATGGCCTGGCCCTGATGCTGTTGACCACGCCGATTCTTCTCCCGATCGTTGCCGACCTGGGCTTGTCCGCAGTCTGGTTCGGCATTTTTCTGGTTCGTGCCATGGAGATCGGTTTCGTGCATCCTCCGATAGGGATGAACCTCTATGTGATTCAGGGCGTCGCACCCGAAGTCTCGCTCGGCCGCATATTCAAAGGCGTACTGCCGTTTCTCGCTGCCGACCTGTTGCATCTGGTGTTGCTCGTCGTGTTTCCGGTCATCGTGC
Source organism: Candidatus Rariloculaceae bacterium (assembly GCA_965223375.1). Taxonomy (GTDB): domain Bacteria; phylum Pseudomonadota; class Gammaproteobacteria; order Steroidobacterales; family Rariloculaceae; genus CBDCWM01. Next base: position 4,268,443 of record OZ245000.1, read on the forward strand.
TGGGGCTTCCGGAGTGGCTCGGGCGATGAGCCGAACTGCTACCGTGCCGGCCGTCGATCGCATTCTCGAGGACCCGATTGCCGGCATGAACGACGGCATAGGATTCGTCGGCCCCGACGTACCAGTCGAAGTGTTGCTCGCCACGGGCCGAGCTTTCGGACATCTGCCATGGCTGACCGACGCGCCGACGCCTTTCGCTGACACCGTGCTCGAGAGCAGCTTTCCGTTCTGGGCGCGCTCATCGCTGGAGCAGTGGCATTCAGGGGCGTTCGACGGGCTTTCCAAGGTGGTTTTTTCGCGCGCCGCCGATGCCAGCCAGCGACTGTATTACTACATTGCGGAACTGCAGCGGCGGGGCAGGCTCGGCGGTCCGAGCGTCGTTATCTTCGACATCGCGCACATCGCGCGTGAGTCGAGCGTCGCGTACACGGCGGACGCGATCGGCAGGCTATGCCGGGCTCTGGACGTCGGCTCGGAACGGCTGATCGACGCCGTTGAGCGGGCGAATGCGTTGCGAGTGAAACTCGCCAGGATTGCCGCCGATCGGACAGGCGACGGGCCACAGTTCGAGCGTGTAGGTCGCGCCGCGGTATGGAGCGATCCGTCGCCATGGATCGAGGAGGTTTCCTGCCCGGTGCAGCACTCGTCTATGCCGGTCCTGTTGGCCGGTAGCGCCCCGCCGGACGATCGGATTCACGTCGCTGTCGAGGAAGCCGGTGCAAGCGTGGTCGCCGAGGCGCACATGTACCCGCTGACGCGACTCGGTTCGGAAGTGTCCGTTAACGGCGAGGGTGTTCCGTTGTCGGGCGGGTCTGTCGAGACAGCGATCGCAAGGCAACTGCGATCGTCGTCGCAGAGCCCGCGAGCCTGGCCGGGGCAGGCGAAGCGGGTCGCCGATCTCGCAAATGACGTCGGCGCAGCGGCCGTGATCATCTGGCTGACACGTGAAGACGAGGCGCTTGCCTGGCAGGTCCCGATGCAGAAGAAGTTGCTCGACGAGCAAGGCATGCCGACTCTCGTGCTGCCCGCATCGGACTGGCGATTCGGTGTCGATCAGCGCGAACGCCTGACGCGCTTCCTGCGGGAGGGCACCGTTGCAACCGCTTGAAGGGCTTGCCGTGCTCGCAACGCCGACAATGGCGGAGCGCGCGCTGAGCCGATTTCTTGCGACACTGGGCGCGAGGGTCGCCGCCGAAGGAATCACCGAGGCAAGCGTTTCTCGATCCGAGTTTTTCTTGGAAAGTCATGGTCTTGAGAGACTTTCTGACGAAGGAATTTCGCGCGCCGTGCTCGACAGGTGGAATCCGGCGCTGATCCACGTCTCCGTGACGCCATTCGGCAGCAGCGGGGAGCGTGCGCGCTGGCGGGGCGGCGAACTGGTTGCATCCGCGATGGGCGGCACGTTGCGCTTGACGGGGCAGCCGGGCCGACCGCCGGTGAAGGAGGCGCTCGATGCCTGTACGTTTCATGCCGATATGGTCGCGGCCGCCGGCGCCATGGCCGCGCATTACTCGAAACTAAGCACGGGCCGCGGGCAGCATGTCGATGTTTCCGTTCAGGAGGTTGCGTTCAGTCGCAACGTCAGCAGCGTCCTCGCGTGGCAGTTCGATCGCAGGCAGCTGCACCGCGCCGGTGGCGCAATCAATTACGGCAGGACGGCTGTGCGCTGCATCTGGCGGCTCGCGGATGGCTGGTGTTTTCACAGTCTGATGACCGGTCGCTTCGGCGCGCCCGCGAATCAGGCGCTCTCGGACTGGATCGACGAAGCCGGGCTCGACAACCCGCTGCGCGATGTCGACTGGCTGACGTACAACCGCTCGGCACTGGCCAGCGAAACTCGCGCGATATGGGAGAGGGCGATTGCCGCATTTTTCGCGACGCGCACGCGGGCACAGATCCGGACCGAGGGCCGCTCGCGCGGCATCAATGCCTGCGTCGTCGAAGAACCAGGTGACGTCCTTGCGGATCGGCATCTTGCCGAGCGGCAGTTCTGGCATGAGGCCGACGGTCTCCGGCTGCCGTCTCGCTTTGCCCGGCTGACTGCGTCGCCGGCCGGTGCCGCACAGGCCGGCACGGCAACGACGGACGCGCTGGCTGCAGCGACGGCGACGACAGACGCGGCAACGACAGGCGCGGCAAAGACGGACGCAGCAACGACAGACGCTGGTACGAGCGGCAGGGCAACCACCGATGACGCCGCCGCTGATGCCCGCGACGTTAGCGCCGCCGCTTCGCATGGTGCCAGTCCGAGTGCTCGTTCCGGGCCGCTGGCCGGTGTTCGCGTGCTCGATTTCTCCTGGGCGCTGGTCGGCTCGATCACGACCAAAATCCTGGGTGACCTCGGGGCGGACGTCGTCAAGGTCGAGAGCCGCAGCCGTCCGTGCCTCTCGCGTATCGACGTGCAGGTCAGCGCGTCGCGTCACGGCGATTTCGACGACAAGCCCTGGTTTGCGCATCTGAACACTTCGAAGCGCAGCCTCGCACTCGATCTCAAGCGCGCGGAATCGGGAGAAGTGATCGATCCGTTACTCGAGTGGGCGGATGCCGTCGTCGAGAACTTCTCGCCCGGCACGATGGCGAAACTCGGCCTCGACTTCCCGGCTATCAGCGCACGGAACGCCGGCATCGTGATGGCATCGGGCAGCGTTTACGGCCAGACGGGTCCGTTGGCGCAGGAATGGGGCGTGGATGGCACCGGTGGCGCATTGTCCGGGAGAACCTTCCTGACCGGCTGGCCGGATGCAGATCCGGTCATTCCGGGCGCCGTACCCTATGGCGATGTCATCGTGCCGTACGTCATGGCCGCCTGTGTGATCGCCGGGCTGGCGGCGCGCCGAAGCTCAGGTCGGGGCTGCCATATCGACGCCTCGATGTACGAGATCTGCGTGCAGCAGATGATGCCGGCGATCGTGGGTGCGCAACGCGGACTGGTCCCGCAACGCATGGGGAATGCGGATGGCGCCGCGCTCGATCAGGACGTGTATCCGGCCCGGGGCGAGGATCGTTGGGTAGCGATCACGCTGTTCGACGAAGCGGAGCGGCAGAAGCTGAACGATCTGGCTGGCGGCCGGCCAGTCGCTGACTGGACCCGCGAGCAGGATGATCACGAGCTGGTTGCGCTTCTGCAGAAAGAGGGTATCGCGGCCGGGGTCGTTCAGGACATCGAGGATCTGATCGACAGGGATCTGCCGCTGATGCGGCGCGGGGCGCTGATCGATCTGCCGCACCCGAAGCTCGGCGCTTTCGGTCATGTCCGTACACCGATCGATTTCTCCGCTGAATCGATCGCACCGTTCCGGGCGCCGGGCATCGGTGAACACTCGCGGGAAATTGCGCTCGAAGCAGCGCAAATCGACAGCGGTCGGTTTGACGAGCTCGAGGCAGAAGGAGTCTTCACGTGAGCGCTCTAGAGTGCAGCGAGGCTGCGAAGGCGTATCAAAAGTCCTTCGGCGCCGAGCTCAGAACACAGGTCGTCGACAAACGCGAGCCCTTCGTGATTGCGCAAGCCGATACGCCGCACGAGATCTTCCATGCGATGGACATACCGGTCGTGTCGAATCAATGGTGGGCGGCCTATATCTCGGCGAAACGCTTGTCGTCCCGCTACTTCGAGGTTCTCGACAGCCTCGGCTTTCCGCCCAATCGCTGCAACTATTGCTCGCTCGGCCTCGCCTGCTCGCTCGCGAACGACCCGTCAACCGCGCCCTGGGGCGGATTGCCGAAGCCGACGCTGTTGGTGGCCCGGCTGACCTGCGACTGCATTCAACAGGTTTTCTCGAACTGGGCAGAGACGCTGGAGACGGACTTCTTCGCACTCGAAGCGCCGGCCTGGACCGAGACGCTGCCGCAGTGGTTTCGGCATTCCCGCGACCGCTGGGAAGATGTTTACGAGAAGCGGCGCATCGAGTTGCTGGCGGCGGAGATCCGGGATCTGATTGCGTTGCTCGAGGAAAAAACCGGCCGGCGGTTCGATCCTGACCGGCTGACGACGCTGATGGAGCGCATCAACGAGCAGGAGGAGATCCTGGCCGAGACGGCGCGGATCGCAGGCAGCGCTCGGCCGTGCCCGGTTTCGATCCTGGATCAGATGACCAACACGATGATCCCGCAATGGCATCGCGGTTCCGACTGGGCGATCGGTCATGCGCGCCGCTTTCACGAAGAGGTCGGCGAGCGGGCCAGGAAGGGCATTGGCGTAGCGGCGAACGAGCGGCTCCGGCTGATGTGGATCGGTGCGGGTCTCTGGCACGACACGTCGTTCTATTCCGTGCTCGAGGAGCGTCTCGGGGCGGTGTTCGTTTGGTCCATGTATCTGCCGTTCGCGGGCGCGCAGTACATTCGCGAGATCAATGGTCGTCCGCTCGATGCGCTCGCCAGCAGAATCTGCTCGATGAACGAGGTCCTGCATCTGCCGCCTTGGATGAACGAGTGGATGGTCAGCGAGGCCGGCCGCTGCGGGATCGATGCGGCCGTCGTTCTCGTTCCCAGGGACAACAGGCTGTCGCAATCGGGTACGCTGATGACCGGTCAGGCGCTCGAGGCCGCCGGTGTTCCCGTGCTCGTCATGGATGCGGATATGGTCGATGCGAAGAACTGGGATCGTGATGCCGCGGTGAGTCGCGTAGAGAGCTTCCTGCGGCGGGAGGTGATGCGGTGAGCATGTCGGCCGTGTTCCGCATGCCGTTGGGGCTAGCACTTCTTTCCCTCGCTGGCTGTTTTGGTTCGCCGGAAGGCGCTGAGCCGGCTGGAGCTGCCGGATCGTCCGGAGGCGCCGGGTCGCGCGATAGTGACGGAGCGCCGGAGATCGCCGGCATCGCTGAACTCAGGTATGCAACGCCCTACAGCCCCGGCCATCCATTCAGCCGCGCGGACCAGCGCTGGATCGAGTTCGTCGAGGCTGAATCGGGCGGGTCGCTCAGAATCCGGCCGAGCTGGTCGGGCGCGTTGATGTCGACGGAGCACTCGCTGATCGAGCTTCGCCATGGTCTCGTCGATATCGGACTGATTACGCCTATCTACGTCAAAGGCGGTGCTCATCTGATTCGGGCGCAATCCGGTTTTTACAGCGGCGCTCGCTCGATCGCGGCGCAGGTTGCCCTGTATAGGTGTCTTGCCGCCAACAATCCGCAGTACGCGCGTGAGCTCGACGGTCTGAAGATACTCGCCGTGCAGGGCGGCAATCTGCCGGGGCTCGTGACGCGAGACCGACCAGTCGAGACCCTCGAGGATCTGCGCGGCATGCGCATTCGCGTGCCGACCGAGCTTCTCAACGTCATGCGCGACCTGGGCGCCGATCCGGTCAACATGCCGATGGGTGAGGTCTATTCGGCGCTCGCTAAAGGCATCGTCGACGGCGTGGTCGCGCCGACGGACACTTTCGGCTCCCTGCATCTGGCCGAGGTCGCCGGCTTCTACACGCGCATGGCCGTGCCGCGTGGGGCCTATCCGGCGCGCGCCATCGGAATGGCTGCATGGTCGCGGCTGTCCGACGAGCATCGCGCCGTGCTCGAGGCGTCGATTCCGGTATGGGAAGAAGCCCTCGCCGACGAGAACATCGCTTCACTCGACGTCGGGTGGCAGGTCGCGCGCGAAGCAGGAGTAACGGAGGTTCTGCTGAGCGAGGAAGATCAGGCCGCGTTCGACGACCTGTATGCGCAGGAAGCGCGCAGGAACGCCGCGGAGCTCGAGCGCTTCGGTATCGATGGAGTCGCCGTGCTGGATGACGCGCGCGCTTCCATAGCCGCGGACGGCAGCGTTCGGTGTCGGGATGCCGGCGGATGAGGACGCTGCTCGAAGGGATTCGAATCGCGGACTTCAGTCACGTGATGGCAGGGCCCTATGCGACGCATCTGCTGCGCCTGATGGGGGCCGAGGTCATCAAGGTCGAGGCGCCGGGACGCGGCGATGCGATGCGCTACTACGGCGCGGACCGGCGCTACGACGGCATGGCGCCCGCGTTCATCGGCGTCAATGCCGGCAAGAAATCGGTCGTGCTCAATCTGAAGGACTCGGAAGATCTGGAGGCGGCACGAGAGCTGATTCGTCGCAGCGATGCGCTGGTCGAGAACTTCCGGCCCGGTGTCATGGGCAGGTTCGGTCTCGACTACGATTCGGCGCGCGATCTGAATTCCGATCTCATCTATTGCTCCGTATCCGGATACGGCCAGTCCGGACCACGTCGCGACTGGCCCGCAATCGACAACATCGTGCAGGCAACGAGCGGCATGATGAGTCTCGGTGGCGATCCCGACGGGCCGCCTTCTCGCGTCGGTTTTCCGGTCGTCGACACGCTGACTGGTCAGACCGCCGCGTTCGCGATTCTGGGTTCTCTGTTCAGACGGCAGCGCGAAGGCGGCGGCGAATATCTGGATATCGCAATGTTCGATGCGACGCTCGCCTTTATGACGTCGGCTGTCGTGCCTTACCTCGTGACCGGTCGTGCACTCGAACGTACGGGCAACGTTGGTTACAGCGGCCAGCCGACATCCGCGGTGTATCCCGCCGGCGACGGCCGTTACCTTTCGCTCGGCGTCGTGCAACAGGCTCAGTTCGAACTGCTGGTGAAGCTGCTCGGTCAGCCACAGTGGCTGACCGATGATCGCTTCGCGGATCCGGACGCCCGGCGCGAGAATGCACAGGCAATGCGGGACGAGCTGACGGCCGTCTTTCTGACGCGCGATGCGGAGACGTGGGAGGCGGAGCTCAGCGCAGCCGGAATACCCTGTGGCGTTGTCCGCGAAGTAAGCGAGGCGATGTCGCTGCCGGGTCTCGATCTCCGATCATTGAAGCTGCCGATGCGAATCGCCGGGCTGCCGGATTCAGGTGCTGTGTCGGTCCTGGATCTCGGGATTTCCGGCTCCGGCGACGATGGACGCGAGCTGGATCCGCCGCCGCGGCTTGGCGAGCACACCGACGAAGTTCTGTCGTGGCTGCGGCCGGATCGACAGAGGTCACGACATTGACGAAAGTCTGCCTGATATGTACAGTTCTTTTGTACATCGTTATGTACGGATTGAGTGTACAGTTATGGCCGACGTAAACGTCACGGATCTCAGGCAGAGACTGCCATCTTTTCTGGAACGCGCACGGCGCGGGGAACGTATCCGGGTGACGTCCAGGGGCAGGGTAATCGCGGAGATTTCTAGCCCGAAAGCTGCGGAGGCGGAATCGAAGTTCATTCGCGAACGACTGCGCGGTTCGCTACTGCACTACGAGTTGCCTACCGGGGCCGCGCATGACAGCGAGGAATGGTCGGTCAACGAATGATCGTTCTGGATACGCACGTCCTCGTGTGGCAGGTGAGTGGGGAATTAAAGAGATTATCCCGGAGAGCCAGGCAGGCAATTCAGCAGCACGGCAAGCGCAACGAGCTCGTCATCTCCAGCGTTACCGTCTTCGAAATTGCGACCCTCGAACGGCGTGGGAAGTTGCGCTTCAACATCAGTGCGTCAGAGTGGCTCGATCAGGTGAGGCAGCTACCCGAATATCGCATCGAGCCGCTTACCGACGACATCGCAGAGCGTGCGGGGCAGTTTGGAGAGACATTTCCCGGAGATCCTGCCGACAGGATGATTGCAGCGACGGCGCTTCTCCGCGGCGCTCCTCTCGTCACGCATGACGAAAAGCTGCAGGGAATAGACTCGCTGAAGACGATCTGGTGACCTCGAGCGACCGGAATTGCCCAGCATCAGGCTGCCACCGATAATCCGAGCAGCGCGAAAGTGCACGTCTTCTGAAAATGCCGCAGAGGGGGATCCACCATGTACCTGGCGAGACCGAGTCTGTATTTCGGAATCGTTGCACTACTTCTTGCGGCATCGGTCGATGCTGACGACTCCCTTCCGATCGAGCGCAGCTCGGTCTATGTGCCGGTACGGGACGGTACGCGGCTGGCAGTCGACATCTATCGCGCCGAAACGGCCGATGGAGTCTTCGATCCCGCTCCGGTGCTGCTGACGATGACGCCGTATCAGCGCGCGCGGCGGGATTCCGCCGGCAATGTGGTGCCGGACAGCTCGACTGCGTTCTTCGTGCGTAACGGCTATGTCGTCGCAATCGGCGATGTGCGCGGCAAAGGCGCGTCTTTCGGTTCGCGAGCGGGGCCGAGCGACCAGACCGAAACGAACGACGTCGGCGATGTCATCGAGTGGCTGGCCGGACATCCCTGGAGCAACGGCAGTATCGGCATGCAGGGCTGCTCCTATGTCGGATCGACGGTTCTCGGTGGTATGCGCAGTGGTGCGCCGCACCTGAAGGCCGTGGCCGTCGGCTCAACGCAGTTCGACCAGTTGACCAGCTTTACCGAGGGAGGCGCTGCGCGCACGCGGCCGCTGGCGGACGAAGTAGCAGGCGTCGATGCCGATATAGCGAATGCCGTGCCGGTTGATGGGGACGAGGACGGCAGGCTGCTGCGCAGCACGCGTCCGGACAAAGCGCAGAATCTGCTCGTGAGCGAGATCTGGCGGTCGATGCCGTTTCGTGACAGCGTTTCGCCACTTACCGGCGACGCGTACTGGCGCACCGCGAGTGCCTACGACCACATCGAGGCAATCGGCGCGAACGGCATCCCGATGTACATGTACGGCAGCTGGAACGACCCGTTCGCGAACGAAACGATCAACGCGTGGCTCAACTACACGAATCCGCGCGTGCTGATGATGAGCCGTGGTGCACATTGCGAGGCACCGGACATCGACCGCGACGCGGAGTTGCTGCGTTTCTTCGACTACTGGCTGAAAGGCATCGACAACGGTGTCGACCAGGAGCCGCGGGTCCGCTACTACATCGAGCGGGGCGATTACGGCCACGAGTGGCAAACCGCACACGAGTGGCCGCTGCCGTCAGAAACGCGGCGTTTCGTCCTCGGCGTCGAACACGAGCAAGGGGTGATGCTCGATGAGGCGCCGCCTGCTTTCGGGTCCGGGCTGACCGCAGCGCCGCCCGCAAATATTCTGCCGATCACCAACTACTCGGTGGTGCGCGCCGGTGTCGATCCTCTGAGCGTCATCTTCACGAGTCCACCACTGACTTCTGAACAAGTCGTCGCCGGAACTCCTGTCGCGCACCTCACGGTCTCGGCGCCAGCCGATGATTACGTGGTCAATGCCTTTCTCGAACATGTGAACGGTGTCCGTTCGCCGGAGGTCATCTCCCGGGGGAAGCTGCTGGCATCGCGGCGCAAGCTCGGAAATCCGCCCTACGACACGGGCGGCATTCCCTGGCCGAGCCATCTCGAAGCCGATGCGATGCCTGTCGAGCCGGGTCAACCGATCGAGATCGAATTCGGCTTGTCGCCGATCGCCCGGCAGCTTCGTCCCGGCGACCGGTTACGTCTGGCCGTGACACTGCGGACGGCGTCGGAAGACCCGCTCGTGCCGCTGACCGTACACAGCGGCGGTGAGCATGATTCCTGGGTCGATGTGCCGTTTGCCATTGACAGCGATTGACGGGCCCTTTGGCGGTCGCGAAGCAGCGACTGTGCAGTCCGCATAGTATGATGCGGCCACAAAGCAGAGTCGGAGAATTCCAGTGAGCCGGCTGAGATCGCCCGCCCGCGGACCGCGGGCGCGGCGGCCGAGCGGCTCACGAATTCCACCAATGCGAAACGGAAATCTGCCACTGGTCATCGGCTGCGCGCTACTGGTCGCGGCCTGCGCCGAGCCGCCACGGATCGCCGGCGTGCCGGACGACATCGACTACAACTGGCACGTTCGCCCGATCCTGTCCGAGAACTGCTTCCAGTGCCACGGGCCCGATGAGGAGGGCCTCAAAGCGGGCCTCAGGCTCGATGTAGAAGCGCTTGCCCACGCCGAGCTGCCGGAAAGCCCGGGCCGGTATGCGATCCGGCCCGGCAATCCCGATGACAGTGAAATCGTGCGGCGCACCACGTCCGATGATCCCGACGTCGTCATGCCGCCGCCGTCAACCCGCAAATCACTGACCGCCGCACAGAAAGAGATATTGCGTCGCTGGATCGACGACGGGGCCGAGTATCGGCCGCACTGGGCCTTTATCGAGCCGCAGCGCCCCGCGCTGCCCGACGCCGAGTTCGCGGGCCGGAACGGAAATGCAATCGACCGTTTCATTGATCGCGACATCGCTCGTGCCGGGCTCGAACCCTCACGCGAAGCCGATCGCGAGTCGCTGATCAACCGGGTGTATCTCACGCTGACGGGTTTGCCGCCGACACTGGAGGCTGTCGACGCCTTCCTCGCCGCCCGTATCGGCGAGGAAGGCGTCGATCCCTACGAGAAGGTCGTGGACGAGCTGCTGGCCTCCGCGCGGTACGCAGAGCACATGGCGAGTTATTGGCTCGACCTCGCTCGCTGGAGCGATACGGACGGCTTTCTCGACGATCACCACGACCGGTTCCTCTATCCATGGCGTGATTGGGTCATCGACGCATTCGATCGCAACATGCCGTTCGATGAGTTCGGTACCTGGCAGCTCGCCGGTGACCTGCTCCCCGATGCAACGCGTGAGCAGATTCTGGCGACCGCGTTTCTGCGTGTCGGCAAGCGTTCAACCGAGAACGGCGCGATCGACGAGGAGTACAAGGCCGAATACATGATCGAGCGCACCGACAACGCGCTCGGCACGGCGTTAATGGGGCTGACGCTCGGCTGCGCCCGCTGTCACGACCATCGCTACGATCCGATCAGCCAGCGGGACTATTATCAGCTGGGCGCGTTTTTCAACAGCAACGACGAAACAGGCCATTACTCGCCGGGATTCAGCGGCATTCAGGGCGGGCCGACATTGCCCTGGCCGACCGAGGCGCAGCAGCAGGAGATTGCGAGTGCGGCCGGTCGCGTCAACGAGCTCGAGGTCGGGCTTCGAGCGATGCTCGAGTCGGCCCGTAGCGATGCCGGGTCCGCGGCAGACGAGCTGCTGGATCAGGGCGCGGATAGCGCAATCGAAGCCGTCCGCGATTCGCTGCAGAGGGGCCTCGCCGCGCACTATCCGCTGGAGGGCGCAGCACCCGCCGAGTTGAGCGATTTGCCGGAGCGCGTTCGGCGACTGCCGCCGCCGACGCTGACGTCGCTCGCGACCGGGTCGACGCCACCGGTGCCCGAGAACGAAAGCGAGGGGCAGCGGCGTGTGCGGGAGCGCCGTGAGCTCGAGTCTCGCGTCACCCGGGCGTACGCAGCCGAGCTGCTGGAGGTTTCGCCGTCAGCCACGCCCGGGATCGGGCCTGCGGTCATCCAGTCGCCGGTGTTCGGCGCCGGCATCGTCGGCAACGCGCTGTGGTTCGATGAGACGAACAAGGGCTATCTCGACCGCGGTGTCGGCTACTACGACCGGAGCGATCCGTTTTCGATCGACCTGTGGTTCTACGCAGCGGAAGCGTACGATGACGTGCTGATCGTGCATCACATGGCCGAGAACAACAGCGGGCGCACGGGGTACAAGCTGTCCATCGTCGACGGGCGCCTCTGGGTGCAGCTCGCGCATGCTCCGCCGGCCAACATGATTGCACTCGAGTCCGCCGACCCGTTCCCGGTCGGGGCGTGGACGCACGTCACTCTTACGTACGACGGGACGAGTCGCGCGGCCGGAACGCGGGTATATCTGGATGGCGCGGTGGCCGACATGCGCGTCGATCACGACTCGCTGAGCCGGAGCATGCTGCCGTTCACGGCAGCGGACGTCTTCGACCCGTTCGTCGGGCTGGCATTCGGCACGCGTTTCCGGGTCAAGGCTCCGGTCGGCGCGGGTCTCGATGAACTGCGGGTCTACGATCGCGAGCTCGCACCCATCGAGGTGGCCCAGCTTCATGCTGAGGTAAGCGGCGAGCAGGTCACGGTGCAGCGCGATGCGCTGTCGGCGATGTTGGCGGCAAACGACGAGCGCGTCATCGCCATGCTCGACGAATTGACGGCGGCCCGCACCGCGCACGACGAGCTCGTGACCGGCGTACCCCAGGTTCTGGTCATGGGGGAATCGCCGCAGCCGGTTCCGACGCACGTGCTGGGCCGCGGCGTGTACGACAGTCCGCTCGAGGAAGTCGAGCCACGCGGCCTCGCGGCGGTCATGGCCTGGGACGATTCGCTGCCGCCGAACCGGCTGGGGCTCGCCCGCTGGCTGTTCGACCCGGCGAATCCGCTGACTGCACGAGTGTTCGTCAACCGGATCTGGCAGATGCATTTCGGTCGTGGTCTGGTCGAGACATCGGAGGATTTCGGCTCACAGGGCTCGATTCCGACGCATCCGAAGTTGCTCGACTGGCTGACTGAAGAGTTCGTCGAGTCCGGCTGGGACGTCAAGGCGCTGCATCGCCTGATCGTGAGCTCCGCAACTTACCGGCAGACGTCGGATGTCAGTGAAGCGCTGGCGGAAAGCGATCCGCAGAACCTGCTTTACGCCCGCGCGCCGCGCTGGCGCATGACGGCCGAAATGGTGCGGGATCAGGCGCTTGCGGTCAGCGGCCTTCTGGACGACGAAGTGGGGGGCGAAAGCGCCACCCCGTATCAGCCCGATGGCATCTGGAATCCGCTCATCACGTTCTATCGGTATCCGGAGGCCGACTCGGTCCCGGCCGACGAGCATCATCGACGCACCATGTATACGTTCGTCAAGCGCAATGCACTGCATCCGGGGCTGAAGATCTTCGACTTCATGAACCGGACCGAGAGCGTTGCGCGGCGGCGAACGTCGAACACGCCGCTACAGGCTCTTGCGCTGATGAACGACCCGCAATTCGTCGAAGCGTACCGCGCGCTGGCCACGCGACTCATCTGGTCCGTAGACGACCCGCGCGAGCGACTGACCCGGCTTTACCGCATTGTCACCCGCGGTACACCCGATGAGGCGACGCTCGATCTGATCAGTGCTTTCTACGCCGATCAGCTGGCCGTTTATTCGGAAGACGAATCCAAGGCGCGTGCATTGATCAACACCGGGATCACGCAGCCTGACCCGACTGTCGACCCAATGACGCTTGCCGCGCTGACGAACGTGACCGCTCTGGTCATGAACTCACCCGAAGCGTGGACGGTGCGCTGAAATGACCGACCGAAAGACCGACATCGAGATCGACACGCGGCGCCGCTTCCTGCTCGGCGCGGGTGCCGGTATCGGTGGCCTGTCGTTGCTCGAATTGCTGAACGGCGGCGCGCTTGCGCAGCCGTCGGATCGTGCCGCGGCGCTCGGAGTGCTGGGTACCGGTCATCACGCACCTCGCGCCAAGCGCGTGATCATGCTCCATATGCTCGGTGCGATCTCGCACGTCGATTCGTTCGACTACAAGCCGCGGCTCGTCGAGATGCACGGGCAGGACATGCCGCCGTCGGTTCTCGGGACGCAGCGCTTGTCCACGATGACCAACGGTCAGTCGGCATTTCCGGTGCTCGGCCCGCTCGCGGAGTTCCGGCAGCGCGGTCAGAGCGGCGCATGGGTCAGCGAATCGCTGCCGCACATCGCAACGGTCGCAGACGATCTGTGCTTCGTGAAGACGGTGCATACCGAGCACGTCAATCACGATCCGGCGTCGAAGTTTCTGCATTCCGGGTTTCAGCTTGCGGGCCGACCCTCGGCCGGTGCGTGGGTCAGTTATGCGCTCGGCTCCGATAATCGCGACCTGCCGAATTTCGTCGTCATGAACTCGGGGATCTCCGGCGGCGTACCCCAGGACTCGGCGATCTGGGGTACCGGGTTTCTGCCTTCGCATCACCAGGGTGTCGAGTTTCGTGCTGCAGAGGACCCGGTGCTCTACGTCAGCGATCCGGACGGCATCGACCGTACCGATCGTCGGCAAATGCTCGATGCGCTTTCCGGGCTCGCACGCCTGCAGTATGAGGCGTCGAACGATGCGGAAATCCTGTCGCGCGTCGGGCAATACGAAATGGCGTATCGCATGCAGGAATCCGTGCCGGAGGTTGCGGATATCTCCGATGAGCCTGACCACGTGGTCGAGATGTACGGTCCGGACGTGCACCAGCCCGGCACGTTCGCCAGAAACTGCCTGATCGCCCGGCGCTTGTGTGAGCGGGGCGTGAAGTTTCAGACCCTCTTCGCAATGGGCTGGGACATGCATCTCGCTATTCGCGGGGACTGGCCGGTGCGGACGCGGGAGGTGGATCAGCCTGCCGCAGCGCTGATCAAGGATCTGAAACAGCGCGGCCTCCTCGAGGATACGCTCGTGATGTTCGGCAGCGAGTTCGGGCGCACGCCGTTCGCTCAGGGCGATCTCGCCAACCCGAATGCCGGGCGCGATCACCACGGTGGCTGCTTTACCTGGTGGTTCGCGGGCGGCGGTGTGCGGGCGGGCGAGACCTACGGTGAGACGGACGAGTTCAGTTACAACATCGTCGAGAATCCCGTGCACATACACGATCTGAACGCGACGTTGCTGCACATTCTCGGCATCGACCACGAGCGCCTGACGTTTCGCTTCCAGGGTCGCGACTTCCGCCTGACCGACGTGCACGGCCGGGTCATCCACGACATTCTCGCCTGATTGCCGAGCGCCAAGTGCGGGCACCCAGCGACGAGCAGTTGGCGCTGAGCGTTCAGGTGCTCAGAGGCGGGTGCGCAGCGCCGGCTGCCGGTCGAGGCAGCCCGTCGCCAGCGTATAGCTCTGCGCGAATTCGAGCACCTTCCGGTCGTCGCCGAAACGGCCCATGAACTGCAGTCCCATCGGCCGGCCGTCGGCGCTGAACCCGGCCGGAACGTTGACCGCCGGGATGCCAGCCATCGAGGCCGCGATCACGACCTCCATCCACCGGTGATAGGTGTCCATCGTCCGCCCGGCGATTTCCGCAGGCCAGTGCGTGTCGGCGGAGAACGGGAATACCTGCGCGCTCGGTAGCGCCAGCAAGTCGACGCTATCCAGAGCGCGGTCGAGCAGATGGAACCACTGCGTGCGCGTCTCCCCGGCCGCATGGATGTCAGCGGCCGTGAGGCGGAGACTCCCTTCAATCTCGAAGATCATCTCGGGCTTCAGTTGCCGGCGAATCGCCCGGTCCTCGAGCCACGGCTGACGGCCTGCGTGCGACCAGTGTCGGAGTGTCAGCCAGGCTTGCCAGAGCGCTTCGAGCGGAAACTCTGCGCTGTCGAAATAGACGACGTCGGCACCGTTCTGCGCGAGCGTCTTCAAAGCCGACTCGCATATGTCGATGACGCCGGCCTCCATGGCGAGGTAGCCGCCGTAGCTGCGTAGCCAGCCGATCTTCAGCCCCTCGAGAGCGCGCGGCGAATAGTCGTCGAAGTCGGGTAGCGTATCGCGCATCGTCAGCGGCGCCTGTGGGTGGAAGCCCGCCAGCGTGTGAAGCAGTCGAACCGTGTCCTCGACGTTGCGACCCATCGGGCCATTGACGGAAAGCTGGCTGTAGAACAGGTCCGTCGACGCCTGCGGTACTCGGCCCATGCTCGGCCGGAAGCCGATGACATTGTTGAATGCAGCGGGGTTGCGCAGCGATCCCATCATGTCGCTGCCGTCGGCTATTGGCAGTATTTGCGCGGCCAGGCCGGCGGCCGCCCCGCCGCTGCTCCCGCCGGCTGTCAGCGCCGGGTTCCAGGCGTTGCGGGTGACACCAAAGACGCTGTTGTACGACTGCGAGCCCATGCCGAATTCAGGGACGTTCGTCTTGCCGATGAATATGGCCCCTGCCTCGCGGATTCGCGCGATGTGCGGATCATCCGCTTCCGGCATCGTTCCGGCGAAAAGAGGCGAGCCGTTGCTGGTGGGCAATCCCGCGGCATTCGAAAGATCCTTCACTGCGTGAGGCATTCCGTGCATCCAGCCACGGTATTCGCCGCGCGCGAGATCTTCGTCGGCGACGCGGGCGTCGGCGATGCACTCATCGTGGTCGCGGAGACTGACGATAGCGTTGTAGAGCGGGTTGTATCGTTGGACGCGGTCCAGGTAGGCTCGCATGACCTCGACGCAGCTGACCTGGCGCTCGTGGATTGCGGCTGACAGTTGCGACGCTGTTAGCGCCGTGATGTCGGATGGCAGCTCAGCCGCCGTCATCTGCGACCTCAATCCATCGGTTCAGAAGATCTCCAGCGTGCATCCTGAGGATTGTAGCGACAATCTCCGGGTCGTCAGTTCGAATCTCAACCCAACCCGATTATTCGTCTGACGTCGGGCCAGCTCTGCGCGCCAAACGTCGCGAGATCATTCGTCAACTCCGCCGGACACCAATCCAGAAACGACGGTACGAACGATTGCATTTCCCTGATCCGGCGAAACCATTCCTCCACGGATGGCAGGCGGCCCCCGGACCACATGCCCGACATGCTCAACATGTCGAGCCGATTGACGTAAGGAGCGAGGCTGATATCCGCCAGCGAAAACGACTCGCCAGCCAACCAGGGTCGCTCTCTGAGCACGCCGCCCATCTTCTGCAGGCAACTGTCGTACAGTCGGATCGTGTCTTCGATCCCGGGCGCCTCGAACCCCAGCCGAACGATTTCCTTCTTCCGTTCTCGCCATGTCGAAGTGACGGACTGATCGGGAGTACTGTTCAGAAACTTGCGAAGACCATCTGCGCCCAGCCTCGAGACAATATGCCGGTGACAACATACGAAGGTGAGTTCCCCGCATGCGGGATGCAGCTGTTCATCGACGAACTTCTCCCACAGTCGAACGCGTGCGCGAGAAAGCGCATCCGCGGGCATGAGCGAAGGCCCGTCGAAAGCATCGTCGACATATGAGCAAATCACCGTTGATTCATTGATGATGTGCTCGTTATGAACCAGCGCTGGTACGACGGCTTTCGGATTTATCTTCAGATAATCGGCGTGAAACTGCTCACCTTTCAGGATGTCGATGTAGTGCAGCTTGTCCGGCACAACTCCTTTTTCTGCCAGAGCGAAGCGGACCTTGGCAGCACAAACCGATGAACCGTGGTGATAGAGCTCAAGCATCGGGGCGCACCGGGGTGAGTTTCAGGGGGTGGTTCACGGACTACTTCCTGATAGACGTTCGGCGGAGATCACAATTGCCGCATGATTGTATGGCAGGTCCCGGCCGCGGAGACAGAGATGAAGAGCGGGCCGTCGCGGGTATCAACGATTCCATGCGAACCTGCCGGTCAGTTGGCACCCCGCCGGCCAGGAGTTACCGCGAATGACGCTTCTCGCTTTCGCGATGGTTCTTGCTGCGGCTTTCCTGCATGCCGGCTGGAACTTCTGGCTGAAGATTGCGGGAGATCGTCTGGTAGCCCTCGCGGCGCTTGCTGGTGGTTGGGCGACTGTTGGCGCGCTGGCAATCATCTTTCTCGGCCCGCCAACCACGGCTGCGTGGCCGTACCTCATTGCATCGACTGTCGTCCATACCGCGTACGCACTTGCGCTGATTCGGTCCTACAGGCACGGCGATCTGTCGGTGGCCTATCCGGTCGCCCGTGGAATCGGTCCCCTGGTGGTCGCCCTCGTTTCCACGGTCTTTCTGGGCGAGGCGCCCGGACCGGCGGGCGTGCTCGGCATAGTCCTGATTGCCGTCGGAGTGGTTTGGCTCGGATTCCCGAGAACGCTGCCCAAACTGTCGAATCTGCTGATTAGCGTTGTGACCGGCGCGCTCATTGGGACGTACACTTTGCTCGATGGTCTCGGTGGGCGGGTCGGCTCTCCGCACGTGTTCGCGGCGTGGCTGTTCTTGTTCACATCCATCCCGATCGGTGCGATCGCGCTGGTGGTGCATCGAGGGAAGGTTGGCCGCGTCTTACGACCCGTCTGGCGCAAGGGGACGATGGCGGGAGTGCTTTCCGCCGCCGCCTACTGGATCGTGATCTGGGCCATGAGCCAGGCTCACATGGGACTGGTCGCCGCGCTGCGCGAATCGAGCGTCGTAGTCGCCGCCGTTCTCGGCGCCTTCTTTCTGAAGGAGCGCGTTCGATGGCTCGGTGTGCTCTGCGTGTTCGCGGGCATCGTATCGACGAAGCTGGCGTAGATGTCGGAGTATCCCGAAACATTCGGGATACGCTAGTTGCAACAAAGGGTTTAGTGTTAGATTGAGCTGTCTATGCAATTACGCTGCGGTATTGTCGTCGCGGCGAGCGTAATTGGGTCGGCTCTCGACAATGTCGGTAAAGAGTGTCTTCTTGAACTCAGCTTCGCCTGACGCCGCGGCAGTGGATAGCTGACGTAGCCATCTACGGTATTGAATCGAGATTTTGTCTGTCGGCAGTGACAGTTCCCCGACTGTCAACGCCCCCGGCTGGCTCTCGACGACAGGGCGATCTTCCGCCAGAACAATCTTCTGAAAATCAACGGGCTGTTCATCAGGCATGTCGGTATCGGTATGCGCGATGATCATAAAGTTACGAGACGTGTTTTCCGAGGTCGGGCTTGATGTGGTCCACAGAAGAAACGGTTGATCATTTCGGTAGAGGCGAATCTCCAGATTGATCGAATAGGGCATCGCGGCGCGGTAAGTAAAACTGCCCAAAGGAGAATCGGGTGGAAGAGCATCGATCATTTCCCTGCCTGGCTCAAGACAAAACTGAAGTTCGCCGTTTACGCGGTCTATGGCGACAATTTCGGGTTCGGTGAAGGCGGGGTCATAGAGCGTGCCCGGATGAACGAAAGCGAAGTGTGAGAAGTCAGTGAAGTTTTCCCAGCGCCGTTCCGCGGAGCCGTTCCACTCATAGGGCTCGGCTACGATTACTCTTTTGAACTCCGCGTTTTCCCACGCGCTGCAGTAGGGAATCTCCGTGCAGTCCCATGAACTGTCGAGTCGGACCCATACCAGGTCGTATTTCACGGCACACTCGAACTTTTCCGCGGCAGCTTTTTTCGGAATTCTGAAGTCTGGACATGCCGGTATAAACCCACACCTGCCGTCAGCTTGGTATTGCCATCCGTGGTACGGGCACTGCAATCGGTCTTCGACCACACTGCCGAGCGAGAGTCTGGCCAATCGATGTGCGCAGCGATCACGCAGGGCGACGACCTCGTCGCCAAGTCTGGCAATTACGAGTTGCTCGTTCAGCAGCGTTACACCAAGCGGTCCTGCGCCCTGTGGACTGCTTTGTTCAAGCTCCTTCAGCGTGCAGACGGGATGCCAGAAGTGTCTAAGGTAAGTGCGGTCTTCGATTAGCGGCTTGGTCATCGCACGCTAGTTTACGTGCAATTGTGCGTTGAGGTCACTCACCTCGTTGACGAACGGGTTAGTGCTAATGCTAAAGACATTAACTCTTGCGTCGGGATAATTGCTAACCAGTTGCGCAATAGCTTCCTGGATTTCAATCAGTGCTACAAATTTGCCGAGACAAGTGTATACGCCGCCACCAAAGTCCAGGATGTTGTGGACAACCTTGCGAGTCGGGTCGTAGCGTAACGGCTCGCTAAAGGCTCTGGGGTCCCGATGGGCTGCCGGTAATACGTGATGGACTGCCGTCCCCTTGGATATTTCGAGCCCCTCATGTTCGAATGTCTCTGACGCATAACGCACGAGTGTGTTGATGCGGCCGGACAGTCGCATATTTTCGTCAATGGCGGCAGGTATCAATTCGGGATGATCAACAATTTGCTGCCACCGCTCTTGATGCCCTAATAATTCGCCGATGGCAGTGGCAATACCGTGAGCTGTGTTGTCCGTGCTTGCCTCGTTAAACATCGAGACGATGTAGAACAGCTCAGTCTTGTCAATGTTGCCCGCTTCTTGCTGGGCAATGAATTCAGCCAAGAGATTGTCCTGTGGGGTCTCCTTTGCTGCATCTATGCGCTCTTGTACGTAAGGAAATAATTCATCGTAGGCAGCAACGATCTTGGGAGTGTATTTGGGGTTAGCAGAAAAAATCTTCAGAACTCGATCAGAAACGTCAGCGACCCACGGGGCGTCTTCCAGTGGAGCTCCAAACCAAAGACAGAACAGACTAGCCGGCAACATAAATGCGAAGTCATGCAGCAAATCCGATTCTTTGTCCGGATCAATCTTAAGCAACAAATCCTTTGCCAGCTGCCGTATCACCGGGCGTTGCTTTTCGATAGCCGTCGGGCCGATCGTTTTTGTGAGGGCATGGCGAATACGTTTGCGGTACTCATCCCGGCCGTGGCTGAGTAGCATATTCTGCTTGAATTCTCTTGCCGGCCCGTCGGGGAAGCCCATAGCGTTCACCAGCGCCATGTGATCTGAATTGAGTCGTCGATCCCTCAGTAACGCGACACATTCCTTATAGCCCAACACCTCCAGTCCACGTGCGCTGCGAGCAAAAGGCCCGCGTTCGTGAGCAGACATGATGATGTCGTCAAAGTCTTCGCGCGAGGCAAAAGCTGCTTCGAGATCAATCGTGGGGAGTTGTTCGATACTCAGTGCCATGTGAGGAGACCTCGGAAGACTTTAGTTGATTCGGTAGTTGAACGCTAAACCAACTGTACGTGGCTGCAAAGTGAAAAAGTACTGATGTATCGCACCAGCAGCTGCGCCGGTATTTCCCGCGGACAGGTTTTGTTCATTACCTATGTTGCGAATGAAAAGGGATGCAGTCCAATTTGCGTCGGATTCCAGGGATACTGATGCATTGAAAACGGAATATGACTCTATTTCGAAAAAGTCTCGGCCGAAATTGATCGCCTGGTTGAAGGTCGATTGAGTGTCGCTGGCGTAATTTCCGTCGAGATGGTACGCAATTGACCAGTTGTTTGAACGCAGCGGTTGCAGGTAATCGATAGCAAAAGTAAATGACTGATCAGGCACGCTGGGCAATGGATCGCCGTCAGTTGCTGAAATGATATCGACAATGGCCGTTCCTTCTCCCGCGAGAAAGTCCTGCCTGGTGAAGTCCTTCGATACTTCCGCATCGACGTAAGAATATCCAATGTTGTAAGAGAAGCCGTCACCTAAGAGCCCATTGAGTTCTAATTCAAGCCCCTGTGTTTGCGCCTCGTCTCCGTTCAGCACAGCCTTGAAGCCTGCTGCTACCAGAAACTCAAATTGGAACTTGTCCCACTCGACCAGATAGGCTGAAATCGAATAGTTCAGCTTCTCTGAAACGGACCCCTTCAGGCCCACCTCATAATTGGTTGCCGTATCGGGTTGGAACTCGAGCAGCGAAGGCAATGATGCCTGACGGCCACCAATTGGAAGCGCGTTGCTGCCACCATGTCGGAATCCCTCTGCCAGCGTGAAATAGAACATCATGTCGTCACTGATATCGTAAGAGGTGTTCAATTTGAAAATCTGATCGTCAAATTCGCGCGTGACATCCGTGATGGTCGTGCCCCCCTGAAGGAAAAGAGGCTGCTCCGGGCTTGAACAAAACAGTCCGCAGAAAGGTATCAACGTTTCGAAGTCGTGCGTGAATTCCTGCCGGAATGCTCTGACGCCACCGGTAACCTGCCATCTGTCGCTAATGTGGTAGGTCAACTCACCGAATATCGCGACATCCTCGAATTGGAAACGCCTGTCCTCTGTGAACGTCACGTCCGGCAGCGTTGCATTGTTTCGTCCTAATGGAAATCCTATGTTCGCCACGTTGATAGTCGTATCAAACTCGCTCAATCCCGGCTGAATTGTGCGAGTGATGCCAGTTGATTCTCGGTCTTCAAAATATACGCCGACAACGTAGTCGACATTGTTATCGCCGGAAGACGTTAGACGAAATTCGTGCGTAAACCGCTCGGTATCATCCGTAGAGCTTGTGACGCCTGCGGCTCGAGGATAAAACCCATTGAAAGTGGCAACGCTTGAACCTCCCGGTGTCCTGACGGGCAAATCGAACCCGGTGAAATCAGGAGCATTCACGTAGCTGACTTCCGAATACGCAGTAGAGGATGAAAATGAAGCAAATCCCAAATCGACATTCACTTCGGCACTAAACAGGTCTGCGGTGCTCTCTCCGGGCGACTTGATGAGCATGCTGTGTTGATAGTCACCGACATCAGGCAGCGTTACGCCACTGTTCGCGTAGAGCGTATTGCCTCCGGGTCCGAGGCAGGTCTGATTTGGGGTAAACGACATCGCGAATGCAACTCCGCCGTTACATCCGTTGGCATTGGGAAAGAATGAACCAGGAAAATTGGCCAGGCTGGCGTCGAACAGACCACCATCGAATCCTGGGTTGACCCCCGAAAAATCATCGACCTCAGTTTCCTGATTGAGCAGGGTAAACTGGATATCGGTCGCATCTGTAGGTGCCCAATGCAGATTCGCTCGAATCATCCGCGATTGACGGTCATTTGTGTCTTCTTCCGGCGCAAGTACGTATCCGCTCGCGAGATCCCCTGGTACGCTCGGGACAGGAGCACCGTCACTCCCGAGCGCGACAAGACCCACGCCGTCGATAAAGCCGCCTATGTCATCCCAACTCGCAACGACTCTGAGAGCGAGCGTATCGTCTATCAGTGGAGCATTGACGACGACATCACCGGTGTAACCTCGCTCATCAGACTCGGAGATTGAAGCAACACTGATGTTTGTTTCCAGTGAAAACCCGTCAAAGTCGGCTGCTCTCGGTATAAAGCGCATCGTTCCACCGAGTGAACTCGAACCGTACAGCGTTCCCTGTGGTCCACGTAAGACTTCCACACGTTCGATATCTTTCATGATCAGTGGGAAAAACAATCGTGTGTCGCCGAAGTACATTGAAACTGCACCGGAACTAACGTCCGTCCCGAAGATCAGGCGCGAATCGTTAGCATTAATTCCACGCAGAATAAGAGTGTTGCGACTACTCCGAAAAGACCCACCCTGGTCCTTATAGGAGAGCCCTGGCACAAGCCGAGAAATGTCGCCTATATCGAATGACCGTGAGGCTTCGAGATACTCATTTGAGTAGGCAGAAATGTTGTATGGAATATCCTGAATATTCTGCTCGCGACGCTGCGCAGTCACGATTACTTCTTCGAGTACGGGTTGTGCCAGGGCCGAAGGCGGGAGCAGGGCACCAAGACTCGAAGCCAGGACAATGGCGCAAGGCTGTAATTCCATTTTCACAATTTCCCCCTAAATCAATACTGCGAAATGCTTGTCGTTAGGCAATTCGGGCGCGTTTTGAAATATCCGTTGCCGCGATCTTTATAAGTTCGACCAGCTTTTTGGTCTCACGCCAGATGGGTTCAGCAATTCCACCATTCAAGGCAACCGCAGCACGAACTTCACCACCATCGAAAATGGGCACACTCAATGCGCGTATTCCTACATACTGCTCTTCGTTTGCAGTTGCGTATCCCTGTTTTTGTACTGCTTCAATTTCCGCCAAAAAACGAGATTTCGAAACAATGGTTTTCGGAGTAATGCGTCTTAATTTCATTGAACGCAGGAGTTTGTCGCGGGCCTCGGAGGGAAGGTGTGCCAGCAGTACCTTGCCCAAGGCGGTTGCATGAATGGGTAGTTCGCGTCCGACGTCTCGATGTTCCCGAGTTCGTCTATCGGACACACGCGCCCCTGCGTCTCTGTTCAGGAGTTCCCCTCCCTCAGCGCGGTCCACTATTAGCACTTGATCTCCTTGCAACACTCCGACGCCGGCAGAAAGACCCGTATCGCCGGCCAATCGATAAAGCGCCGGTTCGGCAATCGCGCGAAATCCGAGGTCCCGCAGCGCGCCGTGCGCCAGAGCCACCACCTGCAGGCCTATCTGGTAGCGTCGAGTTTCGGTATTTCGCTGTAGATAGCCCTGTTTTTGGAGCCGCCTAAGAATCCAGGATGCAGTGCTTTTCGGCATGTCTAACCGCCGACAAATCTCAGCATTAGTTAGCCCGCCGGGGAAATGCTCCAGCAGCTTCAGCAACTCAAGCGCGCGTTCTAATGAATTCGTAGGCATCTCACTCAACTTCCAGATTCATTATTCGCATAGTGTTTTCCTCCACCAGCACATGTGCAATATATTGAACGTACCATTGAGGCGTGAAATGCAGCTGAATAGCATCAGATGCTATGAGAGTTAGTGACAGGCCTATTGGCTTATCCGTTTGGATACTAGTCGCGGGCGTTCAGCATAATGTGGCGCAGGCAGCTCCCGATCTGTCCGGCGTCTGGGACTCCGAGGCGTGGGCGACAGAGGGCTGGCCTGAAGAGCCACCGTTCAGCGAAGCGGGCCGGGGTGTACAGGATGCCTGGGCTGCCGCGCCGGAAAACGATCCGTCGCATCGCTGCCTGATTCCGCTGGGCCGCATCATTTCAGGTCCGTTCCCGCATGAGTTCATTCAGCAGGATGAGCGCGTCACGATCATCTATGAGTACGAGCATCAGGTGCGTCGAGTGTTCATGGATGGTCGGCCACATCCCGATGATTTTTTTCCAACACCGATGGGTCACAGCATCGGCTGGTGGGAGGGCGACACGTTGGTCGTGGACACTGTTGGTGTCGAGGACGGCGGGCTGTTCCGTCCGCAGGGATTTCCGTATACGTCGGAGCTGCACCTGGTTGAACGCTATTCA
Source organism: Candidatus Rariloculaceae bacterium (assembly GCA_965223375.1). GTDB lineage: Bacteria > Pseudomonadota > Gammaproteobacteria > Steroidobacterales > Rariloculaceae > CBDCWM01. The sequence goes on from OZ245000.1 coordinate 4,292,768, forward strand.
CTCGACGGTGACCGCCTGATCGCCGAGATTACAATCGACGACCCCAACTATTACAGTGAGCCATGGACAGTTAAGAAACGGTATCGCCGACTCGACGACGATATTCAGTATTACGAGTGCATCGTTCGGCCCCACCTGGAGCCTGGCTCACCCTAGAAACGGCGAGGAATCAAAGATGAGAAACGTACTGCTTACAACGCTGATTGGATTGCTCGGCGCAACCGCCAGTTACGCTCATCACTCTTTTGTCTCTCAGTATGACGTCGAGACCGTCATCACGGTAACTGGCGTTGTCACCGAAGTCTGGTATCAAAACCCTCATAGCCGAGTCTATCTTGAGACCGCGAATGATGATGGTGAAAAGGAAATCTGGGAGACCGAAACTTACCCCCGCAACATTCTCAGTCGACGCGGCTGGAAGCATGATGACCTGAAGATCGGCGATGAAGTCGTCGTCACCGGCAGGCCTGCGCGTAACGGCAGCAACCGAATGCAAATGTTCACGATCGTCCGGCCTTCCGATGGCTGGGAGGGCGTCGGCTTTGACCCTGACTCGATCGACTAGAGCTCAGTTCACACGAAGTAGAAGAGAAGTCGCATAGAGGTGCAGCGACAAAATACAGCGTGCGCACGATTCTGTTTTTTCGTTGCATCACTATTGAGTCGAGCAATAGCAGAGAATCACAATATGCTGTGCGTGATTTCGTTTTCGAATACAGACTTATAATCGCTGGCGGTGCAGCGGAGTTTGCTTTGTCGACGCTGGCTTATGCGACTCTCTTTGCTGCCCTGGGTCCGGCTCATGCAGGCAGGCGACGGATGCAGTTCAGGCTCATTCGACCAATTTTCAACTGTTACGTTGTGGAAGCCGAATTGTTTAGGAGGTCCGCGACTATTGGCTTATGTTCCCTTAATTCCTGAATGGTCAATCCGGTCAGTTCATACGGCAAGACGAGCCAGCTGCTTGTCTTCCGCAGACTATAGTCTGGTCTTCGTCGACCGGAATGCTCGTCGGTTCTGGTCCAGATGGTTGCGGTTCGGGTGTCTTCCGGCATATTGCGTTTCAGCCGCTGCCTGAGCCGGCTTGTCACTACCTCCAGTGTTTTGCCGGATCCGTAGACATCATCGACCAGCAAGAGGCGGTCATCCGCATTCAGGGTCTCCAACAAATATTGGGTGCCGTGGACCCGGATGCGCTGCGCGGGATTTTTCACCATCTCAGGATAGTCGGTCAATCCGCTGTATGACGTTCGGATTGCAATATGGTCTGTTTCGACTCCGAGATACTGAAGGCATTCCTGTACGTAGATACCCACCGTGCTGCCGCCGCGCCACAATCCGACAACGACATTCGGGCGGAAGCCACTGTTGAATATTCTTACGCCCAGTCGAAACGAATCATTCAGTAGATCTTCTTCGGCAATGAAGCGTTTCTTGGTCATAGTTTGATGTTTGTAAGATGTGTCTGAAATATTTTGAGCAGCTGAAGCGTGGTTGAGAAGCAGTTTATTGGCGCGCAGGAATTGTTGGATGACTCATTTCGTCTGGGTGCAATGGTATATGAAAGTGGGTTGCGCCCGAGTTTTATCGTCGCGATTTGGCGCGGTGCGGCACCCATCGGAATCGCAGTTCAGGAGTATCTCGCATATCGCGGTGTTGTTAGTGATCACATTGCAATTCGGACGTCATCTTATTCCGGAATTGATAACCAGAAACGGGAAGTAGCCATCTATGGAATGAACTACATTATCAAAAACATAACGTACGAAGACAAATTGCTGATTATCGACGACGTGTTCGATACGGGGCAGACGATAGAAGCTGTTGTCGACTACCTCAAACGAAAGGCGCGACTGAATTGCCCGGGGGAGATTCGCATCGCAGTGCCGTATTACAAGCCGGCCAGGAACACCAGCAGTGTCGTACCGGACTACTACCTGCACGAAACAGATTGCTGGTTGAAATTCCCACACTCGCTCGAAGATCTTACGAGCGATGAAATCAAACAGAATAGACCGGCGCTTTATCAGATATTGAGTTCAGCCAGAAGGAGATAGTCCGCGCTGATTGGGCCAGCACCGATCACAGGCCGCAGCTTACGCCGCAAAGTAATGAATCGAGACGCTTTGAAATCTTGGGTAATTGTTGGTGCCACAGCCGTGCTGTGCGGCGCGATTACAGTGCTGCCGCTGCCGGATGGTTGGTCTGCGGAGACTACGCGAGCTGCAGCATTGACAGTCGGCGCGATCGCGTTGTGGGCATCGGGCGTACTGGCGATCGGGATCACCGCTGTCGTTTATTTGCTGCTGGCAATGCTGCTTGCCGTGCAGCCTGCCGCTGTCGTGTTTTCAGGCTTTCATTCGGGTGCACTCTGGCTTGTGTTTGCCGGCCTGGTCATAGCCGTGGCCGTTCAATTCACCGGACTGGGAACGCGAATTGCACGCTCACTTACGGTCCGGATCGGCGGATCCTACTTGGCATTGCTAAGCGGGATTGCGATTGCAGCGACAACTTTGAATTTTCTGATGCCGTCGAGTATGGGGCGAATTCTGATTCTCACCCCAATCGTCGTCGCAATTGCGGATCACTATGGATTTGCCGCTGGCCGCGCGGGCCGAATTGGCATGATCATGGTGGTCACCGCCGTCAGCTTTGTACCGTCCGGCGCTGTCATGACTGCGCTGGTGCCGAATCTTGTCATGGTCGGGGCTGCTGACAATCTCTACGGCGTGTCAATGAATTATGGTGGCTACCTGTTGACCCATTTCCCGGTCATGGGTGCTCTTCGAACATTCGCGATTGTTTTGCTCGCTCGCATCCTGTTTCCGGACATTCCGGGATCCTCACCGGTCAGTCAGGATCCGGCGCCCTACAGTCGCCAGGAAATCTGGCTGGCCACAATCCTTGGTCTCGCGCTGGCCTTGTGGATTACCGACGCCGTACATGGAGTTGCCGCCGCGTGGGTCGGACTGGGTGCAGCGGCCATCGTGCTCCTCCCCGGACTCAAACTGGTTCCGACAAATACGCTCAACGAAAAACTCGATTACAATTCTTTTTTCTACGTTGCCGGTGTGCTGAGCATGGGTGCGGTGATTTCAGGCTCCGGACTGGCCGGCCAGGTAAGCGGCTGGCTTACAGGCATCCTGCCATTGTCACCGGCCGCCGACGGTGCAAACGTTTACTGGCTGACCCTGTTCGCAGCCATGCTGGGACCGCTGGTCACGAATCCCGCTGTTCCGGCCGTGCTGAGTCCGTTGTCCGGTGAATTCGCCGAACTCACCGGATTGTCACTCGACGTGGTACTGATGACCCAGGTCGCAGGATTTTCGAATGTTGTCTTTCCGTATCAGGCATCACCCATTCTCGTCGGCATGAGCCTCGGGGGTGTCGGGCTGCGCGCAGGCACGAAATTACTGGTTGCACTGACATTGGTTACTCTGCTGATCCTGTTGCCGCTCAATTTCCTTTGGTGGCGCGCCATCGGACTCGTCGGAACATGACTCGCATTTGGCGAGTATCAGTACGAAGTCCTCAGTACGAGTACGGAATTACAAGTACGGCAGCGACGGATTTCATACGGTTGGAATCGATCAGTGTCAGCGCATGGAGGCTCGGGCGGTTTACTGCAACCCAGTAGAGCAAAGCAGACCCCACGCGATGCGCACATATAGGAATACCGTGATCGGACAGGGGAGTAGGGCACTCAATATTCTTCAGCGCCTGAGGGTTGCCTCAGTGGGTGCAGCATAATCAACGGCGGCGCAATTGGTGGACGTTGAGGCGCGATCGTGGACACGCCTGCACGAAATACCTAGTGGGCGGAAACTCTGGTCTCGGCCGAGTGTGGTCGATCTGACGCATTGAGGGTATAAACTGGTCAGTCACGCCACTGCTGCTAGGTATCTGAATCTATGTTGACGCAGTCCGACATCGCAGCTGCAGTCTCAAAGTATGAGGAAGCCACTACGGCGGCGATGCAAGCAGCAAAGTCTGTCCGACAGCCGATTCCGCTGACCCGCTCCCTTTCGACGGGAGAGATTAACGCAGATACAGTCGAAAGGTGGGCTAAACTCATTCCGACCGGACATAAAAGATCCGGCAAAGATTCGGAGTTTATCTACATCTTCTCGCAAGCCGACGAGTGTTCTACGAGTTACGAGAAGATACTAGAAGCTTTCGGAGAAGGACGGAAACGGTGCACGCTTTCGCCGGCCTCTCGCCGGGCCTCGATTTCGAAACCCGGCTCTTCTACAAGCGCGACGCCGCCGAGCTGCTGAAAGAGACACTGTCCCGACGATCCTACCGCTGCTCGCCGATTGCGCTCGGCAGCAATACCGATCCATACCAGCCCATCGAACGACGCTTCCGCGTGACCCGGCAGATTCTCGAAAGCTCGCTGTTGCAGCCCCTGTAATTATTTGCCGAATGAAGTTAAAGTAGATTCTAGGATGTTTCCGCGGGAACATTCTTGCACCATCTCGGTGCGACATCCCACCCCGACTTCGGATTCGTATGCGCTCAGCATGACCTCGATCCGTTCACCGGGAAGAGATCCGTCACGTACCAGAGCGGCTGTCGATCCTCTCCTGTGAAAAACATGTGCCGCTGTTGCATCCGAAGCGGGTTGTAACGTTCGACCGTCGAAGGCGCTCAGTCTCGCTGATCACTATTATTGAATGTAGTCGTTTTCGTTGCTGTACCGGATATAGAAATCTGGATTTTCTATGACGCCGTTGGTTTCCGTGTAAGACTCCCAGTGTGAAATCAGCTCGGCCACCTTGTCTGGATTTTCGGCTGAAAGATCGTTCTGCTCGCCGATGTCTTCTGCCAAGTTGTACAAAGCCCAGTCATCCTTACCCCATGGGCTGTTCATCCAGCTCAGTTTCCAGTTCCCCTGGCGCACGATCTTTCGATTCCAGAGTTCGCCCGCGTAGACATAGTCTTCCGGATGGACCGAATCCGTCTCTCCCTTGAGGAACGGCAACATCGAGGTCCCGGTCGGAGGGAATACTTCTCTGCCGTTGTATTCGGTCCCGGGATGTTCCGTTTCGGCCAGTTCAAGGAAGGTAGGCAGAATATCGAGCACCGTTGCAAATGAGTCTGATTTTCGCCCCGCAGGGATCAGCTCCCTGTTCACAGCAATGAAGGGTGTTGATAGTGCGCCTTCTGTCGCAAAGCCTTTGTGCAAATAGAACGGCGTGTTGCTGACGTGAGCCCAGCCGGGACCCTGGATCGTATAGGACCCAGGCCTGCCAATGTTCTCCAATGAGTTATCAAAGCCCTCCAGGCGATAGTTGCCAGGATCGAGCATTCCCGGGTCATTGCCCTCAGCGCCGTTGTCGGAGAAGAACAGGATGACGGTATCGTCATACATGCCTTCCTGTTTCAGATATTCGATGAGACGGCCGATGTTCACGTCCATGATGTCGATCATTCCGGCATATACCTGCATTCGTCTGGTCTCACGTTGCTTCATTGCTTCGCTGAGATCATTCCATGCAGCGTAGCCGGAATGTCGCGGGGCGGGAATCTGATCGGGCGAGAGAATATCCAGGTCACGCATGCGATCGATACGTGCCTGTCTTATTCCGTCATAACCACCATCGTAAGTACCGTCGTATTTCTCAATGTACTCATCTGGTACCTGCAGGGGCCAATGGGGCATCGTGTAAGAGGCCATGGCAAAAAATGGCTGCCCGTCATCCTTATTGCTGTCGATGTACTCGATTAGCTTGTCGGTGTGGGTATTCGCTGAATAGAAGTTGTCTGGATACTCTTCCTGAACCTCGTCATCTTCCCAGTAGTACACAGGCGGGCCATTGAGAAATATGTTCTTCGGGTCGGCGAAGTGGTTTGCGCCCCCCGACATTAGCCAGTACGCGCGTTCGAACCCGCGATCGAGCGGGAAATAGCCGTCCCGGAATCCCTGTTGCCACTTGCCCGCCATGTAGGTGTGATAGCCGGTATCTTTCAGAAGAGTCATGAAAGTAACGACGTATTCGTTCAAATAGGCTTCGTAGCCGGGTTGCCCCAGTTGTTCGGGCGTTGCCATGCCATTCATGGTACCCAGCCCGTTGCGATGATTGTCAGTACCGGAATAGAGCATGCCTCGGGTCGGTGAGCAGGTCGGGCCAACCTTGAAGTTGGTCAGGATCGTGCCTTCTGCAGCCAATCGGTCAATGTTTGGCGTATTGATCTCACTGCCGAACGCACCGATGTCGGAGTAACCCATGTCATCGGCAACAATCAACAAGATGTTGGGCCGGGTATCCCGTGTCGCAGACTGGGAATCTAAAGGTCGATTTTCCGAATCCTGATTTTCCGCCCCGCAGCCGGCCAGGCAAACAACGAACAGGCAGCGAACAACAAGGCGATATTTCCTGGACATACACAATCGCCTGACCTCAATCAGACACCTATCGATGAAACGGCAGAGGGATACTATCATTGTCACTGACTACTGGCCGATCACGGCCGTATGCCTTAGTCATTAGGATGACCCGAGTGCCCCCGTTTCGGGACGATCGCAGGTATAGTCTGTAGGGTACTAATCGATCCGATTGAGATTTCGCGAAGAAACCAGTTGCGTCGCAAGAAGCATGCGAATGATTGCTATCAAGGCGATATGTTCTGTCGCCATTCTGGCGGGAATCGCCACCGCACAAGACATCGGAGATGCGGGTCCCGACGTAGTTTGGATCGGCCTCGAAAACGCCACCTCCGCAGAGGCGACCACGGCATCAGAACTGCGGGCGGCAATAAAGTCGTTTGATCTTGATCGCTGGATTCTTACACGACGCGTCCTCATCGACGAGACCCAGACGCCACACTCTCACCCAATTCTGACGATCCACACTCGGTACATCGGAAACGAAACAGGGCTAGTGGCTATGTTCCTGCACGAGCAGCTGCATTGGCTTGAAGCAGAACCATGGCTCGGAAGTTTTCGAGCAGCGATGGAAGAGTACGAGAACCTGTTTCCTGATGTCCCTTCGCCGGCAGACGGAGGCGCCCGGGACGCGACCAGCACATACCGCCATCTACTCGTTTGCGATATGGAGTATCAAGCAATGACTGCCCTGTTCGGTAAGGAGATAGCGACACAAGCGTTGGAGCACTACACGCACTACGAGTGGATTTACGAAAAGGTTCTTGAAGATTCTCGAGTACGAGAGGTCGCGCTTCGACATGGATTCGACGTGCACGAAGGTATACCTGCTAGGTAGCTTCGCCACCGGGATGTTAAGGGCAAGAACCGGCCGAACACCGGCGTAGCCTTGGTTATTGGATCGTTGGGTCCGCCCGCATTCCGGTCGTTCGAGAGGATATTCTGTAAGATCCGGGTTCGACCTGTTCCCGACGATGGCGAAGAAGAATGAAAAGAATCGATCTCGGGCAAGTGCTATCGATCCTGGCAAACGTCGGCGTCATTGCGGGGATCGTGATCCTCGCCATCGAGATTCGTGACTCCAACAACCAGGCGCGAGCAACGAACCAGATCGCCGTTTCGAGCTTGGCCAGCGAGTGGTACTTTGAGTTAGGCACAGATCCCGCATCCGCGGACATCTACCTTCGTGGTCTCAGTAACTATGCGCAGCTATCCGAGGAGGAGAAAGTCAGTTTCGACTTTTTGGTTCGTGCTTACCTCGAGAGGCTAATCATCGGAGTCTCTACAGCGAGAGTAGGTCTCGGGTTTACTGGAAGCAATTTCGAGACGAGACAAGTAGAGCTCCTGCTGGAGCAGGAAGGATTTGGCCAGTGGTGGTCTGAGGCTGATCGGCGCACGTTTCCGCTCCCGACCGTGCAACTCCTGGAACGAGTCGAGCAGAGCGTCCGATAGGTTTCGAGTCGTCTTCTCTTCCTGCAATTGGAGGTGGCTGTACGAGCTCTTGATTGATAGTCCGCGGCCATCCTTGGCAATTCGATAGGGCAGTCAGTTATCCAGAAAGGACCGCGTAGCATCCGGATCGCAAGGCACCAACTCGAAGTCGACATTCGGGCGGTACAGCCAGCGCGTTTCGCTGGTCACGGGTTCGAGGAGATAGACGGGATCGCTCAGCACGAAGCTGTAGACCAACGATTGTCGATCGGCTGCCAACGCGAATCTCTCGACCAGACGCTTCTCGATACTCGAAGGAAGCGCGTCCGCGATACCGGTCGTGTTTTCGGTGAAGTTGGAAGTCTCGACAATCAGGGCGCCGTTGTCCCATCGAGCCGAAGAGTGGCCGTGAACCGTCCTACCCTCGGAAAGGCGAGCGTCGAAGTAGGCGAATCGCTCAGTCGCGTCGTACTCACCGCGAATCCAGACAGCGTCGTCACGGATTTCGATTGACTTTCTGTCGGCGATAATCATGGCTCTCGGAATGGGGCGCGGCTCGCAAACGACTTGCGTCGTCGTGTCCGTCGGGTCGTAGCGGTCGACGGCTTGTCGCCCGGCATCGGTCAACTCGAGCACGGAAGGATCACGCAGCCACTCCCACTGCTCAGCCGAACCGAGGAGCGTAATCCAGGTGCCGTTCAAAGAGTCCGCTCTGGCGCCAGTTTGAGTGCCTTGCCCGGAAAAGACGGCTCCGAGGCGCTCTTCGTCGTTGAGCGACGGCACTTCGCGACCTTCCACCACGATATCGATGAGCCAGCCCGTCGCTCGGCCTTCCGTGCGGGAGGGGTTGATGGTTACCGCAACGTTGTCACCTGTGCGAATCGTCTCCGGCCCCCATCCCAGTCGTCGCATGAATGCAATCGAAAGAGTTTCGATTCTCCAGGAGCTCTCGTCGTTGCCTTCCTGTGATGTCAGATAAATGTAGGCGTGTGGATTCTGCCAGGCGAAACTCTCGACCCTGCCGGTGACGATCTGCTCCTTTTCCGGGTCGAATCGCTGAAACTGATTGTGATGTGCATGCAACGCTTCGGGCTCGATCAACGAGAGCAGTGCAGTTGCCAGCGCTCCGAACGTCCAATGTCGTTGCATCGCGAGAGCTCCCGGGATTCGCTTCGAAGTTTATCACCCGCCTGGAGTGGGTTGTCCGCCATCGTTGGATTTCGCCTCCCGGGCGGAGTAGATTCAGCTTTCCGACCCGAAATGACCGGTCACGACTATCCACGATAGAGAATGCAGGCTGTAGGTGGACAAGAGATATCTTCAGTTCCTCGTATTGCCGGTAGGGCTCTCCGCGTTAGCGCTGGGAGTCTGGCGTCTATTCGGCGAACTCAACCCCAGCGTCGTCTATGTGTCTACAGTGATTTGTGCGAGCGTGGCTGGGAGGTGGCACGCAGGCGCTGATGCTGCAGCGGATGGTGCGGCGGCCGAAGACTGAGGGCAATATCGTCCGTTGCCGGGCATTCACTGGGTAAGACGATCAGGGCCTCGTGGACAAATTGCAGCCGATGCGCAAGATCGCAAGCGGCCTTACCAGATCGTAATCGGCTGCCCTTCTGGCATCGCTAGACTGTGGTTTGTGCTGAAGCGGAGAAATCAATGCGTGCCTCGGCCACGATTTTCTTCCGATACGCCTCGTTTCTGATTGCGGCTCTAAGCGGTAACAGCGCGGCTGCACAGCAAGTCGCAGTCGTTCCTTTCGAACTGGTCGACAACTATCCGGTTGTGCAGGTCGAGATTGGCGATCAGCGGGTATCTCTGCTTTTCGATCTCGGATCTGATGAGCTCGCCCTGTCCACCGACGCCGTCGGATCATTGCCCGTGGAGACGCTGGATGAGACTTACACGCTGCTCGACGTGTACGGCAACAGAATCGAGGGCCACAAGTTCCGTGCCCCGCGGATAGCGATTGGTTCGCTGGAGTTCACGGATGTCGTGGGTACGGAGTTCGCAGAAGCGCCTTTCGCCTCCGGCCACTTCGGCCTGCAGATCGCGAAGGAATATAGACTGGTGCTTGACTACAAAGTACAAGCGCTGACCTTCATTCCTTTCGACGAGCCTGATCCGGCGCGATATGGCTGTTATGGTGCCGAGGCCCCGTTCGAGCGAGGTTGGCCCGCGACCATGGTGTCGACGGACTGGGGAGAACTGCTCCTTGCTTGGGATACTCGTGCCTCAAATGTCATTCGGGAGAGCGTCGTGAACACGCGGGGTATCGTGACCGACGGTTCCACCACTCGAAGCGACAAGTTTACACTTGGGTCGACCGAGTTTGGCCCCATACGGTTTCTTTCAGTCGATTTCGAGCAACCGCCCGGCATCGATGGCTTTGTGGGATACGACTTCTTCGCAAAGCACGTCGTATGCATCGACTTCGATAACGAGCGGTTCCTGATCCGACCCAACACGTAGTTCTTGGCGATGGGGGCTTCACGAGAGCCGAGGCAGCCCCCGGAGAGGGCGTGATGATTCGCGACCTCCGGCCGCTCACTCCTCGAGGGGGCCGCTCGCTGACTGCGTCAGCTGCGCGTTCTCTGCGGCGCGTTGCGCCTCCGAGTCGAACCCAGGCGGGTTCGTCCACGCACCCGCTCCATCGAAAACGAAGAAGGCCCCGGAAGGGACCTTCTTCGTTTTTGGCGGAGAGGGCGGGATTCGAACCCGCGGTACGGGGTTACCGTACACTTGCTTTCCAAGCAAGCGCCTTCGACCGCTCGGCCACCTCTCCGTCGTCGCGAGATCAATGCGCGGCGGCCGGCGCAGCGTAGCGGAAAACGACCCGCCAGACAAAGCCGGTGCTGCATGGATAGACCACCGGGCACCGTCTCGGCGGCGACGCCGTTTCCCGCGCCGGCGGTGTGCTTACAGCCGAGGCCCGGGCTGGTAAAGTAGCGGAGGTCCGCGTCGGTTCCCCCGCGACGACCAGTTGTAAACCCCGTCAGGCCCGGAAGGGAGCAGCGGTAGCAGCCAGGTCGGGTGCCGGGGTCGGGCTGACGCGGACTTTTTGTTGTCCACGAAAACGGTTCCGCGTGACTTACACGGTACTCGCAGTCAAATGGCGCCCGAAACGCTTCGACGAGCTGGTCGGCCAGGCTCATGTCGTGACGGCGCTCGTCAACTCCCTGCAGGCGGAGCGGCTGCACCACGCTTACCTCTTCAGCGGTACCCGTGGCGTCGGCAAGACCACCATCGCGCGCCTGCTGGCGAAGGCGCTCAATTGCGAGCGTGGCGTGTCCGACGAGCCCTGCGGTGAGTGCGATGCGTGCGTGAGTATCGACGAGGGCCGTTTCGTCGATCTGATCGAAGTCGATGCGGCGTCCCGAACGAAGGTCGATGACACTCGAGAGCTGCTCGATAACGTCCAGTACATGCCGACCCGGGGGCGGTTCAAGGTCTATCTGGTCGACGAAGTGCACATGCTCTCTAACCACTCGTTCAACGCGCTGCTGAAAACGCTCGAGGAGCCGCCGCCGCACGTCAAGTTTCTATTCGCGACGACCGATCCGCAGAAGCTGCCCGTAACGGTCCTCTCCCGTTGTTTGCAGTTCAATCTGAAGAAGCTGCCGCCGGGGCAGATTCTCGGCCAGCTTCGAAGAATCTGCGATGCGGAGTCCGTCGAAGCGGAGGAGGGCGGATTGCAGGCGATGGCCCGGGCCGCGAACGGCAGCATGCGAGACGCGCTTAGCCTGCTGGATCAGGGGATCGCGTTCGGCGGCGGCACGGTAACCGAGTCTGAAGCCAAGGGGATGCTCGGCACGATAGACCGCGGTCATGTGGTCAGGCTCATTGGCATGCTTGCGGACGAAGACGGCGCGGGTCTGCTGGACGAAGTTGCGGAGCTCGATGCGCTCGCGCCCGACTACGGCGCCGTGCTCGAGGAGATCATGACCGTGCTGCAGCGCATTGCGATGGCGCAGCTCGTCGGTGACGAACGCCTCGAGGACGACGAAGCGGCGCTTCGCGATCTCGCCGGGCGAATGACGCCGGAGGATGTGCAGCTCCATTACCAGATCGCCGTCAACGGTCGCCGCGATCTGGCACTTGCAGGTGACGAGCGGATCAGCTTCGAGATGACGTTGCTCCGTATGCTCGCATTCACCATCGAGACCGCGCGTGCGGCGAGCGGTGGCACGCCGCGACGGCCGGCGCCGTCCACTCGCGAGCGGAGCCCGAAGGGCGGTCCAGAGGCCGATGACGCCCGACGAGAGGCCGAAGCCGCCGGACCTGCGCGGCGCGGAAGTGGCAGGTCGCGCGCGGATGATGCATCGGCAGATCGACAGGCGGAGCGGCCAGGCAGTGATCCGGCGCCGCGACCAGGCAACGATCCGGCGCAGCGACGAGGCAACGATCCCGTTGATCCGTCAACCGGCGATCGGCCGGAGCGGTCGGCCGCGGCCGGTGAGCCTCGCGCGGTAAACGGTGTCCGGCCGCTTGCCGAGCTTGCAGCCGACTGGCCGGGTCTGCTTCGCGCTGCGGGCATACGCGGCCCGGCGCGCAGCCTCGCCGAGCATTGTGTCGTCTCACGGGTTGACGGTGACCGGCTCGAATTGATGCTGGCGAGCACCAAGGCCGATTTCAGCACCGAGCAGCTGCGGGAGCGGCTGAGGTCGGGACTCAGCAGGCACCTGGGCAGCGACGTGCGCCTCAGCGTGATCGTCGGCGATCCGGCGGCCGCGACGCCGGCGCAGATTCGCGAGGCAGGCGAGAGCGCGCGGATGCGGGAGGCGCGCGAGGCGATCGAGCGCGATCCGACGGTCAGAAAACTGCAGGAAGCTTTCGATGCGGTCGTTGAGCCCGACAGTATCGAGCCGCCGCGGGAATAAGGGACGACACTCAGAGGGAAACGATGAAGGGCATTGGCAATTTGATGAAGCAGGCGCAGGCGATGCAGGAAAACCTGCAGAAGGCGCAGGATGAGCTCGCGCAGCTCGAGGTCGAGGGACAGGCCGGTGGCGGTATGGTTCGCGTGCGGGCAACCTGCAAGCACGAGATCAGGGAGGTCTCGATCGAGGACGCGCTGATGTCCGACGATAAGGAGATGCTCGAGGATCTGATCGCGGCGGCAATGAACGACCTGAATCGCAAGATAGAGGAGACGGTGCAGGAGCGCATGGCCGGTGTGACTGGAGGAATGCCGCTGCCCGGGGGGCTCAAGCTGCCGTTCTGACCGATGGATGAAGCCTACTCGCCGTTGCTGCAGCGCCTGATTCAGTCACTGAAGTGTCTGCCGGGTGTCGGCCAGAAGTCCGCGCAGAGGATGGCCTTCCACCTGCTGCAGCGAGACCGGCACGGTGCGACGACGCTTGCGGAAGCGTTGGCCGATGCTGTCGATTCGATCGGCAACTGCGAACGCTGCAGGATGCTCACTGAGGCGGATATCTGCGGATTCTGCTCGAGCCCGCGGCGCAATGATGCGGAGCTCTGTGTCGTCGAGATGCCGGCCGACCTGCTGGCCATCGAGCAGGCCGGCGTCTACCGCGGGCGCTATTTCGTCCTGATGGGCCACCTGTCGCCGATCGACGGTATCGGGCCGGCGGAACTAGGCCTCGACCTGCTGGAACAGCGTCTGCGGGACGACGCGATCTCCGAAGTCGTGCTGGCCACCAGCGTGACGGTCGAAGGCGACGCGACGGCGCACCTTCTCGCCGGCATCGCACAGAAACACGGCGTCAGGGCCAGCCGAATCGCCTACGGGGTTCCGGTCGGCGGAGAACTGGAGTACATCGACAGCGGCACGTTGTCCCGGGCGTTTTCCGGCCGTCTGAACCTCGAGCCCGCGGGCTCGGATACCGTTTGATCACTCGAATCGCGAGCCACTGACACGAGGACCAGCCGCATGAGTGCCGACGCCGACTGCATCTTCTGCCGCATCGTCGCCGGAGAGCTGCCGAGCACGCGACTGTACGAAGACGACGAGGTCATCGCGTTCCGCGATGTGAATCCGGCGGCGCCGGTGCACGGACTGGTGATCCCGCGGCGCCACGTCGCCACGCTCGACGACTTCGAGGCCGAAGATGCGGGACTGCTCGGTCGGTTGATGCTGGTAGCTCAGAAGATCGCGGCCGACCATGGGCTGCCCGGCTATCGGATTGCGATGAACGTCAACGCCGAGGGTGGCCAGGTGGTCTTTCACGCGCATCTGCACATACTCGGCGGCCGGCAGATGGGCGCGCTCGGCTGACGCCACTGCAAAGGGAGCAGCACTAACCGGACAGATCCTCGATCAAAGCCCGCAACGCGAGATAGTGTTCGTAGCGGCGTGAGTCGATGTCCCCGGCTGCGACTGCGCGTTTGACCGCACACTCCGGTTCGGCGTCATGCCGGCAATCGTCGAAACGGCACTGACCGAGCCAGGGCCTGAACTCGATGAATGCCCAGTCGAGCCGTTCGGGCTCGGTGAGGTAGGGCGCATACTGCCTGACGCCGGGTGTATCGATCAGCTCACCGCCCCCGGGCAATGTATACAGGTCGGCAGCCGTCGTTGTGTGCTTGCCGAGCGATGTTCGCTCGCTCAGGGCGCTGACTGCCTGCACGTCGTCGCCGATCAGTGCGTTGATCAGCGACGACTTGCCGACGCCGGATTGGCCGACCAGTACGCTCCGGTGCTCGCGCAGTGCCTGCCTCAGCGCATCGAGCCCGGCTTCCTCCCGCGCGCTCGTCACCACCAGCTCGTAGCCTGCCCGTCGGTAGACGGCTGCGCGCTCCGGCGCAGCGGCTTCGAGATCAGCCTTGTTCCAGACCAGGAGGCCTTCGATTCCCTCGAGCTCCGCGGCCGCGAAGTAGCGGTCCACCAGCATCCAGTCGGTGGCAGGTTCCGCGGCAATTACGACTGCGAGCTGAGTCACATTCGCGGTGACACCCTCGGGACGGCCTCTGGCGTCGATCCGTGTCAGTGTGCTGCGTCGTGGCTCGACGCTGATTACGGCTGTCGTGCCATCCGCAAGGTGCTCGATTTCGACCGAGTCGCCGACGAGCGGGCGAAGTTTTCGTCCGCGCACGATACAGCGTAACCGTTCGCCATCGTTCGTCCTGACGATCAGGTGCCGGCGATGACGACTGACGACGAGCCCGGTCGCTGTCATTCGCGCTCAAACGGTATCTGGCTCACGTGTGCGTTTCCGCCGTCTTGTTACAATCCGCGCATGGCTGCGGGCATCCTAAAGCATAAGGAGAATCTCGTCTGGATCGATCTCGAAATGACGGGACTGGATCCGGATAACGATCTCATCATCGAGATCGCAACGGTCGTTACCGACAAGCATCTGGTCGTGCTCGCTGAGGGTCCCGTCTTTGCCGTGCACCAGTCGGATGAGGTTCTGAACGGCATGGACGAGTGGAATACGCGCCAGCATGGCGAATCCGGTCTGGTCGATCGCGTGCGGACGAGCGACATCGACGAGTCCGAAGCCGAGCAGGAAACGCTGGCGTTTCTGCGGCGCTATTCGGAGCCCGGCCAGTCACCGATGTGCGGCAACAGCATTTGCCAGGATCGCCGCTTCCTCAGCCGGCACATGCCGGAGCTGGGGGCGTTCTTTCACTATCGCAACCTGGACGTGACGAGCCTGAAGATTCTGGCTCAATTGTGGTCGCCGGAGATCACTGTCGGCTTTCAGAAACAGCCGACGCATCTGGCGCTTGCCGATATTCATGACTCGATTCGTGAGCTCCGCTTCTACCGGGAGAAGTTTCTCCGAAGCGGGCCGTCGTGAGGAAAACAAGCCCATGAGACTCGCAATTCTCCTGTCACTGATGTGCATGGTCATCGTCAATGACGTTATGGCTCAGCAGCGCTACGTCACCGACGAGATCGTCATCACGCTGCGGACCGGTCCGAGCACGCAGAATGCGATCATCAGAAATCTGAATAGCGGTGCCGCATTAACGATCCTCGAAGAGAACGATGAGGGGAACTATGCCCGTGTCAGGCTCAATGACGGAACCGAGGGATGGGTGCTGACGCAATACCTGCAAAACGACATGACCGGAGATCAGCTGAACGCGGCGGCCGAGCGCAATCTCGCGGCCGCTCGGGAGCAGATCGAAGAGCTGCAGGCGCAGGTGGAGCAGCTATCCGGTGACCTTACGACCGCTACTTCGGAGCTCGGGACGCTCCGCTCCAGCGAAGAAGACCTCAGCACCGAGCTCGCGGATATCCGGCAGGTTTCGGCGAGCGCCATCGAGCTGCGGGATCAGAACGAGAGTCTCAGGCGGCGGGTCAACGATCTCGATGCCGAGGTTGACGTCATTACGATGGAGAACGATCAGCTGCGCAGCCGCGATAACCAGAACTGGTTCATTATCGGGGCGGCCGTGCTGTTCGGCGGGATCATCATCGGGCTCGTCGCGCCGAGCCTCCGGCCGAAGAAGCGCAGCAGCTGGTAGCTGCCTTTTCTGCCGTGAGCACGACGCAAAATTGTGATGTCAAGGCTTATTCGCCGTTGACGCCTATGGCAAGCTGGAGCAGGATTCAGAGAAGGGAAAACGTATCGCGGATTCGGAATGCGGAAGGATGCTCGCCGACAGTCTCATAGTTCCGGAGTGTGTATTCAGACCAGGCAGCTTCACGGGCCTGATGACGATCTATGAGAGCAACTTCGTCAAGTTCGATCAGTTGTGCGGCGACTCGTTTCCGGTCGACGGTCTGCGTGTTTCCACTGCTCAGGACGACTGCGATCTCCACCTTCATGTGCTGAAGCGCGAGCCGTACACGACGACGTTCACGCTCACGTACTGGTTCGATGACGAGGCACACCCCGATCGTCAAACGCCCGATCCGGACCTGCTGGTTCGCATGTACCACGATGCCATGCTCGTCGAGGCCGTATCGGGCCGGGAAGAGCATCAGCACCATATGTTGCAGGCCCTGGCGCGCTCCCATCTGCGGGAACTCGATCGCCGCTGGCGCATCAACATGATGCTGAACAAGTGGCTCGATTATCTGCTGGACAAAGGTCACAGTTTCGCCTGACCGCCGGACCCGGCATTCTTGCTCCGCGTCACGGTATCCGCACAGCGTGACGGCTATATTTCATCCGATTCCGTCTATCCCGGCGGACAAAAACGCTGTAGTCGTTTTGCTGGAACTCAAGCGACAAACCGGGTCGGAAACCGAACAGCTTCTTCAGCTCTACTGGAACCGGGCGAACGTCAAGCGCGAGCTGGTTTCTCTGCGCAAGGAGCACGACGAGCTGAGAGACAAGCTCAAGGACGGCGAGCGTGCGCTCAGCCGTGCTCACGAGCAGCTCGAGGGGCTCGAGCGGCTGCTCGTCGACCCGGTCGCCGCGGCCAACGCGATGGTCTATTTCCAGCTACGCCACCTGTGGCGGGTCGCGTCTACGCGCCTCGATCAGCTCAGGCTCGAACTGATCGACCAGCGAGAGCGTCGCGAGCGGGCCAAGCTGCACGCGGATGTCATCGCCAAGCGGAAGCGTCGGCTCACCGCCGTCAACGAGAAGCTCACGGAACTGCTCGTCAGGCGGAAGGAAGTCATCGATTCCAGAGTGCAGGCCGAAAAGCAGCGGGCAGAGATGAATCCGCTGCTGCGCCTGGTCTTCGGGCGACGGTTGAGGCGGGCGGTCGAGTCGGCACGCCAGAACCAGGGTGTGCTCGACACCCGAATTGATGAGCTCAACGAGCTGGTCGACAAGATCAGGAGTGAAGCGCTACCCGAGCCCGAAGGCCTGAGTCTCGACAGCAAGCGAATCATCAACGTGGCACTCATTGCCATGTCGCAGCATCTGGTGATGCATTTCCTCGATTACGACCTGGCGAGGCTCGCGAGGCAGGCCACGGAGTGTCCCGTGGCGGACATGAAGTTCGGCGACCGGGGCAGCTGCGATCGGATGGTGCAGCTGATCCGCGAACGACTGAGCGACCTCGATCAGGACTCGCGGCTCGCCGAGGCCGTGAAGCGGCGCAGCGACCTTCTGATTGACGGCCTCCGGTACCTGCGCGAAAACGACACGATTCCGCGAATCGATTCCGTCGGAGAAATCGCTCGTGACGGGGTGGCGGTGGCAGCCGCCGCAGCGGGCGGCGGGACAGCGGCTCAGCCCCCGGTACAGCCGCCGATCGCTGTGAACGTGCTGTCGGAGCGCTACTGGGACGTCGGCGCCAAGCTGCTCTGAGACTCGACTGCCCCGCTGGACGGGCCCGTCGCCCGCTTCAGCCGCCGGATCCGGTCGTTGCCGGCGCCCGTTGGGCGGTTCTGGAACCGTCGCGACTCGCCATTTCCGCTACGGTTTCGGCCGCCTGCCGGAGCAGGATTTCGGCCGTTGAGACCGGCTCCTCCAGATCGTCGAGGCTTTCGAGCGGCGTCTGGCCATTGGCTGCACGGCGGCTGTTTTCTCGCGCGAGCTGGGCTTCGCGAAGCGCGTCCTGCTCCGCCTGCCGTTCCTCGAGATTCAGCGACACCGTGTGGCGGTTCCAGTTTTCGGTGCGTGCCTCGAAGTCCTCGAGCAGATAGTTGAAATTCGGGTCTGACGCCGATCTCAGCCGCAGGCGGTCCGACAAGGTTGCGATCTCGCCGTCGAGCGGGGCGTTCGCCCGAAACCGCGTCGGCTGAATCCGGTCCCAGGGCAGCGCTGTGTCGCGCGTGCTCTCGCCGACGGCTTCGGTGGGAATGTCGGACGGGAGCTCGATGTCGGGCAGGACGCCGCGATTCTGCGTGCTCTCTCCGGTCACGCGGTAGTACTTGCCTATCGTCAGGGTCAGCTGACCGTTGTCCGATCCGCGCATCATCCGATCCAGATTGAACAGGTTCTGGACGGAGCCCTTGCCGAAGGTCTGCTGCCCGATGATGACGCCGCGCTCGTAGTCCTGAATGGCAGCGGCGAAAATTTCCGATGCGCTGGCGCTGTAACGATCGACCAGAACGGCAAGCGGACCGTCGTAGACGGCCGTATCACTGGGGTCGTCTAGGACCTCGATGTTGCCGCGCGTCTCGCGTAGCTGGACGACCGGTCCCTCGTCGATGAACAGGCCGCTCAGCTCGGTGGCCTCGATCAGATGGCCGCCGCCGTTCTGGCGCAGATCCATGACCAGACCGTCGATGCCGCCGTCCGCTTCGAGCTCGGCGATCAGCCGGGCGACGTCGCGCGACGTGCTGGTGTAATCCTGATCCCCGCGGCCGATGGCGCCGACGTCGCGATAGAACTTCGGCACCGTGATGACGCCGATTCGGTAGGTCGACTCATCGAGCGGCACTTCTATCAGCTCGCTCTGGGCCGCCTGTTCCTCGAGTTTTACCTTCGCGCGGGTCAGGCTGATGATTTCCTGCGGAGAACCCGGCGCCTGGCCGGCCCGCAGCACGCGCAGCCGCACCACGGTGCCTTCCGGGCCACGGATGCGTCGCACGACATCCTCGAGGCGCCAGCCGATCACGTCCGTGAGCTCGCCATCGGCGCCCTGACCGACCGCAGTAATCCGGTCTTCCGGCTTCAGCGAGCCATCGAAAGCGGCCGGCCCGCCCGGAATGATGTTGATGATCCGGATGAAATCGTCTTCGGTCTGCAGCGTCGCGCCGATGCCCTCGTATGACAGGCTCATCTCGATCGCGTACTCCTCACTCTGCCGTGGCGAGAGGTAGTTGGAGTGCGGATCCATGACGTGCGCGACCGAGTTCATGAACGTCTCGAACACGTCGTCGGCGGTCAGTCCGGCGATGTCGTTGTTGATTCTCTCGTAGCGCTGCAGAAGCGTTTCCCTGGCTTCTTCCCAGGTCTGCTCGGCCATGATCAGGCCGAGACCGTCGCTCTTCACGCGCAGACGCCAGATCTCCTGCATCTCCTCTTCGGAGTTCGGCCAGGACAGCTCGGTCCGGTCCCAGCGATAACTTTCGTCGAGCGTAAAGTCGGGCTCCGCATCGAGCAGAGAAATCGCGTAGCTGATGCGATCGTGAACGCGCTGACGGAAGAGATTAAAGACTTCGTATACCGGCCCTATCTCCCCCGAGCGTGCCCGGTCGTCCATCTCGTAGCGGTAGCGGCCAAAAGCGGCAATATCCGAGGCCAGAAAATAGACCCGATTGCGGTCCAGGCGGTCCAGGTACTGGTCCAGGACTGCCGATGACAGCGAGTTGTCGAGCCGCTGCCGCGAGTAGTGGAATTCCTCGATCAGCCTCGTGACGTTCTGAGCGATTACCGGATGGCGTTCGGTCATTTCGACCGGCGAGATGTCTTCGAGATTGGCTCGCGCAGCCCATGACAATGTCAACGCTGCTGTGGCGAGAAACAGGCGGCTCAGGGTTCTGCTCACGTAACTTCCTCGAGTCGGGCGGCCAGCGGGCTGGCATCTGCACTAAGTTACCGGCCCGAGGGGCGCTGAATCAAGCCTGATACCAATGATTTGCGGCGCCGTTCTCGCGCGCGTCTCAGGAGCACCGGATGGCCGGGCAGCCATCGTCGCAGGGCCGGTCGTGTGGCGAGGCCGGATTTCGGGGGCTTCACACGGCCGATTGGACAAAATCCCGGCGCCGGGCGCCCGCCACGGCTCGTCTCAGCGCTGGCTCTTGCTGATCTTTTCCCAGGAAGCGCCGCGGTCGAATTTGCCGGTGTTGTACGGATCGAAGTCGGTCCGCGACTTGCGCTTCGGGGGCGCCGGCGCATCCGCGCCGGACGGCTTCTTCGAGCGCCGCATCGCGGGCGAGTCTTTCTGGTACAGGTGCTTGGTCGCCGATGCGTGCTGACCGGACGGCGGTGAGCGGCGGCCGCCACTGCGGGTCTCCGGTCTCTTGCCGGACAGCGTGCCGAACAGGCTCTTGATGAATCCGAACATCGGGGCGTCGTCCACTCGGCCCGAGCCCGTCTCCGCACCACGCGGACACGTCCGGACGCCACCGCAGGCTAGCATCCGGTGCAGCTTCGGTATCGTTACTCGGGGCTATTCTGCGACGGGTTTCACGCTTTTTCGCGAGCGCCTCGCGGCATAGCGCAGCAGCTCGATGCAGGTGAGCGGGCTCAGGACCAGCAGCCAGGTCGCCGGGTTGAGGCCGACCAGGCCGCGCAGTATGGCCTGGTACAGCGTTCCGACGCCTTCACCCCCTTCGTAGGGGCCGACGACGGCGCCGCCTACCAGATAGACCAGGAACGGCAGCACGGCGATGCCGAAGAGGATCAGAACGCCTGCAATGATCAGTTCCTTCCTGAGGCCCGCGCTCATGAGTCGCGCTCTTCCATGGCCGAGTAGCGGAATTGCATCTCGCCGATCGTAACCCAGTCGCCGTTCTCGAGTTTAACGCGATCGACCCGAACCGAGTTCACGAACACGCCGTTCGTGCTGCCGCAGTCCTCGATCAGCACGGAGCCGTCGCGCAGGCGCCTAAGTCTTGCGTGCTTGCGGCTGACGAAGTGCGTCATGATCCGAATGTCGCAGTCCTCGCCGCGACCGATGGACATTTCGCTCTTCAGCACGTCGTGGCGAACGGCCTTGTCGCTGGTCAGGCAAACGAGGGCAGGAGGCCGGAGTGCCCGTGGCGGCCTGCCGCCGGCGTCGTTCGCGGGCGCGGATCCGCCGTTGCCCGCCGGCTGTTTCGCCGGGATGGCGGCTGCCGACGTTGCCGGTTGCAGGTTCTCGACAGCCAGCAGTTGCGTCGTCTGACCGGCATTCGACGGCGGTTGCGTCGTCGCCCGGTTCTGTCCGGTTGCCGCCGCTGCGGCCGAATCGACATCGTCTGATTGCACGGCTGGCCGGCTCGGCGTCGCGCGTCGCGCGCCTTCACGCGCCTGCTGTCGTTCGAGTGCAAGCACGCGCGCCCGGTAGCGTTCCGCCTGATTCTTTTCCGCTGTCAGGCTGGCTTCGAGCGCCTCGTGCTCGCGAGCGCGGTACGCAAGCTCGTCCTGCAGCTCCCGAATCTGCTCATCCCGATCCACGATGCCGGCCTCCATCTCGGCCCAGCGCTCCTTGCGGCCCGCGATGTAGCTTTCGAGGCCGTCGATCTTCTGCAGCAATGACTGGCGGGCCCGATCGTCCTCCGCCGGTTGCGCAGCGTCGGCCGCCGGGGCCTCCGGCTCGTCAGCAGGGGCCGAGCCGTTCTGCAGACTGGCCACCTCGGCAATGAGCTTCGCGGATTCGGCTTTGAGCCGCGCCTCGCGCTCTCGCGACGCCTTGAGGGCCGCATCGAGCGCCTGCATCCGTTCACGTGTGTAGGCGAGGGACGCGGTCAGCTCGCCCGCCTCCTTGCGGAACCGGTCCGCCTCCTGCTGGCGGTTGTCGGTCTTCGCGGACCGACTCTGGCCGGCGTCGCTGGCCGGTTCCGCGGCGGCCTCAGTCGCGGCCGGCG
The DNA here is from genome assembly GCA_965223375.1 of Candidatus Rariloculaceae bacterium. GTDB lineage: Bacteria > Pseudomonadota > Gammaproteobacteria > Steroidobacterales > Rariloculaceae > CBDCWM01. The sequence goes on from OZ245000.1 coordinate 4,314,919, forward strand.
CGCCGCCGTCACTTCTGGATGCGAGCCGTGCAAGCAGCGCCTGCTGCCGAGCCTGACTCTCGTGCAGCTCGCGGCGGCTGTCGGCGAGCTCGGCACGAAGCTTCGCGAGGCCTGCAGCGTTCGCCGACAGGACCGATTCGACGTCCTGCCAGCGGGCACCGAGGCTCGCGACGTCACGGGCGAGCCTCTCGAGTTCACCGCTCGCGATCTGCGACTTGCCGGCAGTGTCGGGGGATGACTTCCCGGCGCCGGGCGTCAGCGCCTGAATCCTGTCGGTGCCGCTACCGTTCCCGGCCGTGCGTTCGGCTTTCGAGAGTGCTTCGATGCGCTCCGGCGACAGTACCGGCAGCTCATCTGTGCGATCGATGTCGACTTCGTCGTTGCGCGGCCCGTTGGTCACTTCTAAGGAGGGTCCGTCTCTCGGGGGGCGTAGACTAACACTCGGTCACTTCTCAGTCTGCCGGGACCGTCCGCGTCCTGGCCCACTCCCGCAAGGCCGCGACCTTCTCGCACATCAGCACGGAGAGCGGTTTCGTCCGTTCGAATTCCTGCCGTACATGCCGTGTCGATGGGGCTTCATCGGCCGCGTGCGCCGCATAGAGCGCTGCAACGATGCCCTGTTCGATTTCGGCACCGGAGAAACCGTCACTGGCGGCGGCGAGCGGCGCCAGATCGAAGCTCGCGGGCTCGAGACCGCGCCTGCGCAGATGAATGACCAGCGTTTCCACGCGCTGACGCGGATCCGGGAGGTCGACGAAAAATATCTCGTCGAAACGGCCCTTACGGACCAGCTCAGGCGGTAACGCGCTGATGTCGTTGGCGGTTGCGACCAGCAGAACGCCGGCCGGGCGCTCGGCCATCCAGGTCAGCAGCGTTCCGAGCACGCGCTGGGAGGTGCCGGACTCACCGTGATCCCGCGCTGCCAGCCCTTTCTCGATCTCGTCGAGCCAAAGGACGCAGGGGCCCATCAGCTCGGCCGTTGCCAGCGACTCGCGGAGATTTCGCTCCGTCTCGCCGTGAAACTTGTTGTACAGCGCGCCGAAATCGAGCCGCAGCAACGGCACGCCGAGCGCGGCCGCCGTAGCTTTGGCCGCGAGGCTCTTGCCGCAGCCCTGGACGCCGAGCAGCAGCACGCCGCGGGGTGGGTCGAGACCCGGCGGCGGTGTCGAGCCGAACGCAGCTCGGCGCTGCTGCAGCCACCTTTTCAGGTTGCCGAAACCTGCCACGTCGGCGAATCTTTCGGTTTCGTAGTCGTAGGTCAGGACGCCACCGGCGTTCAGCAGCTGATACTTGGCCTTCATCACCTGGGGCACATCGTTCGAGTCGAGTGCGCCATCATCGAAAATCGCGTTGCGGGCGAGCCGCTCGACGTCCGCATGACTCAGGCCGCTCAGGTTGGTGACCAGCAGATCGAGCGCCTTCGCATCGATCCTGACGTCGCTGCCGGCATTTGCGTGGCGATATTCCTCTGCCAGCCGCGTGATCGTGCGGCGCCGGGCATCGGCGTCGGGCAGGCTCAGCTCGAATCGCACGCTGTAGGACTTGAGCTCCGGGGGCAGCCGGACTTCGTGGCTAACGAAGACGACGACAGTGCCGTTCGCCTCGGCCCGGATCGCGATGTCCTTAAGCAGCCGGGTGTGCACCGGATCGTTCAGGAATGGATGGAAATCGAGCAGCACATAGATGCCGGGTTTGGTCACGGCCCGAATCTGGCCAAGGACATCGGCCGGCTCCGTGTTGTGACGCTGCGGCTCGAGCTCGAGGTCCAGCCGCTGCAGGCCATCGGTGATCGACCAGCGGAAGAGCGGCCGATAGCGAGCCGTGTCGGTGCTGACGGCGATGCGGGTCAGAAGCTCCAGAAGACGCGCCTCGTCGCCCGTCTCCACGATGACGAGCGGTGCGCGCGACTGCAGAATGAGAGCCAGATCGTGCTGGTCGGACATGGCGGCCAAGTTTATGGCCGTGCCCGGACAAGAAAAGGACCTGCGTCGAGCTTGCGCGCAGGATGCGCACGGTCTGGCGACCCGTCAGGGACCAACCCGTCTCGGATTCAGCGCGCGGCGTTCAACCCGTGGTGCCCGGCCGGCGGCGCCACGCGACATTTCAGCCCAGATCAGGCGGGCTCGAGTAACCGTCGGGTGTGGTCAGGAAGTGCTCGAGCTGTTCGGTCAGGCCGCGGCAGGCTTTCGCCTGCGGACGCGAGATGAACGGCAGCGGTACGACGATGGCCGGCATGACAGAGCGTCCGCGCACGTCCGCGTGAATCGTACCGGCGCTCGAAATCTCCTGGATGTCCCAGACCGTCGCGTCGTAGCGCGCGTCGTCCTCCCACCAGGCGAGGCCCATGCACCCGGCGCCGCCGACCCCGGCCGCGCACGTGATGCCGCCGCCGCTCGCGACACGGTCCGTGGACCCGTCTAGCCAGACGACGAACCGGACGCCTGTATCCCGAACCCGATCCATGACGCCGGGCCTGTCGAGCAGCTCGGAGAGGTCGCTCGTGTCGAGCGGCGCGGTCGACGGCTCGAACCAGGGGTACATCTTGTCTTCGAACTCGACGGAGTTGTGAACCATGATGTCGTCGTTGGAGCTCGCGAGCGCATCCGAAACGCACTCGACGAAGTCACCCTCCGCTTCATGGCTCGAGTGGTGTTTTCTGGCGAGCACGACGACGCCCTCGCCCTCGCTGATGACGACATTCGTCTGCTTGTATGGCTCGAGCCGCGACGTGGTGCCGCACGCGGCGAGCAACGTTGCGGCGAGCGCGACGACGGCCGTGCCTCCTGCCTTCCGAGGCAGTGTGAGCCCGTCAGTTAACAGAGCGAGCGTCGACCGATAATCCTGCGGCATTTTCCCTCTCCTGCAGCCAGTAGTTGATCTCGGGCTGTTGGGCAAACTGTGTCGAAATTGTCGCGCCAGCCTCCCGCATCGCGACGATGGCGGCCCGATGCACGGCCGCCTCCTGGTTACGCTCGAGCTCCGCCTTGCCGTAGCCGGTCACGGGCCATTCTGCGATGACATCTCCGTCCAACTCGAGCACGAAAAACCGGTATTGCATCCAGACCTCGACGAACTCGTCGCGCTCGCCGAAAGGTACATCGAATTCGAAGCGCTCGAGCGTCGAACGAATGACCGCATCGAGGCCGCTGGATTCGGGGCTGCCGACCGGAATTCCGCTGACACTGCGCGTGTCGCGGAACATCGAGTCGAACAGCGGCTCGAGCATCGCGATGTTGGCGTCGCCGAGATCGATCGTCCAGGTGGAGCGGGGCGGCAGTGTCTCGGCGTGAATGAAGTCGCGCAGCTCTTCGTCGAACAGCAGCCCTACACTGACCGGCAGCGCCTCGACGAGCGGAACCGGGAAATCGGACTCCACGACGACGGCGGTCGAACATCCGAGCAGACCGGCCGCGAGCCCGCCCACGGTGAGTAGTCTGAGCGCTGTTCGTGTATTCGGCATCTGGTCTTCGACGGTCCCCGATCTGGTCGCCATACATGGATTTCCACAACTTACCACCGAATGCGGCGGGCACAAAGCCCCCCGAGCGACTGTCGCCCCCGGCTCGATTCGCCGACGAGGTCGTCCGGTCCGCGTCGGCGATCGTCGGATTTGACAGAATTCCGTTAAGCGTCGCTTCAGGGGCCCATGATAAAGTCCTCCGGAAATGCCGCTGCGCGCCGCCGCGCGGCGGGTCTGCAGGGAGAATTTCCAGATGCTCAAACGTTTAACGGCGATGGCCGGGCTGCTGGCCGCACTGCCGATGCTCGCGGCCGCGCAACAGTCGGGGACCTGGGTGATCGACGCCGAGGCGTCGGACGTTCACTGGCGGGTCTATAAGGCCGGGGCTTTCGCCCGTTTCGGCCACAACCATGTCGTGTCCGTGGCCGGACTGGACGGGACCGTCACGATCGACGCGGACGGCGACGCCGAATGGAGCCTCAGCTTCGACGTCGACGATCTGATCGTCGACGATCCGGCGCTTCGCGCACTGTACGGTGTCGATTTCGAGTCCGAGCCGACACCCGAGGACATCGAGGGTACGAAGGGCAACATGCTGAGCGAGACCGTGCTGAACGGCGATCAATTCAGCACGATTCGGGTCAGCGGGGGCAGCTATGCCGGCGACCTCGACGATGCGACGCTGCGCATTACGATCGAGATGCTCGGCCGGTCGATCGAGCGTGAGGTCCCGGGCGGGATCACGATCGACGGCGACACGCTGATCGCCGAAGGAGATTTCACGCTGGAACATGCCGATCTCGGCATGGAGCCCTTCAGCGTGATGATGGGCGCACTGCAGGTCGGGCCGACACTGGATTTTCACTACCGAATCCATGCCGTCAGCGCAGATTGACGATGCGCTGAACGACGCCGTCCGCTCTGCCCTGATTCCGGGCGCTGTTGCGTCGGTCTTCGGCAGGGCAGGACAGGTCTACAGCGGTGCCGCCGGCATTGCAGACGGCCCGTCGAGCCGGCCGCTGCAGTACGACGATGTGTTCCGGATCGCGTCGATGACCAAGCTGGTCACGTCAATCGCGATTCTGATGCTCGTAGACGAAGGTGACGTCGAGCTCGATCAGCCGCTTGCCCGCTACGTCGACGGCTTTCGCCAGCCGGAGGTGCTGGCGTCTTTCGATCCGCGGTCCGGCGCGTACTCGACCCGCGCAGCGAGTCGCGATGCGACGTTGCGCGAGCTCCTCAGTCATTCGGGTGGCTACGGCTACTGGTTTCTCGACGAGGCGCTGCGCATCGCCTCCGGCGATCCCCCGAATCTGATCGATCCGCCTTTTCTGATGTACGAGCCGGGGGAGCGCTTCGCCTACAGCTCGAGCCACGACGTTGCCGGCCTCGCAATCGAAGCTGTAACCGGCAAGTCCATCGATGCATTCTTTCGAGAGCGGATATTCGAGCCGCTCGCGATGGTCGACACTGGCTTCGGCCTGCCCGCGCCGGACCGGCTCGTATCTGTTGCGCGACGATCCGACGAGACGGTCGAGTGGCTCACGAATGAACGCCAAGGCAACCCGCCGCGTGGCGGTGGCGGACTGTATTCGACCGCAGCCGATTACACGCGACTGCTCGCGTGTCTGCTGAACGACGGCCGGGGGCTGCTCGCACCCGAAACGGCGGCCGAGCTCTGGACGACTCAGATCGGGCAGCTGATGGCGGTTCCGCCGACGACGGCGTTGCCGTCACGCACGAACGACTTCATCTTCATGGACGGCTCACAGCAGTACGGTCTCGGCGTCATGATCGAAACCGTTGACCGGCCGGGGCGGCGCAGAGCCGGAAGCTTCTCGTGGGCCGGAATCTTCAACTCGTACTTCTGGGTCGATCCGGCTTCGGCCATCGGGGCCGTGATGCTGATGCAGGTCCGGCCGTTCGCGGACCCGGGCTGCGTAACTGCCCTCGAGCATTTCGAGGCGGCTGTCTACGCGAGCGCGTGAGCTGATTCGACGTCAGCCCGGCCGAAAACAGAGCGGGCCGAAAATCGGGGCTGGCCGAAAACGAACCGGGCAGAAAACGGAGCGGGCACAAAACGGAGCGGGCACAAATCGGGACTGGCCCAAGGCGGAACGGGCCGGAAACGGGGCTCGCGAAAGCGGGGCCGGCGGAAAGTCGTCGATCAGTCGCGGTCGCGGGCCCGGCGCCGCTCGCGGTCCCGGATCGCTTTCTCGCGCGCGCGGTCGAGACGCTCCTCGGCGGCTTCCTCGCTGAGCTCGGTATCCGGCTTTTCGCACTCGAGGCGGGCCCAGTCGAGCTCGAGCCGCCGGTCGAGCACCGTCATAGCCTCGGCCGATGCCTGAATGAATGCGAGGCTCGACGACAGCGACTGCTCGAAATTGCGAATCTCGCCCTGGGTCATGCGGCTCGAAACCCGGAGCCGGCCTGTGAGTCGGCACCGAAAGCCGCCTTCGTTGCCGTACGAATCGAAGTCCGGTCGGCGGCCGAGATCGCGCTCAGTCATTTCGCCCCAGATCCAGGTGAAGTCTTCTCGCGGCAGCGTCACGAAACCGGGAAACGCGGAGCCGAACTGCGCGACTGCTGCGTCCGCCAACAGCAGCGTGGCGAGCGAGATTCCGGCGATGGAAAGGACGGTCTTTGGCATCTGCACAGGATAGCCAGTCGTCCCGGTGGATGCCAGCCGCGCCCGGCTCCTTTCCTGTTACGCTGCGCAAACGGGCTCGGGCGCCGCCCGGCCCGTTTTCCGCCTTTCAACCGAAAGCGATTTATGCATCAGTCCTTCATTCAGCTGGGGCATAAAGTCGGTCGCGCGAGCGGGTTCGCCTCGCTCGCGCTGCTTGCCGCCTGCGGTGGCTCGGGCTCGGCGCCCGGGCCGTCGGCTCCTCCGGCGCCTGCCGGTCCGTCGCTGGCCTCCGCGGCGTTGCCGGCCACCTACGATTTCACGCTGAGCGATACCGGTAGCGAGGACGACCGGCTGACGGCAACCGCAGATTTCGGCGACTCCGGGCCGGTCGAGGTCACGATCGATTCGCGCATCGAACCGACCCTCGGACATTACGATCTGACGAGTCGAGTCGTGACATTCACGGCCGGGGCCGTGGCCGTCGAGTCCGATTTCGGCGCGATCGTGGTGGACATACTCGGTCCGATTGCGCTCGAGCCTGGCGCGGCGCCGGCAAACGTCGGCATCGAGCTGACGATGTCGCTCGAGGGTTTCGTGAGCCTCGAATTCGGCGCGGGCACGGTCGATCTGCAGCAAGCATCGGGTCCGGTCACGACACTGTCGATCGACGATTTCGAAGGCTTACTCGGCCGGCGTCTCGAGGTCCCGGTCTGGCAGCACCAAAGCGCGCTTGCCTGGGCAGCGCTCGATCTGCTGCGACAACTCGTGATTGTCGCCGGCGACACGGTCGCCGAAATCGGCACCGACCTCGAAAGCTCGATTTCGCTCGACCGCCAGTGCGAGCCGATTCCGGCAACGCCGCCGGCAGGCACAGTTGGTCAGGGCATGTTGCGTGTCACCTGGCTGGGGTCCGGGGACATTCGCGGCGGCGACGATTTCAGTGCCGACTACATGGATTGCTGGCGCGCAGGGCCTGGCAACCGCGGCGTTCTGCTTGGGGGCCGCGTCGATCTTCGCGGGCTGGTCGGAGATGTCGAAGCCGGCGTTCTGGTTCGTGTCGGCTTCCAGACGGTCGATCTGCTGGGCGGTGTACTGCCGGATGAGCTGACCATCGCCGCGACGCGGAGCACATCGCCTGGCGTGGTGTCGCAGGTCGAGCCACTGACTTTCGAAGTCGCCAACGGTATTCGGCTGACGTTCGAAGCGCCCTGATTTCAGGGGGCCTCTCGGTAGCGAAATCTCACATCGTAAGTCCGGCGCGTGGCCACCGGCTCGCCGTCGATCAGCATCGGGCGAAAGCGTGAGTTTCTGAACTGCTCTGCGAAAGCCTCGTCCTTTAGGCCGGCGGGGCTGGCCGATGCCACACTCACGTCGTGCGTCAAGCCGTTGGCATCGACAATGAAACTCAGAAGGACGTTGCCTTCCGGATCGTCGCCGGCGCTGCTCAGATGCTCGCGATCGAGCGGGCCCGCCAGCACGATGAAGTTTCTGCCGAACCAGTCTTCCCGATAGCGTGCGCCGTCATCGACATTGGCAAGGAGTTCCCAGGCATTCCGGTAGGCCATTCCGTCCGTTCCGGAACGGCCGAATGCGGCTTCCCAGTCGCCGATGTCACGCAGCACTTCGGCTTCCGAAAGCCCCTCCGGGTGTTTCGCGAGGATTGCGAGCGCCTCGCGCAGTCCGGCTATCCCGGCCGCGTCGTCGACGCCCTGCGTGCGCAGGCTGTTCGCCCGCTCCCTGAGCATGGGCACCAGCAACGGATGTTCATCGCCGTGCTGTCTGCGAACGATCCGGGCGATCCGCGAATATTGCTCACGCTCGGCGGTATAGAGATTTCGTTCTCTGAGCCACGCGGCGTACCGATAGATCGCGGCCAGCGTCTCCGGCGCGTGCGGCTCGAAATTGCGCTCGACGATGGTGCGGGCCTCGACCTGCAGGCTATGCGCCTGGTTGAGCTGCCCGAGACTGGCGGCGGTCGCGCTCATCCGCTCGATGATGTCGATCTGGCCAACGTTGATGACGCCGTTGACCCGGCGGCTCGTCGTTCTGGCCTCGCCATAGGCCGACATTGCGGCCAGGTGGTCGCCAGCGGCCTGATAGTTGTCGCCGAGCACGAGGTAGGGATCGATCATCGATGCTGCGTAGTGCCCGTCGACCTCGGTCAGGTAGTCGAGCGCCTGCTGAACGGTGCGCTCGGCGAGCTCGAACTCCTCGTTGCGGCTGAAGATTGACGCCGCCGTCACTTGCAGCAGCGCGAGCTGCCGACTCTGTTCGCCAAGCTCCGAGCGCGCCACGTCGAGCAGGTGCCGGGCGGCAGTTGCAGCCGCCGGCCAGTCGCCCGCGTCGACAAGCGCATCTACCTCGATCTGTGCCTCGAACCAGGTCGCCGCGACCGCGCCGCCGTCCGCAGCGGGGAGCCCGGTGACTGGCTGGGCGATCTGGGCTGCCGGATCGGAACTCAGCGGAATTGCGATCAGGCATGCCGCGAGCAGCGTGCCGAAATGCGCTCGTGATCCGTTATCGGGCATCGCGGGTGGCGGTTGAGAGCGGCGGCTTGCCTCGCCTATGTGAGCAGCAGTGTCGGCAAGGTCATCGTCATCGCCAATGTGTCGGCAAGCTCAACATGGCCGGCAGTTGGCGCATCCGCCAGGGTCACTGCCCGATCCGCGACATCTGGCTGCGGCGCTGGCGCTCCATCTCCTGCTGGGCAAAGGCTCTGTTGCGCTGGTCCTCGTCGAGCGCATCGATGTAGGCGGCGATCTCTTCGCTGCGTCGCGCCTGCAGAGCCGCATGCTCCTCCCGCGTGTAGCAGACCGTTTGAGCGATGCGGGAGCCGGGCCTGCGCTCGCTCTCGCAGACGCGACCGTTGTCGATCTCGCTGACACCGACGGTTTCGACTTCGGTGGCCATCACGACCGGAATCTCGGTGGCGGATTCCGGCTCGGCCGACAGATTGGCGACCGGCACGACGTCGGGCGCAGATGCGCAGGCCGACAGGGCGAGACTGATCAGGACAACAGGAACACGTCGCATCTTTCGGCCTCCCGCGAGAAACAGAGTGACTCGACAACTATAGGCCAGCGGAACACTTGCGCGGGCCTCGGAACATTAAAATGTCACTGCGGCCCGGCCGGTTCGACCCGTCGGACTTGAGGACCTGATCTTCGCCGGCGCCGGATGTCGACCCGGCCGGGACCGCGGTTGCGGCGGCTGGGTCTCAGGATGCAGGTTCAGGTCAGGTAAACAGCAGGGTGATCAGCGTAGCGAGCAGGAACCATCCGGCGATGCTGCCGAACAAGATAATGAGTATCCCCTGTCGATTCACCTGTTGACCTCCGCTTCTTGGTGAGCGTTGCAGTGCCCGCAGGAACGTGCAGGCCGGATTTTACATAACCGAGCGAGAGATGAAAGGCCCGCCGGCACATCGGCGCCGTCGGGTGCCCGTGCCTCGTGATCTGCGTCACGGAAGCGCCTCCGGGTTTCCCGCAAGGTACGCGCCAGGATCGGGAACACGTTGGGAGAAACCATGTTCACATCGAACAAAGCGCTGACCACGGCACTGATTTCCTGCGCTGCCGTCATCGCAGCCTGCTCGAGCGGCTCGGACTCAGCCAGCCCCGGGACCGGCACCGTCAGCTTCTCTCTGATGGATCGCCCCGTCGACGGAGTGACGGAGCTTCACGTGACGATCAGTGAAGTGTGGCTCAAGCCCGCAGGTGAGGGGCCGGCTTTCGAGGTGCCGATGACGTCGACACCGCTGACCGTCAATCTGCTTGAACTTACCGATGAGAACGCCTCGGTGCTTGTGGACGAGGCCGTCGTGCCGGCCGGCTCCTATAACTGGGTCGAGTTTCAGATCGAGGACGACGACATCGCCGACTCCTTTGCAATGACGTCGGCAGGCGGCATGGTGCCGGTCGACGTCGACGTGCCGAGCGGCAAGATTCGGCTGGTCAGCGGCTTCGAGGTCGGCGAGAACCAGGCTGTGCGATTTCTGTTCGATTGGGACGTACGTTCCGGCCTGACCGAAGCCGTCGGCCGCGGCGTGCTGCTTCTGCGTCCGGCGTTTCGAATTCTCGAGGTGGACTCGCTGGCATCGATCAGCGGAACGATTGCCGCCAGCACGATCGCCGACGATGCGACCTGCCAGGCGGTTGCCGACCCGACGATCGGCAAGGTCGTGTACATCTTCGAGGGCGACGTCACACCTGACGAGATAGACGACGTCGACCCCAATGCGATCGCGACGGTCGATGCCGAGTTCAACACGACGACCGGCGACCACGACTATCGCGTTGTGGTTATGCCGGGCGAATACACGGTGGCCTTTACCTGCGTCGGAGATCTCGATACCGATGCGACGGACGGTGGCATCGATTTCATCGGCCCGATGGTCGCGGGGCCGGTAACCGTGGATCCGGGTGCGGCCGTCGACGACGTCGACTTCTGATCTGGATTACGCCGGCGGGCGGCGCCAGTCGCCCGCGAGGACTCGAAGAGAGCCGGCCTTGCGCCGGCTCTTTTTTTGTCTGCCGAAAAATCGCATAGACTATCGCTACATCACATGGCGGGGAACTCATCATGAATATCAGTGGCAGACAGCTAGCGGTAGTGGCCGGGCTGTGCCTCGTCGCGGCCGGCGCTGCTGTGGCGCAGAACGTTCAGCGGTCGCGGGCGATCGCAAATTCGGAAGTGCTGAGCCAGATCTCGATGTTCGCCTATCAGGCACGGCGCCGGTCCGATCTGATCCTGCGGCCCACGCCGCTGATTGCGACCGGCGAGGGCGAAGTGCAGGTCGAGTACGAGGACGGTAACGCCCGAATCGAGGCGGAGGTCGACCGGATGCCCGCGCCGACCCGTCTCGGTGCCTACACCACGTATGTGCTGTGGGCCCTGACGCCAGACGGTCGCGCCAGCAACCTCGGGGTTCTGACCGACTGGGAAGGTGGCCGCGGCGAGCTCGACACGCAGTACTCCGAAGCGCAGTTCGCCCTGATCGTCACTGCAGAGCCGCACTTCGCGGTCAGCTCACCGAGCACGATGATCGTGCTCTACAACGTAGCCGATAACGTCCGCGGACGTGAGTCCAGAGTGACGACGCTGACGGAGCAGGTCGACTATTCCGGGCTCGCGTCTATCGAGATCGACGAGCGCGCGAATCCGGCTGAGCTCGTTCAGGCCGAATACGCCGTCGCGATCGCGCAATCGGCCGAGGCTTCCGAATACGCCCCGGTGCGCTTCGGCGAGGCGAACGAGCGGCTCGATTCGGCAAGGCTGGTCTGGTCCGAGGGCAATCGTCGCGAACGCCTCGAGGCGCTCGTCGTTGCGCGCAGCGCCGTGACTTCTGCCGAAGACGCTTTACGCGCCGCGCTGATCGGTCGGTCCGAAGCGGAGGCTGAGGCAAGGCGCCAGGCCGCTGCGGAGGCCGCAGCCGCCGAGGAGCGCGCACGAGCCGAGGCGGCAGCTGCAGCGGAGCGTGAGCGCGTCGAAGCTGCGGCTGCAGAAGCGGCCCGTGTTGCTCAGGCGGCCGCGGAAGCAGCCGCCGAAGCTGCCGCCCGCGAGGCCGACGCACGTGCACGGGCCGAGGCCCGCGCCGACCTGCTGCGCCGGCTGAATGCCGTTCTGCCGACGCGCGAGTCCGATCGCGGGCTCATTTCCCAGATCGGCGGTGTCCAGTTCGCGACCGGAACGGCCGACCTCAACTCAGCCGCTCGGGAGAGCCTCGCGCGATTCTCCGGCATCGTCGCCTCCTATCCGGACCTGACGTTCACGATCGAAGGTCATACGGACAGCACCGGTTCCGATGCGACGAATCAGGAACTCTCGTTCCGGCGGGCAATCGCGGTGCGCGACTATCTGATCGGGCAGGGCGTGTCGGCCGGCTCGATCGAGGTCGAGGGCTTCGGTTCGACACGACCGGTGGCCGACAACGCGACTGCCGACGGCCGGGCACGCAACCGCCGGGTCGAGATCGTGATTTCCGGCGGGCTCCTGCTGCAGCAGTAGGTCGCCGACAGGCGGCCGGTCCAGGGCGACCTGCGTTACTGCGGCGGGACCCGAAACTCGCCGAGGTTCGGTGGCACAACGGCCCGCTCGTCCGGCGGGTCGAGTTGCGGCACCCAGTCGTAAGGGACCCTGTAGGCGCGGTACACCGCATTCGAGGGCGCTTCACGCTCGGCGAAGTAGGGACTGACGAACTCCCAGACGATGTCGCCGTCCGGCGTGACCTCGAACAGTCTGCCGTCGGCGCCCTCGGTGATCATGGTGTTGCCGTTCGGCAGTCGCTGGATGTTGCTGATGTAATGGCTGAAGAACTTGAAGCTCTCGCGGCCCGGCATCGAATAGGACCAGACAACCTCCAGCGTTGTCGGGTCGATCTCGAGCACGCGGGAGCTGGCTCTTTCCATACGGCCTATACCGAGCGGCCCCGCAACATTGGTGACGCCCCAGCCGGCGTTCGAGCCGTTGTCGAACAACAGCAGGTTCCCTGCGCCAGGCAAGCCTGTCGGAATGACATGCGGGTTGTGTTGTCCGTAGATCTCGCCGATCGCGGCTGTTGCAGCGCTGTCCGAGTAATCGGGACCGAGCCGCCATACGATCGATCCATCATCGTGCGAGACGATGGCGGTCACATTGGCGTAGCGCAGGCTGATGATGATGTTGTCCGGATGAAAGCGTGTGTCGCCTGCGTCGTACCAGCGATTCGGGCCTACCCAGGTTGCGGAATTGATGTGCAGCCAGTCGAAGCCACGGGTCGTGTTGCCGATGTCACGCTGCTGCTGCAGCAGGTCGCGCGCCATCGATGAGAGGCCGAGCTCGTCGACGTGATCAGCCGCGCTCCAGTCCCAGATGACGTCGCCGCGCGTCGAGATTTCGACGATCCTGTCGTCCTCCAGCGGGACCGGCGCGATGCCGGGAACGACACGGTTCTGGTGTGCAAGGAACATAGTCGTTCCTCGCTCGGCGTCGACGTCGTCGTCCGGCGAATAGTAGCCGCCATTAAGGCCTTGTCTTTGCCAGTCGTGATGCTGGCGTGCAGACCAGTGAGTGCCGCCCCCGGCGGAAGGCACCTGTTCGAGCTCCGAAAACTCCCAGACGACATTGCCGTCCCAGTCCTTGAGAATCAGAGCGTCGGACTCCTGATGCGGCGGTCGTGTCGGACCCGCCGCGAGCACGAAGCCGCCCGGCAGCAGGCGGGCCGGTCCGCCCGCACCGCCGTGGTAGCCGTCCCACTCGCGAACCGTGTTGCCGTTCATGTCGACGAGTACGACGCCGAGCTCCTCCGGCGCAATGAAGACCGTGTACCCGTTCCATGCTCTCGTCGGGTCGTAGATCGTCGTGCCGGTCGGGTACACCGATGGCACGGTGAGGCCGACCGCTGTTGCGAGAACGCCTGCCAGAGCGGCGGTCACTCGTATAGAAATGCGATTCATGGTTGTCCCCCGGTTGCTCGCGACATTATCGACGCTCGGGGAGAGGTTTTCTAATTCGGTTCAATCGCAGACAGTTGGTCCCGGATGCAGTCAGCCGTCCTGGCGGCGGTCAGGCGGTTGGCCAGACCGTTCGGATGGTTATCCAGCCAGTTGACCCTGAGCTGCTGGGGCGGCGTTCCCTCGAAAACGCCGCGCATATCGCAGACCGGTAGCTGGTGCGACTCTGCCGTTGCGAGGAAATGGTCGTATCGGCGGTCGACTCTGTCGTCGCTGTCGAGGTAGATGTCGTAGGGAACGATCAGTACGTGAGCGCCGGCGTCACGCCCGATCTGCACGAACCGGCTGATGTCCTTCATGTGAGCCGAGAGCGTCTCGTCATTCAGATAGGGGCTCACCTCGGAGACTTGCGGGCCAAGGAAGAAGAGCGCGTTGCGAATACGCACGTAGAGTTCCTGAGCCAGGTAGGAGTTGAGATACAGAACACGAAAAGGATTGAAGCGTCCCAGAGGGCCTCGATCGGAAATCAGCTGCGCGGTGGGCGTAACCTGAACGAGATAGTCGATGTCGTTGAAGACATATAGCAGCACAACTACCTCGGGTTGAAAGCGAAGTGTTTCATTGAGGAAGTCGATGTGTCTGAGCGTATGCGTGTTCCTCAGTCCCGCGTTGATGGACTCCCATTTGCCGCCGGCGACGCTTGGCAGCACGTCGGCAGTCAACTCACTGGCCCGATCGGCAACGTCATTCACGCCCGCGCCGAAAGTGAACGAGTCACCGACAAAGAGCACTCGGCGCCGGTCACCGGCGTGGATCTCGTGCTCGATATCCCTGAAGCCCATCGAGTTCAGGTCTACGAATCGCCGATTCCACAGTTGCGCGGTATGCGTCGGGAAGTTCTGCGTCGTGGGTCGCGCGATCGCGTTGATCCGCACGTAGCTCTCGCCGATCAGCGCGAGTATTGCGACTGTGGCTAACGTAAGGCCCGCGTTCTGCAACTTACTCGGCACCCGCGTAGCCAGCAAAAGGATTGCAGCAATGGTGGCCAGCCACAGCGCCAGTAACTCGAGCAGCACTGCCAGCGGGTGATCGGAACCTATGAGATTCAGCTCGAGGATCCGGCCTGCCGCCGCAGGCGAGTCCAGACTTGTGATCAGGTACGCGGCGCCCCAGGCCAGGATGGCGACAGAAAGAAGGGCAACGGGTCTGGTGGACACACCCGAGGTTCGGGAGGTCGATCGCGTCAATCGGTAGAGCAGGAAGAGCCAGCCCGCATCGGCCGCGAGTATCACGCCCAGGAACTCGACTGACCAGCGGTCGAGCACCACCCGTGACGAGAAGGACTGGTATAGCAGCAGACTGAGCACGAACAACAGCGTGCCGGCCAGAATCGCGCCGCGTTGGACTGCCGGGCTGAGATGCATGCGGTCGGACGTCCCCCCTGTCCGGTCCATACTTGTCTTTCTTGTTCTTTAGGTCAGTCGACGGGCAGTAAGTTCTGGCCGCGCCATGGCTGGCGGCCTCGAATCTAGCACAGACTGACGAATCGAGGTGCCGCAGCCCGGGTGGGCAGGAACGAGCGGCTACATTACGTTAAATCCAGCGAGGGACCGGGCCGCCGCGCGCTTACGCACGCCCGCGTGCGGCGGACTCTCGGGCGATGTCGTGCATCGCGGCGTGTCCCGCGGTCCGCCCGGAAGGGCGGGTGCGACATCAGAAGTGGTGGAGGCGGCGGGAATCGAACCCGCGTCCGCAAGCCCTCTGCCTCAGGCTCTACATGCTTATTCCGTCTATTGCTTTAACTGGCCGCTTCCCGACGAACAGGGATCACGACCAGCGATTCCGTCAGTTTTTAACAGGCCGGTCCCGGACTTACCGTACTGCGATCTTGTGAGATATGACGCCTGAGTGTTCCGAAGAACCTGGACGCACAAGCACGGCTCCAGTCAGACGGCACCCTACCGGGTATTAAGCGGCGAGTGCGTAGTTGTCGTCGTTGGCAACTAATAGTTTGCAGATGGTTTTACGAGGTCCTCTGCACTCGGCATGCACCTGGAGGTTTCGCGACCCACGTCGAAGCCATGTCGCCCCCATGTATTCGCAAGAGTTTAGGGCACCGGCGGCCGTTTACAAGGACTGGGGGCGTGTTTACGCCAGTTGGCGCACGCCGCCGGGTATGGCGGAGTAGCGACGCTTGGCAGCTCAATCGGCCCATCCGCCATTTCATGATCCCTTTTTTCGCTGTTCACGCCTTAACCATTGAAGGCCCCGAATTCGCGGGGCTGAGACGAACAGCGGATCGAGGAGAACATCATGAAAACGCGACAGAAAACCATCCTGGCGTGCGCCATTGCATCACTGAGCGGCCCGGCCGTCGGTGAGGAATACCCGCTGAGACTGCCGTCGTCCGCTTCGCCGGACCTGTCCCGGCCTGCACGGCACGGCTGCTCGCTGCGCGACGTCGTGGGCAAGTGGATATTCGTCACATCGATCGGCCGGCAGATGCTGCCGGGAATGCCGCCCGAGAAGGACATGACCGCGCTCGGTACCTGGAACGTCAGCAGTGACGGTGCCATGTCCGGATCGTTCGACGTCACGGTTCAGGACACGTTCTTCAGGCCCGGGATCGGCTATGCAGGCACGGTTACGGTCAACCCCGATTGCACCGGCACCATCTCGTTCGTCACCGAACTTGGTTCGGTACGCACCGACACGCTCGCGATCGTCGGGCGCGGCGAGATTCTCGGCATGTCGCAGGATCCGTTCAATCTGTGGACCTACCAGGTACGCCGGGTAGGCAGCTACGGCCCGCCGGCACGGACGGGTCTGTAGAGGGCGAGAGTGAGGCGCAGGAGTGTCACGGCCGGCTGCGGGCGCGCCAACCCGACGGCGCGCACCGCAGGCGGGCCCCGCCCGCTACGAAGCCGCTTCAGCCGGCGCGGGCGCGGCGCCGAAGTTCCTTTTCGCGAGCAGGCTTACCACAAATGCCGCGAGGACGGCCGGAACGGCGAGCACCAGACAAAGTCCTGCGCGGTCGAGTCCGATGACCTCGAGAAAGAAGCCGCCGAGATAGCCGCCGGCAGCTGCGCCGAAGCGCCCGGCGGTGAACGCGACGCCAATGCCGGTGCTCCGCACGTGCGCCGGATAACCGCTCGCCATGATCGAGAATATGCCGACAGCCGTCGCGAACGACGCGAAGCCGATGAAAAATGCGGAGGTTCTTATCAGCGAGACTGCGTCGAGCGGCAGCGATCCGAACGCCGCGATTGCCGCGGCTAGAATCAGCAACAAACTGACGGTCACGGCGCGGACCCCGAGTCTCGCGGTGACGGTACCGACCACGAGGCAGCCGATGATCGCCCCGATGTCGCGAACCATCGCAAACGAAATGGCGCCAGCGTCGGTGTAGCCGACCTGGACCATCAGTGCCGGCATCCAGTTCAGGATGAAGTACTGCGACGTCATGAAGCCGAAGTAACCGAGGCAGGCCAGAATCGCGCTCGTCAACACGGGAGGGCGGGCGACATCGAGCAGCGACGCTTCCTCGGACGTCGTGACGACAACCTTGGGCGGCAGCTCCGTCATTGGCTCGAAGCCGAGTTTCCGCAGCTGGACATTGGTGCGTTCCAGCGCGTTCTTCGGTTGTTTGCCGAGCAGGTAGTCCAGCGACTCCGGCAGGAAGAGCCAGACGATCGGTATCAGAAGAAACGACAGCACGGCGCCGAAAGCGAAGATCGCGCGCCAGTCGATGTCGAGCAGCCACTCGGCGGCGACAAATCCGCCGAGCAGTGTGCCGACCGGGAACGCGGCAGTCACGAAGCCGAGAGATATCTCGCGCCTGTCTAGGCGCGCGAGCTCGTAAACGAGCGAACCGATCGAAGCTGTCATTGCGCCGATACCGAGTCCCGTAATGAAGCGGGCGCCGAACAGCACGGCATACGACGGAGCGAATGCCGCAATTGTCATGCCGACCGACATTACGGTGAGGTTGATCATTGTGCCGGTCCGCCGCCCGACGACGTCGGACAACCAGCTCAGGCCGAATGCGCCGCAGGCCATGCCGACCAGCCCGATGCTGAACAGCACACCGAGTTGCTCATCGCCGAGCCCCCATTCACGGCCGATTGCCGGTCCGGCGAAGGAGACGGCGAGCAGGTCGTACCCATCCATCATGTTGACCATGACGCCGATCGCCACGGCCAGAATCTGGTAGAAGGACATTGGGCGGGTTAGAAGCGCCGCCTTTACCTGTTCGTATTGCATTGTCGCTACGGGCTATTTTCGGAAGGCGATCGTGCGCAGCTCGATGCTCTGCCGGGGCGGAGCGTCGGGTGCGGTCTCCGGGTGCGCGAACGCACTGTGCGCGGTCCACTGAACGGCGGACGGATCGGAATCGAACAGCCTGAACAGCAGGACTTCCTCCGGGCGCATCTGCGGTGCGTAATACCAGCGCTGGTTCGCGTTGAACGAGATGGCATGGCCGTACAGGGTCGGCCGGCTGGCGTCGCCCAGCCCGCCGCGCACTTCGCTGTCGCAGAGGTCCGTCTTCGCGACGGTGCTCGCGTCGCACACTGCGAATGGCGCTCTGTGCACGACGGTTATCGGCCGCCACACGTTTATCAGCATGTAGCGGCCGGCCAGCCACTCGGATGCTTCTTCCTGGCCGAGCACCTCCGTCGCAAACTGCCGGACCGTGTAGTCGCCATAGTCAACGTGTGCGCCATAGGCGGGCAGGTTGTGCTGAGCGGTGTTCTTCGCATCCGTTCTGATCATCGTGCCGAAGGCGATGACCTTGTCGGCCTCGGCAATTTCGGCTACGAGATCCAGCACCGCAGGCACATACACGCGCTGCACCTCGTCGGGATCGTCGTAGGTCGTCAGCGGCGACTGTCGATTGACGAGCACGAAGCCGTTTCGGTCGAGCGCAAGGTCTTCCGCAATAGGGCGCATGTCGCGAATGATGACGTCGTGCGGCCGGTAAGGCCATTGCGACTTTTCGCGGTCACCGGGATAGAAAATGACCTTGTCACCGGCCGGACAGAAATCGATGCTGGCCACGACGCCGTTGTCGTCCGCTTGCGGTGTCTCCGCGACCATGATGGCTCTCCGGGTCGGTATTCCCGATGTCGCGGGATTCTACAACGCCGGTGCTCAGAGCTCGCACGAATAGAGTGCATCGATCAGGCGAGCTGCCCGCGGACCATTCGTCCCGACCGCGTGCATCTTGTTGCACGCGTACGAGAATCCGATCCGTCCGTCCGGGTCGCACATCCCGATTGAGCCGCCGATGCCATGGTGGCCGAAGCTGCGTGCGTTCGGGCCCATGTAGACGGCTTCCGGCGTATTCAGCAGCACACCGAGCGCCTGGTGATATGGCCGATCCTGCAGCAATTCGGTCTGGTTGTGCTGCTCCGTGATCATCGCCTCGATCTGCGACCGGCTCATGATTTCGATCCCGTCGAGCGCACCGCCGTTGCCGAGCGCGCCGTAAATCCTCGCCACGCCTCTCGCATTGCCATGACCGTTGCCGCTCGCGATCTCGGCCGTGCGCCAGATCGGGCTGTTCATCGTCACGGCCCAGGGTTCGTCGGGGTTTTGCCGAAACGCGAGTGCCTTCAGTGACGACTGGTCCGCGTTGTCCTTGGCGGCGAAGAGCTTGGCATCCATGTTCGGCATGACTTCCGCGACCAGTGCCTGTTGTGCGGCCGTCATCTCGCCGATGTAGTACTCGGCACCGAGCGGGCCGGCGACTTCCTCGCGCAGGAACGGGCCGACCGTCCGGCCGGTGACGCGGCGCATGACCTCGCCGAGCAGAAAGCCCTGATGGTGGACGTGATAAGCGGCCTTCGTGCCAATCTCCCAGAGCGGCTCCTGTGCTTCGAGTGCATCGACAATTGCGGCCCGGTCGAACATTGCGCCCGGCCACAGCGGCTTCGTCGTGAGCACGGGAACGGCTGCGGTGTGATCGAGAAAATGCCGGACGCGCGTCTGCTCCTTGCCGTTCTGGCCGTACTCGGGCCAGTAGTGCACGACCAGCTCGTCCGGATCCACGAGTCCCCGATCGATCAGCATATTGAAGCAGATGGCAGTAATGCCCTTGGCGACGGACATCATGCAGACAGTGGTTGGCGCGTCCCATGGAACGGTTTCTTCCCCGTCACGCCAGCCACCGAAGATGTCGACGACCGTGCGTCCGTCGAGGACGACTGAACATGCGGCGCCGATTTCGTCTTCCACACGGAAGTTCTCGACGAAGGCATCGACGACGGCCTGAAACTCCGGTTCGTAGTTGCCTGCCAGCGGGAAGCTTCGCTCGCGGGCAGTCAGGCGGGTATCGAGTTCCAAAACATTGCTTCCGTTGCGAAGTCGGCCGGAACGATAACAGCGGACCGATTCGGCGAACAACCGACGACGCTTGCGGTCGGGCTGCGATGCTGTTGGTCATCCTGCCGATCCTTTGCCGGGACGATGCGTTGCGATTGTGGCGTTGCGGTCCATGGGTTGTCGGTCGATGTGCCGACGCGGCCGTCGCGGGCAGACCGATGAGCGTCTCGGCTCGGGCATCGAGCGACGGTCGCGGACTGAATGTCGACCGATTCTGCGAACCGCGTAGCTGTGCGGGTGCGATGACTGTGAAAGACTGGATCATCCACTGCACACGAGGCGGGCGCATGGGCATCTTTTCACGGAAGCCGAGTCGGAAGCCGAGTCAGAAGCCGAGTCAGAAGCCAACGATGAGAACCGGGCAGTCGCCCGTTCAAAATAATAAATTTCAGTCAGTTACAGTAACTACTTCAAGCTTATCATGCAAAGCAGCCCGCGCCCTTGCCGGTCGGCGGTTTCTCTGTGCCGAGGCGCCGCTGCTGCCGCTGGCCGGCTGTGACCGCGCCGGCAGCTGCGAGTGTCGCTATCAGCGCTTCTCCGACCGGCGCGAAGGCCCGCGGCGCGGCTCTGAAGGCGCGCTGCCGACACCGGGTCACGGCGCGCCGCTCGGCGAGCAGCGCGGTAATCAGGGTCGTCGCGCCGAAGAGCGCGGTCTCGACGGCGAGTCGGTTCCCTGGCTCAGGTGAGGCGGTGCCCGCGGCCGCTTACTGCGAGCGGTTGCAGCCGTTGTCTCGCTCAAGCGGGACCTAGTGGCCTGTAACAGCCAATTCGGTACCGTCCGGTCGTGTCTGTTGCGCCGACGCGGCGTTGCTCGTCGTCGCCATAGTCACCACTATGCCTCCTCCTCGCGCCTTGCCTCGACGCAACATCCATCGACCAGGCCAAGACCGAATTGGCTGTTACAGGCCACTAGTGTCCTGTCCGGTTACTTATCAGCGCGGTGTACTTTGCGTCACGCTCGATGACTCTTGCCACATACGGGCACGTGGGCTCGACCCGATAATCGTTCTCGAGAGCGAAGTCGAGCGCTGCCCGCACGACATGCCCGGCAATGCCGCGGCCCCTCAGCTCGATTGGCGTAAACGTCGAATAGTAGTCGAGCGTTCGTTCGCCGACGGCGCGATATTTCATGACGGCGCCACTTTCGTCTCCGTCGATGTCGGCGACGAAGCGCTGACCGGCCTCGTCGTGGCGAACGGCTATCTTTGCTTCGGGCATCGTGTCGCTCCTTCGCGGTCGGGCTACTGGTTCGTCGACTTCAGAATACGGGCCTTGTCGCGCGCCCAGTCGCGGTCTTTCTCGGTACTGCGCTTGTCGTGCTGCTTCTTACCTTTCGCGAGGCCCAGCTTCAGCTTGACGCGACCGGACTTCCAATAGAGCTCCAGGGCGACCAGCGTGTAGCCGCGGCGCTCGACCAGCCCCGTCAGATGATCGATTTCGCGCTTGTTCAACAATAGTTTCCGTGTGCGTGTTGGGTCTGGCCGGACGTGCGTGGACGCGGTCGCGAGCGGTGTCAGGTGCATGCCGATCACCCAGGCCTCGCCGCCACGCACGTGAACGTATGTCTCGGTCAGCTGCGCCTTGCCGGCACGCAGGCTCTTGACCTCCCAGCCTTCGAGAACGAGCCCCGCCTCGAAGGTGTCTTCGATGAAGTAGTCGAAGCGAGCCTTGCGGTTGACCGCAATCGTGTTCGGCGGCTGCTTCGCGGATTTTCTGGCCATAAGAGATCAATGATCCTAGAATCGAAAAGAAAAAACACGCGAAGGGGTGCTGTCACGTGGCGGAATCGTCTGCGAACGCGCGAGCGTCGCTGCATGGTCAATGGTCGTCTCGAGTTGCTTTCATTCTTGCGGTCTCGGGCTCCGCGGTAGGGCTCGGCAATATCTGGAGATTCCCGTACGTCGCCGGCGAGAACGGCGGCGGCGCTTTCGTTCTGGTCTATCTGATATGCGTCTTCGCGATCGGCCTGCCGGTAATGATGTCGGAGACGTTGCTGGGCCGACGGGGCAGGCGCAACCCGGTGTCGACGATGGAGCTGCTGGGTGAGGAAGAGTCCGGTACGCGCCACTGGAAATGGGTCGGCGTCGTCGGACTGATTACCGGTGTCCTGATTCTGTCCTTCTATAGCGTGATTGCCGGGGTGGGGCTCGCCTATCTCGCGGACAGCTTCACCGGAACCTTCAATGGCATCGATGCTGCGGGAGTCGGCGAGCTGCTCGACGGTCACCTCACCGATTGGCGTCAGGTCGGAATCTGGCACACGCTGTTCATGACCGGCACACTGGTCATCGTCGCTCTCGGCGTCGAGCGCGGACTCGAGCGCGCCGTGCGTGTATTGATGCCGGCATTGGTGTTGCTGCTGCTCTGCCTGCTCGTTTACGGCATGTTCCAGGGCAGCTTCATGGAAGGCGTGAGATTCCTGCTGGTGCCGAGGTTCTCGGAGCTATCGTCCGGTGCGGTGCTCGAGGCGCTGGGCCAGGCGTTCTTCACGCTGAGCGTCGGTATGGGCGCGATCATGGCGTACGGCGCCTATCTGCCGGGTAACGCCTCGATCACGCAGACGTCGGTAGCCGTCGTGCTGGCCGACACCGGCGTTGCGATACTGGCGGCCCTCGTGATCTTCCCGATCGTTTTCGCGAACGACGGCCTCGAATCGACTGCCGGCTTCGGGCTCGTATTCCAGACGCTGCCGATCGCCTTCGGCTCGATGCCGGGCGGTCAGGTGGTTGCTGTCCTGTTCTTTCTGCTGCTTGCATTTGCAGCCGTGACGTCCGCCATCAGCCTGATGGAAGCGGCCGTTGCCTGGACGATCGAGAAGCTCGATTTCAACCGGGCGATGGCCTGCGCTTCGATCGGTTTCATCATCTGGGCCGTGGGCTGGCTGACCGTGATGTCGTTCGGGCCGTGGCAGGACCGGACCTTCTGGCAGGGAACGATTTTCGACAACATCGACTACCTGACGAACAACATTCTGCTTCCGGCCGGCGGTCTCGCCATCGTCGTTTTCGCAGGGTGGGTGATGGCGAGAAACTCTACCTGGGACGAAATCGCGCCCACGTCGGACTGGGTGTATCGCAGCTGGCAAATCAGTGCGCGATATCTGGCGCCACTGGCGATCGTTCTGATCATGCTGAACGCCGTCGGCGTGCTGCCGGCCGTACTCGCTGCGTTGGGGCTTCGCTGAGTCGATGCCGAGCGTTCGGCGGCGTGCGCGGGTTGCGCACAGCGCGCGACAGATGTTCGATCTGGTCAACGACGTTGCTCAGTATCCGTCGTTTCTCAACTGGTGCAGCGGTGCCCGGGTCGAAGCCTCGTCGCCGGACGAGATGACGGCCAGCATCGACGTCGGCCTCGCGGGCCTGAGCCAGACGTTCAGGACCCGCAACGAGCTGACACCGCCAGCCGGCGGCCAGTCAGGCCGTATCGTGATGAATCTGCTGGCGGGGCCGTTCCGGCGGCTGGAGGGGGGCTGGACGTTCGACCCATCGGCCGATGGCGGCTGCGACGTGAGTCTCGCACTCGATTACGAGCTGTCGTCGACGCCGCTGCGCTTCGTGCTGTCGTCGGTTTTCGAGGAAATCACCCGGTCGCAGGTGGACGCTTTCGTGCGCCGGGCCGACGAGGTGTATCGGGATGGCTGAACCGGCGTCCGCGTCGGGCAGAGGCTCGGGTGCCGACCCGGGAACCGGATCGCGCACCGGGTCGGGCAATGCGTTGGATACTGAGTCGGACGCCGATACGCCGTTCGAGCATGTCGAGGTCGTGTATGCGCTGCCGCAGACTCAGGAGATCGTCAGCATTGCTTACGAGCCGAGTATGACTGTGGGCGATGCGGTCGGACGATCGGGGCTCGCGGACAGGTTTCCGGACGTGCTCGCGAGACCTCTGGCGATTGGCCGGCACGGTGTCGTGGTTGCGGACGCCGAGCCGGTTGCACCCGGCGATCGGCTCGAGATTCTGAGGCCGCTGCGGATCGATCCGCGTCAGATGCGCGTCGATCTGGTGTCGGCCGGTATGGTGATGGGCCGGCGGGACGGTTCGGACACAGGCGAAGACTGATCGTATCGCCGCGCCGGACGGTGCCGAGCGAGAGGCCCGGTCGGCCATCGCATCGTGGACAGTACGCCAGCATGAGTTGCGGCGCGGCCGCGGCAGGAATCGCGCCTGGGTCGGGACTCAACCGGCCGGCTGCATCTCCACATCGCGCTCGAGGCTCACTACCTCATCGCCTTCGAAATAGACGACGAGCCAGCGCCGCACGACATCCTTCGAGCGCCCACGCTTCATGTAATAGGGATAATCCCAGCGCTCCCGATGAAAGCTGTCCGCAACCATCGGTGTGCCGAGCAGGAATTGCACGGCACTGCGTGACATGCCGACTTCCACCTGGTCGATCGCGTCCTCTTCCAGCACGTTGCCCTGCTGGATATCGATGCGAAATACGCAGCCGGCCAGCACGACGCTGAGCAGCAGCGGCAGTAGTCGGATTGCTCTGAAATTGGCGCGCATCGCGAGGTGGTCGGTCGGGAGCGGATCGGTGATAATGGCAGGAATGATACCAGCTTGCGCGACAGTCTGATCGTGGAAAAGCAAGACCTCCGCGACGCCGGCCTGAAGGTCACCTCACCGCGGCTCAAGGTGCTCGAAGTGCTGGAGCAAAGCGAAGATCGGCATCTCAGCGCCGAAGCAATCTACCGGCAGTTGCTCGACAACGGGGACGAACTCGGGCTCGCAACGGTCTATCGGGTCCTGACGCAGTTCGAGCACGCCGGCCTCGTGACCCGCAACAATTTCGAGGGCGGCACGGCGGTTTTCGAGTTGACGGACGGCTCGCACCACGACCACATGGTGTGTCTCGACACGGGCGCGGTCATCGAATTCTGCGACGAGCGGATCGAGCAGCTGCAGCGGGATATCGCCTCGAAACACGGTTACGAGATCGAGGATCACAGCCTCGTCCTCTACGTCCGGCCGATAAAGTCCGACTGATTACGCTGCACCGGGCGATCGCCGCGGCGACGGCAGGACCGCGACCGGGGCGCGCTGCAGATCCGCGCAGCGTTCCGGATCCCGACGCTGACCCTGACCCTGACCCGAACCCGCGGAGCCGCTGCCGGGTGATGCGGCTCGTCAGGCGTTGGCGGCTTCCGACTGCTCGATCATTTCCGTCGCGTGTGCACGCGTTGCCGCCGTGATCTCGATGCCGCCCAGCATCCGTGACAGCTCCTCGATGCGCTCGTCGCGGCTCAGGCGGCGCACCTGCGTGCGGCTCGAGCGGCCGTCGCTGAGCTTGACGATTCGGTAGTGGGCGAATCCCTGGCTTGCGACCTGCGGCAGGTGCGTTACACAGAGCACCTGCCGGGCAGCCGCGATGTCACGAAGCCTGCGACCGACGATCTCTGCGGTACCGCCGCCTATGCCCGCATCGACCTCGTCGAAGATGTAGGTCGGAATCGATGACGCGCCTGTGGTCACCACTTCGAGCGCGAGGCTGATTCGGGACAGCTCGCCGCCCGATGCCGCCTGCGCGAGCGGCACCGCCGGTTGCCCGGGGTTGAGCCGGACCAGAAATTCGATGCGGTCGAGCCCGGTGGCGTCGGCGCGTTCCACCGGCCGTCGCTCGACCGACACTTCGAATTCGCCGTGCGGCATGCCGAGCTGCCTGAGCTGCTCCGACACGCGGCCCGACAAGGTCCGCGCGTGTTTGCGGCGCCGGGTCGAGAGCTGTTCTGCGAGCGCGGTGAATTCTGCGCGGCGTTCTTCTACTGCCGCCTGCAAGGTATCGACCGAGAATTCGTCGGACTCGAGACTTTCTATCTCGGCCGCGACACGCGACATTACATCGGGTAGCTCGTCCTCGCTGACCCGGTGCCGCCGTGCGAGCCGCTGCGCACGGTCCAGCCGTGCCCCGAGCTGTTCGAGCGTTTCCGGGTCGCTGTCGAGCGATTCGCGGTAGCGTGCCAGCTCCCCGGCCAGCTCGCGGATCTCGATCTCGACGGCCGCCAGTCTTTCGGACGTCGGGGCGAGCGCCGGGTCGAACTGGGCGGCCGCGCCGATCAGGCCCGAGGCCGACGCCGCCAGCGCGTGTGCGGTGCCTTCGTCACCCTCGTAGAGCGCGAGCACCGCGGTGCCGACCTCGTCGCGAAGCCGGTCGGTGTGGCTCAGCTTCTGTTGCAGCTCGCGCAGTCCCTCGAACTCACCGGCTTCGAGTGAGAGCTCCGTCAGATCCCGCAGCTGGAAGCGCAGCAGATCGAGTCGCTCCTCGTGCTCGGCGGCTCCGCCGGCGCGGGCTTCGAGCAGCTCGGCCGCGTCCCGCCAGGCGGCGTGCGCGTCGCCGACCTTTGCGGCGAGCTCGGCCGTATTGCCGCTGGCGTCGAGCAGCTGCCGCTGCGCGGCCGCGCCGAGCAGGGCCTGATGGGCGTGCTGCCCGTGGATGTCGACGAGCAGCGAGCCGATCGCCTTCAGGTCCCTGAGATTTACCGGCTGGTTGTTGATGTACGCGCGCGACCGGCCTTCGGCCGCAACCGAGCGACGCAGACAGCAGCTGTTGCCGTCGTCGAGCTCGCGGCTGCGCAGCCAGTCCAGGGCAGGGTGCCCGGACGCACACTCGAAGACCACGCTTATCTCCGCCCGCGCGGCTCCCTTGCGGACGACGGACGAGTCCGCCCGGTCACCGAGCGCGAGGGCGACGGCATCGACGAGTATGGATTTGCCGGCGCCGGTCTCGCCGGTGACGACGCTCATGCCGGGTTCGAGCTCGATCTCGACCTCGTCGATGATCGCGTAGTTGGCGACCCGGATCAGCGTCAGCATCGGCGTCGCCCCCGTTCAGTCGACCCGATTGGCACGGCCCCAGTTCAGCTTCGAGCGCAGCAGCTCGTAATAGTTGTAGTCGGTGGGGTGCAGAAGCGTTACCGACTCTTCGGCGGTCCGGATTTCGAGTTGCGTCGTCGGCCGAAGGATGCCGAGCTCCTCGCCGTCACAGGCGACGATGGCATCGCCCTGCTGCGTCTCGGCGACCTCGACGGTGATGACGCTCGATCTGGGCACTACGAGCGGCCGATCGCTCAGCGTGTGCGGACAGATCGGCACCATGACCAGTGCGTCGACATCCGGGCGAATGATCGGCCCGTTGCACGACAGGGCATACGCGGTCGAGCCGGTCGGCGTCGCCACGATCAGACCGTCCCCGCCGTGCGTGTTGACGTAACTGCCGTCCACGCGTGTCTCGAAATCCAGTATCCGGCTGGAATCGCCTTTCTGCAGCACCACGTCGTTGAGCGCAAACATCGTTTCGCCCGAGCCATCGCGGATTTGCGCGGTCAGCAGGAACCGTTTTTCAGCGAGAAAGTCGCCCGCCAGAATACGATCGAGCGCCGAGATCATCTGCTCCGGGGTGATGTCGGTCAGGAACCCGAGCCGGCCCCGGTTGATGCCGATCAGCGGCACGTCGAGCCCGGCAACGCAACGTGCCGCGCGAAGCAGGTTGCCATCGCCGCCGATCGCGATTACCAGGTCGACCTCGCTTGCGAACCGGTCCTCGCTGACGACCGAGACACCGGCAAGCGTATCCCCGTAGCCGGCGGGCGTGACGATGTGGCGGCCGCGGGCGGCAAGATGCGCGTGAACCTGCGCCGCGGGCTCGGCGACACGCGGATCGCCGAACAGCCCCCAAAGCCCTATTCGGTCAAACTCGCGGGCCATTTCTTGACACTCCGGCGAAGCGGTTGCTAGAACCACTGTCGGAAGGAACGATCATCGTCGCGGCGCGGCGTGGATCCGCGCTGAACAGCCGGAATTGGTTCACTCAGGTAGGCACTGCATAGTTGATCAGGGACGGAAGGTATCACACGTTCAAGTCATGACGGCGAGCGGCACCATGGATAGTCTCGACGACAGGGCACAGCAACTGCTGCGGGTCCTTATCGCCCGTTTCATTCGCGACGGTCATCCGGTCGGGTCGCGAACGCTCGCAAGGGATTCCGGCCTCGAAGTCAGCCCCGCGACGATTCGCAACGTCATGTCGGATCTGGAAGACCTCGGCTTCGTCGCGTCGCCGCATACCTCTGCCGGACGTGTGCCGACGATCAAGGGTTATCGGTTCTTCGTCGACACGCTCGTGCGTCTCAAGCAACCCACCGGAGAGGATCTGGAACAATTTCAGAGCGGCCTGCGCGAATATGCGGGCGACCCGCAGGCGCTCGCGCTTTCGGCATCCAACCTGCTTTCGGCGTTCACGCGCCTGGCGGGCGTGGTCACAGTTCCGCGGCGCAGTCAGCAGAGTCTGAGTCACGTCGAATTCGTTCGACTATCGGGTACGCGCGTTCTGGCTATCCTCGTCATCAACGAAACGGAAGTGCAGAACAAGCTGCTCGATCTGCACCGGGAATTCTCCGAATCGGAGCTGCGGAGCGCCGCGAATTATCTGACGACGCACCTGGGCGGGCGCGACCTGTATCAGCTGCGCGGCAAGTTGATCCGGGAGCTCCAGGAAACGCGGGAATCGATGAACGACCTGATGCGCGACGCCATCAGCCTTGCTCAGAGCATCCTGCCGGACGAGATTCCGGATCCGGATTTCATCGTCCGCGGTGAAACGAATCTGATGGGCATAGAGGAACTGGCGGACATGGAGCGGCTGAAGGAGCTCTTCGAGGCGTTCAGCCAGCGGCGCGACATCCTGCACCTGCTCGACCAGAGCCTCAACGCCGAAGGTGTGCAGATCTTCATCGGCGAGGAATCCGGCTATCGCGTTCTGGACGGCTACAGCGTCGTGACGGCACCCTATCAGGCCGAGGACGACACGATGGGCGTGCTCGGCGTGATTGGCCCCACGCGCATGGCCTATGAGAGCGTCATCCCGATCGTCGACGTCACCGCCAAGTTGCTCGGCAAGGCCCTGCGGAATCGAAGCTGAGCCGGTTGAAAAACCCCGTTATCATCCCCACCCCCTGAACCCTGACCGGCAGAGGACGGCGGACCGACGATGGCGAGCGACACTTCCGACGAGACGGCCGACGGCCGAAAGAACGGCGCCGACCACGAGCCGGCCGGCACCCAGGGGCCAGCCGCCGAAGGAGTGGCAGGGCCGGCGCCCGAGCGCGCCGGCGAATCCGCGGCAGTCGAGGGCGCGAGCGATGACGACGAGGCACTGCGCGCCGAGGCTGCCGAGAACTGGAACCGGTACCTGCGGGCCGTCGCCGAGATGGAAAACCTCCGCAAACGCAATGTCCGCGAGGTAGAAAACGCGCGGCGATTCGGCGCAGAGAAGCTCGCCGAGAGCCTCTTCCCGGTTCGCGACAGTATCGAGGCCGGGCTCAAGGCCGCCGCCGAGGCCGATCCGGCCGCGCTCGATGTCGCGACGCTGCTCGAAGGCACGCAGGCGACGCTGCGTTTGCTCGATCAGGCGCTCGAGACGGCCGGCATACGCGAGATCGACCCGGCCGGAGAGCCTTTCGATCCGGATCGCCACGAGGCCATGAGCATGCTGCCCTCGGCCGATGTCGAGCCCGGCAGCGTCATGCTCGTGGTTCAGAAGGGTTACGAATTGAACGAGCGGGTGGTTCGGCCGGCGCGGGTGATCGTCGCGGCGCCGACGGACGGCGAGTCGTGAGCCGGATTGTGGGCCGGACCGGCGACGGGCCGTGGACCGCAGCGGTCGGCCGGGAACACGACGACCGGGGACACGGCGACCGGAGAAACGACCGGAGGCACAGGGCCGGGCCAACGGCGACCGGCCGGCGGCTCTTGAAATGCACATCGGCCCCCCCATCTCGATAAACAGTAACGAATCACCGGCTCCTGGAGAGTTGACAAAATGGGACGAGTAATTGGTATCGATCTGGGCACGACGAATTCGTGCGTAGCCGTCATGGACGGCGGAGAACCGAAGGTCATCGAGAACAGTGAAGGGGATCGCACGACGCCGTCGATCGTTGCGATGACCAAAGACGGTGAAGTCCTGGTCGGCCAGACCGCCAAGCGGCAGGCCGTAACGAATCCCACCAACACCTTGTTTGCGATCAAGCGCCTGATCGGCCGCCGCTTCGATGATCCTGTCGTTCAGAAGGACGTCGACATGGTGCCCTACACGATTGCCGAGGCCGACAACGGCGATGCCTGGGTCGAGGTCAATGGCAAGAAGATGGCGCCGCCGGAAGTCTCGGCACGAATCCTCTCGAAGATGAAGCTGACCGCCGAGGATTATCTTGGCGAGCCGGTGACCGAAGCCGTGATCACTGTACCTGCGTACTTCAACGACTCGCAGCGCCAGGCGACGAAAGACGCCGGTCGGATCGCAGGCCTCGAAGTGAAACGGATCATCAACGAGCCGACAGCTGCGGCGCTCGCGTACGGACTCGACAAGAAGCGCGGCGAGCGCAAAGTGGCCGTCTACGACCTGGGCGGCGGCACGTTCGACATCTCGATCATCGAGATCGCCGAAGTCGAGGGCGAGCACACATTCGAGGTGCTCGCGACCAACGGCGATACCTTCCTGGGCGGCGAGGACTTCGACAAACGAATCATCGACTATCTCGCGAAGGAGTTCGAAAGCGACAGCGGTATCGACATTCGCAAGGACCCGCTCGCCATGCAGCGCCTCAAGGAGGCGGCGGAGAAGGCCAAGATCGAGCTCTCGAGCCGCCAGCAGACCGAGATCAATCTGCCGTACATCACGGCGGATGCAAGCGGTCCGAAGCATTTGACCCTGAATCTGACGCGGGCGAAGTTCGAGTCGCTGGTCGAGGACCTCGTCGAGCGGACGCTGACGCCGTGCCGTGCGGCTCTCGAAGATGCGGGCCTTGGTGTCAGTGAAGTCGACGACGTCATCCTCGTCGGCGGACAGACGCGCATGCCGAAGGTGCAGGAGCGCGTGAAGGATCTCTTCGGCAAGGAGCCCCGCCGCGACGTCAATCCGGACGAGGCCGTTGCGGTTGGCGCCGCGATTCAGGCCGGTGTGCTGGCCGGCGAGGTCAAGGATGTCCTGTTGCTCGACGTCACACCGCTCTCGCTCGGTATCGAGACGCTGGGCGGCGTCATGACGAAGCTGATCGACAAGAACACGACGATCCCGACGAAGGCCCAGCAGACGTTCTCCACTGCCGAGGACAATCAGACGGCCGTGACGATTCACGTGCTGCAGGGCGAGCGCGGGCGCGCGGGCGACAACAAGTCGCTTGGCCGCTTCGACCTGTCGGATATCCCGCCGGCTCCGCGCGGTTTGCCGCAGGTCGAGGTCAGCTTCGACATCGACGCGAACGGTATCCTGAACGTTTCGGCGAAGGACAAGGCCACCGGTAAGGAGCAGAAGATCGTCATCAAGGCGTCGTCAGGCCTCAGTGACGACGAGATCGATCGGATGGTGCAGGATGCCGAGGCCAATGCCGCCGAGGATGCGAGATTCCGCGAGCTCGCAGAGACGCGAAACCAGGCAGACGGGCTGGTCCATGCGACCGAGAAGTCGTTGAACGAGCTCGGCGACAAGGTGTCCGGTGAGGACCGCGCCAAGATCGAGGCAGCGCTCGGCGAGTTGAAGACTGCGATTAAGAGCGACAGCAAGGAACAGATCGAGTCGAAGCTCAAAGCGCTCAGCGAAGCGTCAGCCGGCATGGCGGAGCAACTCTACGCTGCGCAGCAGGCCGGTGAGGCCGCCGATGCGGCGGCGGGCGACGACGGTTCGGCGGGCGGCGGTGACGACAATGTCGTCGATGCCGAGTTCGAAGAGGTCAAGGACGACGACCAGAAGCAGGCCTGAGCGGTCTGCGGTATACAGGGAAGTGGCGGGCCCGGGGAACGCGAGCGACAAGCGCGTTCCCCGTGCTTTCGACCGGGGCAGGAAACTGAATGTCACAAGCTGATTACTACGAAGTGCTCGGTGTCGAGCGCGACGCATCGGAGGCCGACATCAAGAAGGCCTACCGGCGGCTTGCGATGAAATACCATCCTGACCGGAACAGTGGCGACCCTGAGACCGAAGCGAAGTTCAAGGAAGCGAAGACCGCATACGAGGTGTTGAGCGACGGCGACAAGCGCGCCGCGTATGACAGATTCGGCCATGCAGGCGTCGAGGCGGGCGCCGCCGGTGGCGCCGGCGGATTCTCCGGGGGCGATGCTTTCGGCGATATTTTCGGCGACGTGTTCGGCGATATCTTCGGTGGCCGACGGGGCGGTCGCAGCCAGGTATTTCGCGGCGCCGATCTACGCTACGAGCTGGAGCTGTCGCTCGAGCAGGCCGTCAACGGCGACACGATCAACATCGACATTCCGGGCCACGTGCAGTGCGAGCATTGCGGCGGTGAGGGCGCGGAACCCGGCACGGAGAAGAAGACGTGCGGCACCTGCCAGGGCAGCGGCCAGGTGCGGATGCAGCAGGGTTTCTTCTCGATACAGCAACCCTGTCGTACCTGCCAGGGATCCGGCAAGGTCATCGAATCCCCCTGCAAAAGTTGCGGTGGCAACGGCCGCATCCGCAAGGTGCGTACGCTGGCCGTCAAGGTACCGGCCGGGGTCGATACCGGGGATCGGATCCGTTTGTCCAGGGAAGGCGAGCCGGGCCGTAACGGCGGCCCCCCCGGCGATCTGTACGTCGATATTTTCGTTCGCGAGCACAAGATCTTCGCGCGCGACGGCGAGCACCTGAGCTGCGATGTGCCGATCAGCTTTGCCACGGCCGTCCTCGGGGGCAGCGTCGAGGTCCCCACGCTCGACGGCCAGGTCGTTCTGAAAGTGCCGGCCGAGACGCAGTCAGGCAAGGTGTTTCGCTTGCGGGGCAAGGGCGTGAGATCGGTCCGCGGCGGCGGTGTCGGCGAGCTGTACTGCAAGGTTCAGGTGGAAACTCCCGTTCGGCTGACCGAGCAGCAGAAAGACACTCTGCGAACGTTCGACGACTCGATCGCCGCCAACGGTGAGCGCCACAGCCCGCGCGCACGCTCCTGGTTCGCCGGTGTGCGCGAGTTCTTCGAGCGCATGGGCGCCTGACGGTGATCAGAGCTTCCGTCCTGGGTGCGAAAGGCCGGATGGGGCAGGCCATCATCCGTGCGATGCACGAGGCGGCGGACCTCAAGCTCGTTGGTGCCGTGACGATCCCATCCGATCCCGACCTCGGAAGCGATGCCGGAGAGAGCGCCGGACTCGGTGCGCTGGGTGTGCCGCTGACCGACGACTACATGCTCGGGCTCGACAGGGCCCAGGTGGCGATCGATTTCACGCTGCCGGCCGCACTCGAAGCCAACGTCGACGCGTGCCGCACCAACGGGTGCCCGATGGTGATCGGAACCACCGGCCTGACCGATACCCATATGAGTCTGCTCGAGGCTGCCGCCCGCGAGATCCCGATCGTCTATGCCCGCAACATGAGCGTGGGCGTCAACGTGTTCATGGAATTCGTTGCGCGCGCTGCCGCTGCGCTCGGCGAGGACTACGACGTCGAGATCATAGAAGCGCACCATCGGCAGAAGGTCGACGCACCTTCCGGGACGGCGCTCGCGATCGGCGAACGAATCGCGGCGGAGAGGGGCCTGACGCTCGACGAGTTGGCCGTTCGCGGGCGCGACGGGCAGACCGGACCGCGCGTACCCGGGACCATCGGGTTCGCGGTGGTCCGGGGCGGCAACATCGTTGGTGAGCATGCCGTCAGATTCATCTCGCCGGAAGAACGGCTCACCTTCCAGCACGAGGCGATAGACCGGGCGACCTTCGCAAAGGGCGCTCTCCGGGCGGCCAGCTGGATCGCAGCCCGGGCACCGGGGCTTTATTCGATGTCGCACGTTCTGGAGATCGCCGGCCAGGACTGATTTGCGGCCGCGCCAGCGACCTGCCGCCGGAGCGGAAGTTGATTGACGCCGGCCCGCTCGCTCGCGATAGAATTGCCGCCTGAGCCTCCGAATTAAGAATGCTCGGCGGGACGGACTGCGCGCCTTGCGGTCGTCCCGCTTCGTTTATGCAAGGCGCAGGTTCAGGAGCTCAGCTTGACGGAGCCGGCAATACTGGTGCTAGAAGACGGAACGGTGTTCCGTTGCCGCTCAATCGGAGCACCGGGCCGCACTCTGGGCGAAGTCGTTTTCAACACCGCGATGACCGGCTATCAGGAGATCCTGACGGATCCTTCCTATTTCCGGCAGATCGTGACGCTGACCTACCCCCATATCGGTAACGTCGGGACGAACTCCGACGACTTCGAGTCCGACAAGGTATACGCTGCGGGCCTGATCATCCGGGATCTGTCGTCCGTGGCGAGCAACTGGCGCGCCGAGCTGTCGCTGCCGGAGATGCTGAAGCGGAGCAATACGGTGGCGGTCGCCGACCTCGATACGCGTCGGTTGACGCGGATCATTCGGGACAAGGGCGCGCAGGCCGGCTGCATCATTTGCGGCGAAGACGTTGATCCGGCAGAAGCGCTGACCGCGGCGCGCAAGTTTCCGGGCCTCAAGGGCATGGATCTCGCCAAGCTCGTCACGACGAACCAGTCGTATCAGTGGAAGCAGGGGAGCCACTGGCCCGACCGTCCGGAGCCCGGCAAGCGGCGCTCCAATCAGTTGCACGTCGTTGCGATGGACTTCGGCGTCAAGCGCAACATCCTGCGGCTGATCACGGACCGCAATTCCAGGCTGACCGTCGTGCCGGCAACGACGACGGCAGAGGAGATCATGTCGCTGATGCCGGATGGTGTATTTCTGTCGAACGGCCCGGGCGACCCGGAGCCCTGCAGCTACGCGATCGATACGATCAGGACGCTGCTCGATACCGGCATGCCGATCTTCGGGATCTGCCTCGGGCATCAGTTGCTGGCGCTCGCGTCCGGTGCACGAACCGAGAAGATGAAGTTCGGACATCACGGCGCTAACCACCCGGTGCTCGACATCGACACCGGCCGCGTATTCATTACGAGCCAGAATCACGGTTTCGCCGTTGCCGAGGACAGCCTGCCGGAGACACTCAGGGCAACGCACCGGTCGCTGTTCGACGGCACGCTCCAGGGCGTCGAGCGCCTCGACCGCCCGGCCTTCTCGTTTCAGGGACATCCGGAGGCGAGCCCCGGGCCGCACGACATCGGCCCGCTGTTCGACCGCTTCACGAAAGCGATGCTCGAATTCAGAACCTGATATATATCAGTAATATAAATGATATTTAAAGAATTGACCTGAGATGCCGCGCCGCGACGACCTCGACAGCATTCTGATCATCGGTGCCGGTCCGATCGTCATCGGGCAGGCCTGCGAGTTCGATTACTCGGGCACGCAGGCGTGCAAGGCGCTCCGTGAGGAGGGCTATCGCGTCATCCTGGTCAATTCGAATCCGGCGACGATCATGACGGACCCCGCGAGCGCCGATGCCATCTATATCGAACCGATTCGCTGGCAGGCGGTCGCGCGGGTCATCGAAAAGGAACGGCCGAGCGCGCTGCTGCCGACGATGGGTGGGCAAACGGCGCTGAACTGCGCGCTCGACCTCGTGCGCGAGGGCGTGCTCGAAAAGTTCGACGTCGAATTGATTGCGGCGTCGCGCGATGCAATCGACATGGCTGAGGATCGCGAGCGCTTCCGGGTAGCGATGAAGGAAATCGGTCTCGAGGTGCCGAAGGCGAGGATCGCGCACTCGATGGAGGACGCGTGGGCCGCGCAGGAAGCGATCGGCTTTCCGACGATCGTGCGCCCGTCGTTCACGCTCGGCGGCAGCGGCGGCGGTATCGCCTACAACCGGGACGAATTCGAGGCGATCGTCAGCAACGGGCTGGACCAGTCACCCACGACCGAAGTGCTGCTCGAGGAAAGCGTGCTCGGCTGGAAAGAGTACGAGATGGAGGTCGTTCGGGACCGCAACGACAACTGCATCATCATCTGCTCGATCGAGAACCTGGACCCGATGGGAGTTCACACGGGCGACTCGATTACCGTCGCGCCGGCACAGACGCTGACCGACAAGGAATACCAGCTGATGCGCGACGCCTCGATCGCCGTGCTGCGCAAGATCGGCGTCGAGACCGGCGGCTCGAACGTTCAGTTCGCGGTCAATCCGGACGACGGCCGGCTCATCATCATCGAGATGAATCCGCGGGTCTCGCGCTCCTCGGCGCTGGCCTCGAAAGCGACGGGTTTCCCGATCGCGAAAGTGGCTGCGAAGCTCGCCGTCGGCTACACGCTCGATGAGCTGAAGAACGAAATTACCGACGGCAAGACGCCGGCGTCCTTCGAGCCGACGATCGACTACGTCGTCACCAAGGTGCCGCGATTCACGTTCGAGAAGTTTCCCGGTGCCGCCGACCGTCTGACGACTCAGATGAAGTCGGTCGGTGAAGTGATGGCCATTGGCCGCACGTTCCAGGAATCGCTCCAGAAGGCGTTGCGCGGGCTCGAGACCGGGATCGACGGACTGACGCCGATTTACAAGGCCGACGGCGACGACGACCGCGGCATGCTGCACAACGAGCTCAGCATGGCAGGCAGCGGACGATTGCTGTACCTCGCCGACGCGTTCCGGCTCGGTATGTCGCTCGAAGAGGCGTTCAAGCTGACGAAGATCGATCCGTGGTTCCTCGACCAGGTCCGCCGGTTGGTGGAGATGGAAAAAGAGATCGTCGCGCAGGGCGCGAAGGCTCTGAAGCCCGGATATCTGCGGCGGCTGAAACGTGCCGGCTTCAGTGACAGCCGTATTGCACGGTTGCTCGATCGGCGGGAAAGCGACGTGCGGGCGGCGCGCGAAAAGGCCGACATACACCCTGTGTATAAGCGCGTCGATAGCTGCGCCGCCGAGTTCTCGAGCTCGACCGCCTATATGTATTCGACTTACGAAGATGAGTGCGAAGCGCTGCCTACGGAGAAGCGCAAGATCGTGATCCTGGGTGGCGGCCCGAATCGTATCGGTCAGGGAATCGAGTTCGACTATTGCTGCGTGCATGCCTCATTCGCGCTACGCGAAGAGGGATTCGAGACGATCATGATCAACTGCAATCCGGAGACCGTATCGACCGATTACGACACTTCGGACCGGCTCTATTTCGAGCCGCTGACGCTGGAGGACGTGCTCGAGATCGTCCGCAAGGAGAAGCCGGAAGGCGTCATCGTTCACTACGGCGGCCAGACTCCATTGAAGCTGGCCAGGGATCTGGAGGCGGCGGGCGTGCCGATCATCGGCACCTCGCCCGATTCGATCGATCTCGCCGAGGACCGTGAGCGCTTCCAGAAGCTCGTCGACAAGCTCGAGCTGAAGCAGCCGC
This sequence comes from Candidatus Rariloculaceae bacterium, assembly GCA_965223375.1. Lineage (GTDB taxonomy): Bacteria > Pseudomonadota > Gammaproteobacteria > Steroidobacterales > Rariloculaceae > CBDCWM01. Next base: position 4,352,034 of record OZ245000.1, read on the forward strand.
CGAATGCGACCGCGCGAACGGAGGAAGAAGCGCTCGAGCTCGCCAATGAAGTCGGCTATCCGCTGGTCGTTCGTCCGTCCTACGTGCTGGGCGGCCGGGCGATGGAGATCGTCTACAGCGACGAGGAGCTGCTTGACTACGTCAGCACGGCCGTGAGCGTTTCGAATGAGAGCCCGATCCTGCTCGACCGTTTTCTCGACCAGGCAGTCGAAGTCGATGTGGACGCGGTCGCCGACGGCGAGCAGGTGGTGATCGGCGGCATCATGGAGCACGTGGAGCAGGCCGGCGTGCATTCGGGCGATTCCGGCTGTTCGCTGCCGCCTTTCAGCCTCGGCGAGAAACTCCAGGAAGACCTTCGCGACCAGGTCCGAAAGCTGGCGAAAGGGCTCGGCGTCGTGGGTCTGATGAATACGCAGTTCGCGATCCAGAACGGCATCGTGTACGTGCTGGAGGTGAACCCCCGTGCGTCGCGGACGGCGCCGTTCGTGTCGAAAGCGATCGGTCAGCCGCTGGCGAAAATCGGCGCGAAGGCGATGGCCGGAATCAGTCTGGCCGATCAGAGTGTGGTCGAGCCCGGTCGCCGCCCGTACTATTCCGTCAAGGAGTCCGTGTTTCCATTCGTGAAGTTTCCGGAGGCCGACCCGATCCTGGGGCCTGAAATGAAGTCGACCGGGGAGGTCATGGGCACGGGCCGCACGTTTGGCGAGGCATATGCCAAGGCGCAGCTTGCCTCCGGAGTCGATTTGCCGAGACGCGGGGTCGCGTTCATCAGCGTCCGCGACCGCGACAAACCCGATGCCGTGCTGCTCGCGAAGGCGCTGACCGAGCGCGGCTTCTCGATCGTCGCAACGGGCGGAACTGCCGAGGCGCTGGCCAAAGGCGGGGTCGCCTGCGGCCGCGTCAACAAGGTGCGGGAGGGTCGTCCGCACATCGTTGATATGATCAAGAACCACGAGGTGAGCCTCATCGTGAATACGACCGAAGGAAAGCGCGCCATCCAGGAGTCGCGATCGATTCGCGCAGAGGCCGTGCGCAACAAGGTCACGTACTACACGACGCTCGCGGCCGCGCGCTCGACCTGCGATGCGCTCGACCACCTGGACGATCCGGACATCAATCGTCTGACCGACCTGCACGCGGAACCCGCAAGCTAAGCGGGCACGGAACATGAGGACGGGCCTCTTCGATGAATGCGATCGATGAATAAGGTGCCGCTGACCGCCCGCGGCGAGCAGATGCTCCGCGAGGAGCTGAAGCAGCTGAAGACGGTCGAAAGGCCGCGAGTCGTGGAGGCGATTGCAACCGCGCGTGCGCACGGCGACCTGAAAGAGAACGCCGAGTATCACGCAGCGAAGGAGCAGCAGGGCCTGATGGAAGCGCGAATCCGCGACATCGAGGCCAAACTATCTCACTCCCAGGTCATCGACGTGACTCAGTTGCCGCAGTCGGGGCGGGTCGTGTTCGGTGCTACGGTCGTGCTCGCAGACGTCGATGAGGACAACGAGGTCCGGTATCAGATCGTTGGCGAGGACGAAGCCGACATCAAGGCCGGATTGCTGTCGGTCAGTTCGCCGATCGCCCGGGCGCTGATCGCGAAGGAAGCGGGGGATATCGTCGACGTCGATACGCCCGGTGGCAAGCGCAGTTATGAGATAGTCGACGTCGAGTACGTCTAGGCCATGCCTTCCCGAGGCTCGAGCCATCGCTGGCGACGACGCCAGGAGTCCGATCCGTACGTTGATCGTGCCGTCCGTGAAGGCTGGCGGTCGCGCGCCGTATTCAAACTCGAAGAAATCGATCGCCGTGAGCGTCTGATCCGACGGGGCATGGTCTGTGTCGATCTCGGTGCGGCGCCCGGCGGCTGGAGCCAGTATGCCGCGCGGCGGGTCGGTGACGCCGGCAAGGTCGTCGCGATCGATCTGCTCGGCATGCCGCCTCTGGCCGACGTTCACTTTATCGAGGCAGACTTCACGACCGACGAGGCGCTGGCTGCTCTGCGGTCGGCGCTCGAGGGGCTCTCTCCGGGCCTTGTAATGTCCGATATGGCCCCCAACATCAGCGGTAACGCCGCGATCGATCAGCCACGCAGCATGCTGCTCGCGGAGTACGCCCTCGACTTCGCGTCCGAGGTATTGCCGCCCGGCGGCGATTTCCTCGTCAAGCTGTTTCAGGGCGAGGGGTTCACGGAATTTGTCGCCGACACGCGACGCCGTTTCGGGAGCGTCAGGCTGATCAAACCCCGCGCTTCGCGGGCCCGGAGCCGGGAGACGTATTTGCTGGCCAGGCAATACGGGATCGTGTAGTGTCGAAGGATCTGACGGAGTTACGGTTGGACGCAGGGTAGCGCATTGAACGATTTAGCCAAGAACGTCATTTTGTGGGTGGTTATTGCGGTCGTTCTGCTGTCCGTATTTCAGAACTTCGGCGGCGGCACCCAGCGGGTCGATTACCGTAGCTACTCGGAATTCCTCGATTCGGTCCGCACCGGCAACGTCCGTGAGGTCGTATTCGATGGCGGCGAGCTGCGCGTGGTCGGCGACGACGAGCAGCAGTATCGGGTCGTCAACCCGGAGACCGAAAACACGCCGCTGATCACGACGCTGCGTGAGAATAACGTGGATATCGAGGCCGCCCTGCCGGAGCGGCAATCGATACTCATGCAGCTGTTCCTGTCGTCTTTCCCGATCCTGCTGCTGATCGCAGTCTGGGTCTACTTTATGCGCCAGATGCAGGGCGGCGGCGGCGGACGCGGTGCAATGTCCTTCGGCAAGAGCCGGGCCCGGCTGCTCGGTGAGGACCAGGTTCACGTCACGTTCGCTGACGTGGCGGGCGTGGAGGAAGCGAAAGAGGAAGTCGTCGAAATCGTCGACTTCCTGAAAGATCCAAGCAAGTTCCAGCGGCTCGGCGGCAAGATTCCGAAAGGGGTCTTGATGGTCGGTTCGCCCGGCACCGGCAAGACACTGCTCGCCCGCGCGATCGCCGGTGAGGCCAAAGTGCCGTTTTTCACGATTTCCGGATCGGATTTCGTCGAGATGTTCGTAGGTGTCGGCGCCTCGCGCGTTCGCGACATGTTCGACCAGGCGAAGAAGCACGCGCCTTGCATTATTTTCATCGACGAGATCGATGCCGTCGGTCGCCATCGTGGCGCCGGTCTCGGCGGCGGTCACGACGAGCGCGAGCAGACGCTGAATCAGCTGCTCGTCGAAATGGACGGCTTCGAGGGTAATGAGGGCGTCATCGTCATCGCGGCGACCAATCGCCCGGATGTTCTCGACCCGGCGCTGCTCCGGCCGGGCCGCTTCGACCGCCAGGTGGTCGTGCCGCTGCCCGATGTCCGCGGCCGCGAGCAGATCCTGAAGGTTCACATGCGCAAGGTTCCGGTGGACGGCGACGTCAATCCGGCGATCATCGCGCGCGGCACGCCCGGGTTTTCCGGCGCCGATCTCGCCAACCTCGTCAATGAGGCGGCGCTGATGTCTGCAAGGGCTAACAAGCGCACCGTGACAATGGAGGAGTTCGACAAGGCCAAGGACAAGATCATGATGGGCGCCGAGCGGCGCTCGATGGTCATGAGCGAGGAAGACAAGAAGCTGACGGCATACCACGAGTCAGGCCACGCGATCGTCGGCTTGTCGGTGCCGGAGCACGACCCGGTCTACAAGGTCACGATCATTCCCCGCGGGCGGGCGCTGGGCGTGACCATGTTCCTGCCGGAGGAGGATCGTTACAGCTACTCGAAGCAGCGTCTGATGAGCCAGATGAAGAGCCTCTATGGCGGGCGGCTGGCCGAAGAGCTGATCTTCGGTCCCGAGTACGTGACGACCGGCGCGTCGAACGATATCGAGCGCGCCACCGAGATCGCGCGGAACATGGTGACGAAGTGGGGCCTGTCCGATCGCCTCGGTCCGCTCTCCTACTCGGAGGACGACGGCGAGATTTTCCTCGGGCGCAGCGTGACCCGGCACAAGCAGGTGTCGGACGTGACGGCGCATGCGATCGACGAGGAGGTTCGTGAGCTCATCGATGTGTGCTACACCGATGCGAAGCGCATTCTCCAGGAGAACGAAACCAAGCTGCACGTGATGGCGGAAGCGCTGATCAAATACGAGACGATCGACGAGGACCAGATTCAGGACATCATGAATGGTCGCGACCCGCGGCCGCCGGCGGACTGGGACGAGCCCCCGGAGCCGGGCGAGCCGACCGGGACCGTCGTCGACGACGACGGCAGTGCCGCGCCGCTGGGCGGTCCGGCCGGCCAGCACTAGACAACGACGGCCACTGCATTCCGGGACCGGGGTCTTGGCGGGACGATACTTCGGAACGGACGGAATTCGCGGTCGCGTCGGCGATCCGCCAATGACCGTCGATTTCGCCCTGAGCCTGGCGAGCGCAGCGGCGAAGGCGATCGCCCCCGACGGCGGCAAGGTACTGATCGGCAAGGACACCCGGGTCTCCGGATATATGTTCGAGTCGGCGCTCGAAGCGGGCTTCGTGGCATCCGGCGTCGACGTGCTGCTGACCGGGCCGCTGCCCACACCGGCCATCGCCTATCTGACGACGCTGACCGGGGCCGACTTCGGGATCGTCATCAGCGCCTCGCACAATCCGTACTACGACAACGGCATCAAGTTCTTCGATTCTCAGGGCCAGAAGCTGTCCGATGAACTCGAGGCGGCCATCGAGACGGCGATCGAGCAGGGACCCGTGACACACGACTCGGGTTCCCTCGGGCAGGCGACGACCTATCAGTCGGCGCGGCGGGACTACATGCAGTTCTGCCGCAGCACGCTAGACAAGGGTGTCAGGCTGGATGACCTGAAGATCGTCGTCGACGCGTCTCACGGGGCGGCATACAAGGTCGCGCCACGGGTAATCTCCGAGCTCGGCGCCGACGTCGTGCCGGTCGGTTGCTCGCCGAACGGCCGGAACATCAACGACGGCTGCGGCTCGACGCGTCCGGACCTGCTGCGGCTGACAGTGACCGGCGTCCGCGCGAACGTGGGCATTGCGCTCGATGGCGACGGCGACCGGGTGTTGATGGTCGATGAGCGCGGCGACATGGTGGACGGTGATCGCCTGATCTATATCCTGGCTCGCGATCGGCGCGAGTCAGGTGGGCTTAGCGGTCCGGTCGTCGGTACGGTGATGAGTAATCTCGGCCTCGAAGTTTCGCTGGGTCAGCTCGGCATCGGGTTTCTGCGCGCCAAGGTCGGCGATCGCAACGTTCTTGCAATGCTGCGGGAGCACGGCGGGACCATCGGGGGGGAAACGTCCGGGCACGTGCTGTGCCTCGACCGGACCACGACCGGTGACGGCCTTATCACGGCGCTTCAGGTTCTCGGCGTCATGTGCCGCACCGGCAAGCCGCTGAGCGCCCTGGCAGCCGGCATGCCCGAATATCCGCAGACGATGATCAACGTACGTATGCCGTCGCGACGCGATATCAGCGGCGACGATACGATCGGCGCCGCCGTCGCGGACGCCGAGGCAACGCTCGCGGGCAGGGGACGAGTCGTGCTCAGGGCGTCGGGAACCGAGCCTGTCGTTCGGGTCATGGTCGAAGGCGAGGATCGCGGCGAAGTCGACCGACTCGCGGCCAGCCTGGCCGACGTGGTTCGCTCGGCGGTCAGCTGAGCGCTCCGATCGACTGCAGGTCTGCCATCGCGGCAGGCGATTGCCCGTGCAATCGGTGAGATTTCCGGGTTAAGCTCCACGCCCGCTGATTTCCCGCATTCCCGGTCGAGGACGACAGATGGCATCGAACGCACGCCGGCCTCTCATTGCAGGTAACTGGAAGATGAACGGCGCACTCGAAGAGAGCAGCAAGCTCGTCGAGGGCCTGGTGACCGGTGTCCGTCCGGGCGGCGGCGCCGACATGCTGATCTGCCCGCCGTACGTTTACCTCGACAGGGCCCGGCAGTGGCTCGGGGACTCCGTAATCGCTCTCGGCGCGCAGGACGTCTGCCCCGAGCAGGGTCCCGGCGCGTTTACCGGCGAGGTAAGTGGCAGCATGCTGGCGGAGATCGGCTGCCGCTATGCGATCGTCGGCCACTCGGAGCGCCGGACGTTGTATGGCGAGACGGATCAGATCGTCACGGCGAAGTTCGCGGCGGCGCAGGCGGCCGGGCTAACGCCGGTGCTGTGTTGCGGCGAATCGCTCGAGGAGCGGGAGGCGGACGCGACGGCTGCCGTCGTCGGCCGGCAGGTGAACGCCGTCGTCGACTCGCTGGGCGCCGACGTATTCGCCAGTGCCGTCGTGGCCTATGAGCCGATCTGGGCGATCGGCACCGGACGGACCGCGACGCCGGATCAGGCACAGGAGGTGCATGCGGTCATCAGGGCGCTGATCGCGGGCCGGGATGCTACAATCGCGGCCGGGTTGAGGATCCTCTACGGCGGCAGCATGAAAGGGTCCAACGCGGCCGATCTGCTGTCGCAGCCCGACATCGACGGCGGTCTGGTCGGCGGCGCATCGCTCGACGCCGATGACTTCCTCAGAATTTTCGAAGCCGCCGGGTAGCGAACTCAATGGCACAAACGCTGGTTCTGCTGGCGCATCTTATTGTGGCGTCGTTGCTGATCGTGCTGGTACTCCTGCAGCGCGGCAAAGGCGCCGACGCGGGCACGGGCTTCGGCGCCGGTGCGTCGGGAACGGTATTCGGCTCGCGCGGCACGTCGAGTTTTTTTTCGCGCAGCACCGCTGTGCTCGCGACGGTGTTTTTCGGGACGAGTCTCGCGCTCGCGTATTTCGCGACGCAGGCGCCGACGGCGGAGTCGCTGCTCGAGGGCTCGGTGCTGGACGGCGGCGCGCCCGAGACCGGCAGCGGGGCTGGCAGCGTTATCGATACGCCGGTCGTTACGCCCGCGGACAGCCAGGATTTGCCGGAGATCCCGAGCGACGATCCGGTGGCGGCTCCGGTCGCTGATCCGGTCGCTGATCCGGTCGCCGACCTGCCGGAACCGGAAACGGAACAGAATTGATTGCCGACGTGGTGGAACTGGTAGACACGCTGTCTTGAGGGGGCAGTGGCGCGAGCCGTGCCGGTTCGAGTCCGGCCGTCGGCACCAACCAAAGTAGTTGAGACTCGGGCGCACTGGGGCTGCTACAATGCGCGCCGACCGCCCGTGCCGGTGTCAAATGCTAGCGAACTACGCGCCAGTTCTGATCTTTCTGCTCGTTTCCTTACTCTTTGGTCTGGTATTGCTGGCCGTCGGTTTTCTGTTCGGCAAAGGCAGGAAAGACGGCGACAAGCTATCGCCCTACGAGTGCGGCTTCGAGGCCTTTGAGGATTCCCGCATCCGCTTCGATGTTCGGTATTACCTCGTCGCCATTCTGTTCATCATCTTCGATCTCGAAATCGCGTTTCTGTTTCCCTGGGCCGTCTCGCTCGACAGTATCGGGACGTTCGGATTGATCGCAATGGGCATTTTTCTGGCGATTCTCGTGGTCGGTTTCGTCTACGAATGGCGAAAGGGAGCACTCGAGTGGGATTAGAGCAGGCCGAAGCGCCGTTCAGTGTCCCGGAGGTCATGGATCGCGGCTTTGCCGTGACCCAGCTCGACAAGCTGGTGAACTGGGCACGGACCGGCTCGATGTGGCCGGTAACGTTCGGGCTCGCATGCTGCGCCGTCGAGATGATGCATGCCGGTGCGTCGCGATACGACCTCGATAGATTCGGCATCATTTTTCGGCCGAGCCCGCGCCAGTCCGACGTCATGATCGTGGCCGGCACGCTGGTCAACAAGATGGCGCCGGCGCTCCGCAAGGTTTACGACCAGATGCCGGAGCCGCGCTGGGTAATCTCGATGGGCTCGTGTGCCAACGGCGGCGGCTACTATCACTATTCGTATTCGGTCGTGCGCGGGTGCGACCGGATCGTGCCGGTGGACGTCTACGTTCCCGGTTGTCCGCCGACAGCGGAGGCCCTGCTGTTCGGAATCATTCAGCTACAGCAGAAGATCAGGCGTACTCAGACGATAGCGCGCTGAGTCAACAGGGGTATGGGACTGGCCGCCCGAAGGGCGGCCGAGAGCGGGTTGCGACCGCATGCAGAGAACGGAACTTTCTTCGAAATATTCTCGCCTGGCCGAAAGGATAGAGCAGCTTTGCGGTGAGCACGTGAAGCGGCTCCCGCTGCAGGCGGGCCAGCTCGGCTTCGAGGTTGCACCGGATGCGTTGCTCGAGGTCTGCACGTCCGTGCGCGACGACGATGCGCTCAAGTTCGAGCAGTTGATGGATCTCTGCGCGGTCGACTACCTCGCTTACGGGCGCGACGAGTGGGAGTCGATGGAAGCATCGGGCTCGGGGTTCAGCCGCGGCGTTGCGCGTGATACGACAGACACGGCAGCTATCGCGAGACTCCCGCGCGCCGACGGCGTCGAATACGATCCGCCGGGACGCTTTGCCGTGGTTTATCAGCTGCTGTCGGTAGAGCACAACGCCCGGCTGCGGCTCAAGGCCTTTTGCGCAGACAACGAGCGCCCGATACTGCCGTCGGTCGTCGGTGTCTGGAATGCCGCGGACTGGTACGAGCGCGAGGCGTTCGATCTGTTCGGCGTGCTGTTTCGCGGCCACCCGGACCTCCGCCGGCTGCTCACCGACTACGGTTTCATCGGCCATCCGTTCCGCAAGGACTTTCCGCTGAGCGGCAACGTCGAGATGCGCTACGACCCGGAAAAGGGGCGGGTCGTCTACGAGCCCGTATCCATTGAGCCGAGAACGCTGGTGCCGAAAGTCATTCGGGACGATGCGCGGTACGACGGTGAGTTGAACGAGGGTGGCGATGCCTGAGATTCAGAGCTTTACGCTGAATTTCGGCCCGCAGCACCCGGCGGCCCACGGTGTGCTGCGGCTCGTTCTCGAGATGGACGGCGAGGTCATTCAGCGCGCCGACCCGCACGTCGGATTGCTGCATCGCGGGACAGAGAAGCTCGCGGAAAACAAGCCGTTCAGTCAGTCGATCGGCTACATGGATCGCCTCGATTACGTCTCGATGATGTGCAACGAGCACGGTTACGTGCTCGCGATCGAGAAGCTGCTGGGTATCGAGCCGCCGGTTCGCGCGCAGTACATTCGAGTGCTTTTCGACGAGATCACCCGCATCCTGAATCATCTGATGTGGCTGGGCGCGCACGGCCTCGATATCGGCGCGATGACGATGTTCCTGTACTGCTTCCGGGAACGCGAAGACCTGATGGATTGCTACGAGGCCGTGTCGGGCACGCGCATGCATGCGACCTACTACCGGCCGGGCGGTGTCTATCGCGATCTGCCCGATGCGATGCCCGCCTATCAGGCCGCCGACAAGCGCAGCGACAAGGAGCTGCAGGCGCTCAACGAGGCGCGCAGCGGCAGCCTGCTCGACTTCATCGAGGCGTTCACGCAGAAGTTCCCGGAAAGGATCGACGAGTACGAGACGTTGCTGACCGACAACCGGATCTGGAAGCAGCGCACCGTAAATATCGGCGTCGTGAGTCCGGAGCGGGCGCTGCAGCTCGGCTTTTCCGGCCCGATGCTGCGCGGGTCCGGCGTCGAATGGGACCTTCGCAAGAAGCAGTCCTATGAGGTTTACGACCAGCTCGACTTCGACATTCCGGTCGGTGTCAACGGCGATTGCTACGATCGTTATCTCGTTCGGGTCGAGGAGATGCGTCAGTCGAACCGGATCGTCGCACAGTGCGTCGACTGGCTCAGGCAGAACCCGGGCCCGGTAATGGTCGACGACCGCAAGATCGCGCCGCCCAGGCGTGTCGAGATGAAAGACGACATGGAGTCGCTGATTCATCACTTCAAGCTCTTCACCGAAGGTTACTGCGTGCCGGAAGGCGAAGCCTATGCGGCGGTCGAGCACCCGAAAGGCGAGTTCGGCGCCTATATCGTGTCGGACGGCGCGAACAAGCCCTACCGGCTGAAAATTCGCGCACCGGGCTTTGCGCATCTCGCGTCGATGAACGAGATGGTTGCGGGCCACATGCTGGCCGATGTCGTCGCAGTGATCGGCACGCAGGATATCGTTTTTGGCGAGATCGACAGATGACGACGGACGACAAGGGACAAGCGCTCTCGGCTCATGTGCGCGAGGAAATCGACCGCTGGGTCGCGCGGTTTCCCGAGGGGCGGCAGCGTTCGGCCGTAATCGCCGCGCTGCACGCAGCCCAGCACGAAAACGAGGGTTACCTGACACCCGAGCTGATGAACGACATCGCCGACTACCTCAGCCTGCCGCCCATTCAGGTTTACGAGGTCGCGGCCTTTTACTCGATGTTCGAGACGAAGCCCGTCGGTAAGCACTCGATCTCGGTCTGCACGAATATCTCGTGCATGTTGCGGGGCGGAGAGGACATCGCCGGGCACATCGAGGAGCGGCTCGGCATTCGAACCGGAGAAAGCACGCCGGACGGCAAGTTCTATCTGAAGCGCGAAGAAGAGTGCCTTGCAGCCTGCTGCGGGGCGCCGATGATGATGATCGATCACGTCTATTACGAGAATCTGACGACGGAACGCGTCGACGAGATTCTGAACGGCATCGAGTAGGACCATGGCGGTGGAGCTGAATCAAGTCTGTTACGCGACGCTCGGCGAGGACGACGAGCCATGGACGCTCGAGTGCTATCTGAAGGCGGGCGGCTACAAGGCGTGGCAGCGCGTGCTGGACGGCGAGCTCGACCGCGAAGCGATCATCGAGGAGGTGAAGGCGTCGGGGCTCAGGGGGCGCGGCGGGGCCGGGTTTCCGACCGGCCTCAAGCACAGCTTCATGCCGCGCGAGGCGCCGGTCCAGAAGTACATCGTTTGCAACTCCGACGAAAGCGAGCCCGGCACCTGCCACGACCGGGACATTCTGCGCTACAACCCGCATTCGCTCGTCGAAGGCATGGCGATTGCCGGTTACGCGATGGGTGCGACGGTGGGCTACAACTACATCCGCGGTGAATTCATCGATGAGCCGGTACCGCGGTTCGAGCAGGCGCTCGCCGAGGCGTACGAGGCCGGGTGGCTCGGCAAGAAGATCAAGGGCTCGAAGGTCGACTTCGACCTGCACGCATTCGTCGGCGCCGGCGCCTACATCTGCGGCGAGGAGACCGGGCTGCTCGAGTCGCTCGAAGGCAAACCGGGGCGGCCGCGGTTCAAGCCGCCTTTCCCCGCGCAGCACGGACTTTATGGTGCGCCGACGACGATCAACAACACGCAGAGTCTGGCATCGATCCCGTCGATCATCAGCAAGGGCGCGGCCTGGTTCGCTGCGCTCGGCGTTGAGGGGTCCGGCGGGACGGCGATCTTTTCCGTTTCGGGCCATGTCGAGAAGCCGGGCAACTACGAGATTGGACTCGGTATTCCATTCGCCGACCTGCTCGAGCTCGCGGGTGGCGTCTGGAAGGGCAGAAAGCTCAAGGCCGTCATCCCGGGCGGCTCGTCGGTGCCCGTTGTGCCCGCCGAGCTGATGCAGGACGTGACGATGGACTTCGACAGCCTGAAGACGGTCGGCTCGAGCTTCGGCACCGGTGCCATGGTCGTCATGGACGAAACGACCTGCATGGTGCGCATGTTGCGGCGCATCAGCCGTTTCTACATGGCCGAGTCCTGCGGACAATGCACGCCGTGCCGTGAGGGAACCGGCTGGCTTTATCGAATGCTGAGCCGAATCATCGACGGCAAGGGCAGGCCGGAGGACCTCGACATGCTGGTCGATGTCGCGAACAAGATCGAAGGCCACACGATTTGCGCGCTGGGCGATGCGGCCGCGTGGCCCGTGCAGAGTTTCCTGAAGCACTATCGGCACGAGTTCCAGCACATGATTGAGCACGGCGGCCGCAGCATCGTCGATGCGAGCGAGCCGGCGGCAGCCTGAGACTGCGATGAGCGACAAGAGCGACAATCTGATCGAGATCGAGGTGAACGGCGAGCCGGTCAAGGCGAAGCCGGGGCAGATGATCATCGAGGTAACCGACGCGCACGACGCTTACGTGCCGCGTTTCTGTTACCACCACAAGCTCTCTGTCGCGGCGAACTGCCGGATGTGCCTGGTCGACGTCGAGAAGGCGCCGAAGCCTTTGCCGGCCTGCGCGACGCCGGTGGCGCCCGGCATGAAGGTCTTCACCCGCTCGCCGCGGGCGCTTGCGGCGCAGAAGGCGACGATGGAGTTCCTGCTGATCAATCATCCGCTCGACTGCCCGATCTGCGATCAGGGCGGGGAATGCGAGCTACAGGATCTTGCGGTCGGCTTCGGCCGGGGCGTGTCGCGGTACACGGAGAAGAAGCGCGTCGTGCCGGACGAGAATCTCGGGCCTCTCGTGTCGACCGACATGACCCGCTGTATCCAGTGCACGCGCTGCGTGCGTTTCGGCCAGGAGGTGGCCGGGATACAGGAGCTCGGCACCGTCGGTCGCGGCGAGAACATGAAAATCAGCACTTACGTAGAGAAGAGTGTCGATCACGAGCTCTCGGGCAACATCATCGATCTGTGCCCGGTCGGCGCGTTGAATAACAAGCCGTACCGGTTCAGCGCACGAGCCTGGGAAATGAGCGAGCGGCCGCTGGTCGGCGCGCACGACTGCGCCGGATCGAACCTCGACGCCCATGTGCTGCGCGGCAGGATCAGGCGCGTCGTCCCGCGCGAGAACGAGTCGATCAACGAGACCTGGATTTCCGACCGCGATCGCTTCAGCTGCTTCGGCATCTACGCGGAGGATCGTCTCGAACAGCCGATGGTCAAGGTGGGCCAGGAGTGGCGCGAGGTGAGCTGGCAGCAGGCGATGGAGCAGGCGGCGGGCTCGATCGGCGCTGCCGTCGCGGACGAGGGTGAGTTGCTGGGCATACTGGCGCACCCGAGCTCGACAGTCGAGGAGCTCCATCTGCTGCGGCGCATCGCCGACAAGCTAGGCTCGCGCAACATCGACCACCGGCTGCGGCGCGTCGATTTCCGCGATCAGGAGGGCGACCCCGAGTGGCCCGCCCTCGGCGTCGACATTGCCGACGTCGAGTCGCTCGAAGGCATGCTGTTCGTTGGTTCGAACCTGCGGATGGAGGTGCCGATACTCGCGCATCGTGTCCGGAAGGCCACACAGGCCGGAGCCGCCGTCGGGTTCGTGAACCCGCAGGATTATCCGATGCTGTTCCCGATTGCGGCTTTCGCCGAAGCCGACATCGAAACGTTCGTTCGGGACCTGGGCGGCGTCGTGCTGGCAGCGGCGAGCGCGAGCGACGGCAGCCTGCCGGACGATGTAGGCGCCGCGCTCGACGGCATGGAGCCAACCGAGGCGCAGAAAGCCGCAGCGAACGTCCTGCTCGGCAAGGAGAGCGCCTGGATCGCGATTGGCCAGATCGCCCAGCGGCATCCCCGCTTCAGCGAGATCCGTCGGCTCTGCGCGCTGCTCGCGGAATTTACCGGGGCGCGTCTCGGTTATCTGTCCGAAGGCTGCGATTCTGTCGGCGCCGCGCTGGCCGGCTGTCTGCCGCACCGGGAGCCGGGCGGCGGGGCATCCGAATCGACCGGATTCGACGCCGTGCAGATGCTCGAGTCGCCGCGGCGGGCCTATCTGCTCCTCGGCATCGACCCGCTAGACGATCTCGTCGCCGGCGATACGGCTGCCGCGGCACTGAAATCTGCGGATACGGTCGTCGTTCTCACGGCGTTCGCGAGTGAGGATCTGCTCGAGTGCGCCGATATTCTGCTGCCGATCGCGACGTTCGCCGAAACGGACGGCACGTTCGTCAATGCCGAGGGCCGCTGGCAGACGTTCGAAGCCGCGGCGCATTGTGCGGGTGACAGCCGGCCGGCGTGGCGCATTCTGCGCGTGCTCGGCAATCTGCTCGACGTGCCGGATTGCGACTATCGGTCCTGCGCCGACGTCCGCAAAGAGCTGCAGGCGACACTCGGCATTGAGACAGCAGAAGGCGGTGCGGTGACGCCGCCGCCGGGCGCGCCGGAGCCAGGCGCATCGGCGCCGGGCGAATCCTCGGAATTCGATGCAAGCCCGGCGGACGCCGATCTCGACGAGCTCGACGTGCCGATCTATCAGACCGATCCGGTCGTGCGGCGGTCGGCGCCGCTGCAGCAAACGCGTGTCGCCAGGGAGCGGGCCGGCGAGCTGCCGGTAATGCAGCCGAGGAGAAGCGCCTGATGCTCGACTGGCTGGCACAGTTCGAGCCGCTGTGGCTGTCGTTGCCCGAGGAGCTGCGTTTCCTGATCTGGACGCTGATCAAGGTGGTCGCCGTCATCGTTCCGCTGTTGCTGTGCGTTGCCTATTTCACGTACTGGGAACGCAAGATCATCGGCTGGATGCAGGTGCGGATGGGGCCGAACCGCGTCGGCTGGAAAGGGCTGCTGCAGCCGTTCGCCGACCTGATAAAGATGGCGTTCAAGGAAGTCGTCGTCCCGGCGAATGCCAACCGCTTCCTGTTTCTGCTGGCGCCGATCCTTTCGCTCGTGCCGGCGTTCGCCGTCTGGGCGGCCGTGCCGATGAACCCGCAGTTCGTCATCGCGGATATCAATGCGGGCCTCCTTTACATCCTCGCGCTCACTTCGATGGGCGTCTACGGCGTGATCCTTGCCGGCTGGGCATCGAACTCGAAATACGCGTTTCTCGGCGCGATGCGCTCGGCCGCGCAGATCGTCGCTTACGAGCTGGCGATGGGATTCGCACTGGTCGGCGTGCTGATGGCAGGCGGCAGTCTGAACCTCGGGGACATCGTCGAGGCGCAGGCCGGCACCAGCATCGGCAGCTGGTTCATCTGGCCCTTGTTTCCGCTGTTCGTCGTGTACTTCATTTCCGGTGTCGCGGAGACGAATCGCGCACCGTTCGACGTCGCCGAAGGCGAGTCGGAGATCGTCGCCGGCTTCCATGTCGAGTATTCCGGCATCACGTTCGCGCTGTTCTTCCTCGCCGAATACGCCAACATGATCCTGATTACCGCGCTGACGGCGACATTCTTCCTCGGTGGCTGGCTGTCGCCGTTCGCGGGCATCGAGTCGATGGAAGGGTCGATTCTCGCGGCACCGAGCTTTGGCTGGCTGTTTCTGAAGATGCTGATCTTCATGTTCTGCTTTCTCTGGTTTCGCGCGACGTTCCCGCGTTACCGGTACGACCAGATCATGCGGCTCGGCTGGAAGGTTTTTATCCCGATAACGATCGTCTGGATCGCGGTTGAAGGGGTCATGGTCGCGGCTTCGGTCGGGCCCTGGTCCGCGGGAGGATAGGAGAGTCCATTGGCCAATCCGATAAAGACATTTCTGATGACGGAGCTGATGCGCGGCTTGCGTGTGACGTTCAGAAATCTGTTCAGTAAGAAGGTCACGGTCCGGTACCCGGAGGAAAAGACGCCGCAGTCGCCGCGATTCCGGGGGCTGCACGCACTCCGACGTTACCCGAACGGTCAGGAGCGGTGCATCGCGTGCAAGCTCTGCGAAGCCGTCTGCCCGGCGCTCGCGATCACTATCGAGTCCGATGTGGGACCGGATGGCACGAGGCGCACCAGTCGCTACGACATCGACCTCTTCAAGTGCATCTATTGCGGCTTCTGCGAGGAAGCGTGCCCGGTGGACGCCATCGTCGAGACGCGCATCTTCGAGTACCACATGGAGGCGCGTGGCGAGAACATCATGACCAAGGACAAGCTTCTTGCCGTCGGCGAGAAGTACGAGGCGACGATCGCGGCCGACAAAGCCGCCGACGCCGCGTATCGGTAGCGGGCGGATAGCAGGCGGACAGCGGGCAAGTGTTACCAGGCGTACTGTTCTACATTTTCGCGGCCGTGCTGATCGCGGCCGCGCTCGGCGTGATTCTGTCGCGCAATCCCGTGCACTCGGCGCTCTTTCTCGTGCTCGCTTTCGCTCAAAGCTCGGCCCTGTGGCTGCTGATCGAGGCCGAGTTTCTCGCGATCGTGCTGATACTCGTTTATGTCGGCGCCGTGATGGTGCTGTTCCTGTTCGTCGTCATGATGCTCGACATCAACGTCGAGGAGATGCGCGACGGCCTGGTGCGGTACTTCTGGATAGGCGGCATCGTGGCCATCGGGGTCGCTGCCGAGCTCGCCCACGTGATCTGGTTCCGCTCGCAGGGCTTGCAGTTCATGAGGGTGCCTGAGTCGGTCCCGGCCGATTACAGCAACACGCAGGCCCTCGGCCTCGTGCTCTACACGGAGCATGTATACGCGTTCGAGGTGGCTGCAATGGTGCTGCTGCTCGCAATCGTCGCGGCCATCAGCCTGACGATGCGCAAACGCCCGGGCCTCAAGGTGCAGAACATCAGCGCACAGGTGGCCGTCCGGCGTGAGGATCGCGTCCGCATCGTCAAGCTCGAGGCGGAGAAGGAGTGAGGCGATGGTGACCGTTTCCCACTACCTCGTTCTGGCCGCGATACTGTTCAGCCTCGCCGTCGCCGGCATCTTCATCAACCGCAAGAACGTCATCCTGCTGTTGATGTGCATCGAATTGATGTTGCTGGCCGTCAATTTCAACTTCGTGGCCTTTTCGAGGATGTGGGGCGACACGCTCGGGCAGGTGTTCGTGTTCTTCATCCTGACTGTGGCGGCTGCGGAGGCTGCGATCGGCCTTGCGATCCTGGTCGTGCTGTTCCGTAACACGAACAGCATCAACGTCGAAGCCCTCGCGACGCTGAGGGACTAGGCGTGGAGAGCATCTACATCACGATTGTGCTCGCGCCGCTCGTTGCGGCTATCGTCGCGGGTCTCTTCGGGCGCGCGATCGGGCGGCGCGGAGCGCACTCGATCACGATTCTCGGCGTTGCCATCGCTTTCGGGCTGTCGCTCTATGTGCTGAAAGGCATCGTGTTCGACGGCGTCGAAGCCTTCAACGGCTCGGTTTACGAGTGGGCCACGATCGGCGGTATCCGAATGGAGGTCGGATTCCTGATCGACTCGCTGAGCGCGATGATGATGGTCGTCGTCACGTTCGTGTCGCTGGCAGTCCACGTCTACACGATCGGCTACATGCACGACGATCCGGGCTATCAGCGGTTCTTCAGCTACATCTCGTTGTTCACGTTCTCGATGCTGATGCTCGTGATGTCGAACAATCTGATGCAGCTCTTCTTCGGCTGGGAGGCGGTTGGCGTCGTCTCCTATCTGCTGATCGGGTTCTGGTACACGCGGCCGACGGCGATCTTCGCGAACATGAAGGCGTTTCTGGTCAATCGCGTGGGCGACTTCGGTTTCCTGCTCGGTATCGCGGCGCTCGTCCTCTTCACCGGGACGCTCGACTACGCGGAGATCTTCTCGCAGGCCGACGGTCTTCGCGGGGAGACGATAAGGATCATCGGCGATTCGGAGTGGTCCGTGCTGACGGTCGCCTGCATCGGTCTTTTCGTCGGCGCGATGGGCAAGTCGGCGCAGGCGCCGCTGCACGTCTGGCTGCCGGATTCGATGGAAGGCCCGACTCCGATATCGGCGCTGATTCATGCGGCGACGATGGTCACGGCCGGTATCTTCATGGTCGCGCGTATGTCGCCGCTGTTCGAGCTGTCGGAAACTGCGCTCACTGTCGTGCTGGTGATCGGCGCGACGACGGCATTTTTCACCGGACTGCTCGGTCTCGTTCAGAACGACATCAAGCGCGTCGTTGCCTATTCGACGTTATCGCAGCTCGGCTACATGACCGTTGCACTGGGCGCATCCGCCTATGCGGCAGGTATTTTCCATCTGATGACCCATGCCTTCTTCAAGGCGCTGCTGTTCCTTGCCGCCGGGGCCGTGATCATCGCGCTGCACCACGAGCAGGACATGCGGAAGATGGGCGGGCTCAGAAAATACCTGCCGATTACCTACTGGACATCGCTGATCGGCACGCTGGCGCTGATCGGTTTCCCGGGCTTTTCCGGCTTCTTCTCGAAAGATGCGCTGATCGAGGCGGTGCATCTGTCGACGACGCCCGGTGCCGGTTACGCGTACTGGTGCGTCTTCATCGGCGTTTTCATCACGGCGCTCTATAGCTTCCGGTTGCTGTTCATGGTCTTTCATGGCGAAGAGCGCATGGATGCGCACGCGAAGGAGCACCTGCACGAGCCGCCCTGGGTCGTCTGGGTGCCGCTGGTGGCGCTTGCGATTCCGTCGATCGTCATCGGCTGGCTCACTATCGAGCCGATGCTGTTCGGGGGCTTCTTCGAGAACGCGATTTTCGTGTTGGAGGAACACGACGTTCTGCACGAGGTCGGCGAGGAGTTCCACGGTTCCGGCGCATTCGTGCTGCACGCGTTCACGGTCCCCGGGGCGCTGTATCTGGCGCTCGCCGGCGCGGCCGTCGCGTGGTTCCTCTATATCCATCGCCCAGAGCTTCCCGGAATCCTCGAGAGCCGGCTCAAAGGCGTGCACCGCGTGCTGGTCAACAAGTACTACTTCGACTGGTTCAACGAAAATGTCATTGCTGCGGGTACGCGCATGCTCGGCAAAGGGCTCTGGTTTGCCGGCGATCGCGCGTTAATCGATGGCCTGCTGGTAAACGGCAGCGCCCATACCGTGGGGTTCCTGTCGAGAGTGATTCGTCGGGCGCAGACCGGATACCTCTATCACTACGCATTCGCGATGGTCGTCGGGCTCGTCTGTCTGATCGCTTGGTATGTGACGAGGGTCTGACGTGGCGTTTCCGGTTCTCAGCATCCTCGTCTGGCTCCCGATCGCGGCTGCGATAGTCGTGCTCGCGATCGGCTCCGGAGAGCGGGCGCAGCTCGCGAAGCAGGTCGCGCTCGGGGCCTCGGTGCTGACATTCCTGCTGAGCCTGCCGCTCGTCACCGGTTTCGACAGCGCGACATCGGCCATGCAGTTCGTCGAGCGGGTGCCCTGGATCGGACGATTCGGCGCCGAGTATCACCTCGGCATCGATGGCATTTCGATGCCGCTGATCATTCTGACCACTTTCCTGACGCCAATCGTCGTCATCGCCGGCTGGGAAGTCATCAAGACACGTCCGGCACAGTATTTCGCGTCGTTCCTGCTGCTCGAAGGCATGATGATCGGCGTGTTCGCGGCCGTCGACGCGCTGCTGTTCTACGTCTTCTGGGAAGCGATGCTGGTCCCGATGTTCATCATCATCGGCATCTGGGGCGGCGAGCGGCGGATCTACGCGACGGTCAAGTTCTTCCTTTATACGTTCCTCGGCTCGGTCTTCATGCTGATCGCGCTGATCTACATGTATCTGCAGCAGGGGGACTTCTCGATAGCGGGCTTTCACGAGCTGCCGTTGTCGATGCGCGAGCAGACGCTGATTTTCGTCGCCTTCCTGCTCGCGTTTGCGGTCAAAGTGCCGATGTGGCCGGTGCATACGTGGCTGCCGGACGCACACGTCGAGGCGCCGACCGGCGGCTCGGTCGTGCTGGCGGCGATTCTGCTGAAGATGGGCGGTTACGGCTTCATCCGGTTCAGCCTGCCGATCGCGCCCGATGCGAGCCAGGCGCTGGCCGGGCTGATGATCACGCTGTCGCTGATCGCGGTTGTGTACATCGCATTCGTCGCGCTCGTGCAGCAGGACATGAAGAAGCTGATCGCTTACTCGTCGATCGCCCACATGGGTTTCGTCACGCTCGGCTTCTTTGTGATTTTCCGCATCATGACGAACGCGCCGGGCTCCGATGGCGCGCAGCTGGCGCTGCAGGGTGGCATGGTGCAGATGATTTCGCACGGCCTGATCTCGGGGGCGCTGTTTCTCTGCGTCGGCGTGATGTACGACCGCATGCACAGCCGCGAGATCGGCGCCTATGGCGGCGTCATCAATACGATGCCGAAGTTCGCCGCGCTGATGGTGCTGTTCGCGCTCGCGAATGCGGGGCTGCCGGGCACGTCCGGCTTCGTCGGTGAGTTCTTCGTGATTCTCGGCAGCTTCCAGGCCGATTTCTGGCTCGCGTTCCTCGCGGCGACGACGCTGATCATGGGCGCGGCTTACACGTTGTGGCTCGTCAAGCGGGTCGTGTTCGGGGAGGTCGGCAACGAGCGCGTTGCCGCGCTCACCGATGTGACGGCGCGGGAATTCTGGATGCTGATGGTGCTGGCGGTTGCCGTTCTGGCCGTGGGAATCTGGCCGGCGCCGCTCGTCGAAGTGATGGAGTCGACGCTGGCCGCACTGCTCGAGCACGTGTCGTCGTCGAAGCTGTAGAACTGGATCGGTAGATTTTGGGAATGATCGACTATTCGCTCGCCGCCTCGGAGATCTTCCTGACCGCAGCACTTTGCGTAGTGCTGATGGTCGATGTCTTCCTGCGCCAGGAGCAGCGCCAGGTCACGTACCTGTTATCGATGCTGGCGCTCGTCGGCACGGCGGCGTGTGCGGCGATCTGGCAGGTCGATCAGGTATCGCTCACGTTCTCCGGCAGCTTCGTCGCCGACCCGGCCGGCACGGTGCTGAAGCTCGTCACCTGTCTCGTCGTCGCGCTCGTGTTCCTCTACTCGCGAGCCTACCTCGAGGCGCACGGGTTGTTTCGCGGCGAGTTCTTCGTGCTCGGTCTATTCGGGCTGCTCGGGATCCTGATCATGATTTCCGCGCACAGCATGCTGACGATGTACCTGGGGCTCGAGGTGCTGTCGCTGTCGCTGTACGCGCTGGTGGCGTACAACCGCAACTCAGCGGTCTCGGCCGAGGCTGCGATGAAGTATTTCGTGCTCGGCGCTATCGCGTCCGGCACGCTGCTTTACGGCATCTCGATGCTGTACGGTGTCACGGGGACGGTGGACTTCAGCGAGCTCGCGCAGCGCTTGTCCGATGGGGGCGGCTTATCGATGCCCGCGATTCTCGGGCTCGTTTTCATTGTCGTCGGCGTCGCCTTCAAGTTCGGCGCCGTGCCGTTTCACATGTGGCTGCCTGACGTCTACGAAGGCGCGCCAACGCCGGTGACGCTGTTCATCGCATCGGCACCGAAGATCGCCGCGTTCGCGTTGGCCTGGCGCGTTCTGGTCGAGGCTCTGTCTGTGATGCACGGTAGCTGGCACGCGATGCTGATCATCCTGAGCCTGTTGTCGCTGATCATCGGCAACGTGGTCGCGGTCGCGCAGACGAATCTGAAGCGGATGCTGGCCTATTCGACGATCTCACATGTCGGCTTCATTCTGTTCGGCTTCATCGCCGGCACCGAGGAGGGCATCGAAGCCGCGATGTTCTATACGGTCAATTACGTGCTGATGAGTGCTGCGGCTTTCGGCATGATCATCCTGCTGAGCCGGCAGGGCTTCGAGGCGGAGAATCTCGAAGACTTCAAGGGTCTGAACCAGCGCAGCCCCTGGTTCGCGCTGATGATGCTGCTCGTGATGTTCAGCATGGCCGGCGTCCCGCCGCTGATCGGCTTTTATACGAAGCTGGTCGTGCTTGGGGCGCTGATAGACGTTGGCCTGATCTGGCTCGCCGCTGCCGGCGTGCTGCTCGCAGTGGTCGGCGCGTTCTACTATCTGCGGGTTGTCTGGTACATGTATTTCGCCAACCCGGTAGACGAGGCGCCACTCGAAGGCGCGAGCGACCTGCGCCTCGTGATGAGCGCGAACAGCCTGGCGCTGCTGGCGCTCGGTATCTTTCCGGGCTTTCTGCTGGATCTTTGCGCGCGAGTGCTGTAGCCCGCTAGCCGAGGGGTCCGTGCTGACGAGCCGCATGGAAGCGCGGCTGGGCAAGGTCATAAGGACACTACCGGCGGCTGTTCTGCTTGATGGAATCGACCGGCATCGCTATCATGCGCGGCTCATCCGGTGCGGGGTGGAGCAGTCAGGCAGCTCGTCGGGCTCATAACCCGAAGGTCGCAGGTTCGAATCCTGCCCCCGCTACCACGTTTGCAGGCAGAAGGCTGCGCGGGCTCAAATCCGCGTAGCCTTTTCCTTTTCTGTCGACCCGAACCTCGCCCAGCAAAGCTTTCAATGCGTCGCGGATTTGTCTCAGCTCGTCGGGCGTCGCGTCGCTGCTGACGCTGCCGAGGTCGTCCGCGAGCGTCCTCCATACGCGGGAGATCTCTCTCGCATCAGGGAGTCTTGTCGGTAGCTTCGCTCTCTCCATTCTCGATGTGATCGACGCGAGCCGTGTGGCCCGCAAAAATCTCTGAACGCCGCTAGAATCCACGGATTTTGGCGACAAGACTAAGAAATGCCGGGATTGGATTTTCAAGCGGCTGGTACATGGCCAGGCATCATTCGACGACTGTTGGGGGTGGTCCTCGCCATACCAGGCACGGCGCTGCAGCACATATTGATTTCCCAACGATCACGTCAAAAGCTCGCTGCCGAAAATCTGTTCTTGCGGAAGCAATTGGCGCTATTCAAGGAGCGGGAAGTCAGGCCGAGGAGGGCGGATGACGCCACGCGCGCAGCGCTGGTCTGGTTGTCCCGGACGTTCAACTGGCGCGACGCACTTGTGGTGGTCAAGCCGGCGACCTTGATTCGCTGGCATCGAGAGGGCTTTCGGCGATATTGGAAGCTCAAATCCCGGCCGGGACGGCCCGCTCTGCCGCGCGACGTTCGGACATTGATTTGCCGGATGGCGTTGGAAAATCCGAATTGGGGTGAGGAGCGGATCGCAAACGAGCTTTTTCTCAAATTGGGATTGCGGGTATCGCCGCGGACAGTGCGAAAGTATATGCCTGACCTTCCGGGTAACGGGTCGGGCAGAGGAATCAAGGACCAACGCTGGACGACCTTCGTCCGGAATCACGCCGAAGGCATTGTGGCCTGCGACTTTTTCACTGTCGTGACTGCAGCGTTCAGGGTGTTGTATGTCTTTGTTGTCGTTGAGCACGCGACGCGCCGGATTCTGCATTTCAATGTCACGGCACACCCGACGGCTCACTGGACGCTGCAGCAGCTCCGCGAAGCCATTCCAGAGGATCACAGCTACCAATTCCTGATTCGGGATCGCGACGCCAAGTTTTCAAGGCGGCTGGATGAGTCGATCAGGCGATTGCGGCTGCAAATTCTGAAGACGCCGATTCGAACGCCTCAGGCAAACGGTCTGTGCGAGCGGACCATCGGCACGATACGCCGCGAATGTCTGGATTATCTGATTCCGCTGGGAGAGCGGCATTTATACAGGATCCTTTCCGAATGGGTCCGCCACTACAACGCTGCGCGGCCGCATACCGCACTGGGTCCTGGAATTCCGGTATCTGGCCCGGACTTGCCGGCCAAGCTACAGTCAAAGCGGCACGAGATTCCGACCGGCGCTCGCGTCACCGCCCGGCCAATCCTTTCCGGACTGCACCATGAGTATTCGCTGCAATTGGCCGCGTGACGTAAATTTTGCGGGGCACAGCGGATACTCCCCGCGACTTCGATGGCAAGGCACTCCCGAGTCCACTCATCGACGACGGTCAGGCACTTCAGCTGCTGGCCGTTGGCACAGCGGTCGAAGACGAAATCGTAAGCCCAGACGTGATTGGTTGCGGTCGGCGGCATCGGTCGTGGCCGACCACTCGCAACTCGCCGACGTGGGCGTCTCCGAGGGACCTGCAAGCCCGCCTGCCGCCAGAGCCGATACGCCCGATCGGCGCTCATCTCGAAACCTCTGCGCGCCAGAAAGACCTGGATACGTCGATAGCCGTACCGAGGGTATTGCCGAGCAAGCTCACGCATCGCGTCGAGTATCGGCGCATCACGTTCGGCCAGGCGGGACGCGTATGACAGCGAGGATCGCGCGACCGACAGCAGACGACAGGCCCGTCGCTGCGACAAACCGCGCCGCCGGGCAAAATCGACCTGACGTCTCCTCATGGCCGCGCTCACCACTTTTTTTTCGAGATCTCTTTCATCACGTCGATCTCGAGATCGCGCTCCGCGACCATCTTCTTCAGCCGAGCATTCTCGGCCTCAAGCTCCCGCAACCGGCGAACGTCAGCGACCTCGAGCTTGCAGTATCGCTTCCGCCAGCTGTAGATCGTCTGCTCGCTCACGCCGTGGCGCTTCGCCACCTTCGGCACCGACTCGGCATCGGCTTCTCGCAGGATCCGGACCATCTGGTCCTCGGTGAATCGGCTCTTCTTCATGGCTCCCTCTCTTTCAGGAAGCCATCCTCTCAAGTTTTAACTGGTCCGAAAATCACCGGGCAGGCCACTCTCGTGGAGCACTTCTGCAGGATATAGCTGGCGTTAATCCACTAGGAAGTAGAATACACGAACCACGGCACCTTCATCCTTCAAGTAGACTCTATTGGGATCCGCGAGCCCGCGTCGCCGGCCCGGTAATTCGTAGGCCATTTCGCGCCCGTGGATACCTTCAAGAAGATCGAACAGCCGCCTGGCATCCGATGAACTTGATAGTTCAAATGTCTCTTCCAGTTCCGTTCGACATCCTTGAGCGAACCCACGAGCAAAGCCGACCAAGTCATCGCGCGGAATCACGGTGCTTGCCACTTCAACGAATCCCGCCATCTCTGGATGAGAACGAATTGTGTCGTCAAACAACACAATCCGCGCGGACATTCTCCGCGAAGTTCTTGCCTCGTGAACTCGTATAGACGCGTCAGCCTCACATGCGTCCAGTATCGGAAAATAGACCGTAGTCACGTCGTTTCCACCAAGACATCCCGTCAACAGGACCGACATTACTAGTGCAATACAAGAGACTCGGGTGAAATTTCTTGGGTCGTCAGACATTCCTAACTTTCCATTCGAGTTATCGATTCTCAAAGGGTACTTGGCCTATCGGCACTCTTACGCCCTGTCTGTCCTCGAATCCCAGCGTCTCAGAAATAGTCTCCAGTTTGGAGAAAGTGACCCGTATACAACATTGGGCCTTATCGACAGACACAACTGCCCCGTTTCGCCGATGCTCAACGTATTCGAGGGCTTGAGCCGAATATTGAACGTTCGCCTTGACTATATCGTATCGATCCGTGTATCGCATGCGATATAGATCTCTAGTGCGAAGGGCTACAACCATTTCTGCGGCAATTCCCAACGGGGAAAGTCTCGCCCCATGTAGGGGTGAGGGAGTCGGGATAAAGAAAGTAGGCACAGGGCCGTAGCGAACTCGGGCCTCTGTGTGTATTTCTGCGCCCGATCTGACGCCAGTCGGTCTTGCTGTTTCCGGTAGGACTCTACGAACTACGCACCTTTCGGGGCTGCACGGAAGATTCGAGGTGCCTGTTTCTGCGTTTGGGACAAGATATGGCTCAGCTCGAATAACCCAATCAAGGAAAGCCCTCATAGTCGCCCGCCGGAGCATACCGCACATGCTGTCGCATGAGTGTGTATACCAACCGAAATCGTCGAAGTCGAGACCAAAAGGATCAACAAGGTTTGCCGGATCGTTTTCCACATATCCGTAAAGATTCATCCCCCCGGCCATTCCGATCGGGTCCGTCTGCAAGAATCTTCCGTTGTCGGGATCGTACGCCCGCATCTTGTAATGGTAGAGTCCGGCGTCTTCTAGCCAGATCTGCCCCGTGTATTGAAATAGACCGGAATTGCCGCTGCCCGGCACGCCATAGATGTCGTAACTGTTGATGGATGTGACAGCACCGGAGTTATCAGCTATTCCGATAATCGATCCGCGCTCGTCCGCCAGGAGGTGCTTTCTTATCGAGGTGGTCGCGCCTTCATACCACACCAAAGGCTCGTCGAGCGCGGAACCGTGGATGTAGCGGTTTAGAAGCGTGCCCGAACCATCATACTCTGCAAGAATGTCATGTCCGTCGTACAGATATCGAGTAGTCAATGACGAGTCGCTGATCTGATGCAAGCGACCGGCTGGATCGTAATCGAGCGAAACACCATTCGAAGCGATCAGCTTATTGTCGTGATCGTACGTGTAGGAATCAGGGCCCAAGCTCTCAAGATTTCCACGGGTGTCATAGTCCGGTGAGACGTTAGGAGCGTTGCCATTCGTGATACTGACGTACTGGTTGAGTCCGTTTGGCGTATACCCCTCGGTAGACGTGGCAGGCGTTACCCAGTCGTAGGCGTCGTTTGTCCGCGTTCGAGTCTTAATCTGGCCGGCCGGGCTGTACTCGAGCTCAATGGTCGTGTCGTGATCCGCACCAGTAGGGTCTTGCGTCAAGGTCTTGAGCCTTGATACGGCATCATATAGATAGCTGGTGTTCACGCTACCGCGAGTCAAAGAATTGCGTCGACCGAGGCTGTCATAGCCGAATGATGCCAACACGGTGGAACCGTTCTCTACGATCGCGGTGAGATCGCTCGCCTCGTTGTAGTCATACCTAATCCAGTAACCATCAGGATAGTGAAGTTCGGTCCGTCTTCCGGCGTCATCGTATTCGTAATCGACCAGTCCGTTACCCGGTAGCAAGCTGGACGTCGTCCAATCCAGTCTAGATAGTGCGTCGTATTTTCTGGTGACTGTGTGCGACGGCTGACCAATCGGGCCCAAGCTGCTCGATGTCTGTCTGCCGTAAAAGTCGTACGCGAAGGCGGCGTCTTGTTGTTGGCCGGGCGCATCCACCGACTCAATGCGACCCAGGTTGTCCCAGCCGTAGACGAAGGAGCCTCCGGCTACCGATATGTTTCCACCCCGACGTTGTGCCTTAACTAGTCGGCCGAAGGCATCGTATTCGAACTGCTCGAAGTCCGAAGTGTTTGCCTGCCCGGTGCTATTCGGGTCGGAATAGTATCGATACTCCAGTCGATCGAACCCATCGTACTCGAGCACAGTCCAGTAATTCCGCGCGTCAAAGAATGAATGCACCAGTCCATTGAGCGTGTATGTATATTGTATGGTCGGCTGCTCGAGATCTGTCGCAATTCCAGACCAGACGAACTCGACCCTATCGGCCGCGTCGTAGTCTACTCGCGAAATCCTATCTGGCCCGAAGTCCCCATCAGGCCGCGGAGTGCAAGCATCCGAGGGAGGGTTCGCGAAGGTGTTCGGGTTCATTCTTACAGCCGTGCACATAGGAATGCCGCTGCTGTAATAGCTGTATTCGACTAGCGATTCTATCGTCGATCCATCCCAGGCACGGCTTTGTATCGGGCGCGCAAACTGGTCATAGATCGTGTCCCGTTTCTCGAGAACGACAAAGGAGTCGAACGCATTGGCACTCTGGTTCGGCACAGTGCCACGCTCAACGGTCGTCACTTGTCCGATATCGTTGTATACGGAACGAATGGCACGAGGTAGGTTTGAGCCGGATGGGTCTGGCCCGACGGTGCCCGTGACCCTTCTTAGTGCGTCGTAGTAGTACCTCGCGGTATTTCCAAGCGGGTCCGTGACTGTATCAATGTCTCCGTAGCCGGTATACGAGACGCTAGTTGTGGACGAGAGCGTATTCGTAGCGTCGCCGCTGGCGGTTTCTATCGACACGGGCAGGACATTGTGTGTTGTTCCTGATTGATATGCGATTGTGCTGACGGTCTCGAATTCGCTACCAAGACACGACGTGGGTGAACCTTCAGAGCATGACGAAACAGTTTTCTGCCGCCAGACCGGCGTGTCAGTAGTCGTGCCAGGCGGTGTGGTTGGCGTTAGGTATGTCGCTTGGAATTGGTCGTAAGTAATGCGCGTCTGAGGCCGATTACCTGATCCGTAGTGCCCCGTGGCACCCGTTGGCGCCGGTGGTGTTACCTCCAGGATGCCGCCATGAGCAGCGTCGTAAAGGTAGTCTGTACGAAAACCGCGAGCATCTTCCGTCCAAGTGGGCTTGTTGCACGTCTTTGGGTTCGCGCACGAAGCAGGATAGTCTGCTTTCGTTACGATCTCGCTGAGGTTGCTACCAGGCTTCGCGCCACGCCGTACTTCTTCGATGTTCCCGCGGGCGTCATACACGTACTCGACGTAGTTTTGTTCAGGAAACGTCACGCGCTGCTGTCGATTGGACGTGTCGTATGTATAGCTCACGGTTTCACTCAACTCGTTGATCACCGTGGTTATCTGTCCAGTGTCGATCTTCGACCAGATTTCAACGAAATCCGTGCTACCGGGCTCGGTTATCTGCGTCTTACGATATCCCGTGACCAGATCTTCAAATTGGTAGGACCAGATACCGAAGCCCAGGTCGACGCTCTCGACGTTGCCCTGAGTATCGTAAAGTACGGTAAGCGCGTCCGATGTCTGGCCGGCCGGGCCGGGGAAGGTCATGCTTTCCAAGGCCCAACTGGTGCTGCTGGCATATCCATACTCGACGGAATTATTCAGCACATCTGTGACGCGACGGATCCTTTTCAAATCCGACTCGTATTCGATACTCACGGAGGGCCATTGATTGTTACATGATGGCGGCTGGCAGTTTTCGACTGCGAGGTTTACTGCTGTAACGTTAATCGGTGGCGCCGAAGGAGTATTGGGCCCGGTCGAATACCCGAACCACAAGCGATAGCCAATGTTGCTATGAACGTGCTGGAGCCGAATTGTAGTAATGTAGTCGCCGAAGCCGTCAGGGAAACTACCCACCTCATAGACGTAATCGAGCTGATCGCCCGTTGGGTATGTTATCTGGGAGATGCGGGCATGGATATACGGCGCATTCATGTTCGAAATGAAGTCGTATAGGCCGTTCGAGTTGAAGACTACTGTGGTCCCGTCTCCTAGCGTGTAGGTGTACGAGCCGTTCCCGGTGTTGTGTGAAAGAGTCGATGCACCCCCTTGTTGTGACGAAAACGTTCCCGCACAACTGCCGGCAGACGCTGTGAAGGTTTCTGTGGTTGATCCGATGGTAACGCTGCAGTCGGAACCGGAGCCGTGAATGAAGCCGTTGTGATTGTGCGTCCAGAAGGCCGTTGGTTTGCTTTGATAGTACCTGGTAAAGACTAGCCCGCCGGCACCGGGCTGCCCGATGACGAGGTCAGTCTGCGAATGGACGAAACCACCGGTTGCAACATCAACGCCGCGAGCGTCAACCGCAGGAAATACGGGTGCCGGCAGCGGATCCTGGGCGTATACATCCAGCGACACTAGGAGAGATATCAAGGCGCCGGCGGCAAACTGATAAATTGGGCGTCGATGTCGGTCAATCATGTTGTACCTCCTCGCGCCCGCGAGGGCTTGATTCGTGTTTACTGCTAGGGTGAGGACGCATTGAAGGGGATGCGTACGGCGACAACTTGTGCTCCATGTCCACACCCAGTTACTGCGAAGGCGTAAATGCGATCTTGTCAACTCGCGCGAACGCGCCGCTTGCGAATGTTCCGACAATTTCGAACAAGTCGCCGTTTGTCACTGTGAGGTTCGTCAAAGTGAATTCGGACGCCGCTGGCTGGACACCAAACGTGTAGTTGTGGATCGTCGTGCCGTTGTGTTTGAGCACGATGCTCGATGGGCCATCACTTTCGGATACGCCATAGAACGTGAAGTCGTACACGCCGGAGTTTCCGGGGAACGAAACACTCGCCGTACCCTGGCAGCATGAGCTAGTGAGCTTTATTCGATTTCCATTCTCAACCGAATACCCATTCAACGTCATGCTCTCGGCTTCTATCGTGACCGGCTGGGCCGGAGGGCCCGTTTCAGACTCATCCCATGTCCATATGAATCCGTTCTGGACAAAGTTCCCTGAGAGCGTCCCGCCGTTGGCGAACGTCACCACCATGCTTAGTGTGGTGGGCGATACGTATGGATCGAAGTCTCCCGCGTCTCCATTCGCAGATTCACCGGCCGCAAGTCCCCCGGTAAACGTCACTGTTGCTGTGTCGCTGGTTACGCTGTTGTTCGACGAGAGGCTGGAAGGTGTGACCTCCAGGAATCCGCCGGTATCCAGCGCATCGAACTCCGTGCCATCGACAGTTAGCACTGCTTGGGTGATCGGAGACGTACTAGCCGAGTCGTTCGTCAGGACGAAATCGAAGCGGCCGTACGTCGTGTGGTAGATATCGATCGTCGCTGTTGCCGCGATCGTTCCCGTGGAGCCGCCGATAGTCACGGGCGTTGAGATCGTCGTCGTTGCTACTCCATCGTAGACATTCGCTTCGAGCTGACATGTCCCAATATCACTTGTTGCCGGTGTTCCGCTGATTGAGAGAGGGTCCCGCTTTTTCGGACAGTTTTTCAGCGTTCGATAAGTGATTGGCCTTGCGGTTTTGCCATCACGCAGCCGACCTGATCGGCAGCGCGCCAAAGTATGCCGCATCGGGCGTTAAGTCGTCGTTCGCGGTGTGCGGACGACGAGCATTGTAGAACGCCAGATATTTCCTGATCGATTCCCGGGCCGCCGAGACGCTCTCGTAGGCTCGCAGATACACCTCCTCGTATTTCAGCGTGCGCCAGAAGCGCTCGATAAAGACGTTGTCCTTCCACGCACCCTTGCCGTCCATGCTGAGCGCGATCTTGTGGCGATGCACGCAGCTGACGAAGTCCGCGCTCGTGAACTGGCTGCCTTGGTCCGTGTTGACGATTTCAGGAGCGCCGTAACGGTTGATGGCTTCCTCCAAGGCTTCGACACAAAAATCTGCTGTCAGTGTGTTTGAGAGCCGCCAGGACAGGATTTTTCGGGTCGCCCAGTCCATCACGCCGACGAAGTAGACGAAGCCCCTCGCCATCGGGATGTACGTGATGTCGAGCGCCCAGACTTCATTCGCCGCGGTGATCGTTCGGCCTCGCAGCAGATACGGGAAGACTTTGTGCCCGGGATGCCGGCGCGACGTGTTTTTCTTCCGGTACAGCGCCTCGATGCCCATCTTGCGCATCAGCGTTCGGACATGCCGCCGCCCGACCTTGAACCCCTCGGCCATCAAGAGCTTCTTCATCATCCGACTCCCGGCAAACGGCGCTTCCAGGTGCAGCCGGTCGATCGCCGCCATGAGCTCGAGGTCTCGTGGCGACGGTGGCCTCGGCCGGTAGTACACCGACGAGCGAGAGATCTCGAGGATCTTCGCCTGCCGAGAGATCGAAAGATCGTGATCCGGATCGATCATCGCTTTGCGCTCAGCATGCCGGCCTTGATGAGCGCGCCTTCTAAAAAATCGTTTTCCAGCGTCAACTCGCCGATCTTCGCGTGCAGCGACTTCAGATCGACTGGCTCTTCCGCCTCAGACTTCCCGCCATTGAACACCGACGACGCCTGCTCCAGGAGCTGGCTTTTCCATTGCGTGATCTGGTTCGGATGAACATCGAATTGCGAGGCCAGCTCGGCCATCGCCTTCTCGCCCTTCAGCGCTTCCAGCGCCACACGCGCCTTGAACTCCGGGCTGTGATTCCTTCTCGGTCTTCTCACTTTCACTTCGCTCCGTCTGACGGTTCCCCCGCCTCAGGGCAAAGCCTACACTTATCTCTGTGTCCTAATGAGCGGGACCACCTCTTTGCGCCGGTGGAGCCGCCTATCGACAGGAATGTGCAAGTGTTGCCGCTTCCAAGCGAGTAGGTGAGCGTGTCACCGTCGTCGTCTGTGGCGGTAATGGAGCATGAGTAGGCTGAGCCAGCGGCGGCAGAACTACTGCAATTGTGGGTAGCATCTGGAGCCTGATTGCCTCCCGACGACACACCGGATTCACCCCATGTCCACTCTTGGCCGTCCTGTTGGAAGGGACCGGTCAAGGTGGTTCCTTCCGAGAAAGTGACGCTCATGTCGAGCGCTGTGGGCGTCGCGTACGGGTCGAGGTCGCCAGCATCGCCTAAGGCAATGGCGCCGGGCGCAAGGCCAGGTGAGAAGGTGATCGTCCCGGTGGTGCTCCTGACGTTGTTATTGGACCCAAGGCTACTTGGCGTTAACGTCAGGGTTCCCGACGTATCGATAGCATCGAATTCCGTACCGGAAACGTTCAATACCGCCTGCGTAATCGAAGCAGCGCTGGTTGGATCATTCGTCAGTGTGAGATCGAATCGTCCAAATTCCGCGTGGTATATATCCAGTACCGCAGTGGCCGCGACGGCGCCGTTCGACGCAGGGTCAACGAATAGCATCTCGGAGTCGCTATCAGTGAACTGTGAGTCAGCCACCTGCGTCGCGAGCGTGCACCCGCCTGTATCCCCGGAGGAAGGCGTGCCACTGATGGCGCCTGTTGATGAGTTTATTGACAGGAAATCGCAGGTATTCCCCGTCCCGAATGAATAGACGAGTGTGTCCCCGTCAGGGTCGGAGGCAAATACAGTGCAGCTATATGCGACATTCTCCGTCGCAGTGGACGCACAATCATTGCCGGTGATCGTGGGGGGAGCGTTAGACCCGCCCGTCTCGTTCCAGGTCCATATGTCACCGTTCTGCACGAAGTCGCCTGAGAGTGTCGAGCCATTCGCAAACGTAACGGTCATGTCCAGGGCGGTCGGCGAGGCGTAGGGGTCCAGATCACCGGCATCGCCGATCGCGCTCGCGCCAGGCGCCAGGCCCGAAGAGAACGTGATCGTCCCGGTTACGCTGCGGACGTTGTTGTTCGAGCCAAGGCTGCTGGGCGTCAGCGTCAGCGTCCCCGACGTGTCGATGGCATCGAATTCTGTGCCCGAGACGTTGAGAACGGCCTGCGTGATCGCAGCCGTGCTGCTCGAGTTGTTGGTTAACGTGAAGTCGAAGCGGCCATAGGCAGTCTGGTAGATATCCAGTGTGGCGGTTGCCCCAACGGACCCTCCACCCGAGGCGGAAACGATTACGCTCCGGGTGCCTGATGTAATGAATTGCCCATCCGTAACCTGATAGCCGAGAGTGCAGTTACCAAGATCTGCTGATGTTGGGGTCCCCCAGATGAAGCCGGTTGTGCTGGCGATCGAGAGGAATCCGCAGGTATTGGCTGACGATAGCGAGTAGGTAAGCTGATCTCCGTTCGGGTCCGTAGCGGAGACGGTGCAGGAGTACTGGACGCCCTCGGTAGCGTTCTGGGCACATGCTTGCCCCGTGAAGCTGGGTGGTCCGTTTGATGGGCTGCCGCCGAACTCATAGGCGCCGATGTCCGGGGCTGCCCCTGAATAGGCCAGAGATACTCCGGCTCCGTTCGTCCATGAGACGCTCTGATCGATTGTCAGTTGGTTTTGTGCGTAGTCGACGCCAACGACAGTTACATCGGTTCCGGTCCCCTCGATACGAATGAGGTCGCCTGCCACGATATTCATTCCTTCGCTGAAGTACCGTGCGCTTTGGACAGAAACCTGTGTCCCTGAACCGCTTCCAGTTGTGTGGGTTAGGGATACACCGGCGTTGATTGCGGGCGAGGAACTGGTAAGTGAAAAGTCGTATGAATTTCCCATCGTTGGGAA
Organism: Candidatus Rariloculaceae bacterium; assembly: GCA_965223375.1. Lineage (GTDB taxonomy): Bacteria > Pseudomonadota > Gammaproteobacteria > Steroidobacterales > Rariloculaceae > CBDCWM01. The sequence goes on from OZ245000.1 coordinate 4,385,068, forward strand.
ATCGGGGACACTAACGAAGAGCGGTGACGCCGCGACGAAACTATTAGCTTCGTCACCACTAATCCCGCTCCAGCCTGAGATCGTGCTAGCCCAGTTGGTAAACGTTAGAGCCGTCCAGGGATTAGAAAGGTACGAAAACTCCGGATTGCTCGTGTTGAAGTAGAGGTTTCCGTCGATATCGGCTTTGACGCTGGAGCCTCCGAAGTTCACCTCAGTATCGAAATGATTTCCGATGATGTTGTTCTTGACCGCAACATTGTCGAAAGCGCTGCTCCGAAGTGCGACTCCCGAAAAATGGGGCTTATCGGTTGCGACAAAGGCGCTATTAGGCCCGGTATAGTCCCGGTTGTTTCCAACGATTGTGTTGTTGTAGACGACCCACCCGTCCCCGCCGATTACTATTCCGGCCTTGCTGTCGTAGACAACGTTGTTGCGGATCACGACGTCACGCGAGCTGGGGCGTTTCCCCCTCATGATCGCAGCACCACCGCATCGGTCCTCTTCGCTTGCGCCGCAGTTCTCTGGCACGGCGTAGGGTCCGTCGTTGTCGCCCCGATTTCCGAAAACGTGATTGCCCTCGATAAGGATTCGGCAAGTGCCCTTTAGGTCGATGCCGTTTTCCGCATTGCCATAGATGATGTTGTTTCGAATGACCGTCCCGCAGTTGGACATGTCATTCGGGTAGTCTGGCGAGAAGAAGTCTGCATTGAACTGAATACCGTCCGAGGACAAACTTCCATAGAGCAAGTTGCCTTCGATAAGTCCCTCGCGAAGTAGGCCGAAGGAATGGTCGAAGCGAACGGCATCGAGGTAGTGGCCATGGATCACGTTGTTTCGAATGATGATTCGCGTTGCGCCATCCTGTACGTGTACGCCAGCATGGCTAAGGTTGGCGATCTCGCAGCCTTCTATCAGCGTATTGTGGCTCGGCTTCTGAACTCGAATGCCAGATTCGGAGGCGCCAGCGTCGCGATCGGCTTTGGCATCTGTTCCGATAATCGAACAATTGCGGATTTCGTTGTGGTTTCCGGTTACGAGAATGTTGAAGAGCTTGCCTTGGCCGACGGTGGTCTTCTTGATGCTGATGCCTTCCAGCGTAATGTAGTCGCCGCTTATCAGGATTGGCGTATCGCTGGCTGATGCGCCCGTAACCAGAGGCGTCTCGCCGGTAGCGGCTCTAAAGGTGATGCGGCTGCCGCTGGTACCACTTGCCTGGAGATCGACCGTCTGCGCATAAGTGCCCCCCGCCAGTTCAAATATGTCGCCAGGTGCAGCTTCCTCCGCGGCTCGCTGCAGATTCCACGGGGATTGGGCCGTGCCAGAATTCGAGTAGGCCCCTGTTGGCGAGATGTAGTGATCGGCTGTAGGTGTAGTGGTTTGATTTGATAGGGACGTAACCGTTTTGCGATTGTTGGTTGCATCGTATTCGTATTCGACGTACGACGTATCGTCATAGATGACCTTCGTCAGCCTGCCGAGCGCGTCGTACTCGTATTCGGTGTCGGCAAGAGCGGTCGGGGTGATGAGGGTGAAGGTGACGCCGAGCGCTATGAGCCTCAGGGCTTGGTGTTGGCGCGACTCAGTACGTTCATGCATTCTTCGATCCCCAATTCCCCATCGTCATCGATTCGGCATGTGGCCGACGTATCTAGCGAGACTACTTCGTTAGCGCAACGAAAAAGTGTGAAGAAGATCAAGAAATGAGAAGCGCGGTATTGACTTTCTTGCAGCTGGCACTATGTAAAATCGCCGCCGGCCGACTTCTCGGATGGTCCCGGGGACCACCGAGCAGTTTCATGCGGTCGACTAAGACCGAGTATTTGGGCGCCGCTTGGGCGTTGGCATATTGGCGAAGAAGGGAGGGCGAGTCGGGGGTTCGACATGTTCAATTACAAGATCGCTCTCTCACCCCCACAAGACCATCAGCGGAGCTTTCTTGCTGGTGGAGCGAAAAGCCTGATCTATGGTCATTATCTAAGGCTCGTGACGATCGGTGACGGCTCGAGAAGCACTCGTAAATCAACCGTCCGTGGTAGTGGCGCAAAGCCCCGCTTCGTGCGGAGGAATACGGATGAACGGTGTGAAGCAAGCTCTTTCGGACATCTTGAATTCCCGGCGACTTCTGCGTGGTGAGACACCCGAAGGGCGGAGTAGCCGTCGTGGCCGTGTAGGCTGGCAGTGACGAGCTGAAGTCAGGCGGCCAGATCGAATACCACCTGCAAAGTGTTGATATGAGCCCCCGCTACCAACACTAAAGAGGCGTCCCAGAGGGGCGCCTTTTTAGTGTTCAGTGGGTGGCGTTCGATGTAGAACCTTCGTTCGACAAATCGCGAATTCGATTTGGGCGGCGGAGCCGGGCCGCAGGCCCGAGGGTCGCCAGAAGCGACCCGAGCCAATCCTGCCCCCGCTACCAAATTAGCGTCGTCGGCACCGGCGGCTTTCGAAACGGCAGCTTCAAGGCTGCCGTCTTTTGTCTCAAAGTGAACGATTGCCCCGGCTCGTCGCTCGAATCAGGTCGTACATTTGAATCCGGCGATCGCTAACAGCCAGCGCATCGCCGAATGCGGTCCTGAGACCTCTGCGTTGCCCCACATTCCGGACGTTCGTGATACGCTCGTGAAGAAGCGCGTTCGACCCGATGCTGCTGTTCGGCCCAGCGGAAATGCTAGGTCAGGACTTGCGGCTCGCCCGAAAAAGAACAGGTAACAAGAGGGGAGACGGATAGTGAACGACACATCCAGAAAACTCGCAGCCGAGTTCATCGGCACGTTTTGGCTCGTATTGGGTGGTTGTGGCAGCGCGGTGCTGGCGGCCAACTTCCCCGGCGCCGGTGCCGAAAATAGTCTGGGGATCGGGCTTGTCGGCGTTTCATTCGCGTTCGGTCTCACAGTTCTGACAATGGCGTACGCGATCGGACATATATCGGGCTGCCACCTGAATCCCGCAGTGTCATTAGGCTTGTGGGCCGGTGGCCGTTTCTCGGCGGCCGAGCTTCCCGGGTACATCATTGCGCAAACTCTGGGGGCAATCGTCGGTGCAGCCGTACTCTCATATATTGCCTACGGGGTGATTGGTGGCGATGGGGGCCTCGCGTCTAATGGTTACGCCGAATTGTCACCCAGCGGCCGCGGACTGGCCGCGGGCTTCACAACTGAGGTTGTGATGACATTCATTTTTCTTGTCATCATCCTCGGTGCGACCGCTACCCGCGCACCAGTAGGGTTTGCGCCGATAGCGATTGGGCTGGGCTTGACTCTGATCCACTTAGTCAGCATCCCGGTCACCAATACGTCTGTTAACCCAGCTCGCTCCACAGGTCCCGCATTGCTTGAAGGTGGTGCTGCAATCAGTCAATTGTGGCTTTTCTGGATGGCACCGATCGTCGGTGCCATTGCGGCCGGTTTTATTTATCGCTGGCTCGACGATACGAAGTGATGAATGGCAAGTCCTGGCTACTCTTGCCGCCTACGCCCGCGGCAGATCGAAGCCCGCCATGGGCCCTGGTCATCCGAGCGTCGGGTCCGAGAGCGGTTTCACGCGGACTGGACCCGAAGTGGTAGGGTCGCTGCTTGAGGGAGCGTGCTTTGAGAGTCGCCAACCGGATAGCACTGATGTCCCTCATCTTGGCGTTCGTGGTGTTGCAGGCTCATGCCAGTGCAAGGTTCGGCATCTTCGCCATCATCGAGGAGGTTACCCGGTGTCACCGTGACAAACAGCGGCGTTTACTTGTTAGTGCACTTTCCTCGCAGTTCACCTCCTAAAGGACGGGCATCTCCGCTGAGCCGCTAGATTCGCTACATGGGGGAGGCTTACGGAGCCGGAGGGTTGGCCAGGCGCTGGAGCCAGTTTGAACGGTCAGTTTCTACTGGGAAGTGCGGGCACTCGGGGGGTGTTTCGTATCATTTGGAGTTCGGCAGAATACGCAGGAACCTATTTCTTCCTGCAGGGAGTTCCCAGCCGGTTGGACCGACCGACAACGCCGGTTTCGCGTACTGAAATTGGAGGCTGCACTAGTGTCAAGATTCTCCAGGAGATTCAATCCGGATCAGCTACTGAACAAGGTCTGATGGGTCGCGCAGCGTGGAGGTGTCAGTGAACAGTAATAAGCAGAGTTTGGTGGTAGGTCTGGGTATCCTCGTGCTGTCTACACTGACGGTTCTCCTGTTCGTTGAGCAGAAACGGTTATCAGAACTACTGCAAGAGCAGGCGATCGACGCAGCTGAGGCAAAGGCACAGATCGAGGAATTAGCGAATCGAGTGGAAGTGCTGAGTGTTCAACTCGCGAATGCGGAAACAGAGTCCCGGTTTCGTGCTGGTGTATCACCGCTGATTCTGGAGTCGGGCATCTACACCTTAGCGGCAGTAGACGAAGGTGCACGATTCCCTGAAGAGGCTTACTCGATCTATCACTCGACAGTTTCAGTAGGCACTGGGGGTTTTCGACAGAAACTTCAGATCGGTCTTGCCCGTGCTGGATTGACAGATTGGCAAGTCTACTTTGACTATAACAATGACGGGCTCGTCGACAATGACATGAGCGAGCGGTTTGCGTCGGAGATTCCCATGGTTGGAGGATTCGTCGCCGGTGCGTTGGACGGAGAAATGGCCCAGCGCGTTTATAGCCGAATTCTGGCGTCTGTCGAATCTGCAGAGTACGTGGCGCCCGGTCAGGTAACTGCAGGAGGAGGAGCAGTGGTTTCCAGCTTATGGTCAGGAATTCAAAGCATGTCGGATAGCCTTGGAAACTGGGTGGCGGAGGCGGCTGGGTTTGCTGACCCGTTAACGGAAGCCGATAGCGAATCTTTGCAATTCGAGGGGAATTGACCCTTAAGCGGCCAAGGTTACGCCTGGACAATTGGAATATGAACGTCAGCCTAGTCGAGATCGCCACATATGAACAGTCTGGCCGCATGCCTTGCATGTCATTTGGATACGCCCTCTAAATACGTGCGGACTGAGAAGCCAGATAGTTCGTTTCTTGCAAGCCGGGCATGTCAACGCCTTCACGTATATCGTCCTCATGTGACCTTTACCGCGCCGCGTGGCAGATCTCTCCAGAACCTGCGGCTAGTAGCAGCGAATTGGTGGCTTAGCCACCCCAGTGCGCTGCTTCGAAAGCGTTGCCAGGTACAGCGGATATGGTGGCAATGAGGCAACACGGCTTACCGGTGGTAGGAACCCGATGCTACCATCGTGAGCCATGAGTGGACGAAAGCTGAGTATCGCCCTTGACGATCAGGTTGCGGAGGCTGCGGTCGCGAGCGCTCAGCGGCATGGCCTCAGCCTGTCGGCCTGGTTGAATCGTGCCGCGGAGAATGCTTTGGTCATAGAAGACGGTCTCGCTGCTGTTGCCGAGTGGGAAGCCGAGCACGGTGCCCTGACGGCGAAGGAGCTTTCTGCGGCGGATGCCGTGCTTGGCCGCGGCATCGCGCCCGCACGCTGAGGATGGGTATTACCTACGACGCGGGGGCGTTACTGGCGGCGGAAGCCAACCGGCGTGAGAATATGGGCCATCCATGCCCAGTCACTGCGGCGTGGCGAGCGGCCTGGGGTGCCGACCGGTGTTCCTAGCCAAGCGTGGCGCGGCGGCCCTCAAGCGCAACTATCCCGACTGCTGAGGGGCTGCCGAATCGAGGATTTCGATGAGAATCGCGCTTGTGCTGCCGGAGTCGCCTGCGCATGTTTTGCCAGTCGGGATGTAGTCGACGCGTCCGTGGTTGGCGGAACACTTGCTCGTGGTGACATTGTCGTGACGAGTGATCCCGAAGATCTGCGGGCCATTGCCGACTCGATCGGAGGATCGCTCCGGCTTCAACGAATCTGAGTATGGACATTGTCGCTACGAGCGATCGTCCCGGTGTGATGCCGAAGGCATCCAATACTTCGTCGCACGCGTCAGGCATTCTTGCGGGGTAGTGTCCTAGGGACACTACCCTTGCGGAGCACAGGGCTCTGCTACTCGTCGAAGCCGAGCATGATCTTGAGATACTCCTCGATCGTAATGAGTTCGTTTCTATCGAGCGTCATCAGCGCCTGGCTGGTGATACGCGTGTTGTCGATGGTCCTTGCCTGATCGATCATCACGTCGGAGTCCGACTGCAGCTGCCCTCGAGCCGTAATCCGGAACCGTAGTGGGGCGGCATCGTCGATCAACTGCGTGGTGAGCGGCAACACCGTCGAGCTGGGATGTCCCGCATCGTTCAGCAGATCGCTCTGCAGAATCAGGCAGGGCCGAATCTTGCCGGCTTCCGTCCCCCTGGACTGGTTGAAGTTGGCCAGATGGATCGCACCCCGCCTAAATCCCATCGGCATTCGCGGCGTCGAAATCGGCGGCGGCCTGCTTGGCCTGCTGCCGGGTCCTCAGGGATGCGGCACGGATCTGTTCCCGAAGGGCTTCGCGTTCGATGTGGTCTCTGTAATTGAGTACTGCTGTCCGAATCACGCTGCTCTTGGTCGTCTTGAGGCGCTTGGCGAGGCGGGTGAGCGTGGCGTCGAATCGGGCGTCAGCCTTGACGGTGATGGTCTTCATTACTTTATTCAGTATTACCTATTCAAGTATCTCGATCCTAGCATGCCAAGCGGCCGAGACCAACGATGCACGGGCCAATCGTTCTACGAGTCAGGAATTCGCGCCCAACAGGAAGCCTGCGGCCGGGCCTTCAGGGCGAATTTGGTTCTTGTGGAAGTCGGGAGACGTTCCCCTTGGGCAGGAGCTGTGATACTGTGTTTCTGTGAGAAATATCACCGTATCACTTCCCGACGATATTTATCGTCGCGCTCGTATTAAGGCTGCTGAACGCGATACGTCAGTCAGCGCACTCGTGCGTGAATTTCTTACGCGGCTGGGGCAGGAAGAAAACGAGTTCGATCGGCGCAAGCGGCTGCAGGATGAAGTCATCGCCTCGATCCGAGCGTTCAGTGCCGGCGATCGGCTGAGTCGTGAAGATGCTCACGACGGCAATGCGGTTCGTTGACACCAACATCCTGCTCTACGCGATCAGCACGGCTGCGGCGGAGCAGAAGAAGACTCAGATCGCGCTAAAGATTCTCGACGATTCCGAGCTGGCATTGTCGGTTCAGGTTCTTCAGGAATTCTACGTTCAGGCGACGCGGGAGTCGAAGCCGGACAAAATTGCACACGAGCAGGCCTCGGCCCTCGTCGAGGCGTATCTCCGATTCACAGTTCAGGAAACCACCGTGGAGCTGATGCAGGCGGCCTTCGAGACGAAGCAACGCTTTCGCGTCTCCTACTGGGACGCTGCCGTAATCGAGGCCGCACGCGCGCTGGCCTGCGATACCGTGCTCAGCGAAGACCTAAGTCACGGGCAAGACTACGACGGCGTCCGAGTGGAAAATCCGTTTCGCTAGCCGCCCCGGGCGGGCGTCGTGACCAATGATTCAGCGGCCAATCGATCTGCGAGTCAGGAATTCGCGTCGCAAGGGAAGTCTGCGGGCGTTGGATGGAGAACCTTCGTTCGACAAGATCGCATAGCGATCTTGGGCGGCGAAGCCGGGCCGCAGGCGTAAGGGTCGCCAGAAGCGACCGAGGCCGAACCCTGCCCGCGCTTCGGTAAACACCGTGATGCCCGTGTAGCCTCGATCGCGTTTGTCGACGACCTTCGCGCTGCCCGACGCCTTCATGAGCGTGACTCAGGCTGTTTAAGAGCGCCGCGTCGCGGAGGGATTCACCGGGATACGGGCACTAGAGCATTTCTGCGGATTCGGTGTAGGCGCATATCGCGTACACGGTCAGGTTCACCCACGCGTCACCTGACAGTCGGACATGCCAACCGCTAGCGGCAAGTAGCGGTGCATTCGTTACGGTCCGCCAATCAGCCAACCCAACCGGTCCCCTAGGCTCCACGTTAAACCCGCCTCCGAGGGGGTCCTTACCCTCCGGACACAGGGCAACTGCACCCGGGTTAGCAGAATCCCCAAGGACTAGTTCTTCCGTATTCTCAATCATCTCCCAACCGGAGACTCCGTCCGCTCCTGCCGCGCCTTCTGGTCCAGCTGGACCCTCTGGGCCGGCTGGGCCCTCTGGTCCGGCCGGCCCCGTCATCCCTTCGGGCCCCATCGCATTCCATGCAAGCCTTTGTTCCGACGGAAGGCACGACCTGCCAGCATCGATAACTCTGAGTTGACCGTTCACCTCATTTGCGCACGCCACGATAACTTGTGCGGATGCGACCTGAGCGATGCAGGCTGAGGCGACGAAGACGAACACGATACAGAAAAGTCCGCGCATGATTTCGCTCCTTTCGGTAAGTGTCGTTTGAGATTAGCAGATTGCTTGCAATCCTTCCCCCCAAGCGAAAGCCCACCCCGCCGCCATCAGCCTAGCCCTCGAAACGTACTTCCTCTTCTCGCGGAAGCCGTAGATGAATCGACTAGCTGGTCCCCAGTACCAAACACTCAAGAGGCCGCCCGTGGGCGGCCCTTTTTTCGTGTTCGCTGTGGAACGTCAATGTAAACAGCACTTCTTGTACTTCCTACCACTGCCACAGGGGCAGGGATCGTTGCGCCCGACTCTTGATTGGGCGCGCCGCCTGGGCGTGGGAGTATCGCGCTGCACCGAGAAGTTCTCCCTCCGTCTCTCCAGCCAATACGCATGAATTTCTCGGGCGCTCGGAATGATCTCGAGCTGACGTCGTTCGACTTCAGCGTGACTGCCCGCCTCATGTCCAATCCAGCCGCCTGCTTCAGAAAACGCAAGAATATTCGCAAGGTGACTTGCGATTGTGGTTCCGCCGGCTTTCCAGTCATCAGAGGACAACGAGAGCGCTCGTACGTATCCCTCGCACCATTCATCTACAACAAGAACAGTTCTTCCATTCCAGTCGCGCTCGAGAAACATCGGCTCGAATGAGTCCGGATCGGCCATCAGATGACGAGCGATCGAGTTCATGTGTCGCATGATGAGGGACATGATTCTGTCGGCGTCCCGGGCCGTTTCAAACTCTGGCGGAAACTCCTCCCAGACAGCGGGCATCCATTGGGACGGCATCACCATGGTTGGTCCGCTGACGATGGCCGTCAGAAAGCCATCGAGTTCGGAAACGCACAGGATGCCGACGTTACTCTCTGGAGTCTCCTTGTCTTCATCGATTCGATCGATCAGGAACCTGTCGAGGAACTCGATCTCGTCGTCGGTCAGCGGAGAGTCGTGGTTGGACATCGCGGGTTGCTTGTTTGCTTTCTCAACCAGACCAGACAGTAAACGGAACATTCGGTCCGTCTCGTCGCAGCGCAGACGAGCAGATGCTGATGTAGACGAGAGTGTTCATTCCCGTTGGCGTCCTGCCTTGTAGCCATACGCGGCGTCCCATTCCAGCTTGCCGAAGAGGTCCATGAGGATGGCCTGTTGCCGGACTTGACTAGCCGAAGACTTTCCTCAGCGCGACGACGAACTTGTCGAGACAATTGTCCATCTCGCGCATTTGCCAGCCGCTATTGCCACGGTCCTTGCCGGTACGTGCGCCGTGCTGATAGTCGCTCGACGGCAACGAAGAAATGTACCAGTTTTCGGGGAGTTCGTTTGCCCGGGAGTTGGTTCGGAGGAAGCTGGAAGGCTGGAAGCAGTTAACGCTTTCGAGAAAGGCGTGCCCAAGGAATCCACTGAGGGCATCGTATGTCGTTGCATCTTTGCTCCGTGTCTCCCGAACGATAGCGAACTTACCACTGAGCGATCCCGGTCGCAGCCGCCGATCTGGGCCGTGCTATGCTCGGCCGGGTCTTGTGTTCTTCCCAACATGAGCGCGGCGCGAACCTGCCGATGATCTAGCGAGTCCAAGCGTGTCTGACGTCTGCACCTTCTGCGGGATTCTGTCAGGAGATATCGAAGCGAGCTTCGTCTCCGAAAGCGACCACGCAGTTGCATTCATGGACATCAATCAGATCAATGCGGGGCATGTCCTTGTAGTGCCGAGAGTGCATGCTGCGCGACTTAACGACCTGAGCGAAGACGAAGCTGCGGAAGCCTTCCGGCTCGTTCATCGAGTGGCATGCGCGCTGCCAAGTAGCGGCGTGAGATATGAGGGTTATCATCTTGCGCAGGCGAACGGGGTCGCCGCGGGCCAAGAGGTATTTCACGTTCACTTCCATCTTGTGCCCAGATTCGCTGGTGATCCGTTCAGGGTTTCTGTAGATCCTATGCGTCCGAGATTCGATCGGGATGCGCTAGACAAGATTGCGAAAGATATCGCGCGCGAAATGTGATTCTCGCTCCGTTTGGCCGAAACTGGCGGTACCCGGTCGGACGGCGTCCTCATTCAGCCGTCGGGTCCGCGCACGTTCCGGACGTTCCAACGTATAGTTTCCGGGACGAGCCCGACCCGCTGTTACCGCTCCCCGGTTCGCCTTCACAAAGAGGAAACGGCTATGCACGCACGCGATGCGCAGATGCTGGCAAGCTATAACCGCTGGATGAACGAGAAGCTCTATTCCGTCTGCGAAGAATTGTCGGAGGAGGAGCGCAAGGCGGATCGTGGGTCATTCTTCCGCTCGATTCACGGCACGCTGAATCATCTGCTGCTGGGAGACCACATCTGGATGGGCCGCTTTACGGGCGAAGCCTATCCCGTTGGAAGTCTGGATCAGGAGCTTTGCTCGGACTTTACTGAGCTCAGATCCCAGCGCCGCTCAATGGACGAAAGAATTGAACTTTGGGCGGCAACGCTCACGGATGCCGTGCTCGACGGCAGGTTGGAATTCACCAGTATCGTAAACCCCAGGAGTCGTAGCTACGACATGAGCGTATGCGTCGCGCACTTCTTTAATCACCAGACCCACCACAGAGGTCAATTGACTGCACTCATGTCGCAAGCCGGGTTGGACTACGGCGTAACGGATTTGATGTGGTTGCCGTCAATCCTCCCGGAGACCTGACGTTTCGATTCGACCAGTTTACTGTCGGTTTGAGCGGCGCCAGCGACGGTTTTCGCGCTCCGCTCGGCGAATAGCGTACTATCCCCGTCGGCCCGACCCGCACTCTCGTACAAACGCTGAAGCAACGACACTTATGGCTACCGACGTCAGGAGGCTTACGCCAGCGGACGCAGACCAGCTCTTCCGCTTGAGACGTAGAGCGTTAGTCGAGGAGCCTTTCGCATTCCTGTCCTCTCCCGAGGATGACCGGGCTACTTCTCCGGATGATGTTCGCGCTCAGTTGGCGTCGCAATCCGAAGATGCCGTGTTTGGGGCCTTTGTCGCGCACGAGCTGGTCGGGATGGCAGGGCTATCGAGAGATCGGCCGATAAAGGCCGCGCATCGCGTCTGCATCTGGGGCGTATTCGTGGACCGACGTTATCGGCGGCAAGGCGTTGCATCGGATCTCCTCGAGGCAGTCTTGAGGTACGCACGCGAGCTTGACGGTGTGGATTCGGTGTATCTCAGTGTCAGCGAAAAGACACCGAATGCGAAAATGCTATACGAGTCGGTCGGTTTCGAGGTGTGGGGGCTGGAACCCGACTGTATTCGCGTCGAAGGCGAATCAGCGCGTGAGTATCATTTATCCAGGTTCCTTTGATCGACCACGGCATCAGGAAGAAAGGCTCGAGTCGCGCGGAGAGGCGCGACCGTACAGTTCCACCGGTAGCTCAATCAGTGCGCGGGCGCGAGCTCGTCACGGCGACCCCGGATCTGTGAGCAGTGGACGATCAGGCAGCATCGACAACACATCGCGGCAATCCTGAACGACCCGGACGGGGACAGATCGAGCCAGAGGTAGCGGCATGACCATCGCGGCATTCGAGCCGAAATCAATGAAGATCAGCGTGCTGACGGCTGCGCTGCAGGAGCTTACGCCGCGTGAGCAGCGCGACGTCGATCCGGATCTCGCCGTCGAGGAGTGGCTCTACTTTTCGCGCGATATCGGTTCGCCGTTCATTCAACTGTCGGCGGCCCTGCATCCGAGCGTCAGCGACGTGCCAGCCGAGGCCATGCTCGATCCGGTCGCGGACACGCTCGATCTGCGCGAACCGTTCGATGAGGCGCGGGCGACTCGAGTCCAGGCAGCGATGAGAGATAGCGGCGTCGGTCTCTCGGACCTCGCCTATTTCGACAACATGCTGGTCGCAGACGAAAAGGCGCGGCAATTCAAGCACGACTTCATGCTGCGGGTGTTCGACGCCGCCGTGTTGTTGGGAACGAATGCCGTCTGCGGATTCGTCGGCCGCAACTACGAGCTCGAGATGGATGCGAACCTCGAGATGTTCGAGCAGGAGTTCGTGCCGCTATTGCAGGAGGCGAAAGCGCGCGGTCTCACTTATCGTGTGGAGCAGTGTCCGATGCCGGGCTGGACCGTGCTCGATCGCTGGCACAACAATATCGCGTATGCTCCCGGTCCCTGGATCGCGCTGCACCGCATCTGCGAAAAGCACGGTGTGGGCGATCAGTTCCGCATTCACTACGATCCTTCGCATTCGGTGCTGATGGGGCAGGACACACGCTCGATGTTCCAGTTTCTGAAGGACGAAGGGTACGGGTTTCTGATCGACGGCTTCCACGTAAAAGGGCAGGTTGTCGATTCGAGAGGTGTGTCGGCCTGGGGCTACGGCGGCCAGACGATGCAACGTGGCGACTGGGTTGACGGCAGGCTTTCCGACAATCCGGCGGATCAGGTGAATGCCTGGAAGAAGCAGGTAGCGATCTGCGAGCACGAGTTACCCGGCACGGCACGGCATGATCCGCTCGCCTATCTCCAGAACCGCTCGGTCGACTGGCTCGACCACCAGCTCGCGGCGCGGGAGTTACTCGACATCGATCCGGCCGAGACTTTCCTCGTCGTCGAGCACGAGTATCCACCGGCGAGGGTCCAGGACAAGAACGCGCTGGCGCCGATACTCGAGGGGTCTATCGCCTATACGAAAGCGATCGACGATGCGGCAGCCGCGATGTATGCGCTGCAGCACGAGGTGCTGGCGGCGCAAGGCATTCCGATACAGGGGGTCGGGCGGGAGGCGTATCGCTCATGAGCAGTGCGCAAGGCGATCCTCGAGCGGCGCCGGGGCGCCGGGGCGCCTCGGCGCGGCGATGCGGCGGCGGCGGTGCGGCGGCGGTGGTGCGGCGAGTTTGGCGGTGCGGCGGGTTCGGCCGCGTAGGCGGCGTGGCCGCGTGCCGGATCGTGCGGACGTCCGTTGATGCTCCGGCACCGTCAAGATCGCGACTGAAGGGTAGGGGACCTGTGTGGAAACATTCGACTGGGTAGTCATCGCCGGCTATTTCGGCCTGCTGCTGGGCATCGCCTGGTGGGTCATACGGCAGGGGAGGGACTCCGCCGAAGACTACTTCCTGGCAGGGCGGCACCTCGGCTGGTTTGTCGTCGGCGCCTCTATCTTCGCGTCGAATATCGGCTCAGAGCACCTGGTCGGTCTCGCGGGCTCGGGAGCGACTGACGGTGTCGCGCTTGCCCACTATGAGCTGCATGCGTGGTGCCTGCTGGTGCTCGGCTGGGTTCTGGCGCCGTTTTATCTGCGCTCCCGGGTCTTCACGATGCCCGAGTTTCTCGAGCGGCGTTACGGTTCTGCATCGCGCACGGTACTGTCTCTGATTTCGCTCTTTTCCTACGTGCTGACAAAGATCGCCGTCGGTATATTCGCCGGCGGCATCGTATTTCGAAGTCTGCTGCCCGATCTGACCCTCGGGCCGCTGGACAGCTTCTGGATCGGCTCGATAGCAGTCCTCGTCCTCACAGGAGCCTACACCGTGCTCGGCGGACTGCGCGCTGTTGCCTACACGGAGGCGCTGCAGACCTTCATTCTGATCTTCGGCTCGGCACTCGTTACCTGGTTCGGCCTCGCGGCGCTTGGCGAGGGCAGCGTTGTTAGCGGCTGGGCAAGCCTGCGCGAGATCGCGGGCAGCGAAATGTTCGATCTTTGGAAGCCGATCGTCCCGGAAGGTGTCGAGGGAACCTGGGCTCCCGTTCGCGAGGTGGGTGCCGGCGGTGTGGTCCTGCGCGAAGCGTGGTACTTCAATTCGAACTACCCATGGGTCGCGATGCTCTTCTGCGCGCCTGTGATCGGCCTTTGGTACTGGTGCACCGATCAGTACATCGTGCAACGCATGCTGGGCGCGCGTGACGAGACACAGGCGCGCCGCGGCACCATTTTCGCGGCGTCTCTGAAGCTGCTGCCCGTCTTCATATTCATCATTCCCGGGATGATCGCGTTTGCCCTGGGCAAGAGCGGTGCAATCGTCGAGCTCCAGAGCGAGCTGATCGACCCGACCACCGGCGAGGTCATCCGCAGCAACGCGCAGGCGGCCTTCCCGTTACTCGTTCAGAACATCCTGCCGACCGGAGTTCGCGGCATCGTCGTTGCGGGGCTGCTGGCTGCGCTGATGAGCTCACTCGCAGGCGTCCTGAACGCGAGCGCGACACTTTTCACGATGGACTTCTACTCCCGCCTGCATAAGGGCGTCAGCCAGCATCGGCTCGTATGGATCGGTCGCGTTGCCACGACGGTGCTGGTCGGCATCGGCATCCTCTGGATTCCGGTCATCCAGGGTGCGAGAGGCTTGTACGATTACCTGCAGGGCGTTCAGTCTTACCTGGCACCGCCCATCTTCGTCGTCTTCTTCTTCGGCGTCTTCGCGAAGCGGATGAACGCACAGGCTTGCCTCACCACGCTGATCGTCGGATTTCTGATGGGCGTCGTACGCCTAGCGATCGATACGCCGGTAACGCTGTTCGGCGCGACGTACGAGGAGGGCACGTTGTTCTGGATCATCAACAACATGTTCTTCCAGTACTATTCGATACTGATACTGCTCGTCTGCATCGCCGTCATGTACGCCGTCAGCTATACGACCCGCGAGCCGGACTACGGGCGCATAGAGGGGCTGACTTACGCCACGGTCACTGCCGATCAGGCGCGCAAGTCGCGCGGAAGCTGGGACGCCAAAGACCTGTTGTGGTCCGGGGGTGTTCTCCTGGCAATTCTTTCAGCTTACCTTTACTTTCGCGGGTAAGTATATGATTAATAAATATCTATATCGTCAACATTTCCGATGCCGCCTGCAGCAGCGGATTGGCCTGCGCCTCGCAGCGGCCCAGGCCCTGCTCGCGCTCCTTGCTGTTCCCGCCGTGGCCCAGAACGCCGCGCCGCGGCCCGAAGACAGCGAAGTGTGGGACCCGGAACCGGCGGTCGTCACGCCCGGCATCGGGGCTGCGCCGCCCAGCGATGCGATCGTCCTGCTCGGCAGGCAAGAGCCGAGCGGCTGGCGGCACACGGACGGCCGTGAGCTCGAGTGGCATTTCTCCGACGGCGTGCTGACGGTTGTCGGCGGAACCGGCGACATAGAAACCGTGCGGTCTTTCGGTGATGTGCAGCTCCATGTCGAGTGGCGCACGCCGGTCGTCGTCGATGGCGATGGTCAGGATCGCGGCAACAGCGGCGTGTTCCTGCAGAAGCGCTACGAAGTCCAGGTGCTGGATTCGTTCGACAATCGAACGTACTCCAACGGCCAGGCGGCGAGCGTTTACAAGCAGCATATCCCGCTCGTCAATGCCTCCAGAGTGCCGGGCGAATGGCAGACCTACGACATCGCTTTCAAGGCGCCAACGTTCGATTCAGCCGGGGCACTCACGAGCCCCGCGTACGTGACCGTTCTTCACAACGGCGTGCTAGTGCAACACGACGCCGAGATCCAGGGCGAGACGGTGTTCATGGGCGAGCCGTCGTATACCGCGCATCCGAAGGCGCTGCCGTTGATGCTGCAGGATCACAGCAATCCGGTCAGCTTTCGCAATATCTGGGTGCGCGAACTCTCCGTCGACTGAGCAACTCGCCTATCGAGCTCCGGTGCAGCGCGCCGGGTTGGAAGCAACGAAATAGTCCCGATGGTTGTCGTCATCCGGGTCCATGCATCCCTCGAGGTTCAGGAGCCGCACGTTCCGGAACTGGACCGGGTGGCTTTCGCTTTGCAGTGAGATGTATCCCGCGCCGACCGGCATGCCGTCCGGTTTCGTCTCCGGCCGGTGACCGGACACGACGCCGCCGCCGAACGTGAAATCCGTGTATTCGAGCACTGCTTCGCCATTGACGTAATGGACGATGCGCTCATCGCCACGCACGAGAACTTCGATAGCGACCCACTGATCGCCGTCGAACGTCGGTGAGGACGAGCTGATGCAGTGCTGCTCGGTGAATTCGCCGTTGAAGTGAATGTTCGTGCCCGGCGTGCAGACGTTCGCAGTGGGCCGGGGATTGCCATCGCTCAGCCCACCCAGGAATTGCACCTCGAGCGAGATCGGAAAATCCTGCATGGCAGGCATCGTTTCCGGCGGCGGCGAGTGCAGCATCACGCCGCTGTTGCGGTGTGCCCAATCCTGACCACCCGGCGCCTGGTCGCCGATGAAGCGGTATTCCAGGGAAAGCCGGTAGTGCGAGAAAGGCTCGTTATAGAAGGCATGCCCGAAACGATCATCGAACTGCTCGTAGCCCTCATACGAGACGGTCAACAGGCCATCGACGACTCGAAATGTATCCGCGAAGTTGTCGCCGGTGTCGTAACCCCGGATCTTGACGGTCCAGCCGTCGAGATCGCGACCGTTGAAGAGGTCGAGCGAGTCTTCGTCAGGCGCACCGGCGTCCGGCAGGCCGGAGCACGAAGACGCGAGCAGCAGCGCGCCGATCAGGCAGCACGCTGGCGTGCCGGACTTCGAGCCTATTGCCATGCCCCTTGCCGTGGTGCTCGCGACGCCGTTTGCGGCGCCATCGTTATGCGTGGTTGGCCCAGATCTTCTCTCCGGCGGCGTAAGGTACGCAGGGGTCGAAGCGGCCGGGCGATTCCGTATACCGCATGGCCTGCGTGTAGCCGATCTCCGACGTGAAATAGCCGAGCAGGGCAAGCTCTTTCATCATCCGGAAGAAATGTGTCGGTGCGCCTGGCGCCCTGCTTCCCATGTAGCCGTGCTGCTCGGCGTCGAGGGCCTGCAGCAACTCGAGCCGCTGCGGCGGCGTTGCCGTAACGAAATCGCTACCGAATGACTCGTTGCTGCGGGCATCGATCGTTACCAAACCCTCGCGGAAGATCGTCTGATCCGGCGCGCGGTACGCATCCGTCACCATCAATGCCATGAAGGCGCCGACGCCCGCGGCTTTAGCTCCCGGTGTGTCCGTCTCGGGAAGTATCGTTTCTGCGATCTCGTCCAGCAGCGCGATGTCGGGCCCGCTGAAGAGCCCTGTTCCGACAGTGTCGGGCGTGCTGGTCGATCCAATCGCGGCCGGCCTGTCTTCGGTGCTGCTGCAGGCAGTCAGCATGGCCGTTTGCCCGACGAGTGCCGCACCACCCAGCAGAGTGCTGACCCGGGCGATAGCCTCGCGGCGCGTCAGCAATCCGGTGACAGTAGGCCCTTCGGCAGAAGATCCAGCGGCAGTCGTCCCGGTGCCGGAAGATCCGGTGGCTGCAGGTTCCGTGTTGTTCGTTTCGGTCGTCATGATCATGCTCCGACTACAGATTGCCGCGTTTGAGCTCGGCGACCGCGTAGTCCGCGGCGCGCGCCGTCAAAGCCATATAAGTGAGCGACGGGTTTACGCAGCTCGCCGACGTCATGCAGGAGCCGTCGGTAACGAAGACGTTGGGCGCATCCCACACCTGGTTCCACCTGTTCAGCACGGACGTCGCAGGGTCATGACCCATGCGCGCCGTGCCCATTTCGTGGATACCCATGCCCGGGAAGTACTCGGCGTCGTAGGTAGCAACGTCGGTTGCGCCTGCCGCCTCGAACATTTCCGCTGCATCGTTCGCCATATCGATCCGCATCTGTCGCTCGTTCTCACCGACCTCGCAGTCGATCTTGAGGACCGGCAGGCCCCACTTGTCGGCACGGGTCTCATCGAGCGCAATCATGTTGTCGTGAGAGGGGAGCATCTCGCCGAAGGCAGTTGCGCCGATGCGCCATTCGCCGGGTTGGGACATCTGATCCTTGAACTCGGCGCCGATGCCGAGCTCGCTGACGGCCCGCTGCCAGCCCTGGCGACTCGCGCTGCCCTGATAGCCGAAGCCGCGCAGGTAGTCGCGCTGCTCGCCGAACAGGTTTCGATAGCGCGGAATGTAAAAGCCGGTGGGGCGGCGGCCGAAGTAGTACTGATTCTCCAACGCCGCATCCGTGAGGCGGCCTTCGGCGCCGACACGGAAGTGGTGATCCATCAGGTTGTGCCCGAGCTCGTCGCTGCTGCTGCCGAGACCGCGCGGCCAGACGTCGGTCGCCGATCGCATCAGCAGCCAGGTCGAATTCAACGCAGACGCGCAAAGGAAAACTATCGGGGCCTCGAACTCGGTTGTTCGCTCGGTCACCGCGTCCATGACCCTGACGCCGGTAGCGCGCTTGCGATCGCGGTCATACAGGACTTCGGTGGCGATTGAGAAAGGCATCAGAGTCAGCAGGCCGGTCGCCATCGCTGCCGGCAGCGTCGATGACTGCGTGCTGAAGTAGCCGCCGTACGGGCAACCGAGCCAGCAGGCGTTGCGGTACTGGCACGGCGCGCGGCCGGGCAGCGCCCGGGTGGCGTTTGCCGGCCGGCCCGGGATGATGCGGCGGCGGCCGTCGAAGTGATTCTGCAGCCTGCCCGCCGCGAGCTCCTCGCCGCAATTGAGCGGCATGGCCGGCATGAACTGGCCGTCCGGAAGCTGCGGCAGATTCTCTATCGACCCGGAGACGCCGGCGTGTGCCTCGACATGGTCGTACCACGGCGCGATGTCCGCATAGCGGATCGGCCAATCGACGGCGATACCTTCGCGGGCATTGGCCTCGAAATCGAAGTCGCTCCAGCGATAGCTTTGTCGCCCCCAAAGCAGGGACCGGCCGCCGACGTGATAGCCCCGGTACCAGTCGAAGCGCTTCACCTCCGTGTAGGGCGATTCTTGTTCGTTCGTCCACCAGTCGAGATTCTTCTCATTGAGTGGATAGTCGCGCTTCAGGACCGGATACGCTTCCTCCATCGCGACCGTTCTGCCCCCTCGGTGCGGATACTCCCACGGCGCTTTGGTCGCATTGACGTAGTCTTTCACGTGCTCGATGTTCTTGCCGCGCTCGAGCAGAACGACGCGAAGGCCTTTTTCGGTGAGCTCCTTGGCGGCCCAGCCGCCGGAAATGCCGGAGCCAACCACTATCGCATCGTATTGTTCGGCCATGCCGTCCCCCGTGTTTCTTCTATCCCGGATTGTAGTCCGTCTCCGCACCTGTGTTCGTATCGGCGCAGTTGCATATCCGGGATCGTTCCTGAAGACTTGCAGGAGCTCCGGCCCCGTGCAACGGCTGGCGGATCTTTGAGGTCGAATGATGATGGACAGAAGAGCTTTCGTGCTGACTGCCGCTGCGATGGCAGCAGGCTGCTCGCGAGAAGGGGATTCGGGAGCGGGCCCCACCGCGGGGAGCGCGCCGCTCGGCGTGCAGCTCTACACGGTGCGCGACCTGATGGCCGAGGACGTAGCGGCGACACTCGATCTCGTTGCCGCAGCCGGTTACCAACAGGTGGAGTTCGCCGGCTACTTCGGCCTTACGCCGCGACAATTGCGGGGGCTGCTCGATGCGTCGGGCTTGGCGCCGGTTTCCGCGCACGTTTCTCTCGCCGAATTCGCCGATGATGCCGGGCGCGTCATCGATCACGCCGCCGAGCTGGGCCACGAGTATCTGGTCGTGCCGTTCCTGGCGGAAGATCAACGTTCGCTGGACGACTATCGCAGACATGCGGCGGACTTCAATCGCTGGGGTGAAGCCTGCGCGCGGGCCGGAATCCGGTTTGCGTATCACAATCACATGTTCGAGTTTGACGAGACCGGGGGGCAGATTCCGTACGATCTGCTGCTGGCGGAGACCGATGCCGGCCTGGTAAAGATGCAGCTCGATTTCTGCTGGGCTATTGGAGGAAGGGCCGACCCGGTCCGCTATTTCGAAACCTGGCCCGGCCGCTTCCCGTTGTGTCATCTGAAGGACTTCGCGGACGGCGTCGACGCCGACATTGGCACCGGCAGCGTCGACTTCGAGACGATACTTGCCGCAGCGGAAACGGCGGGGCTCGAATACGGCTTCGTCGAGCGCGATCGTCCGGGGGACTCAGCTGAGTCGATTCGAGCGAACCATGCCGCCATTGCGCCTCTGTGGAATCGCTACATGAGCGCGTAGTGCGTCCGTCGCAGGGCGGCGGTTTCAGTCCCGCCTATCGGTCCAGCCGGTAATGCCGGGCATCAAAGCGCCGGTCTGAGCCGGGCACCGAGCGGCGCGACTATTTTGCGGGCAATCAATCCCGTTACGTGTCGCTCGGCACCGGCGGGGCGTCCGGCCATGATCCATAGGGCCGCACTCGCTGCCACGTATGCTGCGACGCCCAGGAACACGGCCCCGAGCAGCATGCCCAGTTGCGTAACGATACCAACGGACGTACGCGGCAATGCTTCTACGAAGAGCCGTACCAGCATATACATAAGTGTGGCGGCGACGATCGGGCGCCAGACGACGCTGATGAATGCGGGCACTCTCAGGTTCAGTAACCTGAGCATCAATCCGTAGTGGATCGGAGCAACGCACAGGGAGCTCACCAGATAGCCCCACGCGGCGCCTGCGACGCCGAATCGACCGGTGAGATAGAGGAGCAGCGGGATCAGAATGCCCACGAAAATCATCCCTATGCAGGCCGACAACTTTGCCCGGCCCAGGGCAAAGTAGACGGAGCTGATGTTGACCTGAATGGCAGCCAGCACAGTATTGAACGCGAGAATCTGTATCAGCTCGATGGACCCGAGCCAGTTCGGGCCAAGGAAGACCGGAATGAAGAGCTCGGAAGCTGCGGCCAGGCCGAGGCCAATGGGGAATGCTATGAGTGAAGCAACACCGAGGACGTCGAGAAATCGCCGGCGCAGGTCTTCCTGGTCGCTCGACACTTTCGAGTAGCCGGCAAACGCGGCACGGTTGATCGGCATGACGAGCTGAGACTTGGCCAGTTCGGCGATCTCCTGAGAAACCGAGAACAGCCCAAGTGGGCCCGCTCCGGCCATCTTCCCGATGATCAGATCGGCCGCTCGCATTCGCAGGAAGAAGAATACGTTTCCGATGAAGAGCCAGCTGGAAAAGCCGAGCAGCGCTCGCCACGATGCGAGAGTAAGTCTGGGCCGGTGCGAGTGCATGACATAGCTCAGAATCAGGGTCGTTACACGTCCGCCTACCATGCCGGCCACCAGGGCCCAGTAGTTTCGCAGCAAGAGTGCGAGCGGTACCGTCAATGCGAAAGTCACCAGCTTTACCGTGAGCCGTAGCAGAAACTCCTTGTTGAATCGCAGTTCCTTTTGAAACTCTACGATTCCGATGTTCTGGAGGCTTTCTACGAACGATCCTGCGCCGAGCAGGAGAATCATGAATTGCAGATTTGGCTGTTCGTAGAAGTCGGCAGCAGGTCCGCTGAGGAGTACGAGCAGAGTGGCGCCGGCCCCGGTCAGGATCAGGCGAAGCGTCCAGGCTGTGTCGAAGTCCTGCCTCGTCGCATTCGGTTTCTGGATGATCGCGACTTCGAAACCGAAGTCATTGATCAGCTCCAGCATGAACACAATGGAGGTTGCCATCGCCACGATGCCGAAGTCGGCCGGGAGGAGCAGGCGCGCGAGAATGACTGTGCTGATGACGCCGAGGCCGCGCTCGAGGACCTTCAGGAGCACCATCCATGCCGCGCCTCGCGCGATTCGACTACCTAGCGTACTCACGACGGCTGGCTCGATCCTGCTGTCCGTTATCTACCCGGTCGGAGTCGCCCGCGTGGTTTCGGCTGCTGGGTCAAGGTCAGCTGACGGGCACAGGTGTGACAGGGAGACGATTGTTCTTTTCCTGTTGTTCAGGATAGCCGTGGCGGCAAGCGTGTTTCCCGTAGACTTAACAATAATGAACCGTGATCGAACGATTCATCGCGGCGGTCGGCAGAACCTCGACCGGAAAGGTCGATATTTCGTGCCAAGTTGACATAACCATTTTGGCGCGAGCAGACCAGTCGCTACTATGCTCGGACAACGAAGAAGTTTCTTAAGAGACCGGGGCACTCGTCATGTCGTCGCCATCCGCAGAAGTGTCTGCTAGTGCATCTAGCGGCATTGCCAAGCGTCTCTGGGAGAGAGCGAAGCAAGGATATTCACTTCAGCTGTTTCGAGTG
The DNA here is from genome assembly GCA_965223375.1 of Candidatus Rariloculaceae bacterium. Taxonomy (GTDB): domain Bacteria; phylum Pseudomonadota; class Gammaproteobacteria; order Steroidobacterales; family Rariloculaceae; genus CBDCWM01. The sequence goes on from OZ245000.1 coordinate 4,407,201, forward strand.
CGAATCGACCTTCGCCTCAGAAGAGCGAAGCCACTCTCGAAAAATAACTGGCGTCTGTTTCGTAGCAGGCTCGGCCGATGGATCAGCGGTACGGGGCCTGCCTTAAGTGCTCTTGACGGTCCGTCGTCCATTGCGGAACGAGAGAATGCCGTCAACACTGCTACGGGAATCGCAGTGGTCGTCGGAGTCGGGGAGGGTCTCGGCACATCTCTGGTGAAGTGTCTGACGGACGCGGGAATGGTGGTTGCAGCCATTTCCCGGAATCGGCGCAATCTGGACCAGCTTCGAGCGACTCATGGTTGGTCCGAAGACGCAGTAAAGCTATACGCCTGCGATGCCACCAGCCAGGGATCGGCAGATAAAGCCATCGAGAGCATTTCGCTGGACCTTGGCGTGCCCAGCCTGGTGATATATCTCGTTCAGGACTCGCAGTCGGCTGTCAGCATAGACACGGAGCCAACCGCGCTGGAAGAGATGTGGCGGGCAAACTGTCTGGGCGCATTCATCATCGCACGCAAGGCAGCGAAGTTGATGATGACTCGCGGTCATGGGACCATCATTTTCGCGGGGGCAACGTCTGCGATAATCGGGCGCCCCGGGTACCTGACGCTGGCTGTCGGGAAATTCTCTCTTCGTGCTCTTAGCCAGGTTATGGCGCGCGAGTTATGGCCGCTTGGTATACATGTCGTTCATGTGCTCATCGACGGAGGAGGGTTTCATTTCGGTCGCAAGCTCGACGACTCCGTGGGCACGGACCCCGAGGCGGCCGCAAAGACATTCCTGATGCTCCACAATCAGCCGAAAAATTCGTGGACCCACGAGCTGGATCTCCGGCCGTGGAATGAGCGCTTCTGGAAGCACTGTTAGTGCGCGACGGGTACAAGAGCGACAGCTCTTGATCACCGCAGTTAGAACCTTCATCGGGCTCTGCGTCGTTGCGTGGATTGCCGTGTTCCTGAGCATGGGGCTTTGGCCATACAACTTCGACTTCCCGCCGTCCTGGAGACTTCACGCGACATGGGTTACCAGGGATGTAGTCGCAAACTTCTTGTCGTTCGTTCCGCTGGGGTTATTGCTTGCTTCTCTGGCCCGGCGAAGACCGCTCCTGGTCGCCCTGCTTTGGAGCCTCGCACTCAGCATCGCGGTTGAATTCGGACAGCAGTTTCTGCCGCGCAGGTTCCCATCGGTCACGGATCTGTTTGCGAACGTGATGGGTGGGCTCGTCGGCGCGCTCGCTGTAGTCATTGCGCACCGTGCCTTTCTGACGATCAGGTCCACGGACTAGGTGGGGGTGCGAGCCGGGCGGCGCCGGTTCAGGTTCGGGTTCTCGCTCGGGTGGCGGTTCCGGTTCCCGTTCTGACTCAGCCTCAGCTTCCGCTTCGATGCTGCCTCGCCCGACCCGGCCAGTGACCCGGAATCGTGACGCAGTTCAAAAAAGCGACCGCCACAACTGCGCCATCATGCGGAAATCACAAGACAGTAAGCTTTAGCGTGCGAATAGAAACCGCCATCGCCTCGGTCCTGTTCGCGACCGCTCTTCCAGCGGCCGCGGAGGTCGTCGAAATTTTCCCGGGCGACAGCTTCAAAGCGGCTGTCGAGTCACTGGCTGCCGGGGATACTCTGATCGTCCACGAGGGGACCTACTCCGAATCCGGGTCGCGCATTCGCATCAGCGCGCAGGGGACAGCCTCACAGCCGATCGTCGTTACCGGTGCGGTCGGCGAGGCGCGGCCGCACATTACCCGACCCGCAGGTTCGACCCCGCAGAATACGATCAATATCGAGGGTGCAGCCTACGTGACGATCAGGGGGCTCGAAATCAGCGGCAACGGCGACGGCATAAACATGAACGGCGGGCCGCACCAGATCACGATCGAAGACAACGAGATCCACGATATCGATGTGGGTATCAATTTTCGAAGCTCGATGCACTCGATCTTCGTGCGACGGAATCACATCTACAACACCAACGGCACGGCCGAGGGCATGTATGTCGGCTGCAACGACGCTGCGTGCGAGGTGTCGAATTCGATTATCGAAGGCAACTGGATCCACGATACGCGTGGGAGCCAGGGAGACGGCATCGAAGTCAAGTACGGTTCATGGGGAAACGTCATTCGCGACAATGTCATACACGACGCGAATTTCCCGTGCATTCTCGCCTACGGCGTACAGGACGCGAACGCCGGCCAGCCGAATGTCATCGAACGCAACGTTGTCTGGAATTGCGGGCAGAGTATCGACGTGATTTCCGACGCCATTGTTCGCAATAACATCGTATTCGGTACCCTCGAGACTCAGAGCCACATTCAGGTCCCCATTCAGCGCAACGTCACGATCGTCAACAATACGATTATCGGAAGCATGCCGCTCCGGGGGTGGGGCGGCTCGGACGACATCGCGAGCCTGCAGGTTGCCAACAACGTCACTTACGGTGGCTCGATCACAAACCAGCCCGGCGCGGCGACCTATTCGGCCAACATGGAGTTCGCGGACGGCACGCCGGGTGTCTTCATCGATGTGGCTGGCCGTGACCTGTGGCCCGCTGCCGGCTCACCGTTGACAGGCGCGGCCGATGCCGCGTTCGCCCCCACCGTCGACTTCAATGGGGCTTCGAGAGACGCGCCGTTCGACGTTGGCGCCTATGAGACCGATGGCAATAGCATCAACCCCGGCTGGACGATTCAGAGCGGTTTCAAGGACGGCCCCGCCGATACGACCACTCCCAATCCGCCGACCGCCCTGGTCGCAGAGTGACCTGACGAACGACCAGTCGCGGAGATGGCCGAAAGTCGTCTCACCCGTCCGACGTTATGTAACAAGCGTTATGAATTATGTGGATTTGGTAGTAGCCTCGGAGGTTAGCGACAGAACGATAACAACACCCTGTCGTTGACTTGCCTGATAAGAAGAAGAGGCAAGTGAGCCTTTAGTTTCATTTGCGACAAATAACAACGGGGAACAATAATGAAAATTAGCAGAGCTGCCGGATTGGCGGTCGTCCTCCAGTTCATCGTCGTCGCCCCAGCTTTCGCGCACTTCCTCACGATTGAGGCCGATGCTGTGTGCGTTGGCGATGTCCCGACGATCAATTACACAGCGACGTCCTGGACGAACACGTTTGAAGGTGAGAATCCGAACATCGGGATCTTCGTCAACGGCATAGAAGTGGCGAACGGAGCGTTCGTGCTTCCCGATAATTCATTCTCGGACTCGACGCCTGGACCTGCTGGCGCCACCGCGACTGTCCAGGCGGTCGCGCAGGGCCTCTGGGGCGATGGCTTCGGGCCCGGCCAGTCGGCATCGACGACTGTCGATCTCCCGACCGATTGCCCGGTGGGCACCGGCGAAGGCCGATTCACTGGCGGTGGCCACCAGCTCAGGGTCGGCGCGGCGCGGGTCACGCGTGGCCTGACCATCCACTGCGATCTGCTGCTCTCGAACAATCTCGAGGTCAACTGGAACGGCAATCAGTTCCATATGACGGAGCACCTCACCACCGTTGCCTGCACGGATGATCCGGCGATTATCCAGGCGCCGCCTGATGCACCGCTCGACACGCTCGTTGGCGTCGGAGAAGGTCGCTACAACGGCGACGACGGGTACACGATCGAGTTCACGCTGGTCGATCAGGGTGAACCGGGCAGGGGCGTCGATCAGATGGCCATCCTCATCTATGAGACAGCTAACCCGGCGAACATCCCGCTCGATGTGCCGCTGCAGGTTCTGTCCGGTGGCAATCTGCAGGCGCACTACGATCAACCACATAAGTGACGCCGAAGGCTTCGGTTTCGGACTGAACTGAGCCAGGAAGTGGCGCCGTCGCGGTCGAGCGGCGGCGCCATTTCATTCTTCCCCATTCGTTAGTCGCCCCATCCCTGCAGCCGCAATCAGCACGCGGCAATCTGCCGCCCGTTTCGGCGCTGGTGCCGCCTGCCAATGTGCCAAAGCGCTGCGAACAGATTGGCGCCTCCAGTGACGCACTCGTTTTACGTAATCGGTTCCCCTGCATCACGCCGTCAACCGCAGACCTCCCCGGTGCGTTATCAGCTTCGTAACGGAAATACATCGCCCCGGGAGGACCCCATGAACAGCCATACGAACAATACTTCGAATCGGATCCGCCGCCAGCTGCTGCTGACGCTCGCAGCCGGCATCTGTGTCATCGGTGTAACGGCAGGACAATCGACACTGGCCGCCGAGTCCGATGGCGCTCGCGATCGTGGCGATCGCCTGGAGCGACGGCTCGATCATCGCGGTGACCGCATCGATCGCCGCCTCGACCGACGCGGTGACCGGGCGGATCGGCATATGGATCGTCGTGGAGATCGAATCGAGCGCCATCACGACCGCGTAGCGGATCGACTCGACGCAGCCGGGCACGACCGGGCCTCGGATCGCGTCGAGCGTCGCGGGAACCGGATCGACCGTCGACTGGATCGGCGCGGCGACCGGGTGGATCGCCGTCTCGATCATCGCGGCGACCGGGTTGACCGTCGCCTCGACCGCGTCGGAAGACGGATCGACCGTATCAGCGATCGCCGCGCCGGCGCCTGACGCGACCGCGTAGAGACTGCCGGGGCCGGCGCAGCGCAGCCGGCCCCGACTCCGGTCCGGATTCCGTCCTGCCGCTCCCGCTGCGGCTCGGCTCAACCGCTACGGCTGAGTCGCGTCGTAGCTCAGGTCCGGTCGATATCGATAGACGATGTCTACGGCCTCGGTGACCATCGCATCGCCCTCAGCCATCATCTGCTGGTACTGTCGTTCGCCCATTGCCGCTGCAACCGCGTTCTCGTCGCTCAAAACGGGCAGGTCGTTCAGGTACGAGTAGCGTATCCAGGTGTTGATGTTGCCGCCTTGCACGATGCGCAGCGTCCGCGTGTCGCCGACGCCCGCGCTTCGCATGGCAGGTATCAGCTCGTCCCGCTGCCACTCGTAGTAGTCGTTGCTCCGTGCCGGAGCGACTGTGCGAAAGCGTGCGTACATGAAGTCAGCGGGAACCGCGACATCCTCGCCCAGTTCGAGCGTAAACGCGTCGAGGTAGGCGCGTTGCACCTGCAGCTCCGAGTCTACCAGCACAGCATTGAGCGAATTTACCCAGTTGGTCGATACCGCGAAGTTCGGGCCGTCGTAAGGCGTGATGATCACGTATGTATCCAGCTGGCCATGCACCTGCTCGAATACGTGCCGGAAACCCTGCTCCGTTGCCCGCAGCGACTCCATCCTTTCGACCATCAGGCCTTCCCATTGGGCCAATCGCTCGCGATCAACGTGGTGATACCGGACGAAGATGCTGTTGCCCGTCTGGTCCTGTGCACCGGCCCAGTTCGGTAACGCAACCATCAACAGACACAAAGTCAGCGCAAGTCGTTGTGATCCCATGAAGCTTCTCCCCATTCATCAACGTCAGCGCGGCAGGCGCAGCGACGCGAGCCGCCCGAGCCAGCATACGCCGCTGTGTTGAGCGTCGCCAATCGTGCGAAGGGGACGGCGCGGCCGCGCGGCATCGATCGCAAACGGCCTGACGTGGGCCTCCCGCTCGCCCACGACTTCGGTCGCAGGCAGCGGGCGACTCTCAGCGGGTTGCTATCGCTTCCGCATTGCGTCGATGCTCCACTTGCCGCCGCCGACCGCGGCGATGTAGAGGAACACAAAGCAGTACAGCACGGCCGAATCGCCGTTGTTTGCGAGTGTCCAGAAGCCGCGAGGCGCGTGGGCCATGAAATAGGCGGCCGCCATGAAGCCGGACAGCACGAACGCAATCTGACGCGTGAAGATTCCGAGCAACAACAGCGGACCGAGGACTACCTCCAGCAGGCCCGCGAGCCCGGGCGAGAGAGTCATCAGCTCGTACGCGCTTCGTGATTCCACAGGAAACCCGAAAATCTTCTGCGTGCCATGCTGGATGAACATGAAGGCCGCGACAATCCGCAGCAGACTCAGGATCTCCTCAGACCATTTCGACAGGAACGACATCGCTGTTTCCCCCCTTCAATCGATCCCGGAGGCAGTGTAGGCCGGTTTCCCGTGCGGTACCATCAGTGTCAGTCGGAACACAGAGCGGGTGAGGAGCATGAGCAGACAGGACTTCCTGATATCCGTGGCCGCCGCCGTCGCACTGACCGCAGCGACGAGTGGCACGGTGTTCGCGCAGTCGTCAATTCTGGCGACGATGCCTGACGCGGCCGAGCCGACGGACCTCCGTTCCGTGCCGGCCGAATCCACGGCGGCCGCCGTCACCGATCCCGACTGGCAGGTGCCGCGCACTTCCTGGGGCGATCCCAGCATCGGCGGCGTCTGGAGCAGCGACGACATGCGCAGCGTGCCGATGAATCGTCCGGATGCTTTCGGTCCCAGGGAATCGTTGACTGAGGAGGAATTCCTCGAGCGTGCCAGCCGCGACCAGGGGGCGCACGACGACCCGAATAACGCGAGCTCTTTCCTGCAGCACGAGTACGGTATCCGCACGTTCGGCTACACGTCGATGGTCATCGATCCGCCGGACGGCCAGCTGCCGGCGTTGACGGATGCCGGCACGGCGATCGCGGCCGGCCGCACCCGCGGTACCTATGGTCCGGGTCCGTTCGACTGCTTTGCGGACTTCTCACTCTACGACCGCTGCATTACGCGCGGGCCGGTGGGCTCGATTCTCCCTTCGATCTACGGCAACGGAGTGCGTATCACTCAGTCGCCGGATCGGGTGGCCATCGTCTCGGAGATGATCCATGAGACGCGTGTCGTGCGGCTCAACGGCGCGCCGGCTTCGGATGACCGGATCAGGCAGTTCAGCGGCACGGCGCGCGGCTATTGGGACGGCGACACGCTCGTCGTCGAATCAGGCGGCTATACCGACCGGGCGAGTTTCAGTCGCGTTCCGAACAGCCCGGAATTCAGGCTGACCGAGCGCTTCACCCGCGTCGATCCCGAGATGCTCGAGTACCGGGCGACGGTGGAAGATCCGGTCTCACTGACCGCACCTTTCACGATCAGGCTGATGCTGACGACGCAGCCGGGTTACGCGGTATATGAATACAACTGCCACGAAGGCAACGAAGCCGTGCGCAATTCGCTCGCGGGCGAGCGCGTGTACGAGAAGCAGGTCGCGGAGGCGCGGGCGAACGGCTTGCCGATCCCGGCCCGTGCCACCGAGCATACGCAGATCCGTAACGGCGAACCGGAAGTGCTGTTCAACATCAACGCCGGCGAGTAGGGCCGATTCGGCGGCGTCCGCTCAGTCGAGCGGCTGCAGTCGCCGGTCGTGCGTCGTCAGCGCGACTGACAGAGAAATCGCCGTCAGCAGAATCAGGTAATAGGCGAACGCCCGGGGCTCTCCGGTCGCGCTGATCAGCCAGACGGCGATCGCCGGCGCCGTGCCGCCGAAGAGCGCATACGCAAGGCCGTAGCCGACGCTGACGGCGCTTACCCGCACGGTATGCGGAAACATTTCACACATCGCCGCCGGAATCGATGCCATATAGATCGCAAGCAGCGCCGCGAAGGCCATCTGACCCGCGGCTACGCTGAGTGGCGTGCCGACGCCCATCAACGAAGCGAGCGGGTACGCTCCGATCAGGCAGCCGATCATTCCGGCCATCAGCAGGCGCTTGCGGCCGAAGCGATCGGACGCCCACGCGGCGAGGGGTGCGACGACGAGAAACGTGACGATGCAGAGCGTCGTCAGGTCGAGCGCCAGAGCGCGGTCGAGTGGCGTCGACTCGGCGATCCAGGTAGCCGCATAGACGAATAGCGTGTAGTAGGTTGCAGCCGGCGCGATGTTCAGCAGAAACACGCGCAGCAACGGTGCCCTGTGGTCGCGAAACGCAACGCGCACCGGCGATTCGACCGTCTTCGTCTCCGGCGTATCGAACATGTCGCGCCGGACGATCAGCCCGACGACCGCCACGACGATTCCGGAGATGAAGGCGGCGCGCCAGCCCCAGGCTGCGAGCGCCTCGGCGCTCATGACGTTGGTCAGGAAGGCGCCGACGGCCGCCCCCAGCATCGTGCCGGCCGTCGCACCGAACATCGCCCAGCTCGCGAAGAAGCCGCGCCTACGCGGCGGGGAATGTTCCGCGAGAAAGACAATTGAGCTCGTGAACTCGCCCCCGACCGCGATTCCCTGCAGCATGCGGAGCACCACTATGAGTATCGACGCTGTAACGCCGAGTGTCGCGTAGGTCGGCAGCAGGCCCATCAAGACGGTTGGTATCGCCATCATCGCGACCGATATGAGCAACGCCCGGGCGCGACCGTAGCGATCGCCGATGTGGCCGAAGAGCATCGCGCCGATCGGCCGCATCAGAAAACCGACGGCGAACGCGCCGAAGGCAGCCAGCAACGAGACGACACGGCTCTCCGACGGGAAGAACTGGCTCGCGAGAATCGGCGCGAAGAACCCGTACACCGCGAAGTCGTACCATTCGAGCACGTTGCCAATGACGCCGGCGGTCACGACCCGACGCAGCGACCAGGCTGGCGCCGGTCCAGCGGCGGCTGCGCGGTCGGCTTGCTCGGTGTACATTGACATCGTTCAGTTCGGAATTACTCAGGAGCGCTCATTGGACCTGCAGCTTAGCAACAGGACGTGTCTCGTCACAGGCGCGAGCCGGGGGATCGGGCGGGCGACGGCGATTGTGATGGCCCGGGAGGGGGCGAGGACTGCGATCATCGCCCGGCGGCAGGAGCTGCTCGATGAGCTCGCCGGGGAGATCGTCGCAGCCGGCGGGCCGCAACCGCTCGTCATCGCGTGCGACCTGACCGAGAAAGCTGCGCCGGAGGCGGTCCGAGAAGAGGTACACGATGCGTTCGGCGGTCTCGATATTCTCGTCAACAATGCCGGCAGCTCACGCCCTGTTGAATGGGACGCAGCCGAAGAAGTCTGGCAGGAGGGCATGACGCTGAATCTCGACATCGCGAGGCGCCTGGCGGTCGAGTTTGTGCCGGCGATGAAAGCTCAGAAGTGGGGGCGAATCGTGAACGTTACCGGCGCCAACGAGCCGCCGGGAATCAACATCGCGTCGATAGCCAAAGCGGCGCTGCACAACTGGGCCAAGGGGCTGTCGCGTGTGCTGGCCCCGCATGGCATTACCGTCAACTGCATACCGCCCGGGCGGATCAATACGGAACAGATTCTCGAGCGCCTGCATCCGACGCCGGAAAATCGCGCCGCGTTCATCGCCGAGAATATCCCGATCGGCTATTTCGGTGAGCCAGAGGACGTTGCGAACCTGATCGCGTTCCTGTCATCGCCGCTGGCCGCGTATATCACCGGTGAAGTGATTCACGTTGACGGCGGCATGCATCGATTCGCGGGATAGCGCGCGACGAGCGCCGGCCATAAGGCAACTGTTCAGCCACAAGGACAACGACGTGACCACCGGACACCTGATCGCCTTCAACATCGCGCTGCTGGCAGCCATCGTGAGTCCGGGACCCGCGTTGCTGGTGGCGTTGCGGACGACGCTGAGTGACGGCCGCAGAGCCGGAATTGCAATCGGCCTCGGCCTCGGTCTGATTGCAGCCACGTGGACGCTCGCGGCGCTGTTGGGCCTCGAGGTGGTATTTCGCATCTTTCCGTGGGCCTGGTCGGCCGCGAGGATCTGCGGAGCAAGCTATCTGCTCTATCTCGCGTGGCAAATGTGGCGGGACTCTCGGCGTCCGATGGAATCCGGCAATGCGCCGGCTCGGCACGCTTTCTTCCGCGGTGTGCTGATCAACCTGCTGAATCCGAAGTCAGTGCTCTTCGCGGCGGCCGTGTTGATCGTCGTTTTCCCGCCGGACATGGATATCCGGGCGAGCCTGCTGGTCGTCGCCAATCATCTGCTGATCGAGTGGCTGTTCTATACGCTCCTCGCATTTGGCATGAGCTCGGGGTTAGTCAGTGCGGGCTACCTGCGCGCCAGGGTCTGGCTGGAGCGCGCGTCGGCCGTCGTGCTCGGGGCCCTGGGGCTGCGGTTGCTGGTGGATCGGTGAGGGAATTCGCTTCGGAATCCTGAGTCCGGCAACGGGATAGTAATGCTGCTGACATTGGCTTCGTTGGTAGACTCATCGTAGTCTCGAATCTTGTGCCGTTACACCGGAGCGTGGAGATGGACGAACGAGGAGAAGAGCAGGAAGAACTGGCGGAAGCCACGCTGGTCGCACACCTCATCGAGCTACGCCAGCGAATTATCAAGGCGCTGCTGGCAGTCACCGTTGTGTTTGCTTGCCTGTTGCCGTTCGTAAACCGGATCTTTGCTCTCGTCGCGAAGCCCTTGACCGACGTCTTGCCCGAAGACTCCAGCATGGTGTCGATCGGCATCGTCGCGCCAATCATGACGCCGCTGAAGACAACCCTCTTTGTAGCCATTTTCCTGGCTATGCCCGCGGTCTTGTTTCAGGCCTGGCGGTTCGTGGCGCCGGGTCTTTACAGGCGTGAGCGCCGACTCGCCTTCCCGCTGCTCGCTACCAGTATTGCGCTGTTCTACATCGGCGTTGCTTTCGCGTACTTCATCGTGATCCGTATGGCCTTCCCGGTCATGATTGCGATGACGCCGGACGACGTGCTGAATCTGCCTGACATCGATGTCTATCTGACATTCATATTGATGTTCTTTCTCGCATTCGGAATCTCCTTTCAGGTCCCGATCGTAACTTTCGTCCTCGCGAGGACCGGCATCACCAGCGTTGAAGCGATGAAGAAGGCGCGGCCTTACGTCTTCCTCGCCGCATTCGTCATCGGCATGCTGCTGACACCGTCCGAGGTCATCTCCCAGGTAAGTCTCGCGATTCCGATTTACGTGTTATTCGAGTCCGGCTTGCTGGTATCGAGCCTGCTTCTGAAACGGCAAGACAAGAAGGCAGATGTCGATGTGAGCGGTTTCGTGTGGCTGTTGCTCGGCTCCGCGGTGCTGCGCTCGGCTGCGCGAGATTCCGGTGTCCGCGCGCACGCCGACGGGATCGGGAACTAGGTAGGTCGTCCAGCGTCATGGAGCCCCGAGTCGGCTTCCTTGTCTTCGTCGCGCTGACTCCCGCGGTGCTGCACGCGCAGGAAGCGGATGACGCAGCACCGGTGCGGATGGCGGTCAGCCCGTACGAGGAGGTGGACTGGTCGAGCGTCTCCCACTACCGGGCCGACCTGCACGTCCACACGATCCAGAGCGACGGCTGCCACACTCCGGCAGAGGTCGTCGAGGCCTATCACGCGGCCGGCTTCTCGATACTCGCGCTCACCGATCACGATACGATCTCACCGAACGGCTGCCCGTTGCATGAGAACGCCTCGGTCGGGCAGATCGAGGCGGGCGTCTTTGCCTCGTCACATTCGCCGTTCCCCGATCCGCGGCCGGAGAACTTTCCGGCCAATACGACATGGCCGTGGCCGGATTTCGGTGCGCCGGCGCCGGAGAGTCTCGGGATGGTCGGTATCGAGGGTGCGGAACTCACCTGTGGCCCGCATCGAAACGTCTACTTCGCCGACTACGGCGTTCTCGAGCCATGCCCGACCATCGATGAGCAGACGCGGGCGGCCGCCGGGCAGCGCGGTCTGATGGTTCTCAATCATCCGGAAGGCCGTTTGAAGGAGTGGTACTACGAATTGTTTCGCAGCCACTCGGCTGACTACCTGATCGGGATGGAGCTGTCGCGCTCCGCAGGCGAGGCCGCGGCGCTCTGGGATCAGCTGCTCGCAGACCTGATGCCGGCGCGCCCGGTCTGGGGTTTCGCGAATTCCGACATGCATTTCTTCTCGAGGATGCAGTTCGCATTCACTGTGCTTCTTCTCGATCGCCTGTCTGCAGGGGGCGTCCGCGAAGCGATGCGAACGGGCAGCTTCTATTCGGTCGTCGCCTCCACCAACCGGGACCTGAGAAGCGGCGCATCGGCGCCATATGATGGCAGCTATCCCGAGCCGATCTCGCTGACGGTCGATCACGGCGAGCAGCGAATTTCACTCGAGGCTCGAAATTACGACGAGATCCTCTGGGTTTCGGGCCGATCGACGTGGCGCTATTCCATCGACCCGGATACGGGCATCGCCTGGCCGCCGGGCGAAGTTGTCGGCCGGGGGAGCGATTTCGACTACGGTGACTTCGATCTCAACTACGTTCGGGCTGAGCTGATTGGCGGCACGGGCGACGCACGTGTGCGCGTGCTCCTGAACCCGGTCGCGCTGACGATACGACGCTGACATTTTGCGCGGATAGTTCGGTTTCGCGGCCGCACGTTACCGACATATGAGTCCCGGGAATTTCCCCGCGCAACGCCTGTCACATAGACTAGAGCGAGTTCCGGGGGGCGCTCCGATCGGGGTCTGCCGACCACCCTGGAGTTCGCGGCGGCCGGGGCAGTTCAAGCGGAAGCTATGCGACCTTGAATACGTCTGATACCAGATCGACACGCTTCCGGATCGATGATGTCATCGTCGATCCGGGCATGCGCAAGCTTTACCGCGGCGAGGCCGAAATCGAGCTCTCCCGGCTATCGTTCGACCTGCTGCTCGCGATCGCCGATGGTGCGCCGAACGTGATGACGACGCAGGCGCTGATCGAGGCAGTCTGGCAGGGCACGTTCGTCAGCGACGAGGCGGTCACGCAGCGCATCAAGGTCCTGCGCGATGCGCTGTGCGAGCAGGGCGTCGACAAGCAACACTACATCGAGACGGTTCGTGGAGTCGGATACCGGCTGCGGCCCGATGTCTTGCGCGACGCGACGAACGGCGAGTCGGCGAATGGTGAGACTGCGGATGGCGAAAGCGCGAATGGGGAATCGCCGCACAGTCCCCCTGGGCCGCCCGGCCCGCCTGCAGCGCCCGGCCCGGGTCCTGCAAGGGCAGGTGGCGGTGACGCCGGCGGCGGAGGCGACGCGGGCCGGGAACGGTCCTTCGCCCGTGCCGGAACCGGTTGGCGATCGCGGCTCGCCTGGCTCGGCGCAGCCGCGGTTGCGCTTATCGTCGCGATTGTGGTCTTGCCGAACCGGCCGCCGCCGGCGGAGCCTGCATCGCGGTCGGTCGCCGTGCTGCCATTCATGGCGCTGAGCACCGGCTCGGACGACGGCTATTTTGCGGACGGCCTGACCGAGGAGATCCTGAACGCATTGACCCAGGTTCCGGAGCTTCTGATTACCGCGCGGACATCGGCGTTCAACTTCAAAGGCCAGGATTTGCCGGTAACGATAATCGCCGAGCGACTCGGTGTCGCATATCTGGTCGACGGAACCGTTCGCCGCGACGGCGACAGGCTCCGTGTCACGGCAAGGCTCGTGCGCGCCAATGACGGCTTTCACGTCTGGTCGGAGTCGTTCGATCACGATCTGACCGACAGCATCTCGATCCAGATCGATATTGCGGAACGAATCGCCGAGTCGCTGAACGTCCTGCTGGATGACGGTCAGCGCGCGCGTATGCGAGCTGCCGGTCTTCGCGATCCGGCAGCGTTCATCGCGTATCAAAAGGGCATGGAGCGGCTGAATGCCGCACATACCAGCGGCCACAGCGAGCGAATGTTGGAGCTGCTCGGTGAAGCGAATGAGTATTTCGAGGAGGCGATCGCGCGTTCCCCGGAATTTTCGGATGCGTATCTGCAACATGCCGACTACTACGCCCACGTCGCCGCGGGTATCGCTTCCGGCCAGGAGCCGGGCGGCTATTCCGTCGCGGACATCGACGAGATTCGGGCCGCGCTGCTTGCGGATTTTGGTGAAGCCATTCGCTACGCGCCCGATGCGACCAGACGAACGAACGCCGAGCTCGACAGGGCCCTGCTGATTGGCGATTGGCGAAACCTGTCCGGCCGACTCGAGAGCGTGCTCGCGGAGCAGGGTTGTCCGGCGCCGATCTGGTTCGATGTCGTGGCACTTCCATACGGGATTGCCGACGGCGTCGCCGAGACGATTCGAAGCGAAGTACAGTGCAATCCTCTCGATTTCGCGTCGAGAGTTCACGAAGCGCGGTTCGCGCTCTGGGCGCAGGACTTCGATGCGGCGCTCGAGGCCGCATCGGCCGGGCCGGGCGATCCCGGCGACAGTCTTCAGCCGATGTTGCTGGGCATATCGCTGATCGGGCTCGGGCGGTTCGATGAGGTTGTGACGCTGCTCGAGGGCGAATTCTCCGGGGCTGATTCGATCCGCAGCGCGCCTCTTTTCGTCGCAGCGGCGCAGGGCAATGCAACAGAGGCGCGGGAGCTGCTCGATGCGCGGCGGGCCAAGGAGCCGGGGAGCAACCACGACCCCATCAACTTGTATGCCGTAATCGGTGATCGCGAAGCGGCGAATCGTGCAGCGGCAGAAGCCGACGGCCGACCCTTCGGCCATATGGTGCTCGCCAACTCAGTCCTGACCTGTTTTTGCGGCGCGCCGTTCGATCTCGACGCGACGCCCCGATTCGCCCGCCTGATCGAGCAGGCTGACCTGAACTGGCCGCCGAGCTCGCCGATCGACTGGCCGCTGAAAGACTGGTAGGGCTGTCACCGCGCCACTGCCACCCGCTACGGCGTGATCCGCTGCCGTGCGGCCGCTCGGCAGCGCTGCCGTTCTGCCACACGGTGGAGCGCGCGGGTCCCGGCCGTTGCGGCAGGACATAGAAGCGTGTTAAAGACAATAGCCTAACCTACTGATATAAAAACTATCATGGAAACGTCACGAAATCGTCAGCGTGACATTGGCCGGCTGTCATGTAGGTCGGCGCAGGTCGTCCGATGCTGCCTCCGATCCACTGAATCGGGTGAAGGCTCATGCAACGGACAATCAGTATCGTGGCTCTCCTCCTGGCGGCGCTCATGCTCTCGGGTTGCGGAACGTTAACGACGGACCTGGCGCCGAGCGCGGCAGTCGGTAATCGACCGTTCGGGTTGCCACTGCAGCCGGCGCGAATCGGGCAGGCCATCGACGGCCCCAGCTGCGCACGTCAGCAGACGCTCGTTTGCACCGACAACGGTGGCTGGGCACGTTGCCATTGTGCGGGTTGACGTCTCGCGAGCGCGTTCGGCCGGCCGGTTGTTCCTCCGATCTGCACCGCGCCCCGGGTCAGCCCCTGTCGCGCATTCGAACGATCAGCACGGCTGAGATGATGGCGGCAGCGCCAAGCCAGCCGAGGGGCGTCAGGCGCTCGCCAAGAAGGATGTAACCGGCAGCCGTCGCGAACAGGACTTCGACGGACAACATCACCGACACTCTCGGCGCTGGAACGTACTGCAGTGCCGTCGCCATCAGGCCGAACGTCAGCGCGCTCGACAACAGGCCGACGTAGAGAATCGACGCGGCCGCATCGCGAATCGCGATCGGCGATATCGGTTCGAGCGCGGCCGCAAGCGTGAGGCACATGCCCGCGGTTACGGCGAACTGAATCAGCGTGTAGGTCAGGGGCTGTGCCTGTCGCGACGAGCGCCCGGTGACGACGATCAACAGGCCCCAGAGCAGCGAGGCGAGCGCGATGAGCACGTCTCCGGTCGACAGACTGCCGAGAGATCCGCCGCCAAGGGCCCATACACCGCCAAACGACAGCGCCACGGACAACCAGACGAGTCCGGCAGGCGCGCGGCCCTCGATCAGCCAGAACGCGAACGGCGTCACGACGACGTAGAGCGCCGTCAGCAAGCCGGTGTTGATGACGGTCGCCGTTACGATTCCGAACTGCTGCATGGCGCCGGCGAGACTGAATATAAGGCCGCCGAGAATGGCGATTGGCACGATGCTTTGGGTGCCGGTTGCCCGTCGGCGCTGTTCCCTGAGTGCAAACGGCAACAGCGCGAGTGCCGCTGTCACGCTTCTGAGCCCCAGGAACAGCAGCGGGCCGATATGGAGCATCGCCGTCTTCTGGAAATAGAAGGCGATACCCCAGATCATCGTCGCAAGCAGAACCAGTAAGTCGCCCTTTGCCGTGCTGTTCGTTGGATTCATTAGTCGTCGCCGGTGTCGGCCCGTATGCCGCGTTGCTGTCCGCAGCGTTACTGTCTGCCGCGCTGCTGTCTGCCATGCTGCTGTCCCGCCGGGCTGCTCTCTCGCCGCGCGTTGCGCGACCGCGCGTCAAGGCGACAGTGTATAGTCCTGCCTGAAGTCTGACCCGGTTGCCGACTGGATTGTCGTCGTCTCGTCCGGCGTCTCGTCCGGCAACTCGTCCGCCACTACCTGAGCACCAGCGAGGCCTCATGAAACGCAAACGCTGCCAGTGGGCGGGCACCGAACCGCTGATGATCGCGTATCACGACGAAGAATGGGGCGTTCCGGTCCATGACGACAGCCGCCTCTTCGAGTTCATTACGCTCGAGGGAGCGCAGGCCGGGCTCAGCTGGGCGACGATTCTCAACAAGCGCGAAAACTATCTGAAGGCATTCGCGGATTTCGATCCTGCCAGGGTTGCGCGCTTCGACAAGCGCCGCATCGAGCGGCTGCTTGCGAACCCCGGCATCGTGCGCAACCGCCTGAAGGTCGAGTCTACCGTTGCGAACGCGCGCAGCGTTCTCGCCGTGCAGCGCGAGTTCGGATCTTTCGACACGTACATCTGGAGTTTCATCGGCGACCGGCCCCGACAGAACCGCTGGCGGCGGCTGGCGGATTTGCCTGCGAGTACGCCGGAGTCCGAGGCCATGAGCAAGGACCTGCGTCGCCGCGGCTTCCGCTTCGTCGGGCCGACCATCTGCTATGCGTTCATGCAGGCGGTCGGGATGGTCAACGATCACGAAGTCGGGTGCTTTCGCTACGCCGAGCTGCGACCCGCGTCGGCGAGCCCCAGGCGATAAGAACCGACCCGCGGCCCGACAATCGGCGCGGCTGCCGCGTCGCCGGTCGTTGCTGCCAGCGCCTCAGTCCACTACCGGCGGCGCCGACTCGACGGGTAGAATCGATTCGACTCCTCGCACTGCTGCGCAGTGCGAATGTTCAGGATTTCAGGGGAAAGCCTATGTTCATGAGAAGATTCGCGGCTGTCGCCGTGGCCGCTGCCTGCGTTGCCTCGGGCGCGGACGCCCAGCAGACCTGCGAGCCGGTCGGTGACGTCGAATTCGTCTGCGGCCCCGTCAATGCCGAGGACCTCGTGCTCGCGCCCGGGACGGACTGGATAATCTCGAGTGGCATGACGGCCGGTTCGAACTTCTACGCCATCGATTCGGCGACCGGTGCCTGGCATGTGCCCAATGTCGCCGTCGAGCAGGATTCCCGCGCCTGGCCGGGCTGCCCCGCGGCCCCCGACTTCGCCGAGCTCGAGACGCATGGATTGAACGTGCGGAAGACCGGCGATCGGCAGGCGGTTCTCTATGCCGTCGGGCACGGCGCCCGGGAGGCCATCGAAGTGTTCGAGCTCGATGGGTCCGGAAGCCGTCCGGCGGTAACCTGGGTTGGCTGCGTGCCGATGCCGGACGGGCTGGCTGCGAACAGTGTTGCCTCATTCGATGACGGGTCGCTGGTCGCCACTGTTCTGATCATGCCGGGCAAGACGTTTGCCGACTCGATTGCGATGCGGCCGACCGGGGCTGTCTTCAAATGGGAGCCGGGCGACGCGGGCTTCACGCTGCTCGAAGGCAGCGAGCTTCCGGGCAACAACGGCATCGAGGTTTCCGAAGACGGCGACGAAATCTATGTCGTCTCCTCCGGCTTTCAGACGATTGTCGCGTTCTCGAATACGAACCCAGTGCGTCAGCTTCGTACGACCGCTCAGTTGCCGATTACGCCGGACAACGTGCACATGAGCGCGGACGGCCGACTGCTGACGGCGGGCATGAAGAATGACGTTCCCGAGTGCGGCGGCGCGCCGGGACCGGACCACGACCTGGCGACGCTTGCGACCTGTCCGCGCGGCTCGATCGCGATAGAGGTCGACCCGGAGACGATGGAGCACCGGATACTGGCGGAGACACCGGAATCGCCGCTATTCAGCAACGCAACAATGGTGCTGACGACCGGTGACCGGTTCTGGATCGGTACGTTCGCCGGCGAGCGCGTCGCACACGGCCCGCTCCGCCCGCTCGGCTGGCGTGCCGCGGGTGGGTCGCTGCCTGCGGATGTCGATCCGGAGTCGCTCTCCCGGCTGCCGGCCCTGCACCGCGAGGACCTGGACGAGGAAGGTAAGGCAGCGTGGGACCTGGTCGTCGGCGATGGCCCGCGACCTCTGACCGGGCCGGCCGCGGTGTCGATGTACAGCCCGAAGATTGCGGAGGCCTTCCACATTCTGAACCAGTATCTGCGGGGCGGGAGCCTGTTCGAGCAGCGCGACTACGAGGTCGCGATCCTGCTGGCCGCGCGGGAATTCGATCAGGCCTACGAGTGGGCGGGCCACGAAGCGGCTGCGCGGCGGGTCGGTGTCCCGGCGGCGGTGATCGATACGATCAGGTACGACCGCGAGATCGGCGCGATGAGTCATCGCGATGCGCTGATCATTCGCTTCGGCCGAGCGCTGTTCCGGGAGCACGCAGTGAGCGCCGAGCTCTACGCCGAAGTGATCGATGAGTTCGGGCAGCAGGGAATGGTCGAGCTTGCCACGATCATGGGCGACTATCTGATGGTCGGGCTGGTGTTGACCGCGGTCGATCAGCACGTTCCACCCGGCCGCGAGGACTCGTTGCCGCGGCGCTAGCGCGGAAATCTCACCGATTCACGGGCTACTTTGCGCGTCCGGTGTATCCCTGCGCGAGCGTCGGGATCGCGACAATCTGGTTGCGCGCGTTCGGTGTTCCCCAATCGCCGTAGAAGACGATGCCGAAGAGCGTCCGCTTGTCCCGCCCGCCGAAAGCGACCCCGTGCATGCCTTCCGGGCCTGGTATCGTGCCGAGAAACTCGCCGGACGGCGAGAAGACATCCGCCGAAGATCCGGTAGACACGTACAGGCGGCCCTCGCTGTCCACTGCCGAGCCGTCACCGCCGCCACCGCTGCGTAGCCGTGCAAACTCGCGCTGATTCGTGAGCTCGCCGCCGTCGGCTACGTCGAATGCGACGATCGCGGGGCCATTGGTGACGTAAAGCGTGCGCTCGTCCGGACTCAAAATGATGCCGTTCGTGCCCGGCACATCCTCGCCGTATTCGATCACTTCGCCATCGGCGTTGGCGTAGAAGAGGCCGCCGCCGGAGATCGTCAGATAAACGCCGCCGCGGCTGTCCGCCATCAGATCGTTCAGCACGCCGCCAATGCAGTCGAGCGGCTCGCCGCGAAATTCATCGGCGAAGACGCGCCGTTCTGGCTCGAGTTGCAGGATCGCCGAGCCGAGGCCGCGCGCCGCGAGAAAGAGTGCGCCATTGCGGCTTCGCGACACGGCGCCACCCGTGTTGGTCCGGTCGTGAACGATGCGCGCGAGGCCCGTCTGCGGATCGAGCTGCATGACATTGCTGGCATCGTTGTTGGCAAAGATCAGAGTCCCGTCGTCACTGGCGATCAGACCATCTGCGTTGTTGCCCTCCCAGGACCATACGACGGACCACTCGCTGCCGGCTTCGATGACCCCGGGAATCGCGTTTGCGACCGGCAGCTCGGGCGCGGCCGGGGGACCGGCGTCGGCTGCGGCGTCGCCGCCGATGCCGAAGGGCTCGGGTGCCACCGAGCATTGCTCGAGCAATTGCCCGCGCCCCGGGTCCTGCCAGGACTGCAGGCTCGCGCCGCGGTCGAAAGCGGCGGCGGGGGTCTGCGCGAGGGTGGGTAGCGATGAGAGTCCCGCCAGCCCGGCGAGCCCCGCAAGAGTCAGTCGATTCACGATTGTCGGTTTGTTCGTCATATGTGGCGTCCGTGTGGGGCGCGGCTAGAGGCGATACGCCGGGCCGGCTGCGTTAGTCCTCCGCCTCGGTGCTGCAGTCATAGGTCCCGACCTCGGCGTCCGGGTACCAGACCCAGTGTTTCTGCAGCGTGACCGGCTCGATGAACGTGGCCGGATCGATCACGGTCAGCGTGTAATCGAGCCGGTCGCCGAATTCGCTGACGCGAAAGCGCTCGATCGCTTCGGCTTCCGCGCTGAGCGGTGTCCCCTGGGCTTCGAAGTGACCCCAGTTCATCGCCGTGGTGCGAACGACCAGCGTGTGTTCGTCTTCCCAGCTGCCGGTCGAGTGCCCGAGCAGAGACGGGGCGGGCGCCTCGCCGCCGGCGTCCCCGGTCATACTGATCGTCCGGACGGTATCGAATTCCTCGATGTGCCAGACGATATCCGTGCCGTCGCGGCGAAATTCGAACGGGTAGGGCGCCTCCATGATCGTCGGCATGCCTTTCGGCGCACAGTTTCGCAGCGGGTTGTCGCGTTCCCAGACGAAGCTGTCGAGCGCCGTCAACGCCGCCGGGGTCATGTTGCGGCGGTTGTCCGGGTTCGTCGGAAAGTCGCGCGGAATCAGCATCGGGATGTTGTCCGGTGTGCTCCAGACACGGAAGATTCCGAGTTCAGGTGCCGACCGGTCACCGACTCCGCGCTGTCTGCTCTCCGCCATCTCGATGACGAGGTCCGACCAGCGCGGTTCCAGCTCGGGCGCCAGTAACACCTCCTCGCCGCCGGCTGTCAGTACATGTCGTGCGTAGAGGCCATGTTCTCCGCGTACGGCGGGGTTGCCGGCGACGCGCACCGAATCGCCGACTTCGATGAAGTCCGGCGCGATCTGCCAGCGTCGTATGTTGCTGAGTGACGTAGTCGCAAGTTCCCAGATCTCCTCCGTACCATCGCCGTCCGTGGATCTGATCGACAGCTGCACGTGAGGATTGCGCCACAAGATGTCGGTTACGACGCCCGAGACCTCGACCATCTGCGAGGTGTCGTAGCTGCCGGCGACCGCATGGTGTGCGGGCGCGTCGTTGGTCAAGAGCGCCGCTGCCGGAATCAGGAAGAGCAGGTGTGAGCGATTCATGGCGGCTCCGGTTCGATGACCCATATAGTGTCCCGTTTCGCGGACGACTTGTCACTGCCGCCTGCGGTCCTTCGTCGCGGTAAGGCGCAACGGCGCAGGATCAGCCGTCGTCTGCCTGTCATGAACGATGGCTTCCCCGCGGTTATCTGCCAAAGTGGCGGGCAAGGTAGTCGGCGATGATCTCCGCATCGTCATCGCTGATTCGGGCGCCGTTCCCCTGCATCGTCAGCACCAGCGACCGCCAGTCGTTGCGGCCGTAGAAGCCGGCAAACAGCGCAAGGCCACCGAGATCGTGGCATTCGAGGCAGGCCGTCAGCAGCAGATCGCGCCCCGGCCCCTCAGGAAGGTCGATGCCTGTGGGGAACGCGGGCGCGCCGGCTGGCGGAAGTGACGCGGGCGCCTGGGATGACGCGGGTGCCTGGCGTGACGCGGGCGCCGCAGATGACGTGGATACCGCGACGTCCTCGCTGGCCGCAACCGCGGGCACGGCCGCCGGGCCACGGCAGCCGGCTGCGCCGAAGCCAATCAGCGTCAGCGCAGCAGCAGCGAGCAGGCGGTCAGTGGCGCGCCGGCAGTCGGATGATCCCATTGCGCTTGGGCGACTCGCCAACCGGAATCTGAGTTACTTCAGCGTACGTCCGGGTATCGATCACGGAGACCGTGTTCGATACGGCGTTTGCCACATAGGCGAAACGGCCGTCGGGCGTGAACGTCACCCAGTCTGGATCGGTGCCGGTAGGAATTCCTGCCACCAGCTCGAGCTCGGGCAACGAGTAGACGTACACGTAGCTGTTCATGCGGCTCGTCGACCAGACCGTATTCCCATCGGGTGAGACGCCGATACCGTGCGCAGGCGCGCCGTTGTACGTGCTGTCGTAGCGTTCTTCGGGCGGAACGTCGGGTAATGTGATGCGATCGATTTCGCGGCGCGTGTCCCAGTCGAAGACGACGAAGCCGTGGTGCCCGGAGACCTGAATGTACAGCCGGTCGGTCGAGCCGTCGGCGCTGGTGCTCATCGCAACCGGCCGGATTGCCTCGCCTTCCCATGCCCAGACCTCTTCGTCAGTGCTCGTATCGAGTGCTGTGAGCCGCCGGCCGGCTATCGAGCCTGCGATTACGTGACTGCCGTCGGGGGTAACGTAGATGTTGTGAATGCCGCCCGGAACGTCGATCGTGCGAACATTCTCGAGCTTCGTCGTGTCGATCACGTCGATGGCACCGGGCTGCGCAATGATGCCGACGTAGAGCTTCCGCCCGTCCGGCGTGATGGAAACGTTGTTTGGTCTTGCCGATAGCGGGATGGTTGCGATGACGTCCATCGTCTCGGTATCGACGACCTTCAGTGCCGTTTCGGCTTCCGAGCTGACATAGATGCGGCTGCCGTCCGGTGCTGCCGCGATGCCGTGGGCGACCGGAATCCCGTCGATCTCCGTGACTATCGCGTTGGTTTCGGGGTCGATCAGATGCACGACAGTGTCGCGAGAGTTCGTCTGCATCACGCGAACCTGTGCATCTGCGCCTTCGGTCAGAGCGAAACCGCCTGCCAGGCAGGCCACGAGCGAAGCGAGTATTGCGTTCCCCGGATATCGTTTCATCGGCAGTTCTCCCGAGCCAGATGTGAAGTCAGTCGGTACCCGGCAAATGCGAGAGGCGCGAGCCGTGCAGCCGCATGCTGCGGATAAGCTGCTCCTCGCCGACCGCGCAACCTGGTGCAACGGCATTCCTGGACAGGTTCTAATAGTTCGAGCGGCCGGGACCGGCAGTGAGAATATCACTGACGTAGTAGCGAACCGAAACTTCTGCCGCCGGGACGAATTCGTTGTTCTCGATTTGTGGCCGGAATCTTCCACGCTTGACCAGTCTTTCGATCCGGTTGACCGCCTCTTTGGGCGCGTCGGTCGTATCGAGAATCCTGATCCTGCGGCTCTTGCCAAAGCGCGTCACCTCGAACGTCATGTCGATGTGACCTCGCCCCTCCGACTCCGGCGGCGTGCCGTTTAGGCGTTCGGGGACGAACGCCGGTATCTGTAGCGGTGTTTCCGGCGAGAACAGCCGGTCGACGGCGGCCTGCGGCACGTTCTCCGCGACGGCCTGCTCCAGAGCGCGCTGGTAGCCGTTCAAAGCGAGGCCGTAGCGCACATACAGCAAATCCCAGTCCGCGATCCGGACGAGCGCATCGATCCTTTCGATCGCCGGCGCCGATCGGGACACGGCATCGCCGTGAATTCGAACCAGACTCTCGCGCCCGGATGCGTAGCCGCTGTCGTCCAGTCGGGGTTGGGCGTAGAGAAAGATGTCGCGCGCAAGCGTGGTTTCGAGCTCATGGAGCTCGATCAACGGCAGCGAGTCCTGTCGGCGCAGGACCGCCAGTGCATCCAGATAGTTGCGTCGCGCCTCGTCCAGCATTGCGGCCATTGCGGCGCGCTTGCTGCCGGATGTGCAGCTGCCGGCATGGTGACTGCTCGGGCGGTAGTAACACCCGAGGAGCACCTGCGGGGGCAGCTCGCCGGCATGGTAGCGCTGCAGCGTGTCCATCCGTTTGTCGCCGACCGCGCGGAGAATTTCGACCGTGCTGACGTCTTCGGGGTGCATTCGGACGAGCTCCAGAAGCTCGTTCTCGACCTCCCATGCCCGGAGTGCGTTGCCGCGTAGCTCCTCGTTTTCGACCAGGAACTGCATGATGGGTGCCTGTTCGAGTGACGTCAGGCCGAGATTCGCCCGGATGACGCCCATCGCGCGCTCCAGCATGCCGGACGACAGATCCAGTCGACCGTCTTCGTGGTAGAGAACGCCGAGCGTCGTCATCGGCTCGATGAGCCGATCGGAGAACGGGCCGTCGACCTCCTGAATGGTTCGAATCTGCGCCGCGAGCCGTCTCTGCTCGTCGGTACGGGCGAAGTCGTCTTGGGGTTGGGCAACCGCGGTGGCGGTTGCGAGAGACAGAACGAATGTCAGAAACCTGATTCGCATTGGCCGTATCGGTTTGGTGACAGCGCGTATCCGCGCGCTGGCGGCGGCACGCGAAGAGTGTAGCACCATCGCGCGGCCGAACGGCGGCAGGGCCGGCGCTCGGGGCATCATTTAATGTGGACGCTCAGCGCCCCAGCCGTTCGCCTCCCGCGCAGCGGTCGCGACGGCCCGGCCAACGCCGACATTGAGCCCCGCGGATTCCGCGTATACTCGCTGCGATGCGCATCGGCATTCCAAAAGAGATCAAGGCTCAGGAATATCGCGTCGGCCTCACGTCAGGCAACGTTCGGGAACTGATCGAGCACGGTCACGAGGTTCTGGTCGAAGCGGACGCCGGCGCCGGCATCGGGATGTACGACGACGACTACCTGCGGGTCGGAGCGCGGATTGCCGAGCGAGCCGAGGAGGTCTTCGAGACTTCCGATCTGATCGTCAAGGTCAAGGAGCCGCAGCCGCACGAATGCAGCCTGCTGCATGAGGGGCAGATACTTTTCACGTATCTGCATCTTGCCCCGGACCCGGAGCAGGCGCAGGCATTACTCGAGTCCGGCGTTTCGGCGGTGGCCTACGAGACGGTTACCGGCCCCGATCACAGCTTGCCGCTCCTTGCGCCGATGAGTGAAGTGGCGGGGCGGCTCTCGGTCCAGGCGGGCGCCGCGTGCCTCGAGAAGGCACGCGGCGGCAAGGGCGTGCTGCTGGGCGGCGTGCCGGGGGTCGAGCCCGGGAAGGTCCTGATCATCGGTGGCGGTACAGTGGGCGTGAATGCTGCCGGCGTCGCGCGCGGCATCGGTGCGAATGTGACCGTGCTCGACCGGTCGATACCGAGGCTCAGGGAGCTCGATGGCGAGTTTGCCGGCGCAATAAACTGTGTGTTCTCGAAGTCCGACACGATCGAGCGATATGCGACCGAAGCCGATCTGATAATTGGCGCGGTCCTGATACCGGGTGCGGCCGCACCGAAGCTGCTGACGGAAGAGACGATTCGGCAGATGCGGCCGGGCTCGGTTGTCGTTGACGTCGCGATCGATCAGGGCGGTTGCTTCGAAACGTCGCGACCGACCACGCATGAGGATCCGACATACGTGATCCACGATGTCGTTCACTACTGCGTCGCCAACATGCCGGGCGCCGTGCCCCGAACATCGACTTTCGCACTGAACAACGCGACTCTGCCGTTCGTGCTGCTGCTGGCCGATCACGGATTGCGCGAAGCGATGCGGCTCGATTCGGACCTCCGCAACGGGCTCAACGTTCACGCCGGGAAGATCACGCACGCAGCGGTAGCGGAAGCTCTGGACTTGCAGTTTGTCGAGCCCGTCACCGCGCTCGACCCGACGTCGTAGTCCGACGCCGGTCAGACCAGCCAACGCTCCAGATAGTCGATGACGGGCTGTCGCTGTAGCAGCGTAGAACGCTCGGCGACATAGCCGTCGGGTCGGACCAGACAGGCAGCGCCGTCCGGACCACTGCCGAGCTGTGCGGACGCATGGCCGGAAGGATCCGCCACGACAGCTCCGGGAAAGTCGCTGAACCGCGACGCGCTCGCCTGCGGCACGACTGCGGCTACCTGCACCGCCTGACCGTACCGCCCGGCGGCATAGCGCCCCAGTTCGAGCGCTGCCTCGGGGGTTGCTTCTGCGCGGGGCCTTGCGTCCGCGTCGGGATTCGCGTCTGCGCCCGCAGCCGGGGCCAACAGGAGCGTGTATCGCGGGTGTGCGAGCAGCCGATGCAGGCGATACCCGTGCTCGAGCTCCGCGCCCGGGAGTCGATCGCCTCCCGGAGTACTGTGCCCGGGTTCCGGGTCAGATGCCGATCCGGCGACCGCACGATAACTGTAGCTCAGGCCGGAAATACGGTTCACGGCTTCGTCGTGCCATCCAGGCTGCTGCGTGAGGCGAAGGCGATCTTCCATGCCGTGTCCATGCGCCATGATGATGTCGTGCATCGCGTCCGTACCGGCGATGGCCTGAGCGCCAATGGGCTGGCGTTCGTTTTCGTAAGTGTCGAGCAGCTCCTCGCGGGCGAGCCCGCGCACGACGAATGCCAGCTTCCACGCCAGGTTGTAGGCGTCCTGCATGCCGATGTTCATTCCCTGACCGCCCGATGGCGAATGAACATGAGCGGCATCGCCCGCCAGTAGCGTTCGTCCCTTACGATACCCGGACGCGAGCCTCTTCCAGATGACCCATTTCGTTGCCCACTCCGGGTCCGCGATAGTGACGCCATCCACGTGCTCGTCGATCAACTCCTGGAAGGCTTCGCGCGGCGCCACGTCATCCCGGTCGGCCTCACCCATGTCGCTGATCAGCACACGGTGATTTCGACCGGGGAGCTTCGTGACGAGCAGAAAGTTGCTCTTTGACATGTAGTAGTGGACCCAGTCGTCTCCACCTTCGAAGCTCGAAAGCTCGACATCCATCATCTGCATGATCATGCCGTCGTAGTTTTCGCCCTCGAACTCGAGATCCCGTGCCCGCCGTACGAAGCTGTGCACGCCGTCACGGCCGACGATCCATTGCGGATGGCAGTCCTCGGCAGTTGCCTGTTGCTGGTCGTTCAGCGTGACGGCGAAGCCTTCCCGGTCCTCGGACAAAGCGACGATTTCCTTTCCCCATTCCGGCCGGATGTCATAGGTGGCATCCAGGTGCTCGCGCAGCCGCCGTTCGGTATCGTTCTGGTTGTAGACGAGAACGTAGTTGTAACGGGACGCGATGTCGCTGAAGTCCCGGGTCGGATGCGCGTCCTTGCCCCGAAAGTTGAAGTAGAAGCCGCGACTCCTGATGCCGTCCGCCAGGAAGCGCTCGGCGATGCCCATTTGCTCGAACATCTCCATCGTCCGCGCATGCAAAGTGAACGATCGGGATGTGCGCGTGGGTTCGGGCTTCCGGTCGATGAGCCGCACCGGAATTCTCCGCCGCGAAAGCTCTATCGCGAGGACGAGTCCGGTCGGGCCGGCGCCGACGATCAGAATCGGCTCGGTAGCGGCCATCGCGATGGATTCCTGCAAGTATTGTCGTTGACGCTTGCAGTCTGCCGGGCCGGCAGGCGGTTGCGGCTCAAGAATCCTGGGACATGCGGAATGAGACGGCGCCGTAGGTCGCAACGCAGTAAGGAACGATGTAGGTCAGGCAGATCTTGAGAACGTTGAGATTGCTGCCCGTGAGGAGCGCATCGCCCTGATTGATCAGGTTCAGCACCGTGCCGACGATCAGAGCTACCAGAAGGGAACGGCGGGGGATGCCATCCGAGAAACTGAGTTTGAGGAACTTCACGGGCTGCTGTCGTTCCGGTGTCGGGCGGTGAAGGCCCGATTGAGCTACGTGGTGCCAAGAGCGTTCGCCATTGAAGTATATCTGCCGTCCCTGCTCATTCGGCTGCAAGCCGGCGGAAACTGGACCGTACTGTACGGGACAGTATAGTATTTCCGGAACGTCCCGATCACAAGCAGTGACCGTGCCCGCGAGGGTCCGCGATGGTTGAGGCCATTCCCCGTTCACCGGGGTCGACATCCTGATTCTGGCGTGCCGGGCCGCCAGGCGGGACCGATCGAGGGTGAGCAGTCGATTCACCAGCGGGGCAGGGGCGTTCTGTCCGGTTGAGCGAAGATTCGCGACTGAAGCGGGGTGACGATCGATGCATCTTGACGAGCGCAAGCGACTCCGCGGCTGGCTGCGTGCGCTGTTGGTGACCGTCCTGGTTCTGGCGGCCGGCGGAACAGTGAATGCGCAGCACGACGAAGACAGTATTACCGACCTGCGCGCCCTCGGTCTGACGCACGATTCCGCGGCGGCGCTGTTTGCGCATCTGCAAAGCGAGGCAGGGGGCGGCCGGCCGCTTTCGCCGGCGACGATGCCTGATTGGTCGGGTCTGTGGACACGCGACCTGTCGCGCGGCATTACTTTCGACCCGAATCAGCAGCGCGGGGAGCTGCCCACGGCAAGACTCACACCGGAATTTCATGCGGCGATGATCGCGAAGATCGAACGCGCGCAGCAGGGCCTGGAGTACGACCCGATCAGCGACTGCAGCCCGCCGGGCCACCCGCGGTGGTTGACGATACCGTTCCTGCGGGAGTTCGCGGTGACGCCGGGGACCACCTACCTGATGAGTGAGGTCGTCAACATCGTCCGGCGGGTCTATACCGACGGTCGCGGGCATGTGCCGGAGGCGGATCGGTATCCTCTATGGTTCGGCGATTCGGTCGGGTTCTGGCATCAGGGCGGGCTTACGATTCATACGAACCAGCTCCGGGCGGGGCAGTACACGCGCGCCCAGCCTGACTACACGGATGAGGTTGAGACGGTCGAGATCTGGTACCTGGACGATCCGACGACGATGCATGTCGACGTGTGGGTTTACGACCCGCCAGCCCTGGTCGAGCCCTGGTACGTGCAGCAACACTACGTCCGGCTCGACAACCCGGACCGCGCTCTGCGCGCACGCTACTGGCACTGCCTCGAGAACAGCAACAACTTCATCACCGAGACGGAGGGTGGCGGCTCGACCTTCACCGACTTCACGTTTACCGAAGACGATTGAGTTCGCAGCGGAAGTTGTCGGCGTCGTTCGGATCGCCGCGGCCGGCATAGATAGCTTCGAGCGGATAGGCGCAGAGGGGTCGTGACCGCGAGACTTCGGCGTCTGGTGCCGCCTCATTGCCCCAGACGGCGCCATAGCCGTCCGGCGTGTCTACTTCGTAGGCGACGATTCTCTCCGGCGCGATGTCCTGTTCTACCCATCGCTCAAGTGCCGTCAGGTCATCGAATACGTCGGGTCCGGGTCCGGCTTCGCAGTGGTACATGCCGGGCACCATGAAGAGCTTCAGGAAGTCATCGCGGGCTTCGGGCCCCATGGTCCGACCGACGTCGTCGAAGTAGTCGATCGTACGCAGCGGATTCAGACCGACGTCCGCCCAGCCGTGCCAAAGCAGGATTTTCGCGCCTCGGTCCCGGACTCGATGCAAATCGGGGTCCATCGCGTTCATCAGCCCTGCCATGAACGACACATCGGGAACGTCGTCGAAGTCGAGATCTGACAGGACGTCAAAGTCCGGACGGTCGTCCGGGAACGCCAGGAATCGGAAAAAGCTCGAGCCGTTTCTGAGCTGCACGGGATCGAACTGATTGCCGCCATAGGGGTTTCTCGGGCCGCCGTCATTTTCGGGCGTTCCAGGAATCCCGGTGAAGTACAGATCCCAGCCGCCGTAGAACTCGCCCGGCTCGTGCGGCATCCATTCAGCGCCGGGAATGGCGCCCGGATAGATCCCTTCCCCCGGGCCCTCGTAAATTCTGGCGATCGCATCGATCTGCTTTTGCGTAAAGCACTCGCCCTGTCGCGCGTCTGTCGGGCACAACGGGAGGTCGCGGCGGGCATCGAAGTCGCAGCGCCTCGGATCGCCGATCAGATTGTCGTCGAGGCCGTCCGCGAGATCGCATGCGGCGTAGACCGCGTCTCCGAGCGACTCGAGCTGGCCGATCGGGACATGACCGGCCGCGTCGTCCCCGAACATCGCCTGCGCCGCCCAGGCGGCGTTATAGGTTTGTTTGTACGTATAGTCGTATATCGGCGCACCGATGCTGTAGCCGTCAAAGTCCTCCGGGAAGCGCTGCGCCTCCATCAGCCCCTGCCGGCCGCCGGTGGAGCAGCCTCGAAAGTAGGAACGCTCCGGCGGCGCTGAATAGTATGCGTCGATGATGGCTTTGCTCGCCTCCGCGGTGAGGTGAACGGCGCGGAACGCGAAGTCGATCTCCGCCGCCCGATTATTCAGCGCGAACGTCGGCGAGGGACCCTGATGACCGGTGTCTGTCGATGCCGTCGCGTAGCCGCGGGCGAGGCCGTAGGACTGGTCGAAGATCTCGCCGAGATAACCTCCGTTGCCGACCATGTAGAACTTGCGGTTCCAGTTGTCGGGGAGGCGCACTTCGAAATTGATCGCCGGCAGGATGAAGCCGTGTACGCGGCAGTGGTCAGGGAGCTGGTCTGCAGCCGGAACGATCTCGGCGGAAACGACGGAGAATTCGGAATTCGTCAGGCCGAGCAGGGATTTGCAGGCGAGCGCATCGGCATGCGCGCTCGCCGATACGCAGGCGGTAAGCGCAGGCGCGAGAGGTAGCAGGGCTTTGACGGGCTTCATCGCGTTGTCATCCGTAAGCGCAGGCCCGGGGCGATCCTTCGCCGCCGGGCCCCGGGGGGTGTCATGCCAGCGATGGCCCCCTCAGTCGAAGAAGAACTCGAGCGACGCACCGACCTCCCTTGGTCGTCCGATCGTGGCCAGGTCCTGCGTCGTTCCGGTCGAGAGGAATCCCGAGTTCAGGTAGGCCTCATCCGACAGATTCGTACCGAATATGGCCAGCCTCCAGTCTCCCGACGGCGGTGAGTACGTAAAGCGCGCGTTGATCAGGCCGAAGTCCGTCTGACCCGTCTGGCGCTGACGCTCGCGCGACCTGACGAAGTCGTCAGTCCATGCGTAGTCGATTCGGAACGCAGCCTCGCCGCCGTTCGACAGCGGTGCATTCCATTGCGCTCCGAGGCTATACGTCAGATCCGGCGCCTGCTGGAACACGTCGCCCGGCTGAATGTCATTCGAGGTGCCTGTGTCGGTGTACTCCGTGTCCAGGAATCCGAAGTTCGCATCCAGACGGAAGTTGGGCGCGGGACGCGCGATGATTTCCACCTCGGCTCCGCTCACGTCGGCTGCACCGGCGTTGAAGGTGAGCAGGTTCGGCAGGTTCGGGCAGGTGCTGGGCGTGCCACCTCCGAGGATGCAATTGAGGTCCTCGACGGTTTCTGCGACCTGAATACCTGTCCATTCGCCGCTGAAGTAGGTGATGTTGAAACGCAGCTGTCCGTCCAGCAGATCGGAGCGGAACCCGAGCTCGAAGTTCTCGAGCTCTTCCGGGTTGAATGGCTGGGTAACGATCGTCGGGTTGCCGCCGATGTTCACCTGCGAGGTGCTGACTCCGCCGGCACCGAATCCCTCGGAATAGGTGCCGAACACCATGATCGAATCGTTGATCTGGTAGGAGAGGGACACCCGGCCCGTGTCGGACTCGAAGTCGGTCGGAATCAGCGCCGGCTGCAGGCCCAGCAGGTTCGGGAACTGGCCGGGGCCGAGGGATGCCGTTGCGACCTGTCCGATCGAGCCGCGGAACATCAGCGACGACGGATAGACCTGACCCGGCGAGAAATTGCCGAACTCGAAATTCGGATTGGGTGTACACGCAAGCGGGTCCGGCAAGCCGGGCGGCGGCGCGGGGTGAGGGCAGAAGTACGCATCACTGCCGAACCAGAAGCCGCCCGGTTGAGCGACGCTGTCGAGCGGGGTCTTCGTAAAGGCTTCGAAGTCCTCTTCCTGATGTCTCAGACCGACGGTGAGTGTCAGTGCGTCCGTCAGGCTGATGTCGACTTCGCCAAATATCGACCAGCCGTCAGTCGCCGTTCCGGCGAACTCGTCACTGTTTCCCGGACCGCGAACCAGCGACGGGAACGATCCGGGATTGTTCAATGCCAGTGCCGCTTCCAGCACGGGAAGGAAATCGAGCTCGCCCTCGCGAAATTCGGTGAACGTTTGCCGGAAGCGCCGCTCCTCGTTGAACTCATCCCAGAAGTAGAGTCCGCCGACCCAGCTGAACCGGTCGCTGCCGCCGATCAGCTGAAACTCCTGCGTTGTCTGGCGCTGATTCCGGTTGCGATCGTCCTCGATCAGTGTGACTTCAACGGCGTCGAAGTCCGTATAGATCCGATTGACGTGGGTCCGATGCGCGGTGATCGACCGCAGACTGAGCTGATCGGTGATATCCCAGTTGATATCCAGCGTGGCGCTCGCCTGATCGACGACCGTTCCGTCGGTAGCGAGATCCGAGCGTGTCTCGTACTGGCCGAGACTGCCGCCCGGCCAGCCCGAAGCCGCCGTCGCATTGGTCAGGTCGACGCCCGCGAACGTGAAGTACTGGCTGCGGGAGATCTGCTGATTGACCGTCGGACCATCCTCGAGAAACGCATTCTGGATTCGTGCGGCGCCGTTTTCGTTCCGATCGTTCGTCTCGTAGATGAACCGGAGATCGAAAGTTTCGGCCGGCTCCCAGACGAAATCGCCGCGGATGATCTGGTTATCGATGTCGCCGTAGCTGCGGTCGATCGTCGTGCTGTGTATGAAGCCGTCCTTCGACAGACTCGCGCCGGTGAACTTTGCGCGAAACGTGTCGGTAAACGGCACGTCGACGCCGATCGTGATGTCGCGGCGATCGTAGGAACCGACGGTGGCCTTCACACGGGCGCCGAACTCGTTGGCCGGTCTCGCCGTCACGATATTGATGGCGCCGCCGGTCGTGTTCTTGCCGAACAGCGTGCCCTGCGGCCCCCGAAGCACTTCGACCCGCTCGAGCTCCACGAATTCGCTGCGCAGGAGACCGTCGGTCGTCGCCTGCCATACGCCATCGACGTAGGTGCCGACGCCCGGAACGCCTCGCATGACGAACGATCCGGTCGTGTCGCCGGTCGCGCCGCCACCGATCAGGGAGATGTTCGGAACCCGCGCACTCAGGTCCTCGATCTGCTCGAGGCCGCGAACCTCGAGATCCTCGCCACCGAAGGCCACCACCGAAATCGGCACGGTCTGCAGGCTCTCTTCCCGCCGCCGCGCCGTAACGACGACTTCTTCCAGCAAAACGTTGGCCGGACCACCCTGCGCGCGGACCGTGTCCGGGATGGAGGCCATGCCCGCCATCGTCGAACCCACGGCCACCGAGATGACCGAAAGCTTTAGCTTGTCAGACATTTCCTATCTCCTGATTGATGGGCGGCGTAACGACCGACCGCCTGGTTTCTACTCCCCCCAGCCATCGGCGGCACATGCCGTCGGATGCCAGTTACGACCGTCCTCTTCTGCCTTGAAAAGGAGCGTTCTTACGAAATGGCGCGTCAGATAGACCGGGTCTTCGACAAAGGTCTGAACGGCCAGGTAGCGGTCTTCCCGCTGGCCGTTCAGGATGTTGAAGTGCTCGGTCATCCGGGTCTGTTCACTGAACGGAACGCCGTTCTTGCGCAGATAGCCTGCGCGCAGGTTTTCCGTTTCGACGCGGAGGTTGCCCGCGTTCGGGCTGCCGCTGCCGGACGTGTCCTCGAAGATCCGCCGCCGTGCATTGCGCGGGCGCTCGAAATCCCAGGCGGCGACCGAATGACCTTGCCAGGTACGGTCGCCGCGTTCTGCGGCGGCGTTGAAGTGAAAAGTCCTCACCTGCGAGCCCGTATCGGTCTCGACGATCAGCGTTTCATCGTCCGACCAGCTGATTCGCAGCCGGGTCGGTAGCCGCATGATCGCGGGCGCCGCGTAGCCTTTGCACGCCTCACCGACCTCGGTGTCCGCGGCCGGGTCCCAGCGCTCCGCGACCGCGCGGGCGGCCGCATTGATCGGCAGCCAGGAATAGTCGCCACGGGCCGGGACGATCATCCGATACTGCCAGTCGTCGGTAATCAGGGCCGTCCAGTAACCCGTGAGGTCGATCGGTGCTGCCTCACGGGCAGTTGGCACGGCAGCGGCAGCGGCATTGGCGCCGTCCTGGGCGGGCGCCCGCATCGGTAGTATTGCCGCTATGCACGCGAACGCCGCCAGCAGCTGCGGGATACCGCGCCGGACGCTCATCGTTTTCCCTCGGTCAGATTTCGATAGAGCGCCTCGACGAACATCGCGGTCGTCCAGGGTCCGTCGTCGGCGCCCCACTGGCCGTTGTAGCCGAACGTGGGCCTTGCGGCCTGCACGTCCCGCAGCGACATCCCGGCATCGATATGGTGTTGCACCCGATCCCGGATAATCGTCAGCATGTCACGATAGTAGGTGACTTCGGCGGAGTCGGCCAGACGCCCGTGTCCCGGGACGATCATCGTTCCGCCTTCAGTGCGAAACTCCGGGATCGCCATGTCGATGATCCGGTTGAGCGCGTCGATCACGCCGTCGATATGGCCGCCGGCATCAGTATCGATGACCGGAAACGACGTCATCGAAAAGACGTCGCCGGTTGCGATGACGTCCGAGTTCCGGAAGTAGACGATCGTGTCGCCGGCGGTGTGCGCATTCGGCATGTGCAGAAGTCGAATGCCTTCGCCGTTGAAATGTGTTCTGAATTTGTACTGATCCTCGAAGTAGGTAAGCGTCGGTAGCGCGCCGAATGGTCGTTCCGCATCGATCATCTGGTTCATGACGACTTCGTGCGCCATCACGCGTGCCCCTTCGGCCGCGTCCCGGATCGCGCCCGCGACGTTCCCGCTGGTATACGTCGCGCCGGCTGCTGCGAGCAATTCGTTGCCGCCGACGTGATCCGGATGCGCGTGCGTGTTGATGATGTGGCGGATGGGTTTCGGCGCCGGGTCCATCGAGAGCAGCATGCTCGGGTGATACGGCATGCGCGACTCGGTCTCCGCTCCGCCTGCAATCCTCGGGCGCGTCGTCAGCTCGCCGCGGATTGCCAGGCTGTGCTGAATCCGGTGGACAGCATCGAGCACGGCGCCGCCGAACCGGGCAAGACCCGAATCGACGAGGACGACGCCATCGGCGCCTGCGGAGACGGTGATGTTGCCGCCCGCGCCACTGATCAGATAGATGCTTCCGCGAACGGGCAGGATCTGCACTCCTGCACCTTCCGGGTTCAGCAAATCTGGCGCGAGCTGCTGCGCTGCGGCTGGAACGGCGGCGGCAGCAAGCAGGCCCGGCATCAGCAACAGGCATCGACGAAGCTTCCGCAGGCCGATGCGACGGCGTGCCGCGCTAGTCTTCATCGTTCCAGCCTTCGGCCGGTCGGGCGGTCGACTTCGCGTAGTCGCCGAGGGCCAGTCGAAACTCGGGATACATCGTTGCCGCGCCCTCATACATGATGTCGAGCGGCAGCCCGTAGTCGCGTGCAAAGTCGGTAAACAGCGGATTCTGTCCGGGCAGGTAGTGGGGCACATAGCCTTCCGGCCACAGCACCTCGGTCACCGGGTCGCATGGGTATACGCCCATCTGCTGCTCGAACGCCTGTTCGTACTCCTGCCCGCGAATCAGCGGCTCGCTCAGGTACGGGTCGTCGTACGCGATGATGATCCATGTCAGATAGTCGACATCCCGGAAACGCCGCCGTATCGCGTACTCGACCAGCTCGATTCGGTCGCTGTGCGGTGGACCGTTGCGCCGGATCCAGTTCTCCTTGATGTGCGAAGTGTCGATTCGAAGCTTTTGGCCCTCCCAGGCCCCCGTCGAGAAACCGAGCCAGGTGTGCGGCGCGTTGACCGGCGGCGCAGAGCGGCCGTCGAGAAAGATCGGTACTGTGACGTTGCGGTACCACTCGGCCTGCAACGCAACGGTCGCTCGGGTCGTCGGATCTGTCAGTGGGAGAATTCGCAGCGTTGAAGGGTCGCGCTTGACGTAGGCTGCGGAGTGCGGCCTGCACTGCCATTCCGGGATGGACAGTATCGACTGATCGTACGTTTCGGCGCGGGCGATCGATTCTTCGGTCAGAGGCAACCCGACGATCTCGCCAATGTGCGGGTTGTCACGAGAATCCTGCTGGCCGATCTGTCGCCAGTAACCGGAGAGGTCCATCTGTGCGATGACCGGACCGCAGAGAAGTTGCAGCCCGGCAACGGCAAGAAGAGCCGTCCTTGTGGCAGCAAACGTTCTCGTTGCGATCGGCCGCAGTTCCGGCACGCCAGCTGATCCCCCGTCCTTACTTTACGATCTCGGCGAGCCCGCAAGGTGGTGCAACCCGCGTTCGGGTTGCCGACCATCGCTGGCGCGATTCCCTTTGGGGTCGCCGTGTTCGGTCCCTGTCTACCTACTGTTCATGCTGTCGATGCCGTCGACGTCTGACGCGCCGCTTCGCGGTCGCCGACACGCGGTCGGACAGCAGCCGTGTGGACAAAGAATAAACCGTACAGTACAGTTCGATAGAACATAACACCAAAGGCTTGCGGTTCTCAAGGAGACGAAAACAACAATGTCCAGAAATCCTTTCGCACCGATTCCAGCCGACAAGGTCTACGATCAGCACAGCGAGCAGATGCAGGCTGCTCTGCAATCAACGGGTTTCTTCACGCGTGAGATTCGCGACGGTATCTACCTGCTGACGGAAGGCTGGTATCACGTGCTGGTGATGCCGACCGAGGAAGGCACCGTCGTTGTCGACGCGCCGCCGACGATCAGTCCCGATTTCTATACTGGCGGCAATCTGATGAAGGGCATCGAGTCGATCACCGATGTTCCTGTCAGTCATCTGATCTACAGCCACCACCACCACGACCATATAGGCGGCGCCCACAACTTTCCCAAGGGCATCAAGATCGTCGCCCAGGAGGAGTGCGCGCGGCTGCTCGATGACGTAAAGGACCCGGATCGGCCGGTCCCGAACGTGACTTTCAAGGACAAGATGACACTTAAGGTCGGCAAGCAGACGCTGCTGCTCGACTATAGAGGCGACATCCACTGTAACGGGAACATTTTCATCCATGCGCCGGACCAGAAAATTCTGACGATCATCGATCTGATTTTCCCGGGCTGGGTGCCGTTCAGCAGTCTTGCGATGGCTAGCGACTTGCGCGGCTTCATGCGCGGTCACGACGAGGTACTGTCCTTCGACTTCGATACGCTCGTCAGCGGGCATCTGACGCGGCTCGGTACCCGCGAAGATGTAGAGATTCAGAAGGAATACTTTCTCGACCTGCATCAGGCGGCGCGCAAGTTTCTGGGCGAACGATTCCGGGGCAGTGTCGACGCCGCAAAGCGGGCTGCGATGAAAGAGAATCCGATGGACGTCGGCGACTTCATGACGATCGGCCAGGAGCTCGGGTTCGAGAATGCCTGGGCGGTCTTCGACAAGTATCTGAATAACGTCGCGGACGCCGTGACCGAGGAAGTGCAGCCGCGCTGGGTCGGGCGACTGGCTGCCGTGGACGTGTTTACGCGCTCCCATGCCTGGGAGGTGCTGGAAAGAATGCGGATCGACGCCTGAGTACAGGCGCGGTCATATCAGGCGCAGTGTATTACGCACGCGCGGTGGTCCCTGGGCCGGGTCGCCCGAAGCCGCCGTCGCGTTTGGACGTAGCCGAAGAAAGCAGGGAGAACGGTAAATGGCATCGAAAAAGAAGATCGCCGTCATCGGCGCGACAGGGTCGCAGGGCGGGGGGCTCGTCAACGCGATCCTGAAGGGCGCGGGCACGGAATTCGAGGTGCGGGCGATCACCCGTAATGCGGGCGGCGAAAAGGCAAAGGCCTATGCCGCGCAGGGCGCCGAGGTCGTCGAGGCGAACATCGACGATGAGGACAGCGTCGTCGCAGCCTTCGAAGGCTGTCACGGCGCCTTTTGCATCACGTTTTTCTGGGATCACTTTTCGGTATTGCAGGAGCAACATCAGGCGCGGCTGATGGCGCGTGCGGCGAAGAAGGCCGGCATAAAGCACGTCATATGGTCGACGCTCGAGGACTCTCGCGACTATATCCCGCTCAGTGACGATCGTATGCCGACGCTGCAGGGAAAATACAAGGTGCCCCATTACGACTCCAAGGGATCCATCGACCACGTATTTACCGACGAGGGCCTGCCCGTCACTTTCCTGCGCACTTCGTTCTACTGGGACAATCTGTACGCATTCGGAATGGGCCCAACGCCCGGTGTCGGCGACGAGTACGAGTTGACCTTTCCGATGGGCGACGCACGGATTCCGGGTATCGCCGCCGAAGACATCGGCAAGTGTGCCCTTGGTATCTTTCAGCGCGGCAACGAATTCATCGGCAAGACCGTCGGTATAGTCGGCGAGAATCTCACCGGGGCCGAAATGGCAGAGAAGCTGTCTTCCGGCCTGGGTATCAACGTCAGATACTGTGCAGTGACGCCCGAGCGCTACCGCGGCTTCGGTTTTCCCGGCGCGGACGACATCGGCAACATGTTCCAGTTCTGGCACGATTTCGAGGATGAATACGTCGGCAATCGCGACCGGGAGCTCTCGAAAGAGTTATCGGGCGGAAAGCTGATGGACTTCGATACGTGGCTTGCGAAGTACGGCCGCAAGATCAACTATCGTGTCACCGGCCCGGACCTTAAGAAGTGGGCCGACGATCACGGGATGCGTGGCAAGCAATACTACGTGTACTTCAGTACGCCCAACGAGGGAGTCACGCGCGTCATGCAGGATGTCGAGCCGCATCTGCAGCATCTGTATCGGCTGGAGCGGGAAGGTCTGCTTGTCTTCTCCGGGCCATTCGCGGACGCGAACTCGGATTCGGACTTCATTGGCGACGGTATGGTCGTCTTGCGCTGTGCCAATATCGAAGAGGCCAGGGCGATTGCCGAGGCCGATCCGTTTCACGTTTCCGGCGTGCGTTCATACACCGTGAAGCCCTGGCAGATGAACGAAGGCGTCATTCGACTGGAAGTGACGAACTCGACGATGAAATCAGACGTGCTCTGAAGGCACGGATTTGTCGGGCGCCGCCCTCTTGTCGGGGCTACGTCAGATCAGCGGCTGCGGTTTGTGATAGAGGGTGATGAAGTTATCCACCACCTTCTCGACGCGGCTGCGGATCTCGGACTTCTTCGGTAACCGACACGGGAACAGCAGGTACTCCTTGAACCAGTGATGGTGGAGCATGCCGATGAAGAACTGAGCCGCTTCTTCGACATCCGGTACCTCCAGCTTGTCTGCGTCTACCAGTGCCTGGATGTATTCGCTCAGCCAGTTGGACGCGGTCCTGGGGCCGCGCTCGTAGTACATTTCCGCAAGATCGGGAAAACGGTCGCGTTCGGCGATGACCAGGCGAATCAGCGCCTGATGCTGCTTCGAGAACACGATTTCCATTCGGGCGATGCCGAAATCCTGTAGCGTGGCGCGGATGTTCTCGCAGGTATCGAGTTTCATCTGGCCCATCGACGATGCGACGATGCGGTCGACGACGGCTCGAAACAGATCGGCTTTCGTCGGGAAATAGTTGTAAAGCGTTGCCTTCGATCCACCGGACCGCTCGACGATCGCATCGACCGGTGTTGCGTCGTAGCCGTCTTTCAGGAACATCTCGGTGGCGGCCTCGAGGATGCGTGACACGCGCTCCTGGCCGCGTGCCGACGGCGGTGTCTGCGAGAGTATCTGCTGTTCGGACTGGAGGGCCACGCTATCGAATCCTGACTCACCGAACTCCTAATTATACGCTACCGGGCTTCACGGAAGGGTGACTGCCGGGTACGTGAATCACGCAAGTTCCGGTGCGCCGGAAACCCGGATGCCGGTGAGTTCGTTATGGTGATTCGACGTCGATCGTGATGTTCCCGAGCTGCCAGGCGTCGCCCGGTAACGCAGTGTCGCTCGCCGGAAAGCCGCTCTCGCTCAGGAACCAGGCCACGATGTCCGCATAGCTCACCGGCGTCAGGCCGCCGGGATTCGCCGGCGGCATCGCCAGCGAGAGGTCCTGATAAACATCGCCCA
Organism: Candidatus Rariloculaceae bacterium; assembly: GCA_965223375.1. Lineage (GTDB taxonomy): Bacteria > Pseudomonadota > Gammaproteobacteria > Steroidobacterales > Rariloculaceae > CBDCWM01. The sequence goes on from OZ245000.1 coordinate 4,446,387, forward strand.
GCGTTCCGCCGCCCCACTTAATGGCGAAGTTGTCGCCTGTGTAATTCCGCGATTCGTGGCAGCCGGCACATTGTTGCGAATAGACCTGGGCGCCGCGTGCGGCCTGAGCCTCGCGGTATACGCCGTCGCTGGTCGACCGGGCGGGCACATCGAATCGGACCGGTCTTGCGATCTCGACCGGCCGGCTATCCGGCAGCGCAAACACCCAGATCGTGCCGGTGCCTTGCGGCACATCGACATTGACGAGTCGGCCGAGACTCGTCGTCGGGCCGGCCCGACCGCCGGTCGCGATGGCCAGGTATTGCCGCCCGTTCACCGTATAGGTGATCGGCGCCCCCGAGATGTCGCCGCTCAGACGGGTCTGCCACAGCAGTTCACCGGTTCCGTCGTGCAGCGCGAACAGCTGTCGATCGGCCGTGCCCCCAAAGACAATGCCACCCGCCGTCGAGAGGGCGGATGCGGTCATCGGCGCGCCGCTGATCGGGCGATGGACCCAGGCACGCTCGCCGCTGATCGGATCGAATGCGACAAATTCGCCGACGAAATCGTAACCGGGCGCGAGCGACGCGGTATACGAAACGCCTGTCAGGCCGCGGCGCGGCTGGAATACCGGTGTCACGACCTGGGCGTTCATGCAGGAATTGTTGACGCCGAGATAATAGAGCCCGGTTCGGGGGCTGTAGCTCGGTGCCTGCAGGTTGCGCGCGCCGTGGATGTGCGGACAGATCTCGAAGACCTTGCCGGAATCGACATCCTCGACCTGCGGAATTGTCGCCGGGTCGTAAATCGGCCGCCCCGCAGCAGTCCAGCCGGTAATCGTATTGTCGTAGGCAGTGCGAAAGGCATGCAGGAATTCGCCGGTCGCCCGGTCGAGCACGACGCCCCAGCCGATCTTGCCGGTCTGAATCAGCGCTTTGCGGTCCTGTCCGTCGATTGTCAGATCGACGAGCATGCTTTCGTAGGCGGCCCGATCCCACTCGTCCGCGGGTACGAGTTGAAAGTGCCAGCGGAGCTCGCCGCTGACCGCATCGACCGCAACGATGCTGTTCGTATAAAGCGAATCGCCTTCGCCCCGCGTCGCCGTCGTCCACGGCGAAGGCTGACCGGTCGACGCATAGACGAGGCCGAACTCTGCGTCGTAGCTGATCGTATTCCACGTGGCGGCACCGGCGGGCGGAAACGGCGCGTTCCAGTCCCAGGTCTCGGCTCCCGGCTCGCCGCGCCCGGGAACGGTGTAGAACGTCCAGAGAATTTCGCCGGTTTCGGCGTCGAGTGCTTTCAGACTGCCACGCGCAGCGAAGTCGCCGCCAGCCATCCCGAGAAAGACGCGCCCGTCTGCGATCAGCGGCGGATGGGCATGGCCTTCGCCGTCTCTGTAGTCTGCGGTCCGTGTTTCCCAGCGCTTCTTGCCGGTGCGCGCGTCGAGTGCGACCAGATAGCTGTCCGCCGTTCCCCAGTAAATCGTGTCCTGCCAGATCGAAACGCCCCGGTGACGCGGATAGGCCTCGGACGAAAAGATGTCGTCCGGGAAACTGCGCGTATGCGTCCAGGCCAGCTCGCCGGTCACCGCGTCGAAAGCGACGACTCGACCGGAGCCCTCAGCCAGATACATCAGACCGTTGGCGACGATCGGCGTCGCTACCCAGCGGCTGTTGTCTCGCATCGAGTACGCCCAGGCGACCCGCAGCTCGTCGACGTTGCGCCGGTTGATCTGATCGAGGGGGCTGAAGGCCGTAACGTCGTATGTCCGGCGGTAACTGATCCAGTCGCCGGCCTCGGGTGCATGCAGGCGCTCATTGCTTATCGACTCCCACGCGCGTGCACTCGCTGCGGGTTGCTGGGCGGTCGACATCATCGGCATGGCGACGCTTGCGGTCGCCAACAGCGCGGGGATCGTTGCCCGCGTCGTCACGTTCAACGGCACGTTCTGCGTCACGACTTCTCCGGAGCCCGATGCAGGCGGCCCGATGATCCTCCGAAAGGCCCGGCGATTCAAACGGGTCTTTCGACTCGGCCGGTCCGCCGGTCCGCCGGCCGCTCCGGTGTGCAAGAATCGCTCGCACGATTACCAAAGGGGAAAGATCAATGAGTGACCCGGAGACCCGCCCGCTGTCGACCGCGGAGCTTGATGCCTGGTTGCGTGCATATGGCAATGCGTGGGAAGCGAAGGACCCGGATGCGGCTGCCGGGCTTTTCACCGCCGACGCCGAGTACTACGAGACGCCGTATGCGGAGGCTTTCGCCGGCCGCGCGGGAATACGGGACTACTGGGCGCGTGTGACTACCGATCAGCAGGGTGTCAGGTTCACGTATGCGGTCATTGCGGTTACCGGGCGCACGGGTGTAGCAACCTGGTCGGCCCACTTCGCCAGCATTTCCGGGGGTGTCGATGTCGAGTTGAACGGCGCGTTCGTCCTCGAATTCGAGTCGGCCGGGCAGTGCCGTGTGCTGCGCGAATGGTGGCACGCCCGTTGAGCGAGGCCGAACGCGAGAGCAAGGGCGCGCGCCGGAAGTAAAGCGAGCGCAAGGGAGAGGACCGGGCCGGGGCGGGACACAGCGAGGGCGAGGGCCAGGCCGTGGGCCAGGCCGTGGGCGGGCGCTGCCGGGTCAGCTCGCGCTCAATCGCCGACCCGCCGGTGCGAGCTCCCCGTCAGCGGCCGTCTGCGAGAGGGCGGCGGGGGGCGGGTGCCGCACCGGGCGTCGTGGCGAAGGCTGGTCGAACCGGGGCTCGATGCGGAATCTCGGCTCGGGGCGTTCCAGTACGATCCGAAAGTCGGGCCAGGCGCGGCTGAGAACCCGCCTGACGACTGCGACCGGGACGACGAGCAGCAGCACCCAGGCTACAAGCATCGCCCCGATTGCAATGGTTTCAGACGGGAGCCCGGCGAATTCGGGCAGCTCGCCGCGGTAGGCTACGGCGCCGATTGAGCCGAGCAGCGCCGCGGGGAGCAACACGAGCAGCACGCAACGCCAAAGCAGGCTCCAGTAGACTCTGAAAGCCCGCCCCATCGTGACGGGGACCTGTGTCATTCGAACTCAGTCCTGGCCGACGGGTCCCGCAGTGAGCTCGTCGGCCTGTTCGCTGATACCGGCCCGGCCCAGTTTCGTCTTCAGCTCGTATGTCTGACCGGCGGTCACCGTCATCTGCGTTTCGAAGGCCTGATAGCCGGGCAGCGCGACGGTGAAGTCGTATGTTCCGGGTGCCATCCGCATGCCGCGCCCGTCGAAGCGCTCGACCGGTCCGACGAATTTTCCGTCGACGAATACGACCGCCTCATCGGGTTCGACGTCGAGCTTGATGCGTGCCGTCTCGGCCTTCTCCGGATAGCTCGCCTCGGTATCCTCAAGCATGCGAAGGCGATAGCGCTTTTCCTCACCGGGCTCTACGACGACCGTGCGTTCCACGTCTTCGAAACCAATCAGCTGAAACCGCAGCCGATGTTCGCCGGGAAGCGTCACGAGCTTGCCTTTGCCCTGCAGGTCGCGGACATAGCCTACATACTGGTCGTCGAGCCAGACGCCCGCATCGAGCTCGAGTCGGGTTGCGGCCTCGATCTCTATCTCGGCCAGAATCGGGTTGGCCGCCTGAGCGCCAACCGCACCGCTCGCAGCAATGGCCAGTAACGCCGTCTTGAGTCTGCCCACGGTACATCTCCTGATCGTGGAAGGTTTACTGCTGTCATCATCGGTGGCGACGGGTTCGGGCAATGTGACGTAATCCTCAAAACGTGAAGCGCGTCGCGAGTCGCCGATGCAGTCATTCTGCATGCGGCCGCTCAGGCCGTCGCACACGCGGACGCGCATGCGGGCGGGACCGGACGCCCTTACACTCCGGCGGATGCGGATCGAGAATCAGCGTCTGCGGCTTGCGCCGACCGACCTCAGTAATCACCTGAACTGCACGCACCTGACGCAGCTGGACCTGCTCGCGGCGCGCGGCGAACGGGTAAGGCCGTCGCGCTACAGCCCGGTGATCGAAGAACTGCAAGCCAGGGGTCATGCACACGAGCGTGCGTACGCAGCGCATCTCGTCGCGCAGGGACTGAACGCGACGGACCTCTCCGAGACGCACACGGCCGACGCGACGGCGAGCGCTATGGCGGCAGGAGACGATGTCATTCTGCAGGCGCCACTGGCGGATGGCGACTGGTTCGGGCGGGCCGACTTCCTGGTTCGCGTACCCGTTGCCAGTGCGCTGGGCGACTGGTCCTACGAGGTCTACGACACGAAGCTCGCCCGAGACACTCGGGCCGGCACGCTGCTTCAGCTGAGCGTCTACAGCGTACTCGTGAGTCGCCTGCAGGACGCCCGCCCGACCCGGATGCATGTCGTGACGCCGGGACGGAACTGGGAACCGGTCAGTTATCGCATCGACGATTTCGCTGCCTACTTTCGACTGCTCGAGAACGGGATCGCGCGCTTTCTCGCCGATCCGCGACCGACCTATCCCGAGCTCGTCACGCACTGCGATCTTTGCGCGTGGTGGAAGGATTGCGAGGCCCGGCGCCGCGCCGATGACCACCTGTGCTATGTAGCCGGCATCGGCACGGGCCAGATCGCCTCGCTCAGGGACGCGGGCATAGAAACGCTGACCGAGCTCGCGACGATCGACGACATTCCGAAACCCGAACGTGGTGCCCGCGATACGTTGCTGCGCCTGCGCGAGCAGGCGCGCGTGCAGCTCGACGGGCGCGTGGCCGGGGAGCCCCGCCATCGGCTCAGGCCCATCGATGCCGAGCACGGGTTCCGGTTGCTGCCGGAGCCGTCGGCAGACGACATCTTCCTCGACTTCGAAGGTAACCACTTCACCGAGAGCGGGGTTAGGGAATATCTGGCGGGCTTCGCGCGCTACGCCGATGGCGAACGCCTCGTCTATACCGCTTTGTGGGCGGATACGCTCGCGGATGAGCAGGCCGCATTCGAGACCTTCGTCGATCTGGCGGTAAGCGTGCGTCGTCGGAATCCCGCGGCGCACATCTATCATTTCGGTGCCTACGAGCCGGCGACAATCAAGCGGCAAATGGGGCGCTTTGCCAGCCGCGAAACGGAAGTCGACGAGCTGCTGCGCGGCCGGGCGTTCGTCGATCTGCATGCGGTCGTGAGGCGCGGGCTGATTGCGAGCGTCGAGGGCTACTCGATCAAGAATCTCGAGGCGCATTTCGGTTACGTCAGAGCGCAGGATCTGCGCGAGGCAAGCAACAGTCGGCGGGTGATCGAATCGGCGCTCGAGCTCGGGACCCTCGATCAGTCGGTCGAACTGCATCGACGGCGGGTGCAGGACTACAACCGCGAGGATTGCGAGTCGACCGCGCGGTTGCGCGAATGGCTCGAAGCGCTGCGCGCGGAGGCAGTCGTTCGCGGCGCCGAGCTTCCGCGGCCTGTGCTGCCCGACGATGTCGCGTCGGAAGAGATCAGGGAACTCGATCGCCGGCTGCAGGATCTGCGAGACCGGCTGCTGGCGGGAGTACCGGCGGAGCCCGGCGAGCGTAACGAGGAGCAGCAGTCACGCTTCCTGCTCGCGCACCTCATGGAGTTTCATCGCCGTGAGAGTAAAGCGGCCTGGTGGGAGTTCTTTCGGCTACATGAGCTCGCGGCCGAGGATTACGAGGATGAGCGACGCTCGCTGGCGGATCTCGAGTACGTCGACACGGTAGGCGGGGTCGGCGTCCCCATCGAGCGGTATCGGTTTCCGCCCCAGGATGTCGATGCCCGCGTCGGCGACGAGGTGCGCGATCAGGAAGGCGAGCGCATAGGCACGGTTGAGGAGATCAGTGTCGCGGGTAACTGGATCGACATCAAGAAGACGCGAAAGACCGTGAACGCGCGGCCCCCGAACGTCTTCTTCCACAAGCTCATCGGCGCTGATGCGATACGCGAGGCGCTGGTGCGCCTCGGTGAGCACGTCTGTGCAAACGGGTTCGCGCTAGCCGCGCCTTTCGTGAGCGCGGTCAGGCTGTTGCGCCGTATCAGGCCCGGCCACGGCAGAACGGGGGAGCTGTTTCCGACAATACCCTCGGCGGCCAGCGGCCTCCGGCGGCCCGGTGAGGATCCGGTCAAGGCCGCATCGCGGCTGGCCCTCGAGCTCGACGGCGACGTTCTGGCCGTTCAGGGTCCGCCGGGGACCGGCAAGACGTACACCGGCAGCGAGGTCATCTCCAGCCTGGTCGCGGCCGGCAAGCGCGTCGGCGTGACCGCGGTCAGCCATAAGGTGATCGTGAACCTGCTCGAGAAGACGGCTGAAGCGGCGACACGTGCGGGCCGGACGCTGCGGATCGCCCACAAGCCCGGCAGCGCCGTGGTCGCACCGGAAGACTCGCCGGTGCGCTATGAAAGGAACAATGACGCATTGCTCGCCGGTCTTCGCTCGGGCGAGATCCAGGTTCTCGGTGGCACTGCGTGGTTGTGGTCGAAACCGGAATTCGCCGCTTCCGTCGATGTGCTCGTCGTCGACGAGGCCGGCCAGATGGCGCTCGGTAACGTGCTTGCCGTTGCCGCGGCGGGCAGCAATCTCGTCATGCTCGGCGATCCCCAACAACTGGAGCAACCGCTGAAGAGCAGTCATCCGGAAGGCAGCGACGTCGCGGCGCTGAAGCACTGGATCGGCGAGAGCAGCACGATGCCGGACGACGCCGGTCTGTTTCTCGATACGACCTGGCGCCTGCATCCGTCAATCTGCGCGTTCACGTCCGAAATCTACTACGAGGGCCGGATGCGCTCGAGGCCGGGCCTGGAGAAGCAGACTGTTGCCGGATCGACCCGCTTTGGCGGTGCCGGGCTTCGCTACGTGCCGGTCAATCACACCGGCAATACAGCACGCTCGGTCGAGGAAGCAGGCGCAATCAGCCGGATAGTCGCCGAGCTGACGAGCGGAGCCGTAACCTGGTGCGATGCCGATGGCGCACAGCATGTGGTCGGCATCGACGACCTGCTGGTCGTCGCCCCATACAACGCACAGGTTGCGGCACTGTCGGAGGCTCTGCCGGCGCTGCATGGCCGGATCGGCACCGTCGACAGGTTTCAGGGCCAGCAGGCACCGATCGTGATCTACTCGATGACCTCATCATCGCCGCTCGATGCACCGCGCGGGATGGAGTTTCTGTACGACCCGCACCGCTTCAACGTTGCGACGTCCAGAGCGAAAGCGATGTGTATTCTGGTCGGCAGCGAGGCGCTGCTGTCGCCACACTGCAGGACGCCAAAGCAGATGCGTATGGCCAACGGTTTCTGTCGCTACCGCGAGCTCGCCAACGTGGTCGGGATCTGATGATGCAGCTTCTGTGCGGCACCAGCGGATTTTCCTTCAAAGAGTGGAAAGGCCCGTTCTATCCACCGGATCTCGCAGCGGCAGACATGCTGCGCTGGTATGCCGGCAAGCTCGCCGCGGTCGAAATCAACAACACGTTCTATCGATTGCCCAGGAAGGCAGTGGTTGCGGGCTGGTGCGAGCAGGTGCCGCCCGAGTTCCGTTTCGTCGTGAAGGCGAGCCGGCGCATCACTCATCTGAAACGCCTGCAGGATTGCGAGGAGCCCGCCGGCTTCCTGTTCGCGGCCGTCGCCGGGTTTGGCGATCGGCTAGGGGCGGTGCTCTTTCAGCTGCCGCCGCACATGCGTGCGGACAAAGATCGCCTGCAGGCTTTTTTGGAGACGATTCCCGCATCGATTCCGGTGGCATTCGAGTTTCGTCATCCATCGTGGGATAACGCCGAGATACGCGAGACATTGGCACAGCGGAACGTCGCCTGGGTCTGGGCGGACAACGACGGCAGCGTCCCCGCCAGTCTGCCCAAGACTGCCAGCTGGACGTATCTGCGGCTGCGGGCCGACGACTATCCCGCCGCGAAGCTCGCGGCCTGGCATGGCTTGCTGCGCGATTTCGATCACGCGTTCGTTTTCTTCAAGCACGAGGCGGACGGCGCCGCGCCGCGGCTCGCCCGTGAGATGCAGGCGCTTACTCGCGCGTCAGGCGGCGGAAGCGGCTGAGGTGACGCAATGCGGCTCGTGCGTCGCCGGCTGCTTCGAGCAGCCGCGCCAGGTTGAAGTGCGCGTCGGCGCAGCTCTCGTCGACATCGATCGCCTGGCGGTACATCGCCATGGCCGCATCGGTCAGCTGCTGATCCTCCAGTGCGACACCCAGATTGAAAGCGGCCACCGCGTTGTCAGGCTCGAGCGCCAAAGCGGCGCGATAGAGCGTTTCCGCCTCGTTGAGCCGCCCGGCCGTATGGCGGAGCCGCCCAAGGTTGATCTGGGCGTCGACATGGTCCGGCTCGAGGTCGAGCACGGCACCGTAGGCGGCCTCGGCTTCGCTGGGACGCCCCGCAAGTTCCAGGTCGAGGGCAGTCAGGTAGAGGTCTTCTGCGCCACCGTCGTCGGTATCGCCCGCGTCCACGTGATCGCTCGGCATCGGCGCTGCTGCTTCGATGTCATCGGCAACGGATTCCATGTCGAAGCTGAAGACACCCTGACGGGATTCGAGGGCCCATGACGCCAGGTGATCGCGGACGACGATTCGATCCCCGACGACGATCAGGCGAACCGATGACAACGGCCGGCGCGGGATCTGCTCGTGCAGTTCACGCAGAGTGTGCGTCACGCGCTTGCGGCTGACGCGCGCATCGAACAGCCGTCCGGCCATTCGCATCAGTGCGAGATCCTGAAAGCTGAAACGCCAGTGTCCGCCGGAGGTTTTGGTCGGGGTCAGCAGCCCTGAGCGGGCCCAGCGGCGGATCTGCTCTGGCGGGACGCGAGAGATTTCGGCTGCTTCGCGGGTCGAGTAATCGCGCACTGCCGGGCGTCAGGACGCCTTGCGCTTCCTGGCGGTCTTCTTTGCCGGCTTCGATTTCGCGGGTTTCTTGCTTGCTGCCGCGCGGGCCGGTTTTCTCTCGGGCTCGACATCGAGGCTTGCCTTCAGCGCTTCCATGATGTCGACGATCTTCTGCTCCGGCTGCTCGGCCGGTGCCAACGTGATGTCTTCGCCCTCGACCTTGCGCTCGATCATCTGCAGGATCTGCGCCCGGACCTCGTCGCGATACTCGCCCGGGTCGAAATCCTCGCTGGCTCCCTGCTCAATCAGCTGCTTTGCGAGCTCGAGCTCCGCCGGTTTGACTTCGACGTCATCGACCGGCACTTCGTCGAAGGAGCGAATCTCGTCCGCGTAATGCAGCTGCTCGAGGATCAGACCGCGATGGTCACCGTGCGCGGCGGGGCGCACCATGACGAGATGCTGTTTCCCCCGGGCGGCGTAGCGGCCGACTGCGATGCGCTGCGTCTCCTCGAGCGCGGCCGCCAACAGCTGATAGGCCCGGGCGCCGCCCTTGTCGGGACCGAGGTAATAGGCCTTGTCGAAATAGATCCGGCTCACGGCGCCGGCGGGAACGAATTCTTCGATGTCGATCGAGTAGGTCGAGACGACCTCGATGGCCTTCAGCTCTTCCTTCGTGAAGAGCACGTACTGCCCTTTGGCGAACTCGTAGCCCTTGACGATCTCGTCGCGTGGCACGACTTCGCCGGAATTCGACGAGATGAGCTGTTGCTTGACGCGCGAGCCGTCGCGCTGATCGATCTGGTTGAAGCGGATCTGAGCGGAAGATTCGGCGGCAGAAAACAGCTTGACCGGTATCGAAACCAGTCCGAAAGCAATCGTCGCTGATCCGAGCGCTCGCGCAGCCATCCGGAGATCATATATGCTGGATATCGTGCCTGCAACGAAAAATACCAATAAATTAGAGGCTTATCGGAAGAAGCGAAAAGCTGACTCAACACCGGAGCCTTTCGGGGGCCGGTCGTCCGGCAATCGCTTCGTCGTGCAGCTGCACGCGGCCCGCGCGCGGCACTACGATTTTCGCCTCGAGCACGGCGGCGTTCTGGTCTCCTGGGCCGTGCCGAAAGGGCCGTCGCCCGATCCGGCGGACAAACGCCTGGCCGTGCATGTCGAGGACCATCCGGTCGACTACATCGATTTCGAGGGCCGGATTCCCGAGGGTAACTACGGCGCCGGATCCGTGATTGTCTGGGACCGCGGTCGCTGGGAGGCCGTGCAGGACTTCGACGCCGGGCTCGAGTCCGGCAAATTGCTGTTCGACCTCTACGGTTACAAGCTGCGGGGGCGTTACACGCTCGTCAAGACGCGCCGGGGTCCGAAAGACTGGCTGCTGATCAAGGAACGCGATGGTTATGTGCGTGAGGGTGACGCGGCGCAGCTCGCGGACGATTCGATACTGTCGGGACTGACCGTCGAGGACCTTTCTCAAGGCACCGATCCGGTGAGGAAGCTCGCGAGTGCCTGCGAGGCTGCGGGCGCATCACGCAACCGGGTCGCCGCGAAGACCATCCGGCCGATGCTCGCCACCGCCGGCCAGGCGTTCGACCATCCTGACTGGGTGTTCGAGATAAAGTACGACGGCTACCGATTGCTGGCCGGCCGGGAGGCCGGCGCCGTTCGTCTGCTGTCGCGAAATCAGCACGATTTCGCGGCGGTCTTTCCGGAGGTGGCCGATGTGCTGGCAGCGCTTCCGTATGAGAATTTTCTGCTCGACGGTGAGGTCGTCGTTCACGACGAGAGCGGTCTGCCAAGCTTCGCAGGCATGCAGCAGAGGGGCCGGCTCACGAACGTCCGCGATGTCAGGCAGGCCGCCCTGCGCTGGCCCGCGACCTTTTACGCGTTCGATCTGCTGCTGTTCGACGGTTATGACCTGCGCCGCCTCGCACTGGTCGAGCGCAAGCGCCTGCTGACCGAGCTGTTGCCGTCGACCGGCCCTATACGACTTTCGGAGCACATCGGCGGCTCAGGCAAGGCGATGTTCGAGCACCTCGTGACGCTCGGTCTCGAAGGCGTGGTCGCGAAGCGGGCCGCATCGCTCTACGTCGGTCGGCGGTCGCGGGACTGGGTCAAGGTCTCCGGCAGGCAGGAAGACGACTTCGCCGTTATGGGCTACACGCGGCCGCGGGGTGCGAGGTCGGGCTTCGGCGCATTGCTGCTCGGTCAGCGCAGCGTGGACGGCTGGGTATATACCGGCCGCGTCGGCGGTGGATTTTCGGACGGCGATCTCGATGCGATCGGCCCTTTGCTGACCGACTCGGCCGACGGCACGGAACCGGAAGGCGCCGATGACGAGCGTGACGTCCTGCGCTGGATCGAACCGACGCTCGTCGCACTCGTTCGATTCAAACAGCGCAGCGCCAAAGGCCGGCTGCGTCAGCCGAGCTTCATCCGGCTCCGCGACGACAAACCACCCGAAGACTGCTGGCTGCCCGGCGAACGCAAGCCGCTCCCGGCTCTGCCGACGGGCGGCGCCGCCGGCTCCGTCCCGCGGGCGGAGATCACGAATCCGGACAAGGTCTTCTGGCCGGACGAGCCGCATACGAAAGCCGACCTGATCGCCTACTACCGCGCAGTGGGCGACAGGCTGCTGCCCTATCTGGCCGATCGACCGCTGGTGCTGACGCGTTACCCGGACGGCATTGACGGGAAGTCGTTCTATCAGAAGGATGCGCCGGTTTACGTCCCCGACTGGATCAGACTCGAGGCGCTGTGGAGCGAAGGGTCCGAGCGGGACATCCGTTATTTCGTGATCGAAACGATCGAGGGCCTTGCATACATTGCCAACCTCGGCGCGATTCCGCTGCACGTCTGGTCGTCACGAATCGGCTCGCTGCAGCATCCCGACTGGTGCATTCTGGATCTCGACCCGAAGGGTGCGCCGTTCGAGCATGTGGTTCGCGTGGCCCGGGCCATACACAAGCTGTGCGTTGCGATCGATCTGCCGAACTACGTGAAGACCAGCGGGTCCACCGGCCTGCACGTGCTCATCCCGCTCGGGGCGCGCTACACCCACGAGCAGAGCAGGGCGCTCGCCGAGCTCATCGCGAACTGCGTCGTGCGAGAGCTGCCCGATATCGCGACCGTTGCTCGGCACATCGATGCGCGCGAAGGACGGGTGTATATCGACTATCTGCAGAACGGCCATGGTCGTCTGCTGGTAGCGCCCTATAGCGCGAGACCGGTACCGGGGGCGACGATATCGATGCCGTTGAGCTGGGGTCAGGTGACGGCACGTCTCGACATGCGGCGCTTCACGCTCAGTTCGGCACCCGGGCTGCTGGCGAGACAGGAAGCGGATCCACTCGCCGGGGTTCTCGAGACCGAGACCGACCTGCCGCGCTCGCTGGCGCGGCTCGCGGCGATGATGTAGCGAGGCAGCTGTCGAAGAATATCGTGGCCCGACGAGTGGCCGACCGGGCTTGCCCGCGACGCGGTGCGATATCCGGGCCAGGAGGGGAAAGACATGACACATGTGATCGAGCCTGCGGCGAGCGGGCGCTCGAAGTGTCGGGGCTGTAACGGCCCGATCGCTCGTGCCGAGCTCCGTTTCGGGGAACGGCAGCCGAATGCTTTCGGCGATGGCGAAATGACGCTCTGGATGCACCTGCAGTGCGCGGCGTACAAGCGCCCCGAACCGCTGCTCGAGACTCTGGATGCCGAAGACGCGCCGTCGATCGACTCCGCGGATGTGCTGCGGCGGGCGGCCGAGCTCGGAATTGCGCATCGACGCCTGCCACGACTCGACGGGGCCGGCCGTGCGCCGAGCGGTCGAGCGCGCTGCCGGAGTTGCCGCGAGATGATCGACAAGGGTGCCTGGCGCATCGGGCTCGTGTTCTTCGAGGGCTACCGATTCGAGCCGTCCGGATACATTCATCTCGCGTGCACCGGCGACTACTTCGGCACGGTGGACGTCGTTGAACGAATCGCGCATTTTTCGCCGGCGCTGGCGGACGGCGACATCGAGGAAATCGGCGGCCTGCTCGGCTGACACCCGGCGCGCGTCGGCGCGCTGGCCACCACGGTGCGACGGGGCTGACTCGGCTTTCGAAGTGCCGCGGGCAACGATGCAGCCGCTGGATCGCCGGAACGTGTCAGGTCTGCGCCTGTTATCAGCGGTGCCTGAGTGTGGCGGCCAGCATCGCGAGCGTTGCTATTACAGCCGCGACGGAAATCACAATCAGGGCCTCGGCCATCGTGACCCCGAACAGCACCGCGGGAGTTCGTGCGCACGGGCCCTGGACCTCGAACAGCAGCGGCAGCCAGCGGTCGAGCGCGAACCAGTCGGGCAGCCCGGCCGTAAAGCGACACGCGCCGTCCACCCAGCCTTTTTCGGTCCCGAGCGTCATCCAGGATCGCTCCAGCAGGCCGATGGCGGCGATGACGCTCAGGACGTGCGCGCCGATCAGAGAGGTCCGCCAGCGCCTGACGACGAGTCCAATGATGCCGATCAGTGCGAATGCCGCCACCCAGATCCGGACGTGAATGCAGAGCATGCAGGGATACTGCAGAAGCTCGTATTGATGGTAGAGCGCGACGCCTTCGAGTATCAGCGCGCCCAGCAGAACCGCGAGCCAGTACCAGGGCGTGGCGCCGAGACGCGCGAGGCCATTCACGAGACGAACACTCTGCCGGCCGTGTTGCGCTTGGCGGCCGTCTTGTCGGCGCGCCTGCCGGAGCGCGCCCGGGCGTATGCCTGTCCGCGACTCACGCGGCTACTCGCCTTCGTTGATGTCGAAGATCTCCGCGCTGTCCTCCGGGGCACGGTAGATGCTCCTGCCGTTGCTCCGCGGTGGCGCCTGCTCGCCGTTTGCGAGCGCTTCGGCGACGCGCCGCTCGTATGCTCGCTCGCCGCTGAGGCTGTTGCCGACGGCCCCATTGCCTTCGTGGCATGAATACTCGTAGACGTAGTAAGCGGGCTGCGTGGTCCACATCGTTCGAACGGTGAAGGGCGCTGTATAGGTGGCGGGATCGTCGACCGTGATTCGGTACTCGATCATCTCCGGGTCGATGCGGCGGATTCGCTCCGTCGTCATCAGGTTCGTGCTATGCGGGCTGCGCCCGCCGACGCTGGTTCTGTCGGTGAAGCCATGCGACTCGACGATCAGCGTGTCGCCCTCCCAGCGGCCGCGCGCGTTCCCGGTGTACTGATCGACCGCATCGTGCAGATGGTCGCGACCGTCGAGGTAGATCACGCGGGTCTCATGAATCATCTCGTAGGTGATCGTGACCTTGTCCGGGCTCTGGAAGATTCGGATTCCGTTGCCGTAAATCGCAGCACCCATGCCACGATTGATCCCGAGCGAGATACAGCGGTCGTAGAGTGAGAAATCGTCGAAGTCATTGAACGGGCCCGGCCCGAAAGTTCCGCGGCCCCGGGCTGCCTCGGCGCGGGCCGCGCCCGCCTCACTCAGCGGCGGCAGCCGACCGTCCGGCGGATCGACGACCAGCGAAGTAAACCCGAAGGTTCTGGTGCCCCACTCGTTGCGCAGAAACGTTTCCTCGTTGACCGCTGCGTCGCGCCCCGCCGCTTGCGCGCGTGCACGCTCGAGAAACGCCGCCTCGCCCAGCACTTCCAGGTCGGCGAGCTCGGCCGGGCGTTCGCGCGGGATACCGCGCATGTCGTCCGTGCTCCAGGTGCCCTGCAAATCGGGATGACCCCAGGACGTGCGTGGTCCTGTCCAGTCGGGGTCGGTAACGAGGGCCACGGTAAGCTCGGCCGGACGCACCCGGCCGTCGTTCAGCGGCTCGCCCGATTGATCCTGCGACCGCAGCATCCCGGTTGGCGCGACGCAGAGAAGGGCGAGAAAGATTGTCGCTACGCCGATGTTCTTCATCACGATTCGTTTCACAGGTGATCTGCTGCCGAGCCTAACCGGGTTGCTTGGCGGACGCCAGCCGGCGCAGCCGCCCGATGGCCGCGGTCGGCGAGCGGTCGCCGCAACGGGTGCCGGCGGTCACAATCTCAACCCCAGCCGCTACACTATGCGGCGTCGTTTCGGTGCAGGAAGAAGCATGAAGCAAAGGGAGAGGCGCGGCGCGCTGGTGGCAGCGGCAGCGATTGCCCTGCCGGTCTGGTCTCAGCATGTTTGGTCGCAACAGGTTGCGACACCGGATTTCGAGAGCGTCGGGCGCGGGGCGCCGCTGGTGCACGATGCCAACGAGTACGCGGTCGTCGGTTCCGCGATTCCGTTCATACTCGACCCGGACGGCGGCGTCAGCTTCGACACCGATAATCCGGTGCTTTCCGCGCTGAACGGAGAGACGCCCGACGGCGTCGCGGCCCTCGAGCGCGACCTCTTCACGAGCGACGACTTCTATGCGGACCGCGAACTCTGGTCGGATCCGCGTTACTTTCGCTGTAACAGCCCGGCCGCGCTGGAGGAGCTGTGGGGCGGTAACGGCGTAGACCTGATCGGCGACGATCCGCCGGCTACGGCTGCCTGGGGGCACTGCGACCGTGATTACCCGCGCGAGTCGATCGTCAGTCCGTATCCGTTCGAAACGGCGCAGTCGCACTACGAGGCGCTTCTGGACGAGACGCGGCAGCGGGGCGGTCCCGCCGAGCATACCTATCAGACCGTGCCCGGCGAATGGAGCGGCGTTTACGCCCACCCGGGCTTCACTCCGGGCAACCAGTACTGGTATCGGATGCGGCACGTGCAGGTGCCCACGGTGCTTTCGCTGCTGACCGACGAATACCAGACGCGTATGGTGCAGGAGGCCTACCACCACGCGAACTCGAACAAGCCACAGTGGCCGTCGCAATACTGCTGGCCCGAGGGATTCATGCGCCGCTGGCACGAGTTCGCCGTCTGGGAGCACTACATCACGGTGACGCCGCAACTCGTGCAGATTCTCGCCGGCGTCGCGCGCAACTTCATCACGAACATTCATATCGGCCGCGAGTTCGATACGGACGGCAACGTCCCGCGTCTCGGTGCCGATGTGCCACGCTGGTACGGCGAAACGATCGGCTTCTGGGACGAAGATACGCTGATTACCTGGACGTCGAACATTCAGGGCTGGTCGGTTCATGCCGCATTCGAGTATTCGAATCGCATGCAGACGATCGAGATCTACACGCCGAATCGCGACGCCGAAGGCAACTTCCTGGGGCTCAATCACGAAGCCGTGTTCTACGATCCGGAAGCGCTCGTCGAGCCGGTACGCATCGTGCGTAACTACGTCAAGACCGGTGACTACGATACGGCTGAGCCTTACGTCTTCGTCGAGTGCGTGCAGAGCATCTTCCCGCTCGAGGGGGCCGCGACACCGGTTTCTCCGGGCGATGTCATCAGCTACGAGGTGCCGGACATGTACGGCCGTCCCTGGGCCGCAATCTGGGAGAAGTACTGGGAAGAAGGAATGTCCGGCGGCGCCGAGGAAGAAGATATTTTCACGTTCGAGTGATGGAGGGTGAATGCCGATGACCGTAAGACCACTGCTCCGAACATTGCTGCCTGGCCTCATCGCCTGTGCCGTGCAGGCGTTACCGGCGCAGGCCGAAACGATCGCCATCATCGGCACCGGCAACGTGGGCTCGGCGCTCGGCCAGCGTTTCGCAGCCGCCGGGCACACCGTGGTTTATGGGTCCCGTACTCCTGACCGCGAAGATGTCCTGTCGCTGGCAGCGCGCAGCGGCCCGAACGCGAGCGCGACGGATCAGCTCTCCGCCGTCACGGATGCGGATGTCGTCGTCCTGGCTGTGCCCTGGGAAGTCGCTGCCGGGCTTGCCGGGCAGCTGGGCCCGCTGAGCGGACGGGTCGTCGTCGACCCCACCAATCCGCGAGTGATCGCAGAGGACGGCCTGCGGGATTACGCATTCAGCGATTCCAATGCGGAGCGAATTCAGGCGGCTGTTCCCGAGGCGCGCGTGGTCAAGGCGTTCAGTACGCTGGGCGCCGAAACCATGCTCGACCCGTCGACGGCCGGCGGGCCGGTCAGCATCCCGCTGGTCGGCGACGACGGGGCCGCCAAGGCGCTGGTGGCCTCGCTGGTCGAAGCCATCGGCCTCGTCCCGGTCGACGTCGGGCCATTGCGTTTTGCGCATGTGATCGAAGGCCTGCACTACCTGCGAAACAATGCCGGCGTTTTCGGTGACGCGCGCATCAACTACTACCTGCCACCCGATCCGAACTGAAGCCGCCGGAGACTTTTTCAATGGCCTGCCGGCCGGGAAATCCCGAAGCGCGAATCGGTGAGATTTCCGGACTGGCCGTGATCAGGTCTCGAACATCCTCCAGTCCGGAAGGTAGGCTTCGCCCAGGCTGACGATGCGGTTGATCAGCGCCGGGTAGTCGATCCCGGCAGCCGCAGAGGATTCGGCAAAATCCTCGCCGTACGTGAGATCCGGGTTCGCATTGGCTTCGAGCAGGTGCACGGAGCCGTCCGGCCGCATTCTGAGATCGAGGCGGGCGTAGCCGCTCATGTGGAGCGCGCGAAACACTCGCTTCGCGAGTCGCTGCAGCTGGCGGACCTGATCGTCGTCCAGGCCCGTGGCGGGTCCGGTCGAGATGCCGTGCTTCTCCTGATAGTTCCTGTCCCACTTCACTTTTCGTGTGGCGATGGCTGTTGCGCCATCGGCGAGCTTGCCGAAGTCCATTTCCCAGACTGGCATCGTCTGCAGGCGGGAGTTGCCGAGCACGCCGATATAAAGTTCCCGGCCATCGATGTACTCCTCGACCAGCGCGTCGCTCTGGACGTGGTCGTGAATGAACTCGATTCTCTCGGTCAGGCTCTTCATGTCGTCGACGACCGACGCCTGAGAGATGCCGAGCGACGCGTCTTCGGTGGCGGATTTCACGAACAACGGAAAGCGAATCTTCGAAGAGACGCGAATGCGCCGGCCATAAGGAAAGAGCTGAAATGCCGGCGTCGCGACGCGGTGCCAGGCGAGTATCTGCTTCGTCAGGACCTTGTCCCGCGAGAGCATCAGGCCCCTCGGGTTGCACCCGGTGTACGGCTGCCGAATCAGTTCCAGAAACCCGACGACATGGTGGTCGTACGACTCGATGCCCGAGAATTCGTCCAGCAGGTTGAAGACGATCTGCGGCTTGAACTCGCGAATGGTCTCCCGGAGCGGTGTCAGACGATCGCCGATACCGATCGTCTCTACGGTATGCCCGAGATTGCAGAGCGTCGCATAGACGTTGTGTTCGGTTCTGAACGCGTCGATTTCGGCCTCGGAAAGCCCATCAACGTCGTCCGGCGGAACGAGCTTTTCGTGCACCATCAGAAGAATGCGTTTCTTTCTCATAGCGCGTATTTCTCGCTGTTGCGTCGCAACATGTCGTCGACCATCGCCTCCAGCAATTCCGCGGAGTGCTTCTCGAATGCCCGGCGGCCCCCGATCACGCGCAGATCGCGTTGCCGCAGCCGGCGGAGCAGCGCGTTGATCGCGTGGTCCGCGAGATAGGTGTAGTCCGGCCGCCTGCGGATCAGTCGCCGGTGCAGTCTGGGTGCCGCGCGGCGCAACATGGTGGCTGCGCTGGGTGCGCCGTCGTGCAGGGTCGGGGACCCGTAGACGTTGTCGAGCCAGTGATCGTAGCGACGGTCCGCACGGTCGATGTCGAGGTGGCGGCGGCGGTAGTGGGCGCGCAGCGTTCGACGGTTCTCACTCAGCGGGGCGGCGACGCTGCGTGCACGGTTGCGCGGTCGGCGGCCGGCGATCGTCGTCATCAGCGCATCGACGTATTCGAGCTTTCGCAATGCCGGCCAGCCGTCGTACTCGCGCCGCCAGCGTGCCTTCGGCTGCAACCAGACCGCAAACGTTTCGGCGAAGTCTTCGGTCGGGTGGCTTTGCGCATACCACTGCTCGAGGTGCAGCACGTAACGGCGGCTCCCGGGCCGGGCAGAGTAGCGTTGCGGATAAGGCTTCGACGCTTTGCCGAAGACGCCACGCCAGGACTTCATCCGCCGCAGGCCGAACGCGGTATCGAGCGCGTGACCGGCCTCGTGGCGAAGAAGGCGCTTGCGCCACTTGCGGCTGCCGCCTTCTGCCTCGCCGGTCATTCGCTGCTCGAGGCGACGCAGGCGCGGGTGTGCGAGATAGAAGGGAATCGCGATACCCGGAATCCCGTCCGGGGAAAACCATTCGGTTGACAGCCAGGCGTGCGGCTTGAAGCGGATGTCGCGGCGTTCGAGGCTGTCGTGCAGCTCTGCAAGCTCGCCACCGAGCGTCGACTCGTGAAGATTCAGCCGCAGATCGCAAAAGCGCAGCCCGAGGAGTTCGTCATCGGTGAGCGCATCGAGTCGTGGTCTCTTTCGGCGCGGCGCGCTTCTGGCAGCCATGCGTCGATGTTAACGCGGGCGACCGATGCGCGACAGCGACGAAGAAGCGACGATGCTCAGCAACCCAGTTCGGTCAGCGAAGGGTAGTCGTCGGGTCGCGGCCCACGCGGCCAGTCGAACTTGCGTTCGGCCGCCGTGATTTGCAGATCGTTGATCGATGCATGACGGCTGCGCATGAGGCCATGGCTGTCGAACTCCCAGTTTTCGTTGCCGTAGGAACGGAACCACTGCCCGTCGGCATCGTGCCATTCGTAAGCAAAGCGAACCGCTATGCGCGCCTGCTCGTGCGTCCATAGCTCCTTGACGAGCCGATAATCGAGCTCCTGGCTCCACTTCCGCTCGAGGAACGCGACGATCGCTGCGCGGCCCGTGATGAACTCGGCACGATTGCGCCAGCGGGAGTCGGGCGTGTAGGCGAGCGATACTGCCACAGGGTCGCCGCTGTTCCATGCGTTCTCGGCGAGCCGCACCTTCATGATGGCGTCCTTGCGGCTGAACGGCGGCAACGGGGGGCGGGATTCGAGGTTCCGGTCCGACATCAGTTTCTCCCTGCGGGCAATGCGAGCGGTGTAGCCGTCCGCGGTCGGCGGGTCAAGCGGTAGCGCACAGCGGCGTTTGCGCGGATCGCACGGCGGGCGTATCGTCCGTTTCGGGAGAACGATGGCACTCTTTCTCGTGTGGTTAAGAGAGTTCCATAAATAACTGATAAATATGAGTTTGACGACTGAGGTCTTCAGCGCCAACGAGACGCACGGTCGGGTGCTCAGACCAGTCAACCGAATAATTGCGCACAGCCAGGATGCCGGCTGGCGCTCGCTGCATGCGGCGATCATCGAGGAAGCCCCGCTCGCAACGGACGAGCCTGCCGTCGGTCACCCGTCCGTGATCTATCACCTCTCGGCGGCGACGAACGTGCGGCGCAGGATCGATGGCATGCGGCCGGAACAGACGCTGATCCGTCCGCGGCGCCTGTGCCTGACGCCGGGTGATGCGGCCGCGAGCTGGTCGCACTCGGGCAGGCCGCAGATTCTGCAGCTCTACCTGCGACGCAGTCTCTACGAAAACGCGTTTCGCGAGATGTACGACCGCGAGCCCGATACGACGGACATTGCGCCGCAGTTCGCAATCAGCGATCCGCTGCTCGAGCAACTTGCGCTGGCAGTGGCGTCGGCGCTGCGCGAGGGCAAGATCGAAGACGGAATTTATGTCGATTCGCTTGCCCAGATGATGGCCGTGCACCTGGCGCGCCACTACTCGGCGCGGAATCTGAACGCCCGCCTCCCCAGCGACGGCGGTGCATGGGGACGCCGAATCGGTCGCCTGCTCGACTTCATCGAGGACAGGCTCGATGCCGATCTCAGCCTCATGGCACTGGCTGCGGAGGCAGGCATCGGTGCAGTGCACCTGTCGCGCGTTTTCAAGAAGGTGACGGGCCTGTCGCCACACCAGTACGTCATGGGTCGACGCATCGAGCGCGCCAAAGCGTTGCTCAGGAGCACCGATATGACGATCAGCGAAGTGGCGATGAGTGCCGGGTTTTGCTCGCACAGCCACCTAACCAACGTGTTCCGCCGCCACCTGCGCGTTGCACCGTCGCAGTACCGCGCCAGGGCCGGATGAGTGTTTCGCAAGAGCCGGGGAAATCAATCATGTCGTTGACGTTCAGGGCCGGGCTCAACCCTCGCACGGGTCGGGGAGGCATCCGCCGCCTGCTGCCTTTGCTTGCCGTTCTGGTTGCCGGGCCGGTAACGGCGCAGGTCGGCTTCGTAGGTTACTGGGACCCGATTTTCGACGAGGATGTCGACGAGCGCATACCGGGCCCGCCGATCGGCGATTACCTCGGTCTGCCCGTCAACGAGGCCGCGCGGTTGCGCGCGCTGTCGTGGGATGCGTCGCTGCTGTCGGTACCGGAGCACCAGTGCAAACCTCATCCGTCGACCTACGGGTTCCGCGGCGTTGGCAATCTCAGGATCTGGGAGAGCTACGACCCGGTGTCGCAGGAAGTCGTTGCGCTCCATACCCACATCCGCTGGCAGGAGCAGCGCCGCACGATCTGGATGGACGGCCGCGACCATCCGCCGCCGTATGCACGCCATACCTGGCAGGGCTTCTCCACGGGACACTGGGAGGGAGACGTTCTGGTGGTCTACACGACCCACCTGAAGGCCGGCTGGATTCGCCGCAACGGCCTCGCGATCAGCGACCGCGCAACCCTGACTGAGCGCTTCTATCGATACGGCGACATCATGACTCACGTGATGATGGTCGAGGATCCGGTGTATCTGACCGAGCCGATGGTCAAGACGAACGGCTTCCGTTTCAGCAACTCGCTCGGCATGGAGCCGTATCCGTGCGACCCGGTCGTCGAGATCGATCGCGACGCCGGTTTCGTGCCGCACTATCTCCCCGGTCAGAACCCGTATGCCGATGAGTTTGCCGAAACGATCGGTGTGCCCGTCGAGTTGACCCGAGGGGGAGCGGAAACCGCATTGCCCGAAGCGGTGGAGGGTCTGCAATGAGCGCGCTCGACCGGTCGCCGCCCGGCGTGCTCGGCGGAATCGCCTTCGCAGTGCTCGCGCTGCCCGTAGCGTTGCTGTCGGCGCCCGCGAATGCCCAGACAGCGGACGCAGGGAGCCCGCGGGAAGCCGCGCCGATCGATCTCACCGGCCAGTGGGTCTCGGTCGTCAACGAGGACTGGCGCTGGCGTATGGTGACGCCGCCGAAAGGCGACTACGCGAGCGTACCGCTGAGCGACCGCGGTCGCGAAGTGGCGGATCGCTGGGATCCGTCGCAGGAAGGTTCGTGCGCAGCGTATGGTGCGGCCGGCCTGTTGCGTATGCCGACCCGGGTGCGCATCGCGTGGGCCGGTCAGGACGTGCTCGAGATCGAGACGGACGCGGGTCGGCAGACGCGGCGTCTCGAGTTTGCCGGCAATTCTCCCGAGGGGAGGAGCCTGCAGGGCTATTCGACGGCCGAGTGGCAGTATCCTCAACGTGCCGGGCGATATGTGCGGTTTTCTAGCGATGCAGACGACGCGGAGAGCGGCTATAGCGGAACGCTCAAGGTCGTGACGTCGAACCTTGCACCGGCATGGCTGCGCCGCAACGGTGTGCCGTACAGCGACAGCGCAACGATGACCGAATACTTCAGTCGCTTCGAATCACCCGACGGTGAACAGTGGTTCGTCGTCACGACGATCGTCGACGATCCTGTCTACCTGGCAAGGCAATACGTAACGAGCTCGCACTTCCGGCGCGAGACGGGGCGGTCCGGGTGGAATCCGCGCGCGTGTCGGGCCGAGGACTAGTTGATGGAAAGCCTCATCATGAAGGGAACGAACGTGTGCCGGCGGGTCAGGCGAATAGCCCGGAAACCTGGAGCCAATGGCGGCTGCGGGCTCGGTGCCGCGCTCTGGCTGGCCGTCGGCCTCGTCGGTCCGGCCCAGTCACAAGGCATCGATTTCGAGACGGCCGAGATTGACATCCTTCCGGTACAAAGTGGCGTCTATATGCTCGTCGGGCCGATAGGCAATACGACTGTCCAGGTCGGTGACGACGGCGTGCTGGTCGTCGACACGCAATTCGCGGAGCTCAGCGACAAGATCATCGCTGCCATCCGCACACTGTCGGACGGTCCGATACGCTACGTGCTGAACACGCATGCGCATCCCGATCACACTGGCGGTAACGAACAGATTGCGCAGGCCGGAAGCACTGTCACGGCCGGCAATGTCGCCGGCGCAATCAGCGATGCCACGGTGGGCGCCCGAATCATCGCGCATGAAAACGTCATGCTGACGATTTCCGGCCAGGATCCGCCGGTTCCGTTTCGCGGCTGGCCGACAGACACCTTCTTTACCGGTCAGAGAGACCTTTACTTCAATGGCGAACCGGTGCAGATGTTCCATCAGCCGAACGCGCACACCAACGGCGATGTCTTCGTGCATTTCCGCAGCTCGGACGTAATCGTGGCCGGAGACCTGTTCGTTACGACGACTTATCCATTCATCGATCTGGCCAACGGCGGCAACATCAATGGCATCATCGAAGGGCTCAATCGCATCATCGGCATTGCGGTGCCGGCGGATAAGCAGGAAGGCGGTACGCTGATCGTCCCCGGACACGGTCGGCTTTGCGATGAGGCCGACGTCGTCGAGTTTCGGGACATGCTGACGATCATTCGCGATCGGGTCAGCGCGCTGCTGGACGCGGGAATGTCGCTCGAGCAGGTGCTGGCTGCGGCACCGACGGCGGACTACGATGGTCGATATGGCTCTGACAGCGGCTTCTGGACCACATCGATGTTCATCGAAGCCGTGTATACGAATCTCAGCGAATAGCGGCCGCTTGTCGGGTGCCGGCTCGGGGATCGGTGTCCGGCGTCCGGCGTCCGGATGATATGCTTTGCTGACCCGATCACTGAGGAAACGTTCATGACGCGTGCGCTTTCGACCCTGGCACTGGTGGTTCTGGCCGTCGGGCCGGCAGCAGCTCAGGAAATGACACTCGAGGAGCGTTACGAGGCCATGGCCCGCCTGATCCCGACGCACCCGGGGCAGCCGGGTGCTCTTGCGCCGGACAACCTGAATGCGGAGCGCGCGCCGGCGCCGGTCGACTTCACCGGTACCTGGTTCGTGGACCTGAGCGCCGGTTTCGCGAACTTCATGTTCGGACCGCCGTATCCGGAGTTCATCGGCCAGACGAAGGAAGACTTCGAGGAAGGTCAGCGTATGCGGGCCGAGGGCCGCCCGTATCGCGACGCCATTGGCCAGTGTTTTCCGGCCGGGATACCGATGATCATGACGCGCGTCTGGCCGATCGCAATGGTGCAGTTGCCGACCGTGATGTACATGGTCTCGAACTTCAACAACAGCTTCCGCCAGATTTTTCTCGACGGCCGCGAGTATTCGAATCCGGACCTCGTAATCTATACGTACAACGGCGAGTCGCTCGGCCGCTGGGAGGGCGAGACGCTCGTCGTCGACACGCGTTATATCGAAACCTACAACCACTTCATCGACACCGGAATTCCGATTTCGGAGGAGTTTCGCGTTCAGGAACGCATGCGGCTGCTCGAAGACGGCCAGGTCCTGGAAATCGAATACATCATGACCGACCCGAACGGCTGGGTCGGCGAATGGCGAAACACGAAGCACTGGCTGCGCGTCGACGAGACCGACATCGGCGAAGTCGAATGCCTGCCGGATCTGAATGACAATCTTCCGAGCACGCAGGCCGGTCAGGTCGGTCTCACGGAATAGAACGACATGGAGTCAGGACAATGAGTTTTACGGTCAGAATTTCTCAGTGCGGCGCGGTCGGTGCTATCGCGTTGCTGATCGGCCTGGCGGCCTGGGGGCATCACTCGACGGCTGCGTTCGACAATGAGCGCGTCGTCAGGATCGATGGCACGGTGACGCAGGTGCGCTGGATCAATCCGCACGCCTCGTTCAAGGTCGAGGGGACTGCTGATATCGGTCCCGACGGACTCTGGACGATCGAGATGACGGCGCCGAACGTCCTGATCAACCAGGGCTGGAAACGAAACTCCCTGCGCATTGGCGATGCCGTGGTCGTCTACGCCAATCCCCTCCACAATGCGATAACGCTGCGCGACGGCAGTCAGGGCGGGCTCTACGTCGGCGTCGAGCTGGCCGACGGCTCGACACTCGGCCGGACCGACGGCGAGGGCCAGGGAACGGATCAGTAAGAGGCTATGCCTCGCGCTGCATGAAACGGTAACCCCGGGGGAAGACCACATGCGTTACTCACTGTTTGCAGTCGTTGCCGCCGCTCTGCTGGCGTCGCCGGCCTCAAGCGCGCAGGAGATCAGCGAGCCGTTCAAGCTCGGCACGTTCGAGATCGACGGCAGCCCGACGATCGGGCTGATTCTCCGCGACAGCATCGTCGTCGAGCTGGCAGCGGCAAACGCGCGCCTGGAACGCGACGCCAGGTATCCGGCCATCCCGATGCCTGCCGACATGCTCGGCCTCATCGAGCGCTATGAGTACGGACTGAAGCCCCGCCTCTACGAGCTGGTGGATTACCTGAATGCCGGTGACATGCTCGCCGGTGACGGCAGGGCCGCGTTCGTTCACGACGTTGCCGATGTGCAGACGCTGGCACCGATCCTCTATCCCGGCAAGATCCTGAATGCGGCCGTCAATTTCTACACCCACGTCAACGAAACTGGAACACCGGACGAGATCGCGGCCGCGCGACGCGACCGGCGCGAAAACCGCGGGGTGCCGTATCTCTTCCTGAAGCCGTCCCGCGGCGCCGTGGTCGGCAACGGCCAGCCCGTCGTGATCCCGTACGGGCGCAACGAGATCGACTGGGAAGTCGAGCTGGCGACGGTCATCGGCCGCGCGGCAAAATACGTGTCCGCCGACGAGGCGCAGTCATACATTTTCGGCTACATGGTGTCGCTCGATATTTCCGATCGCGGTGGCCGGCCGCCCGGCGGCAGCCCGTTTCAGACGGACTGGTTCGTCGGCAAGGGGCACGACACGTTCGCGCCGATGGGTCCCTGGATCGTGCCGAAGGAGTTCTACGGCGATCCGATGCAGAAGCT
The DNA here is from genome assembly GCA_965223375.1 of Candidatus Rariloculaceae bacterium. Classification (GTDB taxonomy): domain Bacteria; phylum Pseudomonadota; class Gammaproteobacteria; order Steroidobacterales; family Rariloculaceae; genus CBDCWM01. Next base: position 4,472,068 of record OZ245000.1, read on the forward strand.
GCGCCAGACGCTGAGCGTAGACGGCGAGCAGATGCAGGAAGCGCGGGCCGGGGACATGATCCACTCGCTGTATGAGCTGATCGAATACGCATCCTCGATCATCACGCTCTATCCCGGCGATATCGTCAACAACGGGACGTCCGGCGGCGTTGGCATGGGGACGGCTGTGCGCGGCGAACAGCGGTTCCTGCAGCCTGGCGAGGAGATCGTAGCGACCATCGATGACATCGGCACGCTGACGATCCCGGTCATCGGCGAAGCGGTGCCGGCCGGCGGCACCGGCGCGCGCCTGCCACCGGTCGAGAGCTACCGCTAGGCCACGCCGCCGGCAACTATCGACAGTGGATCCGGTCAGCCAGGCCGCGCTCGGCGCGGCATGGTCCCAGCCCGCCGCGCGCCCGTCTGTCGTCCCGGCCGCTACGCTCGTCGGCGCGATCGCCGGCATGGCGCCCGATCTCGACGTGCTGATTCGCTCGGCGAACGATCCGCTGCTGGCCCTCGAGTTTCACCGCCAGTTTACCCATGCCCTGATTTTCGTGCCCGTAGGCGCGCTCGTGTGTGCGCTGCTGCTCTTCCGGCCGCTGCGGTCCCGGCTGAGCTTCGCGCAGTGCTATCTGTTCTGTCTGCTCGGCTACGCGTCGCATGGATTGCTGGACGCCTGCACGACTTACGGCACCCAGCTGCTCTGGCCCTTCTCGGATGCACGCGTTGCCTGGAACAACGTTTCCGTCGTCGACCCGCTCTTTACCTTGCCCTTGCTCGGGCTCGTGCTGATTGGCTTCCTGCGGCGCGCGCCCGTCTACGCGCTGGGCGGGGTCGCCTGGGCGATCGTCTATCTCGGCCTGGGTTTGCTGCAAAACCAGCGGGCGGCCGACGTGGGTGCCGGGTTGGCAGCGTCGCGTGGTCACTCGGCGGTCCGACTCGAGGCGAAACCGGCGTTTGCCAACATTCTCGTGTGGAAGCTCATCTACGAGCACGACGGCCGCTACTTCGTCGACGCGATTCGCGTCGGTCTGGAAACCACGATCTTCGAAGGCGTTTCGGTAGAGAAGCTCGACGTCGCGAAGCATCTTCCGTGGCTCGACCCGAGCAGTCAGCAGGCCCGGGACCTCGAGCGATTCCGCTGGTTTTCCGACGACTATCTGGCGGCGGACGCCGAGCGACCGGGTCACGTAATCGACATGCGCTATTCGCTGGTCCCGAATCAGGCCGACGGTCTCTGGGCGATCGCGCTGCACCCCGATGCACCACCCGGCGCGCACGTCGAGTACGTGACTATGCGGGCCCGAAGCTTCGCCGAAGGCGGTATCCTGTTCGATATGATCATGCCCTGAAGCACTCGCACCAATGAAAGACCACCGCTTACTCGACGGCGTCGCCGTTCGCGACCACCTCTTGTCGGATCTGGAACAGCAGGTTCGGGAAGCGCGTGAGCGCCACGCCATCGGCCGGCTGGTGTCGATCAGTATTGGTGAGCATCCGGAAGTCGCGGTCTATATACGAGGACAGGCACGGGCTGCGAAGCGTGTGGGTCTCGACTTCGAGGAGCAGATCTGGCCGGCGGACCTCTCTCAGGACGAGGCGAAGGCCCGCCTGGTGGCGATGAACGACGACGCCGGCGTGCTCGGCATGATTCTTCAGCGCCCCGTTCCCGAGCACATGAACACGCGCTCACTGGCATCGGCCATTCACCCGTTTAAGGACATCGAGGGCATGAACCCGGCGTCCATCGGCGACATCGTCTATAACGACCTTGCGCTGGCGCCGTGCACGGCAGCGGCATCCGTGGAGCTGATTCGAGCGACGGGCCTGAAGCTGGACGGACTCGAAGTGGTCATGATCGGGCACTCCGAGATCGTCGGGAAACCGGCGGCTTTCATGCTGATGGCGGAAGGCGCAACGGTAACGGTCTGCCACCATCTGACGCGATCGGTCGCCGCCCATTCGCGCCGCGCCGACGCGGTGCTGGTGGCAGTCGGAATTCCCGGCTTCCTGACCGGCGACATGGTCAAGCCGGGCGCTGCGGTGATCGATATCGGCATCAATCAGGTCGCCGGTGACGACGGACAGCCGAAGATCGTCGGTGATGCCGACACCGCGAGCGTTGTCGAGGTGGCCAGTTGGGTCACCCCGGTGCCTGGGGGCGTGGGCCCGGTGACCGTTGCGATGTTCATGCGCAACGCCGTCGCGGCACATTCCAAGCAGCTGGCCGCCGGCTGGCTCGATTGACGGTCTGTTGAGGGCCACGAGGGGAGCGACGCTGATGAAACTGTGCCTGATAGCGGCGGCGGCAAGTCTGGCGGCCCCGGCCTTCGCGCAGCAGAGCGTGCCGTTTCGCGGCGATATACCGGTCGCCCCCGACGGGATACCTGCCGTGCCGCTCCCACGGGAACCGGTCGAGTATCAGACGGCAGAGGGGCAGGATATCCGTGTCACCGTGATCGCGCGCGGCCTCGATCATCCGTGGAGCATCGCCTTTCTGCCGGACGGTGACATGCTCGTCACGGAGCGCTCCGGTCGGTTGCGGCGAATCAGCGGCTCCGACGACAGGCCCGATCGGGTCTATCCGGAGCCCGTCGCCGGCGTTCCCGAGGTACGCGTGCAGGGGCTGTCCGGCCTGATGGACGTCGTGCTGCATCCCGACTTCGCGGCCAATCGCTACGTCTATCTGAGCTACGCGAAGCCGGTCGACGAGGAATCGAGCGTTATCGCGATTGCGCGCGCCCGATGGGACGGAGAGGCACTCGACGGCACCGAGGACGTTTTCGTCTGGCCGCCCGGCGCAGGCGCTTCCGTCCGGATGGCTTTCGGGCACGACGGCATGCTCTACACGACGAGCGGCGGCCAGGATCCCCAGGATCCGACTACGCTCGGCGGAAAGGTTCTCAGGCTCAGGGACGACGGGACAGTGCCGACGGATAATCCCTTCGTCGGCATCGAGGGGTATCGTCCGGAGATCTATTCGCTTGGCCATAGAAACGCGATCGGTCTTGCGGTCCATCCCGGTACCGGTGAAATCTGGCAGAACGAGAACGGGCCGAACGGCGGCGACGAGATCAATATCATCCGCCCGGGGGCGAACTATGGGTGGCCGCTCGTCAGCCTCGGCCGAACCTATCCGGGGCCCTGGCAGTCCGAAGGATTCTCCGCGGACGGCTTCGTTGACCCGATTGTCTACTGGACGCCGTCTATAGCGGTTTCGGGGATGACCTTCTATACGGGCGACAGGTTGCCCAGGTGGAAAGGCGACGTCTTCGTCGGCGGCTTGCGTCGCGGAGAAATCCCTGGAACCGGCAGGGTCGAGCGGATCCTGTTCAATGAAGACATGGACGAGCTGCGCCGGGAAGAGCTGCTCACCGATCTCCGTCAGCGTATCCGCGACATCCGGATGGGCCCGGACGAGCTGCTCTACGTGTTGACCGACGAGGACGATGGCGCCGTCCTCAGGATCGAGCCTGGCGGGGAATGAGCAGGCGAACGGCCGCCCGGCACGGCTCGGCACGATGCGCCGGCAGGAGAGTGACAGTGAAAGATCGCGACGGGATTTTTTGGACCGGGGACGCTCGGCTCGCAGCGGCCATCCTGCTGCCATTGCTGCTCGCGACGAATGCGGGCGGTCAGTCGATCGGCAGCGGCGCCGGGATGCGCCCGGTCACTGATGCGATGATCCGCGACCCGGCCGATGCGGACTGGCTCAGCTGGCGACGCACTCTCGACGGCTGGGCGTACAGCCCGCTGGATCAGGTCGATGCGGAAAACGTGGCAGAGCTCACGCGTGTGTGGTCCCGGCCGCTCGGCGGCGGTATCCAGGAAAGCACGCCGCTGGTGCACGACGGCCGCATGTTCGTCCCGAACAACGGCGACTACATTCAGGCGTTCGATGCTGCCACCGGCGAGGCGCTTTGGGAGTATCGACGCCATGCCGAAGGAGAAGGCGGCGGGACAAACCGCAATATCGCGATCTGGCGCGACCTGATCATCAATGGATCGACCGACAATCAGATGTATGCGCTCGACGCGGCAACCGGTGAGCTCGTCTGGGAAACGAAAGTTCTGGAGCCGGGGCTGCGCGCGCGCGCAAGCTCTGGCCCGATCATTGCCGACGGCCGCGTAATCACCGGGCGCCAGTGCCAGCCCGATGCCACTCATGACGCCTGCATCGTCACTGCGCACGACGCGGCCACCGGCCGCGAGTTGTGGCGTACCCGAACGATACCCCGGCCGGACGAGCCGGGTGGCGATACCTGGGGTGACGTGCCGCTCGAAGAGCGCTGGCATGTCGGTACCTGGATGGTCCCGAGTTACGACCCCGCGCTGGGGCTCATTTACATCGGCACGTCGGTCACGATCCCGGCACCGAAGTTTCTGCTTGGCGGTATCGACGAGCAGCACCTGTATCACAACTCGACGCTTGCCCTCGATGTCGAGACCGGCGAGATCGTCTGGTACTTCCAGCACGTGATCGACCACTGGGACCTCGATCATCCGTTCGAGCGGCTGCTGGTCGATACGGCGGTTGCGCCGTCCGCAGACGAGGTTCCATGGATCAACCCGAATCTCACGCCGGGTGAGAGCCGTCGGGTGATTACCGGAATTCCGGGCAAGACCGGGCTCGTCTACACGCTCGACCGTGAGACCGGCGAGTTTCTCTGGGCCCGGCCGACCGTCCATCAGAACGTGATCGACAGCATCGAGCCGGCCAGCGGCCGCGCGATCGTGAATCCGGACATGATCTTCCGGCACGGCGAGCACCGGCTGGTAGTGTGTCCCGGCACGAACGGCGGCAAGAACTGGCCGGCCGGCGCCTACAGCCCGCGTACCAATGCGATGTACATGCCGATGCAAAACATGTGCATGGACGCAACGATGCGTACCGGCGAGCGCGATCCGAGTCTCGTCTACGGGTTCGGCTCGGAGTACATCGCGACACCGGGGAGGGAGGAGATCGGCGCAGTCTGGGCCGTTTCGGCCGAAACGGGCCGAGTCCTCTGGAAGCATGAGCAGCGGGCCGGTGTCATGTCGATGGTTGCCACCGGCGGGGGGCTGATTTTCGGTGGCGATGTCGCCGGCATGTTCAGCGCCTATGACGAGCTGACCGGGCGCGTATTGTGGCAGGTCGATCTCGGCGCGCCGGTCAGCGGCTATCCGATCTCGTATGCCGTGGACGGCCGACAGTATCTTGCGGTGCCGACCGGCCCGTCTCTGGTGGCGGCCGCGGCGCGACGCGTGACGCCGGAGCTGCCGGCTGCCGATGGGCCTGCCGAGGTCGTCGTGTTCGCGCTGCCGCGCTAGCAGCTTGCCTCGGAATAGTGGTCCGGCAGAAGCCGCTGCAGGCGAGATAGCGTGACCCGCACGATCGTCATTTCAGTCGCGCTGCTCGGCCTCGTCTGCTACTTCATTTTCCGCTGGCAGGCGATGGTGACGCAGTCGCAGCCACCGATCCTGACGCGTGTGGATATCTACGCCGACCGTATCGTCTACAAGAACGTCGGTTACGCGTCGCCGTCGTCCCTTGCGATTGCTCTGCAGGCCAACCGTCAGCTGCCGGAGCTGGTCGAAGTCGCGGAATGCGATGCCCGCGCGCGACTCGGCGACGTCCTCGACGTCGTACGCGCAGCCGGCGCGGCGGACTTCGAAATCGTCCTCCCGGACTCCTGCTGAATCGACCGGACGGGTTGAGCTCGCCCGCGCCGGGCCCGCCCCCTCTGCACCTGCCCACGTCGCACCAGCTCACGTCGGACCGGCGCATGTTGCGCCTGCGCATGTCGCGCGTGCCGCAGTCGCGCCTGCCGCAATCGCGCCACTGACGTTCCCGGTTTCCATAGTCCCAGCGATTTCTTTCGTTTCGGCCGAGTTAGTACGGGCGACACGCGGGCCTGCCATGCCATAGCCTCGGTAGCAACGCTGTGGTGGATCGGAAGGGAGTCCGTGATGCGCAAGCTGCTGCTGCTGTCGGCAGTCATCAATGCGTTGCTCGCAGGCTGGATCCTCGTGGCGTGCAAAGACCCGAGCGGCGGTCGAGGCTCGTCGCCGCCCGTTGCGACGGTCGACGCTGCAGAGCAGCCTGGCCGCCGCGCGGCGTTACGGCGGTCATACCGGGGCGGCGGCGCATCGCTAGCCGGCTACTACCGGATGCTGCGCGCTCGCGGCTTCTCGCACGACGAGACGCGCATCCCGCTCGCCGGCTGGCTGACCCGTCGCCGCGCCCTGCAACCGGCATCGATGCGCAGCTACTGGGAGGCCGGCTATGCGCCGCGGCGCGGTCGTCAGGCGCCTGGCGGCGAGCTCGCCGCTCAGCTGCGGGCTGCGGTACTCGCCATTCACGGCCCGGAAGTCGCGTTCGATCCGGCCTTCGCTACGCTGTTCTTTCCGCTGGGCGCCGGGTTCGAGTTTCTCGATTCGGCAACCCAGATCGCCGTCGTCGAATCAGCTCCGGATAGTGCGACCGCCGGCGACTGGCTCTCACTGCTGAGCGACGAGCAGCGCTTCGAGCATTCGCTGCGCTTTTCACCCCCGGCCGCGGCGCTGCGCGCGCTCGATCTCGATGAGGCAGACTTCCGCGCCACCTTCCGCCTGCTCGAACGGGCGCTGGCCGCGGATTCGTCGATGGCCGTGCGCAGCGGCGCGACGCGCGCGCTGCGCCGGAGTCTCGGTGTCGAGCGAGCGCGGTCCCTGCTCGCGAATTTCGATCCGCTGGCGGGCGTGGTGCGACGCCTTCTGGCGGCCGCAGGTGCCGACAGCAACACGATCGAACTTACATACGGCATCGTCGCACGCAGCCGGGAAGAGATGCAGGACCTGCTCGAGCGCACAGCTATCCCGTCAGGCGGCGCAACGGATGAAGTCGGTCGGGCGCTTTCGCAGCTACGCCAGGCCGAGGCCGGGCAGCTCGAGTCGCTGCTCGGCGCCGATCTCGGGCAACGGCTGTCTGCAGCGCTCGCCCGCTTCGAGCCGGACGAGGTGCCTGCCGCATGCCGGGTGGCCGGACAGCCGGTAAAGGGAACGACAACGCTTCACAGGGAAGGAGGCAACGATGGGTGACAAGTACCCGGAGGTAAGGGCGCGCCCGCGGGCGCACATGTGGAAGAATCTGTGGCTCGTGGCAGCCACTCTCCTGCCGGCGGCGAGCTCGCTCGCCGTGACGGCGCCGGAGGCGCCGGCAACCAGCACAGGCAGTTACACGGTGAGCTATACGAGCTGTGGCGGCTGTTACCTGCATTGGCTGGAAGAGAAGTCCGCGGCCGGTACGTGGGTATCGATCGGCTCGCATACAGTACATTTCACGGACAAACCCGATGGCCTGTACGAGTATCGTGCCGCGCTCCTCTACGGATCGAGCGGCAGCAACTATCAGCTGGACTACAGTGCGACCGCTACCGTCGTCGTCGGCGATAACCTGCCGCGGGCAGACGAGCTGGCGGCGCAGTTCGACTATCGCTATGCCGTGCGGGTGGGCTACTACGACAGTGACTCGCGGCCGGATCTGTTTGTCGAGCGCACCGCTGGCGGCGATCGCCGCAACGGCAGCGTCCATAGACTGATACTGCGGCGCGTTTCCGGCGGATTCCGGCCACTGGTTGCCACATCATCCACCGCACGCGTCGCCCGCACATGGCCGCTCGCCGCGGTTCGGGTAGGGCTCCATGATGTGAATCTCGACGGCTATGTCGATTTGCTGATCAGCGGCATCGGGAACCTGCCGGGGCTGTCCGGCACGCCCGGCCAGATCGTGCTCGCTCCCGGTATCGTCACGGTCGGGACGCCGAAAGCCGTCGTTCCCGTGGGGCCGGCCTTGCGGGACATGGGCGCTGATCTCGGGCGCTATCTCGCCGATCCGGACTACTTCTGGGCGAATGCTCCGTTTCAGGTCGTCACAACGACGTTCTACGACCATTCCTGCAGCTATTCGGATTTCGACTACTGGTTGGGGGTCGACTATTGTTATCCGTACCCGATCACCACAACCGTCCTGGTGCGGGACTACTCGGGCTTCTCGGCAGACGCCGTCGAGATCTGGCGGCGTGAGCAGGAAATCGTCAGCGGTGAGATCAGTCGCAGTGACGGTTACGGCGGGATCGAGCTGATTGTGGCCGACTCGCTGGGCACAGTTATCGAAGACCCGGCGCTCGAGCGGCTGCTCGGCGAGGCCGCGGACACCGTCCCGTCTTCGCTCGAGCGCGGCGTCGAGCTCTTCTCCGCGCTTGCCGGCATCGGCAACGCAGTCGCGCAGGAGACGGAAGGGGCGGGAGACGGTACCAACGTGCCTGACCGGGTCCTCCTGACAGGACGCAGGATCATCGGCTTCGGCCCCTTCCATACCGCATTGCAGTACGGCACGACGACAGTCAGCGCCTACGACGATGATCCCCGGGCACTGTATGACGGCACGCTGGTAAGTCAGGTCAACTGGCCGCCCGATCACCCGACGCTGACGATGCGTCTCGGCGACGTCGGCGCGCCGCTGTCGCCGCCGCTCTACTGGCAGCGCCTGCTCGCCGCGGACGGCAGGTACGGCGATGATCTCCGTTACGACGCCATTCCGAGCCTGGGTGCGGGTGGCTTCAACTCGAATGGTTACGTGGCGGGAATCGTGCGGGCGACCGGCGGCGTTACCAGCGTTCCGATGCAGGAATTCGTCGGCGGCGAGCGACCCGTGCCGCACGCCGAGTTCGACTGAGCCGAATCTTGACCGGTGCAGGGCCGACGACGCATGATCGGACGATATTCACACGACCGGGGGTTAGCCGATGAACTTGCGATTGATCGTCCTCGCCGGGGCGGCGCTGGCCCTGCCGCCGTCCTGGGCGCAGGAGTCCGGAGTCGACGCGGCCCGACAGAAAATGATCGAGTCCGCCGCGGCCCTGGCCGCTTCGGTCGACGGTGCCGGACCGCTGGACCGCATGCTTGGAATCGTGAAGGCCGACGAGCTGCTGTACCCGCTCGACGACGAGCAGCGGCAGAACTGGCAATTCTGGCCGACCCAACGCGTCGGGCTGACGATCGAGGCGATGTCGGGCGAGCAGAAGCGTCTCACGCATGATCTGCTGCGGGCGACGCTAAGTGCCGGCGGCTACCTGAAGGTCGTCCACATCATGCAGCTCGAGCAGATTCTCGAGATGCTGGACGAGGCGGGATTTCCGCGTGCCGTCGACCATTACAAGGTCGCTCTGTTCGGCACGCCGTCCGGCGATGCGCCCTGGGCGTGGCGCTTCGAGGGTCATCACGTGTCGCTGAGCGTTGCGGTCTCGCCCGACGGGATCCGGGTCACACCGTCATTCCTCGGATCTAATCCCGCCGAGGTGCGGAGCGGCCCGATGACCGGCTTCCGCGTCCACGGCGTGCTCGAGGATCTGGCGCGCGAGCTGGTTACTTCGCTGCGCGGCGAGCAACGTGCGGAGGCGGTTCGTGCCGATACTGCGCCGCGCGAGATCTTCACGGCGACGATCAACAAGCCGCGCGAAGAGTGGGAAACGTGGCGGGAAACGCTGTTGCCGGAAGGTGTGCAGGTCGGTGCGTTGAACGAGATGCAGCGCCAGTGGGTCGGGATGATTCTTGACGAGGTCATCGGTAATTATCGGCCCGCGCTGGCAGCCCACTATCGGGACGCGCTCGATGTCGACTCGCTCCGGTTCGCCTGGATGGGCAGTGTCGAGGCCGGGGAGCCACACTATTTTCGTCTGCAGGGCGACAGCTTCGTGTTCGAGTACGACAACGTTCAGAACATGGGCAACCACGTGCACGCCGTGTGGCGTGATAAGGACTCGGATTTCGGGACCGACGTGCTGGCCGAGCATTACCGGACTTCGCACAGCCGCTAGTGTCCTGTCCGGTTAATTCGTTGCAGAGGTCGCGAAGCGTGGCGCCCGGCTGGCAAGGCGCGACGAACGAGAATATCGGGAATATTTGAGCGAGGAGCAACGCCGCCAGGCGGCGTGCCCCGCCTTGCCCGGTTCGGCCGGGCTCAGTGCGTCCTTAGCTGGCGTCGTTAGCTGGCCGGGGCGTCCTCTCGGACCCACTCGATGTCGTCGAAGTGTTCGCGATAAGCCTCAAGATGAGCGACTCGGCGCCTGATTTCTATATGTTTTCTGATCGTCTCTTCGACTTCGGACTGCGACTCGCGGATCAGGCCGGAAAATGCCTTGACGGCTTCGGCCACCTCGCCCTTGCTGCAGTCCGCCAGCGGTTTCACGGTGAGATCACCATCGACCGGGACCTCATTCGGAAGCTCGAGCTCGTTGAGTGTCACTTCGATGACTTCAGGTACCTTGTATGTCGGCATGTGGTGTCTTCCGTGCGTGATCGACTGCCCATTAGACAACGCCTGCCGACCGGCAGGCAAATCGGCGGCTTTTGTCGAATTGCCGATGCGCCCGGTTTTTCTCGAAGAATGACTGAGATAGAATCCCTTTAAATTAATAGCTTACAGGATTTACTTGATGTTGCTTCATTGGGTTGCGATCGGCCTGACAGCCGGTCAGGGCGAGGCGTTCACATTGTCGGTGCCGCACGAGCCGGGTCTGGTCGCAGTCACTGTCCAATGGGAGAGCGACTGGCGACCGCTGGCCCGCGACTCGCTACCTGCAGCGCCGGACAGGACCGGGGCGCTTGCGGCCTCGGCAGCGGGCGGCGCATGGTCGGCCTGGCTTGGTGTGGATCTCGATGAGGCGCCGGGCGATCGTGCGTTGCCGCTCAGGCTCCGCTTCGACGATGGCCGGATGACCGAGTCGAGCCTCGACCTGACGATCGAGCCACGCAGCTACCCTGAGACGCGGTTGACCGTCGAAAACCGCTTCGTCGAGCTGGGGCCGGACGACCAGCAGCGCGCCGCTGAAGAAGCCGCCGAAATCGCGCGCATCTATGCGACAACGACACCGGCGCCGCTGACCAGCGGACCGTTCACGATCCCGGTAGAGGGTGCGACAGGCGGGCGCAATTTCGGTCATCGACGCTTCTTCAACGATCAGCCGCGGGCGCCGCACTCGGGCGCCGATCTTCGGGCCGCCGAAGGCACACCGATACTCGCCAGCAACGCCGGGCGCGTCGTGCTGGCGAAGCCGTTGTTCTTCAGTGGGAACGCCGTCTTCATCGATCACGGCATGGGTGTATATTCGGTGTATCTGCACTTGTCGGAGTTCCGTGTCGCCGTTGGCGATCATGTCGAAAGCGGCCAGGTGCTCGGACTCGCGGGGGCGACCGGTCGCGTGACGGGTCCGCATCTGCATTGGGGTGTGCGTATACACGGGGCGCGAGTGGATCCGTTCACCGTGGTAGCCTCGGACTGAGGCAGGAGAAAGACGTTGGCAGCAGTCGGCAGAAATGCGCCTTGTCCCTGCGGCAGCGGGTTGAAGTACAAGCGCTGTTGCGCGCTCAAATCGACCCGGATGCCGCTGTCGAGCCGGATCGGTTTTGCGCTGATCGGCCTGATTCTGGTCGGTGGCGCAGTCTTTTTTCTGATGTCGCTCGAAGGCTCCGACGATGGCCGAATCACGCCGGGACGCGTATGGCACATCGACCACTGGGACTATCCGGGCCAGCCGCATTGATCGAACGGGCCCGATCGCGAATGCGCGCTGCAGCTACGGGAACTGCGTGTCTGTCACTGGCGGTGCTGCTGGTGCTGGTCGCTACGCCGTACCCGGGAGCGGGCGGGCGTGGTCACGCCCAACTCTTCGATGCGATCGACCTGAGCGGTGCCGAGCTTTTTGCGAGGTACTGCGCCGCCTGCCACGGCGTCGAAGGGCGCGGTGACGGGCCGGTGGCCGCCAACCTGCGAACGGCACCGCCGAATCTGCGGCGTATAGCTGCCCGCAACGACGGCAGCTTTCCGGCGGCGGACATTCGGCAGGTGATCGATGGCCGGGCGATGGGCGGTGCGCACGGCACACGGGAAATGCCGATCTGGGGCTACGAGTTCTGGGTCGAGGAGGGTGCCGAAGCGTCGGCCGAGGCGCGCTCGAGGCAACTTATCGAACGTCTCGTCAGCTACATCGATTCGATTCAGGAATTGCAGCCGCCGCAGTTCGAGATCCTCTGAATCGGGCATCGACGGATCCGTTGCTGTTCTAGGCGTGCGGCCCGGACTCTGCTAACATGCGCTGCGTCATTTGTCGGGCTGCCGTCGCGTTGTGCGAATGGTGTCGACAGGGTCCGGTCCGGGTGGGCCGGCCCGTCAGGAGGACAGGCCCCGATCGGGGCTATTTTTTTAGTCCGCGCTCCTGGCGCCCGGCAGGTTGAGGAGTGGGGAGAGAGACGATGGGCCGCTGGCCCATTTTTTCTTTCTGGATACAGGGTGGCGAGCTTGACTGCGCGTGCAGCAGGTAAACAGGAGTTGATCGGGTTGCTTGAGCCGGTCGTCAATTCGCTCGGATACGAGCTGGTCGATCTCGACGTTCGTACCGGGGGCAACGGTCTGCTGCGGCTGTTCATCGATCACGAGCCGCCGGTGACACTGACCGACTGCGAACTCGTCAGCGAGCAGATCGGGGCATTTCTCGATGTCGAGGATCCGCTGCCGGGCCGCTACACGCTCGAGGTGTCTTCACCCGGAGAGGACCGACGCCTGCGCACGCCCGAGCATTTCGCACGGGTAGTCGGCAGCGATGTGAGGCTCGAGCTCGCCGTCCCGCGGGCGGGCCGTCGACGCTTTCGCGGCACGCTGACGGCAGCGAAGGATGCCGTCGTCCGACTCGATGTCGACAACGAGACGATGGAGTTCGATCTGGGCGAGGTCGCGATGGCACGCCTGGTGCCGGACGCATGAAGCAAGCTGAGTAACGAACGATGAGCAAAGAAATCCTGATGGTCGTCGACGCCGTGTCGAATGAGAAAGGCGTCGAGAAGGATGTGATCTTCGAGGCCATTGAGTTAGCACTCGCGAGCGCCACGCGGAAGCGGCATGGCGACGATCTCGACGTGCGCGTGGCCATCGACCGAGTAACCGGCGAATACGATACTTTTCGACGCTGGATGGTCTTCGCTGACGATTCGAATGAGCTCGAGGACCCCGACAAGGAGCTGCGGCTCGAAGACGCGCTCGATGTCGACGCCAATGCCACGCCGGGCGAGTACGTCGAGGAACCCATGGAGTCGGTGGAGTTCGGACGTATCGCCGCGCAGACGGCGAAGCAGGTCATCGTCCAGAAGGTCCGGGAAGCAGAGCGCGAGCAGGTTGTCGAGGAATTCGAGAATCGTGTCGGCGAGTTGCTGAGCGGCATCGTGAAACGCGTGGACCGGAACGGCGCTTACATCGATCTGGGTGGCAACGCGGAAGGTTTCATTCCTCGCGAGAATCTGATTCCGCGCGAACCGATCAAGCCGCAGGACCGCATCAAGAGCATGCTCGCCGAAGTGCGCTCCGAGGTCCGCGGACCGCAATTGTTCCTCACCAGAACCTCGCCGCAGTTCCTCGTCGAGCTGTTCAAGATCGAGGTGCCCGAGGTCGGTCAGGGCCTGATCGAGATACTCGGTGCGGCGCGCGATCCCGGTTTGCGGGCAAAGATCGCCGTGCGCAGCAACGACAGTCGCATCGACCCTGTCGGGGCCTGCGTCGGAATGCGCGGTTCACGGGTCCAGGCCGTGTCGAATGAGCTCGCAGGCGAGCGTGTCGACATCATCCTGCATGACGATAACGCAGCACAGTTCGTCATCAATGCGATGTCGCCGGCGGATGTGCTTTCGATCGTCGTGGACGAGGACGCGCACAGCATGGATATCGCCGTCGATGAGGAGAAGCTGTCGCAGGCGATCGGCAGGGGCGGACAGAACATTCGTCTGGCCAGCGAGCTCAGCGGCTGGGAACTGAATGTGATGACCGAGTCGGACGCCGAGGAGAAGAGCGAGCAGGAAGCGCGCGAGACCGTGGCCAGTTTCATGACGGAGCTCGACGTCGACGAGGACGTTGCGCTGATTCTGGCGCAGGAAGGTTTTTCGTCTCTGGAGGAGATTGCGTACGTCCCGGCCAGCGAGCTGCTTGCCATCGAGGAATTCGATCAGGGCATTGTCGATGAGCTGCGGGCGAGGGCGCGCGACGTCCTGATCACTCAGGCGATCGTAAGTGAGGAAGTGATCGACCAGGCCGAGCCCGCCGATGATCTCCTCACGCTCGAAGGCATGGATAAGGAACTCGCCTTCCTGCTTGCCGCGAAGGGCATCGTAACGCGGGAGGATCTGGCCGAGCAGGCTGTCGACGATCTCGAGGATATCGAGAACCTCGAGCCGGACCGCGCAGCCGAGCTCATCATGGCCGCGCGCGCCCACTGGTTCGAGACCGAGCAGCCGGCGTAGGCAGGGAGAAGCGCAATGTCCGACGTCACCGTTTCAGATTTCGCGAAGGTGCTCAAGGTCCCGGTGGATCGGCTTATCGATCAGCTGGACGAAGCCGGAATAAAGGTTTCAGGCGCCGAGGATCTGATCAGCGAGGAAGCGAAGCTCGAGCTGCTGACTCATCTGCGGAAGGCGCATGGTCGCAAGGATGCCGGCGAGTCGGCGCCAAGGCGTATCACGCTCAGGCGCAAGTCGCAAAGCGAGTTGCGCCTGTCGGGTGGGCAGGGCCGTGCACGTACGGTGAACGTCGAGGTACGACGCAAACGGACCTACATCAAGCGCGACGTGCTCGAGGAGCAGGCGCGCAAACAGCAGGAGGAGCTGGACGCGGCACGCCGCGCCGAGGAAGACGCACGGCAGGAGGCTGAGCGCGCGGAGCTCGAGAAGCAGGAAGAAGCGCGCAAAGAGGCGGAGCGCAAGGCGCAGGAGACGCTGCAACGCGAGCAGGAAGAGCAGCGCAAGAAGGCCGAAGCCGACGACGAGGCCCGGCGCCAGGCCGAGGAAGCGCGCCGTGCCGCCGAAGACAGTGCTCGCGAGGCGAAAGAGAAAGCCGCGCAGGCGAAGCTCGAGAAAGAGCTCGCGCGCCAGAAACAGAAGACGGCGCGCGATCATACGCTGCACGTCGCCGACGGCGCTTCGGGCCGCCGCAGGAAGAAGCGGACGCGTCGCCGGTCGGTAAACGTCAACGTCGATTCGGTCCACGGCTTCGAGCGACCGACGGCCCCGGTCGTACGGGAAGTCGAGATTCCGGAGACGATTGCGGTGAGCGATCTGTCGCAGCGTCTCGCGGTCAAGTCGACCGAGGTGATAAAGGCGCTGATGGGCATGGGGATGATGGTGACCATCAACCAGATGCTCGATCAGGATACGGCGATCCTCGTCGTCGAGGAGATGGGACATACGGCCAAGCCGCTGGTCGAGACCGCGATCGAGGATCAGCTTCTGGCGGATTCTCAGGACGAAAGCGATCAGCATGGGGAGGTTTCGAGGCCGGCCGTCGTCACTGTCATGGGCCACGTCGATCACGGTAAGACGTCACTGCTCGACTATATCCGCCGTACGCGCGTTGCGGCCGGTGAGGCGGGCGGCATTACACAGCACATCGGTGCGTATCACGTTGAAACCGAGAAGGGCGTTCTGACGTTCCTCGATACGCCCGGGCACGCTGCGTTCACGGCCATGCGCGCGCGCGGCGCGAACGTTACGGATCTGGTAATACTCGTCGTCGCTGCGGACGATGGCGTCATGCCGCAGACCAAGGAAGCGGTCGAGCACGCTCGGGCTGCCGGCGTGCCGATCGTCGTGGCTGTCAACAAGATCGACCGCGAGGACGCGGATCCCGATCGGGTACGGAACGAGCTGTCCCAGGTCGAGGTAATTCCGGAGGAATGGGGTGGCGATACTCTGTTCGTCAACGTATCGGCACAGACCGGTGAGGGCGTGTCGGATCTGCTCGATTCCGTCGTGCTGCAAGCCGAGTTGCTGGATCTGAAGGCGCCCGATCGGGGGCCGGCGTCCGGCGTCGTCCTGGAGGCGTCGCTCGAGCGCGGCCGTGGTGCCGTTGCGACCGTGCTGGTCAGCAAGGGTGAGCTCCGAGTGGGAGACATGCTGCTAGCCGGGCAGGAATACGGACGCATCCGGGCGATGTTCGACGAGGCGGGGGAGGCCATCGAGTCTGCGGGCCCGTCCATTCCGTGCGCCGTTCTCGGCCTGTCCGGCACGCCTGTCGCGGGCGACGACATGCTGGTCGTCAGCGACGAGCGAAAGGCGCGTGAGGTCGCAGCGTACAGACAGGGGCGGGAACGCGACGTCAAGCTCGCGCAACAGGCGACTCGGCTCGACGACGTCTTCGAGCAGATGGGTGCAACGGGAACGATCAATCTGCAGGTCCTGATCAAGGCGGACGTGCAGGGCAGCTCGGAAGCCCTGCGCGATGCGCTGACCGCGATCTCTCACGATGAGGTGAAAGTTAGCGTCATATCTGCGGGTGTGGGCGGCATCACGGAATCCGACGTCCAGCTTGCGGCTGCCTCGCAGGCGATCATCATCGGCTTCAATGTCCGTGCAGATGCCGGCGCGCGAAACTCGATAAAGGAAACCGGCGTCGATGTCCGCTATTACAGCGTGATCTACGAGGCCATCGACGACCTCAAGGCCGCCGTCAGTGGCATGCTGTCTCCCGAGGTCCGGGAGCAGATCGTCGGGCTTGCCGAAGTGCGAGACGTATTCAGGTCACCGAAATTCGGCAACGTCGCGGGCTGCATGGTCTCAGAGGGCTACGTGCGACGGAGCAATCCGATCCGTGTTCTGCGCGACAGCGTGGTCATCTACGAGGGTGAGCTCGAATCGCTCCGCCGGTTCAAGGACGATGTGCAGGAGGTCAGGGCTGGTACCGAGTGCGGTATCGGGGTCCGGAACTACAACGATGTGAAGGTCGGCGATCAGATCGAGTGCTACGAGCGGAGCGAAGTCGCCCGCACGCTCGATTGACGGCTGAAGAGCAGCAACACCTGACGGAGGTTTCCGATCGGGAATCGGCACATACGCGTTGGCGCTGAGCTTACACGCGTGATCAACGACCTGTTGCGCCGTGAGGTGAAAGATCCGCGGCTGCACGGCGTGCATGTCTCGAACGTCGATCTGAGCGGCGATCTCGGGGTCGCGAAAGTCTACTTTTCGACGCTCGATCCTGACGCCGATCCCGGTCCTGTGTCCGAGGCTCTCGAGAGTGCGGGCGGCTTCATTCGTCGCAACATCGGGCGGGAGATACGTCTGCGGCGTGTCCCCGAGCTGCGCTTCCTCCACGACGACAGCGCGCGGCGCGGAATCGAGATAAGTCACCTGATCGATCAGAGCAGGGAACAGGGCTGACGTGCGGAAATGCCACGACGTGATACAACGCAGTCGGGCGCCAGCGGAATCGTCCTGCTGGACAAGCCGCCGGGCCTGACGTCGAACCAGGCCCTCGGGCGCGTCAAGCGTATTTTCGGCATCAGGAAGGCCGGCCACTGCGGCAGCCTCGATCCGTTCGCAAGCGGCATGCTGCCAATCTGTCTTGGTGCCGCGACAAAGGCATCGGCTTACCTGCTCGCCTCAAAGAAGGAGTATGCGGTCAGCATGGTCTTCGGGGTCGCGACGGACACCGGCGACATCGACGGGCGAGTCATTGCAGAGCAGTCGGTGGACGGCCTGGCTGCCGCGGACGTCGCGGCGACACTGGTGAGCTTCGAGGGGGAGAGTCAGCAGGTACCGCCGATGTACTCCGCGCTGAAGCACCATGGTCGCAGGCTCTACCAGCTCGCCCGCGCCGGGATTGAAGTCGAGCGGCAGCCCCGGCCCATCTGTATCGACTGGATCCGACTCGACCGCCTGGACGGGGCCGAGTTGAGCTTCACGGTCCGTTGTTCGAAAGGCACCTATATTCGCTCGCTGGCCGCCGACATAGCGGCGAAACTGGGAACGGTCGGGCATGTGGTTGCGCTGCGGCGACTTGCCGTCGACCCTTTCGATGCAAGCACCATGGTCGATACGGAAACACTCGAAGCTGCCGCCGAGGCCGGTCCCGGAGAGCTCGACTCACACCTTGCACCGCCGGACCGGGCGCTTCTGCAGTTTCCAGAGATTCAGGTCGACGATGACGGTGTCGATGCGCTCACGCACGGCAGGAGCGTGGCGGCCCTTACGAGCCACAAAGTGGGATTGCACCGCGCCTACGGCCCGGGCGGCACTTTCGTCGGGCTCGCCGACTTCGGAGCGGACGGTTTGCTGCGGCCCCGGCGAATATTTCTTGGCTGATACGCTGGAGCGCGGGCAGCGCTTTGGTTAGAATGCCGCGCTTTGCCGGAAGGCATAAACGTCGGTTCGCCAAGGGGCGGGCCCGGAGAAGGACGGAATGGCGCTCAGTTCGGAAGAAAAGTCTGCAATCGTCAAAGAGTATGCCCGCGACAAGGGCGATACCGGTTCCCCGGAAGTCCAGATCGCGCTTTTGTCAGCGCGGATCAATCAGCTCTCTTCTCATTTCGGCGAACACAAGAAAGACCACCATTCGCGGCGTGGCCTTTTGCGCATGGTGAACGATCGCCGCAAGCTCCTCGATTATCTGAAGAACGTAGACCAGAGCCGATACAGGGAACTGATCGGGCGTCTGGGACTACGGCGTTGATCAACACGAGCGGGATATGACGTCAGAGCCGGTGCGCCGGCTCTGATGCTTTTCGGGTCCGGAATCAGTTTTTTGTTTGGTTGTCCGTTCAGGAAGGACAAAGCGGGAAAGGTGTGGGTGTGAAAGCTACGAGAACGTTCAGATACGGGGCGCACGATGTCGTGCTGGAGACCGGCGAAATCGCGCGGCAGGCGGACGGTGCGGTCAAGGTAAGCATGGGAGACACGGTCGTGCTGGTGACCGCGGTCGGTGAGAAGTCCGATCAGGCGGGCAGGGATTTCTTCCCGCTCACGGTCAATTATCAGGAAAAGACATATGCGGCCGGCCGAATTCCAGGTGGTTTCTTCAAACGCGAAGGTCGCCCGAGCGAGAAGGAAACGCTGACCTCGAGACTGATCGATCGACCGATCCGCCCGCTGTTTCCGGACGGTTTCCGACGCGAGGTTCAGGTGATTGCCACCGTGATGTCGGTGGATCCGGAAATCGATCCCGATATTCCTGCGATGCTGGGAGCGTCAGCGGCGCTCGCGCTTTCAGGCATGCCGTTTCTCGGGCCAATCGGCGGCGCCCGAGTCGGCTACCGGAATGGTTCGTACCAGTTGAATCCGACGATGTCGGAGGTCGCCGACTCGGAGCTCGATCTCGTGGTCGCAGGCACGAAGAATGCGGTTCTGATGGTCGAGTCGGCCGCGAAGCTGCTATCGGAAGAGACGATGCTCGGAGCCGTCGTCTTTGGCCATGAGCAGATGCAGGTTGCGATAGATGCCATTGGCTCGCTGGCGGAAGAGGCCGGCAAGCCGTCGATAGAGTGGGTAGGCCCGGCTGTCGACGAGGCTCTGGTCTCCGCAGTCAGTGAGCAGGCGGCGGCATCGCTCGGAGAAGCGTACGGTATTGCCGAGAAGCAGTCGCGCTACTCGAAGGTCGGAGATCTTCGGGCCGCCTGCGTCGCCGCGCTCTCCGGCGAGGGTTCCGAATGGACCGACGGTGAAGTGGAGACCCAGTTCCACAAGCTCGAAAAGAAGGTCGTGCGCGATCGGATCATTGCGGGCGAGCGTCGCATCGACGGCCGCGATACGCGAACGGTCCGCCCGATCGACGTCAAAGTTGGCGTTCTGCCGCGGACGCACGGCTCGGCGCTGTTTACACGCGGCGAGACGCAGGCCATCGTCGTTACGACGCTCGGCACCGGACGCGACGCGCAGATCATCGATGCGCTGGAAGGCGAGCGTCGCGAGCCGTTCATGTTTCACTACAACTTTCCTCCTTACAGCGTCGGCGAGACCGGCTTCATGGGATCACCGAAGCGGCGTGAGATCGGCCACGGCCGCCTCGCGAGGCGTGGCGTTGAAGGCGTGATGCCCGACATGGAAGGGTTTCCGTACGTCATTCGGGTGGTTTCCGAAATCACCGAGTCCAACGGATCGAGCTCGATGGCGTCTGTCTGCGGCTCGAGCCTCTCGATGATGGACGCCGGTGTGCCGATCAAGGCGCCGGTTGCCGGTGTCGCTATGGGATTGATCAAGGAGGGCGAAAACTTCGTCGTTCTGACCGATATCCTTGGCGACGAGGACCACCTGGGTGATATGGACTTCAAGGTCGCCGGCACGAACGAAGGCGTCAGCGCTTTGCAGATGGACATCAAGATCGACGGCATCACCCGGGAAATCATGGCGGTCGCACTCGATCAGGCGAAAGAGGCCCGCCAGCATATCCTCGGCGAGATGGCCAAGGTCATCTCGACGCCACGAGAAGAGATGTCCGACTGGGCGCCGAGCATCATCACGATCAAGATCGATCCGGACAAGATCCGCGATGTGATCGGTAAGGGCGGTGCGGTGATTCGGGCGATCACCGAGGAAACGGGTGCACAGGTCGACATCGACAACGACGGTACGGTAAAGATCGCGTCGGTCAACGCTGCGGCGGGACGCGCTGCGAAAGAACGCATCGAGCTGATCACGGCCGATGTCGAAGTCGGTCGTATCTATGAAGGCAAAGTCGTGAGACTGATGGATTTCGGCGCCTTCGTAACGATCCTGCCCGGCAGGGACGGACTGGTGCATATCTCGCAGATCTCGAACGAGCGCGTCGAAAAGGTCAGCGACAAGCTGGCTGAAGGCGACGTCATTCGCGTCAAGGTGCTCGAGGTAGACCGCCAGGGCCGAATTCGGCTCAGCATGCGGGACGTCGACGGCGACGCATAGAAGCGAGGCGCTACTCCCGGGAGCGGTCCGGAACGAAGTCGCTATCGTCCGCCGTGGGTGGCCGCGTAATCTTTTCCTGCCCGGCCAGGCTGCCGATGTCCCATGTTTCGGCGCCCCATTGCCACAGTTCGTTGAGCGGGGCGCCGGCTAGCTCCACCGGCGGATGAAGTTCGAGCATCCCGAGGATCAGCCGGGCGATTGCTGACAGATCGTCGTCCGGTGTGATCCCGCGGGCGCCGGTCTGTTTCGACAACTTGTGCCCATTCTCGTCGACGACCACCGGCACGTGCCAGTATCGGGGTCTGTCGAGCCCCAGAGCCGATTGCAGCCGGATGTGTGCGGCAGTCTGATCGATCAGATCGATGCCGCGCACGATGTCGGTGACGCCGCTCGCTGCGTCGTCGATGACGACGGCGAGATGGTAGGCAGGCAGTCCGTCCCGCCGGAAAATGATGAAATCACCCTCCGTGCTCATGATGTCGACGAGCCTGTGCCCCTGCAGCTCATCGAAGATTTCGGTCTTTGCCGTTGGCGTCACCAGCCTGACGGCGGCATTCAGGTCGACGAGCCCGAGATTTCGGCAGGTACCGGGATAGCGGTTGCTGCCGGAGGCAGCGCGAATCTCTTTGCGGCTGCAGGTGCAGCGGTAGGCGAGGCCGTCACGTTCGAGCTGGTCTGCGGCCTGCCGAAAGCGCTCGAGCTGCCGGTTCTGCCAGCCGATCTCGCCATCCCATTCGAGCGCCATCGCCTCGAGCGTTGCCAGGATCGACGTAATGGCACCGGGCTGCTCACGAGGCGGATCGATGTTCTCTATTCTGAGTAGCCAGCGGCCGGCATTCTGGCGCGCGTGCAGAAAGCTCGCGACCGCCGTCAGCAGCGAACCCAGATGAAGAGGGCCTGTCGGCGAAGGGGCGAAGCGCCCCACATAGCTCGATACGCGACCGCCCCGGGTCACGGGCGGCTAACGATAATAGTCCTCACGATCGCGGAACTGGCGTTCCGCCAGCTCGCGTCGCTCCTGCGCTTCGACGCACAGGGTGGCGACCGGCCGCGCCTCCAGGCGTCGCAGCCCGATTTCCTCGCCGGTTTCTTCGCAGTAGCCGTACGATCCGTCGTCGATACGGCTCAGCGCTGAGTCGATCTTCTTCAGAAGCTTGCGTTCCCGGTCGCGAGTGCGTAGCTCGAGGCCAAATTCGGTTTCCTGGGTCGCGCGGTCGTTGGGATCCGGCGGGTTCGAGGCATCGTCTTTCATGTGATGCATCGTTCTGTCCACCTCTTCCATCAATTCCCGCTTCCACGCCTGCAGGATTTCGCGGAAGTGCTCGAGCTGCTCCGTGCTCATATAGTCTTCGTGCTTCTTTTCCTGGTAGGGCTCGAAGCCATGTACCGGTCCGCTGAGCATTTGTCCCTGTGAGCGCCGCGGCGTTCGCGTCGCCGGAGAGGGCCTGCGCTGCGCTGGCCGGCGGGTTGCCGTTGACGCTTTGCTGCGCCTGGCCGATTTCTTTCGCGTGGCCGGTTTTGCGCTCGCTGATGACTTCTTCCTGGTCGCTGGCTTCTTCTTGCCGGCCTTCTTCTTGCTCACCACGCTCCTTGTGCTGGCTTTGGATCGGGACTTTTTCGCGACCTTCTTCTTCGCCACCTTTCTGGGCGACTTCTTCGCGGATTTCTTCGTCGACTTCTTTGCTGCCTTCTTGGCCGTTTTTTTGGCTGTCTTCTTGGCAGCGGTCTTTCTGGAGGCGGATTTCTTCCGGGTGACTTTTTTCTTGCCGGCCGATTTCCCTCGAGTGGGGCGCTTGCCGGCAGACTTACTGCTCGCCTTCTTGCTGCTCTTCTTTTTCGCAGCAGGACGCTTCTTCGTGGTGGTTTTGCGAGCGCCGGCGGCAGGCCGCTTCTTCGAAGCGGTTTTCTTGGTCTTTGGCCGCGTTTTGCGGCTGGCCGGCTTGCGCACGGCCTTCTTCTTGGTGGCTGCCTTCTTCTTCGGCATCGCAATCGGCCTCCAAGGCGTGTTGCAGGAAGGCGGGAATTATACAGATGAAGCCTTCGAGCGAAAGGCCGAAATCTACGGTTCGCTTGCGGCTGCTGGGGGCAGGAGGACGGCTTCCGCTGGCCGCCACTCGGCAGCCCGATGCTCGGCGACTACGGTAGTGTAGATTCCGCCCCGAACGTTGAATTCGGCCGTGATCCGCATGAATCTCGGGTTCAGCAGCGAACTGAGATCGTCGAGGATACGATTGGTGACTGCCTCGTGAAACGCTCCCATCGTGCGGTATGCGGCGATGTAGAGTTTGAGGGATTTCAGCTCGATGCAGGTCTGGTCGGGTACGTATTCGAGGTTGATCGTCGCGAAGTCCGGCTGCCCCGTCTTCGGACAAAGGCACGTGAACTCCGGAATGCGAATGCGCAGCGTGTAATCGCGCCGCGGCTCGGGGTTCGGGAATGTCTCGAGCAGTTTGCCGGGCTCCGGCGACTGTGCCGCTGCATTCACAGGTGGCAGCTCCTCCCTGGTTGGCACGGGCTCGGAAGACCTGCGTCGTGCGATCTCCGGCCGTCGTTCTTCGACTTGTTTTACTTTACACTAGCCGAAACCCGGCAGCCATGGCCGTCCGCTCGAGTCCCCGGAACACTTAAAGTATGCGTCTGAGCAAGATCAAGCTCTCCGGCTTCAAGTCTTTTGTCGATCCCACGACCATAAGTTTCCCCACCAACCTGACGGGCATCGTTGGCCCGAACGGCTGCGGGAAGTCGAACGTAATTGATGCCATCCGCTGGGTGCTGGGCGAGAGTTCGGCCAAGACGCTCCGCGGCGATTCGATGGCCGACGTCATATTCAACGGCTCGAGCGGCCGCAAGCCGGTTGGCCAGGCAGGTATCGAGCTGGTTTTCGACAACAGCGACGGCACGATCGCCGGCGCCTATGCGGGTTACTCGGAGGTTTCCGTGCGGCGCGTCGTGTCGCGGGACGGCACGTCGCAATATTTTCTGAACAATGGGCGGTGCCGGCGCAAGGACATCACGAACATTCTTCTCGGAACCGGTGTCGGGTCGCACGGCTATTCGATCATCGAGCAGGGCATGATCTCGCGGCTCGTCGAGGCGAAGCCGGAGGAGCTGAGGTCGTTTCTGGAGGAAGCCGCGGGCATCTCCAAGTATAAGGAGCGGCGCCGGGATACCGAGCACAGGATCCGCCATACGCGCGACAACCTGGAGCGACTGACCGATATTCGGGACGAGCTCGAGAAGCAGCTGGCTCACCTGAAGCGGCAGGCGAACGCGGCGGAACGGTACAAGACGTTAAAGGCGGAGGAACGCCAGACGAACGCCGAGCTGTTGCTGCTCCGGCTGAATGACCTGCGGTCAGGGCTCGGGCAGGAGGAGGCCGGGCTGCGTGAAAAGCAGCTGGTTCTGGAAGCTGCAGTGACTGCTGAGCGTGAGGTCGAAGCGCGGATTGAAAGGCTGCGCGTGGCGCTCTCCGAGCGTCATGACACATTTAATGAGGCTCAGGGGGTCTATTACAAGGTTGGCGCAGACATCGCCCGACTCGAGCAGGCGATCCAGCACCGAAAGTCCACGATTGCCCGCCGCGAGTCGGATCTCTCCGATGTGACGACGCAGATCGATCAGATCACCGGGCACCTCGATGACGATCGGGGGCAGCTCGAGGCTCTGGAAGCGTCGCTCGGTCAGCTCAACCCCGAGCTCGACGAGGCGACTCAGTCGCTGAGCGAGGTGGAGCAGGAGCTTGCGGAGCTCGAGTCCGCAGTCGAACGGCACCGCAGCCGCGCCGACGAGCTCGCTCGCAACATCGCGAACGCGGAGCGGCTGGCGCAGGTGGATCAGGTCAAGATCGATCAATTCGCCGAACGTCAGATTCGTGTGGAGGCCGATCGCGCAGAGCAGGCTGCATTACGATCGAACATTCGACTTGATGATTACGAGGCCAGGATCGAGGAACTGGTCGGCGCGGAGGAGCGCCAACGCGGTGAGCGCGCTGATCTCGCCCGGTCCATCGACGGCTTGACCGGGGAAATTCGCGCCTTGCGGCAGCAGCAGACGGAAGCGGCCGAGCGTCTCGACGCAAAGCGGGAGCGGCTGCAATCTTCGCGAGGTCAGCTTAAGGCGCTCGAGGCTTTGCAGGCGGCGGCCGTACGGAAGCTTTCAGCGGACGGCGAGAGCTGGCTTGCGGAGAAAGCGCTCGCAGACGATAAGAAGCTCGCCGAGCGTCTGGACGTCCATCCCGGATGGGAGCGTGCCATCGAGTCGGCACTCAATCAGTATTTTCACGCCGTCGAAGTGGCGGATATCGCGGCGATATCGGGCGGGCTCGGCGGGCTGGCGGAAAGCGGACTCGCCCTGATCGAGGCTCAACCGGAACCCGGCGGGGTCGGCATTGCGCCGGGGCTCGAGCCGCTGAGCAACAGAATCTCCGGTCCGGCTGCCGCCGTCGCGTTGCTCGATGGTTTGTTCGCAGCCGAATCCGTGGAGGCTGCGCTGAACGCGCGCGCGCGGCTGAGCCCGGGGCAGGTGCTGGTGACTCGGGACGGCGTCGTGGTAAGCCGGCACGGTGTGTTGACCGTATCCCCGGACGATCCGCAGCTCGGCGTGATTGCCCGCGGCGAAGAAATTGACCGCATGCGCAGCGAAGTGGCCTCACTGGGGCAATCGTGCGATGAGACCACCGGCGAGCTCGCCGACCTGAAGGCGCGCCTCGACGGCCTCGAGGCCGAAGTCGATGCCGCACAGAATCGTCTGGCTTCGCTGCAAGCGTCGTACACGGATACCAGGACGGAGCTCGAGGCGACGAGGGCCCGTGCGGAAGAGGCCCGCCAGCGCCGACGCGAGCTCGACCGCTCCATCGTCGGCCTCGAAGACGAGTTGTTCGATCTGGTCTCGGCAGTCGAGAAAGGCAGGGGCGCAGTCGAGTCGGCGATCACCGACAAGGGAGCAAGCGAAGAAGCGCTTGCGGCGCATGAGGACGAAGGCGAAGTTCTCATGGAGCGCTTCGCCGAGGTTCGCCAACGCGTTCAGGTGCAGCGTGAAAGGGCGAAGGAAATCGCCATCATGGTCGAATCCCGCCGCAGTTCGAAGGCTTCGGCGGCAGCCGCGCTGAGCCGCGTTCAGTCACAGCTCGAGCATCTGGAGAAACGCCGTGTAGAGCTCGACCGGCAGCTGACTGACGCGCGGCAGCCGCTGGCAGATGAGGAACAGGAAGTGGCTCGATTGCTCGATCGCAACTCGGCGGCTGAGACGGCACTGGGTGACGCGCGTTCGGCGGTCGAGCAATGCGAGTCGGATGTCCGCAGCGCGGAATCCGAGCGCGTCGAATCACAACAGCGGGTCGCTGAAGCGCGCGACGCTGTGGACGCTGTGCGGCTCGCCGTCAGGGAGACACAGGTCCGCGCCGATACGGTCTCCGAGCAACTGGAAGCTACCGGGTTCGATTCGAAGGTGCTCGGCGAGGGACTGCCTGAGGATGCGGACGCCGAAGGATGGTCGGCAAGGCTCGAATCCATCGGCCGTCGAATTCAGCGTCTGGGTTCGATCAACCTCGCGGCTATCGACGAGTTCGAGGAGCAATCCGAGCGCAAGGCCTACCTGGACAAGCAGTTCGATGACCTGTCAGCGGCACTGGAGACGTTGGAAGCAGCGATACGGAAGATCGATCGTCAGACACGTCAGCGTTTCAAGGATACGTTCGACAAGACGAATCAGGGACTGGGACGGCTGTTCCCGCGTC
The DNA here is from genome assembly GCA_965223375.1 of Candidatus Rariloculaceae bacterium. Taxonomy (GTDB): domain Bacteria; phylum Pseudomonadota; class Gammaproteobacteria; order Steroidobacterales; family Rariloculaceae; genus CBDCWM01. The sequence goes on from OZ245000.1 coordinate 4,498,490, forward strand.
TGTTCGGTGGCGGACAGGCATACCTGGAGCTTACGGGCGATGACCTTCTCAGCGCCGGAGTCACGGTCATGGCGCGACCGCCCGGCAAGCGGATCAGCACGATTCATCTGATGTCGGGTGGCGAGAAGGCGCTGACTGCAGTGGCGCTCGTTTTCTCGATCTTCGAGCTGAACCCTGCGCCATTTTGCCTCCTCGACGAGGTCGATGCGCCGCTCGATGACGCGAACGTGGGTCGTTTCTCAGACATCGTTCGGGAGATGTCGGAGCAGGTCCAATTCGTTCTCATCACGCATAACAAGACGACAATGGAGTCGATGAACCAGCTCGCAGGTGTCACGATGCACGAGCCGGGCGTTTCGAGGCTAGTCGCCGTTGATATCGATGAAGCGGTGAAGCTCGCCGCGATGTAGCCGGAACGGTATGAGCGAACTGCGTTGGGTGCTGGTCCTTCTAGGCGCCCTTGTAATTGGGCTCATATGGGCGTTGGGTACGGGGCGACTCCGCCCGTACACCGCGAAGTTCAGTCGGGTTCGGGACCGGGCGCGACTCGAGCCGACAGTCGACGGGGAAGCGAGCGAGCTCCCGCGGGAAAGTGATGGCGATGCGGAACACGAAGAGCGCGCCACCGAGGCTCCCATAGACCGCGTCATCACGGTCCGATTCATTCCGAAAGAAAATCCCTTGCCGGCCGACGAAACCGTTCTTGCTCTGAGGGCTGCGGGCCTGCGTCATGGTCAGTACGGGATTTTCCACATGTACACCGACGACACGGGGCGAGAATCGCAGTTCAGCGTGGCAAATCTGATCGAGCCGGGTTCTTTCGATCTGTCGAATTTGTCCGCCACCACGATTCCGGGCATGAACTTCTTCCTGGTACTACCGGGACCCGGAGACCCGGTAGAACGTTTCGACAAGATGGTCGACACGGCCAGGGAGCTGGCACGCACGCTGGATGCCGATTTGCGCGACGAGAAGGGCAGTTCCTGGAGCATCCAGCGCGAACGCTATGTTCGCGAGGAGGTAATCGCCTATCGTCATCAGCTCGACGAAGCATTGGAGTAGCGGTGGCTTCGAAGCAAACGCCCCCGCCTGACGCAGTCGATCGGGTTGCCGAATTGCGAAGGCTGATCGAAGCCCACAACCACGCGTACTTCGTTCTCGATGAGCCGACAGTGCCGGATGCCGAGTACGACCGGCTGATGATCGAGCTGCGCAGCCTCGAAGAAGAGTTTCCTTCGCTTGCGACCGAGGATTCGCCAACGCGGCGAGTCGGCGCTCCGGCCGTGTCGTCTCTGCAGCCGGTAGAGCATCTCGCGCCAATGTTGTCGCTCGACAATGCCTTCGACGACGAATCGGTCGAGGCGTTCGATACCCGAATACGGTCTCGCCTGGCGGCGGCAGATATCGAGGTCGAGACCATCGAGTACGTCGCCGAGCCCAAGCTGGATGGTGCCGCCGTAAGCCTGGTTTACGAGCGCGGTCGACTCGTGCGCGCGGTGACGCGGGGAGACGGGCGGGTCGGTGAAGACGTGACGCACAACGTTCGGACGATCGAGTCCGTCCCTGTCGTTCTTGCGGGGAAAAGGGTCCCCGAGTTGCTCGAGGTGCGCGGCGAGGTATTCATGCCGAGGCAGGCGTTTGAGGCGTTCAACGAGCGTGCCGCAAATAGCGGCGAGAAGACCTTCGTCAATCCCAGAAACGCCGCTTCGGGCGCCTTGCGGCAGCTGGATCCGGCGGTCGCCCGACGTCGCCCGCTGGATCTGTACGTCTACAGCCTGGGAACTGCGGGCGATTGGAGGGGGCCATCGACCCACAGCGACACACTGGCTGCCCTCGAGGATTTCGGTCTCCGGACGTCACCTTTCGCGAAACGGGTAGAGGGATATGTGGGTTGTTTGGCGTATTACGCGGATATCCTGGCCAAACGCCAGCAATTACCGTTCGATATCGACGGCGTCGTGTACAAGGTCAACCGATTCGACTGGCAGGGCGAGCTGGGAGCGGTCTCGCGTGCCCCGCGCTGGGCCCTGGCCCACAAGTTTCCGGCTGAGGAGGAGCTGACCCAGGTGGATGGGATCGAGTTTCAGGTAGGTCGAACCGGCGCCCTGACGCCGGTCGCACGGCTGAAGCCCGTATTCGTGGGTGGCGTCACGGTCAGCAGCGCGACGCTGCACAATATCGATGAGCTCCATCGGAAGGATGTCCGCGTAGGGGATACGGTCGTCGTCCGGCGTGCCGGCGACGTCATTCCCGAGGTAGTAAAGGTTGTAACCGACCAGCGGCCGAAGGATGCTGCCGCGGTTGAGTTGCCGGCGCTTTGTCCTGTATGCGGCTCGGACGTCGTTCGGTCCGAGGGAGAAGCTGTCGCGAGATGCAGTGGTGGGCTGGCCGTCTGCCCGGCACAGCGCAAAGAAGCCATTCGTCATTTTGCTTCGCGGCATGCGATGGACATCGACGGGCTCGGCACTGAGCTGATCCAGCAGTTGATTGCGAAGGACAGAATCCGAACGATGGCCGATCTGTATCAGCTCACGGCGAGCGACCTCGTCGAGCTCGAGCGGGTCGGCCCGAAGTCGGCGGAAAACCTGGTGCGGGCACTCGAGGCGAGCAAGGAGACGAAACTCTCGCGATTCATCTACGCACTCGGCATTCGCGACGTTGGTGAGGCAACGGCGGGCAATCTGGCCCGCTCGTTTCAGACTGTCGGTGAGCTGATTAACGCGGACCAAGATAGATTGCAGTCAGTGCCTGATGTTGGGCCCGTAGTCGCAGCGAGCATTCGCGACTTCTTCGCCAATGAACAGAACGTTGCGGTCGTTCACGAGCTACTTTCACAGGGAATTCGTCCGAAGGCTGAAGCACCCGCGGAGAACGCACCCCAGCCACTGGCCGGAAAACGCGTCGTCATTACCGGCGCACTGGATGGCATGAGCCGCTCGGAGGCCAAGCGCGCCATCGAATCGCTCGGCGGCAAGGTGACATCGAGCGTGTCCCGGTCGACCGACTACCTGGTCGCCGGGGAGAATCCCGGATCGAAACTGGATAAAGCCCAGGAGCTTGGGGTTGAAGTGGTTTCGATCGATGTTCTAATGCGACAGTGAATCTCAAGCTAAAGGAGACCGCCGGAACTCGCGTTCTAACGGAATGCGTTGAACTTGTACTACGACCTATAGTTCAACTGATGCTCAGTTGCGGACTGAATTGTTCGGAATTCTTGGACATAGCTCGTCGCGTCTACGTAAGAGTCGCGAGTGAGCAGTATGGAATTCGTGGAAGGCCTACGAATCTGTCAAGAGTCTCTGCTATGACTGGTTTGTCTCGCAGGGCAGTAAAGAGATTGCGAGGCCAGAACACTGAGTCAACATGGTCCCCCGATGACTCGGCTGGGCCTTTCAATACAGTTGTCCATTACTGGCGATTCGATCCACGATTCTGTGATGAAATGGGTGTTCCTCGCGTGCTAAGTGTCGAGGGCGTCAACAGTTTCGCCGATTTGGCGAAGACGTACGTTAGCGGGATTCCTCCTATCTCACTATCGAAGGACATGCTGAGACTTGGGATCATCGCCAAGGACGAGACGGGTGGCCTCAGACTGGAAAAGGCGTACGTCTTTCCGAATGCTCTAGATGCAGACTTCTTGCGGAACTGGGCCTTCTCTCTCTCTAGTCACGGAAGCACGCTGATTCACAATGCGAAGCTAATGTCGTCCGGCCAAGTGTCAGAGCAAGAGCATATTCTCGAAGGGCGTTTCGAACAGATCGCGTGGTCGCGTCGCCTTACTGAGTTACAGATGCTTGAACTACAGTCATGGGCCAGAACGTTCGGACATGAGTTCGTCCAGGCAGCGGATTTGAAGATAGCCCGCCTGGAATCCGACTCAGGAATTCGCCGTCCAGGAACCGAAACCTCTGGAGTCGGTGTTTTCTACTTCAGAAGCGGGAATTGAATATTTGCGCAACTTTCCGGTGAAAGGTTAGCGCTAGCAAATTCCCTGACGCTCGTGTCGGGTCGGACCGGGCGTATTACCTATATATATAACAAATAGTTAGCGCACATTTATTGCGTTGCTTCTGTATGGCGTGCGTCTAGCGTTCCTAGACTCTTGACCACCTAGAGTCAAGGGAAGAAAATCCCTAGAACCAGCAATTATGTCTAATCTTGCTTGCGTTATGTCGTGTTGAACAGACTTTATGACAAGTTGACGAAGTAGCATTGGTAAACTGGAAATGACTCAACGCCAGCAAATTAGCCGATCCTGCGCTCTCGTGGCTGCGGGTGCGCTCTTGGTGGGCTGCGTGCTTGCGTCCGCGCCTGCTCAATCTGAAACAACGTCAAACTCTGTAGCTGGCATTCACGGCAGCGGCGTCCGCGGTATTCACGGCAGCGGCGTCCGCGGTATTCACGGCAGCGGCGTCCGCGGTATTCACGGCAGCGGCGTCCGCGGTATTCACGGCAGCGGCGTCCGCGGTATTCACGGCAGCGGCGTCCGCGGTATTCACGGCAGCGGCGTCCGCGGTATTCACGGCAGCGGCGTCCGCGGTATTCACGGCAGCGGCGTCCGCGGTATTCACGGCAGCGGCGTCCGCGGTATTCACGGCAGCGGCGTCCGCGGTATTCACGGCAGCGGCGTCCGCGGTATTCACGGCAGCGGCGTCCGCGGTATTCACGGCAGCGGCGTCCGCGGTATTCACGGCAGCGGTGTCCGCGGCATTCACGGCAGCGGTGTCCGCGGCATTCACGGCAGCGGTGTCCGCGGCATTCACGGCAGCGGTGTCCGCGGCATTCATGGCAGCGGTGTTCGAGCAACTAACGATACGACGCGCCCGATTCAGACTGTAGACGCCAGCCAATCTGCCTGGTCGTTGGCGGCACAAGGGCCGATAGAACGGATGGCTACAGATCGGGGAGCAGGGCTAACTACCGTTGTGGTGATGGGTCAGTCCTTTATCGCCGAGTCACACATGGTTTCTGGCGTCAGCCTTGGCGATTACGTCATGGCAGCTAGTGTGAACGGGTCGGAGCTTGATCTAATGCTACCGACCGGCGAAACGTTCATCGCTGGCGAGTCTGATGTGTGGGTTTTGGGGGCGATTCAGGCGACCGATCTTGATAGAGGCATTCTTAGGATTGGAGAGGCCGACGTGGACTACTCCATTTTGCTGAGTGCTGACGCGACCTTTGCCCCCGCGGTGGGAGACACTGTCGAGATTTCGGGTCAATGGCCTTCGTCGAAAGGGCCAATCGTCTTGGGAATACACGGTAGCGGGCGTCGCTAGTCGATCCACCCAATAGATTGCGTCGCCAATCTCGTTCGCATTCATAGCTGCGCGAACTCATCTAGACTATCCCGGAGGACGCCACCAGCGTTGGCTCGTCCGTAGTTGCCCCCATACATCAATTTTGGTGTAGTGATAGTTTCGCGCCATGGGCGTTGGTGCCAAGGACGGTGCCAAGTTGTTGCGTGCGCCAATAATCGAAGTTATTTGAGATGGCAACATCCGTTCGTTCAGGACTGATCTCTGCTTACCGCAAGATAATGACGCCTTTGGTTCGTATCTTGCTCCGGAACGGCGTTTCGTACGGCGAATTTGCGGAAGTTCTCAAGAACTTGTTTGTAGAAGTGGCGGAGCGTGATTTTGCGATTCCAGGCAGGCGACCATCACAATCGAGGGTTGCGATTCTCACCGGACTCACGAGAAAGGAGGTGGCGAAGCAAAAATCCATCTTGGAGCGCGGAGTCTTAGTTGAGAGCAGTAACTTGAATCGAGTTACGCGCGTACTCGAGGGTTGGCATACAGACGCGGGCTACACCGGTCCGTACGGACTACCTATTGAATTGCCTTTCGAGAATGCGCGAGAGGATCAGGGCACGATGAGTTTCGTTGCGTTGGTCCGCAAGTATAGCGGTGACATGGCGCCCCGCGCGATGCTTGACGAACTCCTTCGCGTTGGTGCAGTGGAGCAGACCGCAGCTGGAACATTTCGAGTCTTGATGAGATCTTATATTCCTGAGAAGTTGCACCCGGATGCGCTAGAACGCCTTGGCACTGTTGTTCACAACTTCGTTACTACGTACGAGTTCAATATGGAACACTATGGTGAAAGTGATACTCGATTCGAAAGAGTCGTATACGCAGACCAGGGTTTGCGATCTGACCTCTTGCCCGCGTTTGACAAGTTACTAAGAACCAAAGGGCTCAATCTATTGATTGAGCTTGACAACTGGCTCGGAGCACAGGAAATTAGCGCGGCGGCAAAGACCAGAGATGTTCAACGAGTGAACACCGGAGTCGGAATCTATCACTTTATCGAACCCGAAGAGTGACTCTTCTTGTCGCGCCGGTCAGTCGGTCGATGTTCTTTCGATCTCCGCATTGGCTTCAAGCCCAGCCAAGTAAGCGTCCAACTTCTCTTCCTCGACTATGGCGTGAAGCTCGCTGCGCACGGCTTCTAGTCCCGGCGCAACCTGCGACTGAACGTCCTCAACCAAAATGACGTGCCAACCGAAGCGAGTCCGCACGGGTTCTGGAACGGCGTTGCCCGGATCCGCTGCGCGCACTGCGTCAGCGAATGGTGCCACCATCTGATCGGCAGGGAACCACCCCAGGTCGCCACCCTGAGGGCCAGTGGGGCCTGTTGAATGCTCACGAGCCAGGGTCGCGAAGTCGGCGCCGCTGTCCAGCTCACTGATCAGAGTCCGCGCCAGATCCTCATTTTCAACCAGGATGTGACGGGCTTTGTATTGCGTCTCGAGATATCCGGAAAGGTTTGCTTCGTAGGCCTGTCGCAGTTCAGTTTCAGTCGGAGGATTACTGACTCGAAACGCTTCTCTGGCGGCCCTGGATAGAGTCTCGAGGCGCTGGAACGTGAGTTCGGCCGCCAGAGGCGGTTCCTCGTCCAGACCGGCCGTGATTGCCGCGTCTGCCAGCAGTTGCATTTCGATAAGTTGATCGATCAGCTCGGTGCGTTGGTCTGCCGTTAGTTCGGAACCGGCAGATTGCGACTCGCGCACGGCAAGGATGTCGAGCAGGCTTTCGGTAATTGCGCTCGAGCCGACCGTGGCCAAAGTGTCACTCGGGATTGATCCGGTCGCCTGATCAGCTGGGGGGGCACTCGACTCGCACCCGATCAAGACAGAGCCGATCGCAACGACGATGGGCGTAGATCGATGCAGGACTGGAGCGAGAGGCCTAGTGCGTGCGGTCATTTGGCAACTGATCCGAAGCCGTAATCGAGAGCGCGTGGATATCGGTATCCATCAGGCCTCCGAGAGCCGCGAACACCATACGATGCCGTTCAAGCCGCGTTCGACCTGAGAAACTGCTCGAGACGATATTTACTCGAAAGTGTCCGCGCCCGTCCCGTGCGCCGGGATGTCCCTCATGAAGGTGGCTCTCGTCGATGACTTCGAGTTCCGTTGGTGCAAATGCTGACAAGAGGCGGGAACGAATCGCTAGCACGCGATTCTTGCTTTTGGACTCGCGATTCATTGCGGCCGCGAAGGAATAACCGGAATCAGCGGCTTGACCTCTACCCGGGCGAAAACCCCTTCGAGGTAATAAGGGTCCCCCTCCGCCCACGAGCGTGCTTCCTTAAGGGATTCGAACTCGGCAATGATCAGGCTTCCGGTTACGCCGGGCGTCAAATCGTCGACATCGATTGCCGGGTGCGGGCCCGCGATGACAACACGTCCTTCCGCTGCGAGCGGCTCCACATAGAGTAGATGGGCCGGTCGCGTTGCGGACCGGATCGGCTGGCTGTCGGGCTTATCCGTTGCCATGATTGCATAGAGCACGGTCGGCTACCCTGGCGCTAGTTATCGGGCTGTTCGTCCGATACGTTCATGGCGATCCACGCGGCCTGCCCGAGAGCCGTTACCAGAGTCAGGCCGAGCGTGCCGAAAACCTTGAAGTCGACCCAGATTTCCTCGCTGAAGTTGTACACCACGTAAATGTTGGCGATTGCAAGAATGAGAAAATTGACGATCCAGACGATGTTCAGTTGGGACCACACTGTCCGCGGCAGAGTGATTGCGTGTCCCATTATCCGCTCCGTGATCGTCTTCCTGTCCCCAATGAAATGGCTGCCGAGGAAAGCGACGGCGAACAGCGCATTTACGATCGTCGGCTTCCATTGGAAGAAGATCGCATCTCTCAGGGCGAGCGTCAGTCCACCAAACGCGACGACGAGTACGGTCGAGATCAGCAGCATGTTGCTGACCTTGCGCGTTCGCAGCCACTGGAAGGCCACCTGCAGGGTCATAACGACCATGATCGCCGCCGTCGCGACATATATGTCGTACGTCTTGAAGGCGGCGAAGAAGACAATTAACGGAAGAAAATCAAAGAGTAACTGCATACGCCAATGGATCGGGCCATCTCTTGTCGGGGTGCACTATCGTAATCCATGCCACCGTCGACTGTCGAAAGCCGCCTAGAATCCGGTCATGTCACAGCCTCTGACAATTCACCCCGTGGATCCGCAGCCGCGCTTGATCAGGCAGGTTGCGGAGGCGCTGATTCGGGGCAGTGTCATCGTTTATCCGACAGATTCCTCCTATGCCCTTGGTTGCCGGTTGGGAGATCGGAATGCGCTGGAGCGGATTCGCCGGATTCGGCAAACCGAGCGCCATCACGATTTCACGCTGGTCTGCCGAGACCTGTCCGAAATCGCAACTTATGCGCGCGTCGAAAACTGGGCGTATCGCTTGATGCGGGCGCGTACCCCGGGCCCATATACGTTCATTCTGAAGGCGACCAGCGAAGTGCCGAAACGAGTGCAGGACAAACGGAAATCGATCGGGATCAGGGTGCCCGATAACGCGATCGCCCAGAGGATTCTCGAGGCCTCGGAGGGTCCGATCATGAGCTCGACTCTGATCCTTCCGGGCGACGACATGCCGCTGACCGAGCCCGACGAGATATTCGAGAGGGTAGGCAAGATCGTGGATGTGGTCGTCGATGGGGGCGCCTGCGGCCTCGAGCCGACGACGATACTCGACCTGAGCGGCGGCTCGGTCGAAATCGTGCGACGTGGACTTGGAGACGTCTCCGGCCTCGATGCCTGATCCCGCCGCCGTCGCGATCACTCGCCCCGTATAATTCGGCGATGCCGGATTTCGATCTTTCGTTCTGGACCCTTGGCGTCGTTCTGCCGCCGCTGATTCTTGCGATCACCGTCCACGAGATGGCCCACGGCTGGGCCGCGAAGCAGCTCGGGGATTCCACTGCCGACGAGCGCGGGCGGATATCCCTCAATCCGCTTCGCCACGTCGATCCGGTCGGTACGCTAATCGTTCCGCTCGGTCTGTACGTGCTGTCCTTCGGGCAGATGACCTTTGGCTGGGCCAAGCCCGTGCCGGTAAATGCGGCGCGGTTCGCCCATCCGCGGCGTGGAATGGCTCTGGTCGCTTTGGCCGGTCCGGCGTCGAACTTCCTGATGGCGGCGCTTTGGTCATTGTCGATTTATCTGCAGATTTACATCCTGCCGGTTGAAGGCGAGGTGGGCCGCTGGATCTACGAGGTGCGATATGCGGGAATATTTGTCAACGTAGTGCTCGGACTCCTGAATCTGCTGCCCCTGCCACCGCTCGACGGCAGTCGTGTCCTCGCCGCCGTCGTGCCGTCCCGTGTCGCGCTGCTCCTTGATAGAATGGAGCGGTTCGGAATCCTGATCGTGATCGGATTGTTCGTTATTCTCTGGTACACGGGTTATCTGGGCGATCTCGTCTGGGCGCCGATCGGGGCGACCGTCAACTTTTTTCACGGATTGCCTGGAGCGATCAATTGACCGAGAAACCAGACGCACAGAGCAGGCCGGGATTGAGGCTGATTCAGGGTTTGCCGCCGCCGCTGGCAGATGGCGGGGCGTCGATTCCTCAGGCTGAGATGCCGTTCGCAGTCGTCGAGGGCGAGCCGATCACCCAATTACCGCGGGATCTCTACATACCGCCGCATGCACTGAAGGTTTTCCTCGAGGCATTCGAGGGTCCGCTCGACCTTCTGCTTTACCTGATCCGACGGCAGAACATCGATATCCTCGATATTCCGATCGCGGACGTGTCGCAGCAGTACGTCAAGTACATCGAGCTGATGCAGGAGTTGCATTTCGAGCTTGCGGGCGAATATCTGCTGATGGCCGCGACACTTGCCGAAATCAAGTCGCGGATGCTGCTTCCCAGGAGCTCGAACGAAGAGGAAGAGGAGGAAGATCCTCGCGCGGACCTGGTGCGAAGGCTCCAGGAATACGAGCGATTCAAGCAGGCGGCCGAGGGCATCGACAATCTGGAACGGCTGGAGCGCGATATCGTCGTCGCCGAAGCGGAGCCCGGGGAGCGGCAAACCGTCGTCAGACTGCCGGACATCACGCTGAAGGAGTTGCTTACGGTCTTTCAGGAGGCGCTCCAGCGATCGGAGATGTTCGCCCACCACCACGTGCAGCGCGAGCCGCTGTCCGTTCGGGAGCGTATGTCCCATGTTCTCGTTGCGCTAAAGGGTAGCGAGTACCAGGATTTCGTGACGTTGTTCGACCCGACCGAAGGAAGGGTTGGCGTTACGGTCACGTTCCTCGCCATCCTCGAGCTTCTGAAGGACCGGCTGATCGACGTCGTTCAGGTCCAGCCATTCGGGGCAATTCACGTGCGGGCCGGGCAGGCTGCGGAAGAAGCCGCCGATTCGGGACGAGCCTGACGAGGGCGCGAGATGGATCAGAACGCAACCAGAAATGTTATCGAGGCGGCATTGCTGGCAGCCGGCCGCCCGCTGCCGTTCGACAAGATCGTCGAAATTTTCGAACGCAAGGGCGTGGACTTCGAAAGATCCGAACTGAGGGCAGCGCTTTCCTCTCTTTCGGATGAATACAGCTCCCGAGGGATAGAGCTCAAGGAAGTCGCCAGCGGTTTTCGCGTGCAGATTCGCAGCAGTGCGCGAGACTGGCTCGATCCGCTGTTCGAGGAGCGCGCGCCCCGTTACACACGCGCTCTGCTCGAGACGCTTGCATTGATTGCCTACCGGCAACCGATTACTCGAGCCGAGATCGAGGAAGTGCGCGGCGTTGTCGTCAGCACCAACATCGTTCGCACGCTGGTCGAGCGAGGCTGGGTCCGCGTCGTCGGCTACCGCGATGTGCCCGGCAAGCCGTCGATGCTCGGCACGACCAAAGAGTTTCTCGACTATTTCGGTCTCAAGCGCCTCGAGGACCTGCCGCCGTTAGCGGAGCTTCGGGATATGGAGCCGGGCGCGAGCCAGCAGGAGGACCTCCTCGATCGTCTGGAGGAAGCGGCGGGTGTCCCGGTTGAGATCATGTCGGCCCAGGTTAGTGCTGGCGAAGGCGATGCGGCAGCGCCCGGCCCGGCGTCGCAGGATCCAGCGCCGCCGAACGCGGCAGCGCCCGATGTCAGCGCTGCAGACGGGCTCGAGCCGGTCACGGCCGAGCTCGACGCTACCGCCGATAGCGCGGGGGAGCCCGAGTCGGCGGCTCGTCAGGCGCTGGCCGCGGCCGAAGACCTGCCGCCTGAGGCGCTTGAACCCGCCGGTCGTGACGGGTCATCCGAGGGAACCGTCTGACGGAGCGGATTCACAAGGCGCTGGCGGCCGCCGGGCTCGGATCGCGTCGCCAGGTCGAGCGCTGGATTGCGGAAGGTCGGATCGTCGTCGATGGCAAGCCGGCCGTGCTCGGACAGCAGATCGACGGTCACGAACGCGTTTTATTCGATGGCCGTCACGTGGGCTTACGGTCGGGCCACGCAGCTCAGCGCCATCTCGCGTACTACAAGCCGGTCGGCGAAGTCACGACGGCGAGGGACCCGGAAGGCCGGCAGACGGTTTTCGATGCCTTGCCACGGCTGAAGCAGGGTCGCTGGATCAGCGTAGGTCGCCTCGACATCAATACTTCGGGCCTGCTGATCCTGACTACCGACGGCGAGCTGGCCCATCGGCTGATGCATCCGAGTTACCGAGTCTCCCGCTTCTACTCGGCAAGGGTCCTGGGGGAACTGTCGCGGGACCAGATTCAGGCACTGCAGGCCGGGGTGCAGCTGGAAGACGGGCAGGCCAGCTTCGAGACCATTGCGAGGGCGGGCGGTACCGGCGCCAACCGCTGGTACCGGGTCGGTTTGCGGGAGGGCAGAAATCGCGAAGTCAGGCGGATGTTCGAGGCCGTCGGTGTGACGGTCAGCAGGCTCATCCGCGTAGAGTACGGTCCTGTTGGCCTGGGCAAGCTCAGTCGCGGCCGCTATCGTCATCTTGGCGACGTCGAGGTCGCAAACCTGTACTCGGCGGTGGGTCTCGCCGTCAGCGGCAATGACGCGTGACCTGATCTCATGGACGTATCGCCGGCTGTTGGCCGAATACGGGCCACAGGCATGGTGGCCGGCTGAGGACTCCGCAGAAATCGTGGTCGGCTCTGTGCTCGTTCAGCGTACTGCGTGGCGCAACGCAGAACTCGCGATAGCCAGTCTCCGAAGAGCCGGGCTGTTGAGCCTGGAGAGCCTGGCGGGGAGCCGCACGGGCCGTCTCGCAACCCTGGTTCGCCCGGCCGGTTTTCCAGACGTCAAGGCTTCGCGACTGAAGGGTATCGCCCGTGCCTTCGTATCGGCCGGCAGCTTCGCCACGCTGAGCAGGAAATCCACCGACGATCTGCGCGAGTTTCTGCTTTCCCTTGCCGGAATCGGTGAAGAGACGGCGGATGCCATTCTCCTCTACGCGTTCGATCGGCCGGTCCTCGTCGTCGATGCTTACCTGCGCCGCATCTGTGCCCGCCTGCGAGGCCGGGAACAACCCGTGCGACGGCAAACCGATGCGCGTCTCAGAGAAGCGGCTGCATCGACACTCGAATCGGCCGCGGACCTCAACGAGTTTCACGCGCTGATCGTTGCCCACGCCAAAGCGCGCTGCCGCAGCACACCCGATTGCGCAGGCTGCTGCCTCGGCGCACGCTGCCGGACAGCGGGCGCTGCAGGTATGGGGCTATCGGCTGCTAGAGCGGAATCCAGCTGAGGCCGTCGCCTCGTCGGTAGTAGACGGCAATTGCGCGGCCAACGATCTCGCGCTCCGGAATCGTGCCGAAGTATCGGCCGTCATGACTGTCGCCCCGATGGTCGCCCATCACGAGCAGCTCGCCGGTCGGCACTGTGAAGCCATCGACTTCGGGGCCACCACCGGCGTCGAGGTTGAGCCATGCCTCGTGGTCCCCGAAGATTTCGATGATGCGCTGGTCCGGACGGGTGGCAGCCAGCAACTGTCCGTTGATCGACAGCCGGCCATCGCGCACGTGGACGAGGTCTCCCTCGACAGCGACGACGCGCTTGATCAGTCGGAGGCCGTCGACAGGTGAGTCGAAGACGACGACATCGCCGCGGTCAGGGGTCGCACTGCCGAGAATGTCGACGGTAGTCAGGGGAACACGAAGACCGTAAGCGGTCTTGTCGACGACGACCCGGTCGCCGGGCATCAATGTGTACTCCATCGAACCGGTCGGCACGTAGTAGTGGTCGGCCAGAGAGGACCGGGCGAATGTCACGAGTGCCAGGACGAGCGCAATAGATACGATTTCGTGTCGAAGCGCACGGCGGGAACCTGTCATTGGCAGGTCTCCATCTGAGGGTGTAGCGGTTTCGACTGCCGGCCTCGAGCTTCGTTCCCGCTCTCACTCGGACCATTTGCCGATTGTTCCAAGGTGCGTTAAAACAGCCAGAGGCTCGTACCGGCCTTCGGGTCGATCGCCAGCATAACGAGAAGGGGGGGATTCACGATGACTGAAGGACAAGCTGCCGGCAGCAGCAGGCTCGTATCCGTGCTCGGCCTTGGCGGCTTGATTGCCGGTATCGTGGCAGGCCTTCTTACGCTGCGAGCAGTGGCAGGCGTCTGGCTCGACTGGTGGGACTTTCGTCAGGGGTTCCAGATTCTCTTTGGCGAGGGGAGCGGTACGTCGCTGTGGACCCAATATGTCGCGATCGCGTGCGTGATCGTCGCCGTGATTGCCCTGATTGCCGGTAAGGCTTCGAATGCCGCCAACGCCGGCCGAATGGCCGTGTTCGCGCTCGTCGGCGCCGCGATTGCATTCGTTGCCTACTACGTCCCGAATTCTTATCGCCCCTCAGAAGCGGACAATGTGCCGCCCATCCATGACATTTCGACCGATACGACGGATCCGCCTGTGTTCGTCGATGTCCTCCCGTTGCGTGCCGATGCCCCGAATACGACCGAGTACGGTCGGGCCGAGGGCATGACGCCGGAGCAGCTTCGGCAGCTGACTGCAGAGGCATACGGGGATCTCGTGCCCGCCCGTTTGTCCGTGCCGCCGGGCGAGGCGTTCGACCGGGCTCTCGCCGCCGTGCGTGACCTCGGATGGGAGATCGTTGCCGAGGCGCGGGACGAGGGCCGCATCGAGGCGACCGATACGACGTTCTGGTTCCGCTTCAAGGATGATGTCGTCATTCGAATCCGGCCGGACGCCGATGGCAGCATTGTCGATGCGCGCTCGCTGTCACGAGTAGGTCGCGGGGATGCGGGGACCAACGCGCGCCGCCTGAGAGAGTTTCTCGGGCGGCTCTAGCCGGGGAATCTCACCCGCGAATCGGTGAGATTTCCAGGCCAGCCATCGGTCGACCTTCAGTGCCTCGATCAGGCTTTGACGTCGATTCGTTTGCCGCTGACGCCGCGGCTGGCCGCGCCCAGCAGGAACAGAAACGGGCCGGTGACGGTACTCGGTTCCGGAACTGTCTCCGGGCTTTCTCCGGGGTAGGCCGCGCGGCGCATGCTCGTTCGCGTCTTACCCGGATTGACGATGTTGCAGCGGATCGGGGAGTTCTCGTTCTCGACGGCAAGCAATTCAGCCAGACCCTCGAGACCGAACTTCGACACGCAGTAGGCACCCCAGTGCGGCTTGGCGACGTTTCCGACACTGCTGGTCGTGGCGATCACCGAAGCGTCTTCGCTTGCCAGGAGCAGAGGGATCAGACAGCGCGTGAGGATGAACGGCGCCGTGACATTGACGTGCAGGACCCGCTGCCACGTACCGATGTCGTAGTGCGCGAGAGGGCTGCGGTCGCCGAGTATCGCGGCGTTATGAACGAGCCCGTCGAGCCTGCTGTAACGATTCGCGATCTCATCGGTCAACTGGTTGTACTGGTCGCCCTGCGCCCTCTCGAAGTCGAGTTGCGCAACCGATATTTCCGGTCCTTTGCCCAGCAGCGTCGCGTGTAACTCGTCGAGTTGTCGGGCACTGCGTCCGTGCGCGATGACCCGTGCCCCCATCGCAACGAGCGTTTCGACCAGGGCCCTCCCGATGCCTCGCGTTGCGCCGGTAACCAGGATGACGCGGTCCGCAAAATCAGGCGGCGACGGCTCGTAGGCACGCGCGGCGGCTTCGGTGTCAGGACAATTATTCATCTGTGCCCGAGTTTTTTTCTGAGTCTGTGTCTGAGCCTGAGTCCGAGTCTGAGTCGGAGTCTTTGTCTGTGTCCAAGTCTGGGCCCTTGTCTGAGTCTTCGGCCGCCGTGTCGTCGGAATTCAGCTGTCGCAGGTTGTTGTCCACGTCGCTCAGATCGCGCAGCTCGTTGCGAGGCTGAATGCCAAGCTCTTTGAACTTCCGCGCGCTCGGCAGCACCATCTGCTCGAGCGAGCCTATTCCCCGGTTGTATGCCTTGACCGAGTCGCCGAGCGATTTGCCGATACCGGCGAGATGTCCGCTGAACGTCGCGAGCCGATCGTAGAGTTCGACAGCGAGCTTCCGAATGACAGTGGCGTTCTCCGCCAGCGCGACCTGACGCCAGCCGTAAGCGACGGCCTTCAGCAGCGCTACGAGGCTCGTTGGCGTTGCCAGAATGACGTTCTGCTGCAGGGCCTGGTCGAGCAGGTCCGGCCGTTCCGCCAGCGCGGCCGTGAGAAACTGATCGCCTGGCACGAACAGGATGACGAATTCCGGTGTGTTGTCGAACTGATTCCAGTACGCCTTCGATGACAATTCCCTGACTCGGTTCGCGACGATGCCCGCGTGCCGGCTGAATGCGCCGCGTCGCGAGACATCATCCGGTGCCTCCGTGGCCTCGAGGTAGGCGTCGAGCGGCGTTTTGACGTCAACGACCAGCTGCCGACCCTCGGGGAGACTGACGATCATGTCGGGTCTGATCGCTCCGGTGTCCGTTGCCTTGTGAGATTGGGTGATGAAATCGCAGTGCTCGACCATTCCGGCGAGTTCGACGAGGCGTCTCAGCGTCATTTCCCCCCATTGTCCGCGGACCTCGGGGCGCCTGAGAGCATTGACGAGGTTTCGCGTTTCGGCGCCAAGCGACTGTTGCGCCGCGGCCATGGCCTGCAGCTGGGCGGTGATGTTGCCGTGCGACTCGCGGCGCGCTTTATCGAATTCCTGGAGTTGGACCTCCGTACGCTGCAACGTTTCTTTTATCGGCGCGAGCAGGCCGTCGATGGCCTTCTCGCGGGCCTTGAGCTCGCCTTTGGCCTTTTCGTGGTGGACGTCCAGATTCTCCCTGGCAAGTTGCAGGAAGTTGCGAGTATGCGAGCGGAACTGCGCGTCGGCGAGCTCGTCGAAGGTGCGACTGAGGCGTTCGGCCGCGAGATGAAAAATCTCGTCGCGCTCCTCGTCGAGGCGCGATTGTTCCCGCTCCCGGCGCTCGCTTTCGGCCAGTGCGGATTTCCATCGCAGGCGCACGAAGGCGAGCACGGTGAGCCCAATGATCAGTCCGACTGCGGCGCCAGCGGCGAGCAAGATCAGCGCCTGCCCGTCGAGCGTCACGGCGCGGCCCTCCGGTCGAGCAGGGTTGCAAGTGCGGTCAGCAGACCGGCCGGGTTTCGCGCGGTGCGGTGAGCACCCCAGTCCTCAATCGAGTCGCCCAACCGGATGTAGCCGTACCCAGCGGCAATCGTCTGCATGCCGGCTGCGTTTCCGGCTGCGATGTCCCGGCTCGAATCGCCGACGTACACGCAGGCCCCGGGCTCGAGCCCCAGCAAAGACGCTGCGTGCAGCAACGGCGCCGGGTGTGGCTTGCGCTGTGCCAGCGTGTCGCCGGAGACGATGCAGCCGGCAGCGGTCGCCCGGAGAGCTTCCAGCAGCGGCATCGTGAACCGCTCCGGCTTGTTCGTAACGATGCCCCAGAAGGCACCATGCCGGGCACAAAGCTCATCCAGCCACTCGGTCTTCAGAAAGAGTCTGGAACCGTCACAAATGCTCGTCGCGTACCGGGTCAGAAACTCGTCGCGGTGTCGCTCGTCGACGGTCGCGTCGGCCTCGAGTTTCAAGCCCAGCCTCAGCAGGCCCAATGCGCCGTTCGAGACTTCGTTTCGCGCAATCGCATACGGAATGGGTGGCTCGCCGCGATCGCGCAGAAATCCGTTCAGCGCGGCAACGAGATCGGGGGCCGTGTCTGCCAGCGTGCCGTCGAGGTCGAAGAGCAGGCCGCGTATCGTCATCGTTCCGGAGAGCACCCGAGGCGTACAGGCTTTCAGCCGCGCAGCGGTCGGCGCGCGTGGAGGAAATAGTTGACGTCTACGTTACCGCCCAGACGGTACTCGTTCGACAGCGGATTGAAGTGCAGGCCGGTGAGTGAGGATACGGTCAAGCCGGCGGCGCGAGCCATCGTGCCAAGTTCGCTGGGACGGATCAGCTTCAGATACCGGTGCGTGCCGCGGGGCAGCAGTCCCAGCAGGTACTCGGCGCCGACAATCGCCAACACGAAGCTCTTGGCATTGCGGTTGATCGTCGAGAAGAAGAGGTGGCCGCCCGGTCGAACGCTCGCAGCGCAGCTGCGGACCAACGCGCCCGGATCCGGGACGTGCTCGAGGACTTCGAGGCAGGTGACGACATCGAACGATTCGGGCTCTTCTGCGGCGACAGATTCCGCCGAGACGCAGCGATAGTCGATAGCAAGCCCGGCCTCCTTTGCATGCCAGCTCGCAACGTCGATGCTGGCCTGGGCAAGGTCGATGCCGACGACACCGGCGCCGGCAGCAGCTATTGCCTGCGACAGTAAGCCGCCGCCGCAGCCAACGTCGAGCACCCTCGCGCCGTTCAGGTCGGCACGATCGCTAATGTATTGAACGCGAAGTGGGTTCAGCGCGTGCAGCGTGCGCAGCGGACCGTCCGGATCCCACCAGCGCGACGCGAGGTCACCGAATTTGGCGAGCTCCGCCTGGTCCGCGTTGCCGCTCATAATGCTTCGCTCAGCCGGTGCTGCCAGTCCGCGGTGGTAGTCGCGTAGTCGTCGAGCGACGACGGGACCAGTTCCCGACTTCGGACGAGTTGCGCGCCGGCGATCCAGACATCCGTAACCTGCTCACAGCCGGTCGCATACACGAGAGTGGAAATCGGGTCGTACACCGGGATCTGCCCGGGACCCGACAGGTCCAGGCACACGATATCGGCGGCCTTACCCGGTGTCAGCGAACCGATCTCGCCGTCGAGACCGAGCGCTCTGGCGCCGTTGATCGTCGCGAACCGGAGCACCATCTCCGCAGTTACGGCGGTCGCATCCCCCGACGTGTGTTTGCCCAGCAGCGCCGCGTACTGCATCTCGCCGAGTATGTCGAGACGATTGTTGCCCGCGGCCCCGTCGGTGCCGAGTGCAATGTTGGCCCCTTTCGAGTGCAACGTGCCTACGGGGCAGGCGCCGCTCGCAAGCTTCAGGTTGGCGCGGGGGCAATGGACGACGCTGGCACCCGCATCCGCGAGTGCGGTGACTTCCGGTTGCTCGATCTGTGTTGCGTGCACTGCCACGAGAAGCGGTGTGGCGAGGCCAAGCGTCTCCAGCCGGGCCAGGGGCCGCATGCCGTGCTCCGCCAGCGACTCGTTGACCTCTTTACGTGTCTCGTGCAGGTGAGTGTGCACCGGGATCTCGAGCTCATCGGCAAGCTTTCGAATTCGGGTGAGTGTGCCGTCACTCACCGTGTACGGTGCATGGGGGGCGAACGTCGTGGATATCAGCGGGTCGCCGCGATAGCGGTCGTGGACTTCGAGGCCCTTGTCGATGTATTCGTCGACCGACCGCGCCCAGACGGTAGGAAACTCGAGTGCGATCATGCCGACGGAGGCACGCATGCCGGCCTCGCTGGCGACCGCCGCGACTACATCCGGGAAGTAGTACATGTCCGCGAAGCAGGTGATCCCGTGTCGCAGCATCTCGGCAATCGCAAGACGCGTTCCGTCCGCGACGAAGTCGCGGTCCACGAATCGGCCCTCGAGTGGCCAGATCTTCTCGCCGAGCCAGGCATCGAGTGGCAGGTCGTCGGCGATGCCTCTGAAGAGGGTCATCGCTGCGTGGCAATGGGCATTGATCAGACCCGGGATTGCGATGTGGTGAGTCAGCGAGTGGACGGTCGACGGCGCGAAGCGCTCGTGCGCCTCGACGGTGGGTACGAGATCGACGATCCGGCCCTTGTCGAGCGCGATGGCGAGGCCTTCGCATGCCTCGACGGGGCCGTCCATCGTCACGGTCCATCGCGGCTCGATCAGCGCGTCTATACGTTGCGGCACGTGCAGGTTTCAGGCGAATGGAGTCAGCGGAAAGCGTGGAGTATAGCCGCTCCCGGGTGTCTGGCGGACAGCGCGAAACGGCCGCTCTGTGGTAGAATATCGGCTTCGTTCTAACGACGATCCAGGACGTTGATGAAGCGCTGGCGGCACCGATTCATGGCCGTATAGCGCCAGCCGGTAGTCCCGGTAATTCTAGCTTTCTTGATGCTCGCGCCGCCGGCGGATGCCGGGTGGTACGGGTGGTTTTGATCGAACTTCGGCAATGTCAGACGTAGCGCGAGAAATTCTACCGGTCAATCTCGAGGACGAGATGCGGCAGTCCTACCTCGATTACGCGATGAGCGTAATCGTCGGGAGGGCGCTACCGGATGTGCGCGATGGGCTTAAACCGGTTCATCGCCGCGTACTGTATGCGATGCGCGAGCTCGGGAACGAGTTCAACAAGCCGTACAAGAAGTCTGCCCGAGTCGTCGGCGACGTCATCGGTAAATATCATCCCCACGGCGACGCGGCCGTCTACGACACGATCGTGCGTATGGCGCAGTCGTTTTCGATGCGTTACATCCTCGTCGACGGTCAGGGCAACTTCGGCTCGGTCGATGGCGATGCGCCGGCTGCCATGCGCTACACCGAAGTCCGGATGGCGCGGATTGCGCAGGAGCTCCTTTCGGATATCGACAAGGAAACCGTCGATTTCATTCCGAACTACGATGAGTCGGAGCATGAGCCATCGGTGCTGCCGACGCGGATCCCGAATCTGCTCGTCAACGGCTCATCCGGCATTGCCGTCGGCATGGCGACCAATATACCGCCGCACAATCTGGGCGAGACGATCGATGCCTGCCTGGCGGTGCTGGAAGACCCGGAGATCGGGCTGATCGACCTGCTGAAGCTGATTCCGGGGCCGGATTTCCCGACTGCCGGAATCATTCACGGTGTGCAGGGAATACACAGCGCCTACTCGACGGGGCGCGGGCGCATTTACGTGCGCGCGCGGACGCATGTCGAGGAGATCGACAGCCGCGGCAGGGAAGCCATCGTCGTCACCGAGTTGCCCTATCAGGTCAACAAGGCACGGCTGATCGAAAAGATCGCAGAACTCGTCCGCGACAAGCGCCTCGAGGGTATCAGCGAGCTGCGTGACGAGTCGGACAAGGACGGCATGCGTGTCGTCATCGAGTTGCGCCGCGGAGAGCTGTCGGACGTCGTTCTGAACAATCTCTTCAAGCACACACCGCTGCAGAGCGTCTTCGGCATCAACATGGTTGGCCTCGTCGAAGGACAGCCGCGGCTGTTGCCGCTGAAAGAGCTGCTCGAAGCGTTTCTTCGGCACCGGCGGGAAGTCATCACGCGGCGGACGCTCTATGAGCTGCGCAAGGCACGCGAGCGCGCCCACGTGCTGGAAGGTCAGATGGTCGCGCTCGCCAACATCGACCGCGTCATCGAGCTGATAAAGGCATCGTCTTCACCGGCCGATGCGCGTGTTGCGCTCTGCGGCCGCGACTGGGAGCCGGGCGATGTGGTCGCGCTGCTCGAGCGGGCAGGCCAGGATTCGACGAAACCTGCGGATCTGGATGAGGTCTGCGGGCTCAGCGAGGCAGGCTACCGCCTGTCATCTGTCCAGGCGCAGGCGATCCTGGATCTCAGGCTGCACCGTTTGACGGGCCTGGAGCAGGATAAGATATCCAGTGAATACAATTCATTATTGGATAATATTAAAGAATTCAATGAAATTCTGACCGATCCGGACAAGCTGCAAAGCGTGATCAGAACGGAGCTTCAGGCACTCCGCGATGCCTATGGAGACACGCGCCGGACCGAGATCGTCGAGGATTTCAATGACCTCACGATCGAGGATCTGATCCCGGACGAGTCACTCGTCGTGACGCTTTCCCGCGGCGGCTACGTCAAGGCGCAGCCGGTTGCCGACTATCAGGCGCAGCGGCGCGGGGGACGGGGCCGGGCGGCGACGCGGATGAAGGACGAGGACTTCGTCGATCAGCTCTTCGTCGCCAACTCACACGACACGGTGCTGTGCTTCTCTTCCCACGGCAAGGTGTACTGGCTTCGCGTCTATCAGCTGCCACAGGCCAGCTACGGCTCGAGGGGGCGGCCGATCGTCAACCTGTTGCCGCTCGAAGAGGGCGAGCGCATTACGACAGTGCTGCCGATCACCGAATATACCGACGATCGTTACGTCGTCTTCGCCACGCGCTCGGGAACGGTAAAGAAGACGCCGTTATCGGCATTCTCGCGGCCGCGCTCGAACGGGATCATCGCCCTCGATCTGCGCGACAACGACCAGCTGATTGGTGTCGGTATCGCGTCGGAGCAGCAGGAAATCATGCTGTTCGCCAGCACCGGCAAGGTCATTCGCTTCCCGGGTTCGGACGTACGCTCGATGGGACGGAATGCGGCAGGCGTGCGAGGCCTGCGAATGACGGATGACGACGCCAGGGTCATCTCCCTGCTGATCGTGGGAGAGGGCTCCATCGTGACGGCCACGGCCAACGGCTACGGAAAGCTGACCCCGATCGATGAGTACCCGGTTCAGGGGCGCGGCGGTCAGGGCGTCATCGGCATTCGGACGACGGACCGCAACGGAGCGGTCGTGGCGGCGCTTCAGGTCGCGCCGGAAGACGAACTGATGCTGATCTCGCACAACGGCACGCTCGTCAGGACGCCGGTCGCGGATATTTCGGTCATGGGCCGCAACACGCAGGGCGTGCGCCTCATGCGTCTGGACGAGTCCGACCATCTCGTAGGCATAGAGCGGGTCGACGCGCTGCAGGAAGCAGAGGCCGAAGACGAAGACCAGTAACTGTCGCTTCCGTGCGGCCACGACGACGCTCAGCGCAATCTAAAGGACTAGTGACGTGGCGAGAATTTTCAATTTCAGCGCCGGCCCGGCGACGCTGCCGGATCCCGTTATCGAGCGGGCGCGGGCGGAGCTGCCGGATTGGCAGGGGCTCGGGATGTCCGTGATGGAAGTGAGCCATCGCGGCAGCGACTTCATCGAATTCACGGAACGCGCGGATAGCAACCTGCGGGCGCTGCTGAGCGTTCCGGAGGACTACGAGATTCTGTATCTCCCCGGCGGGGCCACGTTGCAGTTTGCATCGGTGCCATTGAATCTCACTGCGCCGGGCGACACGGTCGATTACGTCGTTACGGGCAGCTGGGGAAAGAAGGCCGTTTCGGAGGCCGAGCGGTATGCGCAGGTCAACATCGCGGCGGATGCCTCGACCGATGGCTTTCGTTCGATTCCCGACCCGTCCGGATGGAAGGTATCGCCCGAAGCGAAATACCTGCACTACACGCCCAATGAGACGATCGTCGGGGTCGAATTTCACTTCGTGCCGGACGTATCGGCTGCGCCGCTCGTCGCGGACATGTCGTCGACCATACTGTCGCGGCCGGTCGACGTATCCCGCTTCGGGGTCATTTATGCCGGTGCCCAGAAGAACCTCGGAATCTCCGGTCTCGCAATATTGATCGTGCGCAAGGATCTGATCGGCCGGGCGCGCCGGGAAACGCCCGGCGTTATCGACTATGCGACGATGGCCGGGGCAGACTCGATGTGGAATACGCCGTCCACGTTCGCCTGGTATATCGTCGGGCTGACCCTCGACTGGCTGAGCAGCCAGGGTGGGCTGTCCGCCATGGCAGAGCGCAATGAGCGGAAGGCTGCGAAGCTCTACGCCGCGATCGACGGTTCGTCCTTCTACGACAATCCAGTGGAACCTGCGGCTCGATCATGGATGAATGTGCCGTTCACGCTTGCCGCCTCGGGACTCGAAGGCCGGTTCCTCGCGGAATCCGCTGCCGCGGGGCTCGCCAACCTGAAGGGGCACCGGCTGGTCGGCGGAATGCGCGCGAGCATTTACAACGCAATGCCCGAAGCCGGAGTCGATGCATTGATCGCGTTCATGCGCGACTTCGAAGCGCGCCACGGCTGATACCAGCCGCGAGGCGCGGAGCCGCTGCCGTGTCGGCCCCGGTCGGCATGCGATGCAAACCAGGAACCGTTTTCATGACCGATATTTTCCGTATTCAGAAGCTCAACAGCATTGCCGATGCCGGACTAGAGGAGTTGCCCCGGTCGCGATACGAGAAGGCCTCCGAATTTCAGCGACCCGATGCCATGCTGCTCCGCTCGTTCAACATGCACGAGATGGAGATCCCCGAGAGCGTTCTGGCGATCGCGCGAGCGGGCGCCGGCGTCAACAACATCCCGGTTGCTGCGCTGACGAGGCGTGGCGTGCCGGTATTCAATGCGCCGGGTGCAAATGCGAATGCCGTCAAAGAGCTGGTGCTGGCAGGGATGCTGATTGCCGCAAGAAATCTGCGGCAGGCGTGCGACTACGTGAGCGGCCTGACCGTGTCGGGCGATGAGCTGGCGAAGGCCGTCGAAGCGGGCAAGAAGGAGTTCGTGGGGTTTGAGCTTCCGAGGCGGAAGCTCGGTGTCGTGGGGCTCGGCGCCATCGGCTTGCGTGTCGCCAATGCCGCGCACGATCTCGGCATGGAGGTGACGGGATACGACCCTGCGATTACCGTCTCGAGTGCCTGGCAGCTGTCCGCCGGCGTTCAAAAGGCGGTCAGCATCGACGATCTTCTATCCCGGGCGGACATCATTTCGTTGCACGTGCCGTCCACCGAGAAGACGCGCGGCCTCATCAACGAGGCTCGTCTGAGCCTGATGCCGGAGGGGTCGATTCTTTTGAACTTCGCACGCGGCGACATCATCGACACCGAAGCCGTTGCCGATGCGCTGGCATCCGGCAAGCTCGCAAGCTACGTAACCGACTTCCCGGCCGCCGACCTGATGCATCGCCCGAACGTGATTTCGTTTCCCCACCTCGGCGCTTCGACTGCAGAGGCCGAGGAAAACTGCGCCGTGATGGTGGTTCGCCAACTACGGGAGTTTCTGGAGAACGGCAACGTTACGAACTCGGTAAACTTTCCGGAAACGGTCTTGCAGCGAACACGTGATCATCGTCTGGCGATACCGCATGCGAACGTGCCGAACATGGTTGCCCAGATTCTCTCTACGCTTGCGGCCGAGCACATCAATATCGCCGACCTGGTGAATCATTCCCGCGACTCGATTTCGTACACGATTGTCGACCTGGACGCCCCGGCGAGCCCGGATACTCTGGCGAAGATCGGCGATATCGATGGCATACTCTCGGTCCGGGTCATGCCGATCATCGATGGTTGAGGCAATGGGAAAGGGGTCTGATGCGAAGGGCGGACGCGAAGACGCCGCTGCGCTCGCTGCCTTGCGGGACAAGATCGATGCGGTCGACGTCGATCTGCAACGGCTGATTTCGGAGCGCGCACGGTTCGCTCGTGAGGTCGGCGAGCTCAAGGGCCTTTCGCAGGCAGCCGACTTTTATCGACCGGAGCGGGAGGCAGCCGTCCTGCGTGCCGTCGTCGACCGGAACGCAGGTCCGCTGCGCGACGAGGAAATGGTTCGGTTGTTCCGCGAGTTGATGTCCGCGTGCCTGGCTCAGGAAGAACCGCTGAAGGTCGCCTATCTGGGGCCGGAGGGGACATTCACACAGTCCGCCGTCTTCAAGCAGTTCGGTCACTCGGTACGCTCACTGTCGGTACCGACGATCGACGAAGTCTTTCACGAAGTCGAGTCGGGAATCGCCGACTTTGGCGTGGCTCCGGTCGAAAACTCGACCGAAGGCACGGTCAATCACACGCTGGACATGTTTCTCGTGTCGCCGTTGAAGATCTGCGGTGAGGTCGAGCTGCGAATCCATCAGCATCTGATGGGACGGATGAAGGACCTGAGCCAGATCCGCCGCATCTGCTCGCACTCGCAGTCGTTTGCGCAATGCCGGGCGTGGCTGGCGCAGTATCTGCCGGACGTCGAGAAGATCACTGTCTCGAGCAACGCGGAGGCGGCGCGGCGAGCACGTGACGAAGACGGCACTGCGGCTCTCGGCGGCGAGGCGGCTGCGGAACTGTACGATCTCAGGATTCTGTTCCAGAGCGTCGAGGATCAGGGCGACAACACGACGCGCTTCCTCGTAATCGGCCGTGATCAGTTTCCGCCGAGCGGTGACGACAAGACTTCGCTGCTGATCTCGGCGCAAAGTACGAAGGGTCCGGGCGTTCTCATGCATCTGCTCGAGCCGCTTGCGAAGAACGGCATTACGATGACGCGAATCGAGTCCCGGCCGTCGCGCAAGCGCAAGTGGGACTACGTGTTCTTCGTGGATATCGACGGGCATGCGGACGATCCGACGATCGCTTCGGCACTCAGCGAGATGCAGGACTCGGCAGATCTGTTCAGGGTACTCGGCGCCTATCCGAAGAACATCCTCTGACGGCGCCCGTGACGGCGACATCCGTGATGCAGCGATACATCGTTACCCGCGGCAGCGCTTTCGAAGGCGACGCGTGCGTGCCGGGCGACAAGTCCGTTTCGCACCGGGCCGTCATGCTCGGTGCCATTGCGGAAGGGACCACCGAGGTTCGCGGATTTCTGAACGGTGACGACTGCCTTGCTACCGTCGCGGCCTTCCGGCAAATGGGCGTGCGGATTTCGTCCGCCGGCGAATCGATGCTGTCCGTTGAGGGTGTAGGTCCGCACGGACTCTCGGACCCGCCTGCCGATATCGATCTCGGTAACTCGGGCACGTCGATTCGGTTGCTTACCGGGCTGCTTGCCGGGCAGGGCATCACCGCGACGCTGACCGGCGACTCGTCGCTGACGGCGAGGCCCATGGAGCGAGTGGCCGAGCCATTGCGCCGCATGGGGGCAAGGATCCGGACATCGGACGGGCGGGCGCCAATCAGGATCGATGCGACGAGCGGACTGACCGGCATTGACTGTGAGCTGCCGGTGCCGAGCGCGCAGCTAAAGTCGGCGGTGCTGCTGGCAGGCCTCGGGGCTGCCGGCACGACGACCGTTCGATCGCCCGGTCCGTCGCGCGATCACACGGAACGGATGCTCAGTGCTTTCGGCGTCCCGGTGGAGTCCGACGCAGAGGGCCAGGTCGTGTCCCTGGTCGGGCCGGCTGCGCTGTCGGCATCCCGGGTCGAGGTGCCCGGTGACCTGTCGTCGGCGGCTTTCCTGATCGTAGCGGCTGCGATCGGGGCCACCGGGCCGGTGACGCTTCGCCGGGTCGGAATCAACCCGACGCGTGACGGCGTGCTGCGCGTCCTCGATGCGATGGGAGCCCGGATCGACGTTGTCGATCGGCGCGATGCCGGTGGTGAGCCGGTTGCGGACCTCCACGTGGCGCGCAGCGACCTCGTGGGTATCGATGTGCCCGCGGATTGGGTGCCGCTCGCGATCGACGAGGTCCCCGTCTTATGCGTTGCGGCTGCGGCGGCTTCCGGTACCACGCGGATCGTCGGCGCGGAAGAGCTGCGTCACAAGGAAACGGATCGCCTGAGCGCGATGGCGGCGGCGCTTTCGAGCGTCGGAATCGACGTGGAAGAAGCCGCGGACGGCTTGACGATCGTCGGCGGCCCGATGCGCTCGGGTATCGTCGATGCGCGCGAGGATCACCGGATCGCAATGTCGATGGCGATTGCGGCGCTCGCCGCCGACGGGCCAATCGAGATTCGTGATACGGACAATGTCGCCACGTCGTTTCCATCGTTTGCCGAGACGGTCCGCTCGCTCGGGCTCAAGGTCGACGTCGACCGGCTGCGAGCTGCCTGAGTGGCCGATTCGCCGATTGTTACGATCGACGGACCGAGCGGTGCCGGGAAAGGAACGATCGCGAGGCGGCTTGCCGCCAGGCTCGGCTGGCACTTCCTCGACAGCGGGGCCCTGTACCGACTCGTCGCGCTTGCGGCGGAGCGCCGGGGTGTCGCCCTCGAAGATGAGCCGGAACTCGCGCGGATAGCAGCTACGCTCGATGCCGCATTCGGCGCGCCTGCGGCCGCCGAGAAAGTCGAGCTCGACGGCGACGATGTGACCGCTGCGATTCGCACCGAGAAGTGCGGCGATGGTGCCTCCCGGGTTGCCGTGCTGCCGGCCGTTCGTGAGGCCCTGCTGGAGCGTCAGCGCCGGTTTGCGGCAGACCCGGGGCTCGTGGCAGATGGGCGGGATATGGGCACTGTGGTTTTTCCGGCGGCAGTCCTGAAGGTCTTTCTGACCGCCAGTGCCGAGGCGCGCGCCGAGAGACGTCATAAGCAGTTGAAAGAAAAGGGGATTGGTGTTAGCCTGCGCGGCCTCTCGAACGACGTCGCCGAGCGGGATCGCCGTGACGCTGGCCGGTCCGTTGCGCCACTGCGCGCGGCGCCCGATGCCAGAGTCCTCGACTCGACGGAATTGACGCCGGACGAGGTGTTGGCGCGCATCGAGGACTGGCTGGCGGACAAGGGAATCCGGGCCGGTGAGGATTTGCGCTGACGATTGGTCGTTCGGCAGGAAGCCGCACGTTTCATGGGTAAGCCGCGGCACAGGATGCGTTGCGGAAGGAATTCTCGAGTAACTATTAAATGACCGAATCTTTTGCGGAGCTTTTGGAAGAAAGCCTGGCCAACCAGCAGATCAAGCCAGGCGCAATCATTACCGGTACCGTGATCGACGTGAACTCAGACGTCGTGATCGTCAATGCAGGGCTCAAGTCCGAGGCCGTCATTCCGGCGAGCCAGTTTCTGGACGAATCGGGTGAAGTCGAGGTCCAGGTCGGCGACGAAGTGGAAGTCGCACTCGACACGGTCGAGGACGGTTTCGGCGAGACGCGTCTGTCACGGGAGAAGGCCAAGCGGGCCAGGACCTGGGTACGGCTCGAAGAGGCATTCGAGGAAGGCAAGATCGTCAACGGCGTCATCAGCGGACGCGTTCGTGGCGGTTTTACCGTCGATATAGACCTCGTCCGGGCATTCCTTCCCGGCTCACTGGTCGATGTCCGGCCGGTCAGGGATCCGGTCGCCCTGGAAGGCACCTCCCTCGAATTCAAGGTCATCAAGCTCGACCGCAAGCGCAATAACGTGGTCGTCTCCCGGCGCGCCGTCGTCGAGGAAGAATTCAGCGCCGAGCGCGATACGCTGCTCAAGAACCTTCAGGAGGGTGCCGAGCTGCCGGGCATCGTTAAGAACCTGACGGACTACGGCGCATTCGTCGACCTTGGTGGCATCGACGGGCTGCTGCACATCACCGACATGGCCTGGAAGCGCGTTAAGCACCCGTCAGAGGTCGTGACCGTCGGTCAGGAGCTGCAGGTCAAGGTGCTGAAGTTCGACCGAGAGCGCAACCGTGTGTCGCTCGGGCTGAAGCAACTCGGCGCCGACCCCTGGGAAGATCTCGCGCGCCGTTACCCGCCGAATACGCGGCTGTTCGGCAAGGTCACGAACATCGCCGACTACGGCTGTTTCGTCGAGATCGAGGAGGGCGTCGAAGGGCTGGTCCACGTTTCGGAAATGGACTGGACGAACAAGAACGTCAATCCTCACAAGGTGGTGCAGATTGGCGACGAAGTCGAAGTGATGGTGCTCGATATCGACGAGGAGCGCCGACGAATTTCACTCGGTCTCAAACAGTGCAAGCAGAACCCCTGGAGCGAGTTTGCCGACAGCTACAAGAAGGGCGACCGGGTGTCGGGTCAGATCAAGTCGATCACCGATTTTGGCGTGTTTATCGGCTTGCCGGGCGGTATCGACGGCCTGGTCCACCTGTCCGACCTTTCCTGGGATCTCGACGGCGAAGAGGCCGTGCGCAACTACACGAAGGGCGAGGAGCTCGAGACGGTCGTCCTCAACATCGAGCCCGACAGGGAGCGAATTTCGCTAGGCGTGAAGCAACTCGACCGCGATCCGCTCTCGTCCTTCATGGCGGCTCATCCGAAGGGCAGCATCGTCAGCGGTGTCGTCCAGGAGGTCGATGCGAAGGGTGCAACGCTCGAGCTCGAGGACGGTGTCCTAGGTCACCTGCGCGCATCCGAAATTTCGCGGGACCGCGTGGAAGACGCACGCACGGTATTGAAGGTCGGCGAAACCGTCGAGGCGAGATTTACCGGCGTCGACCGCAAGACCCGTGTGTTGTCGCTGTCGATCAAAGCCAAGGAAGTCCACGAGGAAGCGCAGGCCGTTGAAACCTACAAGAGCGACGCGCGCCAGTCTTCGTCTTCGACGACGCTCGGCGATCTTCTGAAAGAGCAAATGAAATCGGACTGATAACGAGTTGCGCCGTCGCAGTGCGGCGCGGCCAGACGAGGCAGGTTGATGACCAAATCTGAACTGATCGACTCGATCGCCCGGCACCAGAAGCATCTGGCAACGAAGGACGTTGAACTCGCTGTAAAGCACGTGCTGGAGCTGATGAGCGAGTCGCTCGCGAGCGGCGAACGAATCGAGATTCGGGGATTCGGCAGCTTTTCGTTGCACTACCGGCCGCCTCGTATCGGCAGGAACCCGAAGACGGGCGATTCGGTGGCGCTAGCCGGAAAGTATGTGCCTCACTTCAAGCCGGGCAAGGACCTGCGCGAACGCGTCAATGCTTCCCGCCACATTCCGGTCCGCACATAGCAAACGTCGCGTAGCGGGCGGTACCGCCTGAGCGCAGGAGCGTGGCCACCGTCCGCAAAATTCTGTTTCTGGCCGGATTACTCGTCTTCGCTCTGGCTGCGGCCGTGTTCGCGTACGGTAACCGCGGGGCCATTGCGCTGGATCTCGGCTTCATGCGTATCGAGGAGATCTCGATGACGGCAGCCTTCGCTGGCGCATTCGTCTGCGGCGCCGTTTTCGGGATCGGCTGCGGCGCGCTGGCGCTGTTCAGGGCAGCCGCCGAGAAGCGCATCCTGCGCCGTCGCCTGAGTGCCGTGGAGAATGAAGTGGCCCGATTGCGTGGTGCGCCGCTCGAAAATGCCGACTGACGCCGTTTTCCTGCTTGCCGGTCTGCTGATACTGATTGCTGTCGGCGGCTGGGCGTTTGGGCAGTTTCTGGACCGGGATTCGGACAGTCAGCTGCCGAAACGCATCAACGCGGACTACATGCGGGGGCTGAATCTCGTCCTCAGCCGCAAAACCGACGAGGCGCTCGAACTCTTCATTCAGATGGCGCGGGTCGATGACGAGACTCTGGAGACACACTTCGCGCTCGGGCACCTCTTCAGGCGGCGTGGCGAGTTCGATCGCGCGATCAGAGTTCACCAGAACCTGCTCGCGAGACCGAACCTGAATGACATGCAGCACGACCAGGCGGTCTTCGCACTGGCAGACGATTATCTCGGCGCGGGTTTGTTCGACAGGGCGGAAAAGCTCTTTACCGAGCTTCAGCTCAGCGAGACGCACAACGCAAACGCACTCGAGAAGCTCGTCTATATCTACGAGCGGGAGCAGGACTGGCGTAAGGCGATCGACACCGAGAAGCAGCTCGAGTCGCTGACGGGTCGAAAATCGGCTCAGGTAGCGCAGTACTACTGCGAGCTCGCCGAGCAGGCGCTCGCGGCCGGTGATCGGGAGGCGGCTCGCAAACACCTTCAGGAGCGCACGCGCGGTCCGAGTGGGGCGCTGCGCGGAACGCTGATTCGGGCCAGAATCGCACGCGACGAAGGCGACCACGTAAGTGCGGTCGAGTTGCTGAGACAGGTCGTCGAGTCCGATCGGAATTTCGTTACCGAGGTACTGCCGCAGCTGGCGGACAGCGCTCGCGCGCTCGACCAGTTCGACGAGTTCGAAGCATACGTCGAGAAGCTTGCAACCTCCGAGGAAGCAGCAAGCCACGATATCGCCTATGCGGCAATCGTCCATGACATTACCGGCTCGGCCGTGCTCGATCGCTGCATCGAGTCTTTCCTGCTCGACAGCGAGGTACTTGCCGAGCTCGTCGATCTGAGCGAGTTGAGCGGCAAGCCGGAAAGCGAGCGACGCACCGCGCTCCGCCGCATTGCATCGGCGCTCCGCAAGCTCGCGCTCAGGAACTCGCGCTACCGCTGCACGAACTGCGGCTTCAGCACGCTGCACTTCGTCTGGCACTGCCCGAGCTGCAAGTTGTGGGAGACGGTGAAACCCCTGCAGCGCTTCCAGCTCGAAACGACGATGAGCTGAGTTTGGGGACAGTGACCTAAACTCCTGGCTGAGTTTGGGGACAGTGACTTAAACTCCTGTGCCGAGAGATCGCGGTCCGGGATCGGGGACAGTGACCCCCACTGCGGCTGCCGGAGAATCTTCGCAGAGGCAGCAGATTCTGCGCCTGATATCGAATCGTTCGGACCCTAGCATGGCGTCTCCTGAAATTTCGTGGGAGCGCAGAGAGATGAAATTCCTTGGTATGGCGGCTATTGCCGGACTCGTCGGAATGCTGGGCAGCGCGGTCGGGCTGGCGGGGCCGGTCAACATCAACACGGCAGATGCGGAGACGCTGGCCAGCGAGTTGAACGGTGTCGGCCCGTCCGTCGCGGCGGAGA
This sequence comes from Candidatus Rariloculaceae bacterium, assembly GCA_965223375.1. Taxonomy (GTDB): domain Bacteria; phylum Pseudomonadota; class Gammaproteobacteria; order Steroidobacterales; family Rariloculaceae; genus CBDCWM01. The sequence goes on from OZ245000.1 coordinate 4,530,358, forward strand.
TCGTTCGCGATCGGCAGGAAAACGGTCGGTTCGAGAGTCCGGATGACCTGATGCGTGTCTCGGGGATAGGCGAACGTATCCTCGAGCGAAATCGCGATTTCATTCTGATCGACTCCGGCGCACCGCCGCGCTAGTCGACGGCCGCTCCCGGCGCGTCTGTCCACGCCGGGAGCGGCCGGTTTCCTCCGAAGGCAACGTCGTCACGTTGCAGCTGCATCGCATGCAGTATCATTGCCGCGTCCTCGACGCGGAGATCCTGAATGGGAACGATTCGTACGGCCGTTTTTCCGGTTGCAGGCCGCGGAACACGGTTTCTGCCGGCCACGAAGGCATCGCCAAAAGAGATGTTGCCTATCGTGGACAAACCGCTCATTCAATACGCTGTCGAAGAGGCGCTCGCGGCAGGTGCTACCAAGCTGGTTTTCGTGACCGGCTCGTCGAAGCGAGCGATCGAGGATCATTTCGATGTCGATTTCGAGCTCGAGCGGACGCTAGAGGCCGGTGGCAAAACGGAGCTGCTCGAGCTCGTCCGGAATATCGTGCCCGCCGGTGTCTCCTGTCTCTACATACGCCAGGGTCGGCCGCTCGGACTGGGGCACGCCGTCCTCTGTGCGCGCCCGGCCGTGGGCGACGAGCCCTTCTATGTCCATCTGGCCGATGACCTGATCTACAGCGATGTGCCTGCGCTGCGGCAGATGGGTGATCACTACGAGGCCCATCGCGCGAGCGTGCTTGGGGTCGAGACGGTGCCGAAGGATCAGACCGGCAGCTATGGCATCGTCGAAATCGACGAATCCAATGCCGACGTCAAGCGTGTCACCCGCATCGTCGAAAAGCCGCCGCCGGAGGAGGCGCCGTCGAACCTGGCCGTCGTCGGGCGCTATGTGCTGACACCGCGTATCTTCGAGTTCCTCGCCCGCACGGGAACCGGCGCCGGCGGTGAGATCCAGCTGACGGATGCCATTGCCGCATTGCTGGATGCCGAGGCAGTCCACGTGTTGCCTTTTGCCGGTACGCGCTACGACTGTGGCAGCAAGATCGGCTACCTCCGTGCCACCATCGAATACGCACTTCGGCACGAGGAACTCGGCGAGAACTTCAAGGCCTATCTTCAGGGCGTCTGGGAGCGGTAAGCCGAAGTCCGGAAGGCGCCGCGGCAGCGCTGAGTTCCGCGCAGGCTCCGGCAAGCGGTTGCCTCCCGGGCTCCAGTCCGTTCCGCGAACGCGTCGAGCGTGCGGAACGCCGCCGTCACCGTCAGTCGGCGGAATACTCGGCGCGGATTTCGTCGTTGTGCTCACCGAGCAGCGGCGGGTGACGACGATAGGTAGGCCCCTGCGAATCGGCGAGGAAAGGCGCGCCCAGAGACTTCACGATTCCGAGCAGGGGATGCTCGAGCTCGACGATCATGCCGCGAGCTGCGATGTGCGGATCGGTCAGTGTATGGTTCGGGAAATTGATCGGGCCGGCTGGTATCCCTGCAGCGACGAACGCCTCGATCCATTCATCTGACGAGCGCTCTATGAGACGCGCTTCGACTTCGGCGATCAGCGCCTGTCGATTCTGATTGCGTAGCGCATTGCTCGCGAACCGGGGGTCGTTTTCGAGCGTTTCGCCGGCGTTGAGAATCCCGCAGAAGCGAGACCAGAGCCGCTCGTTGCCGACGGCGATGATGATGATCTTGTCTTTGGTGCGCACCGGTTGATACGGCGTAACCGTCGGGTGGGCATTGCCGAGCCGTTCGGGACAGGCGCCGGTAGCGAAGAAACTGCCCGCGAGATTCGCAAGCCAGGTCGTCTGAGCGTCGACGAGAGATACGTCGAGAAAGTTGCCGCGACCCGTTCCGCTCGGGGTGCGGTCCCGGCCGTAGAGCGCACTGAGCGTGGCGATCGTGGAATACACGCCGCCCGAAATGTCGGCCATTGGTGTCGGAAAGCGGCTCGGGCCGCCGTCGACCGGTCCGGTCAGGGCCATCAGTCCAGCCTCGCCCTGCGCGATGATGTCGTAACCGCCGCGATTGGCCTTCGGTCCGGCGTGCCCGTAGCCGCTGATGCCCACATAGATCAGGCGGTCGTTGTCGGCTCGCAGAGTGTCGGGATCGAGTCCCGCGCGTTGCAATGAGGCGAGGCGCGGGTTGTTCGTCAGAAAGACGTCGGCGCGCGTGGTCAGTCTTCGCAGCAGCGCGTTATCGGCTTCGTCTTTGATGTCGAGCTCGATGCTGCGCTTGTTTCTGTTGACGGATAGAAAGTAGGCGCTCTCTCCCTCGAGAAATGGCGGCCCCCAACCTCTCGCCTGATCACCGGCGCCGGGACGCTCCACCTTGATGACTTCGGCGCCGAGATCGCCAAGCAGCATGCTGCAGTACGGCCCGGCGAGCGCTTCCGTCATGTCGATGACGAGGATGCCCTCCAGAGTGCTGGTCGTCGGTGTGGTCATGTAGTCTTGCGATTCGCCGGAGCCGTTAGTATAAGCGTTAGCTCGATTCGAACCCCGGTGGAGAGCTTGCAGTGAAGAATGTCGTCGTCCGGAATATCAAGCGCGCAGAGTCTGCGACGATCGACGAGCTCGGCCGTCTTGGTGTTGCGACGGTTCACGAGGCGCAGGGGCGAATCGGGTTGCTGCAACCCTATATGCGGCCGATCTATCCGGGCGCGCGAATCGCCGGCAGTGCTGTCACTGCGCTCGTTCATCCGGGAGACAACTGGATGATGCACGTCGTCGGCGAGATGATTCAGCCCGGAGATATCGTTGTCGTTGGGCTAAGCGCCCCCAATACGGACGGCATGTTCGGTGATCTGCTCGCGACGTCGTTCCAGGCCCGCGGTGCTCGTGGCCTCGTAATCGACGCCGGTGTGCGGGATGTGCGCGACCTCCAGGAAATGAACTTCCCGGTCTGGAGCAAGGCGATCTCCGCGAAGGGTACCGTCAAGGAGACACTCGGTTCGGTCAATGTGCCGGTTGTCGTCGCCGGTGAGCTGGTCAACCCCGGGGATGTGGTCGTTGCGGACGACGATGGTGTTGTGGTGGTGCGTCGGGATGAGGCGGAAGCTGCACTCGAAGGCGCCCGTGCCCGCGAGGCGAACGAGGGGAGCAAGCGAGAGCAGCTCGCTGCCGGCGTGCTGGGCCTCGACCTCTATGACATGCGTGAGCGTCTCGCCGCCGAGGGTCTCGTCTACGTCGATGGATCGGATGACGTCTGACCGCCCGGGGCGTTCGACACTCATCGATCCGTGTTCTTGCCCTGACCGATCGCTGACCGCGCCCACCGGGTTTTCAGCAGGGCGCGCTTCGATTCTCGCGGCCCTACGCACCGGCTCCCACACCTCGCCCGGCACACCCCACACCGCGCCCGCGGTCTCCGTACCTACATCAATACCGGGCTGCAACGGCAGGCGCCATCGGGTGCCCCGTGAGTGTTTGCCAGGGTCGGGCGATCGGAATAGCAGACCAGCTTCTGCCAGACAGGACAGGCGGCAGTCCGGGGTCCATCGGGTACCGTCAACGGCACGCAGGCCGACAGCAGCAGGGCGATGAGCGGCAGGAACGCCAGGCGAGCATTGCGGCGGTCTATAGGACGGTGCGATTGCATGACTGGTCTCCGTTTGGACTATTCATGAAACGCATCGTAGTGGGGAATTAGTACCTCTATTACGGTATATTGCGATCCTATGATGACTAACGAGAATATAAGACCCACGTGGCGCGTGACCTGCCATCGCTGAACGCTCTGCGGGTATTCGAGGCCGCGGCGCGGCACGCGAGCTTCTCGCGAGCGGCCGACGAGTTGAGCATTACCCAAAGCGCGGTGAGCCGGCAGATCAAGCTGCTGGAAGAGCAGCTGGGCACGCTGCTGTTCGTGCGCAACGGGCCGCGGCTCAGCCTGTCGCCGCCGGGCGAGGAATACGCGCGAATCGTCCGCGATAGTCTGGCCGCGATCCGGCGCGGTACGAGTCGGCTGTTCGGCGACCGCTCATCACAGACGGTGACGCTGACGACCGTGCCGTCGCTGATCGCCCGCTGGCTCGTTCCGCGTCTGGGGGAATTCGAGCGACGGCATCCGGAGGTTTCAATGCGTCTGGCGCCGTCGTTCGACCTCACAGATTTCGCGCGTGATCTCGACGTCGATCTTGCCGTTCGCTTCGGTCGCGGGCACTGGGCTGGCGTCACCGCCCGACTGCTCGTTGCCGAGACACTGTTTCCAGTGTGCGTGCCGGAAGTCGCCCGCAGACTCAAAGGGCCCGAAGACCTTGCGCGGTTTTCTCTCTTTACCGAGGACCCAAACTGGGATCTGTGGAGCTATTGGCTCGAAGCGGCGGGTTTGCCCCCGGTCCAGCAGGGCGGCAAGCGGCTCAGCGACGACTACAACATTCAGCTCCAGGCGGCCGGGCTCGGGCGCGGTGTTGCGCTCGGGCGCAGTCTGCTGGCGGCCGATGATCTGCGCGCCGGCCGGCTGGTTTGCCCGTTCGATATCGCAGTCAGATCCCCGATTCAGTACTACATCGTCTGCCCGCCCGAACGCGTCGGTGAACGGGGAATCAGGCAGACGATCGACTGGTTGCGCGAGACCGCCGCGGCAACAGTTGTCGGGCTCGAGGCCTGGAGCGGCGCCGTAGTCGATGGCTCGCCGAACGAGCTCGCGCCGGGCTGGGCGAAGGTTTGAGCGAAGGTCTGAGTCAATGATTGCTCTCGCATCCGCCAGAGACTTTTTCAACAGGCTGCTAGTCGGGCGCGCTGACGGGTCCTGCGCTCAGCGCGATGCGCGAGCCCACCGCCTTGAGGTGGGCCCGCCGCTGCGGTCTAATCCGGCAGTCACCGGAGTCGCATTCGTAACCATGCTACGCGCCATATTCTTCTTCACCTGCCTGATTGCCGCCCTGCCGGCCGCAGCGCAGCCCGAGCGCCCCAATATTCTGTTGATCATCGCGGATGATCTTGGCTACACCGATATCGGTGCGTTCGGCAGTGAAATCAGCACGCCATCGCTCGACTCTCTGGCAGCGGGCGGAGTCAGCTTCACGAACTTCTATTCTGCGCCCACGTGTTCGCCGGCGCGGGCGATGCTGCTGAGCGGGCTCGACAATCATCTGGCGGGCTTCGGGACGATGGCCGAGCATCTGGCCGACAATCAGCGCGGGCATCCCGGATTCGAGGGCTACCTGAGCCAGTCGGTCGTCACGCTGCCAACCTTGCTCGGCGATGCCGGCTACCACACTTACTTCGCGGGCAAATGGCACATCGGGGCGGCCGAGGGCATGCGGCCGCACGAGCGCGGCTTCGATCGATCGTTCGCGCTGATGCAGGGCGGCGCCAGTCACTTCCACGACATGGCGAAGCTCGTCAGTATCTATCCGCGAACGATCTACTACGACGACGGCGTCGAGGTCGATTCGCTCCCGGAAGATTTCTTCTCATCCGAGTTCTATGTCGACACGATGATCGACTATATCGAGTCGGGGAGAGCGGGCGGCGAGCCCTTCTATGCGCAACTGGCTTTCACGGCCGTGCATTGGCCGTTGCAGGCGCCGCCCGACTACATCGATCGTTACGCTGGCCGCTACGACGAGGGATATGACGTATTTCGGGATCGGCGCTTCGAGGCCGCACGGGAATCCGGCCTGGTCCCGGACGGCGTTCCCTCGGCGCCGCGTCTGCCCCGGGTGACGCCGTGGGAGGAGCTTGCCGAAGACGAGCAGGCGTATTCGGCCCGAGCGATGGAAATCTATGCCGCAATGGTCGAGAACATGGATTTTCACATCGGTCGCATGCTCGACTATCTGCGTGATACGGGGCAGTACGAAAACACGGTGGTCGTTTTCATGTCGGACAACGGTGCAGAAGGGCACGACCGTCTGACGCTGCTCGACAACGCCACCTGGGTCCCGCAGAACTTCGACCTCAGTTACGCCAATATGGGCCTCATCGACTCCTATGTTTTCGTCGGGCCGGGCTGGGGGCAGGTCAGCACGACGCCGTTGCGTCTCTTCAAGGCGTATCTGACCGAGGGCGGCATCCGCGTTCCGGCCATCGTCAGCTATCCAGGCATGGCGGCGCCGGGAAGCTTCAATCGGGGCATCGTTACGGTCCAGGATCTGATGCCGACGTTTCTCGAGTTGGCCGGCACGTCACATCCCGGTTCGTCCTATCGGGGCCGAGAGGTCATTCCTATCTCGGGACGGTCGTTCGTGCCGGTCATCGCCGGCCGCACCGAGAGTGTCTATCCGGACGATCATGTCTTCGGTTGGGAGCTTTTTGGTCACCGGGCGGTACGGCAGGGCGACTGGAAGGCGTTGTGGTCCGATGGCAAGAACGGCTCGGATGACTGGCAGCTGTTCAATCTCGCAGAGGATCCGCGTGAAGTCGACGATCTCGCCAGCCGTTTTCCGGAACGTCTGGCTGATCTGGTCGAACGCTGGGAAGCCTATGCCGAAGAGAACAATGTGATCCTGCCAATCGGCGATATCGGCAACCCGAACTGACAACGTGCGCATCCAGCGTGCGTCGCTCGCCAGCGTGCGATTTCGTATAACCGATCGTAATGCCGCGTTAAGGCGCTCGCATGCCGCAACGAGCTACGCTGTGCGTTACAGGCTACAGACCCTGAGCCGCACAGGAGTGAGTCATGCCGAATTGCCGCCGCCTCTCGCCCGTCACCATCCTGCTCTTGTTTCACGCGGCGGCCGGCTTTGCCCAGCCACCCGGCGCGGACCGCAACCCGCCGGCGCTGCCGGGACCGTCCAACCCTCCTTCCCGGCCACTCCAACTGCCGCTCCCGGAAGGTGCCGGCCAGAACGTGCGCGACCCGGATGACGGCATACCGCGAACCGACATCCGGCTGCTGATCGCCGATGTCGCCGATCGGGAATCGATACGCTTCTTCGTAGACCCCCGCGTCAGGGCTCAGGTGACGGTGCTCGGAACGGCGTTCGACGATTTGAATCTCGGCAGTCTGCTCACGATCCTGCGGGTCCATGCCTTCGTCGCCGTTCCGACGCCGGAGGGCTACATGGTCGTTCCGTCTACGATCATGCGAAGTCTTGCAGTGCCGAACGTGCCCGAGGACGATCCGTCGATTCCGGATGCCGCCGTTGTGAGCCGCATGATCGACGTCGGGCCCGATGCGGCCGAGTTCGTGCCGATCCTGCGGCCGCTGGTGCCGGCCTATGGTCACCTCAGTGCGATCGGCGATCAGCTGATCATCGTCGATCACTACGACAACGTGCGCAGACTAACCGGCATGATCGACGAGCTTGGCAATACAGGGAGTGGGCGACGGCGCTGACGACGGAAAAGCACGCGGCCGACGGAAAAGCAGGCGGCCGAGAGAAAAGCCGGCGGTTGAGAGAAAAGAGGGCGGCGTAGCAAAGGAATGCGGCTGAAAAAAAAGCTGGCCGCTATCGCGGCCAGCTCGTCGACATTGACATTTCAGTCTGGCAGCCCACGCAGGCTCCCATCGCTTCGGATGACTACTCTTCGGACTCGGTCGGCTCCAGCCTCACGATCGGCGTTGGCTGGCCGAAAATATTATCGACCGCCAGATACAGGTAGCCGTCGGGGCCCTCGCGGACGTCACGAATGCGGTAATCGCCGACGAGAAGCGGCTCGCGGCTCGTGACGGTCTCGCCATTGAGTGAGAGACGAACCAGGCGCCGATAGTTGCCGGACAGGCCGCCGACGAAGGCATTGCCCTGCCAGTTCGGGAACTGATCGCCGTTGTAGATGGCGAGGCCCGAGATACCGATCGATGGGACCCAGAATGCCGCTGGCTGTTCCATACCCTCCTGCTCACGGCCGCGATGCAGTTCCGTGCCGAGCGTGTAATTGGCGCCGTAGCCGATGACGGGCCAGCCGTAATTGGCCCCGCGCTTGATGACGTTCAGCTCGTCACCGCCCTGCGGGCCATGCTCGTTCGACCACAGCTCACCGGTCTGCGGATGGAAGGCGAGGCCCTGCGGGTGACGATGGCCGTAGCTCCAGATTTCCGGCAGAGCGTCGTCGCGGCCGACGAACGGATTGTCGTCCGGCACACTGCCGTCGAGATTCAGACGGATGATCGTTCCCTGGTGATTGGTCAGATCCTGCGCCGGATGATTCTCGACGTCTGCCATGAAGCCGGTCGGCCCGCCGAGGCCGGCCATCCGGTCGCCGACGGACATGAACAGATAGCCGTCGTCGGAAATCGCAATGCGCGCGCCGAAGTGGCCCGGGCGGTCATTCCAGGCTTTCGCCTCGAAGATTTCCTCGACATCGACGAGGGCGTCATCGACCAATCTTGCCGTGCTCAACGCCGTCGTGCCCATGTCGCCATCGGCCTTTGCGTAGCTGATGAAGAGCATCTGGTTGCTGGCAAAGTCCGGGTGTGGCACGACGTCGTGGAGCCCGCCCTGGCTCAGAGCCCGCACTTCGGGCACGCCGGAGACGGGATCGGGGAGCAGTTCGCCGTCGCGCACGATACGCAGCGTGCCACCGCGTTCGGTGACGAGCATGTCGCCATTCGGCAGCCAGGACATGCCCCACGGGTTGCGGAGCCCGTCGACGACGGTGACGACCTCGAAGGTCTCTCCAGGCGGGCCTGGCGGCTGCGCCAGAGCAGCGCTGCCGATGAGGACGGCCGCGGTGACGGCTACGGCATGGCTGAGTCTCGAGTCGAGACGCCGGGAATGTTCGCGTTTCATTCTTGTTTCACCTGATTGCATGCGAGTTGCAGGCGCCCATGTTACACGCGCGGGCCCGGCAAGCGGAGTCCTATCGCTGCCCGGTGGTGTCCTGGATTTCGGGACACTAGCCTCCGCCGGGCCGTGCCCGGGTTGACAGGTGACCGGGGCTGCGCGTGTCGGGAGCGGCTCGCTGGGGTCGCTACTTGTGGCGGTCCGGGAAAATGCGGCAGACTCCGATGCGCGGCGGCAGACGCGCGGGCGCAGATGGTAAGCGACGATTCGAGCATCGACTCACCCGTAACCGGCTTGTGTCGGCAAGTGCCCGGCGTGCGCCGGTCATTGCAGCACAGAGCTGGCGTGCGTCGCGCAGCGGCGACGATTGCGGTTGCCGTCGCACTGCGGGCATCGCCGCGCGCACATTCCCCCGTACCACTACTGGAATCCGGTGACGGGACGGCCCGTCGACGGGTGAGTCGACGGGCGACATGATGGCCGCAACGGGAGGGTCGATGAGCGCAACACCCGGATCCACGGACGCAATGTCGATGGAGACGGCCGGGAAGCTTCGGGAGATCGGTGCGCGCATCGAGCCGGCCGGCACGGCGGCTATTTATGCGCCCCTGCAGCAGTTGGCATCGTCGGACCATAGGGAAATACGACGCGATCTCGCTTACGGATCGCACGACCGGAATGTGCTGGACGTCTTCGGCGCAGTCGGTTCGCAAGACGAGCTCGGCGCGCGGGCTGATCGGCCCGTGATCGTATTCGTGCACGGCGGCGGGTTCGTCCGCGGCGCCAAGCAGCTCGAAGGACTGCCGTTCTATGACAATGTCATGCACTGGGCCGCGGCGCAGGGCATGGTGGGCGTCAACATCAACTATCGTCTCGCACCGGACTTCCAGTGGCCGAGTGGCATTGAAGACCTGACCGCGGTCGTCGCGTGGCTGCAGGCGAACATCTCGGATTACGGCGGTGATTCCGACAAGGTGTTTCTGTGGGGCCATTCGGCCGGCGCCGCACATGTCGGTAACTATCTCGCCGATCGTGCGCGACGCCGGCGGCCGGCGAACGTTGCCGGCGCGATTCTGACATCCGGTTTCTATCAGCTTGGCGACGAGGTATCGGCCTGGCAGGCCTACTACGGCGACGACGTTGCGCTCTATGCCGAGCGGTCGTCGCTGGCGGCGCTGGCGGCAGCCGATGTGCCGCTACTGGTCAACGATGCGGAGCTCGACCCCGAGAACTTTCGCAGCCAGGCGCGCCTGCTCGTCGATGCGCGCCATGAAGCCGGCAAACCGGTGCGCTACCTGCACCTGCTCGGCCATTCACACATCTCGGAAACCTATGCCGTCGGCACGAGCGACAAGGCGCTGTCGGGGCCGGTGCTCGATTTCGTTACCGACACGGTCGGCGCGGGTGGCAGCGCGCTATAGCCTGCCTGGCGACAACCGGACAAACGGATAACCGGACAACTTCATAACCAGATCACCCGTCGACCCGGTAACCCGGTAACCCGGTAAGCCGGTAAGCCGAGAGCCTGCCGGTCCGGCAGGGCCGCGGCCCACGAACCTCTCAGTTCCGGCGGTGCAACTCTGTAGCTGGCAGCAGTGACGCCCGTCGCATCGCGGCCGGCGCCGGGCCTGTAGAGTCGACCGGAAATCCGGCCCCGCGCGTAGCATCGCACATCGCCGGGTCGCTGAACGTGCTCGACATTGCGGTGTTCCGATGAATCACCCGAAACCACTGCTGCTCGCCTGCCTTTCGCTGTGCCCCGCTGCCGGGTTTGCTCACCACAGCCAGGCGCTGTACGACGCGAGCGAAGAAGTGAGGCTCGAGGGCACCGTCACACGCTACGAGTGGGCGAACCCGCATGTCTATGTGCATCTGGAAACCGGTGTGCCCTCGGCGCAGGCTGACGTATGGCTCATCGAGGCGAGTTCGCCGGCGCACATGCGTCGGTTCGGGTGGTCGGCGGAGACGCTCGCCGCCGGGGACCGCGTCGTCGTGATTGCCAATCCGGCGCGGGATCAGCACAGAACCGCAGCCAAAGGTGTTCTGCTGATGGGGATCGACGGCGGCAGCGCAATGGCGATGTCCGCGACAGGCGAGGCGCGGGCAATCGGAGAAGCTCGCGCGACGGCGGTCGTTGCCGACGTCCCGGGCATCGCACCGGCCGGAGCGAGCCCGGCGAGTAGCCGGAGAGCCAACAGTCTGAACGGTATCTGGGTCCCGTTGACGACCGAAGCGGATGTGACGCGCCTGATATTCAACCCCCGCAACGGCTCGGCCCTGACCTCGGCTGCATTCGAGGCGGCCGCCGATTACGACGAAGCGACGATGCTCACGGAAGCACAATGCACCAACCGGACCGCGCCGTGGATCATGCTGTATCCGGGTGTGCAGCAGATCGAGCTTGGAACGGAGCGCAGCTTCATTCGCAGCGAGTACGGGCCGGTTGAGCGAGAGATCCGTATGACCGGCGCCGCGCCAAGTATCGGCGACTCGCCGTCGCTGCAGGGTCATTCCATCGGCCATTGGGAAGACGACGTGCTCGTCGTCGAGACGCTCGGATTCAGCCCGCATCGCCTCGGTATCGCTGGGCGCGTGCCGTCGAGCGAGGGCAAGCATCTGATCGAGCGCTTCCGGTTGGCTGATGACGGTACGAAGCTGACCTATCAGTTCGAGCTCAGCGACCCTGACTACCTGAACAGAACATTGTCCGGTGATGCAGAGTGGGCCTTTCGCCCGGACCTCGCGTTCGCGCCGGTCGCCTGCGACAAGGACAATGCGCGACAGTTTCTGAGCGAGTAGCCGGTGCCGAAGTGCGCTCTCGGCGGCAAGTGCGCAGATTTCGAGGGGGTTCAGCGGGCCGAGGCGGCGGCCAGAGCGGGGGCCAGAGAATGATGAAGAGCGCTCTCGGATGAGTTGGCTCCCCGGGCCGGACTCGAACCAGCGACCAATTGATTAACAGTCAACCGCTCTACCAACTGAGCTACCGGGGAACCGAATTTTTGAGCCCGCGCATTCTGAAAGATCGATATTGGCAAGTCAAGATGAATCGACAGGAATCAATCTATCTTTCATATGCTTAAAGGATATTCCTAAGGTACTACCTCGATTTAGCTGTCGGCCGCGAAACGCGCCAGCCGTTCGAGCGCCGCATCGAGCGTTGCCGTGTCGGCCGCGAACGAAATTCGCACGTGACCGGGGGTGCCGAAAGCCGACCCCGGCACCAGCGCCAGGCCTTCGGCTTCGAGCAGCGCTTCGCAGAACCGGACGTCGTCGTCGAGGCCCTTGCGCGCAATGATCTCGCCGATGTCCGGAAAAAGATAGAACGCACCGCCGCCCGGCGCACACTTCAGTCCGTTGATTCGCTCGAGCCCCTCGAGGACGCGCGCGTGCCGCTCCCGAAAAACCGCGTTCATGCGATCGATGGTCGTCTGATCGCCTTCGAGCGCTGCAAGCGCAGCGGCCTGGCCGACCGACGATGCACTCGTCGTGCTCTGGCCCTGGATGACGGTCATCGCGCGGATGACAGCCGCGGGTCCTGCTGCGTAACCGATGCGCCAGCCGCTCATCGCGTAGCCTTTCGACATGCCGTTGACCGTGACGGTGCGCGCGGCCAACGATGGACAGGCTGCGGCGAAGCTCGACAAAGGCGAGTCGCCCCAATAGATGCGCTCATAGATCTCATCGGCCAGCACGACGATTCGTGGGTGCTCTATCAACACTTCGCCGAGCGCCTGCAACTCGTCCGCGGTATAGGCGCTACCGGTGGGATTGCTCGGGCTGTTCAGAATCAGCATTCGCGTTGCCGGGGTGATCGCAGCCGCCAACTGTTCGGGCTGAATCAGGAAGCGGTCCGCGAGACCGGCGTGAACGAAGACCGGCTCGGCACCCGACAACCGGACCATGTCGGGATAGGAGACCCAGAACGGTGCGGGAACAATGACCTCATCGCCCGGTTCGAGCAGCGTTTGGCACAAATTGAAGCAGGACTGCTTTGCGCCGTTCGAGACCAGTATCTGTTCGGCTTCGTAGTGGAGGCCATTATCTGTCGAGAGTTTTCGGCAGATCGCCGCCCTCAATGCCGGCGTGCCGGCGAGCGGTGTGTACTTCGTGTCCCCGGCCGCAATCGCATCGATGGCCGCCTGCCTGATATGCTCGGGCGTATCGAAGTCCGGCTCGCCCACGCTGAGGCGGATGATGTCACGCCCCTCGGCCTGCAGCCGGCTCGCCTTGTCGGTGATGGAAACCGTTGCAGAGGGGCGCACGCGCTGCAAGCGGCGCGCCAACTGGATGGTCAAGGCAGTGGCTCTGAAGTCCGTCGATCGGGAACATATCTTAAGGCTGCGACGCAGTCCGGCCAAGCGGCGGGATCGATATGGCTGAGGCGCGGGAGGCGTTCGATCGGCCGTTCGAGCTCACGTCGGACTATGCGCCGGGCGGCGATCAGCCGGGTGCAATCGAGAGCCTGGTCACCGGTCTCGACGACGGTCTTGCGCATCAGACATTGCTCGGAGTGACCGGATCGGGCAAGACGTTCACGATGGCGAACATCATCGACCGGGTCGGGCGCCCGGCGATGATTCTGGCCCACAACAAGACGCTGGCCGCACAGCTCTACGGCGAGATGCGCGAGTTTTTCCCGCGCAATGCCGTCGAATACTTCGTTTCCTACTACGACTACTACCAGCCGGAAGCCTATCTGCCGACGACCGACACCTATATCGAGAAGGATGCCTCGATCAACAATCACATCGAGCAGATGCGATTGTCGGCGACCAAGGCGCTGCTCGAGCGCCGCGACGCGATCATCGTTGCGACCGTGTCGGCGATCTACGGCCTCGGCGATCCACGCGCCTATCACGGAATGGTGCTGCATCTCGTCCGTGGCGAGCGTATCAACCAGCGAGACCTGCTTCGGCGGCTGGCCGAATTGCAGTACACGCGTAATCCGCTGGACCTCGCGCGCGGAACGTTTCGGGTGCGCGGTGACATCATCGATATCTTTCCGGCCGACTCTGAGCGGGATGCGGTCCGCATTGAGCTCTTCGACGACGAGATCGAATCGATCGGCTACTTCGACCCGCTCACCGGCGAGATTACCTACCGATCACCGCGGGTGACGATTTATCCGAAGACGCACTATGTAACTCCGCGGGAAACCCTGCTCGCAGCGGTCGATCAGATTCGCGACGAGCTGCGCGAGCGGCTCAGCGAGCTGCGCGGGCAGAACAAGCTGGTCGAAGCGCAGCGGCTCGAGCAGCGGACCCGGTTCGACATGGAGATGATTCTGGAAGTCGGTTACTGCACCGGCATCGAGAACTATTCGCGCTACTTGTCCGGCCGGAAGGCGGGCGAGCCGCCGCCGTGTCTGTTCGATTACCTGCCGAAGGATTCGCTGCTGTTCGTCGACGAAAGCCACGTAACGGTGCCGCAGCTCGGTGGCATGTATCGCGGCGACCGGTCGCGAAAGGAAACGCTGGTGGAGTTCGGGTTTCGGCTGCCGTCGGCGCTCGACAACCGGCCGCTGCGCTTCGATGAGTTCGAGACCGTCGCGCCGCAGATGATTTTCGTTTCCGCGACTCCCGGACCGTACGAGGGTGAACGCTCGTCGCAGGTTGTCGAGCAACTGGTCAGGCCGACCGGGCTCGTCGATCCCGAGGTCGAAGTGCGGCCGGCAGGGTCGCAGGTCGATGACGTGTTGTCGGAGATAGCGGCGCGCGTGGCATCCGACGAGCGGGTCCTGATCACGACGCTGACCAAGCGCATGGCCGAAGACCTGACCGACTACCTGGCGGACAACGGCGTTCGCGTACGTTATCTGCATTCCGATATCGAGACGGTCGAGCGTACCGAGATCATTCGTGATCTGCGACTCGGGCAGTTTGATGTGCTCGTCGGCATCAATCTGCTGCGGGAAGGGCTCGATATGCCGGAGGTGTCGCTGGTTGCGATCTTCGATGCGGACAAGGAGGGTTTTCTGCGTTCCGAGGGCTCGCTGATCCAGACGATCGGGCGGGCGGCGCGCAACGTCCGGGGCAAGTCGATCCTGTACGCCGACAAGATCACCGATTCCATGCGCCGGGCAATGGCCGAGACCGACCGGCGGCGGGCGCGGCAGGTGGCCTTCAACGAGGAACACGGCATCGAGCCGAAGTCGGTCGTGAAGGGCATACAGGACATCATGGAAGGCGCGCGTGCCACGGGGCGGTTCCCCGCACACGGCAGACGGCGCCGCGGCACAAAGGAACCGGCCGTGCCGCGCACCCCGGAGGAACTGGCGACAGACATCGAGCAGCTCGAGAAGCGGATGCATCTGCATGCTCGCGAGCTCGAGTTCGAGGAAGCGGCGCGCCTGCGCGATGAGATCCGCGCGCTGCGCGAGCGCTTGCTGGAGCTACCGGCGAACTGAAGCGGCGGTAAGCTCTTGACTGCGTGCCCGGGCCTATGGCCGTAGGGAGACACTGGAGCGCGGGCGACGCAGAATGAGGCGAAAGCCAAACAAGAACAGGGGAGACTGACGATGTTCGATCCACAACGCACGATGCGGCTCGCGACCGGAGCGCTGACCGACGCCGACGCTACGTGGCGCGCCTATCTGCCGCAGGCCGGCGACTGGCGCCGAACGGCAATGCTGCTGACGGTCCCGGTCGTCATCGCCGCACTGCTCATCGCTTACCTGATCGGGCTCGTGACCGGCGGCGGCGCGGTTTTCGGGCTGAGGCCCACGCTGCTGTCGACGCTCGGCGGCATCGTGCTCGCGCTTGCCGGCCTGACGATTTCCGCGTTCGTGCTCAGCACTCTCGCCGGGGCTTTCGGCGGCAAGAACGATTTCGCGCTCGGTTTCGCGGCGATCAGTCTGATTGCGGTGCCGGCCTATGTCGGCCAGGCGCTGTCGAGCCTGCCGTGGATCGGCTGGCTGGTGTCGATCGTTCTTTCGATCTATGCGCTGGTGCTGCTGTGGCGCATCATTCCACTCTATCTTCAGGTGCCGAACGGCAAGCGTGCCGTGCACTACATTCTGTCGATCGTCGTCATGGCAGTCATCGGAATAATCCTCTCGGCCGTATTCGCTCGCGATCAGATCGCGATGCAGGATTCACCTTTCGGCGGCGTCACGAGCAGTGAGGAGGGATCGACCGCGGGTGCGGGCGGAATCTTCGGTGGCTTCGCCCAGCGCGCCGAGATTGTCGCGGCAGCTCAGGAAGACCGCTACGACCCGCCTGGCGACGGCGAGCTCGAGGAGGCGCAGGTACAGGAGTTCGCCCGGGTCATGGAGCGTTATACGGAAGTCGTCCGAGAGCAGGAGGCACGGCTCAACGAGCTGTCCGAGCGCGCCGAGCAGAGCGAGCGGCCGTCGCTGAGCGACATCGGCGCGGCTGTCAGCAGCATCGGCGGACTGTCGGCGCTTGCGACGGCCGAGATGGAGATCGTCAAGACGTCGGGCGGCAACTGGGCCGAGCATCAGTGGGTCAAGCAGCAGCTCCGTACGGCCTGGCTGCAGCAGGACATCAACGACACCGTGGCGCACAACTATGCGCTCTATCAGCGCTATGAGGACGTGCTGCGCGACCACATCACACAATAGACGCCTGGTCGGGCCGCGTCGGGTGGTTCCGTCAGACGTTTCGCGTGTCGCTCAAGCCCTGGGGCGTCGGGCGGCTCGGTAAGGTGTCCGGTAGCTCCGCAGGCTTGTGTGCCGCCGAACACGGCCACTGAGGGGGCGACCGAAGCCGCGCTCTCCGGACGAGCCGCGAGCGCGGCGTGCGCGTTCAGTCCCCGTAATGGGTGACAGACTATTGAGTCCGGGGGCCGGAAATGGGTAGAGTTGCGCCTCGCCAGGCGCGTAGCTCAGTGGTAGAGCACCACGTTGACATCGTGGGGGTCGTTGGTTCAATCCCAATCGCGCCTACCAATTCAGCGGGTCCGGGCGTCCGTCCGGACCCGATTTTCTGTTGTACGGCCGCGACCGCCGCCGTACAATCCACGGTTGCTTCGGGCTGTGAGCGACGGACTTTGAAGCATTTTCGTGACATTCGTTTGAGGGGTGTGTAATCAGTCAGTCGAAACGTGCTCGGCGTAACGACGAGATAACGGCAACTCGCGTGCGCGTCATCGGCGCGAACGGAGAGCAGATCGGCATACTGCCGATCGACGAAGCGCGCACCAGCGCCTCGGATCTCGGCCTCGATCTCGTTGAAGTTTCGCCAAATTCGGATCCGCCTGTCTGCCGGATCATGGACTTCGGTAAGTTCGTGTTCGAGCAGAACAAGAAAGCGCAATCGGCACGGCGCAAGCAAAAGCAGATCCAGGTCAAGGAAGTGAAATTCAGACCGGGGACCGAAGAGGGCGACTATCAGGTCAAACTCCGCAATCTGGTTCGCTTCCTGACGGCCGGTGACAAGACCAAAGTGACGCTCCGTTTTCGGGGCCGCGAGATGGCGCATCAGGAGCTCGGGCTCGAGCTGCTGAAGCGGGTCCAGGCCGACCTTGCCGAGATCGGCTCGGTCGAGCAGTTCCCGCAGCTCGAAGGCCGCCAGATGGTGATGGTGTTGGCACCGAAAAAACGCTAGCGGTCCGTCAGCGGGCAGTCGGCGATTCAGCAAAGAAGCGTTCCGCGCTACCCGAAGGGTGCGGCGGGACCGCCTGACAGGGGATGGCAGTACCTGGCCGGGCCGAACTTTCGAGGAGAGTGAAATGCCGAAGATGAAGTCCAATCGTGGGGCCGCGAAGCGGTTCCGTGCGAAGGCCAATGGGGGCTTCAAACGCCGACAATCCCATCTGCGCCATATCCTGACCAAGAAGAGCTCTAAGCGGAAACGCCAGCTCGGCACGACGCAACAGGTCGCCGAGCAGGACGTGAAGGCGGTCCGCAAGATGCTGCCGTACAGCTGAGGAAACCACCATGTCTCGAGTCAAGAGCGGCGTCACCGGGCGCGCCCGACATCGCAAGGTTCTCGGCAAGGCCAAGGGCTACTACGGTGCAAGACGCAAGGTCTTCAAGGTGGCGAAGCAGGCCGTCATCAAGGCGGGGCAGTATGCCTACCGCGATCGCCGCCAGCGCAAGCGGCAGTTTCGGGCGCTGTGGATCGCACGTATCAATGCCGCTGCCCGTCAGAACGGCCTGTCCTACAGTCGCCTGATGAATGGCCTGAAGCTGGCGGGCATCGAGGTCGATCGCAAGGTGCTTGCCGACATCGCGATGCACGACCAGGAAGGTTTTACGGCGATCGCCGAAGCGGCCAAAGCCGCGTTGCCTGCCCCCTCCTGATACCGTCCGATCGGAGCGCAGTCGATGAGCCAGGTTGCTCAGCTGCGTGAGGAGGCCGAAACCGCAGCGCGATCCGCCGCTGACCTGCGCGAGCTGGATGCCGTTCGCGTCAGATATCTCGGTAAGAAAGGCCTTTTCACCGCACGCCTGAAAACCCTCGGTCAGCTGCCGGCCGAGGAACGGCCTGCTGCCGGGCAGGAAATCAATGCCGCAAAACGCGCTCTGACAACGGTCATAGATGAGCGCAAAGCCGCTCTCGAAGCGGTCGAGATGGAAGTCGCGCTCGGCGCCGATCGTATCGATCCGACGTTGCCGGGCAGAGGCCAGGTTCGCGGCCATCTTCATCCGGTCACCCGATCGATGCGGCGCATCGTCAGAATCTTTTCCCATGCGGGCTTTGATGTGCACACGGGCCCGGAAATCGAGGACGAGTACCACAACTTCAGCGCCCTCAACATCCCGGACGACCATCCGGCGCGGGCAATGCACGATACTTTTTATATGGAGTCCGGCAAGTTGCTGCGGACGCACACGTCACCCGTCCAGATCCGCGCGCTTGCTGCCAATGGTGCGCCGATTCGCCTGATTGCCCCGGGAAGGGTCTATCGCTGCGATTCCGACCAGACCCACACGCCGATGTTCACGCAGGTTGAGGGCCTGGTGGTCGACGAGGGTGTGAGCTTTGCCAACCTGAAGGCCGTGCTCTTCGAATTCGTATCGCGCTTCTTCGATCGGGAGGTCGAGCTGCGATTTCGGCCGTCGTACTTTCCGTTCACCGAGCCGTCCGCCGAGGTCGATGTCCGGAGTGAGTCGGGGCGCTGGCTCGAGATCCTCGGCTGCGGCATGGTTCACCCGCGAGTGCTCGAGAACGCCGGCGTCGATCCGGAGCGTTTTACCGGCTATGCGTTCGGCATGGGCGTGGAGCGCCTGGCGATGCTGCGCTACGGCGTCGACGACCTGCGCGCGTTCTTCGAGAACGATCTGCGTTTCCTCGAGCAATTCCGGTAGCGCCGATGAAGATCAACCTGGAATGGCTGCGCGAGTGGGTCGAATTTGAGAGCTCCGCCGATGTGCTGGCGGACGAGTTGACGATCGCCGGGCTCGAGGTGGATGGCGTTGCACCTGCGGCGTCCTCCCTCGAGGGTATCGTCGTTGCCGAGGTCAGGGGCGTGCGCCCGCACCCGGACGCCGACCGACTTTCGCTGTGTGCCGTATTCGATGGCACCAGCGAGCTCGAGATCGTCTGCGGGGCGCCGAACGTTCGCGACGGCGTCAAGGTGCCGCTCGCGCCGGTCGGTGTCAGATTGCCGGGCGGACAGAAGATCAGGGCCGCCAAGATCCGTGGTGTCGCGTCTAACGGCATGCTCTGCTCGGGCCGCGAGCTCGGACTCAACGACGACGTGGATGGTCTGCTGATCCTCGATGGCGACGCAGCGGTCGGCGAGCCACTCGAGAAGCACTTGCGCCTGCCGGACCATGTCGTCGATATCGACCTGACCCCGAATCGCGGCGACTGCTTCAGCGTGATCGGCGTGGCGCGAGAGCTCGCGGCAAGGCGTGACGGTGAGGTCATCGGGCCGACCGCGGGCGCGGTCGGCGCCGTCATCGATGACGTGCACGAGCCGCGCCTGGAAGCGCCCGAAGACTGTCCGCGCTTCGCGACCCGGATCGTTCGCGGAATAGACCCGGACGCGCGCACGCCCGACTGGATCAGGGAGCGTCTGCGGCGAGCGGGAATGCGTTCCATCAGTCCCGTCGTCGACGTGACCAACTACGTCATGTGGGAACTCGGCCAGCCGCTGCACGCGTACGATGAAACGCGCGTGACCGGCACGCTGCGGGCGCGGCGCGCGGCTGCCGGTGAGAAGGTCACGTTGCTCGACGGGGCGAACGTCGATCTCGCGGACGACGTCCTGGTCATCGCCGACGACTCCGGCCCGGTCGGGCTCGCAGGCATCATGGGCGGCCTGTCCACGGCAATCGACGAAAAGTCCGTCGACGTGATTCTCGAGTCCGCCTTCTTCGCGCAGCGCGCGATCCAGGGCAGGGCGCGGCGTTTCGGCTTACATACAGATGCGTCGCTCCGTTTCGAGCGCGGCGTCGATCCTTCCGGGCAGGTCAGGGCGCTTGAGCGCGCCACCGAGCTGTTGACAGCTATCGCCGGTGGGTCGGCAGGTCCGGTCGCGGTAACCGAGAGCAACGACAATCTGCCGGACAGGGGTTCGGTCCGCTTGAGGCATGCGCGCGTCGAGCGCGTGCTCGGCGCCGACGTCGGCGCATCCGACATCGAGAGCTGGCTGACGAATCTGGGCATGCAGCTGAGTCCGGAGGAGGGCGGCTGGAACGTCGTTCCCCCGTCCTACCGTTTCGACATCGAAATCGAAGAGGATCTCATCGAGGAAGTCGGCCGTATGCTGGGTTACGACTCGATCGTGGCGGTACCCGGCATGGCGGCCGTCCGGCTCGGCGCCGCACCGGAGAGCCGGATCGAGGCGGACGAAGTCGCCGACCTGTTGATCGCACGCGGTTACGACGAGGTCATTACTTACAGCTTCGTCGAGCCGGGAGCAGCCGCCGCGGCTTCGGGACTGCAGGCGCCCGGCCCGGCCGTTTCGCTGGCGAACCCCATCTCACGAGAGCTGAGCGTGATGCGTCCGTCGCTCTGGCCGGGGCTGCTGCGGGCCGCGCAGCAGAATCTGAGTCGTCAGCGCGGTCGCTGCCGGCTGTTCGAGATTGGCACCGTCTTCGCGGGAACCGATGAGGCAACGGAAGCTCTTGTCGTTGCCGGAATCGTCGCAGGTCCGCTGACGCCGGAGCACTGGGACGGGAACGAGCGAACTGCGGACTTCTACGACATTAAGTCTGATGTCGAAGCCATTCTTGCCGCGGCCGGATCGGACGGCGTTGTTTCATGGCGCCCGCAGGCGCATCCGGCGCTCGGCCCGGCAACGGCAACCGAGCTCGTCATCGGTGGTGCCGGTGCCGGATTCCTGGGTCACCTGCATCCGGAGCTCGCTCGCGAATACGATCTTGGCGAAGGGACGGTGCTGTTCGAGCTTCGTGCCTCGCCGGCCTTCGATGCGGGCATTGCGAGCTTCAAAGGTTTCCCGAAGTTTCCGCACGTCCGCCGAGACCTCGCGGTTGTCGTCGACGACTCGATCGACGCAGCCGAGTTGACAGAAGTCGTGGAACGTGAGCTCGGGGAGCGCCTCGCCCGGACGATCATTTTCGACGAATATCGCGGTAAGACATTGGATTCCGGGCGAAAGAGCGTAGGTCTAGGCTTGATTTTGCAGGACGCTTCGCGCACCCTTACCGATGCCGACGCCGACGAGATGCTCGCCGCCGCCACCGTGCGGCTGGAGCGGGAACTCGGGGCGACAATAAGAACTTAAACAAAAACAATAAGACCGATTCATGGCACTTACCAAAGCGGACATGGCGGAGTCGCTGTTCGACGAATTGGGGTTGAATAAGCGAGAAGCGCGCGAGCTTGTCGATTCGCTGTTCGAAGAACTGCGGTCGGCGCTGGCGGGCGGAGAGCAGGTCAAGCTTTCCGGTTTCGGAAACTTCGATCTGCGTGACAAGAATCAGAGACCCGGACGAAATCCGAAGACAGGCGAGGAGATTCCGATCACCGCTCGCCGCGTCGTGACCTTTCGACCGGGCCAGAAACTCAAATCCCGAGTAGAGGCTTATGCTGGAACCGGGAAATAACGACGTACTGCCGCCGATCCCCGGCAAGCGCTACTTCACCATCGGTGAAGTGAGCGAGCTTTGTGCCGTGAAGCCGCACGTGCTGCGCTACTGGGAGCAGGAGTTCCCGCAGCTCAAGCCGGTTAAGCGGCGCGGGAATCGGCGCTACTACCAGCGGCAGGACGTCCTGATCATCCGGCAGATCCGCAGCCTGCTCTACGAGGAAGGTTTCACGATCGGCGGCGCCAGGCAGAAACTGACGGGCGATGAAGCACGTTCCGACGTGAGCCAGAGCCAGCAGATCATCCGCCAGGTTCGTACCGAGCTCGAGGATATTCTGAAGCTGCTCCGCCGCTGATCGGCGGTTGTCTTCCACCTCGCAGCTGCTCTGACCAGCCTCGGCGGGACCGGGCGCCACGCCGCGCGACCGGGCTTTTCGGCTACACTTCACCTGTCGGGGCGTGGCGCAGCCTGGTAGCGCACTTGCATGGGGCGCAAGAGGTCGCTGGTTCGAATCCAGTCGCCCCGACCATCTCGGTGAATTCAGATCGTGACTCGTCTCAGGACGAGGATTGACCCGTCTTACGCGGCACGATGTGCTCGCTCGAGTCTGCGGCCGGCATTTCCGACACGATGCGGCGATCCTCGATGCCGAGCAGCAACGGCGACGCGTTGCGACGGTAAATGTTCGCCTTTGTGTTGAACACCGTCCGAACCATGCCGTGCTTGTCCTTGACGAGCAGGCGGCGAACGGTAAAGGCGCCGTCGCTCAGTTTCGCGCCGGTCAGATAGCAGCGGATGAATTCCACGCGGTCGCCCGACAGCAACAGGCCGCGAAGTTGTGCCACGTGTGTGGCGGCCCGGGCGACGAAATCGATCGAATCGAGCGTGACGACGCGGGGTGTGTCTTTGTCGAGGAACGGCATTTCAGCGCGAAAGTCGCCGACCATGATCTGGTCCGGCAGGGCGCGTTCGATCATTCTCGCGAGTTCGATCGTAACGTCACCCACGATGTAACTGTAGAGCGTCGGTTTCAGTCCTTCCGGCTGATGAAACTCGTAGCAGCCGCCGATGTTGAAGCAGGCACGCAATCTGGGCGCGGCATTGCCTACGGCCTTGGAGCGTGCAATGGCGTTGTCGGCGAGCGCCAGGTGCATCAGATGAAACAGGTTGACGCTCGCGTCGAGCGTCAGATCCCTGTTCCAGACATAGAAACCGTCACCGGTCGTCGTGCGGGCGAAGTCGACGTCGATCTTCTTGCGGCTCAGCTTGCTCTGGGCCGAATTGAGCGAGTAAGCGAGGCTGTTGATCTGCAGCATTTGCTCGATCGGGCTGAGCAGGCTGAAGCCGACGATGTCGAAGAGAGCAACCGCCCTGTTCGCCGTATAGCTGATGCTGTAGCGTCGGATCAGGCGTTCGATGATGTCCTGTGCGAGAACGTCTATCGCAGTTGCCTTGATCGGAACGAACGTGGGTTCGATCGACAGCAGGCGGGAAATCTTGTCGAGCTGTGAATTCTGGACCTGCCGCCGCCCGGAGAGCAAAGTCTGCAGAAAGCTCTCTGCACCGCCGCTGCCGGATTCACCGTTCGCGTACGTTGCGAACGCATAGTGCGGGACGATCATGACGCGGATGCCGCCGTCGATCGGTGACCAGTTCAGCATCACGTTGTGCCCGAGACCCCACATCTCGTGTAGCGTGCGGTCGAGCAGAATCAGATTGCTGCGGTCCCTGAGGCTCAGCTCGCGACCGAGTGATGCGATGGCCTCGGCCACGGTTCCGTGGTCGGAATGCTCAGGCGTTCCGTGGCCCGAAGTTGTCATGTAACGGGGTCCCTAAAGGCTCCGGATGATACCCGCGCCCGTCCGTGCGTAAAAGTCGCCGATAGCCTCGATCGCCGGCGCAGCGATGTCGGGTATCCGTCACGGGGCCGTGCTTGCCCTCAACGGCATGCAACGTAATAATCCGTCGCCCTGTCAGGCCGGATATCGACATGTCCGAGAACGAGAAAAAATCCGTAGATCCGAGACGTTACTCGCGGGTCGTCGTCGATGGGCTGGCACAGGCGCCGAGTCGGGCGATGCTGCGTGCCGTCGGTTTCGAGGAAGAGGATTTCGCGAAGCCGCAGATCGGTATTGCATCGACCTGGAGCATGGTTACGCCATGCAACATGCATATCGACGGTCTTGCGCGGGAATCGGCCGCCGGCGCTGACGCGGCCGGGGGCAAGGGCGTGCTGTTCAACACGATCACGGTTTCGGACGGTATCTCGATGGGAACGCCGGGGATGCGTTACTCGCTGGTTTCGCGCGAAGTTATCGCCGACTCGATCGAAACGGTCGTTGCCGCCGAGGGTTTCGACGGCATTGTCGCGATCGGTGGTTGCGACAAGAACATGCCCGGCTGTGTGATGGCGCTGGCCCGCCTGAACCGGCCAGCGGTTTTCGTCTACGGCGGCACCATTCAGCCCGGCCCGAAGCACAGGGACATCATTTCGGTGTTCGAGGCGGTCGGTGGTTATGCCGCCGGCACCGTCGACGACGACGAGCTCGCCGAGGTCGAACAGACAGCAATCCCGGGGCCGGGTTCCTGCGCCGGAATGTATACGGCCAACACGATGGCGTCGGCGATCGAAGCGCTCGGCCTCAGCCTGGCGAACAGCTCGGCGCAGGAAGCCGTATCGCAAAACAAGCTCGAGGATTGTCGGCTGGCGGGCGAAGCTGTCGTTCGGCTCGTGCAGGCCGGCATTCGACCCTCGGACATACTTACTAAAGAAGCATTCGAGAATGCGATAACCGTCACCATCGCGCTCGGCGGTTCGACGAACGCCGTGTTGCACCTGCTGGCCATCGCTCATGACGCGCAGATTCCGCTGACGCTCGACGATTTCAGTCGCATCGGTGCACGGGTTCCGGTGCTCGGCGATCTTCGACCGAGCGGTCGATACATGATGTCCGAGCTGATCCGGATCGGCGGCATCCAGCCGTTGATGCGGATGCTGCTCGACGCAGGGCTGCTGCACGGTGGCTGCCTGACCGTCACCGGCAAGACGCTCGAGGATAATCTGAGCGCTGTGAGGCCCTACCCGGAAGGCCAGGACATCGTTCGGCCGCTCGCCGATCCGATCAAGCCCGAGAGCCACCTTGCCGTGCTCTACGGCAACCTGGCGCCCGAAGGCGCAGTTGCCAAGATCTCCGGCAAGGAAGGGCTGAGGTTCGAAGGCAGCGCGCGCGTTTTCCATTCGGAGGAAGAGGCGCTGCAAGCCATCCTGGACGGCGTCGTCGTCGCCGGCGACGTGGTCGTCATTCGCTACGAGGGCCCGAAAGGCGGCCCGGGCATGCGGGAGATGCTGAGCCCGACCGGGGCGATCATCGGACGCGGTCTGGGCGACAAGGTGGCGTTGATTACCGACGGGCGTTTCTCCGGCGGCAGCCACGGCTTCGTCGTCGGGCACGTGACGCCGGAGGCGGCGGTAGGCGGTCCGATCGGTCTCGTGGAGGACGGCGACCGGATTACGATCGACGCCGACACCCTGACGATCGATCTGAACGTGGCCGACGATGTACTGGCTGCTCGTCGAGACAGCTGGTCTGCGCCGCCGCCGCGAGCGACGCGCGGCCTGCTTGCCAAGTACGCCCGGCTGGTCGGTTCCGCGTCGAATGGCGCCGTAACCGACGGCTGAGCAGGCGTACGCCCCGGCGACCGTATCCTGAGTGCTGATGAGCCTGATGCTGCATAGCGCCGTCGAATCGCGGCAGCGCGTGGAGACCCCGTATCCGGAGTCGCCGTTCGTTGTGATGAAGTTCGGTGGACGGAGCGTCTCGACCCGCGAGAACTGGCAACGAATCCGCAATATTCTCGAGGCGCGTCTCGAAGAAGGCGTCAAGCCGGTCGTCTGTCATTCGGCGCTGGCGGGTGTTTCGAACGGCCTCGTGCGATTGCTGGAACTGGCGGTCGCCGGTGAAGCCGTCGATTCGGCCATTGCCGAGCTGCGGGCGCTGCATGAAAGTCTGGCGCGGGATCTCGAGGTCGATCCGGAGATCGCTGCACCGTTCTTCGACACTGTCGCGCAGCTGATATCCGGTGTCGGGCTCGTCGGTGAGGTGAGCCCGCGGGTGCACGCGAGGGTGCTGGCCGCCGGTGAGCTGGCCGCGACGACGCTCGGCGCCGCCTGGCTCGCGCAGTGCGGTCTGCCGGTGCGCTGGATCGATGCGCGCGACCTTCTTACGAGCGAGACGATCGACGAGCAGAGCGAGCGGGCCGCGTATCTTTCGGCGCGCTGCACTTTCGATTCGTCGCCGCAGACGCGCGCGTCAATCGGGACCGATCCGGAAATCGTGTTGACGCAGGGATTCATTGCCCGAGCGGGGAATGGCGACACTGTGCTGCTAGGGCGCGGCGGTTCGGATACCAGCGGTTCGTATCTCGCTGCCCGGCTCGATGCCCGACGCCTCGAGATCTGGACCGATGTTCCGGGTTTCTTCAGTGCCGACCCGAAGCTGGTGCCATCGGCGCGCCTGCTTCGCAGCCTGCACTATCAGGAGGCGCAGGAGATCGCATCCGCGGGCGGTGGCGTTCTGCACCCTCGCAGCATCTCGCCGGTCCGCCGGGCCGGAATTCCGCTGTTCCTGAAGTCCACGTGGCGGCCGGACATGGACGGCACCGTCATATCTTCCGCCGTTTCCCGTGATGCGCCGCAGCTCAAGGCGCTCTCGCACCGCAGCGGTATCACGCTCGTGTCGATGGAATCGCTGGAAATGTGGCATCAGGTCGGCTTTCTCGCCGAGGCATTCGGCATGTTCAGGCGCCACGGCCTGTCCGTCGATCTGATTTCGACGTCGGAAAGCAACGTCACGGTGTCCGTCGATACCGTGCAGAACGTGGCGAGCGACCGGGTAATCGACGAGCTCGTCGCAGAGCTTGCAGCGATCTGCCGGGCGACCGTGATCAGGGACTGTGCCGCAATCACCCTGGTCGGTCGGCGAATCCGCGCGATATTGCACGAAATGACACCGGTGCTGGAGCTCTTCGAGGAGCAGAAGGTTCACCTGGTTACGCAGGCGGCTACCGATCTCAATCTCACGTTCGTCGTCGATGCGGAACACGCGTACAAGCTGGTCCAGCGTCTGCATGCGCTTCTCGTGCATCGTTTCGATGGCAGCGTCTTTGGGCGAACCTGGGAGCAGATCGAGGAGGGCGAACGCCCGGTTTCCGGTCCGCGCCTCGAGCAGCCCTGGTGGCGTCGACGGCGCGAAGAGCTGCTGAGTCTCGCGGACCGGCATCAGGCCGCATATGTCTATGAATCGCAGTCGATCGCTACGGCCGTGGCGTCGTTACGTCGGCTGGGAGCGATCGATCGCGTGTTCTACGCCATCAAGGCCAACTCGAATCCGGAGGTGTTGCGAGTCGTCGACGCGGAAGGGGGCAACTTCGAGTGCGTGTCGCCCGGCGAGATTGGGCGCGTGCTGGAGACGTTTCCGGGGATCGATCGGCAGCGAATTCTCTTTACACCGAATTTTGCAGCGGCAGACGAGTACCGCTGGGGAGTCGAGCAGGGCGTCTGGCTGACCATAGACAATCTGTTCGTGATCCGCGAATGGCAGGCGCTGTTTCGCGATGCGGAGATTTTCATCCGCGTCGACACTGGGCAGGGCCGCGGCCACCACGAGCACGTCAAGACGGCCGGGGTGCATTCGAAGTTCGGCGTACCTTTGTTCGAAATCGAGGAGTTCGCGGAGACGGCGCGGCGTGCTGGTGCGCGCGTAGTCGGGCTGCATGCGCATGCCGGGAGCGGCATCCTGAATGCGGACGCATGGGAGGAAACGGCCGAGACGCTCGCATCCTTAACGAGCCTCTTTCCCGACGTGCGTTACATCGACGTTGGCGGCGGGCTTGGCATACCAGAGAAGCCCGGCCAGGTGCCGCTCGATCTCGGCGCGTTCGATTCATCGTTGCAGGCGTTGAAGGCGGGCGCCGGCGGGCGCGAATTCTGGATCGAGCCCGGGCGCTACATCGTTGCGCAGGCAGGCGTGCTGCTTGCCCGGGTCACCCAGACGAAGGGCAAAGGCGACGTTCGTTACGTCGGCATCGCGACCGGAATGAACTCGCTGATTCGGCCGGCGCTCTACGGTGCGTATCACGAGATCGTCAATTTGTCGCGTCTCGACGAGGCCGCTACCGAGGTCGTGACGATCGTCGGCCCGATCTGCGAAACCGGCGATCGTCTGGGCTCGGATCGTGCGATGCCGCCCGCCGCTGAAGGCGACGTGCTGCTGGTCGCCAATACGGGCGCGTACGGCAAGGTAATGAGCTCGCGTTACAACCTCCGCGAGGACGTGCCCGAGATCCTGCTCTAGGAGTTTGGGGAGGAGTTTAGGGACAGTGACCTTAATCTTCGGGAATTTGGGGACAGTGACCTTATCTCCGCGGCGGCTGCGGGCCCCTGGTTCGCCGTCGCGGAGATAAGGTCACTGTCCCCAAATTCCCGAAGATTAAGGTCACTGTCCCTAAACTCCTCCTCCAAACTGCCTACGACTTTTCGCGGTGCCGGGCTTGCAGCTCGCCGAGCACATCGTCGAGCGGGATTCCGCGCACGGTCAGCAGCACGATCAGGTGGTAAACGAGGTCGGCCGCTTCGGCAACGACCCGTGTGTCCGGCTCGACGGCACCGGCGAGCGCCAGCTCCACGCCTTCCTCGCCGATTTTTTGCGCCACTTTGGTCAGGCCGCGCGCGGCGAGCTGCGCCGTGTAGCTGCCTGCAGGCGCCGTCTCGATGCGGTCGCGAATGATTGCTTCCAGTGCCTGCAGGAAATCGTTGTCGGCCATGCCTTGCTCTGCCTTCTGTTGTCGTGCCGGGTGGCTTGCCGCCTACGTCTGAGTGGGATCCGGTGGGCGTATCGCGATGCCAGCCTCGATCAGATAGCGCTTCAGGTCGGGAATCGCAATGGCGCCCGTATGAAAGACGCTTGCAGCGAGAGCACCGTCGACGCGCGCTGCCTCGAACACGGCGCGGAAGTGAGACGCCTCGCCGGCACCACCCGACGCGATGAGCGGAATGCGCATGACGTCGCGGGCGGCCATGAGCTGGTCCAGATCGTAGCCCTGGCGCACGCCGTCCTGATTCATGCAGTTCAGCACGATCTCGCCGGCGCCACGATCCTGCGCTTCCCCGATCCAGTCAAGCGTCAGTCGTTCGCTTGACCGTGTCAGGGAAGGGTTGCCGGTGTTCTGATAGACATGAAATCCGCCTTCCCGGGCCAGTGAATCGATGCCGACGACGACACACTGAGAGCCGAACTCGGTGACCAGCGCGTCAATGAGGTCGGGCCGGTCGAGCGCCGGCGTATTGACCGAAATCTTGTCGGCGCCGAAGTTCAGAACGGTCTCCGCATCGCTCAGCGTGCGTATGCCGCCGGCGACACAGAAAGGGATGTCGAGTACCGCGGCCACACGGTTGACCCAGCTCCGATCGACCGTGCGCTGATCCGGGCTTGCCGTGATGTCGTAGAAAACGAGCTCGTCGGCGCCCTCGTTACGGTAGCGCTCCGCGAGCTCGAGGATGTCGCCCATCACGCGATGATTGCGGAAGCGCACGCCCTTCACGACGACGCCGTCGCGAACGTCCAGGCAGGGAATTATCCGTTTGGCAAGAATGGCTGCAATTCCTCAGGTGAGATGAGCCGGTCCAGAAGTGCCTTGCCCGAAATGGCGCCCGCAACCCCGGTCCGGGAGAGCTGCGCCAGATCTTTCGCGCTGCGGATTCCGCCGGATGCCTGAAACTCGATCTCGGGCCACTGCCGGACACACTCGGAATAAAGGTCGACGTTGGGTCCCGTCAGCGCGCCATCCCGGTCGACGTCCGTGCAGAGGACGTGCCGCAAGTCCTGATTGCGATACTGCTCTATCGCTGCGGCCAGCGTAAGCCGGCTCGCCTCGGTCCAGCCGTGTGTCGTAACGCGCGGCTCGCCGTCCAGAAAGCGAATGTCGAGGCCGAGCGCAATTCTGTCGGCGCCATGCTCGCCGAGCAGCGCCCGCACGGTTTCGACCCCGGTCACGGCGAGGCTGCCGATGACGGCGCGGTCGGCGAACTCCAGTGTCCTCGCGAGATCCTCGGGTGTGCGAATGCCACCGCCTATCTGGATCTGCATGCCGCCGGCGGCGGCGATTTCGCGAATCAGGCGGCCATTGACCGGGCGACCGGACTGCGCACCGTCGAGGTCGACGATATGCAGCCATCGGGCTCCCAGGCGCCCGTAGCCGGCAGCAAGCTCGCAAGGATCGTAGTCGTACCGGGTTACCTTGTCGAACTCGCCCTTCAGCAGTCTGACGCAGCGACCGTCGCGAATGTCGATTGCAGGGATCAGTTGCATCGGAGTCGTAGCTCAAAGAGCGAGAAAGTTCGCGAGAATCTGCGACCCGAGTGCCGACGAGCGCTCGGGATGAAACTGCGTGCCGAAGAAGTTTCGCTGGCGGACGACGGCGGAAAAGCTGCGGCCGTAGGTCGCAGTCGCGAGCGTGTAGTTTCCGATCGTTGCTGCATAGCTATGCACGAAATAGGCGTATCCGCCGTCCGCCGCGTCCGGCAGCAGCGGACTCGCCGCGGTAACGCTGAGTGCGTTCCAGCCCATCTCGGGCACCGGGAGCCCCGGACTGTCCGGCAGTCGCTCGACGTTTGCGTCGATGACGCCGAGGCACGCGGTATCCTCCTCGGCCGACGCGCGGAACAGCAGCTGCATTCCAAGGCAGATTCCCAGGACCGGCTGATCGAGCTGCGGGACGATATCCGCGATTCCTAGCTCCCGCAGACGGGACATTGCAGCCCTGGCAGCGCCGACGCCGGGTAGCACCACATGCGACGCGGATTTAATCCGGTCGACGTCGACCGTTATCGGCACTTCGTGACCGAGTCTCTCGAACGCGAACGTCAGCGATGCGAGGTTGGCGCCGCAGCCGCCTATGATGATCGGGTCGAACGGCACTACAGCGCCCCTTTGGTCGAGGGCAGGTCATCGCCATCTCGCCGAAAGGCCTGCGCCAGGGCGCGCGCGACGGCCTTGAAGCTCGCCTCGATCTTGTGGTGATCGTTGTCGCCAATCACCTTGAGGTGCAGTGTGGCACGCATCGAGTCCGCGAGTGAGCGGAAGAAGTGCGGGACGAGCTCCGTCGGCAGGCCTCCGACGTTTTCGCGCCGAAATTCCCCGTCGAAGACGAAGTAGGGCCGCCCGCTCAGATCTACCGAGACGACGGCGTTCGCTTCGTCCATCGGCAATGTAAAGCCGTAGCGAGCGATGCCCCGCTTGCTCCCGAGCGCGCTCCGAAGCGCTTCGCCGATCGTGATCGCGACGTCTTCTACCGTATGGTGCTCGTCGACTTCGAGATCGCCAGTGCAGGTTACGGACAACGTGAAGCTGCCATGCTTGCCGAGCTGCTCCAGCATGTGGTCGAAGAACCCGATGCCTGTTGATATTCGTGGTGGCGCTGCACGGTCCAGATCCAGCTCGATATCTATGGACGTTTCATTGGTCCGTCGTTGCACGCTCGCCGTCCGAGGCGCATCGAGCAATTCGTGCGCGAGCTCTTCCCACGTAATCTCGTTGCCCCCGGCGGTCAGCTCGAAGCCGCGCAGACCCATATCGGCCGCAAGACTCGCGGCTGCACTGCCACCGACGACGATGCTCTCGCTGCGGTCGAGTGTCGGATCAGCAACGTACGAACGAACGAGACCAAGACCGGGCGGGGCACAGTCGCAGTCCGCACCGGGGCCGTGATCGCAGCGCTCCACGGCGGCTACCTCGACTCCCTGTGAGTCGAGCAGGGCGAGCAGGAAGGCATCACCCGCGTCGTCGGCCGATGGCACGAGCAGGACCAGATCGAAACCGGCCTGGCAGAACCGCCGAAGCGCAGGCAGCGCCCCGCGCACCGGCATCGGCAGGTCTGGGGGAATATTTGGGGACAGTGACCCTAACTCGGCTGCAGCCGGAGTTAGGGTCACTGTCCCCAAACTGTTCACGAGGCCGCCGTCACGCAACACGAATAGCTTTCGATTGCTCATCGTCTCAGGACCTGCCGTCGAGGGCGCCGAGCAGGCGGTCGTTGTCTTCCGGGCGGCCGACCGTGATTCGAACACAATCCTCGAGCACCGGGTCGGTGTCGAAGGCGCGCACGAGAATGCCGGCGTCGGCCGCCTGCCCGACGAACCGGGCGCGGTTCCGCACACGAACCAGCAGGAAGTTCGCGTCGCTCGGGAATACCCTGACGACCTGGCTCATGCCAGCGAGGGCCTCGCGGAGTCGCTCCCGTTCGCCGCGAATCGCCGTAACGCGTTCATTCGCCGCCGACATCGATGCGTCGTCGAGAGCGTTCGCCACGAGCTCTATCGAAGGCGTCGGAAACGTGTACGGCGGCAGAATCTTCTCGAGGAAGTCGATGACATCGGGACTCGCGAGGACGGCCCCGCAACGGGCGCCTGCGAGTGAGACGAACTTCGACAGCGTCCGCAGCACGATCACATGGTCGAACTTTTCGAGCAGCGGGAGGCAGTTCGGCTCTGACGAGAATTCGTAGTAGGCCTCGTCAACGATTACCGCGCACCGTTGCGCGAGCGATTCGACGATGCGCTCGATCACCGCATTCGGTAGCGCCCGCCCCGTCGGGTTGTTCGGTGAGCAGAGAAACACTAGCTTGGTCGTGTCGTCCACGGCGCCAACGACGGCCTCGGGA
This sequence comes from Candidatus Rariloculaceae bacterium, assembly GCA_965223375.1. Taxonomy (GTDB): domain Bacteria; phylum Pseudomonadota; class Gammaproteobacteria; order Steroidobacterales; family Rariloculaceae; genus CBDCWM01. The sequence goes on from OZ245000.1 coordinate 4,562,701, forward strand.
TCGAGTGAGAAATCGTCGTCCCCGTTCAGCGCGGCGTGCCGGATTCGGGCACCCTGGATCGTGGCGTAGACCCGGTACATGTCGAACGTCGGTGGACAGGTGACGATCGAATCGGTGCCGGCCGCACAGAAGCCTCTGATCAGAATATCGATCGCCTCGCTGGATCCCCGCGTGACGAGTAGCGACTCCGGCGCCACGCCGTAGTGACCCGCCAGAGCGTGTCGGAGCATTTCGGGTCTCGGGGGCGGATAGATATTGAGACCACGTTCCGTCGTGTCGCTGGCGAGGCGATACGGGGACTCGTTGGCGTTGAGCCGCAGCGCGCCCGGCTGCCACGCGCCAGCGCGATAGGGCTTGATCGCCCTGAGCTCGGGACGGGCCAGTGCAAGCACGCTCACGGTCCGTCCCCGCCGCCGTCGAGTCGGTCGAGTCTGATACGCGCCGCCAGCCCGTGCGCAGCCAGCCCTTCGAGCTCGGCGAGCGTTTCGGCCACGGGCCCGAGCGCCGCAATGCCGGTTTCGTCGAGTTCCTGCACCGACATCGACCGGCAGAAGTCGGCGAGCCCGAGGCTCGAGTAACTGCGGGCATAGCCGTAGGTCGGCAGAACGTGGTTCGTTCCGCTGCAGTAGTCACCCATGCTCTCCGGTGACCACGGTCCGAGAAACACCGACCCTGCCGCGTCGACGCGTTCGAGCAGCGCGCGCGGTGACCGGGTCTGGACGATCAGATGCTCCGGCGCGTACCGGTTGGAAAGCTCGATCGCGGTATCGAGCGTGTCGACGACGATGATCCTCGCGTGTCCGAGCGAGATGCGCAGGATTCTTGCGCGTGGCAGCGTCGCGGCGAAGCGCTTGACTGCAGAATCGACGCGCTCCGCCAGATCCGCGCTGGTCGTCAGCAGCAACGCCTGGGAGTCGTGACCGTGTTCTGCCTGCGACAGCAGGTCGGTAGCGACGAACTCAGCATCTGCAGACTCATCGGCGATGACCAGCACTTCCGAAGGGCCAGCGGGATAGTCGCGGGCGGCGCCGCCGGCATCGCGCGCCACCTGTTCCTTGGCCTCGGTCACCCAAACGTTGCCGGGACCGAAGAGCTTGTCGACCTTCGGGATGGATTCCGTGCCGTACGCCATTGCTGCAATAGCCTGCGCACCGCCGACCCGGAAGACTCTCTCGATGCCCGACAGTCGTGCAGCAAACAGGACAGCCGGATCGACGCTGCCGTCGGGCCGCGGCGGGCTGCACAGGACCCGCAGCGGGCAACCGGCTATCTGCGCCGGAATGCCGAGCATCAGCGCCGTAGAAGGCAGTGGCGCGGTGCCGGCAGGCACGTAGAGACCCACCCGCCGTATCGGCCGATAGACGCGCTCGCAGCGGACGCCGGGCATCGTCTCGAGATCGATCGCGACGGGGCGCTGCGCTTCGTGAAATCGCTCGATGTTGCGCGCGGCAGTGACGATGGCCTGTCGCTGTCCGGGGCTGAGCGACTCTTCTGCCTGATCGAACTCCGAAGCCGAAACAGCGAGCGACGCGACTTCGACGCGGTCGATTTCAACCGTAAGCTTGCGGAGCGCGGCGTCGCCACGATTGCGCACGGCAGTCACGATCTCGGTGACGCGGGACATCACGGACCCGGCCTGAGTGATATCCGGGCGCGCGAGCGCTGCCGCGCGTTCGGCATCGTCGAGATCAGACCATATCAGTGTGCGCATCGTCGCCAGCCGCTCACGCAAGCATTTTCTCGACGGGCAGCACGAGCATGGAGCTCGCACCGGCGCGCTTGAGCTCTTCGAGCGTTTCCCAGAAGACGTTCTCACGGCACACGGCATGCACCGCTACTTTGTCATCGCGGCCTTCGAGCGGAATGATCGTAGGAGATTCCGAGCCGGGCAGCAGCGACGTGATGTCTTTCAGTGCCGCGCGCGGTGCATGCAGCATGATGTATTTGCTCTCCTTGACGGCAAGCACCCCATCGATGCGCTTAAGCAGCCGGTTCACCCACTCGAGCTTCGATGCGTCGAGAGCGGTGGGAGTCTGGATGATGGCCGCTCTGCTGCGGAGAATCGTCTCGACCTCCACGAGATCGTGTGCCTTCATCGTCGCGCCGCTCGAGACGAGGTCGCAGATCAGGTCCGATCTGCCGAGGCTCGGGGCGATCTCCACGGCGCCGGAGAATTCGACGACGGCGGCATCGATTTCGCGCTGTGCGAGAAACGCCTCCACGGTTCGGGGGTAGGAGGTCGCGATCCGTTTGCCGGCCAGCGATGCCGGGCCGTCATACTGCATCGTCGAGGGCACGCCGAATGACAGTCGGCAATGCCCGAAGTCGAGCTCCGTCACGGTTTTGAAGAGGTCGTCGGGTCCGCCGGCCATCCCCAGGCGGGCTTCCTCGATGATGTTGAGGCCGACGATCCCGAGGTCGCAGACGTCGTCCTGGACGAGGCCCGGGATGTCGTCGTCGCGCACCAGCAGCAGATCGATCGGCATGTTCTCGCCGTAACAGATCAACTGATCGCGCCCGCGGCTGTAGGACAGGCCGCAGCGTGTCAGCAACTCGATCGAGTGGTCAGTCAGTCGACCGGATTTCTGGAGTGCGATCTTGATGCGGGCGCCAGAGTCCATATTGCAGTTTCCGTTGGAGAATCTATAGCTACGCTTCAGCCAGCCGCACGCGGTGGACTGACGCCGGAACGCTCCAGTACACGCCGGTAACCGCCGTTGCCCGCCGTCAGGAACCGTGCGACGCGTCCGATCGTGGTGACCGAGACGCCGGTCAGTTCGTGGATGCGCCGGTACGGCAGCCCCTGCTCGAGCCAGGCGACGACGGTCCATCGGTCGACGAGCGCCTCGAGCTCTGCCGGCGTGCACAGGTCATTCATGAACGCTTTGCACTCCTCTCGAGTCTGCAGTGTGAGGATCGCGTCGTACAGACGCTGCTCCGCGAGACGCCTCGTCTTGCCGGTTGCCTGGTTCTTCATAGCCTGTCGTAATGTAATAACGTGCTAGTACGTTAATTCAACGGAGAGCACTTGTCAAAGACGCGGTTCAAGGCCGCGAGATGAGGATCAGATGCGTTCGATGACTGCCTGCCCGAAAGCCTCGGTCGAGAGCGGGTCGTGGCCGCGAGCAGCCACGTCGCGGGTTCGGAGGCCCGCCGCGATGGTCTGCGCGACGGCGCTTTCGATCGCCGCGGCACCCGCGCTGCAGTCGAGCGAGTAGCGCATCATCAGCGCTACGCTGAGAATTGCGCCCGAGGGATTGGCGATGCCCTGGCCGGCGATGTCCGGCGCGGAGCCATGGATCGGCTCGTAAAGTCCCGGGCCGCCCGATCCGAGTGATGCCGAAGCCAGCATTCCCATGGACCCGGCCAGCATCGACGCTTCGTCGGTGATGATGTCGCCGAACATGTTCTCGGTGACCATCACGTCGAAGTCGGCAGGGCGGCTGAGCAGATGCATCGCCGCCGCATCGACCAGCAGATGCTCGACCTCGAGGTCGGGGAACTCTTCGGCGAACACGCGGGTGGCCACGTCGCGCCAGAGGCGGGAGGTTTCCAGGACATTCTGCTTGTCGATCGAGGTGATCTTGCCGCGGCGTTCCTGCGCCAGCTTGCCTGCTACACGACAGACCCGCTCGACTTCCGGCACGGTATAGACACAGGTATCGACGGCGCGATCGGCCGTGCGCTCCTTGTCGCCGAAGTAGATGCCGCCGGTCAGTTCCCTGACGACGACGATGTCGACACCCTCGAGCTTTTCGCGTTTCAGCGGCGCGGCGTCGATCAGCTCGGGGATAGTCGCCACGGGACGTAGATTGGCGAAGAGCCCAAGCGCCTTGCGCAGTCCTAGAAGACCCATCTCCGGCCGGCTGGCAACGGGGATGTCCGCCCACTTCGGTCCACCCACTGCGCCGAGAAACACGGCCGCCGAATCGCGGCATGCGGCGAGGGTCGCATCGGGCAGTGGCGAGCCCGCCTGATCGTAACCGGCGCCGCCGATCAGCGCGTCCTCGATCGAGAGCGCAAGACCGAACTTCCCGGCCGTGTGCTCGAGTACGTGCATTGCCTGCGCGGCCACTTCCGGCCCGACGCCGTCCCCTGGCAGGCAGACGATCCGCTGGCTCATGCGCGCGCCGCCTCGAAGTCGTGGATCGCAGAGTCGTTTTCCAGCAGGAAGCCCAGCTGATCCAGGCCGTTCAGCAGGCAGTAGCGCGAAAAGCCGTCGATCGGAAACTCGACGCACCGCCCATCCGGCAGCTCGACGGTCTTCGATTCGAGGTCGATCGTGAGCGTTGCGCCAGGATTGTCGATCAGCCAGCGGTGCGTCTCGCCGTCGACGATGACCGGCAGCAGGCCGTTCTTCAGCGAATTGCTGCGGAAGATATCGGCGATTTCGGTGCTGATCACTGCCGTGAAGCCATAGTCGAGCAGTGCCCAGGGCGCATGCTCCCGCGACGAGCCGCAGCCGAAATTGTGACCGGCCACGAGAATGGTGGCGTCGCGCGCTGCCTCCGTGTTGAGAACGAAGTCCGGGCGCGGCTGGCCGTCGTCGTCATAGCGCCAGTCGGTGAAGAGGTTGTCGCCGAGGCCTTCCTTAGTCGTCGTGGTCAGAAATCGTGCAGGGATGATCTGATCGGTGTCGATGTCGTCATTCGGCAGATTTACCGTGCGAGACCGAATCTGTTTGACAGGTTCCATTTGCTTTGCTTATCCGATAATCGTTCGTGGGTCGGTGACGGCGCCGGTGACCGCGGAGGCCGCGGCCGTCTCGGGGCTCGCCAGGATCGTCCGGGCACCCTTGCCCTGACGCCCCTCGAAGTTTCTGTTGCTCGTGCTGACGGCGAGCTGGCCAGGTGCCGTGATGTCGCCGTTCATCGCGATACACATCGAGCAGCCCGGCTCACGCCACTCGCCGCCGGCACGCCGGACGATGTCGTCTATCCCTTTGGCCTCGGCATCCTTCTTCACCTGCTGCGAGCCCGGCACGACCATCAGTCGTACGCCGTCTGCAACCTTGCGGCCGTTCAGAACTGCCGCAGCCGCCTCCAGGTCGCTGAGCCTGCCGTTCGTGCAGGAGCCGATGAAAACGACGTTGACGGCGCTGCCGGCCACGGGCTTGCCCGCTTCGAGCTGCATATAGTCGAGGGCCTTGCGGAACGGGGCCGAGTTCGACACCGGAACGGGGGCGTCGATAGGCACGACCATGCCGGGGTTCGTGCCGAACGTCACCATCGGCGTCAGGCTGGCGACATCGATATCGACGGACTTGTCGAAGCTTGCGTCGTCGTCCGACGGCAGCTCCCGCCAGTCGGCAAGGGCCTGATCCCACGCGTCTCCCTTCGGCGCGAGCTCCCGGCCGGCAACGTATTCGAAGGTCGTGTCGTCGGGCGCAACCATACCGGCGCGAGCCCCGCCCTCGATCGACATGTTGCAGATCGTCATCCGCTCTTCCATCGACAGCGTCCGAATCGCATCGCCGCGGTACTCGATGACATGACCGGTGCCGCCGTCGACGCCAATCGTGCCGATGATTTTCAGAATGATGTCCTTGGCGCCTACGCCGGGAGCGAGTTTGCCGGCCAGGTTGATGGCCAGTGTTTTCGGGCGCCTCTGCAGCAGGCACTGTGTCGCAAGCACATGCCCGACCTCGGTCGTGCCGATGCCGAAGGCGAGGGCGCCGAAAGCGCCATGAGTGCTGGTGTGCGAGTCCCCGCAGACGATCGTCTTGCCGGGCTGGGTTGCGCCGAGCTCGGGACCGATGACGTGCACGATGCCGCGCTGCTCGCTCGCGTATCCGCGCAGGTCGATGCCGAACTCCGCGCAGTTCTGTTCCATCTTGATGACCTGCTTTGCGGCCGCGGGCTCGCTGACGACCTCGAGTTCCTTCAGCGTCGAGAAGGGCACCGTCGGTATCGAATGATCCAGCGTCGCCAGACACAGGTCCGGGCGGCGGACGGGCAGCTCTTTCGCGCGGAGCAGATCGAACGCCTGAGGACTGGTCACCTCGTGAATCAGGTGCAGGTCGATATATATGATTGCCGGGCGCTCTTCCGTCTCCGGCGTGACGACATGCGCGTCCCAGACCTTGTCGAACAGGGATTTTCCAGTCATTGAGATTCCTAAATGGCGACAGACTGACCGGAACCGGCGCTGTCGATCGGCTCGAGCCAGCCCCACTCGTCGTCGGTCGTGCCGTCGAATAACCCGAAGAACGCGTTCTGGATTTGCTCGGTGACCGGACCGCGCTTCCCGATGCCGACGGGAATCTTGTCGACCGAGCGCACCGGTGTGACCTCGGCCGCGGAACCCGTCAGGAATACCTCGTCGGCGATATAGAGGAGCTCACGAGGGATCTCCTGCTCGACGATGTCGAAGCCGAGCCGGCTCGCCAGTTGCATCACCGTGTCGCGCGTGATCCCGGCAAGGATCGAGGCCGCGACGGGCGGCGTATAAATGACGCCGTCGCGCACCAGGAAGAGGTTCTCGCCGGCGCCCTCGCTGACATAGCCGCGGGAATTCAGCGCGATGCCCTCGGCGAAGCCGAGGCGTCTGGCTTCGAGCGTAACCAGAATGCTGGAAAGATAGTTCCCGCCGGCCTTGGCGAGCGCCGGCACGGTATTCGGGGCAACCCGCTGCCAGGAGGAGATGCAGACGTCGACGCCGCGCTCGAGTCCGCCTTCGCCGAGGTAGGACCCCCATTCCCAGGCGGCGATCGAACAGACCGCCGGCTCCTCCGGGTTGCCGGCAACGCCCATCTCGCCGTAGCCGCGAAACGCAATCGGTCGGATGTAGGCGCCTTCGGTCAGGCCGTTCTCGATAATGACCTGGTGGCAGCCATCGATCAGCGTCTTCGACTCGTAGGGGATCTTCAGCCAGTAAACCTTGGCGGACTGATACATACGCGTGATGTGGTCGGTGAGGCGGAATCCGGCCGGCCCACCGGGTGTCTTGTAGACGCGTATTCCCTCGAACACCGAGGATCCGTAATGCAACGCATGCGACAGGACGTGCACCGTGGCCTGTTCCCAGGGCACCAGTTCGCCGTCATGCCAGATGTAGCGGCTAGTCTTTAGCGGCATTGTTCGTTCCCGATTTCAGCGCCAGTCCGGCGTGTTGACTCCCGCCGGCGCGCGGCTCTAGTCCTGCAGCCAGCTCATTCGGCCGCGAAGCTCTTTGCCGACGGTTTCGATCTGATGATCGAGATCGGCCTGCATCATCTTGTCGTAGTTCTCGAGCTTCGCCTCGTTTTCGGCTACCCATTCGCGCGCGAACGTTCCGTCCTGCACTTCCTTCAGCACCTGGCGCATGTTGTTCTTGACATCGGCGTCGACGATTCGCGGTCCGCGCGTCAGGTCACCGAATTTCGCAGTCTCGCTGATGAAGTCGTGCATCTTCTTCAGCCCGCCCTCGTGCAGCAGGTCGACGATCAGTTTCACTTCATGCATGCATTCGAAATAGGCGACCTCGGGCTGGTAGCCGGCCTCGACGAGGGTCTCGAAGCCGCGCACGATCAATTCCGTCAGCCCGCCGCAAAGAACTGCCTGCTCGCCAAAGAGGTCGGTTTCCGTTTCTTCGCCAAACGTCGTTTCCAGGACGCCTGCGCGTGCACCGCCGATACCGTGAGCATACGCGAGAGCGCGGGCCTTCGCGTTGCCGGTCGCATCCTGCGCAACCGCGACCAGGCAGGGCACGCCGCGCCCGACTTCGTATTGCCTGCGGACGAGATCGCCCGGGCCTTTTGGTGCAATCAGAACGACATCGAGATCCGCGCGCGGATTGATCTGGCCGTAATGAATGTTGAAGCCGTGCGCGAAGAGCAGCGTTGCGCCTTCGGCCAGGTTGCTCTCGATGTCCCGATACAGTTGCCCCTGCGCCATGTCGGGGACCAGAAAGGCGACGAGCCCGGCGCCCTTCACGGCGTCCGCAGGCGCAGCGACCTCGAATCCGTCCTGCGCCGCCCTGGCCGCCGTCTTGCCGTCCGGGCGCAGGCCCATGACGACATCGAAGCCGGAGTCGCGCAGATTCAGCGCATGCGCCCGGCCCTGGCTGCCGTAGCCAAGGACGGCAATTCTCTCGCCCTGGAGCGCGGCGGGATCTGCGTCCTTCTCATCGAACAAGTGCATCGGTCATACCCCTCGAAAAACGGTCACAGGCACGCCTGTGTGTCGAATCAAAAAAAAGCCCCGCAGCCTTTCGGGTGCGGGGCCCTTGCATCGGAAATCGTCGTCAGTCCGACTGCCCGCACCAGCTGTGGATCTGTACCCATGTACGGTCGCGGGATACGTGCGTCATCTCAGTCATTCGCGTCGTGCAGACAGGAGATGATCGGGCTTTGACTTTTGCTTGTCAACGCTCAGAGCAGCTCGATCGCGGTCGGATCGGCCGTGTTCGCGCGGGCGGTCGCGACGGTCCCGGGGTAACCCGCCGCCAACCCGCCCGCGACCGGCTCAGCCGACCGGGATGGCCCGCGCAAATGCGGCTCATTCTTTCTCTACCATGTTCGTATTGTTTTGCGTTATTCTCCCGGAATCGTCGACCGGCGGGGGGATTCGCCGGCGCGCGATCGGGAACCGCGAGAACAGCGGCGGCGGCGTCGGGAAGTTCGCCGCGGGGCATTTCAGGATTGGCCGACAAGAAGAAGGGATCTCGGGGGACAATCTCTGGATTATTCGGGGCGATTGAGCTACGGCGGCTGGTCGATTCGGCCGGTCGGTGGGGGTTCGCACGGCCCCTTTGTGTGTCTGAAGAAAGATAATGAGGCCGGATCGGGACAGCGAATGGCGACGAAGGCGCAGGACGAAAACCAACGCGTACTTTGCGGGAGCTTGCCCGGCTGTAAACCGGCCGTATCGAACGAAACTGTAATCTTTGAGGAAACGGCATGACAGGTAAGCCACGGACTTCACTGCTGGTTCTGGCCGGGCTTTGTGGATCGCTGCTCGGTGGTGTCGCCGCCGCTCAGTCGGTCAGCGGCCTGATCGACACTGAGCGAACGCGCATTCAGCGCGCGCAGGGGCAGCAGGACGAGATCGACGGCATCGTTTCGACGACACGGTCGCGTTTCGACGAGTATCAGGCCGTCCTCCGTGAGATCGAGGGGCTCGAGGTCTACAACAACCTGTTGCAGGCCCAGATCGACGATCAGAACGCACAGCTCGATGAGCTGCGTGCATCGATCGACCAGGTCAGCGTCATCGAGCGACAGATGTTGCCGCTGATGACCCGGATGATCGCGTCGCTCGAGCTGTTCATCGAGGCCGACATGCCGTTTCTGCTCGACGAGCGTCGCGAGCGCGTTGCCTTTCTGAAGGAACTGATCAGCCGGTCCGACGTCAGCGCCGCGGAGCAGTTCAGAAACGTCATGGACGCCTGGCAGCGCGAAATGGGCGATTACGGCTCGAGCAGCGAGGTGTACGACGAGCGCATCGAGGTAGGTGGCGTAAGCCGTGAGGTGCAGATCCTGCGAATCGGCCGCATCGCGATGCTCTATCTCACGCCCGACGGCAGCCAGGCCGGTGCCTGGGATCAGCAGACCCAGCAGTGGGTCCAGCTGGACGCCGTATATAACGACGAAATCAGAACCGGAATCGAGGCAGTCGAGTCCGGTGCACCCGCATTGTTTACGGTACCAGTAGCTTCTCCGGAGGAAGGATAATCATGAAGGTACATAAGATCGTCGGACCGGCGCTGCTGGCACCGATACTGACGGCACTGCTCGCGACTTCCGGGGCGCAGGCTCAGGTCTCGACGCTCGATGAGATATTGCAGAGCGTGCGCAATGGCGCCGCGCAGGACAACCAGGAGCACCAGCAGCGTCTGCAGCAGTTCCGGCAACAGCAGCAGCAACAGACGCAGCTGCTTCAGCAGGCACAGAACGAGCGGGCACAGCAGGAAGCGCTAAGCGAGCAGCTCGAGACACAGTTTGACGAGAACGATCTGCTGATTGCAGACGTTCGCCAGCAGCTCGAAGAGCGGCTCGGCTCACTGGTCGAGCTCTTCGGCGTCCTGCAGCAGGTCGCAGGCGATGCGCGGACCACCTTCGAGAATTCACTGACCAATATCGAGTATCCGGAGCGGGCCCAGTTCCTCAGCGATCTTGCCGAGAAAATGGGCAACACGAGCCAGCTGCCGTCGATCGACGAAATCGAGCAGCTCTGGTTCGAGCTGCAGCGGGAAGCGACCGAGGTCGGGAAGGTCAAGCGCCTGACCGGTTTCGAGGTTCGCGACTCACAGGGCGAGGCGTATACGACGGACGTCGTTCGGGTCGGACCGTTCAATCTCGTGACCGACGGGCTGTACCTCGCGCACAACCCGGATACGAACTCGGTGCTCGAGCTCGAGCGTCAGCCGGCGCAGGCTCGTTTCATCGACAGCACCAGCGACATGACGAACGGGCAGGCGGATGCCAATGGATTCGTCCGGTTCGGCATCGACATCACCCGCGGTCAGCTGTTGTCGCTGCTGATTCGCGATCCGGGTGTGTTGTCGATCGAGCGCTTCCAGCAGGGCGGCGCGCCGGGGTACGTGATCCTGATTCTCGGCGCAATCGGTTTGCTGATCGCGATCGAGCGACTGATTACACTCGGCATCACGGGCAGCAAGGTGAGGAGCCAGCTGAAGAGCGGCACACCGAAGAAGAACAATCCGCTCGGCCGCGTCCTGTCGGTCTACGAGGAGAACAAGGGCGTCGACACTGAGACGCTGGAGCTCAAGCTGGGCGAGGCCATCCTCAAGGAGACACCGAAGCTGCAGCGCGGGATTCTGTTCATCAAGATCATTTCGGTCGTCGCACCGTTGCTCGGTCTGCTGGGCACTGTCGTCGGCATGATCAATACGTTCCAGGCGATCATGCTGTACGGCGCGGGCGATGCCAGCCGGATGGCCGGCGGTATCTCGCAGGCGCTCGTCACGACGATGCTGGGGCTGATTGTCGCGATTCCGATGGTGCTGCTGCATACGATCGTCAACGGTCGCAGCCGCCGCATCATTCAGATTCTGCAGGAGCAGAGCGCCGGTATCGTCGCGGAGCAGGCCGAGAAGACGGCCTGACCGATGCCGGTAACGGATGGCGCAACCTGTTAGTTTGGAAGGCAGACATCTATGCAGCCATTGATTGACACGTGGGAAGCGATTCGGGACTTCCTCGAGCTCGGCGGGCCCGTGCTCGAGGTCATCGCCTGGGTCATCCTGCTGATGTGGATCCTGATCCTCGAGCGCACCTTCTTCTTTATGTTCGGGCTCAAGTCGCTGGTCAGAAAAGCCTATGACGCCTGGGAGGCCCGCGCCGAGCGCAAGAGCTGGCACGCTCATCAGATCAGGGAAAAGTTGATCTCGGACGTGCGTGGCGAGGCAATGCGAGGCTTGCCGGTCATCCAGACGCTGGTGGCGCTGTGCCCGCTGCTGGGGCTGCTGGGCACGGTGGTCGGCATGATCACCGTGTTTCAGGTCATGGCGATCGCCGGTACCGGCAACGCCCGATCGATGGCGGCCGGTGTCTCGATGGCGACCATCCCGACGATGGCCGGGATGGTTGGTGCCCTGTCCGGCGTTTTTCTCGTCACGATTCTGACGCGAACCGCACAAACGCGGGTGGCGTTGCTCGAAGACGAGATGACGATGGATCACTAGGAGGGTCGACCGATGAAGAAGAAACACATCGCTGCGGTCCAGATGGAGGAAGAAGACAACGAGATCAACCTGACGCCGATGCTCGACGTCGTGTTCATCATGCTGATCTTCTTCATCGTGACCGCAACTTTCATTCGTGAGTCGGGCCTCGAGGCTACGCGCCCGGACGAGAACGACCAGCCTCAGGTCTTGCAGGAAGACGGCGCGATTCTGGTGATCATCGACAACAATGACGATCTCTGGATCGACGGTCAGGTCATCGACGAGCGGCGTGTTCGCGCCCGCATCGAGGCGATGCACGCCGAGAATGCGGAGCGGCCGGTCGTCATCCAGGCAGAGCCGAATTCGAGCACGCAGGCACTCGTCACTGTCATGGACGCGGCGCAGCTCGCCAACATTTACAATATTTCGATCGTTTCCGGCGGCGGCTGACGACCAGGCCCGACCGCCACAGGAAGAAGCCAGGAGTCCCGAACTATGGCAGAACGTGAACAGCTCGCCGGCGAGGAAGAAAGCGAAATCAACCTGACGCCGATGCTCGACGTCGTGTTCATCATGCTGATCTTCTTCATCGTTACGGCGGTTTTCGTCAAGGACCCCGGCGTGGAAGTCGCACGGCCCGAATCGGTCATGGCGATATCCGCCGACGGCGGCAGCATTTATGTCGCGATCACCCCGGAAAGCGAGATCTGGCTAGACGGCAACCCGGTTGACCCTGCCGAGGTCCGCTTCGGGATCGAGCGGCTGCGCAACGAGAGCCCCGAGGCCGGGGTCGTCGTGCAGGCAGACAGCGCCGCCCGCAACGAGGTGGTAATTCAGGTGCTGGATGCGGCCAAGGCCGCGGGCGCGGAAAATATCATGATTGCTGCGGGCCAGAACTGAGGTCCGCATACTTCCGGGACTGGGCGCTGACGGTTTGACACGCCTTGAACGGAATAGTATATAAACGGTACGAATCGGTATAGGAGCAGTGCCATGTTCGCTCGTTACGGCTTAGCCATCGCTCTCGGAACCTCGGTCACTTTCGGCCTGTTGTTCCTGATGCAGTACATGATCGCGACCGGCAAGGCGGTCGTGAACGACGAAGACGCCGTGCGTTTCGTCGATTTCGTTCGTGTCGAGCGTGAGCAGATCGTCGAGACGAAACAGGACAAGCCCGAGAAGCCGCCCGAGCCAGAGCAGCAGCCTGACATGCCTAGCCCGGACAGCCTCGACAGCTTCGAGAGCAGCATCGGCATTTCGATGAGCTCACCGACGATGGACGTCAATGCCAGCGTCGGCGGACTCGGATTCGGTGTCAGTGACGGCGAGTATCTCCCGATCGTCAAGGTCGCCCCGGTTTACCCGTCACGCGCCGCCCAGCGGGGTCTCGAAGGTCACGTGGTCGTTGAATACACCGTGACGCGGCAGGGCACTACCAAGGACATCGTCGTCGTTGAGTCGACGAGTTCACTGTTCGAGCGCGCCGCGGTCGATTCGGCGGCGAAGTACAAGTACAAGCCCCGCGTCATCAATGGCGAGGCCGTCGAGGTTCCGGGCGTCAGGACGATCATCCGCTTCGAGCTGGAGCAATAAGGCCGGAGCAGTAAGACGATTTCAGGCATGCGGGGCCGACAGGCGGCCCCGCAAGCTGACGGCGTAGATCCATCGACAGGCGATGGAGCTTCGCGGCGACTGCTTTTCAGGAGAAATCAGTGCAGGCATTTAACGGTTCCGTAGCGCGAAAACTTCCGGCGGCCGTCATGGCATCGGCAATCGCTGCCGTCAGCTTCCTGAGCTTCACCGGCGATGCGCTGGCTCAGGACGACGAAGAGGAAAGCTCGGTCGCCAATCAGCCGACGCGGCGTACGCCTGCAATGGGTGAGCGCGTCTACTCGCGGCTGTCCGAGGCACAGGCCTGCGCTGAGATGGGCGATTCCGCCTGCGCCCATGAGCTCCTAGAAGAAGTTCGCGAGATGGACAATCTGAACAGCTACGAGCTGGCTCAGATGTGGAACTTCTACGCGTTCATCGCTTTCGAGGAAGACGACTACGGTGCTGCGATCGACGCCTATGTGAACGTTCTCGCACAACCGGATCTGCCGCTCGGCCTCGAACAGACGACGCAGTACTCACTCGCGACGCTGTATGTTCAGGAAGAGCGCTATCAGGAAGGTCTCGCGATGCTGGATCGGTGGTTTTCAACTCAGGAGAACCCGTCACCGGACGCCTACATCCTGAAAGCGCAGATCCATTATCAGACCGAAGAATTCGAGGAAGGCATCGAGCCCGTTCTGACCGCGCTTCGAATCGCCGAGGAACAGGGACGTGAGCCCCAGGAAGGCTGGTACCAGTTGCTGAACGTGTTCTATTTCGAGCTCGAGAACTATCCGAAGGTCATCGAGACGCTGTCGATTCTGGTCGAGAACTGGACCAAGCGCGACTATCTGATGCAGCTTGCCGGCGTGTACGGTCAGGAAGGTCAGGATCAGAACACACTGGCGCTGTACGAGGCTGCTTATGAGGTCGGCTGGCTCGAGAGCAGCTCCGATTTCACGAATCTGGCTCAGATGCTGCTGTCCGCCGACATCCCGTACAAGGCAGCCTCAATCCTGGAGGAGAAGCTCGAAGACGGTTCGGTGGAGTCGACCGAGGCCAACTGGCGTTTGCTCGCTCAGGCATGGCAGTTGTCTCAGGACGACGCCAAGGCGATACCGGCACTGTCGCGGGCATCCGCGCTTGCCGATGACGGCAACCTCGACATGCTGCTTGCACAGTCGTATGCGAACGTCGCGCAGTGGGAGGATTGCATCGAGACTGCGCGCACGGCGCTTCGCCGGGGCGGCCTGAACCGCGAAGATCAGACCAACATCATTCTCGGCAGCTGCCTGACCGAAGACGGACAGCATTCGGAAGCCCGCACGGCTTTTCAGACCGCCGCGCGGGACGAGCGGAGTCGGCGCGCTGCCAATCAATGGCTCGATTACGTGAATTCCGAGATGGCCCGGGAGCAGGCCAACCGGGAGGCGCTGCAGGCTTTGCGTAATCGCCAGAATCAGACGCGGGCTCCGGTCGTGGCCCAGGCGCCGGCAGCGCCGCCGCCGGTCGAGACGGAATCCCTGGCCGAATCCGAAGAAGCCGCCGCCGAATAAACCCAGCGAGTACGATCCGCTGCGCCACGGACGCAGCCGGGCACTGGTGCCCGCGCTCTTTGTATGGCCGGGCTCGGCCGATTGCCTCGACTTCCACTAAACACGCTGAGCGGAGAACAATACGATGACGATCAAGGCAGGCGACCGCATGCCGGAAGGGCAACTTGCAGTGATGGGCGCGGATGGCCCCGAGGCGATTGATACACAGAAGCTCTTCGGCGGCAAAAAGGTGGTTCTCTTCTCGGTGCCGGGCGCATTCACGCCGACGTGCTCGGCGAAACACCTGCCAGGGTTCGTCGACAACGCCGACGCGCTGAAGGCCAGGGGCGTCGATACGATTGCATGCATGGCCGTCAACGATGTCTTCGTCATGTCCGCCTGGGGCGATAGTGCAAACGCCGATGGAAAGGTGATGATGCTTGCGGACGGCAATGGCACTTACACAAAGGCACTGGGCCTCGAGCTCGACGGTACTGCCTTCGGACTCGGCCTGCGCGGGCAGCGGTTTTCCGTCATCGTCGACGACGGCGTCATCACCGAGCTCAATGTCGAGGCGCCGGGCGCCTTCGATGTCAGTTCCGCGGAAGCCGCGCTGGCTCAACTATCCTGAGATGCGGCGGTCTGTTTCTGAGACGTGAGCCGGCCTGTCTTCATTCCTGCTGGTGAACTCAGGCGGCATCTCGATGATGGCAACGCCGTAGCTGTCGATTGCCGCTTCGATCTGAAGGTTCCGCAAGCCGGGTTTCAGGCTTATCTTGACGGCCATATTCGAGATGCGCGCTATGCGCATCTCGACCGCGATCTCGCCGCGCCGATCGGGGCTGATACCGGCCGCCATCCATTGCCCGAGCAGGACGACTTCACCGCCTTCGTGGGCGCAATCGGCATCGCACCCGAAACACTGGTGGTCGCCTATGACGACGCGGGAGGCGCCATTGCTGCGCGCCTCTGGTGGCTGCTAGGTGAAATCGGACATCACCGGCGTGCGCTGCTCGACGGCGGGATTCAGGCGTGGGTCGGCAAGGGCTATCCACTGGCGGTCGAGATGCCGGATATCGTTGCCACTGACTACTCACCTGCCGATCCGCTTAACGAGCCGATTCTGCCGCTCGAGTCCGTGCAATCCTTTATTTCCGGGGGCGGGACCCTGCTCGATGCACGTGCGGCGCCGCGATTCGCGGGCGAGGTCGAGCCCATCGACCCGGTCGCCGGCCACGTCCCTGGAGCGGTCAACCTGCCGTTCCCGGCTCTGAGCGACGACACCGGTTGCCTGCTGCCGCCCGAAGAACTTCGCTCGACCTTCGCGTCACTCGGCGCCGACGGCGCGGAATCTGCGGCAATGTGTGGCTCAGGTGTGACCGCCTGCTTCCTGATTGCGGCTATGGAAGCGGCCGGTCTGAAACCGGCGCGCCTGTATCCCGGCTCCTGGAGCGAGTGGATCAGAGACCCGCAGCGGCCCGTGGCGTCGGGCTGAGGACAGCAGCAACTCATTCCGATCCGCCGAAACGTCGGGTAATTCGGTACCTGGATGAGCGGCTTGTGGCAGAATCCGCGTTTTTCCAGCCGGGAATCCCAACGTGCCTCGACCGACAGCGCCGATAGTGGCAAGCGAAAAGCTCGACGATGTTCGCTACGAGATTCGCGGACGACTCGCGCGGCGCGCCCATGAGCTCGAGAAACAGGGCTACGAGATCGTTTCGCTGAATATCGGAAATCCGGGGCTGTTCGGATTCCGGACGCCGGAGACTATGCGGCTGGCGATGATCGAGAATCTTGCTGCAAGCGAGCCGTACAGTCACGAGAAGGGCATCTTTCCGGCGCGCGAAGCGGTCGTGATGCAGCAACAGGACCGCGGTGTGTTCGATGTGACCGCCGATCACGTATTCATGGGCAACGGTGTCAGCGAGTTGATCGACCTGACGCTACGGGCGCTGCTGAACAACGGTGACGAAGTGCTCATTCCAAGTCCGGACTACCCTGTATGGACGGCGGCAACCGTCCTGAATGGGGGGCGGGCCGTCTACTACCCCTGCCCGGAAGCAAACGGCTTCGAGCCCGACGTTGAGGCAGTGGAGCGTTTGATTACGAGCCGCACACGCGCGATCGTGATCATCAATCCGAACAATCCCACCGGAGCCGTGTACTCCAAGGCCACTCTCGAAGCGTTGGCCGCATTGGCGGACCAGCACGATCTGGTCGTGATGAGCGACGAAATCTACGATCAGATGGTTTACGACGACGCCGAGTTCACGCCAATGGCGACGCTGTGCAACGGCAGCCTGTGCGCGACATTCAGCGGCCTGTCCAAGATCTATCGCGCATGCGGCTATCGGGTCGGGTGGGTTTCTTTCAGCGGGGCGCTGGACCGCTCGGCCGAGTACCTGAAAGCCCTGGACCTGCTCGCGGCGCTGCGTCTGTGCAGTAATGTGCCGGGGCAGTGGGCTGTCCAGACAGCGCTCGGCGGCTATCAAAGTATCCGCGACCTCTGCTCACAGGGCGGCCGGCTGTACGAATCGCGTCGGGCGGTGATCGAAGCGGTCGATCAGAGCAAGTTTCTGCATC
The DNA here is from genome assembly GCA_965223375.1 of Candidatus Rariloculaceae bacterium. GTDB lineage: Bacteria > Pseudomonadota > Gammaproteobacteria > Steroidobacterales > Rariloculaceae > CBDCWM01. Next base: position 4,580,019 of record OZ245000.1, read on the forward strand.
TGGTGGCACCGCGTGGCTCCATGTATGCGTTCATAGGCGTCGACCGGCAACGGCTGCCGAACTTCGACGATGAGGTTTTCGCGCTCGAGTTGCTGGAGCAGCAGCACGTCCTGATTGCTCCGGGGTCGAGTTTTAATACGAGCTATCGGGATCATTTCCGGATTACGACGTTGCCGGACGCCGATAGCATTCGCGCAGTCTTTCGGCGCATCGAGGCCGTGCTGGCGCAGCAGGCGACGCGGAGCCGTAAATTAGAAATAGTCTAAGATATATACTCTATATATTTGATATATATGAATTGCGATGAGTTCCGGCGGGGCAACAAAGCACCGCTGCTCATCGCTTCAGATCCGTTAGCCGCGCGACGCTGGGAGGCCTGCTGGCTCGCGGCCGACGGCCGGTCAGCGGCGGCGCGGCCGCCGGTCCACACGATTCAAAGCCTCGCCGCCGAGCTGGTGGCGGAAATGCCGGCCGGCAGCCGCTGGCCTGCGGTGCTGAACGGCCATCAAACGTCGGCTTTGTGGCGTGAGATAGTCGGCAAGTCGAGTACTGGCCGCGATCTGATCAGTCCGGGTTTTGCCGCGGCGGCGGCGGAGCGGGCATGGCGACAGCTGAGGGACTGGCGGGTGCCCTGGGAGTCGCTGCACGCCCGGGGCGAGGAAGCAGACTTTGTTGCATTGCTCGACTGGTGCCGCGTCTATGCCGGCGAGCTCCGCCGCCGGGACTGGGTCGATGAGGCGCTGCTGATCGATCTGCTGACGGGCGTCGGGCCGGGCCGGTCGAGGCGTGAGATCGCCGTAGATATGCCGCTCGCCGTCGGCCCCGCATCCCGCGAATGGCTGGCTGGTTTGTCCGCAGGACCGGCGCTCGATGTTCTGCGCGGGCCGGGAGCCACGATCGCTGCGACGGAACCCGCATGCCGCCGCGCGCCGGACGCCGTGGCGGAGATCGAAGCCGCAGCGGAGTGGGCCGGCCGACGGCTGCAAGACGAGCCCGCACGGCTGCTGGCGGTGATCGTGCAGGACACGCGGCTCAGTCAGACCGAGATCGAGAGCATCTTCAGTGGTCTTGGGCTCCGGCCTCACGGGGCGACGGGCGGCAACGGTGCCGGATCCCTCTGGAATGCAGCGGGGCGGCCGGTGGCGTCGTTCGGTGCGCCCGGCGCGGCACTGAACGCGCTCGACCTGCTGTTCGGCGACGGCCGCTTCCAGACCCTTAGCAGCTGGCTACGGAGCCCTTTCTTCGGTCTGCATGCCGATGAGCGCAGTCGTGCCGGAAGGGCCGGTCTGGAGGCCGAGTTGCGGCGGGGAGAACTCGCGCAGTGGCGCTTCGCCGATGCGATGGATCGAGGGGGTTTGCGGGCACTCGTAGATCGCCACCTGGCCGACGAAGCGGTTGTGCTGCAACGGGCATTGAGCCTCGCAAGATCCGAGCCGATAGCGCAGTACGCGGGCGACTGGCTGCAGAGCTTCGACAAGGTCCTCCGCGCGCTTCGCTACGATCCGACCGCGATCCCTGCAGCGATGTCGACGGCCGGTCAGGTCGAGGTCGGGGATGCCTGGGACAGGGCGCTGCGGAGGACCGCAGCGCTGTCCGCCGTTCTGGGGCCCATCTCGGCGGGGCGAGCGCTCGCCGAGCTGCAGCGCGTCGCAGAGTCGCTGACCGTGAGATCGCCGATGACACTCGCCGGCGTACACCTGCTGACCCGTCCGGAGCAACTCGGTCCCGGCTATTCGGCGGTCTGGCTTACCGGCTTCGCGGACGCCGCCTGGCCGCGCCCGATGCGGCTCAACCCGCTGCTGCCGGCGGCATTGCAGCGAGCGCACGAAATGCCGGGCGCGACACCGGCTCTGGCCGCGATGCGCTCGAGACAGCTGCTCGATCACGTGCTGGGCGCGGCGCCTGAAGTCGTCCTGAGTTTCGCGGCAGAGGATGGCGAGGTGCCTTTGCACGCAAGTCGAATGCTCGGTAAGCAATCGTGGGCCGAGACCGGGGGTGAGCTGCCGTATCGGCAGCGCGCCTGCACGACGCGCGGTCAGCGCGAGCGTTGCCGAGTGGCGGACCCTGTCCCGCCGGCCGCTCCGGGCGAAGCAGGCCGCGGGACCCGGCTGCTGACACTGCAGGCACGCTGCCCGGTGCGCGCATTCTGCGAGGTACGGCTGCATTGCCGGGAAATCGAGCGGGTCCGCTACGGCATATCCGCTCGCACACGGGGCCGGCTGATCCATAAAGCGCTGGAATCGATCTACCGTCCGTTCGTCGCAGTCGGGCCGATCGCACCGAGCGAAGTCGCCGGGCGGGTGAGCCGTGCGGTTCGGCGTGCGATTGCCCGATACCTGCCATGGTCGGACGGGCCCTGGGATCTGATCAGCGAGCTCGAGACTCGCCGGACGACCCGTGCGATTCTCGCGCTGCTCGAGGCGGAGAGCGGCCGCAGCAGCGTCGATATCGCAGCCGTCGAGCAGTCGATAGACATTCGTATCGGCGACTGGTGCATCAGCGGGCGCGTCGATCGCGCGGACCGGCTGCCCGACGGCGGAGTCGTGATCCTTGACTATAAGACCGGCCAGCCGCCGTCCGTCGCCGACTGGCGGGGCGCGCGACTGCGCGAGCCACAGCTGCCGGCCTACGCGACGGCGTGGCCGGAGCCGGTTGCCGCACTGCTGGTCGCCACCGTGGACGATGACCGCGTCGACTTCCGTTCGGCCGGGCGATTGCCCGATGACTACCCGGTTCGAAACCGCGGCGCCCCGAGCGGCGAAGAGTGGCGTATGCAGACGGATCGCTGGCAGCGACAGATCCGCGAGCTGGTCGAGGAATTCGCCGCCGGCGACGTTCGTATCGATCTGGATCGGCCGGACCTCGCCAGCGGTGCGTGGGCGCCATTGACGCGTCTCGCAGCATTGCGCCGGCTCCGTGATTCGGGCGCGGAGGGGGAACCTGTTGGCAATGGCTGAAACATCGGATGCGACAGCCCGGGAGGCGGCACTAGATCCCACGCGCTCGTTCATCGTTCAGGCTCCGGCGGGCTCCGGCAAGACCGAGCTGCTGATCCAGCGCCACTTGCTGCTGCTTACCCGGGTAGCGCAGCCGGAACAGGTTGTCGCCGTCACGTTCACGCGTAAAGCCGCCGCCGAGATGCGCGCGCGCGTGCTGGATACGCTGGAGCTGGCGGCGGACGGTGAAATCGACTTACCGGTGCACCGCAAGCTGGGCGTCCAGATCGCCGTGGAGGTGCTGGCGCGAGACCGGCAACTCGGCTGGAACATTCTTGCGCAGCCGGGCCGGCTCAAGATCCAGACGGTCGATGCGGTCAATAGTGCGCTGGCCGAGCGGCTGCCCGTTGCCTCCGGAGCGATACACGGTGCCGCCCTGATTGACGATGCCTCGCTGCTGCATCACGAGGCCGCGCGGCGGGCGCTGGAATCGGCCCTGACCGACCGCGCGCTGACGGCGAGTGCGCGCGAGCTGCTCGCTGCCGCCGACAACTCGTTCGAAGCCGTCATCAGCGGCATTGCGGCGATCATGCCGATGCGCGACCAGTGGGTTGAGCTGCTGGCGGCCGACGAGCCGGGCGCCGTTCGGCGCATTCTTGCCGACGGCCTGGGCGCGCTTGCCAGGGGCGCCGTGGCGGAACTCGAGGCACTGGCGGGTTCGGACCGCATTGCGGAGCTCACGATCCTGATCGATTTCGCCAACGGCTCCGGCTCTGACTCCGACGCTGATTCCGACGCCGATTCCGATTTCGATACCGACTCTGACGCTGATGCCGGCGTTGACGTGGACACCAACGCCACCAGGGACGCCAACTCCGACGCCAACTGGAACACCGACGCCAATTCGGGCACTGACTCGCGCAACGCTGCCCGGGACGACGACGTGGTGGGTTCGAGGCTCGATTGGTGGCAATCGGCGGCCGGCATGCTGCTCACGAAGAGCGGCGGATGGCGCAAGAGTCTGAACGTCCGCGACGGATTCCCGGCCGACCGAAAGGACATGAAGCAGCGTGCGCTGCAACTGATCGCCGCACTCAGGGAGATCCCCGGTTTCGCCGAGCGGCTGGCCGAAGTTTCCGGCCTGCCGGGACCAGTGCCGGAAGACGCGCTGGTGGTCCGTTCGGCGGCCGCATTGCAGCTGCTGTTGCGGGCACTGGCCGAGCTCAAGGTCCTGTTTCAGGAGGAAGGATCGGTCGACTTCGTCGAGCTGGCACTGGCCGCGCACGCTGCCCTGGGTACTGTCGACGAGCCATCTGATTTGCTGCTCGCGCTCGATCACCGCATCGAGCATCTGCTGGTCGACGAGTTTCAGGACACGTCGCACTCGCAGTTTCGATTACTCGAGCGATTGACTTCAGGCTGGACCGCAGGCGACGGCCGGACGCTGTTCCTGGTCGGCGACCCGATGCAATCGATCTATCGATTCAGGGATGCAGATGTGGGCCTGTTTATGACAGCGCGTCGCGGCAGGCTCGGTCAGGTACCACTGGAGCCGCTCCGTCTGAGCAGCAACTATCGAAGCGCACCGGCCGTTACGACGTGGGTCAACGAGACGTTTCTGGCGCTTTTTCCTCCCTCGGACGACGGACGTGCCGGACGCGTCGCGTACGACCCGTTCGTCGCGGCCGGGAGCGATGCTTCTCCGGACGGCGTGAGGCTCTATCGTCTGCCCGATTCCAGTCTCGAGGCGCAACACCAGCTGGTCGCGCAACTGGCAGCCGAGGAGGTCGCGCGCGGCGACGGCTCGATCGCGATTCTGGTTCAGAGTCGTTCTCATTTGCGCGGTCTTCGAAGACTACTGAATGCAGCCCATGTGCCTGTCCGTGCCGTGGAACTCGATATTCTCGGGGAGCAGCCGGCGATTCAGGACCTGCTGGCGTTGACCCGCGCACTCCTGCATCCGGCGGATCGCATCGCCTGGCTGGCCGTGCTGCGCGCGCCCTGGTGCGCGTTGAGCTGGACGGCATTGCACCGGCTGTGCGGCGGGGAGCGCGAGGCCGGTATCTGGGCGCTGCTGACTGCCGACGACGCGTCCGCCGGCCTGCTACCCGCGGAGCAGGAGCGGCTGGCCTGGTTCGTGCGGGCGATCGAAGAGGCACTCGCCCGGCGTGGATCTATGCCCCTGGCGGACTGGATCGAGTCTTGCTGGCAGCGTCTCGATGGACCCGCGACGTTGACGACCGATGCCGAGCGTCAACAGGTCAGGCGCTTCCTCGCGATAGTCGATGGCCTGAGCGTCCGCGGCGATCTCCCCGATGTCGCTGCGATCACCGAAGCGCTCAAGGTGCCATTCAGCGAAGGGGACGGTGGCGGCGACGGTGAAACCGGTGCCGCGGCGGTGGAAATCATGACCGTGCATCGCGCGAAGGGCCTGGAGTTCGAATCGGTCATCCTTTTCGGTCTCGACCGTCAGCCACGCCCGTCCGAGAAGCGCGTGCTGTACTGGCATGGTCTCGGCGACGGCCACACGCTCTTCTCGGCCCCGGGCGCAGGCAGCGATCGACTCACCGACTACCTGCGCAGAATCGACCGAGTGCACGAACGCGAAGAGCAGGCACGGTTGTTGTACGTTGCCGTCACGCGGGCCCGTCGTCGCCTGCATCTCATCGGCGCACTCGACGAAGAGCGGCGGGCGCCGCGCGGCACGCTGATGGCCTGGCTCGAGCCGCGATTTCGCGAGCCGCACGCGACCCGACAGATCGCGACCGATTCGAGCGGACAGGAGGATTCCGGCGATCGGCCCGACTGGTGGACGGCGCCGCTCGAAGCGCTCCACCCCCTGCCGGCCGATGACAGCGTCAGGGAAGTGCCTGCCCCCGGCCTGCCGGACGCGATGCCCTACGACTGGGCCAGTCCCGTTGCTGCTCACGTCGGCACTGTCGTGCATCGCGTGTTGCATCGTGCCGCGTCGTCAGATGCAGATACGACCGACGGTTCGGCCGATGTCACCGAATTCGCCGCGGGCTTCGATCCCGGCGGCGAAGCCGAGGGCCGACGGTTCAGACAGGAGCTGGAACTGCTGGGGGTGCCGCCCGACGCCCTCGATGGGGCAGTTGCCAGGGTCGTGGACGTGCTGGCGGCGATCCGTGACGACGAGACGGGCCGGTGGATTCTGCGGCACCACACCGATGCGCAATCCGAATACTCGGTTGCGTTGCTGGATGGCGGGCGAGTCGTCCACCTGCAGATCGATCGAACTTTCGTCGACGCCGAAGGTACGCGCTGGATCATCGACTATAAGACCAGCCGGCACGCCGGCGGCGATACCGAGACTTTCCTCGATACGGAAGTCGATCGTTATCGGCATCAGCTCGAAACGTATGCGCGTGCGATGCGTCTGATCGATCCGCGGCCGGTCAGGGTCGGTCTCTATTTTCCGCTGCTGCGTGCTTTCCGTGCCTGGACGCCGGCAGCGGAGGAAGGCGGGAAGCCAGGCCCGGGAAGTCCCACGACTTCCCGCACGGGCGCTCAGTTTCCCGGGGCTTAGATGCTAGAGCGATCCCGACAGCGTCATTTCCCGCATGCCGGCAGCATCCGGCAAACCTGCCATCAGCTCGATGCCCTGGCGCAGTGATTGCGGGGCGTCGTCGCGCGGCCGGAGACGGCCCGAGAATTCGTAATTGCGGTCGGGCTGCAGGCGCAGCTCGCCCTGAACTTCCAGCGGGCCACCAGCGTCGTTCAGATCGGCGACGATGATGCCGCCGTCGGCCGAGCTCAGCACAGCCTCGTAGTTACCGAGCGCGATTCGACCGGGCGTGCCGGTCGGCACGATGGGTTCCACCTCGAGGTCCGCGACGCGCACTTCGCCGACCGCATTGTTTACCCAGCCGTCGGCAATTTCGAGTCGATCGAGTGTGGCACTGACCTGGCCGCGCGTGTCGTATACCGGCAGAACACCCGCCAGCGTGGGAATGCCTGAAGCGAATCTGACGTCCGTCAGGTCGACGTTCCCTCCGGGTCCCGCAGAGAATTCCGTGCTGCCAAAGCCGTCTGCGAGGCGGAATTCGATGTCACCGGACGCTCGCAGCAACAGAAGACCAAGCGGTTTCAGGCGCCATCTGACATCGGTGACGGTGAGTCCGGGCACCGAGGCTGCAGCGGCCTGACCGTTCCAGGCCGTGCCGGTTGGCGATGACACGGAAACCTGGTCCGGTGCGAGCCACGAGGCGGCAATCCCCGCGGGTAATGTCGCGACCAGAAACGCCAGATAGGCGCCGGCTCCGAGCGCGAGCCACGCGAACTTCCCGATCTCATTCACGCGACAGAAACACCTGTCCGTTGACCAGCCCGGACTGACCCGAATCGCTGACACTCGCGGTCGTCACGGTGATTCCGAAGGCGGTCTCGAGCTCGATCAGCCACGTGACAAGCGTATCGAAGGCGGCGCGCTGGAAGCTGACGCTGATTTCGTTCGGGCCGTTCGGTCGCGTCTGCGTGAACGCCCCGTTCAGACCGAAAGTTCTGCTCGACGAGTCGATCACCAGAAGGATCGACTGACCGGCTGCCTGGCCGGCCGCGTTGTCGGTTTGCGGCCCCGCGAGCGCACGTGCGCGCTCGACGTCGCCGAGGAGCTGCGTCTTGCTGGTGACCTGCTCGGCAAGTGCCCCGCGGCTGTCGACCAGCGGCCGCCAGATCAGACCCCAGAGCACGATGATGATCGCAACGCCGCCGCCGCTCAGCAGTATGGTCCGTTCACGCGGCGCCAGGTTGTCGAACCAGCTTCTCACGGTGCCGTCACCACCTGCACGCGGCTCCTCAGCCCGTCATCCTGCGGTGTATTGCTCAGCGGGCGCACCTCGAACATACGCGAGTCGGCCACGCGTCGGGAGAACTCGTCCAGAGCCTCGACATCCGGCACCGTCATGTCGATGTCGAGCGTCCTGTTTCGGTAGCTCATCGCCTCGATCGATGTCGAGCCGTCCGAATCGGCAATCGCGCCGAGCACCTGCAGGAAGGAAACGTCGGCCGACGACGCCGATTGGCCGGCGGCAGCCAGCCTGCGCTGGGCCTCGGCGCGGCACGCCGAAGGCAGCGGTGTGCCGAATTGTTGTGAGCAGATCTCTTCGGTGCGTGCCGTCAGCGCATCGTTGGCCCGATCGAGGCGGAACACGTCGATCGCGAGACCGATGACCGTCAGCAGCAGCAACCCGGCCGCTATGCCCGCAGCCGGCAGCCAGGGCCGGGCGGACTCGAGCAGATCGGACCTGGGCGCATAGTCGCTCTGCAGCAGATTCGTCGCGCCGCGCCCGACGATCTTTGCAGCCAGCAGCGCGGTTGCGCCATCACGAATGTCGCGGACGTCCACGTCGGCGATCGCCGCACGCAGGGCGTGGATCTCAGCCGCACGTTCCTCGAGCGCCGCGCTGCTGCCGTAGATCATCACGTGCTGCACGTCGGAGCCTTCGCCGGCTTGTTCGCCAAGGAGGGTCAGAATTTCGTCGAGTGCCAGCGACTCGAGGCGGAACGGCGGCTCCCCGGGTTTACGGCCGAGCACGAAGGGCCCCTCCACCAGCAGCACGGTCGTCGACGGCGTGTCAGGAACGCCATCGCACTCGGCATACATTCCGTCCGGCTCGATACCGGCGGCGCGCAGCGCATCCAGCCACTGCGACATCTGTTCACGATCCGTCACGGCCGCCATGATCCGGCCGTCCGGCAGTCGGGCCCCCGACGCGAAATGCAGATCGTCGATGTCGGTCGCGAAGTGATCCTCGAGCGAGAATGGCAGCAGATTTCGCATCCGCGCGGCACTTGCTTTGGGCACTTCCGCGGCCAGCACGACTGCTCTGTCGCACGGGACGAGGACACTGACCGTCCGACCCTCAGCCAGGGCTGCGGCTGTCGTGAGCGGCACGTGTGCTGCCGCCCGGCTCAGCCTGCCGTCGGACGTCATGACGACGGCCGTAGCCGCGACCGGAGGCTCGCTGAGGCGCAGGATCAGGTGTTCGCTCACGTGTCTATTCGACTCCGAAACTTCGGAAGAGCGCGCGCGTGATGCCACTATCGTCACGCTGCAGCACCGAACGCATTGTCAGACTTGTCGTGCCGATTGTCACGGTGCCAGTTAGCAGAAAATGGCTGGTCACGCCGTCGATACGTGGCAGCATTTCTTCCGAGACGAGTCCCTGAAACGTCTCCTGAACATCGACGAATCCGCCGCTTTCGCGCTCCGCGACCAGCGAGGCTGCGAGTCCCGCGCCGATATCCTCGGACAGTGAGGCAATTACGGCCTCCGGCGCCGTGTTGACGTTGAGGGTCGTCCCGATCGGCAGCGCCGTCACATAGGGGGCAATCAGCGCATAGGAGTCCGCGTCGAAACCCGCGATCGCCATGAGCTCACTCGGCGAGGTGATCAGGGTATTCGGAACCCGATACTGGGGGTCCGCTCCCGCATAGGCAGCGTCCTCGCCGCCGTTCGGAAAGCGGGTTTCCGTGTCCGGGTCGATCCAGTCGACCACCGCACCGGCGATCAGCGGGTCCAGGTCGAGCAGGGCCAGCAGGCGCTCGAAATGCTCGCGCATCACGGTGTCCTCCTCGCCGTCGACCGTCACGAGGTTGTTCAGATTGAAGCGCCCCTGGAGGTCTTCGATGCTGCCGGCAATGAAGCCCCCGTCGATCGGCAACGGCGGAATCTCGATCGCCCAGATTTCGCCGAGGTGGTCGCTCTCAAACGAGTCAACCAGATCCTGGCGCAGGATATCGCCGACCCATGCCTCCGCGCCGAGCGCGAACAGCGTCGCCTGATCCGTGGCAAGGGCCGTGGCGGTGCGACGCTGATCGAGCGTAGCCTCCCACATCAGATTCACCGCGAGTATCGTGCCGACCGCTACGGCGAACGTCGCCGTCAGCAATGCGACGCCGCGTTGGCGGTGTGCGGGTCTCAATTCGCCACCTCGATGAGTCGACTGATCCGGCCATAGTCTTCCAGCTCGATCGCGAATTCGACGGCACGCGGGCGCATCGTCGTTCGAGCCGCTCCGACGACGCCAAGCGGCGGCCACTCGAGCGACGGCTGGCCGTTATCGGTAAGGAAGCTGATTTCGACATTCTCGACCCCGCTCAGCAGTTCATTGCGAATCGGTGGTGTCGTGAGTGTTCTGTCAGCAACGGGCCAGTGAAATCTGACGAGGATGTCTCCTTCCCAGTCGTACGCGACGCGCAAAACGGTCCCGCGTGGAAACTCGGCGGGATTCGTCCAGCCGCCGCGGCTGAATTCGAACGCGAACTGTGCCGACGGGTCCGCGAGCATGCTCGGCATCCAGGCGAGACCGCTCTCGTCCCTGACCGGCCGGGGATGAACCTGCGACAGGTCCTGCGTGATGATCCGCATGGCGAGCTGGACTTCCCGCCAGCGGTCTGCTGCCTCCCGGGCAACGGTCTGCTGGGTGATGACCTGGCTGATGCCGGCCAGTGCCATGATGCCGATGACTGCCACGATCGCCATCGCGACGAGCAGTTCGATCAGCGTAAAGCCGTTGCGGCGTCTCATCCTTCGGACCCCCTCGCAATCTGCGGTAGCCAGACGACCGGTGGAAAGCCGTTCGGCGGCGGAGGCTCGATCAGTGCCGAGACCTGGTGCAGGGCCTCGTCGGGGTTGTCTTCGAAAGCGACGGAAATGTCGACGCGGCGCAGATTCTCGACATCGGTTTCGGATGTCTGAATTTCCAGCCGCCACTCGCGGTCCGCGAATTCGACGGTATCGCTGCGCTCACCGAGCTCCGGCCAACTGCGGTCGATGCTCATTTCCGTGAGTCGGTTGGATGCGATCCAGCTTGCCAGCGTCTTGTCGCGTACATAGGTCGCGCCAATCGCATACTGGTTGAGCTGCATGAAGACTGCGCCCATGCCGAGCGCAACGACGAACAGCGCTACCAGAACTTCCAGTAGCGTAAATCCGCGCTCGTGTGCGGGTCGTCTATTCACGGACCTCGAGCTCCATTTCGCCATCGAAAGCCGCGGTCAGGACGTGGCGCACGCCGAGCGGGTCGCGAAAAATCGCAAGTTCGAACGGCGTCATTTCGCCGGTCGACAGAATCATGACCTGCGGGTCCGCTTCCTCGCCGTCTTCGGTGTCGGGCGCGTCATCCAGGACGATCGGGCGATCGTCGACGCTTACCGCCAGGTCGAGCGTTTCGGCAAGCGTGCGGGGCCGCATCAGCTCGTCGTCGGCCGGCACGATCCACTCCTGGAGCACATAGTCATACTGGTAGAACTGGAATCCGGCGCGGCTGAAAAGTACACCGTAGTCGACGCCCTGTAGCAGGGACTCCTCGCGCAGCAGGTCGATGATGCTCTTCATCCGAAAGACCTCCTGCTCGCTTTCCCGATCGTTGCCAGTGACGCCCACTGACAACACGGCGACGCCGATGAAAATCCCGATGATGGTCACGACGACCATCAGTTCCAGAAGGGAGAATCCGCGATGGCGCTCCGGAGTCATTCGTTGCTGCTGCTGTCCGCGATCCGCCGACAGCGTCAAGGGCACTAGTTCAGATCCCAGCTGCCGATATCAGCGTCGATACCCTCGCCGCCTTCCTGGCCGTCCGCGCCGAACGTGAAGACGTCGTACTCGCCGTTGCGTCCGGGTTGCGCATAGCGATACTCGTTGTCCCAGGGGTCGCGCGGCACGCTGTTCAGGTAGCGTTTGCCGGCAGCCTGTCCGGGCGAGGCCTGCCCGGTCAGCGCCTGAAGCCCTTCGTCCGTCGACGGGTAGCGGAAATTGTCGAGCCGATAAAGGTCGAGCGCCGCGGAGATGCTGCGGATGTCCTGGCGCGCACGATTGATCGCGGCCGTGTCGACCTGGCCGATCACATTCGGCATTACAATCGCGGCCAGAAGGCCGATGATGACGACCACGACCATGATTTCGATCAGCGTGAAGCCGCCACTACGCTTGCGTTCGGTTCCGATCACGATGAGCACCCTGAAGCCCCTGCGGGCCACCGTCCGATTCTAACGAAAATACCACAGTCGTTGTCTTAAGAGCGTGACACCATTCCGCAACGAAACAGACAGGTCGGGGCTCGGCGGAGCCCTTCGGCGCCTTGCCGGCCCGTTGCTGCTGGCGGCACTCGCCGGTGTGGCCGGCCTGGCCGGGGAAGCGGGCCGGCTGGCGCTGCGTTTCGATCGTGCTGCGCTGCCGGACGAGGCGTGGCGATTCGTGACGGGGCACCTGGTACACCTGGGCCCGGGCCATCTGCTGCTCAACCTCGCCGGACTCACCGCCATTGTTCTCTTGCTGCGCGACCGCGTTCTGTCGCCGGGCTGGTGGCTTCTCGTTTTTCTGGCGTCGGCAGCCGCCATCGACGCGGGCCTGTTGATGTTCGAGCCGGGTCTCGACTGGTACGTCGGGCTTTCCGGCGTTCTGCATGGATTCTGGGCGGCCGGTGCCATCGCGCTGGTTACGGACGGCGACCGGCTGACAGGCTGGGGCCTCGCGCTCCTGCTGCTTGGCAAGCTGGTCGCCGAGCAGCTGTACGGTGCGAGCGAGATGACCGCGGCCCTCAGTGGGGGTGATGTCGTCACGGCCGCTCACCTCTATGGGGCCGCTGGCGGTGTGCTGGGCGGGGTCGTTCTCCTGCTGGGCCGCCGCCGCGGACCGTGATGGGCCGGTGCGTCGCTATAATCCGGACTTTTCTGCAGGCTAGAGTCGAATGGAAGTGACTGACTTGGGTGTCTGGCCGGGGATTGCGGGTCGTGTCGCGCTGGTCACCGGCGCCTCGCGCGGTATCGGTCAGGCAATCGCGCAGGCGCTGGCGGTGCAGGGCGCGAAGGTCGTCGGCACTGCAACGACCGACGAAGGAGCCGCTCGAATCTCCGGGTGGATCAGCGAGGACTCCGTCCATGGTTTCGGTGCCAGGCTCGATGTCACGGATCAGGTATCCGTGGATGAGTGCATCGGTCGCGTGAGCGACGAGCTCGGTGCACCGACGATACTCGTCAATAACGCCGGCATCACGGCCGACAACCTGCTGATGCGCATGCAACCGACTGAATGGGAGCAGGTGCTGGCGACGAATCTCTCTTCGGTCTACCGCGTATCGAAGGCGGTACTGCGGGGCATGATGAAGGCGCGGCATGGCCGGATCATCAATATCAGCTCCGTGGTCGGCTTATCGGGCAACCCGGGCCAGACGAACTACTCGGCGGCGAAGGCTGGAATGATCGGTTTCACGAAGTCGCTTGCTCGCGAGGTGGCCTCGCGCGCGATAACGGTAAACGCAATCGCGCCGGGCTTCGTCGAGACGGACATGACACGGGCGCTGGAGCCGGACCAGGTCGAGGCACTGAAAACGATGATTCCGTCGCGCCGGCTGGGAGAGGTGGCGGATATCGCCGCGGCCGCCGTCTATCTCGCTTCAGACGCGGCGGCATACGTGACCGGGGAGACTCTCAACGTCAACGGCGGCATGCATATGTCCTGACCGATGGCTGGTCCCGAGGGCCCCGCAGCAACCGGTGATTTGTAGATTGGCCCCCGCGATTTCAATACAATACGCGCCACGCGGCGGGACGGTTCGCCGTTTCGTGACAACACAAGGGGATTACGTGCTATGAGCAGTGTCGAAGATCAGGTCAGGGCGATTATCGCCGAGCAGCTCGGGGTCAAGGCCGACGAAATCAAGAATGAAGCGTCGTTCGTTGACGACCTGGGCGCTGATTCTCTTGACACCGTCGAGCTGGTGATGGCGCTCGAGGAGGAGTTCGAGACGGAGATCCCCGACGAAGAGGCCGAGAAGATCACGACCGTGCAGCAGGCCATCGACTACATCAATTCCACGAAGAGCGAATAACCTGGCGCGAGGTCGGCGTCAGGTCCCAATCCCGGTACCCGGTGCCGCTCGGGAGCGAAAACTGTCATGAGCAAGCGGCGTGTCGTTGTGACCGGTCTGGGGCTGATCTCACCGGTCGGCAACGATGTCGAGTCCGGCTGGAAGAACGTCTGCGACGGCAAAAGCGGCATCGGACCGATCGACACATTCGATGTCAGTGCCTTCTCGACACGTTTCGCCGGACTGATTCGCGACTTCGACGTCACTGATTATCTCGAGCCGAAAGAGGCTCGCAAGTCCGATCCCTTCATTCATTACGGTATCGCCGCGGCCGAGCAGGCAATTCAGGCCTCCGGCATCGACATGCAGACCGAGCGGCCCGAGAGAGTGGGTGTCGCGATGGGTTCCGGCATCGGCGGCATTCATACGATAGAGACCAACTACGATAAGTGGCGGAACGGCGGGCCCAGAAAGATCTCGCCGTTCTTCGTGCCGGGCACGATCATCAACATGATTTCGGGCCACGTGTCGATTCGCCATGGCATGGCCGGACCCAACATCGCCGTTGTTACGGCCTGCACTACGTCGACGCACTCCATCGGCCTCGCGGCACGCATGATCCAGCATGGCGATGCCGACGTCATGTTTGCTGGCGGTGCCGAGTATTCGACCACGCCGCTGGGGCTGGGCGGCTTCTGCGCAGCGCGGGCGTTGTCGACGCGCAACGACGATCCGATCCATGCGAGCCGGCCATGGGATCGGGACAGGGACGGCTTTGTGCTGAGTGACGGGGCGGGATGCCTCGCCCTCGAGGAGTACGAGCATGCGCGCGCGCGCGGAGCGACCATATCCGCCGAGTTCGCCGGTTTCGGAATGAGCGCCGACGCGTATCACATCACGGCACCGGCAGAATCGGGGGAGGGCGCGTACCGCTGCATGATGAATGCGCTCGAGGACTCCGGCGTTGCGATCGACAAGATCGGCTACGTGAACGCGCACGGCACATCGACGCCACTGGGCGATGTCGCGGAGACCGTGGCGATAAAGCGCGCATTCGGCGAGCACGCGGCTTCGCTGGCGGTGAGTTCGACCAAGTCGACGACCGGCCACATGATCGGCGCCGCAGGCGCTGCGGAAGCCGTCTTCACGGTGCTTGCGCTGCGTGACGGGACGATCCCGCCAACGATCAACCTGGACAATCAGGATCCCGCCTGCGATCTCGACTACACACCGAATACTGCCCGTAAGGCGGATCTCGAGTCGGCGCTTACGAACTCGTTCGGTTTCGGAGGAACGAACGGGACGCTGATCTTCAATCGCGCTCCCTAGTGGCCTGTAACAGCCAATTCGGTATTGGTCCGGTCGATGGATGTTGCGTCGAGGCAAGGCGCGAGGACGCGGGCAGGGACGCCCGCGGTAGAGCAACGCAGGAGCAGTTTGCCAAGGAGGCATAGTGGTGACTATGGCGACGACGAGCAACGCCGCGTCGGCGCAACAGACGCGACCGGACAGTACCGAATTGGCTGTTACAGGCCACTAGTGGCCCGTCACTCGCCACCGGGCGGCGACCAGTCGGCGCAGAGCGTCGAATTCCTGGATGGGTCGACCG
Organism: Candidatus Rariloculaceae bacterium; assembly: GCA_965223375.1. Lineage (GTDB taxonomy): Bacteria > Pseudomonadota > Gammaproteobacteria > Steroidobacterales > Rariloculaceae > CBDCWM01. The sequence goes on from OZ245000.1 coordinate 4,595,396, forward strand.
GCAGGCTGGATCCGACCGATCGGGGGCTTGCTTATGGGGATGGTCTGTTCGAGACCATGCTTGCCGCTGACGGCCGAATCCACTGGCTCGACTATCACCTCGATCGGCTGCTGCGCGGCTGCGCGCGACTGGGTTTCCCGCAACCGGACAGGCGCGAACTGAGCGAGCGATTGACAGCGGCGGCGCCGCCCGAGGGGCGCGCCGTCGTTAAGCTGATCCTGACGCGCGGCAGCGGGGCTCGAGGCTACGAGCCGCCTTTGGCTCCCCATTGCCGCGCCATCGTGCAAGTCGGCGAAGCAGCCGATTTTGCGGCTGTGCAGGCGCCGGTCGACGCCTGTACTCTCGATTTGCGGCTCGGCGAGAATGAGGCTCTGGCGGGGATCAAGCACTTGTGTCGCATCGAGCAGGTGCTGGCCCGGGTAGAATTGAGCCGGCGAGGCTACGAAGAGGGCATCCTTCTGAACCGTTCCGGGTCCGTTGTCGGGTGCACCAGCGCCAATATCTTCGCAGTCACAGGAGTGAAGCTGCTGACTCCGGAAATCGTGACGGCCGGCATCGACGGTGTCATGAAGCGCGTCGTGATGGAATCGGCGCCACTCGTGGGGCTCGATATCGCCGAAGTGGCGCTGGCGCCCGAAGCGTTGCGCGAGGCTGACGAAGCGTTTCTGACCAATGCTGTGGTCGGCGTCCGGCGGATTGCATCAGTGGACGGCTTCGCCATCGGCAAAGACCGCATCGTGTCACGGTTGCGATCCGTCATTGCGGAGCGGGTGAATGCGTAAGCTGCTGATTGCCGGGGTGGCGGTCGTTCTGGTTGGTGCCCTGAGCGCATCCGCCGCTGCCTGGTTCGCCTGGCAGTCGCTGAACTCGCCACTGAACGCAGCTGACGGCGAGACGATAAACATCGCACCCGGCACTCCGCTCGCAAGCGTCGTGACAGAGCTGGCTCAGCGCGGCGTTATCCCTTCGCCGCTGCTCGTTTCCGCATACGCGCGCTGGTCCGGCGATGCAACGAGGATTCATGCAGGGGAGTACAGCCTTACCGGCGAGCTGACGCCGCTGACCATGCTCGACAAGTTCAGGCAAGGCGACGTCGTCATGCATACGCTGACGATTGTCGAGGGCTGGCGCTACGACGAGCTGGTTGCCTATCTGAATGCGCATCCGGTCATCGCGGAGCCGGTGCCGGGCGGCGACGTGATGGCCGCTCTCGATCGGGAAGGCTTGCACCCCGAAGGACAGTTTCTTCCGGACACGTATCTGTTTCCGCGCGGCACGACCGCGATTGCTGTGCTCGCCCGCGCACACGAGGCGCTGCAGGACGTTCTGGATGACGCCTGGGCGGGGCGTGACGAGGATATCGAGCTCGACAACCCCTACGAAGCGCTGATCCTCGCATCGATTATCGAGAAGGAAACGGCCCTCGAGAGCGAGCGTCCGCTGATTTCCGGTGTTTTCAATGAGCGCCTCAAGCGCGGCATGCGGCTGCAGACCGACCCGACCGTGATCTACGGGCTCGGGGCGGATTTCGACGGCAACCTGCGGCGGCGTGATCTGAATACCGATACGCCGTACAACACCTACACGCGACATGGTCTGCCGCCGACGCCGATTGCGTTGCCGGGCGCGGCCGCCATCGTTGCAGCAGTCAAGCCAGAGTCGAGCGGAGCGCTTTACTTCGTCGCAACCGGGGAGCCCGACGGCAGCCATGCGTTTTCGCAAACGATAGAAGAGCACAATGCGGCCGTTCGCGACTACCTGCGTCGACGGCGCGAGCGCTAGCGGCTGTAGCAGGCTAGCGGATGGTGCGGGGCGCGTTCATCACGATCGAGGGCGGCGAGGGCGTCGGCAAGTCGACGAGCCTCGCCGCAGTCGAGGACAGCCTGCGACGGCTCGGCCGGGACGTAACGGTCACCCGCGAGCCTGGTGGTACGCCACTCGGGGAGCGCGTCCGCAGCATGATTCTCGATGGCGACTCGTCGATAACTCCGATGTCCGAGGCTCTGCTGATGTTCGCAGCGCGGGCGGAGCACCTGGCGGCGGTCATCGGGCCGGCGCTCGAAGCCGGTCGCTGGGTGCTGTGCGATCGGTTTACGGATGCGACGATGGCCTATCAGGGCGGCGGAAGGGGCATGCGCCGGCCGTTCCTGGAGCTGCTGCGCGACGAGGTGCAGGGGGATCTCCGGCCGGACCTGACAATACTGCTCGATGCGCCGGTAGCGGTCGGTCTGGACCGAATTCGCTCGCGCGAATTTGATCACTTCGAACGCGCCGGCGAATCGTTCCTCGAGCGCGTGCGACGGGCTTATCTCGACATCGCAGGCCGTGAGCCGGAGCGCGTACGGGTCATCGATGCGGATCGGCCCGTGGAGCAGGTCAACAGCTCCATAGTTGCCACCGTGAATGCGTTCGCCGCCGAGTTTACCGAGGCCGTGGCGAAAGAATGAACGTGTACTGCACGCATCTTTGTCCGTGGCTGATGTCGGAGCTCGCGGCACTGGAGGCCGCGCTGGCGGCGGATCGGCTCGGGCACGGCTGGATATTCGCGGGGCCGCCGGGTATCGGCAAGCTAAATCTTGCGCTCGTGTTCGCGACCCGCGCAACGAGCGGGCAGACGAGCGCGGCGGCGCCGGCGGAGCTCGACGCCGGGCAGGTCGAGCCGCGTGACTCCCTCCAAGACGAGCTGGTCGACCACCACCCGGATCTGCACATTGTCTGGCCGACAGACGGCAAGCGGAGCATCGGTGTGGAGCAGATTCGCGCACTGATCGACGACGTGAATCTGACGAGCCACGGCGGACGTGGAAAATTCGCCATCATCGAGCCGGCCGAAGCGATGACGCCGGCGGCCGCCAACGCGTTGCTGAAGACGCTCGAGGAGCCCTCGGGCAGCACGCGGCTGATTCTCGTGAGTCATGCACCCGGTAGGCTGCCGGCGACGGTGCGGAGCCGTTGCCAGCGACTGGCGGTCAGCCGACCCGATGACGCGGACGTGGTGGACTGGCTCGGCGCTGGCGTGGGTCTCGAGGCTAATCCGCTGATCGCCGGGGATGCGCTCGGGCCCCTGCAGGCCGCAACATTGATTCGACAGAAAGATATAAATGATTACAATAAGATAGATAATATTATTGATCTTATTTATCAAAAGAAAATCGACGCCGGCCAGGCTCTCGAGCAGTGCGGCAAACTCGACCGTGGCCTGGTTCTGGACTGGATCGACGCGCGCCTGAGACGTGAAATCCGTCGGCGGGTCAGGGCTGGTGGTACGACCGACATCACAGAAGGTTCCGGCGATTTGCCGGAGAATCGATGGCGTCTGCTGCCGACCGCGAACCTGATCAGGCTGCTGAACGAGTCAGCGCAAGTCAGGAATCAGCTCGGCATCGGTCTGAATGAGCAGCTCGCCATCGAGTTGGTACTGGGAGGCTTCGCGGCCTCGACTGAATCTGCGAGAGTCGAAGGATAGATGCAGACTGTGAACAAGCCGGGGTTGCTGACCCTGACGATCAAGGACAAGAGTGCCCTCTATCTTGCCTACATGCCGTTCATCGTGAATGGCGGCTTGTTTATTCCGACCAACTCCACCTACCAGCTCGGAGATGAGGTCTTCATGCTGCTGAGCCTGATGGGTGAAGCCGAAAAGATACCGGTTGCCGGCAAGGTTATCTGGATAACGCCGAAGGGCGCGCAGGGCAAGCGTACTTCGGGCATCGGCGTGCAGTTCAGCGAGCAGGATCAGGGCAACACGCAAAAGAAGATCGAAACGTATCTGGCCGGGGCACTCGGCGGAGACAAGCCGACTCACACGTTCTGATGCATGGCCCGGGACCCGGGCCGACTACACTGATTCTGGCCGCGGGTCGTTTGCCGCGTGCCGCTCAGGCAAGCTCGTTCTGATTCAACCCACCGCGCAGGACAACCGTCTTGAAACCGCGCTCATTGAGAATGAATGCGCCCGCCGAGCTGCGTCGGCCGGTGTCGCAGCAAACGACATAGCGAACGGAAGGGTCGAGTGTCTTCAGCTTCAGCCGGATGAAGTAGAGCGGGATATTGAGCGCGCCATCGTTGTGATAGGCCTCGAATTCGCTGGGCAGCCGAACGTCGAGCCACTGCCCACCTGCAGCGATGAGTTCCTCCGCCTGTGTCTTGTCCACCCACTGGAGCATCGGTTCGTTCAGCAGTTTGTGGAAGTCGCCCTTGTCGAGCCGCATGAGCGAACCGTCGGTCAGCATGTAGACGGTCGCGTTGCGTTTCGCCTCGGATATCAGGGCCTCTTCGCCGAACGTATCGCCGACCTCGAGCTCTGCGAGCCGAATACCTTCCTTGTTGAGCGGCGTTTCACGGGTAACGACACAACGGCCGCTCGTGATGATGTAGAAGAAATCGCCGTCGTCACCCTGCTTGATGATGACGTCGCCGGCCTTGTGGTTGACCCTCTGCAGGCGCATGAAGATCGCTTGGATATTGGCCGGTGGAATCTTGTGAAAGGCTTTCGTCTGGAGCAGCGTGGTCATCCAGTCGTCGGGTTCCTGCGCCTCGGCGCGTAGCTCGCTGACTTCGTAGCTTCCCGTCTGATCCCAGGTCAGCATGACGTCCAGCAGGTCGCTGTCGATCGAGATGTAAACGGTTTCGGACGTCGCTACCGCCGTTGCGAGTCGCGGCAGGCGCGGCGACAGAGGATTGCGGGCTTCCGGAGAGCCGCCAATGATCGACGCGGTCGTTTCGTTGTCTACGCGCAGGTCCACGCTGCCGGATAACACGTAGAACGTACGCTTGCCGGTATCGCCTTCCTTGAACAGTTGTTCACCAGGCTGCGCGGTCTTCAGCGTAGTCTTTTTCGCCAACGCCTCGAGATTGTCCTTCTTGAGGCTGCTGACGGGTACGAGCTCGCGGAGCTGCTTGATTTCTACTTGATCACTCATAAAGGAAAAAGCCGCGAGAAACACTCGGCGGCAAGCCCGATGGGCCGGGAGTCTAGCACAGCGCCGGACGACCGAATGCGCCTGGAGTCACGGGTAGGAACGAATTTTCTCCCAGCCCGGATTCGGGGCGAAGCGATCGCCGAATTGGCTGGCCAGGGCTTCCAGTCGGGCGACGACGTCTGCCACGCCGCGCTCGCGTGCGTAGTTGATCGGTCCGCCGGTGAACGGCGCGAACCCTGTGCCGAAAATTACGCCGGCATCGATCAAGTCCGGTTCCGCCACCACCCCATCGGTCAGGCAAGCGACACATTCGTTGACCAGCGGGAGGATCAGACGGTCCTCGAGATCTGCGTCCGGCGGCCGGTCGAGCTTCGACTTGACCGGGCGGCCTTTCTCGTAGCGGTAGAAGCCGCCGGCTTCGGTCTTCACACCCAGCTTGCCGGCATCGACTTTGGTTCGGAGTGCGGCCGGCGCCTCGCCGCCGAAAGCAGTGCCGAGAATCTCGGCGACGTGCAGTGCGACATCGAGTCCGACGCGGTCGGCCAGCTCTATCGGTCCCGTCGGCATTCCGAACCGCGTCGCCGCGAGGTCGACGGCCTCGATCGGTACGCCTTCCTCGTGGGCACGCAGGGCCTCCATCATGTATGGCATCAGGACGCGGTTTACGACGAAGCCCGGTGCGCTCGAACAGGGCAGGGGGAGCTTACCTATCTGCGTAACGAACTCGATCGCCTTGTGGACGACTTCCTGATTCGTATCGTCGCCGGCCACGACCTCGACCAGCGGCAGCTTCGCCACAGGGTTGAAAAAATGGATGCCGACGAGCCTACCCGAGTTCTGCAGCGGGGCGGCGATATCTTCGATGCGTATGCTGGACGTATTGGTTGACAGCACGGTGGCTTCGGGCACGCGGCTCTCCAGCGAGGCGAACACTTGCTGTTTGACTTCCGCCTTTTCGACGATCGCTTCGATCACCACCTGTGCGTCCGGGGCATGCCGGCCTTCGATGTCGGGCAGGATGCGAGCCGCTGCCGCCGCGGCGGCGCCCGGCGCCTTGAGGCGTTTGGAAAAGAGCTTCTGTGCGCGCGCGAGAGCTGGCTCGACGAACTGTAGTTCGCGGTCCTGCAGCGAGACGGTCATTCCGCGCAAGGCACACCAGGCCGCGATGTCGCCACCCATTACGCCTGCGCCGACGACATGAACCTGTTTCACCGCTTCGCCGGGTGGCGCCAGGTTGCGGAGGCGCTCTCGCAGGTGAAAAACCCGAACGAGGTTTCTGCACGTCGGCGTAACGAGCAGCCGTGCAATGGACCTGATCTCGGCGATGTAGGCTACGCGGCCCTCGCTGCCGTACTTTTGCCACAGGTCGACGATCGCAAAGGGCGCCGGATAGTGTTGGGGCTTGGCCTTTTTCGCAACGGTCGCGCGCATCTTGCGCGCAAGAATGTCCCGAATCGGGCGCTGGTTCAGCAGACGCTGGTACCACGGGGCCTTTCGGCGGGGAGGGCGCTCCTGCAGAATCTGAACGGCCGCGAGGCGGAGCGAAGCGGAGTCGACGGTACGGTCGACGAGACCGGCGCGCACAGCTTCGATCGGCGACAGGCTGCGCCCCGTCAGCATCATGTCGAGCCCTCTGAGTGGACCCAGTAGCTGCACGATGCGAACGCTGCCGCCGAACCCCGGGTGAATGCCGAGATTGACCTCCGGCAGACCCATTGTGCGTTCGTAGGAATGTGCGGCGATGCGATACGTGCAGGCGAGAGCCAGCTCCAGGCCACCACCGAGCGCGAATCCGTTTATGGCCGCGACCGTCGGGCATCCCAGCCCGGCGATCCGGTCCATCAGGCTCTGGCCGAATCCGGCGACGCGCTCTGCCTGCTCCCCGCTCGAAATCTGCCCGAATTCGGTGACGTCGGCTCCCAGAATGAATCCGGCGCTCTTGCCGGAAAGGAAAACGACACCCGCGAGCCTGTCGACGCGTTGCAGCGCATCCAGCACTCGTGCGAGTTCTTCCAGCACGCTGCGCGACAGCGTGTTGCTGCTGGCTCCGGCCTTGTCGAACGTCGCCCAGGCGACTCGGCCGGTATCGAGCGTAATCGACCAATGGGCAGGAGAAGCGTGTGGAAGCTGCATGAGTTCAGGCAGCCATTACGTCGGCCCGCACCTTGAAGTCGCAGACCAGGGGAAGATGATCCGATAGTTGCACGGCAGGAATCCGGAAGTCCTGGATTTCGATTCCGTCACCGTACAGCACGAAATCCAGCTCCTTGCGCGGCGAGCGGCTCGGATAGGAGGGGAGACGATCGACATTCGCGCTGCGCAACCCGGCTGCCTTCATGAACAGATAGATCTCGTGGCCGCCCCAGAAGGTATTGAAGTCGCCGGCGATTATCACCGGCTTCGTCGAACTGACCACGAGGTCGTGGAGCGCATGCATTTGTTCCTGCCGATGCCGGTACTTTAGCGACAGGTGCACGAGAAAGATCGAGCAGTGCTCGAGTTCGAGCTCGATTGTCAGCCGCTTGATGCCCTTATCGAAGTAGTGGAACCGTTCGCCGTGAACGCGCGGTGCAGCCAGAAAAGCGTTTCCCTGTTTTCGCACGATCGGCAGATACTGATTCAGTGATGCCTCGCCGTACTTGCACTGGTAGACGGAATAGTGTCCGAGGGCGCGGCCGATTTCCTCCGCCTGGTTGATGCGTTGCGTGCGAATCGAGCCTGTGTCGACCTCGATCAACCCGACGATATCGGGGTCCTGGCTTTGTATGAACGAAGTCAGGCGGCGCAGGTTCTGGCGGTTGCCGAGCACGTAGCCAACGCCCGGCATGGCGGACCCGGCACCGATGCCGTAGCGAATGTTATACAGAAGCAGCCGCATTCCGGACATTCTACCGAACGCACCAGTGCCGTGGATGTGAATTTCGGCGCCGACCAGCCGAATTGCGTGACAGGTCTCGATTCTTGAGACGGTCGATTGCAAAGTACCGCGGCTCGGCGTAGGTTCGGCACACTATCCTGTGGGGAGCCGATCACTCATGTCGGAGCAGAACCCGATCCGGTTGTTCGTGACGCATATGTTCAGCGAGCATCCAGATTATTCTCGCATGTTCGATTATCTCGAAAGCTCGCGAAACTTCTTCTACGTGAACTGCAGCAACCTCGAAGAGATGCCGGCCAGCGGCGGCCGCGAATCGATACGGCAGGTGCTGCTCAAGCAGATTCGAAGTGCAGAGGTAATGTTGCTGATCAGCTCCATGCACCAGGAGCATCGGGACATGATTTCCTTCCAGATCAACTCGGCGCGTGCTGCCGACGTGCCGATCGTCGGCCTGGAGCCATTTGGCGGAGGGGCTATGCCGGAGGTGTTGGCCGCCTATTGCGACGAAGCCGTCGGCTGGAACGAACGAATCATCGTTGATGCGATCAGGCGCCAGGCCAGACACGAGGAAACGACGCGCTGGGACGTCATCGAATTCGACATGTCCTGACCGGCGGTGGCGCGCACGCGAATCATCGCCCATCGTGGTGCGAGCGGCCACCTGCCTGAACACTCACTGCCCGCCAAAGCGCTTGCCTACGGTTTCGGTGCCGACTTCATCGAGCAGGATGTCGTAGCGACCCGCGACCACGAGCTGGTCGTGCTCCACGACGCGTACCTCGATGACGTCACCGACGTTGCCGTCCGGTTTCCGGGCCGGTCGCGGCAAGACGGGCGTCATCACGTCATCGACTTCGATCTTGCGGAGCTGCGGGAGTTGCGCGTCGTTGAGAGACGCAAACCGGGCACCGATGCCCCGAAGTTCCCGGATCGTTTCAGCGGCAACGTGGATGGCTTCCGGATTGTCACACTCCGTGAGGAAATCGAGTTCATCTCCAGCCTGAATCGCACGACCGGGCGGTGCGCCGGCATCTATCCGGAAATCAAGGAACCTGACTGGCACCGCCGAAACAAGTGCGATCTTCTGGAGCTGATCGCGGCAGTGCTTACGGACTGCGGCTTCTCCACGCCTGCGGCGAATGCCTATCTGCAGTGCTTCGAGGCCCGCGAGCTCATGCGGGCAGCGGCGACCGATGGCTTCGATCTGCGCCGCATCCTGCTGTTGACCGAGGACGACGTCCGCAGCCACGACCGTGTGGCAGGCTGGGATGCGGTCGCGGCATCGGTTTGCGGCGTGGGTCTGCCGTACGCGGCCCTGGTGCAGGGCGCGGAAGGTAGGCAGCGTGGGGCGCTCGAGGCGAGTGGTCTGCACGAGCGGATCCGGGCGGCCGGTCTGGAGATCCATGCCTACACGGTCCGAACCGACTGCCAGACAGCGCCAGCCGCGAGTGCCGACGATCTGCTTCACTTCCTGATTCACGAGCTCGAGATCGATGCGATATTTTGCGATCAGCCCGATGCGGCTCTGCGGGTTCGCGATCGGCAGCCATGAACCGGTCTGCGTCGTCCGGATGCGCCGCCGTCTGTAATAGACAGTCCAGGGCATCTGTCCTACAGTGAATCCGGCGGTAGCGGAGAGGGCGAATGCAGAGGCTTACGACGACGCTGGGCGTGGTGGCGGTTACCGGTCTAGTGGCCGCCACGGCTGCCGCGCAGCGAGGCGACGACACTGGTCCGGCGGACCGGTGTGAGTCCACGACCTGCTTCAATCAGCGGCGCATCCGAGACTTCGAGATCATCGACAAAACCACGCTGATCATTTTCGTCGGCGCTCAGGACTGCCCGTTTCTCGTCGAGTTCAGCGGCACGTTTTGCGACGTGACGTTTCTGCCCGGTTACGACCTCATTTTTCGCCCGTCGCGCCAGCGACGCAGCCGCGCCACCCCGGTCGTTGGCGGCCCCGGTGGTGCGAACGATACGCTGGGTGCGATTGAGCAGACGAATGTCTGCGCCTCCGATATCGGGCTCGGACTTCCGACTGAGCAGGTCTTCGCCCGCGCCGGTGGCGGCGATATTGAGGAAATCGACGGCCTCGTGTGCCGTATCAGGGACGTGCGCTCGATTACGGACGATGAGCGCCTGCAGATCTACGTCGACCGACAGATGACGGCGCCGCCGCCGCCTTTCGGAACGGGTCGGGTCGAGTCACCCGAAAATCCGCAGGAACCGGAGCCCGCAGCCGAGGCGGAAGAGGACGAGGGCGGGAACGAACGACGCCGGCGACGCCGGGAGCGGAACCGCGACCGCGAGTGAAGGCACCGCGTGATCGGTTACCGAGGCGGTCGTAGCCGCAGTCGTCGCTTGGGGCGATCAGGCCCCTCGACCGCCGCGAATTTCGATGCGTCCGCGCCGTTGTCGGGAACGCGTCAGAGCTGACAGTTCGGTCGACGCCCCGCCTCGATGGCGGCGTTGTACTCGACGAGGGCGGGCGCCAGGTTGCGTGCCAGATCGGCCATGCGCGTGTCCGGGGACGGGTGCGTGGAGACCCATTCCGAGGGCCGGTTGTCGTCCTGGGCGGCCATGTTCCGCCATAGATACAGTGTGGCGCGCGGGTCGTAACCCGCCTTCGCCATGTAAGTCATGCCGACCAGGTCGGCCTCGGATTCCTGACCGCGCTGATAAGGCAGCATCAGACCGATTTGCGCACCGGCGCCAATCATGCCGCCCAGCCCGGTTGCCGCGTTGCCGATGATGACCAGCGCGTTCGTTCTCGAGCTGGCACGCACCCGTTCGAGCACGTGATCCTGCGTCAGGTGTGCGGTCTCGTGACCGATAACGGCTGCCAGCGCGGCCGGTGTATCGGCGACCTCGAGAATGCCCGAGTTGATCGAGATCTTGCCTCCGGGCAGAACCGAAGCGTTGGCTGACGGCTCGTCGAAGACGATGACTTCCCAGTCGAGCGCCTGATACTCCTCATCGAGCACTCCGACTATCTGGCTCGCAACGCAAACGGCGTAGTTCTGGTAGCGCTGGCTCGGGTGAATCGGCAGGCCGCGTTTCATCGTCAGCCACTGCACGCGCGTCTGGCGCTCGATCTCCTTCTTGCTGATGAAAAGCTGCGCATTCGCGACAGCAGCGGTAAGAACGGCAACCAGCGCGAGCACGCTGATGAGCGGTCCTGGTTTGAGTGAGCGCATGGCTGTTTTCATCCCTGTAATCCGCGACTGCAGCCGGCCGTACGAACGTGTCAGGAGTGCCTCGACCGGTCAAAGAGGACGATAGCACAGCGGAAATGAACGCAAACTGACGCAGCCGTCAATTGCCGGTAATGATCAGACCGCGACCGCGGCCGTAATGTTTCCGCTACCAGTCCGATTGTGGGGGGGCGTGCCGGCGGGTAGCCGACGACGGCGTCGGCTCGACCGCCCGGGCCAGTCCGCCCGACGGCGCCGGTCGCGACGCGGCTGGTCGAGGCGAGGGGCTAGTCGGTGTAGGCGAAGCGATTGAAGCGGCTGCGGCGGGTCGTCGGTGAAAAGAGGCGCGGGCTCAGCTTGATCTGCATGAAGAAAATCGCGTCGATGTCGGGATCGAGGTTGCGAATACCGGCCACCTGATCCGCGGCGCTGCCCGGCAGGTAGGCCAGGTTCAGCGCGAAATTCCGCGTTCCGACCGTGAACGTCGGCAAAATGCCCGGAAATGGCTTGTTATTGTCGATATCCTGCCGGGTCATCATAAAGCCGACGGCGCCGACGTCCAGGTAGAAGTCAGGGCCGACCGATGGCACGTGGAATCGTCGTTTCAGGCCGCCGCCGGCCATATATGACATTTCGTTCTGGCTGTCGACGAAACCGCTGCCGACCGCGAGCTTGACCCAGCGACTGTGCGCGCCGAACTCGCGCTCGAAGCCCAGGCCGAGGTTAGTCTCGTTCCAGTCGTGGGCGGCATCGACGTGAAACGCCTTGCCGTTCAGCACGATTCCCCAGTCCGATGCTTGCGTCGTCAGCGGTCCAAAGCCGATCAGAAGAGCGACGGAAATCAGTAGTTTGGTGCGCATGCCTGACCACCAAGCAAGCCACATGCCAAGACGTTAAAGCTATTAAAAACATGAAGATAGAGAGTCTTTTTATGTTTATCTGTAAATTGTGCCGACGGTTTCGGACGGGGTTTCTCCTGGCACACTTATATAGCGCATAATGTTTATTATGGTAAATAATGGATCTCGGTCGGCTCCTGCCGCGGTCTGGTGTTCGAGTAAGAGCGGCCAGCCTGGCCCACTACAAGTGAAATGCGTCGCCCTCGCCCTGGGCGGTGCCGGCCGCGCGTACAGCCGTCGGCCGAAACGAGGTCACGCTTTGACCCCGCTTCGCTGATTCATCGCCACGAGAATTAGAAGCACCACCAGGACGACAAGCCCAATCGCCGTCCCGGTGCCGACCACCCACATCTCTGCAGCGCCATAAGTGAGTGTCTCGCCAGACTGCAACTCGCGGACTCGTCCGAACGTCGCCCGCCATGCGTTTGCGCAGGCCCAGGCGGCGCCGATGCAGAGTATTTCCGGCGATGGAACTGGGCGCGACCGCAGTGAGTGCACGGATCCCCACAGCAACAATGCCATCGCGATGGCATCGACCAGGTAGAAAGGGTTGAGTAGTCCGCCCGGCCATGATGTCCAGGTTTCCAGTGGCACGTACACGACGAGGATAACCAAGGTCCAATATGCGAGTACCGTCTCGATTCCGCGTCTACTCATCTCTGCAAGCCCTGGCCAGGCAGGCGCAACCTGGCGCTAATGCGCTCTGCCGTTCCCCGGCCTCGCTAGTGTGCGCCAGCCTTTGCGCGGAACTCGAACCGGCCGCTCGCGTTCCGTTCGAGCGGATAGACGTCCCATACGGTCAATGACCCACTGGTCGATCGCGGCTGTTCCAGTTTTTGCGCCATTACGATGTTGCGTCCGTCGGTGCGCAGGTTGATAGCGCCGTAGACCGTAACGTTTCGTTCGAGCACCTTATCGGTGAGCTCCTCAACCTTCTTCTTCAGCGCTGCGCGCTTCTTCTTGTCCTTCTCGGCGTCGAGCTTACCCTTGGCTTTCAGTAAATCCGTGACAGGCTTTGACGGATTCACTTCCCGCGTTGACCGCGCCAGCTCGGTTGAGAAGACCAGTGGTCGATCGCCATATCCGTACTTGCCAATTGCACCCAGGGTATCCGATCGTGGATGAGCGTGAGACTCCTCATCGCCACTCGATACGACGGTCGCGCTATTGTCGCAAGCTTGCAGGAATAGATTCATGAAGTCGGCCGCGCCATGATGACAGCTCTTTACGACGTCACACTCGAACACCTCTCTGGCGAGCCCAAGAAAGGTGTTCTTCTCCACCTCCGTGGCGTTGTCAGGCGGGATTTCGCGACCCGCGTGCTGTTCGAGCAGGAATTTTTCTGACGCCCAGTTGAGATCGCCTCCAAGAAGGATGCTCACGTCCCGATATTCGATCTTGAGTAACACCGAGTGGCCGTTCTTGGTCTGGCCCTTGTTCGCGCCGCCCTTCCCGTAACGCTCGAACCATCGCAGGTACGTTTCGCCGCCGTCCTCTTCGACGACTGGTCCCAACACTCGGATGGATAGATCTCCGTTCGGCCCGTACCCGGGCATGTACCCATCGTCGCTATGACAGCACGACAACATCTCGAACTTTTCGGTCCGTTTGCTGTTCATTGCTGTTGCGAGCATCGAAGCGTACTTCTTGGGATTGCCGCTTGGCAGTGTGTACCGTTTCACATCCTTCAGGAACGCCCGCATCTGGGCGTTGGTTTCCATTAATTCCTCGATATACCACTCACCGTCATTGGCATCCTTCACGCTCTTGCCGAGCGTATCCTTGGTGGTTGTCTTGGCCGTTTCGATGATGCCATTGTGATAAACGGTGTCGAAGTGCACGTTCTCTTCCTGGAACAGTTTGAGAAAGCCGGCATAGTGGTCACTGTCGGGATGCGTGATCACGCCAGCCTCGAAGGTCCATTTGCGTTTGAAGCCCCCGTACCGCCAGCGAAGAAAGCGGTACATGTTGTCTGATAAGCCAGCGTCAACCACCATGTGCTTGTCTTTCGGCGTCACAACCAACGCCCCATCGCCCTGACCGACATCGACGAATACGATCTCCAACAGCCGCTCATCCTGAAGGTCGTCCGGATGAACGAAGCCCGTCACGCCTCGGACGGAGACGGGGTAGAACCCTTTGGTCTTCTTGCCCGTGATTCGGACCCAATCTCCCCACAACAGCTCGTGGATGTTTTTCTTCTTTTTGTCAGCGGACGGGTAAACACGAGCCGTCGGGTAACCCGCATACTTGAATTTCTGTGCCGGCATGGTGTTCTCCTTTCTGCTATCGCCGTCTCAGCTGCTTTGCACCGCAGCGTCCTCGTCGTGGGCGATCGGTCGAATCAGGTCTCAGTAGCCTCAATATAGCGTGTGCCGTGCCGGATACGGGAAAAACCGGCACGCGAGATGTCCACGATAACGCGTCAGGGGATCCTCCTACGCGCATAGCGGCGAATCTCACGCTACATTTCGGTCGCCGAGCCGACGCTCGAGTAGCTTCTTGACGGCAGCCGTTGGCGCCAGACGGAGCGCCGCTTCCCGGTAACGCCCCGTTTCCGCCCCGTTTCCCGAACGGCGGTGCAGATCGGCGAGAACGGCGAACCAGAGATACGAACGTGCCAGCCATTTCGGCGGGTCGAGGTGTTCCAGCACGGCGAGCCCTGCATCAGGTCCCTGCCATTCTGCAATCGCAACGGCGCGATTCAGTGTATGCAGCGGTGAATCCGCTGCATCCTCGAATAGGTCGTATGCCTGAACGATTCGGTCCCAGCGCGTTTGTTCAAACGACGGCGCGAGGCAGTGTTCGGCGGCGATACCGGCTTCCGCATGGTATCGAGAAAACGCCTCGCCTTCTGCCGATCGCGCGAGCCATTCCATCCCGGCCTCGATCCGATCGCGGTCCCAAAGGCTTCGATCCTGCTCTTCCAGCAGCAGGAGCCCGCCGGCGGCATCTTGTCTCGCCGTCATTCGCGCGACGTGCAAGTGCATCAGCGCCAGCAATGCGCAAGTCTCAGGCACGCTGCCAATCGGGTGCTCTGCAAGCAGAGTCGCGAGCCGAATCGCCTCATCGCAGAGTTCCCGGCGAATCGCCACGTCGTCGTGCGCGGAAAGATAGCCCTCCGTGAAGAGCAGATAGATGATTTTGTGAACGGCAGGAACGCGTGACGCGTACTGCTCGCCGGAGAGATTGCCGAGTTCGCGCGACTGGTTACGCAACCGGCTGCGCGCGCGGCTCAGTCTCTTGTATACGTTTTTTTCGTCACTCGTAAAGAGCCGTAACGCAATCTCGCTCACTGAGAAGCCGCAAAGCGTCTTCAGCGCCAACACGACCTGAGATTCGCTCGGGACGCTTTCATCGCAACAGGCAAACAGCATCCGCAACAATTCATCCTGCACTTCGCCCGGCAGCAGCGGATCCGGCTCGTCGTCGGCCGCTGGAAGCAAATCTGTTGGATGCTGCTCGAGCAGTTGGCGCCGCCCCGACTTGCGGCGCAGCTCACCGATCAGCTCGTTGTGCGCAACTCGAAAAAGCCAGGCCGTCGGATTCTCGGGAATCTGAGAGGTCGTCCAGACGTTGAGCGCCTTCATCAGTGCGTTCTGTGCCGCGTCCTCAACGGCTTCTACATGCTCCATGCCGACGCGGCGGGTGAGTACGGCCACCAATCGGCCGTACTCGTGCCGGAAGAAGTGCTCGACGAGCTTCGATGCCGTCAAGGCGTGCTGATCTCCCGTACCTCGACGCTCGAGCCCGGCATCCAGATGCCGGGGCTCTGGGCGGCCACTTCGACGGCCTCCTCGAGGCTTTCGGCTGTAACGATCATGTACCCGCCTACCACTTCCTTGGCCTCCACGAATGGGCCGTCGGTCGCACCCTCGGAGGTTACCACCTTCCCTTCTCCGAGCTTGCCGCCGAGGTCGGCAATGTTGGCCTGAAACCGGTCCTTCCAGGCGTTGAACTTCCTGTACATCTCCTCCATTTGCGCGGGGGACGGTCCCTCCCCTTCAGGGCGCCCACCGGGCTTGCTTCGCTGAATACAGAGGTAGCTCTTCTGGGTCATGGTCGTGTCTCCTTATGTCGATCTGTTACCCGATTCCACTCTTAGACGCCTGGGCAGGGACCAATTGGACAGCGATCATCGATTTTTTCACGAAATCAGCTTCATACCGTCTCGAGTATCAATAGAGGGCTTGAGTGGAGCGACGTGGCGTTGGATCCGGTGATCCTCGCATCGATCAGCACGAGCGCAGCCACCGTCGGAAGTCCTCGCGGCCTGACGAAGTCAGGCCGCACAGATGTCGGCGGCCATCCGAGTCAGGGCATCCAGTCGATCCAGCTGCTCGCCCATTATTCGCTGGATGACGTCGGCACCCACGCAGATGTCACCTGCTGCCCAATCATTCGGCTCGACGTCGCGCAGCAGCTGACTGGATAGCCTCGCCGCCGCGCCAATTACCTGATGCAGCGGTTCGGGCGCTTGCATCCCGTCCGGCGACCGAGCCCCGGAAGGAGCGATGATCGTTTCCGGAACGCCCCAGGCGCGCAGCATGAGCTCGCCCGCTTCCCTGTAGCCGATGCCGCAATGCGCCTCGAGCCAGGCATCGATCTCCATGTCTGGGTTCTCCTCAAACTCAGCAAGGGCCCTGTCGACTTCCTCCGGATAGCGATCCACAAGCCACAGCAGACCGATACTGTGCAGCAGTCCCCCCGCGCGGGCGGATCCCGCGTCCAGCCGAAGTTCGTCTGCCAACGCCTCGCTTAGCTGTGCAGTCACAATCGACCCGAGCCAATACCTCTCATTGCTAAAACGCGTGGACTTTCGAATCGAAAAGCTACCCTGTATCGCGACCGCGATCGCCGCCGTTCGAGCGGTGTCAATTCCAAGGCGAAGCACGACCTCGTCCAGTGACGAAATGGGGCGTGTCGGGCTCGACCAGGCAGAGTTCGCGAGCGAAATCAGCCTGCCGACAATATTCGCATCAGCCCCGACAGCCGCGGAGAATTCGCTCGTTCCGATGCCCGTATCCATCAGCACGCGAAGCACCCGCGGCGACAGGACGCTCAGCTGCGGTGGTTTACTGGCGAGCAGCTGAGCGCGGATGGTCGGGCTGCGTGATGTTTCCGAAGTTTCGAATGCCATCGTTTAGTTCGTTCGAGACCGGGATGAATTGGCAGCGGACCAGATTGGCGACTTGATCTGCGGTAACCGGCTTGCTGAAGAAGAAGCCCTGCGCCAGATCGCAACCCAGTCCGGCCAGGATCTGAATCTGCGCCAGTTCCTCGACTCCTTCTGCGATTACCCTGAAGCCCAGCGCATGCGCCAGTGCCATGATCGTTCCGAGCAGCGCCGCATCCTTGGGGTCGGACAGAAGGTCGCGAACGAACATGCGGTCGATTTTCAGGCAATTGACAGGCAGATGCTGTAGCGAGCCGAGCGACGAGTAGCCGGAGCCGAAGTCGTCGATAGCAACGTGGACATTCAGTCGTTTCAGGTCTTGCAGTACGGCGATGCTTTCCTGTGTGTATTGCAATCCGGACTCCGTCACCTCGATCTCCAGAGAGCCGGCCGGCATTTCGTACCGCGACAATGCGTCATCGACTGCCGATATCAGCTCAGTCGCCTGAAAATGCGAGGCTGCGATATTGACGGAAACGCGGAGCTCCTCGTCCAGTTCGCTCCTCCAGCTTGCGTGCTGGCGGCATGCCTCGTTGATGACCCACACTCCCAGATCGTCGATCAGGCCCAGTCTTTCGAGTTCCCCGACGAATTCGTTGGGTGCGACTACTCCGCGTTCGGGATGATTCCATCGGACCAGACCCTCGAGCGCGGCTACTTTGCCCGTCCTCAGGCAGACCTGCGGCTGGTAATACAACTCGAATTCGCTGTTCTGAAACGCCGCCCGTAGCTCCCGGGCGATGCTCAAACGGCGCTCGGCCTCGGTCGTCAACGTTGCATCGAAATATTCGAAGCGATGCTTGCCTTTCGATTTCGCCTCGTACATCGCTGCATCTGCCGCGCGCAGCAGCTGCTGCAGATCGTCGCCGTCGTCCGGATACCGTGCGATCCCGATGCTTGCGCGCGGCTGCACTATCTGCGAACCAAGATCGACATCCTTCGCCAGAAGTTCCAGCAGGCGCGCCGCGACGACTCCCAGATCGCTCCGGTCCAGTGCGTCCGATAGAACGATGCAGAACTCGTCCCCGCCGAATCTTGCAAGAAAGTCACTGTCACGCAGGGCTGCCTGCAGCCGGTCGGCGACTGTCCGCAAGAGACCGTCTCCCGCAGCATGACCCAACGAGTCATTGACATCCTTGAAGCCATCCAGGTCGAGGAACATGACCGCGAACCGATCGCCGTTTCTCCCCGCAGACTTCACGAGCTGCCCGATGTGCTCGTAGAGAAACGATCGACTGGCAAGTCCCGTCAGCGCGTCGTAATACGCCAGATGGCGTATCCTTTCTGCGTCCTCGTGCCTCTGGGTGACGTCCTGGATCGTGGCCCGAAGAGCAAGTTGGTCCGGGGTGGAATCGTCGACGGCCAGGTACTGCTGGACGTACCGCGTTTCGCCATCTGCTCCTCGAATGCGAAAGGCGGATTCGACTACGACATTGTCGTCGATCGCTCGTTGGATATCGGCGCGAAACTGTTCCCGGTCGTCTTCGAGGATCAGATCGGTCAGCTCTTGCAGAGAAACGGGACCCGCCTGCCCGACGATGTGGGCAAACTCTGTCGAGATGGTGAATGCGTCGGATTCACGGTGCCAATCCCAGTGCCCGATTGCAGCCATCTGCTGTGCAACCGCAAGGCGCGCTTCGCTGCGGCGGTAGGCTAGCGCCGTCTCGCTTGCCCGAATTGCAAAGCGCAATTGATGCCCGAGTGTCGCGAATTGGAGCGGCTTTTGAATGAAGCCCGAGGCGCCGCAAAGAAAAGCGCGATCGACCGATGCCTGGTCCTCCAGGCCGGTTACCATCAGGATTGGCACGTTCGCAAGGCGTGCGTCATTGCGGAACTGCTCGCAGGCGTCGAAGCCATCGATATCGGGCATCAGCGCGTCGAGAAGAATCAAGTCAGGGTGTTTTTCCTCCAGCCTCGTCCACGCCTCCTCCACATTCGATGCGGTATCTACCGTGAAGCCTTCTATGGTGAGGAGTCTCCCGGTGGCTGCCCGAAAAATCGCATCGTCGTCGACGATCAGAACATACTTGCCGTTCTCGGGACGCTGCAGCTGACGGGCATCGATCTCTTCCTGACAAGTCGCCGCGGCATCTCCCAGCTCGCTGGCCGTGCGTAGATAGACCTGTCGTAACGCCTCGACCTGCTCGAGGGACACCACCGTACGCTTCGCAGCAGCATCTTCCACGAGGGCGGCAAGGCGACTGAGCTCGGTCGCCCCGACAAGCGCGCTGGTCGACTTGAGATCATGCGCGGACCTGCGCAACAGATCGAGTTCCCCGTCGCCCGCTGCCTCTATCAATTTGTCGATGGCGTCCGGGGTTCTCTCCAGATACATCTCGACAATCTTGCGTGACGGGTTGCCGACGCCATTGATTCCCGTCTGCGCGACCCGGCTTCCATCCGGTAAGTCGGCAATCGGTTCCGCGGTGCCGCCGGGCTTCAGCCATTCGGAAAGCTCTGCGGCCAACTCGGTCACTTTGAATGGCTTTGCGAGGAAACCATCCATCCCGCAGGCCAGGCAACGCTCGCGGTCGCCCCGCAACGCATTGGCCGTCAATGCGATGATCGGAGTGTGTTCTGACGTCTCTTGCTGTCTGATCCTGCGAGTCGCCTCGAAGCCATCCATCTCCGGCAACTGGCAATCCATGAGAATGACCGCCGGGCGTACGGACGCGAATTTCTGTAGCGCTTCCGCGCCCGTTTCGGCGGTCGTAACGTCGAGTCCGAGCGTGGTCAGCGCAGCGCGTGCTACTTCCTGATTGATCGGGTTGTCTTCGACCAACAACGCCGTGTGCCCCGAGAACGACTGGAGTGAGGCACCCTCCCCGCCGGCGACGTCATGCTTGCCGTCAGAGGATTCCGCCACGACAAAGGGGGCATCCAGATCGAACCAGAATCTCGAGCCGGAGTCCGGGGTGCTCTCGACGCTGAGGTGGCTTCCGAGCAGCTGCAGGATCTCCTGACAGATCGTCAACCCGAGCCCGCTGCCGCCATACTTTCGTGCCATGGAGCCGTCGGCCTGGCGAAACGAATCGAAGACGTGCGATACCGTATCCTGATCCATTCCGATACCGGTATCCGCAACCTCGAAGCGCAACTGGATGCGAGACGCTGACCTCTCCAGTTCCTGAATGCTGAATTGCACGCTACCTGACTCGGTAAACTTGATGGCGTTGTTCAGCAGATTGCCGATGATCTGCCGCAGGCGAATGGCGTCGGTGCTGACCAGTATCTCCTGGGGTACCCGAATGTCCTGCACGAAGTGCAGCCGTTTCTGGGCGGCCGATGTGGCGTAAAGCTGCAGGATGTCCTCGAGTTCCGCCTCGAGGGAGACATCGATCTGCTCGACCTCCAGCTGCCCCGCCTCCAGTTTCGAGTAGTCTAGGACGTCGTTTAGCAGCGTCAGCAGGGAGCGCGATGAATCGGCGATGAGACGGCGGTAATGCTCCTGACGGGAGTCGAGATCCGTTTCGGCCAGAAGGTCGGCCATCCCGATCAGGCCGTTGAGTGGCGTCCGAATCTCATGACTCATTGCCGCAAGGAAAGTGCTCTTCGCCCTGCTGGATGCCTCGGCGGCTTCTTTGCTCGCAATGAGCTCGAGCTTCTGCGCATCGATGTCGCTGGCCATGCCGGCAAACGCCCCGGCCAGCGCGCCGATTTCGTCTCGAGAGGAAACGCCCGGGTCGCGATAGGAGTTCCCGGCCCCGAGTGCTGCGGCAGCACTTGCCAGCCGCACGAGCGGCGCGCTGAGTTGGCGGGCTACTGCCAAGGCCACGATAACGGCGGCGACGACTGCCGCCAGCGTGGCGATCCAGATCCATCGTCGCGCAGCATCCACGGAGGCCGTATAGGCATTCTCCGAGACGTAAAAAATCACAGACCCGACGTCGTCGAGCGGAACCGAAGCGATGTGATAGGGGCCGTCGTTTGTCGCCACAACGGTGGGCGAAGGCTCTTCAGCAGGCCCCTGAAGTCCGGCCAATTGTTCCAGTATTCTCGCGCCCGTTGTCTGTGTGCCTGCGCTTCTCGGATACAGGAGCTGGTCGTTGCTCACGATTGCTACATCGACGCTCGAAACGTCGAGCAGCGATACGATTGCCTCGGGGGCGTCGACTCGGTCTCCAACGCCGATCGCGCCTGCCAGAATGTTGCCCGAAATGACCGGTGCAATTGCCACTCGATACGTGGCATCGCCGGCCTCGATCACGCCATAGGTGCTTTGTCCGTCGTTGAGGACCGATTCGAGCATCGTCGAACGGATAGAGCCGGAAGCCACGCCGCTGTCGTGCAGATCTACCAGCACCTCCCCATCTGCGTCGAACAGGACCATCAACGGCATGTCGACGACTTCCTCGAGGCTTTCGGCGGCGACACGAATGGTCGCCGCGTCGACCCCGGGGATCATGAGTGTCGCCTTCAGAAATGGTACGTCGGCCAGCGATGCAGCACGGGCAACGAAGAGCGCTTCGGTTTCCTTTTCGAAACGGGAGAATGCGGTCGCGGAAGTCGCCACCGCATTCTCTATCTGAGTTAAAGACAGAGACCGGACGAGGCCAAAAACCACCATATTGACAACGGCGATAAACAGGCCAATCACTGCAAGCATGCCAAATAGCAGCTTGTACCTGATCGGAAACTTCATCTTCCTGGTCAGTAACGCGTTCGATAGGGCATCCCGAACTTGTTCAGATGCGGCAGAAACTGCGTGCTCGCGATTACCCGGAATTCGCGCGAGATTGCTTCCCCCGCTCCGGCAGTCACTGTCTCACGCGTTTCTTCGGCAAATTCGGACCACACCCGCAGTATGAGCTCGCCCTCCGGCAGCCCTTCTATGCTGAAGGTGCCCGCTTCGTCAGTCACGGCGAAATAGGCGTTGCTGAGAACGAGAATGTTGCTGACCATATCCGGGTGTATGTTGCAATACACACGCACAAGACCGGGCTCGCCGAAGGTCACGAGTTTTGAGGTGCCCTCGGGATAAATGCCAAGATCGAATTCCTTTGCCCTCGAGACTGAGAAAGCGTTGTGAAAGATGCGATCGTCATTCAGAAAATCGATGGTCGTGCCGACCGTAACGGGCATGACGCGCGGTGAGAACATCAGGCCCTGATGTGAAATTCGGGGATGCGTATCGGGTACGCTCGAATCTGCCAGGGCCGCCTGCGTAGCGCTATCGGCCCCTTCGACAAACACGACAAACTGCTGCGCGCCGGGTACCCGCTCACCCGAGTCGTCGAACAGCGATACCGTTCCGGAAATCGTAACCTGCGCACCGGCTGCGGTCGCCCAATGGGCAATTACGAGCAGGAGCAGGCTTCCGAAAACTCGTCCCATCAGAAACCGACCGCAATTTCGGCGCCGGCGAAGCCCCGGCTGCCCGTTCCGCCGAGCGTGGATGCATCGATTAACTCGAACTCATCCCGGCCGACTTCAAACTTGATTCGCGTGCGCGGATTGGGTTGGAAGCCCAGCCCGATGCCGAAGCGCCTAAAGCTGCGGGTGTCATAGCCGAACGCACTATTGCCGTTGGCGTAGATCTTTCCGTCGAAGTGATAGCCCTCGTTCGCATCGTATGTGCCAATCTCGCTTACTCGGCCGATTGCATACCACGCGGGCGACAGCTGGTAAAAGGCTTCGATCCCGTACCAGCGGAAGTCTCTGTCGAACGCCGCTTCGTCATCGTCCTGTTTTGCCTGGCCGACGTTGACGGCGACATATGCCCGGTCGTCTGCGAACCCGAATTTTCCGTCGACCTGATACAGTGTCCCGTCGACCGTCTCGCTATTGCTTGCCCCGATACTCGAGACATGCGAAGCGCCGACAGGCTCGAAATGGCTACCGCCGAATTCCATGGCGCTCTTCGCCGCATTGCCGTTCCGCATGGCGCTGAAGCTGACGGCGATGCTCTGAGACACGTCGAACCCGATCTTCAGATTCACTGCCTTCTCGGGATCGTCCTCTGCACTGCGTTCGTCCGTGCCATCGGCAATGGCAGCGACAAACGAGGCGCGACCGATGTCCCCGTATATCAGCAAGCCTTCGTCCCAGCCGTATGGATAGGACGCAGAGTTCGTGATCATTGGGTTGTCGATGGCATCCTGCCACAGGTACTCCTCACCGAAGGGAATATCCATGCGGCCTGCTTTCAGTCCCAGGCGGAGCCAGCCGTTATCGATCAAATCGCGAAAATGGACGTAGACCTCACCGGTTCGCGTAAAGAGCTGATCGTCCTTGCCGAGGCGGTTGGTCTGGAACTCGACAAATAGCTCAATGTCTTCCCAGACGTCCGCGTAGATGAACAGGCTCGCTTCCTTTATCGAGAAGCTGCCGCTCGGCACCGCGCCGTTGCTCCCGGTGTCGTAATAGCCGGCGGCACCGAAGCCGTGGATTTCCAGGTTCCGCCACCATGGATTCGACAGTACGTGACCGTCATCGGCCTGCTCGAGGCTGACCGTTTCGTTGGGGGAAAGGTCGACTGAATAGGCTGTCGATTCCGCGGACTGGGCGTGCACGAACTCGACAAGGCCGACCAGACACAGAATCGGGAAAACGCGCTGTCGCATGAGGACGGGACTTTCTGATAGAACCGGGCATGGTCCTTATCGGCGTATTTCACTAATACCTGAGGAGATGGCGACGGATCAGCTCCGCTCAGGGCCCGAAGTGTGACGCCGAACACGTCTCGCCGCCCTGGCCGGGAATTCGACGTACTTATTGGCTTTGGGAGGCGAGAGCAAGTGCTCTCGGAGGTCCACCCGCTGCTCGGGAGCACATGCATCGACGCCGGAGGAGATTCGCCGGTCGCAGTACAATGCGGCGGGACTTCTACCTACCCTCGCCTCGATCATGTCTTTTCTCGCCCGCTTCGACGCCGTTTCCCTGTCCTTCGGCGACCAGATCATTCTCCGGGAGGCGGACTTTCGGATCGAGCCGGGTGAGCGTGTTTGCCTGATTGGGCGCAATGGTGCCGGCAAGTCAACCTCGTTGAAGCTCATTGCCGGCGAGCTCGAGGCCGACGACGGCAGAATCGAGCGCCCGGCGCAGGTCAGAATCAGTGTGCTCGCGCAGTCACTCGCCGAAGAATCCGAGGAGACGGTGCGTGCCTTCGTTACCGGTGGCATGGCCGAACAAGTCGCGCGCATTGCGGACTACACGGCGCTGACCGCAGTGCTCGACGACGATCGCCATCGCCTGCGTGAGGCGGAGCAGCTGGAGGCGGCAATCGTGGCCGGTGGAGGCTGGCAGCCGGAGGCGCAGGTCGATGCAATGATCACTCAGCTCGATTTGCCGGCCGACAAGCCGCTGAGCGCGCTATCAGGCGGCTGGAGGCGGCGTGTTGCTCTCGCCCGCGCGCTGGTCTCGTTACCGGACCTGCTGCTGCTCGACGAGCCGACGAATCATCTCGACCTCGGCACGATCGAATGGCTCGAGAACCAGATTCTGCGCTACAGCGGCGCCGTGCTGTTCGTCACCCACGACCGGAGCTTCGTCGAGCGCGTCGCAAACAGGATCGTCGATCTCGACCGGGGCAAACTGCGCAGCTGGCCCGGCGGCTACAGGGACTATTTGCGCCAGAAGCACAAGGCCGATGCCGACGAAGACAGTCAGAATCGGGAATTCGACAAGAAGCTGGCTCAGGAGGAAGCCTGGATCCGGCAGGGCGTGAAAGCGCGTGCCACGCGCAACGAAGGGCGTGTGCGTGCTCTCGAAGCGATGCGCGAGGAGCGCGGCAAGCGCATCAAGCGTGACCGGAGCGCGCGAATTCGGATTAACGAAACGGACGAAGTGTCCGGCCGCAAGGTCATCGACGTGAGAAATGTGTCACATGCGTTCGGTGACGCGAAGCTGCTCGACCGGTTTTCCCTGCGGGTCATGCGCGGCGACCGAATCGGTATCGTTGGCAACAACGGTGTCGGCAAGACAACGCTGCTTCGCATCCTGCTAGGGGAGCTCCCGCCGAATAGCGGATCGGTAAAGCTCGGCACCAACCTGGTGATCGGATACTTCGATCAGCTTCGACGCGAGCTCGACCCCGAGCGAACGGTCGCGGACATCGTAGGTGAAGGGCGCGACTACATCACGCTGAACGGTAAGAAGAAGCATGTGGTCGCCTACCTGACGGATTTTCTGTTTTCGGCCAAACGTGCAATGACGCCGGTTCGAGCCCTCTCCGGCGGCGAGCGTAATCGCGTTCTGCTGGCCAAGCTCTTTACCGAAGGGTCGAATCTGCTGATTCTGGACGAACCGACGAACGACCTCGACGTCGAAACGCTCGAGGCTCTCGAGCAGCGTCTGCGCGAGTATGGCGGAACGCTGATCGTCGTCAGCCACGATCGGCACTTTCTCGACGCGGTCGTAACCAGCACGCTGGTGTTCGAGGCCGATGGCGGCGTAACGAGGCACGCCGGCGGCTACAGTGACTGGATGCGCAAACGGCACGAGCTTGCGGTGGGCGAGGAGCGGCCGGTCCCGTCGGCCGGTGTCTCACGGCCTCGGAAGTCACGTCCCGGGAGTTCCGCCAAGCTCAGCTACAAGCTGCAGCGCGAGCTCGATGCCCTCCCCGTCCGGATCGAGGCATGCGAGGCCCGCGTAACAGGCCTGCGCGCCCGCATCAACGAGCCTGGCTTCTACGAGCAACCATACGAAGCCACGCAGTCTGTCCTCGAGGACCTTGCGCGGGACGAGGCGGAGCTCGACAGATTGATGGAGCGTTGGATGGAGCTCGAGTCGATGACGACTGGCGCCGGTCGCTGAAGCGTCAGTCGGTGTCGGTTTCCAGGAAGTCCAGATCGGGCGAATCGTCCAGCACGGTTGCCGGTCGTAACTGACTGGCCCGTCTGAGTGCGCCGGCACCGAATCGATTGCTGACCGAGTCCATCACCGCGTCGAGCTGCTCCGAGCGACCGGCGCCGTCAGTCAGCAGGTCGAGCTGCCCTTCGGCCGGCTTTCTCGAGAGGGCGTAGGCGGCAACGCCGACGAGTCGGAATGGCGCTTCGTTCAGCAACTCCCGGGCCAGGGGCTGAGCGGCGGCATAGATCGGGGCCGAGCTGGCCGTCGGTGACGGCAGCATCCGCTGTCGACTGACAATGCTGAAATCGCTTTTTCTGAGCTTGACGCGGACACCACCGGCGAGAAGCGACGCCTTGCGCAGGCGCGCCGCAACCATGTCTGCTGCCTTGCGCAAGTGAATATCGATTTCCTTGAATGTCGCAATGTCGCGCTCGAGCGTACGTTCGCTGCTGAGGCTCCGCGCAGTGCCGCCGCCGACGACGACTCTGGCATCCTCGCCCCGCGCCAAGGCATGAAATCGTCTGCCCAACCGCCCAAGCTTCTTCTCGAGCCAGGCCGGATCGGCCGTTGCGACGTCCCCCATCGTCACGAGGCCGAGCGACCTGAGCCGCGCCTGTGTCTTGCTTCCGGCACCCCACAGTGCCGCGACGGGCAGAGCAGCAAGCCAGCCGCGCACCTCCGCCGGCGGCACGATCGTGAGGCCGTCCGGTTTGCGGTGGCCGCTCGCAACCTTTGCGACAAACTTCGACGTCGACATGCCGACTGATACGGTCAGGCCGCCGGTCGCATCCCGGACGCCGGCGCGTATCTTTTCGCCGATCTCCCGCGCGGAACCGAGCACTCGTGTGCTGCCGGACATGTCGAGGAACGCTTCGTCGAGGCTCAGTGGCTCTATGTTCGGCGCGAAATCGCGAAACACCTGCATTACGGTGGCGGAAACCTGCTGGTATCGCTCGAACCGAGGCGGCACGATGATTGCTGTCGGACAGCGCCGGCGGGCAAGCGCCATCGGCATGGCGCTCCCGACACGGTATGGCCTCGCCTCGTAGCTCGCCGTCAGCACCACACCGCGTTGTGATTTGGGCCCGACGAGCACCGGTTTGCCGCGAAGCTCCGGCCGGTCGAGCTGTTCGATGGCCGCGTAGAAGGCGTCCATGTCGGCGTGGACGATCAGTCGTGTCCACTGCCCCGCAGAATCGGCACTCATGGCAGATCCGTAACTGCTTTCGGGTGAGCGCGCCGTCAGGCCCGCAGCGTATGGACCAGCCTACTGCGGCTGCACGATCTCGTCTATCGTCAGCGTCAGCGTCGTTTCCCCGCCGGCGGTGTATACGGTTTCCCCGAACAGGTCGCCGGGCTGTTCGATTGCATTACCGCTCATTGACAGCCGTGCAACGACGGTAAGCTCCGGAAAAGCGCCCAGTGAGCGGCCGGCCAACATGGCATCGGCATCGCTGAGCGTGAACGTGCCAGGTAGTTCGTCCGGTCCGACGAAGCGGCTGACGATCGGGGGGCCGCCGCCCGCGGCTCGTGCAAACAGAAAGACGCGTGAGCCCGGCGTCAGCTCGTAGACGGGCATTCCGTCAGCCACCGCTACGTTCAGCGTCAGTGTCGGACCCGCAGCGGGCGCCGGTCCGCCGTCCCCGGTATCTGCCGTCGCTTCAGCCCCGGCACCACCGGGAGGGGGGAGCATCGAGAGCTGTTGCTCGAGCAGACGGGTAATATCGGGCGGTGGGTTCGAGGCCAGCAATGCCGTCCAGCGACGGCGCGCCGACTCGGGCTCATTACGCTCGACGGCGACGAGCCCGCCCCACCACAGTGCTCGCTGGTTCGCCGGCTGCGCGGCGAGCACTTGCTCGATCAGGTCGCCGGCATCCGCGCGCGCGGTGGACGGCTCGGTCAGTATCATTGCCTCACCCAGACTGAGCTTCAGTGCGGCATCCGGCGCTTCACTGCGCGTGTAGGCTTCGGTGAAGGCCTGCCTCGCGAGGCCGTATTCGCCCAGCGCAGCGTAGCTCCGGCCGAGCAGCGCCCAGCCATCGACATCTTCCGGATTTTCCACCAGTCGATCCGCCAGCTGGCGCACCATTGCCATGTCTTCGCCGCTCGCAACCTGCTCCACATTCGGATCGAATGAGTTGACGCCGAGATAGATTGCGACCGCCGCCGGAAAGACAGCGGCGGCAACCACGACGCCGAGCATCGATCGCCCGGCCTCGCGCCTCGAGGTCCACACCGGCGTGAGCAGAAATGCGGACGCAACGAGCGTGAGCGCGATCGCCGCGATCCAGAAGGTCGTCACGGATTGTCGTCCACATCGTCGTCCGGGTCGTCGATCGGCAATGCCGAGTAGCTGCGGAGAACCCGGGTGAAGACGAAGCCACCGATCAGCAGAAACGCCACCGGGCCGCCCCACAGCAGCCAGGTTGTCGGCTTCAGCGGCGGCCGATAGAGGATGAAATCCCCATAACGGGATGCGAGGTAATCCTTGATCTCGGCGTCACTGCGGCCGTCCGCCATCATGTCGTGCACCTGACGGCGCAGGTCGGCGGCGACGTCGATCGGTGAATCCGCGATGGTCTGATTCTGGCACTTCATGCACCGAATCTCGTCGATCAGCGAGCGGTAGCGCGCGTCGAGCTCGGGGTCGTCAAAACCCTCCTGCGTATCGATCGCAAAGCTCGTGCCCGTGGCCAGCACGAATACGGCTACAAGCACACGCGCCAGCGTGGAAAACTTCACTCGCCTTCCACCAGCGGGCACGGCAGCGTCCCGCACTTCTCGCGCACGATTGGCATGAAGTCGCGCTCCCAAATGACGGGGGTCAGCGGCGAGATGTGCTTGTGCAGTATCGTTCCGTCGCGATCGATCAGAAATGTCTCCGGCGCGCCGTACACGCCCCAATCAACGGCGACGTAGCCATCGACATCGGCCGCCGAAGCGACGTAGGGGTTGCCGAGTGTTCCCAACCACTCGAGCGCCGCATCGCGCTCGTCCTTCAGATTTAGTCCGTAGATGGGAATACCGCTCGTCTCGGCAAGCTCGAGCAGAAAGTCGTGCTCATAGCGGCACTCGACGCACCAGGTTCCCCAGACGTTCATCAGACTCAGCTTGCCCAGCATGTCGTCGGTGCCGACTTCGACGTCCGGGTTCGCGACGCTTGGCAGACTGAAAGCCGGCGCCGGCTTGCCGATCATCGGCGACGGAACTACGCGCGGATTGAGACCGAGCCCGCGATAGAGAAACGCCGCGACAACGACGAACAGCGCTACCGGAACGACGTATCGCCACATAGTCAGTTCTCCTCGGCAACCTTCGTTGCAGGTACTGTACGAGTCTCCCCTGTCCTGGCAGAGCTCCGATAACGACGGTCGCTCATTGCGATGAGTCCCCCGAACGCCATCACGAGGGCGCCGAGCCAGAGGAGGCCGATCAGCGGCTTGTATTGAATTCGCACACTCCACGCACCGGCGCCCAGTGGCTCGCCGAGGGCGACGAAGAGGTCGCGGTTGGCAGCGAGATCGATGGCCGCTTCCGTCATCGGATTCCGTTGGACACGGTAGGTGCGAATCTGCGGATAGAGCGTCGTGATGCGCTCGCCGGCACGGCGCACGACGAATTCGCCTTCCGTCGCCGAATAATTGGGGCCCTCGGCCGGAACGACGCCGCGAAACTCGAATTCGTAACCACCGACCTCGACCGACTCGCCCGGCGTCATGGCCTGATCCGTCTCGATGCTGAACGCCGAAGTCATCGTTGCGCCCACGATGAAAAGCCCGACGCCAAGGTGAGCGACGATCATTGCGACTTGCGATTGCGAGAGCGGTACCCGGCTACCACTGCGCAGTTTTTGCCACGGATCGATCAGCGACGACAGGACGATCCAGACACCGGCCAGCAGCCCGATGCCGGTCATGACCGAATGGCCGCCAAAAAGCGCGAGCGGGACCACAGCCGCGATGACGACAGCGACGGCGGCAGTGACGAGCAGCTTGCGGCGCAATGTGGCTGCCGGCATCTGACGCCAGGCCGTGTGCATGCCGATACCGAGCAGGAAGGTCATCGGCAGAATCGGCAGAAGGAAGGCGATGTTGAAGTAAGGCGGCCCCACCGAAATCTTGCCAAAGCCGAGCGCGTCGACAAACAGCGGGTACAGCGTGCCCAGGAGGATCGTGATCGTCGCGATTGCGAGCAGGACGTTGTTTGCGAGCAGGAATGCCTCTCGAGAGACCAGGCGAAAACCGCCGCTTGCGCCCAACGCCGGGGCCCGCATCGCGTAAAGCGCCAGCGCACCACCACAGATGATCCCGAGCAGACCGAGTATGAACAGCCCTCGAGCGGGATCGGAAGCGAAGGCGTGCACCGAGATCTGTATGCCCGAGCGCGTCAGGAACGTGCCGAGCAGGCTCAACGAAAATGCGGCAATCGCGAGCAACACGGTCCAGCTCTTGAAGAGCCCTCGCCGTTCCGTAACAGCCAGCGAATGGATCAACGCCGTACCGACGAGCCAGGGCATGAACGACGAGTTCTCGACCGGATCCCAGAACCACCAGCCGCCCCAGCCAAGCTCGTAGTACGCCCACCAGCTGCCGAGCGCGATCCCGAGTGTCAGGAACAGCCAGGCGCCGACCGTCCATGGTCGCATCATTTTCGCCCATTCGGCCTCGAAACGACTGGACAGAAGCGCGGCGACGGCGAATGCGAACGGCACGGACATACCGACGTAGCCGATATAGAGCATCGGCGGGTGCAGAACCATCACCGGGTCCTGCAGCAGCGGGTTCAGGTCGTTGCCGTCGAACGCTGCGGGGAGCAGCCGGTCGAACGGGTTAGAGGTGAAGATAAGAAACGCCATGATGCCGGTGCTGACGATGCCGAGTATGCCGATAACGCGGCTGCCGAATTCCCCCTCACCGGACCGCGTCCAGGCTACGGCCAGCGTCCAGATCGCCAGCACGAATATCCACAGAAGCAGCGAGCCCTCATGCCCGCCCCAGACCGCGGCGAACTTGTATTGCGCAGGTAATTCGGAATTCGAGTTCAACGCGACGTAGCGGACGCTGAAGTCGTCGGTCAGGAAAGCGTGAGCGAGTATTCCGATCGCGAACGCGATGAAGACGAATTGTCCCGTTGCCGCCGGGCGCGCAAACGCCATCCACTCGGGCTTCCCGAAATGCGCGCCGGCCAGCGGCAGCGCGGCCTGACACAGCGCGAGGCAGATCGCGAGCGCCAGAGCGAACTGGCCGAGCTCGGGAATCATGGGCCGGTGGTCTCCCGCGCCTCGACCATCGCCGCGATCTCCGGCGGCATGTAGTTCTCGTCATGCTTGGCGAGCACTTCTTCGGCCATGAACTGGCCGGACGGGTCGAGTCGACCGCGGGTGACGACGCCCTGCCCTTCCTCGAACAGATCGGGCAGCACGCCGGTATAGCGGACCGGCACGTTGTTGACGAAATCGGTGACGACGAAGTCTACGGTCAGGCTGCCGGCTTCGCGGGTGACACTTTCCTCGAGCACCATGCCGCCGAGCCGAAATGCCCTGTCGGCCGGCGCTTCACCGGCAGTGACCTGCGTGGGGCTGAAGAAATAGAGCAGGTTCTCGCGAAACGCCTGGCCCAGCAGCACGAGCGACAGGCCGACGCCTGCGAGAACGATACCGATGAACAACATGCGTCTGCGTCTGGGTGTCATTGCATTCGACTCACTTTCGGGCGTCGTGCCGCCGTCGTGTCCGCCGGCTCGGACTCGCGTGCCGCAGCCAGGTTCCGCGCATGGGCAGCCCCGGCGAGCCAGACGTTGACCAGCAAGACCACCAGTGTAATGGCATAGGACGCCCAGACGTAGATCCCGTGCCCATTCATGAACAAGATTTCACTCATGCAGTGCCGCCCCCGGCCGTCTGCAACGTCTCCCTGAGCCAGCGGGCGCTCGACTCCCGCGCGACCACCTCGGCCCTCAGCCGTTTCAACAGAATCCAGAAGAACGCGAGCGTGAAGCCGAGGATCATGATCAGCAGTGGCTGCAGCATGACCCAGCTGATCGATGGCCGGTCGAGCTGACCGATCGTCGGGCCCTGGTGCAGGCTGTTCCACTGCACGGAGAAATGGATGATCGGAATGTTGACGACGCCGACGACGGCCAGTATCGCGCTGGTCCGGTCGGCTTTCTCGCGATCGTCGGCGAACGCCGCACGCAGCAACAGGTAACCGAGGTAGAGAAACAGCGCCAGCAGCTCCGACAGCACGCGGGGGTCGAGCCACATCGAGGATGACGTCGTGCTTGCCGGTCCCCACGTCGGGCGGGCCCAAAGAACGCCGGTGATCAGTGCAACAGCCGTGAACCAGGCGCCTATCGGCGCAACGCTGACGGCGACCGCATGGGCGAGCTTCATTCGCCAGATGAAGCCGATACCGGCTGCAACGGCCATGATCACGTAGCCCATCATCCCCAGATAGGCGGACGGCACATGCACGTAAATGATCCGGTAGCTATCGCCTTGCACGGCATCGGCGGGTGCAACGAACAGGCCGAGCCAGGCGCCGATGATCATCAGCGCGATGCCGGGCACGGCAAACCAGGGCGCGAGGGTCCCCGCCAGCGAGTAGACGTAGGGCGGTGATCCGAGCTGATGGAACCAGCGGGGCAGCTTCATGCGGGTCTCTACTCGAGGGCGACGCGTACGCCGGCGGCCGTCACCAGTGGGCCGAGCGTTACCGTGAACGCAGCCAGCGATGCCAGCAAGTATAGAGGACCGGCCGGCGATTCGCCGTTAAGGGCGAGGTCCGCCGCGCGTGTCGCGAACACGAGCACGGGGCTTGCAAGCGGCAGAACGAGCAGGCCGATGATCGATGCGGCGCCCTTCAGTCCGACCGTCAGTGCGGCGACGATCGCCACCAGCACGCTGATCGTGGGCGTCGCCAACAGCACCGACAGGGCGACCGTGCCGAGTACGTCTGCAGGCACGGCATAAGTCAGTGCCACGACCGGTAGCAGCAGCAGCATGGGCAGGCCGGTGACGATCCAGTGCGCCGCAATCTTGCCCGCCACCAGGACCGCCAGCGGCGCCGGGCTTACAACGAGGCTCTCGATGCTACCGTCCTCGAAATCGGCCCGAAACAGACCGTTGATACCGAGCAGCGATGCCAGTAGTGCGGACACCCACAGCACGCCCGGACCCATTTCCCGCAAATCGGCCCCGGTCGGCGCGGTTGCCAGCGGAAATAGCGTGGCGACGATCACGAAGAAGACCAGCGGACTGATCACATCGCTAGGGCGACGGAACGCGAGCCGCAGATCCCGGCGCAGTATCAGCAAACCTTGTTGCATTGCGACCGCCGCCTCTAAAGCTCGACCAGAATCGCGCCCGGGGCCGCAATCCGCTCCGGGTTGTGTGTGGCAATGACGGCCATGCCACCGGCAGCCGTGTGCGCGTCGAGCCAGGCAGCGACGATGTCGCGCCCATCGGCATCGAGATTCGTGATCGGCTCGTCCAGCAGCCAGACGGACGCTTTGACCGCGCGGAGCACTGCAAGCCCGACCCGCCGTCGCTGACCCGCCGAGAGCTGCCTGACGGGCCTGTCGATCACGTGCTGAAGGCGCAGCTCGTCGATCCATGCCGAGGGGTCCGGGTGCTCGCCGCGAATTCCGGCATAAAACGCGATGTTCTCGCGGCCAGTCAGGTCGAGCTTGATGCCGTTCAGGTGGCCGCGATACGCGAGCCGCGCGCGTTCTTCGGGGCCCCACTCCGGGCTCGCCTTGCCGCCCAGCCGGATCACCCCGGCTGTTACCGGTGCGATGCCGGCGAGAATTCGCAGCAGGCTGGTCTTGCCCGTACCGTTGCGGCCGACGATCAGCGCGCGCTGCCCGTCGGTGACGTTGAAGCTCAGACCTTCGACCAGACAGGCGGCACCGCGGCGCACCTCCAGATCAGTGACTTCAAGCTGGCCGGCCGGGGCTCCCATCGCCGTCTTTCCTTGGACTGCCGGCTGCGCATTGTGCCCCAGCGGACGGGTTGCTGTCCGTGCGTCGTCAGCAGAGCGAAAATCGGTTCGACTCCGGGTCTGCGCGGGAATCTTCCGAATTTCCCCGGCAGGCGTCGGGCTCGGCGTCCCCCTCGGCGTCCCGGCCGGAGGGGCGGCACCTGCTGCCGCGGGCCGCGACGGGCCCGGTGAATCCGCCACTACCGCCAGGTCCACTTCTCAGAAAGGTTCGCGAAAGCAAAGACAAATTATTGTCTTTTAAGTGAAAAGTATCGGATACTGTCGTCCCCGGGCGGGCCCCGTCGAGAACGACAGGCTTGCGTGACCAACGGCGGATTCGGATCCGGATGCGAACATCCGGACCCGGCGAGTAACTGCCGGCGGCGCCGGCCCGGGGCGTTTCCAGGCCCGAAGCCCTGCTCCGGCCCCGGGCGTCTCACGGCTTACGCGGCTTACGCGCGGCGGGCTAGAAAGTCCAGCGCAGGCTCAGCCCGATGCTGCGACCGACGTCCTGCGCCAGAATCCGCGCGACGTCGCCGGAGATGTTGGTCTGCTCGAACTCGCGCTCATCATCCAGCAGGTTGTCGACCGTGAGCTGCAGCTGCAGTTGCTCCGTCGGAAAGTACTTGTAGACGAGTCCCAGCGAGTGAAACGGCTGCTCGAACGCGTCGCCGTTACCGCCCGTGCCGGCGAACCATATCCGTTCGCCGAAAGCGTTGAAATTCAGGTAGGCACTGTGCCGGCCGTTGTCCGAGTCGTAGCCGAGAGAGGTGTTGACGACCCACTCCGAGTGCCCCGTCATCCGTCTGACCGGGTTCGTAAGGATGCTGGACTGCGTGGGATCGAGCGTGATCTGTGAGTCGCTCAGCGTGACGTTGCCGGTCAGGAAGAGGCCCGCCGGAAGCGACTTCAAACCCTCGAATTCGATGCCGGTTATTTCGCCGCTCTGCGCATTTGCAAAGCCGAGGACCACGTCGTCATCGGAACCGGCCTGCCGAATCTGCTCGATCGGCGACTCGATATCCTTGTGGAACAGCGACACCGTGAAGTTATCGCCGTTGCCGTAGAAGAATTCTCCGCGCACCTCGAAATTGTCGATCGGCGATGAGCGCAGACCCGGGTTGCCCCGGACTCTGATGTCGATATCCGGATCGATGTAGATGACGTCGGCCACTTCGCGCAGATCGGGACGAACGATCGTTTCGCCATAGCTGATTCTGAGCTGGAAGTCGTCGGACCCGAGCTGCCCGGCGCCGTTGAATGTCAATGCCGTAGTGAGGAACTTGTCGTCTTCGCGGATCGCGAGCCGCTGATTCGGATCTCGCAGGTCGTCCTGCAGATTGACGATCGACGAACCGGAAAAGTCGAGCAGATCGATCGGCAATACGGCCTGGCGGTAGTCTTCCCAGCGGGCGCCGACCATCCAGCGCCAACGATCCCACTCGATATCGATGGCGCCGTAGCCGGCATCGACGGTCTGAGCGGCGACGTAGCTCTCGGTGCCGAACTGTGAGCCGAGCGTCAGGTCGAATCCGTTGGCGACAGTTACGTTGCCGGCCCCGAACACGTCTCCGGGGTCGCCTGCCAGCAGACTCGCCGGCACGCCGACGGCATTCAGGTTCACGTTGTACTGCGAGTAGCCGCGGCTTTTTTCGCTGCCCCACCAGCCGCCCGAAAGGGTCAGCTCGGCCCGATCGAGATGCAGCGGCAATTCAATGTCGCCGCCCCAGCTGTTCTGGTCGTCATCGAGGTCCAGAAAAGAGAACTGACCGGCAGTCGTCGTCGGCAGCACCTGGGTCGATATCGGCTGCATCGAGCCGGTGTCGAGTCTCGAGTTGCCCTGGAAGGTCGTCTGATTGGGGATGTCGGTCTGCGCTTCGCTTTCCGAGTAGAACCAGTCAAAAGACAGATCTTCCCAGCCCCAGTGCTCCAGTTGGTTGCGGATGGTGTCGAACGACTCGTAGAAGGTGTGGCTGCCGGAAATCTGCGTGATCCTGAGTTCGCGCTCCTGGAGCCGCGTTTCGTAGCCGATCTTCTGGTCGAGGTCCACCAGCTCGTTGTTCTGGTCGAAGCCACGAGAAATATTGGCTTCATCCTCGTCATTCCTGATCAGGTAACTGCTGACCTCGAACGCATGATCGGCAAGGTAGTTTAGGCCGAACTGCATCGCCGTGACGGAGCGCTCTTCGTAGACGGTTCGGTCGATGTCCAGGAAGTTTTCCGCGGGGTTGCCGACAGCTTCCCGGCGTTGGGTTTCGTTGCGCCACTTCTCACCATAGGTTCCGGTCAGCATGACGCCGACGGTCCATTCGTCGTTGCGGCCGATGTCCCAGGCGTTGCCGAGCGCGATCTGGCCACTGATATCGGGATCGAGATCCGTGCGCCGAATCGCAACGTCGCTGTCCAGGCTGTCGATCAGTCCCTGGTGAATGCCCTGCGCGACCGAGATCGGCACCAGAGGGTCGGACGCGCGCAGATCGGAGAGGATTCGAGAAACGCTGACATCGCCCTGATAGGTCTGCACTGCATCGAGCAGGTGCGTCGGAACCGGTGTGCCGCCGGCGTTCGAAAACAGGCCGCTGTCGTCACTGATCGAATTGAACCCGTAGCCGAGATTGAAGCTTACGACCGGCCCCTGCGGTACGCTGGTCGTGCGCACATCGATCATGCCGCCGCCGAATGCGGCGGTCGCATCGGCCGACGGCGACTTCTGAATCTTGATGGATTCGACGATGCTCGTCGGAAAGAGGTCGAGTGGCACGACGCTTCGTGTCAGGTCCGGCGAAGGAACGGCTGCTCCGTTGATCAGCACGCTCGAGTAACGCTCCCCGAGCCCGCGAACATAGACGAATTTCCCGTCGACCAGCGTAATGCCCGGGACGCGGCGCAGTGCCGAGCCTATATCCGGGTCGGCGGCCCGCGAGATCACGTCGGCACTCAGGAAGTCTGCGGAGACTGGTAGCTCGAGCCGCTCTGAAGTGAGTGACTCAGCGGCGCTGAGAAAGCGGCCGACCGCGACTATCTCCTCGATGACGGCGGGTTCACCGCCTTCCTGCGCGATACCGGCACCGGAGGCGAGAATAGCTGCGACCGATGTCGCCAGCCTCGTTACGCGTACGGGGCCTCTCGGGCCCCGTACGTCACTGAAGGATTGCGAAACAGAGTTGTACATATGTCTTTCCAACCGCTCTTTGTGCGTCCGCCCGCAACCGGGCGTCGTTCGCTGCCGGGACGCTTACGGCGTCAGCGGATCGCCGAAGCCGACGGCCCAGCCGGCAAGCCAGTCACCGTCGCTGCTCGAAGCGCTGGCGCCGCCAAGATGCTCAGGTGTCTCGAAGAGACCACCGAGAGCGGCAACGTCGAAGAGCTGCGACGCCTGGTCGAACACCACGTTCATGTTGATGTCTTCCAGTGAGTCGGCCGTCAGATAACCGCGCGTCCCGGTCCCGCCGTCAACCACGGCGCCCGGTATGTCGGTCCCCGTCACGACGACGTTGTTGGTGTTGCCATTCGCCGGCGTGTCCGCATTGGCGCCGCCGCCAGCGAGCCAGTTGTCCAGGTCGAACGCGCCGTTTGCGGCATCGATACCGGCCTTCGTGGCCTCGGAGCACATGATCAGGTTGCTGCTCGCGATGCTCGTGCCATCCTGGGCGGCATCGATCGTCTCCGGGCCTTCCGAGTCGTCGAGCTCGAAGCACTCGTTGCTGGCCATCATGGGATCGTTCGACGTGACGAGAGAGTTGTATATCTCGAAATAGGCGCCCTCGCGGAACAGCGGGCCTTCGGAATCTCCCTTGCCGGTCGGGTTCGTGCCGGCCCCTTCGTCGATACTCGAAGTTACGCACGTCAGGTTCGAGATTCGCAGCTTCGTTGTCGGCGTGATGCCGTCGCCGCGGTTTCCGCCCGTGTTGTCCCCTTCGATGCACCGATTCGATCCCGACGAATGCAGGACCACCGCGTATTGAATGTCGCCGACGTAGCCCTCGGAGTAGTCGATCGAGTCGTCGCCCACATTTACCGCGACGATGTGATCCATGCTGACTGCGCCACCGAACATCTCGAAACCGTCGTCGAGCGTCGTATAAGTCTGAACGTGGCTGATCGTCGTGCCACTGCCCACCGCATTGAGTGTCAGGGCATTCAGCTCGTCGCCGTCGACGACCTCGAATCCCGCGTGTTTTATCACCACGTAGGTCAGGACGCCGGAATTCTCCGCGTTGTTGCTGCCGCCATAGGTCGCCGGGCGACCCTCGGACGTAACGTGGCAGTTGTGGACGTTGTTGGGCGTCGCATCGAAGTCGCTCGAACCCGCAACGCCGGCGTTGCCCGTCACCGTACCGTCGTGGCACTTATTGGTACGACCGTTGCCGTTGATCTGCAGGCCGCCCCACTGTCCGCGGTCGTTTTCGGTAGACGTTCCGTCGATCGCGTCCTCGTCCGACGTGAAGCTTATCGGCGCTGCGGCGGTGCCTTCGGCAAAGATCTGTGAGCCCCGGGCGATCCGGACGTAAGTGTCAGGCTGCTGGAAGACCATCGTGCTGCCGGCAGCGATCGTGAGCCGGGTGCCCTCGCCTTCCTGCGGAATTCGTTTGCCCGTTGCTGCGGCGTTGGCATCCACATCCTCGCCGATGAACAGGCTGTCCTCGAAGACATGCAGCGCGCCGTTCGGCAGCGCGGGAAAGGTGATCGCACTGACGGTAATCGGGCGAGTGTCGCTGACGAACAGCGAGTCGTAAAAGCAGTTGCCGTTCGTGTCTACAGTGCCCTGAAATGTCTGGCTGCCGTCCGTGTAGCTGGCACAGGGGTTGGTCGTGCTGCCCCCGCCATTGGATGGGCCGCTGTTCGTGCCACCGGAGCCAACCGTCGTCGGCGACAGGTTGATGTCGCCACTCTCGCAGCCCGCGACCAGTGCAGCGATCGAACCCAGGGCGAGGATGTGCTTGATGTCCATTTACTACTCTCTTCTCCTGCGAGCATTTCCCGCACATGCGTGACTGTTCGGCGCGTACGTTAGGTGGCTTGTATGGAAGCTGTGTGGCGATCGTGTTACGAGCGCGTTACGGGTGCTGATGAGGCGATCGCTACGGGTGCGGGCACGGGCACCGATCGGCCCGCGTCAGGGCGTAGCAGAGGAGTCGGAGTCTCAGTCGCCGGCCCGGAGGCGGTAGCCGAAACCCCGGACCGTCTGGATCATCGATTCGCAGCCGAAGGGCTCGAGTTGCTGGCGGAGCCTGCGGACGTGGACGTCGACGGTTCGTGGGCCGGCAGTCACGTTTTGCGACCACGCGCGGTTCAGCAGTTCCTCGCGACTGAACACCCGGCCCTGATGCTCGAGAAGGAATGTCATCAGCCGAAATTCGGTCGGGGCCAGCTCGACCGGCTCACCACCTACGGTCAGCTGATGCATCCCGGGGTCGAGCTCGACCGGGCCCGCACGAAGCGCTTCATCGCGGAGCTTGGCGGGCGGGCGCCGGAGGCTCGCGCTGATACGGACGAGCAGCTCCTCGCCGTCCACCGGAGCGGCGATGCAGTCATCGGCCCCGAACTCCAGTGCCGCGATTGCGCTGCTCATGTTGGGGCGATCCACAAGCAGCAAGACGCGCGTGCTTCTACCACGCTCGTGGCTTCGCAGCCAGCGCAGCGACTCGCTGAGTGGGGAAAGCGCTGACCACTCGATCAACAGGACGTCAGCCGCCTCCAGCTCGGTAGGTCGCAGTTCGGTTCGCTCGGTGACCCGATAACCGGCTGTTTCGAGGACATCGCGAGCGCTCCGTCGTACGACGGCGTCGCCATGAATCAGCAGCACGGAATGATTCATTGCCTGAAATCGTTGCCGAAACTGCATCCGGAGTTGAGCAAGCGCACGTTGCAATTATTTAACGGATTTGTGACAGCTTCGTTAAACCGCAACGAGATTCGGTTTCATCTGGATGCAACGTTCGGCTGCGACACTGTCCTTGCGCTGCCGGAAGCATGCGGCCAGGGAGAGAATTGGGATGAAGCACCTGCGAAACGGACCGTGGCTCGAGGGCGAACTGCCGGAGTGGGATCCGTACAAGGTCTGGCGCGAAAGGGTCCGGCTTGCGCCCGAGGCCCCGAATCGCCGGGAAGCGTTAAGAGATAAGACCGGTGCGGGGCAGCCGGCGGCGGACGGGGCTGAACCCGGTGATGCCGCGGCGGACTAGGCAATCGTGCCGGTCTGGAGTAGTCGATTCACGGGCGTAAGCGACGTCCTGTGACCGCCTTCACGGCAGTGGCGGCCATGCTGCCCTATCGTCACCGTCAGCCCCACCGATAAGCAGACGGAACGTCGGCGCAACGAAGCAAAGGGGCGTTTATCCGAAACGGCCATGGCTGGTGCCCGGGGCCGGACTTGAACCGGCACGGCCTTGCGGCCAGCGGATTTTAAGTCCGCTGCGTCTACCTATTCCGCCACCCGGGCACACTCGGCGATCGCCTTGACCCCGAGTGTGCTGCGAGTCGGCGACGGGGTGCAAGGGCGAGGTTCCGGCAAGCGACCGCGATGCGTCGATGATTGCGGTACCACGCCAGAATATGCACGGGTGCCGTGCCGATGCCGTAGGGGGGCGCCTGCGACCCGGGCAGTTCCGCGTTCCCCGGACTATTCGGTGACGGCGACCAGCTGCGTGCGGCGGCGGTTCAGCTCGGCCAGATTCGCGCTCGCCTTCTCGTAGTGGCGCGGCGACATGCGCAGCGCATCGCGAAACAGTCTTTCGGCGGCACCATAGTCCTGTGAGAGCATCGCAAGGTAGCCGACGTCGTTCGCGACGACGTACGGTTCGGCGACATTGGTCATCAGCGTGCGTGCAGCCTCATAACGACCCTGCCTCGCATAAACCAGCGCGAGATTGCGTTTGGCCTTCATGTGATCGGGATCCATGCGCAGCGCATTGACGAGATCGGCCTCCGCATCTTCGTACTGACCCAGCAGATAGCGCGAGTAGCCGCGGTTATTGACGATCGCGACATTGTCCGGGTTGACGTCGAGGGCGGCCGTGTAGTGCTCGATGGCCGAGTAATGCATTTCCTGACGATCTGCAATGACCCCGAGCGCGTGAGACGAGCGCCAGAGTGTCGGTTCGAGAAACACGGCGCGGTCGAGGTAGATCTTTGCCTGCTCCGTGTCGTCGGTCGCCAGATACGCGAGGCCCAGTCCCTGCAGGCCGAGCGTGTGATCGGGGTCTATCGCGACCACGCGCGCGTATGCCCGTGCCGCGAGCTCACGATTGCCGAGCCGCTCATGCAGTGCGCCAATGTTGTACAGCGCTTCCGTGTCGTCCGGGCTCGAGTTCGACACCTGGACATAGAGCCGCAGCGCGCGCTGAAAATCTCCCGAGACGAGCGCCGCCACCGCTTCCCGCCGGACATCCTCTTCGGACTCGGGCGCGGCCGGGTTTTGAGGTTCGATCGGCGCGGGTTCGTCGCTGTCTGCAGGCACCGGGGCCGGTGTGCTGGCACAGGCGCCGAGCAGCGCGAAAAGTGCGACAGAGGCGCACAGACGCAGCAGTCTGTCGTGCGGCCCGTTTGTCCGGTGGCAGTTGGTTGCCGGTACTTTTAGTGTCATCGGACTACCTCACATCGATTGGAAAGCGGCGATGATCCGCATGACGGCGGGACCGATCGCAACGATGAAGAACGACGGAAAGAAGCACAGCACCATCGGGAAGATCATCTTCGTGCCGATCTTAGCTGCCTGTTCCTCAGCCTTCTGCATGCGCTTGTCGCGGAACTCGTCGGAGTAGACGCGCAATGCATCGGCCACACTGGTGCCGAAGCGAATCGTCTGCACGAGCAGGCCGACGAGACCGTTGATGTCTTCGACGCCGCTCCGGTTGGCGAGATTCCTGAGCGCGACGGGCCGATCGACGCCGGCGCGTATTTCTGCGTTCACCAGCGCCAGCTCCTGCGCGAGGTCCGGATGGCTGATCTGCAGCTCGCGGGAGACCCTTTCGATTGCCATTGCAAGGCCGAGGCCCGATTCGACACAGACGACCAGCAGATCCAAAGCATCGGGGAAGCCGTCGCGGAGGCGCTTGACGCGGCGGTTGCGCAGATAAGAGAGTACTCGGTCAGGCAGGCGCACGCCTATCATGGCCGCGAGCAGCGTGAAAAAGATGACCGTGCCCGTCTGCAGTTGCGGCGCCCAGCGCATCGCCAGAAAGGTCAGAAGCGGAATTCCGACTGCCAGAACGGTCTTGATGCCATAGAACTGCTTCAGCGCATCCGGCGAGCGAAAACCTGCCTGTATCAACAAGCTCCGCGTAGTATCGCGCTCCTTGCTGGCTGCCGGGACAACGTATTTTCCAAGCGGGTCGACGACGCGTCCGAAGTCGATAGAGGCGCTCTGCGTGCCGTCCGAGGTCGCTGCGGTAACACGCCGCCGCACGGGATCCGTTGCGCTCGAGATGATGGATGAGACGCCCATTGCGAAAAGCCACGCGGCAAGCGCAAAACCTACGATGAACACAATTGTATTGACTTCCATCGTCAGAACTCCTACACGTCAATCCGGATTATTCGCCGTACCCAGATCATGCCGATAACGCCGGAAATGAGGCCGTACGCGATCAGCTTCTTGCCGGTGTCGTTTTCGAGCAATGTCGGCAGATAGTCGGGCGTAGTGATCCAGACGGCTGCAAATAAGACGAGCGGCACCAGCGCCAGAATCCAGACCGACATGCGGCCTTCCGCCGAAAGGGTGCGGACCTTTCGCTCAAGCTTGAAGCGACCTCGAATGACTGCACTTATTTGCGCCAGGATCTCGGCGAGGTTGCCACCCGTTTCCTTTTGAACTAGCACCGACGTGACGAGTGCCATGACCGGCACGCTGGGAATGCGCTGAAGCATGCCGAGCATTGCCCGGCGGACGTCGTTGCCGTAGTTCATGTCGGCGAAGGTGGTACGGAATTCCTTCGCGATCGGCTCGGGCATTTCCTCGCCCACCAGCTTGATCGACCCGTTGAAAGGATGACCGGCCATCATCGCCCGTTTCATCATGTCGATAGCTTCGGGTAACTGCTCCTCGATTTTCTGAATGCGTTTCGTTCTTGTGCGCATTATCGAGAGAAATGGGAGCGAGCCGGCCGCAAGGCCTGCGATAAGTCCTACAGGCAGCTGGTTTGTAAAGGAGAATGCGGCGAGACCGGCAGACACGGCCAACGCGAGTGCAAGAAGTACGACGCGGTAAGCACGCGTCGTGAGCCCAGCCTGCTCGATCATCGTGGCAAGCTGCGCCATCATCGGCAGGCGCTCCAACATGCGTTCGAGTGGCGAAAGTTCTCGCAAGTACTTTTCGCGCAGGAGAGACGAGAACGACTCCGCCCCCAGCTCGGACTCGATCTCGCCGAGCCGGTGTCGCAGGCGGTTCCTGACGGCGCGGCTCTCGCCAAACACCGGTATGATCATCGCCTGCACGAGCAGGAAGACCGTCACGAAGACGATGATTGCAAAGAACCAGGTACCTTCGGTCATGCTGTTCTCCTGCCCCTTCCCTTATAGCCCTTCATGGCCGAACAGCGACACGGGCAGCTCAATGCCCTTTGCCGTCAGCGCCTTGTGAAAGCCAGGCACGATACCGGTCGGGCGGAGTTCACCGCGCACGCCCCCGTCTTCGTCGACACCCTGACGCCGGAACGAGAAGAGTTCCGACATCGTGATGACTTCGCCTTCCATTCCATTGACTTCCTGCAGGCTCACCATCCGGCGGCGCCCGTCTTCGTGTCGGGCAATCTGGACGACCACATCGATAGCCGATGCGATCTGTTCGCGCAGGACCTTTGTGGGGAAGTTGATACCGGTCATCGACACCATACTCTCGACTCGGCTCAGTGCATCGCGCGGTGAATTGGCGTGGACTGTGGTCAGCGATCCGTCGTGACCCGTGTTCATTGCCTGCAACATGTCGAGCGCCTCGGCGCCCCGTACCTCCCCAACGACGATGCGGTCAGGCCGCATTCGCAGGCTGTTGCGAACGAGGTCGCGGGCACTCACGGCGCCTTTGCCCTCGATATTCGCCGGGCGCGTCTCGAGACGGACGACGTGTGGCTGCTGAAGCTGAAGCTCGGCCGAGTCCTCGATCGTCACAATGCGCTCTGTAGCAGGAATGAACCCGGACATGACGTTCAGCAGCGTCGTCTTGCCGGCGCCCGTACCGCCCGAAATCAGCACGTTGAGGCGGCCACTAACGACGGCCTGAAGCACGCGAGATGCGGCGTCGCTGATCGAGCCGTATTCGATGAGGTCGTCCATGCCGAGGAGTTCGACAGCGAAACGCCGGATGGACAGCATCGGGCCGTCGAGTGCAAGCGGCGGGATGATCGCGTTAACTCGTGAGCCGTCTT
This sequence comes from Candidatus Rariloculaceae bacterium, assembly GCA_965223375.1. Classification (GTDB taxonomy): domain Bacteria; phylum Pseudomonadota; class Gammaproteobacteria; order Steroidobacterales; family Rariloculaceae; genus CBDCWM01. Next base: position 4,639,595 of record OZ245000.1, read on the forward strand.
TGAGGCGAGCGTCGACCATTGGCGAAGATTCGTCTATACGGCGGCCCACACCAGACACGATCCGATCAATAATGTTCATTAGATGGGCGTCGTCGTTGAAGCGTACGTCCGTCAATTCCAGTCGCCCGCGACGTTCGACATACACCTGGTCAGCACCGTTGACGAGGATGTCGGCGACCTTCCCATCTGCGAGCAACGGCTCCAGCGGGCCGAGGCCCATGACTTCATTCTCGATAAGGCGAATGATCTTCTGACGCTGCTCGATATTGAGTGGTGCCGACTCCTGTTCCAGAAGACTGCGTGTGGTCTCCCGGATCTGTTCGCGGGCGACTTCTTCCGCCACGGTCCCGATTAGTGACAGGTCCATGACGTTCAACAGGCGATCGTGGATCTTGAGCTTCCATTCCTTCTCGAGCGGTGAAAGCGCGCTGTCGGACGCCACGTTGTCAGGCAGGTTTCCCTGGCCCAAACTCACCTCGGCGGATGTATTCAGTTCTCTGATGCTAGTGGCCATTCTTATATCCTCAACAGATTAGAGATCGCCTTACCGAAGACGCCCTTTCCTGCAGTGGCTGTCGAATCGCCACCAAGTCGCGTTTCCAGCGCAGCGATGGCTTTCGTTACGCTTGCGTTCTTCGCATGAGCGAACATCGGCTGCCCGAGACTGATGCTCTCCGTGACGGTCCGGAAGTCGCTCGGGACAACTGCCAGTTCGGCACCCTTCAGGGCACGGCCGATGTCCTCCCTGGTGATCTGCGCGTTCTTGTCATAGCGATTGACGACAGCGATGATCTTTTCGGCACTAATGCCGGAACCCCTGAAGAGCTTGATCATCCGCGCGGCGTCATGCAGGTGGCTCAGCGTTTGTTGCACCACCAGGACCACGTGCGTTGCTCGCTCGAGCACCGGGATTGAGAGCTGATCGAGCCGTCGTGGCATGTCGACGACCACGTGCTCGTACTGTGCGCCCAGCTTGTCGAGCAGGACGCCAAGTTCTGCAGACTTGTCGGGCTGTCCGACAATGGCGGCTTCCGGTCTGGCAGCCAGCAGGCGGAGGCCGCTTTCGTGATGGGTGAGATACGCATCGAGGGCGACGGAATCCAGCTGCGAAACTCCGTCGAGAACTTCCATGAGGCCATGGCGCATCTCCACGTCAAAGAATTGGCAGAGGCTGTCGAACTGCAGGTCCAGGCTCAGCAGCGCGGATGGTATGTTCGACGCCGCCGCAAACATATGAGCGACATTCGAGGCAAGGAACGTGGCGCCGCTTCCGCCCTTTGCATTGACGAAAACGGTCATGTCACGGTCGGCCGTTCCATGCCGCGTTGCGACTCGCTCGACGCTGCCAGCCAGGTCTTCGATCGTAACGCTGCCGGCGAAGAAGTCCCTTGCACCTGCCTGCATGGCGAGTCGCATTGTCTGTGCATCACCATTAGCCGCGAGCACGATCATCGGCGGTCGTTCGGCTGAACTGACGTCGAGCATCGCCGTTAGATCAGTATGGCCATCGCCGCTCAGTACCAGAACGACTGCATCGGGTATTGCCGTCACGCCATAGAGCGGATCAGCATGACCGTTCTCGATATGGCGCAGCGACACGCGGAGGCGGGTGTTCGCCTCGAGCTTTTCGGCGAGGTCTGCAATCGCTTCCTTCGATCGGCCAGCCACCAGCACTTCCGTGTTCTTGTGCATTTCGATTCCCTGATGTTGCTCAGCAAGGCACGATTGCGCCGGTGCGCGGGACGCCCAGGCTCTCGGCCCTGAGCGTTGTCGCGAAACCCGGCGTCTGAAAGATCTGCTCGGCGAACGGCACCAGCATCTGATGCTGGAAATTGACGATTCGGCTTCTGACGAGCGCGATCTGTGTAAAGTTCGCCGCCGGGTCGGCGATGACCGTGCCGTCGGCGCGCAGGTACTCGATGACGATGTTCGCTGCCGTGAGCCCGCTGAACGTGTTGGTGCTTTGGCCCGGTGTGTTGAACAGGGCGACTTGTTGAATGGCCGGATCGTTGAGCGGACAGACCGTAGCGAATCGCGCAGAGCGGCGGGTAATCTCGCCGAGCGTATTCAGCACGAACATGGCCCGTCCGATCTCGATTACGGCGAACAGCAACAGCAGTGTCGTCGTGCCAATGATCGCAAACTCGACCGTTGTCAGTCCTTTTTGGTTGCGAATGTTCATAGTGCCCTCATGTTGACTGCGGCCCGCATGTCAAACGCGGTCGTTGGGCTAGCCCCTAGGCCGAATGTCTGCAGCGTGGGGCCCATGAGCGGTTGGTAGGGATAGGTCGCGCTGACACTGATTTCGAGCGGGCTTACTTCGGTCAGCTGGATCTGTCCCGGAGTCAGGCCATCGAGCACGGCGGGGCCTGTGCCCGCGGTATTGCCATAGACGACGAGGTTTACTACCTCTCCCGTTAGCTGCGCATCCAGATTGATCCCACCCGTCGTGCCGAGCAAGGCGAATGCCGCGGCATGTCTTGCGCCGTCTTGCACCGCTTTCGTCAGGGTGTTGTATTGAATCAGCGCCCTGCCTGTTTCAGTAACGGCAAGAATCAGGAACATGACGACGGGCGCCACGGCCACAAATTCGACCATTGCGACGCCGGAGCTGCGATGTCTCGAATGCAGATACATGTCGCCCCTCAGGAATCCCTGCTACCGAAATCGCGATAGAGCTGGATGATGTAAGGTCCCGGAATCTCGGTCGGTGCCGGGCCGGGCCGGCCGCCCGTTCGGCAGTTCTCCACGAACTCGCCGTAGACGTGTGATTCATTGCCCTGCTGGGAGGCTTCCTGTAGCAAGAAGAAGCAGCCGAATCCCAGCAACGGCAACTGGCCCTGGCCATTTGTGGACTCCGAACAATCTCCAATCGCAATCGCCGCCTCGCGGCGCTGATAAGCCCCGATATCGATCGGGATCGGCTGGTAGTCGAAATTGCCGCTCTCGACCCGGGCCTGATAGTCCTGGTAGTTGAAGTCGATATCGTCGGAGTTGGTGACTACAGTGCCGCCCTGCGAAATCTGGTCCGTCTCTGTGTCGTACGTCAACGGTGGGTTCGGCTGTGTTGTCACGACATCCGGCGGATAGGTTGTTTGCTGTCCGGCCATTGGGCCCTGGTAGCTGCCGAACCGCGTGTTGAGACCTTGCACCACCGGTCCGACCGTGTTCCCCGGCTCAGTGTCGATTACGTCGTCAGACGCCAGGCACGCGTCGTAGGTACCTGCCATCGCCTCGCGAATGTAGGCGCCGCCCTGGCCGTCACCGAGGCGGATCAGCTGGAAGTTCCCCGGCCCGACTTCCCAGTTTCCGTTCGTCGTGCTCGACTTCAGCACATCCGGCTGACCGGGTGTGTAGCCCCAGTATGGCGCCCCGGCATCCGGGTCGCCGCAGACCATCATCGGCATAACGTTACACGCTACATCGATCGTCGGGCTCGGCCCGGCGACGGCGCGGGCAGCGACAATCTTGTCCGTGACGCCGAGAATCGCGCTGAACCACATGGTCAACTCGAAATTCTCCGCTCGTACCCGGACGTAATCGGCGGGAGCGCTACCAGGAACGAAAGGGTTCAGCGTCGTCGAGAATTCGACGGTCACAGCCAATGTGCCCGCGGCATAGCGTGCGGCCATCTCGGCGTTACCCGGCAAAGCGGTATTGCTGTCGAACATCGCCAGTGCAGCAGCCTCTGCGAGCACTGTGTCTTCGGTCTCGTCGAGCGTCTTTGCGGCGCTGAGCGCTGCGGCGTCGACGACGTTCTGGAGACGCGACTTGCTGAGCACCGAGTGCCCGCCATCGAGTGCGAGACCGGCGATCCCGATGATCGCAATCATTCCGATAACGAACAGCGGGACCACGGCGCCAACCTGGCGGGACCGCAGACATCGAAACTGGCGATCGAGTGGGCGCATTACCGCTGCCCTCCTCCGACGCTGATAACGAGATCGCCACCAACCGTGTCTGGATCAGCCGAGGTTGAGCGATACGCTTCCAGAGCACCCTCGAGCATCTGCCCGTCCGTTTCGTCGATCGCCTCTTCGGACGGGTTCGACAACGTGCTCGGGTCGTAGGTCTGCGCCTGAATCATGTTGCGCACGGACTCGCCAAAATTGCGCTCCGTCAGCGTCTCTTGGTTGGCACACCCGGCGACGAGCAATGCAGCGAGAATCGGTGCGATGCTGATCGTTACAGTTTTGGTCTTGTTCATCGTGTTGATCCTCGGTTGTCTAGTCGATGTCGTGGCCGAAGTCAGAGTCGAGTCCACCGTCCGTCGATGACGTGGTTGCCTCGCTCTCCGGCATCTCGGGGGCTTTACCCTCGAGGCGGCCCATCAGGAAGAAGTCCATATCCGACGGCTCGATGAAGTCGTCCGTCGGCAGCCGAATCTGATCCTGCGGCATCGGACGAGCCAGACGCGGCGTGACCAGAATCACGAGTTCCGTCTCGCCCTTCAGGAATTCCTGGCTGCGGAACAGATTACCGATGATCGGAATGCTGCCGAGGCCCGGGAACTTGTTGACGATCTCACGCACGTCCTCGTTAATGAGCCCGGCGATACCCATCGTCTGACCGTCACCCAGTTCGACCGTAGTGGCCGCGCTGCGCTTGGCAAGCGATGGGATCAGGAAGGTCGACGTCGAGCCGTCGGCCGTGATGGCGACGTTGCTGGATTCGATCAGTTCGCTGACGCTGATGTTGAGCTTCAGGTTGATGTGCCCCGAACTCAGCACGACCGGCAGGAAGCGCACGCCGACGCCAAACTCCTTGAATTCAATCGTCACACCCTGGACACCTTGTGGCACCGGGATCGGAAACTCGCCACCAGACAGAAACTGTGCTTCCTGGCCCGAGAGCGTCGTCAGCGTCGGCTCGGCCAGAATCTTGGCGAGCCCATTTTCCCGTGCGGCATCGAGCGCCAGATTAAGCATGCCGTTGCTTGTCAGCAGGCTCGCGAAGAACCCGTTGTCCTCGATCGTCAGCGGGTTCGGCATGAACTCGTCAATGACCGACCCAAATGGTGCAGGCTCGGAGAAGACCGGGATTCGAAGGTTACCGGGCTCAAAGAGCGCGTCCGGGAACGTCGCGCCACCGTTGACGCCGCCTACGTTCCATTTGCTGCTGCCGATGTCGATGCCGTTGAACTGCGAGTCGAGCCGGCGAAGCTCGGTACGCGCGATTTCGGCGACTTTGACCTCTAGCATCACCTGCTGGGCGCCGGCGACCTGCATCATGTTGATGATCTCACCGCCCGTTCGGTCCTCGCTGGTCGCGCTTTGCTGCTCGAACGCTTGCTCGGTCACGGCGGTACCGACCTGCGCCAGGTAACCCTGTGCGACTTGCAGGGCCGCATTCATGCTGACGAGGTTCGAAACCGTGCCGGCCAGCACGATCGAACGCTGTGCCGCGTAGACGGCGATCTGCTCGTTCGGCAGCAGCTCGAACAGTTTCTGCTTCAGGCCGTCGAGGTCGTGCGTGACCTCGACGCTGACGGAGCCGATCAGACGGTCTTCGCGGTCCCACAGCAGCACGTTGGTCGTGCCGAGATCCTTACCGAGCACGTAGACTTCGCGTGCTCGCAGAATCAGCAGATCTGCGATGTCCGGGTTACCGACCGACACGCGCTCGACTTCCACGCTGGAAGACAAGACGCGTGACTTGTAGAGCGGCACGATCAGCTCGGCGTTGTTGCCGAGTTGCCCGGTCGTCTCCTCGATCAGCTGCGCGTTTGCGCCGGCACAGACGAATGCCGACAGCAGCGCGACGATGCTTTTGCTTATTGATCTCATCGTTCTTTCCTCGATACTCGATATGGCTGTATCAGCCCTGTGTCTTCGTTTCGGAGACGGCCGTGCCGCGAATGATCGTCACGTCGAACGAGCTCGGCCGGACTGGCGCCCGGCGCGGCGCGGGACGCACGACCGGTGCCGGCGCAGGCTCAGGCTTCGTCTCGACCACGACCGGCTCGTCATCGAGCGGGTTACGCAGCGTGAGCTGCAGCGAACCTTCTTCGCGGGCCTTAACGAGCAGTTCCGCCTGATCCGGCGACACCTCGAGAGTGACAGCTCGGACGATCACGGGTTCGTTCTTTTCAGTCGCTGCAGTCTGGTCGACCGCTAGCACCTTGACGTCGCGTAAGATCGTCTCGGCGCTGGCGCGGCGATTCTGCTCGCGGCGGCTGGCCAGGACATCAACCCGGTTGCCGGGCAGCAGAAAGCCGCCGACACCGATGACGTCGTCGACTCGGACAGTGACGGCCCGCATGTTCTTCGCAACCAGCGCGGCCAGAGTGCTGCCCTCGTTGTGATCGGCAAAGCGTCCGCGCATCAGGATCTCGCCCGCAACGATGGGCTGCATCGTCGTCCGGTCTAGTACCTCTTCGATCGTCGCGAACGAGCCCGGCGGGACATATTCAGGTGGCATCTTCAGCATCTTCAGGTGCCGCGCCTCGACCCGCGTGCCGAACGGAATATCGAGGTCAGCCGCAACGACCGCGGACATCTCGATGGGTTCGGTCTTGCCCACCTGGCCGGCCCAGTTCATAGCCATCCAGGCCGCCGCGAGCCCGAAGACCAGCGAGAACGTAATCATCGTAAAGGCACGCTTCCTAGCCATTGCTCACTCCTTTATCGAGACCGACGGGCTTCATGCCGGCCTCCCTTTTCATTGATACGAAGTAGGTGTCCCACGCCCAGTCGAGCAGTTCTTCAGTCAGCTCCGGCGTTCCGCCCAGATAGGCGGCCTTGTCGAGTGCGATACCGATCAGGTCGCGCGGGTGACATGGCAGCAACGGAACGTTGCGTCGCCCGTGCAGCTCGTGGACGACGTAGCTGACGATGTGAGGGTCGAACGCCACGCGGCGGTCCGCGCAGATGCTCGCCCAGATCCGGGAATAGGCGACTTCGTCGATGTGACCGCAGTAGATCTTGTGGCCGATGCGACGCAAGAACGCCTCGTCGGCCAGATCGAGCGGGTGCAGGTTGGACGAAAACACCAGCACGACGTCGAACGGCACCGAGAAGTGCCTTCCGGAGCCGAGTGCGTGAAAATCGCGACGGTCGTTCATCGGAACGATCCAGCGATTCAGCAGCGCATCGGGCGCGACCTGCTGGCGACCCAGGTCGTCGATGACAAACATGCCGTTATTGGCCTTTAGCTGCAACGGCGCTTCGTACTGTCGTGTCGACGCGTCGTAACGTACGTCCAGCAGTTCTATCGTGAGCTCGCCACCCGTTACGATGACCGGCCGTTCACAGATGTGGTAGCGGGGGTCGTGGCCTTCGTTGAGCGACAGGTCGTGCACGCCGCCGTCGTTGATTGCATGGTGCAGCAAGGGATCGAAGACCTGCACGACGGTTTCGTCGACGGCAATAGCGTTCGGAATCAACACGGGTTCGCGGAACAGTCTCGCGAGTTTGCTGGTGACGTATGTCTTGCCCGTACCAGCCGGCCCGTAGATGAAAATCGGCTTGCCGGAGTTGATCGAAATTCCGAACTGATCGGCGGCCTCGTCCGAGATGATCATGTCGTGCAGCGCCGCAGCGACGTCGTTGCGCGTGACACGTCGGTCATGCACCTTTTGCGCGGCGACGGCGGCGGTGTACTGGTCGAGAGGCACCGGCGCGGGGCCGAGATAGCCGCTGCGCATGAAGGCGTCAAGGGCAGAGTTTCGCCCCTGATCGGTCAACGCGTAAGGCAGCGTGGACTGACCGTCCAGCCGGGGCTTGACCTCTATGCGGGCTTCCCGGCGCATGAACGCGAGCACCTTCTCAAGTACGGGACCCGACAAGGCCATTCGCTCGACGAGTTCGGCCAGCGTTAGCGTGCCGGAGCTGTGCAAATGTTTCGCTACCAGATCCGCCAGGAAGCGCTGGCTCAGGCCCGTCGCCTCCAGGTCGAGCGGACGCGGCGCCACACGCGCCATCATCGAGTCGACCGTGCTGCACTCCGGAAGTTGGGTGCCTGAAGGGTTTACTGCAACATTCATGTGTAACTGCTTCTCGTTCACCAGCGCTCAGGTCGCCAGGGGAATTAGCCCGCCGCCAAGCGCTGCGATGGATGTTCCGGCGGCGATCGCCCCGGCATACGGAATCTTTGCTTCTAGTCCCCGCTTCACTGATACCGCTTCCGATTCTGTCGAAGCGCCAAACCGTCGCATGGTCAGCTGGTAAAGAAGGCACATGAGACCGATTCCTGCGCCGACGACCAGCGTCACCAAAACGGCGGTCAGGCCGAGTGCCGGACCCGTGAAGGCGCCGACCATCGCCATCAGCTTTACGTCTCCTGCGGCCATACCGCCGGAGACGTAAAACGGCAGAAACAGGATCAGGCAGACGAGCCAACCAGTAACGCCCAGAAACACACCGTAGGGTCCGAACAGCGTGGCCTGCAGGATTAGCGCGAACAGCGCGCCACCCAACGTCATTGCGTTCGGGATCTGCCGGGCGCGCCAGTCGGTTATGACTGCGCAGCCGAGCAGCACCAGTAACGGTACGAGTTGGATGATGCTTGGCTCGGTCATGAGTAGCGGTCTCGAGTCGTGTTCGGTAACCAGGAAAAAGCGTGGAGAGATCCCGAGTCCGCACCCGGGACCTGCTCCACCTCGCCTTAGACGATGTTGATCGTCGCCAGCGTGTTCCAGATCAGATCGATAACGCGGGTAACCTGCGCACCCAGATTGGTGAACGCAGCGATGCAGCCCGCACCAACGAGGCCGCCGGCAATCGCGTACTCAACCATCGTGAGACCTTCTTCGTCCTTCAGGAACTTGACGAGCTTTTCCATGGTTTTCTCCTTTGCTCTTCTTATTGGCATCCAGATGCCCGCACACCGCGCAGACACGCGCGGCGCGTGGCCCGATCAGGAACGCTCGGGTTGCCCGATCGAGGGAGCATCCTATTTAGATGGGTCGGGGAGGCGTTAGAACAATCTTGCCGAAAGCTGGGAGGATCTTGTGCGCGCCGGTTACGTCACTCGCCGAGCGCCGGTCGCGAGCCCTGTGCGCGGGACAGCAACTGACTTTACGTAATCGTTTCGTTACTTCGCTTGCTTATGTGCACCGGATCGCAGCCGTTGATTACGCGATCGGGTTGAATACGCCTGTATCTCAGGGACGAGATAGAAGCGCTGGCTCCGAAATACACAATGCTCTTGGTCGACCTGCGCGTTTCCACCAGGGAGCTGGAAACCGTGGCGCCGTTCGAGTCGACTTTTGGCGTGCAGCGCTCCACTGCGATGGCGACGATCGACAAGCAGATCGAGGCGCTCGCCCCGTCGGTGATCTGCTTCGATTTCGATTTCCCGACCTTGTCGGGCCTTAAGACGCTTCAGAACACGAAGAAGGCGCACCAGTCCGTGCCGGTTCTGATGATGACCGTGCAGCATTCCGAGGAGCTCGCCGTATGGGCGTTCCGCGCCCGGGTCTGGGACTATCTCGTGAAACCGGTGCCGCGCCGCGACATCGAGCGATGCATCGATTCTCTGACCGAAATGCTCGCCTTCAGGACGGCACAGAACACGGGTCGCATGGCCGCCCTGCCGAGGGCACTGATACCGGAAGAGAACCGCATCGAAGCCCGATCCGCGCGCTCGGATCTCTCGCTGGGACCGGCCATCGAGTACGTCGAACGGGGCTTCCGCCAGCGTCTCTCGAGCGCCGAAGCCGCGCAGCGCTGTCGCGTCACGACATTTCAGCTGAGCCGCCTGTTTCGGGAGTCCTTCGGAATGACGTTCCAGGAATACGTGCAGCGCTTCCGGATTCGTGAGGCCTGCCGCCTGCTGCAGGCCGGTGCCGTGGAAATCGGCGACGTCGCGATGCTTACGGGGTTCAACGACCCGTCTTACTTCGGCAAGGTTTTCCGGCGGTACCTGCACTGCTCACCTTCCGAATTCGTCTCGTCGGAGGAATCGAGTCTCTATACGGAAGCGCTCGCTGCGAGCCTCCGCTAGAGAATCTGTAGTGGAAAACCCGGCCGACCGACCCGGTTAGCCCGCCGGGGTGACCGCGAGCAGCGGTACTGCGTCACGAATTCACGTGAATCTGACCCTGTGTCCCGCAACTGTGTCGTGCGCCCGGTCGCGGCGCCGGTGAAAGCTCCAGAATGCCTCCGACGCTTCATACACCGTGATCGGAGAGGGTCAGGCGGTGGAAGACATCCTTTCGCGAAAGCGCGGGGATGCTGGTCGCCCCGATCAGTCTCGTGCCGACGAGGCCGTCGACAAGGACCATCATCTTCGCGTCGCACAACGCCTGGCGAACGTCGGCAGCTGGGAGTGGGACGCCATACGGGACAGCCACTGGTGGTCCGATGAGCTCTATTCCCTTCTGTCTTTCGACCGGCACGTCGAGCCGTCGTTCAAGGCATTCCTCTCCCGCGTGCATCCCGACGACCGGGACCGAATCGAGTTCGAGCGGGGATCGCCGATCGACGGCACGCAGCGGCGGCCCCAGGAGCTGCGCCTACTGATCGACGGTCGAGAGACGCCCGTCGAACTCTGCGTCGAGACCCGGCGCGATTCGAGCGGCCGGGCCGAGCGGGTAATCGGGACGGTCCGCGATGTCACCGAAGCGCGTGAGCTCTCGGCGCGGCTCGAAGAAAGTGAGCGGCGCTACGCGAGCACGGTCGATATCGCTGCAGTGGGCATCACGCACGTCTCCCCTTCCGGCAGGTTCGTCTGGGCGAATCGCCACCTGACCAGCATGCTCGGCTACGGGCTGGAAGAGCTTCAGGCACTGTCGCCGAAAGACATTTCCCACCCGGAGGACCGCAACACGACCGCGCACCAGGTCGAGCGCCTGCGCACCAGGGAAATCCACTCGTTCAAGGCGGAAAAGCGCTATGTCCGCAAAGACGGCGACGTCATCTGGGTGCGGATTACCTGCGCGTCTCGATTCGATCGCGCCGGTCAGCTGATGTACGACGTCTCGGTAGTCGAGGACATTTCGGAGCAGAAGGCGGCCGAGGCCAGAATCAACTATCTCGCGACCCACGACGAATTGACGGGGCTCGCAAACCGCGCGCTATTCATGCAGCTGCTGGAGCACGGGCTCGCGAGCGCTTCGCGGTACGAGCGGCAACTGGGAGTGCTTTTCGTCGACCTGGACAGATTCAAGCTGGTGAACGACACGCTAGGCCATCGGGCCGGCGATACTCTGGTCAGGACGATCGCGGAGCGTTTCAGAGGCTGCATGCGCAAGTCGGACGTGGTCGCCCGCCTTGGCGGCGATGAATTCGTCGTGCTCGCTCAGGCAATCGACTCGGTAGACGACGTAACGGCAATCGCGAAGAGGCTGCTGTCGGCCGCGATTCAGCCCGTGCGCATCTCCGGAAACGAGTTTCGGGTCACCGCCAGCATCGGCATCGCTCTCTATCCGGAAGATGGCGAGGACAGCCAGACGATCATGAAGCATGCCGACATGGCGATGTATGCGGCAAAGGAGCTTGGGAAGAACAACTATCAACACTATTCGCCCGATGCCGCGCCCGTCGCGGTCGCGCGGCTGAGCATCCAGAACAAGCTGGCCGGTGCGCTGGAGCGAGGCGAGCTCACACTGCATTATCAGCCGAAGGTCGACCTCGGGTCCGGGCAGGTCAGTGGTGCAGAAGCGCTGCTCAGATGGTGGAATCACGAGCTCGGCGCAGTCTCACCCACGCAATTCATTTCCGTGGCTGAGGATACCGGCCTGATCGTGCCGATAGGGCGCTGGGTGTTGCGGCAGGCCTGCGAGCAGGCCGTGGCATGGCAGCGTGAAGGGCATCGACCCATCGTGATGTCGGTCAATTTGTCGGCGCGGCAGTTTCAGGACGAGTCTCTGGTCGAGTATGTGTCCGCGACGCTCAGCGAAACAGGCCTCGATCCCAAGCTGCTGGAGCTGGAGATGACCGAGAGCATGCTGATGCGAGACGTCGACGAGGCGGTCGAGAAGATCTCCCGGATCAAGGCGCTCGGCGTTCGGATTGCCGTCGACGACTTCGGCACGGGCTATTCATCGCTCTCTCAGCTGAAGCGCTTCCCGTTCGACACGCTGAAGGTCGACCGATCGTTCGTGCGGGACATACCGGAGAACAAGGAAGACCTCGCGATTACGGAAGCGATCATCTCACTCGCAAAAAAGCTCGGCGTCGAGGTGGTCGCCGAGGGTGTCGAGCGGGCTGTGCAGAAGGAAGTGCTCAAGGCGCGCGGCTGCGACGCCGTGCAGGGTTTCTATTTCAGCGCGCCCTGCAATCCGAAGGCCTTCGTCGAGATGATCAGGCAGCCGGCTGAGTAGAAAGACGGCCGAAGTCTGCGCCGGGGAATCGCAGCGTTTGCACGCGCTGTCTGGAGGCTAGGACCGGAATCGAACCGGTGTACACGGCTTTGCAGGCCGCTGCATCACCACTCTGCCACCTAGCCACGGAGTGCGCTGCCGAGACAGCTCGAAACCGCGGCAATTTACCACAGCACGCCCGGCTGACCGAACAACCATCCTCCGTACCGGCGGGAGGCCGATGCCCCGTGGCACGGTCCGCGCCGGTCAGGTGACTGTATAGCCGGTCAGCTGATACCCGATCAGCAGGAAGCCCGCGAACATCAGCAGCACGTTCGTGGCATTGGCGAACCGTCCGAACTGCCCGCTGGCACGGAGCAGATTCAACGCGAGCAGGATGAAGCCGAGGGCCAGTAGCTGGCCAAGCTCGACACCGATGTTGAAGGACAGCATGTTCGTGACGAGCCCGTCCGGGGAAATAGCGATGTCCTGCAGCTTCGTCGCAAGCCCGAAGCCATGCACGAGACCGAAGACGAGCACGGCGACCCTGGTATTCGGATGGAGACCCAGCTTCTCGAAACCACCAAGATTCTCGAACGCCTTATAGACGACTGAGAAGCCGATGATCGCGTCCACGATGTAGGGATTGACGTGCAGCCCGCCCAACACGCCCAGTAGCAATGTGGCGCTGTGGCCGACGGCGAACAGGGTCACGTAAAGCGCGACGTCCTTCATCCGGTAGAGAAAAAACATGACGCCCGCCAGGAACAGCAGGTGGTCGTAGCCGGTCACCATGTGCTTGGCGCCGAGGTAGATGTACGGCCCGATGCTGGCGCCGACATTCGCCAGCAGGAAAGCCTCGTCGTCTTCGGCAACGCCGTGGGCGCGCGCGGTGAGACCGATCAGCAGTGGTGCGAGAAAGACCCCCAATCGGGCGAGACGGTCGAGTAATGTACGGTCTCGTTTGGCCACGATGGTCTCCGGCGGGTACATGGTCAGCCGATTGTAGCCGAGCTCCGGAGGCGAAGGCCGAGCTCCCTGGACGAAGGCCCCGCGCCCGCCCGGCGATCCCCGGCAGGTCGCACGATTTTCGGGCAGAATCTTGACCTGAACCCGTGCAGACGCTAGCGTGCACGGCTCACCGGGAGGACACCATGCGATACAACGATAAGAGGTCTCTTGCGACCCTTGCTTTGCTGCTCGTTGGGGGAAGCGCGGCGGCGCAGGATTCCGAGGCGCCAGCCGCGGCAATGGACGTCACCGTAGAGAACTACGACCGCGTCCTGCAGGAGACGGCCGGGCTCGAGGTCTACAACGAGCTCGTGCAGCGACAGATCGAAGCCCAGCAGACCGAGATCCAGAACTACCAGGGGGCGCTCCAGGAAGTGCCGGACCTCGAGCGGCAGGTTCCTCCGCTGCTGATTCGCATGGTCCAGGGTCTGGCCGAATTCGTTGCCAACGACATCCCGTTTCTGGCCGAGGAGCGCGCCGAGCGCGTGGCCGAGCTGCAGCTGATCGTCGAACGTTCCGACGTCACCGACGCCGAGAAGTTGCGTCGCATCCTCGAAGCCTGGCAGATCGAATCCGAGTATGGCGGGGCCTACACGACTTATCGGGACGATCTCAACATCGATGGCACAGACCGGCAGGTCGACTTCCTGCAGGTCGGTCGCATCGGACTGATTTACCAGACGACCGATGAGGAGGCGATCACGGGAGCATGGGATATTCAGAATCGCTCCTGGGTGACGCTCGGCAGCGAGTACCGGAATTCGGTCCGGCAGGCGCTGCAGATGGCGCAGAATCAGATCGCCCCCGAGCTCGTACTGCTGCCCATTCCGGCACCCGAGTAAAAGCCAGGCAGATCGCGAAAGGCCCGGCATTCGCCGGGCCTTTTTCTTTGCCGGCTCAGTCGTCGGACCGGATCAGTCTTCGACCCTGACGACGTTTGCATGCCTCAGGTCGTGGCGCCACTCGCCGTCCTCGAGACGGAAAACATCGGTAAAGCGTCGGACGACCCGTTTGCCGGCGTCCGCTGCGCCCGCGAGCGGGACAACGGTTTCTTCACCCATGACGACGACGATCCCCTCGCCGTGGGAACCTGCGTACTCGATTTTCTGCTCGACCGCCGAGTAACCGAAGGTCCCGTCGGCGAATAGGCGCAGCAACTGCTCACCGGGAACGACGCTGTTGTTCGGCGTATTGGCAACGAACGTCGAAGAGTATTTTTCGGACTCTGCGCTGATGCGGCCCGATGTCATTGCCTCGATGCCCAGGTTTCGCTGGGCGAACACTGCCTGAACGGCCGGGTCGCCGGCCCATGGCGCATCGGGCGGTGAAATGACCTGAGCCCGACCGGCCACCGTGAACAACAGGGTCGCGGCAACGAGCAGCAGCTTTATCGTCGCCCGTGCAGGGTATTTCGTGTCTGACATTCGTCGCTCCTCACCTGGGTCTTCAATACGCATGTCCACGCTGCGGTCGCCGTCGTTTCCGAGGGCGGAAGCGCGTCCTCGCCTCCGGGCCGAGCTTCCTTGCTAAACGTGAGCATTTCGAGCTGATTTTCAACGCCGCAGCGCGCCGCCAGAGACTTCTTCAACAGCCTGCTAGCCGTCGAGCCCGCTGCCGGACTCGAGCCCGAGTATCGCCCTGGCTTCGCGAGCCGACGCCGGGTGGCGGCCGTATTCGGCGCACAGGTCCGCGACCCGGCCCACGAGCTCCGCATTCGATGCGGCCAGCCGCCCTTTGTCCCAGCGGACGTTGTCCTCGAGACCCGTTCGGCAGTGGCCGCCCATCTCGAGGCACCAGCGATTCACTTCGATCTGGTGCCGGCCAATGCCGGCTGCGACCCACGTGGCATCGGGCATCAGCTCGCGCAACTTACTCACTTCGAACTCGAGAATGTCGCGCCTGGCCGGAAGCGCGTTGTGCACGCCGAGCACGAACTGCACATGAAGCGGTGCGTGCAGCATGCCTTCCTCGACATATCTGGCGGCGTTGTAGAGCATCGCGAGATCGAAAACCTCGATCTCCGGCTTGATGCCGAACTGCGTCATCTTGCCGGCCAGCTCGGCAATGAGGTCCGGCGAGTTTTCGTAGACACGGGTCGGGAAGTTGCAGGAGCCCGTCGAGAGTGACGCCATGTCCGGCCGATGCGGCAGCATCCCGCCACGTTCCGACCCGACGCCGGAGCGCCCGCCGGTAGAGAACTGCACGATGATTTCGGGACAGACGCCCCGAACCCGCTCCTGGAAATCGGCAAAGCGGTCCGGGTCGGACGTCGTCGACTGGTCGTCGTTGCGAACATGGACGTGAACGAGCGCTGCCCCGGCCTCGAAGGCGGCGTGCGTCGACTCGACCTGCTCCGACACTGTGATCGGGACGGCCGGATTATTTTCTTTGCGGGGGACGGAGCCCGTAATGGCTACCGTAATGATGCACGCTGACACGGCCGTCCTCTGCGACGCCGAAAGATCGGACGTCATTCAGGATACCAGCTACCGTCGGCAGCGGGTGTCAGCCAGAGCCTCGAGAACCACAGAAACACGCCGCTTTCCGAGGCATGCGGCACCGTGCAATTGATGCGCGTCCGTCCCGGGCTCAGCCGCGCAGTGGGACGGACGATGATCTGCTGTGTGTCGCCCTGGTCGCGCTCGACGTCTATCGCCGCTGCCGTGCCGCCATAACACGCCAGTTCCGCTGCGCGCGGCAGCTCATCCGGTATACGCATACGGAGCGCCGGCCTGCCGTCCGGGTCGGTATTGATCGTGGAATGGGGATCGTCAACGACGAGATCTAGCGGCCGGCTCAGCACTCTCGGTACGAACGCGTCCAGCCCGGCAAAACTCCCGGCGATCGGGTAACGCGGCACGGCCAGCCAGTCGGAGCGCACTCCGATGGCCCCGGAGTGCTGGCCGATGCCGTAGAAACCGAGTGCGTCGACGACCCGGGCAACGGTGTCGTCATACTCGCCATAGGGATAGGCAACGGCCGGAATGAGGCTCGCGGCCGGCAGTTCCGCATCGAGCCGTTGCTGGGCGGTCGTGATCTCGTGTCGAACGCGCTCGCGGTGAGCCGCGGCCGATTCACCGGCCTGCCGCCGCACCAGATGCGGGTGGCTGAGCGTATGGTTGCCGATTGTCGCACCGGCATTCGTAAGCTCCAGCAACTCTCGCCATGTCAAATAGTTAGAGTAACTATCGTCGACATAACTCGAAGTAACGAAGATCGTGTACGGCCAGCCGCGCTGCTCCAGGGCGGGCGCGGCGGTTTCGAGCAACGAGCGGTAACCGTCGTCGAATGTCAGTGCCAGCGTCCGGTGCGGCAAAGTGCCGCCGGCGCGCAGCGCTTCGAGGATCTCGAGCAGCGGCCGCACCGCAAAGCCGTTGTCGTCGAGGAAGGCGAGCTGCGCAAGAAACTGCGCGGGGCTCACGCTGGTTGCGGGCGGCGTCTCGCTCGAGACGTGGTGGTAAACCAGAATTACGGCACTGCCCGCGGTTCCCGGAGCGCCTGCGAACGCGAGCGCAAACAACAGGACGGCCAACGAGCGCACGGGTCTCACTCGAGCTCGTTCTGGCGAATCATCGCGCGCACTTCCTCAACGTAGGCTCCGCCGCGCTCGGAGTAATTCTCGAGCGACCCGGCCAGCGCGGACCCGCTCATAGGTTCACCTGCCCGGCGCAGGGCCAGACGGCGGTCGCGAAAGCTGCGGTATCCGGGATGGGTGTTCAGATTGAGCGCATAGCTTTCGAGCGATTCGCGGACCGAGTCGAAGCGCGCGACCCCCCACTCAGTATCGTCGACCTGCCGAGGCGAAATGCCGCAGTCCTCTTCGTAGCAACGCTGGCCGAACAGATTGTTGCCCACGCGCGCAAACCGGGACGTCCCCCACCCGGATTCCTTCGCAGCCTGCACGAGGGCCAGCGACTCCGGTATGACGTCGATGCGCCGACGGAACAGTCGGATCGCTTCGTCGGTATCGCTCTCGAGAACATCGATCTCATAACGCCGGGCGAGCGTCTCGAGGCGGTGCATCTCGTGGATCGAAAGGTCCTTGCCGGCGGCGAGCGACTCTGCCGCCGTCAGCGCAAAGTCCCTTTCTTCGGCCACTCGGCCGTTGATCTCACGGAGCTTCGGACGCAGAAAGTCGAAGAAAGCCGTCTTGCGCGCGTCGACAGTGTGGTCCGTGAGATCGGGCAAGGCCTCCGGGCGCGGATCGGGCGAGACGACGATGAACGTCGCAAAGGCCAGCGCCGCCAGCGCGATGGCGGCGTCCAGCAGGCCGTCCAGGCGATTGCCGCTCGCGGCCGAACGTCGCCGGTCGTCGGCTGAGCCGGGTGGGTTGCCTGGCCTCGCGTCCATGGCGGAAATTATAGGATCGCCAACTGCAGACTGCCCGGAACCGGTCGC
This sequence comes from Candidatus Rariloculaceae bacterium, assembly GCA_965223375.1. Lineage (GTDB taxonomy): Bacteria > Pseudomonadota > Gammaproteobacteria > Steroidobacterales > Rariloculaceae > CBDCWM01. The sequence continues at coordinate 4,657,248 of OZ245000.1, forward strand.
CGAATTGCACGGGTGGGTCGCTTACAGAGCTGGGTCGCCTACAGAGCAGAGAGCGCACGCAGAGTCAGCGCAAGTGCCGCGAGCGCGACCACGAGCGTAACGACGACGAGGCACCAGGCGCCCGCGATGGCGACGGTGCGCTTCATGCGAGCGAACAGCGTCGGCGGCCGTCGGCGGCTGGTCCAGTCCCGGTTTGCGAAGATCTGGATCGCCGCAGCCAGCGAGCTTGCCCATATCAGGCAGAGCAGTCCGGCCAGCGGGAGGCTGCGGGCGGCAGGCTCTGCGAAGAGGCTCACGCCAAAGACCGCGCCGCCGGCGAGTGCCAGCGCCCAGAGTGCGCCGCGCCAGCGAAACAGGCGCGTTGCCGCGGCAACCAATGCATCGAGGAGCATCAGTGCGGCCGCGCCTTCCCGCCTGCGCCTGCCACGCGGCGGCCCGCGCTCGGATCCCCGGCGCCGGCGTGACTCTGTGCAGAGCAATCCATTACTATCGATCCGACCGAATGTCCCGCCACTTCCTGGAAGTCATCATGGCACAGCGTCTCGCGAGCTTTCCGATTGCCATTGTCCTGTGGGCGCTCGCCTCGACGGCCATTGCACAAGACCGCCCGGAACGGATCAACGGCCGCCCGAATCTGAACGGGATCTGGCAGGCGGCGAACAGCGCCTACTGGAATCTCGAGGCACACTCGGCCGAGGCACTGCCCGATTTCTGGGAACTCGGTGCGCTGGCCGCGATTCCGGCCGGCCAAAGCGTCGTGGTCGGCGGTTCCATCCCGTATCGGCCTGAAGCGCTGGCCCGCCGCGACGAGAACCGTGCCGGCCGGCCCAGGTCGGACCCGGAGGCTGCCTGCTACATGCCGGGCGTGCCGCGCGCAACATACATGCCCTACCCGTTCGAGATCGTTCAGGGCGACGGCGACATTCTGATGGTCTATGCGTTTGCGAGCGCCAACCGTGCGATCCATTTCGAGGATCGACGGACACTCGATGAGGTGCCGGTCGATCTCTGGATGGGATGGTCCAACGGCAGCTGGGACGGTGACACGCTCGTCGTCGAGACCATCGCCAACGACGATCGGACATGGTTCGACCGCGCGGGTAACTACCATAGCAATCAGATGCGGGTAACGGAGCGTTTCACGCTGCTCAGCGACCATCACATACAGTACGAGGCCACGATCGAGGATCCGCAGGTGTTCACTCGTGACTGGACGATTGCGATGCCGCTTTACCGACGCGCGGAGACCTACCCCGAGTTGCTCGAGTACAAGTGCGTCGAATTCTCCGAGAACCTGCTCTATGGCGAATTCCTGCTGGATCCGCCCGAATAGCCGGGCCTGGCAGCACGCAGACTAACTGGAGGTGTGAGTGATGCGTATCGGAAAACTGGGAGTCATCATTGCAACCGTGATCGCTGCCGGCGCTCTGCCACAGGCCGGCGCGCACCATTCCTTCGCCGCCGAATTCGATATAAATCGGCCGATTCAGCTCGAAGGCGTCGTGACCCGGATGGAGTTCAGCAACCCGCACTCGTGGCTGCATATCGAAGTCACGACGAATTCGGGTGAAGTCCAGCAATGGAAGGTCGAAGGCGGGGCACCGAATGCGCTGATCCGCCGCGGCTGGAACCGCAATTCGATCCTTCCGGGGACGCCGGTCTACGTCGAGGGATATCAGGCGCGCGACCTGTCGTTTCGTGCCAGTGGCCGGGAGGTGAAGCTGCCGGACGGCTCGAGTCTGTTCATGGGTTCGACCGGCATCGGCGCGCCGCCCCGCGGTGCCGAGCACATCGAGGAATAGCCGGCCTACTCGGCGTTTACGTCGACGATTTCGGTGCCCTCCTCCGGCGCCGAGAATATATTCCTGCCCTCGGCGTCGCGGCTCGGAACCAGGTCGCCGTTCGCCCTGGCCTCGGCAACGCGGCGCTCGAATGCGCGCTCACCGCTCAGTGAGTTGACGACCGCTCCGTTGCCTTCGTGGCACGAGTATTCGTACAGCTGATAGTCCGGCTGACGCGAAATCATCAGTCTGATCGTGAATGGCGCCGTGTACGTCACCGGGTCGTCGAGCGTCGCGACGTACTCGATCATGTCGGGATCGACTCGCGTGAATCGCTCCGTCAGCACGAGGCCTGCGCTGTGACGCGTACCGTTGCCGTTCGGCCCGACACTGGTTTCCGCGGTGAAGTTACGCGTGTCGACGACCAGTGTGTCCCCTTCCCAGCGGCCCCGCGAGCTGCCGAGCCATTGCCTGACCGACTCTGGCGGAAACGGTCTGCCGTCGAGGTGAATGATCCGCGTATCGTGGATCATCTCGTGGGAAATCACGACAGCGTCGGGCCGCTGCACGATACGCATGCCGTTGCCGTAGATCACCGGCAGCAGCGAACCGATGACGCCACGCGTAATGCAGCGGTCATACAGCGTGAAGTCGTCGAAGGCGTTGAACGGGCCGGGACCGAACGTGCCTCTGTCCCGGCCGCCGGCACGCGCCAGCCCCTGCTCGGTCATGGCGGGGATGCGGCCGTCGTCCGGGTCAATGACCAGCGAGCTGTAGCCGAAAGAGCGAACTCCCCACTCGTTGCGTAGAAAGGTTTCGGAGTTGACGGCCCGGTCGAGTCCGCCCGCCGCCCGGTCCGCCCGCTCGCGAAACTCCTCCTCGGTCAGGGATTCGCGCGATCCGAGTTCCTCCGGTCGGTTCAGAGGAATGCCGCGCATGTCGTCGGTGCTCCAGACACCCTCGAAGCTCGGGTGCCCCCAGGACGTGCGCGGCACCTCCCAGTCAGGCGTCGAGTAAGCGGCCGCCGTTTCCTCGGCCGGCACGGCACGCAGCGGGTCGGCTGCCGGCTCATCCTGGGCCGGCGCAACCGGGGCGACGCCTGCCAGCGAAAACGACCAGACAATCGAGCGGATTCGCGATCTCATCGCCGCATTCTCCGTGGTCCTTCGATTCTGCCGAAAGGATAGGCCATCGCGGCTGCTCGTTCTATCGGGCGATATCCTCTGCCGAAGGCGCGTGCCCGCTGCCCGTGATGCCTGCCCCGATGCCTTCCCCTGCCCCCCTGTTGTTGAGACGCGCTACAATCCATGTATTCTGCCGGCTGCGCGGGCCTCGGCCCGATCGATCGCGGGATAATCCAGCGACGGACAACGCGGGCCGCGAACCCCGAAAGCTCAGGAGTACAGACGATGCCTCTGGTGAACATGAAACCCGTTCTGGCGGAAGCCCGGGCCAACAAATACGCCGTTGCGGCGTTCAACCCGCTCGACTATGCGTCGATGCGCGCGATGGTTGCAGCCGCCGAGGAGCTGCGCGCGCCGGTCATCGTGCAGACGTCGGCAAAGACGATCAACTACTACAGCCACGAGGCGTTGTCCGGATGGATGCAGGAAATTGCCGGTGATTCGCCGGTGCCGGTCGTACTGCATCTCGATCACGGCAAGGATCTCGACATGATCCGCAAGTGCGTCGAAACCGGCTGGACATCGGTCATGATCGACTGGTCGCATGAGCCGTTCGACGTCAACCTGGCCGAAACACGAAAAGTCGTCGATCTGGCGAACTCTGCCAACGTCGGCGTCGAGGCGGAGATCGGCCAGATACTCGGCGTCGAGGACGACATGGTCGTCACCGAGGAAGAGTCGCACCTGACGGACCCGAACGAAGCCGAGGTTTTCTGCCGCGAGCTGGATTTGTCGGCTTTCGCTGCCGCCATCGGCACTGCCCATGGGTACTACAAGGGTGAGCCGAAGGTTGCGTTCGACCTGATCGAAGAGATCAACCGCCGCACCGGCACACCGATGGCACTGCATGGCGGCACCGGACTCGACGACGAGACCATACAGCGCTGCATCTCGCTCGGCTGCGCGAAGATCAATATCTCGACCAATCTGAAGCACGTGTTCATCGACAGCTTTGTCGACTATCACCGTGAGAAGCCGAACGATTACGAGCCGTTGCGAGTACTGGGTGCCCAGTACGAGGCGATGAAAGAGCTGTTCAAACAGAAGATCGCTCAGTTCGGCGGGACGGGGCGTGCGGACGAGTTGATCAGTAAAGTCGCGTAGCACCCGTTCATGCAGGCCCTGATATTCGACTGCGACGGCGTGCTCGTCGACACCGAGCGCGATGGACATCGCGTTGCGTTCAATCGTGCATTCGCCGCGGCCGGCATCGATGCAGAGTGGGACCCCGATACCTACGGGGAGCTGCTCAACGTGGCCGGCGGCAAAGAGCGGATGCGGCACTTCTTCGAGCAAAATGGCTGGCCACCTGGAGCCGGCGACGATCACACCGCGTTTCTTGCCGACCTGCATAAGAGCAAGACGGCGTTGTTTGCAGAGATTATCGCGAGTGGTCAGCTGCCGTTGCGCCCGGGCATTACCCGAATCGTCGACGAAGCCATCGCCGCGGGCGTGCGGCTCGGCGTCTGTACGACCTCGGCTGCCCGATCGGTCAACGGCGTCCTCGATCTGATGGGTGCGGAGCGCAAGAACCGATTCGAGTTCGTGCTCGCGGGCGATGTCGTAAGCAAGAAGAAGCCGGATCCGGAAATCTACCTGCTGGCTCTCGAGCGGCTCGGACTGCCGCCCGCGGAGTGCCGGGTAATAGAGGACAGCAGGAACGGGCTGCTGGCGGCGCATGGCGCGCAGATACCGTGCATTGTCACGACGAGCACATACACGACCGAAGAAGACTTTGGGGAAGCCGTCAGGGTGTTTCCCGAGCTCGGCGATCCGCCAGGCGACGTGGTCTCACTCAGCGACCTCGCCGCGCTCGGGCGCTGATCGGTACGGACGTCAATCCCCGGGGGTACGAAGAAGATGAAGGAAATTACGCTCAACGACGTCGAGCAGGCCATTCGGTCTGTCGCAGCCACTGCGGTTCGCAACGAACAGTACTTTTCGGAGCTCGACGCCGCCGCAGGCGACGCCGACTTCGGTGTCTCGCTCGCGTCGGGCTTTCGCGTCGTCGAAGAACAATGGGATGACCTCGACAGGAGCTCGATCGGCAGTTTCCTGCTGAAGATCAGCATGATCATCACGAGACATGTCGGCGGATGTTCCGGCCCTATCTGGGGAACCGGCTTCATGCGCGCCGGCATGCTTACCAAGGACAAGTCCAGCATCACGCTCGGCGAGCTCGATGGGATACTGACCGCAGCCATCGAGGGAATTCAGCAGCGCGGCGGCGCCGTTGCCGGCGACAAGACGCTTCTCGATGCGCTCATCCCGATTCGGGACACGATCCAGTCTCACGTCGACGATGCCGACGCTGATGCCGGTGCCGTGCTGCGCGAGGCGACCGGCGTCGCCAACGAAGCCATCGAGCGGACCCGCGAATGGGTGGCGCGTCGCGGCCGTCAGTCTTTCACCGGCGAAAGGAGCATCGGCACTCCTGACCCGGGCATCGTGGCCATCGCAACGATGATGAACGACATATGTTCCTCTTTCGGCGTCGAGAACGAAGCCGAAACCTGACCGAACTTTCCAAGCCAACTGACAAGAACGAACCGGGGCAGCCATGAAAAAATTCGTCAACGATCCGCAGAACTTCGTACCGGAAATGCTCGAGGGCCTCGCGCTCGCGAATCCGGACATGCTGAGCTACGTGAGTGAGTATCACATCATTCACCGGTCCGATCGTCCCGCCAGCGACAAGGTTTCCGTCATTCAGGGTTCCGGCAGCGGGCACGAGCCGGCGCATGTGATGGCAGTTGGCCCGGGCATGCTCGACGCGGCGTCACCGGGCAACGTCTTTGCGGCCCCGCCGATGGAAAACTGCCTCGAGTGCATCAAGCTGATGAACTCGCCAAAGGGCGTCCTCGTGCTGATCAACAACTATCAGGGCGACCGGATGAACTGGGATATGGCCGTCGAAATGGCCCAGGCCGAGGGCATCGATGCCCGCTCATTCGTCATCGACGACGATGTCGCGGTTCAGGACAGCACCCACACGGTCGGTCGACGCGGCGTTGCCGGCAACTTCTTCGTGATCAAGGCTTGCGGAGCTGCTGCGGAGCGTGGTGCCAGCCTGGATGAGCTTCTCGAGCTCGCCGGCAAGGTCAATGCCAACGTCCGCTCGATGGGCGTGGCGCTATCGTCCTGCACGCCGCCAGCGAAAGGTTCGCCGATCTTCGAGATCGGTGACGACGAGATGGAAGTCGGTGTCGGCATTCACGGCGAACCCGGGCGCCGGCGAGACAAGCTGAAGGCGGCAGACCCGATCGTCGACGAGATGTTCGACGCGGTTTCCACCGATCTGCCGTTCAGCTCAGGCGACCGTGTTGCACTGATGATCAATGGGCTGGGTGGAACGCCCCCGAGTGAGCTGTATGTGCTCTATCGGCGCGCGGCGGAACGGTGCAGCGAATCCGGGCTGACGGTCGTTCGCAACTACATTGGCGAGTACTGTACGTCTCTTGAGATGGCCGGCGCCTCGCTGACGCTGCTCAAGCTCGACGCGGAACTCGAGGATCTGCTGGCCGCGCCGGCTGAGATTGCGACCCGCGTTTTCTAGCCGCTATCGTTACTACAAGGCGGGTGCAGTTGCAGGTCGGGCTCCTTGGCCTCGACCTTGACGGCACTCTGATCGATTCGGCGCCCGATCTCAGCGATGCGCTGGGACGGGCGCTGGCGGCGCTCGATTTGCCGGCACCGGCCGAGTCCGCCGCGCGCGGCTGGATCGGCGACGGTGTCGAAGCGCTCGTCGAAAGCGCCCTGATCGATGCCCTCGGTCGACCGCCGTCGGCCGGCGAATCCGCTGCGGCACTCGCCGCCTTCGACGAGCATTACTCGTCAAACCATTCGCGTCGCAGCCGACCCTATACCGGCGTGCTGGCATCATTGCAACGACTGCGCTCAGCCGGTATCGCGCTTGTCTGCCTGACTAACAAGCGACAGTCGTTTGCGACCGCGATGCTGGAAGCAGCGGGCATCGCAGCGTTTCTGGACCTGACGATCGGTGGCGACGCCGTCGCGAGCAGGAAGCCGGCGCCTGATCAGCTTCATGCTGCGACCGAGAGGCTCGGCGTCCCCACCAGCGCTGCCGTGATGGTCGGCGACTCGCCGAACGATTTCCTGGCAGCGCGCTCTGCCGGCTGGCGCTTCGTATTTGCAGCGTATGGTTACACCGCCGCGATGACTGCAGCGGGCCTGGAACCCACTACGCGCATCAGAAAGTTCGATGATTTGCTGCCTCTTCTCGGTATCAGTTGAACTCTGGCTGCGTGCTAAAATTTGCCGGCATTTCCTTGGCAGGGCCCGCGAATGACTCACGACGAGAACAGGCTCGTCAGCACTCACAGTGCTGCGAGCATACCCCGCGCTACTTTTCATTCACTGGCGAGATGCGCCGTTGCTGCCGCCCTTGGCGTTGCGCTCGGGGCGATGCCGGCCGGCGTCGGGGCCCAGAGTGTCAGTCGCATCGCCTTCGATTTTGAGACCTGGGATCAGTATCTGGGCGGCTCCGATTCTTCGCAGTATTCGTCTCTCGATCAGATTAATCGCGACAACGTTGCGGAGCTTACGCTGGCCTGGTCGTATTCCACAGGCGAGCGGGGCTCGTACCAGTTCAACCCGCTGGTTGTCGGCGAGACGATGTACGTTCTGGCCCACGATCGTTCACTGGTCGCGCTGAACGCGGCGACCGGTGAAGAATTGTGGCGGCATGTGAACGAAGGCCAGGTCGGCGCGCGTGGGATGAACTACTGGGAAAGCGAAGATCGCAGCGACCGGCGGCTGTTTTACATCAACAACGGCATGCTGACATCCGTGGACGCCCGCAGCGGCGAGACGGTAACGAGCTTCGGCAATGCCGGCGAGGTCGATCTTAGAATCGGGCTCGAGGGCGATATTACCCAGATTCGGCAGCTGCAGACCAGCAATCCCGGACGAATCTTCGAAGACCTGATCATTATTTCATTGCCCGCGGGCAGCGCCGGATACGGCTCGTCGCCGGCCGACATTCATGCGTACGACGTGAGGACGGGCGAGCTCGAATGGATCTTTCATACGGTGCCGCGACCGGGAGAGTTCGGGGCAGATACGTGGCCCGACGAAGGAGTCGGCAACTACGGCGGTGTGCACAACTGGAGCGAGCTGACGGTCGATGCGGAGCTCGGTATCGCATATATCCCTACCGGTACCGCCCGCTATGACTTTTATGGCGGGAATCGTCACGGCGAGAACCTTTTCGGCAACAGCATCGTTGCTCTCGACGCGCGAACCGGCGAACGACTGTGGCATTTTCAGACCATTCACCACGATCTCTGGGATCTGGACATTCCGCAGGCGCCGAAGCTGCTGACGGTCAATCATGAAGGCCGCGAGATAAAGGCAGTTGCGCAGGCCACGAAGCAGGGATTCGTCTTCGTTTTCGATCGCGTAACCGGCGAGCCACTGTGGCCCGTCGAGGAGCGACCCGTGCCGGCATCCGATGCGCCCGGAGAGGAGGCATGGCCGACGCAGCCTTTTCCAACGGCGCCGCCACCGTTCGCGCGCCAGTCGTTCACCGAGGCGGATATCAATCCGTATCTGCCCGAGGCCGACAAGCAGAAGCTCCGCGAGATTCTGCGCACGCACCGCAACGAGGGACTCTATACGCCACCGAGCCTGCAGGGCACGATCATGATGCCCGGGCACAACGGTGGTGCGAACTGGGGTAGCTCGGCGGTCGACCCGATCAACGGCCTGTTCTTCGTCATCTCCAAAGAGTTGCCGACCACTGCGAATCTGCGGGCCCCGGACGACGATCAGGCGGGTGCCATTTTCGGCGGGGCCGGTCCGGCACCGAATGGCGGTCGTGACTTCGTGCCTTATCGGGTCCCGATCGACTTCATGCTCCAGAGCAATGGTCTCTCCGCGATCGCGCCGCCCTGGTCGCAGATCACTGCCTACGATCTCAATGCCGGGCGGATCATCTGGCAGTTGCCGAATGGCAGCGTGCACGACCTCGAGGAAATCGGCATCGAGAATACTGGCAGTCATGCCCCGCGGGGTGGCCCGGTCGTCACCGCCGGCGGTCTGCTGTTCGTTGCCACGGCATCGGATCGCCGCTTTCGGGCGCGCGATGTCGATTCCGGTGAGGTCCTCTGGGAGTACCCGCTGCCGGCGGGCTCGGAGGGGGTTCCGGCGGTCTATGCGGTGGACGGTCGCCAGTACGTTGCGCTGCCGGTTGGCGGCAACGGGCTGTTCTCGCAGGGCCTCAGCCTGCCCGAGCCCGAAGCCGGTCGCTACATGGTTTTCGCCCTGCCGGATGGCGAATGATCCGGCGTTTGACGCAGACACTTGTTTACATAGTTATGATCATGCTAAATAGCTGAGAAACCAGTACAACAGAGGTTTGCAAATGTTTGAGCGCACACGTAAAGAATCGGTAACGCAGCCGGATACCGGCGCGTCCGAGCTGCCGGCACGCCCATCGCGGAGCCAGGCGCCGAGAGGCGGCGGCGAGGCAGCCGTGATCGGCCGGTCCATAAAGATCAGCGGTGATCTGCGCGGCGACGAGGATCTGCGGATCGAGGGCGACGTCACCGGTACGGTCGAGTTGCGCAACAGCAGCCTGACGATCGGCAAGGAAGGCCGAATCAAGGCCGACGTATATGCCAAGAACGTCATCATCGAAGGACACATGGAAGGCGACGTCTATGCCTCCGAGCGCGTCAGTGTGCGTTCCAGCGCCCATGTGATCGGCAACGCGACGGCGCCGCGTGTGGGCATCGAAGAAGGCGCGAAATTCAAAGGCTCCGTCGAGATGGACCAGGAGACGGTCAATCGGGCGTTCGGCACGAAGTCTGCCGGGCCTTCGCAGGCATCACAGAAGCCTGCCGAGGCTGCAGGTCCGAGTGCGGCGTCGACCGGCGCCGTTGCCAAGGAAGCCGCCGCCCGTTAGGGCCGGCGGCGATACCAGGGCCGAACGTTCATGACGCCGAGAATGGGCAGTGCGACTGCCCGCGCCCGACTCGAGCGCCCGGAGTGGATCAAGGCACCGCTGTTCGATCAGCTCTTCGACCAGCTCGCTGCTGAAAGGCGCTGGGTCGTGCTCGACCTGGGGCCGGCCTCCACGCCCATGCTGGACCTGCTGAGCGGGTTTAGGACGCGCGTCGAAATCGCCGACCTGAACGGCTGCGGCGGCATCGACATGCTGAATCTGGAAACGGAGCCGGACAAGCTTCGGGAACTGGCCGACATCGTCCTGCCGCGCCATGACGGCGGCGAACCGATCGATATCGTCTTTTGCTGGGATCTGCTGAACTACCTGAAGCCAACAGCTATCGAGGCCCTGTCGGCCGCGATCGAGAGCCGCTGCCGGCCGGGGACGCTGGCGCATGGCCTCGTCGCCTATGCCGATTCGGAAATGCCGCCGAAGCCGGTGCGGTTCGAGCCTTCGGCCGAGCGCAAGCTGCGTGAGGTCCGACCGACGGGCCTGGGTATACCGGCACCCAGGTACTCGCCCGAGGTTCTCAGCCGTCAGATGAGCAATTTCACGATCGAGCGGGCGATGTTGCTCGCCAACGGCATGCAGGAGTTTCTGTTCCGCCTCTGATCGGCCAGGCGGCTGCATCGAGCTACTCTGGCGAACGAACCGCTCTGGTCGAGCCCCTCTATTCGAGTGCGCCGTCGAGTACCTTGTCGAAGAACTGCATGCGCGGCAGCGCGGGCAGGCGCTCGCTCTGCGGTTGGGCGTCGAGAATGATCGCGGCTACCGGCTCGTCGAGCGCCGTGTGCTCGGGCCAGGCCGGCAGGTCGCTGCCATTCGGGTCGCCGGTGCGGGCGAAGTTCACCCAATACGAGGCCATTTGATCCGCGACGCGCTGATCCGCGGCTGATGCCGCCGCGAGTTCCGGAATGCTCCGATCCGGAAACAGTGGCAATTCGCCCAGATTATCGAATGCGTAAGGGACTTCCGTTGCGTGCGTCGCCGGCAATTCCGGTTCGCCGTCCGGAGCCGGCGGATTCTGTGCGAAGTAGAAAACGAAGCCGCGCCGGTCGAGACGGCGCTGATAGTCGGCGTAACGCCGTGCATTCCAGAAGGCCTGATCCGAGAACGCCTCGGCCGTCGCAGTTGCTGCCTGCTCGCCGGTGGCGTGCGGGTACACGGCCAGATAATCCGCTGCCAGTTCGCCGTAACGCTGCTCCGCCTGCGCCTCGAACTGTTCCGGGGTCGTGTTCGCCTGAAAGAAAGCCGACTCCTGACGGTTGGCACCGAAGAGCGCGTCGACCTCGTTCTGGCGGCCCTCCGCGAACACGAGGCCGGGATCCTCGGGAATGGCCCAGTTGTCGACGATCATGCCGGCGCTCCGGAAGTGGCTCGTCACCTCCTCCGCCGTCAGCGCGCGCAGTTCCGCGGCGCTGCTGACGCCGACAGCCTCGGCAGCCTCGACCCCCCGCGCTTCCGCCTGCGCAAGCGTCGTCATGCCAGGCATGACCCCGCCACCCATGACGCTTTGGCCGATAGCGCGATGGAAGAGGCCCGCCGCACGTGGCGAGGCAATCAGCGAGGCAATCGCCATTGCACCGGCGGACTGCCCGAAGATTGTCACGTTGCCGGGATCCCCGCCGAACGCGTCGATATTGGTCCGGACCCACTCGAGCGACGCGAGCATGTCCATAATGCCGTAGTTGCCGGACGTGTCGAGCGGTGAGTCGCTCGTTAGCGCCGGGTGTGCAAAGAACCCGAACGGGCCGAGGCGATAATTCATCGTGACGACGACGGCGCCGCGCTCGGCGAGTGCCGTGCCGTCGTAGAGGGGCACGGAACCGCCGCCTTCGGTGAAGGCGCCCCCGAAGAAATAGACCATGACCGGCAACGCATCGTCGGTCGTCGTCGCCGGCGTCCAGACGTTCAGGTAGAGGCAGTCTTCGTCGAGCGGCGGCGAGCCCTCCATCGCGGCAATGTTCAGCCTGCCCTCCCCCGGCGGTTGTATGCAGACATTGCCGAACTGATCGGCCACGCGAACGCCATCCCAGGGCTCGACAGGCTGCGGCGCCCGCCAGCGCAGGTCGCCGACCGGTGGCGCCGCGAAAGGCAGGCCGCGGTAAGCGCGGACCTGCGGGGAATTCGTCGTCGTCCCCGAGACCAGGCCCGAATCGATCCGGACCGGATCCTCGAACGCATTATCGGAGCGACCCGAACCTGCGGCATCCGGGCTGTCGGTAGGGCTGTCGGTGCATCCGGCGATCAGGGCAACGGCTGCCAGGCCGGCAACCGCGAGCTTCGCTGTCACGTTCAATTGTCCCCGGCGGCCTGCTGCGCGCGTTCGTACCGAGAGGTCTCGATGAAATTGCGAACCGCGGTGTTGTCCTCATGACAGGCATACTCGAAGAAGCCGTAGTCGTTATCCAGATACATCGGATAGCGCGCCGTCCAGGAGCTGGTCAACACCTCGGGGTCTTCCACGGTAATCGAATAGTTGATCTGATCGTCGCTCACGCGCGTGAATCGCTCGGTCATCTTCATGTTGACCGTCGCCGGCGTATCGCCGCGCGGAGATCCGGGAATCCCGACGTTGGTCATGCCCGTCTTGCCATTGAAGTTCGTGGTTTCGACGACCAGCGTTGATCCTTCCCAGTGACCCCGGGATTCGCCCATCCACTGCCGGATTTCGGGCGCCAGAGCGGGCCTGCCGTCAACCGGGATGATTCGCGATTCGTGAATCATCTCGAGTTCGATCACCACATGGCCGGGGGACTGATGGATGCGGATGCCATTGTTGTAGTTGAATGGGAACATCGATGGCGGCAGCGCGCGCGTAATGCATCGATCCCAGGTGTCGAAATCTTCGAGGCCGTCGAATATGCCGTCGCCGGCTTCGGTGCTCCAGCTGCTGCCCATCTGCGCGCTGAGCTCGCGGCCGCGCTCGGTGAGTTCCGGAAACCGGCCGTCCGGCGGATCCACCAGAAGCGAGTTGATGCGCTGTGCGTCGCTGGTTTCAGCCCAGTGACCCATGCCCATCTTGTTGTTCGCTTCTTCGTTCTGGTAACGCGCGTTGCGCGTTTCGTCGAGCTGCGACTGGCGAGCTGCCAGCTCTTCGTCGGTGTACTCGGCACGAGTGCCGTATTCCTCGGGCCGCTGGAAAGGCGTGCCGATCAGATGCTGGATCGGCCAGGTGCCGCGGAGGTCCGGGTCGCCCCATTCGGTCATCGGATGCGGCTCACCGTTCTCGTAGGTCAGCGCGGCGATAGCTGTTTCCGCAGCGCCTGATCCCTCATCAGATACGGACCCGGACTGTTGCCCGTCGTCCGCTCCGGTGCAGGCCGCAATGCCCAGCCCCGTTAACAGTGCGCTTATGGATCGAACCCGCTGTCTCATATCGCGACCTCCGATGGATGCTGTCGCCTGCGTGCTATGCTTGACCGGACAGTATACGTCACTGATTGGTCGTCGTAGCCGGAATCGCGATCAGCAGTCTCTGCCGGTCGCACCGGCACGGGACGACCGTTAACCTCGCCCCGGAAACGGCTTTATCGAGAACGGGGATCCATTCATGAAGCTCGCACCCCTCGCGGCAGGTATCGCTGCCGGCGTGTTAATCCACGCGTCCGCCCTGACCCATGCTCAGTCTGCCGCTACAGGGTCGATCGGCGACTGGAGGACGATCAACCGCGATCTGGCTGCCACGCGGTTCTCGCCGCTGACCGGAATCAACGCCGCCAACGTGACCTCACTGACGTCAGCATGGTCCTACGAGCTTGCCGGCAACTCGACGGCAGTACCAATAGTTATCGGCGGCGTCATGTATCTGCCGAACCGGGATTCGATCGTCGCGCTCGACGCCTCGACGGGCCGCGAAGTGTGGGTACATCGCCTGGCACTTCCCGAGCCTGACGAGGGGCCGGCGCCGACGGCTTCGACGCGGGGCGTCGCATACTGGCCCGGCAATGAAGAGCATGCACCGAGAATCATTGCGATGGCCCGCACGCACATGGTCGCCCTCGACGCGGCGAGCGGCACGCCGGTCGAGAGCTTCGGCGATGGCGGCGCCGTCGCGGTCGGTGTCGCCTATGGCGGCACACCGACGATTTACGATGATGTTGCGATCATCGGTGCCGCGAGCCTCGAGACACCACAAGGCGCCGCCGGCAATCCCCGCGGTTTAGATGTCGTGACCGGCCGGTTGCTTTGGGAGTTCCGGACGGTCCCGGGTCCCGGCATGCCGTTCAATGAGACCTGGGGCAACGGCTGGGACGGTCGCGGTGGCACGAACATGTGGGGCTTTGCCGCCAGTGTCGACGCCGAGAGAGGTATCGCCTACCTGCCGATTGCCGGGCCTGCGCCCAACTACTATGGCGGCGGCCGGCCGGGGGCGAACGTGTTCGGCAACTCCATCGTCGCGGTCGACGCTCGCACCGGCGCCTACCGGTGGCATTTTCAGACAGTCCACCACGACCTCTGGGACATCGACATGGCTTTCGCCGGCGGCCTGTTCGACGTGACGCGCAACGGCACGCAACATTCGGTCATCGCCAATGTCGGGAAGTCCAGCTACCTGTTCGTGCTGGATCGCGTCACGGGCGAACCGGTCATCCCGGTCGAGGAGCGGCCGGTCCCGACGGGTGACGTGCCGGGTGAGTGGTACTCTCCGACGCAGCCGTTCCCGGTGGCACCGCCACCGCTGAGCCGCGTCAGCTTCGACCCGGAAACGGACCTTGTGACTTCCGACGACACGAGCGCAGCGCATGTCGCCGCGTGCGTCGATTTCATGGAGCGCTCGGGCGGCTTTCATAACGAGGGTCCGTTCACGCCGTTCCTTTACCGCGCACCGGGCGCGCCGCCGCGATCGACGATTCAGTTTCCGGGCGGCACCGGCGGGGTGAACTGGGGCGGCACGGCGACCGACCCGCGTCGCGGCATCGTATACGCCAATGCACAGGAAACGTCTCTGATCGGCTGGGTAGAAGACAAGGACCCGGACGTGACGTACAGCTTCGAGGCGGTTGGATCGACGCAACCGTACGATCGCGCCAGCATCAATGGCGTGGGTCCGTTCGCCTCGTTTGCCGCACCGCTGAGCGGCGAATACGACGAGGACGGCCGACCCGTCGGCCCGACGCTGCCGTGCCAGCGACCGCCCTGGGGGCGCCTGGTAGCCGTCGACGCGGGCAGCGGCGAGATCCTGTGGGCGTCGGTGCTCGGCATCAACGAAAATCTCCCGGGCGACCGGCAGCTCGTCGGCAATTCCGGCAGTGCCGGGCCGACAGTCACGGCCGGCGGACTGGTGTTCATCGGTGCAACCCGGGACCAGCGCTTCCGGGCATTCGACGCGACCAGCGGCGAGGAGCTTTGGGCGACCGAGCTCGAGACGAACGCCAATGCCAACCCGATGACTTATCTGGACGCCGGCGGGACGCAGTACGTTGCCGTGGTGGCCGGCGATCGCGTGGAGGTTTTTGGCCTGCGCTGAGCGCTTCCACGGCGGTTCGTCCCGGCTGCGGCCCTCGTCCGGTCGGCTTCAGCTGCCGTTAAGCGCGTGGCCGGCAGAATCTCGCGCATATTGCCCGCCTGCGTGACGTGCGGGGCGGGGTTCACTTATCATTGCGGGTTAGCGAATGAAAACACGGGCAGAGGGAAAATTCATGCGAGTTCTGCGTACCCGCGCGGCGGCGCTGGCAGCGATACTGTCGCTGGCGTTGCCTACAGGCCTGCTGGCGCAGGCACAGACGGATCGTCCGGAGAGAATCAGCGGGCAGCCGAACCTCAATGGCATCTGGATGGCGATGAATACCGCCAACTGGAACCTCGAAGCGCACTCGGCTGAGGCGCTCGACGAATTCTGGGAGCTCGGGGCGATCGCCGCCATACCGGCGGGTCAGGGCGTCGTGGTAGAGGGCGCCATTCCGTACCTGCCGGAAGCGCTCGAGCAGCGCGAGCAGAATCGCGCCGGCTGGCCCGAGGCGGACCCCGAGACCATGTGCTACCTGCCGGGTATCCCCCGCGCGAACTACATGCCGCATCCGTTTCAGATCGTTCAGGGCGGCGGTGACATCTACTTCCAGTACGCCTATCACTCGGCGAATCGCCTCGTGAACATGGGCGAGCCGATCGAGCCGCCGGTCGATACCTGGATGGGGCAGTCCAACGGCCGCTGGGACGGCGACACCCTAGTCATCGAGACATACGGTTTCAACGGCAAGACATGGCTGGATCGGGCCGGCAATCATCACAGTCCGGCGCTGGTCGTCGAGGAAAGATTCACCTTGATGAGCCCGGACCATATCGACTACCAGGCGACCCTCACGGATCCCCGCACGTATTCGTCGCCGTGGACCATTCGTATGCCGCTCTATCGAATGATCGAGCCGAATGCGCAGCTGCTCGAGCACAAGTGCGTGCCGTTCGTCGAGGAGCTTCGCTACAAGGATCTGGAACTCACGTCCGAAGAATCGGACTAATCGCTTAGTCGGGAACGCAAGGAGACAGGCAATGCGCAGGCAAATCATTTCCGCCATGGCAGGCATATTCGCAGTTTCGGGCGTGGCTCATATCGCCTCCGCCCATCATTCCTTCGCGGCCGAGTTCGACCGGAACTCGCCGGTTCATCTCGAAGGGACCGTGGTCGAGTTCCAGTGGGTCAATCCGCACTCCTGGCTGATCATCGATGTCGAGAACGAAGACGGCACGACTGAGCAGTGGGCCGTTGAGGGCGGCGCGCCCAGCGCCCTGCTCCGCCGGGGCTGGAACCGCAACTCGCTGCCGCCCGGCACCAGGGTCATCGTCGATGGCTTCCAGGCCAAGGACGGTAAGCCGCGCGCCAACGCCCGCGATATCGAGTTCCCGGACGGCCGTCGGCTCTTTATCGGCTCGGCAAGGACCGGCGCGCCGTACGAGGACACGCTCGAGGATTCCGAGTAACTCGGGGCGGCGGGCAGTGATACGTCGACGACATATCTTCGCGGGGCTCCTTGCAGCGCTGGCGTTGCCGGCAGCCGCCCAGGTCGGCCATCCGGCCAAGGGCTCGTGGCTCGGCTACTGGGGTTCGGGCGACACGCGGAACCGCATGCTGCTGGTGCTCGACTGGGAGGACCGCGAGATCGTCGGCACCGTCAACCCCGGCCGCAGCGGCGCTGAGCTTGAGCGAGCCGAGATCGACTACGAGACATGGACGCTGACGATCGAGGCGCGCCTTCCGGATGAGGGCGGCGAACGCGTTCCCTTCGTCGCGACCGGGAAGCTCGAGAACCTGGGTTCGTGGGTCAACCGCCGCTACTCGGGTACGTACACGCACGGATCATCGTCCGGCACCTTCAGTCTCACATTGAACTAGGGCGAGACCAAGCATGAAGAGAAACCTCCTGGCAGCAGCCTGCCTGATCGGCGCCTCGGCGCTGTGGATCAACGCGTCGGCCCATCATTCGTTCGCGGCCGAATTCGATGCCAACAAGCCCGTCGACATCACGGGCATCGTCACGAAGGTAGAGTGGATGAACCCACATACCTTCTTCTATGTCGATGTCGAGGAAGATGGCGACTACAGCAACTGGGCCGTCGAGCTCGGCAGCCCAAACGGGCTGATGCGGCGCGGCTGGACACGCAACTCGCTGCAGATCGGCGACCAGGTCAATGTTCAGGGGTCGCGCGCGCGCGACGGCAGCCTGAAAGCGAATGCGCGTTCCGTGACCCTGGCCGACGGACGCCGGATGTTCGCCGGTTCCAGCGACCCGGACGCGGAAGATAGCGACTGATGCCGGGCGCTGCAGGAGAGCCGACGATGTCTGACCAACGCGAAACGCAGGCGACGCAGATGCGGCGGCTGGCGATCTGTGCCGCCACACTGGTCGCATTGGCATCGAGCTCGATAGCGAGCGCCCAATCGGACGAGGCGGCCGAGCCCGTCCCGACGCCGCGATTCGAGGACGGCCTCGTCGATTTCGGCGGCGACGGTGTCTGGATGCAGCCCTGGGTGCGAGTCATGCAAGAGCGCCTCGTGGGTCGCGACGAGATTCCGTTCCTCCCGTGGACCGAAGCGATGAAGGCCTACAATGCCGAAACGCAGGTCGCCTACGACCCGCAGGGCTTCTGTCTGCCACCGGGTGGCCCGCGCCAGATGGGGACGCCATACCCTTCGGAGATCATTCAGGACCGCCGGCGCCAGCGTGTCATCATCATTTTCGAAGGCGGTGCGCACGTCTGGCGCGAGATTCACATGGACGGGCGCTCGCTGCCTGATCGTGAGTCGCTGAACCCCACCTACTTCGGCTACTCGGTCGGCCGCTACGAAGACAACGACACGCTCGTGGTCGAGACGACCGGCTTCAACGAGAAGACCTGGCTCCTGTTCGACGGCACGATGCATACGGACGAGCTGAGAACTGTCGAGCGTTTTTCGCGCCCGAATCGCGAAACGCTGCACTACGAAGCGACAATCATCGATCCGGGCGCCTACAGCGAACCCTGGACTGTGGCCTGGGACATTCCGTGGGCCGAAGGAACGGAGCTTTCGGAATACATCTGCCAGGAGAACAACCAGTTTCTGCTGGACCTGAAAGACGACTTCGGTAACCCGTTTTTTCAGCGCGCCGAAGAGTAAGCCCGATATTCAGAACCCGCCGCCCCCTCGGTGATTCGAGCTTCCCTGCCCTCTGTTAGCTGCCGGCGCCAGCGGCGTCGGGCCGGAATGCGGCTAGCCGGCCAATCTCGTTGATTCGCGGCCTAGTGTTCCTGGCCGACCAGATTGAGGAAGACCCAGTTCTCATCGGGTGCGAGCCCGGCCAGCTCTCGCCCGGCCGCCTGCCAGACAGGTGGCGAGGACGTGATGTGCTGGATACCCGCTTGCATGTCACGATAGAGCATCTGGATTCTGCCGGCCCGTAAGCCCGCGGTGCCCGCCGCCTGATATACGAGCTGCGCGACGTCATTGGCCGTCCAGGTCACATGCGCCATCGCCAGCCGGATCAGAGTGTGCTGGCGCAGGCTCAGCGTCCCGCCATTGCCCAGCGTTTCGCCTACGTCGTTCCAGGATTCGTATACCAACGCGCGCGCCGCGCGGAACGCCGCCTCGGTCTTCGCGTAGCGCTCCTGAAAACTCGGGCTGCTGCCCTGGGGTCCCTGCGCGCCGCCCCGGTCGCGCACGAGCGCGCTCAGCTCATCGAGCAGGCGCCGGCCGATGCCGCACGCCCAGCCGGAATGACAGATGGCCGCTAGCCCGATGATGCCGAGCGAGTAGAGCCCACCGCCGCGCGCCGACTGGTCGGTGACGGCGAAATGCGTGTATTCCTCGGGGACAAAGACGTCTTCCGCCGTGTAGTCGATACTCCCCGTGCCGCGCAGCCCCATGACGTCCCAGTTGTCGATCAGATTGGCCTTCTCGACAGGGAACACGAAGATCCTCGGCTCATTCGTACCTTCGATGAGCCCGAGTGTGTGGATGTGCGTACCGTGCTTGATGCCCGACGCGAAACTCCAGGAACCGGACAGGGAAAAACCGCCATCGACCGGCACGGCCTGGCCCGGGCGCGTTCCCTGGCCGGCAATGACCGGCATCCGTTCGTCGCCGAAGAGCTCCTCGACCGCGTCGTCGCCGAGGTAAGCAGCGCCTGTCCCCACGGCCAGGGCTGCAGCCATCAGCACCCAGCCCGCCGACGGATCCCCGGCAGAGACGTGCTCTATGACCTGCAGTGACGATATCGGGTCGAGCTCATAGCCGCCGCGTATGGATTTGGGAACCCACATGCCGAACATCCCGAGGCGGTGATACTCATCGACGAGCGCCTGCGCCAGCCTCCCTTCGCGATCTGCGTATTCGGCGTGCTCGTCGGCCAGCGCTCCCAGAGCACGAGCCCTGGCGGGCAGATCGGGAATATCGGACGTTTCGATTGGGCTTACTGACATTGGTTTCTCTCCAGAAGGGTCCGCCTAGCCTGCGACCGCCGCCCGCAGGGCTGCGTTGCGCTCGGCGATCATGCGCTGCGAGACGCGGGCGGCCGGTGCGAACGAATCGAAGGCGTGAAAAGCGCCGGGGTAAACGGCAAGTTGCACCGCTGCCCCACCCGCGCTCAGGCCCTCGGCGTAGTCGATGTTCTCCTTCATGAACATGTCGGCAGACCCGACGCCGATGTAGGCATCCGGCAGATCGCGCAGGTCCGTCGCACGCGCGGGCGCCGCATGGACAGGCACGTCGTTACTGCCCTGTCGGCCGGACAGGTAAGCGCGCCAGCCAACCAGTGCGTTCTCACGCGTCCAGAAGAGATTCTCCTGAACCCCGTCACCGACCTGCTCGATATTGGAGTCGTCGATTGCCGGATAGACGAGCAGCTGAAAGCAGGCCTGTGCGGCATTCTCGTCGCGCGCCCGCAGACAACAGGCCGCGGCGAGTCCGCCTCCGGCGCTGGCACCGCCGATAGCGATACGCGCCGGGTCGATGCCGAGTGCGACGGCTTCCCGCGGTACCCACTGCATGACGGCGAACGAATCGTCGAGCGCGGCCGGGTACGGGTGTTCCGGCGCGAGGCGATAGTCGACCGAAATCACGATACAGCCGGTGTCTGCTGCGAGCTGGGTCACCATCAGATCGTCGAGCTCGATGTTGCCGACCACGTAGCCGCCCGGGTGCATCCAGACCAGTGCCGGTAACGTATCGCTGTTGCTTTCGGGTCGGTAGATCCGAACGGGCACGGAGACTCCGGCGTCGAGACCCGGCACGACACGATCTTCTGTGCTGACACCCGGAATCGCCGGCGCTTCGGCCTTGCCTGCTGCGATCATTCCGTCGAGCATCTCGCGAGTTGCGGCGATGTCACGCAGATTGATCCCGCCGCCGGTGGCGTCGAGCAGGCCCTGCAGCGGCCCGATCAGCTCCGGGTCCAGTCTCTCCATCGGATCCATTTGTCACCCTCGTAAAAGTCGGCAGGGAACAGGCGAGCCTGTGTTTCCCCCGAAACGACGAAGCGCCGATTACGGCGCATCGCGACGTTGCAGGATATTACAAAAGCCGGCGAGACCGGTCCAAGAGTGGCGCGGCGCTGCGGTTCGGCACGCTATGGGCCGCCCGCGCCCGGGGTGTAGACGAGCGGTGTGTATACTCGCAGCGAACCGGTCGCCAAGAGCCGGATACGGGAATAGAACAATCAACATCCCGCGCCTGACTTATGTCATCAGCAGCCTGCTGTTTCTGGGGCCTCTCGCCGCCGCCGGGGCATTGTGCCTGTGGCTCGGTTCGCTGTCGGGCGTCGAGTTGTGGGGCGCCGCCGAGAACCTGATGAGCTGCCGGGTACAGGGCGAGATCGTATACCTGACACCGGCCGAGTGTGCCGACGTCTGGTTGCTGGAGCAGCGCTCTTCCGACTGACGACCCTCCGCGCACTCGCCGGCAGCCGCCTCGCAGTTCTCTGGAATCAGGGTTCGACAGCCTCCTGCCGCATCTGTCCTGCCAATCCCTGGTGCTACTCGTCGTCGGGCGCGCCAATATGGCGCGGGTCAACCGTTGTCCAGCTCCTTGCGAATCCATGCCTTCGAAAACCGGAGATCTCGCTTGACAGTGGCGGGCGAGATTCCGAAGACGGCCGCGATCTCGTCGTAGGTGAGTCCCCCGAAGTAGCTCATCTCGACGATGCGGGCCTTACGCGCATCGATCGCTTCGAGCTCGCTGAGCGCCATCTCGAGGTCGAGCACCGTTGAGGCATTCGTCACATTCACGTCTGCATGGTCGTGCAGCGTTACCTGCAGCAGATCGCCACCCCGTTTTTGCCGCTTCGCCGAGCGTGCATGGTCGACCAGAATCCGCCGCATGATGCCCGACGCGACGGCGAAAAAGTGAGCGCGGTCGTTCAGCGAAAGCTCGCTCGAGGCGAGGGCCAGAAACGCTTCGTTGATCAGCGCCGTTGACTGGAGGGTATGGTCGTGCCGCTCGCGCCGAAGATGGTTGCTCGCGATGCGGTGCAGCTGCCGGTAGACGATAGGAATCAACCGGTCAAGCGCGTCGGGGTCCCCTTCGCTCCAGGCCCTGATCAGTTCCGTCGATAGCGTGTCGTCATGCATCGGCAGGACTATTCAGCGAGCCGCGTCGAAGATCAAGGCGCGGGCTGGCTGCCCGATGACCCGATCCACCCGCCAACGTCGCTAACCCTTGTAGAAGTCCAGCTTGATGAGGATCGGACCATGACTATTCCGACTGGTAGCCAGCCGCGAGCTCGCGTTGCTGCGTCCCCCGTTATGTCTAAACCCGAACTTCCCGACTCGGCGCCGAATTACGCTGGGACGGCGAATCGTTCAGGCTCCAGAACAAACAATAACAGTCGCGCGACCTGCACCAACGACCATGAAGAACGAGGATCAGCGCGCGTCGAGCCCCGGAAGGAAGACTCTATGATCAGACCGCACCTGTCGAGCGCCGGAATTGGCGCTGGTTATGCTTTGCTTCTCGCCACGGCGACCGTCGGCAACGTGCCGGGAACGGCGCATGCCCTCGAAGGTGCTCACAACGAGGTGCCCGAAATCTGTCAGGCCACGGTGGGCGCGGCGTACGCGACGAACGAAGCACTGGCGCTAGTGGCGCCCTTCCCGTTCGATGTCCCGCCCTCTTTTGCCGCCTACTCGGCGAATCTGGGACTGCGGCTGTGTCCGCCCCAGATCGTCGCGCCACCGAATCTCAGCGGTTCGAACGGCTTCCAGCCGGACGCATCGACGGCCTCGGCGAACGATCCGGAACTGCCGAACCCGTCGACGGACGACCCGAACTGCTATGCATCGATACTCCAGACTCGCACTCGCGCGGACTATAAGAATTTTCTGGGCGGGTCGATCTTCAACGGCGACTGGGGAACGCTGGGGACGCCCAGCGTCTACCACTTCAACACCGACGCCGACGTCAGGATGTACGGCAGGCCTCCGGCCGACGATCCGACTACCGCAGGTGACGAATCGCTGCGCGATTATCGTGAGCTCGTCGCCGATGCGCAGGGTCGCTCGATCCTGAAGCTGCCGGTTGGCCGGAATGCGATTGTCTATCGGGCCGACACGCTCGTCTCGCCGATCGATTTCGCCTTCATCTATATTCCGAACGTTCCCAGCGGCAGCAAGCCGTTCAAGGAGCTCGTCAAGAGCTCCGGCGTGTTTCGTGCCGTCGTTACGAGCACGATGCGAGCCCTCCAGCCGGGTATCGAGTTCCTCGCGACCGAAGGGGCGCTCTATGGTGTCGATGAGGCGGTCGGCATCAACTGGCGACACAGTCAACTGGGAGTTTTCGACGACGTCGTCAATCAGGACTTTCAGAGTGTGTGGGTATACGACGTCATCCCGCCGTCATTGACGACGCGAACCGACACGTCGACCCTGCCGGCCACAATCAGGGCTGTTCTCGAGTACGACAGTGCGCGCGATGTCTTCTATCTCGAGGCGATCCATCCGGGCGGGATCAGAAGCGGCACGGCAACTGAATTTCTCGGCCGGCTGATCGACACCGATGACCATTGCAATCACCGTGTCACGCTTCGCAACGATAAAGGCGGCCTCGGTTTCTGGCCGACCGGGGAGTCGATCGATCTGGTCTGGACCGCTTCCGATCCCGGCCCGAAAGACGCATCCGGCGCTGCGAACGTAGTGACTCTGACGCATCGGGTCGAGGTGCGGGACAGCTTTCCCCCGGTGCTGCTGGCACCGCCGAGCCAGGTGCACGAGGTGCCGGCAGGGCAGCAAAGCGTCGACGTGAACCTTGGTGTCGCGCGGGTCTTCGATCTCGCGGATCTGAGCCCCGATGTCGAGAACGATGCGCAGAGCGCACAGTTCGGCCTCGGCTTGAGTGAGGTCACGTGGACCGCATCGGACGGCTTCAACTCGAGCACGGCCGTGCAGCTGATCAACATCAAGCAGGAAGGCACGAACACGCCGCCGGTGGCTGATGCACAGACAGTCGATACGCAGTCGTTCGAGGAAACCGAGATCATCCTGACGGGATCGGACGCGGACTTTCACCCGAGCGTCGACCGCTTCGATCCACTGACCTTCGATATCGTTACTCCGCCGTCGGAAGGCGATTTCGTCGCGCCCCTCCTCCCCTTCTTCATCGACGATTTCAGGCTCGAGGCCTCTGCGAACAGGTTCGCCGGGAACTTGATGCAGGAAAATCCGTCGCTTTACTGCGATACGCGCGCGGATAGCGAGCCGAACCAGTTCCAGATCGCGTATCCGTATCAACCTGAATGGATCGCGGTTGACGACGAGGGTAACTCGATGGTCTACGACCAGGGATCCGCGCGTTGCGACGCGAACGACGATCTCAACGTCACCCATCGCCTCGTCGTTTTCGATTCGAATCAGGACATTTCCGCCTGGACCGAAGTGACGGCCGGCGGGTCCCCCTCCGACATCTTCTGGGATGACAACACCAATCGTATCTACGTTTCGCGAATCGACAACCAGGACGACGACTGGGTCTACGTCTACGCACCGGATCTGACGCAGCTTGCCAGATACAACCTTGGCACGGGCTTCAGCGCCGCATGGCAGCTCGACCGCCCGCGAGCGGTGACGGTCGATTCACGCGGCATCATGTACGTCGCGAACAACGGTCGTGTAAACGCATACCGACAGATCGACGGTGTGTTCACGGTCGAAGGTAGCGACGTCTTTCTCGGCAATGTCTGGGACGAGAATGTCGGCACCGTCGAAATACAGTCGCTCGCTACCGACTCCGACGATAATCTGTACATCAGCTATCCGGACCGGATCTTCAAAGTGACGCGCTCCGAGCTTTCACAGCTCGGCGTCCTGACGCCTGGGACCCTCGAAGGCTGGCTCGGTTACTGCTCGAGCAACATCACGGCCGAGTATGCGTGCGATACGAATAATCGACGCAGCCTGGGCTTTGCCTGCACCGACGACCTCTGCGGCCGCGATCAGATCTACGGCGATCAGCCCGGACAGTTCCGCGAGGCGCGCGGTATCTCGATGAATCCCGATGACGTGCTGTACGTCAGCGATTTCGGCAACGCCCGA
The DNA here is from genome assembly GCA_965223375.1 of Candidatus Rariloculaceae bacterium. GTDB lineage: Bacteria > Pseudomonadota > Gammaproteobacteria > Steroidobacterales > Rariloculaceae > CBDCWM01. The sequence continues at coordinate 4,682,177 of OZ245000.1, forward strand.
GTCCAGCGCTTCACGTCCGATGGATCCTTCGGCGGCGAAGCCCGATCGCAGGGCGTGGGCTATGGATTCCTGCTCGGCGACTTCGGGAACCCGCAGGACATCGAGGTCAATTCGGATCACTTCTACATCCTGAACCGCGACGCACGGCTGCTGCACATTTTCGAAACCACGCCGTTGACGCCGATCGATGACGGCAGCGCAAGCGTCATTTACCGGTCGAAGAACAACTTTGTCGGGACCGACCAGTTCCGCTTCAGTGTTACAGACGGTTTCGATGCCGCCGAGGCGAATGTCACGATCAATGTGTCGCGAAACTTCCGTCCGCCCGAGGTGCCGGACATCGGGCTCGACTATCTCGCCCCGACTGTGCTCGAAGATATGCCGGCGACCTTCAGCCTCCCTGCGACCGACCCGGACGGAAGCTTCGATACGCTGTCCATCGTGATCGTGACACCGCCGGAGCATGGCACCGTTACGGTCAACGGCCTGGATGCCACCTACACGCCGGACGCGAACTACTTCGGAAGCGACTTCTTCACGTACCGCGTGTTCGATGGTAACGAGGAGTCCGCCGAAGAGGGTATGGTCTCAATCGACGTGAGTCCGATCGAGGATGCTCCGAGCATCGAAGTGCCCGCCGACGAGTCGGTCAATCTCGGCTTTCGCCTCGCACATCGGGTCGAGGTGTTCGACCCTGATGCAGACGAAACGCTATTCGTGACAATCGACTGGGGTGACGGCACGAGCACTGCAGAGGGCCACTTCGAGCTCGACGGCGATCCGATACCGCCGGTCGATGCCTTGAACCCGGACGGCACGATCAAGTCCGACGTCACGACGACCGGACCGATTCTCGCTTTCGACCCGTTCGGGCGCGGCGCATTGATGGCCGACCATGCGTATACGATCCCCGGGATCTATCAGATCACCAGCTGTGTCTATGACCGGGCGCAGGTCGACCCGGCGACGCAGCAGAAGAGCCCGACGGGCCAGTCCCAGCAGACCTGTGGAAGCACCGATGTCATGGTCGGCTCTGCCGCGGAACTCACCATCGACGTGGAAAGCCCGAGCGACCCGCAACCGGCAGGAGCAGATGTCGACTTCGAGGTGCTGCTGAGCAACCAACCGTTCGATGCCGACTCGAGCGACCCCCGCTTCTCCCAGCTTCCGGCGACCGGGGCCGACATTATCGGCCTGACGGTTACGGGCAGCGTCGCAATGCATCTCGAGCTGAGCGATGTGAGTTCGCCCGAGGGCTTATGCGATGTCAATGGCGCGGACTTCACCTGCGCGTTCGCGATGTTGCCCTATGACTCGGACGCCACGATGACGATTGCGACCCGTATCGCACCGGATGCGCCCGGTCGCTCGGATCTCGGCGTTGCTCTCGAAGGGGAGTGGCTCGACATGCGCACGCGGCCTTATGGTGGCGGCACCGTCGAGGTGCAGGCATCGGGGAACGGGCCGGGACTGGTCGAGTTGTCACCGGCCGAAGGGGAGCCGTCGGGCTTTACCGAAGTCACCGTGACCGGAACGGATTTCGAGACCGGCATCGAAGTGTTGTTCGCCGGCCGACCCGGCACCGAGATCGTGGTCGTGGACAGCACGACACTGACCGTCCGGACGCCCAAGTCCCCAGCGGGCACCGTGGATGTCAAAGTCGTGAATCCCGACGGCCAGGAAAGCCTTCTCGCCGGTGCCTGGACCTATCAGGCAGCCGTTGCACCGCCTCCGCCGCCGCCACCGACAGGCGGTGGTGGTGGTGGCAACAGCGGCGGTGGGAGCGGCGGTGGCGGGGCCCTGAATCCGCTGGCCGTGCTGCTCCTGTGGATCACAGTCGGTATCGGGCGCAGCAGACGCTGGGTGAGCGCCTGACCTGACTCCCGCCTCTCCGGTTTGCGCGCGATGTCGCTTGGCATCGCGCGCAAGCTATGTCCGGTGCTGTCTCCGGCGGCTCGCGAACGTGACCGTGGGCGCAGCATCGGTCGCTAACCAGCACCGCCAGGCCGACGGTGTGCTGGGCTCGAGTTTGCCGACCAGTGCCTCGAGATGCTCTGTGCTGCTGACGTCGAGGGTCTCCACCCGGACGTTCTGATACAGCGACTACAGTGCAGCCAGCGTATCCGCCTGATCGCGCCGATGCATGGCGATGACGTGCCAGCCTTTCTCCGCAAATTGTTTTGCGAACTCGAGGCCGATGCCGCGATTCACACCGGTAATCAGTATCGTCTCTGCCGCGGCGGCAGACGCCAGCGTCAATGCGCTTAACAGCGAAAAACCTTGATTTTCATCGATATCCCTCAGCCTGTGATTGCCTCAAACGGTGATTCGACGAGGACTCGCAAGTGATTCTTTACAAGTGTAAAATCTCGCGTGTCCTGCGACAAGCGCGGGCGCCCATGCGAGAAAGCGGACCGAACATGTCGAAGTACAAAAAGAGCGATTTGCTGCGCGGCGCCATCTTTGTCGTCGCCCTTGCCGTCGTTGGCGTCATTCAGGCATTCATCTATCGCAGTGCTGATTCGAGTTGTGTCGTAGAAGACTTTCCGGCAATCGCTGCCGAGGCCTGGGAGAACCGCACGTTGATCGACGCAGAGCAGACTGGCTGCTATGCGAAGAAGCTGACGGAAGACCTGAGCAGGGACGAATCGCGCGAGCTCGCCAGACAGTTTGGCGAGATTCTGTCCGCTACCTATCCGATCGCCGGCTACAAGATTGGTATTCACGAGCCGTCTGAACAGCGGTTCTTCGGTCTCGATGGTCCGCTCTTCGGTGTTTTCTACGGCGATGAAACGTTTCTCGAAGGCGGCGACTACGTCGAAGTCCGTGGTGAATGGCTGAACTTCGAACCTGATTTCCTGCTGCGGGTCGGCGACGCGCGCATCAACGACGCGACGACTGTCGAGGAAGCTGCCAGCTACATTGATCGTGTCTATGCATTCATCGAGCTCCCGGTTTTTCTGCATGAACATGCGGGCGTGCATGGCTCGCCGTTCGTACCGCCTCACATGATGCAGGCACTCAATACCGGCGCTCGCTACGGAATCATCGGAGACTATCTGGATACGGCATCCGACCCGGATATCGTCGAAAACCTGCGCAGGATGACCGTGATTTCCTCCGATCACATGGGCAATCAGCGATCCATAAAGTACCAGTCGGACGACGAGACGAACCTGCTTGTCACGGCATTGATGACGGCAGACTTTCTCAAGGAGCGCGGCTCGGCACTGCAGGTCGGCGACGTCATCAGCGTTGGCGCGATGGGCATAGGTGACTGGGAGCCGATTACCTCGGATTCAGAGATTCGGCACGTTCATTATTACGTTGGTGACCGCGTGCTCTCGGTATCAGTCAGATTCAGGTAATCGACAAATGAACGATCTACTTGCCCATACGAACTACGAGCTGTTCAAACGTCACCATCTGTTATTCGTACTTACGCTTGTTGTGACCGGGATCTGCTTTTTTGCGGCCAGCATGAAGGTTACCGGTGATCCGATGTTCGTCATGGTCTTCGAGAACAACTACGGATACCCGCTTTGGTTCATGTTCTTCCTCGGTTATGCCGAGATATTCGGGGCGATCTCGTTGTGGCTCAAGCGCTGGGCCTTTTATGGTGCACAGGGCCTGCTGCTGATCGGCATCGGAGCAGTCGCAACGCATTCCGTGATGGGCGACGGCCCGGAGGTGGCGATGCCATCGTGGATATTCACGGCTTCTCTCGTACCCATTTGCCTGTACCACTGGCGAAACCGGACACCTGACCCGGCTCCCCAATACTAAATAGCGGAATCGATCGATGAAAAAGACGACGTTGCTGCTCTCCATTATTTGCTGTGTTGTTGCCGCCCCGCTGGCGATCGGCCAAGAACATGACCCGCGCACGAATCCCCGGCCGCCGATCAGGCCGATGGATCAAAACGGATTTCACCTGGGATTCCCGGATGCCTATGTGATCCCGATGCTCTCGCCGGAAGAAACCAACGGCGAAATGTCCGGATGGGTGGAACACATTCAGGAGGACTATTACGGACCGCCGCATGTCCATTACCTGAAGTCTGAGACCGTGATTGTGACGGACGGCATCATTCATATGCGTGTGGCGGATAAGGACTACACGCTGACCGAAGGACAGTGGCTATACATCCCGCCCGGCAACGTTCACGCATTTCGATCCAGTGCGGTGACAGCCAGATTCATAGCAATCCAGACGCCGGGTGTCCCGGACGAGCCGCCGCCGGATACCGAGGGATGTGATCGTTCGAGCTTTACACCGGAAGACAACAGCGACCCCGAGAAAGTCAGCCAGTGGTATCACGACTGCGCCTATGACTTTTATATGGTACCTGAGCACGGTCTGCCCTTTGAATAGAAATTCCGCGGGCCGAGCAACCAGCTGTGAATAAATACTGAGCGAGGAGGCAGGCTATGCACAACAGACGCACATTTCTGAAAGTCGGGGCCGGTTCGTTGTCCGTTGCGCTGACTCTGCCAGGCTTGTCAGCGCATGCCGCTGATGCACGCGATCAGGCATCGATTGTGGTTCTCAGTGAGAACGAACCTGATAGCGTCGCGTTTGCAAGGGGTGCGCTTGCGCGTGGCAGCGAAGCATTTCCGATCGGGCAGATGCTCGATCCGGGCAGAAAGGCGCAGCTGTATCGCCGACTGCTCGAGCGTCCGTCGCTCGTCATTGGGCTGACTGATCCGGTCAGCGCATTCGAGCTGCAAATGGCTGCGAACGACGCGTTTCATTTCAGGCTGTCGGATGAGCAGTTGTCGGAAGCGGGCAACGCAGACGGGTCGCTGGTCGCCTGGGCCGTGGCACCGGTCGCGGAACTTACTTCGGCCTGATCAGCAGATCTAGATCCAGCGCTTAGGGAGCAAGATAGATGGCAACTCCGGACGGTGTCAGCGAACGCACTTTCAGAAGGGCGTTACAGGAATTCGAGAACATTGTCGGCTCGGAATGGGTTTTTACGTCGCCCGAGGCCGTAGGCCTTTATAAGGATGTCTATTCCATTTACCGGAATGATCCTGATGAGCCGGAGATCCCTGCAGCCATAGCTCCGTATACGGCTGAAGAAGTTCAGGCGGTCGTCAAAGTTGCAAATCGCTACAAGATTCCGCTGTATCCGATTTCAACCGGCAAGAACCTCGGCTATGGCGGCCCGTCACCCGTTTATTCGGGCAGTCTCGTGCTCGATCTGAAGCGCATGGATCGGATTCTCGGTGTCGACGTAGAGAATGCATCTATCCTGGTCGAGCCAGGTGTCACGTTCTATCAGGTCTACGAGTACTTTCAGGAAAACGATATTCCGCTCGCGATCGATATTCCGGATCCGGCCTGGGGCAGCTTTATCGGTCATGCGCTCGATCGTGGTCTCGCCCATACCTATTCACAGCATGGTCGCGACCGCTGGTCGACGCGCTGCGGTATGGAAGTCGTTCTACCGGACGGGGAAATGATTCGTACCGGTGCGGGCGCGCTGGGCAATGACAGCCTGTGGCAGCGCCACAAGTATGGCATCGGCCCCGAGCTCGACGGCATTTTCGCGCAGTCGAACTATGGTGTCGTGACGAAGATGGGCTTCTGGCTCAGGCCGGCGCACGAAGGTTTTCGTCGCGGCCGTGTCCACTTCGCGAATTTCGACGATATCCACAAGATGTGTGAGATCGACACACGTCTGCACAATATGGAAGTCGTCAATGGCATGAGTGCGATGACGTCGCCGCTCTTCGGCAGTGTCTCGGCTGAAATGTATGAGCAGCCACCGACCGATCCGGAGCATCTCCGCCTGCTCGAGCTCAGAAACAACGAGCGTCCGGATCCGGGTCCGCTTGCTGCGTACGGGCGGGCGAACCGCGTCCCGTTCTGGATGCTCGAGGTCAAGATGCATGGCCCGAATGCGATCACCGCGGCTCAGTGGGAATACACCAAGGACGTATTTCGGCGCGAGACACCCGGCTGCTGGTTCACCGATTATGAGCCACTGACTTTCCCGCTCTCCGAAGAGGTCCGTAGTCAGCTGAACGCGCCGCCGCGCACCGAGATGGTCCATCTCGGTATTCCATCGTTGTCACGCTTCTCGATGTCGATGCGCAGCGAAATGAATCTGAACCCGGCTGTCGGTCATTTGTGGTTCGCGCCGATGGTGCCGAAGACCGGCGCTGAGATTCTGCGGGCCCAGGAGTTCCTGCAGAAAGAAACATCACGCCTCGGTGTGCGGATGCCGTTCAACTATTACCAGATGATGCCCATTCAATGGTTCCCGCGCGTCGGCATTTATCTCGCGGGCTGGAATGTCACCCTCGATGCGGAAGAAAACGAACGCACGCGAGAACAGTACGTCGAGTTGACGCGTACCTGCGCCGCGGAGGGCTGGAGCGAGTATCGTGCGCCGGCGCCGCTGCATAAGGACATCATCGGTCTGGCGAATGCCTACAACGACTCTTCGATGATGAAGCTTCGAGATCGACTGAAGGATGCGCTCGATCCGAACGGCATTATTTCTGCCGGACGATACGGTGTCTGGCCTAAGCATCTGCGAGAGGGGTGAGTTTCATGAGGTTGTCGATTTCGTTCCTCTTGTTTCTGCCGCTGCTCGCGGCTGCCCAGGATCAGTCGGTGCTCGCAGAAGGCAAAGCGCAATACGACAAGTGGTGTGCGATTTGTCACGGTGACGAAAATGCGTGGTCCGGCGGCGGCACCCAGGCATTGCGCGTGCTCTACCAGGGTGCGCTACCTGCAAAGCTCGAAGACCGCACCGATCTGGCTCCTGAGCTGATCGAAACGCTCGTGCGTCAGGGGCGCTTTGGCATGCCGAACTTCCGCTACACGGAAATCAGTCCTGCACAGCTCGATGCAATCGTCGCTTATCTGAGACGCAACAACGCGCAGTAATCTCAGAAAACTAGGAGAGTTGGGAGCAGCAGAATGAACCGGCGAGAACTCCTGTGGCGAATGGGGTCCGGCGCGGCACTTGCGCTCGGCGGCCCGCTGCGAGCAATCGCCACGAACCCGGCGCCATATCGAGCTTCTGTCGTCATCGACGACATGCTCGAGCACTGCGTCGAGCTGCAGCCGGGCCAGGAAGTACTGGTCATCGCACACATCGATGGCCTGAGCGGCAGCGATAATATGGTCGAGAGCCAGGTGATCGACTGGATCCATACGGCGATCGAGCGTCGCGGGGCAAACTCCTCGCTGCTGTGGATCGACGAGCAGCAGGACTCAATGGGTGACTGGCGTCTGCCGCCAATCGTCACGTCGGCAATGCGCGGTGCCGACGTCGTGATCATTCATTCCTTTCATATGGAGCTCGAGGAATTCGGTGCGATTCAAGACTTTCTGAGGGAGCGCCCGATCCCGTTCGTGCGAAATTTCGCGACGACTTCCGGTCTGATCAACAGCGACTGGGCGTATACGCCATACGAGCTCGTTTCGGAAATCCGCTATCGAACTGCAGAGGCTTTCAACGCGAGCAGCACGTGGACACTCGAGAACGAAAACGGCACGTCTCTCGAAGGCGTCATCGAAGCCGCGCCGCCGCTCGGCTCCGACGAGCCGTCCCCGAACTATGCCCGATACCGGCAACCCGGGGCTTATCGGCCGTTTCCGGAATGGGTCATACCACCGGTCAGGCACGCGGACATCAATGGTGTGCTGATCATCGACCGCGCATTGTCATGGTGGACGCGCTGGATCGGGATTTCGCCATTCTTCGAAAACGAAGTGCGCCTCGAAGTCAGAGACGGCGTAATTACCGAGATGAGTGGCGGCAAAGAGGCCGACATGATCAGGGCCTTCATCGAGCGTGAGCTCGAACCTAGGCTCGGCGACAAGGTCTGGGAATTCACGCGCATGCATCCGGGTATCCATCCAAACGCGCGGATCAGTGAAGCCGAATGTCCCAACATTCTGCACCGGCGCATCATTGATCATTCGCACATGTCGAACATTCACATGCATTTCGGTGATGCACTCGATCCGTTGCCTGAGCTCGACAATTTCGGCGTCCACCTGACCGGCGACATCCAAAACAGCACGTGGACCATCGACGGCAGGGTCGTCATCGACGCCGGATACAACAGGATGCTCGAGCATCCGCGAGTACTCGAAATCGCTGAGCGATACCCGGATCGGCCAGGACTGGGGCAGTTGCCCTGGCGCGGCTAGTGCCGGCCTCGCCTCGTGCGTCTCGCCGTTTGATTCGGAGGCAGCATGCGTAAACCAGCTTTTCTCGCGGCGATGTTGTGTCTTGCCTTTGCGGCCGAGGCGCATGAGGGCAACGGTATGAAGATCGTGATCTATGGTGCGACTGGCACGATGGGCTCGGCTTTTGTCGAAGAAGCCCTGCTCCGGGGATACGAAGTGACAGGCGTGTCCCGCGACGTATCCCGATTCGATCACATCAAATGGCCGGGCTTCACCGGTGTGCAGGGCGATATCACCGACATCGATTCAGTCAGGCGCATAGTCAGCGACGCAGATATCGTTCTCGTGTCTGTGATGGGCTCACCCACGGACACACAAGCACCACGCCCGGAGGATTCTGTGCAGTACGTCGCCGCACTGAATCTGATTGCGGTGTCGCGCGAGCGTGGAGACACGGCGCCGCGCATCATCCAGGTCAACGGCGGGTCGACGCTTTACTACAACGGTGAGTACTTCTTTCATCATCTGCCGCCCGGCGTCGCACCCGCTGAGGGGACGATCGGGTATTCGATCATGTGGGGACATCACCTCGTCCTCGAGACCTACCGCGAGGCGTCAGATGTCAACTGGACGGTTGCGACCCCGCAGCCGGGCACGGAATTCGGCGAGCGAGGTGCGCGCACGCAGCGCAGTGTCACCGTCTCCGATGGTCGCTTTGAGAAAAGCGCAGAGGACCTCCAACTCACCGAGGGCGCAGTCTTCATGGACTGGATGAGGAATCTCGGTGAGATTTCAGCCGTCGATTTCGGCGTCGCAATTTTCGATGAGATCGAAAACGAGGAATACCTTCGAGATCGCTTTACCGCCTTCTACACGGATTAAGTACGAACGACTACAGGCAGACGCAAACGAAAAGAGCCGGCAACGCACCACTCGCGCTATCGATTTCCGCAGCATTGCTGCTCGCAGCATGCAGTCAGGAACCGTCACCCCCGGGACACGCAGCGCAGGCCGATCAGAACCCCACGGCACAGGTGCCGCCGGGCGGACTGCGCCCGGGCGGTATGCCTCCAGGTGGAATGCCCCCGGGTGGACCGCCCCCGGGCGGTATGCCGCCCGGTGCAATACCCCCAGGTGCTGCGCCTCCGCCGCCTGTGGCGGCTCGATCCGCTGGCTGCCCTGGAAGCCGGAGATGCCTTACCCCCTTGAAGCAAGAAAGGCCGTAAGTTTACACTTGTAAAATCCCGGGGCAAGGCCTCTCCGGGGGCGTTCAGCACGACGGAGGCAACGGATGATCAGGCTTACAGTAAACGGCGTGGAGCGGGAGCTGGACGTCGACCCCGATATGCCGCTGTTGTGGGTGCTCAGGGACCACCTGAAGCTCACCGGCACCAAATTCGGCTGCGGCATCGCGTTCTGCGGGGCATGCACAGTGCAGCTCGACGGCCAGCCGATGCGGTCCTGCGTGCTGCCGGTCAGCGCCGTCGGCGATCGCGTCGTGACGACGATCGAGGGGCTCGACGATCATCCGATCCAGCAGGCCTGGGTAGAGCATGACGTGCCGCAGTGCGGCTACTGCCAGTCCGGGATGATCATGGCCGCGACGGCGTTGCTCGAGACGAACGCAAACCCGACTGACGCGCAGATCGATGCATCGATCACAAACATCTGCCGCTGCGGAACCTACAACCGGGTCCGGGCGGCGATTCACACGGCTGCCGGCAAGACGAGGGAGGCCTGAGATGAAGCTCGAGCTTTCCCGCAGACAGTTCCTGCAAACGGGCAGCGCCTCGGCAGTCGCACTGACGGTCGGTTTCCAGCTCACACCCCGCGGCGCGCATGCGAATAATCCCGTGACGAACGGCGCGGTCATGAATGCCTGGCTCACGATCCACGAAGACAACACGGTCACGCTGATCTCGCCGGCCGCCGAGATGGGGCAGGGATCCGAAACGGCCGTGCCGGCACTGATCGCCGAGGAGCTCGAGCTTGAGTGGGATCAGATACGCGTCGCGCAGGCGCCGGCCCACGAGGTCTACAACAATCGGATGATGAACTTTCAGGGTACGGGCGGCAGCACGGCCATCCGCTGGACGTTCGAGCCGATGCGCCAGGTCGGCGCCAATACGCGGGAATTGCTGCAGCGCGCTGCCGCGGATTACTGGGGCGTCGACGTATCGGAATGCTCGGCGAAGGCCGCTCACGTCCATCACGAGGCTACCGGCCGCAGCATGCCGTACAGCGAGCTCGGCGCCCTGGCGCTCGACGTGCCGCCTCTCGAAGATGACGTACCGCTGAAGCCGCGCAGTGAATGGCGGCTGATCGGCCGGGACATCAAACGCTTCGACTCGGCAGCGAAATCGACCGGCGAGGCGACTTTCGGCATCGATTCCGAAGTCCCGGACATGCTGATCGCGACGATGATGTCGTGCCCTACTTTCGGCGGGTCGCTCAGGTCCGTCGATCCGGCGCCCGCCATGGCGATCGACGGCGTCGAGCGTGTAGTCCAGCTCGAGGACCGTGTGGCCGTGCTTGCGCGCGACTACTGGACCGCGAAGCGCGGACTCGACGCGCTCGCGCCCGAGTGGGACCGCGGCCCGAACGCGCGGTGGAGCACGCAGTCGATCGGCGAGCATTTGCATTCGCTGCTGGCGAACCCGGGGATCGGGGACCGGACCGAAGGCGACATCGAGGCAGCGCAGGCGCGCGCGGCTACGACAGTGACGTCGACCTACGAGGCGCCTTTCCTCAGCCACGCCGCGCTCGAGCCGATGAACGCGACGGCGCACGTCTATGACGGCGGCGCGGAATTCTGGGTTTCGACTCAGGGGCCGGGGACTGCGCACGCTGCGGCTGCCGAGATGCTAGGGCTGCCGCTCGATGCGATCAAATTCCATCAACAGTACATCGGTGGCGGTTTCGGCAGGCGGGGTATGCCGCCCGAGATCGAGCTGCAGGCGGCGATGCTGTCGAAGGAAGCAGGACGACCGGTGAAACTGATCTGGTCGCGCGAGCAGGATTTTTCGGACGACTACTACCGGCCGGCGTCGGTCACGCGGCTCGAGGCCTATCTGGACGATGCCGGTGAGCTGCTCGGGATCCGCGGCCGGACTGCTGTGCCGTCGATCATGCGGTCGATATGGGATCCAAACGCGGCGGTCGACAACACGGCGATGGAAGGCATCGTCGACGAGGACTATCACTTCGATGCGGCCGCTTTCGACTATCACCTGCCGGACGTCGGCGTGCCGGTCGGCTTCTGGCGCTCGGTCGGCCACAGCCAGAACACCTTTTTCCGCGAGAGCTTCATTGACGAGATCGCGCATTCCGGTGGCCAGGATCCGGTCGCGCTCCGCCGCAAGCTGCTGGCGGGCGACGAGCGCAGACTCCGAGTGCTGGATCGGGTAGTCGAGGCCGGCAACTGGGGCAGCCCCGGGTCCGGCAACGTTCAGGGTATCGCGATGTGCGAGGCCTTCGGCTCGATCGTCGCCGAGCTGGTGGAGGCACGTGTGCAGGATGACGGTGCGATCGATCTCGTGAAGATCACCTGCGCGGTCGAGGTCGGCGTGGCGATCAATACGGATACGATTCGCGCCCAGCTGGAAGGCGCGATGGTCTGGGGTCTCACAGCCGGCGTCTACGACAAGATCGACATAGAGAACGGCGCTGTCGTGCAGAAGAACTTCAACGAGTACGACATGGTGCGTCTCGCACACATGCCGCCCGTCGAGACGATCATCCTCGCCACGGCCGACGGGCCGGGCGGTGTCGGTGAGCCCGGCGTGCCCCCGGTTATGCCAGCGCTGACGAACGCGATATTCGCCGCGACCGGGCAGCGGATTCGCAAGCTGCCGCTGATCGATCAGGGATTCCGGTTGACCTGAACCGTTATTCGAACTCTCGGATTGGACGTGTCGAAGAGGCGGAGTGCGTATAAGGGCCCTTATGTCATCAGCGCGGGTCGGCGGCTCGGGTTGAGAGTCGGGCCGATGACGGCTCGATGAGTCTTTCGGGGAGCCCGTCCAGCTTGAGTGGCTCCTGAATCTTCGGCCGATTCTGTTGATCAGATAGGTGGCATCTCTCGCTGCCACTGCGCGGACGGTTGGAAAGTCCTTGTTGGCTCCGGTACACACGGCCGGGGTGTCTGCTCTGTAGTCAGCAACTCATTGCCTTGGTCTTGGCAATAGCCTTGCTAGTCAGGATAGTTGTCGAGTACACCTATGTATGCTCCGCGCTAGTCGCGGTGATAGCGCTTCCCTTCGACGCGGCCAGCACTGAGGCTTAGAGTGATGTACTCAGCGTTATATCGCCCATCTGTGGGGTCGAGTACAAACCCGAGAATAGTCGTCTGTTGGTCGACTCCAACGGATGAAACCGGTCGTGAATATCGACCATTCTCTGGGAAATGGATGACAAGTTGTTCGCGCACGGTCGACTCGGACATTCCCGCCTCAATAGATGAATAGAATTCACGAAACGGCCTAACGGGACCGAGATCGGACGCGAGTAGAGCGAACAGAGCACAAACGTATGCTATCGCCGGCACGCCCGCGATCCAGGGGTGACGGCGACGCCAGAACAGACTCGCGGCGAATGTGCCAAGGAACGCGAGACCCGCAATATTGATCCAATCGGCGAGAACTCCCGCTCGAGCGTCTACAAGGGCTATCAGCCAGAGTAAACATCCGAGAATGAGAGATAAAGCCAGGGCGCGGATGTGGCCGTCCACGACGCTCTCCTCGTCAGGGTATCCGGAACCTCTTAGCGTCTCAGAAATTATATAGCGAAATTTGTCGTCATGGATCGCTCGGAGCTTCCCGTTGAGTCGATTGACAAGGTTGTCATAACGTCCATATAGTCAATATACATGTTTAGTACAGAGAACTACTTTCTGTGAGCGTGGGCACCGGGAGGATGTAGACATGAGTTTCAGGCTGGCTATAACCGTTTCTTTTCTCGCCCCTGTGTGTGCTTCTGCAGAGCTGGTTACGCCGTTTGGCGACCTGATTGACTTAACGCTAATGGCCATCGATGGTGAAGCAACTCCGCCGTTGTCGATAGATTCGTTCTTGGTGGAGACTGAATTGTCGGAATCAGTGCCGCCGGTACCAATCCGCGCTTCGCTGCGTGGTGGTTCTGCCCGATGGGTTGAAGGCGGACGCAATGAGCGCGTCTTGAAGCAGGGAGGGAATGAACAGATCCTACCTGCGCTAATGCCGGGAGTGAACTACGAAGAGTCGTTTATCGATTTGCGTGCGGGGGGAAGAACCGCCGTCGTGCGTTTCGTCTCGCTGCCAAGAGAGAACATAGTGCAGCTGATTGAGCATTTTGGTGCACAGCACGCTGGTTTCTTGCAGCTTGGATCCACGCATGCGATCGTTGATGAGTACAAGCTGTTCTTGGTCGACTCGCTGGGGTACGGCGAGCCAATAACCGCCGCCACCGGCGGCGGGGGCGGAAGCGATCTTGGTGATGTGGAGATCTCCTTCGATCCCTTCGCCCCCATCCCTACCAGTGCGCCACAGCCTGGTAACTTCGGGGCGCCAAGTGGTACTTGCTTCCGTCCAGTCTGGATCACACAGGGTGACGTGTATTGGATTTTCCCCGGCGCCCCGCACCCTGCCAACTCGCCGCATTACTATTCCGCGCTTCCTGAAGACGGCCCACCCCTTGAGTGGGCTCAGCCTCTAGTCCAACAAATCGACGCTATATACAGGCGAAGCTGGGGCTGTGGAATCGCTCTAAAGGTACCTGGAAATTGCACGGCGGAAATCGAGCCAGCTAGTGGGTCTGTATGCTGCAACGTATTCTGGAAGCTCGCAGGCTATCTGCCCCTTTTTGTAGCTACGCCACAGTGGGTGCAAACGGGTCCCGGGTCGGCATCGAACTTTCCCGCTTGTCCGCTCTAGGCCCATCTATTTAGCTGTTCCCGCCTCGGATCCTGTGGGCAATGCTGGAGACGGCGGGGAGGAAGGCTTCGCCGTTTGAGGAGTTGCGCAGTTCGCCGTTGCCGGTCGGTTAATGTCGCGGTCCTGCGCGCCCATGCCATGCGTCACTGCACCGCTTCCACAGGATCAGCCAAGGCACAAGCCTGGGCGATCCGCCAGACCCCAGTCTGAATGCAGCCGTTGATTCGCGCCAGTCTCCATCATCAATAATTACACGATCTACGTGTTAATATTCCGGTGATGAAAAACGTCACCATCACCCTCGACGAAAAGGCTGCGGCCTGGGCCCGGAAGCACGCCGCGCGCAACAACATGAGCCTCTCCCGATTCGTCGGGGAGCTGCTCGAGAAAACCATGCGCGAATCCCGTGAGTACGAGCGCGCGATGCGTCAGTACCTGGCCCGCGAAGCGGCACCCCTCAAACGCGGGCGCAACCACTACCCATCACGCGAGAAGCTCTATGACCGCGGCCGTCTTCGTTGACACCAACGTGTTCGTCTATGCGCGCGACGCGAGCGAGCCCGGAAAGCAGCCGGCGGCGGCCCGCTGGATCGAGCAACTGTGGATCGAGCAACGAGGCCGGACCGGGACCCAGGTTCTAAGCGAGTACTACGTGACCATGACTCGCAAGCTCGACCCCGGCATGAAGCCCGATGACGCATGGGCCGACGTGCGCGCCCTGCTCGCCTGGGAGCCGCAACCAGTCGATCGCGATCTCCTGCTCAGAGCGCATGAGGTCGAGCAGCACTACGTGCTCAGCTGGTGGGATGCGATGATCGTCGCGGCCGCTCAGCTCCAGAACTGCGCCCTGCTTCTGACCGAGGATCTTCAGAATGGATCGAATTACGACGGCGTGACGGTCTGCAACCCGTTCCGGACGGAAGTCGCGGATGAGGCCGCTCGCTACGTTGCGATGCCGGCGCCGGCGTCACGGCACAAACCGCGTGGGCGGCCTCGCCGGAAGTCGAAAGAAACTGTTGAGTGAGGCGCCTGGAGGGACGCGAATGGCCAGAACACGCAAAGACTGTCTGCCGAAATATCTCGAATGCCATCCGCTCAATCACGCTTACTACTACAAGAACCCGAGCATGCCAACCAAGGCTAACCTCGGCAAAGACCGTATCGCTGCAATCCGGCTCGCGAGGTCATTGAACTCGAAGTATCGCATCCAGATCGAGCAGCAATCCGCCCGTCTCGAGATCTCGCTGGACTTCGGCGGCGCCTTTTTCGAGACCGAGCTCGATACCTTCGTCTCAAAATACATCGATGACTACCGCCTGAAGTCGAGCACCGCACGTTTGCTCCGGCAACGCCAGGAGCGTCTCTCGGGGCAGCTCCGCGGTATCCAGGTACCCGCAATCACGACTCAATTGCTGCGTGAAGCAATTGCAGCCTCCAGCCAATTCGAGCAAAGCAAGCTCAAGACCCTGCTCCTGCGGTTTTTTCGTTACGCAAAATCGACCGGCGTCTATCCGGCACATCTCGCGAACCCGGTTGACGACCTGTTCGTGGATCCCGTCCCTCACAAGCGGCGCCAGCGGATCACGATCGACCAGTTCCGCACGATCCGCAGCGTCGCACCGGTATGGCTGCAATGGCTGATGACACTGGGCTTACACCTCGCCTTGCGGCGTATCGATCTGGTAAATCTTCGCTTCGATGATGTCACTGGAGACCGGATCGTCAGCGCAATCCGCAAGACGGACACGCAGGCACGCGATATCGAGGCCACAAGCGTCGATTTCCCAATGCACCCGGATGTGCGTCGTGTCATCGTCGAGTCACGGCGCTCCAGCCTCAAACTCGGACGTTGCCCTTTTATCATTCACCGCGTACCGGACCGGCGAACCAAGCGCATGCGCGACGCATTATCCGGCGGTCGGATCGAGCACTCTGCGCAGGTGCTACCTGACTACGCATCAAAAGGCTTTAACCGTGCACGGCAGGTTGCCGCCGAACGATCTAACCTGTTCGACGGACTCGATACGCGCGAGATGCCGACATTGCAATGAGATTCGCGCATTGTCATCTCACCTGTATGCGAGAGCCGGCTACGAAGTGTCCGCCGTACAGGACCTGATGGCTCACACCGATCCGGACATGACGCGTTCATATCAGAGAGGCCACGCCCGTAAGGTTCTGAGGATCGAGATGATGCTGCCCTTCAGCGTCGAACCGGGCCACGTCCCCGATGGAGTCCGTGAGGCGAGACCCGACTATTCCCTTATCGGCTCAAGAGCCCTTAGAGAAAATTCTCTAAGAATTCTCTAACAAGGATCCGCTGAATAAAGTAACCTATTGATTTAATGAGAATTATGGAGCGGGAAACGAGACTCGAACTCGCGACCCCAACCTTGGCAAGGTTGTGCTCTACCAACTGAGCTATTCCCGCATCGCGAAGGCACGGATTTTAAATCAGTCACCCCCTCTCGGAAAGCCCCAAGCGTAGCCTTTCGCCCCACTACTTTGCAGATGAGCGAGGATCGGTGCTCGGTCAGAGCGATCAGGCTCCTACCGTAGTCACGGATAAGCCGCG
Organism: Candidatus Rariloculaceae bacterium; assembly: GCA_965223375.1. GTDB lineage: Bacteria > Pseudomonadota > Gammaproteobacteria > Steroidobacterales > Rariloculaceae > CBDCWM01. Next base: position 4,698,819 of record OZ245000.1, read on the forward strand.
GTTCGAGAGAGGCACAGCAGGTCATCACCAAGCAGCAGGATTCCGTTGGCAACCGGCTCGATGCGCTCGACGGAGGTGAGGGAACAGGGTGACGTGCGCTCGCCGACCCTGAACAACGAACCCTCGTCATAAAGACCGATCGTATCGGAACCGGGTTCGGCAACGTAAATGACCGAACCGGCCGGGTCCGCCACGGTCAGGCCCGCCGGCACTGAACCAGCCTGACTGATCGCCGTCGTCTCCAGAATCTGGCCACTGCCAGTGAATAGTCGGGATCCGTCGGCGCTGACGCTCAAATGCCACGTCCCGTTCACCGTGCCGTGATCGTCTTCGGCCACGATCGGCAGTAACGCCTGCGTGGCATCAAGCTTGTAAATCGAGTTTGGCGAAAAGCCTTCTCCGACGTAGACGGCAGTGCCGTCCGGGCTTACCGCGAAAAAAGGACCGGCCCGGATAATTCTGTCGCTCGCAACGCGTTGCGTGGCGTTGCCGAGATCGCGACGGATCTCAACGATATATGCGAAACCACCGCTGCCCGGAGAGGCGGATACGACGATGCGGTCGGTACTGACCTCCGCCACATCGTAAGTGCTGATGTGATTCAGCGGGATCAAAATGTCAATAGTTTGCTGGGCGGCCGTGGCCAGATCGATATACGCAATACTGCCCACAGTATCGAGCGCCGCGTACAAAGTGGCGGCATCGCCGGAAAGGTCGATACCACGCGGCGGTGCAGTCATGGCGAACCTTCGGGTTTCGCTGAATGTCGTCAGATCGATTTCGACAATTTCATTCGCAGCGGGAACGGATACATAAGCGCGGTCGTTGACCAGGTCCGTGGCAAGATCGAAGCCAATTGCGCCGAGTTCGATTCGCGCATGTTCCTGACAGAAGTCGGCGCTGACTGCGACCCCGGAGCCGGCCAATCCAGCCAGAGCGTCACAGCCGACCGCGCCGGACCCCGTCACGTCCAGCGTGGCAAGTACCGGCAGCATGGCCAGTGCACCCAGGTCCGCGACGGTCGAGTCACGCAAACTCAGGGACGTAAGGGCACCGAGCGAGCCAAGTGCCGACAAATCCAGAATTTCACTGCCGGACAGATCCAGGCTGTTGAGATTGGTCAGGGCATCGAGGCCGTCTATGTTCCGAATCTTGAGGGCACTGGTACTGCAGTCAAGCGACGTAAACTCCTCGGGCAGCGATATCGCCTGCATTTGCGCGGCATCGCGGATGCAGCTCTCGAGTGCCGCATCCGGGAAGACAAGTTCAGCGAACGGGTCAGGAACGGGATCTCTGGCGGATACGGCCGTGAAACACAACTGATTCTCACGTAGTAACAACGAGCCCCTGTCACCATCGAAGATCTCCATTCGTGAGGCGAGTCCCCCAAGACCACAGATCGTGCGTGTCTCTGTCTGGGTGAGCGTATCGAAGTCGTATACATTGATGACGCCATCCGCTACGTTTACGAATAACGCATTTGACACGGCCGATGCCGCGTTCGCGCCAGCCGCCACGGCGCCTTCCTCGATAAAGGATCCGGTGCGGAGTACCTGGCCCGATCCCAGCGCAATTCTCGACCCTGCAGCGTTGATCGCCAGTTGGTTCGTTCCGTTCACAGATCCGTGGGAGTCTTCCAGCACGACAGGTGCGGTGGGATCGGACAGGTTCAGACGATAAAGAGAATTCGGTGAGAAGCCTTCGCCGATATAGGCAAACGCACCATCCTGCGAACGCTCGATGACCGGCGCCGCTCGAATAATCTGACCGCTTGCGACTCGCGAAAGTGAGTTTCCGGCAGCCAGGTCGATCTGTACCACGTACGCGAAACCATTACTCGACGGATTGCTCGTAACGAACAGGCGATCCGTACCCACCTCCGATACATCCCAGAGGCGGCCGTCACCGGACTGATCGAGCAAGGGAAACGTCTCTACGCTGCGCGTCGCGAGGTCGATCACTGCCACCGTATTACTGCCGAACAGGGCAGCAAACAAACGTGCCCCGTCCAGCCCCAGATCGATACCTCTCGGCGAGCCGGGCAGAAGGATGCGGTCAACGATGCGGGCCTCGGTCATCGATACGACAGCCACCTCGCTGCTGTCCGGCAGTGATACGTAGATCTGCCGCCGTGCCTCATCGACTGCGACATCGAAACCATCGGCGACCAGATCGATGACACTGGGGCGCAGACAATTGTCTTCTGCCAGCAACCCGGAACCGAATGCTAGTTCCAGCTGATCAAGCTCCGCGCAGGGCAACGCCTCATTGCCGCGCAGGTCGAGCGTCGCAAGCGAGGGCCAGTCGAGGAAGGCCAGGGCCGACGGCAGCATGTTTCCCGTCAGAACCACATCTGTCGCGCCTGGCAAAGCAGGCAGCCCGTCGATGCTCGAAACACCGGCGCAGTCGAGAACCGTGATAACACCGATATCGGTCGAACCCGTTGCCGACGCCGCATCAATAAGGCACTGCTGAAGTACCGGGTCCGGCAATGACAGGTCGGCGAGTTCCGGAAGTGCCTCCACCTCGATGTTGACGAAATCTCTCGACGTCTCCTGAAGACCGTTCGAAACGGAGAGCTCGAAAGTCAGTGTTTCCGAGGCCGCCAGCTCCGGCAATGCAAGAGTCGGCCTTGCCGATTCCGCGTTTGTCAGTGTCGCCGGTGTACCGCGGGTCTGCGTCCAGGCGATCGTCGCGGCAGGTTGCGAGACAAATCCTTCGAGCACGAGCGATTCGCGTTCCAGGGCGGTACGATCCGCACCTGCAGAGGCAACCAGCATTTCGAGCCCAAGAACGAACAACCCGTTGCTAGTGTCATTGACGATGATGTTGCCAGACGGAAGATACGGGAACACGCTCCACGCGCCTTCGAAACCGAGCGCGTCGTTCGCCGGAAAGGTATCGAAGTAGCCGACCTCCTGAAGCTCTTGTGCGGCAAGGTCTCCGAAGCGCAGCACGCGCAAGCCGCTCGTGTAGTTGGCCTCGAATACGTGATTACCGAGCACATAAAGATTGTGATCGATCGCCCCGGTAGGCCCGCTGTATACGAACTGCAAACTCGGATTCGAGAGCTCCTCAACGTTGAACACCAGTGTTCTGGTGGCCGCGTTGAACTGCGATTCGTCAAGTTCGTCACCGACAAGGAGGAATCGATGATCCCGCGTCAGCCAGGCCTGATGCGTAAAACCGACTTCCGGATACTGCGCTGTCGAGATCGTGGTGGGCGCCGCTTTGTCCGAGATGTCTACGATCTCGATATGATCTTCGTTCGAGCTAAAACAGATCTCACGGCCGACGAAAGAGGCGTCGGTCCCCTGATAAACGACGCACTGGGTATCGTGCGTGTCCGAGGCAGAGTGACAGCCCGCGAACTGCGGATTCTGCGGCGATCGGATATCCACGATATGCAACCCGCCGTTACAGGTATCCGTGCCGACGGCGTAGGCGAAGCCTGATGCTTCGTTAATGGCGATATTGTGAGCGCCCGTGAACCCCGAATAGAGTGCGTCTACCGAGAAGGCCTGAGGCGAGCTCACGCCTCGCAAACGTCGCAGGTCAAACACCTGCATTCCGTGCGAACCGGCATTATCGGCAACGATGTACGCATGATCGTCGAAGACCTTGACGTCGCGCCATGTGGAGGCTGATGTCGCGGTATCGAGGCGGCCGAGATAAACGGGATTAGGAGCATCGGTCACATCAACGAAGGCGGTGCCACTGGTTTGGCCGACCAGTGCATATTCCCGGGCAGTAACTGGATCCGCCCAGCCCCAGAGATCGTTGCCGCTCGCACCTCCCATATCCAGGTGCGGCAGGCGCTTCTGAAGCGTAATGCCGGAGCAGGAAAAGTCAGCCGCATTACCTGCTATGCAGGCCGCGGGGCCGATAGCCAACCCGGCAGGCGGCGTTACCGTCGGCCCGCTACCCCCACTACCACCTCCACCCCCGCCCCCGCACGCGGACAGAACGGCGCTCGACACGGTCAGCAGAAACACGGTGTATGTGCGAAGCATATGGAACCTCTGTGCCCGGTCGCATGGTACAGCGGGCCTCGAAACGTGCAAGGTCAACGCTTCAGGCCGATGCTATTGCGAATCCGGGCGTATAGCCTTCGGGGCGTCCGATCCGCCATGCCCTGGCGTCTGCTTGCTTGACTGTTGCGTGTTCGGACCCGTTAAATGACCGTTGATTGCTTACGCGAACACGGCTAACGAAGAAGATCGACGCGCATGAAACACCTATCGACGACTTTGGCCGCTATCCTCTTCACTCTGGCTGGTGGCTGTGGCTCGCCGGAGCCGGAAGCGACGGCGGCGATGGAGGCGACGGAGGCTACCACCGACGCCGCGACCCCACTGGCTCCGATCCGGGTCTCCGGCAGCTACTGGATAGAGCTTTCGCCGGTCGTTGCAGCGGCGCAGGGCTTCTATCCCGAATCCCTGGCGGTCGGCGAAGGCGGCATCACGCGTATCACGTCGGGCGACGCCGACATCGCAACCAATGCCGAGACGCAACTGCTGCGCGAGTCGCTGAACAATCCAGACCTCAGAATCATCATGACCGTGACCGAGAGCTTCTATCGGCTCGTGGGGCGCCGGTCAGCCGGCATTGAGACGCTGGCCGACCTGGAGGGCAAACGCATCATGCTCCCGCGCCGGACATCGGCGAACTATTACCTCGTCGCGATGCTCGCTACTGTCGGGCTGACCGAGGACGACGTCGAGCTCGTACCGTTACCGCAAGCCTCGGACGTCAAGGCTTCGCTCGACCTGATGTCGGACGCGATGTTCAACGACGAGGTCGACGTCATCTCGATATGGGAACCGGAGCCCGAGGATGCGATCCGGCAACTCGGCGACGACGCGATCGTCTTTCAGGACCGCAGTGTCTATCGCGAGGTCTTCAATCTGCACGCCACGGCGACGGATCTCGCGGACCCCGAGAAACGTCGGTCGATCGTCGCCTTCGTGCGCGCGGTTGCAGACGCAACAGAGGCTCTGAGAGACAACCCGGAGGATTACTGGCCGGACATCGCAAGCGTCATCGGTTATTCGGAAGCGCAGATCGCGGATGGCTGGCCTGAGATGGAGTTTCCGATCGAGATCATTCCGGACATGCTCGACGTGCTGGAACGTGAAGACGTCTGGGTCGCCACGGAGCTGGACCGCGAACCCCGATCACGCGATGAGCTCGCCGTATACATCGACCGCTCGGTGGTCGAGGAGGCCCTCGCCCGCCGCTGAAGCCTCAGGTCAGAGACCCGGCTCTGACGCAAACCTGTTCTGCCGGCAGCCGTGTCGTCACGCGGGCGCGTAGCTCCCGATCGCCTCCACGTCGCTCGAATCGCGCAGATCTCCGAGAACTTTGCACAATTCGTCCGAGCGCGGCATGCTCTTGGCCACGAACCAGACAGGAGTCCTGGCGGGAGTCGGGGCTCGAATCCAAACCGGAGGCCGCCCGTGCGGAAGCTCGTTAGAGGCGTCATCGTCGCGTCAGCGATCACAGTGGCCGTCGCGGCAGCGCAATCAGACGGCGATTACATCCGCATCGAGCGCCAGGGCGCGTTCGCCGTCGGCGGTACAACGCTGTCCGGCGATGCCGGAACGCTCAGCTGCGATCATGGCGTCGTCGAGTTTCAGATTCCGCCCGAACCGCGCGCCGTCAACCTGCTGATGTGGCACAGCGCCAGCGCCGTCGCGTGGCAGCAGCGCTGGGACGGCGGCGATGGCTTTCAGAGCATCTTTCTGCGCCGCGACTACCCGGTATATCTCTGGGACGGACCGCGGGTCGGTCGCGCCGACTGGGGCTGCGCCGATACGAGTTACACGGCGGAGCCCGGCCGCGATCAAAGGAATTTTCGAGCCTGGCGCTTCGGCCTCGACTATCCCGACTGGTTCGAAGGCGTGCAGTTCCCGACCGACAACCCCGAAGCCTGGAACCAGGCGACACGCGCTCGGTATCAGGAGTACGACTCCGTCGCAAACGCGCAGCTCCAGTCCGATGCCGCAGCGGAGCTGGTCGAGCGAATCGGACCGACCGTCGCACTGACGAATTCGGCCGGCGGCCTGCGCGCGCTGCTGACCGCACTCAGGAGCGACAACATGGCCGGCATCGTCATGTACGAAAACGTCGGCTACGTCTTCCCGCCCGGCGAGTGGGAAGGCACGACGAACGGCCCCTTTGGTCCCATCGAGGTCCCGCTCGACGAGTTCATGAAGCTGACGCGCCTGCCGCTACAGGTCGTCTGGGGCGACAACGTCGATCAGTCGCCGACGCAGTCTGACGCGCTCGAGCAATCGAAGCAGTTCGTCGACCTGATCAATAGACACGGCGGCAACGCAGAGTTCTTGATGCTGAGAGATGCCGGCCTGGTCGGCAACACGCACATTCCGTTCGCCGACATGAACAACGTAGAAGTCGCCGACCTGCTGTCGGACTTCCTCAGCAGGAACGATCTCGACGGC
>CBDCWM010000001.1:0-42989 GCA_965223375.1 Candidatus Rariloculaceae bacterium
CGGTGATTGTTCCGTCCGGATCCATCGAGAACGAAACGCTGCCGCGCATCCACGCCTCGGAGTACACACCAGGCCCGGATCCGGCAACGTTCGGCGTCTCCGCCGGCGTGCCTGTGAAAGTCGTGAGTTCCCCGTCGATATCGAAGTCGATCGAGATTTCTTGATCGACGGACCCGCCGACGATTTCGAAGCTGCCGCCGGACCCTGAGTTGAAGACGTCGCCACGGCCTGACCACGCGCCGTCGGTGAGATCGAGGAAGCCCAGATCACCATCGAAATACGCCGATGGACCCTGATCTGCGAAAGCCGGCGAAAAGAGCAAACAGTCGATGTCAGCGCGGAACGCCTCGTCAGTCAGGCGGCAGAGCGTTCTGAAACTCTCGCTGCGATAGGGAAGCGTGCCGATCCAGACGCCTTGCGGCTCGAGTGGTTCAGGCGGTGGTGGCGGAGGAGCGGGAGGCGGCGACTGTGTTGAATCGCCCCCGCCCGACCCGCCACATGCGGTGAGGAGCGAGAGCAGTGTTGCGCTGACGAGTCTTTTCATCGTGTTTTTCGTCGCTTGCAGACAAGGGAGCATACAACATGATCCTAGCGGCGCTCTCCATAGCCGCCTTCTGGCTTGCCCTGGTCGCGTCCTTCGTGGCCGTGATGCATGGCAAGCGGCTGATCGAGGACGGCGGCCTGTCGCTGTTTTGGCGGGCGAATCTGTGGCCCTTGGCCGTCATCGCGTTTGCGCTGGATTTCGTTTTCGATCTGGTTTTCGGACACCTGATGTTCCTCGATTTGCGCTGGCACACGTTGTTCTCGAATCGCGTGCAGTGGCATTACCGGCGCTCAGGCGGGTGGCGGTTTCGGCTGGCGGTCTGGTGGGCGAAAAATCTGAACCAGGTCGATCCCGGGCATATCCGGTGAGTTTCGTTCATGGTCCCGATCTTCTGCTGACCCGCTTCTGCGACAGCGACTTCGGCACGTTCGGCGAAATGCTGGTTGACGGGCAGCGCCTGTTCACGGTCGAGCGGCCCTGGCTCGGCAATCAGCGGTCGGTGAGCTGCATTCCTGCGGGCGTGTATGAGTGCCGGCCGCGGCGTTTCAACCGTGGCGGTTATGACGCGGTGGAGGTTCGGAACGTCCCGAGGCGCTCTCGCATCCTGTTTCACAGGGCGAACGTCTCGACCGACGTGCAGGGCTGTATCGGCGTTGGGGCGCGTCTGAGCTGCTTAGGTGGCGCGTGGGCGGTTCTGGACTCGCGCAACGCCTTTGAGTTGTTCATGGCGCATTTCAACCGGGAATTTTTGCTGGAGATCCACAATGGACCTGATCACTGGCGCGAAGCTATGGCTCCTGTTCAAGCCTCTGAAGCGATGGAAGCAATGGCGCAACCGCAGGCGGGTGCGGCAGGGCAAGACACTACTGGACACTGACCCAACGGAGGGCGAAATGGACAAAGCACAGGGCATCATACGTCACATTCTGACGACGTTCGGCGGCGTGCTGGTCACGGGCGGGTACGTCACGGAGGGCCAACTCGAAATTCTCGCCGGTGCAGTTGCGATCCTTGTCGGGATGGCCTGGTCGTACTGGTCGAAGCGCGACGCGGCCTGAGGCATGGGCATTGAACGATCTGAAAGACCTCGTTTTCAAGTTGCTGTCAGGGCTCGCGCCGCTCGCGATCGTCGCGGTGATCGCGTTGTGGCGCGACCACGCCCTGCTCAAGCAGCAGGTCAACGCACATGATGATCAACCGCACGACGGCGTTGTGCGAGATCGAGACCTCGAGCTCGAACTGCGCCTCAGAGACCAGGCAGACACCCAAATGCTCATCCAGATTGAGCAGGAGCGTATCCGAAATGATCGGCAGGACGATCTTATTCAGCGCGTTCTTACTGGCAACTAGCCTTCAGGCACAACAGCAGACATCTGACGAGACCGCGCGAGAGTATGCGCGTCGGCTCCTGATGTCCGCGTATGCGGAGGCGGGCCACTTCTGCGACGAGTTCTCGCGCGGAACGTACGTCACGCACATCGGCGGCGTTCGGATCGACGTCGATTGCAAGATACGCAACGACTTCGTCGCCAGCCTGTCGCCGGCGGAGCGGAAGAAATTGCGCCTGTGATGCGCGAGGCGCGGTAAAACGCCGACCGCCCCTATTCCTGCTCCGCGACCCTGAGCTCGTGCCCCTCGACGTTTATCGCCTCGCCGAGCTCGAGCAAGAGAAGGCGCCAGGCAGAGTAAGGAATCGGGCTCTCGCCACCTATCCACTTCCGAATGGTTCTCGAATTCACGCCGAGAACTTTCCCACCCTGTGAAGCCGTCATCCCGCTGAGCTGCATCGCCGTCCGAATCTCACTCGGCGTCGGTGGCTGATAGCTCGGGTCCGCGAAGGGGAGGCGGGTTTCCCGCCTCAACCTCCCTTTCACACGATACGTTCCGCGTTCCTCGGTCATTCGTATGTCCTCCCTATAGCAGTCCGTGTTCCGCGAAGCTGAACGAATCAGCGCCGCCGCAAACGATGTGGTCGAGCAGTCGAACGTCGATGATGTCGGTCGCCTGCCGGATGCGTGCCGTAATCCTTTGATCGGAGTCGCTCGGCTGAACATTTCCGGACGGATGGTTATGAAAGATGACGACCGCGGCAGCGTTCGCGTCGAGGATCGTGCGAACAACCTCGCGCGGATAGACGGCAGCACCGTCAATCGTTCCATGAAAAAGCTCACGGTACTCGATCACGTTGTGTCGGTTGTCGAGGAGCAGCAGTCCGAACACCTCACTCTTTCGGCCGGCAAGCTTCAAGGTGACGTAGTTCTGAACGTCGTTCGGGCTGCTGATCTGCCCATCGGTATCGACGAGGCGGGATTCGAGGATGGCAATCGCTGAGCGAATGATCTGGTCGTCGGTCATCGGTTTCTCTCCGGTTTGTGGCCTTGCGGGTATCGCCGGCCGTTAGGTGTTATAGTAGGCCCTAAGGGCCTAAGTGTCAAGACAAATCAACAAGTATATGTCCCTTGCCACGGTAATTCTCACACTCGGAGTCTTAGTCTACGGAGTGGCATTCCCACTCACTGGATCTCCGACGGTGATATGGGTTGCGGGGCTGCTGCAACTGCTAGGCGCATTGATGATCATCGGCCCGGTGGCCTTCTTCATTGGCACATCGGATTTCTCGATAATCGTCCGCCTTTGTGGCGGAGCGATTGCGGGCGCGATTCTCTTATCAGGATTGGTTGGGACCATCGTCTGGAATGAGGGCAGGCGCCGCGAGGCAGTATTCGAAACACTGCCGAATGACTACCGTGGTCTGGTGATTGAGGAGATTCAGCGCCTGTCGCCGGGCATCGAGTTTCAACTCGAAGGTGGGGTTCTAGGACGAGACGGCAGGCGTCGCATTGATATTGCCGCGCGTGCTGTTGTCGACGGTCAAATGGTCCTCACTCTTATCGATGTCTACGACGATCCGGCAGGTGATCCGGTCGGGCCAGACGCAGTTGACAATATCGTCGGCCGCAAGACGGACCTCGAAGCTAGCGCAGCCGTAGTGTTTAGCAACACTGGCTTCAATGCGGCGGCATTACGCAGAGGCAGACGATTGGGAATCGGTCTGCTGTCAGTGCTTCGTCGCGACAACTCAGAAGTCATTGCAGTCATTGATCACGAGGCAATTCTTCGTCGTGTGGCTACATCCTCTCCAACCATCACGCTAACCCCGGTGCCGGAAGACGCGGGCCTGGTGACGTCATTCGATGACATCCTAAGACTGACCTACGAAGGTAGCTCAGTAGCCTCGTGGTTGGCCTGGCGTGCTTTTCTTATTGCGCTTGATAATCCGGAATGGGAGGGGCCTATTCAGTGGCGAGGACAGATTCTAGCGGGCACCAGTTTCGATCTCGACGGTCAGCAGGTCCACTTGGAGTCTATATCCTTGGTGTTCACGCCGAGCATTGAATGGTTCTCCTTGCCAATCAGGATCGACGCGTCTGCGGGTGTGTACGATTATCTCCGGGGCGGCGTGCACGTGGTGGAGGGGCAGCAGGTCATTACTGAAATCAAGCTCGACGATGCGGTCCCGATAGATCGGCCACAGGATCCGCCAAGAATTCCTACCTCCGTAGAGCCCGGGACTGCCGAGATGAAATTAGTCATCTTTGGTGAGCGCCTTGCTGGATGGGACTTGCCGCCAGCCAATCTGGACTCCGTGATAGACCCTGCCGACCTTGAGACCAGAGCGCCGCTACCCTAACACCTTCCCTCGGAAACGGGCCACCTGACTGGCTCCGCGTCCTTTCGCATGTAGAGCGGATGCCTCGGCGCTCCGTCCTTCGTTACCCCGAGGCAATACAGTCGATCCGTTGCGCCGCGCGCCCACATCAGCTCTCGGAACCGAGCTACGCGCTCCGGCCGAGCGTGAGCGCCCCACGCGCAGATGATCCGATCCTGTCCGTATTGCTCCGGCAAGCCAGCTAGATGGGCGTCGTTCGCTTCTCCGACCGGATCGCGGTGACTCCACAACTCATCCGGGTTTGTTGCTCTCAAGGCATACAGATTGGCGACGACTAGGCCACGACACTGCCACGTTCTTGCGTACCCGATGCAACGCCGAATCGTCGGGTCATCGAGACTGGCGTCCGCTGTCGATGGGTTCAGCATGACGAAGATCGCCACGCTATCGAAGGAGTCGATGGTGTCGGTATCCCGAGTCAGCCAATACCGGTAGGTGCCGCAGGCGGATAGTAGCGCGTCGTTCTTCATCGCTCTGAGACTTTCTCCAGCAGGCGCTCGATGGTCCGTCGAGCACGGATAGCGGCAAGCTGATACACGAGCGCCCGTCGCTCAGCCTCTGTTACGCGCAGCTCGTCACAAAACTGATCGAATGTCATCGCTCGGTGCCTTCCCGAAGCAGTGGGCGACCAACATGCCCGTCATTAAGCTCGAAGCACGGACCACAACACGGGAACCCGGCCCACTCGTCCGCATCGTCTGGCACGATTTCACCCTCATACATGGCGAGCGATTGCCCGCCTGATAGTACGATTTCGGTGCCGCACACGATGCACTCCGTGGTATGCGGCCAGAGTTCTATCACCTTGACTTCGCTCACTTCCCGCTGATCTCTTTAAGCAGCGGACTGCTCTGTTTCGCCGGTCCGCAGTTCATGTAATTGGTCCCGCACGCTGTCAAGCGAGTTCGTGAGCCGCTCGATCTCCAAGACCAACCCCCTCGGGATGATCTTCTGCAACTTCTCGATGCGGCTCTCTACCTGCCAGTCTGTCGGCACGCCTTCTGAGAGATCGATCCCGAGAGCGCGCTCGATCTGTGCGCCGATAGCGTCGTAGCGAACCTGGCGCCGTTTCAGGCGTTCGTTCTCCGTGCGTACGGCCGCGATTTCCTCGTCAAACCGCCGTTTGAGTTCGCCGCGCAGGTGCCACGAAAATTGACTGTCCAGCTCCTTCTTGATGAGCCATCGTTCCCAGAACCTGCGACTGGCCGAGCGCGGGTCGCCGTCTGTCTCGAAGTCAGTGATCGTTGCGCGGGACATCAGGATGTACCGGAATATTTCCTCGGGGATTTCGACTTGGCGGTGAGCGGCCTTCGCCTTCATGTACAGCTTCGTCGCTTTCTTCGTGGTCCAGAGCAGGCCGACTTCTGCCGGCATCTCCGGGGGTTGGATCATCCCGTAGGGGCAGACGAAGTAGAGCTGATTGCACATCGGAAGATAGTCCTGCCACTTCGAGTCCTGCAGGAAATCGGATCGCGAAACCTTTATTTCGTAGCCGGTAACGAGGGGGTTCGTCCATGAGCGAGCCATAACCCAGGCGTCCAGCCGCCGATGCCCGAATCCCATCTGACTCGGCCCGTCTTTGCATTCGGGCACGAATAAATCGGCGGAGTGCCGCTGCCGTAGCAGGCGAACGATGTCCGGGGCGGCGATGGGCTGGTCCTGACTCACTCGCCTGAGATCTCCGAAGGCAGCGGCCGAGCCACCCTGAAGCCAGCCGCTCCGCGATGACCGCCGCCGCCGTACTTCGCCGCGACCTCGGACACGTCCATTCCGTCATCTCGCGAACGGAGCGAGTACGTTGTGCCGTGCGCGTGATTCCAGTAGCAGGCCGCAAACGGCTCACCCTCAGCCAACTCGCCAGCAAGCTCCGATGCGAAGTGAAACGGACTATTAACGACCGGGACCGACACGCCACCGATTTCCTGCTTGATGGCATTCTTTTTCAGCCCGTCGATGATCGTCCGGTAGTAGCGATGGATCGCCTTGCCTTCGCTCAGTAATGCCTGACGGCCTTTACCGATGATCTGGTGCCAGACCTCGAAATCCTGCGGATACGACCGCAGCGCCATGATGATCGCGTCGGAGTCCTCCAGTTGCTTCCGCCAAAGGTCGCGATCCTGTATGTACTCGATCAGCCACGGGCGGACCAGATCGGGATAGAAGTGATCCCACGTCATTGCCGCGCCGCTGCGCTCCATATCGAACTCGCCCTTGATGTCGCCGGATTCCAGCAGTGGGGCAAGTTCGGCCTCGGCCGACTTGTGGTGATCGAGGACAGTGACGCTATTCGCGTGCGCGCTGATTCCGAGCATCACGTCGGCCTTATAGCTGAAATCGACCAAGTACACATCGCGCCCGGTGCAGTCAGGCGGGTCGGCCTGATAGACGCCGTAGTGAAAATCAACCTCGCCGCCCATTGCGAGCTGCATGACGTAGGCGCTGCCGAATCCGTCATCACAGCCGCCGTGATAGATACAAAGGGGTTTCATCGTTCCTCCGTTTGGGAAGTGATCTTTGAGAACAGTGCCCGAACCTCAGCAATGACCTCGCGAATCTTCTGATGCTCTGGCGGCTCCGGCTTCGGCTGCCCGCACTCCGAGCACATCACGCGAACGGCCAGAAGCTTCTCCAGCGTCTCGACGCGTTTCAGAATCTGCCGCTCGTCAGTCATGGCCACGCTCGTAACAGGACACCAGATCGTCCCGGATGCAGCGTTTCAGGTCTTCGACGAAACCGCAGATCGAACTGGCGATGACCTTTGCGGCTCGGTCGGGGTTTTCCTCGATGAACTTCTCCATATCGGCCTGCTCGACAATCTCGTCCTTTTCGTCATCCCATAGCGAGAACTCCAGTTCGTCGATTTCGGCTGACAGCGTGTATTTCATGTTGATCTCCTAGTTACCTGATTACCTTCGACGCTTTCTCTGCAGCGCGAACACTTTCCATTCGAGTACGACTTTGGCGACGGAAAGGGCGGCGAAAACCGCAAGCAGCCCACAGCCGGCCCACGCCATCGCATTCGACAATTCGACGCCTATAGTGAAATTCATTGCCTTACCCCAGCAATGGAGCCGCGTCGATCGACGCCAGAATGTCGTGCCAGATACGTGCCACATTGGCACGCTGAGAGACGCGCTCAGGCTCGCTGAAACGCGCGGAATCGTTGGGGAGGGGAGGCGCGTCTAGGCGCGTATTTGCCTTCGTAATGCGTGGGTCGGGAGTTCGAATCTCTTCACCGGCACCATTGAAATCAATCACTTGCGTCCCCTCTTTTTGCCCTTCCGTTTCCGGCGTGCCACTGACGTGCCAGCATTCTTGCTCCAGTCCGCCAAATGGCTCTCGCCGAAGTGCGCGTATCGCTGCACCATTCGCTGGGAGCGCCAGCCGCCCAGCTCCTGCAGGACAGCAAGCGGCGTGCCGTTCTGGACGTGCCACGATGCCCACGTGTGTCTCAGGTCGTGAAAGCGTAGCGGCGCGAGTTCGGCGTCCTTCACGGCCCGTTTCCAGGCCGACTTGTACGACTTGATCGGCTCGCCCTTGTAGGTGAACACGAACTCGTCGTCCTGCCCCTTGACGGACCGCAGGACGGCCATCGCGCCGGCATTCAGCACGACCTGAAACGTCCGCTTGTTCTTCGACTTCGCGACCGGAATCACGGCGACCTTGCGTTTCATGTCGACCTGATCCCAGCGAAGCCAAAGTATGTTCGCGCGCCGCAGTCCGGTGTTGACCGCGGACAGTGCTCTAAACAACCGCTTGAGCCGTGGCGGCTCACCGAACCCTCACTGCCCGCCCGTCCTGGCAATACGCGATCAGCGTCCCATCGTCACCAGCCTCGATACCGGCGAGATCACCGCAAGCCTCGCGAGCGCGGTCTATCTGCTCGTCGGAGAACTGGCCGGTGCAGGCGGTCAGCAGGAGAAGGAATACAATCGCTTTCATTGCCCCGAAACAGCTAGCCACGCCACGATGGCTGCTGCCCAAAGCACGATGCCGATCCGAACTGCATTCCAGATACCGGCCATGCAGTCAGACTCGCTTTCTGAGTTTCTTGTCGAGATCGTATGCCTCTCGACAAAGCGCAAAGTATTTCCATGCATCATCGAGCTCCGAATACCAGTGGTGAGCAAAGTCGCCATGCTCTTTGTCGAATCGAACGATGTGAAAGCCGCCAGTGATCGGTTGATCTGGATGGTTTTCTTCCCAGAGCTTCCCGTAGGCGGCGACCTGGCAGAGCATGTCGGAATAGATGCCGTTCGATGATTTCCAGTCACCGACAGCCAGCTCGCCATCGACAAACATCGTGTCGAGCGTGCCGCCGAAGCGGTACTTTTCGGACACGAGGGACGTTTCGGTATGGGCTGGTTTCAAGTGCGACTTGTCGGCCCATTTCAGAAACGCGTTGAATGCCGTCTCTGCTTTCTTGCGAACGTCCTCCGGGTACTCGGCAAGATCCGGCATGTCGTGTTGCCGGATGTGCGCTTCGACCATTGCGTGTGCGAGCGTCCCGGCAGAAGCGGCCGAGTCTCGAGCAGCACGGTAGTCGGTACCTTCCATGCCCATACGCCATGCCCAATGCATGAGCGCGCCAGACTCTTTGAATCGCCCGAGTACCGTCGTGACGGAAGGCACTCGGGTGCCGTCAACTTTGTAGATTGGGTGCGCCATCAGAACGGCACGTCGTCGTCGTAATCAGCAGGCGGTTTGGTTTCGCCTTTGGCTTCGTGCATGTTGTCGCACAGTCGCTCGTCAACCTGCTTTTTCAGCCATTCCGGCAACGCGTCGTAAGCGTCCTGGTCGGGCTTCGACAGGTCGAACACGATCGATCCGTTGTGCTGGCTGTATTCGCTCGGCATTCCGTCTGGAATTGGCCCGACGCTTGAGATATTGGCGTAGGTCTTGCCGTTGCTCTCGTTGTGGGTGACGTTGATCAGACACTTCCGACCGACCAGCTTGGCGTGATCGAAATCGGCAGCTTCCGGATCGGTCGGGAACTTCTTTGAAAACCACGATTCGATGAACTGTCGGAGATTGGCCTTCGATGACATCGAAGCTGTGAAGCGGCGCCCGATACTCATCGGCCCTTCGACTTCGACGCCGTCCTTTTCGTACTTGATCCGCTCCGTCGGAAGCTCGAACCGGATATACACTTCGTGTTTCGGATCCGGATATCGGCCCCGACCTTTCTGAACGCCCAGATCAACAATCGCGTTGCAGATTGCGATCTTGTTGCCCGCGGGAACCGGCTCAAAGTCGCCGCCTGATTTCGCTTCGAATTTCATTTCGTTCGTCCTTTCGTAGTTGTCGTACTGTTCCAGCCATTCGGCATGCTGGTCGTTATCGTGCTGTGCCCAACTGGTGTCGTCGTAGCTCAATAGGAATCACCGCCCCGCCGGCCAGTGGGTATTGGGGACGCCGTGGTTCCGACGGCGTTGGCGAGGCGGTGAAAGAAAAACCGGCTATCCTCGGGAGTGCATAGATGGAGGACAGCCGGTGAAAAAAACGATAGTGATTCTGCTGCTGACCATTGGCGCAGCGTTCGCGCAGGAATTGCCGCCTGAAACGCAAATGACTCTGGTCATCTGGGTCGACGACGATGGAACGCAGGGCTTTCAGTTGGCCGTGACGTTTATGGAGGAAATCGACAACGACGGAACGGCGTACGCCCTTGAGCAGTTGCGCTATCAGCTTGCCGACAGACGGTGGTGCCTCGATGGCTGGGTCGTGGACGAGACGACCAGTCAGCCGCCTATCGTCAGACGACTCGGTCCCGGTGTGTCGCTGATCGGCCGGTGTAAGTGATGTGCCCATGAAGTCCATGGGCTAACCATACAACCGTGGTTGTGGAATGTCAACAACTATAGTTGTGTTTCCGGCGCAAGCTAATCCGGCTCCGATTCTCGGAGTAGCTTGTCGACCTGGAATGGGCTTAGGCCGCCCGGCTGCGTCGTTTTGTTTTTGCTGGCGGCGGCGGGTTCTTGTCGAGCATCGTGCCGACATCGGCGGCGAGCCATATGCCGCTCACTTTACAGATATAGGCGAACGGTGTAGTAACTTTTTGTGACGGTCCTACTGTTCTCGATTTTCGAGATTGCCTGCTGTGTCAGCGGCTTCTCGCCGTCTTTCTTAACTTCATCGTCGGGCAGTAGCTCGCGCACTTTTTCCGCAAGCCCTTCTTGAGAGAGCCCCGCGTGTTCCCGCGCCCGCTTGAGCCTGTCCCCAAATAACGTCGGCATGGATCGCACCCTACAACAACAGTTGTAAATGCCGTGAACAACTGTAGTTGTTGACACACAACTATGGTTGTGGCACGGTTCGCTCATGCCGAGTGCAGCGTTAAAGAAAGCAGTCAGGATCGCCGGGGGGCAGGCAAAGCTCGCGGCGAAACTCACTGAATTGATGGGGCGCTCGATTAAGCAGGCCCACGTCTGGAACTGGCTCAACCGCGACAACGCGATACCTGCTGAGTATTGCGTTCCGGTAGAGCGCGCCGTCGATGGCGGAGTGACCCGCTACGACTTGCGACCAGACGTTTTCCCGCGCGACGACGCGGCTTAACACCAAACCCTTCGCCAGCAATGGCGCGGGGTTTTTATTTGCTCACAGGAGGCTGTCCGAACGTGTCCGAATCGATTCGTACAAGGCAGGAACCGCTATTTGTCGAGTCGTTAGAGGAAGCTGTCGAAGCCACAGCAGCCGTCTGTGGCGGCAAGAAGGCGTTTGCCTGTGAGCTACGCCCGGACCTTGCCGACGAGCCGGAGAAGGCGCACAGGTGGCTTCTGGACGCGTTGAACCCCGACCGCCGTACCGAACTGCACGTTGACCATTTCCGGCGCGCGTGCCGAATCGCGGCAACGCACGACTGCCACATCCTGAAGCACTGGTTTGACGACGCCACCGGCTACGAGCGCGGTGGCATCGCGCCGAAATTGACCGAGCGGCAAAAGCTCGCCCGTGCGCGGCTTGAAAAAGCCCGTGAACTATCCGCCATCGAGGACCGATTGGCGGCACTCGATCGCGTTGAAGTCGCGAGGGCCGTGTGACGATTTTTTCTGAAAACTCTATGCACAGCATGGGGTTACGAGGGGGACGATGCAAGGTTGCATCGTCTGTTCACGAGTGGGCGGGGACGTAGTTAACGCTGGCGCTCGTGATGTGTAACGACAGTACCAGGGGATTCCAACCACTGTCGCGGTAGGCGAGCGGGAAGCCGTTTGTTGGACGGCCCTCGATAGAGAGGTGTCCGAAAGTAGCCCGCAGCACGTATGGCTCAGGTGGCGCAGACGTGGCCTTGCATCCTGCCTTTGTGCGGGATGCCTCGGCGCACCCGGCTAGGAAGCGCAGGTTAAGAGAGTTCTTCGGTGAGTAGATCAGCATTTGGGGGGGGGCGGTAGGACATGGCTTGGTATCTATACGGGATCACAGACGGGTCGGCCCTGAAAATCGGCCATGCTCGAGACGTTGATCTACGACTTGCGATCCTTCAGACCGGCAATCCGCGAGAGTTAAGTGTTGCCTATTCTCGGCACTTCAAATCGCGACGCGGGGCAGAGGCAGCGGAACGAAAGGCGCACAAGATGTTTCGCGCGAGCAGGATTCGGAGCGAATGGTTCGACGTAGATATTCTTGCTTCGCTTCGAGTCTACGCCTTCGAGAATCCGTCCTTTACGACAAAGGACGGGCTTCCCTATTCGCCGGAGGACAACGAACGTCGCGTGCGGATGTTGTTGTCGCACCCGGTTCTTAGCGAGAAGTATCCAACGGACGATATCAGGGCTGCGAAGCTGGGGTTGCATGTTGGATTCGTGTCAGTTGTTCGCGAGCTTTGGGAAATGGAAGGTCGCCCGTTTCCGAAAGGTTGTGAAGCGTGGGCGTCGTCATGACAACGCTGCGGGTGGATCAGATCGAAATTTGCGACCGGGCGCGAGTGCGGGACGCGAAACCTAAACAAGACGGCGACATTGTTCGGGATTATGCCGAAGCCTATCAGTGCGGGCTGATCCTTGAGCCGCTGGAAGTATTCAACGAACCTGGAACCGAACGATATATTGTCGCGGACGGCGAACATCGTCTGCTGGCATTGCGATCGGCTGGGATCAAGGAAGTCGAAGTCCGAATTCACAAGGGCGACGAAATCGACGCGCTTGACTTCGCGATCGACTGTAATCAGACGCACGGTCTGCGGCGATCGAAGAAGGACAAGTACAAGTCCTTTCGCCGGATCATGGAGACGAAGCTCAAGGACAAGTATCGAACTGATACGGAGTTGTCCGAGAAGCTGGGCGTCTCGAAACGCACCGTGTCGTACTACAAAGCAGAGTGGCGTGGTAGCGATGGCGGCAGCAAGAAGGCACAAGCGAACAAGAAGCAAGCCCGTCAGTCTGCCGCGAAGAACACGAACAAGCTGACCGACGAGCAGCGCAAGGTCGCGAAACAGGTTCGCGATTCGCACAAGCGGGAACTGCCGGCTGAGCCTCAGTGGACGAAAGCTGACGAGGAAAGCTACGGCAATCTTCTCGACGCCTGGACCGCCGCGACCGAAGCCGCGCAGCAGCAGTTCATCCGCGAGCATGTTCGAGCTTAGGCAATACCAGACTGACGCGATCGAGAAGACGCACGAGCGCGTCTCGCAGGGTCATCGTCCGATTGTTTGCGCGCCTTGCGGCAGCGGAAAAACGGTCATCGCGGCCAGCATTGCGAAAGAGGCACTCGATCGGCACGAGCGCGTGCTGTGGATTACCGGCCGTGAAGAAATTCTTAAACAGGCATTCGCGACGTTTGCCGATATTTGCGGACATCGCAATGTCGGGATTCTGATGCGGCAGGAAAAACTGTGGTGGTTCTATCCGAAAGTGACGGTCGCATCGTGGGACACACTCAAGGCCCGCTGGAAGCGATCGGACGTGTGGCAGATCCCGGCCGACGTGTTCCTGGTCGACGAGGCGCACTTGTCGCTCTCGAAAGTAATGATGGAAACCATCATGCCGCACTACCAGGACAAGACGGTGATCGGATTTACCGCGACTCCTGCGAGAAAAACCGGCAAGGGTCTGGGTGCGTACTACACGCGGATCATTCAGGTTCGGTCTGTGCAGCAGATCATCGACGACGGCTATCTCGCGCCTTGCGAGTATTGGGCCGGATCGCATGCCGATCTCAGCAAGGCCAGGCACGACCACAGGTCTGGCGATTACAAGCAGAAGGATCTCGGGGCGCTTCATCGCGAGGGCGTGCTGATTGGGGACGTTGTAGACAACTGGCTTCGGGTCGCGAAGGACCGGCACACGATTGTCTTTGCTGTCGATATTGCGCATGCGCAGGCATTGGCCGAGCGATTTCAGCATGCCGGGATCATGGCCGAGGTCATTCACAGCAAGATGTCGTCAGGGCTTCGGGAGACGATCAGCGATCAGTTTCGCGCTGGTGATGTTCGGGTGCTGGTCAACGTCGGGATCGCGACATACGGCTATGACGTACCGAGCGTGAACTGCGTTGTGCTGGCCAGGCCGACGAAATCGATTGTCCTGCATCACCAGATGATTGGCCGGGGCATGCGTCCGAAGAACGGGGATTATTGCGTCGTTCTCGACCACGCCGATAACACGCGTCGGCTCGGGTTCGTCGAGGACGAGATTCGCTGGCGGCTCGACGAAGGGTCGGAAGCGAGTGTGAATACGACGCGCGAGGGCGACGGCACTCGGAACAAGATGCCGGAAGCGCCGCCGATCGAGT
The DNA here is from genome assembly GCA_965223375.1 of Candidatus Rariloculaceae bacterium. Classification (GTDB taxonomy): domain Bacteria; phylum Pseudomonadota; class Gammaproteobacteria; order Steroidobacterales; family Rariloculaceae; genus CBDCWM01. The sequence goes on from CBDCWM010000001.1 coordinate 14,007, forward strand.
GCGGCTCGTGTCAATACATCTTTTCTCGCTCGCGGATTTGCCCGAAGTGCGGATGGGAGAAGCCCGCGGCCGCGAGTGACATCGAGACGGTCGAGGCCGATCTCGTCAAGGTCGCGAAGCCGAAAGCGGAGCTCGAGCTCGAGGAAATCGACCGCAGGCAGTGGTATCTGATGGCGCGCGGCTGGTGCCAGATGTGGAAAAAGAAGGAAGGCATGGCCTTTTACCGCTATCAGGAGCGGTTCGGCGAAAAGCCGCTCTATGCGTGGAAGTTCGAACTACCTCTGGAGCCGAACGTTCGGGTGTCGGCGTATATGAAAGCCGGCCTGATTCGTTATGCAAAGCGCAAGGTGGCTTGAGCCATGTCAGTTTTGCCGGAAGAGCGGGGATATTCGGTACGAAGTCCAACCTTTCTTAGTAGCAACGTACAACGGCCGGGGGGTCGTTCGGTTTCTCCACCGGTCGTGCATCCCGCTTTGGAAAGCGAAGTTCGAGCGGTGGCGTATCTCAAGGCCTGCATCGACTGCGCCGAGCTCGAGCGAGAGTTGTGCAATCGAGAAAGCAGGATAGTGGCCGAGTACGGGTTTTGCTCGACCGGTCGCACGAAGGAATGGCTTGATTATCGAATCGATGCGATCAACGACGGATTGGACTTTCTGGAGTGGGCGTTGCGAGCGGCATTGCGTGACGGCCCGAATTGTAATTGAGAGTGTGCCGAGGCCTGGCAAGGCACGGCACGGCAAGGCGAGGCAAGGCTATTAGATAGTGAATCTCCGGAATTATGCTCGCGGCAAGGACTGCGATATCCGCTTGCCAGGAGTCTGCAACGGCCGTGCAGAGACTTCTGTCTGGTGTCACTGGAACGGTGCGGGCATGGGCCTGAAGCAGCCGGATCTGTTGGGCTGTGTCGGCTGTTCTGACTGCCACGACGCGGTAGATCGTCGGCGGCACACCAGCATTGATCGGGACTTTTTGAGGCTCAGTTTTGCGGAAGCGATCTTGCGTCGTCAGCGGCTCTTGTGTGACGAAGGCGTGGTGAGTTGGTGAGCCCGACGCAGAGAACACTGGCATTGTTGCGCAAGCGTGGCTACCGGGCCGCTGTTGTCGAGAAATGGAACGCGCACGCGCGTATTCGGCAGGACTTGTTCGGCGTCGTTGATGTGCTGGCGATCAAGGACGGCGAAACGCTGGCCGTCCAGGCGACGAGTGCGAGCAACGTGGCGAGCCGCGTAGAGAAGATTGCTATCTCGGAAGCAACGCCAGATATCCGCGCTGCTGGTTGGTCTTTCCACGTACACGGCTGGCGAAAGAAGCCGAACGGTCGCTGGCATTGTCGCGAGGTGGATGTGTCATGAAGCAATTCATCCTGCCGATGAATGCCCGCCGCGAGGCGGTGATTCGGAGCATCATCGGCTATCTGCGAATGTTGCCGATGGACTCGTTGCAGATTGTCAAGGTCGAGAAGTACAGGCGCACGCGCAGCAATCAGCAGAATGCGTATCTGTGGGGTGCGGTCTATCCGTTGATACTCGCGGAGGAATCGTTAGATGGCTGGACGGCCGAGGATTTACACGATTTCTTTCTGGGCGAGCATTTCGGCTGGAATGAATTTGCCGGCATGGGCCGAACGAAAGTGAAGCCAGTCAAACGCAGCTCGAAGCTGACGACGACGGAGTTCAACGAGCATATCGAATTTATCCAGCGATACATGGCGAATCGAGGCGTGTATATCCCGGACCCTAACGAGGACGCCGCATGAGTGAACTCACTTTCGAGCAACGACAGGACCTTGCCGGCAAGGTTGCGGCGCTGCGTGACGAGATTGATGAATTCTGTCGTGAGTACAACATCGAGCAATCGGCGGTCTGGCGGTATTTGGCAGAGGTAGCCGCGGGGTTTTCGGCGACATGAACGCAGCACTGAAAGACGAGCCGGTTAGACGCGGGGTCAACAGTCGGACGGCGGCTGGCCTTGCGGTCTGGGGTAACTGGTACATCCAGCGGACGTCGCACGAGTTTGGCTGGGGGTCGCAATGGGCCGTGCTGAACTACTACGGGCTGCTGTCGGCCGGGCATAAGGTTTTGTTCGACACGCCGGAGCATGTCCGCGTCGTTGATGTTGCGGTCGGGCAGATCCATGAACTGCTGCGTAACTCTTTGGTGCTGCGATACTGGTGGCACCGGGACGCAAAGAGCGGAGAGGTAATCACGGAGAAGCAGCGAGCCGAAGCCCTTGAGATGAGTTCGGCCAGCCAGTTCGCTGAAGTCGTCCGCACGGCGAAGCTATTGGTAGAAAAGCAACTCGAAACGCTTGACTATCGACGCCGAAACGCCAAAATAGAGTAAGCGGGGAAGTTACCCTCGCAGCAAACGCAACCGGCCACCGCGCCGGTTTTTTTGTGCCTGAGATTCCCATGCCTCGACGTGATTTTCTGCATGTGGCAAATCACTCCGAAGGCAACGGCCGCTTGCACGTGCAGGTGAAGGCCTTCATTCGCGAGATCCTCGAGGAAGCGGTGCGCGAGCGGGGTGTCGCTGGGGCAGCCAGGTATCTGGACATCAATCGGACCCACTTTTACAGCCTCGCAAGGCGCGTCGGTGCATCGATCACGCAGCGGGATCAACAGCACGCGCTCTGCCGTCAGTTCACCGGAAGGAAGCATCATGCGAAGACTCTGTAGTCTGGTCTGCCTCCTCGCGTCCGCATCCGTTTGGGCGCAGATCCCGATCACCTGCCCAAACGAGGGCAACGTGCTGCAGTGCGGTCAGGGCGATATGACGCTGAAGGCCGAGCCGGCTGATGACGATCACGTGTTTCAGGCGTCCGACTTCAAGGACGGCTACACGCCCCCGGGGCCGAGCGGTCAGGGTGCGCTGATTCCTCTCGTCGAGCCCGGCTATGTCGGCTGGCTCGACTGGTCGCTGATGCCAGACGGCGAGTACTTCGCGGTTTGCTACGTCGGTCAGGACGGCGACCAGGGCTGCAGCGATATCGGATTCGATGAGCGGCTCGCGGAAGTGCCGCCGCCGGAACCGCCCGTCGACGACTTCGTGACGCTGAGCTGGGATGCCGTGACGACGAACGAGGACGGATCGCCGGTCACGGATCTGGCCGGCTATCGCGTATATCGCAGCGCGCTGCCGGGCGGTCCGTATGACGTCCAGGAGACGGTCGCCTTCCCGGTGGCAGTAGCCGAGCTCAACGACGGCGACAACTGGTTCGTCGTGACTGCGTTCGACACGATCGGCAACGAGTCGGCCTACAGCAACGAGGCGTATGCGCCTTTCGAGGGCGGGCCGCTTCCGTCGGAAGGATTCGACATGCAGTGCATTCGTCTCGACACATTCCCGGACGACTCGGTTGCGTTGTCCGATTGTCGGGTTAATTGATCGTCGCGCGCAGCGAGCGGTAGCAAGTGGCTCTGCGTGAAGCGTCAGAACCGGGCTTCGAGGTCGTTAGCGATTCGACCCCTCGAGAACTCGAACTCGCTGCCCAATCAGATGACCAGTACTGCCAGATCGGTGCATCTGTCACAAATCACCGCGGCGGTAATGCGGCCGTGCTGCGAACAGAGATGTGGTGGTCCACGGACTCAGGCCTCACGTGGTTTCGGGTTGCGGCGCAGGAGCGGGTCGGGATTGACGATGGGCCGCAGGGTATCGAGTGGTTTGACCTGCAGGTCAAGATCCCGCCGCGATTTCAGGGCGGTGGCGCGACGCCGCTGACCGGGGTCAAGGGCGTTTTGTCCGTGTCAGGCGGGACGGTAAACACGCGGCTCCGTGTTCGCCTCTCAGACGTAGAGATCGATCACCGCGGACAGTTCTGATGCCGTGCCGGCTGGCGTACTTCCCGTGCCAGATGGACGAGAACTGGCGATGGCTTGAGCGCCTCGCCGGCGTCGAGTCCGTTTTTCGGCTCTGGCCTGAGCGAATGCTGCCGCGGCTCGGGCCGGTCGTGCTCGTGAGTCCGCAAGACGCTGAGCATTTCCCCGGCGAAACGAACCTCGCCGAGTTCGACCATCCGGCGCTTTGCACGTACGTGTTCGGCCCGAATCATCGGGCGATCGACCCGCGCGACATCGCGCAACTGCATGAGCGTCCAGCGCGGTCAGTATGGATCGATGGCGGTGAATACCTCGCGAGCCACGCAGCAGCGATCGTGATTCACGACAGGGTGCGCCGTGGCAGATCGTGACCATATCCAAGAATCGGTAGCGGTCGGCGGGAACGGCGCGACTTCGTTGTCGGTGCTGATCAACGAGGTCGGCAACGTCACGGCCGGGAACTCCATCGTTGCGAATCTCTCGGCCGCGGCGGCGGCTGCGCGCACGATTGACGATGACATCGATTCGACCGCGTACAGCCTTGGCGGACACGTCGATGCCGCAAGCACAGATCGCGATCCGACTGTCAGGTATCTATCCGGTGTCACGGGCGGATCGACGACGGTCACGGCCGATCTGACGAACAATATCACCGGATATTTCCCGGTCCTGTCGGCAGCAGAGATCGAGGGCGCGATCGAGCCCGATCCGAACGCGAGCAACGCGGTAGCTGAAAGTCAGAGCGGCAACAACTTTACGTCGAGTTCGATCACTATCGACAACCCCAGCATCATCATGGCGCTGGTTACGGGCGGTCTATCGACGTTCGACGATACCGGGGACGGATGGACTGCTGAGTCGAGCGCCGATAGCGCCAACTTCTCCACGGGCTGGATGAAGCAGGACAGCGGGTCCTACGATCTCGACTGCGCCACGCCGTCGCACAGCAGCCGGCACGGCGTCATCCTGCTTGCGTTCAATACGCCGACTGCTACCAACGACATGGACGCCGACGGCACCTTGTCGATCGCCGGCGGGGCATCATTGACTGGCGTCGGTGCGCTCGATGCGCCCGGCGCGATCTCCATCGTCGGCGCTGCCGATCTAGACGCGCTCGGCGACATGGTCGCTGCAGGTTCGTTGTCCGTGTTGGGCGCGGCCACGCTGACAGCGATCGGCGAGCTGCTCGCATCCGGGCAACTGTCGATATCAGGCGCCGCGGCGCTCGACGCGCTCGGTCAGCTCATTGCTGCGGGAACGCTGAACGTTGCCGGGGCGGCGTCTCTGACAAGTGGCGCCCAGAACGATCTCGATGCCGACGGCACGCTGTCTATCACGGGTGCCGCGGCCCTCGAGGCAATTGGTCAACTGATCGCGTCCGGGCAGCTATCGATATCGGGGGCTGCCGCGCTCCAGGCGATCGGCCAGTTGATTGCTGCCGGAACCTTGAGCGTTATCGGGGGCGCTTCGCTCACGAGTGCTGCCGCGAACGATCTCGATGCCAATGGCACGCTGGCGATCACCGGTGTTGCCGATCTGGACGCGATCGGCGCGCTCTCAGCCGCCGGCGCAGTCAGTGTCATCGGTACGGCCGATCTGGATGCATCGGGCGGCCTGTCAGGAAGCGGGGCCCTGTCGGTTTCGGGCGCGGCGCTACTGACGGCGCTGGGAGAGCTCGTCGCCGACGGAATTGTGTCGATAACCGGCACGGCGTCGCTCGCTGACGCCGCATCAGAGGACCTGTCAGCCGACGGCACGCTCGCGATCGTCGGTGCAGCGGATCTCTATGCGATCGGGCGGCTGGTCGCTGCCGGATCGTTCAGTGTCACGGGCGCGGCAACGATCGACGGCGCCGGCGTGTTGAGCGCCGACGGACAACTGTCGATAAGCGGCCTGGCCGGTATTTCTGCGATTGGATCGATCACCGCCGACGGGCTGCTGTCGATTGTTGGGGATGCGCTGCTCGCGGATCCGAATGCGACTGTGATCCCGATCAAGGGCCGACCGTTTGTCGTCCCGGCACGCAAGCATCTAGTCGTCGTGCGACCGAAGTCGCGCATTTTCGTACTGCATTAGGAGTAATCGCTATGTCATCGCTCGTCGACGCCTTCGAAACTGCACTCCTGCAGCATCTATTCCAGAACGCAGCCATCGCCAATATTGGTGACGCGACTGGACTGCCCGCCGCAGCGGGAGCCGGCAGCACGCAGCTCGCCCTTGCGACGGTGGCCTATATCGATGCCGACACGCTGCTCACCGCCGATGAGGTTGCATACACCGGTTATGCCCGGCCGACGCAGCCTCGCAGCGCAGCCGGCTGGGACGTGACGAACGACGTCGCATCCAATGATGCGCTGATTCAGTTCGGCGAGATGACGGCTGGCGGTCCGGATACCGTCGTTCACGTCGGCCTGGGATTCATCGCGACCGGCGACATTCTCCGGATGCACCAGGACTTGAATCAGGATCTCGTCATAAACAACGGCGTGAATCCGCAGTTCGCGATCGGTGCGCTCACCTGGACGGCCGCGTAACACTCCACGAGGGAAAACGATGAATTCGCAATCGATCAAGGCATTTTACAGCCATCTCACTCGCGCGCCGCTCTGGCAAGTTGTCGTCAACGTCAAGACGTTCGATGAGTCGCACACGTCGATTATCCGGGCGTTTCGCAATGATGACGGGTTGATCGTGGTGTACGCCTCACATGTGTTCGGTGGCAAGGAGCGAGTCGCCATGGAAGCCGGGACCGATCTGGCGGCGCTTGTGCCAGAGGCGGCCGCCGCAGCCGAGTGCGACTCACAGGCCGTCGGCCAGGCGCTTGCCGCGGCGTGAGCGGCGAGATTGTCAAACCGGTAGGCGAGAAACTACTCAGGGCCACACCGTACCGGGTAACGATCAACGGCACGCAGGTGACCATGGAGCTCGGCGAGAAGGCCTGCACGATGGACTATGACACCGCAATAAATCTCGCCGTCATGCTGAATTGGGCAGGCCGCAAGGCGAAGCAGATTGCCGGTGATGGCTCGATGCGCATGATCGGAATCGCTGACCTCACGGACGCGAATGCGGATGAGCGGCAGATTCAGAAATCGCGTGACGGCACGGCGGCCTTTGCGAGCGTCAGATGAGCTTCGAACTTCCGGCGAAGGATCCGGACATCGATACGCTCTATGACCTCGACATCCGAAAATTTGTCACGGAGGTCATTCGGCGCGATCACCCTTATGCCGTCAATGACCTGACGAAGCCGCATTTCGGTATCGGCTTCTATCTGCTGTGCACCACTGCCGGTGAGACCGCAGAGCACCACCCGGATCGATATCCACGGGCAGCGGAACTCACGCTGCAGGACGGCTCGGTGGTGTGGACGCTAAAGCATCCGAGCGCATCGAATCTTCCGGCCATCACGTCGGCCGTTTGGACGTTTTCGGATCCGGCGCTGACGCTCGATTCGCAGACCTTCGAGGGCGGGTTATTGCGCCCGGTGTTCGTGGGTGGCGCCGATGGTGTGACTTACGAGGCTACCGCGCGCGTCACGTGGAACAATACCCAGGTCGAGGACGTTACTTTTCTGATTCCGGTCGAGCATCAGTAGGCCGTGGTCGAGATCGTCGTCAAGGCCGATATACGTAAAGCTCAGCGTTTTGTGCGTGACCTGGACAGGCGGGCCATTGACGTGGCTGCAGCCCGAGCCATGAACGACACCATTCGCACGGTGCGGGCAGAGGGGGCCAGGCTGATTAAGCGGGCTCATCCTGCGATGAAGATCGGTGAGATCAAGCGCGAGATGCATGTGACCAAGGCGTCACGATGGAAACTTCGAGCCAGTGTCAGGACATTCGGCAAGCCGCTCTCATTGCTGCGTTTCGGTGCCAGCGAAACACGGTCAGGTGTGTCTGCCCGCATAGGACAGGGACGCAAGCGCGTCGTGTTCTATCAGGGCCGTAAGGCGTTCAGGGTCAAGGCCTATCAGGGCGAGATATTCGTGCGACGGTTCGAAAAGGGCAGGCAGATACGGCGATTTCGCGGGCCATCGATGCCGGGCGTGTTCAGAGCGCAGCGAGGCAAGTTCCTGCAGATCGTCGCAAAGCGATGGCCGGTCACCTTTGCCAGCCGGATGCAGCACGAGATCAACAAGGCTGCCGCAGCGGCAAGATGATCACTGTCAACGCCACAACGCTGCCTCTCGCGCCGGCGGCGCGGGTCCTTCCGGAGCAATAGTGAACACCGCGGCTCCGCGAGCGGCGGTTTTCGACAGTTTTTCGGGCCCCTAGACCTCGCCAGCAGGAGGGCATACCTCGCGCTAAAAGGTATATGACCGAGAAACAGGAACGCTCCGAAGAGCAGCAACAGGCCATGTTTCCAGGCGGGCCGTCGGTCGCCAGCCTGCACGAGACAGATCTTCTGGCTTCGCTCTCGGCGTTTGCTCGAGCATTCGGGACCGATCGCGAAACGCTGCGCAACTGCATCGTCGAGAACGAGATCCAGCCGGCAGGCGAACGGGCGGGCCACAAACTGTGGGCACTCCGGCACGTTTACCAGGCCTGGACCGCGACGCCCGAGGAACAGGATCCCGACAAGCTGTCGCCGTTCAAGCGACGCGCCTGGTATCAGGGCGAGCGAGAGAAACTCGCCCTGCAGGTGTCCCGCGGCGAGCTCGTCGACGCGCTTGAGGTCGAGCGCACCCTCGGCCGACTCATGCAGGTATTGGCGCGAGGCCTCGAGACCGTGCTCGACGTGATCGAGCGCGACTGCGGCCTGTCGCCGTCGCAGGCCTCGGCCGGCGAGAAGCATATCGACGAGATCCGCGAGGAGCTCTATCGCGAGCTCACGGCCGTCGATGACGAAACTGACCCCGATACCCCGGCAGTCGGCGCCAGCGAGGAGACGCCGGCGGTGCCACGGAAGGCGCCGCCCGCCTCCGAGGCGTCGAATGCGGTCGAGATCGCGATCGCGTTCCTCAAGCACGAGCTCGCCGACGGCCCGAAGGGCACGAAAGCGATTCTCGAGGCGGGCAAAGCCTCGGGCCTGTCCGAGTCAACAATGCGGCGCGCGCGCAAGACGCTCGGCGACCGGATCACCGCGAAACGCGAGGGCCGTGGCTGGGTTTGGGTGCTGAGTTAGCGTGTTCGATGCGCCGCTCAAATCCGGTCGCGACGTGCTGCGGCCGGTCGCGGAGATTGTTCGGCCGCCTCGCCGTGTGTCGCCGGTTGAGTCGTGCGAAAACAAATTGCGCAACGATCGCGACACCTGGCACGTCGCGACGACACCGTATCTCGCCGAGCCGCTGAACGAGCTCGCGAGCCGCGTTTACCAAGGGATCGTGTTCGGCGGCCCGGCGCGAACCGGCAAGACGTTCGGCCTCGCGCTCGGCAGCATCAACTATGTCGTGACGGTGTCGCCGGCCGACATTCTGGCCATCTATATGAGCCAGGACACGGCGCGGGATTTTTCGCGCCTCGAGGTCGATCGGGCTATACAGCATACCCCCGAGCTGGCGGCCCGGTTGTCACCTCGAGCGCGCGATGACAACACGTACGACAAGTTTTTCCGGAGCGGGATCGCACTAAAAATCGGCTGGCCGGCGTCGACGCAGTTGCGCGGCAAGACGATCAAGTACGTCCTGCTCATGGACTACGACGGTGGCAACTCGATCGACGTCGATGGTCGCGGCTCACTGTGGGGCCAGGCGTTCAAGCGGATACAGACGTATCTGAGCCGCGGCAAGTGCATCGCCGAGAGTTCGCCAGGCGTCGAGTACGCGGATGCCGATTGGCAGCCGTCGACGCCGCACGAAGTACCGCCGGCGAAAGGCATCGCCGAGATTTACAACAGCGGCACGCGCGCGCGGTGGTACTGGCGTTGCCTGCATTGCGGCGAACACTTCGAATCGAAGCCAGGCATCGACGTTTTCAACGTGCCGCCATTCGAAGAGATCGCCGAGACGGTGCTCGCGAGCGATCTGATGATGCTCGCCGAATCGTTCGCCCGGGTGCCGTGTCCGCACTGCGGAGGCCTTCACGAGCCGAGCGACAAGGCGGCGCTGAATCGCGTGCACAGCGACGGCGACCGGATCCTCGGCGCGACCTGGTTGCACGAAGGCGAGCAGCTCGTCGACGGCCGACTCGAGGGCGAACGCCTGCGGCGCAACATCGCGAGCTATTGGCTCGGCGGTGCGGCCGCGGCTTATCAGGATTGGGTATCGCTCATGTATCGATACCTCGCCGGCGTGCAGAAGTTCGTCACGACCGGCGACGAGACAGGCCTGAAAGAGAGCTCGCACGATGACCAGGCATGGCCGTACTTGCCCCGGTCAGTCGGCAAGCGGCGCTCGGCCGAGGGCCTGAAAGCCAGGCGGGAGACCTGGCCGCAGGGCAGGATCCCCGCCGACGTGCGGTTCCTGACGGCCGCCGTCGACGTGCAGGCGAATCGGTTCGTCGTGCACGTCATGGGCTGGGGCGTCGACCTCGAGAGCTGGCTCGTCGATCGATTCAGCATCACGGCGAGCGATCGGCCCGAGGCCGACAAGTTCGCGGCCGTGGATCCGGCCGCCTACGTCGAGGACTGGCATCCGCTTCTCGAGCAGGTGATCGAGCGCGAGTACCAGTTCGAAGGCGCCGATGTTCGACTTCGGCCGCGGCTCGTGTTTTGTGACTCGGGCGGCAAGGAAGGCGTCACCGACAAGGCCTATGAGTTCTGGCGGCAGATTAAGCGGCAGGGCCTCGGGACGCGATTCATGCTCGTCAAGGGCGTCGGCAATCTGAATGCACCGCGGGTGCAGCAGACCTATCCGGACGCACGAGCTCGTAAGGATCGCGTCGCCGGCCGGGGCGACGTGCCGGTCTGGTTGCTCAACGTCAACGTCCTGAAGGACGGCGTCGACGGCGATCTTAAGCGTGACCAGGTCGGCCCGAAATTCGTGCACATACCGGACTGGATCGACGACGCCTATTTCGACGAGATCCGGGCCGAGACGCGGGGTGCGAAGGGCTGGGAGCGAAAAGGCAACAAGCCAAACGAGGCGTTCGATCTCCACACGTACAACCGGGCCGCCTGCATCGTGCTGCGGGCCGAGGCGATCAATTGGGGCCGCCCGCCGAAGTGGGCGCAGTCGCTCGATGATCGCATCGACGCCGAACGCGAAGCGCGCGAGGCAGACAAGCAGCCGCCGAAAAAACGCCGATCCCGTCGGGGTAACTGGACGACGCAATGGTAGACACGCTGACACAGGTCCCCGGCTCGCTCGTTGCCGGCGATACGTTCGCCTGGCAACGCGATCTGTCGGTCGACTACCCGGCAAGCACCTGGGCGCTGATCTACTACCTCGATCGCGAGGGCAAGCGATACACGATCAACGCGACCGCCTCGGGCGACGTACACGTCGTTTCTGTCGCCGGCAGTGAGACCGCCAGTTACGAGCCCGGTCGCTATCGGTGGCACGCGCGCGTAAACGACGGAACGACGTTCAAGACGATCGAATCCGGCTGGATCGAAATCACGCCGAATCCGGCCGACAACAAAACAAAGGACTGGCGATCGCACGCACGGCGAATGCTCGAGGCGATCGAGGCCGTGCTCGAGAAGCAGGCCTCGCAGGATCAGCTCGACCTAGTCAGCTACGCGATCGGCGGGAGCGTCAACGTGTCGCGCGATCGCAAGATTCTGATTGAGCTCCGCTCGAAATACCGCGCCGAGGTGCAGGACGAAGAGCCCGCGAGCGGGCGAAGCACTTCTCGGCACATTTACCTCAGATTCGGGGCTCCGTGATGACGCAGGCAACAGAAGAGCGCAATTGCACGCACTGTTCGCACTGCGATTCGGCGCCCGTGAATCCGCAGAATGTTCTCGAGCGGCAGCTAACCTGCCACGCGCTGCCGCCGCAGGTGACGATCGTGCCGCAGCAAGGCGGGCAGCTCGCCACGCTGACGGCCTGGCCGATCGTGAGCGAGAAGGTCGTTTGCGCCCAGTTCGAGGCAGTCGAAACCGATGGCTAAGGGACCGATCGGCCGCTTTTTCGAGCGCGTGTTCGGACCGGACGCAACACCGGTGCCGACTCACGTGCCATCGACGCGCGTGTCGCGTATGTACCAGGCAGCGCAATCGTCGCGGCTGACGGCCGGCTGGACGACGGCGACCTCGAGCGCCGACAGCGAGATCCGCACGAGCCTGACGGCACTGCGGGCCCGCTCGCGGGCGCTCTGTCGTGACTCCGCGTATGCGAAGCGCGCGCGCACGATCGTCGTCAACAACGTGATCGGCAGCGGCATCGGCCTGCAGGGGCAGGTCCGCTCGACACGTAACCGCCCGTTGAAGCGTGTCAACGCCGGCATTGAGGCAGCATGGGACGCCTGGTGTCGGGCCGACAGTTGTCACACCGGCGGCGAGCTCCATTTCTGCGACTTCGAGCGCGCGCTGATGGGCGAGGTGTTCGAAGCCGGCGAGGTGTTCGTCCGGATCCATCGCCGGCCGTTCGGCGGATCCAAAGTGCCGCTCGCCCTCGAGCTCATCGAGTCGGAGCGCGTGCCGCACGAGATCCAGCCGGCAGCGACGCGCCCGAATGGCGGCAACGCCGTTCGAATGGGAATCGAGGTCGATCGATTCGGCCGCCCGGTGCGCTACTGGATCCGCGACCGGCATCCGTCCGAGACGCAATTCGCGCCGGCTGAGACCGGCAGCGAGCGGATCCGCCCGGTGCCAGCCGAAGAGATCCTGCACCTGCGGATCATCGATCGATGGCCGCAGACGCGCGGCGTGCCCTGGCTGCACGCGGTCGCCAAGAAGCTCAACGATATGGACGGCTATTCAGAGGCCGAGATCGTTGCGGCGCGCGGCAGCGCGAACTATGCGGGGACTATCGAGCTCGACCCGGTCACGCAGGTCGGCGAGGAACAGGACGACGGCACGCGAGAGATCGAGGTCGCGCCCGGGATCTGGCTGCGCCTGAATCCCGGCGAAAAGATGAACTGGAACAATCCGAATCGCCCGAACACGGCGCTCGATCCGTTCATGCGCTACATGCTCCGCGAGACGGCGGCCGGCACCGGTGTCAGTTACGAATCGCTGTCACGGGACTACTCGCAGAGCAACTACTCGTCGAGCCGCCTGGCGCTGCTCGACGATCGGGACAACTGGCGCGTTCTGCAGCGGTGGTTCATCCGGACCTTCCGCGAGGCGGTGCACCCGATTTTCCTGCAGCAAGCCGTATTCGCACGCGCGATCGACGGGCTCAGCGTCCGCGACTACGCGCTCAACATCGAGAAGTTTCGCGCGGCGAAATTCAAGCCGCGCGGCTGGTCCTGGGTGGATCCGACGAAAGAGGTCGCGGCCTTCAAGGAAGCCATTCGCGCCGGTCTCACGACGCAGTCGGCGGTCATTGCTGCGACCGGTGGCGGCGACGACATCGAGGACGTGCTCGAGGAGCGTGCGCGCGAGCTCGAGATGGCCGCGGAGATGGGCCTCAAGTTTGACACCGAAGCCGTCACGGCGCCCGCCGCGTCTGCATCGAATGATGACGACCGTTCCGATGACGACGACGATCAGGATGACGACGACACGAATCAGCCAATGAGGGTTGTTAAATGACTGACAACACAGACGAGCAGACGCCCGAAGTCACGACGATTCAGCGCGACATCGCGATCGAACGACGCTCGGAGGGCGAAAAGACCACCTACAAGGCTTCGCTTTCGAGCGAGACACCGGTTCGGGATTTCCCGTGGATGCCTCCACACGTGCTGCGGCACGCGGAGTCGGCCGTCGACTTGTCACGCGTCAACGACCGGGGCCTGCCGTTTCTAACGAATCACGGCCGCCACGACGTCAGCAACGTCATCGGGCGGATCAAGAACGTCCGGATCGAGAAAAAGCGCCTCGTCGGTGAGCTCGTGTTCTCGCGCGCCAATCCGGCCGCGGAGCAGATTCGCGCGATGGTCGATGAGGGCACTCTCACCGATATGTCCATCACGGCCGAGGTCGAGAAGATCAAGCGCGTCGAGGACGCGGACGGTCGTCCGGAACTGATCGAAGTACTCCGATGGCGGCCCCTCGAGGCCTCCGTCGTCACCGTCGGCGCCGATCACCAGGTCGGCATCGGGCGGGCACACAAGGGTTTTACACCGGCGAATTCCGCCGAAGGAGAGGATGAAATGACTGGAAGGGCAGAGCCGGTGGAAACGAAGGCCGGCGACGACAACGGCAACGACAACGGTGTCAACGGCAAGATCGAACGAGGCCGGCAGCAGCTCGATGATGACTTCGCGACGAAGCTCGAAGAGCGCCGGCGCCATGCGATCGAGCAGCTCGCGACGGCCAACAAGATTGGCGACGACGTTCGCGACGCCTGGATCGAACGCGGCAGCACGCTCGAGCGCGTTGCGGACGACATTCTTAAGATCCACGAGAAACGCGGCGAACGTGGTGATTCGATCTCGGCCCTCGATCTGACGGAGCGCGAAACGCGGGAATACAGCATGTCCCGCGCGATCCTCGCGGCTCGTTACGGCGACTGGAAAGAGGCCGGCTTCGAGCTCGAGTGCCACAACGCGATCGCCGAGCGTACCAACAAGGTGCCGGAGAAGGGTGGATTTTTCGTGCCGCTCGAGGTCCAGCGCCGGCAATTGCCGACGGACCTCGGCGCGCTCGCAGCACGGCACCCGAACGCCATGCACCTGCAGCGTGATCTGCAGGCCGCGACCGGCGGCGCCGGCGGCTTCACGGTCGGCACGCGGATCGTCGGCTTCGACGAGCTCCTGCGGAATATCTCGTTTGCGTTCCGAATGGGCGTTACGCGCCTGTCAGGACTTCGCGACAACGTGACGATTCCGCGACAGAGCGCATCGGCAACGGCCGAATGGCTGACCGGTGAGACCGACACGCCGACCGAGAGTCAGCAGACCTTCGTGCAGCTCTCGATGACCCCGAAAACTGTCTCGGCCTATACCGAGATCAGCCGGCAGTTGCTCCTGCAGTCGAGCCTCGACGTCGAGGGCCTCGTCAATGCAGACCTGGCGGCGGTCGCCGCGCTGGCGGTCGACTCGGCCGTCCTGAGCGGCTCGGGCGGTAGCGGTCAGCCGGAGGGCCTCGACAACACGACCGGTGTCGGCGCCGTCAGCGGCACGAGCCTCGGTTTCGCGGGCATTCTCGAGTTCCAGACCGACGTCGCGGCCGCCAACGTGATGCCGATGGCAGGTGGCTATGTCACCACGCCGGCAGTTGCCTCGCTGATGATTCAGCGTGTCAAGTACACAAGCACGGCGTCGCCGCTCTGGGACGGCAATATCTGGGCCGGCATGATGCAGGGCTTCCCCGCAATGTCGACCAATCAGGTTGCCGCCGCGACGATGTACTTCGGCGACTGGGCGAAGGCCGTTGTCGCCGAGTGGGGCGTGCTCGAGGTCGACACGAATCCGTTCGCGAACTTCCCGGCGGGCATCATCGGCGTCCGAGTCATGTACTCGATCGACGTCGGTATCCGCTACCCGGCGGCGTTCTCGATCGCGTCGAGCATCACCTGATCCGCGGCGTTCTACGCCGTGCCACTCACTATCGAAAACTCACCCGAGCTCATTGGAGGCGATATGGCCAATCCCAAGTCAGCGCAGCGTGTCGAGGTTCTGCGCCCATTCATGCAGAACAAAAAGATCGTTGGAATCAAGAGCGTTCTGGACCTGCCGACACCGGTGGCGATCGAACTGCGTTCTGCGAACAAAGTGAAGTTCGTACAGGCAGATACGCCGTTGAAGGATGTCGAGACGCTTGATCCGCCGGCAGACGGTTCCCTGCCTGGTCAGGAAGCAAAGCCGACCGGGACGGCAAAGACGAAGGGTGACGGTTCGCCTGCGAAGTAACAGCGGCTCGGCTAACGACTGAATACGGGGCCCTTCCTGGCCCCGTTTCTTTTTCGGCAAACGACGACTCCGGGAGGACGTCATGCACAACATCATCGGTGGCCTGCGGGCTGTCAACATTCTCGCGCCGCTCGATGCGGCGAACACCGCGGCCGCGACAAGCGGCTGGATCGACACGCGCGGGTATCCCGGTCTGATCGGCGTGCTGCTGCACGTCGGCGTTCTGGATGCCGGCTCTATCACGTTTTCGTTTGAAGACGCAACGGACGGCACGGGAACGGGTAATGCAGCGATCGTCCCGGCATCGGGCGCCCCGACAGTTGTGACGACGGCGAACGACAACCCGTTCCTCGAGATCGCGATATTCGACCCGAATGCAATTCGCGGCTGGTTGCGGGTAATCGGCACGATTGTGACCGGCGGCGCGCTGGTTTCGTACGCGCTTCTGGCTCTGCCGAAAAACGCAAGCTGATTTCGAGTGCTGCCGGCAGGCGACGATCTGCGGGCCTGTCTGAACGACGGGCCCGGCGAACTGATTCGCCTCGAGAGCGGGCAGACGTTCGTCGGTCTGTTCCGTAGCCAGGTCCGAGACGTCGAGCTGGGCGGTCACACCGTTCAGACCTTGCCGGCGTCAATCTTCGCGCCGGCGGCCGAAGTGCCGCCGGATCTCGTCAAGCAATCAAAGATCACTCGCGCCAACGGCGACGTCTGGTTCGTAAAGGATATTGAGCCTGACGACGATGCTGGCGCGATCGTGATTGTGCTGAAGCGATGACGCTGCATCTGGCAGATCAGATCGTGCGGGCCTGCGCCAGTGCGATCGAAACGCAGGTCAAGGCCTCCGGCGTCAAGGTGTTCGCTCACCGGCGGCTGACACTCGCCGACGACGCTGACGAGCTCCCGGCGATCTCCGTGGATTTCGGCGCACAGACCCCGACCGAGGAGAATATCACCGGGTTTATCGACAGCCTGTTCGTGTTGCAGGTGACGGTTGCCGCCGTTGGCAAAGACGAAGTTTCGTTGCAGCAGGAACTTCTCGACATCACCGTCGAGCAGCACAAAGCGATTACTGCCGACCAGAGGTTCGGCGGGCTGTCGCTCTACACGGATTGGGCCGGGATCCTGGAGCCAGAATTCGACCCGACCGGCGACGTGATCGTCGGCGTTCTGCAATCGCAGTGGCTCACCTATTACCGCATGACCTATTCAGACCCGACGACTTCGAGCTAACCGGGAGACAAGACGCAATGGCAACACGCACGTGCAAACCAGGCAGCGAGGACGCGAAGCCGTTCGAGAAGCTCGCCGAGCGGAATCAGCGGAAAACGAAACCGATATCGCCGCGCACGCCCAAGAATGCCGACGGATCCAGTAAAGCAACGTCGGCAGAGGAGTCCGAAAAATGAGCTACTCGATCCGCCAGCGCGGGATTTTCGCAGCCATCGAGGCGTCGCTCGGTACGCCCGAAACGTTGGTCGGCGCCGATGCGATTCAGGTGATGAACCTGACATATAACCCGATCGAGCGTCTCGAGTTCTTCGACCGCGAGATCATTCGATCGAGCCTGCAGCCGGCGAAGGGCGTTTACACGTCGAGCCTCATGGGCTTTCAATTCGACGTCGAGCTCAAGGGTCCCTCCGGCGCCGGTACGGCCCCCCGTCTCGGTCGTCTGCTCCGGGCCTGCGGGATGCAGGAGACGATCGTTGCCTCGACGTCAGTCACCTATACTCCCGACTCGGATCTGTCGGCGCACGACGGCATCACGATCGGTTACCGGGACGGAGACAACTATCGTATCGCGACCGGGTGTCGGGGGCTGTTCTCGCTGAACATCGCAGCCCGCAAGCCGGGCATCTTCACGTTCAATTTCATCGGCCATCGGAGCTCCGAGACCGAGACCCCTGCGCCGGCGGCGAGCGTCGAGGCGACGGAGCCTGAGGTATTCATTGGGGCCAACTTCCAGATCGGCGGCACGGCCTATCCGATCTCGCAGCTCACGCTCGACTCCGGCATCGGGCTGTCGGTGTCCGACGACCCGAACGGTGCCGACGGATTCGGTGCCGTGCGAGTCACCGAGCGCAATAGCCGCATGACCGCGAATCCCGAGGCGCAGCCGATCAACACGAAGGACTGGATCGGTGACCTGATCGCCGGTGCGAACCAGGCGATACAGACCGGCGTCATCGGCAGTACTGCCGGCAACCGCTGGGCCCTGTCCGCACCGGCCGCCTACGAGCGCGAGATTTCCGAGGAAGAGCGAGAGGCCCTCGCGGCCTATGCGATCGGCTTCGGTCTCGCGGAATCCACGACTGACGACGAGTTCTCTCTGCAATTCACCTAACCACTACACGCCGGGGCACCCGTGGCAAACCTGACTCCCGACCTCACCCTTTTCGAATTCACACCGCCCGGCCAGGACGAAGAATCCCAGCCGGCCCGCTTCAGGCTCAAGCCTCTGACGCAGCCGCAGGTTAACCGTCTCTACAAGACGTTCGAGAACGTCGACGACGGCAAGCGGCAGCCGACGGACGAAACCTGGTACATGGCCGGCGATATGGGAATCGCCGAGATCCTCGACTGCACGATCGACGGGAAGCGGGCGCGGTGGCCGCAGCACCGCGACGTCATTCCGCACACCTGGGTTATCTCGGCGGGTATTGAGCTCTGCATGCAGGCCTGGGGCGGAAACGACGAGAGCGGGGAGGACCCCGAAAAAAACTGATTGTGGCCGTGCTCGTCGCGTGCGAGCCGCAGAACTACCCCTGCGGTGAATGCGCGTGCGACGAGAACGGTCGGAGCCCGCACGACACGTGGACAATTCCCGGCGTGCTCGAGCGCAGCCCGGTATGCCCGGCGCGCCTCATTACCGAGCGATCCCGGTTCTTTCTGGAACTTCACCGTCACTACAAGAACGGCGTCCTGCCGATCGCCGGCGGTCTGCTCGATCAGCCTTACGCGTACATGCGCGCAATGACCATCATCGAGGAGTGGGTCGCCCGTGCCGAGCAAAGCAAACGCTGATGTAACGCTCACTGCCAAGCGAAAGGGCAGTCGAGCATTCGGTCAGTTTCAGAAGGATCTCGGCAACCTCGCCAAAACAGCATCCGTCATCGGCGCCGCGGCCGCGGCAGCCCTCACCGTCGTCACCAAGCGCGCGTTCGAGAACATCGACGCTCTCGCAAAGACGGCGGACGCACTCAGCATCACGACTGAAAAGCTCGCCGGCTACCAGCTCGCCGCCCAGGTCACTGGCGTCGGGCAGGAGCAATTCAACAAGGCGTTGCTGCGCCAGCAAAAGACGATTTTCGATGCGCAGCAAGGCCTGACGACCGCCACGCGTGCGCTCGACGTCCTCGGCCTCGAGGTCGAGGACCTGATCGGACTCAGCGCCGACGAGCAGTTCGCGGCGATCGCCGAGGCAATGGGCACGGTCGAGAACGCGACATTGCGATCCGGTGCTGCGGCACAGATATTCGGCGCCCGAAATGTTGCGGTGCTGAAGACGCTCGACCTCGGCCGGGAAGGCCTCGAGGCCTACGCAGCGGAAGCCGAGCGTGTCGGGCTGGCGGTCAGCCGGGTCGACGCTGCGAAGATCGAGCAGGCGAACGACGCGATGCTGCTCGCCCGTCAGCGCGTGCAGGGCATCGGCAACGTCATCGCCGTGCAACTCGCTCCGGTTGTCACGTCGCTCGCAACGGCCTTCCACCAGTCCGGGATTGACGCCGAGACGATGGGGCGGACGGTCGCGAGGGTGCTGGACGGGCTCGCATTCGGGGCCGGCATTGTCGCCGATGCCTTCCACGGCTGGCGGCTGATCTTCGCGACGATCGAGCTCGGCATCAAGAACGTCGAGACCGCCCTGATCCGGTTCGACGAGAAGTTCGTCAAGCAACTGACCGATGCCGACAAGGCGATTGAGGCGTTGGAGGTGTCGAGGGCCCGAGCCGTTGCCGCGGTGGCCGATAAGAGCGCCGAAATACAGGCAGCCGCCGCGGCGTCATTCGACGTTCAGATAGCGTTCTACGAACGCCGGCGCACTATCGACAACGACCGTCTGGAGATAGCGGAGGCTGAGCTCGAGACCGCCCGGGAGTACGTGCAGGCGCTCTCGCAGGCTGAGAGGCCGTCCGAGCGCATCGCGGCGAATCTGGCACAGGCCCGCATCGAGGCTCAGACGGCAGCGGAGGAGACGGCACGCGCAGCAGCGCAGGGCGTCGCCGCCGCCGGCGCCGATGCCGGCGAGACCGAGGACGAGGCCCGGGCCCGGGATGCGGCCGAGAAGGCCGCACAGCGCCTCCGCGAGCAGCAGGAGCGCGAGCTCGAGCAGGTCCGCACCTTCACCCTCACGCGGGAGCAGGTCGAGATCGAGGCCACTCAGCGCCGCCTGGCGATCCTGCGCACGGCGCTCGAAGAAAACCACATAAACGAAGTGCGGTTTCAGGAGCTTGCGATCGCAGTGGCGCAGAAGGGTTCGGAGCGGCTCACGCAGATTGCGTTGGAAGGCCTTTCGGAGCGAGAGAAGTTCGAGCGGGCGTCGGCCCGTAGGAAAGCGCAGATAGTTGTCGGCACCCTGGTCGAGATGACAGAAGGCGTCGCGCAGCACAACCGAACACTATTCGACATCAATAAGGCTGCCTCACTCGCAACGGCGATTGTGAACACGCACGAGGCCGTGACGGCTGTTCTCGCCGACAAATCTCTGCCTACGTTCGCGAGGTTCGCTCTGGCCGCCGTCGCGGCCGCAAAGGGGGCGGCGGAGATCCAGGCGATTCGATCGACGAGTTTCGAGGGCGGTGGGGCCGGCACAACGCCGTCATCGGTTGCGACACCGGTCGTCAACAGTCAGCCCGTCGGGTCTCCGGGCGGCCTGCCCGCACTCAGAGAGGAGCGCGATCGTGGCGTCATCGTGAATATTCACGTCGACGGCAACCTCGGAACGATCGATTCGGAGGGTGCGCGCGTGCTCGCCGAAACGATCACGGACGCGATGCACGATCGCGACTTCGAGTTCGGATAGCGGACGTGCCGGTTATCACTTATACGGCCGTCGATCGCGGCTTCCTCCTCACTTCGCCTGCTCACACGGCTGGCCTTTCCTACCAGATCGAGAATGCGTTCAGCGAGTTTCCCGAAACGCTCGACGCGCGCGGCAACTTCTCGGAAACGAAAGATGGCACGCCCGAGGCCCATCTATATGCGCTCCTGCAGGAGTGGCGAATCACCACCGATCTGATTTATGCCGCCGCCGTTCCCGCGTGGCGTGAGTTCTTCTCGTCAGTTCTCGTCAAGGAAACGTTTCAGGTCGATTTCACCGGGACGATTGCGTCGCCCGGCACAGACGTCGACGTCATCTTGGTCGAGACCAGGATTCCCCGGAACCAGCTCCGCGGCGACAACGCCCGGTACACGTTCACGGTGCGGGCTACCTGATGCGCCTCGATCCGGTCGGTAGCACGCTCGATTCAAGGTTGCGTGAGCCGCGCATCGTCATCGCGATCATTTTCGACGTTGCCTCCATCTATCTAACGAGCCGCACTGGCCTGACGAATGTTCCCGGGTCGGTGCTCCAGGGATGCATCACACGCCTCGGCACGATATCCCAGCGTCTCGACCCGAAGACCGGTCGCGTGACGATTGGCGCGTTCTCGTTCGAAGCGGTCGACCTCAACGGCACGCTGTCGGGCTACCTCGATACCCAACTCAATACGAATAACCAGGGCATCCGGAATCTGCGTGTCCGGGTCTACACCGGCGATACCGACAACTTCACCGACGGCACCTGGACGCAGGTCGGAACCTACATTGCGAGCGGCAATGTCAGTTTTTCGAAAGGCCTCTACCGATTCAACTGCACTGGCCTTCACGCCAATCTGAAAAAGCGGCTGTTCCGGCCGGCCCGCACTCGCCTGACATCGACCCTTGAGCTCGACGACATCGTCCTGCAGGTCGACTCGACCGCCGACTTCAATCTAATCGAGCACACGGCGTCATTCAGTCACAAGCCGCTCCAGACGGTCGCTTATGTGTCTCTGCCGAGCGGCGAAATAATCGCCTACTCCAACAAGATCCCCGGGCAGTTTCAGGGCATCGAGCGCGAGGTGCAGAGCATCGCCGAGCTCGTCGAGGTCGAAGCGACTGACGACTTCGACCGACGTCCGGAGGTCGTCGAGTGGCCATACTTCGAAATGCCGGGCCCGCAGTTGCTTTACTCGATTCTGACCGGGTCCGTTCTCGACACATCGATCACGCTCCCCGACAACATGCACCTCGGCATCGCGACGTCCGACGTCGACGCCGATTCGTTCCGTGACATTGGTCTCGACCTGTACGACCCCGATGACCCGGACGGTGGCCGCGTCTTTCGGTTCATTCACCTGAAAGAAGTCGACGGCAAGCGATGGCTCGAGGAGCAGCTCTGCTTCCCGATGCAGTGCTTTCTCACGGAGACGAATGACGGCAAGTTCCGACTGAGGCGACGCACGCGGCTGATCGCCGACTCGTCGACCGTCGCGAAGATCACGGCCGGGCCCGACATCAAATCGCATAGTAGTCTCACTCACCGACCGGCCGAGGTCGTCAATAAGGCATTGATTCGCTGGAATTGGGACGGGGACCGTCACACGCGGATCGAGCCGTTTATCAGTCTCCCGTCGATTGCCGAACACCAGGAAGCTGGCTTCATCGACTATTCCTTCGACGGCCTGGTTGTCACACGGCACACGGCGTTCACGATCCGGAACGTGTTCGACGCGATTGTCGAGCAGTACGGTGCGCCGCCGCTCGCGATGAGCGCGAAAGTGTCGTCGGCGTTCAATAACCTCGAGGTCGGTGACGCCGTGCGCGTCGTGGATCCCGGGACCCGCAACTATGCGACCGGCGGCACGCTCGACCAGGCTTTCGAGATCATCTCGGTGTCGATCGACTGGCTGACCGGTGACGTGAACCTCGCCCTCAGGGGATCCACCGCGCAAACGCTGCCGGCAGTGCCGGAAGCGACCGCCCTGACGGCGCTGGACGATACCTGGTACGAATCCGAGGGCACGGAACTCTCGACCGTCCTGACGATCTCCGGCGGCGTGATCACGGCCAACGGCAGTCTGACAGGGCACGCGGACCTGAACGACCCCTCGGCGATCTACTACCACGAAGGCGATCTGACGCTGCAGGACGGCGTCACGCTCGACTGGACGCACAACATCCAGCTCCGGATAAACGGGACGTTTCACCACAACGGCACGTTGGACGGTGCTGGTGCTGGACCGGCCGGGCTGAACAGCCCCGACACTATCGGTCTGCCGCCGACGGTGGCCTCGATCCCGCACCAGGGTAGCGGCATGGGTCGCACGCTATCGAGCGACGGGATCCGCGCGGTCAGCTCCTCGGCCGTCACGAATTTCCGCGGGATCTCGCAGCAAGGTGTCTATGACGCGATCCCGCGGTTCGATCTCAGGGTCGAGGACGGTGTTCTGAAGGGCCTGCCCACGGACCTGCGCGGCGTACGCGGCGGTTACGGCCAGAGCGTTGTCGATTCGGGGGGGCTCGTCATCGCTACCGGCGGCACAGGCGGCGATGGTGGCGGCGGCCTGGCAATGATCTGCCGCGGCTACACGACGGGCCTTTCGGCCGAGCTCGACGTTTCCGGGGCTCCTGGCAATGCCCCGGGCGCCGCAGTGGCGGCCGGTGGCGTGAACGTGCATGCCGGCGCCGGCGCGGGCGGCGCGCCCGGCGCGTTTCTGCTCGTGTTCGACCAGCTCGACCAGGCGCCGCCCGACTTCGCCGATTTCGTCGTCGCTTCTCAGGGAGCGACCCCGCAGACCGGCACGCCGGGCGAATGGGAAGCGCCGGGGAAGCTGAAGTTCTCCTCGACTCCCGGGACTGGCGTAGGCGCAGGCCTCGGTGGCGAGGATCATTTTCTGTCGCACTCGCAAGCTATCTGGCTCAGTCCCGAGCGACAGTTGCTCGAGGGCGTCAAGGAAAAGCCGCCGAAACCGTTCTGGACACAGATCGTCGGCAATCAGATCGGTATCACGATCACGGTCCAGGCGATCCCCGAAGCCGATTACGACCGCGTCGAGGTTTGGGGCTCGATAACGACGGCCCGCACCGATGCTATCCGGTTGTTCACCGGCCGGGGCCCCGAGCTCATCGTCGGCTTTCCTTCCCGGCAGACCTATTACATCTGGCTCCGCACGATCAAAGGCTCTCGGGCTTCCGATTGGGACAAGGATGACGGCGCCGGCACGAAAGTCTCCGGCGGCGGTCAGCCGATCGCGCCGATTTCGTTGTCGGACATTTTCGCCGAGACGTTCGACGCCTACACGACCCAAGAGGATCTCGAGCAGGATTGGGAGATCGTCTCGGGATCTCCGACGATCACGTTCCCGTTTAACGGCGAGACTGGCGGTCGGGCGTGCCGGATCTCTGGTGCAGCAATTCTCGCTTGGCGGCACAACATCCCGTTCGATGCGGTAAGTGCTCTCTATCGCATGGAGGCGCGCTTCCGAACGATCACGGCCGACGACGGCAACCAGACGCTCGACATCGGCCTCTACGGCGTCAAGGCCGACGGCGAGACGATCATCAACGATTTCGGCACCACGAGTAAGACGTCGTTCCGGCGATTGCTCGTCTCTGGTCTGCTACAGGACGAGCAGACCCTCAACGAGTGGCAGCGAACGATGACTTGGGTTGCTGGCACTAACGAGGACGCCTCAACGATCAACGTGCAGCCTGCGGCGGGGGCAGAGATCTGGAACAACTTGCCGCGGTTTCCCTGGCTGCTCAGACGGGCATCCGATGACGATTCAGCACCGCGCTACATGCGCCCTGCCATCCGTGTTAACTGGACCGGCGTCGGCGTATCCGAGATTGACAGTCTGTTCATCCGATATCGGCCGATCGACAGCGTCGGTCAGGTTGCGATTCAGGATCAGAGCATATCGACGGTTGATGACGAAGAATTCTGGAACACCTTCCGCAGCATTTCAGGTTCCGTAGGCGGGCTAACTCTGCAGCCGTCAACGTTCGAGGTTGGCGGCGGTCTCGACAACAAGAATTGCATTCTGTTCGACATCGATGGACTGGTTCGACAGACCGTCTCGACCCGATTCCCTGTGCTGCTGACCGGCAACACGATCACGGTCCGCGTTCAGTATCGAATCACGGGAACTGTTGTAGGTGTGCCCGATTTCCGCTGCACGCTGCAGGGCTATCGTCGAGACCAGTATCAACGAGCGTGGCTCACCGACACGGAGGGATCTGTCATTGATACGACGGCGTTCTCGTCGTTGACGGCCGATGGCAACTGGAACACGCACACGTGGACATTCTCGAACGTGCTCTCCGGTGCCATGGCCGACGCCGACGTGTTCGACGTCGAGTTCGAGGTCGACGGTGACAACGCGTCCGACGACTTTCAGCTCCGGCTCGGCCGGGCAAGGTTGGCGCAAGCATGAGCGCGCCGACGCTTGTATCGACTATCCCGGACCAGACGGACGCGCCGGGCGTCGCGATCACGCCGTTCGACGCCTCGGTCTACTTCACAGACGCCGAGGAGTCGGACGCGCTGACGTTCTCGCTGACTAACTTTCCGGCCGGCACCGGATTGTCGATCAACTCGTCGACAGGGGACATCGACGGTACGCCGAACTCCAACGACCTTGCCGCTAGCTATACCGGCACCGTGACGGCGACGGACGGGAGCAGCAATGCAGCGTCGATTGGTATCGACTTTGCTGTCGGCGACACGCCGTCTTCGGCAGCGAATCGCTATATCGATGACGCGACAGGTGATGACGCCAACGACGGGACGATCTCGTCGAAGTGGAAGACGATCACGCGCGGCAACCAGGTCGTAAAGGATACGACTGGCGACATGATCATTCATGTGACACCGGGCGATTACCGCGGTCAGGTTCTCAGGCCCCAGAACTCTGGTGACGCGACGCACCGGATCAAATGGCGCGTGAACGGTGTGGGAGAGGTAAACATTCTCGGGCCGTCGTCCGGCTCTCAGGAGCACGGCATCATCTACGACGCGGGCATCCAGTACGTCGATATCGAGTACACGTCCGATTCGCAGCGGTTTGTCGTCGACGGCGAGGTCGCTTTCGGAACCGCGCCGGGAGAGATCCAGAAGGGCGACGCACCGGAGTCCGTCGCGAAGATCAAGAAGGGCGCGCTGTTCGACGGCGGGAATAACTGCGATGTCGGATTTCTTGTCACGCGGACGTCAGATTGGAACGGCGTTACCTGCCGGCAGTCCGGGACCCTGCGACTGAGGCTTAGTTCCGAGCAGGTTGGGACGCCCTTCTATACGGACGGAGCGGACCGCGCTGACACGTACGTGATGCTGGGTTCCGGCCGTCTCATCGTCGACGGCGGCAGTCTGGGTCTCGGGATCAACCGCGGCGGCCACTCGTGCGGCATTTGCCGAGCTGGATCGATGACGACTCGCCTGAACTCCTATAACGGGATATGGGGAGGCTTCGTTCCGACGTTCTCCGCGTCTGTTCCGGACGGCAACCGTGGACCGAGCTTCGCGACGCGCAACTCTCAGAACTGCTTCATGTACGACTGCGCGCTCGAAGGCTGCGGCGAGTCGGCCGACCAGACCGACCAGCGCAGCACAAAGCTCGAGGGACGCGACAATGTCATCCTGAACACCTACTTCCGCGAGCCAGATTACGGGCACATTCAGTCGGCCTGCGCGTCGTGGAGCAACTACGCGGAGGGGCTTCGGATCGGGCATTGTGTGTTCGAGACGTCGTCCGGGCCCGGCTGGGAGATGCGGGACTACGGTTCCGGCAACAACCCGCTCGGCACCTGCGAGCTCAAGAACTGCATCTGGATCGAGCCAGGCACGGCGGCTGATCGCTGGCTCGACTTCGTGTTCCTGACCGGTACGTGGTCCGATCAGCTCACATCGGTCGACGGACACACGATCGAGATGGCGTCTCGCACCTTCGCCGATCTCGAGGTGCGGCTTGCCGGTGGCGGTGGCCCTGGAATCATCAGCGTCACGACGGCGCTAGCCAGCCACGGGAGCGTGTTCTCGAACATTACGCTGACGACCGACGCCGACCTCGATTCTCTGCCGGCAGCCGGCACGCCGGCGGACCCGACCGACCTCGCGACGGAGCTCGCGCTCGCGGGCACGAACACCGACTCGCTCGAGAATGGCGTCAACCTGACGGCGGTCGCGTCCAGCGATTCCGGCTCAGGCACGTCGCTGGTCGTTGACGATGCGCGGTGGTTCCCGAATCCGGAGGACGGCGATGCGGAATCAGGCGCGTTTCAGCAGTACCAGGCGAATGTGAACGGCACGAACCGGACCTATACGGCCGTCAATTACGCGACGAACACGTTGACGATGTCGGCCGGATTCACGCGGAGCAGTGGCCAGTCGGTCAACCTCCGAACGACGTCGGCCGGCAACGTGCCGAGTCGCGGATACAGCGAGCAGTAGGAGTGGCTCATGGCGAAGGCGATGAATGGTGGACTCAGGGCGTGGGGCGAGGCCAAGAAAGCCGAGGTTCGGGACGACAACGAGCGGCGCAAAGCGGAGGCCGAGGCGAGCGGGCACGAGTACGTGCCGATCGAAAAGTACATCCTGATTGCGGTGGTCGACGCTGAGTCGGAAGAGTTCTATTTCGCTACACGCGTCATCGTTCCGGGCAAGGAGAGCGTTGCGCTTCGGGAAGCAACGAACGACCTACTGAGACTCGCGAGGGATCACGGCTAGATGGCGACCGTTCTAGACGCGCTGTCATTTGACGGGGTCAGCGGCCGCGCGCAGATTGACTTCGGGCACTTCCGGACCAATACGGTTTGGACCCGCGGCTGCTTTCTGAAACTGAATACCCTGGCTCCTGGAGCCGACGGCACAATCGTCGAGTCGCGCCGGCAGTCGAACCACGGCCCGAATACCGGCGCTCGCTTCGACGACTCCGCGAATCAGATCGATCTCTATCAGAACGCGTCGAGCATCGGAGACGTATCCGGCGCAACGACTGACTGGCTGTTGATCGTCGAGACGTGCGACGGCTCTCAGAACGTGACGCTGTGGGTCATCGACGTCGCGACGGGGACGACGATAGGCTCCACGACTCAGTCGACTACCTCGTCGTTCTCGCACTCTGAACCTCAGTGGACCTATTTCGGCGCAGCCTACAACGGCACGGCAGAGGCTGCGAACCTCGACGGTCTCGTTTGCCTGATGTTCGCGCTGAAGGGTACGCAGCTATCGGAGTCCGCCCTTCAAGACATCGCAACCGACCCGCTGAACGAGTTTGATATGCTCGCCCAAACCTACGGGACGAGTTTCTACGGGATTGACGATACTCTCGTTGATATTGGTGACAACGGTGCGACGCTGACGCTGACGGGCGTTTCGTGGGGATCAGGTAACGGCCCGACGGTGACGGATCGAACTGGCGCGGTCGGCAATGGTCCGGCGATCACTGCAGCCGACTTTTTCGAAATCCTGTATGAAAAGCAGCAGCGGGTCGGAATCGCCGGGTCCGGGTTCGGTACGACCGAGCCACTCGTCTATCTCGCTGCTACTGATATCGCGACGTCCGGCGACTCGTTGGTGCTGAACAGCAATTCAGATACGGCGCTCGAGATTAAGGAAATCGTACTTTCGACGCTGTCGCCAGGACTGCTGTACTTGCACGTCGTCAACCAGACGCCGGGCGATGAGTTTGGCCTGTCGGATTCGATACCCGTGTTAGTCAATGCGGATCCGGGCATTTCGAACGTCGTCATTCGGGTGGGAATCGATCCGGTCAACCTCGAAACGTCGACGGCGATATCGACGATCGAGGCGGCGAAGCACTTTTTCAAGCGAAACGCTCAAGGGTCGCTGACATACACAGCGACAGGGTTGCCTACTGGTCTGTCGATTGCGTCCGCGACCGGGATTGTCACCGGCACGCCGACAGCGGGAAGCTACACGACAACGATTCGAGCCACCGATCCTAACGGCGATTGGGTTGAGACGTCGTTCTCGTGGTCGATCTCGAGCGCGACGACCACGGGGCGGTCGCCGGGATCGTGGGGGAGGCGGGCAGCCTAGCTTAACGAACCGCGTAGCCGCCTTGCCAGTTGGGGCCCTGTGATACGCCGAAGGCGAATATCTGCTCCCCGGTCTTGCCGACAATGCCGACCTCGAGTGTTGTGATCCCGAAGCCGGTATAGAGACCATCGGGGCCGCCACAGCGGGTTAGATCGAGTTCGACGAACCGTCCGAAGAAGCCGAGATCGTTTGACGCGCCATTAATGATGCAACTCCCGCCCTGGCCGGTGATTGTT